>CBDBIA010000001.1:0-5695 GCA_965205875.1 Phototrophicaceae bacterium
CGGCTCCACCGGCGTCGCGTCAGGATCGATCTCCAAGCCCAGCGCCAATTGCACCAACGGAAGCTCCATTACGTCGATCTCCCCACTCAGAATTGGTGGGAGAAAGGCCTGGGACAGTAATTCGGTCAACAGTTCCAGGTCCCGCGGCGGCAGCCCGCTGACCAATGGGGCTTCGATCTGCAGCAGCGTGAGCGGGTCTTGCCGAGCGTCGTCATCCAGCCAGGTCGTGACCACCAGGGCACCGCCCGCGATAGTGACTTCATCGGTCCCGAGGCGCCGGGCGAGCGACCTGGACCGAAATCCGGGTGCCAGCAGGGCGGCCAGGTCGGCGGTGTCCAGTTGCAGCGTCAGCGTCCCGCTGGTTGTGACGCTGCGGCTGGGATCGCTGGAGAAGGATTTCGGAGGATCGATGGTGACGACCTCGAACGGGAGCGCACGGATGTCCGGGGGCGCGGCGTCCGCGATCGTCAAGCCGGGTTCCACGCTAACAACCTCGACCACCTCGGCCAAGGTTGGAGTCGGCGCGACCGGCGCCACGCGCGCTGACGCGGCTGTTTGCTGAGCGGAGCCCTCGATCTCAAGGGTCTCCAGGCGAAGCCGGCCCAGCGCTGTGTGCGTAATGTCCCGTGCCGGTGCGAGGGTGACGAGCAGGACGATCGCCAGCGTGGTTATTCCCAGGGCGACCCAGAGGGCGCGCAAGCGGGCGACCTGCCTCATGCCGAGGGCTCCGGGCCGGTGTGGGCGGCGCGCACGGCCAGCAGCAGGCCGAGGAACAACATCAGCAGCCCCAGGCTGCGAATGGAAAGGGCAGTCATCGATATATCGAAGATACTCCCGAACAGGCCGCCGTAGGCGTCCAGCGGCAGCGAGGCCAGTCCCAGTCCGGCCCCACTAAGAATCACCGTCCAGCGACTGGCGTCGGTCGGCCAGCGAAACGCCAGGCTCAGGCCCACCAGCGGCAGCAGCCAGGCCAGGTAGTGCGGCCACGTGACGCCACTGATGACCAGGGCGGCCACCACGGCCAGGCTGAACTCCAGCACGAAGGCCCGACCCGTGCGGACCTTGCGCCCCAGCGCCCACGCCGTCACGCCAATGGCGGCGAGCAACGCGACGACAATTAGCAGCCGGGCAACTGGTATGTCCGGTTGCAGGTCCAGGATTCCCTTGGCCAGTTCCGGCCCCATAAATGCCCGCAGGATCAGTCCCGGCAGCGAGAGATTGTTGAAAAGGGCGCTGCCCGCCAGCAGATCGGGTAGCCGGACCGTCAGATAGAACTGCCAGGCCTCCAGGCCGGCCAGACCCAGGCTCAGCAGCCCAATCACAAGTACCGTCGCAGCGAGTCCGGCCAGCGCCCGCCAGCGTCCGCGCCAGAGCAGGTACAGAACCAGCAGGCCGGGCGCGATCTTCAGAATCGCTGCAATCCCTATCAGGGCGCCGCCCCACGCGTCGTCCCCGTTGCGCAGCCGGTACGCCGCTGCCGCCAGCGCCAGGCCGATGACCAGATCGACCTGCCCCAGTCGAAACGCCAGCAGAAACGGATCGAGCAGAGCAACAACACCCAGCACCAGTCCCAACCACACCGCCGGCGGCAGAGCCGGCCGAACCAGCCGCCAGGTCAGCGCCGCGGTTGCCAGCAGCGCGACATGGTTGACGGCCAGGAAGGCCAGCCGCGCGGCCGCCAGCGGAATGGTCGAGTAAGGCACGAAGTAGAGCATCGCCGTCGGCGGGTTGGTCACCATGGCCCAGAGGCGCGTGCCCACGTACGGAATCGCCTCGCGTCCCGCGACCTGCAAGGCCACCTCGTTGTCATAGGGGTTGAGCCCCTCGCGCAACGCCAGCGCGCCGATGTAGTTGACCCGCAGATCCGAGGGCACCTCGATGGCGAGCACGTCCAGTAAGGCCAGCCGCAGATAGGCCAGCCCGCCCACAACCGCCACGACCATCAGTCCCCGGCTGCCCAGCCCACTCGCCTCGTGCTCTGGCTTCATTCCTGGAATCGGCTCGGTCGAGGGATTGCCCAAAGGCGCACGCGACGCTAACCAAGGCCAGCCCACCCACAGCAGTGTCAGGGCAACGAACTTGACGGCCAACCATTCGGTGACCGATGGCCGTGCGAACAATTCGGGTGTTACCAGTCCAACGGTCAGGAGATGATTCGTCGGCTCGTGCGCGTACTGGAAGACGGTAATGATCCAGCCGTCGAGCGTCGCCAGCAGGGGCACGCCGGCCCCGATCCAGTCCGTCCCGTGGCCGCATCGCCGGCGCAGCTCCCACGCCGCTGCCCAGACCACGAGAGCGCCGCCCAGGCTCCCGGCGGCTGTCGCTGCCCAGGCCCCGCTGGGTGCCGTGAGGTCGGCTCGGCCAATTGAAGCGCCGGCCATCGCGAGAGCCATGCCAACGAGACTGGCCCATCCCAAGGCGCCGAGCCCGGCTCGCAGCGGCGGAACCTCATTCGGAAACTTAGGCATGCGCGGAGTCCGGCGCTTTGGCGGGCTCAGCCCGGGCCGACCGTCCCTCGCGCCAAAGGCGGCGCGCAAACACCGCGCCCAGCGCCAGGATGGCCACGGTCCGCGCGACGACTACGATCCAAAGCGCCCACTGGTGGTCCGACAAAAGCACGAAATACACCGGATATTCCAACAAGGCCAGACCGGACAGTCCGGTGGCCAGCAGAAATCCCCGCCCGCCTGGATACGCCAGCAACACAAACGGCAGCAGCCAGACCATGAATTGCGGCGACCAACCGCGCAGGTACAGCGCAAACGCCACCAGCGCCAGCCCGGTGGTCCAGACCACCCCCGCTGGTGTGATCTGCGTGCGTCGCAAGGCCAGCAGGGCGTACAGCGCCGCCACCACGGTGGCCGCGCCCCACCAGGCAGCGGCGGGAAGGTCCGGCGTGTAGTTGAATTCCAGCGCCGTGTGCGGCGCCTGTCGGTAGCGATGGATCCAGCCAAATCCAAAGTAGCCGTCGGCCAGCGCCCACACGGTCTCCCAGCCTGGCCGCATCAGCATGTTTTGGAATGAGGCCACAAAGAACTCACGCCCGGCCACCGCCAGCGGCGCCAGCGCGCCAACCACGGCCGCGACCGTCAGGCCGACAAGCCGCCCGCGGGCCGGCCACGGCTGACCGGCCAGCAGCGCGGGCAGCACGGCTACGGGAAAAAGCTTGGTCAGCATGCCCAGCGCGATGGCCAGGGCCGCCGTATGTCGGCGTTCGCGTATGACCAGATAGACCCCCAGCAGCAGGAAGAACCCGGCAATGGATTCGAAGTGTCGGTTGGCGATGTAAATCGGATAGAACAGCGCGGCGTAGCCCGCGGCCGCTACGAGCCCGCGCGGCTCGTCCCACACACGCACGGCGATGGCATGAATGAGCCAGAGGATGCCGGCTTCAAACGCGACCATCAGCAGGCTGAACAGCACCTGGAAGGCCGGCTCGTCGCCGCCCAGCGGTACGCTCAGCAGCTTCATCCCTGAAGCGATCCACGGGAACAGCGGCGGGTACTCCACCCAGTAGTCCAGGTACGGCTGCAGCCCTTGCAGCGCCAGGCGAGCCCGCTGCTCGTAGGCGCCCACGTCGCTGCCGCGTTCGAACAGCCCGATCGGCCGCCACAGCAGTGCCAGGCCCAGCCGCAGCAGCACGAACTGCGCAAAGACCAGGCCGAAAGTGAGCCGCGTAAACCTTCCGCCGGCCAGTGCCTGCACGGCATCGCGCAGGACGCCCAACGGGGCGGGCCTGACTCGATCCAGGCTCAGCGGCAGCCACAGCACCTGGCCCGCCACCCACACTCCAATGGGTGCTGCCCATAACCAGCGCAGGTCGTCGGTCTGGAGCAAGCGATGGTTCACGGCGTCGGACACGAAAGCCATGACCGCCAGCGTCCCCGGCGCCAGCAACGGCCAGTGGGTCCAGGAGTGGCCCACCACCACGTCATCGACCCGGCGGCGCGCCACGAATGCCACCAGTAGCGCGCCGGCCACGCTCCAGGAAGCCGCGGCGGCGAGTGTGACAAGGAAGTAGAACGCCCAGGCCGCGCTGATGCCACCGAGCGTTGTGCGTCCCTCTCGCATGAGCGCGATGAAGAGAGCCAGACCCAGAATCAGCGCCAGCGTGACAAGCAGGGCGGCAATCCCGCGCCAGCGCAACGCCGGGTACGCGGGGCTCTCCACGGTGGTCACGTCCCCGGCGGTGTTGCCCTTGGCAGACTGCGTCGGCGTCAAGCCTATGCGCTCAGGCTGGCGCGATGCCCGTCAGCAGCGTGCTCGCGCACGCAGTAAAGGCCGGGGATTCGGGTGCGGCACAACTTCGCATACGCGGGCTCCTCCGTTGCGCTGTGATCAGCGACACGAGAGTGGCGCCAAACCGTACTCTAGCAGTATAAGCTTAGGGTATCGGAGTCTGGCACTACCGTATGCCAAGGCAACGTTGCAGCATCTTGGCGCCTAACCCTCGATCGTCCACAAGAGCCGCGAACATTTTTGTGCCCCATTTGTGATACAATTGTGCTCGGGATCCAGGAGGCCACCATGGCGAAAACGGCAATGATTCGTGCCAGGGTCGAACCTGAACTCAAGCAGCAGGCCGAAGAGATCCTCTCCCATCTTGGCCTGACGCCAACTGCGGCGATCACGCTCTTCTACCGCCAGGTGGCCCTGCAATACGGACTACCCTTCTCGGTGAGGCTCCCAAATCCCGCAACTGTCGAGGCGTTGCGAGAGGCACTAGCAGGGGAAAGTCTGACCGAATACGGAGACTTGGAATTCCTCAAAGCTCGCGTCGGATAGGTCAAATTAGGGTGCTTAACGCTGGGCCGCTCTTCGCAGCGGAACCTACCATCGACTGTAGCTGTACTGATTCTCACTTGTCAGCGAAGCTTCAATTCTACCAATAAACATGTGGCTTCGTTCATTGTGACTAGCGCGAAATCCTGCTGTATCGTCCGAGTACAAGCTCCTTACTAGACGAGATTTGGCTTCCTTCAATAGCTCGGTGCATCGTTCATGGCTCATCATTAGACGACTTCGATTTGCTTTTTCGTATAGGGCTTGACCGAGAATCTGTTCTGCCCAATGGAAACGTGGACGCAGTGTTGTTGCTGTCCTGGATCGGTGAATGGAATCGTCAAGATGCCCGTCCATTAGATCGATTAGAGCCAGTCGTGCGTATGAGTCCGGACGCTCCGAGTCCGGTAGTTCATAACCAGTATCGCCATCGTCATCGCCCTCCTTGACCGATATCTGAATCAACTCCTTCGCCTTCTTGCGCTTGTGGTCGCGGAAGTAGTAGTATCCAAGCCGCGCGAGGATCCTCGGGTGATTCTTCCATTCGCGTCTTGCGCTCTCAAGTATTGCTATCCCCTCCATCCAGCTTTCGCTACAAGCTGCATAGGATTCTTCGATGATGTTATCGATAGCTATCTCAACATTCCGCGGAGACGAGAGCGTGGTGGTGCCTACGCGCTCCGCAATTAACGTCAAAATGTTGCTGGGTAGAACTCGGGGAACTTGGAGTCTTACGAACTCGGCGATTTGTGGATTTGACAGCTTGAAGACGATGCGTTTCCTGTTACTAACACGCTCAATAAATGCCAACTGGTCCAATCGATCAATGGACTCATCCAGCTCACCCGACTCCTCGCACACTTTGGCGAGCTCGTTCCGTCGTCTGGGACGAGGAGAAAGAGCGAGGAAGTAC
>CBDBIA010000002.1:0-1594 GCA_965205875.1 Phototrophicaceae bacterium
GCGGACTTCCCCAATTGGCGCACTTGCTACCAGTATTTCCGGCAATGGAGCGAGCAGCCTGGCCCGGCGAAAGAATCCATTCTGGAGCAAGTCCTAAAAACAATCGGTTGGCGCGGTCCGGCAAAGCAATGGACGGAAAGAACAGACCAGCTTCCGCATCGTGGACTCCCAGAGCGTCAAGCTGGACTTTGCGCATTTCAGGCGGCGTAAGCGAGGGAATCCACCAATCGGTGGTACAGAGCGGTGGGGAGTTCTTGCGTATCGGGGTCGCTGGGCGACCGGGGGAAACCCTCCGACGCCAGCCACAGGTGGCGGCGCACCAGGGCGATGGCGTCGACGAAGGTCGGCGACGGTTTGTCGTACCAGGCCGCTCTACGCTGGATCATGGGGTGGCGTTCTTGCAGCGCGTGGGCGGCCAGGGTGATCCAGGAAAAGAGTCCCAGCAGGACCGGCGTGGTGCGGGTGATGGCCAGGTCGGACCACTGGCGCTGGGTCTCCACGCCCAGATGGGTCCGCACCTCCTGAAAAGTGACCTCCAGTTGCCAGCGCAGCACGAACCATTCCAGGATCTGCGTCGGGTCTGCCGACGGGTCGGTGCACAGCAGGGCCTGGGGCGCGAAGGCGCCCTGTGGGTCTCGGATCAGCACCCAGCGAATGCGCACCGGGGGTTTGCCCGAGCGGTACCAGACTGCGGTCTGGGAGGTGAGTTCCACAGTGCGGGTGGCGCCGTCGTACCAGCCCACCGTGGCGCTGGTCCAGGTTACCTGAGGCTGGTCAGTAGCCGGGGGCTGCTCAAGGAGCGCTTTCAGCGAGGGTCGTCGTGCGCCCTTCAGCGCTGGGCGGCCGTTCTGACCCGGTTGACGGGGTGGCGCGGGCGCATAGAGGGCGGCATCCAGGCGCAGTCTGGCGATCAGGGTAACGGGTTCCGACAGGGACTGGCAGCAGTGCAGCAGGTCGAGCACAGCGTAGCCGTTGTCCCCACCAGCACCAGCGCCGCTGCGGCAGCCAGCGGCGCAGTTGCAGGACCATCTGGCGTGCCCAGTCGGTGAGCTTCTTGTGCCGACGTCCTCTCTCCTGATAGTACCGCGCCGATGGCGCCAGCACCGTGAGCACCGGCAGGGCCCAATGGCGTCCCGCCCAGGGCACCTGGCCCAGCCACATCAGGGAGATCCAGCGCAAACCACTGGCTTTGACCACTTGGGAGCGGCTGGAACGCACCGCATCACGGTAAACGCCCAGAGCGCCGATGCTACGGCCCCGACGCCGCTCCAAGGTTTCGTCGACGCCGAAGATCAGGGGGCCATCGCCGCGATCCAGGTGCTGGAGCAACAATACCAACAGAATACCCGCGGCCGCACGGGGCGACCACACCGCCCGGTTGAGCACCTCATGGTAGCGGGCGAAGTCGCCGTCATCGCTGCGACCCATGACCCGCAGCGCCGCGGCCACCGTGCGCTGGCCTGGCGCCAGTATCGCGCCCACCAGCAACACCTGCGCTTTGCGCCAGGTTGGGTTGCTGAACAACGTTGCGAAGGGAACGAGAACGGCTACAATGGCATCGGGCAGGGTGAGCATGGCTGGACCTTTCGTCGAA
>CBDBIA010000003.1:0-229886 GCA_965205875.1 Phototrophicaceae bacterium
ATGCACCGACATGATGTACCAGGGGATGATGAGCATCTCGGTGGGCACCATCAGGGAGCCGAGGAAGGCGATGAAGATGATGCGCTTGCCGGGGAAGGTGTATTTGGCGAAGGCGAAGCCGGCGATTGAATCGAAGAAGGCGACGCTGAGCGTGCTGCCGACCGCGACGATCAGCGAGTTCACGTACCAGCGCGGCAGGGCGGTTTCGGTCAGTACGAAGAAATAGTTCTCAATGGTGGCGTTGCGCGGGAAGAAGTTCGGGAAAAGGATTTCATCGGCGGATTTGAACGAGGTCGAGATCATCCACAGAAAGGGCACGACCATCGTCAGCGCCAGCACGCTGAGCAGGACGTAGGCGAGGGCGCGCAGGGCGACGTCGCTTGTGGTGCGCAGCGGGCCGGCCCCCTGCAGGGAGATGGCCTGTTCAGTGCGTCCGAGGCTGCTCATCTGACCTCCCTCAATCGATGCGGCGCGTGGCGACGCGCAGCTGGAAGATGGTGACGAGCAGGATGACGCAGAAAAGCACGACCGTCAGCGCGGCGGCGTAGCCCATGTTCAGGCGCTGGAAGGCTTCGCGGTAGACGCGCAGCACGACGGTGGTCGTCGAATTCAACGGGCCGCCGTCGCCCTGGCTGGTCATGGCCAGCACCGGCGCGAACATGCGCAGGAAGGAGATCGACTGCAGCACCACGAGGTAGACGATGCTGGGGTTGAGCAGGGGCAGGGTGATACTGCGGAAGGTCTGAAAGCGGGTGGCGCCGTCAACGCGGGCGGCCTCGTAGTAGACGCGCGGGATGTGCTTGAGGCCGGCGAGGAAGATGACGACGGCGAAGCCCAGTCCCTGCCAGACGACGACTGCCAGAATCGAGGGCAAGGCCTGGCTGGGGTTGTTGAGGAAGGGTTGTTGCGGCAGCTCGAAGGCCTTGAGCAAGATGTTGAAGAGGCCGAACTGGGGCTGGTAGAGCCAGCGGAAGACCCAGGAAACGGCGATGGTAGAGGTGACGAAAGGCAGGAAAAAGGCCAGGCGAAAGAGCGTGACGAAAGAGCGGATCTCGTTGAGCATGAGGGCGATGGCCAGCGCCAGCAGCAGCTGCAGCGGCATCCCCAGCGCGATGTAGGTGGCCGTGTTGACGAAGGAGGCGCGCGTCACCGAGCGTGTCTTCTCCAGTTCGGCCAGCAGGGTTTGGTAATTCTCGAAGCCGACGAAAGGCTGCTCGACGGCCAGCGGATTGTAGTCGAAGAGGCTCATGCCGAAAGCGAAGAAGGCCGGGTAGATGCGAATGCCGGCGAAGAAGAGGATGGGGATGGCGAGGAAGATATAGGCCCAGAGCGTCTTGCGCCGTGCCACCGTGAGCTGGATCATGGCAGGTGGCCCTCACCCCCAACTCCTCTTTCCCGCCGCTCAAGGCGGGAGCCCTTCTCAGGGAGAAGGGAGCAATATTGTAGCACCGGACTTTCATCCTGCGGGCATATTCTGCCCGGCATGGTGTGGCTTCGGGCAGCGCGACCGCGGAGGCCGGGCTGCCCGAAGCAGCGATGTTGCCGGTTACGAATGGCTGGCGCGACTAGCTGCGGCCGGCCCAGAAGTCGTCGAGCAGTTCCTGCTCCAGCGCGGCACCTTCAGCCAGCGCGTCACAGGCGTCCATACCGCCGAGGCGGATGAGATCGAAGGCGTCGATCAAATGCTGGCGCTGCTGCGACTCATCGACGAAGAAGGTCGCGTGCGCGTACTCCAGACCAGCGGCGAAGGGCCCGAGACGGGCGTCTTCCTGCAGCATGGGATCGCCGGCCGATTCGAGCTGCGCAGGCAGCTCGCCGACCATGTCGACCCAGAGGGCGCCGGCTTCGGCGGTGGTGATGAACTGCAGGAAGCGGGTAGCGGCTTCCATGCGGGCCTCGTCAGCGGCGGCGCGGCGAGTGATGCCGTGCGTCCAGTAGGAGCCGAAAGTGTGGCGTTCGCCATTGGGGCCAGTGGGCAGCTCGGCCACGCCGTAGTTGAGCTCGGGGTTGTTGCGGGCGATGGTGCCGAGGCGGAAGGAGCCGTCGATGTGCAGGGCGGCCGTACCGGTGATGAAGGCTTCGGTGGCGCCCGTGAAGAGGTCGTCGCTGCCGGTCAGGTGCTCGGTCTCAAAGCTGGCCAGCCAGGAGAAGGCCTCGCAGCCTTCGGGGCTGCCCCAGAGCACCTCGGTGTTATCAGCGTTGTAGGGGACGCCGCCATACTGGCGCAGCAGCACTTCACGGAACCAGTGATGCGCCTGGCCGGCGAGCTGGGGCGCGTAGCCCTCCTGGGTGATATTCATGATGCCGGCGTCGCCATCATAGGTCGTGGTGGCGACGGCGATCTCGAGGAACTCGTCAAGGGTGGCGGGCGGAGACTCGGGGTCCAGCCCGGCGGCCTCGAAGATGTCCTTGTTCCAGAAGAGCGCCAGCGAGCGCACGGCGGTGGGGATGGCCCAGTAGGAGCCCTCAAACTTCGACTCGGAGACCATGGGCGAGAAGTGGCTTTCAATCCACTCTTCGGGGAAGTTCTCGGCCGGCAGCGGCACGAGATAGCCGGCGTCGACAAAGGCCGGGATCCAGCCGTAGAAGAGGGACACGACATCCGGGCCGACGCCGGCGGGCGCCGAGGCGGCCAGCTCATCGCGGAAGTTGGCGTAGGGGATGTCGCTGTTGTGGATGACGCTCACATCGGGGTTGGCTTCCTCGAACTGCGCGATGAGCGCGTTCATGGCGTCGACGCGCGCCCCGAAGTTGTACTGCCAGTACTCGATCTCGACGACATGTTCATCGGCGAGCAGGGCTGTGCCCGAAAGCGCGAGCAGCGTGATGAACACCAGTAACAGACTGATCTTGTTCATTTGGGACTCCTGTAGATATCACGACGAAACAAGGCTCGTGTCCCGTTTATTCTAGCGTCGGGAGCGGGTGAGGGCAACCGCGGCGGCCCCCACCCTTAATCTCTCTCCCTGAAGAGCTCCCGTCGTGAGCGGCGGGAGCCCTTCAGGGAGCCCTTTCCCGCTTGCGGCGGGAACCCTTCAAGGAGAGGGGGAGACTGCCGCGCACGGCCCTCACCCCCCGGCCCCCTCTCCCTCAGGGAGAGGGGGAGAAAAGCAGACTCGTTTGATTTTGAAGGTGAAATCCCTTGTCCCACGTGCGGCGGGAGCCCTTCTCAGAGAGGGGGAGAAGAAGCCCCAATCACTTGCAGTTAAAGTCCCTCTCCCTGAGAAGGGCTCCCGCGATGAGCGGGAAAAGGGATTTAGGGTGAGGGCGCCTTCCCGGGCGCTACAGCTTGAACAGACGGGCGGCGTTCTCGCTGAAGATGGCGCGCAGCTGCGGGTCGGTGAGGCCCAGTTCGCGGCAGTCGCGGATCTGGTCCTGCAGATAGCGGATGGCGAAGCCGCGCGGGAAGTAGCTGGAGTCGCTGCCGAAGATGATGCGCCCGGCGCCGATGGTCTCCACGTATTTGCGGAAGAGCTTTTTGGTCGTCCACTCGCCATCGACCCAGCGCACCCACTGGTTGGAGCCGGAGGTATCGATGCTGACGTTGGCGCAGGCCCAGCAGAGTTGCAGCGTCTCGCGGATCCAGGCGCAGCCGAAGTGCGGGATGACGAAGGTGACGTCCGGGAAGTCGCGGGCGACCGTATAGAGCTTGAGCGGGTTGATGTTCTGGTGCCAGGCGACGCCACCGCCGCCGCCCTGGATGCCGAAGTGCACCAGCACCGGGACGTCCAGCTGCGCGCACATGTCCCAGACGGGATAGGCGTCCTCGTCCTCAATGGGGCGGTCGAGGGTGGGGGCCAGCAGCTTGTAGCCGCGAAAGCCAAGTTCCTCGACGCCGCGTTTCACTTCTTGCGCCGCGTTTTCGCCGAAGAGGTAGTTGTGGGCGAAGCCGACGAACTTGTCCGGGTGGCGCGCGATGACCTTCGCGAGGTTGTCGTTGCCGCCACCGGTGACGAAGCCGATGGCGCGCAGGCCGTAACGCTCGGCCTCGGCGGCCCAGCGGTCGGCCTGGGTCTCGTCGTCAGGCGGGTTGCTCTCCGGCGGGTCGAAGCCCCAGGTCATGCGCCAGCGCTGGCTGTAGCTCATGGCGTTCTGACGCGCGAGCTGCGCGCGGTTTTCACCACGTCGCTCGCGATATTCGCCGCGCCGGTCGGGTCCCATGCCGGCGAACATGGGTTTACGCGTCGGGAAGTGCGTGTGAAAGTCGATGACTTCGAGACCGAGGTACATGGCTTGTCCTGTCACTACTGCGGATGATTGGCGCGAGTATAACGCGGGCGGGCGAGCTGTGTACTTGCGCGGGGGTCGGGTATGCAGGATAGTTCCTGCGGGTCGGGCAACCCCTTTATTTATTGAGAATGAAAGAGAAAAAGCCATATGAAGCAAAAACGGCTGGGCCTGATCGGGCTGGGTGACATGGGGCTGGCGATGGCGCGCTGCCTGCTGGCAGCCGACTATCCAGTGACTGGCTTTGACCTGCGGCCGGAACGCGGGGCGCTGCTGGAGAAGGAAGGTGGCGCAAGCGCAGCCAGTCCGGCGGAGGTCGGGCGCGCGGCGGACGTCGTGGTCGTGATGGTGTTCAACGGGCAGCAGGTGCTGCAGTCGCTGCAGGGCGGAGACGGCCTTGCGTCAGGTATGGAGCCGGGCGGGACGGTCATCATCACCTCGACCATCGAACCGCGCGAGGTACGCGCTGCTGCTGCGCTGCTGGCGGAGGGCGACCTGCATACCATCGACTGTTCGGTCAGTGGCGGACGTACCACGGCGCCGATCGGCGCGCTCTCGTTGATGGTGGGCGCGGCGACGGAAGACCTTGAGGCGCAGCGTGACGTGCTGGAAACGCTGGGCAACAAGATCCTGCACGTCGGCGAGGAGCCGGGCATGGGGCAGACGGTCAAGGCGGCCTTGCAGGCGTTCATGTACACCAGCTCAATCGCCATGCTGGAAGCCATGGCCCTGGGCGCCAGCGCCGGCATAGCGGGCGACATGCTGCATGACGTGTTTCGCAACACGGCCATCCAGTCGGGCGAGACGGGCTTCTTCCGCAAGCTGGTCGACTGCGTGTTTGAGCGCAATTTCGTCGACACCGGCAGCCAGATCAGCGTGACGGCCAAGGACGTCGGCATCAGCGTGGCGATGGGCCACGAATGCGGCGCGCCGCTCTTCACTACCGCGGCGGCCTATGAGCTGATCAAGGCTGGCGTCGCGCACTACCCGGATGAGGACAAGCAGAGCGTGATCAAGCTGCTGGAGGCGATCACCGGCGTGCCGGTGGAGCGGCAGAGTCCAGTGTCTGATTCTGCGTGAGAGTGACCCTCACCCCCGATCCTGTCGCCCGTTGGGTGAGGAGAGCATACGGACAAACACGATGAAGAAGAAACACGTCGGCCTGATTGGCCTGGGCGAGATGGGCATGGGCATGGCGCGCAACCTGCTGGCGGCCGGCTTCCCGCTGACCGGACTCGACCTGCGCGCGGAGCGCATGGCGCTGCTGCAGGAGGCGGGCGGCGCGGCCGCTGACAATGCGGCGCAGCTGGGACGCGTGGCCGACGTGGTCATCCTGATGGTCTTCACCGGGCAGCAGGTTCTGCAGTTGCTGCAGAGTGAGGACGGGCTGCTGGTGGGCATGCGGCCGGGCAGTACCGTGATCATCTGCTCGACCATCGGGCCGGGCGCAATGGAAACAGTGGCGGAGCGGTTGGCGGACAGCGGCCTGCGCTGGCTTGACTGTCCGGTCAGCGGCGGACGCGCGCTCGCCGAAGCCGGCGCGCTCGGCTTGTTCGCAGCCGGCGCGGCGGCGGACGTCGCGGCGCAGCGGGATGTGCTGGCGGCGCTGGGCGTGCGGATCATCCACGTTGGCGAAGAGGCTGGCCTGGGACAGGCGCTCAAGGCGGCGACGCTGGCTTTCTACGCCGTCAGCACTGTGGGGTTGCTGGAGGCGTTGACGCTGGCCAGGAGCGCAGGCGTCCCGGACGAGGCGCTGGGTGAAGTTTTCGGCGGCGGCGCGGGCACGAATGAAGCGTCCCATTTTCGCGACATTGCTGAACACGCTCTGGCGCGCAGGTTCGGTGGCACGGACAACCAGATCGCCTACACGGCCAAGGACCTCGAACTGTGCATGGCCGCGGGACGCGCAAGCGGGACGCCACTCTTCGTCACCGGCGCGGCGTATGAACTGGTCAAGGCCGCCTGCGCGCGTTATCCGGATGAGGACAAGCAGAGCGTAATGAAGATACTCGAGTCGCTGGGCGGGGTGTAAGCGCCCTGAAAATTGCTGCCTGAATTCCTTGCATTGCGAGCCTGAATGCAGGACTATTCGCGCAGATTGCTTGACCCCTTTGCTTACTTCATTCTGAACTGGACAGAGGCATATGATGACGAAACGAACGGGCCTGATCGGGCTGGGCGACATGGGCATGGGCATGGCGCGCAATCTGCTGGCGGCCGGCTTCCCACTGACGGGCCTGGATTTGCGGGCGGAGCGCATGGCCATGCTGCAGGAGGCGGGCGGCATGGCCGCCGCCAATGCGGCGCAGGTGGGGCGCGCCGCGGACGTGGTCTTCCTGATGGTGATGAACGGGCAGCAGATCATGGAGCTGCTGCAGGGCCAGGATGGCCTGCTGGCGAGCATGGCGCCGGGCGGGACGGTCATCATCACGGCGACTATCGAGCCGCGCGAGATGCGCGCGGTTGCGGCGCTGCTGGCGGGCAGCGGCCTGCATCTGATTGACAGCCCGGTCAGTGGCGGGCGTTCGGGCGCCGAGGCCGGCACGCTGACGATGATGGCGGCCGGCGCCAGCAAGGTCTTCGCGGCGCAGCAGGACGTGCTGGGGGCCGTGGGCGAGAAGCTCTTCCACGTTGGCGAGGAGCCGGGCATGGGGCAGACGGTCAAGGCGGCCCTGCAGTCCTTCATCGGGCTGACTTTCGCCGCCATATTCGAGTCGCTGGCCCTGGGCGCCAGCGCCGGCGTATCCGGACAGACGCTTTTCGACGTGATCAGCAATACCAGCGCGGGCAACACAGACTTCTACCGCAATCACGCCGGGCTGGTACTGGAGCGCAAGTTCGTCGACACCGGCAGCCAGATCACCACCATGACCAAGGACCTCGGCATCACCATGGCCGTGGGCCGCGAAACCGGCACGCCGCTCTTCGCCACGGGCGCGGCCTACGAACTGTTCAAGGCCGCCATCGCGCGCTACCCGCTGGAGGACAACCACAGCGTGGTCAAGGTGCTGGAGTCGATTTCCGGCGTGGAGGTGCAGCGATGAAGCTGGGCGTCATTACGGACGGCATCAGCCGCAACCTGGAGCGGGCCTTCACGGTGATGAACGAGTTCGGCCTGGAATACGCCGAGCTGCAGTACATCGACGACCTGGAAGTGGGCGACCTGAATGACGCGCAGACTGCGCGGCTACAGAATCTGCTGCAGGCGCACGGGCTGCAGGTGCCCTGCATCTCGCGCCACATCTTCGGCGGCCTGGCGCTGGGCGAGCTTGACGTCGACTCGCCGGCGTACCGGCAGCAGCTGGACGCCCTGCGGCGCTGCATCGACTTCGCGCAGGCGCTGGATTGCCCACTGGTGCGCGTGATGAGCTTCCGCAAGGAGATGATCCTGTTCGGCGGCATGGGCGCCGACCAGTGGATCATCACTGCTGGCGCCTGGGACAAACTGCTGCAGTTGATGGCGCCGGCGCTGGAGATCGCCGAGGCGATGGACGCGACGCTGGTGGTCGAGACCGGCAACAACGCAATGATCACGTCGGCCTGGCTGGCGCGCAGGCTGATCGAGACGCTGGGCACGACCCGCTTGCGGGTGCTGTGGGACCCCGGCAACAGTCTTTACTGCAACGAGCCCGCCTGGCCCGATGGTTACCAGGCCTTGCAGTCGCAGGGCGAGAGCCTGCTGGCGCATCTGCACATCAAGGACCTGGTGGTCAACATCCCGCACGCGCGGGTGGACTTCCTGCCCTTCGGTCACGGCGACATGGGGCCGCGGCTGCCGACCATCGCCGCTGCGCTGCGCCGCGATGGTTACGAAGGCGTGGTGTCGCTGGAGAGCGTTTACCGTCCGCCGGGCGGGACCTTCGAGGACGGTTTCCGCGCGTCGGCGGGGCGTTTCATGGAGTGGTACGGGTGAGGGGGTGAGGGCAGGCCCTTCTAGCCACTCGCCCCCTTGACGCTCCAGACCGAGCCGGTGGTGTAGGTGTTGCGCTCGGACGTGAGGAACTCGATGACCTCGGCCACTTCTTCCGCGTCCGAATAGCGGCCGATGGCGACGGGCGGATTATCCAGAAATTCCTGCGAGAAGCGCGGCACGACCATTTCAGTGAGCGCGCGGCCGGGCTCCACGCCGTTGACGAAGACGTTTTGCTGCGGCCAGGCATTGCCAAGGGAGCGCACCAGTGACCAGACGGCGCCCTTGGAACAGGCGTAGGGCACGACGTGCGTTGCGCCCTGGCGCGCGTTGGAGGTGATGGTCACGCAGCGGCCCCAGCCGCCCTCCAGCATTCGGGGCACGGCGGCCTGGTGAGCGTAAAATACGCCGTGCAGGTTGATGCGCTGCACGCGTTCGAATTCAGCCGCCGTCTGCTCAAGGAAGGGCACTTCGGCGCCGAGGACGCCGGCGCAGCAGACGAGGATGTCGAGGCGGCCCAGCTGCGCGACGGTGGTGGCGACGGCCTCGTGCACGGCGGCTTCGTCCCTCACGTCGACGCGCAGGTAGATGGCGCGCTGACCCTGGGCCTCAATGGCGGCGACGGTCTGCGCGCCTTCATCATCCAGCAGGTCGAGCAGGGCGACGTCGCGTCCCTCGCGGGCGATGCGCAGGGCGCTGGCGTGACCGATGCCGCGCGCGCCGCCAGTGACCAGGGCAACGCGACGCTCGATCGGCGCGGCGAAACGAAGGTTGCTCATGCCGCGGCCTCCTCATCGGCATCCAGCAGCGGGAGGTCGAGTTCCGCCGCAATGCCGTGGAACAGTTCGCTGACTTCGGGCAGGTCTTCCGTCTGCGCGCCCTCGATGATGATCGGGTAGTCGGGCGAGAGCAGATGCATGCGGCGGCAGAGCGTGCGGAAATCGACCAGGCCGCGGCCGGCGCAACCATCGCGGATGTCGATGACGAGGCGGTTTTCGACGAAGACGTCCTTGGCGTGGCAACTGACGATGTGCTCGCCCACCAGATCGAAATGGTGGTTGATGGCGGCCGTCGTGTCCCAGGCGTTGTAGAGATTGATCCAGTTGGCGGAGTCGTAGTCGAGGCGCACCCAGGGCGAATCCACGGCGTCCAGCACGTCGGCGGCGATTTCAGGTGAGGCGAGCGTGACGGTCTGATGCGCCTCGACGCTGAGGTAGACGCCGGCGTCTGCAGCAGCAGCGGCGCATTCGCGCAGGCTGCGGATGAGCTGGCGCCGGGCGCTGCGGGTCCAGTTGGCGGGGTGTGGCGCCCAGGGGCCGGCGGGGTTCATGGAGCCGGGCCCGGTATCGATGCCACGGGCGCCGAGCCAGCCTGCCAGGCGTAGCGCCGCCTGCAGGGTACGCACGCTTTCGCGGCGCTGGTCTTCATCATCGGTGACGAGGTTTTGCCAGTAGCCTGTCGCCTGGAAGAGGCGCAGGTTCTCGTCGGCCAGCAGGTCGCGCAGGCGCTGCGCCTCGGCGCGTGTGGTGCTGTGCGGGTCGTTCTGGCGGAAGCGGCAGAAGACTCCGCTGAAGCCGAGGTCGCGCACGCGGCGACAGATGTCCGGCGTGAAGTCGTTCATGTTTTCGGGCAGGAAACACCCGCACATTCCCAGTCGCATGAGGAACCTCTCTATGTGGCATGGCACGAGCCGTGAGTGTTGCGCCTGCGCGGGCAGGGCGCAAGTTTCGGTTGGCGCAGACTGCGGGTAGTATGGGCGCGAATTGCCGACATCGAAGGGAGCGCTCATGAAGGTCTTGCTGGATACGGACATTGGTTCAGACATTGACGACGCGGTCTGTCTGGCCTATCTGCTGGCGCAGCCAGACTGCGAGTTGCTGGGCATCACGACGGTCTCGGGCGAGGGGCAGCGCCGCGCCATGCTGGCCAGCGCGCTCTGTCGCGAGGCGGGTGCGGAGGTGCCGATTTACATTGGCGCCGAGCAGCCGCTGTTGATTGAGCAGCGTCAGCCAAAATCGCCGCAGACAAACGCGATAGGCAACTGGTCGCACGTGACGGACTTTCCGCGCGGGGAGGCGGTGGAGTTTATGCGGCGGACGATTCGCGCGCATCCGGGCGAGGTGACGCTGCTGCCCATCGGGCCGCTGACCAACGTGGCGCTGCTTTTCGCCACAGATCCGGAAATCCCTTCACTGCTGGGCGGCCTGATGCTGATGGGTGGCTCGTTCTGGAGCGGCGTGCGCGGCTCAATGGAGTGGAACGCCATCCTCGACCCGCACGCAACCGCCATGGTGTATCGTGCGGCCGTCAGCCCCCATCGTTCGGTGGGGCTGGACGTGACGACACAGGTGAAGCTCTCGCCGGACGAGGTGCGCGGGCGCTTCAGCCAGGGCCTGCTGCGTCCGGTAAGGGATTTCGCCGAAGTCTGGTTCACGGAACGGGGCGAAATGACGCTGCACGATCCCCTGGCGGCGACCTGTCTGTTTGACGCGGAGATATGCGACTTCACGCGCGGCCAGGTGTCAGTCGATCTTGGCGAGTCGCCGGGCAAGACGGGCTGGCAGGAAAGCGCTGACGGGCCGCACGAGGTGGCCACGTCGGTGGACGTGGAGCGCTTCTTCGCCCACTACTTCGGGACGCTGGGGGCGGTGTAGGGGCCTTCAGTTGTCAAACTTGCAAGTGATATCCCGGGGGTAGCAAGGAAGCGAAATTGATGTCCTTCTTGTTCTGATCCCATTTCGCTACACAGATTGAGCGAGCCACCTTGCCCTTTGGCCAGTCATATTCGAGGATGTCACTACGGCTATATGTGCGAAGCAATGCCGAAACCTCACTGGAGAGACCTTGTGGTGAAAGAATGCAGGAAAAGACCGGATTGGCGACCCTACTGTAGCCAAGCAATTGGGAAACATCTCGCAGAGATATTTGCTTTAGCTTGCATTCAATAAATGCAAACTCAACATCGCTACCTGACGAAATCAAACTCGTGATGTCAACTCTGATGTCATAACTAGCGCAGTCCGGTTTGTTTGAGGGAACTAGCTGTTCTCGTTTTAAGACATTACTAGTGCGAATTCTAGATGAGTCTAAAGTTGTGATTTTGTGCTTCCGAAATCTCTCTCTGATGTAACGATCCAACCACACAACAATGTCAGGATACATCTCCTTTTCGTTTAAGTAATCCATTTCAACTTTCATCAACTTCAACATCTACAGAAGCAAACAAAGGGCCTAGCTCAGGTTCAACGGTGCATCCCACTGCCTTACATATCTGCCAGTATGCATCAAAATGCTGTCGCACATTATCAGGCAACTTTTTGGAGATTTCATCCGGGTGAGGGTCCTTGGCACCTCTCCTTTTTCTACGTCCGGGGCAAGGTGAATAGAGATTTGGTCGAGAGGGTCTCATCTCATCTTGTTCTGTAAGGATGTTGAGAACTTGCTGCTTGTGGTTAAATGTCGATCCGACTTTCTGGAACGGTTCGACAAAAACATTGATCATGTGCTCTCTGAATTCCCTATTCATATTTGGATGTCCCCAAATAATGCTTTGAACGGGAATTTCTAGATGCTGCTGCATCAACAAACAGAGTTGAATTGGTAGATCCCAGTTGTCATTTAGGACGTCCAGCCGAACTCGATTGTGATTACCGAAGTGATTGTTTGATCGTCGCATGTTGGCTGCAACATCTGCAAATCCGCGAATGAACTCTAAATCTCACATCAGAAGTTACTGCCTCATGGAAAAGAGTTTTCGGAACTGACATATGTCTAAAATCTGTTTTCTGCTCAAGGTGCATCATAATGTTTCGCCAAGCCATTGTTCGGCGAGTCATAGTAAGAACAATTGAATTGCTGTTGTTTGTTGAGTTTACTTTGACGTCACAGTCCATCAATTCGATCAGGCGTTCCCTAATTTGTCCCATTCCCAACTGAATACTTGTCTTTATGTCGAATTTCTGAATTACACCTTCTAAATCTTCGGCTTCAATGTGTAGGTTCCCCATAGGGAACCCGATTACAATTTCGTACAAGGGAGGTTTCTGAATAATTTGGCCGCGCGCAACAATGAGACCCAGCAAATAAGCAACGTCAGGGTCAATATAGTCGTCTTCAATGATTATTCCGGTCACGGTGCCGCCTTAGTTTGGTTTCTGGAAAATCAGAAGATATTCATGGCACTTGTTGACACGAAACACTGATGGGTATCCAAGGGGCCTCATGTTGTTGTACTCATGTCTCCGATCCCAAATTATCATGTCGTCAAAGATAAACCCGATCGATTGCAATTTGACTGCAAGATCAGAATGGAATGGATAGAAGGCGCTCTTTTTTCTGAGGTCCATAACGTTTACTACACAGTATTTCCCTGGCTTCAGGACCTCCATTATTTGTGAAAACACGCCTGCGAGTTCTGAGAGGAACTCCTGGTAATCAGCGATCTTTCCCAAGTCCCGTTGTTCGTCTCCATAGTCCCTGACATCCTTACCGTAGGCAGAGCGTTTCTGCGACAAAATGTCCCAGTATGGCGGAGAGGTAATCACCATGTCGACACTTTCTGGATCTACGAATTCCAGCGCGTTACGAGCATCCGCGGTGTAGATGTGACTTCCATCATCCTCTTCCTGCCAAAGTTCTTTGTCAGCCAGTCTGCGGAGACCAAGCTGGACAAATTCCGGGTTTGTCTCGAAGCCCAGACCAGTCTTTCCCATTCGGGATGCAGCGACCACAGTTGACCCACTACCACAAAACGGGTCGAGAATTGTCTTTTCTTCGTTTCGCGTGAAAGTCTCTATCAGGCGCTTTACCAGTTGTGCGGGGAAAATGGCGGGATGATTGAGTGCCTGTTCTTCTTTGCTTTTCCGGATGTCTGACCAAATGCTGATGGAGTTGCGAGTCCAGGCTGCTCCATCGAGATCATTGGCACGTTTGCGGGGTTTTTGCTTCGCCACTTCAGCGTTTGTGCCAGATATGTTCTGTTGCTCTGGAGTATCTGTCAGGTAACTGAGTTGCTGGTCGCTGTTCATATCGATCACCTGAACTTTCTGCTCCGAATTATACATCCACCAGGCGGTTGCTGAGGCGGCCGAGACCGTCGACCTCGACGCTGACCACGTCGCCGGCCTTCATCCACACGCGCGGCTGACGGCCGAGGATGACGCCTTCGGGCGTGCCGGTGGAGATGACGTCGCCGGCTTCGAGGGTCATGTAGCGGCTGGCGTAGCTGACGATTTCGGCGACGCTGAAGATCATGTCGGCGGTGTTCGAGTCCTGGCGCAGCTCGTCGTTGAGCCAGCAGCGCAGGCCCAGGGCCTGGGGATCGGCCACTTCGTCGGCGGTGACCAGCCAGGGGCCGATGGGCAGGAACTTGTCCAGCGTCTTGCCCAGCAGCCACTGCCCGGTGAGCATCTGCAGGTCGCGCGCGCTGACGTCGTTGCTGCAGCAGTAGCCGACGACGTGATCGAGCGCCTCGGCCTCGCTGACGTCGCGCGTGCGCTTGCCGATGACGGCCGTCAACTCGACCTCGTAATCATACTCGCTGGCCGCAGCGGGCAGGGGGATGTCCTCGTCGGGGCCGGCGAGGCTGTTGTTGAACTTGGAGAAGAGCACGGGCGTGCCTGGTATTGCCTGGCCACCCTCGGCGGCGTGTTTGGCGTAGTTGAGTCCGACGCAGAGGATCTTGCCCGGCTGTGGCACACAGGGGCCGAGGCGCAGCCCGTCCGCGGGCAGCAGGGCGGACTCCGGCGGGTCGGCGGCGAGGTTGCGCAGGGAGGTCAGGGCGGACGCGCCGCCCGCAAGCGCGGCGGCCATGGTGTGCGGCATGCCGGTGATGGTCGTGGCTGAGATGTCAACCACGGTATCGCCGAGCCAGATGCCGAGGCGCATGTCGGGGGCGATGGCTACGAGTTTCATGGGCAGTTCCCTTCAGGCGGCAGGCTTACAGATGCCCAGCATAGCGCGGAGAATGTGAAGGGGCCAGGCCTTCAGCGCAGGGCCGGCAGTATGTCCTCGAGCACCGCGCCCAGGACTTCCTCTTCAGCGAGATCAAGGATGTCCAGCATGAAATGGCTGACGCCGGCCTCGACGAAGGCCTGCATCAGTTCGACGACCTGGGACGGCGTGCCGACGAAAGCCTTGTCGCGCGTCCAGCGGCCCTCGCTGCGGACGATGGCGGCCTGCTCGGTTGCGCCGACGCTGAGGCGGCCGAACCATGAGATTTCGATGCTGGCGGGGTCGCGGCCCAGGTCCTCGCAGTGCTGCTGCAGGATGGCGAGGCGCTCGCTGAAGGTGCCGATGGCGGAGTCCGAGTGGTTCCAGCCGTCGGCGTACTGCGCGGCCAGGCGCATGGTCTTGCGGCCACCGCCGCCGACAATGATGGGCGGCACGGGTTCCGGCCGCGGCTCGCACCAGGCGTCGCTGACCTGATAGTGGCGTCCCTGCCAGCTGACCGGGCCGGGCTCGCGCCACATGCGCGTCATGATTTCGAGCGTGTCCTGCAGCTGCTCGATGCGGACGCCGGCGCGCGGGTAAGGCCAGTTGTAGGCGCGGTACTCGTCTTCCTTCCAGCCGGCGCCGATGCCCATGATGAAACGGCCGTTGCTGATGGACTGCAGGGTGGCGCCCATCTTGGCCAGCAGGGCGGGGTTGCGGTAGCTCTGGCCCAGCACCATCGGGCCGATGAGGAACTGCGGCCAGCGGGCGGTGATGTAGCTCATGACCGTCCAGGCCTCGTAGCAGGGCTTATCATCCCAGATGAAGTGGTCGGTCATCCACAGGCTCTCGAAGTGACCCTCCAGCTGCGGCAGGATGAGGTCGAGGTCGTCCATGAATTTGCTGACGCTGCCCATGATGGGGCCTGCCGGCAGGTTCAGGCCGAAGCGCAGGGTCATGGCTGGTTTCTCCTTGTCAAAGGCGACTGAGGCGAAAGTCAGGGCAGTGTACCCTGGCTTGAGCGAAGGCGGGTTGCGGGCCCTCAGGGAGCGGAGAGTCTGGCGCGCTATACTGCCTGGATGGACGAGCGCAACATCTATCTTGAGGACATTCCGCTGGCGCAGGCGCGGGCGCGTCTGACCGAGGCCTTGCGCGCGGGCGGGCGCGACGGGCCGCTGCCAGGCGAGCGGGTGGCGCTGGCGCAGGCCCTGGGCCGGGTGACGGCCGAGGGCGTGTACGCGCGCCTGTCCTCGCCGCACTATCACGCGGCGGCCATGGACGGCTACGCAGTGACGGCGGCAATGACGCGCAGCGCGACCGAGACGCGCCCGCTCACGCTGCGGCTGCCGGAAGAGGCGCAGCCGGTCAACACCGGCGACGCGCTGCCGCCGGGCGCGGACAGCGTCATCATGATCGAACATACGCAGGAGCTGGACGGCGAGCGCATCGCAATTCGCAGCGCGGTCGCACCCTGGCAGCACGTGCGGCCGCTGGGCGAGGATATGGTCGCCAGCGAGCTGGTGTTGCCGCCCAACCATGTGCTGCGGCCGGTGGATCTGGGGGCGTTGGCCGGTTGCGGCCATGAAAGCGTGCTGGTGCGACGCCGGCCGCGCGTGCACATCCTGCCCACCGGCAGCGAGCTGGTGCCGCCTGGCGTCGCGCCCGCGCCGGGCCAGATCATCGAATCCAACAGTCTGGTGCTGGCGGCACAGATACGCGCGGCGGGCGGTGAGGCGCAGGTGTTGGCCAGCGTGGCCGACGAGCCGGGGGATATTCGTGAGGCCTTGCTGGCGGCGCTGCGGGATGCGCCTGATCTCGTGCTGCTGCTCTCCGGCTCGTCGGCGGGCAGCCGCGACTACAGCGCGGCGGTGCTGCGCGCGGAGGGGCAGTTGCTGGTGCACGGCGTGGCCGTGCGGCCGGGACACCCGGTGATTCTGGGCATGGCGCGGGGCGTGCCGGTCATCGGCGTGCCGGGCTATCCGGTCAGCGCGACGCTGACGGGCGAGCTCTTCGTGCTGCCGCTGCTGCGCCAGTGGCTGGGTCTGGCTGAAACGCCGCGCGAGCAGGTCCGGGCCATCATGACGCGCAAGCTGGTCTCGCCGACGGGCGACGATGATTACGTACGCGTCACGCTGGCGCAGGTGGGCGAGCGTTTGCTGGCGGCGCCGCTGGGACAGGGCGCGGGCGTCATCACCTCGCTGGTGCGCGCCGACGGTCTGGCGCTGGTGCCGCGCTTCAGTGAGGGCCTGAACAAGGGCGCCGAGACGTCGGTTCAGCTCTTGCGGCCGCTGGCGGAAGTGCGCGGCAGCCTGCTGGTGCAGGGCAGCCACGACCCGCTGCTGGATCTGCTGGCGCAGTGGCTGGCGGAGCGCGGCCAGCGTCTGGTCTCGGCCAACGTGGGCTCGCTGGGCGGCCTTGTGGCCCTGCGGCGCGGCGAGGCGCACCTGGCGGGCACGCATCTGCTGGATGAAGCCAGCGGCGACTACAACCTGGCGGCGCTGCGGCAATGGTTGCCGGAGGAGCCGCTGCGCCTGGTGACCTTCGCGCATCGCGAGCAAGGGTTGATCGTGGCCAGCGGCAATCCCCTGGAAGTGCGCGGGCTGGAGGACCTGCCGCGGCTGCGCTTCATCAACCGGCAACGCGGTTCCGGCACGCGCGTGTTGCTGGATTACGAGCTGGAGCGCCTGGGCATCGCGGCGGCGGACATCACGGGCTACGGGCAGGAGGTCTACACGCATCTGGCAGTGGCGGCGGCAGTGGCCTCCGGCGCGGCGGATTGCGGCCTGGGGCTGCGTCGGGCGGCGCTGACGCTGGGGCTGGACTTCGTGCCGGTGGGAGAGGAGCGTTTCGATCTCTGCATCCCGGAACAGCACAGCGGGCATCCCGGCGTCGTGGCGCTGCTGGCAGTGCTGGCGGAGGGAGCTTTCCGCGCGGCGCTGGGGCGCGAGCCGGGCTACGATGCGCGGGCGACGGGCCAGCTGGTGTTACGGCAGGGCGGGTAACTCAGGTCACGAATGTTGCAGATACGTCATTTCGTGTAGTCATTTCATGAAGAAGAAGCAAAGCAAGACGCCGCCCTTACCTGTGGTGAAGGCGGCCTGATTGACCGCTGGCGCCGCGCGTGTTATATCTTGGCACGGAACGACCAGTCCCCGGGCAAGCACCATGATCAGCAGTCAACCTCCCGCCACCTCTTCCTGGCCGGGCAATCCGGCGCCCGCTGATGCTGGCGGCCACGTCTTCCTCAGCTATCGCAGCGATGACGCGGAGTTCACGCTGCTGCTGGCGGCGGCGTTACGGCGCGCCGGCCTGCGCCTGTGGATGGACCGGCTCAGCATCCTGCCGGGCGAGGACTGGCGCAACGTCTTGCAGGCGGCCTTGCACAGCGCCGTCGCCACCATCCCGGTGATCACGCGTGGCTACGTCGAATCGCGCTATTGCCAGCGCGAACTGTCGCGCGCCGACCGCATCGGCTGCCCGGTCATTCCGGTGCTGCTGGAGAAAATCGACGAGACGCAGTGGCCGATGGAGGTGGAGCGCGCGCAGTTCTTCGATTTCAGCGACTGGCGCAGCCCCAACAGCTTCCGCCGCAACGCGGAGAAACTGGCGGCGGTGTTGCGCACACACTTCGCCGGGCGCATCAGCTTCGTACCCGACGAGACCGAGTGCGCGCTGACCGACCTGGCGGTCGACCTCTATACGCGGCGCGGCATGCAGGAATATCTGGAGCAGGTCAGTGAAGCCGACCGCGTTGTCAGCCAGGGTCAGGTGCGCCCGGAGCCGCCGGGCATCCGCGCCTGGATGGAGCACGCCAGCTTCGTCGTGATCGACCATACGCCGGCGCTGGGCGAAGTGTCGCCGCTGGCCGGGCGCCGCTCGCAGCCCCGGCCCCTGGCGCAGATCCGCGAAAGTCATCCGCGCTGCGTGCTGGTCGGCGAGCCTGGCAGCGGCAAGACCAGCGCCCTGCACAACCTGGTGCTCAATGACATTCACAACTGGCAGCTGATGCGCACCGGGCCGCTGCCGCTGCTCATCAACCTGGTCGACTGGGAAGACCAGATGTCGCTGCCGGATTTAATCCGGGCGCACTGGACGCTGCCCGGAGATCCGCTGCGCCTGCTGGCGCGCGGGGCCATCACGCTTTATCTGGACGGGCTGAACGAAATCGGCGGCCACCGCCACCACAAGGCCGGCTTGCTGCGCAAGTGGCTGGCCTCGGCCACGGCGCCGCAACAGGTGTTGATTACCTGCCGCGCGCAGGATTATCGCTTCGATGTTAGCCTGGGCCTGCCGCTGGCGCAGACCGATCCGCTTTCGCCGGAAAATATTCAGTTCTTCGTACAGAGCTGGCTGGGGCAAAGGGCGGGGGCGCAGCTGCTGGAGCGCGTACTCGGCACGGAGGCGGGGCCAGAGGCGCAGGAAACGCAGCCGCTGCGCCTGCTGGCGCGCAACGTCTTCCTGCTGGGGGCCCTGTGCCTGCTGCACAAGAGCCAGGTCGGCGCCGACGCGGA
The DNA here is from genome assembly GCA_965205875.1 of Phototrophicaceae bacterium. Taxonomy (GTDB): domain Bacteria; phylum Chloroflexota; class Anaerolineae; order Aggregatilineales; family Phototrophicaceae; genus JAGWBD01. The sequence goes on from CBDBIA010000003.1 coordinate 18,580, forward strand.
GGAGAATCGCGGCACGCTCTTGCGGCGTGTGACGGCCGAGATGTGGCAGCGGCAGCAGGCTGACAATGCCTTCAGCGGCCTGCGCCTGGAGTCGCTGGCAGCCGCGCTGGGCGCGCTGGCCGGGGCCATGATCGCTGAGGAGCGCGGCGTCTATGTCAGCGAGGCCTTCGCGCTGGGGCACGTCGGCGGGCGCGACCTGCTGGCGGCGGCGGAGCACGCCAACTTCCTGCAACGGCAGGGCAAGAAGCTGCGCTTCACCTGGCAGGCGCAGATGGAGTACTTCGCGGCAATGGCGCAGCGCGACGGCAATTTTCTGCGACAGCTGCGCGCGCCGGTCACGGGGGAGGGCGGCGAGCGGCAGCAGGACAGCCGCGAAATGATGATCATCACGGCGGCCTGCCTGGCGCCCAGGCCGGAAGAGACGCTGCTGGAAATCAACCGCATCAATCCCTTCCTGGCGCTGCGCTGCATCGCCAACGGCATCGACGTGCCGGCGCGCAGCGTCGAGCCCGTCATCGGCAATCTCGTCCGCATGGCGCACAGCGCGCAGCATGACGCCCGTGTGGCCACGGCCAGCGCCCTGGCCGAAATCGATCTTGCGCTGGCGCTGCCGGTGCTGCTGACTGCCATGCGCGAGGGCGCGCCCGCCGTGCGCCGCGCTGCTGCGCTGGCGCTGTGGCAGCTTGAGGTTCCGCTGATCGCTTCGCTGCGCGAGAGTCTGGCGCAGCCGGGGCCGGGCCTGGCGGACACGACACGGGTGGCCATCCGCAATTTGCGCGAGCGCGGCCTGCCGACCTTGTTGATGTTGCTGATGGATGAGGACGCGCGCTTGCGGCGCGGCGCCTGTCAGGCGTTGGCCTGGCTGCAGGACCGGGCCGGCGTGCCCGGCCTGCTGCAGCTGCTGCATGACAGCGACGACCAGGTGTGCATTGAGGCCAGCGCGGCGCTGGGCAATCTGCGCGACGGCATGGCCGCGCCCGCGCTGGTGGCCAATTTGCGGCATAACAACTGGCGCGTGCGCCGGGCGGCCACCCTGGCGCTGGCGACGATGGGCGCGCCCGCGCTGGAAACGCTGATGCCACAGCTGGAAAGCGACGAGCCCAACGTGCGCCGCCTGGTGACCGCCGCGCTCTCGCGCATCGAAGGGCCGCAGGTGGACAAGGCGCTGCGCCGCATGCGGCGCGACGCGGACGCGAAGGTGCGCAGCGCGGCCGTCGAGGCCCTGCGCAGCCGCGAGGCGGACCAACCTGGCGCCGCCTTTGCACAGGCGAGCGTTGCCAGCCAGGGCGCCGGCGCAATGGCGCAAGTGCCCGACACGCTGGAGTCGTTGCTGAGCAACCTGCGGCGCAGCGCCTGGGGCGAGCGGGAGCAGGCCTCGCGCGCCCTGACGGCCTGGGCGCAGCACTTCCGCGACAAGCGCAACGACCACATCGTCGGGCGCCTGTGCAGCGTGCTGCGCGATCCGGACTGGATGCTGCGCTGGGCGGCGGTGGAGGCCCTGGCGGCGCTGGGCAATCCTGCCGCCAGCGACGCGCTGGCGCCCCTGCTGCAGGACGTCAACCAGCCGATGCGCATCGCCGCCGTGCGCGCGCTGCTGGAGTGCGGCGACGGGCGGGCCGCGCGGCATCTGCTGCCGCTGGTGCGCGACCCCGACAACCTCGTGCGCGAGGCGGTGGCGGAGGCGCTGGGTCAGCTGCGGCATCCGCAGGGCATCGCTGCGCTGGGCGAGCTGAGCCGGGACCGTGAGCCGCTGGTACGGCTGGCGGCGGTGATGGCGCTGGGCGAGAGCGGGCGCCGCGAAGGCGAACACTTTGCCATTGATGCCCTGCGCGATGCTGACCCCATGGTACGTTGGTACGCCGTGGCGGCGCTGGAGCACATCGGCACGCGGCGCTGCGTGCCCGCGCTGCAGGCGCTCACCGATGAGTCCGCGCACCCGCACTGGGAGCCGCGCGAAATGGGCGAGCTGGCACGCTATGTGCTGCAGCAGCTCGGCGCGAACGTCGGGCCGACGCCGGGGCGGTAGCGCGCATGAAGTTGTTCGTCAGTTACGCTCGCGTCGACAAGCCCTACTGCGTGCAGATCGTCAGCGCTTTGGGCGCGCACGACATCTGGTACGACCAGCGGCTCTACGCCGGGACGAACTGGTGGCACGAGATTTACCGGCGCCTGGAGTGGTGCGAGGCTTTTCTGTGGCTGCTCTCGCCGGAATCGATTCGCTCGACTGCCTGCCAGCGCGAATTCAACCTCGCTCACAGCCTCGGGCGCGTGGTCTTCCCGCTGCTGATTCACGCGGAGGTGGAAGTCCCGCCAGCCTTGCGCGCTATTCATCACGTCGATTTCAGCCGCGGCCTGGAGCAGGAGGCGCTGGACACGCTGCTGCGCTCGCTCAAGGCTGCCGACAAGTCAGTCATACGTCCACCCACTACTGCGCCCACTGCAGACGAGCTGGTCGACCCGCCTCAGCTGGACCTGGAGCAGAGCATTCGCGAGGCCACGACGGCGATGCAGCGGGGTCAGTATGACGAGGCGGTGTTCCTGCTGCGGCGCGCGCGCGCCGCCGGCCATCGTTCCCGCTTCGTGGACCTTGAGGCAGTGCTGGCGGAGGCCGAGGCGGGACTGCAGCGCGTGAGCCGCGAGCGCGAGGCCAAACGCGAGTATCAGCAGATTGTGTCGCTGGTGCGCCTGGAAAGTACGCGGCGCCTGGGCTGCGAGGCCTTTCAGGCGTTTCGCGAGCAGTACCCGGAGCATGACCCGGAAGGCCTGGCCGCGCTCTGCGCCAGGGAGAACGTGGCGCTGTCTTTCCCGCTGCCAGGCGAGCAGGTCAGTGTCAGCCCGCCCGCGCCACCTGCGCCATCCGTCACCCACGCGGGGCAGCCGTTCCGGCTGCCGCTACTGGAGTGGTGCGACGTGGCAGCCGGTGAGTTGCGCTGGACTGCGCAGGGCGAGGGCGCGACGGCGCAGCAGCAACGGCGTCAGGTGTCGGCCTTCCGCATCAGTCGCTATCCGGTGACCAACGAGCAGTTCGACGCCTTCGTGCAGGACCCGCAGGGCTACGCCAACGCGCACTGGTGGCCAGCGGCCGCGCGCGACTGGCGGGCGCAGCATCCCGCGCCGCGCAATTCTACCTTCAGCAACGGGCAACGCCCGCGCGAACGCGTGACCTGGTACGAGGCGATGGCCTTTTGCAACTGGCTTGGCGATCGCCTGGGGGTGGGGGTCAGTCTACCGACCAGTTTGCAGTGGATGCGGGCGGCGCGCGGCGACGATTTGCGCGTCTTCCCCTGGGGCGACGAATTCGACCGCCAGCGCTGCAACGTGCGCGAGAGCTTCATCCGCATGACCTCGCAGGTCAGCCGCTACCGCGAGGGCGCCAGCCCCTGCGGCGCGCAGGACATGGCCGGCAACGTGTGGGAGTGGTGTCGCGACACGCGGTCGGGCGAGGGCCCGGCGGCGGGCAAACGTCTGGTGCACGGCGGCTCTTTCCTCAGCCAGGCGGAGCGCGCCGTCATTGACTTTCGCTATTTTCTGGCGCCGGAACGCGCCCACGCCTCCGTCGGCTTCCGCCTGACGCAGTTGCCGGGGCCGCTGAAGGGTTAGCCGGACGCAGCGTCCGCTTCTGCCAGACGGCGGGCGCGGGCCAGCAGCTCGGCCGAGCGTGTGCTGACGCGGGTGGCGTGCACGGCCAGCAGTTGCAGCTCCGCGTCCCAGGCGCAGATGCCATCCACCACCAGCTGTTCCCCCGGCTGTGCCAGCGCGGCCTCGACCTTGCGCCACTGACGCGCGCTGATGTACAGGGTCAGCGGCAGCGCCCTGTCGGGCAGGGGCGGGACGCCGCGGGGCAGGTCGGGCGCGGCTGGACTGTGCTGCATGGTGGTGATGACCAGCTCGTCGCGCTTCTCGATCTGGCCGGGGCGGCCGGTGAGCGAGACCTTCATGGCAGTGACCTTTCCGCTGCGACGCAGCAGGGGCGCGAGGACTTCCTTGCGTTGCGCGTAATCGAAGGGCGCGAAACGCTGACGCGAGCTTTGCTGACGCTCGGCGCGCGAGGGAAAGAGCGCAGCGCGGTCGGCGGCGCTCATGCGGCCGCGGGCCAGATAGAGGAAGACGCCGCCGGGGCTGCGCAGACGGTCGCCGGCTTCGGTGAGCATGCCGCCGGCAGCCTGGATGGCCTCGCAGTCACGCTGGATTTCGCGGACGAAAGAGATGCCGCAGCGCTCGACCACGCGCCGCAGCAGGGCGCGCGGCCCGCGACGCCGTTCGCCAAGGGAATCGGCCAGCGTCGCGGCGAAAGTTCGCTCTTCAGACAGGACAACCTCGCAAATGACAGGCCCGCGCATAGCATAGCGTGGGCGCGCGGCGCGCGGTAAACTGCCAACGGCTTCGAGATCTGCTTCATTTAGCAAGAGTTTCGCAAATGAAATTGGTTCCCCGCGCAATTCTCATAGTTATACTCTTCGCTTCCTCCACAGGGGCTTTGGCTGAAGAAGGGGATTGTGTCGTTCCAGTTGTGAAGCATCTCTTGTCGCAACTACCAGTTGAAACCGTGGAAGATGTTCTGAATCTCTACATCTCGTTGGGAGATGCCTTGGCAACTTGTGGGCACATTGAGCGAGAGGAAGTTAGAGAGCGAGAACGCAACCTGAATGAAACGCCTGATAGTGTAGAAGATTCTACATCAGGCCCAAATATCGAGATTAGTCTTTGGCAAGATAGATATGAATGGTTGGTTGCATCAATTTCCAGTTCGATAATGATTCCCCGCTACAAGGGTGAGGTAATAGTTCAATTCGGTAATCGTACGATGACTTTCTGCAATGGTGGACTGATACCTCCAGACGGTATTGCTGTGGAGCTAACTTGCGCAGGGAGTGAATTCAAGGGTTACAGTATTGAAGAAGTAAGTGCTGTCGGCGTTATTGTCGATGACAATAGCTACTTTGCTTGCTCTAAAGTTGATGAAGGTCAATGGAAATGTCATGAACAAGACTCGTAAAGTGCACCAAGTCAATGCAAGACAGTCAAATTTCTGAAGTTAAACACGGTTCATTGCACATTTCGCTAAATTAATCTTCAAGCAGGAGATCTATAGGAGAGAAACGATGGACACCCGTAGTCTGGACTTTATGTTACGCGACGCCGAGCGCCAGTCTTTTGAGCGCGACGGCTACTTCATCGTCGAGAACGCCCTGACGCCCGCCCAGGTTGAGCTGGCGCTGGCAGCTACCGATCGCCTGGCTGACGAAGCGCGCGCGAAAAATAATCTGGGGCCGGCAGACCGCGTCGCCGTCCACAATTTTGCGGGGCGTGACGAAGCCTTTCTCGAGTTGGTAGACCTGCCGCAGACCTTCGCGCGCGTCTGGGGGCTGCTGGGCTGGAACATCCAGCTTTACCACTCCCACCTGAATATCACGCCGCCCGAGGGCCCGGACAAAGGGCACGGACTGAGCTGGCACCAGGACAGCGGTCGGCTCAACCTGGAGCTGGAGACCAACCCGCAACCGCGTGTCTCGCTCAAGGTCGGCTTCTTCCTGACGGACTGTACGCAGCCCGAACGCGGCAACTTCCAGGTCTTGCCGGGCAGTCATCTGCAGAACGAGATGGAATTCCCCGATGGCAACCGCAAATGCGAGCTGCCCGGCCGCGTGCCGGTGCTGGTGCCGGCGGGCACAGCCGTCTTCTTCGATCGCCGCATCTGGCATTCGTCCAGCGCCAACCACTGGCACAATCCGCGCAAGGTGCTCTTCTACGGCTACAGTTACCGCTGGCTGCGCCCGCGCGACGAGGTCACGCTCGACGAGCGCCTGTCAGACCGGATGGACCCCATCCGCGATCAGCTTTTCGGCGCCTCGCCCACCGGCAACTACGGCTACACCTCGCCAAACGCCGTGGACGTGCCGCTGCGCGCATGGATCGAGTCGCACGCGGGCGCGGAGGCCGTCGCCGTCTGAGGTCGGGTGTTTCCTGACCATTTTCGGGAACACTGTCTGAGGCAGCTGGACAGGGACGCCATCGAGCTGTTGGTGGAGGGCGGCCTGCAGAACCTGAGACCGGGTTAACGCGCTGCCACGCGGTTACCCGTCGTTGACCTTGTCATGGCTGGCCAACCTGATGACGTATTCCATTGCGGCGCGCAGACTACCCGGGTCGGCGACGCCCTGACCGGCGATATCAAAGGCTGTGCCATGAGCGGTAGTGGCGCCGATGACCGGCAAGCCCATCCACAGGGTTGCGATATCCGACCGCGCCATCAGCTTGCGGGCGATATTCATCTGATCGTGATACATGCAGACCACGCCGTCAAAGTCTCCATCGAGCGCGCGTTTGAAGACGATGTCGGCCGGAACCGGCCCGCTGACATCAATGTCGGCGGCCTGCGCGTCGTCTATGGCCGGCGCGATGACGTCGATCTCTTCCCAGCCAAAAAGCCCTCCTTCGCCGGCGTGCGGGTTCAGCGCCGCGCAGCCGATGCGTGGGGCCGCATGGCCGAGCTTGCGCAAGACCTGATGGAGATGCTCGATGTAGCGGCGGACGCTGTCGCGGGTGATGTGGCTGACGATGTCCCTGAAGGGCAGGTGCTCGGTGACGGCGACCGCCCATACGGGGCCCGCTACGCCCAGAATGAAGGGCTCGTCACTGCCGGTGATGTCGCCGAGAAACTGCAATTCGTCAAAATAATCATGGCCGGCGGCGCGGAAGGATTCCTTGTTCATCGGCGCCATCACGACGCCATCGACACAGGATTGCATGGCGAGTTGATACGCCAGCTCGAGATAGCGTGCCGCCGCCTCGCCGAGTACCGGATGGACCCCTGGTGGCGGGGGCGCGCCCAGGGCGAAACCGGGCGGATTCAGCACGTCAATGTTGCCAGGGTCGAACCTGGCGGCGGCGAGCTCCTGAATTGCGCGGAAGCGGAGCGAGGAATCCAGGCTCGCGGCAGTAGCGCGCATGACCGGCAGGTCGCCGATGATGAAGGGTCGGCAGCGCTGTTGCAACTTGTCTTCGACAAGGACCTTGACGATGAGTTCGGGGCCGATGCCGGCGGGGTCGCCCATAACGATCGCGATGACGGGATTCGCCCTCATGCTCATGACCGCTCCTTCGCCCTGAACAACGACCGTATCGTAACAGAATCGCAGGCGGCCTACCTGGTCAGGAGAGCCGGGGCACACCAGTGAAATCACTGTCGCGCACACCAGGCTGGTTCGAGGTCGGGCATTAGAGCATGGTTGGCTGGATTGAGACGCAGGTCGACGCGGAGGCCCTCGCCCAATGACGCGCATGTTCCTCGACAGGCTGCGGGAGCACTCCCGCACACAACCCGACAAGGTTGCTACTGAGCTGCTGGCGCCGGGCGACGAGGCGCGCGTCCTGCGCTACGGAGAACTTGAGGTCAATGTCCAGCGCACGATGGCCTGGCTGCGGGCCCTGGGTCTGGGGCCGGGGGACTGCGCCGCGACTCAGCTCCCCACCTGTCTGGCTTTCGTGCAGTTGCACCTGGCCATCTGTCGCCTGGGCGCCGTGCATTTGCCGCTCAATCCGGCCTTTCCGGCGGCGGAACTGCGTTACTTCCTCGACGATTCCGGCGCGAGGCTGTTTTTCCATGCAGTGGACAGTGAATCCGCAACGTCAATTGCGCGAACGATACCCGACCTGCGCTGCCTTGCCCTGCGCGATGACGCGGACTTCAGTCAGGAGATAGCCGCGCACGAACCCATGTCGCTGCCCCTGCCCGCTGACCCCGACGCGGTGGCGTTGATGCTCTACACCAGTGGCACGACCAGCCGGCCCAAGGGCGCGCTGATCACGCATGGCAACCTGACGGCCAACATCGAGGCGCTGCATACGGCCTGGGGCTGGCGCGGCGACGACCTGCTGCTGCACGTGCTGCCGATCTTCCACGTGCACGGCCTGACGGTTGCACTGCATGGTGCCTTGCGCGCCGGCGCTGCGGCGGTGATGCTGCCGCGCTTCGATGCCGACCGTGTGCTGGCGCTGCTGGAATCGCGACGTTTTTCGGTCTTCATGGGCGTGCCCACCATTCACCGCCGCCTGCACCGGGCCGCAGAAGGGCGCGACTGCGATTTGAGCCACGTGCGACTCATGACCTCCGGCTCCGACAGGCTGCCGGACGACCTCTTCCGCGGCGTGCAGCAGCGATTTAAGGTGACGCTGCTGGAGCGCTACGGCATGACCGAGACGGGCATGAACCTCTCGAATCCGCTGCATGGTGAACGGCGCCGCGGCTCTGTGGGGCTGCCGCTGCCAGGCGTGCAGGCGCGCGTCGTCGACCGCCAGACGGAGCAGCCGCTGCCGGACGGGCAGGTGGGCGAGCTGCAGATCCGCGGCCCGCACGTCTGCAAGGGCTATCATTGTCAGCCGGAGCAGACGGCGGCGGCCTTCACGGCGGACGGCTGGCTGCGCACCGGCGACCTGGCCGAGCGCGCGGCGGACGGCTACTTCACGCTGCAGGGCAGGGCCAAGGACCTGATCATCAGCGGCGGCATGAACGTCTATCCGCCGGAGGTGGAGCGTGCGCTGCTGGCGCACCCGGGCGTGAACGCGGCGGCGGTCATCGGCTGCGCGGACGAGGAATGGGGCGAGCGCGTGGTGGCGCTGGTGCTGCCAGCTGAAGGCGTTGAGCTGTCGGCAGCAGAATTGCAGGCATCGTGTCGCGAACGGCTGGCGCCTTACAAAATGCCGCGCACATGGCATTTCGTGGCGGCCCTGCCGCAGAATGCGCTGGGCAAGGTGCGCAAGGCCGTGCTGCGCGAGACGTATTGCAGCTAGGGCGCGCTTGCCGTCTGGAGCAGGGCCGCGCTTGCGGGTCGTGGTACGCATCGCGATAATGGCTCCCGTACCACAACGTGAAAGGACCTGCATGTCCAGTCCGACCAGTGCCCCGAGTCCGCTCAGTCGCGACATTCACCTGCTCGGCAACCTGCTGGGCGAGCTCATCGTCGAACAGCATGGTGAGGAGGCGCTGCGCCTCGTCGAGGACATCCGCAAGCTGGCGATTCAGCGCCGCGCTGAAGACGACCCGGCGCTGCTGGAAGAATTGTGGCGGCGCGTGCTGGCGCTGAACGCTGGCGAACGCGAGATTCTGGTCAAGGCCTTCAGCAACTACTTCCAGCTGATCAACATCGCCGAGGACATTCAGCGCGCGCGGGTGTTGCGGCAGCGCGAGCGTGGCGGCATCGTGCGCGAGTCGCTGGCCGACGCCGTGCACAGCCTGCAAGCGGCGGGCCTGGAGGCCGCTGACCTGGCGAGCCTCTTCGACAACCTGCGCGTGCGCCTGGTGCTGACGGCGCATCCCTCCGAGGCCAAGCGCAAGGAAATGCTGGTCAAGCTGCATGCCATCTCGGAGATGATGGACCGCCACGACCGCGAGGACTTCCCGCCGCGTGAGCGGGCGGTGTTTCTGGCGGCGCTGCGCGAGCAGATCGAGGCGCTCTGGCAGACGCCCGCCAACCGCAGCACGCGCAAGTCGGTGATGGACGAGGTCGATTTCGGCCTTTACTACCTGACCAGCGTCATCATGGACGTGGTCATCGACGTCTACGAGGACCTGATCCGTACCCTGAATGAAGCTTGCCCGGAGGCGGACTGGTCGCAGCCACAGGGCTTGCTGCGCTTCGCCTCATGGATCGGCGCGGACCGCGACGGCAACCCCAACGTCACCGCCGACGTCACGCTGCAAACCCTCGCCACGTTGCGGCGCGCGGCGCTGCAGCTGTGGCTGCGCGAGGTGGCGCAGCTGCAGGATCAGTTGACGCAGGCCGTCGCCGAAGGACAGGATGTGGCGACGCTGGCGCAGCTGGAGGCGCGCTGGCCGGGTCAGCCCTGGCGGCAGCAGCTGCATGTTGTGGGGCGCCGTTTGCAGACCACGCTCGAAGGGGCGCCAGGCGCATATGCTGACAGTCGCGAGCTGATTGATGAACTGGAGCGCATCCGCCACAGCCTGATCGCCAACGGCAGCCGTCAGGTCGCCAACGGCTCGCTGCTGCGCCTGATCCGCAAGCTGCGGCTCTTCGGCCTGCATCTGGTGCCGCTGGAAATGCGCGAGGACGCCGGCCTGCACCGCGACGCGCTGGACGAGATCTTCCGTTTCTACGGCATCGAGGACGACTTTAGCGGTCTGCCCGAAATGGCGAAGCAGGCCTTGTTGACGCAGGAAATCGCCAATCCGCGCCCCTTCTTTCCCACAGATGCCAGCCATTTTTCGGAGAACACGCAGCGCGTCATCCGCACCTGGCGCATGGTGGCCGAGGCCCAGGCGCGCTACGGCGCCATCGTTATCGACACCTTCATCGCCAGCATGAGTCAGGCGCCCAGCGACATGCTGGCGATGCTGCTGCTGGCCAGCGAGGTCGGCGTGGCCGACCAGCTGGAGCTGGTGCCGCTGCTGGAGACCATCGACGACCTCTATGATGGCCCGGCGATCATGCGCGCGCTCTTCGCCAACGAGGCCTGGATGCGGCATCTGCGGGCGCGCGGCCGGCGGCGCGGCCTGCATCAGCAGATCATGGTCGGCTATTCCGACAGCAGCAAGGATGGCGGCTACCTGGCCTCCAACTGGCATCTCTACCGCGCCCAGCAACTCTTGACCGAGACCTGCGCCGAACATGGCATCGCCCTGCAACTCTTTCACGGGCGCGGCGGCAGTATCAGTCGCGGCGGCGGCCCCACCAACCTGGCCATCCGCGCGCTGCCGCCGGGCTCGCTGCAGCGCGGCACCAAGATCACCGAGCAGGGCGAGGTCATCGCCTATCGCTATGGCAACCGCGACATCGGGCGGCGTCATCTGCACCAGGTGATGCACGCCATGCTGCTGGCGCTGGGCTCGCCGCAGGAGATAGCGGTGGAGCCCGCCTGGGCCGAGGCCATGAGCGCGCTTTCGGAGCTGGGCCACGCGGCCTGGCGCGACTTCGTCTACGGCAGCGAGGACTTCCTGACGTTCTGGCAGCAGGCCACGCCCATCGGCGAGTTGGCGCGCCTGCCCATCAGTTCGCGCCCGGCCAAACGCAGCACCGCCGGCGGCTTCGGCTCGATCCGCGCCATCCCCTGGACCTTCTCGTGGATGCAGAGTCGCGCCATCGTGCCCAGCTGGTTCGGCGTGGGCCACGCGCTGGAGACCTGGTGCGCGCAGGAAACCCTGGGGCTGGATCTACTGCGCGTGATGTACCGCAGCTGGCCCTTCTTCAACGCCCTGCTGGAGAACGCACAGCTGGACGTCGCCAAGGCCGACCTGGGCATCGCCGGGCTTTACGCGCGTGAACTGGTGGAAGACGAGGCGCTGCGCACGCGCTACTTCAGTCGCATTGAAGAAGAGCACGCGCGCACCTGGCGCATGCTCTGCGCGGTGACCGAACAGGAGAGTCTGCTGGATAACAACCCGGTCATTCGCCGCTCCATCGAACGGCGCAACCCCTACGTCGATCCGCTGAACTTCATCCAGGTGGCGCTGCTGCAGGAGCTGCGCGGCGCCTCCGCAAAAACGCCTGAGGCCTCGGATCAGGACGCTGTGCTGCGCGAGGTGCTGGCCACCATCAGCGGCATCGCGGCCGGCATGAAAACGACGGGCTGAGGTGGCGCATACAGCGCCTGGACCAGCCGGGCACACAGAGGCGCGCAATCCCGCCAGCCGCGGCATCGATTGCAAGTCAACGCTGGAAATCGTCACGCTGATGAACGCGCAAGACGCCACGGTCGCGGCGGCGGTGGGGGCGACCCTGCCGCAGGTGGCCGCTGCGGCGGAGCGCATCGCCGACTGCCTGCGCGCGGGCGGGCGGCTGATCTACGTCGGCGCGGGCACCAGCGGGCGCCTCGGTGTGCTGGACGCGGTGGAGTGCGGCCCGACCTTCAGCGCCGCGCCGGAGCAGGTGCACGGCCTGCTGGCCGGGGGAATCGGGGCCCTGCTGCGCTCCGTGGAGGGCGCGGAGGACAGCGCGGCTGCTGGCGCTGAAGCGCTGCGGGCGCTGGATCTGGCGGCGCGGGACGCAGTGGTCGGCATCGCCGCCAGCGGACGCACGCCCTACGTGCTGGGCGCCCTGCGTTACGCGCGCGAGCGCGGCGCGGCCACCGTTGCCATCAGCTGCAGCGCGCCGGCGCCCATGCTGGACGCGGCGGAGATCGGCATCGCGGCGCTGACCGGGCCGGAGCTGATCGCCGGCTCGACGCGGCTGAAGGCCGGCACGGCGCAGAAGATGATCCTGAATATGCTGAGCACCGCCGCCATGATTCGCCTGGGCAAGGTCCACGACAACCTGATGGTCGACCTGCGCGTCAGCAACGCGAAGCTGGCCACCCGTGCGCGGCGCATGGTGGCGCAGCTGGGCGCGGTCAGTGAGGCGCAGGCGGAGGCGCTGTTGCAGCAGACGGGGCAGGCGGTCAAGCCGGCGGTCGTCATGGCGCGCTGCGGCCTGAATGCCCGGCAGGCGCGAACGCGTCTGGCCGCCTGTGACGGGGTGTTGCGCGCGGCCCTTGCCGGGGACACAGAGGAAGACTAGCCATGCCGATCATCGCTGCGCCTGAACTGACCGACTTCTCCAGCCGGCTCTATCAGGCTGCCGGCACGCCGCCGGACATCGCCGACTTCGTCGCCGAAACGCTGGTGCGCGCCAACCTCTACGGTCACGATTCGCACGGCGTGCTGCGCCATCAGGCCTATTTGAAGCAGGTAAAAGAGGGCAGCATCCGGCCGGCGCAGCGGCCGCGTGTGCAGAAGCGCAAGGGCGCCATCGCCATCGTCGACTGCCAGTGGGGTATGGGCCAGACCGGCGCGCGCTTTGGCGCGGCCCTGTTGCGCGACATGGCGCGTGGACATGGCGCAGCGGCGCTGTCGCTGGCCAACTGCAACCACATCGGGCGCCTCGGCGAATACGCCGCCTGGCTGGCGCAGGAAGGGTTGGTCGGCCTGGTGATGGTCGGCATCCCTGGCGCCATCACGACGCCCTGGGGCGGACGGCAGCGCATGACCGGCACCAATCCGATGGCCTGGGGCGTGCCGACCGGGGCGGGCCCGCTGGTGCTGGACTACGCAACCTCAATGGTGGCGGCGGGCAAGATGCACGTTTACAGCGACAAGGGCGAGCCGCTGCCGGAGGGCTGGATGCTGGACGCGCAGGGCGAGCCGACGCGCGACCCGGACGAGTTGTTCAACGGCGGTATGTTGCTGCCCTTCGGCACCTACAAGGGCTACGGCCTGAACCTGATGATGGCGCTGATCCCGGTGCTGCTGGCCGGCACCCCGCCTTCGGGCGCGGCGGGGGTTGAACTGCATGGCAATCCCACGTTAATGATAGGGCTCTCGATCGAGGCTTTTGGCGGGCTGGAGCGCTTCACGCGCCTGGCCGACGAGCTGCGCGAACGCGCCCACGAGGTGCGGCCGATGGCGGGGCACGAGGAGGTGCTGCTGCCCGGCGAGCCGGAAGAGCGGGTCATGACGCAGCGCCTGCGCGACGGCATCTCGCTGCCACAGCCGGCCTGGGATGTTCTCCAGGAGTTGGCAGAAGAGTGGGGCGTGCCGCCGCCCTTGCCGACTGGCTGACAGGGAAGGGCTCCCGTCGTGAGCGGGGGAGAAAATCCGGTCGGGAGACAGTGGTTAAAGTCCCTCTCCCTGAGGGAGAGGGATTTAGGGTGAGGGCGGGTTACAACACGCCGCTCAACCCCCGGTCTGCACCAGAGACTCATGAATCCAGCCGTTGGCGCCAAAGCAACTGGCGCGCAACCAGCCGTCCACCGCTGGCAGCCAGACAGTCAGGGGCAGGCCCTGATCACACCAGCGCACTCGCGGGTGCTCCAGACCTGGCCCGCTGCGAATTCGTGCCGGGCCCTCCGTCACCACTGCCTGCTGCCCGCTGGCGGATGGAGGTACGTCGCTGACAGCGGCTGGCGCAGGATCAATTTGGGCCGGTTCGTCATCGAATTGCACCAGGGACTCGTGAATCCAGCCGTTGGCGCCGTAGCAACTGGCCTGCAACCAGCCGTCCACTGCTGGAAGCCACACAGTCAGGGGCAGGCCTTGATCACACCAGCGCACTCGCGGGTGCTCCAGACCTGGCCCACTGCGAATACGTGCCGGGCCCTCCGTCACCACTGCCTGCTGGCCGCTGGCGGATGGAGGTAAGTCGCTGACAGCGACTGCTGCGATGTCGAGCCGGTCTGGTCCGTCCTCCAGTTGCACCAGAGACTCATGAATCCAGCCGTTGGCGCCAAAGCAACTGGCGCGCAACCAGCCGTCCACCGCTGGCAGCCAGACAGTCAGGGGCAGGCCCTGATCACACCAGCGCACTCGCGGGTGCTCCAGACCTGGCCCGCTGCGAATACGTGCCGGGCCCTCCGCCACCACCGCCTGTTGCCCGCTGACAGCGGATGGAACAGGCAAGACTCCGGCTGTACCGAGGAAATAAATCCGTGTCCCCATTATTGGCTCATTTGGGGAGGAGATATACAGGATGCAGGTGTTGGGCGAATCGGCAATCCAGCCATTTCCCACGCCGTTTTTGGAGTCCCAGTTCGGTATGCCCTCCAGCAACTTGATCCGTTGCGTCACGAAGCTGATATGATCCGGATTGGTCGCAAACCGGAGTTCTTCCCGGCGCTCTGAAAGTTCCTGCTGAATCCTGGAATCTGAGTATGAATTTTGCACACAGCGATCCTGGGTCTGGGCGGCCAGAGGAACACCGGGCAGCAGGAGCAGTACTGCGAGCGCAAGCGTTACGTTCTTCAATGTTCATTCTCCAGAAATGCCGGGATGGAATGCTGCGATGCGCAGTGTTTTCGCAAAACCATTCCATTCTCCTCTATCTGTCACTTGTGATAAGAGGTCTTATCGGTAGTAATAATTCGGGGATTCAGGACGCCCTGCCAGCGCGCTGAACTCAAGAGTAACCCGTGGTCTAATCCCGCTCCCGCTAAAATGTCAGTTCCACCCGCTCTTCGATCTTACTCTCATCCAGCACCATGCCCAGCCCCGGCAGCGCCGGCAGCGCGACGTGGCCCTGCTCCGGCGCATAAACCGGGTTGAGAAAATGCTGCCTGGCCGGCTGGTGATAGACCAGATACTCCACCCAGGGCACGGCGGCGGGTGATTGCGACGCAGCCACGTGCAGCGCGCCCAACAGCGAATGACCATGCGCGATCACCGGCACTTCAAAGGCCGAGGCCAGCGCGCAGATTTTCACCAGCTCGGAGATGCCGCCGGTCCAGTCCGGGTCATTTTGCAGGAAGTCCACCGCCCCGTTGACCAGCAACTCCTTGCTCTGCCAGCGTGTGTAGATGTGCTCGCCCGTTGCCAGTGGCACACGGGAAGCCTGCTTCAGCTTGCGAAACTCGCTCACCCGTTCCGGCGGAATCGGCTCCTCCAGCCAGGTGAGATTGAGCGGTTCCAGGGCATGCAGCATTTGGGTCGCATACTGCACGTTCCAGCTCATGAAGGCATCGAACATCAGCGGATAATGCGGGCCGACGGCTTCACGGACTGCCTGTGCCAGCGCGATGTTCTGCTCCAGCCCTTCCTGACCGGCACCGGGGCCATGGCGGAAAAACCACTTCTGTGCCGGGTAGCCCTGCGCCTGGAATGCCACTGCGCCCTGCGCCGCTGCCTCCGGCTCGACCGAATGGCCCAGCATACTGGCATAGGCCGGCACGTGCTGGCGCGTCGGCCCGCCCAACAGGCGCCAGACGGGCTGGCCCCAGGCCTTGCCCTTCAGGTCCCAGAGCGCGCAGTCGATGGCGCTGATCGCGGTCATGAACACGCCGGAACGCCCGTGCCGCTCCAGCCGCAGCATGAGGTCAAACAGCAGTTCCGTCGCCAGGGGGTCCTGACCCCGCAGCAGCGGGACCAGTTCCGTGGCAATCAGGAACGCCTGGCGCCGGTCAATCGGCCCGAAGATGCCTGAAACATCGTCATCAGTCTGCAACTCCAGGTAGATATGCTTCAACTCGCTCTTGCGCTTGTTGGGTGGATTCGGATGGACCTGGTCGGGATAGAGATCGTAGGACAGGGATACGCGGTTACGGCCGGCAGGTTCATCCCACGCGGCGCTGATCTCAAACAAATTAATGCCGATGATTTTCACAGGGCGGAGTCCTCAATGAAAAGGCAATGCCTGGCAAGCATACCTGCAAGATGTTGCTTGTTCCATCAGTGCGGCCCGGCCCGGCCAGCAGCTGGCGCCTGATTTGACAGGCAGACGCCCTGCGGATAAGTTTGCTGGCAATGAGGTCTGCAGCAAAGGAGGTGATGGGCCGTAAACCACTCATTTCGTCGCCGACAATTGCATAACAAGAACAGGAGCAAGATATGAACAAATTTCTGTTTCGACCGGTTCCTTTTCTCCCCAAAAGCTTCCTTGCTGTTTTTCTCTCCATTCTACTCCTGACATCACTCGGGCTCGCCTCAACAGTTGCGCAGGATGCAGCGCCGTCCGGGCAACTTACCGTTTTTATGTGGGGCGGCCCGCCGGACATCGACACCTATGAGGCTGCCATCGCCAACTACCGCGAGGCCTTCCCGGACGTCGAAATTGACCTGATCGACGCCGGCGGCTGTGGCGCGGACTACGCCGCCTGCAAGACCCTGATTGCCGGTGGCACGATGGCCGATGTCTTCGTGCCAGGCAGCTGGAACTACAACGCCATGGCCAATGACGGAGTCCTCGAGGACCTCACGCCCCTGATTGAGTCTGACCCTGATCTTGCCCTCGAAGACTTCCACCCGGTAACCGTGGAAGCCGTGACCAGCCTGCGCGATGGTCAGGTTGTTGGTCTGCCAATGGGCTTCAACATTCAGAGCCTCTGGTACAACAAGGACATGTTCGACGCCGCGGGTCTGGCTTACCCGCCGTCTGACGGGGATTACACCTGGGATGATGTTCGTGACTGGGCGACGCAGTTGACCCTCGACGGAGACGGCAACACGCCCGCGTCAGCGGACTTCGATCCCGCCAGAATTGACCAATGGGGCTTCTACAATCACTTTGTCTGGCCCTGGGGCAATGGCTACGATCCGATCCTCTTCGCCTTTGGCGGCAGTGCCATGACGCTGCCGGACAGGCAAAGCTGTAACCTGGAACATCCCGACAGCGTTCGGGCGTGGCAATTCATCCAGGATCTCATGTGGACGGATCACTCGACCATGAAGCCGGATGCGCACGCCGAGCAGGTTGGCTTCCTGCGCTGGGTAGGCGGCCAGGTGGCCATGCAGCAAGGCTCGTTTGAGCAGGCCAAGCTGGTTGACGACCAGAACCCCGGTCTGAACTATGACATTGCGCCCTTGCCGCGCGGCGATGCCGGTAACGCGACCGTCATTCAGGTGCATATGTGGAGCATCTTCAGCGGTTCCGCCAACAAGGACCTGGCCTGGCATCTCGTCAGCTGGATTGCCACCGAAGGCTCGGTCGGCGACTTCGGCTCGATCATGACGCTGATACCGGCCTACCAGGACTTCGCCCAGGGCGAATACTTTGTCGGTGCCTCCTACGCGCCCGCAAACACCAAGGCGGCGCAGCTTGATCCGCTCGACTGGGATCTGACGACCTATCCGAGCATGTACAACGAAAGAACGGCCCAGATTCAGGGCTCGGATGGCTTTGGCGATGCCCTGTCTTCAATCCTCAACAACAAGCAATCGGCTGAGGAGGCCTTGAGCGGCGTCTGCGCAAGGGTGGATGCCGTGATGCAGGAGTAGCGCCTCGTTAGGCTACATTCTGTGCTATCGGTATACTGACGGCATGTATCTGGTGCCGTCAGTATGCCACGGGAACGGTCGCCTGTGCGCAAGCTGAAGCCTCTGTTGCCCGTTTTGACCTGTCTGCTGTTGCTCGCCAGTTATTCTGAAGAGTATGTTCTTATGTCCAATGTGCCCGCTGCCGCTGCCGGCCCGCCGGATGCCAATGTCGTCGTCGACTTTGACGTCGCTGTCGATCCGCCCCTCGTAAAGAAATTTGACTTCATGAACTCCGGCATCGTACCCATGTGGCGCTACCGGCGCGATTTGGACTTAATCGAAGATCTAAGAGTCCAGACGCTGCGCATTGACTTGTTTTGGGGCGAGCCGCAGATAAACGGCTGGATCAATGAAATGGTCAGCGGCACCCCGGACGAGCTCCAGTTTGACTTCAGGGAGTTCGACGAGCTGTCGCAGTTGCTGAAGCAGCGTGGCGTCGCCGGCTACTGGTCCTATTGCTACAACCCGCTGCCACTGCAATCTGGCAACGGGCACGCCACCCACCCCTCCAGTCTGACTGCCTGGCGCGAGATCATGTTTCAGTTTGCCCGCCACTTTCGCGAGGCAGACTTGCGCCCGACCTACCATGCCATCTGGAACGAACCTGACCTCGACATTTTTTATGATCGTCCCGTTGAGGATTACGCGCAACTCTACAAATATGGTGTAGAGGGTCTGCGCGCCGGTGATCCGGATGCCTACGTGGGTGGCCCGGACCTGGCCTTCACGGATGAGTGGATAGACCCCTTCCTCGATTTCGTGGAAGACAATCACTTGCCGCTGGATTTCTTCTCCTTCCACGCCATTGGCGCCAGCCCAACGTCAAGAATTAACGTCGTTCGCCGCAAGATCAGGAAGCGTAGCTACTTTGACAGGACGGAGCTGGTGTTCAGTGAGTTGAACCCCTCCATGATTTTCCATACGCCGCTCGCCCCCACGGTGCGTTACACCCAGGCCGCGCTCATTCTTGATCAAATCGCAAAGCTGGTGGAGCAGCCCGATATCGCGCGCGTGCACTGGGCCCAGTTCATGGAAAGTGGTTACGACACACTGGGGGTGATCGACCTGGACGGGCACCGGCGCGCCGCCTACAATGCGTTCCGGCTCTACGCCATGATGCCCGTGGACCGGCGCGCGATCACGGAATCCGGCTCGCTCTCCGGCCTGGCGTCGAGCGATGCGCACACTTCGGCCCTCCTGCTATGGAATCGCTCCCGCTCCGACAAGCATGTGAAGGTTGACTTGCAGCAGCTTCCCTTTGCCAGCGGAACCCTGCGCGTCTACCGGATTGATGAGAAGCACGCGAGCTATTTCGAAAATCCCGCCAGTGAAGTCCTGGTCCCGATTGAAACCCATGAAGACCTGAGCACAGCCGCGTTGAGCTGGTCTGGCGAGATTCCGGATCACGGCGTGCTCTATCTGGAAGTTACGGATGGCACCGGCCTTTCAGAGCTCGCGCCGGTCTCAAACATCGGCGACGTCATTCGGGTCGATCGCTACTTCCCGGACCGCTCCCAGGACAACTACGCCGAGTTTGATCGCGCCACCTGGATCACGCGTCTGGGCATGGGCTCGCAGGACAGGGCCGACTCGCAGGTCGGCGTCACCGTCGCAGACTTGCCAGCGACCCTGGACCTGTCATTCACGACAGAAGGGTCGCTGCAGCAACTGGATGAGAACAGCGTGCTCGGCTTGCGCCTCGATTACGAGGTCGCTGGTGACTATGCCAGCGGCGTTCTCTTCCACGGCGGCTTGTACAGTCCCGCGCGCTCGGCCCCCATGCCCTGGGGCACGGGGCGCCCTGCCGACCAGGTCGTCGCGCTGGACAGTCTGTCGGACTTCCAGCTTTCTCCAGCCGACCATGCGCCCCCAGGCTGGAGCGGCCGGGTCCTCATGACCTTCATGCTGCGGAACGCCGGCGCCCATACCCGGGCAAAGATTCTCGTGCGCAGCTCCGGGTGAATCGGGGAAGTGGTTAACGATGCTCAGAATTGCGCCTTTTCGGCGCTGGGCCAATCAGTGGCAGGAGGTTAAACCACAGGAACGGCGGCGCTGGCTGACCGCCTACGCCTTCATGAGTTTGCAGCTCATCGGCCTCTTCGTCTTCGTCCTCGGGCCACTGGTCATCTCCCTTTACTATACCTTTACCCGCTGGGATCTGATTGCCCCCGCCCCCAAATGGATCGGCCTGTCGAATTGGGAGAGCCTGTTTCAGGACCTGCGCATCGGCCAGGTCCTGGGCAACACAATCTGGTTTATCCTCTGGGCCACCAGCAGCTTTCTCATACTGTCCCTCGCGCTGGCCGTCCTCCTGAACCAGCCGCGCCGCGGCACCACCCTGTTTCGCGCCCTCTTCTTTCTGCCCTATATTACGTCGCAAGTCGCCGTGGGCCTCGTCTGGAGCTGGATGTTCAACACGCGCTCCGGCCCGATACCGAACTTCTTCCGCCTGTTTGGCATTGAAATCCCCAACCTGCTGCTGGATGAAAGCTACGCGATGATCGCGGTTGCCGCGGTGGCGACCTGGCAGGCGCTGGGCTACGGCATGACGATTTACCTGGCCGGGCTGCAAGGGATTCCAGGGGAGCTTTACGATGCCGCCAGCGTAGACGGCGCGACGGGCTGGCAGCGCTTTCGCTATGTAACCCTGCCCCTGCTCTCGCCCACCATGCTCTTTCTGATCGTCACCTCCTTCATCGGCGCCTTCCAGCTGTTCGACCTGGTAGTCATTTTGACCGGTAGTGCAACCGGCGTTCCCCCAGGCGGCCCTGGTGGCACAACCCGCACCATCGTGCTGTACCTCTATGAACAGACCTTCCTGTTCTCCGAGCGCAAATCAGGCCTGGGCTACGGGGCAACCATTGGCTGGATGCTGGCAGTGTTGATTTTCATCGTGACGATGGCGCAATTTCGCTTTGCGCGCAGCACGGTGTTTTATCTGCGCGACGATGATGATGACTGATGAGGGAATCCCGGATGCGCATAAAAACACATTTGTCGTCAACCTTTTACTATGGGTTGCTCGCGATTCTGGCGCTGGCCTATCTGGTTCCTGTCGCCTGGGTGATTTCCACATCCCTGAGGACGAACGCCAACCTCTTGCGGCCCGACCAGTGGATCCCCAACCCGCTTACCTTTGAGCACTACACCAGCGGAATTCTTGAGGCCTTGCCCAATCTGGCCCGCTATACCTTCAACACAATTCGCATCGCCGGGCTGTCCACGCTGGGGATGCTCCTTTCCTGCTCGCTGGCGGGCTATGCCCTGGCGCGCTGGCGCTTTCCCTTGCGCAACATATGGTTCTACGGACTGTTGGCCACCATGATGGTGCCCGGCCACGTGACCCTGATTCCAACCTACGTCCTGTTTCGCAAGCTGGGCTGGCTGAACACCCCCAACCCGCTCATCATCCCGGCCTTCTTCGGCAGCCCCTTCGCCACCTTCTTCTTCCGCCAGTTTTTCCTGGCCTTCCCGCGCGAGCTGGAGGACGCGGCGACCCTGGATGGCGCGGGCGCCCTGCGCACCTTCAGGAGCGTTGTCATGCCCGTGTCCAAACCCGCCTTCATCGCCCTCGGCGTGCTCCACTTCACGGGGATGTGGAACGGCTTCTTTTTGCCCATCATCTATCTCCAGCGCAAGGAGCAATGGGTGTTGACCCAGGCGATTCGCAGCCTGCTGGGGCGCTATGACAGCCCCTGGGGCGAAATCATGGCGGGCGTGGTGCTGATGACCGTGCCGATTATCCTGCTCTACATCCTCGTGCAGCGCTACTTCGTGCAGGGAATCACCTTTAGCGGCATACAGGGCTAGCGGTTGGGCGTCCTCACGTCAACACGAACTCGCGCAGGATATCGGTCGGCGCCTGGCCGGGCGGATTGTGGCCGTGGCTGTCTGTACCGCGCACCATGCAGGCGCGGAAGGTCGGCCAGAGCGCCTGGTCGACGCGTACCTCGCTGGCGGAGTAGCGCAGGGTCAGGCCGCAGCGCAGCCTGTCCGAGCGATTGGGCGCGGAGCCGTGGACGATGTTGTCGTCGTGGATGCTGATCTGGCCGGCGCGCAGGATGAGGTGGACGGCATCGCCCCGGCTGAAGTTGCCGCGCTCGAGGCGCATGTTGAGCATGTCGTGTTCGTCGTGCTCGCCATCGTGCTGCAGGATTCCGGCGCGATGCGTGCCGGGGATGACTTGCATGGCGCCGTTCTCGACGTCGCTGTCCTCGAAGGCCAGCCAGACCGTGACCGTGCGGTGCGGCGTCAGCGGCCAGAAGGCGGCGTCCTGATGCCAGCCGGCGACGACCTCGTCACCAGGATCCTTGCTGAAGAATTGCGAACCCCAGAGGTAGAAGTCCGGCCCGAGGAGGGGCTCAAGCAGGTCAAGAATGCGCGGGTTGGTGCCCAGCTGCCAAAGCTCGAGGTCGAGGTCGTGCCACTGCTTCATCTCCTGCGTGGACATGCCGGCGGGCAGCAGCGCGCGTAGACGCCGGAAGATCGAACGCAGCCAGCGCAGCTCGGCTTCGCTGCTGAAAATGGTGAAGGGGTAGAGATAGCCGTCGCGATGATAGCTTTTCAACGTCGACCTGGGGCGTTGCTCATGTTGGGTCTCCTCTCGGGGTGGACCTCACCCCTGCCCTGAACTGCACAAAGAAGGTTTAAGGGCGCCCTCACCCCCTACCCCCTTGTCCCGCTAACAATGGGAACCCTTCTCAGGCAGAGGGACTTTAACTACTTGATCGAATGAACATGCATTCTCCCCCTCTCCCTCAGGGAGAGGGGGCCGGGGGGTGAGGGCGAGTCCCCTGCCTTTCACTCCCCCGCCGTGACCTGCCGATACGCGCGCATGAGGTCGCCTGGCGCGTTGCCGACCGGGTTGTGGCCGTAACGATCTACGCCGCGCACCTGATAGGCGCGGAAGAAAGGCCAGACGGAGAGGTCGGCCTTCACCTCGGTGGCGGAGTAGCGCAGCGTCAGGCCGCAGCGCAGACGGTCGGAATCGTTGGCGTCGGAGCCGTGCAAGATGTTGTCATCGTGCAGGCTGACTTCGCCGGCCTTCAGCAGCAGGTGGATGGCGTCGTCGAAAGAGAAGTCGCCGCCCGTGGCGCGCGAGGGCAGCACGTCGCTGCCACTGTCACTGTCCTCATGCTGGATGTGCTGCGCGCGATGCGTACCGGGAATGACCTTCATGGCGCCATTGGCCGCGTCGCTGTCCTCGAAGGCAACCCAGACGGTGACGGAATTGTGGGGCGCGAGCGGCCAGAAGAAGGCGTCCTGATGCCAGGGCGTGGTCTTCGGGTCGCCGGGATCCTTGCTGAAGAATTGCGAACCCCAGAGATAGAAGTCCGGCCCGAGGATGGGCTCAACCAGGTCGAGGATGCGCGGCTCGCTGGCGATGGCCCAGAGCTCGCGGTCCTCGCCGTGCCACCAGTCCATCTCCTGCGTGGAAACGCCCTCTGGCAGCAGCTGACGCAGGCGCCAGTAGAGCGCGCGCAGGCCGTCAAGCTCTGACGAGCCGTACACCCGGAAGGGGCAGAGATAGCCCTCATGGTTAAAACGCGTCACGTCTACGGTCATGTCGTTTCCTTTCTTCCCATGCCCCGCCACCATCAGCTTACAACAATGGGCCGAATGCCCAGCACGCGGCAGGTCTCCTCCAGATGCGGGATGTAATCGCCATACACCAGGCTGAGGTGGTTGCTGCGCAATTCGCGGGCCACAGCGCGCGGGTCGGCATCCAGCCTGACGAAGGCGTGCGGTGAAAAGTCCCAGTGCGTTTCCTGCAGCTTCTCGTGCGGCACGTCCATGCACTCGCCGCTGGTGATCAGCATGACGTGATCGCCGGCCTGCCGCGTGATGCGCGCCAGCGTGACGCGGCCCGGGCGGTTGACGGCCTGCGGCGCGGCGCCGCCCAGCTTCCATTCGAACTCCTGGAAGCCGTGCTCCACCCAGTGCACCTGCTTGCGGTCCTTCGCCAGCGTGGTGGCCTGTGAGCCGCAGTTGGAGATCCAGATTTCGCCCTCGACGAGGCGGATGGTGCGCACGTCGCCGAACATGATCGGCGCGCCGCCAAGATGCTTGAGGATCTGCATGGTGAGGGCGCCGTTGGAATCGGATTCGCAGGAGCAGCAGATGGCGTCCTTGTCGCCGTCGGCGTCGGAAGTGTCGTTGAGCAGGGCGATGGTGTAGCAGAAGGTCGTGAAGAGCACCGGCGTCTCGGGCAGGCAGCGCACCGAGACGAAGTCGAAGCCCCGTTCGGCGATGAGGCGGCGCGAGGCGAGGTACATCTTCAGCGCGGCGCGCATCACCTTGTCCTTCACCTGGATCGAGCCGAAGACCTCGTGGCTCCAGGCGAGATGGGAGTCCACCTCCGCGTCGGGCATCTTCTGCGCGATGTCGATGATCTCGCTCTGGTCCCAGGATTCGACCTCGACGCCGAACTGACGGCGCCACTGGTTGGCATCGACGGCGGCGGTGAGCATGCCGAGCGAGCGCGAGCCCATCAGGCCGTAGACCTGGCCGCGCAAACGGCTGCCCGCCGCCGCGCCCAGACAGCGTACCTCCAGCTCCTGCAGCGCCTCTGCGTCGTCGAAGTCGCCGTAAACCAGGCAGTTGGTGATGCCGGCCTCGTCCAGCGAGCCGCGCACCACGCTGGCGCCGACGATGCCCACGGCGGCGATGTCGGTGCCGGTCCAGACCACCACCGGCACGTCGCACTCCAGCGCGGTCTCCACCACGCTGGTGCCGTAGCTCCAGCGCGCAACGTAGACGACCAGCACGTGGATGCCGACGTGGCGCAACATGCGGCCGTGTTCACGCGCCTGGCGCACGGAGGTGGTGAATTCCGCCGGCGCGATGACCTCGACGCCAAAGCCCTCAAGTCTGCGCTGCGCCTCGGCAAACATCTCGCGCGCCGGGCGCGCACCTCCTCGCCCCAGACGTCGTGCAACTCGGGCGACATGCTGCAAATGAGGCCGATGCGCGCCTTGCTCATGGCCCTGCCCCGCTGTCGCGTAAGTCGCAGAGCTGGCCCCAGGCGCGCTCGCTGACGAAAACGCCCTCGCGCTGGCGGCGTTCATATTCTCGGGCCTCGGGTTCGCCCGGGATGAGGATTTCGCTGAAGCCGGGGCGCAGGCGGCTGCTGCGGATATAGGCCAGCAGGTCGCTCACCTCGGTCTCGAAGTCCTGCGGGTCGACGAAGGCCGCGGGGTTGATGGCCATGATGAGGGTGGCGTTGCCCCAGTCCGGCGGATCCGCCTGGCTGGTGCCGCCGCCGCTCAGCGCGCCCGCGAGCACGTCCACGGACGATGCCGAGGGCGAAGCCCTTGTGGCCGCCAATCGGCAGCAGCGAACCGGCGTTGAAGTCGGCGGCGTCCGTCGTGTCGCGGCCCTCGCTGTCCATGACCCAGCCGACAGGCAGGGGCTCGTCGCGCAGCTGCTTGACGTTGACCTTGCCGCCGGCCACGACCGTCGGCGAGATGTCGACCATGATGTCGCGTCCCGGCGCCGGAATACCCCAGGCGAAGGGGTTAACCGAGAGGCGCCGCTCCACCCCGCCCCAGGGCGCGACCAACTGCGCGCCGCCCTGGCCGTTGACGGTGACGAAGCCGATGAGGCCGGCGGCCGCGATC
Organism: Phototrophicaceae bacterium; assembly: GCA_965205875.1. Lineage (GTDB taxonomy): Bacteria > Chloroflexota > Anaerolineae > Aggregatilineales > Phototrophicaceae > JAGWBD01. The sequence goes on from CBDBIA010000003.1 coordinate 43,930, forward strand.
TGTTCGGCATATTCGCCGAGGCGGCCGATGTGGCTGCAGTGGCGCAAGGTGACGGCGGCGAGGGCGCCGGCGCCGGCTTTCTCGATCGCCATGTTCGCGGCGTGCCAGGCCATGCGTTGACCGAGGCCCTTGTGGGCGTCGAGCACAGCGTGTGCGGGGCTTTCGCGTACAACTTCCAGTTCGGCGCCGAAGACGATGTCGCCCTTGCGCCACAGCTCGACGTAGGTCGGGCACATGCGCACGCCGTGGGAATCGTGGCCGCGCAGGTTGGCGCCGACGAGATGGTCCTGCAGGCGCGCGACCTCCTCGTCAGTGGCGCCGAGCGGCGTGAAGATCTCGGCGACGGTCTGGCGCAGCGTGTCCTCGGTAAGTACGGGCATGTTATTCGTACTCCAGCGCCAGCATGGCGAAGGTTTCGAAGCGTGGTACGGCGATTTCGACCATGCCGCCTGCGAAAGTGAAGTCCAGCTCCGCTTCGTCGGGCAGCAGGATGGCCCGTTTTGCCGTCCGGCCATTCAGGGCCAGGCGCAGGCGGGCGTCGGAGATCGGGACGTTGGGCATACTGTCCTGGAAGTTCACCAGGTTGGCCAGCAGGCGCTTGCGCTCCGGCTGATCGAAGAGCGTGACCTCGACCACCGGCGGCGCGTCGGCCGCGAAGGAGTAGTCGTCGCAGAGTCCGCGCAGCAGGCCGATGAAAATCTCCTGCAAATGCCCGTGGCGCTCAATGCCGCTGCTGACGTAGATCGCGCTGCCCTGGCCGTAGTCGTTGCGGATGATGCCCGGCATGTCAGTGGGGAAGCCGGGCGGATCGTTGTGCAGGGAGGTGAAGACGATGGAGTCGGCGGGCACGGTGTAGGGCAGCGTGACGCTGCCCAGCGTCGTTGTCTGCGGCTCCGCGTTCACGATGAGCTGGCTTTCATTGAGCCCGGCGGGATGCTTGCGTGTGGCCGGCGCGAAGAGCGCGTCAGTCTCCGGCAGCGGCGCAATGTAGGTGAAGGTCTCGGCTGTTTCGCCGGAATAGTGGACGCCGAAGACCTCGGCCAGCATGAAGTCATTCTGACGCTGGCCGTCGCGCGTGACCAGCGAAGTATTGCGGCTGGCGTAGAGCTTGCCGCCCTGGCGCACGTAGTCGCGGAAGGCATCCACCTCGGCCGCGTTCATCATCAGCACGTCGGGCAGGACGATCAGCTTGTGGCGCGACAGCTGCTCGAGGCTGGTATCGGTGATGACGCCGAAGGGGATGTGATTGTCGCGCAGCGCGCGGCAAGCGCCGACGACGGCGTCGACGTGGGACGAACTGGACGCCAGATTGGAGGCTTCCACGTGCTTGCCGTTATCGGCGAAGTTGCATTTGGAGTTGAGGCTGAAGTAAACGGCGACGTCCTGCTGCAATTCGCCGCCCATGTGCGGCTCGTAGCGTTGCGTCCTGCCCCAGATTTCGCCCATGCGCTCGAAGGTGGTGGGCTCCAGCGTGCCGACCGGGTCGATGGAGGTGATGTAGATGAAGGCGCAGCCATCGGCAATGGCGGCGCTGGCGGCGGCCTCCAGCAGGCCGCGCGACTTGACGGCCGTGTAGTTGGCAAGCGAGATCGAGACGCAGGTCTCGAAGCCCACCGGGCGGTTGGGGCTGAGGTTGTAGAAAAGCTTGCGCACCAGCGAGCCCTGGATCGTGCCGCCGTAGAAATCGCCCTGCAAGTAGGTGTTTTGCAGCGCCAGCTGGCTGTCCACGCCGAAGCGCCAGCCGGCTTCGTGCGGGAGGGAGGAGGCCTGGTGCTCGACCGAGAGCGCGGGATTGGCAGCCAGCGCGGTCTTCGTCTGGCGCCCGGCGAACTCGGCCATCCAGCGTTCGCGGCTGCGCTGGAAGGCGACCCAGCGTGGGTCTTCCCAGTTGATGATCTCGGGGATCTCGCCGCCAACCTCGTCAGCGTAACGTTTGCGGCAGTGGCGACAGTAACAGGGCCGCGGCCAGAAGGTCATGTCCATGCGAATACCTTCCATGTCGAAGGTCTCGCAAATCTCACGCGTCAGGTCACGCGTGTAGTCGCGGTAGGGCGAATTGACGCAGCAGAGCCCGGCGCGATGGGTGGCCGTGCTGCTGATGTCGTCGGCGATGCCGATGCCGTGGGTATCCTTGACCTTCCAGTCCGGATGATTGCGGCAGGCCCAGGTATCCCAGACGAGGGACATGTAGAGCACGACCTTGAGGCCGTGACGGCGCGCTTCGTCGATGACCTCCTGTGGCAGGTTGCGGCCGTTGAGGTTGGCATGCACCGGCGCGACCTTCGAGGGATAGAAGGCCTGTCCCACCACCGACTGGGCGTACATGAACATGGCCTGGGCGTTGGACTTGCGTATCATGCCGACGTAGTGTTCGGCGTCGAAGTCAGCGAGGAAGTCGGCGTTGATGTCGGTGATGTGCTGGTCGACAACTGCGCGACGGTAAATGTCTTTGTACCAGGGCTGTGTCATTTTGTCCTCAATATGATCTGCGAGTATTCAAGTCATCTTTTCAGATACGCCCTCAGCTCTCATACTCCAGTAGCAGCATGGCGAAGGTCTCCAGCAGCGGCAGTGTGAAACTGATACCGTCGTCCCTGCGCTCGAAATTCAGCTCGCGCTCCATCGGCAGTTGCAGCAGGCGCGTCGGCTGCTGCGCCAGGCGCAGACGCAGGTGAATATCGCGCACCGGGATGTTGGGCAGGGCCTGCTGGAAGTTGATCAGGTTGATGAGCCAGCGCGACTCGTCCGGCTGGTGAAACAGGGTGATCTCCACCGGTTTGGGCGCATTGGACTCGAAAGACCAGGTCGGGCCCATGCGCTGCAGCAGATTGACGAAGAGTTCGGGCCGGCTTTCGGCGCGCTCGATGGCGCCGCTGACGTAGATGGCCTGGCCGGCGCCGAAGCGATTGTGCACGATGGCGGGGCGACCGCTGTAACGGCCGGGCGGATTGTTGTGGATGGAGGCGAAGCGCCATTGGTCAGCGGGGTGGGTCCAGGGCAGCGCAAGCTCGCCCAGCACCTCCGCCTCCGGCTGCGCGGCGATGAGTTGCTGCCGCTCCTCCAGGCCGAGCGGATGGCTGGTGCTGTAGGCGCCGAAGAGCGCTTCGTGGCCCGGCGCCGGTGCGATGTAGGTGAAGGCCTCGCTCGTCTCGCCCGCGCTCTGCACGCCGAAGACGTCGGCCAGCATGAAGTCTTCGAGGCAGTGGCCGTCGCTGCTGACCAGGGACGTATGGCGGCTGGCGTAGAGCTTGCCGCCTGCGCGCACGTAGTCGCGCAGCGCATTGCACTCCTCCGCGTCCATCATCAATACGTCGGGCAGCACGATGATCTGGTGACGGCCAAGCCGGCCCAGGTCCTCGCGCGTGATGACGCCGAAGGGGATGTTGTGGTTGATCAGCGACTGGCAGGCGCCGAGGGCCGCCTCGACGTGTGGCGCGCGGCTGTGCAACTCGCCCGCGTCAGTCACCGACCTGCCGTTGTCGGCGAAATCCATCTTGGAGGTCGTGCTGAGGTAGATACCCACGTCCTGTTGCAGCGTACCGCCCAGCCAGGGCTCGTAGGCCTGGGTCTCTTCGAAGATGCGCCCCATGCGTTCGTAGACGAGCGGGTTCATGGTGCCGACGGGATCGACCGAGTCGATGAAGATGAAGGCGCAGCCATCGGCGAGCGCCGCGCAGGCCTTGGCGCGCAGCAAATGCTCGTCCTTCAACGCCGTGTAGTCGCTCAGGGTGACCGCGATGCTGGTCTCGAAGCCGCCGGGCGGATTGGGCGAGAGGTTATGGAAGAGCTTGCGCACGAAGGAGCCCTGCATAATGTCGCCGTAGAAATCGCCCTGCAGGAAGTCGTTCTGCGCCGCCATGGCGCTGGTCACGCCGAAGCGCCAGGGATGGGCGAAGGTCGAGGACTGGTGCTCAATGCTGATGGCCGGGTCGACTGCGCGCACGGCGTCGGTGCAGAGCGTGGCGAACTCCACCAGCCACTGCTCGCGCTTGCGCGCGAAACTGACCCAGCGCGGATCGAACCAGTCGATGACCCTGGGCAACTCGCCGCCAACCTCGTCCATGAAGCGTTTGCGGCAGTGCGGACAATAGCAGATGCCCGGCCAGAAGGTCATGTCAAAGCGGATGCCTTCCAGCGGATAGCCCGCGGCCAGCTCGCCGGCGATGGCTGCCGCGTAGTCGCGGTAGGGTGAATTGGGACAGCAAACGCCGTAGCGACTGGCGTCGCTGTGGCCGGTGTAATCGGATTTGGTGATGCGCCAGTCCGGCTGCGCGCGCCAGGCCAGCGTGTCGTAGATCAGGCTCATGTAGCCGACCACGGCAATGTCGTTGGCGTGGCAGAGCGCGACAGTTTCGCCGAAGATGTCCTGTCCACCGGGGCCGCTGTGCACCGGCGCCACCAGCGAGGGATAAAAACAACTGCCGACGTGCGAATGGGCGTAGAGCACGACCGACTGCAAGCGCGCCTTGAGCATCAGGTCGACGAAACGCTGCGGATCGAACTGCGTCATGAATAGCGGATTGTCCTCGGTGATGTGCATGTCGAGGACGCCGCGACGCCAGGCCTTGCTGTACCAGCTCATGTGCACTCCTTTTCCCGTTGCTCACAACGGGAGCCCTTCCGTTGCTCACAAGGGGAGGCCTTCGCGGATAGCGGGAGCCCTTGCGCCGCGAGGAAGGCCATGGCCTCCGCCCGCGTTGGCGCGCCTTCCATGGGGCCATTGCGCGTGACGGCGAGGGCGCCGACCGCGTTGGCGAAGCGTCCCGCCTCTTCCAGTGGCATGCCTTCCAGCAGCGCGACGCTCAGGGCCGCGCCGAAGCAGTCGCCGGCGCCGACGGAATCGACTTCATCTACCGCGAAGCCTGGCACCTGAAGACGCTGCTCATCGTGGTAGAGCGCGCAACCCGTTTCGCCCTGCTTGAGCGCCACCAGCTTGCCCTGCCCTGCCCACTGACGGCAGCCGGCCTCGTCGTCGGCAGCGCCGGTGAGCATGGCCGCCTCGCCCGCGCTGGGCAGGATCAGGTTGGCGCGCTCGATGACCGGCTGGCAGAGCGCGCGAATCTCTTCGACGCCCGGCACTTCAGGTCGGATGTTGGGGTCGAAGCTGACCTGCGCCCCGGCGGGCAGACAGTCGAGGGCGCGGTAGCAGGCATCGCGCGCGCTGTCACAGATGGCCAGGTTGCAGCCGCTGAGGTGCAGCCAGCCGACGTCGGCCAGCGTATCCGGGTCTACGTAGTCTGGCGCCAGCTGGCCGGCGGCGGCGTGACGCCAGTGAAAGAGGAAGCGGCGCCCGCCATCGCTGAAGCGCGCGTTGAAGGCCACGCCGGTGCTGTGTTGCGGCAGCACGCGCACCTGGGCGCAGTCCACGCCGTCCGCTTCGAGGCGGCGCAGCAGACAGTCGCCGAAGTCGTCCGCGCCGACGGCGCCGATGAAGCTGGCGGCCTGGCCGAGGCGCGCCACCTGGCCGATGTAGATGACGGTGTCGCCGCTGGGAAAGGGACCCTCGAAGGCGCCGGGCTCGTCGAGCGGCATGTCCAGCTGCGGGCGCATGATCTCGACCAGCATGTTGCCCATGGAGAGCACGCGCCTTGCGGCCACGCTCAGTCGGCCTCGAACTCTGCCAGTGGAGCGCCAACTTCGACCGTCTCGCCGGCCTGCACCAACAGTTGCCCTACCCTGCCCGTGAAGGGCGATTCAACCTCGACGTTGGTCTTGTCAGTCTCGATTTCGCAGAGGATGTCGCCGCGCCGCACCTGATCGCCGGGCTGCACGCGCCAGTCCGCCACCGTGCCCTCTTCCATCAGATGGCCGAGCATGGGCATCACGAAGTGCTGCATGCGTCCTCCCGGTCAGGCGAGCAGCTCACGCACGGCGTCACAGATTTTCGCCGCGTCAGGTACGACGGCCTTCTCCAGCTCGGTGCCGTAGGGGATGCCGGTGCGCATGCCGCAGACGCGGCGTACCGGCGCCCGCAGCGCCTCGAAGCAGTGCTCGTGAATGACGGAGGCCGCCTCGCCGCTCCAGCCGCCCTCGGCCGGCGCCTCGGTGACCACGACGCAGTTGCCCGTGCGCTGCACGGAATCGACCAGGGTCTGCTTGTCCAGCGGCCACAGCGTGCGCGGGTCGATGACCTCGCAGGAGATGCCTTCGGCCTCGAGCGTTCTGGCGGCGGCCAGCGCCTGCAACACCATCCACGAGCTGGCAATGATGGTGACGTCATCGCCGGCGCGCTTGATGTCCGCAACGCCGAAGGGGATGCAGTAATCGCCGTCTGGCACTTCGCCGCGCGTGAAGTAGAGCGACTTGTGCTCGATGAGCAGCACAGGGTTGTCGCTACGCACGGCGGAGCGCAGCAGGCCGCGCAGGTCTTCCGGGGTGGAGGGCATGGCGACGATCAGGCCGGGCACGTTGACGAACCAGTTCTCGAAGCTCTGCGAATGCTGCGAAGAGTTGCGCATACCGACGCCGCCCTGGGTGCGGAAGACCACCGGTACGCTCACCTGGCCGTTGGACAGTTGATGGTATTTCACGCCGTGGTTGATCATCTGGTCCATGGCGATGGTGATGAAGTCGATGTACATGATCTCGACGATGGGACGCAGGCCGTAGAGCGCGCTGCCGATGGCGCAGCCGGTCATGGCCGCTTCGGAGATGGGCGAGTCGCGGATGCGCTCCGCGCCAAACTCTTCCAGCAAGCCGGCCGACGCGCCGAAGAGGTTACCCCAGCGGCCCACGTCCTCGCCGATCAGGTAGACGGAATCGTCGCGGCGCAGCTCCTCGGCGGTGGTATCGCGGATGGCGTCGCGGTAGCTCATGCGTGTCACGGCAATCAGTCCTGTCCCAGGGGGATCATCACGTGATCCGTGGCCTGTTCAACGGTGGGGAAAGGTTGCTCCAGCGCCCACTCCATGTCTTCCTCGATTGTCTTGCGCACACTGGCGTCCAGCTCGTCGAGGGTCTCCTCGCTGAAGCCGCGCGCCAGCAATCGGGTGCGCGCCAGCAGCAGCGGATCGCGGTTGCGCCAGACGGCGATTTCCTCGCGCGAGCGGTAGGTGTGCTCCGGGTCGCCGCCATAGTGGCCGCGGAAGCGGTAGGTCACCATCTCGATGAAGACCGGGCCGTCGCCCGCGCGCAGCTGCGTCAGGGCCGCCTGGCTGGCCTGCAGCACGGCCTCGACGTCCATGCCATCGACGGAAACGCCGTTGAGGCCGTAGGACGTGGCGCGCTGCGAGATGCGCGAAACCGGCACGAATTCCTGCACCGGCATGGCCTCGCCATACTGGTTATTCTCGCAGATGAAGAGCGCCGGCAGCTTCCAGATGGCGGCCAGGTTCATGGCCTCGTGGAAGGCGCCGGTGTTGGAGGCCCCGTCGCCGAAGAAGCAGACGGCGACGCTGTCACTGCCCTGGCGCTGAAAGGCGAGCGCCACGCCGGTGGTGATCGGCAGGCCGCTGCCGACGATGCTGCCGCAGAAGAAGTTGTGGCGCACGTCGATCCACTGCATGGGGCCGCCGATGCCCTGGCTGACGCCGCCGCGCCGCCCCAGCATTTCGCAGAAGATCTGACGCGGGTTGCTGCCCTTGGCGAGGGAGTGCCCCTGCGGCCGGTGCGTCGAAAGCACTACGTCGTCCTCGCGCAGCAACGAGCAGACCCCCACGGCCACGGCTTCCTGGCCGTTGTAGGGGTGGAAGCCGTTCATAATGAGGTCTTTCATCTTCAGGTCGTAGCAGAACTCGTCGAAATGGCGCAGCAGCAGCAGCTGTTCGTAGAGCTCCATCAATTGTTCGTTGTCGCTCACTAAAGGTCTCCTTCGGGGAAGGCGATGATGCGCACCGGGCAGGCCTCGACGCCGACGATCGGCAGCGGCAGGATGAAAACCGTGACGCGCTGCTCGCCGATGGCGGCCAGGTTGGTGCAGGATTCGACCATGGCGAGGCCGTTCTTGAACATCGTGAGGTGGTTGGGCTGGTAGTCGGTGCCCGGCACCTCGAAGCCGGCGGCGTCTGTACCGATGACCGTGGGCCCCTGGGCCACCAGCCAGTTGAGCGCTTCCTCGGTCAGGTAGGGCTGGTCGTTCCAGCGCTCGCCGAAAAAGTGCTGGTCCATGTCCGTGCGCAGAAAGATCATGTCGACGTCCTGCAGGCGGCTCGCGTGGGCCTGCACTTCGTCAAGACTGATGGCCTCTTCGTGCTGCTTGTGCGAAAAGTCCAACACCACGGCCCTGCCGATCAGCTTCTGTAGCGGATAGTCTGCCAGGTCAGCGCCCTGCTCCCAGTGATGATATGGCACCTCGATGTGGGTGAAGGTGTGCGTGCTGAACTGCACGTTGCCGATGATGTACCAGATGTCGTCGCGGTGGACGACCTCGGGCAGGATTTCCGTCACGTCGCGCACTTGCGCGCTGAGCTCGAAGTAGCCTTCTCCGGGCGTCATGCGATGGCTGAGTTCGATGATGCGGTCCTTGCGCATGGCAACTCCTACATACGGATGGCGCCGGACATCATGCCGCGGATGAAGAGGCGGCTGGTGAAGGCAAACAGCAGGAGCATGGGCAGCGAGGCGATGACGTAGCCGGCGTACAGCGGGCCGTATTGGGTGCGGTAAATGCCGGTGAACTGCATCAGGCCCACCATGATCGGTTTCAGCTCCGGGTTCACGTTGATTGTCGTGGCCCAGATGATGTCGTTCCATATGCCGTAGGTTTGCAGCAGCGCCAGCGTGCCCACAATGGGCTTGGAAAGCGGCAGCACGATCGCCCACAGAATATGGATTTCGCGCGCGCCATCCACACGCGCCGATTCAAAGAGGTCTTCCGGCAGGCCGGCGAAGAAGGTGCGCAATACGAAGACGGCGAAGGCCAGGCCCCAGGCGCCGTAGGAGAACCAGAAGGCCTGGCGCGTGCTGAGGATGCCGAGGTCGATGATGACGATGAAGGCCGGCAGCAGGATCAGAATCCAGGGGATCATGATCAGGCTGATAACCATGTAAAAGAGCACGTTCTTGCCGATGAAGCGGATGCGGGCGAAGGCGTAGGCCGCCAGGCCGGCCGGGATCATGGTCAGCAGCACGCCGCCGACCACGTACATGATGGAATTGACGATGTAGCGCCAGATGTTGGCGTTCCAGGCCCGCGGGAAATTCTCGAGGTGCATGGGGAAGGACAATTCGTAGCGATGAACGACAAACTGGGTGTTGTCCTTAACGGAGAAGAGCAGCATCAGCACAATTGGATAAAAGGTCAGCACCAGCAGGACGCCCAGCACAAGGTGCTGAACCCCGTTCCCCCGCTGCAGGCGCTCGCGAAAACTGATTTTCGGCTGGACCAAGGATACCGAAGTCATGACTTTTTCCTCCTGCGCTCGCCGACGCCGCTCACTCGGCCACGTGTTCGGTGGGGCTGCGGAAGCGCTGCAGGATGAACATGGAAAGGATCAGGATCAGGATGAACATGACGGAGCCGATCGCCGAGGAGTAACCCATGCGATAGTAGTTGTAGCCTTGAATGTACATCCACATACCTGGCACCATGGTGGCATAGCCGGGGCCGCCGCGCGTCAGGATAAACTGCGCGTGGAAGCCCTGTATCCCGTTGATCACGGCCAGAATGCCCAGCAGCTTGATTTGTCCCCGCAGCAGCGGCAGGTCGATATGCCAGAAGCGGCGCAAGCCAGTGGCGCCGTCAAGCGCAGCCGAATCGCGCACTTCCTGGTCGATGGCCGCCAGACCGGCGAGGAAGATGAGTACGTTAACGCCCGAGACCCAGGGGAAGCCGATGGCCACCAGGAAGTAAATGGCGTACCTCGGGTCGCCCAGCATGCGCGTCTGCAGGTCCCAGCCGAAGGAATCGAAGATGTTTTTGACGAGGCCGATGTCGGGGTCGTAGATGAAGCTCCACACGTTGAGCGTTACGACCAGCGGCACCACAATAGGCGCCACGAAGAGCAGCCGGTACCAGTACTGGGCACGGTTGCTGCGCAGCGAGTCGATCATCACGGAAACCAGCAGGGCCGGCAGCACAGCTGTAAACAGCGACCAGACCATCACGATGGTCATGTTGGTGATCGAGGCCCGCACCGTGCGGTCGGTTATCAACTCCTGAAAGTTATCAAGAAAAACAAAGTCTTCGGGAGGATAAAGCCCGGTCCAGTTGGTGAAGGAATGGATCAGCGCCGAAAGGGCCGGGTAATAGGAGAACATGAGCATGAGCGCGAAGGCCGGCACCAGAAATAGCCAGGCCGTAATACTGGAACGCAACAGACGCGGCGAGACCCGCCCACCGAAGTACATCCTGGTTGCCGGATTAAGCGTGCTGCCGGTCGATGCCATATGCCAGAGAACCTCTTGTCACTGTTCCCGGTGCGCGCCGCTTCTGCGCAACAATCGCAGCGGAACCGGCGCGACCGGTTCTCGCGGAAACCGGAGGGAGAACAGGTTCTCCCTCCGGCAAAGTTGCGCTTACGCTCCGAGCGTGTCCTCGGCGGCCTTGACCAGCTCCGCCTGCATGATCTCGGTGAACTCTTCCCAGGACATGGCGTCCAGCAGCACCAGCTGCCAGTTGCGCGCCCATGCGTCGCGGGCTTCCTGGGTGATGTGAGTGCCGCCCCAGCTGTTGACGTACCAGTAGGTGGCATCGTCGGGCACCGCGAAGCCGGCCAGCGTGGACGGCAGCGGTGTGTTCTTGATGTTGGGCACGAAGCCCTTGAACTCGGCGATGAAGGGCGCGAGGTTTTCCGGCACCGACATGTACTTCAGCAGGTCGGCGGTGGCGTCGCGCCTGGCGCCGCTGTTGTAGGCCGGCAGGGTGAAGAGTGTCGCGCCGGCGACGAAGACAGCCGCCGTCGCGTGGCCGGTGGCATGCTCGGAGAGGCTGGACTCGACGACCGGAATCGGGAAGGCGCTCCAGGCGAAGGGGTTCTCCGTGCCTGGCATGTCCAGATCCAGGTTTCGGTTCTCCCAGATGCCAGTGTAGCGCGTGGCTGCCTGGCCGCCGAGGAACTGGCTGTAGGGAATGTTGGCATCGCCGCCGCCATGCGCACCGGCGCCGGCGTACTTCCACCATTCGCTGGTTATCTTGATGGTGTCCTGGTAGGGCGCCTGGTCGATGCCGTAGCGACCGTCCAGCACGCCGGCGGCCACCTGGGCCGGGAGCGGCTCGCTCTCGCTGCCACCGGCCAGGTCCTCGAACACAGTGTGCAACACCTGGTTGCCGACCATGTCGAAGCTCCAGACCGCGTAATGCGGGATGGGGTTGTAGTGCGTCGCCAGCGGGATAATGTCGGTTTCGGCGATCTGCTCGTAGAGCGCGATCTGCTCGCTCCAGGTGGTCGGCACGTCCCAGCCGTTGGCATCAAACATGTCCTGGTTGTACCAGGTCCACAGGGTGGTGTTGTCGAGGCCCAGCCAGGCGCTCATGCCGTTGGACTGACGCTCGCCGGGCTTGATGAACTGGTCGGCCCACTGCTCGTTGCCTTCGAGATAGGGGTTGGGTGACTCGAGATAGGGATCCCACCAGCCGACAAGGTCGCCCTTCATCCAGTCCTCGATGAGGTAGGTCCAGTTGCCGAAGAGCAGGTCGGGGCCATCCTCGGCCACGAGCCGGCGCGCCACCCACTGCTGGATGTCGCCCCAGGCGCCGGGATCGATGGGCGCGTGGTTGACGGTGACGTTGGGGTGCATCATCTTGTAGGAATCGAGGAAGGCGTCCAGCGCCTCGCCCTGTGCCGGGTTTTCTCCGGTGGCATCAGCACCGTACTGGCGGAAATCGATGTTGAGGACAATTTCGTCCTGCGATGGCGCTCCTGCGCTGACCATCCCGGCCGGCAGGACGGTCGCCGCTGCGCCCGCTGCTCCTGCCGCGCTCATCTTTAGCATGTTGCGCCGTGAAATCTTCTGTTTGGCGTCCATGACTTCTCCTTCTACCTTCAAAGCTTATCTTTCGCTCAGGGTCAGCTTCGACCCTCCGACTGCTTTTGCGGCAGACGCTCCTTTCTCCCGCGCTTCAATCCCGGGCCACGGCGGCGACCAGAGGCCCGGGGGCCACCGGTACCGCGTACATATGCAGCGCCTGGTCACGCTGCGCCGAATGTTGCCGCGGCGCGGCAGTGGAGCCGCGCCTGACCAGGCGCGTTGGCAGCGAGACGCGCTGCGCGCCGGCGGCGCCGCTGACGAGCATGCGCATGCCTTCGCGCCCGAGTTCGAGCGTGGGCACGTGCACGGTCGTCAGCGGCGGCGCCGTATGGGCCACGAAGAAGTTGTCGTCAATGCCGGTGATGGAGATGTCGCGCGGGACTTGCAGGCCCAGCTGTTCCGCGGCCTCGTATGCGCCGAGCGCCATCATGTCGTTGCCCATCACCAGCGCCGTGGGGCGTTGCTCAGGCGGCAGCTGCAACAGGTCTGCCGCGCAGCGTCGGCCACCGCCGGTCGTATAGTCGCCGTCGCGCTGCAGCGCCTCGTCAAAAACAAGGTTCGCCCCTGCCAGCGCGTGGCGGACGCCGTTCTCACGCTGGACGCTTGAGCTGCGGCCAGGGATGCCGCCGACGAAGCCGATGCGGCGATGACCGAGGTCGATGAGGTGCTGCGTGGCCTGGCAGCCCGCCATGTACCAGTCGAAGCCGACCATGCTGGCCTGGGCCTCGCGCGCGGGCTGGCCGCTGTCCATGATGACGACCGGCGTGCGCCCGAAGTGCAGCTCGCGCCAGGCGACGTCGGGCAGCGGCTGGGTGGCGAGGAAGATGCCGTCGACCCATTGCTGCTGCAACATCTGCACCTGCTGCGGCACGTCCATGCAGTCGTCTTCCGCGCAGGCGATCAGCAGACTGCAGCCGGCCTCGCGCACGATCTCGCCGGCGCCCTGCACGATGCCGGCGGTGAAGGGGTTGAAAATGCTGGTGACGACCAGGCCGAATGTGCGCGTGCGGCCGGTGGCCAGGCTGCGGGCGATGGCGCTGGGGCGATAGTTGCGCTGACGCATGACCTGCAGCACGCGCTCACAGGTTTCATGCGAGACAATCGCCGGGTCGTTGAGCACGTTGCTGACCGTGCCGACCGACACTCCTGCCTCGCGCGCGACCTCGCGGATCGTGGTCATGAACACCAAAACACTATTGAACCGGTTCAATCCAAGAATAACGCGCTTTCGCGCCTTGTCAAATATTGGGCGCCTTCCCCCTGCAAGCGCCATAGACCATTCATTCCAAATGAATTGCGTCAGCCCGCGGGCCGCGTTACCGTCTGCTTGATTCGGAATCAAGGAGACATGCGATGCGACTGGGTTACTACACGGACTATTCTGAAGAGACGGCGGCCTTCGCCTCGGATACCGGCTTCACTTCTCTGGAGCTTTCCGCCTGGCCCGATTCCGCCATCAACCCCGATACCGTCAGCGAGGCGCGGCTGGAGGAAATCCTCGCTGATCTGCAGCAGCGTGATCTCGAAATCTCCGCCCTCGGCTACTATCCCAACTACCTCGCGCCCGACGCCGCCGAGCGCGCCGAAGCCCGCCGCTATTTCCTGCGCGTGCTCGACCTGGCGCAGCGCATGGGCGTATCGGTCGTCTGCACCTTCGTCGGGCGCAACCCCTACTGTACGGTCGAGGAAAACATGGGGCCCTTCCAGGAAGTCTTCACTGAATTCTGCCAGGCAGCCGAGGCCCGTGGCCTGCGCCTCGCCATCGAGAACTGCCCGATGGTCGAGCTCAAGACCGGGCACAGCATCAACCTCGCCTTCAGCCCGGAAATCTGGGAGCGCATGTTTGAGTTGGTGCCCTCGCCCGCGCTGGGTCTCGAACTGGACCCCTCGCACATGGTCTGGCAGGGCATCGATTACATCAAGGCCATCCACGATTATGGCGAGCGCATCTACCACGTTCATGCCAAGGATATGGAAATCCGGCGCGATGTCCTGCAGCGCGTCGGCATTCTCGGGCAGAGCTTCGGCGAGGTCTTCGGCCTCGGGCATGGCTGGTGGCGCGGGCGCGCGCCAGGCTGGGGCGAAGTGGACTGGCCCGCCTTCATCAGCGCGCTGATCGAAGTCGGCTACGAGGGCAACATCGATATCGAGCACGAGGATGACGTGCTCGCCTTCAGTGAATTGCGCGGTTTCACGGCGGACATGGAATCATCTATCGTCATGGCCTACGGGCGCGAACACAAGGGCCTGCTGCTGGGTTACCAGGCGCTCGCGCCGCTAATTCCCGGCCACAAACAAAAGTAGCAGACAGGAGGAGATGCAAGTCGGTAACCCTGCAAGTCACAAAACTACTATCTCATTGGAGGAAGTCATGCGTGCAAGAATCGTAGCTTTCATTCTGCTGGGCCTGTTGTTGGCGGTGGCTTCGGTCAGCGCCCAGGGCGATATCGCTGAGGTGCCGCGCGAGGCGACGGTCATCTTCGAAAACATTGAGGGCCGTGTGCCCGTTCCCGACAACATGAATCCCTACATCTCCGGCCAGTATCTGGACTGGGGCATGTGGCAGGCGACCCAGGAAGCGCTCTTCTATCTCAACTACGAGACGGGCGAGTTGATGCCCTGGCTGGCCTCCGGTTATTCCTTCAACGAAGACAACAGCGTGCTGACCATCAACATCCGTGACGGCGTGAAGTGGGCCGATGGCACGGCCTTTACCGCCAACGATGTCGCCTTCACCATCGAAATGCTGCAGGCCAACGAGGAGTTGCAGTATTCCTTCGACATGCAGCGGTGGGTGGACAGCGTAGAGGTCGCGGATGACGCGACGGTTGTGCTGAACCTGACGCGGCCCAACCCGCGCTTCGTCACCGATTTCTTCGGCGTGCGCATCTGGGACACGATCCTGATCGCGCCGAAGCACATCTGGGAGAACGTCGACCCCACGACTTTCAACAACTTCGATCTGGAGGCCGGCCTGCCCATGGGCACCGGCGCCTACAGCCTGGTACGCTCCACCGAGACGGAGCAGGTCTTCGACCGGCGCGACGACTGGTGGGCGGCCGAGACCGGCTTCCATGCGCTGCCGGCGCCGCAACGGGCCATCTGGCTCGCGGCCCCCAGTGAAGAGTTGCGCGCTGCCATGATGGCCAATGACGAACTGGACGCGGGTTGGGTTTTCAGCCGCTCGACCTTCGAGGTCGCGCAATCGCGCAACCCCAACATCGTGGGCTGGACGGCGGACCTGCCCTATGCCTATCTCGATCCCTGCCCGCGTTTCCTGAACCTCAACAACCAGTCGGTGCCCTTCGATGACCGCGAAGTGCGTTGGGCAGTCAATGCCGCGATTTCGCGAGATGCCGTAGTGGCGATCGCCTACGAGGGCATGACGGAGGCGGCGGCCACGCTCTACCCCACCTACGCGCCGCTTCAGGCCTTCCTTGACCGCAACGCCGCGCTTTTCGAGGAATATGACGTGCTCGGCAGCGACGTTACGCTGATCGACAGCGTGATGGCCGGCAAGGGTTACGCGCGCGATGCTGACGGGCTCTGGGTGGATGAAAGCGGCAACCGCATCACCTTCACCATCATCACCCGTTCCGGCGAGACCGATTTGCTGCGCATGGGCAATGTCCTGGTGGAACAGATGCGCGATGCCGGCTTTGATGTCTCCTTCCAGCCGCTGGAAAGCGCCATCTACTACGATGATGTCTCTCGCGGTAACGCGCAGGCCTGGCTCACGGGCCTCTGCGGCAGCGTGAGCGACCCCTACAAGACCTTCTCGCGCTTCCATAGCCGCGGCTCGGCGCCGATTGGCGAACCCGCGCCGGACCCCAACCCCAGCCGCTTCGAGAATGCCGAATTCGATGCGCTGGTGGACGCCATGGCCGTCCTCGCCGCCACTGATGAAGGCTTCGACGAGCTGGCCGACCAGGCGCTGGCCATCTGGCTGCACGAGTTGCCCGTCATCCCGCTGGTGCAGGCACGTTTGCTCACACCCTTCAACGAGACCTACTGGACCAACTGGCCCACCGCGGAGAACAACTACATCCATCCCGGTCACTGGTGGGTGACCGGCGAGCTGATGCTCATCAATATCCAGCCTGCCGGCTAACCCGCAGCGCGGGGTGTGGCGCGAAGCAACGCCACACCCCGCGCCATCCGCTCGCTTCACATTGGGCTGAGGCATGAATCTTCGCTATTTCGGGCGGCGCACAGCGACCTTCCTGCTGACCATTTTCATTGCCTCGACGCTGAATTTCGCCATTACGCGGCTCACGCCCCAGGACCCCATCGCTGCGCTCATCGGGCGCATGGCCAGCCGCGGCCGCAGCGTCGAAAATGGCGCTGAAATCGTCGCGCTCTATCGCGAGCGCCTGGGGCTGGATGACACGCTCGCGCAGCAATACCTGAATTACCTGCGTGGTCTGCTGGGCGGTGACCTGGGCTATTCGCTCTCCTTCTTCCCCATCAAGGCGGAAGCCGTCATCCTGCGGGCCCTGCCCTGGACTTTGGGCCTGCTCTCGCTGGCCACCCTGCTGGCTTTCGCCGCCGGCAACCTGCTCGGCGCGCTGGCGGTCTGGCCCCAGGTGCCGCACAGTATTCGCTGGCTCGTGTATCTGACCATGCCCTTCAGTGCGGTCCCCTATTACCTGCTGGCCCTGATCCTTGTCTATCTCTTCGCGCTCAACTGGCCGCTCTTCCCGCTCGGTGGCGCCTTTACGGTGGGCAGCACGCGTGGGCTCGACCTGGCTACCGTTGGCGACCTGCTGCGCCACGCAACACTGCCGCTGCTATCGATGGTACTGGCGGTCGTCGGTTTTTGGGCGCTGAGCATGCGCGGCATCATGGCGACGGTGCTCGGTGAGGATTACCTGACCTACGCGCGGGCGCGCGGCCTGCCGCAGCGCCGCATCTTCGGCCACTATGCCATGCGCAACGCCATGTTGCCCCAGGTGACGGCGCTGGCCATCGACTTCGGGCGCCTCATCTCCGGCCAGGTGCTGGTCGAGATCATCTTCAATTACCCTGGCGTGGGCTGGGTGCTTTATAACGCCTTGCGCACGGCGGATTTCTTTGTGATTCAGGGCGTGACCCTGTTCATGATCTTCACCGTGGCCGTGGCCACGCTGCTGCTGGATCTGTTCTACCCCCTGCTCGATCCGCGGATTCGCTACTGAGGCGGCCGCAGCTGATGAGCCGGCGCCGGCGCAGCTTCCTTTCGCCCACGATGCTGCTGGGCCTTGTCTTGCTGGCGCTGATTTTGCTGCCGGGCCTGCTGGGCCAGTTCGTCGCCGATCCGGACCAGCTGCGCCTGATGGCCGGCGGCATCAATTCGCCGCCCGATTGGGAACACCCGCTCGGTACCCAGCGGGAAGGGCGCGACCTGCTGACCTACATCGTCCTGGGCATGCCCAACACCCTGCTGATCGGCCTGGTGGGCGGGGGGTCGGCCGTGCTGCTGGGCACCCTGCTGGGCATGCTGGCCGGCTACGTCGCTGGCCCGCTGGACGCGCTGGTGCGCAACACCGTGGACATCGGCCTGACGATTCCGCCGCTGGCGATTCTGATCATGATCGCCGCTTCCTTTCCCGTGGTCACGCCCCTGATGATGGGCCTGGTCATCGCCGCGACCTCCTGGATGCACCCCACGCGCGTCATCCGCTCGCAGGTGTTGAGCCTGCGCGAACGCGAGTTCGTGCTGCTGCTGCGCCTCTCCGGCGCGTCGCCCCTGCATATCGTGTTCCGCGAACTGCTACCGAACCTGATCCCCTTCCTGGCCGCCACCTTCGTCAATACCGTCGCGACCGCCATTCTGGCCTCCATCGGCCTGGAAGTCCTCGGCCTCGGTTCCTTCCAGACCCCGACCCTCGGCAACCTGATTTATTTCGCCATTGCCGGCAACGCGATGTGGCTCGGCCTGTGGTGGTGGTGGCTGCCACCTATCCTCATCCTCATCGTCCTCTTCATGGGCCTGTTTTTCGTGAGCACCGCGCTGGACGCGATTGCCAACCCGCGCCTGGAGACGCGATGAAGGCGAAGACCTCCCCGGCGCTGCAAAATAGCGGCCCAGTCCTGCGCGTTGAAGGGCTGTCCATCCACTACCCGACGCGCGCGGCGACCATTCGCGCCGTGGATGACGTGGACCTGGAGCTGCGGGGCAACGAGGTACTCGGCCTGGCCGGGGAAAGCGGCAGTGGCAAGAGCACCCTCGCGCTCGGCGTCCTGCGCTTGCTGCGACCGCCCGGCCGGGTGGTCGCCGGACGGGTGCGCTTCGGCGACCGGGATCTGCTCGAGCTTGACGAGCGCGCCTTGCGCGAATTGCGCTGGCGACAATTCGCCTACATTCCCCAGGGCTCGATGAGCGCGCTCAATCCCGTCATGCGCCTGCAGGAACACTTCGTGGACACCCTGGCCGCGCATGGCGAGCGCAGCCAGCCGGCAACCATGCGCGCGCGCTTCGCGCAGGCCCTGCAGAGCGTGGGCCTGGAAGCGGACATCCTGCCGCGTTACCCGCATGAACTGAGCGGCGGGATGCGGCAACGCGTGTGCATCGCGCTGGCGCTGCTGCTGGGGCCGCGCCTGATCATCGCGGATGAGCCGACCAGCGCCCTCGATGTCATCTCCCAGCGAGTCGTCCTGGAAACGCTGGCCGCCGCGCGCCGCGCCATCGGCGCCTCCATGCTGCTGATCGGCCATGACATGGCGCTGCTGGCGCAGGTCACCGACCGCCTCGGCATCATGTACGCCGGTCGCATTGTGGAGTTGGGCGATACGGGCGACCTGTTCAGCAACCCGCAGCACCCCTACACGTGTCGCCTGATTTCGTCGATTCCCGACCTGCATGACCGGCGTGCGCTCAACAGCGACCTGACGGACCTCGCCCCGCAGTGGTCGCTCGCTGCGCCGCTGACGGAAGTTGCCGCCGGACATTTCGTGCGTCCCTGGCAACCTGTGGCGCGCGAGCTCAGCTCATGAGCGACGACCTGCTGCTCATGAGCGACGTGCACAAAAGCTTCAGGCGTGGCTTCCGCAAGCGGGTCCCTGCCCTGCAGGGCGTGGACCTGCGCGTGAGCGCGGACAGGCCACAAATTATCACCATCGCCGGCGAGAGCGGCAGCGGCAAATCCACCCTGGGCATGCTGGCGCTGGGCTTTCTCGCCGCCGATGCCGGGACAGTGCGCTATCGCGGACAGGAGGTGGGACGCCTGCGCGGCCCTGCCCTGCGCGAATTCCGGCGCTCGGTGCAGGCCATCTTCCAGAATCCCTTCACGGCCTTCAATCCCTTCTATCCGGTCGACCATGTCCTGCGCCTGACCCTGCGCAATTTCGCGCCTTCACCTGACCGCGCCGACGAAGACGCGAAGACCAGCGAGGCCCTGCGCGCCCTGCGCCTCGACCCCGACATGGTGCTGGGCAAGTACCCGCACCAGTTGAGCGGCGGGCAGTTACAACGCGTCATGCTGGCGCGCGCCTTCCTCTTGCGACCCAAACTGATCATCGCCGACGAGCCCGTTTCCATGATTGACGCCTCACTGCGCGCGCTGGTGCTGGCCAATATGCTGGAGCTCAAGGAGCGCTACGGCATTTCCCAGCTTTACATCACGCATGACCTGTCCACCGCCCGCCAGATCAGCGATTCCATCCTGATCCTCTACCGCGGCCGCATTGTGGAAGCGGGGGCGCTGGAACAGGTGCTGAACGCGCCGCAGCACCCCTACACCCAGCTGCTGATTCAGGCCATCCCCCGCCCGGACCCGACGCAGCGTTGGCATGCGCCGCTCGACTGGCAGCGCGACGAGACGGCCTCAGGCGAAGATGACATGGATGGCGGCTGCGCCTTTTATCCGCGCTGTCCGCAGCGCATGGATCGCTGTCGCGCAGCAGTGCCGCCCCTGTATTCGACCGACCTTGACACGCGCGCCGCCTGTTATCTCTATGAACACGGGCGCGTGGACGAAAGCTGATCACGCCCCCTGCCCTTCTCGGGGAAGAGGAGAGACTGGGTGTCCCTGATCACCTTGAAGGCCCGCTTGTCTACCATCAGGAAGATAAAGAGAACGTTTGCGAAGGTTTGTCCGTTACGTTATACACTGCTCTGGTGTCCGGCACAGGCGCACTGCGCCGCATCCACTTCGGCTACGTCTCCACACGCAAGTTGATCGTCGTGATGCTGCCGCTGACGCAATCACGCTTTGTACAGCGCTACATCATCCGCGGGCTGACGCTGGGCGCCGTCAAGGGCTGAACTCTCGCAGCGGACTGTCCTGAGACCAGGGAGTTCCGATATGGGCGCAACAACGAAAGGACGGCCCGGCAGACCACGGGCATCGCTTGTCGCTGTGCTGGCGCTTTTTGCCACTGTGCTGGCCCTGGGCCTTGCTGCCCTGGCGCAGGACGATGACCAGGCCACAGCCCCCCGTAATCTGCGCGTTGAGGTCAGCGAAGACGGCGTTGTGCTGAGTTGGGAAGCACCGGCCAGCGCTGCTGAAACCGTAACCGGTTATGAAATCCAGGTGCAGTATGTGCGGAGCGGGGTTGGCATCGTGCAAGTTCTGGCGGGCAACACCGACGCCGGCACCATCACCTGGACAGACCTGATGGCCACCGAAACGGATACTTACTTCGTATACCGCGTCAGGGCGCTGCGCGCTGAAGCGCCGAGCCAGTGGTCTTCTTTCGTGATCACCGACCGCGACCAGCCTGTGGAGCCTCTGGCAGCGCCGCCGGAACTCGTGCCAACCGAAGTTGTTGCTCGTGGCACCCGTGGAACCCACGGCCCTGGTCGAATTTGAGCCGACCAGTGTCCCCCCTGTGACGCCCGCGGCGCCCTTGCCGGACCCCGGGCAGACTGAAGAGGAACCCGTGGCACCCGTGGCACCCGCAGCTCCCGTGGGACCAACGACTGCACCGCCAGAACCGGAGCCAACCGTGGCTGCACCCGTGGTTCCGCCAGAACCCGCGGTTGATACCGAAACGGGTCCTGGGTCGAATGAAGATTCGTCCGGGGAGGTGAAGCCACCGGTCGTCGTGATCGAGCCGGAGGTCGAGCCGGAAGTAGAACTCATCTCTGAGCAACAGCAGGCCATCGAGACAGTTCCCGTACTGGTGACGACCGAAGAGGAACCCGCGCCTCCCGTGGCACCCACGGCTGTGCCGCCAGAACCTGAGCCAACCAGGGCCGCTCCTGTGGCGCCTGTGGCGCCCACGGCAGTGAAGATACAAGAGCCGGAACCGAAGCCGAAGCCTGAAGTGGTGGTGACCGAAGAGGAACCTCCGCCTCCGCCGGCGCCCACGGCTGCACCGCCAGAACCCGAGCCAACCACGGCCGCTCCTGTGGCGCCTGTGAAGATACAAGAGCCGGAGCCGGAGCCTGAAGTGGAACTCGTTTCAGAGCAGCAGCAGGCCATCGAGACAGTTCCCGAAGTGGTGGTGACCGAAGAGGAACCTGCGCCTCCGCCGGCGCCACCCAGGCCAGTAGCGCAACCCAAGCCAACCAACCGGCCCACGGCAGTGAAGATACAAGAGCCGGAACCGGAGCCGAAGCCTGAAGTGGTGGTGACCGAAGAGGAACCTCCGCCTCCGCCGGAACCCACGTCCAGACCAGCGTCAGAACCGGAGCCGACCGCGGCCAGGCCGGAACCGGAGCCGACAGCGTCTGCCTGAACTGGCGGCCATATAATCGCTTGCCAGCAGCAAGGGCGGATGGTATCATTCCGGCCCAGGCAGGGGCCGGGTGTACGCACAGGAGACTGAATTTGCCCAGCGACCTTGAACGCTATCTCTTCGATCTGAACGGCTATCTGGTATTGCGCAACGCCCTGGACGCGGAGCACGTACGTGAGTTGAACGCGGGCCTTGATGCCCTGCTGCCGCTGGAAATCGGCGAGTGGCACGGCTATGTGCAGGGCCACAACTTCAATGACAACGACGGCTTCAACCTGCAACAGATTTATGAGGGCGGCGAGCCCTTCGAGCGGCTGATCAACCACCCCTCGTGGATTGAACACGTCAGGCAATTCGTCGGCGGCGAGGGCACTTTTGACTGGCATCACGGCCCGGTCTTCATCGACGAAAACTTCGCCAACCTGCGCGGCCCCGGCGAGGCCATCGGCCTGCATTCGGGCGGCCACACCGGCACCAAGCGCACGCAGTATCGCTTTCTCAACGGTGAATTCCACTGCGGCCAGATCGACATTCTGATGGCGCTCAACGACATCGGCCCGGGCGATGGCGCCACCATGGTCATCCCGGGCAGCCACAAGGCCAACCTTGATCATCCGGAATTTGAGTTGCACCGCATGAAGGGTGAAGCGGACTCGGTTGACGACGTTACCGGCGCGGTCGAGGTTCACCTGAACGCAGGCGACGTGCTGCTCTTCGTGGACGCCATTTCACATGGCTCGGCGCGCCGCAGCAACCCCGGCCAGCGGCGCATCATCGTCTACCGCTACGGTCCGTCCTGGGGCAACTTCCGCCACGGCTACCAGCCCTCGCCGGAGCTGCTGGCGCGCCTGACGCCGGAGCGCCGCGCTATTGTGCAACCGCAGAAGCTAATCCCGCGCGAGCCGCAGAAGCGGACGTGAGGGACCCTCACCCCCTGCCCTTCATCCCGCTCATCACGGGAGCCCTTCTCAAGGAGAGGGACTTCAAAACCTCCGGGTTCATCGTTCTCCCCCTCTCCCTGAGGGAGAGGGGGCCGGGGGGTGAGGGCGGCACTTGCAAACCAGGTGAACAGGGAAAGAGGGACTTGGGGAGAGGGCGCTTCTGCAGGCCTGTTACGATTCGTAACCTTCGGTATTTACATCCACAGTAAATCGTGTACTCTGGTACTGGCGTAGCACCCGGAAGATGCAGGCGACCGCCTGCGGCGGATGTTGCGTGCGAAAGGTATTCAGGAGAGCAGTTCAAATGGCAGAACGTACGCGCGGTACCGTGAAGTGGTTCAGCAACGAAAAGGGTTATGGCTTCATCAGTCAGGAAGACGGCCCGGACCTCTTCGTACACTACTCCGAGATCCAGGGCAGCGGTTACCGCTCTTTGGAAGAAGGATCCTCAGTCGAATTCGAAATCACTGATGGCAAGAAGGGCAAGCAGGCCAGCGCCGTCACCCCTATGTGAACCCGTCGGTTCGCAATTGATGCCCGTCACTCTGCGGAGTGGCGGGTTTTTTGGTTAAGGGCGCCTCACTCGTGTACGCGAAGGCAGCTGCGCGTCAACCCGGCTCAATGCTGCCGATGTGATGCAGGTTGCTGGCGGAGCCGGCGAGCGGCAGACGCGCCATCGTGTGCTGGTCGTAGACGCCGATGTAGGCCTCGTGGCGGCCGGGCGTTTGCGGCAGGGTCAGCCACTTCTCGTCGTCGAAGTGATAGTCGGGAGTCAGGGAGAAGGTGAGCAGCGCGCCGGCATGCGGCGGGCTGTCCTGGTTGGCGACGAATTCGCCATCGCGGAACAGGTAGACGCCGATGATGTAGGAGGTCTCGATCTGGCGCGGTCCGCTGCGCCAGGCGCTGCGGATACGCACACGCTCGCCCGCTGCGCCGCTCTGCGGTAGCTCGTGGCCGAGCAGCAGCAGCGCATCGCCGAAGGCGACTTCCGGCCCGCTCGCGAGCACTTCGTTGCGGCCTGGTCCGAGCAGGATTGCCGGCTGCGCCAGTACGGGACGGGGTTGCGCCAGGCCCGCTGCATCGTGCGGCACGAAGCCCGCGTCAAAGTCGCGCCCGGGGTAGACATCCAGCACGATGCGGCCGCTGCGTTCAAGCGGGCCGTCGAAGCGACGGTAGCTCAGCCCCACGTGCTCCACGTGGACGGGGCCAACCTGCATGTCGCTGGTGAAGTCGCGCGGGAAGACAATGTAGCCGACGGGCCGGTCGAGGGCGATGATTTCCTCTTCGTCGATGAGCATCTTCAGCGAGAAACTGTAATCCGCCGCCGTCTCCTGCAACAGGCGCCAGTAGAGGCTGACGACCCAGGGGCGAAAGGGCTGGATTGTATGGCGCGAGCTGTACTGTTCGCGCACCTGCCAGCCGACCAGCTCGAGTGTATCGTCGTATATGAGTCCCGCGGGGACAGCCCCGGCCGGCAAGCCTGACACCGTTACGTCGCGCGGCAGGCCGGTCGCGCCCGCCTGGATGGCCAGCAGCAGCAGCAACATGCCTGCCAGCAGGCCCGCGTTGCGGCGCAGCACAGCTGGCAAGCTGCCGTTACGCATCGCAGCCAGGGCGCGAGCAACAGCATAACCGGCAGCCGGCAGCATCCAGGCAATAACCGGCGTCTTCAGACGGGATTCCACCCAGACGAGCAGCACCATCAGGAGGTAACTACAGCCGCCCGCCAGCAGCAACGCTGCCAGCGGGCGCTGATCCTCGCGCCAGAGCGCCAGCAGGCCGGCCAGGCTCAGGATGAGCAGAATGGAAAAGCTGAGCGGGTTGTGCGCCAGAACCGATGAGATCCCCCTGCCGGACTTGTCAAAATCGAGGTTGTTGCCGGGCTCGATGCTGCTGAGGAAGAGCGCCAGCTTGTGCACTTGCAGCTGCGCGAAGCGCCCTGGCTCAAGCGCAATGTCCTGCAGCAACCAGTGGAGATAGTCGTAGTGGGTCGAGTCGTAGGCGTTGGACGGACTGCGGCGACCATCAGTATCACGATTGTTGCCGCGGTACATTTCCAGTGGGCCGGCGGGAGTGATGAGATAGTCGGCGCCGCCCTGGCGGTTGTGCAGGGCGACGGGCGCGATGATGAGCAGCGCGCCCAGCGCTACCAGCAGGAATTGACGCAGCCCGCGCGCGTCACGGCGCAGCAGCAGCCACAGGGCACAGACGAACGCCGGTGCGACCAGCTCGAAGCGGGTGACTGCGCCGGCGCCGGCAGCCAGGCCAGTCACCAGCGGCCAGAACAGGTTGCGCGGGCGACGGTGGGCGAGCCAGGCGCTGCCGAAGAGCAGCGTCGCCAGCACAAGGGCCTGCGAGGTGATGACGAAGTCCGTATCGTAAAAGGCGCTGACCGGATACAGGGCGAGCATCAGACCGGAGGCCAGACCGGCTGTGCGACTCCCGGTTGCCCGCCAGGTGAATAAGGCCATGAGACCACAGTTGAGCGCGGCGAGGGCAGCCGTGAACAGGCGCAGTGCAGCCATGTCGCTGGTCTGCAGCAGCGCGCCGGCAAATCCCAGGAAGTAGACGATACCCGGCTGATAATAAAATTGCGGGGGCGGAAAGTCGCCGCGTTGCAGGGCCAGAAACCGGGCGAAATAGGCGCTCTGGTCAGTACCTGTGGGCAAGGGATTCCATTTGGAGAGCTCGTTGGGGGCAGCGGCCCGGTCCGCCATGATGACAAAACGATAACTGAAGGCCAGCACAATGATGAAGAGCAGCGGCCAGACACGCCACAGGCTGCCGCCCGCCATCAGCCCGTCGCGCCTGCCCAGGTGACGCGCAGGATGATGCCGTGATCCCATTCCACGATATAGAGCGCGCCGTCCGGCCCGACGGCGACATCCACCGGTCGGTAGCCTGAACGGAAAGCGGCGAAGGTCTGCGCGCTGGCCTGGTCGTCGGCGCTCACCGCGGCGAAGATTACCTTGCGGCCCTGTTGGTTGAAGCCGCCGAACTGCGCCAGGTAGATGCCCTCGCGCCAGGGCCTCGGGAAGTGTTGCGCGCCGTACCAGGTGAGGCCGGCGGAAACCGATGAGGTAGGCAGGAGCAGGAGGGGTGGCCCGGTGACTCCCTCACGGGGACGGATGTGCATGTCGAAGCCATAGACATCCGGGAAGCCATAGTCAACACCCTGACGCACGAGGTTGAGTTCTTCAGGCGGATAGAAAGGCATCGTCGTGTCGAGAGAGTCAGGGCCGTTGTCGGCGGTGAACAGGCGCCCGTCCGGCGCGAAAGTGAGGTCGTAGGGATTGCGGAAGCCGGTGGCGAATACCTCGGGAGCACCGCCCTCCGGAGAGACACGCAGAATGCTGGCTTCCAGCGGTTCACGTAGCGGCCCGTGGTCGCTGGTGGAGCCCACGGCAATGTAAAGCAGGTCGTCCGGGCCAAAGACAATGCCATTGTTGGAATGGAAGGGATACTGGCGCCCAGGCAGGCCGGTGACGAGAGTTTGGTAGTGATCCGGCAGTCCGTCATTATCGCTGTCGGTCAGGCGACCGATACGACCCTCATCCGAAATGTAGATCTCCTCACCGCGCAGGGCCATGCCGGCGGCCCAGGCCAGACGCGGCATGCCCTCGCCCTCGTTGCTGAAAATCTGCCGTTGCGACTCGGCTTGACCATCCCCATCGCCATCACGCAAGCGGAAGATGCGGCCATCAAGGGCCAGAGCGATCAGGTCGCCGTCCGGCGCGAACTCAATAGCAGCGATAGTGGTGGGCGCCTCCCTCAGCCAGGCGAAAATCTGTGCCTCGAAACCGGGCGGCAAGGTCAGTATGTCTGCGGTGAGCGGGGCTGCGGGCGTTGCCGTAGGAACGGGCGTCGGCAGGACGACGCTGTCCAGGGTGAAGCGGCGGGCTGGCGGCGCCTGGCCAGGCTCGGCCTCCACGCGGCCATCCCGGCCCTGAATTACAGCAATTGACCAATGAAATTCGCCGGCGCCCTGCTGGGCCAGCCACTGCGTCAGCGGAAAGCTGCGCTTGCGTGTCCAGGTGATGCCGCGCTCCGGCGCGCCCGGACGCCAGACGCGGACGTCGAAGTGTTGGTCTTCGGCCAACGCGCGGCCCCAGTCCCAGGTGAGGGTCACTCCCGCCGGACTATCAAGGCTGGCGCCGTCTTCCGGCCCGAGCAGGGTCGGCTGCCAGAATTCGCGACGCAGGGCGCTGACGGTGGCAGCTACTTGCGTAGCAATGGCCGGTGAATTGTCCGGCGGCTGGCAGGCAGGCAGCAGCATGAGAAGCGACAGCAACAGCGCCAGGCCAGCCTTCGGCATCAAACAGACAGGGGGACAGGACGGGTCAACACGACAACAGCATAGCCCTCCCCTGCCAGTTGCGCCAGAGGGCCGCGACTTGCCGCAGACGGCCCGCCTGTGGCATCATGGTCAGCCCTTCTGCAGGAGACAACACATGGCCTGGCGCGGCATCTTCCCCATCGTGGTTACGCCCTTCACCGACAGTCTCGAGCTGGATGAGCAGGGTCTGGCGGACCTGGTCGAGTTCTGCATCCAGAATGGCGCGGCGGGGCTCGTCGGCCCGGCCAATGCCAGCGAGTTCACCATGCTGGACGACGAGGAGCGCTTGCGCTGGCTCGAGATCGTGTGTGCCAGCGCCGCCGGACGCATCCCCGTGGTCGCCACGGTCAACGCGGGCCACGCGCTGCCGGCCGCCCGGCTGGCGCAGCGGGCAGCAGCGCTGGGCGCCGCCGGCATCATGGCGCTGCCGCCCTACGTGGTGCATCCGGATGCCGCCGGATGTTACGCCTTCTATAAAACACTGGCCGCCGCGACCGCGCTGCCGGTCATCGTGCAGAACTACATCGCGCCGGTCGGCACGCCCATGAGCGCGGACTTGCTGGCGCGCATGTGTCGCGAGCTTGAGCACGTCGATTACATCAAGGAAGAGACGACGCCGGCCTCGCGTCAGGTCAGCCGCACCATTGCGGCGGCCGGCGCGGACTGCGAGGGCGTCTTTGGCGGCCAGGGCGGCGTCTACATGCTGGACGAACACCGCCGCGGCGCGGTCGGTAACATGCCCGCCTGCCAGGCCATCGACCTGCACTGTGAGATCTGGCGGCGCCTGGATGCGGGCGACGAGAGCGGCGCGCGGGCCCTGTTCAACAAGCTGCTGCCGCTGATCAACTACGAGCGGCAGTACGGCGTGGCGCTCTACAAGGCCGTGTTGCAGCGCCGCGGCATCCTGCGCAGCAGCGCCTGCCGGCACCCGATGGGCGCGCTGGAGGCGGCGGACCTGGTCGAGCTGGATGCCCTGATGACAGACTTGTTTTAGAGGGCCAGAACTCCCCGGCCTGCCACGGCTTCAGGCTGAAGACAGCGCCGCGACTGTGCTGCGGGCGATCTGCAGTTCGGGGCCGGGCGCCAGCTGACGTTGCAATTCGGCCAGGGCGAATGACCGGTCCTGGCCCTGGTCTTCGCCCATGACCTGCTCGCAGTAGTCCACCACGTCCGCGACGATGCGCTCGCAGCGATAGCAGGCCATGGCTTGCGCGTCTGGCTCCTGCGGCCCATAACCCTCATGGAACCAGGCTGCTTCCTGCGCGTCGCGCCAGTGACCGGCCACGCCGGCGCCAATGAACATCAGGTCGCGCTCGCGCGGCGCCAGCAGCAGGGTATCCCAGTCCAGCAAATGCAGGCGACCCCGGGCGTCGACCAGCACGTTGCCGGCGTGGATGTCCCCGTGGCAGGGGACGCAGGGCAAGTTGCGCCTGCGCAATGTCCGCGCCAGGCTTGTGCTCTGCTGCACCAACCAGTCGAGTGTCGCGCGCCGGCGCTGCAACAACTCATGCAGCTGCGTCACCAGAGGATCGTCGCTGGCAGCGGCGGGCTGCGCCAGAATTTGCTGCAGGGCCGCGCCGGACTCCGCGCCGCAGGTCTCCCGCGGAATCTCGCGCAACAGCACTGCGGGCAAGCGCGTCTCATGCAGCGCGCGCAGGGCGTGGCCCAGTTGGCGCCAGGCGCAGGCGTTGAGGGGACGTTCGAAGCCATTGCGGCCCGCGACGAAAGGATACAACGCCAGGTGCCAGTCGGCATTGCCGAGCCACATCTCGCCGCTGCGCGTCGGCTGCGGCGCGAGAAAGGCCGGCTCGCCGCGATCGCGCAAGAGCTGCGGCAGGCGCAGCGCGGCGCGCCTGACCGGGCCGCGGCGCAGCCTGACGACCCAGTCGCGGCCGCCTGCGTCCTGCGCGCGGAACAGCGTCGAGTCGCGGTCGGCGCCCTGCGGCGCAGAATCAACCTGGACGTCCTGCAAGCCGTATTCGGCCTGCAGGATGCCCGCGATGCTTGCTGCGTCGGGAGCTGAGCTTGTCTGCACAGACGCTTCAATCTCGTTAGTGCGCCAGGGCGAAGACGCCGATGTTCCCCCTCAGGATTTCGGGCATCTTCATCTGCGACGCGGGCTCGACGCTGCCGCAGACCGCTGTGGCGCTTTCTTCAACAGCCAGGATCTCCTCTTCGCTGATGGAGACGTTGACACCTGCCCGAACGCCATCACTCGTGGCCAGCATGGCGTACATCCTGCAGCAGGTCTGGTCAGACATGAGCGGCATAAGGCTCGCGTGCACGAGTCTTTCGGACTTGCGCGCGACGTCCGGCGCGATGGCGGCGTAGCGACGATAGCCAAAATAATGTGGCTGGCAGCATCTGGCGTCCACGTCTGTGTTGGGCAGCACCAGCGCGTCCAGCTTGCCAATGGTCATTTGCGGTGGTTCCTGCGTGTAGAACTCGCTTATGAAGTCCGCCATCGTTTGGCAGCAGGCCTGCAACCCGCTCTCGCTGCGGTTCACGCTGATGGCCAGGTAGCCATCCGGGCTCATGCTGCCCAGTGCGTAGAGCACAAAGCCGGGCATCTTTCTGATAACGGGCAGCAGAATGTCAATATTCCAGCCGCAGACCACAGGCAGGCTGATGTTGTCCCGTGAGCTGTAGCAGCACGTACTGATGTACAGATCTTCCTTCTCGTACATTATCTCCACCTGCTCTCAAACTGCATTGAGTCGATAATGTGACTGTCAGGTACATCAAGCTTTTGCTCGCGCCCTTAAGCCAGGCGCTGGAATCGCCCTGTAGCAGAAATACAGGGTGAGAGTTGCCGAGGCTGTCAGCACACGACCCTGCGCAACCTGTTCACCTTTACCCTTGTCGTCAATTTCCTTCATCGCTGCTACTTCGAACACGGCAAGGTCTCACATGCTGATCTCAGGGCTTCCGGCAAGTGCAGCGGCAAAATTGTTCTGTCGAGGCGCATCATACCAACCCTCTCCTAATAATTCTGTCTAAAGGAATACTTAATTCAATATACATGATAACACAATTTTATTGCATGTGTTCAGGAATCTTTCGGCTGACAAATTTTACGTCAGAACTCCTGGCTGCCCGGAAGCGGCGATCGGGTCACGAGCCCAGCCAGCGCGCGGCGTCCTTCGCGAAGTAGCTGAGAATGAAGTCGGCGCCGGCGCGGCGGATGGACAGCAGGCTCTCAAGCGCCGTTTTGCGCAGGTCCAGCCAGCCATTGGCGGCGGCGGCGTGCAGCATGGCGTATTCGCCGCTGACCTGATAGGCGGCCAGCGGCAGCCGGCTGCGGCGGCGCGCGGCGGCCAGCACGTCGAGGTAGGGCAGCGCGGGCTTGATCATCAGCATGTCGGCGCCTTCGGCCTCGTCCAGCGCCAGTTCCAGCAGCGCCTCGCGGCGGTTGGCGCTCGGCAGCTGATGGGTATGGCGGTCGCCGAAGGTTGGCGCGTTTTCGGCGGCGTGCTGGAAGGGGCCGTAAAAGCTGCTGGCGAACTTGGCCGCGTAACTCAGGATGCCGGTCTGCGCCTGGCCCGCTTCGTCGAGCGATGCACGAATGGCCGCCACCATGCCGTCCATCATGCCCGAGGGCGCGATGAAGTCGGCGCCGGCCTCGGCATGCACGGCCGCGGCGCGCGCCAGAATCGCCAGGCTGGCGTCGTTGAGCAGATAGCCCGGCGGCAGCTGCGGCTGATGATGCGGGCTGCCCGCCTGGTTGATGATGCCGCAATGGCCATGGTCGGTGTAGCTGCAGAAGCACAGGTCGGAGAAGACGATCAGCTCCGGCGCGGCCGCCTTCAGCTCGCTGATGGCGCGGACGGCGATGCCGTCGGGATCGTAATTCTCGCTGCCATCCGCGTCCTTGCGCGCCGGGATGCCGAAGAGCATGACGCCGGGGATGCCCAGCGCCAGCAGTTCGCGCGCCTCGGCGGCCAGCTGGTCGACGCTCAGCTGCGCCTGGCCGGGCATGGCCGGCAGCGCCTGACGCAGGCCTTCGCCGTGACGCACGAAGATCGGGTAGATGAGGTCCGTTGGCGTCAGCGTCGTCTCGGCCAGCAGGCGGCGCAGCGCGGCATTGCGGCGCAGACGCCGGGGCCGTCGTTGCAGACCTCGCTCCGCGTTGATGGCGTTCATGGCGCTCCCCTCTGTCCCGCCGCTCACGACGGAAGCCCTTTCTGCTCGCGACCTGGTGCAGTATGCCAGTGCCGCGCCAGCGCGTCCAGCAAGGCTGCGAGGCTGTGGTCCCGCGCCAGGTGGACCTGCCGGTAGCCGGCGGCCTGCGCGGCGGCGGCGGTCGGGCGACCCAGACAGGCGCAGGGCAAGGCGCGCAGCAGCGCCGGGTCGCCACCCTCGCTGCGCAGACGGGCCTCTGCGTTGCGCAGGATGGAGGCGCTGGTGAAGAGCAGGCCGTCCACCTCGCGCGCACGCAACAGTGCCGCCAGAGCCACGCCGCCGCTGCCAGGCAGGTTGCGCCAGGCAACGACGCTGCTCACCCGCGCCCCGCTGCGGCGCAGCGCCTCGCGCAATGTCGGCGGCGCGACGTCGGACTGCGGCAGCAATACGCGCATACCGGGGCGCAGCTGCAAGGCGCCAGGCAGCGCCGCGTAATCGCCCGCCCCCACCTGGGCGCAGAGCCGCGCGCCGGGCAGGCTGCCGGCCGCCGCTGCGCTGGCCGCGCCCATCAGCGCAACCTTGCTGCCTGGTAGCTCCAGATCCAGTTGCGCCATGCGCGCGGCGAGCGCGCGGGCGCTGTTGCTGCTGCTGATCATCAGCCAGTCGTAGTCACCGGCAGCCGCTGCCTGCAGGGCATCGTCAAGTTTGCTGTAGTCGCTCAAGGGCGCGACGGCCAGACAGGGATACGACAGCGGCATCGCGCCCCCTTCGCGCAGCAGGGCCGTCAGCGGCGCCGCCTGGTGCAGGGCGCGCGTGACCAGCACGCGTTTGCCGCGCAGACTCATCGGCCGACCATCAACGTTGCCGCGCCCTGCTGCAAGGCGCGCTCCGCCAGCTGCTGGCCGATGGCCTCCGCCCCGTCGACCGGGCCGGACAGCGTCAGATCAAGCTGCTCCGAGCCGTCCCCGGCGAGCACGCGGGCGCGCAGGCGTAGCTCGCCACCGCTGACCTCCGCATGAGCCGCCAGCGGCGCGCTGCAGCCGGCCTCCAGCGTGGCCAGGAAATTGCGTTCGGCCGTGACCGCCGCGCGCGTTGGCGCGTGGTCGAGCGGCGCCAGCAGGCGCAGCAGCTCCGCCTCTGCCCGGCATTGCAGCGCCAGCGCGCCCTGGCCCGGCGCCGGCAACATGTCGTCCGACGACAGCCGTTCGCTGATCACGCGCCCCAACCCCAGACGCAGCAGACCGGCCTCGGCCAGCGCCAGCGCGTCGCAGGCGCTGTCCGGCGTCAGCAGGCGCGCGACGCGGGTGTGGACGTTGCCGCGCACAGGCTGCACCTCCAGGTCCGGTCGCCGGTGACGCAGCTGGGCCGCGCGGCGCGGGCTGCCAGTGCCGATGACCGCGCCCATCGGCAGGCGCGCCAGCGACTGTCCGTCCCGACTGACGAGGACGTCGGCGGCGCTGCCGCGCAGTGGGATGGCGCCGAGCGCCAGGCCCTGCGGTATGGAGGTCGGCAGGTCCTTGAGGCTGTGTACGGCCAGATCGATCTCGCCGCCCTGCAGGGCTTCGCTCAGCGCCGCGGTGAAGACGCCGCCACCCGCTGGAACCTGCAGCGGCCCGCTCTGCCGGTCGCCCTGGCTGCGGATGAAGACCAGCCGGGTCGGCAGCGCCGGCCAGACGCGCTGCAGCAAGGCGCGCGCGTGCTCCGCCTGCCAGCGCGCCAGGTCAGAGTTGCGGGTGCCGATGCGCAATGCCTTGTGATTCATGCTAATGACTACACGAAACCTTAAATGATGTTGCCAATCAGAAGGTTACACTCATTCTACACTTCTCGCGCTGTGACCTTAAAGAACTGGCACCCTTGTGTGCCCTGGCCCCCGGTGCTCGCCAGACATCAGCATCTGACTGCCGCTTCCCGCTGCTGTGCCAACAGGTAAGGACAAATGTTGAAAAAGTTAATCTTTGCTGAGATGGGCATGGTGGCCTTAAGGAATTCCGGGATGCAACCCTAAGATGAATTCGCAATGCATTGCTTGTTCCGTCTTCATTCAGGAGGGTGAAATGAACATCGTGCGCAGAGTCGGCTTCAACCTGGCGTTACTGTTTGCCGCCAGCCTTCTCTCCGTCGAGGCAATCCAGGCGCAGGACAGGCCCCTGAACAGGCCGGACCGGCCAGAAAACCTGCGGGTTACCAACGATGACGGCGTCACAACCGCCCAATGGGATCCGGTCGCAGAGGCAACTCGCTACGTCCTCCGGCTGCAAGCGAATGTCGGCTGTAATGGCCGCCGCCACAGCAGTGAATTGTGGACCTTTGACAGGCGTGGCGCGCCCACTTCGCTCCCGTTCCCGGACGAGTTCGTCCAATCCGGTACTCCTGTCCGGATGACCCTTACCGCCTACAAGTCGCCGATTGGGTCCTCTCCCAGTCTGTCGAACCGGATTGAATACACGCCGCCGGGAGGTCCGGCTGCAACGCGTTCCTGTCGCTCCGGCAGCAATCGTGACGACAGGGGTTGGGACGGCATACCCATCGGCGCCATGGGACAGATCTTCCGCGAGGAAGGCGACCGGCTCAAGGTCTACGAGGCTGTGTCGCCAACGCAGGGCGTCCTGGCGCTGGACGTATCGCAGACGGAGGTGGACGAGGTGCTGGCTGCCACGAACAACGATCTCTGCGTGAAAGCCAGCGCCAACCGCCGCGTGGTACTCTACGTGTTGCCCAACATGGACCTGCTCATCTCCATGGGGCCCAACCCCCAGGGCAAGATCATTCACACTGAACTGGAAGGCGACCTGCAGGGGCCGGTCATCAGCACCGTGACCACCTTTGGCGAAATGCCGCCAGGGGTGGGTTGCATGACGGTCATGCCGCTGTGGTAGCCGGCAATAACATTCCGGCCACAATGGATCAGACCCCTTGTGGCCGGCCTCTGGAAGCTCCCCGCAGTGATTGCGGGGGGCTCTTGCTTACGCCAGGTCGACCGGCAGCGACGGGCCATGGCGCCGCTGCGCTATACTGCGCGCATGAGCGAATCGCGTTTGTTGCGGGAGATTCTGGAGCAGCCAACGGCGCTGCAAGGTCTGCTCGACGAGGGCCGCGCCAGGGTGCAGGCGGCCGCTGCCGCCATCCGCGCCATCGACCCGGCCTTCGTCACGATTGCCGCGCGCGGCAGTTCCGACAACGCGGCGCGCTACGCCCAGTATCTCTTCGGCGCGCAGAACCGCCTGCCTGTCGGCCTGGCCACGCCCTCGCTCTACAGCGTCTACGCCAGCCCGCCACGGCTGCAGCGCTCGCTGGTCATCGGTATCTCGCAGTCCGGCCAGTCGCCCGACATTGTCGCCGTGCTGCGCGCCGGGCGCGAGCAGCATGCGCTGACCATCGCCATCACCAACGACGGCGAGTCGCCCCTGGCGCAGGTCGCCGACCACTGCCTTCTGCTGCACTGTGGACCCGAGCGCAGCGTGGCCGCCACCAAAACCTACACCAGCTCGCTGCTGGCCATCGCGCTGCTGGGCGCTGAGATGGCCCAGGCGCAGGAACGGCTCGACCTGCTGACGCGCATCCCGCAGCACGTCCGGGCCCTGTGTGAGCGGGGCGCGGAGTTCAGCGCGGCCGGCGCGGCGCAGCGCGACATGCAGAGCTGCGTCGTGCTCAGCCGCGGCTACAACTACGCCACCGCCTTCGAGATCGCGCTCAAGCTCAAGGAGCTGGGCTACGTGCTGGCCGAGCCCTGGTCTTCGGCGGACTTCCAGCACGGCCCGGTCGCGCTGGTGGAACAAGGCTTCGCGTTGCTGGCGATCGTCCCGCCTGGCCCGCTGGCGGCCAAACTCAGCGCGCTGCTGCGCGAGCTGCGTGAACGCGGCGCGCGGCTGCTGGTCATCTCGGCGCAGCCAGAGGCCCTGGCGTTGGCCCATTCGCCCCTGCCGCTGCCCGCCCTGCCGGAATGGCTCACGCCGCTGGTCGCAGTCGTGCCGGGCCAGTTCTTCGCGCTGGGCCTGACGCAGGCGAAAGGCCTCGACGTGGATCAGCCGCGCGGCCTCAGCAAGGTCACGCGCACGCAATAAGGGGGGGGGGGACTTGCCCCGCTTGCGACGGGAAGCCCTTTTCAGGTAGAGGAAGAAAATGACTGTTCTGCAACGACGCTCGTCCTTAAAGTCCCTCTCCCTGAGGGAGAGGGATTTAGGGTGAGGGCCAGAGTCCCTCTCCCTGAAGGGCTCCCGCCGCAAGCGGGAAGACGGGAAAAGGGGCTAGGGTGAGGGCTGGCGCAAATCCTGTCCGCGCCAGGGTTTCAGCGCGCTATACTTTTACGATCAGATAATGGGGAACAGGAATGCGCATCGGTATTGTCGGCGCGGGCTTCATGGCAGAGACGCACGCCCGGGCCTGGGCCGCCACGCCGGCGCGCGTCGCCGCCGTCCATGCCCCCCGCGCGGAGCCGACGCGCCAGCTGGCTGCGCAGGTCGCTGCCCACCCCTGCGAGACACTCGCCGAACTGATCGCCATGGTGGACGTGGTCGACGTCTGCGCGCCGACCGACCAGCACTGCGAAATCGCGCTGCAGGCCGCCGCGGCAGGCCGACATTTGCTGGTCGAGAAGCCGCTGGCCCGCAGCCTGGGCGAAGGCGAGGCCATGTTGCGCGCCTGCCAGCAGGCCGGCGTGCAGTTGCTGGTCGGTCATGTGCTGCGCTTCTTCCCGGAATACGCCGCGGCGCAGGCCAGCGTGGCCCGCGGCGACGTCGGCCAGGTCGCCGTGCTGCGCCTGACGCGCGGCAGCTTTCAGCCCTGGG
Source organism: Phototrophicaceae bacterium (assembly GCA_965205875.1). Lineage (GTDB taxonomy): Bacteria > Chloroflexota > Anaerolineae > Aggregatilineales > Phototrophicaceae > JAGWBD01. The sequence goes on from CBDBIA010000003.1 coordinate 79,686, forward strand.
CCGGCAGCTCGCACTGGCTGCTGGACGACGCGCGCTCCGGCGGGCTCATCCTCGATCTGATGATTCACGATTTCGACTACGCGCGCTGGCTGGCCGGCGAGGTCGAGAGCGTCCACGCCCGCAGCGTGCGCAGCCGCGACGCCGCGGCCGCCGGCGATTACTGCCTGGCGCTTCTGCGTCATCGTGGCGGCGCCATCAGCCATATCGAGGGCGCCTGGGCCTACCCGCAGCCGCTCTTCCGCACGGCCCTGGAAATCGCCGGCAGCGACGGCCTCATCGAGCAGCCGGTCGGTTCGGCCATCCCGCTCAACCTGCAGCTGGCGCAATGCGACGAGGACGCAGCAGACATCGCCGCGCCCGCCAGTCCGCTGGCAATAGACCCCTTCGTCACGCAGCTTCGTCATGTTTATGCCGTGCTGGCAGACGGCGCGACGCCGTGTTGCAGCGGCGCGGACGCGTTGGCCGCGCTGCGCATCGCGCTGGCCGCGCGCGTTTCGGCCCGCAGCGGGCGTCCTGTTCGACCGGATGAACTTGACGCGGAAGGATTCCCGCCGCAATCGGGAGAGCGCTGATGACCGCCCTGCGCATCGGCCTGCTCGGCAGCGCGCACGTACACGCGGCGGCCTGGGTCGCCTGTCTGCAGCAGCGGCCGGAAGTCACGTTGCTGGGCGTGGCCGACGAGGACGCGGCGCGTGGCCGCGCCTTCGCCGCGCAGCAACGGCTGCCCTGCTTCGATTCGTATGCAGCGCTGCTGGCGCAGCGACCGGAGGCGGTGGTCATCTGCAGCGAGAACACCCGCCATCCGGCGCTGGTCGAACTGGCCGCCGCCGCGGGCGCGCACATCCTCTGCGAGAAACCGCTGGCCACCACCGCCGCGGCTGCGCGGCAGATGCTGGCGCGCTGCGAGGTGGCCGGCGTAACCCTGATGACGGCCTTCCCCATGCGTTTCAGCCCAGCGGTCATCGCGGCGCGCGAAGCGTTGCTGGCTGGTAGCCTGGGCCGCATCTACGGCTGCAACGCCACCAATCAGGGGCAGCTGCCACTGGCCGCCCCCTGGTTCATCGACCCCGATCTGGCCGGCGGCGGCGCACTGATGGACCACGTCGTGCACGTGGCAGACCTGCTGCGCTGGTTCTTCGGCAGCGAGGTGCGCGAGGTCTACGCCCAGGCCAACCGCATCCTGTACCGCGAGTTGCAGCCGCGCGTGGAGACTGGCGGGATTGCGCTGCTCGACTTTGCAAACGGCAGCTTCGCCAGCATCGACTGTAGCTGGAGCCGCCCGCCCAACTATCCCACCTGGGGCAACGTGAAGCTGGAAATCGTCGGCGAGGGAGGCCTGCTGAGCCTTGATGCCTTCCGTCAGGCCAGTACGGTCTACCGCCGTGCGGCGCCCGGCGCGGAGCTGGCCTACTGGGGCTCGGACGCCAACCAGGGGCTGATCGACGAGTTTGTCGCGGCCATCGTGCAGGGACGCGCGCCAGCCATCAGCGGCCATGACGGACTGCAGGCGAGCGCCATCGCCGAGGCGGCCCTGCGCTCCGCGCGTAGCGGCGCGCCGGTGTCTCTGTAACCAGCAAGTTACACGTCGGAACTTGCAAGGATGGCCGACCCGTGCCAAAGTAGCAACGTGGATAGAAAATTGTGCCTGAATGGGGGGAATCGTGATGCGGAACAGGAAACCGAATGCTTTCTTCGGTCTCGTTGGTCTGGCATTGGTGCTGCTGGCGCTGATGCTTGCAATTGTCCCTCTCGTCGCCCAGGACGTCACTACCGAGGAATTTGAGGCAGAGTGCCATGCCAGGCTGCTCCAGGTCCTCGCGGCAAAACAGGAGGTCGAGCACGGCGGCGCAAACCCGAATGCCCGCCTCGACGACACCATTATTCACTTCCTGGGTCACGGCTGCACCTGGAGCATGTTCGATGAGCCGACGGCCACCCTGGCCGCAACCACGCCCCCTGCCTCAACAATCGCTACTGTGTCGCCGGTCGCCACGACTGATCCCGCCGCAATCCCGACCGCCACGCCAGACACGGCCTTTGTGACGGAGTGCCATGCCAGGCTGCTCCAGGTCCTCGCGGCAAAACAGGAGGTCGAGCACGGCGGCGCAAACCCGAATGCCCGCCTCGACGACACCATTATTCACTTCCTGGGTTACGGCTGCACCTGGGTGATGTTCGAGCCGGATACGACGCCCACCATGACCGCTACGGCGCCGGTCGCCACGACAGCTGCGCCACTGGCTCCGACTGCCACTGCCACGCCTGCAGTTGACCCTACTGCCACCTTTGAGGCGGGATGCTACCATCAGTTGCAGGCCGTCATCTATGAGCAGGGCCGTGTCGACCGGGGCGAAAAACGGCCTGATGCTGCCCTGGATGACGCCATTAACAATTACCTGGGTCAAGGCTGCACCTGGGAAATGTTCGAGTAGCAAGCCTGGGGTTCAACCAGGTCAGCGAGTGAACTGGATACATCAGCGCCCCGGTGTCCCCGGGGCGCTCTTGTCGCCGTCAGTGCAGCACGTAATGCCTGGCCCTGTGACTCAGATCAGGCCCTGCTCCCGGGCGCCGGCCTTGAGGAAGGCCAGGCTCTGGCTGGAGAGCACTTGTGGCAACTCGTTTGGTGGCCGCAGCATCTCGCTGTTTGCGTAAAGGAGCACAACATGAAAATCACCGCCATCGAGAGCCTGCGCTGGGACGCCTGGCCCCGACTCTGCGTCCTGCGCGTGCACAGCGAGGGCGGCCTGGTTGGCCTCGGCGAAACGGTCGACAAGCTGCCGGGCACCGTGGCCGCGCTGCACGGCACCATCGCGCCGCTCGCCCTGGGCCAGGACGCGCTGGACATCGAGGGCCTCTGGCGCTTCATGATGGACAACATCATGTATCACGGCTACGCCGGCGCGGAGCTGCGCGCGCTCTCCGCCTTCGAGATGGCGCTGTGGGACCTGCTGGGCAAGCACTACGACGCGCCCCTCTACCATCTGCTGGGCGGGCGCACGCGCGAGCGCGTGCCGACCTACAACACCTGCGTCGGCTTCGGCGCACACGATGACTACGCGCGCTGGCAGACCGACGCCGGCGGCCTCGCGCAGAGTCTGCTGGACGACGGCATCAGCGCCATGAAGATCTGGCCTTTCGATCGCTTCAGCGAACGCAGCTTCGGCCAGTACATCAGCCTGGCGGACATCGAGCGCGGCCTGCAGCCCCTGCGCCAGATCCGCGACGCGGTCGGCGAGGCCATGGAGATCGGCATCGAGTGCCACTTCCGCTGGAACCGCGCCAGCATCGAACGCATCGCCCGCGCGCTCGAGCCCTACCAGATCCTCTTCATCGAGGATCCGATGCACGCCGTCTATCCCGACGAAATCCGCGCCTTCTCGCAGCGCACCTCCATCCCGGTGGTCGGCTCCGAGCTGCTGATGACGCGCTGGCAGTATCGTGACTGGCTGGCGCAGGGCGTTTCACAGATTCTGATGACCGACACCAGCTGGACCGGCGGCATCGCCGAGACGCGCAAAATCGCCGCGATGGCGGAGGCATACAACGTGCCGCTGGTGCTGCACAACATCGCCGGCCCGGTCAGTCACGCGGCCGCCATGCACCTCGGCGCGCACATCCCCAACCTCTTCATGGTCGAGTCGGTGCGCGCCTTCTATCGCGGCTACTTCCCGCAGCTGAGCGACCTGGAAGTGCAGCCCGAGGCGGGCACGCTGGGTCTGCCGCAGGGTCCCGGCCTCAGCGTGACCCTGCGGCCGGAACTGCTGACGCGCAGCGACCTGAAGCGCCAGGTCTCCGCAGGCGCGGGCCTGGCGCAGGGCCGCCGCGCCATGGGCGATCACTGGGCGGTTGAGGAGATTCGCTAAATAGCCTGGCCGCTGACCGGCAGCATGACGTTGCCGGGACTGCACAGCCAGTCGGGTGACTCCTTGCATCCGGGACAGCAGTTGCGCCCGCAGCCGGGTCCGCTTTCTCAGGTAGAGTGGGGGGCTTGTCGCCGAATTTCGTGACTTGCGGGATGCCCTGACGAGTGTGCGGGGCAGCCGCAAGCTGAAGGAGGTCAGCATGAAAATCACCGCAATCGAGAGTCTGCGCTGGGACGCCTGGCCGCACCTGGCCGTAGTGCGTGTGCATACCGACAGTGGTCTCATCGGGCTTGGCGAGACCGCGGAAAAGCTGCCGGGCACCGTCGGCGCCCTGCATGGCACTGTCGCGCCGCTGGCCCTGGGGCAGAACGCGCTGGACATCGAGGGCCTCTGGCGCTTTGTGATGGACAGCATCATGTATCACGGCTACGCCGGCGCGGAGCTGCGCGCCCTCTCCGCCTTCGAAATGGCGCTCTGGGACCTGCTGGGCAAGCACTATGACGCGCCACTCTATCATCTGCTGGGCGGACGGACGCGCGAGCGCGTGCCGACCTACAACACCTGCCTCAGCTTCGGCGCAAACGATGACTTCGAGCGCTGGCACAAGGATGCCGGCGGCCTGGCGCGCAGCCTGCTGGACGACGGCATAAGCGCCATGAAGATCTGGCCTTTCGACCGCTTCAGCGAGCGCAGCTTCGGCCAGTACATCAGCCTCGCGGATATCGAACGCGGCCTGCAGCCCGTGCGCCAGATCCGTGATGCGGTCGGCGAAGCCATGGAGATCGGCATCGAGTGTCAGTTTCGCTGGAAGCGCGCCAGCATTGAGCGCATCGCACGCGCGCTGGAACCTTACAACATCCTCTTCATCGAAGACCCCATGCACGCCGTCTATCCCGACGAAATCCGCGCCTTCTCACAGCGCACCTCCATCCCGGTGGTCGGTTCCGAACTGCTGATGACGCGCTGGCAGTATCGTGACTGGCTGGCGCAGGGCGTTTCACAGATTCTGATGACCGACACCAGCTGGACCGGCGGCATCGCCGAAACGCGCAAGATCGCCGCGATGGCGGAAGCCTACAACGTGCCAATGGTGTTGCACAACATCGCCGGCCCGATCTGTCACGCGGCCGCCATGCATCTCGGCGCACACATCCCCAACCTCTTCATGGTCGAGTCGGTGCGGGCCTGTTACCGCGGCTTCTTCATGCAAATCTCTGACCTTGAGGTGCAGCCGGCAGACAGCGCACTGGGCGTGCCGCCGGGACCGGGTCTGGGCGTCAACCTGAGGCCGGAACTGCTGACGCGCAGCGACCTGCAACGCCAGGTCTCCGCAGGCGCGGGCCTGGCGCAGGGCCGCCGCGCCATGGGCGATCACTGGGCCGTGGAGGAATTATTTTAGGGGCGAACCTCACCCCCCGCGCGCGGGGAGAGGGGGAGAATGGAGATGACCTCAACAGGCAAACTGCTCTTAAAGTCCCTCTCCCTGAAGGGCTCCCGTCGTGAGCGGCGGGAAGGGCTCCCACCGAAGGTGGGATAAGGGATTTAGGGTGAGGGCCAACAGACTGAACGCCGCCCTGACCCCGGCCCCTGTCCCGCTCATCGCAGGAACCTTCGATGAAAGGAACAATAACTCAGTCCTGCCCGGTGTTTAAAGGCATTCCATTACCTTTGAAAGGGCATCGTGTTCTTATGAACCCCAGAGTCTGGATTGAGTTTCGGCTACCGGCAATTTATCTGGCGTCTCTAAAGGGACTGGTTGAAATCGCGGATGGCGGTGACCCGCACAAACTTGCGGGCTCAACGGTCGCCATCCGCAGCCCGGGGCTGGAAATTGATGCATCCTTCATGGACAGCGTCGGTGCCCAACTGCAACTGCTGACCATGCCTGGCGCTGGCCTGGATCATATTGACATTCCTGCTGCCAGCGAACGAGGCATTTTGGTCTGTAACAACCCGGATGCTCCCACAGAATCGACGGCAGAGCATACGGTCGGCCTGCTGCTGGCGTCCGCCAAAAACATCGTGGCTGGCGACAGGCAACTGAGAGCGAGCAACATATCCCGCGCCAGCCTCATGGGCACCGAACTGCGGGGCCGAACCCTGGGGATGCTCGGTTACGGCAGGATTGGCCGTCGCGTGGCCGAAATCTGTTCCCTCGGTCTGAAGATGCCCATTCTGGTTTATGTTCCCCTTGTTGGTACAAGGCAAGCTCTGGTGGATGGTGTGACCTTCACCGAAGACCTGGATGCAGTGTTTGCCCAGGCTGACGTCATGACGCTTCACACGCCCCTCACGGCAGCAACGTATCATCTGGTAAAGGAACGTCACCTGAGGCTGATGAAGCGTGGCAGCTACCTGATCAATACAAGTCGGGGCGCGGTTGTCGATGAGTCGGCCCTGATCCGGGTATTGCAGGACGGTCACCTGGCTGGCGCTGCTCTGGACGTCTTCGACCCGGACCCTCCGTCGCCGGACAATCCCTTGCTGCACATGCCCAATGTCGTCGTAACACCCCACATTGCGCCATTCACAGATGCTGGCTTTCAGGCGATGTGGAGCGGTGTCGCGCGCCAGATCGAACAGCTGTTGCGTGCAGAGCGGCCTGCAAACCTGATTAATCCGGAAATCTGGCCGGGACGGGTCGGGGGCTGAAGACATTTCCGGCGCAGATTTCAGGCTGTCGCTGTACGCAGGTACTCATTTCCCGTATCGAACCTTAACGAGTCGGGTATTGACGTTCCCGCAAGGCTGGCGTATCCCGGAGCATGTACCAACTTGCCCTCACTCTCAATCCATCTTCCCTCTCCGATGCGGGAACCCTTTTAGGAAGAGAGCCTTTACCGCTTTCTGTGAACTGGTGTATTTCTCCCCCTCTCCCTGAGGGAGAGGGGGCCGGGGGGTGAGGGCACATCACTTCACGTAGTAAAGCAACTCGCCCGGCTGCAGCTGCTTGACCTTCTGCCGCGGATTCACGGCTGCCAGCGCCGTGATGATCTCGCTCTGCGGGATGGCGTTGTTGGGATACAGGTCGTTGTGGCCGGGGATCAGCGTGTCCCAGCCGAGGTCGCGCGCCAGACGCGCCGCCTCCACCGGCATCAGGTTGCCCACCGCCGCCGCCTCGGTCTCGCGATACCAGTCGCGGCCATTGACCGGCAGCATCGCGACGTCGGGCGTGGGCAGTTGCTTCAGCGTCTCAATGTAGCCAGGATAGATGATGGTATCCCCGGCGTGATAGAAAGTTACGCCGTTCCACTCGATCAGGAAGCCGAACCAGCGATAGCCCAGCTGCTCGTCATACTCCTTCTCGTAATGAGCGCCTGGCACGGCCCTCAACTGCATGCTGCCCAGCTGCAGCGCCTGCAGCGACCGCGGCACCACGATGCGCTCCGCCGCCACGCCCAGCTGCGTCAGCGGCTCGCGACACCAGCCCGGCGCGATGAACTGCGCCTGCGGCGCGGCCTGCGCCGCCGGGGCCAGCGTGGCCGGGTCGAGGTGGTCAAGGTGTTCGTGGCTGATCAGGAAATAGTCGACGTCTCCAAGCTCCTGCGCTTGCAGCGGCGGCGGGTAGGCGCGCGCCCACCAGTCGCCGAAAGACTCGCGCACCACGTCGCTGAGACAGGGGTCGATGACAATCAGGGCGTCCGGCCCCTTGATGACCACGCCCATCTGCCCCAGGCTCCAGATCGCCAGGCTGCCGGGCAGGATTTGGGTTGTGCGCAACTGTTCAGCCAGGCTGGTCATGGAACGCTCCTGTCTCGCCGGATGTCACCGCCGCAGTATAGCGCAGCGCTGCGCTATACTCCGCGGCTCAAGGTCTGGAGCAACTCTGTCCCGCAGCTCACGACGGGAGCCCTTCCTGCGCCTCGCCGCCCGCAGCGCCAAACGCATCCTCACGCCACAACGCGGCGGCTTCCTGCGCGCCGGGCGCTGGCCCTTCACGCACACCCTCAGCTGGTCGGCCGGCTGCGGTCTGGGGCGCACCTACTGCGGTCGCTACTGCTACGCGCAGACGCTGCCCAACTGGCGCTTCAGCCATGAGCCGGGCGAAGACTGGGGCGATGCCCTCATCGTCAAGCAAAACGCGCCCGCCTTGCTGGACAGCGAGCTGGCCCGCGCCGGCCCGCAGCGACGACGCCAAATGCGTATCTTCATGAGCGCGGTCAGCGACCCCTGGCAGCCGGCCGAGCGCAAGCTGCGCCTCACGCGCCAGTGCCTGCAGGTCTTCGCGCGCTACGATGACCTCGAGCTCCTGCTGCTGCAGACCCGCAGTCCGGCTGCGCTGGATGACCTGGCGCAGATCGCTGCCCTGCCCTTTGCCTGGCTGGGCATGACGCTGGAGACCGACCGCGGCGACCTCGACTACGGCCCCTCGTCCGCCTCGATCCGCCAGCGCCTGGCAGCCATCCAGGCCGCAGTGCAGGCGGGCCTGCACGTGCAGCTGGCGGTCGCGCCCTGTCTGCCGCACAGCGCGCACTTCGCCGACGTTCTGCTGGCCAGCGGCGCGCAACGCTTCGTCGTCGACACCTTCAGCGCGGGCGATGGTAGCCAGGGCGCGCGCACGGCCGGCAGCCCTTTTGGCGCAGGCGTCGACTACAACTGGCGCGACGAGCGAGCGGCGCGCAAGTTGTACGATACGCTGCGCGCAGCGGGCGCAGCGGTCGGCTGGAGCGCGGAGGGCTTCGCCGGCATTCCGCCGCGCAGGTTGTTGTGAGGGCGCCTTGATGTCCGAACGGAGTCTCTATTGAACGCGAAGCAACGCCTGCGAGTGCTGGATTTCACGCGCGTGCTCGCCGGCCCGGTCTGCACCATGCTGCTGGGCGACTACGGCGCCGACGTGATCAAGGTGGAACGGCCGGGCCGTGGCGACGATACGCGTCACTGGGGCCCACCCTGGGCGGGCAGCGACGGAGCCCGCATGAGCGCCTACTTCCTCAGCGTCAACCGCAACAAGCGCAGCCTGACGCTCAACCTGCAACACGAGGAAGGCCGGGCGCTGGCGCGTCGTCTGGCGCTGGCCAGCGACGTACTCATCGAGAACTTCCGCGTCGGCCAGATGACCGCCTGGGGCCTGGACTACGAAACGCTCGCCGCTGAACACTCCGGCCTCGTCTATTGCAGCATCAGCGGCTACGGCCAGGCCGGCCCGCGCGCCCACGAACCGGGCTACGATTCCGTCATTCAGGCGCAGAGCGGGCTGATGGCCATCACCGGCGAGGCTGATGGCGACCCTGTGAAGATCGGCGTGGCGCTCAGCGACGTCATCACCGGCCTCTTCGCCACCACCGCCATCCAGGCGGCCCTGTTGCAACGCGAGCACAGTGGCCGTGGCCAGTACGTTGACATCGCGCTTTTCGATTCCCAGCTGGCGGCCATGGTCAACATCGCCAGCAATGCGCTGATTGCCGGCGAAGAACCGGGCCGCTACGGCAACGCGCACCCCAGCATCGTGCCCTACCAGACCTTTCAGGCGGCCGACCGCGTGTTCTCGCTGGCCGTCGGCAACGACCGTCAGTTTGCGCGGCTCTGCGCTTTCATCGGGCGCGCAGAACTGGCCGCCGACCCGCGCTTCGCGGACAACCCTGCGCGCGTGCAGCACCGTGATGCGCTGATTCCCCAGCTGGAAATGGCCTTCCGGCGCGCTCCGGCGCAGCACTGGATCGACGCAGCGCTGGCCGCCGGCATCCCCGCCGGGCCCATCAACACGGTCGGCGAGGCGCTGGCTGACCCGCAGGTGGCGGCCCGCGGCCTGGTGCAGGAGGTGACGTTGAGCGATGGCAGCCTCGCGCCCATGGTCGGCCCGGTCGCCCGGCTCTCCGCCGAACCCGCCACCATCCGTCATGCACCGCCGACGCTGGGTCAGCACACACAGGAAATCCTGCGCGAGCGCCTCGCCCTGGACACAGCGACCATCGCCGACCTGCGCCGGCGCGGCATCGTATAATGTCGTGAAATTGCCTTGAGGATTATTGATTGAACACGACTACAAACAATACTCCCCGCAGACGACTCCTCCAGGTGATCGGCATGGCGTTGGCGCTGCTGAGTCTGTGGGCGCTGCCGACCCGGGCGCAGGAGGGCAGCGTCGCGAGCGACCGGGCGGCGCTGATGGCGCTCTACGAAGCCACCGACGGCGACAACTGGGCGGACAACACGAACTGGGGCGCGGACGAGCCCCTCGTCAATTGGAACGGCGTCTCGACGAACGCCCAGGGCCGAGTCACGGTACTGAACCTCTCACATAACCTGTTGAGCGGAGTATTCCCGGATACGCTCGGCAACCTCACCAGCCTGCAACGGCTGGACCTTGGCCATAACCAGTTGAGGGGAGCAATCCCGGATACGCTCGGTAACCTTGCCAACCTGTTGCATCTGTATCTCTACGACAACGAGCTAAGCGGGAATATCCCCGATTCGCTCGGCAACCTGGCCAACCTGGAAGGTCTGTTTCTCTACGACAACAAGCTAAGCGGGAACATACCGGATACGCTCGGCAACCTCACCAGTTTGCGTCAGCTGTGGCTCAACCAGAACCAGTTGAGCGGGAACATACCGGATACGCTCGGTAACCTTGCCAACCTGGAAGCTCTGGGCCTCAACCAAAACCAGTTGAGCGGTGTAATCCCGGATTCGCTCGGTAACCTCACCAGCCTGCAACGCCTGTACCTCCACCAGAACCGGTTGAGTGGAGCAATCCCGGACACGCTCGGCAACCTCACCAGCCTGCAACGCCTGTACCTCTACCAGAACCGGTTGAGTGGAGCAATCCCGGATACGCTCGGCAGCCTTGCCGACCTGTTACATCTGTTTCTCAACGACAACGAGCTTAGCGGGAACATCCCGGATACGCTCGGCAACCTGGCCAACCTGGAAGCTCTGGGCCTCAGCCAGAACCAGTTGAGCGGGAACATCCCGGATACGCTCGGTAACCTTGCCAACCTGTTGCATCTGTATCTCTACGACAACGAGCTGAGCGGGAACATCTCGCATACACTCGGTAACCTTGCCAACCTGGAAATCCTGAACCTCAGCCAGAACCAGTTGAGCGGGAACATCCCGGATACGCTCGGTAACCTTGCCAACCTGTTGCATCTGTATCTCTACGACAACGAGCTGAGCGGGAACATCCCGGATACGCTCGGTAACCTTGCCAACCTGGAAATCTTGCATCTCCACGAGAACCAGCTGAGCGGGAACATCCCGGGCACGCTGGCGAGGCTCGCCAGGCTGCAAGTTCTGTATCTTTCGGGAAACCAGTTGTGCGGGAAGCTCCCTGAAGGTTTGCCCAGCCTTGCGTACAATGACTTTCCCGACACGGGGTTCCCGGCCTGCGAAACTGGCCGGCCCGGGTCAGGACGCCTCCTCTGACCGCAGCCCCCCAAAACACGCTACACTGGACGAAAGACTGGAGAGTCTGCCATGAACCTGGCGCCGGAGTCGGTCACGCGCAGCACCTGCCCCTACTGTGGCGTGGGCTGCCAGATGGACCTGCATGTCCGCGACGGACTCATCTATCGCGTCGAGGCGCCCTTCGACGCCGCCCCCAATTACGGCAACCTCTGCGTCAAGGGCCGCTTCGGCCTCGACTTCGCCACCCATCCGCGCCGTCTCAAAAAGCCGCTGATCCGCAATGGGGGGCCCGGCGAGTTCCGTGAGGCCAGCTGGAACGAGGCCCTCGCATTGGTCAGCGAGCGCCTGGCGGCCATCGTGGCCGAAAGCGGCGGCGACAGCATCGCCACCTACGCCTGCGCCAAGGCCAGCAACGAGGACAACTTCGTCTTCCAGAAGTGGGTGCGCGCCGTGCTGGGCACCAACAACATCGACCACTGCGCGCGCCTCTGCCACGCCGGCAGCGTGACCGGCCTGCAGCTGGCCATCGGCTCCAGCGCCATGAGCAACAGCATCGCCGAGATGGAAGACCTCGACACCTTCATCGTCACCGGCAGCAACACCACCGAGACGCACCCCGTCATCAGCCTCTTCCTGAAGAAAGCCGTGCGCCAGAATAATGCCAAACTCATCGTCATCGATCCGCGCCAGATCGAGCTGACGGATTTCGCGGCGCTCTGGCTGCGGCAGAAGCCGGGCACCGACGTCGCCGTCTTCCAGGCCATGGCCCACGTCATCGTCACGGAGCAGCGCTACGATGCCGACTTCATCGCCGCCCGCACCGAGGACTTCGACGACTACGTCGAATCGCTGGAAAGCTTCACGCCGGAATGGGCGGAGTCTGTCAGTGGCGTCCCGGCCGATGACATCCGGACAGCGGCGCGCATGTACGCCGACGCGGAACGCGCCGCCTTTTACTGGGGCATGGGCATCAGCCAGAGCACGCACGGCACTGACAACGCCCTCGCCCTCACCAACCTGGCGCTGATGACCGGCCACGTCGGCAAGCCGGGCACCGGCCTCAACCCCCTGCGCGGCCAGAACAACGTGCAGGGCTGCTCCGACAGCGGCGGTCTGCCCACGGTCTACACCGCCTACCAGCGCGTGGACGACCCCGAAATCCGCGGCCGCTTCGAGCGCGCCTGGGACGTGAGCCTGCCGCCGGAGCCCGGCCTGACGGTGACCGAGATGGTCGATGGCGCGCTGACCGGCCAGATTCGCGCCATGGTCGTCATGGGCGAAAATCCCCTGATGAGCGAGCCCAATCTCAGCCACGCGCAGCACGCCATGGAAGCGCTCGACTTCGTCGTCTGTATCGACATCTTCATGAACGAGACCGGCGAGCTGGCGGACGTGATCCTGCCCTCGGCCAGCTTCGCCGAAAAGGACGGCACCTTCACCAACAGCGACCGGCGTGTGCAGCGCGTGCGCCAGGCCCTGCCGCAAATGGGCGAATCGCGCGTGGACTGGCACATCATCTGCGAGCTGGCGCAGCGTATGCGGCGTCTGCAGGGCAGGTCGACCAACGGCTTTGATTACGCGCATCCCGAAGAAATCTGGGAGGAAATGCGCTCGCTCACGCCCGACTTCGCCGGCATCACCTGGGAGCGCCTGGAGCGCGAGGGCGGCGTCCACTGGCCCTGCCCCTCACTCGACCACCCCGGCACGCCCTACCTCTTCGAACATGACTTCCCGCGCGGCAAGGGCAAGTTCTGGGCGCTGGAATATGGCACCGAAAGCGAACTGCCGGACGCAGACTATCCGCTCAACCTGACGACCGGGCGCGTCCTCTTCCACTGGCACGGCGGCACCATGACGCGCCGCTCGCGCCTTGAGGACGCCTACCCGGAGCCGCTGATCGAGATGCACCCCGAAGACGCGCAACGCCTGACCCTGGTCTCCGGCGACTGGGCCGAAGTCACCTCGCGCCGCGGCAGCGTGATCTGCCGCGTGCTGGTCACCGGACGCTCGCCGGTCGGCACGGTCTTCCTGCCCTTCCACTTCGTGGAGGCCGCCGCCAACCTGCTGACCCTGGACAAAATCGACCCGCGCGCCAAAATCCCGGACTTCAAGATGGCCGCCGTGCGCATCCAGGCCTGCGCGGCGCCCGAAGGTCGCGTCGGCACTGACGAGCCGCTGGAAGAGCGCGGCGCCATCCGTGAGCCGACCAGGTATGTGCATTAGGGGCACGTCCGGCCTCATTCCGGAATATTCCACCGGGCGCATTTACGCGTTATGCTGTGGACAGGAGGCGTCCCGTCATGAGCAGGTTGATACGGACTCATCTTCCAGAAGACAGAATCCGCGAATACTGCGCCCGGCAGCCGATACGGCGTTTATCGGTGTTTGGCTCCGCCGCGCGAAATGAATTGACGCCGGAGAGCGATATCGATTTGCTGGTCGAGTACCTGCCGGATGCAGCAATCAGCCTGTTTGATATGGGCGGGCATTTGACGGATTTGAGCGAGATCGTCGGGCGCCAGGTTGACCTGTGTACGCCAAATGGGCTGAGCCCGTATATTCGCGATGAAATTATAGAGAGCGCGAAGCTCATCTATGCGAAGGAGTCGTGAGCGCGACCGCTTGCATCTGATATACATGCGCGACGCAGTTCGTCAATAATCGCAAGCGTGAAGACCTGGACAATGACCGCATCTTCCAACTTGGCCTGGCAAAAGCCCTGGAGCTTGTCGGTGAGTCCGCCAGCCATATTTCAGACGAATTACGGGCGCAGCAGACTCAAATACCTTGGGGAAAAATCATCGGTATGCGGCACATATTGGTACACAACTATTGGCGGGTTGAGTTGGACGTGGTTTGGGAAACGACGCAAACGGACATTCCCCCTCTCATCGCCCGGCTTCAGCGGCTCCTCAAACTGGAAGACGAGCGGTGAAAGGGATGAGCACAAGGCATCGCTCCGCCTGCTTCACACCCTTCACCGTCGCCATCAACGCCGGCGGACGCAGCCGGCGCATGGGCCGCGACAAGGCCCTGGTCGAGCTGGACGGGCGGCCCATGCTGGCACACGTGCATGGGCCGCGAGCGCATCAGCGACCTCGGCCAGGCGCAGACCCTGCTGGTCAGCAACGACCACAATGCGCACGCGCGCTTCGGCCTGCCCATGCTGCGCGACGCGCTGCCGGAGGGCGGTTCCCTGGGCGGCATCTACACGGCGCTGCTGCACAGTCGCTGCGGCCACACCCTCGTCGTCGCCTGCGACATGCCCTTCCTCAGTCCGGCGCTGCTGCGGCACATGCTGGCGCTGCGCGAGGAAGGCCGGTACGACGTCATCGTGCCGCGCGTGGACGGCTATCCCCAGGGCCTGCACGCCGTCTATAGCCAGGCCTGCATCGCGCCGATCCGCGCGCAGATTGAGGCCGGCCGGCTGAAAGTCATCGGCTTTTACGACCAGGTGCGCGTGCGCTATCTCGACGAAGCCGATTGGCAGCCGCTGGACCCCGACGGCCGCGCCCTGCACAACCTCAACACCCCGGCGGAGCTGGCGGCGGCGGCAAAGAAAAAGGTTGTCTGATGAGCGGAATCGTTCCTTCTCCACCTGACAGCGGCGGAGTTACGCTGCGCCGCGTGAGCCGCAGTCCGGCAACAACGACTGTGCTGTTGATCGCCGCAGTGGCGCTTGCCCTGTTGTGGCGCACGACTGAAGACGCTCGCTTTCAACTGCTGGGGAACCTGGACGACAACCAATTGATGTTGGACGAACTCAAACAAGAAAGGGATGAACTAAACCGAAAGATCGGCGAGCTGGAAAAAAGCCTGGCAGACACCCGGGCAAGACTCGATTTCGCCCTGAGCGAGCGCGATGCGAAAACCAGTGAGCTGGAGACAACCAGGGAGGCGCTGGCTCAACTTCGCGAGCAACAGGCTGTGGACAAGGTGAACACTGAACAACTTAACACACTGTTGATCGAAGCAGAGTCTGCGCGTGACAAGGCAACCGCGGAACGCGATGAGGCGCGAATGGCACTGGCGAAGGCCCTGGAAGAAAACGCAACCGATGACCTGAAGGTTGAACTGGAATTAACGCTCTCAGACCTTGCAGCACGCAACGAGCAAATTGAGAGCACCAACACAGAAATTGAGAATGTTCGTAGCGAACGCGACAGTGCGATCAGTGAACGTGATGCGGCGCAAGCGGAACTAAAGGTGGCCAAGAATACAATCACTGAACGCGACAATGAACTGGCCGAAGCCCAGGGGCAGCTTGAAAGCGTAAGTGCTGAACTTGAAGAAGCTCTGGCTCAACAGGGGCGCGCCCACAGCGTATTACTGCTGGAAGGCACACTGGAGGAACGTAATTTCCCAAGGGCCTCTTTCTACCTGGCCAAAGGTACGACCCAACTGGAAGCAGGCGAATGGTCCCTAATCGTCGGCGACGTTGGCGGTCCGGATGCCACGCGCGCTGGCGAGGCGAGCGTTACGTATACAGTCTATCCGTCCAGCTGTGTACGGGAGCTTGAGGGCGACTGGCCCGGCGCCCTGGCGCTGGACTGCCTGGCAGGAGTCGAGTGGACTGTCGAGTCGCGTTATCCACATTTCCTGCTGAACATCCTGCCAATTGAGAACTTTGTCATGCAAGAAAACGTAGAGCAATCAACACAAGGTGAATGAACCACTCAACTCACATAGGGGGACCTTTGTTCTATGTTTCGTGCCTTGTTCATCGCCGATCGTAGGTCTGGCACTGATGTTTCCGACTCTGGCACAAGATGATGAAGGTCCAGCAACTGAAGAAATAACGTTGCTGTCACTAAACCGTGGAGACGCTGCAAGAGCTTGAAGTTTTCGCCGCATATCTGCTTCCGACAAGGAGAAAAAGTCGAGCGCAGACTGAGGTCAGATTATTTTGTGACGAATGGCTCGCTTCAACTTGAAGAAGGGTCCTGGTCCCTGCTTGCTACCGGACTGGGTATTGATGATTTGACCACTTACTTGGGTTCTGAATTCACTGGAGTAGATCTGGAACTGGACGCGAATCCTGAACGTTGCTTCACTGCACTGGACTACTATTCGGCCAAGGCCTTTCGCATCACATGTCCCCTAAGCTCGTTGGATTTCGAGTTGCGTTCTGATTCCGGGCTGTCACTGTTATTGGTCACTCAGGTAATTGGATGAATTCACCTCTTCCGGCAGAAGAACTCGACGCCCTCCTCGCCCCCTACGCCGGCCGCGGCCGCGACGCCCTGCTGCCGCTGCTCTGGGACGTGCAGACCCACGCCGGCCACATCAGCCCCGAGGCCGTCCACGCCATCTCGCACTGCCTGCGCGTGCCCGAGGCCGACATCTACGGCGTCATCGGCTTCTACAGCCTCTTCCACGCACAGCCCACCGGCGAGCGCATCGTCCGCGTCTGCACCGACCCGGTCTGCGCCCTGCGCGGCGCTGACGCCCTGCTGGCGTCCCTGCCCGCTGACGACCCGACCCTCACGATCGAGCATTCGCCCTGCCTCGGCCTCTGCGAGCACGCGCCGGCGGCCCTCATCAGTCAGCGCGGCCAGGGCGAACGCAGCATCGCGCCGGTGACGGACGTCGCGCAACTGCTGACGCCGGACGCGGGGCCCGACTATCCCCTCATCCACGCTGCGGACCCGGCCGTATTGCTCGCTGGCGCGCAGCCGGAACGCGCGCAGACCCTCGCCGAATACGGCGACTACGCCGCCCTGCGCCATGCCCTGACGCTGACGCCGGAGGAGATCGTCGCCCTGCTCGACGACTCCGGCCTGATCGGGCGCGGCGGCGCGGCCTTCCCCACCGGGCGCAAGTGGCTCTTCACCCGCGGCCCAGCGGCGCCGGCGCGCTGGCTGGTGTGCAACGCGGACGAGAGCGAGCCGGGCACCTTCAAGGACCGCGCGCTGATGGAAGCCTGCCCCCACCGCCTGCTGGAGGGCATGGCCATCGCGGGGCGCTGTATCTCTGCGCGTCACGCCTACCTCTTCATCCGCGGCGAATATCCCCTGGCCACGCAGCGCCTGGCGGCCGCCATCGCCGAGGCCGAAGCGGCCAACCTGCTGGGCGAGGGCATCGGCGGTAGCGACTTCGACTTCGACATCGAGATTCGCCGTGGCGCCGGCGCTTACATCTGCGGCGAGGAGTCGGCGCTCTTCGAGGCCATCGAGGGCAAACGCGGCTTCCCGCGCATCAAGCCGCCCTACCCCACCGAGTCCGGCCTCTTCGGCCAGCCCACGACGGTCAACAACGTCGAGACCCTGGCCGCCGTGCCCGGCATCCTGACGCATGGCGCGGCCTGGTTCCGCGGCTTCGGCACCGAAGGCAGCAGCGGCAGCAAGCTGGTCTCGGTCAGCGGCCACGTGCGGCGGCCGGGCGTCTTCGAAATTGAGCCGGGCCTGAGTCTGCGCGCGCTGCTGGATGGTCCCTGCGGCGGCGTGGAGGGCGAGTTACAAGCCGTGTTGATGGGCGGCGCGGCGGGCACCTTCCTCAGGCCGGAGCAGATCGGTCTGCGTCTGAGCTTCGAAGACCTGCGCGCGGCTGGCAGCACCTTCGGCTCCGGCGCTATCATGGTCTTCAACACGACGGTTGACCTGCGCGACCTGCTGCTGCGCGTGGCGCGCTTCTTCCAGCACGAGAGTTGCGGCAAGTGCTTCCCCTGTCAGCTGGGGACGCAGCGTCAGCTGGAGTTGCTTGAGCGCGCGCCGCAGCCCGGTGACGCGCAACGCCTGCACGACGTGGGCTGGACGATGACGGAGGCCTCGCTCTGCGGCCTGGGCCACACCGCCGGCTCCGCCGTCCTCAGCGCGCTGGAGCAGTGGCCTGAAATGTTCGGGGATGCGGAGAGTGCCAATGTCTGACGAGCACGTCACCCTCACCATCGACGGCGTCGAACTCAGCGTGCCCGCCGGCACCACCATCCTTGAAGCCGCCGCCACGCTCGGCATCGACATCCCGGTCATCTGCTGGCACGAAGCCACCAGCTCCAACGGCCTCTGCCGCGTCTGTGTCGTCGATGTAAACGGCGAACGCCTGCTCCAGCCCGCCTGCATCGCCGAATGCCGCCCGGACGCCCAGGTGCAGACCAGCAACGAGCGCAGTCTGCGCAGCCGCCGCACCATCCTCGAGATGCTGGCCGCCTCGGTCGACCTCAGCGAGGCGCCGGAAATCAACGCCGCCATGGCTGACTGCGACGCCGACCCTGCCCGTTTCCCGGAGGCCCAGGCGCGCGAGCACGAGCTCATCGACGACAACCCCTTCTATCTGCGCGATTACAGCCAGTGCGTGCTCTGCTGGCGCTGCGTCCAGGTCTGTGCCGAGGACGCGCAGTACACCTTCGCCCTGACCCTCGACGGCCGCGGCCATGACACCCACGTCTCGACCGCCTTCGACATTTCCATGACCGAATCGCCCTGCGTCTTCTGCGGCCAGTGCATCGGCGTCTGCCCCACCGGCGCGCTCAAGCCGAAGACCGAGTGGGGCCTGCAACAGGGCCTTGCGCCGGAAGAGATCCGCACCCTTACTCGCAAGCCACGGCGCCGGCGCGAGTAATGAGTGGCCCCGCTCCACGCGCACTTAAAGCCCCTCTCCCTGAGAAGGGTTCCCGTCGTGAGCGACGGGAAAAGGGGTTTGGGGTGAGGGCCACCCCCGGCGCGCTGCCACATCGCTACTGGCTCGTTGAACAGGACAGCGCGCAGCTGACCGACGGCGGCGTCATCGAGGAGTCGCTGCTCGACCTCTACGTCAACGGTCAGGAACTGGCCACGATTATGTGCAGTCCGCTGCAGCAGGAGGCCCTGGCCCTCGGCTTCCTCTACACCGAAGGCGTCATCGACACGCTGGCCGAGGTGGCGCTGGTGCAGGCCAACCTGCCGCGCACTGTGGTCGATGTCCTGCTTAATCGCGCGGACTTCGAGCCGCCGCGGCGCATGGTGCTGACCAGCGGCTGTGGCGGCGGCGTGACGCTGCAGCACATCACGGAATCGTATCCGCCGCTCTGCAGCGACTTCCGGGCGGAAGCGGCCATCATCCAGCAGCGCATGCGCGACTTGCAGGGCGCCGCCCGCCTGTATCAACTGGTGCGCGGCGTGCATATCGCCGTGCTGGCCGATACGCAAAAGTTGCTGCTCAGCGCCGAAGACGTTGGCCGTCACAACGCCGTCGACAAGATCGCCGGCATGGCGCTGCAGGCCGACGTGGACCCGCGCGATTGCCTGCTGCTCACCAGCGGCCGCATCAGCTCGGAGATGCTGTCCAAGGCGCGGCGCATGAATATCCCGCTGGTGGCCAGCCGCACCGCGCCCACCAGCACCGCCATTCGCCTGGCCGAAGCCTGGCAGATCTGCATCGTCGGCTATGTGCGCCGCGGCGGCATGCGCGTCTACACCCACGCCTGGCGCCTGGGCCTGAAAGAGGAGTAAGAGAGGCCCGCAAGCCCTCACCCCCCAACCCCCTCTTCCCGCTTCACGGGAGCCCTTCTCAGGGAGAGAGGGAGAAAAGCAAGCTCAAGAAATTCGCAGTTAAAGTCCCTCTCCCTTGGGGAGAGGGATTTAGGGTGAGGGCACAGCGCCGGCACAGTCCTGACCACCCGTCACCCGCTATACTCCAGCAATGAACAGCGCCGAATTCTTCAATGTCCAGCCGGTCGCCCAGGCCCTGCAGACCATGCTCGCGCACTGGCAGCCAACCCCTGACATCGAAACGCTTGACCCACGCGCGGCCCTGGGGCGCGCGCTGGCGCAGGATGTACGCGCCCCGGCCGACCTGCCGGCCTTCCGGCGCAGCACGGTGGATGGCTATGCCCTGCGCGCGGCGGAGAGCTTCGGCGCCTCGCCCGGCCTGCCTGCCCTCCTGCGCATGGCCGGCGAGTTGCGCATGGGCGAGGCCGCGCAGCAGCCCCTGGCGCCGGGCAGCGCCCTGCTCATCCACACCGGCGGCATGCTGCCCCCCGATGCCGACGCCGTCATCATGCTGGAGCGCACCCAGCCGCTCGGCGGCGCGGAAATCGAGTTGCTGGCGCCGGTCGCGCCGGGCGAAAATGTGCTGCAGCCCGGCGAGGATATCGCCCGCGACTCACTGCTGCTGGCCGCCGGCCAGACCCTGCGGCCGCAGGAAATCGGCGGCCTGCTGGCCGCGGGCATCATCCAGGTGCGCGTACGAATGCGGGCGCGCGTAGCCATCCTCAGCAGCGGTGACGAGCTGGTGCCGCCCGAGGCGACCCCCGCGCCCGGCCAGATCCGCGACATCAACGCCCACACCCTGGCGGCCCTGGTGAGCGAGGCCGGCGCTATTCCCGGGCATTGCGGCATCGCGCGCGACGAATTCGACGACTATCTGGCGCGGGCGCAGCGCGGCCTGGCGGCGGCCGACCTGCTGCTGCTGACCGCCGGCAGTTCCGTTTCCGCGCGTGACCTGACGCGCGCGGTCATCGATCGCCTGGGCGCGCCCGGCGTGCTGCAGCATGGTCTCGCTGTACGTCCCGGCAAACCGACGCTGCTGGCAGTCTGTGACGGCAAAGCCGTCATCGGCCTGCCCGGCAACCCGGTATCGGCCCTGCTGGTCGCGCGCCAGATCCTCTTGCCGCTGCTGCGCCGCTGGTCGGGCGCGAAAATGACCCAGGCCGCCAGCGTACACGCGCTGCTCGGCGCCAACCTCCCCTCGGCCAGCGGCCGCGAGGACACGGTGCCGGTGCGCCTGGTCGAGCGTGAGGGACAGCTGCTGGCGGAGCCGGTCTTCGGCAAGTCCGGGCTGATCTTCACGCTGGTGGGCGCGGACGGCCTGCTGCACATTCCGCTGGACAGCAGCGGCTTGCGCGCCGGGACGAGCGTGGCAGTGCAACGCTTCTAAGCGCATTGCTCAGCCGCAGTCGGCTGCGCTTCGAGAGTAGAGCGTCAGCACCGTTCCGTCCCGTTTGACTGGACGCTGACAGAAAACCATCCCCTCGGCCAGCGCGCGCTCGACCTCACTATCGGGCTCCGTGACCAGCAGCCAGACGCGTTCATGTGCCTGCGCCCGCGTCAACGCCTGCTCATGCTCCCCGGCCAGCGTAATGAATTCTCGAGGGTACTCCCAGACACCGGGAGTTCGAATAGTAGACAGGGATCCACCTGTCAGTGGGCATCACCCCGGCGTCCAGCAGCAGGAAGTCGTCTGCCTGCGCAAGCTGGACGAGCGCCTGATCCGCAATGTGGACATGGGACAAATGATAAAATTGCAATTTCTGGTAGAGAGGTGTCCGCAGCAGCAGTACGATGCTGGCCGCCAGCCACATGGCCAGCAACCAGTCTGCATAGCGTTGCCGTCTGCGCCCCAGCCAGCGCAGGCCGAGGCCACTGAGCAGCGCGAGCGGCGGCCACAGGCCAATCAGATAGCGCACACGACTGGGCCACAGCACCCACACAAACTCGTTGACAATTAGCGCCAGCGCCAACATCAACAGGGACATTACGCCCAGGAACCAGGCCGCGCGCACGGCGCCAGACGGACGCTTCCATAGCAACAGCAACAGCGACAGCAGCAAGATGAGCAGGACCGCCGGGCCCAGCTGCTGTGACAGTACAACGATACTGTTCGAAACGTTGTAGAGAATTTGCAGCAACGCCTCCGACGGATTCATGGCCTTGCCGCCGGCATTCATGCCAAAGCGTTGCCAATTCCATTCCAGTCCCTGCCGCAGCACTGCCAGCTCCGGTAGCGCGCTGAGCGCGACCACTGCCAGGATCAGCGTAACGCGCCACCAACGCCGGTCCTTGCGCACAAGAAAGAGGTGGAACAACCCCAGCGCGGGCAGCAGCAACGACGCAAAATAATGAGCATAAAGCAGGCCAATGCCCCCCAGCAGCAAGCCTGCCTGGCCCCACCGATCCGACGCTCTCACTTGCAGGGCGACGCGCCAGTAGCACCACAGCGTCACCAGCGTCAACAAGGCCACTGTTGTGAAGGCCCGCGCAATATGCAGGTAGCTGATAAAGAACACCGACGTGACCAGCAAGAGCACTGCAATGACGCCGATTTGCCGGCCGAACAAACTGCGTCCTGCACGATAGACCAGCGCCAGCGTCAGCAGACCGATGAGCCAGGCAAGGGCGCGTGCTGCCACCGTGCTCCAGCCAACCACAGCGCCCCAGCGATTCATTAGCAGCGTCCAACCGAAGGCCTGATCCGGCGAAGCGCTGTTTAGGGTGGACAAGGTTTCTGCCAGGGTTAACGGGCCGAAACTGCGCGCGCCGGCGCTGATCATCGTGGAGACTTCGTCCGATGAAAACGACCAGGAGTTCAGCCGCCGCCCTGCCAGCAGCGCCGCCAGCAAAAGCAACGGAATGACCCACAACCAGCGATTGGCGTTCAGCGTCGTCCGCATCCTTGTCCTGTTCGCCCTGCAGGAGTCCGCAGCGGAGTATAGTTTGTCGCCTGGCTTAAGGCTACACTGCGGGGTATGAAGCGCCTGCCCCTGCTCTCCGCCCTGCCCGACCCGGCCCGCCTCTGGCGCTGGGCCGGCCTGCTCTTCTCACTGACGCTGGTCGTCCTCTTGCTGGACGCGCTGGACCTCGATGCTTTCCGTGTGATGGCCGCCGGCATTTCGCCCGACAGCCTGCTGCTGGCGCTGCTGATCTATCTGATGCTCAACTTCTTCCGCACGCTGCGCTTTCAGGTGCTGCTGGCCGCGGACGCGCCGCCGCTGGCCGCGCTCTGGCCGGTCGTGCTGGTGCATAATCTGCTGGTGCGCGTGCTGCCCTTCAAGGCCGGTGAGTTCTCCTGGATGCTCCTGCTGCGGCGCCACTTTGGCCAGGCAGTCGGCGCCGGTTTCGGCAGCCTGGTGAGCGCGCGCCTTTTCGAGCTGCTGATCGTGCTGCTGGTCGGCGGTGCGGCCCTGGTGCAGGGCAGCGCGCAATTCTCGCAGGCGCGCCCGACGTTGCTGGCCCTGCTGGTGACGGCCTTTCTACTCTGTCTGGCGCTGCTCTTCAGCGCCAGCCGCTTCCTGCGTCTGGCCATGCGCTTGCTGCAGCGCCAGCGCGGCCTGGGCCAACGCATCGCCGCGCACTTGCCCCCGCTGGCAACCAGCCTGGCGCGCATCCGCCAACCGCGCATCTTCCTGCTCACGCTGCTGCTCTCCTGCCTGACCTGGGGCTCGAGCGTCTGCTTCAATCTGCTGCTGCTGGGCGCGCTGGGCGTGCAGGGCCTGCCCCTGCTGGTCGGCATCATCAGCATCACCATGCTCGTCGAGGCCTTGCCGGTGGCGAGTGTCAGCGGCCTCGGCGTGATTGAAGGCGGCTGGACTTTCGGCCTGGTCACCCTCGCCGGGCTGGAACCGGGCGCCGCTGCCGCAACCGGGTTTTTCCTGCATGCCTGCCAGGTGCTGGCGGCCGCGCTCTGCGGCCTGGTCGGCTGGTTGTGGTTGAAACGCCTGCCGCGAATGGAGCTGGCCACATGAGCCGCCCGTATCTCTCAATCGTCATCCCGCTGTACAACGAGGCGGAGTCCGTCCCCGCCCTGCACAGCGAACTGGCGGCTGTGCTCGATACGCTGGAGTGCAGCAGCGAGGTCATCGTCGTCGATGATGGCAGCAGCGACGGCAGCTTCGAAGCCCTGCAAGCCGTGCACGAGCGCGACCCGCGCTGGGTCATCCTGCGCTTCCGCCGCAATCACGGCCAGACCACCGCGCTCAGCGCCGGCTTCGCCAGGGCCGCCGGCGAAATCGTCGTGACCAGCGACGCAGATCTGCAAAATGACCCGCGCGACATTCCGCGCCTGCTGCAAAAACTCGAAGAGGGCCATGATATCGTCAGCGGCTGGCGCAAGAATCGCAAGGAGCCCTTCCTGACGCGACGCCTGCCCTCCATGCTGGCCAACAGCCTCATTTCGCGCGTCACCGGCGTCCACCTGCACGATTATGGCTGCACGCTCAAGGCCTATCGCAGCGTCGTCGTCAAGAACATCCAGCTCTACGGCGAACTGCACCGCTTCATCCCGGCCGTCGCCTCGCAAATTGGCGTGCAGGTGGCCGAGATTCCGGTCAACGACCGGCCGCGCGTGCACGGCAGCAGCAAGTACGGCATCAGCCGCACCATCCGCGTGCTGCTGGACCTCATCACCGTGCGCTTCATCCTCGGCTACAGCACCCGGCCGCTGCAAGTCTTCGGCGGCATCGGTCTGCTGGCCTGTAGCGCCGGAGTCTTGCTGGGCCTGATCCTGAGCGCCGAAAAGCTGATCGCCAACGTCGACATTGGCAGCCGGCCGCTGCTCATCCTGTCGGCGCTGCTGATCATCTCCGGCGTTCAGCTCATCAGCATCGGCCTGGTGGCGGAAATCATCGTGCGCAGCTGGCACGGGCTGGGTGGCAGAACGACCTACATCCTGCGCGACACCCTCGAGCGCGACGACAGCCACCGGGCGCCGCGCCACAAGCGCGAGTAATGAGTGGCCCCGCTTCACGTGCACTTAAAGCCCCTCTCCCTGAGAAGGGTTCCCGCCGCAAGCGGGAAAGGGCTCCCGTCGTGAGCGACGGGACAGGGTTTGGGGTGAGGGCCACCCTCGGCGCCCTGCCACAACGCTACTGGGACGAAGGAGGACTGAAAATGCGGGCGACTGTAACGCCGCAACGCGCCGCGCAACTGCTCCAGGTGGAGCACGACAGTGTGCGCGAACTGATCGACGAACTGCAGCCGGACGAGATGACGCGCCCGGACACCGTGCACCACGGCTTTTTTGCCGACCAGCACTGCTCATTCAAGGATCTGCTGGCGCACCTCACCGTCTACGAATCGCTGGCGCTGGAGGCCTTGCAGGCCTGGCAGCGCGGCGAGCGCCACCCGGTCAGCGACGTCATGCGCAGCCCGGCCCGCAGCCTCGAGCTGCATTACGGCGGCATCTCTGCCCGCAGCGACCACAGCCTGGCTCAGGTGCTGGACGAGTGGGAGCAAATCCAGGCCGGGCTCGTTGAAGGCATCGCCGCCTTTAGCGAGGAAGAGTGGCGCAGCGCGCCGCCCTGGCCCACGCGTGAGGCGCTCGACATGGGCGGCATGCTCGAGGAAATCATTGTCACGCCGCCGCGCCCGCTCTACCGCCATCTGCCGGTGCACGTCCCGGACAGCGCCGCCTACATCCGCTCGCTGCGGTGACGGTCGCCGCCACCCACGAAGCCCTCGTTGCGCCCTTCCGCAAGCTGCTGACGCGCATCCATGGCGCGCCAGAGTTGCACATTGAGTCCATCCGTGAGGAGCCGCGGCCCCATCAGGGCGCATCCGGCGCTACGGTGCGCCTCTACCGCGAACGCCCTTGCCGCAGCCGGCCATGCCATCGCGCCGGCGGCCTTCATGCAGCGCTTCCGCGCGACCGGCCACTTCATGGGCCTGCGCTACCTTGAGGTCGGCTTGCTCTCCTGGCAATCAGGCGGCGCCGCCTGGCAGCAGGGCCGCTGGTTCTTCCACTACTGCCTCAGCATGGCGCTCTCCGGCCGCTGAGTAAATTCGTGTCATTATGTGCATGTATCCGGGCGGCGCGACTGCGCCCGGCACGGCGCGCCAGCGCCAGGTGGACGACGTGAACATTGAAGCCAACACCACAGAACGCGTAGCCCGACTTGAAGGCGCCTGCGAGCATCTTGCCACGAAGGCCGATATTCAGTCTGCGAAAGTCTGGATAATTCTCGCGGCTGTCATTCAGGCTATTGTCAGCGCCGGAATTGGCGTGCTGGTCAGCCTCACTCTCCGCTCCGGCGCATAGCGGCGATTCTGCGAACTGGCCCACCCCAGTTAAAACTGTATTGGCCGCTTTTCTGGCCACAGTTTTAGTCGTCGCCGGCCAATTGTGTCATTCCCGACAAGCACGCCGGGCAATCGGCTGGTGGCCACTACTTCAGCACCGGACCCAGCCGCTCCAGCGCCCGCGCCATCTGCTCCGGCGCGACCGCGTGGCACAGCCGCAGCCAGCCCTCCCCTTCCGGGCCGAAGGCCACGCCCGGCGCCAGCCCCACGCGCGCCTCATGCAGGATCTCGCTGGCAAAAGCGTAGCTGTCCGTCACGCCTTCACAGGAGAACCAGGCGTAGAAGGCCGCGTCCGGCTGCGGGCAGTGGACCCGCGGCAGCTGCGCAAAGGCCTCCAGCAAGAGCCCGCGCGACTCATGCCAGCGCGCCAGCGACTCGCGCAAATAGGGCTCGCCCTGCTGCACTGCGCAGAGGCCGGCCAGTTGCGTGGCGGGCGGCGAGCAGGAGTTGGTGTACTCGGTCAGCATCTCGAAGCTGCCCAGCAGGCTGGCCGGGATCGTCAGCCAGCCCAGACGCCAGCCGGTCATCGCCCAGGTTTTGGAGAAGCTGTTGACGATCAGCACCTGGTCCTCGGCGCTGATCTTGTCGGCGAAAGTGGGCGCGTGCATCCGGTCGTAAACGATGCGGTTGTAGACTTCGTCGGCGATCAGCCACAGGCCGCGCTGACGGCAGAACTCCAGGATCTCCTGCTGTTCCGCGTCAGTCAGCATCCAGCCGGCCGGGTTGCTCGGTGAGTTGACCAGCAGTGCCCGCGTCTTCGGCCCGCAGGCATCGAAGAACTGCTGCAGGTCCAGCTGCCAGCGACCGTCACGCAAAACCAGCGGCACGCGCTCCACGTGAGCGCCGCGCAGCTGCTGTATCGCGCCCAGATTCGGCCAGGTGGGCGCGTGCGTCACCAGCGTATCGCCCGGCGACAGCAAGGCCTGCGCGGCGATCGTCAGGGCCAGCGTGCCGGAGCCCGTGACCAGGATGCGCTCCATGCCGAAATCCGTACCATAGAGCCCGTTCATGTAGTCCGCCAGCGCCTGCCGCAGCGGCGGCAGTCCGGCGTTGGGCGTGTAGAAAGTCTCGCCCTGAGCCAGCGCGTCCTGGCCCGCGCGCCGCACCACTTCCGGCGTGGGCAGGTCCGGCTCGCCGTACCACAGCTGGATCAGATCGCCGAAGTCGGGGCTGCCCGTGGCCTCGTTGGCCAGCTCGCGGATCAGGCTCGGCTGCAGCGCCTTGATGCCTTCGCGCAGGACGGGGCGCACCCCGTTCATCCGCGCCCCGTGAAGGGCATGCCGTTGGCCATCACCGTGATGAAGGGCACGTTGACCTCCAGCGGCAGCTCCGCCATGTAGCGCACCGCCTGCGCCACGTGGTCGGCATCCATCGTCGGTTCGGTGCGCAACTGACCGTCGGCCTGCAGCACCCCGATCTCCATGCGCCGCGTCATCTCGGTGGCGGCGTTGCCGATGTCGATCTGGCCGCAGACGATGTCCCACTCGCGGCCGTCCAGCGCGGTGGAACTCGTCAGGCCGGTGAGCGCGTGCTTGCTGGCCGTGTAGGGCGCGCTCATCGGGCGCGGCCGCTGCGCGGAGAGCGAGCCGTTGTTGATGATGCGGCCGCCGCGCGGGTTCTGCCGCTTCATCAAGCGGAATGCCGCCTGCGTGCACAGGAACACGCCCGTCAGGTTGACGTCCATCACGCGCTGCCAGCGCTCCAGCGCCAGCTCCTCCAGCGGCACCGCCGGCGCGCTGATGCCGGCGTTGTTGAACAGCAGGTCGAGCCGGCCAAAGGTCTCCTCCACCTGCGCGAAGAGCGCCTTCACCGCCGCTTCGTCGCTCACGTCGCAGGGCGCCACCAGCGCGCGCTCCGCCGCAACCCCGCCCTCAGCCAGCGTCTCGCGCAGCATGTGCTCGCGCCGCCCGCTGAGCGCGACCGACCAGCCGGCCTCCCACAGGGCCAGCGCCGTGCGCCGCCCGATGCCGCTGCCCGCGCCGGTGATCAACGCGATCTTCGTCGCTGCGCTCATGCCTCTGCTCCTTCGTCTTTTGCCAGGGCCCCGCCCCAGGTGCTGCGCGCCAGCGCCTCGTAGTTGGCCCCGGGCGTAATCTGCCCCAGCACGCTGGCATGCTTTGCGCCGCTCAGCGCGGGCAGGGCGCCCGGCCGGTTGTGCCAGGTTTCGTGCGCCAGCAGCGCGAAGACCAGCGCCTCCTTGTGGTCGCTCGGGAAGCCGATGTCTTCATGGCTGAGCACCGGCACCGGCGCCAGTAATTCGCGCAACATGCCGGTGATGGCCGGGTTGTGCCGTCCGCCCCCGCCCAGGATGACTTCCTGCACCGGCTGCGGCGCGTGTCGCTCGTAGGCGCGCGCGATCGAGCGCGCCGTCAGCGCCGTCAACGAGGCGAGGATGTCGGGCGCGCTCATGCCGCGCCGCTGCGCGCTGGTGACCAGGCTGGTCGCCATGCTCATGCCGAAGGTCTCGCGCCCGGTGGATTTGGGCGGGCGCCGATTGAAATAGGGGTGCGCCAGGCGCATCTTCAGCCAGGCCTCCTCCACCGTGCCGGCCCGCGCCAGCAGACCGTGGCGGTCGTAGTTGCGGCGCCCGTCCGACAGCAGAGTGACGGCGGCGTCCAGCAGGGAGTTGCCGGGCCCGGTATCAAAAGCCAGCGGCTCGCTCTCGTCGTCATTCAGCGGCGGCAGGAAAGTCACGTTGGCGATGCCGCCGATGTTCTGCACCGCGCGCCACTGCTCCGCATGCCGCAACAGCAGCCAGTCCGCCAGCGCCGTCAGCGGCGCGCCCTGGCCGCCGGCGGCGACGTCGCGCGGACGGAAGTTGCTGATCGTGGTGATGCCGCTGCGCTCGGCGATGATGGCCGCCTCGGTCAGCTGCAGCGTCGCCGTGACCTCGCCGCGCGTGTTGACCGCATGCCAGAAATTCTGCCCGTGCGAGCCGATCAGGTCGACGTCGCTCGCCTCAAGGCCCGCATCGTCGATCAGCGCCAGCGCGGCCTCGGCGAAGAGTTCGCCCAGTTCGAAGTGCAACATTGCCAGCTCTTCGGTGCTGCCCTTGCGCGTGCCGGCCTCGAGGATGCGCGGCTGCATGTCCGGCGGGAAGGGATGCGTGCGCGTGGCGCGCAGCTGCACGTCGAGCCTGGGCGGCGCGCCGCTGATCTCGCACAACGCGGCGTCGATAGCGTCGGCGGAGGTGCCGGAGATAAGACCGATTACGAGCATGGGCAATCCGATTCTGGCGAAGCGGCCGCGGGCAATGCTGTCGCATTCTGGCGAAGCCGGGCGCAGCCGTCAAGTGTCCACCCCAACTCTCCCCACCCAATCCCTTGCATTGCCGCGCCCCATGTGTCACACTGCCTCCAACAAGTGCATAAGCCAGCGCGGAAGCGTCGCGGCCCATGGCCCGGCGCACAACGGGGGAAGCCGGTGAGAAGCCGGCACTGTCCCGCAGCGGTAATCCCGACACAGATCGGGAGAGTCCGAATGCCCGTCCGCAATGGTGTGATGAACCTTCGTGGACAAAGGGGAGCACATGACCGCAGCAACAAGTCGTGCAGCCCGCCACCCGGCGGGTTTTTATTTCAGCAACGTCGCCTGGCCACTCCTCACCCTGCTTCTGCTACTCAGCCTCGTTTCCCCCCTGCTCGCCCAGGACGCCAACCTCACCCAGGCTTGCGTCGCGGACTTCGACCCGGCTGTCGATTACTTCCCGCACAAGGCGACGCTGCTGAACGCCAGCGGCCTCGAGATCGAGTATCACGGCCATTACAAGCTGGTGCGTACGCTCCAGCCCTGGCCCGGCGCCGCAGCGGCCGTCGAATATCTGCTGCTGCAGTGCGGCACGCCCCTGCCCGCGGGCCATGCGGACGCGCTGCTGGTCGAGGTGCCGGTCAGCAGCGTCATCTCGCTGGCCACCACGCAGCTGCCCAATCTG
The DNA here is from genome assembly GCA_965205875.1 of Phototrophicaceae bacterium. Lineage (GTDB taxonomy): Bacteria > Chloroflexota > Anaerolineae > Aggregatilineales > Phototrophicaceae > JAGWBD01. The sequence continues at coordinate 109,595 of CBDBIA010000003.1, forward strand.
CTCGACCTGGGCCGCCTCGACCAGCTGATCGCCCTGGACAGCGGCAACTACGTCAACACGCCAGAAGTCGTCGCCATGTTGCAGGATGGCGCCCTGGCCGAAGTCGGCAACGGCGCCTCCATCAACGTCGAACTGGTGCTGGAACTGGCGCCCGATCTCGTGCTGGCCAACGGCTTCAACCCGGAGACCGACGCCCATCCCGTGCTGCTGGAGGCCGGCGTCTTCACCGCCATCAACGCCGACTGGCTGGAGCCGGGCCTGCCCGCCCGCGCCGAGTGGCTCAAGTTCATCGCGCTCTTCTTCAACGAGGAAGCGCGCGCCGAAACGCTCTACGCGCAGCTGATGGCGGACTATGAGGAGGCCGCGACGCTGGCCGCCACCGTGCCCGACGACCAACGCGTCACCGCCCTGCTCAACACTTTCTCGCCCTACAGCGATGCCTGGATCATCCCGGGCCAGCAGAGCTGGGTCGGCCAGTTGCTGCAGGACGCCGGCGTGAACTTCGTGCTGATGGACGCGGTGACCGGCGCGGTCAACCAGCCCTTCGACTTTGAGACGGTCTTCGCCGCCGGCATTGAGGCGCCCGTCTGGATTCTCAATCGCTTTCAGATGGGTTCGCTGGCTGCGCTGCTGGCCGAGGACGAACGCTACGCGGAATTCGCCGCCTTCCGCGCGGGCGCGGTCTACAACACCGACGCGCGCGTAAACGAGTTTGGCGGCAACGATTACTGGGAGACCGGTCTGGCCCGGCCGCATCTGCTGCTGCGCGACCTGGTGAAGCTCTTCTATCCTGAATTGCTGCCGCAGCACGAGCTCATGTTCCACCGGAGGCTGTCATGATCCGCGCGCAACGCTGGCTTTCCATTGCGACAACGTTGTCCGCTGCGCAACGCAGCGACCCCCTGCAGCGTCAACGTCAGCGCCGCCGGCTGATGCTCGGCGGCCTGCTCAGCGTCGTGCTGGTCCTCTTCCTGCTCAGCCTGATGTTCGGCTCGGTCACCATCCCGCCGGTCGAGGTGCTGCGCGCGCTGACCGGCCACACGACCAGCGAAGATGCCTGGGGCCGCATCGTCCTGCTCATCCGCCTGCCGAAGGCGCTGACCGCCCTGCTGGCCGGCGCCGCGCTGGGCGTCAGCGGCCTGCTCATGCAGACCCTCTTCCGCAATCCCCTCGCCGGCCCCTACGTGCTGGGCATCAGCTCCGGCGCCAGCCTCGGCGTGGCCCTGGTGCTGCTCTCGACAAGCGCGCTGGGAGGTATGTTGCTGCTCACTGCGGGTTTCACCGGCAGCCTCGCGCTGGCCGTCGCAGCCATGGCGGGCGCCGCCCTGGTGCTCCTGCTGGTGCTGCTGGTGGCGCGCGCCGTCGGCAGCAACATGACCCTGCTGGTGCTGGGCGTCATGCTCGGCTTCCTGACAAGCGCGCTGGTCAGCATGCTGCTCTACTTCAGCGTGCCGGAGCAGATTCAGGCCTTCATCAACTGGAGCTTCGGCAGCTTCGGCACGGTCAGCTGGCGCGAGTTGCGCGTGATGGCGCCGCTATTGCTGGCTGGCCTCGGCATGGCCCTGCTGCAGGCCAAGCCCCTCGACGCGCTGCTGCCCGGTGAACAGGTCGCCCTCGGCCTCGGCCTGAATGTGCGCCGCGCGCGCCTGCAGATCATGCTGGCCACGGCCGTGCTGGCCGGCGCCGTGACGGCCTTCTGCGGCCCCGTCGGCTTCCTCGGCATCGCCGTGCCGCACCTCTGCCGCAGCCTGCTCGGCACCTCCGGCCACCGCGCGCTCTTGCCCGCCTGCGTCCTCTGCGGCGCGGCCCTCGCCCTGGTGGCCGCCATCATCGCCGAGCTGCCCGGCAACAACCTCGTCCTGCCGCTCAACGCGGTCATGGCGCTGCTAGGCGCGCCGGTCGTCATTCATGTTTTGCTGCGCCGCCGCAACCTGGGGCGCGCTTTCGCCGCATGAGCCTGCTGCGCGCCAGCGGCCTGTCCGTCGGCTACCGCCGCGGCCGCAAGCCGCCGCTCACGCTGGCCGCCGGACTCGAACTGACCCTGACTCCGGGCGAGCTGATATGCCTGATCGGCCCCAACGGTGCCGGCAAGTCCACCCTGCTGCGCACCCTCGCCGGCCTGCAAGCGCCGCTGGCGGGCCGCGTCACACTGGCGGACGCTGACCTGCAACACATGGATGCGCGCGACCGGGCCCAACGTCTGGCCACCGTGTGGACCGGCCCGGTCGATGTCGGCCTGCTCAGCGCCTGGGAGCTGGTGGCCCTCGGCCGCCATCCGCACAGCGGCTGGAGCGGCCGGCTGCGGCCAGAGGACGAGGCGGCGGTTGACGCGGCCCTGGCGGCGGTGGACGCAACAGCGCTCGCCTGGCAGCCGGTCGACCGCCTCAGCGACGGCCAGCGCCAGAAGGTTAACATCGCGCGCGCGTTGGCGCAGGAGCCCATGCTGCTGCTGCTTGACGAACCCACCGCCTGGCTGGATCTGGCGCGCCGGGCGGAGATCATGGCCCTCCTGCAGCGCCTCGCGCGCGAACAGGGCTGCGCCGTCCTGCTCAGCACGCATGATCTCGAGCTGGCCTTGCGTCACGCGGACCAGCTCTGGCTGATGAGCGGTGACGAGGCGCTGCAGGCCGGCGCGCCCGAGGACCTGGCGCTCTCCGGCGCGCTGTCATCGGCCTTCCACACTTCGGGTATGCACTACGACCCGCTCGGTGGCGGCTTCCTGCCGCTACAACAGCGCGCTGCCGGGCCGCCGGTGGCCTTGCATGGCACTGGCCCAGCGGCCAACTGGACGCGGCGCGCGCTGGAACGCGGCGGCTACTGCGTTGCTGATGGCGCGGCCGGCGCGCAGGTGCGCGTGCTGGAGTACGGCTGGGAGTTGCGCCTGGGCAGCGCGACGCAGCATTGCGACTCGCTGGCTGCCTTGCTGACGGCGCTGCAGGCGCTGCCAGTCGACTGACGCCCGAATGATGACCGAATAATGGCCGACTGACGGCCTACCACTGCGCCAGAATCCGGTCCGCGCCGCGCCACGCCAGCGCCATGATCGTCAGCACCGGGTTGAAGCCACCGTTGGTCACGTGCACCGAGCCGTCCAGCACGAACAGGTTTTCGTGGCCGTGCACCCGCTGCCAGCGGTCGACCACCGACTGCGCCGGGTCCTCGCCCATGCGGCAGCTGCCCGCCTGATGCTGGCCGCCGCCCAGGCGCAACACGGGGAGACTGCCCCATATTTTTTCCGCGCCCGCTGCCTGTAGCCACTCCTCCGCGCGCGCATACATGAACGCCGCCGTGCGCAGCATCTCGGGATGGGCGGTGCCGGAGAGATGCGCGACCGGGATACCGTATTTGTCGTGCAGCTGCGGGTCCAGCGTGACGCGCGCGGTCGGACTCGGAATCTCCTGAATCGTGCCCTTGGCCTCGCCGACGTATCGATACTTCTCGCGCATGAAGCGTTTGGCCGCCAGGCCCCAGCGCGGCAGATCGGGCGGGGTGAAGCGCTTCCAGAAAATGACCGGCAGCGCGATCAGGTTGTCGATCAGGATGCCGCCGCCAATCACGTCCGCGTTGCCGTGGTTGAAATCGCAGGTGCCCACGCCGCCGCCCGGCCCCAGGTTGTCCATGACAACCTGCGGGAAGAGGCCTTTGGCCGAGGCGACGAAGTGCCCCTGCAAGTGCCGCCCCACCTGGTCGCCCTGATTGCCCAGACCATTGGGCTCGCGTTGCGTCGCCGAGTTCAGCAGCAGGCGCGCGCTTTCTGTAGCGCCGGCGCTGACGATGACGATTTCCGCCTGCGCCGCGCCTGCCTCCCCGTCCTCTTCGCGCCAGCTGACTCCGCTGACCCTGCCGCCCTCGTCGCAGTCGATGCGCTCCACCATGATTCTGGCGCGCAGCTCGCACTTGCCGGACTGCAGCGCCCGTTCAATCAGCGTGTTGCGCGTGCCGTTCTTGGCGTCCACCGGACAGCCGAAACCCACGCAATGCTGGCAGCGGATGCAGGCCGGTCGGCCCTTGTAAGGCATGCTGTTGATGAACTGTGGTATCGCCACCTCGTTCCAGCCGAGCGCCGCCAGACCGGCCCGGCCTGCGCGCGCCTGGGCGTTGTCTGGCAGCGGCGGCATGGGATAGGGACGCTTGTAGGGCGGCAAATGCGTCATGCTGCGGTGATCGCCGCTGACGCCGATCTCCCATTCCACCTTTTCGTACCAGGGCTCGACGTCTTCGTAGCTGACGGGCCAGTCGGCCAGCGAACTGCCTTCCGGCACGCCATAAGTGCTGGCCATGCGAAAGTCCTGCGGCATGAAGCGCCAGCCGCGCGCGCCGAAGACGCGCGTGCCGCTGCCCACCATGGCGGCGTTGTTCTGGTAGCCGCCTTCGTGCGGCCGCACGATGCGGCCGTCTTCAAGGGTACGAGGGTTTCCTTCAACGTCCGGGCCGGCATTATGACCATAGAGCGAAAGCCGCTGGTTGCGCAAATGGTCGCGGCCCAGCTGCTCGAAGCTCAGGTCCGGCCCGCGCTCCAGCAGCAGCACGCGCTTGCCCGCCTCCGCCAGCACGCCGGCGGCCACGCCGCCGCCCGCGCCCGCGCCCACGATGATGGCATCATAGCGCTTCATACTCCCACCGCGCCCGCTCCGCCTCACCATTGCTCCACGATGTGTTCGGCGGCGCGCCACGCCAGCGCCATGATCGTCAGCACCGGGTTGAAGCCGCCATTGGTCACGTGCACCGAGCCGTCCAGCACGAAAAGGTTGTCGTGACCGTGCACCTTCTGCCAGCGGTCCACCACCGATTGCGCCGGGTCCTCGCCCATGCGGCAGGTGCCCGCCTGGTGCTGGCCACCGCTCAGCCGCAGATCGGGCCGGTAACCCCAGACCTTCTCCGCGCCCGAACCCCACATCCACTCCTCGGCACGATCGTACATGAACGACGCCGTGCGCACCGTCTCCGGATGCGTGGTGCCGGAGAGATGCGCCACCGGGATACCCTGTGTGTCGCGCACTTTTGCGTCGAGCGTGACTCGGCCATCGGGACTGGGGATTTCATGCACCGGGCCCTTGATGTCGCCGAGGCAACGATACTTCTCGCGCATGAATTGCTTGGCCGTCAGGCCCCAGCGCGGCAGGTCGCGCGGCACGTACATCTTCCACGAGATGATCGGCAGCACGATGAAGTCGTCGGCCAGCATGCCGCCACCGATGACGTCCGGATTGCCGTGGTTGAACTGGCAGGTGGCCACGCCGCCGCCCGGTCCCAGATTGTCCATCATCCGTTCCGGGAACAGGCCGATGACCATCGGGTAGTAATGCCCCTGCAGATGCCGGCCCACCTGGTCGCTTTCATTGCCGAGGCCCTCCGGCTCACGCTGCGTGGCCGAGTTCATCAGCAAACGCGCGCTCTCCACCGCCCCCGCGCTGACGATGACGATTTCAGCCCTCGCCGAGTCGCGCTCGCCATCCGTCTCGATCCAGTTCACACCGCGCACGCGACCGCCATCATCGCAGTCGATTCCTTCGACCATCACGCCGGCTTTCAGTTCGCACTTACCGCTGCGCAGGGCCGCCGCGATAGTCGTGTTGCGCGTGCCATTCTTGGCCTCAACCGGGCAGGCGAAGCCCACGCAGTGCTGGCAGCGAATGCAGGCCTGCCGACCCCCGTATGGCTCGCTGTTGATGAACTGGGGCATGGGCAATGACTGCCAGCCCAGGCTGTCAAGCCCCTTCAAATGGGTGCGCATGGAGCTGTTGGGCGGCAGCGATGGCATGGGATAGGGCTTGCGGTAGGGCGGCAGATGGGTCATCGCCGAGTCTGTGCCGGAGACGCCGATCTCCCATTCCACCTTTTCGTACCAGGGCGCCAGTTCTTCATAGTCGAGCGGCCAGTCCGCCAGCGAGCTGCCCTCCGGCACGCCGTAAGTGCTGGCCATGCGGAAGTCCTGCGGCATGAAACGCCAGGCCTGGGCGCCATAGACGCGCGTGCCGCCGCCAACCATCGCCGCGTTGTTCTGGTAGCCCCTCTGGTGCGGCAGGACGACGCTGCCGTCTTCCAGCGTGCGCGGGTTGCCCTCGATGTCCGGGCCGGCGTTGTGCCCGTAAAACGACATGCGCTGGTTGCGCAGATGGTCGCGCGGCACCTGCGCGAATTCGGAGTCCGGGCCGCGCTCCAGCAGCAGCACCCGCTTGCCCGCCGCCGTCAGCACGCCGGCGGCCACGCCGCCGCCCGCGCCCGCGCCGATGATGATGGCATCGTAATGCGTCATCCGCTCACCTCGTAGCCAATCATGCGCCACGACACGCCGTCGCGATTGCCGCCATTGCCGGGGTCGCTGTAGAAGCCCTCGGCGCAGTGCTCGGCGAACTGCGCGAAAAAGCCGGCCGCGTCCAGCGGCCATTCCGCGCGCACCTCCCCCTGCTCCACCCGCGTCAGCAGGGCATCCTGCTGTGCCTCGCCGAGCGCTGCGAAGTCCATGCCCTGCGCCGCCTGCGCCTCGGCATTCAGCGCGTCCACGAAGCGCGCATAGTCCGTCGCCATATGCGCCAGGTCCGCCCCCAGCTGCCGCAACAGATAATCGCATACGCCGGCTTCCACCCCGCCAGGGTACTCGTCCTCGGGGATGATGCGGTCAATGGCAGCGTGCAGGGTTTGTAGCTGCTGTTCGTCAAACATGGGCCCTCCTTCCCGCGGCAAGTGTAGCGCGAACGCTGCCCGCAAACACGTGTCGTCGGGCGGAATTGGCGTTGTGTATCCGCCCAATGTAGACTCGGGAAACATGGAAGCTGGACCAGCAGCGCAGGGGAACGAGGTGCTTGATGACAGTTGAGGCCGAACATCTGCGAGACGTCGATCTTTTCCGCGCTGCGGACGATGCCGCCCTGGAGGACATGGCACAGCATTGCAATCGCATTGAATTGCTGGCGGGGTCCACGCTCTTCGAGCAGAATGCGCCCGGCGATGCCCTCTACGTGCTGGAGTACGGCCAGATCCACATCCTGCGCCAGTACGAGGATGGCGAGCAGGTCATCCTCGCCACGGAGATCCCCTTCTATCCCGTCGGCAACCTCTCCATGCTCTCCGCGCAGCCGCGCACCGGCGCCGTTGTCGCGGTGTCGGATTGCACCCTGATCGTGCTGAAGCGTTCGACCTGGCTGGCGCTCTGCGACCGCCATCACGGCCTGGCGCTGGCGGTGCAGGAACAGCTGGCGCGTCGTCTCTATCGCATGAACCTGCTGGTGCGCGAGAATGCCATCGGCGACGTGGCTGCGCGCGTGGCCAGCCTGCTCCTGCTGATGACCGACGACATGCCGGAAAGCCCGCTGCTGCAGCCGCTGCGCGTCAACCGCATGGCCCGCGCCACCGCCACCGACGTCGACGTGATCGTGCACCTCCTGAACGACTGGCAGACCCTGGGGCTGATCCGCATTGAGGCCTTGCAGCTGGAGGTGCTGGACGTTCCGGGTCTGGAGCGTCTCGCCGGCTGAGGGCCGCGCCGCTCAGGCCGACGGCGTCCGGGCGCGCAACCATGTCTCGCTGAAACTGACGTGGCGGATGTGTTCGCGCCGCCAGGTGTAAACCAGCTGAATCGCAGTGTCCTGCGTCTGCAACAGCGTCGGATAGGAATACTCGCCCGGCTCCTGCTCAATCAACAGCGGCGCCCCCCAGTCTTCCTCCGGCGTGGCCAGCAACAGCGCCAGCGGCGTGCGTCCGCGCGCCACCGGGTTGCAGGCCAGCAAGAGGTCGCCGCTCGCCAGACGAATGAGATCGATGCCCGCGTTGGGGTTGGCCAACCCGGTCGGCTGCGGCTGCGCCCAGCTATCGCCGCCATCAGCCGACTCACTGCGCCAGATGACGCCGCCCCGCCCGCCGGTGCGCATGTACGCCAGCACGCGCCCGTCGTCCAGCGTTACCAGGCAGGCGTGGATGTTGCCCTCGGGGCTGACGATCGGCTCGCCCAGGCGCCAGCGTTCGCCGCCGTCGTCCGAAATCAACATGCGCGACTGCCACTTGACCTCATCGTAGGCCGGCAGCAGGATGCGCCCCGGCAAATGCAGCGCCTTGCTGCGGAACATCAGCCCCGGATAGTCCAGCAGCGCCTGCAGCGGCCCCCAGGTGTGGCCGCCGTCGCTCGAGTCCTGCCAGTGTGGCTGCGCGCTGACCCAGCGCTCGCCGCCCGCCACCACGTTGCAGAACAGCCGCAGCCCGCCCCCCGCCAGCGGCAGGAACACCGGCTGGCCCAAAGCCTGACCCGGCACCCTGACCAGGATTTCCGGCGCGCTCCAGTCCTTCGCGCCGGGCGCCAGCCGCGCCCCCAGAATCACCACGTCGCGCGCCAGTTCGCGAGTCCCGCCAAACCAGGCCGCCAGCAGCGTCCCCTCCCCCAGCTGGCACAGCGTCGCGCAGTGCACCGAGGGCTGGCGCGGCAGCGGCGGATGGAGCGCTCGTGAAATCATGGGCATTATTTCCCGTCACAAATTGCGACTCATGGCAGCATAGACTACAGTGGCCGGCACGAAACGCAAGCGGGGCCACCGGAGACACGCTTCACGCATCATGCTCACAGCCGCCGACTATTTCGATCTGCAATCCACGGCGCTGGCCGACCTCTTCGCCGGCACCGATTTAGTCTGGCAGGCCGTCGCGCGCATCGGGCCCTGGCTGGCGCAACGCTTCGCCAATGGTCTGCAGCCAGGTCATGCCGGCGCGCAGCTGGCGGATACGGTCGCCTTCGGTCCAGGCCCGGTCTACATCGGGCCGGGCACGCGCGTCGGCCCCGGCGTCTACATCGAGGGGCCGGCCTTCATCGGCGCCAACTGCGAGATTCGCCACGGCGCCCTGCTGCGCGCCAACACCATCCTCGCCGACTCTGCCATCGTCGGCCACGCCAGCGAGACCAAGAACGCCCTGCTGCTGGAACATGCCGCCGCGCCCCACTTCGCCTACGTCGGTGACAGCATCCTCGGCCAGCGCGTCAACCTCGGCGCCGGCAGCAAACTCTCCAACGTGGGCATCACCTCGCGTGCGGCGCCGGACGCGCCCCGACGCAACATCATGCTGCACTGCGACGGCCAGACATACGACAGCGGCCTGACCAAGCTGGGCGCCATCCTCGGCGACGACGTGGAACTCGGCTGCAACTGCGTCACCAACCCCGGCGTGCTCATCGGCCCGCGCACGCTGGTCTACGCGCTCTGCTCCCTGGCGCCAGGCTGCTATCCACCTGATCACATCGTCAAGTTGCGCCAGACACAGAGACGCATCGTCCGCCGCCGCTGAGCGCCGCGCGCAGTTCAGTCTTCAGTCGGCAGCCCGTAGCAGGCCGGGTCGATCAGCGCGTCGACCAGCAGCGGCTGTCGCGCGCGCAATGCCCCGCGGACTGCCGCCTCGCATTCCGCCGGGTCCGCGCTGCGCAGCGCGGGGATGCCGTAGGCCGCGGCGATCTGCGTGAAGTCCGGGTTGCTGAATTCGGTGCCCCAGGCGCGGGCGCCCGCGCGCAGCTGGGCGGCGCGAATCAGGTCGAGCGCCGCGTCGTTCATCACCACCGTCACCACCGGCGTCCCCAGGCGCGTGATCAGCTCCAGTTCGCCCATGACCATCGCCATACCGGCATCGCCGGTGAGGCACAGCGCCGGCGCCCGCCCCAGCGCCAGGCTGGCGCCGATGGCCGCCGGCAGACCGTAGCCCATGCACGAGAGCCCGTTCGAAACGAAGAAACGTTGCGGCTGCGCGTCCGGCCATTCCAGACTCGCCAGGATCTTGTGCGAGCCGACGTCCACGGCCAGCGGAGTCCCCGGCGGAGCGGCCCGGCGCAGCGCGGCCAGCAGCGCGCGCGGCGACATGCGGCCCGGCGCTGCTGGCGGAAAGCGACGCTCTGCCAGCGACTCGCGCAGACGGCACACCCGCGCCGCGCCCCAGCTTGCCTCCGCGCCGCCAGACGCTTTCGTCAACTGCCGCAATACTGGCGTCATGACGCCCTTGAATTCGGCGGCAACGGGCAGCTGCGGGTCGGCGTTGGCCCAGGGCGCCAGCCAGATGAGCGGCGCAGCTACCTGCCACGGGCGCACCAGCTCGACTGCGTCGAAACCTGCCATCAGCAGGCAGTCGGCTTCCTCCAGCAGTTGGTAGACCGGGTCCGCCCGCGTCAGGCCGATCGCGCCCGCCGCCAGCGCATGCGCGCTGACGACAGCGCCCTTCGCTTTCGGCGTGCTGATGACCGGCGCCTTGCTGGCCTCGGCCAGCGCCAGCACTTCAGCGTGACAGCCCTGCACATCCAGCCCCGGGCCGACCAGCAGCAGCGGACGTCGGGCCGCGCGCCACAGCGACGCCGCCTGCGCCATATCAGCCATGTCGGCAGGCGCAGTTGCGGGCCAGCGGAATGGCTGCGGCGCTGCGTCACTTGCTGCCGCGCCGGCGGCGACGTCACGGCTGAGCTGCAGATGCACCGGGCCGGGCCGCTCGCTCACAGCCCTGCGCAGCATGCCATGGACGATACCCCGCGCGTCATCGCTTGGGCGCAGGGCGTGAGTAGCCTTCGTCAGCGGACGCGTCAGCGCCTGCTGCTCAAGCAGCTGATGTGTATGGCTTCCGCTCAACGCGGCGGACACCTGCGCTGTCAGTAGCAGCAGCGGCGCGCGGTCCAGCCAGGCGTGACCCAGACCGGCCATGGCGTTGGCCAGCCCCGGCCCCAGCGTCGTCAGGCAGACGCCGGGCCGGCCCTCCAGGCGCGCGGCCGCGGCCGCCATGTAAAGCGCGGAGCTCTCGTTGTGCACCAGCACGAAGTCCATGCCGACCAGGCGCAGCGCCTCCAGCAACTCCACGTTTTCGCCGCCCGGCAGACCGTAGACCCGCTCAATGCCAGCCTCGCGCAGGGCTTGCGCCAGCGCCATGGCCATGCTCATGTGAACATCGCCTCCTCGAGGTCGAGCAACTGCGCCACCGCCAGCACCTCCGGTGTGCCCAGCGGCAACCAGAACTCCGCCTCGACGATGCTGACTGGCTGCTGCTGCGCGAAGTCGCTGACCAGCTGCGTCAGTTCATACTCGCGGCGCAGCGGATGCAAGCTCAGCGGCAACTCGAAGATGCTGCGCGTTAATTTGCAGGCGCCGATATACACCTGCACCGGCGGCGCATAGTGGCCGGGCGGCGGCTTTTCGTGCAGGCCGCTCAGTCGCCCGCGCTCATCCGCCAGCAGCACACCGTACTGCGAGCCCTCGTCGCGCTCAACAGCCAGCACGCCCGCCGTCGTTGCCGCCAGGCGCTGCAACGAGGGCGCGTGGAACAGGTCGTCGCCGTTGATCACCAGGAAGTCCGGGCCCGCCAGCGCCTCGCGACAGGCGCGCAGGGCGTCGCCCGTGCCCAGTTGCTGCGCCTGCTCCACCAGCGCGTAGTCCTCGAAGATCTGCTGCCGCGCCATGTAGGCGGCGATCTGCTTGCTCAGGTAGCCAGTGACCACCAGCACGCGCTCGACCGCGGGGCGCAGCGCGCGCAGTGACCATTCCAGGATCGGCCGTCCCTGCACCTGCAGCATCGGTTTGGGCGTGTGTTGCGTCAGCTCGCGCATGCGTGTGCCGCGTCCCGCCGCCAGGATGATGCCTTCCATCAGACCGGCTCCCCCAGCTCCAGCTGCGCCACGTCGCGCAGCACAGTTGCGAAACGCGCGCGGCAGGCCTCCATCGCCGCCTGGTTGCGGCCCTCAAAGCGCATACTGATCACCGCTTCCGTGTTGCTCATGCGCGCCAGGCCCCAGGCGTCCGCCAGCTGCAGCCGCACTCCGTCGATATCCAGCAGCTCGCCCTCCCCTGCCAGGCGCTCGCGCAACGCCGCCAGCAGCCTGCGGCCCGTCTCCGGCGCGCACTGCGGGCGATACAGCGGGCTGACACAGGGGCGCGGCAGCGCGTCATCGCGTTGTGATAGCGTTGCGTCAGCCGCCGCCAGCAACTGCAACAGACGTCCCGCGGCATGAAAGGCGTCGTCAAAGCCGAAATAGTCCTCGGCGCAGAAGAAGTGGCCGCTGATCTCGCCGCCCAGCAGCGCCCCGCTGGCGGCCAGTTGCGCCTTGACCAGCGCGTGCCCGGTCGCGCAGAGCATGGGCTGGCCGCCCGCGCGCCGCAGTTCATCGAGGAACACCTGGCTGCAGGAGACGTCCGCCAGGATGCGCGCGCCCGGTCGCCGTCGCAGCAGCTCCAGCCCCAGCAAGGTCAGCACGCGGTCCGGCGCGATGATGCGGCCCCTTTCGTCCACCACGCCCAGGCGGTCCGCGTCGCCGTCGAAGGCCAGACCGATGTCGGCGCCCAGTCGCGGCACTGCCGCGCACAGCGTCGCCAGCGTCTGCGCCGCGCCCGGGTCGGGCTGATGGTTGGGGTAACGACCGTCGGGCTCGCAGAACAGGCAGTCAACCAGCTCGTGTCCCAGAGCGCGCAACAACTCGCCCGCAAACAGTCCGCCGCAGCCGTTGCCGGCGTCGATGACGACGCGCAGCGGCCGCCGCGACCGGATGCGCCGCGCCTGGTCGGCGACGTAGGCCTCGAACAGTTCCGCGCCCTGGCATTCCCGCAACTGACCTGCGCCGCTGTCGAAGTCGTGCGCATCAATCAGGCAGCGCAGGGCCTGCAGCTGCTCGCCGTAGAGACTCTGCGCGCCCAGCGCCAGCTTGAAGCCATTGTACGCCGGTGGCAAATGGCTGCCTGTCACCATCAGACCGGCGCTGTGGCCCTTGTGCAGCGCGCTGTGGTACAGCAGCGGCGTGGGCGCCAGGCCGATGTCCAGCACCTCGCAGCCGCTGGCCAGCAACCCCGCGCGCGCGGCGGCGTGCAGCGCCGGCGAGGAGAGGCGGTTGTCGCGGCCGATGACGACTTCGGAGATACCATGCTCGCGTCGCAGCAGCGTGCCGGCGGCGCGGCCGATCAGGCGCGCGACCCCGGCATCGAGCGTGGCGCGCGGGCCCGCGGCGCGGCCTCGAATATCGTAGCGGCGGAAGAGTGCGGCGTCGATGGCGTTGGCGTCCTTCATCCGCACCAGCATACCACGCAGCGCCCGCCCCTGTCAGACGCCCCGCCCTCCGCTAAACTGTGCTCCGCCCGAGCACCTGAAGCCCCTCTCCCCTCGAAGGGCTCCCGTCGTGAGCGGCGGGAAGGGCTCCCGTCGAAGACGGGAAAGAGGGATTTAGGGTGAGGGCAAACAAGCCTGCCTCCGCTAAACTGTGCCCCGCCCGAGCGTACTTTAAAGTCCCTCTCCCTCCGGGAGAGGGATTTAGGGTGAGGGCAAATGGGGTGAGGGCAACGGAGACTTCGATGAACCCACGCATACTACACCCGGGCGACCTGTCAGCCCTCTTGCGCTGGCTGCCGGCCGAGCCCCTGCTGCAGCGCTACCAGCTGGACGCCGCCGCCATCGAGCGCGCGCTGCGCGTTGCCCTCGCCACGCACGACATCCTGCGCACCCTCGACGCGCCGGACGCCGCCTGCTGCGGCCTGGCCTGGACCCAGCCGCGCGCCGGCCTCGGCCGTGGCGCCTACCTGCGCCTCTTGTGCGTGCGTCCCGATCAACAGGGGCGCGGCCTCGGCCGTGCCTTGCTGTCCGCCTGCGAGCGCGCCGCCCACGCCCGCGGCCAGGAGAGTCTGATGCTGCTCAGTTCCGACTACAACCTGCGCGCCCACAGCTTCTATCGCCGCGCCGGTTACACAGAAGTCGGCGCGCTGACGGAGTACGCCCTGCCCGGCGTGGACGAGCTGCTCTTCTGGAAGCGTCTGGACGGAGACCAGGCTATCGCGGCGGACAGCTGAGGCAGTATAATCCCGGCGTACAACTTTCGATTCATGTTATGGAGATGAACATGTCCCGACGACTGCTTTCCGTCTTGCTGCTGCTCTGCGCGCTGACTGCGCTGACCGGCCCTGGCCAGTTACTGGCCCAGGACAACGTGCTGGTGATGGCCCGCTCGGCCGATACCACCGGCCTCGACCCCCACACCCAGACCGCCTTCGCCTCCCACCGCCTGCTCGAACTCATCTATGAACCCCTGGTCGAGCTGGATGCGCAGCTGAACATCGTGCCCGCGCTGGCCGAAAGCTGGGCCTTCAATGACGACGCCACCTCGCTGACGCTCAACCTGCGCCCGGGCGTCACCTTCCACGATGGCTCGGCCATGGACTCCGCCGATGTGCGCGCCAGCTTTGAGCGCATCCTCGACGAGGAGACCGGCGCCGCCGCCCGCAGCCGCTACACCGGCATCAGCAGCATCGAAACGCCCGACGCGCTCACCGTCACCTTCTCGCTCTCGGAGCCGAACGTGCCGCTGCTGGGCGCGCTGGCCAGCGTCAACGCCGCCATCATCTCCGCGGAAGCCGCCGCCAGTGGCGACTTCTCCGGGGCCAACGGCACCGGCGCCTTCGTCCTCGACGTTTGGACCCCCGAGGAAGTCACCACCCTGAGCGCCAATGCCGCCTGGTGGGGCGATGGCCCGAATGTGGCTGGCGTCGAGATCCGCATCATTCCCGACGAAGCCTCCATCCTCGCCGCCCTGCGCGTGGGCGAGATCGACTTCGCGTTGCTGAACGACCCGCTCATCGCCACCCTGCTCATCGGCGACGACAGCGTGCAGCTGAACCGTGTCCCGGCCCTCGCCTATCACGTGCTGCAGCTCAACGCCAGCCGCGAGCCGCTGGACCAGCTGGCCGTGCGCCAGGCGCTCTCCTGCGCCATCGACCGGCAGCAGATCCTGGACACCGCCTCGCTGGGCGAGGGCAGCGTCACCGGCCCCCTGACCAGCGCGGCCTACGCCGTCCCGGCGGAGGACTACTTCTGCTACGAGCGTGACGTCGACATGGCGCGCAGCCTGCTGGCCGATGCCGGCATGGCGGATGGCTTCACCATCAGCGTCATCGCCGCCAACGCCGAGCCGCCCACCGCGCTCGCCGAGGCGCAGACCATCCAGGCGCAGCTGGCCGAGATCGGCGTGACTGTCGAGATCGAGTCCATGGAGCTGGGCACCTATATCGACCGCTGGCTGGCGGCGGACTTCGACGGCGCGGTGGCGCTCAACGGTGGTCGTCCCGACCCGCACACCATGTACTCACGTTACTGGACGAAGGACGGCAACCTGCAGAAGGTCGCCAACTACATCGATGACACGCTCGACGAGCTGATGGCGCAGGGCAAGGTCGAGACCGACCCCGCCGCGCGCTACGAGATCTTCGCCAACTTCCAGAAGCACCTGGTCGAGATGGCGCCCTGGCTCTGGCTCTACACCGGCTATGAGTACTCGGCGCAGCAGTCCTGGGTCAGCGGCTTCATCCCCCACCCCGGCGACAAGCTGAATTCCTTCAGCGCCGTCTCGCTGGATCGCTAGCCACTGTCACACTCTCACCCCGCAACCTGCTTTCTCCCCCTCTCCCTCAGGAGAGGGGGTCAGCGGCTTCATCCCCCATCCCGGCGACAAGCTGAATTCCTTCAGCGCCGTCTCGCTGGATCGCTAACCACTGCCACACTCTCACCCCGCAACCCGCTTTCTCCCCCTCTCCCTGCGAAGGGCTCCCGTCGTGAGCGGCGGGACGCGAAGCATGCCTTCGCGTACATAGGGGTGAGGGCGCTTCGCAGCAGTCCTGGGTCAGCGGCTTCATTCCCCATTCCGGCGACAAGCTGAATTCCTTCAGCGCCGTCTCGCTGGATCGCTGGCCACTTTCACGCCCTCACCCCGCAACCTGCTTCTCCCCCTCTCCCTGCGAAGGGCTCCCGTCGTGAGCGGCGGGACGCGAAGCATGCCTTCGCGTACATAGGGGTGAGGGCGCTTCGCAGCAGTCCTGGGTCAGCGGCTTCATCCCCCATCCCGGCGACAAGCTGAATTCCTTCAGCGCAGTCTCGCTGGATCGCTAACCACTGTCACACTCTCACCCCGCAACCCGCTTTCTCCCCCTCTCCCCCGGGAGAGGGGGTCGGGGGGTGAGGGCAAAAGGGAGTCGGGGGGTGATGGCCTTTTCAGGCCTTGATGGTGCTGAAGATGAGCCCCGGGATGAGCCCCGGGATGAGCCCCAAAATCAGGTTTTGAGCCCTTGCAAAACTGCCGCGCCCAGCTCGCTCGTAGTCGCGCGGCCGCCCAGGTCGCGCGTGTGCACGCCGGCCGCCAACGCGCCCGCCACCGCCTGCTCGATGCGCGCTGCCGCCGCTTCCTGCCCCAGTTCCCGCAACAACAGCGCCGCCGAAAGGATCATGCCAGTCGGATTGGCGATTCCCTTGCCGGCGATGTCCGGCGCGCTGCCATGCACCGGCTCGAACATCGAGGGGAAGTCGCCCTGCGGGTTGATATTGGCGCTGCTGCTCAGGCCGACGCTGCCGGCCAGCGCGCCGCCCAGGTCGCTCAGGATGTCGCCATACATATTCGTCGTCACAATCACGTCGAAGGCCGCGGGCGCCTGCACAAACTTCATCGTGGCGGCGTCCACCAGCAGCAGGTCGAGCGCCACCTCCGGGTAGTCCTGGCCGACCTCCGCGACAATCGCGTCCCAGAAGGTCATTGTATGCAGAATGGCGTTGGATTTCGTGACGTTTGTCACTTGTCGCCGCCGCTGCCGCGCCAGCTCGAAGGCGAAGCGCGCGATCCGCTCTACCCCTGCCTGCGTCAGCACCGTGGTCTGGATGGCGACGCCGTTTTCCCACCCGCGATGCAGCACGCCGCCCGGCCCGGCGTATTCGCCCTCGCTGTTCTCGCGCACGATCACCATGTCGAATTGCGGGTTGCCCTGCAGCGGCATGGGCACGCCGGGGAAGCTACGCACCGGGCGCACGTTGGCGTACTGGCAGAACTGCTTGCGGATGGGGAAAACGAACTCCCACGAGGAGCGTTCGTCGCTGACCTCAGGATGTCCGGCGGCGGCGAAGAGGATCGCGTCGAAGTCGCGTAAGGTCTGCAGACCGTCGGCCGGCATGAACTCGCCCTGCTGCAAAAAGTGTTCCGCGCCCCAGGGGAATTGCTCGCAGTGCAGGGTCAGGCCTTGGATCTGGGCCGCCGCCTGCAGGGCCGCCAGCGCCTGCGGCATGATCTCCGGGCCAATACCGTCACCGGACAGTACGGCAATGTCGTAGGTATTCGTCACAAATGTGCCCCTTTTACTCTTGCTAATTTGTGCGTCCGGTCCCGGGATTTGGGGGAGGGCAACACCACAATTTTCGCCCGTCCAGTCAGACGATGCGTCCGGCCTGCCGCAGCTGCTCCTCTATCCAGACGTAGGTCTGCGCCATGCCCTGCTCAAGACTGACGCCCGGTCGCCAGCCCAACACCGCTTCACAGCGCGCATTGTCGCTGTTGCGGCCGCGCACGCCCTGCGCCTGCGTCAGGTCGTGGCGGCGGCGGATGCGCTTGCCGGC
The DNA here is from genome assembly GCA_965205875.1 of Phototrophicaceae bacterium. Classification (GTDB taxonomy): domain Bacteria; phylum Chloroflexota; class Anaerolineae; order Aggregatilineales; family Phototrophicaceae; genus JAGWBD01. Next base: position 126,944 of record CBDBIA010000003.1, read on the forward strand.
CAGCCTGGCGACGATGTCAACCAGTTCGTTGATTGTCACCAGCCGGTCGTCGCCGATGTTTAGCGGCTGCGGGTAGTCCGAGCGCATCAGCCGCAGGATGCCCTCGACACAGTCGCTGACGAAACAATAGGAGCGCGTCTGCAGGCCGTCGCCCCAGACCTCGATCTCGCCGCCATCGGGCACCAGCGCCACCTTGCGCGCGATGGCTGCCGGCGACTTTTCGCGGCCGCCGTCCCAGGTGCCCAGCGGGCCATAGATATTGTGGAAGCGCGCCACGCGCGTCTCCAGGCCGTAGTCCTCGCGGTAAAAGCGACAGAGGCCTTCGCTGTACAGCTTCTCGTGACCGTAACCGTCCTCGGGGTCGGCGGGCCAGGCGTCCTCTTCCTTCAGCGGCGTCACCTCTGGCGCGTCCTGCAGGTGCTGTGGATAGACGCAGGCGCTTGAGGAATAGAAGAGCCGCTGCACGCCGGCCTTGCGCGCGGCCTCGAGCGTATTCACGTTGATGAGCGTGTTGTCGTGCACGATGTCGGCGCGGTGACTCTCGATGAAGCCGATGCCGCCCATGTTGGCCGCCAGCATGTAGACCTCGTCCACGCCCGCCACAGCCTCTTGCGCAGCCTCACGCCGACGTAAATCCAGCTGCAGGAACTCCTGCGCCTGGCTGGTCGCGTAGCCAGGCAGTTGTACATCGACGCCGCGCACCTGATCGCCGCGCCCGACCAGCGCGCTGGTCAGATGGTGACCAATAAACCCGCCCGCGCCGGTGACGAGAACCTTCATGCGCCCTGCCTCCCTGCCCCCTTGCCGCGTCAGTATACCTGACTTTCTTGCCTTCCCGTGATGACCTTCCACCGCGTTGAAGCCTGCTTCTTGCCTTCACCCCCGGCTACTTTTCACCTCTTTGACGGCAATCCTGCGGCGGGAGAAGAAAAGATAACTCCCGGAGTTGTACCTGTGCTTAAAGTCCCTCTCCCTGAGGGAGAGGGATTTAGGGTGAGGGCGCGGGATCGATGGGCCCGGTGATATGCGGGACAAGGGATTCGGCGTGAGGGTGCAGCTAGGTTCCTTGACAAAAATATCAAGACCTGCTAGATTTAGACTAATCTAAATATCAGGCAGGAACCCTTGATGAATTTCAGAACCCTGCTGGCCCTCTTGCTCCTGACGGGTCTGCTGGCAAGCGCTGCTGGCCTGGCCGCGCAGGAAAGCTCGCGCCCCCTGGTCATCGCCACTACTACCCAGGCACGTGACGCGCTGGAGCTTCTGGCCGGCGAGCGCATCGAACTCATCGGCCTGATGGGCGCCGGTGTCGACCCCCACCTCTACCGCCCCACCGAGGCCGACATCAACGCCATGCATCGCGCCGATGCCGTCTTCTACAGCGGCCTGCATCTGGAGGGTCAGCTGGGCGAGGTGCTGGCCGCCCTGGGCGAACGTGCGGTGCGCGTGGTCGCGCTCTCGGATCCTGTCAAAAAGGCCGGCTTCACCATCGGCGGCTTCACCCTGTCCGAAGACTACACCAATGTCGATGACCCGCACTTCTGGTTTGACCCGCGCAACTGGCAGCTGAGCGTCACCCATATGGCCGATCAGCTGGCCCGGCTCGATCCCGCCGCCGCGGCCGACTATGCGCAGCGCGCCGCGGACTACAACGCGCAACTCGACCTGCTCTTCGACTGGGCCAGCGAAGCCATGGCCGCCGTACCTGAGGAACAACGTGTGCTGGTCACCTCGCATGACGCCTTCCAGTATTTTGGCCAGGCCTTCGGCTGGGAGGTGCGCGGCCTGCAGGGGCTGAGCACCGAGGACGAGGCCGGTGTGGCCGATGTCCAGTCGCTGGTGGACTTCGTGATCGAGCGCGACATCCCGGTGCTTTTTATCGAAAGTAGCGTGCCGCCCAACGCCATCGAGTCCGTGCGCGAGGGCGCGCGGGCCCAGGGGCATGACATCGGCGTCGGCCTGCGCGAACTCTACTCGGACGCGATGGGCGCACCGGGCAGCTTCAGCGGCACCTACATCGGCATGCTGGCCGAAAACGTCAGCACCATCCTGCAGTCCTGGGGCCTGGAACTGCCGCCCTGGCCGGAGGGCCTGCTGCCAACGCCGCCGGAAGAAACAGACGAAGCGGACGCCGAAAGCCCGTGAGCGACACGCCTGCCCTGCATATTGAAGACCTGACAGTCGCCTTCAACAGCCGCCCGGCGCTGTGGGACGTCGACCTGAAAGTGCCCGAAGGCGTGCTGATGGCTATCGTCGGGCCCAACGGCGCGGGCAAGACCACGCTCATTCGCGCCGCGCTTGACCTCATTCCGCGCGCCGCCGGCACGGTGCATATCTTCGGTCAGCCCGTTGCCCATGCCCGCGGCCTGACGGGCTACGTGCCACAGCGCGGCAGCGTTGACTGGGACTTCCCGACCACTGTGCAGGACGTGGTCATGATGGGGCTCTACGGCCGCCTCGGCTGGCTGCGGCGACCGGGCGCGCAGGAGCGGCAACGCGCGCAGCAGGCGCTGGAGCAGATCGGCATCGCGGAGCTGGCGACGCGCCAGATCAGCCAGCTCAGCGGCGGCCAGCAACAACGTACCTTCCTCGCCCGCGCGCTGGTGCAGGACGCGCGCCTCTACTTCATGGATGAACCCTTCGCGGCCGTTGACGCCATCACCGAGCGCGCCATCGTCACCCTGCTGCAGGAACTGCGCGCGCGCGGCCGCACGGTCGTCGTCGTGCACCACGACCTGCAGACTGTGCCGGACTATTTCGACCAGGTGGCCCTGCTCAACGTCGAAATCGTCGCCAGCGGCCCCACCGCCTCGGTTTACACCGAGGACAACCTGCGGCGCACCTTCGGCGGGCGCGTGGCCGGCATCGCCCGCATTGCCCGGGACACGCAGCCGTGAACGCGACCGCTCGACGGGGCTGGCTGCCGGTCGCCGCGCTGCTGGTGCTGGCGTTGCTGCTCATCCCGCTGAGCGTGGGCCTCGGCGGCGTGAAGGTGGACTACACCCTGGTGACGGTGGCGGCAGGCGGCGCGGTGCTGGGCGTCGTCTGCGGCGTGCTGGGCAGTTTCGCCGTGCTGCGCCAACAAAGCCTGCTGGGCGATGCGCTCTCGCACGCGGCCCTGCCGGGCGTCGCACTGGCCTTTCTGCTGGCGGGGCGCGAGCTGGGCTGGCTGCTGCTGGGCGCGGGCATCGCCAGCTGGCTGGGCGTGCTGCTCATCAACGGCCTGGTGCGCAGCACACGCCTGAAACAGGACGCCGCCATGGGCATCGTGCTGACCGCCTTCTTCGCCCTCGGCATCACGCTGCTGACCTACATCCAGTCGCGTAACGACGCCAGCCAGGCGGGCCTCGACCAGTTCATCTTCGGCCAGGCGGCGGCCATCCGGCGGCAGGATGTGATGCTGATCAGCGCCGTCGGGTTGGCAGCCTTCGCCGTCCTCGTGGCCCTGTGGAAGGAATTCAAGCTCATCACCTTCGACCCGGACTTCGCGCAGGCCAACGGCTTTCGCCTGCGCCTGCTGGACGTACTGCTCTCCACGCTGATCGTGGTCGCCATCGTGCTCGGCCTGCAGCTGGCCGGCGTGATTCTGATGGTGGGCCTGTTGATTGCGCCTGCCGTGGCCGCGCGCCAGTGGACGCAGCAACTGGGGCAGATGTTGACGCTGGCGGGCATCTTCGGCGGCATTGCCGGCGCCGGCGGCGCCGTCCTCAGCGGCTTGCAGCAAGGTCTGCCTACCGGCCCGTTGATCATCGTGGCGGCCTCGGTCATCGTGCTCGTCTCCATCACGCTGGCGCCGCAGCGCGGCCTGCTCTGGCGCGCATGGCAGAACCGCCGCGACCGGCGCCGCTTCGCCGCGCAGCAGGTGCTGCAGGATATTCATCGCCATGCCATGCAGCATGGAGACGCACACTACCCCGCGCCGGGCGGCATGCTGGTTGCGCTGCGCGGGCCGGTGGTCAGACGGGCCCTGCGCCAGCTGCAGGGCGCCGGCCTGCTGCAGGAAAGCGCTGCCGATGCCTGGTCCCTGAGCCCGACCGGCCAGCAACAGGCGGGCGCCGCGGCGCAGAACCAGCGCCTGTGGGAGCGCTACCGCCAGTATGGCGAGGAGCTGGGTCTGCCGGCAGCTGGACGAAGACCCGCAGCGCCGCATCGACGAGCTCCTGCCTGCATCCGCCATCGAACGCCTCGAAATGCTGACGGAAGCGCAGGACTGAGGTATGGAGGCGCTGGAGCAACTATTAATCAGTCTGCTGCTGCGTGTGACGGATGCTGGAGCAACTCAACGCGCTGCTGGGCGACCCGCAGACGACGGCGCTGCTCACGGGCGCGCTGGTGGCCCTCGCCGCCGCGCTGCCGGGGACCTTCCTGCTATTGCGCAAACTTTCGATGACCACGGACGCCATCAGCCACACGGTGCTGCTGGGCATCGTGCTGGCCTTCCTGCTGCTGGCCGCACTGCCCGGCCTGGAGGCCGACCTCAACTCACCCTGGCTGATTCTGGGCGCGGCTGTGGCCGGCGTGGCCACCGTGGTGCTGACCGGCGCCATCCAGCGCTCCGGCCTGGTGAAGGCGGACGCCGCCCTCGGCCTCGTCTTTCCGCTGCTCTTCGCCATCGCCATCATCCTCATCTCGCGCCTGACCGAGGACGTGCATCTGGACAGCGACGCCGTCATCCTGGGCGAGATCGGCGTCGTCTGGGCGGACGCGCGCAGTCATTGCCTGCAGGACTGCGAGCCAGTGCACATCACGCCCGACGACCCGCGCGCGGAGACCGGGCGGCGCTGCACGAACTGCGCCGAGCTGGACATCGGCCCGCGCGACGCGCGCGCAGAGTTCGAGGAGTACTGCCTCAACTGCGGCAGCTATACGGCGGCCGAAGCCTGGCGCGCGCGCCTGGTGGCGCAGGCACCACAGCTGGTCTTCTGGCCGCGCGCCCTGACGGCCATGCTGCTCACCGCCCTGCTCAACCTGGGCTTCGTCACGCTTTTCTACAAGGAGCTGAAGCTGACGACCTTCGACCCGGCACTGGCGGCGGCGCTGGGCCTGCGGCCCGCAGCGATGAACACTGCACTGATGGTGCTGGTGAGCATCACCGCCGTGGCCGCCTTCGACGCCGTCGGCTCGGTGCTGGTGGTGGCCTTCTTCATCATCCCGCCCGCCACCGCCTGGCTGCTCAGCGACCGCCTGGCGCACATTCTGCTGCTGGCCCCATTGGGCGGGGTGCTGGCAACCCTGACGGGCTACGAGTTTTCGCGCGGCAACTTCCTCGGCATCGCGCAGGTCAGCGACCTGCTGGTCGCGCTGGACGGCCTGGTGGGCCTGGATGGCTTCACCGCATGGAACACCTCCATCTCGGCCGCCATCGTGCTGATGATGTTCTTCTTCTTCCTGCTCGCCTGGGTGTTTTCGCCCCGTCAGGGCCTGCTCTCCACGCTGCTGCAGCGCCGCGCGCACCAGCGACATTTCGCCGACCAGTTGCTGCTGGGCCACGTCTACAACCACCAGGGGACGGCCGAGGCCGCCGTCGAGCTGGCGCAGACGGGTTTGCATGAGCACCTTGGGTGGACAGCGCGCAAGACGCAGCGCGTGCTGGGGCGGGTTCGTCTGCGCAGCCTGGTGCAGATTGAGGAAGGCAGATTGCAGCTGACCGCGCGTGGCGAGCGCAGCGTGCGCAAATTCATGACCTTGCGCGGCGCGTCAGGCTGAACGGGTCAGCGCCCCCGCACCCTGCATCCAGAACCCGCCATTGCACAACGAATGAATTTGGCTGCGCATGACTCAGCGACAGTCTTTGACCGCGACCCGGACGGGCGCTATTCTCGCCCTTTGCAGCAGGAGGCAGACTTATGGATGAAGGCGCGGCAAGCGGGGTGTTGAGTGAGGATGAGGCGGTCGAACTGCTGGCGCTGATGATCAGCTCGGCGCAGTTGCTGATGGATGAACCGGCACATTACGGGCCGCTGCGTCTGCTGACTGCTACCGAGCGTCTGAGCGCGATGATTCTTGACAAGGCCTCGCCGGAAGCGCGGCCACTGCTGGAGTTGGCCATCGAACGCATCCCGCAACTCCACATGCAGATGTCGGATGTGCCGGCCTACACAGCCGGTCTGGAGGAGCTCTGCGCGGCAGTTGGCGACTGTCTGGTGCGCCGCGCCGGCCTGGATGAAGGGGGAACGTCATGAGCAACGAAGTATTGCAGGCCATCCGCCAGCGACGCGTGGTGCGCGAAATGAGCGACGAAGCCGTCAGCCAGGCGCAGCTGGAGCAGATACTTGACGCCGGGCGCTGGGCGCCCACCGGCGGCAACCTGCGCCAGAACCGCTTCGTCGTGGTGCAGGACGAACAGATCAAGAGTCTGATCTACCAGGTGTCGCCGGGCATGTTCCAGCGCCCGCCCGTCATCATCCTGATTTGCTGCGACATGCAGGTGGCGCGCGATCATCAGCTGGGCGAAGACAAATCGACTTTCGCCATGGACGTCGGCAAGGCCGCGCAGAACATGGCCCTCGCAGCGCATTCCCTGGGTCTGGCTACCGGCCCGGTGACCTCCTTCAGTAACACGGCCGTCAGCCGCATCCTGAACCTGCCGGACACTCTGGTACCGCAGATGTTCATCTGTCTGGGGCACGCCGCCCCGGTCGATCAGTTCGTCGTGCGTTCCTGGCAGCGCATCACCTGGCGCGACCTGACCTTCTACGATCGCTTCCCGTCAGAAGCGGGCGGCGCATAGTAGCGCTTGCCGGCCAGCCTTGCGGGCAGCCGCGATTCCTGGCCGTCGTCCTCGCCATAGCCGAGCGCCTTCATCAGGCCGGTCGGCGCGTTGCGCAGCTTCAGCGGCACCTCGAGGTTGCCCGTGCGCTGCACATCTTCCAGCGCGGCGAAAAAGGCGTCGCAGGAGGCGCGGCTCTTGGGCGCCAGCGCCATGTGCGCCGTGCCATGCGCCAGGTTTATCTGGCACTCCGGATAGCCGATGGTCTCGCAGGCGCGAAAGACCTCGTTGGCCACCACCAGCGCCGTCGGCTGCGCCATACCGATGTCCTCGCTGGCGAAAATCACCATGCGCCGCGCGATGAAGAGCGGGTCCTCGCCGGCCTGCACCATGCGCGCAAGATAGTAAAGCGCCGCGTCCACGTCGCTGGCGCGCATCGACTTGATGTAGGCGCTGATGGTATTGTAGTGCTCCTCGCCCTGCTTGTCATAGCGTAAATGGGCCGACTGCAAGGCCTCGCGCAAGTGCGTCGGCGTCACCGTACTTGTCTGGTGCAGCCGCGCCGCGGCCTCCAGCAGATTGAGGGCGCGACGCGCGTCGCCGTTGGCGTAGGCCGCCAGGAAGCCGCGCGCCTCCTCGTCCAGCGTCACCTCCAGCAAGCTGGCGCCGCGGCTGAGGATGTCGGCGACGTCCGCCTCATTGTGGGCCTCAAGCACGAAGACCTGGCAGCGTGAGAGCAGCGCCGGAATGACCTCGAAGGAGGGGTTTTCGGTGGTGGCGCCGATGAGGACGATAGTGCCGTCCTCTACGTAGGGCAGCAAATAGTCCTGCTGCGCCTTGTTAAAGCGGTGGATCTCGTCGAGGAAAAGGATGGGGCCGCGCGCCGCGTCCTGTTCCGCCTCGTCAGCGAAGAGGCCGGGCATGGCACCCCCGCCCGCGCGGGCCCGCAACTCAGTGATGATGGCGCGCACCTCGGCCTTGCCGGCCGAGACAGCCGAGAGCGGGAAGAAGCGCCGCCCGGTGCGCCCGGCGATGATGCGCGCCAGCGTGGTCTTGCCGACGCCGGGCGGCCCCCAGAAGATCATCGAGCGGACTTCGTCGTGGGCGATGGCCAGCTGCAGCGGCTGGCCGGGCGCGGTTAAATGACGCTGGCCAACGAAATCCGCCAGCGAATCGGGCCGCAGCCGGTCCGCCAGCGGCGCTTCAGGCCCTGCCCCGCTCACGCCCGCACTCACAGACCGGTGGTCTCGTAACTGCGCGCGATCTTGCGCATGGCAACCAGCCAGGCCGCCGAGCGTGGATCTTCCAGCGCCTCGCCCAGCCATGCCTCACGAACCTCAGCCCAGGCCATGCGCATGGTGTCCTCCAGCCCCGAGCGTACCAGCGTCAACTCGTCGCTCTCCGTAGAAAGGTCCCGTCTCAGCTGCGGCGGCAGCGCCTTGCCGGTCAGGGCCTCCAGCGCCTCGATGACGCGTTGCATACGCATCTCGTCCAGGCGCCGTTCCAGGCGTCCGAAGCGGATGTGTGCCAGGTTCTTGATCCATTCAAAATAGGAGACGGTGACGCCGCCGGCATTCACGAAGGCATCCGGCAGAATCAGGACGCCGCGCGCGCGCAGAGACGCATCCGCCGCGCCGGTTACCGGACCGTTGGCTGCCTCGACGATCAAGCGGGCACGAATGGCTGCGGCATTGTGCTGCGTGATCTGCGCTTCTGTCGCGGCCAGCAGCAGGATGTCACATTCGAGCGCGAGGCAGGCCTGGCCATCCTCGACGTATCGCGCGTCCGGGTAGCCGCGCAGACCGCCATGTTCGTCCATCCACGCGCGCACTGCCACCACGGACAACCCCCCGTCGTCGAGCAGCGCGCCGTCGCGTTCGATGATGGCAATGATGCGCGCCTCGTCCTCTTCCTCAAGGAACTTCGCGGCGTGAAAGCCGACATTGCCCAGCCCCTGCACCACGACGCCGGCGCCTGCCAGACCATGCCGGCCGACGCGCCGCGCATCCGTCGCATCGGCAAAGAATTCGCGTATGACGACCTGCACGCCGCGTCCGGTGGCCTCGATGCGCCCGGGAATGCCGCCACTGCCAACCGGCTTGCCGGTTACGCTTGCGAAATAATTGACATCGTGCGGGAAGATACGACGGTAGGTATCGGCGATCCAGGCCATCTCGCGCGGCCCTGTGCCCATGTCCGGCGCGGGGACGTCTGTTCCCGGATGAATGTAGCCCCGGTTGATCAACTCGCGCGCATAGCGGCGCGTGATGCGCTCCAGTTCGCCCTCACTGAAATCGCGCGGGTTGAGCCGCACACCGCCCTTGGCGCCGCCAAAGGGCACATTGACGATCGCGCACTTGCAGGTCATCAGCGCGGCCAGCGCCGTCACCTCGTCCAGCGAGACCAGCTCATCGAAGCGGATACCGCCCTTGGCGGGTTGCAAATGCTCGCTGTGGATGGCGCGCCAGCCGAGGAAGACGCGCCAGCTGCCATCGTCCAGCTGCACCGGGAACTGCACCTGCAACGCGCTGTTGCAGGCCAGGATTTGCTCATGCAGCCCGGGCGGCAACGAAAGCCGGCGCAGGGCCCTTGCGGCCATAGCTTCGATTTCAGCATTAAACGACATTGTCTGACGTTCTTTCCCTCGACTCTCCTGCAGGACAATGTAAGGTGGCAAGCCTTGGGCTACGCCATGGCACGCGGTTTCAGTCCCCGGCCTTCAGGCGCACCGCCGTGCCGCTGGCAATGACCATCAGCATACTGCCGCTGCCGCCGGGCGAGATCGTCTCGTGGTCGAGTTTGGCGCCCACGATGGCGTCGGCGTTGACTTCCTTCGCACGCTGCTGCATTTCGGCGATAGCCATGTCACGGCCTTCCATCAGTTTGCGTTCGTAGCCGCCGGAGCGTCCACCGATGAAGTCACGGATACTGGCACCGATATCCAGCAGGACGTTGGCGCCCATAACGGTCTCACCAGTAACGATGCCGCAGTACTCAACGATGCGTCGACCTTCAATGCCCGAGGTTGTAGTGACAATCATGGCCATACTCTCCTGTATGCTGATCGCTTTCAGTTTACACCATCCCTTGCCGGTGCCGGCTATACTGGCGGCCTTGCACCAGTAGCAGGGAGGAGCTTTTGAGTCACGTTTCCGAACAGAATTGACTCCGGTCACAGAAACTGTGAACAAATACAGAATTGAGTCTACTTGAAGTGGGCGTCTTACCGCTGACGGTGGGAACCCTTCAGTGAGAGGGGGTTTACGACAGGAGTTTAGCCAGGGCCTGGCCGTGCAAATAAGTGAAGTAGGTTGGGAAGGCCTCACCAATCAGGTTGCGAATCAAATAGAACGTGCGATCCTCCATCGCTCTTGTCCAGTCATAGAATCGAGGGACTGTTTGAAGGTCGGCACACTCCAGGATACTAAGAACCCTGTTCTCCCAAGGGTGAATCTTGAAGTCACTCCCAATGTGGCTTGAATTGGTCATGATTGTATAGGCGGGTCGCCCGGGACTCATTCGCCGGTAACTGGATTTGAAGCCCCTTATGAGTGATGGATGCCCATCTCTTTCCACGTAGGGTCTGTTGTACATCACACGACCGCAAGCAGGACACAGTATTTGACCTACATCGACTTCCTGGTGATCACACGATGGGCAAATGTCGTTTTCGTAGGCGCTACGACCTGAGTACGCTGGAATCTCGCTTACTTGCCGATACCGGTCCGCCCCGTACGCAGGAACAAAGTGCAATGAATGAGTCCCGCGCGCATCGGACCTGGACCTTGCGTCAAGGGGTTCGTACTCCATGGCTTCAAACCACTCTCGAATGCTGACCCATGGCCGCACACCGTTGTTTGACTGCTCTGCGTGGGTTGGATACGGCAGAGAGGGTCGACACTGTGACTGACTCCCACCCAAACTAGGCTCGTCCTTATGTATGGCTACCACCAGCGCCCTTTTTCGAACCTGGGGAATTCCGTAGTCGGCCACGTTCACCACATGCGGGGAAAATTCGTAGTCGGGCAGACGGTCACGCAAAAAGTCAACAGCCGTTACTTTCTTGCCTTTGCACTCGACATCGAGAGTCAATACCTGACGAACGTTTTCGATGACAATAATCCTTGGCTCCAGCAGGCGCGCCACCGGTATAACTTCAAGCAAGAGCCGATTCTTTTCCACCAACGCTTTGTCTTGGGGCGTCTGCCGTTTGCCCCTGCTGGGATTCGAGGTACTCATGCCCTGGCACGGGGGCGTAGCCACCAGCAAGTCCAGTCTCCTGGACGTGGCTCGACGGTATGCTGCCGCTATCTCACTTTCACTGTTACGGACATCGCATGTAAGCCACCTGGAGTCGGGGAAGTTGTCGGCGCCAATAGCAGCCCGCCTCTGATCGATTTCAACCTGGACGACGAAGCGGAACCCGACCATCTCGTACCCGAGATCGCTCAGGCCACCCCCGGAGAAAAGAGAAACGGCAGTCCGGGAGAAATCGTCCCCGAGCCTGTCTTGTAGTATGAAATCACGAACTGGCTGAACAGACACCTTTATCTCCCAGGTCGAGGTTAGCCTTCTTTGGAGATGCTGCCTGTATCAATGCGGTCAGGCGATCGATGGTTTCTGCTAGCGCTGCTTTGGTTCTGACGTCATGCTCCGGAATGCGAATGACTGTCCAACCGGCATCCGCAAGTTCTTTAGTCACTCGACGATCTCTTTGCCTGTTGCTTCTTATTATGTTCACCCAGAACTCATCCCTCAACCCGGCGTGCTTGCGGCATTTGGGGCAACCGTGCCAGAAGCATCCGTCAACAAAAATAGCCATCCGCTTGCGAGGGAGTATCAGGTCGGGGCTTCCGGGAAGCCTGAGACCCTTGACGGATCTGTAGCCTTCATGCGTGAAGTACCTTACCCCTCGACGCCACAATCCCGAAGCTAGGGTGCGTTCAGGGCCAGTTCTCCCGCGGTTGCTTGCCATGGCACGAAAGCGCTGGGCGGGCTTCATTACGTCCATGGCCAATGGTTACTCACTCTCCTCTGTTAGTTCCGGTAGCTCACCTTGAAACCTATCGACTTCCTCCAGAAAGTCTTCGTGACTTCGACTGGATGCTGCAAAGAGATCTTGCCAAGTTTTGCAAGTGATGCTGTCAGAGGCTTTGTGGATGAGTTCTTTGCTAACTGAGTTCAAGTTCAGTTCGTCACATACTATTGTTAACCTTGCTTCAGAGAAATCTTGCTTTACCTCATCATTGTCACTAATGAACTCTCTCATCACTGACAGATACTCGTGTGCTGTAATAAACTCCTGGTTTGTCATAGGACGCTTGGGACGTTTGATCTCTATAACTTCCAATCTTCGTGCGTGATTGAGCATTACGAAGTCAGCCCGCTTTTGTGGGCTACGTATAGTTGCTGTGACAATTTCCTCTCCATACTTTGCATGATACCAACTCTCGAAACCCTTCTGAGTTGTCTTGAGAGTTTGATTTTTGCTTAATGGTGTCCAGTCGGGGTAAAGAATCCATTGCGCATCCTCGATTAGCTTTTGCAGATCTCGTTCAACAGTCGAGGGACTAGACACGAGCTTGCGTAGTTGCTCAATAACTCTGACGCGCTCATAAGCGACCTGGCCAAGAGAAAAGATCTCCACCAAGTTTGCCTGTTCAAAGAGATCCAGAATTATATCGGTAGCCCCGTCAGAAGATGAGGCTATTTCTTTCAAAAGGGCGAGCAGAGCGTGATGTGGCCCGATTGCATATGCCAAACGAACCATTTCCTCTCTGAGCTCTGGATTTCTGATGGAATCTCCACTTGCTCCTGATACCAAAGCCTTTGCTGCTTTCAGGATAGATTCTCTAATTTCTTGATCCTTTGCTTTTGGAAAGGCTACCTCAAGGCGCTTGTCTAATTTGGACTCCTTAAGAAAAACGTCCCAAGCTCGTTTCCTAATGCTTGTTTCTGCCCCTGCGGCAAGTTGCTTCAGAAGCTTCTGACCCCACTCGCGAAAAGCTATACCAACATCAGAGTTCCAGATAATATCCTGCCTGTCAGTCTGTATGAAGTCATCCTTCTCATCTAGCCACTCTGCATGGATCTCACCTGTGAGATAGCTTCTCATCTTGTATTCGCCGGTAAATCCAGCCCTGATATCGAAATCCCGAGACTGGGCGACAATCTTTCCTCTAGCGTAAATGCGGACACCAGCCATCACTTCATCTTTGTACGGATCTTTCGCGTAGGCAATCCAACCAACCATGGGAAGATGGCGGTTATCAACGACTAACGGCTTGGTACTCACATCGATACATGTGCCGGGCATCTTTTCCACGTTCAGAGTTCCAAGCTCGATTGGATCGTGTTTTCCTGTGCTGTCCTCCAACCGGACTTCCCAATTCTCCCGGCTAAGTCCGAATCGGGCAGACAGTTGACGATCCAACTCTTCGCCAACAGGCACTCGCTTGCGATTGAAACGTCGAAGAATTAAAGTGGTTCCAGCAGTGTCCTTATAGGTCTCATCATCCTGACCGCGGTCAGGATGATACGGCAACATGATTCCGTGTTCATCAGTCTCATCTTCCAACATCTTGTCCAGATTTAGAATCAAATTGGAGACTTGGAAACCGTCTTCAGTCTTTTCTCCCCCTGCTGATATAACTTCCACCTCATGACAAATCCCAAATGGTGCCAGTTTGCCAATGCCTTTTCTGCCCAAAACACGGCGTTCGAACTTGGGGGAAACTTCGCCTCGTTTTGCTCTTCGATCATAGCCAACATTCAGGTAGAAATCATTGACCTGCGTTGCGGTCATTCCACTTCCGTTATCCGATAATGTGATTTCATATCCTTGTTCTACGAAACGATCTTTTTCTTTCGTAACCAGCATTTTCCCGAACGGTAACGAGATTGTTACTTGCGAAGCATCCGCATCGTAAGCATTGGCAATTAACTCAGCCAAGACAGCGGACACTCTGTCGTACATCTGAATTCCCAGCTTGTCGATGGTCAGCCGGGATATCTTCATTGTGTACTTGTCGTTAGCTTCTGACATGCTGGCAATTCCAATCTTTGAGGTGTTCAAGAGTATGGCTGCGTCGTCAGGAACAAGTGTGCGCTCACATGTCGATGAGGATTTTGATGGCGCCTTCGTCGCGGGCGGCGTGAAGCTCGTAGGCCTCAAGGACCTGGCTGAAGGGGAAGCGATGGGTGAGCAGGGGCGCGGCATCGACGTCGCCGGAGGCGATCAGGTGCAGGGCCTGGCGGGTGCAGCTGTGGTCGGTGTCGCGTAAGGAGCCGACGGCGGCGCGCATGGTGAGGTTCTTGTAGAAGAAGTCCTTGATGGCGAAGGGCGCCAGGGTGGCGCGCGGGGCGCCGAAGCTGAGCAGGAAGCCTGCGGGCCGGGTCAGGGCGACGGCGAGGTTGATGCTTGCGACTTCGCCAGCGGCCTCGATGACGATATCGGCCATGCGGCCGTCGGTCAGCTGCGCGAGGGCGGCGACCGCGTCCTCGTCGGCGTTGTGGATGGTATCGGTGGCGCCGTAGAGTTGGCCGGCCTGCAGGCGATGGGCCTGGAGATCGATGGCGATGACGCGGCGGGCACCCATGCGCCGCAGCAGACAATCGAACCAGAGACCGGCGGACCCCTGGCCGATGACGGCGACGTCCTGGCCGATGACGTTGGGCAGCTGCTTGCAGGCGTAGATCACGGTGCCGAACTGCTGGGCCTGCAGCAGGTGCTCCGGCGCCATGCCGGGCGGCAGGGGCAGGACGTTTTCGGCGGGGACGAGGCAGTACTCCGCCATGCCGGTGTGGTTGGGGATGAGGGTCAGGGCCAGCTCGCCAGAAGGTGGATTGTCGGGGGCGTCATGGGCGACGACCTCGCCGAGGACCTCGTGGCCGGTGGTGCCGGGCGCGAGGGGGTAGTCCTCCGGGTCGAAGTAATGCAGCCACTGGATGTCGCTGCCGCAGAGGGAGAGCAGGCGCGTGCGGACGAGCGCGTGGCCGGGGCGCATTTCAGGCAGCGGAATTTCGACGAATTCAGCGCGGCCGGGCGCCATGACCTGCACGGCGCGCATGGTGGCGGGAAGACTGGAGCTGGATTGGGGCGGCACGGGAGACCTTTCGCAGGCGTGTGAGGGGCGGAGTATAGCATGGGGATTGGGTGAATGCCCTGGTGCGCCCTCACCCCCCATGTACGCGAAGACATGCTTCGTGTCCCGCCGCTCACGACGGGAGCCCTTCTCAGGGAGAGGAGCTATAAGTGCATCGTGATGAAGGATGGCCTATGCAGAGAGGAATTCAAAGATGGCGTCCTGGTGGCCGGGGAGGGTTTCGTGACCGTAATCGTGATAGTGGCGGACGGATTTGGGCGCGGTGATTTTGTTGTAGGCGGCGTACTGCGATGAGGGCGGGCAAATGGTGTCCATGAGGCCGGTGCCCATCATGACTGCGGCCTGGACGCGGGGCGCGAGGAACTGGACGTCGACGTAGCCGAGGCGGTTGAAGATCTCCTCTTCACGCTCGTGGCGCGGGTCGAAGTTGCGGAACCATTCGGCCAGCTCGTCCCAGGCGTTGACCTGGTCGGGGCCGCGCAGCCCAAAGACGCGTTTGATGTCAGTCAGCCAGGGGTAGACGGGCGCGGCGCGGCGGATGCGCGGCTCGAGCGCGGCGCAGGCAATGGTGAGGGCGCCGCCCTGACTGGGGCCGGTGGCGGAGACGCGGTCGGGATCGACGCCGGGCATGTCCATGACGACGCGGGCCAGCTGGACGGTATCGAGGTAGATCTGACGATAGAACATGTCGTCGGGCGGGCCGTCGAGGCCGCGGATCGCATGGCCGCGCAGGGTGGGCCCGCTGTGGCCGCCGGGCTCCTGCGAGAGTCCGCCCTGGCCACGAACGTCCATGGAGGCGACGGTGAAGCCCTTGGCGACGTAGCCGAGCTTGTCGAGCCAGGGGCCGGCGTTGCCGGCGTAGCCATGGAACATGAGGACGGCGGGGCCTGGGCTGGCCGGGGCCTTCGGGCGCAGGAATTTGGCGTGGACGCGGGCACCGCGTGTGCCAGTGAAGTAAAGGTGGAAGCACTCGGCGAAGTCGATCTGGAAGGCGGCGGGGACCAGCTCGGCCTGCGGCTCCTGGGCGCGTTGTTCGGCAAGGGCGCGCTGCCAGTAAGCGTCAAAGTCCTGCGGGCGTGGGCTGCTGCCCTGGTAGGCGGGCAGTTGCTCGAGGGGCATGTCAAAGAGCAGCGGCATGGGCTTGGTCTCCTGGTGGTGAGGCAGGCAAGGTATCGCTAAAGAGCAGCCCTACCCCGCCAGAAATTCGAAGATGGCATCCTGGTGGCCGGGGAGTTGTTCGTGGCCGAAGTCGGGATAGTGGCGCACGGATTTGGGCGACGTGATTTTGTTGAAGGCGGCGTACTGGGTGGAGGGCGGGCAGATCTGGTCCATGAGGCCGGTGCCCAGCATAACCTCGGCCTGGATGCGGGGCGCGAGGTGCTGGATGTCGATGTAGCCCAGCTGGGTGAAGACGTCCTGCTCGCGCTGGTGTTGCGGGTCGAAGTGGCGGAACCAGAGGCGCAACTCTTCGTAGGCGTTCTGGTCCATGTCGATTTGCCAGACGCGCTGGTAGTCGCTGAGGAAGGGGAAGATGGGCGCGGCGCGCTGGATGCGCGGCTCGAGCGCGGCGCAGGCGATGGTGAGGGCGCCGCCCTGGCTGCCGCCGGTGGCGCAGACGCGGTCGGCATCGACCTTGGGCATGTCCATGACGACGCGGGCCAACCGGGCAGTATCGAGGAAGATGTGGCGGTAGAGCATGTTGTCGGGCGGGCCGTCGAGGCCGCGGATGATGTGGCCGCGCAGCGTGGTGCCGTAGTGGTCGCCGACGTCCTGCGAGGGGCCGCCCTGGCCGCGGCAATCGAGGGCGGCGACGGTGAAACCCTGGGCGACGTAGCCGAGCTTGTCGAGCCAGGGGCCGGAGTTGCCGGAGTAACCGTGGAACATGAGGACCGCGGGGCCGGGGCTGGCCGGGGCCTTCGGGCGCAGCAGTTTGGCGTGGACGCGGGCGCCGCGCACGCCGGTGAACCAGAGGTGGAAGCAGTCGGCGAAGTCGGTCTGGAAGTCGGCGGGAATGAGTTCGACCTGCGGCTCCTGGGCGCGCATTTCGGCGAGGGCGCGTTCCCAGTACTCGTCGTGGTCGGCCGGGCGCGGGTTGGTGCCCTGGTAGGCGGGCAATTGTTTGAGGGGCATGTCAAAGAGCAGCGGCATGGGACTGGTCTCCTGATGCTACGGCACGGGGGCAGCGTAGCGGATGCGGGCGCGGGCAGCAAGTGAATGGTGAGGGCGTGCCTCCGCCAGGCTGGCGCTGGCTGGCTTTCAGCACTTGCCTCTCCTCACTCCACTGCCCCTGGCTCCAGCCTACAGGGAGCTTCTGCGGCATGGCAAACCTGTGTGCCGCATTTGGCCGCTGGCAAGCGGCCGGGCTACGGGGTAGGCTGGACGGCGCAAGACTGACCCGGCCCGAGGAAAATGCCTGATGCGCCTGTCCGGTTTCATGCCCGAACCTGGCTCGCCAGTCGACCGGATTGCGTCGCTGGTGATCGCGAATTTGCTATGGACCTTTTGCGCCATGCTGGTTCTGCCGCTGCCGGCGGCGACGGCGGCGCTCTTCGCCACGATAGCGCCGCTGGCGCGCGGGCGCGACAAGGAATTTTTCTCGACCTTTTTCAGCACGATGCGGCGGCAGTGGCTGAAGTCCACGGTGCTGGTACTGGTAGACGTGGCGCTGGGTGGGCTGGTGCTGGTGAACCTGCAGGCGCTGGAGACGATACCGCTGCCGGAGTTGCTGGTGTGGTTCCTGCGCAGTCTGACGCTGCTGATCGGGTTGACGCTGGTGATGACGAACCTGTATTTGTGGCCGCTGCTGGTGCTCTTTGATTTGCCGCTGCGGCGCCTGCTGGTGGTCTCGCTGCAACTGACGCTGGCGCATCCCCTGCGCTCGCTGCTGACGCTGCTGCTGGGGGCAGCGCCGCTGCTGCTGGGGCTGTTCCTGCCGCTGTGGCTGCTGGCGGTGGGGCTGGTTTCGGCCTCGGTGCTGGCGATCAACTGGGGGTCGTGGAAGGTGATCAGCATGCGGGCGTCGGCGGAGGAGCTGGCGGATCTGGATGATCCGATGCGCGGGCCCTGAGGGGTAGTGCGGCCCTCACCCCCCGGCCCCCTAATCCCGCCGCTCACGACGGGAGCCCTTCTCAGGGAGAGGGGGAGAAGGTATGTCTGTGAGGATGTGATGTTACGGGAACGGGGGCTATCGATCGCGCCAGCGGAGGAGCTGCTCGAGGGGCGCGTAGTCCCAGGGGACTGTGCGGCTGAAGATGAACTGCGTGGCGCCGGCGGCGGCGTATTTGTCGAGGTTGCCGTCGAGGTCCTGGATGCCCACGCCCACGGTGCGGACGATTTCGGCGGGGTCGCGGCCCACTTTGGCGCACCAGTCGTCGAGCACACGATTCTTGCGGATCCATGATTCGGGCGGGCCGAAGGTGTTCCAGAGGTCGGCGTGCTCAGCGACGATGCGCAGGGTGACTTTCTCGCCGCCGCCGCCGATCATAATGGGCAGGGGATTCTGGATGGGCGGCGGGACTTCGGCCTGTAGGCGGGCCTTGAGCACGGGCAGGTCGGCCTCAAGCTGGCGCAGGCGGCTGTTGACGGTGCCGAACTCGTAGCCGAACTCCTCGTAATCGCGCTCGAACCAGCCGGAACCGATGGCGAAGCAGAGGCGGCCGTTGCTGATGTGGTCGACGGTCTTGGCCATTTGCGCCAGCAGCGCGGTATTGCGATAGCTGTTGCAGGTGACGAAGCAGCCGACTTGGGGGCGGGTGGTGACGGCGGCGATGGCGCTGAGCGCGCTCCAGCCCTCGAAGTGATTGCCGCCGGGATCGCCGGTGAGCGGGAAGAAGTGATCCCAGGTCCAGATGCTGTCGACTCCCATGGCCTCGACGGTACGGACGGCCTCGAGGTAGTCCGGCCAGCTGCAGTGCTGGGGTTGCATCTGGACGCCGATGTGCATGCGAGTCATGGTCTGCTCCTGTAGCCTGTCGTCCGTTGCGCGACGGGGCGGTAGGCCGCCCTCACCCCCATGTCCGCGGAGACATGCTCCGCGTCCCGCCCCGGTGCGGGAGCCCTTGGGGAGGGAACCGGAGCCGCGCTCTTGTGTTAAACTCCTTTTGCAGCGGGGAGTGTAGCGTTGATTGGCGGGCGCGGCCAGGCAGGAGCGGGCAGTGGAACTTAATCCGGCGGAGCAGCCGCATCGGCGGCGCAACTTGCTAACGGGGGAGTATGTGCTGGTCTCGCCGCAGCGCAGTCGCCGTCCGTGGCAGGGTGAACGGGAGGCTGCGCCGCTGGAGCGGCTGCCGGAATATGACCCGGGCTGCTATTTGTGCCCGGGCAACGAGCGTTCGGGCGGCCTGCGCAACCCTGCGTATACGCAGACTTTCATTTTCCGCAACGACTTCCCCGCCCTGCTGCCAGAGGAACGCGCGGCGCCGATGGCCCGCGAGGCACTGCTGCAGCTGGAGCCCCTGCGCGGCGACTGTCAGGTGCTGTGTTTTTCGCCGCGCCATGACCTGACGCTGGGGCAGATGGCATTAGCGGAACTGCGGCATGTGATCGACGTGCAGGCGCAACTGCTGGGCGAGCTGGGCCAGCGCTGGCGGCACGTGCAGTTCTTCGAGAACCGGGGCAATGCGATGGGCGCATCGAGTCCCCACCCGCACGGGCAGATCTGGGCCAGCGACGCGCTGCCGACGATTGTGGCGCGCGAGGACGAGCAGCAGCGCACATACGTGCGCGGCAGCAGGCGGGGCGGCCGCTTGCTGCTGGACTATGCGGAGACCGAGCTGCGCAGCGGCGAGCGCCTCGTGTGTCAGAACGAACACTGGCTGGCGCTGGTTCCCTTCTGGGCCGTGTGGCCCTTTGAGCTGATGCTGCTGCCGCGGCGGCAGGTCGGGCAGTTGGGGGCGCTGGCGGACGTTGAGCGGGACGCGCTGGCGGCACTGTTGCGCCAGGTGTTGCGGCGCCATGACGGACGCATTCTGTTTGTCGCGTCCCGCCGCTCACGACGGGAGCCCTTATTCCATGGGCTGGCACGGGGCGCCGGCGGGGGCTGAAGCGCACTGGCAGTTGCACGCGCATTTTTTGCCGCCGCTGCTGCGCTCGGCGACGGTGCGCAAGTTCATGGTGGGCTATGAGTTGCTGGCGGAGCCGCAGCGGGATCTGACGCCGGAGCAGGCGGCGGCGCGGCTCAGGGAGGTGGATGTGAAGCCTTGACTGGCGCGCCCTCACCCTAAATCCCTTTTCCCCTCGGGAGCCCCCCGGGAGCCCTTTCCCGCCCCGATGCGGGAGCCCTCAGGGAGAGGGACTTTAGAAAGACGTCAAGCGATGGGGGTTGCGGCATATTGAAGTCACGGTTTTTAGCGCTGGCGAGGATGGCGTTGACTTCTTCGTAATCGGCGGGGGTGAGTTGCCAGGCGGCGGCACGGGCGTTGGCGTGGAGCTGGTCGAGGCGGGTGAGGCCGGAGATGACGGAGCAGACCTGTGGCCGGGCGAGGAGCCAGGCGTGGGCCAGCTCGGCCATGCTGTGGTCGCGTTGCTTTTGCCCAGGCCGTGAGGCGCTCGACGAGGTCGTAGTTGGCGTCGGTCATGTATCGCTGGACGTAGGCGCTGGATTCGCCGCGGGAGCCGGGCGGAGCGCCTTCCGTGCGACTGTACTTGCCGGTGAGGAAGCCGCCGGCGAGGGGGAAGTAGGGGATGAAGCCGAGGCCGGAATGTTCGCAGTAGGGGATGATCTCGTCCTCGACCTGGCGCTGCAGCAGGTGGTAGTGGGACTGGACGGTGACGAGGGGCTCCCAGGCGTTGGTCTGCGCCAGCATGCCCGCCTGGGCCAGCTGCCAGGACATGAAGTTCGAGGCGCCGAGGTAGCGGAGCTTGCCGGCGCTGACGAGATCGTCGAGGGTGCGCATGGTTTCGGCGAGGGGCGTACGGTCGTCCCAGCGGTGCAGCTGGAAGAGGTCAATGTGGTCGGTACGCAGGCGGCGCAGGCTGTCCTCGACGGTACGCAGGAGGTGATGGCGCGAGGCGCCGCGGTCATTGGGGCCGGGGCCGACGGGGAAGAAGCCCTTGGTGGCGACGAGGAAGTGATCGCGGCGGCCTTGCAGGGCGTGGCCGAGAAGGCGCTCGGACTCGCCGCGGGTGTAGGTGTTGGCGGTATCGATGAAGTTGATACCGAGGTCGATGGCGGCGGCGAGGATGTCGTGGACGGCGTTCTGGCCGACTGCGCCGCCGAACTGGTTGGTGCCGATGCCGATGGCGGAGACCTGGACGCCGCTGGTGCCGAGTTGTCTGAGTTGCATGGGGATTCCTCTATGTCCGGTGAGTCTGGCCTATTGTACGCGAAGGTGACGCAGGGTGGGGACGGACGCCTGAACGAGTCGACAAGCGACTGACAGAATGCAACAATACGGGCATCCATGGCTGGCGCCGCAGCGTTTCATTCGCATGACGGTGCAGAAAGAATCATTCCCAATGTCACAAGCACAACAAGGCAGAATAGAGTCGGCGTTGCCGGAGTGGCACAACCTGGCTACGAAAGCTGACGTGGCGGAATTGCGCGCCAGACTCGAGTACATGGCGACGAAAGAAAACCTGGCCGAACTGCGCGGCGAGTTTTCAGGCCCGCGGGTGAGCCTGAGGACGGCCGGCTGGTTTGCCGGGATGGTGGTCGGGCTGCTGGTGGCCCTGGTGCAGATTGGTCTGTTCTTCCTGCAACGTTCATTGCCCTGACAGGGGCGCGCGCTAACTTCATAAGTGTGAAGGGGTTGCAGTGCGGCCCTCACCCCAAACCCTGACCCGTCGCTCACGACGGGAGCCCTTTCCCGTTTGCGACGGGAGCCCTTCTCAGGGAGAGGGGCTTTAAGTACGAAGAGTTGCAGGGCCTGCCCTGCTCGCTTACTGCGGGTCAGGTGGGTGAAGTCTCCTTGAGACCGGCCTGGGCCATAACCTCACGCAGGGCATTGGCGGCGGCAGTCATGCCGTCGGGGCCGCTGAAGCCGATGCTGTGTTCGGCGCGCTTGAGGTGCGGCTCGAGGGCGAGCACGCCGCTGTAGCCACGCGCCTTCAGGGCGACCATAAGCTCGGGAAACTGACCCGCCCCCTGCCCTGCCGGGACGACGGTCCTGTCGGCGCGGGAGTCCTTGACGTGAATGTAATCGATCCAGGGGGCCTGGGCGTCGAAGTGCTGCATGCAGTGCAGGACGCCGACCTGGACGTAATTGGCAGGATCCCAGATGAGGCGGAAGTGGGGGCTGTCGATGGCCTGGGCGAAGTGGAGGCAACGGGCGGGCGTATCGCCGATGATGCGGCGCTCGTTCTCGTGCAGCAGGGTGAAGTCGGCGCTGGCAGCGATGGCGGTGAGGGCGGCGAGGCGCCCGGTGACTTCGGCGACGTGGTCATCGTAGTGGGCGTTGCTGTCCATGTTGGCGGGATACCAGGAGAAGATGCGGATACGGCGGGTGCCGAGGATGTGGCCGAGCTTGATGAGGCGGCGGATGCGCTCCTCGTCGAGCGCGACGGGCTCGGCGAGGGGGGATTTGCCGACGGGGCTGCCGAGGCAGCTGACGTGAACGCCGGCGGCAGCGCAGCGGGCGCGGAGCTGGCGGGCCTGGTCGTCCGTGAGCTTGAGGACGTTGATGCCCCAGGCGGAGCGCAGCTCGAGGCCGGGGACGCGCAGCTGGTTGAGCAGGGTCAACTGCTCGTCGAGATCGGCGGCGATTTCGTCGCCAAAGGCGCTGAGGGTGACGCTCATGCGTTGCGCTCCTCTCGCTGCAGGCGCCGCAACAACAAAAAGTAGTCGTCGCGGTCGAGCGGAAAGTCGATGGTCCGGCCGCTGTAGTGGGAGGCGATCATGCCGTTGGCGAGCTCGAGGCCGCGTATGGCCGTGAGTCCGTCAGCGACGAGGGCCTCACCATGCAGGATGGCGTTGCAGAAGTTGCGATGGGAATCGACGTGGCTGCCGGTTTCGGGGCCGAGCTCGGTCTCGACTTCCTCCATGCCGGGGTGACTGAAGGGCTCGGGCGAGGCGGGGAGGAAATCGTAGAGGTCCTGGTCGAAGCGGGCGAAGCGCAGCTCGCCCTTGTTGATCTCGATGACGCCGCCAGTGCCGATGATTTCGAATCGGTTGATTTTGCCGCCTTCGGCGGTGCTGGCGTGGAAAGTACCCATGGCGCCGCCAGGCCACTGCATGATCGCCTGGACGGTATCGGCGGGCGTGATGTCATGGAAGATGGTGGGCGCCCAGGCGTGAACGCGGGCGGGCATGCCGACCAGCCAGCAGATGAGGTCGAGGTCATGCGGCGTCTGGTTCATCAACAGGGCGCCGCCCTCGCCGTTCCAGCTGCCACGCCATTCGTTGGCCTTGTAGTAGGCGGCGGCGCGGGTCCAGGTGGTCTTGACATCGACGTGCTGGACTTGCCCCAGCTGGCCGGACTCGATGATGCGTTTGGCGGCGACGACTTCGGGGCGGGTGCGCTGCTGGTAATTGATGGCGAGCAGACGGCCGGCTTCGGCGGCGGCCTCGTTCATGGCGTCGGCCTCGGCGGTATGCAGACCCATGGGCTTTTCGCAGAGGACGTGGGCGCCGGCGCGCAGGGCGGCGATGGCGATGTCCGCGTGAAACTTGTGCTGGGCGATGACGACGACGGCCTCGGGGCGGACTTCATCGAGCAGCTTCCGGTAGTCCGTGTACCAGGGGCAGTTGAAGTGGGCGCCGGCCTGGCGGGCGCGGTCCTCCAGGACATCGCAGACGGCGATGACCTCGTTGTCGCTTTTCTCAATGCCAATGTCATGCATGCGGCGGACGGCTGCGCCGGCGCCGATCAGGGCGTACTGGACTTTTCGGGTCATAGTGGTTTCGCTCGTTTCCTTTCCTTGAAAAGACTGTTTGGCCTGCCCTCACCCTAAATCCCTCTGTCCCGTCGCTCACGACGGGAGCCCTTTCCCACAGGGGAGGGGCTTTACGTGCGCTGATGTTACCTGTCAGTTTCGAAGGCGCGGGCGATGGCGGCGTTGAGGAAGTTGAGATTGTGTGGCAGGGCCTGGTCGACTGGGCGGGCGGCGCTGAAGTCCTCGATGCCGAGCCAGCCGCGGTAATCGGCCTTTTTCAGGGCGCTGAAAAGCTCGTCCCAGTTGACGGCGCCGTCTTCCAGCGGGGACCAGCTCGGACGCCAGAGGCCAGCGCCTTCATCCGGCGGGTAGTGGCGGCCGTTCTTGATGTGCACGTGGGCGAGGAAGGGGCCGAGCAGCTGCAGGCCGAGGTCGTAGTTTTCGTAGCCTTCGTGGACGCAGTTGCCGGCGTCGTGGAGGACGCCGATGAAGTCGGGATCGAAGGACTGGACGAGGCGATGCGCGAGGGCGGCGCTGCAGGTGATGGTGCGATGGTGCATTTCGACGACGGCGCGGACGCTGTACTGGCGGGCCAGCGCCTGGCAGCCCTCGAGAAAGCGTGAGGCGCGGGCGAAGCTGTCGGCATAGGACAGGCCGTCGGGATCGGGCCAGCGGCCGGGGTTAACGCGAATGTTGCGCGCGCCACAGGTCTGCGCGAATCGCATGGCGCGCTCGGTCAGCTCGAGGTCGCCGACGTTGATGTAGGTGCCGAGGCCGGGAATGGCGAGGCCGGCGGAGTCGGCGACGGCTTTGGCGCGGCGGGCACCCTCTTCGCTGAGCGGCAGGGTGCACTGGTTGGCGCCCCAGAAGTCAGGTCGGCCGGCGCTGGCGCGAACGTCTTCGACGACGCGCCATTCGACGCCGGCGTAGCCGTGGCGCTGCAAGGCAGCGGCGCCTTCCCCGGGCGTGAGCTCGGGCAGCATGACGGTGAAGACAGAGATGTTAAACAAGGGTTGCTCCTTTCTGGCAGGTGAGGCGCATGGGAGACATCAGCCGCGGAGGAGGGACTGGGCGCCGTCGATGAAGATTTCTTCGCCGGTGACGTGGCTGGCCATGTCGGAGACGAGGAAGAGCACGACGCTGGCGACCTGATCGGCGCTGGCGGGGACGCCGTCGGTGAGGGGGACGACGCCGAGCGGGAAGTTCATCGGGTAGCGCAGACCTTCCTGGTTACGGCGGATGGTGTTTGCCGAGATGTTGGTTTTGACGCTGCCGGGACAGATGACGTTGACGCGGATGCGGTCGCGGGCCAGCTCGACGGCCAGCATTTTGCCGAAGGCCAGCTGGGCGGCCTTGGAGGCAGCGTAGACTGAACCGCCGCTGTTGCTGAAGATGCGGGTGCCATTGACGGATGCGGTGATGACGATGGAGCCGCCCTGGCGGCGCAGGGCCGGCAGGCTGGCGGTGATGCTAAGGAAGGTGCCCTTGAGATTGATATCAAGGGTCTGATCGTATTCATCAGGCGTGATGTCGGCGACGGGGGCCCAGACGCCGTTGATGCCGGCGTTGGCGAAGAGGATGTCGAGGCGGCCGTAGCGCTCCGTGAGCTGGTCTACGGCGGCACCAAGAGCGACGGGGTCGCGCACGTCGGCACGGAGGGCAATGGCGCCGGGACCGGCGGCGGCGACTTCAACAGTGGCCTCGTCGAGGGCGTCGGGGGTGATATCGAGCAGGCCGACGCGGGCGCCTTCCTGCGTGAATTTTAGCGCTGTCGCGCGGCCGATGCCGGATGCGGCGCCGGTGACAAGCGCGACCTTGTCCTGCAGCAACATGGCGTGACCCTCTTCCGCAATGCTTGAGGATGGCGAGCACCATCATAGGGCCATTCACGGGACGCTGCCAGGAATGCGGCCCTCACCCCACCCTCGAGGTGTGGCCCTCAAAAACCCTACGCCGCCCTCACCCCCCGGCCCCCATCCCGCGGGACAGGGGGAGAAAGACTGTGAGGGAGTGGCCTGTGACCAGACTGGCCAATTGGCTCAGCCGCGCAGGAGAGACTCGGCGCCGTCGACGTGGATTTCCTCGCCGGTCACGTGGCTGGCCATGTCGGACACGAGGAAGAGCACGACGCTGGCGATCTGTTCGGGGGTGGCGAAGACGCCGTCGGTGAGGGGGATGTTGCCCTGCGGGTAGTCCACGTAGTGCTGCAGCGCTTCCTGATTGCGGTAGATGAGTTTGGCCTGGATGCTGGTTGTGACGGTGCCGGGACAGATGACGTTGACGCGGATGCGGTCACGGGCCAGCTCCATGGCGAGCATCTTGCCGAGAGTCAGCAGGGCGGCCTTGGAGGTCGCGTAGACGGAAGCGCCGGGGTCGCTGAACATGCGGGTGCCGGTGACGGAGGAGGTGATGACGATGGCGCCGCCCTGTTGGCGCAGGGCCGGCAGGGCGGCCTGGATGCTGAGGAAAACGCCCTTGACGTTGACGTCCATGATCTGGTCGAACTCGTCGGGCGTGATGTCGGCGACGGGCGCCCAGACGCCGGGAATGCCGGCATTGGCGAAGAGGATGTCGAGACGGCCGTAACGCTCCGTGAGCTGTGCGACGGCGGCGTCCAGGGCGTGGGGGTCACGCACGTCGGCGGCAAGGGCGAAGGCGCCTGGACCGGCGGCGGCGACTTCAGCAGCAGCCTCGTCGAGGGCGTCGCGGGTGATATCGAGCAGGCCGACGCGTGCGCCTTCCTGTGCGAGTGTGATGGCAGTGGCGCGGCCGATGCCGGATGCGGCACCGGTGATGAGCGCGACCTTGCCGTCCAGTAGCGAGCGTCCTGCTTCAGGCAACATGGCGCGTTCCTTTCGTCGCTATCAGGGCAATTGCAGGAGGTCGTCGACGTTGACGGGCAGGCCGGTGGCGAGGGCGTGGTTGGCGGCGATACCGGTGAGGATGGAGGCGGCGCCGTCGAGGTGGCTGGCGCCACGCTCGAGGGAATCATGTGGCGGATTGGGGGCTAAGAGCTGCTCGAGCATGAGGGGGTCGGCGCCGCCGTGGCCGCCGCTGGCGGCGGGGATGTCGGCCAGCCAGGGAGGCGCGAAGTGCGGGTAGACGCGCAGTTCGGTGCTACGGAAGGGGCCCTTGCTGGCGGCGAGATCGCGCTTTTCTGCCGGCCCGTCGCCGGCGGTACCCTCCACCTTCTCGACCACTTCGAGCTCGAGGCGGCCGCGGGTGCCGGTGATGGCGACGCGATAGCCCTCCCAGGGGGCGTAGGCGACGAGGCTGTAGGAAAGCAGGGCTGCGTTGCGATAGCGGGCCGTGACGCAGAGGGTGTCCTCGATGGTGATCGGGTCGCCGAAGACGTTGCGATCGCGCAGGTAGCCGGTCTCGGCCTCGGCGTCGAGGTAGAGGCCGCGCAGGCCGGGGTCCTGGTCAAGGAAGAGGGCGAAGGGATCGTCGCGGGCGGCCTCCTCGCCGGTATAGCGAGCGTAGCTGTAGTGTTCGCCGCGGGCGGCGGCGTTGGCCGCACCGTAGAACATGAGGTTGCCGAGGGCGAAGACCTGCTGCGGCCATGATGCGAGCCACCAGTTGACGAGGTCGAAATGGTGGGTGGCCTTGTGCACCAGCAGGCCGCCGGAGTTGTGCTTCTCGCGGTGCCAGCGGCGGAAGTAATCGGCGCCGTGGCTGGTATCCAGCAGCCAGGAGAAGTCGACGTGGAGGGGACGGCCGATGGTGCCGGCGGCGAGCAGCTGGCGCAGCTTCGAGTTGGCGGGAGCGTAGCGGTAGTTGAAGGTGACGCGCAGGGAGCGGCCGGTTTGCTCAATGGCGTCGAAGATGGCGCGAGCCTTGCCGGCGTCGGTGGTCATGGGCTTTTCGCAGATGACGTCGCAGCCGAGCTGCATGGCGCGAATGATGTAGTGGTGGTGGGCCGCGTCGATGGTGGTGACGATGACGACGTCGGGGCGGGCCTCGGCGATCATTTTGTCGAAGTCGTCGGCGTGGTACATGGGCAGCGGCGGATGGTCGTGTTGCTCTTGCAGGCGCTGATTGTGCCAGGTCATGCGGGTGTGGCTGAGGTCACAGAGGGCGACGAGGACGTTGTCGGCGCGCCAGGTGCCGCCGAGGGCGCGGATATACATGCCGGCGCGGCCGCCGGTGCCAACCAGCGCGTGACGTTTCATTGGGTGAGTCTCCCGGGTGCGGCTCCAGGGGCGGAGTCTACAGCGTGGGGGGATTGGGGCCAAACTGTCGGGGCTGTCTGGGCGAAGCTGAGAGCGGCTAGTAGAAGAGTGGCGTGAAGGTGCGGGGGGCTTCGCGGTTGGGTTGGGCCTGGCCGGCGACAAGGGCGTAGAGGGAGTTGTGGGCCTGGCGGGCGGCGGCGATGAGGGGCTCGCAGGGGCGGTGACAGACATCGAAAAGGCCGCTGTTCCAGGTTTCGCCACGGCTGTCGCCGAGGGCGGAGCGATCGTAGAGCGACTCGAAGTGGAGGCCGACGCAGCCGGTCTGGGCGGCCGCATTTTCGAGGCAGACGCGCAGGGCCTGGCCGCGGGCCTCCTGCTGCGCCACGCGCGGGCCGGGGCCGCTGGCGGGCAGGCCGGCATCGAGGGCGCCGACGCCCCAGGCGCTGATGAGCACCGGCAGGCCCTGTTCCTGCTGCACCAGTTCGATATCGCGGCTGGAGACCTCGGCCGCGTGGCAGCTCATGCTGAAGACGTCGCTGGCCAGGACGGCCTGCAGGCACCAGTCCGGCGGCGGGCCCTGCCAGCGCGCGCCGAGGTTGAGGTGATGGGGATCCACGGCGCGGCAGGCGGTCGTGAGGGTGTTGAAGTAGTGGCCGATGAGCAACACGCTGAAGTCGGCGAGGTCGCTGCGCGCCACGGGGGTGAGGGGCCCTGTCCAGCGGCCGGTAGTGATGGCGGCAAAGGTGACGGGCAGTTGCCAGGCGCGGGCAAGCGCCGGCTCGTCGCCGTGGCGCTCGCGCAGGAAGTCCAGCAGGGCGCGGCGACTGTGGCATTCGTCGGTGGTGAAGAGCATGCCGGCGGCGGGCGACTCCTGGGTCAGGCTCCAGGCGGGGCAGTCCATGAGGAAGTAACCGATCAGGGATTTGTCAGCGCGGGTGTTGAGGAGCCGGGCGGCGACGTGGCGCGCGTCGTCGACGAAGCGGGGATCAAAGACATCGGGCAGGTCGCGCCAGATGAGGGCGGTCTGCGGGTAGGCGGTGGGCTGGAGGGTGCGCGTCCAGGGGATGTTGGCCTCGCGCGCGAGGGCCGTTTCGGAGTCGTGGCCAATAGTATTGAAGCCGCAGCGGCGCAGTTGGGCGAGGACGATGGCGGCCCAGTGGCCGTGCCAGGCATTGGGGCCAAAGGCGCGCATGAGGTTGGCCTGCAGGAAATCCACCGTGTCTTCGCCGGCGTGCTGGCGGCGGACAGCGGCGAACTCGAAGTCGGCAGCGTCGGGGGCCCAGGCGAGAGCGCCCTGCATGTGGGTGACACAGGTTTCGACGGAGGAGCGCAGGCCGTTGATGCCGGCGGACCAGAAGGCGTTGCCGGCGGGATCGACGAGCCACCAGCGGCGGCCGTCGTGATGGGTGCGGAACCAGCCGCTGGCCGCGAAGCTGTGACGGTTCCAGGCGCCGCGCTCGTTGTAGTCACGCGGCCAGGCCTGCAGCGGCGCGGCCAGCAGCTGATTATGCAGACGCTGGCTGACCTCGTCCTGCTGCGCGCTTTTGCCTGGCCAGGCGTGACCGGCGGCCTGACCCAGGGCATCCAGCAGCGGGCCGCGCGGCAGCAGGGGCTGATCGAGGGGGAGCGGCTCGTCGGCGCTGGCGACGAGGGGCGTCATGCACCAGCGAGTAGCCTGGTCGCCCTGCCTGGCGACGAGCAGGCGCAGGCGACGCAGGGCGGCGGGGCGCACGGGCTCGCCGTCAGCGCGCGGCTTGAGCCAGGCGCCTTCGCGCGGGAGCGGGCCGTGGCCGAGGGTGAGGGCCGCCATGGGCAGGCGCAGGCGGGCGGAGGCCTGGGGCAAGAGCGCGAACTGGAGGCGGAAACGCGGGCCGTCGAGGCCTTCCTGCAGTTCAAGCAGGAAGACGCCGCTCTGGTTGCCGTCAAGCAGCAGGTCGGCGGTAAGCCAGCCGGCGTCGGCCAGGGCGCCTGCGGGGAGATGATATTCGATGCCGTCAGAGGCGGCGCTGGCGGAATACCAGGTGGCGTCGAAGAGGGGCGCGGCGGCGCCTTCCTGACTGATGCCACCGAGCAGGTCGGCGGGCTCGATAGTAAAGGGGAGTGAGGTCATGAGTGCTCCACGCTTGCGGGCGGGAGTATAGCGAAAAGTGAGGCGTGGTGATTGGGGGGAGCGGCCCCACCCCCCGGCCCCCTGTCCCGCCGCTCACGACGGGAGCCCTCTCCCGCCCCGATGCGGGAGCCCTTGGGGAGAGGGGGAGAAAGACGCGTGTGAAGTGAGTCTCGCATTCAGGGGTGACAAGTAGGGAAGTACGGCAGGAAGGTGCGTGGCAGCGTGGTACAATGCTGCCCCCTGCCCTGCCTTGAGAGAGTGCTGCCGAATTGGACGTCTTCACCTGGCGGGTGCTGCTGGCCCTGTGCATCGCTCTGTTGCTGGCGGGGCTGGCCGCCGGGCTGAGGTTGCTGTGGCAGGGGCGGCCGCTGCCGTTCGTGCGGCGGCTGGTGTTGCTGGCGCTGGCGGTCGAGCTGGCGCTGGCGCTGGCCTATCTGTCAAGTCTGCGCGACAGGTGGCCGACGCTGCTCAAATGGTTCGCCAACGTCAACACGGAATACACGCCTGGCACGATGTTCTCAAGCGCCCAGCTGCTGGTGGCGGGCGTCACTGCGCTGTCGATTGCGGCGCTGCTGCGCGAGCGGGGCTGGCCGGGCCGGGCCTTTTTGCTGGCGACGGGCGGCGCGTTTCTGTTTCTGGGCCTCGATGAATTCCTGGAGGTGCACGAATACCTGTGGCAGCTTGCTCCTGACCCGAACCTGTACGGGCCGCACTTGTGGCGCCTGTTGTACATCGGCGGCGGCGGCGGCCTGACCCTGTTGCTGCTGCTCGCGTGGCGTCTGCAATACCGCGAGCTCGGACGGGCTTTTGCCCTGCTGTTTCTCGGCCTGGCAGTGACGGGCCTCAGCGGGATTGCGGTAGAGCATGTGACGCTGCAGGCCTGGTGCTGGACGGCCGAAGGAGGCGGGCGATGGGTCTGTAACAACCCGCAGCAGTGGCTGGTCTTCGAGGAAATCTTCGAGATCGTGGGGGTGACGCTGGCGCTGGGCGGGCTGCTGCTCTTCGCGCAAGAGCGGCTGACACGGCGCGCCTGGCGCCGGCTCACACCGATCGTGCCGCTCACCTGGGCGCTCGCGCTGGTTGGCATGCCGGTTTATCTCTGGATACTGCCTGATGTCGAGAATGCGCTGTCGGCTGCGCCGTTGCACGTTACGTGGTACGAGGGCGGCCTTGAGTTGCGGGGCGTGCGCCTGGACGGCAGTCCCGCGGGCCCGGGCGATGAGGTCAGCGTGTGGCTCTACTGGCAAAAACGGGGGAGACTTCCCAATAACCTGCATCTCTCGCTGCATGCGCTGGAGCGGCCGGAGCTGGCACAGTCGCTGGCTTCTGACGAGCAGGACGACATTGGCCAGTACAATATCGATGGCTGGCTTCCGGGCGTCACCGTGCGCAAACGCCTGACGCTGCGGCTGCCGGAGGAGATGAACACGCCGGCCTCGCTGGCGCTGATGCTGCGCGTGTGGCGCGGCAACTGGGCGCAGCGCGAAATTCTGGGCGTGGATATGCACAGCAGCGACCGGCAGGTACTGGGGCCGGACCAGGTGGTGATCGGCAGCGTGGCTGTGCCTGGGCCAGCGCCGGTCAGCGCGGCCACGAGGACCGTGGAGGCGCGTTTCGGCGACGCGCTCGCGTTGCGCGGCTATTCGCTGCCCGAGGAAGCCGTGGCCGGCAGCGCGCTGGCGCTGGCGCTGGATTGGCAGGCGCTGGCTGCGCCCGGGGTGGATTACACGCAGTTCCTGCATTTCTTCGCGACGGCGGATGACCGCTTCGTGGCCGGATTTGACGAGCCGCCTTTCGGCGGGCGCTTCCCCACCAGCGACTGGCCGGCGGGACATGCGCTGCGCGACGAGTGGCAGGTGCCGCTGCCACCGGAGCTGGCGCCTGGCGACTACCAGCTGTTTTTCGGGCTGTATGACGCCTGGACGCTGGAACGGCTGCCGCTGCAGGTGGCGGGCGAGGCCATGCAGGACAGGCTGCTGCCGCTGGGACGGTTGCGGGTGGTGGTGGACGGGTAGGTGTTTGAGGGTGAGGTACGTGCTCTCGAGGAGGGGACACAGTAGGGCCAATGTGGTTCTGAGCCTGGTCAAAAGACGCTACACTGGCGAGGCGAAGGTGGTGGAGGGTTGCATGTTATTTGAGTTACGCCAGTATCCGCTGCGCCCGGGCCAACGGGAGGCCTTTGTGAAGTTCATGGACGAGGAAATCATCCCGTTCCAGCTGTCGCGTGGCATGTGCATCCTCGGCAGTTTCGTTGACGAAGAAAACGACCGTTACGTATGGATCCGTCGCTTTGCGGACGAAGCCGAGCGCGAAGGGCTGTACGCGGCGGTGTACGACAACGACTACTGGCGTGAGCAGGTGTCGCCGCGGGTGGGCGAGATGATCGACCGGGACGGCATTGAGGTAAGCATTCTGCGCGAGACGCCGCGTTCGTTCCTGCGGTGAGCCTGCAACTGACGCGCGCACAGGAGCGCCCTGCGCCTGTTCGCGCTCGCAGCGAGGGACGCATGTTGCAGGCCTCGCTGCTGGCCGGCGGTATGCTGGCGGTGATGGCAAACGCGTCACTGTCGCCGGCGCTGCCACAATTGCGCAACGCCTTCGCGGACGCCAGCGACCTGCAAATCCGCATGATTCTGACCTTTCCGGCACTGGTCATCGTGGTGGCTTCGCCGCTGGCCGGCTGGACGGCGGACCATTTCGGGCGCAAGCCGCTGCTGATTCTGTCGGCCCTGCTATTCGGAGTGGCGGGCAGCAGCGGCTACCTGGCACAGGACATCGTTACCTTGCTGGCCGGGCGGGCGCTGCTGGGCGTGGCCGCGGCAGGACTGATGACCAGCCTTACGACGCTGGTGGTGGACTATTTCAGCGGGGCGAAGCGGGCGCGTTTCATGGGGCTGCAGGCGGCGGTCAGCGGCCTGGGGGGCAGTTTCTTTCTGATACTGGGCGGGGTGCTGGCGGAGGCGGGCTGGCGCCAGCCCTTCCTGTTGTATCTGGTGGCGCTGGCGTTGCTGCCCTTCATGATTCACTTTCTCTATGAGCCAGGCGTGCACAGAAGCGGCGTGCCTTTACCTCGTGTACGCGAAGGCATGCTGCGCGCCCTGAGGGAGAGGGGGAGAAAAGCGTTTGCGGCGGTGGCCCAGGTCGACGGGCCGTTGCTGCGGCTGGTCATCTTCTGTTACGTACTGGTGTGGCTGAATCAGGCGGTGTTCAACCTGGTGCCGCTGCAGTTGCCCTTTCTGCTGCTGCGGCGTTTCGGCACGACGACTACGCAAAATGGCGTCGCCATCAGTCTGGTCGCGTTGAGTTTTTCGCTGTCCGCCCTGCTTTACGGGCGGATCGCCACGCGCGTGGCACACATCCCGCTGGCGGGGCTGGGGCTGGCCTTGCTGGGCGGCAGCTGCGTCATCGTGGGGCTGGCGGCCTCGCTGGAGGCGATCTACGCGGGGATGGTGCTGAGCGGGCTGGGGCTGGGGCTGTTGATGCCCAATCTGAACCTGATGCTGGCGAACCGGGCGCCACAAGCCATGCGCGGAAGGTTACTGGGGGGTTATTCGGCCTTCCTGTATCTGGGCCAGTTTCTCTCGCCCCTGCTCCTGTCGGCGACAGGCACGGGATTGGCGACGGGCGTCGAGTGGCTGAACATCGGGTTTGGCACGTTGGCGCTGGGGTTGGTGCTGGTGCTGGTGCACAGGCCGCTGGCGCGGCTATTTTGATTGACAGCTGTTTCCTGGAAAGGTGGCCGTGTGCGTTGCGCCCTCACCCCATATACGTGGAGACATGCTCCGCGTCCCGCTCTTCGCGGGAGTCCCTTCCCGTCGCTCACGACGGGAGCCCTTCAGGGAGTGGGGGAGAAATGCAGGCATTGATTGGGTCAGTGATGTGGATATGTTCAGGTTTCGTTCAATGAGCAGTGATTCCGCGGTTAGCGGGACAAGAGAGTCAGGGTAAGGGCATGGTAGCTGACAGTTCTGCGCGAGCGCCCCGCCCTGCTGTGCCGCTGCCGGTGACGCAGGTGGTGGACGCGCGCAGCAAGGGGTGGATGCTGCGCGGGGTGCTGCTGGCGGCCGGCGTGCTGATGGTGATCAGCAACACGCCGCTGGCGCCGGCCCTGCCACAACTGAGCGACGCCTTCGCGGAAGCCAGCGCCCTGCAGATCCGCATGATTTTGACAGTCCCGGCACTGGCGATCGTGATCGTCCAGCCGCTGACCGGCTGGATCGCGGACCGCTACGGGCGCAAGCCGCTGCTGGTCGTGTCAACCCTGC
The DNA here is from genome assembly GCA_965205875.1 of Phototrophicaceae bacterium. Classification (GTDB taxonomy): domain Bacteria; phylum Chloroflexota; class Anaerolineae; order Aggregatilineales; family Phototrophicaceae; genus JAGWBD01. The sequence continues at coordinate 161,116 of CBDBIA010000003.1, forward strand.
TCTATGGCGTCGTGGGCAGTTCCGGTTATGTGGTGCAGGACATTGGCACGCTGCTGGCGGGCCGGGCGCTGTTTGGCGTGGCGGTGGCCGGCCTGATGACCAGTGTGGCGGCGCTGATCGCAGATTACTACAGCGGGCGGGCGCGCGCGCATTTCATTGGGCTGCAGGCAGCGGCCATGGGCCTTGGGAACAGCTTCTTCCTGTTGCTGGGCGGCGTACTGGCGGAGGGGGGCTGGCGGCCGCCCTTCCTGATGTTTCTGGCAGCGCTGGTGCTGCTGCCCTTCGCCGTTCAAAGCCTGTATGAGCCGTCAGGTGTCAGGTCGGGCAGGGGGCGGGGCGAGCAGGCAGCGGGAGCGGCCCCCGCGTGGCCCCTGCTGCGACTCGCCCTCTTCATCTTCACAGTGATTTGCCTCAGCCAGATCGCATTCTATCTGGTACCGCTGCAGCTGCCCTTCTGGCTGCAGGAACGCTTCGCCACCTCCACGACGGAAAGCGGCTTCGCCATCGGCCTCGTCGCTTTTTGTTACGCGCTGGCTTCGCTGGTATACGGTCGGATTGGGACACGCCCGATACACATTCCGCTGGCCGGCCTGGCACTGGCGCTGCTGGGCGGTTCCTACCTGCTTATCGCGCTGGCGCCGACAAGCCACGTCGTCTACGCCGGGCTGGTGCTGAGCGGGCTGGCCCTCGGGCTACTGTTGCCCAACCTGAACCTGTTGCTGGCGAACCACACGCCGGCGGGTTTGCGCGGACGGCTGCTGGGGGGCTTTTCCGCCGCCATCTTCCTCGGTCACTTCCTCTCGCCGCTGCTGTTGCAGGCGCCGCCGACACTCGCGGCCATGGGACTGCAGTGGCAGAACGTCGGAATAGTGCTGGTGGCTATCGGTGGGCTGGTGGTGTTGCTGCGGGGGCAGCTGGCGCGTCTTTTCTGAGTCAGCCCTTCACACTTTCATATCCTAGTTGCCGCGCCAGCGCGCCGCACTGTTGCTGCAGCAGTTCCAGCCTGTGGTCACTTCCCGGTTCCGGGGGACGCGACCCTGTATGGTAGCGACCAGCATTGATCTGGCGGCCGAGCACCCGCTCAATGCGGTGACGCTCGGGCGGCTCGCTGTCGACCAGGGTGAAAAGCTGGTGCAAGGCTTCCGGCTGGCCGCTGAAGATGTCTTCCGAGCGCAGATGCAGACCCTGGCCTGGTGGCAGGGTCTGCAGGAAATCGCGGGCAAAGCTGTTGACTTCCTGCCAGAGCCAGACATTTTTGCCAAAGGCGTCGCGGGTATTCCAGCCAGCGGCGGCACTGCTGTCAGGCCGTGGCGCGTGACGATTGCCGGAAAGCCTTGGTCTGGAATACCAGCCACAGTTGGTAGCTGAACGCGCAAACGCTTCAGGCGTCCGTGTGATGTGCAGGAAGCGAGCATCAGGCAGTAATTGAAACAGAAATGGTGCCAGAAAAGTCGCATGGTTCGAGGTTTCGACGTAGCGTTTGTTGGCCATATTCGTTGCCTGCCAGAGCGACGAGCGGGCAAGGAGCAAGGCTTCGCTCACCAACTTCTGGTCTGTTTCAGGTGTCAGGTGGACCAAACGCGCCAGATTGTACAAATCCGGCATTGGCTCATGGAAGGCCTTGACTTGTGGCGCAAGTGCCATCAGGAAAGCAAGCGTTTGGGTGCCACAGCGACCCGTTGCGAGCATAAAGAGGGGAGGAACTGCGGGCAGCTCATTGGTAATGGACACGCCCTGACCACGCAGGGCCTGCAGCAGAAGGCGACCGCTGAGTAGTGGAGGCGTGGTACTGACGCGTTCGCGCCAGCGCCAGAGGAGGGTCCGCCGGGAGCTGAACATGGCAGGCAAGCGGACGCTCATTCTTCGAGGGTGCTGAGGTCGCCTTCGGGCAGGCCCTGGACGCGGGCCTTGAGCACGCGGCGCATGATTTTGCCGGAGCGGGTTTTGGGCAGGGCCTCGACGAAAACGATCTGCGAGGGGACGGCGATGGGGCCGACCTCGTGGCGCACGTGGGCGCGCAGGGCCTGCACCAGCTGCTCGTCGCCGCTGACGCCATCCACGAGGATGCAGGAGGCGTGGATGCTGTTGCCGCGCAGCTCGTCGGGCAGGCCGATAACGGCGGCTTCGGCCACGGCGGGGTGGCTGACGAGGCCGGACTCGACCTCGGCGGTGCCGAGACGATAGCCGCTGACCTTGAGCACATCGTCGATGCGGCCGATGACCCAGATGTAGCCATCTTCATCGCGGCGGGCGGAGTCGCCGGCGAGATACCAGCCCTGCTCCTGATAAGCGCTCCAGTACTGATCGACATAGCGTTGCGGATCGCCGAAGACGGTGCGCAACATGCCGGGCCAGGGCTGCTTGACGACGAGAAAGCCATCTTCATTGGCGGCGCAGCTGCGACCCTGCTCGTCGACGACGTCGACGTCGATGCCAGGGAAGGGCCGGGTGGCGCTGCCGGGCTTGAGGGCCAGGGAAGGCATGGGGGCGATCATGAAGCCGCCGGTCTCGGTCTGCCACCAGGTATCCATAACAGGGCAGCGCTCGCCACCAATGACGCGATGGTACCAGCGCCAGGCCTCGGGATTGATGGGCTCGCCGACGGAACCGAGCAGGCGCAGGCTGCCCAGATCGTGGCGCGCGGGCCAGGCGTCGCCGAAGCGCATGAGGCCACGGATGGCGGTGGGCGCAGTATAGAGGATGGTGATGCCGTGGTCGGCGACCAGCTGCCACCAGCGATCGGGGAAGGGATGGGTGGGCGCGCCCTCGTACATGAAGCTGGTGGCGCCGAGGATGAGGGGGGCGTAGACGATGTAGCTGTGGCCGGTGATCCAGCCCGGATCGGCGGCGCACCACCAGACGTCCTCATCACGGATGTCGAAGACCCACTGCAGCGTGGTGGAGGTGTAGACCTGGTAGCCGCCGTGGGTGTGCAGGACGCCCTTGGGCTTGCCGGTGGTACCGCTGGTGTAGAGGATGAAGAGCGGGTCTTCAGCGTCCAACACCTCGGTGTCACAGACCGGCTTGACGTGCGGCTGGGCCAGCAGCTCATGCAGCCAGTAATCGCGGCCGGGCTCCATGGCCACCTCGTGGCCGGTGCGACGGGCAACGACGACGGTCTCGACCACCGGTGAGCGCTGCACGGCCTCGTCGACGGTGTCCTTGAGGCGCACGATCTTGCCGCGCAGCCAGGCGCCGTCGGAGGTGATGACGACGCGGCTCTGCGCGTCGGCGATGCGGTCGGCGAGGGCCTGTTCCGAGAAGCCACCATAAACCACGCTGTGTACGGCGCCAAGCTTGACGCAGGCCAGCATGGCGATCATCAGTTCGGGCGTACGGCCCATGTAGATGGTGACGCGATCGCCCTTCCCTACCCCGAGGCCGCGCAGCAGATTGGCGTAGCGGTTGGTCTCCTGCCAGAGCTGCCAGTAGGAATACGTCTGGCGGTCACCGGGCTCGCCTTCCCAGATGAGGGCGAGCTTGTTGCGGCGCGGGGTGTGGATGTGGCGGTCGAGGGCGTTGAGGACGATGTTGGTTTTGCCGCCTGTGAACCAGCGAAAGAAGGGCGCGTCGCTGCGATCGAGCACCTGCTGCCAGGGTTCGTACCAGTCGAGGGTCGCGGCGCGTTCGGCCCAGAAAGCCTCAATATCTTGCATGGCGCTGGCGTAGAGGGGCTCGTAATCGGGCACGCGGGCGTTGCGGGCGATTTCGGGGTCGGGGTGGACCCACTCGCTGGTGGCGGGGGTGAACTGGTCTTCGGTCATGAGGTCGTCTCCTCGCATGTGGCGGCGATTCTAGCGGAGCGCGTGTTGAATGCAACTGGCGGGAGCGGCTTTCACGCCATGTATGCGGAGACATGCACCGCGTCCCGCCGCTCACGACGTGAGCCCTGTCCCGTTGCTCACAACGGGAGCCCTTCAGGGAGAGGGGGGTGAAAAACATGCTGTGGCTGCCGCGAGAATGGATTGCGAACATATGTTCACCATGTGTATGCGCAAGCATGATAAACATGGAATTGTCACGCGACATGACAAGGGCAAGACAATCACAAGGAAAGAGGAGCAATGACTCAACATAACACAGAACCCACCACGCTCGCCGATGCGATTTCGGGCAGTGTAGATCTAACCTTCAACCTGCCGTCAGACGACAACTACCTGCAGTCCGACCAGCCGGTGCCGGAGGATTTGCTGCCACCACTGCCAGCATCCGCGCTGGCGATCCAGACCGGCGCCGTCATCGCCTGGGCCGCGGCAGCGGCGCCAGATGGCTGGCTGCTGTGCGATGGTACAGCAGTCATCCGGTCAGATTATCAGGATCTGTTCGACCTCCTCGGCGTCACCTATGGAACAGGTGACGGCATCACGACCTTCAACCTGCCGGACCTGCGCGGGCGTTTTCCGCTGGGGCTGGACAACATGGGTGGCACCAGCGCGGACAGCGTCACGGCAGCGGAAGCTGACGAGCTGGCCGGCAGGGGTGGATCGGAGACGCATACGCTGACGGTCGACGAGATGCCGGCGCACAAGCATGACTTCCGGCGGGTTGGCGATTCCAGCCCGGGAGAACGGGGAGCCGTCACGCAAGTCCAGAGAGGCTGGCTCACCAACCGTACTATCGTTGAGGAAGCCGGTGGCGGGCTGGCGCACAACAACATGCCGCCCTGGCAGGCGATGAACTACATCATCAGGACCTGAGGAGCCCTCAGCCCCTGATCAGGTGAAGGCAGGTATTGCGGCCCTCACTTCCAGGCCCCCTCTCCCTGCAGGGAGAGGGGGTGATTTTTTATGGGATGTGCATTGATTGCGATTGCGGGAGGATAACGTGGATTACGAACATATGTTCCACATACACAGGCGCAAGCGTGATAAACATAGAGTAGTCGCGTGGCACAGACATCCTGCATGAACATGAGAGGAACGTAACATGACAAGCAATCAGAACCCTGGTACGGAAACACAGATGGATGACACCGGTGGCGTCTCCGGCACCGTGAATCTCACCATCAATCTGCCGGAGGGCCTGCAGATCGGCCCCGCCAACCCCGTTGCACCGATGGACCCGATTCTGACGGCGGCCAGCGCAGTGCTGCCCGGGACGATCGTGCCCTATGCCGGCAGCAGCGAGCCTGCGGACGGTTGGCTGATCTGCGACGGCCGGTCCGTCGCAGAGGCAGATTACGATGCGCTTTTCCAGGTCATCGGGACGACCTACGGCTCCGGAACCGGAAGCAATGCCTTCAACCTGCCGGACCTGCGCGGGCGTTTGCCGCTGGGCCTCGACAACATGGGCGTGGGCAGCGCGGACCGGGTAACGGCGTCTCAGGCTGACTCTCTTGGTGAGGGCAGTGGTGCGGAGAAGCACAGGCTGACGGAAGACGAGATGCCGGCGCACGATCACGACCCGAGCGGGTCCGGCTCCAACCTGGAGTTCATGGTGCTAAACAGGGACAGCGGCGGCCGTTTCTATCACGAAACGGCATCGTGGAGTCACACCGGCATCATCGGGTCCTCTGACGAAACGGCAGAGGATGGCGAAGACCAGCCACACAACAACATGCCGCCGTACCTGTCGCTGAACTATCTGATCAAGACCTAGGGGGCTCGCCCCGGATCGGGTGAAGGCAGGAATTGCGGCCTTCACTTCCAGACCCCCTCTCCCGTTGGGAGAGGGGGTGACTTTTATGGGATGTGCATTGATTGCGATTGCGGGAAGACAACGTGGATTGCGAACGTATGTTACCCACAAGCAGGTGCACGCATGTTACACAGGGAATGTCGCGTGATTTTGCATTCGTGAAGGAAGACGAGAGGATGGGGAAATGACGGACGGTCAGACATCAAGGTCCGAAAGCTCGATGGAGAGCACTGCGGAGAACACAGGCGGTGTCTCCGGCATGATGAACCTGACGATCAACCTGCCGGATAACATACGGATCAGCACAGTGGACAGTGACGAGACGGAGGAAAGTGAAGTGACGAGCGCAAACGCAACGGGCACGATCGTGGCCTTCGCCGCCGCGACAGCGCCGGATGGCTGGCTGTTGTGCAATGGTGCAGAAGTGAGCCGCGCGACCTACGCCGACCTCTTTACCCTGATCGGCACGGACTACGGCGTGGGCAACGGAAACACGACCTTCAACCTGCCGGACCTGCGGGGACGCTTCGCGCTGGGTCAGGACAACATGGGTGAAGTGAGTGCGGACCGGGTGACGGACACAGAGGCTGATGAGCTGGGCGGTGTTGGTGGTGAGGAGACGCATACGCTGACGGTAGATGAGATGCCGAGTCATACACACCCACTAAAGACTGGAGCAATTACCGAGACCACACCAGAAACCTTTTCCAGAAGGTCTGACAGACGGGGCTTCATAGACACTGGCTTGATGGGGAGCGCGGGCAGCGACGCGGCGCACAACAACATGCCGCCCTACCAGACAGTGAACTACGTCATCAAGACCTAGGGGGCCTCGCCCCTGATCAGGTGAAGGCAGGTATTGCGGCCCTCACCCCCCGGCCCCCTCTCCCTGCAGGGAGAGGGGGTGACTCGTTAACTGACAAGCGAGGGGAGAAGGGTAGAAAGGCGCAGACGACGGGATGCAGCGTAAGGATTTAAAATGTGGGGCTGACGAGGGTTTATGAATTGACGACGCAGCCGTCGAGGCCGGGCTGGTTGGCGAGGTGCCGTTGCATGGCGGCGTCGACGATGCAGTCGAGGCGGGAGTGGATGGCCTCGGAGGTTTGCGAGGCGCCGAGGGAGATCTCGCCGACGAGGCGCTCGAAGGCGTTTTTGCGCAGGCGCCGGTCGGTGCCGGTGAGCTTGCCGGTGCGCTCGCGCCAGGTGAGGTCGCGCAGCACCTGGGCGATATCCACAGGCTGGCCGCTGTTAAGTTTTTTCTCGATGATGCCCTGGCGGGTGCGATGGTTGTCGTGCAGCGCGTCTGGATGGTCTTCCATGACGTGCTCGATGAGGTCGGTATCCCGCAGCGCGGGGCGCAACTCGGCGTTCTCGATGGCGTCTTCGGGGATCAGCAGGGTGCCGGTCGCGTCGGCAAGTTCAATTTCGAAATGGGGGCGGCGTTTGCCCTGACGTCGCATGACACGCTGGCCGGTAACGGTACCCGCGCCGTAGCGCAGGTGAACGACCTTGTCGCCAATTTCGACCATGGGGTTTCCTGTCTTCCCCCGGGGCGCTGCCCACGCAGCCTCGACCCCTTCCGGGGGCCGGAAATACGCTCGCTGGCAGGAGTGTACCACAGGGCAGGCAGGATTGGCAGGGCGGGCTTCAGTCTGCCAGCGCCCGTCTCCGCTGGATGCTCCGGCCCACCCTCACCCCATGTACGCGGAGACATGCTCCGCGTCCCGCTTATCGCGGGAGCCCCTTCCCGTCGCTCACGACGGGAGCCCTTCCGCCCCGATGCGGGAGCCCTTTAGGGAGAGGGGGAGAAAGACAGCAACACCTGCAGAGTGGCACTGGCGCGGACGGGATGACTACAATGCGCGCGCAGCAGACGGGAGGGAGTATGGGCCAGGGCGACGGCGGAAGCAATCTGCGCGCGTGGTACAGCGCGGCGCGGCCACGCACCCTGACGGCGACGCTGGCGCCGCTGGCGCTGGCGGGCGTGATCGCCATCGACCACCAGCTGTTCCGGCCGCTGGCGTTCGGGCTGGCGCTGGTCGGCGCCCTGCTGCTGCAGGTGGCCACCAACCTGATCAACGAATATGCGGACTGGCGCCGCGGCACGGACGTCTACAAGCAGGCGGGCCAGGGCATGACCATCAAGCGAGGCGTGCTGCCGCCGCGCAGCGTACTGGCCGGCGCCCTGCTGAGCCTGGGCGGGGGCGTGCTGGCAGGGCTTGCGCTGCTGGCGCAGGAGGGACCGGAGCTGCTGGCGTCGCCGCTGCTGTGGATTGGCATGGGCGGGGTACTGGTGGCGGTGAGCTACACGGCCGGGCCCTGGCCCCTGTCACGCGTGGGTCTGGGCGAGCTTGCGGCGGGGATCTTCATGGGGCCGCTGATGGTGCTGGGGGCGTGGTACGTGCAGGCGCGCTGTCTCGCCTGGCAGCCTGTGCTGGCCTCGCTGCCGCTGGCGCTGATGGTGGCGGCCATTCTGCACGCCAACAACCTGCGCGACATGGAGGCCGACCGCGCGGTCGGCAAGCGCACGCTGGCGGTACGCTTTGGGCTGCGCGCAGCACGCGGCGAGTATCTGCTGCTGGTGACGGGCTGCTATGTGGCGCTGCTGCTGCTAGTCGCGGCGGGGGTGATTCCCTGGGCGGGGCTGCTGACTTTGGCGACGCTGCCGGAGGCGCTGCAGCTGCAAGGTCAGGTGCTGCAAACGACGGAAGTTGCGGCCCTGCACGTGGTGCAGGGTCGCACGGCGCGGCTGCACGGTCGGCTGGGGGCATTGCTGGCGCTGGGCTGGCTGCTGGCCGTGGCGGGCGGGCTGGGCAGCGCAGCGAGTGGATTCACCGGTTGTATGTGAATTATTTCACATATTGCTGGCGAGCTGGTGCCTTGCACGCTTGCATGCTTGAATCCCTGCGTTATAGTTTGGCAGGGAGTTGGCCCTCACCCCCCAAACCCCTATTTCCCGTCTTCGACGGGAGCCCTTCCGCCCCGATGCGGGAGCCCTTGGGGAGAGGGGAGAGAGACTGACGTGAAGGAATGACTGGAGTAGATGGTAAGGGCGAAGGCAGGGCTGCGGGAAGGAGAGTGACTGTGGAGAGGACGACCTCGCGACTAAGCGTACAAAGCAACTTGCTGCTGCGTGTATTGCGCAGCGCGGAGGGGGACTGGCTGACGCGCAGTTCGATTGCACGGCGGCTGCGCAAGCGCCGGCTTTCAGCCTACGACATCGCCATGCTGGAGATTCTGCAGGAGAAAGGGCTGGTGGAGATTCAGCACCGCGAGAATCGCACGCCCATCGGCTACGAATTCGTCTACAGCGCCAGGGAGCGCAATGCCGCCGAGGGCAGTATTGAGCCGCGCTGAAGCGGGCAGGGAGATCAGCCATGCACGTCATCACGCTGCTTAACGAGAAGGGCGGGGTTGGCAAAACCACACTGGCGACGCACATCGCGGCCGGGCTGGCCGTGCTGGGGCATCGCGTGGTCATCATCGATGCTGACCCGCAGGGCCACGCCACTGTCATGTGCGACATGCCGAAGGAGCCGGGCCTTTACAATCTACTGGTGCGCGACGCCGGCTTGCAGGACACCATGCGTCAGGTGCCGCCGGAGCAGTTTCGCATCAAGGGGCAGGAGTTGAAAGGCCAGCTATTCATCGTGCCCTCCAACATCGAGACGCGTAACATCGCCAACTCCATCTCGGACGCCTTCGCCGTCAGCGACCGCATCCGTGAACTGGAGGACCTGATCGACTTCGTGGTCTTCGACACCTCGCCGACGCCCTCGCTGTTACACGGCTCGATTTATCTGGCGACGGACCATATGATCCACCCGACGAAGTGCGAGTATTTGTCCTTCGACGGGTTGGTGGAGAGCATCAAGCACCGCGAGGCGGCGCAGCAACACCGGGACCGCTGGAATCTGGGGCCGATCGAGGTGATGGGGATTGTGCCGACGATGTACCGGCGGCAGACGCTGGAGCACAGAGAAAATTTGAAGGACTTGCGCAAAATGTTCGGCGACAAGGTCTGGCCGCCTATCTCGCAGGGGACGATCTGGACCGAGGCGGTATCGGAGCGGCGGCCTGTGTTTTCGATTCAGCCAGGCACCAGGGCCGCCGACGAAGCGCTGGCCCTGGTACGGCGCGTGCAGGAGGCGGTGTAGCATGTCGCGGCGCAGACGCTCGCGCGACCGGGAAGGCACGCTGCTCAATCTGAGCCGCTCCAGCGCCCAGGAGACGGCCGACGCCATCTATCGCGATTCCGGGCTGCCGCCAGACATCGCGCGGCTGGACAACCAGCGCAAGACGGCGCGGCCAGTCGAGATCAGCGCTATCTGGCCGGACCGGGCCCAGCCGCGACGGGCGGTGCCGCTGCGGGCGCGCATGTACTGGGACGGCGATCCACGCAACGTGCCACAGCTCTTCGCGGGCTGGCAGGAGGAACTGATCCACGAGGGCCACTTCCTCGACCTCGGCCAGCTGCTGAACCAGGCGCACTTGCCGGACGGTGTGGACGGCAACGACGACGAGAGCGGCATCGACACGGCCTGGCTGGAACAGGTCGGCCCGCTGGCGGCCTCGTTGCTGGGGCTGGTCGGGCTGGCCATCAGCATCCGGCAGAACGGGTTGGCCAACCCGATCTCGGTAGCGCGGGCTGACCGGGTTTTTCTGCTGGAGACCGGCGAGCGGCGCTGGCTGGCCTATCAACTGCTGCATCAGTATTTCCCGGACGAGGAATGGTCGCACATCCCGGCGCACCTGGTCGAGTACGTCGACGTGTGGCGCCAGGCCGGCGAAAACAGCGCACGGCGCGACCTGAACGCCATCGGCCGGGCGCGTCAGCTGGCCATTCTGCTGATGGATCTGCTACGCGAACGGGGCTACACCTTCCGCGACTTCGACGAGGTGCTGGAAAAGGGCGGCAGCGAGCGCGAATATTACGCCCAGGTGGCGGACGGTCACGAGTTCCGCGTGCCGCGCGGCGAGGGCGAACGGCTGATGAACGCGATGGGCCTGAAGAGTCCCACGCAACTGCGCCAGTACCGCGCGTTGCTGCGCCTGGATGATGCTCGCTGGCAGGAGGCTGACGACGGCAACCTGGGCGAGGGCGAGATCCGGCGGCTGCAGAGCGGGGAAAGCAACAGGAATGCGCCGGAACGCCGCGAGCCGGTTAGCAACCCCTTCGTGGAGCGTGCGAACAGGCGGCGGCGCAACCGCATCTGGGAATACGCGCAACGCTATCCCCTGCTGAGCGGCCAGGAGCGGCAGGCTGCGCTGGAGCTGATCGAGCAGGATCTGCGCTGGCTGGATGAACTGCGGCAGGCGATAAGTCGACGCTAGCGTAACAGGCGTTACGGTAAGGGCGCCCTACCCTGCCGTATGGTGGGCTGACTCGCAAGGGAGCATGTGCGTTGCGTGACCCCGAATCACCGAAGAAATCAGCGTTAGCGTAACAGGTGTTACGGTAAGGCTACCTTGCCCTGCTGAAAAAGACCCAAACCGCCGGCCCCATATTCCCGTCTTCGACAGGAACACCACCGCCGCACTCACGGCGGCCGCCCTCTCGCGCAAGGGAGCGCACCATGCGGCCTGCGCTATTGAAGGCCCGGCCTCTCCTTCCAATCTGCGTCTACAGCTACCGTCTACCGTCCCAGGCGCGTGCCTGGCCGCGTCATGTCGGCCCGCAAGGCCGCACAGGTGTCACGAACTTCGGCGCTATGCGGGAGCGCAAAGTTGCCGGAGCGGCCAAAATGTGCCAGGATGTGATCTGTAGCAGCTTGACAAGCAAAAAGCCTGCGAGAAACTCGCAGGCTTTGGCATAGAGATGTCCGTTGGAATTCGCTGTTTCCGCAGTAGATCTGAGGACCCAACTCTGTAGCTAGTCCGACAAAATCGGCTTTGCTGCAGTTCCGTGGTGGCTGGAGTCTGGCAAGACTCACAGCACAGACACCCCGTCAATCCCGTCCACAAGTCTACCCGGCACATGTGAATTTGACAATGGACATCGCCTGAACAGGGCGATTTCATGTTAGATTCACGTGAGAATACTGGCTCACGACTATACCAGGCCGCCATGCGCTACCGGGCGCGGGGTTGGTCCGTGCTGCCGGTGCGCGGTGCGGGCGACCCGCTTAATCCCAAGGCTGCGGCCGTGTCCTGGGCGGCGTTACAACGTCGCAGCGCCAGCCCGGAGACGCTGGAGGGCTGGTTCGGCAAGGGTCTGGCGGGCGGCCTCGGGCTTGTCTGCGGGCGGGTCTCGCGCTTGGCCGTGCTCGATCTCGATGACGTGGCCGCCGTCGAGGCCTTCGCGCAGTCCTGCCCACAACTGTTGGACACCTTCACCGTGCGCTCGGGTGGCCGGGGTCAACCTCACTACTACTTCGAGGTGCCGGACGTGGTGTCATTACGCGGCATGCGCGCGCCGGGCGTGGACTTGCAGTTCGAGGGCTCCTATGTAGTGGCGCCACCGACCTGTGTTGGTGGGCATCGCTGGTGTGTGACAAATGAGGCGGCGGTGCTGCGCCTGGATCAGGCTGGCGCCGATGCGCTGATGCAGTTTGTAGCCCTGTGGCGACTGCGCTGTGATGGTGGTCCGCTCGAGGTGTTGGCGCGGGAGCGGGAACGGGATGAGGCGTCGCCGCTCAACCTGACGGAGGCGGCCTTGCAGGGCTGGTACCGTAAGCTGGCGCGGCGCGGCGGGCGTAATCAGGCGCTCTTCAAGGTGGCTAGTCTGGCGCGGGATAGCGGTTGGAGTGAAGTGCAGGGCCGCGCGGCCCTGATGATGTTGCATGTGGCCCAGTCGCCGGTGGGGTTGCACGCTGCCGAGACACCGCTGCAGCGTGAGGCGGAAGCGCGACAGACTATTCGGAGTGCCTGGCGGCGACCGCGGCGGGTGTTGCGGGCGACTCGCAAGGTGCCTGAGGGATTGCCCAATTCGCTGCGGGAGGGATTGCTTGCGGTTGGCGAGGTGGCGGCACTGCGGGTGCTCGAGGGTCTGATGCTGGCGGGCGTACGGGCCGGGCGGTTGATTAGTGAACGAGGGTTGTGCGAGTTGCTGGGCACATTTGGCATCGGGCGGCGCAGTGTGCAGGAAGCGTTGAGGTCATGCCCGGTGCAGGGAAGACTGGTCTTCAGTTCCCCCCGGAATCCCCCACGCAGAACAGCTGACGCTGCTGTTGCACAGGAAGGACAACAGAAAAAATGTTTTTCTGTTAGTGGTGCAGAACGAGTCAAAAAGGGTCGGCCGGCCCGATTGTATCGGGTGCCGACGGTGAGGGGTCTGCTCACGATGCTGAAGCTGAAGGACGGCGGCAGCGATCCATTGCTGGCGCGTGATCTGCGCTCACCACGGACCTACCGTTGCGCGCTGCACCGGGCGCTGATTGAGCGGCGGCCAGGGCGCTATTCGCGGCACTGGCTGGGCGCGCGACTTGGCGTCTCGATCTGGACCAGCCGGCGCTATGACCGGCGCGTGGGCCTGAGCGTGCAGGCGCGCTATCAGACGCAGCTGCTGGATGAACATACACTGGCGCAATTGCCGCAGCGGCGAGTGGCGGCGGACGGTCGTTTTCTGGTGAGCGAGGACGGACGGCGCTGGCCGGCCTTGCAGGGTCTGGCGCGACGCTTGCTGCGTCGCTGGCGGCGTCTTTGGTATCTGTGTCAGGGCTGGAATCACTATGAGGTGGCGTGGGTAAAGCCCTCTTCGCCTGTACTGACGCAGGCAAGTAGCGTGGCCCTCACCCCCCGGCCCCCTGATGGAGGCTATGTTACAGACAGGTTGCCCTTACCCCCGGCCCCGTGTCCCGTGGCTCAGGACGGGAGCCCCGTCCCGTGGCTTAGCACGGGAGCCCTTCAGGGAGAGGGGAGAAAGACGAGTGAAAGCGTAACTGGAGTTACGGTAGCGGTTAAAGTGAATAAATGTGAAATAATTCACAATCAGAATAGTGAGGATGGTTCCAGCGCGCGCGAGGACAGGGAGCGGGTCCCTGAGGCGGAGGCGAGTTACTGGCACTGTGCGCAGTGTGAGCGGGGACAATTTGCTGTGACGGCGCCGGTGGCATGCAGCGCCTGCGGCAGTGACGCGCTGGAAGCGGTGGCGCCACAGATCTGGCGTGATGCGGCACGTTGCCGGGCGTGGTGGCGCGAGCGGCGGGGCAGGGCGATCGGGGAGTCGGGGGCGACGTCGCAGTCCGGGGCACTCGACCTGGCGCCAGTGCCGGAGCCTGACGCGCGCGAACTGGCGCTGGCGCTGGAATTGTGCGAGGCGACGCGCTCGCGCGGGGCGCAGGGGGCGCTGGCCTATGCCACGGCGCGTCAGTTGCTGCGCGAGCACGGGGCGGGGGCCCTGCGGCGCGCGTTGCGTTTATTGCAACGGCGGCGCGACATACGCAACCCTGCTGGCTTTGTGGTCTCGTTGCTACGCGGTAATCGGGGCGCCGCTCACGAGCAGCGCCTGTCGCAGGAGGAATGGCTGGCGTCACTGCGGGCCTCGCCCTGGGCGGACTTCATCGAGGTCTGAGTCTTGCGCCGCTGCGGATTCACGGCAAGATTAGGACAGTGGCGCAACCGGGCGCCACGATTGTGGCCCAGGGGCGGCAAAACGTACTGGCACAGGAAAGGCAGGGCATGACCAAGATCACCTTCATCGGCGCCGGCAGCACCGTATTCGCCCGCAATCTGATGGGCGACATTCTGCAGTATCCCGCGCTGCAGGAGGTCACGCTCAGCCTGCATGACATTGACGAGGAGCGTCTGGGGACATCCGGCATCGTGGCGCGCAAGGTGGCCGAGGCGCTGGGCGTTACGCCGAGCATCGAGACCACGACCGACCGCCGGGCCGCGCTGGATGGCGCCGACTACGCCATCAGCATGTTTCAGATTGCCGGTTACAAGCCCGGCACGCTGGTTGACTTTGAGGTGCCGAAGCGCTTCGGGCTGCGCCAGACGATTGGCGACACGCTGGGCATCGGCGGCATCATGCGCGCGCTGCGCACGATTCCGGTCTTCCGCGACATCGCCTGCGACATGCAGCAGCTCTGCCCCGACGTGATGCATCTGAACTACGTCAACCCGATGGCCATGAACTGCCTGGCGCTGAATCGTGCCAGCGAGATTCGCACGGTGGGCCTGTGCCACAGCGTGCAGGGCACGGCGGCGCAACTGGCGCGCAACATCGGGGTGCCGCTGGAGGAAATCAACTACCTGGCGGCGGGCATCAACCACATGGCCTTTTATCTGAAGTTCGAGCGCGACGGCGAGGACCTGTACCCGCTGATCCGGCAGGTGCTGGCGGAGGGGCGCGCGCCCGAGGACAACCTGGTGCGTTACGAGATGTTGCGGCGCCTGGGCTACTTCGTGACGGAATCCAGCGAGCACTTCAGCGAGTACGTGCCCTGGTTCATCAAGCGCGACCGGGCCGACCTGCTGGAGGAATTCAACGTCCCGCTGGACGAGTATCTGAGCCGCTGCGAGCGGCAAATCGACCACTGGCAGCGCCTGCGCGTAGAGCTGGAAGCGCCGGGTTACCAGCCGGAAATCCGGCGCAGCATGGAGTACGGCTCGCAGATCATCAACGCCATGGAGACCGACGAGCCGGTGGTGATTTACGGCAACGTCAGCAACGACGGGTTGATCGACAACTTGCCGCAAGGCTGCGCGGTCGAGTTGCCCTGTCTGGTGGACTGCAACGGCGTGCAGGCGACGCGCATCGGCGCGCTGCCGCCGCAGCTGGCGGCGCTGATACGCACGAACGTGAACGTGCAGGAGCTGACGGTGGAGGCGGCGCTGACGTTGCAGCGCGAGCACATTTATCACGCGGCGATGCTGGACCCGCACACGGCGGCGGAGCTGTCGCTGGAGGAAATATACGCGCTGGTGGATGCGCTGATCGAGGCGCACGGGGACTGGTTACCGGAATATCGTTAGGGCGCTGGCGCCGGGCGCTGGCTGACAGACGTAAAGGGTGGGCGCGCGACCGGTGGCGGCTTCGTAGCAGCGTTCTACCGCCGGGATGAAGGTCTTGGTTGCGTCCCTGTGTAGCAGGGCGACGGCGCAGCCGCCGAAGCCGGCGCCGGTCATGCGGGCGCCGAAGCAGCCGGGTTGGGCCCGGGCGCAATCGACCAGGGCGTCGAGAGCGGCGGCGGAGACCTCGAAGTCATCGCGCAGGCTGTCGTGGCTGGCGTTCATCAGCAGGCCGAGGCGCTGCGCGTCGCCGCTGCGCATGGCGGTGGCCGCGGCCAGGGTGCGCGCGTTCTCGCTGATGACGTGGCGCGCGCGGCGGCGGGTCAGCGCGTCCAGCGCGTCTGCCTGTTGCGCGAAGGCCGCTTCGTCGACGTCGCGCAGGGCGGCAGCGCCGAAGTGTCGCGCGGCGGCTTCGCATTGCGCGCGGCGCTCGTTGTAGGCGGAATCGACGAGGCCGCGGCGCGTGACGCTGTCCATCACCACCACGACGCTGTCGGGCGGCAGGGGCACCTGGGCGGTTTCGAGGCTGCGGCAGTCGATGAGCAGGGCGCTGCCGGCCACGCCGGCGGCCGAGATCATCTGGTCCATGATGCCGCAGTTCATGCCGACCCACTCGTTCTCGGCGTACTGGGCGCAGCGAGCCATGTCAGGCGGCGACCAGGCGAAGCCGGAGACGGCCTGGAAGGCGCGCGCGACGGCCAGTTCGAGGGCCGCCGAGGAGGACAGGCCGGAGCCGATGGGCACGTCGCCGGCCATAACGCCCTGCCAGCCCTGCAGCTGGTGGCCGGCCTGTTGCAGCGCCCAGGCGATGGCGCGCAGATATTCCGGCCAGCCGTCGTCCTTGTGCTGCAGGTTATCCAGCGCGACGTCGGCCGTGATGTCGAAATCGAGGGAGTGGGCCAGCACGCGGCCGTCGCTGCGCGGGGCGAGGGCGATCCACATATTGCGGTCGATGGCCATGGGCAGCACGAAGCCGTCGTTGTAGTCGGTGTGCTCGCCGATGAGGTTGACGCGGCCGGGCGCGCGTACCAGCAGATCGGGCTCGGCGCCGAAGCGGCGGCGATAGGCGGCGTGGACTCGGTCTGGCAGGGACATGGGCTCCTCCTGGATGTCAGGACTAGCAGGCAGGATTGTAGCAAAGACGGGCGTACTGACCGCCCACAGCTGTCGCGTTCGGCTGGAATGGCCGGCCCTCACCCCCAAACCCCCTCTCCCGCCGGGAGAGGGGACTTTAAGTTGTAGGGTTGTGAAGTGTTGGATCACCTTGCGTCGCTCATGACGGGAGGAGCCCCGCTTACAGTCCAACAACCTTGCGGAACCCCCGGTCGTCCGCTATTTTCGCGAGACAATGCGAGGTGCGCATACGACAACCCGACAAAGGGGTATTGCCCATGCCTTCCCTGTTCACGGTAGCGGAAATGCAGCAGCAGCGCGAGGCGCTGGCCAGTGACTGGCAACGCCCGACCTGGCACTTCCTGCCGCCCTCCTGCTGGATGAACGACCCCAACGGCCTGATCCAGTGGGGCGACCAGTATCACCTCTTCTACCAGCACTACCCCTTCATGGCCGTGCACCGCGACATGCACTGGGGCCACGCGGTCAGCGAGGACCTGATTCACTGGCGTGACCTGCCGGTGGCGCTGGCGCCGGTGCCGGACAGCTACGACGAAGCGGGCGTGTTTACCGGCTGCGCGGTGGACAACGACGGCGTGCCAACGGTGGTCTATACCGCCACCAGCGGCCCGGGCAGCCAGGTGCAGATACAGGCCCTGGCAACCGGCAGCGGCGCGGAGCTGGTGAACTGGCAGCGGCACCCGGCCAACCCGGTACTGACGGAGGTGCCGGCGATTTCCGGCCAGTCGCGCGACTTCCGCGATCCCTTCGTCTGGCGCGAGGACGATGGCTGGTACATGGTGCTGGGCTGCCGCATCGAGGGCGCAGGTGGCATGATCCCGCTCTACCGCTCGCCGGACCTGGTGGACTGGGAATACCTGGGGCCGATGATTACGGGCGACGTGGACAGGCATGGCAGGATGTGGGAGTGCCCGAACTTCTTCCGCCTGGGGGACAAGTGGGTGCTGTACTTCTCGGCGATCCACGAGGACCGCGACAATATTGTCTACTGGATGGCAGGTGACTTCGACGGGCAACGCTTCCATCCCGAGACTGATGGCGTGCTGGACTATGGTTACTACTACGCGCCGCTGAGCATCATCGACAGCCAGGGGCGGCGTCTGATGTGGGGCTGGCTGCGCGAGGGGCGCGCCATCTCCGAGCAGGTGAACGCCGGTTGGTCGGGCATACAGGCCATTCCGCGCGTGCTGTCGCTGGACAGTCAGCAGCGCCTGGTGATGGAGCCGGTGCCCGAGCTGGCGGGTCTGCGCGGCGCACATACACAGCTGGGGCCGCGCGCTGTCGAGGGCGATGACCTGCTGGACTGCGGCAGTCTGGCGCTGGAAATCCACGCCAGCTTTGCGCCACAGGGCCGGGCCGGTATGCGCGTTGCCTGTAGCCCGGTTGGCGGCTTCGGCGTGGAGATCAGCTGGGACGCCGCAACAAGTGAGCTGACAGTGACGCGGCGCGATGGCAACCTGCTCAACGACAGCGAACCCTGCAGCGCGGCGCATGAACTGGCAGCGGACGAGGCGCTGGAACTGCTGGTGTTGCTGGATGGCTCGGTGCTGGAAATCATCGCCAACGGCCGCACCAGCATCACCAGCCGCATTTATGCGCCCGCTGCAGACTGCACGGGCCTGGAGCTCTGCGGTGCCGGGGCGCAACTGAAGGCGCTGGATGTGTGGCAAATGAAGCCGACCTGGCCGTAGCAGGCAGAGGGCTGCGGCCGCCTTGCGAACAAGGAGGTGCACCAGGAAGAATGCGCGTTAAAAGACTCTTGTGTCGGAACCCTTTGGAGGAATTAAGATGAGCAACAAATTAAGTCGAAGGGAAATGTTG
The DNA here is from genome assembly GCA_965205875.1 of Phototrophicaceae bacterium. Lineage (GTDB taxonomy): Bacteria > Chloroflexota > Anaerolineae > Aggregatilineales > Phototrophicaceae > JAGWBD01. The sequence goes on from CBDBIA010000003.1 coordinate 179,662, forward strand.
CAGGCGAGCGCGGCCGGTGTGGCCGCAAGCGCCGCCGCCGCGCTGCCGGCCAGCGTCACGCTGGCCGCGGCGCCAGCGCAGGATGCAGTCACCATTCGACTGCAGGCCGATCCGAACGATTATCAGGAAGTCATCGACGCCTACGCCGGCGTCGCGCCCAACGTCACTGTTGAGGTGGTCAGCGTGAGCGGCATCGACCATGCGGAAGTCGCGACCAAGATTCTGGCCTCACTGGCGGCCGGCTCGCCGGTGGATATCGGCTTCGCGGCCACGGAAGCGACGCAGCTCTATGCGGGCGAGGGCCTGGCCCTGGGCATGAAGGAGCGCCTGCTGGACCAGGCCGACGACTTCAAGGAGTACTTCTCGGATGTCAGCCCGGTGCTGGTCGAAACTGACCTTTATGAAGACGATCTGTATCAGCTGCCGCGCGACTTCAATGCGGCCAACATGTGGCTGAACACCAAACTGCTGAGGGAAGCCGGACTGGAAACGCCTGGCGAGGACTGGACGAAGGACGACTTTAACGAATACGCTGAAGCCCTGACCGGGCTGGGCCCGGAAGGCGATTCTTTCGGTTACGCCTGGAACAACGGGCTGTGGGGCGGCTGGCTGCCCTGGATCTTCGTCAACGACTCCAACCTGCTGACCGAGGAGCGCGTGGCGGGCGGTGAGTGGCTGTGGGACACCTTCTACGGCGATGACCCCAACGCAGAAGGGCGTGGCGGTGGCTTCCGCTGGCCAGAACCGCAGGCCAACAATCCATTGATCGTCGAGGCGCTGGAGCACGTCGTCGCGCTGACGCGGGACGGCTACGCGCCATCGGTAGAGCGGGGCTTCGCCGAGAATCTGTCGGGCTTTTTTGCCGGCGACAAGATCGGTATGTACCCGGGCGGGGGCTTCTTCACCGGCTTCCTGCAGGACGCGGGCATGGAGCCGGGCACATACGATGCCCAGTTCTGGCCAAGATGGCAGTCGCAGCGGCACCAGCTGGGCGTGGGCGCGCTGTGGATCCTGATCGGCGGTCATGAAGATGCGGCCTGGGACTTCGTCAAGTGGCATACGGGCCGTGACGTGATGGAGATGATTGGCTTCTTCAAGGTGACGCGCACGACGCCGGCGCGGCGCTCGATGTGCACGGCAGAGCGCTTCCCGAACGTGAACAACTGGAACATTTTCTACGATACGGTCGACGCACGGCCGGACACGGGCCCGATCCCGGCGCCGGTGTTCTCGATCGAATTGACCAACATCTTCACGCGCTATACTGAACTGGCCATCAGCCTGGAGCAGTCGGCGCAAGAGACACTGGACAACATGCAGCGCGAACTGGAGGACCTCTACGCGCGCAACGCGTAAGGGAATCTGTGAGGCATGCTGCGGGGTAGTGGCCGCAGGTTACTGCCCCGCTTGCCGGAATGAGTCCAATTCGGGGAAGTTCCGGCTGCTGCTCTTGTGGTGCTGTGGACAGAGGGCAGTTAAACTACGGATGTGGCCGGAGCCACAGGCCAACAACCCGGCGGTGGTCGAGGCGCTGGAATTCGTCGTCTCGCTGACGGCCGAGGGCGTGGCGCCAACACGAGCTTGGCTTCAGCGAGTGCGCCTGCGCGGGCATTCCGTGACGCGCTGGCTGGAGACGGGACTGGGATTCTGCTGCCCCGGTCCTGCAGACGGCCACAATAGTGTTGACAGGAACAGGGAGAATTTGAAATGAGCAAATTGAGTCGACGGGAAATGTTACAGGCGAGTGCGGCCGGTGTAGCTGCAACCGCCGCCGCCGCGTTGCCGGGCAGCGTCACGCTGGCCTCGGCGCCATCGCAGGACCAGATTTCGATGCGCTATCAGGTCTTTAACATTGATGCTGTGCAGGACATGCTGAACAGTTACATGGAAGCGAACCCGCACGTGTCCATCGAGGCCATTTCGGTCACCGGCGTCGATCATCAGGAAGTGGCGACCAAGATTCTGGCGACGCTGGCCGCCGGCAATCCGGTGGACGTCGGCTTCGCCTGCACCGAGGTGACGCACCTCTACGCCGGTGAAGGTCTGGCGCAGCCGCTGACCGCGCGCCTGATGGACGATGCGGATGAGTTCATGGAGTACTACGCGGACACCAGCGCGGCGCTGTCGGAGGCCATGCTCTACGAGGGCGACGTCTACCAGTTGATGGACACCTTCAACGCGGCCAACATGTTTTACAACAAGAATCTGCTGGCCGAGGCCGGGCTGGAAGAGCCGGGCAAGGACTGGACCAAGGACGACTTCTACGGCATGGCGCAGGCCATGACCGGCATCGACGGCTCTTTCGGCTATGGCTGGGTCAATCGCTTCTGGGGCAGCTGGATGCCATGGATCTTCGTCAATGACACCAACGTGCTGGTGGAAGAGCGGGCGCCCGGTGGCGAGTGGTTCTGGGACACCTTCTACGAGGGCGACGAGCGCGCCGAGGGGCGCAGCGGTGGCTGGCGCTGGCCGGCGCCGCAGGCCAACAACCCGAGGGTGGTCGAGGCGCTGGAGTTCATGGTTGCCATGATTCAGGAGGGACTGACGCCGGCGGTGGAGATGGGCAGCGGCAACACCCTGCAGGGCTTCTTCACCAGCAACAAGCTGGGCATGACCCCGGCGGGCGGTTTCTGGGCCGGCGGTCTGTACAACGCGGGCATGGAGCCCGGCACCTTTGAAGCCCAGTTCTGGCCGTCATGGCGGACGCAACGGCACCAGCTGGGCATCTGTGGCCCGTGGATTCTGGATGGCGGCCCCAACGCTGATCAGTGCTGGGACTTCCTCAAGCATTACAAGGAACGCGACGTGCAGGCGGGCCTGGGTTACTTCAACCCCGTGCCGGCAACCACGCCGTCGCGACGTTCACTAAACACGGAAGAGCGATGGGGTCCGACGGGCGTGAAGAACTGGCGCATCTTCTACGATACTATCGACGAGCGGCCGGACACCGGGCCGATCGCGCAGCCGGTGTTTGTGGTGGAACTGACCAACATTTTCACCCGCTACACCAGTCTGGCGACCAGCGGCGAGCAGACGCCGAAGGAAGCGCTGGACAACATGCAGGCGGAGATGGAAGATCTCTACGCGCGCAACGCGTAGTCCTTCACGAGACAGAGGGCGGGGCAGTGGCCGAAGGTTACTGCCCCGCTTGCCGGAATGAGTCCAATTCGAGGGGCTCCGGCCCCAGGCCTGGTGGCGCTGTGGACTGACGGCGGTTAAACTACGGCTCGTACGCCTGCGCGGGCACCCCGTGACGCGCTGGCTGGACGGGGGACGGGGATTTTGCTGCCCCGGTCCTGCAGAGGGTCACAATAGTGTTGGCGGGAACTGGGAGAATTTGAAATGAGCAAGTTAAGTCGACGGGAAATGTTACAGGCGAGTGCGGCCGGTGTAGCTGCAACCGCCGCCGCCGCGTTGCCGGGGGGCGTGTCGTTGGCCTCGGCGCCATCGCAGGACCAGATTTCGATGCGCTATCAGGTCTTTAACATTGATACTGTCCAGCACATGCTCAACACCTACATGGAAGCGAACCCGCATGTGTCGATCGAGGCCATTTCGGTCACCGGCGTGGATCATCAGGAAGTCGCCACCAAGATTTTGGCGACCCTGGCCGCCGGCAATCCAGTGGACGTCGGCTTCGCCTGCACGGAGGTGACCCACCTCTACGCCGGTGAAGGTCTGGCGCAGCCGCTGACCGCGCGCCTGATGGACGATGCGGAAGAGTTCATGGAGTACTACGCGGACACGAGCGCGGCGCTTTCGGAGACCATGCTCTACGAGGGCGACGTCTACCAGCTGATGGACAACTTCAACGCGGCCAACATGTTCTTCAACAAGAATCTGCTGGCAGAGGCCGGGCTGGAGATGCCGGGCAAGGAATGGACCAAGGACGAGTTCTACAGCATGGCGCAGGCCATGACCGGCATCGACGGCTCCTTCGGCTATGGCTGGATCAACCGCTTCTGGGGCAGCTGGATGCCATGGATCTTCGTCAACGACACCAACGTGCTGGTGGAAGAGCGGGCGCCCGGCGGCGAATGGTTCTGGGACACCTTCTATGCGGGCGACGAGCGCGCCGAGGGGCGCGGTGGTGGCTGGCGCTGGCCGGCGCCGCAGGCCAACAACCCGGCGATGGTCGAGACTCTGGAATTCGTGGTCTCGCTGACGGAGGAGGGGCTGACGCCGGCGGTGGAAATCGGCGGTGGCAACACCCTGCTGGGCTTCTTCAGCGCCAACAAGCTGGGCATGACGCCGGCGGGCGGCTTCTGGTCCGGCGGGCTGATCAACTCCGGCCTGGAACCGGGTTCCTTCGACACGCAGTTCTGGCCGGAGTGGAAGTCGCAACGGCATCAGCTGGGCGTCTGTGGCCCGTGGATTCTGGATGGTGGCAGCCACACAGACCAGGCCTGGGACTTCCTGAAGCACTACAAGCAGCGTGAGATTCAGGACAACCTGGGTCATTTCTCGCCCCTGCCGTTGACGACGCCGACGCGGCGTTCGCTGAACACTGAAGAGCGCTTCGGGCCAACGGGCGTGGAGAACTGGCGCGTGTTTTACGACACGATCGACGAGCGGCCGGACACCGGGCCGATCGCGCAGCCGGTGTTTGTGGTGGAACTGACCAACATCTTCACGCGCTACACCAGTCTGGCGACCAGTGGCGAGCAGACGCCGAAGGAAGCGCTGGACAACATGCAGGCGGAGATGGAAGATCTCTACGCGCGCAACGCGTAGTCCTGTGAAGCAAGTGGACGCGACTGTGCAGTTGCCTGCAGTGCAACTGCACAGTCGTCAGTCCTCAAGAAAATAGGTGAATGGGAGGGCCCGGCGTGGCTTCTGAGACGGCCCTGGGCAGCGGCCGGCGAAGCTGGTTGCCCGCCTGGCTGGTCGGCGACACGGTGCAGGGCATCAGACGCCAGCGCATGGCGCTGGGCATCCTCTTCCTGTTGCCTACGCTGATCGGTCTGATAGTCTTTGTACTGGGCCCGATCCTGGTGGCGGTCGGCCTGGGCTTCATGAAGTGGAACGTATTCCGGCCACCGGTTTTTGTCGGACTTAAAAATTTCACACGTCTGTTTCAACATGATCTGGTAGGAAACAGCTTCGGCAACACCTTCGTCATGATGGGGATGACGGTGGGTATGCTGGAGGTCTTTGCGATCGCCCTGGCGCTGTCGGTACACCGCTTCGCGCGCAGCCGCCTGGCCTATGTGTTTCGGACGGTCTGGTTCCTGCCGGTACTGCTGTCGGGCGTCTCGGTGGCTGTCACCCTGTCCTATCTGTTTCACACAGATTTCGGTGTCGTCAACTATTACCTGGGAGTCCTCGGCATCGACAAGGTGCGCTGGCTGGTCTCCAGCGACGTGGTGCGCTTCAGCGTCTCGCTGGCGACGGTATGGCGCAACCTGGGCTTCACCTTCATCATCTATCTGGGTGGGGTGAGCGCCTTGCCGAAGGAGATCCTGGAGGCGGCCACGGTGGACGGCGCGCGCGGGCTGAGGCGGCTGTGGCTGATCACGCTGCCGCTGTTGAGCCCGACGATTCTTTTCGCGACGGTGATTGACGTGATCCGCCTGCTGCAGTTCTTCGACGAGCCCTACGTCATGACGCGCGGCGGACCGGGCGACTCGAGCCGCACGACCGTGATGATGGTCTACGATACGGCCTTCGCCAACCTTGAGTTTGGCTACGCCTCAAGCATTTCAGTGGTCCTGTTCCTGATCATTCTGGCGGTGACCGGCTTCCAGTTCCTGCTCAGCAAGCGCTGGGTCTTCTACCAGTAGGGGAGGGGAGACGATCATGACTGTCATCAAGCGGCTCTCTACCCGTCGCAGCGGGGACGCGGAGGTTGTGGAACGAATCCCGGACTGGATGCCGCGCAATGCCTCGGACTGGCTGGCGATGGCCTTTATGTTAGCCATCGGCATGCTGACGATAATGCCGATTGTGTGGGTGCTGACCACGTCGCTGCGGACGCCAGCCGAATCCTTCACGGTGCCGCCGGAATGGATTCCGAGGGACCTGTATTTTGGCAACTATTTGCAGGTCTTTGACGAAATCCCCTTCGTATACCAGATGGGCAACAGCTTTTTTGTGACGCTGTGCACTGTTCTGGGGCAATTGACGACGGCCACGCTGGCGGGCTACACCTTTGCGCGGCTGTACTTCCCGGGGCGCGACGCCCTGTTCTGGATCGTGCTGGCGACGATGATGATCCCCTATCAGGCGACGCTGATCCCGCTCTTCATCATCATTTCGAAGGTTTTCGGGCTGGCGGACACACTGTGGTCGCTGATTTTGCCGGCACTGCCGACGGCCTTCGGCACCTTCCTGCTGCGTCAGTATTTCCTGCAGATCCCGGTGGAATATGAAGAAGCGGCGATGATGGACGGCGCCAACCAGTTCCAGATCTTCCGCCGCGTCTACCTGCCGATGGTGGCGCCGGGGATGGCGATCCTGGCGGTGCTGGCTTTCAACGGCAAGTGGAACGACTTCCTGACGCCGCTGATCTTCATGAACACGACGTCCAGGTTCCCGATCACGCTGGGTATCAACGATTTGCAGCGTTACATGATGACGGGCAGCATCTCGGTTGTGCTGGCGGCGATCGTGATGGCGACGCTGCCGGTGGTCATCGTCTACGTCTTCGGTCAGCGTTACCTGATTGAAGGCCTGATGGTGGGCGGTCTGAAAGGCTAGGGCGCCCTCGCTCCGAACTGCTGGCCCTCACCCAAACCCCTTGTCCCGCTCCGACGCGGGAGCCCTTCTCAGGGAGAGGGGCAGAAATCGTTTCACTTTTCAGATTTCGTTGATCGGGATCATCTCGCGCTCGGCGCGCAGGAAGTTGATGTCATGGCGCGTTGAGCCGTGCAGGGCGAGGTCGGCCATGATTTCGCCGATGACGCTGGCGAACTTGAAGCCGTGGCCGCTGAAGCCGGCGGCGAAGGTCACCTGATCGTGCTGCGGGTGGCGGTCGAGGATGAAGTGCTCGTCGGGCGTGTTGGTGAACATGCAGACCTTGCGCAGCAGGGTCGGGCCGGTGGCGGCCGGGAAATAGCGTTCGGCGAAGTCGCGCAGCAACTGTTCGTCCGCGTCGTTCACGAGTTCGCGGTCGAGCGCGTCGGGGTCGGCGGCCTCGGCGAGGTGATGGTAGCGGCCGAACTTGAAACCCTGCCCTTCGAAATCCGGGAAGCCGTAGTAGCGGCCCTCGTCGACCAGACAGTTGAAGACCGGGAAGCGCGCTGGTGTAAAGAACCGCGGTTCATGCGGCTGCAGCCAGAGCAGTACCTGGCGTTCGGGGCAGGCGAGGGATTGCAAATCGGGCAGCAGTTGCGCGGCCCAGGCGCCGGCAGTGATGATCAGGCGCTGCGTATGGTAGACGGCAGCGTCCGTACGTAGCTGCACAAGGCCGTCGCTGCCGACCTGCCAGTCGAGCACGCGCTCGCCAGTGCGGAGTGAGGCGCCGCAGGCTTGCGCGGCCTGCACGTGGGCGCGGATGCAGGCCTCCGGGCGCAGGAAGCCGCCCTCGGGCTGGAAGAGGCCCATGGTCGCTGCCGGGAAGCGATAGCCCGGCCAACGCGCGGTGATTTCTGTGCTGGTAAGGGCCTCGTGCGGCAGGTCATGCTGCTGGCAGGAGCGCACTGAGCCGGTGAAGACCTCGTTGTCGGCGGGGCCGCAATCCAGCGAGCCGCAGATGTGCAGCAGTTGCTCGCCGGCGCCGTTTTCCAGCTCACGCCAGAGCTCGTAACTGCGGCGCAGCAAGGGCACATAGGCCGGGTCTTCGTAATAGGCGAGGCGGATGATGCGCGTCAGGCCGTGGGAGGAGCCCATTTCGTGGGCGACGCCGAACTGCTCAAGGCCGAGGACGCGCTGGCCGCGGCGGGCGAGGTGGTAGAGGGTTGCGCTGCCCATGCCGCCGACGCCGAGGACGATGGCGTCCCAGGGTTTGGCGTTCATTGGTCAGGGGCCCTCACCCCAAACTCCTCTTCCCGCTCTTCGCGGGAGCCCTTCTCAGGGAGAGGGGCTTTTAAGTGCAGGTGATCCATGCGGCGGAGGTGCGCAATTCATACCGCATCGACGGGGGGTGTGGCGACGCTGGCCAGCTCGAGTTCTTCGGCGAAGTGGCAGGCGGACCAGTGGCCGGCGCGCGTCTCGCGCAGCAGCGGCTCTTCCGTCTGGCAGCGATCGCGGGCATAGACGCAGCGGGGATGGAAGTAGCAGCCGGTGGGCGGGTTGGAGGGGTCGGCCACCTCGCCCTGCAGCGGCACGTTGCTGCGTTTGACGCGCGGGTCGGGCGTGGGCGCGGAGGCGAGCAGGGCCTCGGTGTAGGGATGCTGCGTCTCGCTGAAGAGTTTGTCGGTTTCGCTGATTTCGACGATTTTGCCGACATACATTACGGCCACGCGGTCGCAGAGGTGGCGCACGACGCTCAGGTCGTGGGAGATGAAGAGGTAGGTGAGTTCAAACTCCTGCTGCAGGTCCTTGAGCAGGTTGAGAATCTGCGCCTGGATGGAAACATCGAGGGCGGAGACGGGCTCATCGCAGATGAGCAGCTGCGGATTGAGGGCGAGCGCGCGCGCGATGCCGATGCGCTGGCGCTGGCCGCCGCTGAAGGCGTGGGGATAGCGCGACATGACTTCGGGGCGCAGGCCGACGAGGAGCAGCAACTCGGCCACGCGGTCGCGCAGGGCGCTGCCCTCGAGCACGTTGTAGTTGCGCAGCGGCTCGCTGACGATCTGTTCCAGGGTCATACGCGGGTTAAGCGAGGAGTAGGGGTCCTGGAAGATGAGCTGGATATTCTGCCAGATGGGCTGCAGTTGATCGCGGTCGAGCTGCGCGAGGTCGATTTCATCCTGCTCGCTGCGTGTGAAGAGGATTTCGCCGCCGGTGGGCGAATCGGCGCGCAGGATGACGCGGCCGGTGGTGGTCTTGCCGCAGCCGCTTTCGCCGACGAGGCCCAGCACCTCGCCGCGGGCGATATCAAAGCTGACGCCATCGACGGCGCGCACGTGGCCGGTGATCTTGCGGCCGAAGAGGCTGCGCTTCCAGATGGGGAAATACTTGCGCAGATCGCGTACGCGCAGGAGCGTTCCGTTGTCGCTGCTCATGAGGCAGGCTTTCTGCTGGTGGCGGACAGGATTTCGTGCACGCGGGCGCAGCGCGCCCACTGGTCGCTGCCGACCTCCACCATTTCCGGGCTGGCGCACTGCTCCGGCACGTAGTGGGTGCAACGGGGGTGGAAGGCACAACCTGACGGGATGTTGTAGGGATCGGGCACGTTGCCGAGGATGGATTCGAGGCGCTCGGTGACGATGTCATGGCGCGGGATAGAACGCAGCAGGGCCTGGGTATAGGGATGGGCGGCGTGGTGGAAGATAGTGTCGACGTCGGCGACCTCCACTTCCTTGCCGAGGTACATGACGGCCACGTCGTCGGCCATTTCGGCGATGACGCCGAGATCATGCGTGATGAAGAGGATGGCCATGCCGAACTCATCCTGCAGGTCGCGCATGATGTCGAGGATCTGCGACTGGGTGGTGACGTCGAGGGCGGTGGTGGGCTCGTCAGCGATGAGCAGGCGCGGGCTGCAGGTGAGGGCCATGGCGATCATGACGCGCTGGCGCATGCCGCCGCTAAGCTCGTGGCGATAGGTATCCAGCAGGCGCGCCGGCTGCGCGAGGCCCACGCGGTTCAGCAGCTCGATGGAATGTTCGGTGGCCTCCGCCTTGCCGGCATTGCGATGCAGGCGGATGGCCTCGATCATCTGGTTGCCGATGGTGTGCACCGGGCTGAGCGAGGTCATCGGTTCCTGGAAGATGATGGCGATCTCGCCCCAGCGCAGATTGCGGGTTTCGGAGCCCTGGGGGTCAAGACTGGCGATATCGAGCGGGTGGTCGGGATCGCCATACCAGAGGATCTCGCCCTGGTCGATGCGCCCTGGCCGCTGCACCATGTTGAGGATGGCGCGGGCGGTGACGCTCTTGCCACAGCCCGATTCACCGACGACGCCGAGCGTCTTGCCGTTTTGCAGGCTGAGGTTGACGCCGGCGACAGCGTGCACGGTCCCCTCGGTCAGGTAGAAGTTGACGTGGAGATCTACGTACCTCGAGCAGCGTGTCGGTCATGGGCGGCTCCCGTGGCGGCTCATCGACTGAAGGGATCGGCGGCGTCGCGCAGACCGTCGCCGAGGAAGTTAAAGGCCAGCACAGTGATGACCACAGCCAGGCCTGGAATCAGCAGCCAGGGGGCGAGGGCGACGGTGCGTACGTTCTGGGCTTCCTGCAGCAGGACACCCCAGCTGATGATGGGCTGCTTGAGGCCGAGGCCGAGGAAGCTGAGGGCTGTCTCGGCAAGAATGATGCCGGGGATTGAGAGGGTCAGCGAGGCGATGAGGTGGCTGGTGAAGGAAGGTACCATGTGACGCAGGATGATGCGCCGGTCGCCGGCGCCGCCGAGGCGGGCGGCGAGGACGAAGTCTTCGGTGCGCAGGGCGAGGAAACGACCACGCACCTGACGCGCGAGACCTGTCCAGCCGATGGCGGAGAGGATGATGGTGATGCCGAAGTAACGCCACTCCTGGGGCCATTGCGGTGGCAGGGCGGCGCTAAGCCCCATCCACAGCGGAATGGAGGGGATGGAGCGAATGAACTCGATGATGCGCTGGATGAGGTTGTCCACCTGGCCGCCGTAGTAGCCCGAGATGCCGCCGAGGATGATACCGAGGATCAGGCTGAGGAAGACGCTGACGAGACCGATGGAGAGCGAGACACGACCGCCGGTGACGATACGCGAGAACATGTCACGGCCGAGTCGGTCCGAACCGAGCGGGAAGTAGACGGCATTGGGGTCGGCATCCGCGCCAAGGCCGAAAAGATGGAGATCAGTCTCAAAAAGCCCCCAGAGTTTGTAGGGCACGCCGGACGTGAAGAAGTAGAGCGGATGCCAGACCGCGGGATCGACCTCGTAGCTGCGGCGCAGGGTCTCGGGATCGCGCACGGACTTCAGGCCGTAGACGCCGGGGCGCAGTGAAAAATTACCATCAGGATCGATGAAGGAGATGGCCTGGGGGGGCACGTTTTTCCAGGCGGCGCTGACGGCGTTGGGGGCCTGATGCGAGACGAATTCGGGGAAGATCATGCACAGCAGGTAGAGGATGGCGAGGATGAACACGCTCATGAGGGCAACGCGATGTTTGCGGAACTTCCACCACATCAGCTGGCGCGGCGTGGCGATAGCGATCATGTCGCGATCTTCCAGCGGGTCGTGCGCGGAGGCGGCTGCGGTCAGCCGGGCTTCCTCGAGTGCCATGTCAGGACTCCAGGCCTATTCGAGACGGATGCGAGGATCGATAATGGCGAGCAGAATATCAGAGATGAGCGTGCCAATGATGGTCAGCACGCTGACGATGAGGATGATGGCTCCAGCAAGGAACATGTCCTGCGAGAGCAGGGAGCGCAGCAGAATGGGGCCGATGGTTGGCAGGTTGAGCACGACGGCGACGATGACGACGCCGCCGACGAGTTCGGGCAGGGCGTAGCCGATGGTGCTGATGAAGGGATTGAGGGCGACGCGCACAGGGTACTTCCAGATCAAACGCCATTCGGCAAGGCCCTTGGCGCGGGCGGTTTCGACGTAGGGCTGGGTAATTTCATCGAGCATGTTGGCGCGCATGGTGCGAATCAGGCCGGCGGTGCCGGCAGTGCCGACCACGACCATGGGAATCCAGAGATGATTGAGCAGGTCGATGAACTTGTTCAGGTCCCATGGCGCGTCGCGATATTCCGGTGAAAAGAGGCCGCCGACGTGCTGGTCGAACACAGAGAAGCCGATCCACATCAGCACCAGGGCCAGCATGAAGTTGGGGATGGCAAGGCCGAGGAAGCCGAAGAAGGTCGCGATGTAATCGCCCGGTGAATACTGTCTGGTGGCGGAATAAACGCCGATGGGGATGGCCACACTCCAGACGAAGATGATGGTGGAGATATTGATCAGTATCGTAAAGCCGATGCGGTTCCAGATAATCTGGTTGACCGGTATGCGCCATTCAAGGGAGCGGCCGAAGTCGCCGCGCAGCACGATGGCGCTGATCCACTTGAAGTAGCGGGTGGGAAGCGGTTCACCAAGGCCGTAGGACTCGCGCATTTGCTCGAGTCGCTCTTCGGAGAGGATATCACCCTGTTCAGCGAGGGTGGCCGCGTAGGCAGTGAGGTAGTCACCCGGCGGCAGCTCGATGATGAAGAAGGCGACGACCGAGATGGCGGCCATGGTGAAGACGGCGATGATGGCGCGACGCACGATGAAGCGCAGCAATGCCCGTGCCTTTCCAACCCGCTGATAGTAGCAGGAGCATAACAAAAAAAGGGCTGCAAGGCTATCTATTGCGCAACCCGCCGACGTGAAAGGAAGCCCCCGCGCATGCGCACGGGGGCAATGTGGACTAACTCTGGCGGTAGGAGAACTGGGTCAGCTGGGCGTTGGCCGGGCTGCGCAGGGTGTCGTCGTTGATGAAACCGTCAGGTACGTTGTAGAGGTTGCTGGAGACGATGACCACTGTGGTGCCCTCGCCAACCGTACCAATCATGTAGGGATGCGCCTTGTGGACGTCCACGATTTGCTGGAACAGGGCGTTGCGTTGCGCCTCGTCCGGCTCGACGCGCGTGAGGTCCCACAGGCGCCAGATTTCGCGGATGGGATGGTCGGCCGGCGGTTCCTCCTTCTTGCGCGTGGAGGCTTCGCCCAGGTACCAGTGACCGTAGAGCGGGGCCCAGGGGCCGTCGTCCACGGTGCCGAGCAAGCGGCCTGGATCGGCGATGACAATGGAGCTGCGGTCGACGCCCCAGACACCGACGTCCACGTCGCCGGTACGCACGCGTTCCTCGTAAAGAGAGCGCTCCACGACGTCCTGGATGACGTCGAGGCCGATGGCGCGCCAGTAGTCCTGCACCAGACCGGCCTCGTCCGCGCCGGGGGAACCGGTCTGCGAGCGATGCATGATGGCAAAGCTGATGCGCTGGCCGTTGTCCGGGCGCAGGCGGAAGCCCTCGTCATCGCTGGCCAGGCCGATGTCATCCAGCAGGGCCATGGCGCGCGCCGGATCGTATTCTGCCCAGCGCGTTTCGAACTCCGGATCGTAGTTGGGCGAACCGCTGACGGGCGACGCCTGGCGCGGTTTGGCAAGGCCGTCGTAGACCAGCTCGTTGATTTCCTCACGGTCGATGGCGATTGACATGGCCTCACGGAAGCGGGCGTCATCGAAGAGCGCCCGCAGTTGCGGGTCAGAATGGTTGATGTTCGGGTGGTAGCCGTTGGTCGAGGCATTGCGCCAGCGCAGCACGCGATAGTTGCCAACCTCTTCGTTTTCCTTGTAGAAGGTGTAGCCGGCAGCGCCGACGTGGCGCATCTGGAAGTCGATCAGGCCCTGGGCAATCCACAGGTCAAAGACTGTGTTGTCGGCGAAGAGCGCGTTTTCGATGCTGTCGACGTAGGGTAGCTGGTTGCCATCCGGGTCGATCTGGTGGTAGTAGGGGTTACGCTCCATCAGGTAGGGGTCTTCGACAGGCTGGTTGACGCTGCGCCATGCGCCGACAACGGGCAGTTCCGGGTTGCGGAAGAAGAAGGCGACGGGACCCCGCAGCCTGCCACTGCCGCCGAACAACTCAATCCAGGTCTGCACACCATTGGCCTCCATGGCCGCGTCAATCCTGCTCTGGTCGCTGGTGTATTGCGGCATGAACTCGCGCAGGTAGTGACCGGGAGCGGCCATGGTGGGGCCGCCGGGCGGGCCCATGGTGTTCTTGGCGATGTTGATGGGCAGCAGCGGCACGGGCTGGGCGAAGCGCACGGTCCAGCTTAGCTCGTCGACGACCTCCAGTTCCATGAGTACGCCGCCGGGCATCAACTGTTGCTGGGGGCTGGACAGTTCACCCAGGAACACTTCGTCATACCAAAACTGGACCGCCTCGGTGGTAAAGGGCGTGCCATCGGACCATTTCAATCCTTCGCGGATGGTGAAGGTGTATTCGGTAGCGTCCTCGTTTTGCGTCCAGCCGGCAATGTAGTTGGGCGCGAGCGTGATGGCCCCGGTTGCCGGCGCATACCATTCGATCGCCATTTCCTCGATCAGCTTGATTATGCCCCAACGGTCGGACATACCCTTGAAGCCCCGCCGCAAGGTACCGCCGTATTGCCCGATGTCCTCGTAGGGCGTGATCACGCGCGGGTTGAGCGGAATCCTGTCGTTGACGGGTGGCAGGGCGCCGGCAGCGACCTGTTCGGCGAGCATGGGCGCATCGTTGAAGGCCATCTGGCGCGCCGGCCCGGCCATGGCTGGCAGGGCCGTGGCGGCGATGGCGCCGGCAGCGCTGCCGGCCGCGAGTTTCAGAAAGTCACGTCTGTTAAGCTGGTTATCCATTATTTGTCTCCCTTGTCTCGTTCGTTCTTCGTTTGATGAGGTCCGCGATATGACGTCATAGGCAACTCCTCTCTGCTGACCGATGCAGTACCGGCATACTGACTTAAGCGAAGTCAGCGATGGAGGCGGTTGCTTAAGAGATGTCAGTGATGCAGGTGGTTGCTATAGCGATGTCGGCGAAGCAGGAGGTTGCGTCAGGTGAACTTCGACGCCTGAAAGCGCCCGTTGAGGTTGGGGCGCCAACTGTAAAGCATCTGTGTTGATTGGGGAGGAGGAAGCACGGTCGGGGATTTAAAGCAAGAGCGCAAACGACTGGGTTGGCTGGTGAGCGGTATCAGGAAGGAGCAGAACCCCAGCCGTTTCCTGTCAGGGCCGTGAAAGACGGGTCGCCGGGTCGTTGAATAGTCTGGCATGCGCGACTGGTTTTTTCACATTCACTTTAAGATCCCGATAAATGGATTATAACATGAGTTTGCCGATTGGCAAATTCTCTTTCGTGCGGGGGGATGCCGTTGCGCAGGCAGAGTGTCGTCAGCCAGGCGCATCGTTTTTCCGGCCGTCACCGAGGTGGCGACAAGCGCCAGACCTGACTTCCTTTCGGTTGGCGGGCCGGAGAGTCAACCGGGCAAGCCCGAGATATTTTCGGCGTCGAGGTCAGCTTCTTCCGGCTTCTGCAGGTGCACGCCGGCGGTCATCATGGCCTCGTAGAACATGGGCAGCCAGTAGTGGAACTTCTCCGGCGTGGCGCCCTGGGCGGTGAGCAGGACCTGGAAGTTATGGCGGTAGAGGCCGCGCACCCAGCGCTTGCGCCGCTGCCCGTTGTCGTCGAAGCAGAAGCGCGCCTGCAGATGAATGCGCGGGCCGTGGAGGACCTCCTGCTCGCGTGATTCGATTTCCACGCCGGGGAGGGACTCAATGGAGCCGAAAAAACCTTCGGCGATGGCCTCCTCGTCTTCCGCGCGGATGTCGAGGCCGAGGTCCACATGCTGCGCGCCGAAAATAGTCTGGTCGTCTTCCGCATCGGGGCCGTAGATGACGCCCTCACGGCCGTCTTCCCAGGCGAACTTGTGCCAGTCGAGGGGGATGAAGAAGGAATAATTGTCGTGGCGGTGCCAGCTAAGGCCCCGGAAAACCGGACGTTCCTTGTCAGATAAACCTGGCATGCATACCTCCGTGACTGCCAGGAACACCTTACAATATTCGGGGAGTTGGTTCAACCAGCAGGGTCGGGCCGCCCTCAGGCTGCGCTGTGGCGGCCGCGCAGGCGAGGGTCGAGGACGTCGCGCAGACCGTCGCCGAGCAGGTTGAAGCCGAGCACGCCGGACATGATGGCGAGGCCGGGGAAGATCATCAGCCAGGGCGCGCGCTCGGCGAGGGCGCGGCTCTCGCTGAGCATGACGCCCCAGCTTGCGGCGGGCGGGCGGGTGCCGAGGCCGAGGTAGCTGAGGGCGGCCTCGGTGAGCAGGGCCCAGGAGAGGGCCAGGCTGACCTGCACGATCAGCGGCGCGGTGACGTTGGGCAGGACGTGGCGCAGCAGGACGCCCAGGGGTCGCACGCCGAGGCAACGCGCCGCCAGCACGAAGTCCAGTTGCTTGACCGAGAGCACGGGGCCGCGGGCGACGCGGGCGAAGATGGGCAGGTAGACGATGGCGATGGCGAGGGCGCTGTTGGCGGGGCCGGGCCCCAGCACGGTGACGACGACGAGGGCCAGCAGTAGCGCCGGGAAAGCAAAGAGCACGTCCATCAGGCGCATGAGGACCTGATCGACGCGGCCGCCGGCGTATCCGGCGATGATGCCGAGCGTCGCGCCCAGTCCGCCGGCGAGGGCCACGGCCATGAGGGCCACGCGCAGGGAGACGGCGGCGCCGCTGATGAGGCGACTGGCAATGTCGCGGCCAAAGAGGTCGGTGCCCATGGGGAACTCGGCCGAGGGCGGCGCCAGGCGGTGGGTCATGACCTGCGCGGCGGGCGGGCGCGGCGTCAGGCCGAAAAAGCCGGCCAGCGCGACGAGGATGAAGATCAGCACCAGCAGCAGGCCGGCGGCGCCGCTGCGATTGTGGCCGAGACGGCGCAGCAGGCCAGTGGCAGGGACTGGCGGCGGCGCTTGCCGCAGCTCAGCCATGGCGCGCCAGCGTGATGCGCGGATCGATGAGGGCGTAGAGCAGGTCGATGAACAGGTTGAGCAGCAGGAAGGTGAGGGCCACGAAGAGGGCGACGCCCTGCACGAGGGCGTATTCGCGCTGGCCGATGGCGTTGATGGTGAGGCGACCGAGACCGGGCAGGGCGAAGATTTGCTCGACGATGAAGGCGCCGCCGAGCAGATAGCCGAGCTCGATGCCGATCAGGGTCAGCACGGGGATGAGCGCGTTGCGCAGACTGTGGCGCAGGATGACGCTGCGTTCCGGCAGGCCGCGGCTACGCGCGGTGCGGACGTAATCCTCGCGCAACACTTCCAGCAGGGAGGAGCGCGTCATGCGCATGACGGAGGCGCCGAAGGCGAAGCCGAGGGTGAGGGCCGGGAAGAAGAGCTGCTGCAGGTTGCGCAGGGGGTCTTCGTGCAGCTTCACGTAATCGCCGGCGTTCGGCAGGATGTTGAAGCCGACGGACAGGATGAAGATGATCATGGTGCCGAGGAGGAAGTTGGGGATGGCCAGGCCGAGCAGGGCGAAGAGGCGGCCCGCGAGATCCAGCCAGGTGTTGTGACGCAGGGCGGCCAGCAGGCCGAGCGGCAGGCCGGTCAGCAGGGCCAGCAGCACGGAGAGCAGGGCGAGTTCCAAAGTCAGGGGGAAGCGGCTGAGGATGAGCTGCAGCACGGGCTGGCCGTGGCGGACGCTGTGGCCGAGGTTGCCGCGCAGGGCCTCGCCGAGCCAGACGAAGTACTGCTGCAGCGGAGGCTGGTCGAGGCCGTAGTAGCGCTCGAGGGCGGCGCGCTGGGTCTCGGTGAGCATGCCGGCCTCGGTGCCGAGGGTGGCCGAGATGATGTCGCCAGGGATGAGGCGGATGGCGATGAAGACCAGGATGGAGACGCCCAGCAGGGTGGGCAGGAGGGCGAGCAGGCGCTGGCTGAGGTAGCGTTGCATGAGGCAGGGACTGTAGCGTCGGGGACGCGGGGGTGCAATGGGGGGCGACGGGCAGGGGCGGGGAGGAATTCGGGGCACTGGCGCGCCAGGGGGAAGGTTCTGTGCTACGCTTGGGCAAGTTTGGAGGGAGACTATTGATGATTGCAACGAAAACAGAGGTAGAGACAGGCTGGCAGCGGGTTGCCAGTGTTGAGGCGCTGGGGCAGGCGGGGCATCTGACTGTGCAGGCCGGCGAGCAGACGCTGGCGCTGTTTCTGCATGAAGGCGAGGTCTACGCCGTCGACAATCGTTGTCCACACATGGGCTTTCCGCTGGACCGCGGCACGCTACGCGACGGCATCCTGACTTGTCACTGGCATCACGCCCGCTTCGACCTCGCCAGCGGCGGCACCTTCGATCTGTTTGCAGACGACGTACCAAGCTTCCCGGTCGAGCTGCGCGAGGGCGAGGTCTGGGTGGACGTACGGCAGAACGGCGACCGGCAGGCGCGGCAGTGCGAACGCCTGGAGGTTGGGCTGGAGCGCAACCTGTCGCTGGTGATCGCCAAGGCGGTGCTGTTGCAGGAGGGGCAGGACGATCCGGCGGGACCCTTCCGCGCCGGCCTGGAATTCGGCACGCGCAACCGCCTTGATGGTTGGGGTCAAGGCCTGACCATGTTGACCTGCATGCAAAACATGCTGCCGCAACTGGACGTGGATGAACGGCCGCGGGCGCTGTATCAGGGGCTGGCGGCGGTGGCCAACGAAGTCAGCGGCGAGCCGCCGCGCTTCGCCATCCGGCCGCTGCCGGGCGCGGCCAGCGACATTGGCACGCTGAAAGGCTGGCTACGGCAGTTCGTCGAGGTGCGCGACGACGAGGGCGCGGAACGCTGCGTCATCTCCGCGCTGCACGCCGGCGCCACGCGCGCGCAGATGGCGGACATGCTCTTCGCGGCCGTAACAGACCATCGCTACATTGACGTGGGGCACCCGGCGGACTTCACCAACAAGGCCTTCGAGGCGCTGGATCATGTCGGCGACGAGCATGCGGCATCTGCCCTGACCAGCTTGGTGCGCGGTTATGCACAGGCGCGGCGCATGGAAGAGGACAACGCCTGGCGCTACCCGATTGACCTGGTGGCGCTGCTGGAGGCGGCTTTCGAACAGTTGCCGGCGGCGCTGGCAACGGGGCGGGGGAAGGCCTGGACGGGACGCGGCGCGTTGGCCCGGCTGCTGCTGGACGACGACCCGGCAGCCACACTGAATGCGATGGTCGCTGCCTTGCGCGCGGGCGCGACGATGGTGGAACTGGCCTCGACGGTCTCGTATGCGGCCGCGCTGCGCATCGCGCGCTTCCACACCAGCAACGAATTCGGCGACTGGGACACGGCGCTGCACAGCTTCACCTTCGCCAACGCCATCGAGCAGGGGCTGCGGCGCGCGCCCTCGGTCGAGCTGTTGCGCGGCGTGCTGGACGCGGCCATGAGCGTGTATCTGGACCGCTTCCTGAATATCCCGGCGGCGCGCGTCCCGCAGCCGAACGGGGCCTCTGCTCCGGCGCAGGAGACGCTGGCGGCGCTGCCCGGGCTGCTGAACAACCAGCAACAGGTGAACCAGGCCGGCGCGCTGGTGGCGCAGTACTTCCACGCGGAGGGCGAGTCGGCTCAGATGCTGGCCATGCTGGGGCGTCTGCTGCTGCGCGAGGACCGCGACTTCCACACCATCCAGACAGTCGAGACGGCCATGCGGCAGTATCGACTGCTGGGGCCGGGCGCAGAAGGCACGCACGTGCTGCTGGCGGCGGCGCGTTATCTGGCGGCGCACTCGCCGACGGTGCGCGCGCAGGGTCAGACCTGGCGCGTGGCACGGCGTCTGCACCGGGGCGAGAGTCTGTTTGAGGGCTGAGCGGCCGGCCGGCGCGCACAAAATACGCCTGGTCGCTTGCGGTTACGGGAGTGTTTGACTTGAAAAGCGAGTTGCTCAGACGAGTGAGGGGCGTGCTGTGCAGATCCGTGTGCAACACGGGCGACTCTGCCAGGCTCTCTGTGTATGTGGGCCTGATACTGGTGTTTTTCGCGTTGGTCGTGGCCCTGGAGTAGCGGCAGCCGCCGACCCTCGCGTTGGCCGCCGCCAGATTTGAGGGATTCCGGTGGCTGGCAAGGCGGCCTCAATGTATGAGGCCGCCCCGGCGACGGATTGCGTCAAGGCGCTGGACGCGCTGGCAGCAGCGGAGCGTCAGTCTGGCCGGGGGCCGCGGCAAGGCCCTACTTCACGTAGTCGAGCACCAGCACGCGGGTGCTTTCGGGCAGTGAGCCCTGGGTGATGACGGCCTCACAGTCGAGGGCGAAGTCGACGTCGGCGTCCTCGTCGAAGTACTCAAGGAAGGTGGACAGCCAGTAGATACCGCGCGGGCGGTAGCTGAGCGTGCGGAAGTGCATGGGCACGACGATCTTCGGCTGCGCCTCGTCGATGACGGTCTTGAGGTCGTCGAGCTCGATGGTGGGGTGGCCGCCGGTGAGCACCAGCAGCACGTCGACACCACGGAAGAAGTCGATCTGCGCCGGGCTGAGCGGGTTGCCGACGTCGCCCATGTGGCCGATGCTGACGCCATCGACGGTGAAGCGGTACATGCCATTCTGGTCGGGATCGTGGAAGCGATGGTTGAGCGCCTCCATGGCCTCGATGCAGTGGAAGGTGATGCCGTGGGCGCCCTGCTCGCCGCCGGCGCGGGCGACGTCCAGCGCGGTCAGCACCTCGGGCTCACCGGGGACGAGGTCGGCGCGGCAGTGGAAGTCATCGTTATCCGAGGAGCGGATGACGACGTCAGCGGCCTCGCTCACCGGGCAGTAACCGGAGGTCTCGGGCGTGTAGGGGTCGGTCACGATCATCGTGCCGTCCTCGGCCGTGACCAGGAAGCAGGCCTGTCCGTACCATTTCAGCTTCATCGCGCACGTCTCCCTGCGGATTAATGATTGAAGCGATTGTACAGGGTTTTGAGCGCGGGCCAAAGAGCTGGCATTTGCCGGAGGCGGGAAGTGAAAGGCTGAGGGCTGCGAGACTGGTCTGCGCTGGTGGCGGGCAGTTGCTATAATCGCGGGCTTGTGATGCCGAAAGAGTCTGAACCACTGAAGATGACCCATATACTCATCCGCCTTGCGAGGGATTCGCGCGGCCTGGCCCGGCCATGCTGAACGCAGTGCTGGCCGGGTTCGTGCTGGCGGCGCTGGCGCCGGTGGTGGCGCGTCAGGTGCCGCGTTTCAGCGGCGTGATTATGGCGTTGCTGCCGGCCGGGCTCTTCGTCTGGTTCCTGCGCAACGCGGAAGCGGCCCTCGGGCCGGGCCTGATTGAGCAGTGGCCCTGGTCGCCGCTGCCGTGGGTCGCCCTGACCTTTCGCCTGGACGGGCTGTCGCTGCTGATGGCGCTGATCATCAGCGGCGTGGGCGCGTTGATCCTCGTCTACGCGGGCGGCTACATGCAGGGCGCGGCGTCGGCCGGGCGGCTGTACGCCCTGTTGCTGGCCTTCATGGCCTCAATGCTGGGGCTGGTGCTGGCGGATAACCTGATCGCGCTCTTCATTTTCTGGGAGCTGACCAGCGTCACCTCCTTCCTGTTGATCGGCTGGCACTTTCAGGAGGAGCGCTCGCGCAGGGCGGCGCTGCAGGCGCTGATCGTCACGGCGGGCGGCGGGCTGGCGCTGCTGGCCGGTTTCGTGCTGATCGGCCTGGTGAGCGGCAGCTGGGAGATTTCGGCGCTGACGGCGCAGGCCAGCGCGCTGCAGGGCAGCGAGCTGTACTTGCCGATCTTGCTGCTGCTGTGGCTGGGCGCGGCCAGCAAGTCGGCCCAGTTCCCCTTCCACTTCTGGCTGCCGGGCGCGATGGCGGCCCCGACGCCGGTCAGCGCCTACCTGCACTCGGCGACCATGGTCAAGGCCGGCGTGTACCTGCTGGCGCGGCTGAGTCCGGCGCTGGCGGGCACGAACGAGTGGAGCCTGCTGTTCATGGTCACCGGCCTGGTCACCCTGCTGCTGGGCGGTTACCTGTCGCTAAAGCAGGATGACATGAAGCGCATGCTGGCCTACTCGACGGTCAGTTCGCTGGGGCTGCTGGTGACGCTGCTGGGG
Source organism: Phototrophicaceae bacterium (assembly GCA_965205875.1). Taxonomy (GTDB): domain Bacteria; phylum Chloroflexota; class Anaerolineae; order Aggregatilineales; family Phototrophicaceae; genus JAGWBD01. The sequence continues at coordinate 201,250 of CBDBIA010000003.1, forward strand.
CTGGGGACGAAGCTGGCGATTGAGGCGGCGACGCTCTACCTGCTGGCGCACGCGCTCTACAAGGGCGCGTTGTTCATGGTGGCGGGGGCCATCGACCACGCGACCGGCACGCGCGATCTGCGGCGGCTGCGCGGGCTGGCGGGCGCCATGCCGACCAGCGCGCTGGCGGCGACGTTGGCGGCGCTCTCCATGGCCGGCCTGCCCTTCCTGGTCGGCTTCGTGGCCAAGGAATACATCTATGAGGCGTCACTGTTGAGCGGCACGGGTGCCTGGCTGCTGACGCTGCTCTTGCTGGCGGGCAACGTCGCCTTCGTCTACGTGGCGCAGCAGATGCTGCTGCGGCCCTTCCGCGGCGAGGCGCTGCGTTACGAGCACTTCCACGCGCCAGGTGTCGGGCTGTGGGCGGGGCCTCTGTTGCTGGCCGGCCTGGGTCTGGCGCTGGGGCTGCTGCCGGATGTGACGGCTGAGCTGGCCAGCGGGGCGGCCACGGCAATATACGGCGCGCCGGTTGCGCTGCATCTCTTCCTGCTGCCGGGAAGCATCAATACGATGCTGTTGCTGAGCGCGCTGACCCTCGTCGCCGGCATCCTGTTGTACCGGCGACGGGTGACGCTGGAGCCCTGGCTAGCGTGGCTGGACGCGGGGCCGCGGCTGGGGCCGGAGCGCGGCTTCCGGCGGATGCTGGAGGCGCTGCCGCGACAGGCAGAGCGCATCACCGCGTGGCAGCAGAACGGCCGGCTGCGCTCCTACGTGCTTACGATTGTCATCGCCTGGCTGCTGTTGCTGGCGCTGACCTGGGCTGTGCGCGGCGGGCTGGCGCTGCCGGCGGACCTGCTGGCGCGCCTGGCGGACATGCGCTTCCACGAGATCATTCTGGTGCTGGTGATCCTCGCCGGGCTGGCCAGCGCGATGCGCGCCAGCTCGCTGCTGGTGCTGATCATCTCGCTGGGCGTGGTGGGCTTCGGCACAGCCATCGTCTTCATCCTTTTTGGCGCGCCGGACCTGGCGATGACGCAGTTCGCGATCGAGACGCTGGGCGTAATCCTCTTCGTGCTGGTGCTTTACCGCCTGCCGGGCATGGCGCTGCTCTCGTCGCGGCGCGTGCTACTGCGCGACGGTGTGGTGGCGGGGCTGGCGGGAGCGGCGATGACGTTGATGATCCTGGTGATCACCGACGCGCCGCTTGTTTCGCCGCTGAAGGCCTGGTTCGCCAGCGTCAGCGAGCCGCTGGGCCACGGCCACAACGTCGTCAACGTGATTCTGGTGGACTTCCGCGGCTTTGATACCCTGGGCGAGATCACGGTGCTGGGCATCGCCGCCATCGGCATATTCGCGCTGCTCAAGCTGCGGCCGGGGCGCGACGCCGAAGCACACAAGGAGGGCGAGCCATGACATCGATCATTCTCGCGGTCGCCACGCGGCTCATCTTCCCGCTGATGCTGCTGTTCTCGCTTTTCCTGCTGCTGCGCGGCCATGATGCGCCCGGCGGCGGCTTCGTAGGCGGGTTGGTGGCGGCGTCAGCCTTCGCGCTCTACGCCTTCGCCACCAGCGTCAACCGTGCGCGCGAAGCGCTGCGGCGCAGCACCTTTCGCCTGATTGGCCTGGGCCTGCTCTTCGCCTTCGCCAGCGGCCTGCCGGGGCTGTTCGCCGGGCAACCCTTTCTAACGGCGCTGTGGACTTCGGTCGAACTGCCGGTGATCGGCAAGATCAGCAGCGTGTTGCTCTTCGACAGCGGCGTGCTGCTGGTGGTCGTAGGCGTGACGCTGACCATCGTCTTCGCGATGGCCGAGGCGGACGAGGAGGAAGACTAGGGTGGAAGTTGCGCTGGCCTTCGTGATTGGCGCGCTCTACGCAGCGGGGCTCTACATGATGCTGCGCCGCAGCATGGTCAAGCTGATCGCCGGGCTGGTGCTGCTGGGCTACGCCAGCAACCTGCTCATCTTCACCGTGAGCCGGTTGACGCGGGCCAGGCCGCCGCTGGTCGAGGAAGGCGCGCACGGCGTGCTGGAACCCTTCGCCGATCCGGTGCCGCAGGCGCTGATCCTTACGGCGATTGTGATTGGTTTTGGCTTGCAGGCCTTCGCGCTGGTGCTGGTCAAACGTGCTTATCAGGTGGTTGACAATGATGACCTGGATCATGTGACGGCCAGCGACCGGCCGGATTTGCAGGCATGATGACTGGTGGAAGAGACGCTCGCTTGCTGGCGGTGTTGCGTGGCCGCCCTCACCCCCGGCCCCTTATCCCGCCGCTCACGACGGGAGCCCTTCACAGGGAGAGGGGAGAAAGATTTCTGGAGGGGCGTGGCCCTCACTCCCCTGGACCCCTTGTGTTGACCCGGAGGCTGGCCTGAACGTTCTGCTCGTCCTGCCGATCCTCATTCCCTTTCTGATGGCGATTCTGTCAATCCTGAACTGGGGCAACCGGGTGCTGCACCGATTTCTGGCGCTGGCGGGCAGCGTGGGGCTGCTGTTCGCGGCGCTGGCGCTGCTGACGACGGTGGGCGAGCGGGGCATTCTGAGCACGAATGTGGGCAACTGGCCGGCGCCCTTCGGCATCGTGCTGGTGGCGGACCTGCCGGGCGCGATCATGGTGCTGATGGCCGCCATCGTCGGCCTGGCGGTGGTCGTCTACTCCTTCGGCAGCATGAACAAGGCTGACGAACATTTCGGTTATTATCCGCTGATCCTCATCCTGCTGACGGGCATGTGCGGCGCCTTCCTGACCGGCGATCTCTTCAACCTCTACGTGTGGTTCGAGATCATGCTGATCGCCTCCTTCGCGCTGCTGGCGCTGGGCGGCAGCCGGGCGCAGCTGGAGGGCTCGGTCAAGTACTTCGCGCTCAACCTGCTGGTCTCGGCCTTCTTCCTGGCGGGAATCGGCTTCCTCTACGGCATGACCGGCTCGCTGAACATGGCGGCGCTGGCGCAGGCCCTGCGCGCGGCGGAGCCGGGACTGCCGGTGACGACGGTAGCCATCTTCTTCATGATCGCCTTCGGCATCAAGGCGGCCATGTTCCCGCTCTATTTCTGGTTGCCGGCCTCCTACCACACGCCGCCGGTGCCGGTCTCGGCCATATTCGCCGGCTTGCTGACCAAGGTAGGCGTCTACGCCATGATCCGCGTCTTCACGCTGCTGTTCGTGCAGGACACGGCGTGGACGCACGGGCTGCTGCTGGCGGGGGCGGCACTGACGATGCTGAGCGGCGTGCTGGGGGCGGTGGCGCGCAACGAAATCCGGCGCATCCTGTCCTTCAACATCATCAGCCACATCGGCTACATCGTGCTGGGACTGGCGCTGTACCGGCCGCTGGCGCTGGCCGGCGCATACTTCTACCTGGTGCACCACGTCATCGTGATGGCCACGCTTTTCCTGGTCAGCGGCATTGTGCGGCGGGTGGGCGGTTCCATGCGCCTGGCGCAGCTGGGCGGGTTGTATCAAAGCCACCCGGGGCTGGCGCTGCTCTTCCTGGTGCCGGCGCTGGCGCTCTCAGGCGTGCCGCCGCTCTCCGGTTTCTGGCCCAAGCTGGTACTGTTACAGGCCATGCTGGCGGAGGGCCTGTGGCTGGTGGCGGCGATCGCCCTGCTGGTCAGCCTGCTGACGCTGTTCTCGATGATGCGCATCTGGGCCGCAGCCTTCTGGAGCGCGGCGCCGGCGGACAGGCCGTCAGTTGCGCCCCTGCGCATTTTGGAACGGCGCGCGCTTTACGTGCCGGTGCTGGCGCTGACGGGGCTGACCGTCGCCATCAGCCTGTTTGCCGGGCCGGTCTTCGAGCTGGCGCAGCAGGCGGCGGCGCAGTTGCTCAACCCGGAGCAGTACATTGCCGCGGTGCTGGGGGAGGGGACGTGAACTGGTTGCTGGTGCACGTGGTGATGGCGCTGGTGTGGGCGGCGCTCAGCGGCGAGCTGACGCTGGCCAACGTGGGCGGCGGCTTTGTCGTGGGATTCCTGGTGCTGCTGCTGGCGCGCGGGGCGCTGGGCTGTCAGCGTTACGTCACGCGGGTGCCGCGAACGCTGGGCTTCTGGGCTTACTTTCTGGCGCTGCTGATACAAGCCAACCTGCGCGTGGCCTACGAGGTGCTGACGCCGAACTTCCGCGTACGGCCGGCGATCGTGGCCATCCCGCTGGACATCCGCGACGAGGTGGCGATCACCACGCTGGCGAATCTCATCACGCTGACGCCGGGCACGCTGTCGCTGGATGTCTCCGGCGACCGGCGGGTACTCTACGTGCACGCGATGTTCGTGTCGGACGTGGAGGAATTCCGGCGCGAAATCAAGGACGGACTGGAGCGGCGCGTGCAGGACATGTTTACATGATTCACCGGTGAGGGCTGCAAGGAGACAGTTGAGGTCGTGTTGATATGACGCTGGCTGATCTGGCCCTGTATGTGGTGCTGCCGGTGCTGGGCATCTCGTTGTTGCTGGCGCTGACGCGCTTGCTGCGCGGGCCGCGCATGCCGGACCGCATCGTGGCGCTGGACCTGATGGTGACGCTGGGTATCGGCATCATCGCCACCTACGCCATCGCCACCGACCAGGCGGCGCTGCTGGACGTGGCGCTGGTGCTGGCGCTGATCTCCTTCCTCGGCACGACCGCCTTCGCCTACTATCTGCAGAGGAGGCCGGAAGCATGACCCTTGACGAGGCGCTGACCGCGCTGCTGTTGCTGACCGGCGCCTTTTTCATGTTCGTGGGCTCGGTGGGCATCGTGCGGATGCCGGACCTGTTTATGCGCATGTCGGCCACCACCAAGTCGGTGACGCTGGGGGTGAGCTTTTCGCTGCTGGCGGTGGCGCTGCACTTCAACGACCTGAGCATCGGCGCGCGCGCGCTGGCGACCATTCTGTTCGTTTACATCACCGCGCCCGTCGCCGCCCACATGATCGCCCGCGCCGGCTATGCGCGCGGGGTGGCGCTGTGGGAGGGGACGATCGCCGACGAGTTGCGCGGCCGTTATGATCCCGAGACGGGCGAGCTGTCCAGCGGCGCGCCGGAGTTGGTACCGCCGCCAGGGATGCCCGAGGAGTAGGATCCGGGTTGGGGCCCTCACCCCATGTACGCGAAGACATGCTTCGCGTCCCGTCGCTCACGACTGGAGCCCTTCAGGAAGAGGGGAAGCAGGATAGTTTGCAGTCGCGATTCTGACACAGACAGGAGTTCATCATGCAGTACACACATCCTGGTCGCAGCGGCCTTTCAGTAAGCCGCTTGTGCCTGGGCACCATGAATTTTGGTCCGATGAGCAGCGAGCCCGACAGCTATATCATCATGGACGCGGCGCTGGAAGCCGGCATCAACTTCTTTGACACGGCCAACCGTTACGGCGCGCGCGAGGGCAGGGGCCATGCCGGCCTCACCGAGGAGATCATCGGACGCTGGTGGGCGCGGGGCGGCGGGCGGCGTGAGAAGGTCGTGCTGGCGACCAAGCTCTTCGGCGCCATGGGCGACTGGCCGAACGAGGGCAAGCTCTCCGCGCTGAACATCCGTCGCGCCTGCGAGGCCAGCCTGCGGCGCCTGCAGACCGACTACATCGACATTTACCAGATGCATCACGTCGATCGCGAGACGCCCTGGGACGAGATCTGGCAGGGGATGGAGCAGCTGCAGCGCGAGGGCAAGATCCTCTACGTAGGCAGCAGCAACTTCGCCGGCTGGCACATCGCCAAGGCCTGCGAGGCTGCGCAACAACGCAACTTCTACGGGCTGATCAGCGAACAGTGCAAGTACAGCCTGAACGAACGCGCGGTCGAGATGGAGCTGCTGCCGGCCTGCGTGGACTATGGCGTGGGCGTCATCCCCTGGAGTCCCCTGGGTGGCGGCTTGCTGGGCGGCGTGCTGCGCAAGATTGAGGAAGGACGGCGCGCGAACGCGACCGTGCAGGCGCGCATCGAGTTGTTGCGGCCGCAGCTGGTGCGATACGAGGCCTTCTGCAGCGAGCTGGGCGAGACGCCGGCGGACGTGGCGCTGGCCTGGTTGCTGGCGCAGCCGGCGGTGACGGCGCCCATCATCGGGCCGCGCAGTCTGATGCAACTGCAGGGCAATCTGCGCGGGCTGGAGATCACGCTGGACGCGGAACAGCTGGCGGCGCTGGACGAGATCTGGCCGGGGCCGGGTGGGCCCGCGCCGGAAGCCTGGGCCTGGTAGGGGGCAGGCGCTGGCGTCACCGCCTGGATCTGTCCAGGTGTCAGGGCGCCCTCACCCCCCAACCCCCTTTTCCCGCTCATCGCGGGAACCCTTCCCGCCGCTCACGACGGGAGCCCTTAGGGAGAGGGGGAGAGTCCCTGTGGCAACTGGAGACCTTTTGAGGAAGAGGGGGAGTTAGCAACCTGCAGGCGTGCAATTTCACAGACAGGAGAGTCCCATGCAGTATACGCATCCCGGCCGCAGTGGACTGAGCGTGAGCCGACTGTGCCTGGGCACGATGAACTTTGGCGCGCGCACGGACGAGGCGGAGAGTTGGGCCATCATGGATGCGGCGCTGGAAGCCGGCATCAACTTCTTCGACACGGCCAACATCTACGGCATGTATGGCGGCGACCTGCCTGGCTACCGCGGCCTCACCGAGGACATCATGGGGCGCTGGCTGGCCCAGGGTGGTGGCCGGCGCGAGAAGGTGGTGCTGGCAACCAAGGTCTACAACCCGACGGGCGACTGGCCCAACGAGGGCAAGCTGTCGGCGTTGCACATTCGCCGCGCCTGCGAGGCCAGCTTGCGGCGTTTGCAGACGGATTTCATCGACATCTACCAGATCCATCACATAGACCGCGAGACGCCCTGGGAGGAGATCTGGCAGGGCATGGAACAGCTGCAGCGCGAGGGCAAAATTCTCTACGCGGGCAGCAGCAACATGGCCGGCTGGCACATCGCGCAGGCCAACGAGGCGGCGCGCCGCCGCAACTTGATGGGGCTGATCAGCGAGCAGTGCAAGTACAGCCTGAACGAACGCCGCGTCGAACTGGACCTGTTGCCGGCCTGCATGGACTACGGCATCGGCGTGATTCCCTGGAGCCCGCTGGGCGGCGGCCTGCTGGGCGGGGTGCTGCGCAAAATTGAGGAAGGGCGGCGCGCCAGTGCGGGCATGCAGGCGAGCGTCATGGCGCTGCGGCCACAACTGGAGCGTTACGAAGCCTTCTGCAGCGCGCTGGGCGAGGCGGAAGCGGACGTGGCGCTGGCGTGGCTGCTGGCGCAGCCGGCGGTGACCGCGCCGATCATCGGGCCGGCTGACCGGCAGCAGTTGCAAGGCAGTCTGCGCGCGCTGGAGATCACGCTGGATGCGGCGCAACTGGCGGCGCTGGACGAGATCTGGCCGGCGCCGTAAGCGTGGGCGCGGCGGGCCGCCGCTACAGGCCTTCGCCGGTGACGTAGACCGGGTCACGGAAGGCGAACTGGTGGTAGCTCTGCGCCAGGTTGTCGCGCAGGACGAAGTGATAGCAGGCGTCGCCCTGCGGCGCTACGGTTAGCGGCTGCTCCAGCGTCTCGGTGGTCAGCGTCCAGCCCTGGGGCAGGACGGGGCCGGGGTCGGGGCGGCCGGTGGCGGTGGCGTGCATGACGAAGCGGTCGCCATCATCGCTGGTGAGGACGTGGGCCTGACCGCTGAAGCTTATGTCGTGGCACTTGCGGATGATGGTCAGGCTGACGTGGCCTGGCAGCACCAGCGGGCCGAGGCAGCCGAGGCTGGAGGGGTGGCAATCCGTCCAGGCGACGCGGGCCAGCTCGAGCCAGCTGTAACCCTCAATCTCACGATAGCGGAAGCAGTCCTCGCCCGTGCAGGCGACATCCGTGCGCGGCAGTGCTACGCCAGGAGGTGGGGAACTGTGGAAGCAGCTTTCGTCGAAGAGCAGGTGGCGTTCGCTGTTCTTCGTCCAGGGCAGGCCGGGCTGCAAGGCGGGCCAATCAGCCGTGCTGACGGGGTTGGGGCCGCCGGCAACGACGACCAGATTGCCGGGTATGCCGGGTAGTTCGATGAGCTCAAGGGCGCTACCGGGGACGCCGCAACGCGCCTGCGGCGGGCGTTCCCGGTCGCCGAGCGTGATGGCGAAGACCTCCGTACGGGTCAGCAGGTCGTTCCAGGCGACGGCCAGCAGGCCATAGATGAGGCCGACCAACAGGGCGAGGCGCAGCAAGGTGAGGAGCAGCCGGGCGAGGAAGCGCAAGGGTCCTCCGGGTCGCAGGCGGTACCTGACAAGGCTATCATAACTGGCGCCAAAACGCGCCGCGGCCGCGGGCAGGAGTGGATATGTCCGATTACATCCTCGCGCTGGACCAGGGAACCACGTCCTCGCGCGCCATCCTGTTCGACCACGCGGGCAGCGCCTGCGCCACAGCGCAGCAGGAGTTCACGCAGCATTATCCGCAGCCCGGCTGGGTCGAGCACGACCCGCTGGACATCTGGCAGACGCAGTTGGCGGTGGCGCGCGACGCCATGGCGCAGGCGGGGGCCAGCGCGTCGCAGCTGGCGGCCATCGGCATTGCCAACCAGCGCGAGACGACACTGTTGTGGGAGCGCAGCAGCGGCCGTCCCTTGCACAACGCCATCGTGTGGCAGGACCGGCGCACGGCGCGCTTCTGCGACGAACTGAAGGCGGAAGGCTTCGATCGGGTCATCCTGGAACGCACGGGCCTGGTGACCGACCCCTACTTCTCCGGCACGAAGCTGCACTGGCTGCTGCAGCAGGTGCCCGGCGCGCGTGCGCGGGCGGAGCGCGGCGAGCTGGCCTTCGGCACGGTGGACAGCTGGCTGATCTGGCAACTGACCGGCGGGCGGCTGCACGTCACTGATGTGAGCAACGCCAGCCGCACCATGCTTTACGACATTCATGCGCTGGACTGGAGTCATGCCATCCTCGCGCGGTTGAACATTCCGCGTTCGCTCTTGCCGCAAGTGGTGGCCAGCAGCGAGGCGCTGGGTGTGACGGAGGCGGAACACTTTGGCGCTCCCGTTCTGCTGGCGGGCATGGCGGGCGACCAGCAGGCTGCGACTTTCGGCCAGGCCTGTCATAGGGCCGGCACGGCCAAGAACACCTACGGCACCGGCTGTTTTCTGCTGCTGAATACGGGCGCAGCGCCGGTGCACTCCGACAACAATATGCTGACCACGGTCGCCTGGCAGCTGGGCGCGGCGCCGCCGCTTTACGCGCTGGAGGGCAGCGTCTTTGTGGCGGGGGCGGCGGTGCAATGGCTGCGCGACGAGCTGGGGCTGATCGGCAGCGCGGCGGAGAGCGCGGCGCTGGCGGCCAGCGTGCCGGACAGCGGTGGCGTGGTGGTGGTGCCGGCCTTCACCGGGCTGGGCGCGCCCTGGTGGGATGCCTACGCCCGCGGCGCCGTGCTGGGTCTGACGCGCGGCAGCGGGCGAGCGCAGATCGTGCGGGCCACACTGGAGAGCATCGCTTACCAGTCGCGCGATGTGGTCGACGCCATGAGCGCCGACGCCGGCCTGGCGCTGCAGGGCTTGCGCGTGGACGGGGGCGCGGCGGCCAACGACTTTCTGATGCAGTTTCAGGCGGACATTCTGGGCGTCGCGGTGCAGCGGCCGGCCATCACCGAGACGACGGCGCTGGGCGCGGCCTTTCTGGCGGGCCTTGCTGCGGGATTCTGGCGCGACCAGGAGGAGATCGCCGGGCAGTGGCGCGTGGAGCGGGTGTTTGAGCCGCGCATGTCGGTTGACGAGCGGGAAGGGCGCTATGCGCTGTGGCAGCGGGCGGTTGAGCGGGCAAGGGCGTGGGAGGCGTGAGTTTGGGGCAGCCCTTGTCCCGTCGCTCACGACGGGAGCCCTCCCCCGGCCCCCTTTTTCCGCCGCTCACGACGGGAGCCCTTCAGGGAGAGGGGGAGAAGAACAGTGTAGGTGAAACCTGGTTCGTGTCTCGCAGGAAGTGTGGAATTAAGGACTGTGATGCAGCGTGAAGCTACGCTGGCAGCGCTGCGCGCGCGGCCGGAAGTGGACGTGCTGGTGATTGGCGCGGGCGTGAACGGCATCGGCGTCTTCCGCGAGCTGGCGCTGCAGGGCCTGCGGGTATTGCTGGTCGACAAGGGCGACTTCTGCTCCGGCACCAGCGCGGCCTCCTCGCACATGATGCACGGCGGGCTGCGCTACCTCGAGAACGGCGAGTTCCGCCTGGTGCGCGAGGCGTTGCATGAGCGCAATCGACTGCTACGCAACGCGCCGCACCACGTGCGGCCGCTGCCGACGACCATGCCGGTGTTTCAGCGCTTCTCCGGCCTGCTCAACGCGCCGATTAACTTTCTGGGCCTGGCGCGGCGGCCGGCGAAACGGGGCGCGCTGGTGCTGCGCATCGGGCTGCGGGTCTACGACTGGTTCACGCGCCACGCGCGCGCCATGCCGACGCATCGCTTCACGGGCCGCGCCGGGTCCCTGCGCGAGCGGCCGGCGTTGAACCCCGACATTCTGGGCACGGCGACCTGGTACGACGCCTGGCTGGCCAGCCCGGAGCGGCTGTGCATCGAATTGATTGGCGACGGTCTGGCGGCCTGCGAGGAAGCGTTCGCGCTCAACTACGTGGCGGCGCAGGCGGGGGAAGGGGCGACGGTGACGCTGCGCGACGAGCTGACGGGTGCGGCGCTGGACGTGCAGCCGCGCCTGGTGATCAACGCCGGCGGGCCGTGGATCGACTTCGTCAACCGCGCGCTGGGAACGCCGACGCGCTGGATTGGCGGCACGAAGGGGGCGCACCTGGTGCTGGCGCATGAGCAGTTACATGCCGCCTGCCGGGGTCACGAGCTCTTCTTCGAAACGCCTGACGGGCGCATCGTGCTCTTTTTCCCGCTGGAAGACCGGGTGCTGGTGGGCACCACCGACATCCCGGCGCGCGACCCGGACGCTGCCCGCGTCAGCGAGGAGGAGATCGACTACCTGCTCGCATCGCTGCGCGTGGTCTTCCCGGACATCGAAGTCGGGCGCGAACACATCGTCTTTCAGTTTTGCGGCGTGCGGCCCTTGCCGGACAGCGAGACAGCGACCACGGGTCAGATCAGCCGCGACCACAGCATCCGCGCGGTGGAGGCTGGCAATGGCCTTGACTTCCCGCTGCTGGCGCTGATCGGTGGCAAATGGACGACCTTTCGCGCCTTCGCCGAGCAGGCGGCGGACGAGGCGCTGCGGCGCCTGGGCATGGCGCGGCGGGTCTCAACGCGTGAGCTGGCCATCGGCGGCGGTCGCGACTGGCCGGCGGATGATGCGGCACGGTCGACCTGGCTGGCGCGGCTGAATGAGGAAACGGGGCTGCCGACAGTGCGGCTGGCGCAGTTGCTGGGCCGTTACGGGACGCTGGCGACGGGGGTGGCGATTTACTGTGCAGAAGGCGCGGACGAGATGTTGCAGGAGCTGCCGGGCTACAGTCGGCGTGAAGTGGCGTGGATTGCGCGGCAGGAAGCGGTGCTGCACCTGGACGACTTCCTGCTGCGGCGTTCGTTGCTGGCGATGTGCGGCCGCGTTACGGCGGCGGGTCTGGCGGCGGCGGCAGAAGTATTGGGCGAGGCGCTGGGCTGGTCGGCATTGCGCGTTGCGGAAGAGCAGGAGCGCACGGCCGGGTTGTTGCGGGAGCGGCACGGGGTGGTGTTGTGAAGTTACGTTTGCGCCGGGCAGGATTTACAGGAGAACTTGCATGAAAGCCATCATGGTGATGTTTGACACGCTGAACCGGCACATGCTGCCGCCCTACGGCTGCGACTGGACGCGTGCGCCCAATTTCGCGCGCCTGGCGCAGCGCACAGTGACCTTCGACCGCTCCTATGTGGGCAGCATGCCCTGCATGCCGGCGCGGCGCGAACTGCACACCGGGCGCTACAACTTCCTGCACCGCAGCTGGGGGCCGCTGGAGCCCTTCGACGACTCGATGCCGGAGTTGCTGAAAGACAGGGGCGTCTACACGCACCTGGTCACCGACCACTATCACTACTTCGAGGACGGCGGCGCGACCTATCACCAGCGTTACAACAGCTGGCAGTTTGCGCGCGGCCAGGAAGGCGACCCCTGGATCGGCCAGGTGGCCGAGCCGGAGATCCCCGAGACGCTGGACAACTCGCGCAAGCTCGGCTCGAACTGGCGCCATGACTGGGTCAACCGCGCCTTCATGCAGGAGGAGCGCCTGCAGCCGCAGGCGAAGACTTTCGCGCTGGGCGAGGAGTTCCTGCGGCGCAATCACGATGAGGACAACTGGTTCCTGCAGATCGAGACTTTCGACCCGCACGAGCCTTTCTTCACGCAGGAGCATTACAAGGCGCTCTATCCACATCGTTATGAGGGGCCGCACTTCGACTGGCCGAACTACGGAAAGGTGCAGGAGACGCCGGAGCAAGTCGAACACTTACGCCTGCAGTACGCGGCGCTGCTGAGCATGTGCGATCATTACCTGGGCAAGGTGCTGGACCTGATGGACGAGCTGGATCTGTGGGAGGACACGCTGCTGATCGTGAACACCGACCACGGCTTCATGTTGAGCGAGCATGAGTGGTGGGGCAAGATCGTGATGCCCTTCTACGAGGAGGTGGCGCACACACCGCTCTTCGTGTGGGACCCGCGCAGTCGGCGCCAGGGCGAGCGCAACAACGCGCTGGTGCAGACCATCGACCTGCCGGCGACGCTGCTGGAATACTTTGGCGTCGACCTGCCGCCGGACATGCAGGGACGGCCATTGGGTGAGACGCTGGCTACGGGCGCGGCGCTGCGCGAGGCTGTGCTCTTCGGTCTGCACGGCGCGCACGTTAATCTGACGGACGGGCGTTACGTCTACATGCGCGCACCGGCCCGCGAAGACAACGCGCCGCTCTTCAACTACACACTGATGCCGACGCACATGCGCGGGCGCTTCCCGCCGGCCGAGTTGCAGGACACGGCGCTCGCGCCAGCCTTTGAATTCAGCAAGGGCTGCGCTCTGCTGCAGATTCCGGCGCAGGCATGGGGCAATATCAGGCATCCCCTGGAGACCTTGCTCTACGACGTGGCAGCGGATCCGCAGCAGACGCAGCCGCTGCAGGACGCGGCGCTGGAAGCGCGCCTGGCGCAGCATATGCGGGCGCTGCTGGAAGAAAGTGAGGCGCCGGCGGAGCAATACGAGCGCCTGGGGCTTTAGGGGCGGGCCTCACCTGCCCCGGTCAAAGGCCTGGCGGATTTGACGCGCCTGCTCAATGTTGCCCAGTGAGTGCGCACTGCCGTATCTGGCCGGCGAGAGATTGGCGCGCTACACTGCTGCGCGGTTTGTTTGCCCTGAAAAGAGGAAATCATGAGCGCCATCACGCCCGCAGTGCTGTCTCGTCTGCAAGAGTTTGACACGCCCACCATCTGCAACATCATCGAGCTGTTTGATGTGCGCCCACGCACCGAGGGCTTCATGAACAGCAGCATCCGCGCGGCCTTCCCGGATATGAAACCGGTGGTCGGCTTCGCCTCGACGCACACTTGCCGCACCAGTTACGATCCGCGCATGGGGGCCGACGCCTACGCCGGCCTGGACGACCAGATCCGCGCCTTCGGCGAGCTGGACGGGCCGGCGGTCGTAGTGTTTCAGGACGTCGACGATCCGCCGCTGGCGGCCACCTTCGGCGAAGTCATGTGCACCTCCTACCAGACCTTCGGCGCGGTGGGGCTGATCACCAGCGGGCCGGGGCGCGACCTCGACCAGGTGCGCGACATCGGCTTCCCGGTGTTCACCGATGGCGCCAACTGCTCGCACGGCTACATCACCATGAGCGCGGTGCATGCGCCGGTGCACGTGGGCGGGCTGGCGGTGTATGCCAACGATCTGCTGCACGGCGACCTGAACGGCGTGACCAACATTCCGAAGGAAATTGCGGTTGAGGTCGCAGAGATCGGCGACGAGTTCGTGGCCTGCGAGCGCGTCGTGCTGGATGCGCTGGGTCAGGAAGGCCTGACGCTGGCGCAGTACGCGGAGGCGCGCGTGGAGTCGAAGAAGATGATGGACGTGCTGGCGCAGCGCGTCATGCGGGGCAATTGAGGGCCAGGAATTCGCACTTGCGCGCGCGCTATTGGTGGGGTAATCTCGTATTGTACCTACAGGTTGATACAGATTCTTCACCAGTAACGGGTTTGGATGGCGGACTTTAACGAACTCAAGGTCGATCACGACAGCCTCGTGCCGCTGCACACGCAACTGCAACGCCAGTTGCGCAGCCTGATTGACTCCGGGCGCTGGGCGCCGGGGAGTCGTCTGCCATCCGAGAACCAGTTGCAGCGCGACCTGAATATCAGCCGCAGCACGGTGCGCCAGGCCTTCAGCAAGGCGCAGCATGAGGGGCTCATCGAGCGCATCCCGGGCCGTGGCACTTTTGTGGCCGAGCCCACGCGCGCCAGGCGACAGAAGCGCCTGATCGCCTTCGTCATCAGCGATTTCGAAAGCGAGCGCGAGTGGGAGTTGCTGAATGGCGCGGAGAGCGCGGCGCGCGTCAACGACTGCCATCTCATCTTCTACAATACGCGCCACAACTGCCGTGAAGAGCAGCGCGTGCTCAGCCAGCTGGTGCAGCAGGGCATCAGCGGCGCCTTGCTGTGGTCCTGTGCGCCGCCGGCATCGGACAAAGAGATGTATGATGCCGCGTCTCTGCCACCGCTGGTGATGATGGACAGGGACACACCGTCGCTGCCCACCGATTTCGTCACCAGCGACAACCGCGGCGGGGCAGCGCTGGCGCTGCGCCATCTGCTGGCACTGGGGCACCGGCGCATTGCCTGCCTGACGCACGATGTGGTCGGGCTGTTGCCGGTGGCAGAGCGAATTCAGGGCTACAGTGATACGCTGCTGGCGGCGGGGGAGGAGCCTGCGCCGACCTGGGTGCTGCCCACAGCCGCCGAGCTGTCGCCGGCGACCGCCCTGAAGCTTGGCGAAAACCCGGATAGTCCGCCGATGCGTTATCTCATCCGGCGTCTGGAGGAGGAGCGGCCAACAGCCCTCTTCGCCGTCAACGACCTGGTGGCCTTGCTGGCCCTGCGCGCGGCGCGGACGCTGCAGCTGCAGGTGCCGGGCGACCTTTCCGTCATCGGTTTCGACGACGTCGAATTCAGCGCCTTCATGATGCCGCCACTGACTACCGTGGCTCAGGATTTCCATGCGATTGGCCGCCGCTCCTTCGAACTGTTGCTGGAGCGCATGGACGGCACAACGCCGCCGGCGCGCACAGTACGTATCCCGGTCGCGCTGCGCGAGCGCGCCACAACTGGCAGACTCGCAGATCAACATGATCTGATCACGGTACAATCCTAATCTTGTCAGGAGGTGTTATAGGGAATCCACCATGCCAACTCACTCATTTCGTCAAATCAGAAACAGGGAGTAGAGAAACATCATGAGAATCAATCGTGCTTTCCTGCTGCTGCTGACCGTCGCGCTGCTGGTCTCGATGACCGTCAGCCTGGTCTCCGCGCAGATGATGGATGTCCCGCGTGAGGACACCGTCATTTTTGACGTGGACGGCGGCAACCCGACCAACCCGAACCCCTTCAACCACAACATCTTCTTCGGCAGCAGCCTCGGCGCTGCCGGTGGCAACACTGGCACCGGCCAGGCGGTCTATGAGCCGCTCTTCATCCTGAATTACGAGACCGGCGTCATCCAGCCCTGGCTGGGTGAGAGCTTCGTGCCGGACGAATCGTTGACCGAGTGGACGCTGACGCTGCGCGACGGCGCCTACTGGCAGGATGGCGAGGCCGTGACGGCGGATGACTTCGTCTTCACGCTGCAGCTGCTGCTGGACGACGATACCCGCCGCCTGTACCGCGCCGGTTCCTTCCAGGAATGGGTTGCGAGCGTCGAGAAGGTCGATGATCTGACGGCGACGGTCACCCTGAACCGTCCGAACCCGCGCTTCCAGCTGGACTTCTTCTCGGTGCGCATCGGCGGCAGCTTCCAGATGGTGCCGGAGCATGTCTGGAGCATGGTCGAGAACATCTACGAATTCTCGAACTTCGACCTTGAGAACGGTCACCCGCTGGGCAGCGGCCCCTACAAGATGGTCAGCGCCAGCGAGAACGAGTTCATCTACGATCGTGACGACAACTGGTGGGGCGCCGCGACCGGCGTTTTCCCGCTGCCCGAGCCGCAGCGCCTGATGTGGGTGCACACCGGCAACGACGACATCCGCTCGCTGCTGGCAATTAACAACGAGCTGGACAGCGTGATGGACATCACCCTGGGCGCCTTCGAGGCTGTCACCGCGCAGAACGACAAGGTGATTGCCTGGCAGGCCGGCATGCCCTTCGCATGGCTGGATCCGTGCCCGCGCCGCATCTCCATCAACCACGGTGTCGAGCCCTGGGGCGGAGCAGACATGCGCTGGGCGCTGAACCATGCGACCAGCCGCAACGAAATCGTGCGCATCGCCTATGAGGGCACGACCATCCCGTCGCAGAGCATGTTCGTGGAGTACGGTGGCATCATCGACCCGTACATCAACTCGCTGGCCGAGGCTGGCCTGACCATGAACTTCGACGCTGACGTGGCCGCCGCCCAGGCGATCATCGAGGGCAATGGCTACGCGCTGAACGACGCCGGCATCTACGCGAAGGACGGCGCCGAGCTGGGCATCGACATTCAGACGCATGAGGGCTTCATCGAGAAGCGTCGTATTGCCGAGAACGTCGTTGAGCAGTGGCGCACGGCGGGCATCGCCGCGACGCAGACCAACGTGACCGGCGGCACCTGGAACGACAACAAGTCGCTCGGCAACTTCGAAGCGACCGGTGACTGGGACCAGTGCGGCAGCGTCAACGAGCCCTGGGCCTCGATGGACCGCGACAACGGCAAGTGGTACGCGCCGGTTGGCGAGCGTGTCGTGAACAACAACCTCCTGTCCCGCTGGACGGGCGAGGGCAATGCCCGCTACAGCGAGCTGGTTGACCAGATCGGCGTGATGCCGTTGGGCGACCCGGCAATCCTGCCGCTCTTCATGGAAGCCTACGAGATCTGGTACAACGAACTGGTCTCGCTGCCGATCACCCAGGCCAAGAAGCTGATCCCCTTCAACACGACCTACTGGGAAGGCTGGCCGACGGCAGAGAACAACTTCAACCATCCCGCGACCTGGTGGCACAGCACGCACCAGATCATCCAGAACCTGCGCAAGGCCGGCTCGTAAGATGGCTTGACAGCAGACGTCCGGGCAGGGCGCCCGCTATCCCGTCGTGAGCGACGGGATAGCGGGGAAAAGTCTTTCCCGGGAAAGTGGGTCGGGGCGCCATGGCGCCCTGGCCCGCAACAATGACGATCTGGAGGCAGGGGACGGAAGATGGGCGGCCTGACACTCAATTACATCATCCGGCGTGTCGTGATTTTTCTGCTGACGATCTGGGTATCCATTACGATTATTTTTCTGGTAGCGCGTCTGGCGCCGGGCGACCCGATCTCGGCGATGGTGGCGCAGGCCTCGGCCAGCATGGGCGTGGTGGAAAACGCAGACGCAATCATTGAGGGCTGGAAAGAATACTTTGGTCTTAACGACCCGGTTCACATTCAGTACATAAAATTTTTGGGCAATCTCGCCACGCTCCAGTTTGGCCCATCGCTGATCGCTTTTCCGGCGCAGGTGGGTGATCTGATCGGGCGGGCGCTACCCTGGTCGATCGGGCTGGGAATGGTGACGCTGCCGCTCATCTTTTTCATTGGTAACCTGTTTGGCGCGTTACTGGCCTGGCGCCGAACGCCGGGCGGCCTGCGCGCCATTATCCCGATGACGATGATCTTCACCTCGCTGCCCTCTGTGCTGGCGGGGCTGGTGTTCATCTTCGTCTTCGCCTTTCGCATGAAGTTGTTCCCGATTTCCGGGCCCTTCGGGCGCGGTATGCAACCGGGCTTTAACCTGGAGTTCATTACCAGCCTCATCCATCACGGCATCCTGCCGGCGGCCTCGCTGGTCATCGTCTCCTTCGGCTTCTGGGCGCTGGGCATGCGCGGCATGATGGTCACGACCGAGGGCGAGGACTACATGACACTGGCCGACGCCAAGGGTCTGCCGCCATTTTACGTGCTCTATCGCTATCAGGTGCGCAATGCCATTTTGCCGCAGATTACGGCGCTGGCGATTGCGTTACGGACGCTGGTGGCCGGCCAGATTCTGGTAGAGGCCATTTTCTCCTACCGCGGCATTGGCACGTTGATTTACTCCTCGATCCGCAACCAGGACTACAACGCCATCCAGGGCACTTCCTTCGTCGTCATCCTCTTCACAGCCACTTCCGTGCTGATCATCGACCTGATCTACCCACTCATCGACCCGCGCATCTCGCTGGAGGGCAACTGACATGTCGGCCAACCCGGGTCAGACCGTTACCCTCGTCAGCAGCGGCCTCAAGAAGGCGGGTCGTTTCAATCGCTTCGACAACCCCTGGATCAACATCAAGCTGGTCATCGGCGTAATTCTGGTGGGCGGCGTCCTGCTGATGGGCGTTGCGGGACCCATGGTTTACAATCTGGACCTGGCCTATGTTGGACGGGGCCCGCTGAATCTGCCGCCGGTCGGCTTCGAGAACATGCGCGGCGAGGGGGGCAACCCGGCCCATCCACTGGGGACGGACAACAGCGGGCGCGACATGGTGGCGCTGATCATCGCCGGCGCGCCGAACTCGCTGATGGTGGGCTTCATTGCGGCCGGCTTCGGCATGCTGGTGGGCATCATCCTGGGCTTCACTTCCGGCTTCATGGGGGGCTTCGTCGATGATGTCATCCGGCTGAGCGCGGACATCACGATCACCATACCCAGCCTGCTGGTGCTCATCGTAATTCAATCGGTGGTGCCGGTGCAGAGTCTGCTGGTGATGGCGGTGCTGCTGTCGCTCTTCGCCTGGCCGCAACCGACGCGCCTGATTCGGGCGCAGGTGATGAGCATGCGCGAGAGTGGCTACGTGAAGATGGCGCAATTGAGCGGTGTGCCCACCAGCAGCATCATGTTCCGCGAGATGATGCCGAACCTGCTGCCCTATCTGGCGGCCAGCTTCATCGGCAACACGACCGGCTCAATTCTGGCGGCGGTCGGCCTCGAGATTCTGGGTCTGGGGCCGCAGCGGCTGCCGACCCTGGGGCGCACCATTCAAAACGCGATCGACAACTCGGGCATTCTGCGCGATATGTGGTGGTGGTGGGGCCTGCCGACAATCATCCTGATCGTGATTTTCATCGGCCTGCTGCTCATCAACCTGGGCCTGGACGAGGTCGCCAATCCGCGCCTGCGCAAGGCGACGCGGCAATGAGGGTGAGACGGGCCGTCCGCAGCAGCTTCTGGAAGCAGGTATAGACCCATGAGCGCAGCGAAGACCGAAACGCGCTGGCAGCGCAAGGTCCTTGAGGTACGCAACCTGCGCGTGCATTACGAGACGCCGACCGGCGACGTGATCGCGGTGGCGGGCATCGACTTCGACCTCTACGACGGCGAGACGCTGGGGCTGGTGGGCGAATCCGGCTCCGGCAAGTCGACGGCGGCCTACGGCATACTCAAGCTGGTGCAGCCACCGGGGCGCATCGTGGAAGGCGAGGTGCGCCTGGAGGGCGACGAGCTGGTCTCGATGGAGGACAGCGACTTCCGCCAGATCCGCTGGACGAAGCTGTCGTTGATTCCCCAGGGCGCGATGAATTCGCTGAACCCGACCATGCGCGTCCACCGTCAGATCACGGACGCCATCGAGGCGCATGAGGGCCGGCAACCGAAGGAAGCGCTGCGCGAGCGCGTAATGGATCTCTTCCGTATGGTCGGCCTGCCGCAGCGCATTTACAACATGTATCCGCACGAGCTGAGCGGCGGCATGAAGCAGCGCGTGTGCATCGCCATGGGCATCGCGCTGGACCCGACGGTGGTCATCGCCGACGAGTCGACCAGCGCGCTGGACGTGGTGGTGCAGCGCGTGGTGGCGCAGACCATGCTGCGCGTGAAGGAGATGCTGGGCGTCTCGATGATCATGATCGGCCACGATATGGGGCTGATGGCGCAGATGGTCGACCGCATCGCGGTGATGTACGCGGGCACGCTGGTCGAGGTTGCGCCGGTAGGGGCGCTCTTCGAAGAGCCGCTGCATCCCTATTCACAGGTGCTGATCGATGCCATTCCTTCGCTGAAGGAACGCAAGCCGCTAAAGATCACCGAGGGCATCACGCACGACCCGCGCAATCCACCGCCTGGCTGCATCTTTCAACTGCGCTGCCCCTTTGTGATGGATCATTGCCGCAGCGTGGCGCCGCCCCTGCGCGAAGTGAGGGCGCGGCATCAGGTCGCCTGCCATCTCTACGAGGATGACGGCAGTCTGGTGAAGAAGGTGGAAGTTGAGGCGGAGGGGTGAGGGCGAAGATACGCTCCCGCGCTGATTGGAAAAGGAGCTAGCCATGGCGCAGCCCGTGCTGGAAATCCGTAATGCCACCAAGGTTTACCGCACCTCCGGCGGCTTCCTGAGCCCGAAGAAGGAAGTGGTTGCGCTCGAGAATTACAGCCTGACCATCGACAAGGATCCGGCGAGCATCACGACCATTGCCGGGGAAAGCGGCAGCGGCAAGACCACGCTGGCCAACGTCGTGCTGGGCTTCACGCCCCTCACTTCGGGCCAGATTCTCTTTCATGGCCAGGACCTGGCGACCATGAACCGGCAGCAGTTGCTGAATTACCGCCGCAATGTGCAGGCTGTATTTCAGGATCCCTTCGGCGTTTACAATCCCTTTTACCGCATTGAGCACGTCTTCAACACGGTCATCCACCACTTCAAACTCGCTCAAGGCGAGGGTGAGTCGGCGAAGATGGTGGAAGAGGCGCTGAATGTGGTCGGCCTGTATGGCGAGGACGTGCTGCGCAAGTATCCGCACCAGCTGAGCGGCGGCCAGCGCCAGCGCATCATGATGGCGCGCGCCTACCTCATCAAGCCGGAGGTGATCGTCGCCGACGAGCCGGTGTCGATGGTGGATGCGTCGCTGCGCGCGGCCATACTGGACGCCATGCTGAACCTGCGCGACGAGCTGGGCATCTCTTTCCTGTACATCACGCATGACCTGAGCACGGCCTATCAGGTGGGCGACCGCATCAACATCCTGTACCAGGGCTCGGTGGCGGAGGCCGGCACCACGATGCAGGTCATCGACAAGCCGCAACACCCCTACGTGCAGTTGCTGGTGGAGTCTGTGCCGGCGCCGGACCCGCGCGAAAAGTGGGACACGGAGATCGAGCTGCCGGACGAGGAAGTCATGCGTTCGGCCACGTCGAAGGGCTGCCGCTTTTACCCGCGCTGTCCAATGCGCATGGACCGTTGCCTGGAGGAACTGCCGCCGCTCTACGAGATCGATGGCATGGGGCACGAGGCGGCCTGCTACCTGTACGAAGATGAGGCGCAGAAGGCGCCCGTTCCCTGAGGCGTACCTTGCTCACCTGGCGGCTGTGGCGCGCGCTGCGCTATCCTCCCGTCAGCCCCCTGTTGCGTATGAAGTCGACACGGCTGCCGCAGTCGCCACTGTGGCCGCTGCCGCAGGTCCTCGCCTGGCGTGGCATCATGCCGAAGCTCTTGC
Source organism: Phototrophicaceae bacterium (assembly GCA_965205875.1). Taxonomy (GTDB): domain Bacteria; phylum Chloroflexota; class Anaerolineae; order Aggregatilineales; family Phototrophicaceae; genus JAGWBD01. The sequence continues at coordinate 222,744 of CBDBIA010000003.1, forward strand.
TGCTGATCGCAGCGCTGGTGCTAATGGAGCGTTTCGGGGTCGCGGGGCTGCTGCTGGGGGCCTTTGCGGTTCCGGGCGCAATAGTGTTGATCTTCCTGGGCCTGCCGCTGCTGCTGCCGCTGGCGAGCCTTTTTCTCGGCAGCTACTGGGCGGCGGACATCAGCCGCAACATCCGGCGCGAGCGCGTGACGCGCACCTGGGACCTGGTCTGCGCGGCGCCGACCGGCACGCCGGGCGCCAGCCACGCCATCGCCAGCCGCTGCCTCTTGCGCAGCGGCGTCTTTTCCACGGTGCAGGTGTTGCAGCTGATCGCGCTGGGTCTGTGCCTCTCGGGGCTGCTGTTGATGGGCTCGATCTTCGTCCTGATGCTCCTGCGGGGCGCGCCGACAGAGGAGTTGATCCCGGCGTTGCGCACGCTGATTGACATCATTGCGCTGGTGGCGGCGCTGTGGCTGCACTGGCAGCAGACGGTCGTGCTGGCGGCGCTGACCGGGTTGCTGCTGGCCAGCAGCGGCGGCGGTGAGCAAGCGCCCTGGTTCGCGACGCTGCTGTTCCCCACGTTTCAACTGGGGAGCTGGACGCTCTTCGCGCTACAGCTACATCTGCTGCAACCTCTGACGGCGCAGTTCGACCCGGAAGCCTGGCTGGTCTGGGCCCTGTTGCCGCTGGCCTACCTCGCCCTCTTCCTGTTGCCGCGCGAGGGCCTGGTGCACGCGCTGTGGCACCTGGTGAGGCAGCGTTTGCAGACCGACGAGCTCTTTAGTTCACCCCTGCGCCAAAACGCGACAGCGCGAACAGGCTGATATCCAGCGAACTCTCTCCCACAGTGACGAGGTCGGCGAGGATCTGACCGCTGGCCACGCCGAACTTGAAGCCGTGGCCGCTGAAGCCGGCGCCGATGGCGATATGCGCGTGCTGCGGGTGCTGGTCGAGGATGAAATGTTCGTCCGGCGTCATGGTATAGAGGCAGACACGGCCGGTCTTCAGCGGGCTGTCCGCCAGCGGAATGTGACGCCGGAAAAAGGCGCGCAGCAGTTCGCAGACGGAGTCATCGACAGTGCGCAAGGTATTGTCGGGGTCGGTGTTTTCGCCATTGGTGTGAATGCTGGCCTTGAAGCCGCAGCCGTCGATGTTGGGGATGCCGTAGAAATGCAGGGGGGAGTCGTATTTGTCATGGCGAGCGCCGTGCTCCCTGAAATAGGGCATGCGCCCGGGCAGGAAGGCGTCCGGCTCCTGCGTATCGAAGAAGAAGAGTTGCTCGCGCGTGGGCTGCAGCGGCAGATCGAGGCCGATACTGCGCAACAGGGGCCCGGACCAGCTGCCGGCGCTGACGACGAGGCGGGCGGCGCTGAAGGCTTCGTCGTCGGTGCGCACGGTGACGGAGTCATTGTGGGGCTCGATGGCGGTGACGCGGGCGCCGGTCTGCAAGGTGGCGCCATGCTTGAGGGCCATGCGCGCGGCGGCGTTGACGCAGCGCGAGGCATAAAGCGCGCCACCATCCGGCTGGTAGAGGCCCATCATATGGTCGTCGAGGCGGAACTGGGGGAAGCGCGCTGACACCTCGTCCGGCGTCAGCCAGTCGAAGGGCATGTTGGCGTCGCGCAGGGTTTCGCGAGTGAGTAACAGGCTGGCTTTGTCGGCCGGGCCGAAATCGAGGCCGCCGATGATGTGCAGGAGTTGCTCGCCGGAGTCCTCCTCCAGTTCGCGCCAGAGGGGGTAGGACGTGTGGGCGAGGGGGATGTAGGCGGGGTGATCGTAGGCGTAGCGGATGATGCGCGAGCTGCCGTAGGAGCTGCCATTCTGGTGGTCGAGCTCAAACTGTTCGAGCGCCAGCACGCGCTGGCCGGCGCGCGCCAGCAGCCATGCGGCGGTGCTGCCCACCACGCCCAGCCCGATCACAATTGCGTCGTAATGCTTGCCCATGCGCTTCCCCACCTCTCCTGTGCCGGTCGGGCGCAAGTATAGCGCAGGGGACGCAGTCGGGTAGAATTGCGCGGGAGGAGGACTCATGGTTTATCGACAGTTACTGGAGCGTTACGGTGACCGGCCCGTGGTCACCGGAGTCATCGGCACCGGCCACTACGCCACAGCCATCGTCACCCAGGCGCAGGCCATTCCCGCGCTGCAGGTGCCAATCGTCTGTGACGTGGACGTGGAAGCGGCGCTGCGCGCTTTCATGCTGGCAGGGCTGGCGGAGGAAGACTGCGTCCTCTGCGAAAGTCCGGCAGCAGTGATGGCGGCGTATGAGCGCGGGCAGCGCATCATCGTGCCGGACGCGGCGCTGTTGCAGGCGCTGCCGCTGGACGTGGTGGTTGAGTCGACCGGCGTGCCGGAGGTGGCGGCACGACACGCCTTGCAGGCGCTGGAACAGGGCGCGCACCTGGCGATGGTCAGCAAGGAGCCGGATGCGCTGGTGGGGCCGCTGTTGCGGCGCAAGTTCGCGGCGGCCGGCCTCGTCTACACAGCGGTGGACGGCGACCAGCACGGCCTGCTGATCGGCATGGTCGAGTGGGCGCGGGCGCTGGGGCTGGAGGTGGTCTGCGGCGGCAAGGCGCGCGATATAGAGATCATCTGTGACGAGGCGGCCGGGCAGCTGCGGACGCAGCGCAGGACGCTCGATTTGACTCCGGCGCAACTGGCGCTGTTTGCACCGGGACCACAGGAAGCTGCTCCAGGCAAGGTGGCGGGGCGCAAGGAACTGGCCTGGGGGCTGAGCCATCTGATGGGCTATGACCTGGGGAGTTGCTGATCGCGGCCAACGCCACCGGTCTGGTGCCGGACGTGGACACACTGCACGGGCCGCTGCTGCGCACCCCGGAGATACCGCAGGTGCTGGCGCCGCAGGAAGAAGGCGGCATCCTCGGACGGCGCGGCGTCATTGATGGCGTGACGGTATTGCGCGGGCCGCACGAGGCGGGCATGGGCGGCGGCGTTTTCATCGTCGTCTCCTGCGCCAACGACTACTCGCGCTACATTCTTACGACCAAGGGCCTGATTCCCAACACGCGCGACACAACGGCGCTGATTTTCCGGCCGCATCACCTCTGCGGCGTAGAGACGCCGGTGACGCTGTTACTGGCGGGGCTGTTGCAGGTGCCGACAGGCGCTGTGGACTATGAGCAGCGCTTCGACGTGCTGGCCGAGGCGACGGTGGACCTGGCCTGTGGCGATGTGGTGGAAGACGATCACAGCCCGAAGCTGCTCGCGTTGATGCGGCCGGCAGTGCCCGTAGCACCTGGCGCGCCGCTGCCAATGCACATGGCCATTGGCAAGGTCTTGCTGCAGGATGTGCCGGCGGGGACGCTGCTGACGGTCGACATGGTCGCGGAACCCCCTGACGCGCCGCTGTGGGCGCTGCGGCGCGAGCAGGACGCACTGGCAGGGTCCGCTCACTGATGATGCGCGCGCTCTACATCCTGGCCGCAGGCAGGTACGAGCTGATCTACGGCCCCGCAGAGCGCGAGGAGATCGCGAGCCTGGTAGAGGTCATCGCGCCACAACAGACTGCGGAATCGATCGCAGCGGCGCCGGAGTTGCTGGCCCGGGCCGATCTCATCTTTTCCGGTTGGGGCGGGCCGCGGCTGGACGCGGCTTTTCTGGCGGCGGCGCCGAATCTGGAGGCCATCTTCTACGGCGCGGGCTCGGTGCGCTACATGGTGACGGAACCATTCTGGCAGAGTGGCGTCAAGCTGACCAGCGCCGCCGCCGCCAACGCCGTGACGACCGGCGAATTCGCCTACGCGCAGATTCTGATCAGTCTCAAGCGCGGCTGGCAGCATGTGCTGGAGGCGCGGGCCAACGGGCGGCGCGCACCGCGGCAGCCTGGCGCCGGTCTCTATGGCGCTACCGTGGGGCTGGTGTCGCTGGGCAAAGTGGCGCAGCAGGTCGCCAGTCTGCTGGCGCGGCACGAGCTGCGGGTGATCGTCTGGGATCCCTTCGTGGCGCCGGACGTGGCTGCGCAACACGGCGTGACCCTGGTCGACTCGCTTGAGGACCTGTTTCGTCAGGCGGACGTGGTCTCGCTGCACACGCCGCTGCTGGACGAAACGCGCGGCATGATTCGCGGCGAACATCTGCGGGCCATGAAGCCCGACGCCGTGTTCATCAACACGGCGCGTGGCGCACTCGTGCGCGAGGATGAGCTGGTGGCGGCGCTGCGTGAACGCCCCGATCTCTTCGCTTTGCTGGACGTCACCTGGCCCGAACCGCCGCTGCCGCAGTCGCCACTGTACTCGCTGCCCAATCTGGCGCTGACGCCGCACATCGCCGGCGTGCAGGGGTTGGAGTGCCGGCGTCTGGGGCGCAGCATGGTGAAGGAGCTGCGGCGTTACCTGCGCGGCGAGCCGCTGCTACATGAGATAACGCGCAGTAACTTCGAACGCATGGCCTGAGGGGATTGTCTGTGTTACACGCCGGACTGGTCTCGGTCACCTTTCGACAGCTGGAACCCGACCACATTGTCGCGCTGGCGCGTGAAGCGCGACTGGCAAGCATCGAGTGGGGCGGGGACGTGCACGCGCCGCCGGGCGACGAGCGGCGCGCGCGCGAACTGGGCAAGATGACGCGCGAGGCCGGGCTGCAGGTCAGCGCCTATGGCTCCTATTACCGGCTGCGCGATGAAGTGGAGGAGGACGCGCCCTTCGAGGCCGTGCTGGCATCGGCGCTGGCGCTGGGCGCGCCCCGGATTCGCGTGTGGCCGGACGGGTCGGGCCCGACGCCACCGATCCCGCGGAACGCGAGCGTATCATCGAGCGGGCGCGCGACATCTGCGCGCGGGCCAATGCGGTGGGCGTCGGCATAGACTTTGAGTTTCACAGCAAAACGCTCACCGAGACCAGCGCCATGGCCTGTCTCTTGCTGCGGCGGGTGGAGCAGGCGGGCGTGTGCTGGCAGCCGCGCAACGGCTGGTTTGCGCAGGAAAATCTGCTGGCGCTGGAAGCAGTGACGCCCTGGCTGCGCAACGTGCACTGTTTTCACTGGTGGCCCAGCAGCCGCGAACGGCTGCCGCTGCAGGAGGGCGCGCGCGACTGGCGGCTCTACCTTGACCGGCTGGCGGCGCTGCCGGGCGAACGTCACGTTTCGCTGGAATTTGTGCGCGACCAGTCTCCGGCGCTGTTTCTGCGCGACGCAGCCACGCTGCGCGCCTGGCTGACGCGCTACCCATGAACGACTGGTGCGCCGGCTTCGTTGACCAGTTGGCGCGCAGCAGCACTGCGCCGGGGCTGTTCAATCAGTACGCTCGTGGCAGCGCCTGTAACGCGCTGCGGCGCGCCAATCTGCGACGTTATCTGCGCGACATGGAAGCGCGCGAGCCGCGGGCGCTGCTGCTGTTCGAAGCGCCTGGCTATCGCGGCTGCCGCCTGACTGGCGTGCCGTTGACCAGCCGGCGGGTGCTGCTGGAGGGCGTGGCGGCGCTGGGGCTGTTCGGCGTTGCGCGCGGCTATCAGGATGTGCCCGAAGCTGGCTTTGAGCGCATCCATGGCGAACAGAGCGCCACGATTGTGTGGCGCGCGCTGGCTGCGCCGGGCGCTGCGCCGCTGATCTGGAACAGCGTGCCCTTCCATCCACAGCGGGCCGGTCAGCCCTTGAGCAACCGGCCGCCGCGCGCGGCGGAGCTGGCGCAGGGCCGCGACATCCTGCAAGGTGTCCTCGCGCACTACAGGCCGCGCGTGCTGGTCGCCGTGGGCCGCCCGGCACAGGCGAGTCTGCGGGCGCTGGGTCTGGCACATCACGCGCTGCGGCATCCGGCGCAGGGTGGCAGCCGGCAATTCACCGCCGGGCTGGAAGCGCTGATTCAGGATGGCGCCTTGTGCGGGGCAGGAGCGGCCCGTTAGGTCGCTGGTTGGCGCGGCGGCTGTTGCAGGGCCTGCCGACCTTGTTCGGCGTGACCAGCATCACCTTGCTGCTGATGCTGGCGGCGCCGGGCGACCCCGTGGCGATGATCACGGCAGCCCAACATGAACCCGGAGACCGCCGCCACCAGGCGGCACCTGGCGATGGTCCCGCTCCGGACCGCATGAGTTATACTGTGTGCATACACGGCAGGCGCCCGCGCGTTCCCGGACGCGCCCGGCGCAGAAGAGATCAAATGAGCACGGAAGAACGGCTGGCACGTCTTGAGGAAGGTTACACGCATCTGGCGACGAAGGCAGATCTGGAGGGATTGCGTGGCGACGTGAAGGCGCTGGCGGGTTCCTTCAAGGTCTGGATCATTATTGCAGCCATCGTCCAGTCCGGCATCGGGCGCGCTGGTGTCGCTGGCCTTGCGATCCGGCGGCTAGCAGGATGTCTGCCGCTTGATACACTGTGAGAAACACGGCAGGCGCCCGCGCGTTCCGGACGCGCCCGGCGCAGGAGGTAACACATGAGCACGGAAGAACGGCTGGCCCGTCTCGAGGAAGGTTACACGCATCTGGCGACCAGGGCCGATCTGGAAAGTGTGCGGGGTGAGCTAAAGGCGGAAATTGAAACCCTGCGCGGAGAGGTGAAGGCGCTGGCGGGCTCCTTCAAGGTCTGGATCATCATCGCAGCCATCGTCCAGTCCGGCATCGGCGCGCTGGTGTCGCTGGCCTTGCGCCCTGCAGGATAGTTAAGTACAGACCGCAATACACATTAAGTCGATTCATGAGGTTCTGGCGCGCTAACGTCTGGCTGGAGCCACAGTTTCGCTTGTGGTCAGTACCGCGCTCAGCCCTTGACGCCGGTGAGGGCGATGCCCTCGATGATGTAGCGCTGGAAGATGATCACGATCAGCAGCAGGGGCAGCAGCGAGAGCGTGGCGCCGGTCATGACGAGGTGCCAGTCCGAGGTGAATTCGCTGGAGAAGAATTGCAGGCCGACGGGCAAGGTGAACATTCCCAGTGAGGAAGTGACGATCAGCGGCCAGATGAAGGCGTTCCAGTTGCCGAGGAAGTTGAAGATGCAGAGGGCGCCGATGGCGGCCATGCTGAGCGGCAGGGCGATGCGCCAGTAGAGGCCGAATTCGCTGACGCCATCGATACGGCCGGCGTCGAGCAACTCGTCAGGCACGCCCTGCATGAACTGGCGCATGAGGAAAATGCCGGCGGCGGTGATGACGCCGGGGAAGGCGATGCCCCAGTAGGTATCGACCCAGGTACCGCCGAGGGGCGGATGCACCGACAT
>CBDBIA010000004.1:0-2911150 GCA_965205875.1 Phototrophicaceae bacterium
GCCGAAGGGCATGCTGGTCATGACGATGAGCGCCGGCGCCGGCGTCACGACTGCGCTGACAAAGTCCCCGCCCTGCAACTCCGCGCAGCTGGCGATGACCAGTTGCTGCCCGGGGAAAATGATCGGGTTGTCGCCCGAGAGCGAGGGGTTGGCCGCGCGCATGTCTTCCACAGTGCTGTCGTACTGCAGGGCGATGCCGTAAACCGTGTCGCCGCCGCTGACGGTGTGGATGCATTCAGGGCTGACTTCGTCCACTCCCGGCGGTCTCGGCGTAAGGGTGGGGGTTGGCAGGGAAAAGGTGGTGAAGCCGCCGCTCTCGCCTGCCGCCATGGAAGGGACGTCCGGGCTGTGCGGTGTGATGAAAAGCCCGCCTGCCCCAGGCGCGAATGTGGGCGCAAGGGCAGGGCCGTCCTGCAGGGGCGTGGGCGCGATCACCGTCATGGGCAGCGAGGAAGTGGCTTGCAGGGCGACGCTGCGCTCGCTGCGGCGGGCAGGCAGCAGATCGACCTCCAGATTCCGGGGCATCTGTCCTGCCTGTTGAAAGCACCCGGCAGCGGGAACCACCAGCAGCAGCGCCAGCACCCGCAGCAGGATCCCCGGCCGCATCCGCCTTCCTCCTCATACTTTCGTCAATAAAAGGTACACCTGCACAGGTACTGGCGCAATGTGACTGCGCGTCACGGTGACGCCGCACACTCCGCCTGCTCGCGCCAGGGAGGCGTGAATTGCCAGGCCTCGTAGCCATCGTTTTCCCAGGCCAGTGTGACCGCGAAACCGGCTGTCCGCATGGCCTCCAGCCAGGGGGCGACGTCGACGTCGCGCGGGGCGGGCAGATAGCGTGGCCCAAACTCGCAGAGCCGGCGCGCATCCGCAGCCAGCGCGGCGGGGGCCGGGTACCAGGTCACGCGCTTGTCATGCCAGGTGCCCAGATAGAAGCCCAGTTGCCAGCCCAGCCAGCGGTCATAGACGACGGTCGCGACCGGACGCTCAGCCAGCCAGGCGCCCAGCTCGTCGATGCCGGCATGCGGGTCCGGGCCGGGCGCAGGCTGCAGCAGGAGCAGCAACAATGCCGTCAACAGCAGGGCCGGGCGCGACTTGCTTTGTAGTGGAGCCAGGCGTGAGACGAGCAACGTAGCGCTGCAACAGAGTCCCCGCGCGCAGAGCGGCAGGAGCGCGGGCAGCAGCAGCAGCAGATAGCGCGCATACAATGGAAAGGCCGGCAGCAGCTGCAGCAGGGAGTAAGCGGCGACAAAAGCGGCCAGCGTCAGGTCAGTGCGATTGTGTTGCTGCCACGTGCTGCCGCGCGCCCGCCAGACGAGTACGAGCAGCCCGTTGAGCAGCAACAGGCCGCCCGGCCATCCAGGCCAGAAGAGCGCAGCAGTATGGCCCAGCCAGGTGCTCAGACGGGCCGGCAGGGCGCCGGGCTCAGCGAGGCCCTCCGGCGTATTGTTGGCGAAGGCCAGTACGTTGATGCTCGCGCCGGGCCGCGCAGAATCCCACCACAGCAACAGACCGACACAGAGCGCCAGCGCCAGCGCAAACCGCAGAATACGATGCCTGGTCAGCGGCACCTGGCTCGTGGCAGCCCACAGAATTAGCGGCAGGACGAAGAGCGCCTGCTGCTTGCTGGCCAGACCCAGGCCGAAGAGCAGGCCGCTCCAGCCCGGGCGTCCGCGTACAGCCAGCCACAGCGAAGCCGTGACACAGGTCAGCATGAGGCTGTCCGTTAGCGCGCTGGCGCTGGTGTATGCCAGCAGTGGGGAGCAAGCGGCCAGCAGCAGCGTCAGCGTCGGCAGGGTGGGAGCACTGTGCGGGTAGAGGTCGCGGGCGAGGACGTAGAGCAGCGGCAGTAGCAGGATACCTGCCAGGACGCCGGGCAGACGCGCCGCCTGCTCCAGCGGGCCCACAGCGACCTGCGCCAGCGCATTGGCGTACAGCGCCAGCGGCGGCTTGTCCAGCGCGCCGCCGAGCCACCAGTCTCCCTTGATGGCGGCAGCCCGCGCGAAAGTGCTGAAAAAGGCTTCGTCCGGCGTAAAGCGCAGGTCCACCGCAAGCGCGCGCCAGCGCAACCCGGCGCCCGCCAGCAGCAGCATCAGGGCGATGGCGGGCGCGCGCCGGCGCCCGCCCGCCCGCGCTCTCGCAGCCCCCATTCCCGCCCCTTCGCGTCTTTTTGAATGAATTACCCTTGACAAGTATACTATCCGGTCCAGCAACAGGAGCGCGCATGAACATCAGCGGGATCAGGGCGCTTGTCTCGGATATGGACGGGGTGCTCTGGCGCGGCGACGATCCCTTGCCCGGCCTTCACGCCTTCTTCGACCTGCTGCAGCGCAGAAACCTGCCCTGGGTGCTGGCGACCAATAACAGCAGCAAGACCCGCCATGACTATGTGCGCAAGCTGGCCGGCATGGGCGTGCCCGACGTGCCCGCCAGTTGCATCGTGACCTCCGGCACGGCGACTGCGACCTGGCTGAAACGACATCACGCGCCTGGCACGCGCGTGCACGTCTTCGGCGGCGATGGCCTGCGCGCAGAGCTGCGCGCGGCGGGCTTCTGTGTGGCGGTTGAAGATGTGGCCGTGGTGGTGGCGGGCCTGAACCGGGACCTTTGCTACGAGGACCTGCACCGCGCCAGCCATCTGATTCGCAGTGGCGCACGCTTCATCGGCACCAATCCAGACACCACCTTCCCCGCAGCGAATGGCATCGCGCCCGGCGCCGGCAGCCTGCTGGCTGCGTTGCAGGCCGCCAGCGGTGTGGAGCCGCTCGTCATCGGCAAGCCGCACGTGCCCATGTTTGAGGCGGCGCTGGAGCTGCTGGGCAGCCAGCCGGCGCAGACCCTCATGATCGGCGACCGCATCAACACGGACATTCTGGGCGCCGCGCGTGTGGGTATGCGCACGGCGCTGGTCATGACCGGCATAGCCACACAGGAGGAACTGGACTCCAGTCCCGTGCAACCCGATTTCGTCTGCGAATCCCTGCCGGCTCTGGTTGAGGCGCTCACGACGGACTGAATCATGACGCTCAGCCGCCGTAACCTGCTGGCCCTCGCCATGGGGCTGCCTCTGCCGCCTGGCGACACGCGCCAGGGCGCAGGGGTGCCGGCGCACTTTCTGGCGCAAATTCAGGAGCAATTGGAGGAATCCCTGGCCGGGCGCAACATGGCGCTCGATCTGCGCGCGCTCGCTGATGGCCGCGATGAACTCTTCCGCATCCAGGTCAACGCGGACAGGCTTATGCCGGTGGCCAGCTGCTTCAAGGCCTTCGTGGTGCCCTGGTACTATCTCCATGTCCCGCCGCATGACCAGGAAGATGGGCCGGATAGCGCCATGTGGGACATGGCGGTCCACAGCGGCAACTACTTCGCCGCCGTCGTGCTGGATCAGGTGGCCGGCCTGGTGCCAGGCGAGGGCAACGCCCTTGAGAAGTTCAACGATTTCCTGCTTTCCATCGGCATGCAGAACGGGATTTTTGCCTGGGGTATTGGTCCAACCCTTGGCCTCTACGACTTGCGCTACCAACCCTCAGGCAGCACCGGGCGCCTGGTCAATATCGGGGAGCGCGAGTTCTGGATCTTCAACGTCTTTACGGCAAGTGACCTGGCACAGGGCTACGATTTTATAGCGCGCGGGGAACGCTACAGCTCCGGCGCCAACGTCGCGGAAGCCTTGCGACGGACGCGCAGCTTGCTTGGCATACCGGAGAAGAGGTTCCGCTCACCGATTGAACGCGTTTTTGCGCCAGGCTACATCGGCAAACAGGGGGTCATTCTTGCGAACGAAATCCCCACCGGTTTCGTGTTCAACGACGCCGGGTTGCTGGATTTCGGGCCGCGCCAGTACGTCCTCGCCTTCATGTCAGTGGCCGAACGTGAAAGCATCGCGCTTGCCGCGCTGCGCGAGGCCGTGTGGCAGATTGGCCTGATGGAGCAGCTGCTGCTGCAGGAGCAAGAGCCCGTGCAGCGCCCGCCGCGCGTCCGGGGTTGAGCGTAAGCGGCGCGCTGCAACGACCCCTTCAAGCCCTTGACACTTCTGCTGCAGGTCGGGTACACTGACCGCGCAGCCACTTGACAACGGATCTCACAGGTTCTGTTGCATCCGATTTGAAATCAAGGTTCCCATACAGACGTATCCGCGTTGACCGGAGCCGCCAGGCTGCGGCTTTTGTGCTCGCATATTGGCAGAGAATGCCCAGGGGGCAAGGCCAGTGCAACTGAGAGACCGTACCAAGAATTACGCCCGCTCACACAACTCGATGCCCTTGCCGTCGCTGATCCAGGTTCAGCTGGATTCCTTCGAGCGCTTTCGGCGCGAAGGCTTGGCCGAACTCTTTGATGAAATCAGCCCGATTGAAAGTTTCAACGGCAAGCTGCGCCTGTATCTGCCAGGCAACAGCAACGAGGCGAAGGAATTCGGCCTGAACTTCTGGTTCGAGGAGCCGGCCTATAGTGAAAGCCTGTGCCTCGAGCGTGATATGTCCTACGCCTCGGCGCTCTACATGCGTGTGGCCCTGGTCAATCACGAGGCCGGCGAAGAGGTCATGCTCTCGGACATCTTCCTCGGCGACTTCCCGCTGATGACGGAGAAGGGCACTTTCATTATCAACGGCACCGAGCGCGTCGTCGTCAGCCAGCTGATCCGTTCGCCGGGCGTCTATGCCGACGCGGAAGAGGACCGTACCACCGGGCGCAGGCTCTCTTCCGCGCGCCTGATCCCCGACCGCGGCGCCTGGATGGAATTTGAGACGCGCAAGAACGACTATCTCACGCTCAAGTTCAACCGCAAGCGCACTGTTCCGGTGACGATTTTGCTGCGCGCGCTGGCCGCAGTTGATGATGCGCTGCCGAAAAAGAAGTCGCCCATCAAGAAGGGCACCGACCAGGAGTTACTGAAGCTTTTCAGGGATGTCGACAATGATCCGGACCGTCCCTTCATCCAGAACTCCATCAACGCCGAGCCGGTATGGGAGCTGAAGAAAGGGCAGACGATCGCCGAAGCTGCCCTGATCGAGTTCTACAAACGTATGCGGCCCGGCGACCCGCCCACGCTGGATAACGCCCGTGAGTTTCTTTACGGCCAGCTCTTCGACCAGCGCCGCTACGATCTTGAGCGCGTGGGGCGCTACAAACTCAACCAGCGCCTGCAGCTGGACGGCATCGTGCCGATGGAAGTGCGCACCATCACCAAGGTTGACATCGCCGGGTTGATTGAGCGCATGATCGCCATTAACAACAATCAGGCCAATCCGGACGACATCGACCACCTGGGCAATCGCCGCATCAAGACCGTTGGCGAGCTCATCCAGAACAAGATGCGCGTGGGCCTGCGCCGCACCGAGCGCGTGGTCAAGGAGCGCATGTCCATCCGCGACTCCGACAACCTGACCCCCGTGGCGCTGGTGAACATTCGCCCGGTGGTGGCCTCCATCCGCGAGTTCTTCGGCTCCTCGCAACTGTCGCAGTTCATGGAACAGACCAACCCGCTGGCAGAACTGGCGCACAAGCGCACGCTGTCGGCGCTGGGGCCGGGCGGCCTGCGGCGCGAGCGCGCCGGCTTCGACGTGCGCGACGTGCACCACAGTCACTACGGCCGCATCTGCCCGATCGAGACGCCCGAAGGCCCCAACATCGGCCTCATTGGCCGCCTCGCCAGCTACGGCAGCGTCAACCAGTACGGCTTCGTCGAAACGCCCTACCGCAAGGTCGTCACCACCATGGCGCCGGACAACCCCGGAATCATTGGCCGCCGCATCGGCGAGGACGTCGAGGATGAGCAGGGGATTTTGCTCGCTGAAGAGGACGCGCTCATCGATAGCGGCCTGGCGGCACAACTGGCAGAGGCAGGAATAGAGAACGTACCGGTCACGCCCTTCGTCACGGACGACATCTCCTACCTCTCCGCGGATGAGGAAGACCGCTACGTCATCGCCCAGGCCAACGCGCCCCTCGACGAGCGTTACCAGTTCGTGAATCCGCGCATCACCGGCCGCCACAACCAGCAATTCGCGGTCTTCCCGGCCCGACGCGTGGATTACATGGACGTGGCGCCGCGCCAGATTGTGGGCATCAGCGCCGCGCTGATCCCCTTCCTCGAGCATGATGACGCCAACCGCGCCCTGATGGGTTCAAACATGCAGCGCCAGGCGGTGCCCCTGTTGCAGCCGGATGTCCCGCTGGTAAGCACCGGCATGGAAGGCGAGGCGATCAGCGACAGCGGCCAGGTCATGATTATCGATTACGACGGCGAGGTGCTCGGCGTTCAGGGCGACCTGATCACCGTTCGCAGCGACGAGGGTGAGCTGCGCGAGCACCGGCTGCGCAAGTTCAACCGTTCCAACCAGTCCACCTGCATCGACCAGCGCCCGGTGGTGTTCAAGGGGCAGCGCGTCACCAGCGGCATGATCATCGCCGACAGCTCCTCGACCGACCACGGCAACCTCGCGCTGGGACACGACGTGCTGGCGGCCTTCCTTTCCTGGGATGGCGGCAACTACGAGGATGCGCTGCTGGTCAGCGAGGACCTGCTGCGCCGGGACAAGTTCACCAGCATTCATATCGAAAAGCACGAGCTGGAAGCGCGTGACACCAAGCTGGGCGCGGAGGAAATCACCTTCGATATCCCCAACGTCGCCGAGGACGCGCTGAAGGACCTCGACGAAGAGGGCATCGTGCGCATTGGCGCCGAAGTCGGCCCCAACGACATCCTGGTCGGCAAGATCACCCCCAAGGGGGAGAAGGAGCTGAGCCCGGAGGAGAAACTGCTGCGCGCGATTTTCGGTGAGAAGGCGCGCGAGGTGAAAGATTCCTCGCTGCGCCTGCCGCACGGCGATTCAGGCAAGGTGGTCGATGTCAAGACCTTCACGCGTGAGGAACACCGCGACCTGCCGGCCGGCGTGGAGATGATGGTGCGCGTCAGCGTGGCACAGAAGCGCAAGCTGACCGTGGGCGACAAGATGGCCGGCCGTCACGGCAACAAGGGCGTCATCTCCAGGGTGCTGCCCATCGAGGACATGCCTTACCTGCAGGACGGGCGGCCGGTCGAGATCATCCTGAACCCGCTGGGCGTGCCCGGCCGTATGAACATCGGTCAGGTGCTGGAAATCCATCTGGGCTGGGCGGCTGAACGCCTCGGCTTCCGCGCCCTGACGCCCGTGTTCGATGGCGCCAGCGAGGAGGAAATCCAGGTCGAGCTGGGCCGCGCCTGGCTAATCGACCACGCCTGGCAAATCATCACCGAACGCGCGCTGGTGTGGGTGAATGCCCGCTTCGCAGCCGAAGACCTCGAAGACGATGACGAAATCCGCCGCATCTACATTGCCGAATGGCTGGGCGCGAACGACAACCTGGATCAGGAACTGCTGCTGACCGATCGCATTTATGCGCGGCGCGTGGTGCTGGAAGAGTGGCTGCGCGAGCGCGGCGTCAACCCCGACGACATCCTCATGTTCGATACCGAAAGTCTGACCTCGCGCGAACGCGATCGGCGTGATAGCAACGCGCTCGAACTGGTGTTGCGCCTGTGGCTGGAGTGGGTGGAGCCGGATATCGAGTTGCCGCAGCAAGTCGACAGCGCTGCGCTGGTGAAACTGGCGGACAAGGTCATGTTCCGCAGCGGGAAGCCCCTGCCGCTCTATGGCAAGCATACGCTTTACGACGGCCGCACTGGCGAGCCCTTCGACCGCGCGGTGACCGTGGGTATGATGAACATGCTCAAGCTGGCACATCTCGTCGAGGACAAGGTGCACGCGCGCTCCACCGGGCCCTACAGCCTGGTGACGCAGCAGCCGCTGGGTGGCAAGGCCCAGTTTGGCGGCCAGCGCTTTGGCGAGATGGAAGTGTGGGCGCTGGAAGCCTACGGCGCGGCCTACACGCTGCAGGAAATGCTGACCGTCAAGTCCGACGACGTGCAGGGTCGCGTCAAAACCTATGAGGCGATCGTCAAGGGTGAGGCAATCGAGGAGCCGGGCATTCCGACCAGCTTCCGCGTGCTCGTCAAGGAACTGCAGAGCCTGGGTCTGTCCGTGCAGGCGATCGACAACCATGGCGAACCCATCAACTTTGGCAAGGAAGACGAAAAGGCGCGCCAGCCGCGCATGAGCAGCCTCTTCAGCATGGCCGGCGACCTGCGCCGCAACTAGGAGGCCCCGAACGGCAAGCCATCGGGTCGACCGCAGGCAGCAGGGCCTGCCGCGCGGTCGGCCCGCACGCGTCTAGACGCATGTCCACGCGACCATGACAATACAGGGATGAGCATGGCTCCAGATTTTCAGGAAGTGATTCTCCGGCTGCACCGCTACTGGGCTGAACAGGATTGCGTCCTGTGGAATCCTTATAACCTGCAGGTCGGCGCGGGCACCAACAACCCGGCCACCTTTCTGCGCGTGCTGGGGCCGGAGCCCTGGCGCGTGGCCTACGTCGAGCCCAGCGTCCGCCCCGATGACGGGCGCTACGGCGAAAATCCCAACCGCATGCAGACCTTCTTCCAGTATCAGGTCATCCTGAAGCCGGACCCCGGCAACCCGCAGGAACTCTACCTCGAGTCCTTGCGGGCGCTGGGACTGAACGCGGAGGAGCAGGACATCCGCTTCGTGGAAGACAACTGGGAGAGCCCGCCGCTGGGCGCCTGGGGCCTCGGCTGGGAGGTCTGGCTGAACGGCCAGGAAATCACCCAGTTCACCTATTTTCAGCAGGCCGGTGGCCTGGAGCTGGAGCCGGTGTCGGTGGAAATCACCTATGGCATCGAGCGCATCGTGCTGGCGCTGCAAAATGTGGACAGCGTGTGGGATATCAACTGGCTGGGCGACCTGAGCTACGGCGATGTCTTCCTGCAAAGTGAGATCGAGCATTGCCGCTACTACTTCGAAATCGCTGACGTCGAGGAGCTGCACGAGGTCTTCAACGCCTGGGAGCGCGAAGGCGCGCGCGCGCTGGCGGCCGGCGCCATCATGCCCGCCTATGACTACCTGCTGAAGCAGAGTCACCTCTTCAATGTGCTGGACACGCGCGGCGCCATCGGCGTCACCGAGCGCGCGACCTTCTTTCGGCGCATGCGTGAAAAGGCGCGCGCCGTGGCCCACGCCTGGGTCAGCCAGCGCGAGGCGCTGGGGCATCCGCTGCGCAACGAACGCTGGGCCGCGCCGGTAGTGCCAGAGCTGCTGCCTGCGGTGGGGCAAGCGACCACGGAAGCGGCGGACTTCCTGCTGGAAATCGGCGTCGAGGAGCTGCCGGCGGCCGATGTCGACCAGGCTTGCGAGCAGCTGGAAGCCGCGACTGTCGGCTTACTTGAGGAACTGCGGCTCAGCCATCAGGGCCTGACGGTGGACGCCACGCCGCGCCGGCTCGTGCTGCATGTGCGCCAGCTCGCCGCGCAGCAAACTGCGCTGGAGCAGCTGGTCAAGGGTCCGCCGGCGAGTCGCGCCTTTGACGCGCAAGGTCAGCCGACACGCGCCGCCCTCGGCTTCGCGCGCAGCCGCGGCGTCGCAGTCGAGGCATTGCAGCTGGCGGCCATGGACGGCGGCGAATACGTCGTCGCGCAGACGCACACGCCCGGTCTGCCGGCCACCGCTGTGCTGGCGGAGGCCTTGCCCGGGTTGATCGCTGGTCTGCGTTTCGGCAAGACCATGCGCTGGAACGCCAGCGGCGTCGCCTTTTCCCGCCCCGTACGCTGGCTGCTGGCCCTGCTGGGTGAGAATGTCATCCCGCTGCGCCACGCTGACGTAATCAGCGACCGTGTGACCCGCGGGGCGCGTCAGTACGGCTCGCAGCAAAGCGAGGTCTCTGATGTCGCGGACTACTTCAGGCAACTGGCAGGGCAGGGCATCCTGCTGCAGCGCGCGACCCGGCGCGAGCGCATCCTCGATCAGGTCGACGCCCTGGCGGCCGAGGTCGGCGGGCGCATCCCGGACGATCCCGGCCTGCTGGATGAAGTGTGCAACCTGGTGGAAGTGCCGACGGCGTTGCGCGGCTCTTTTGACGAAGACTTTCTGCGCCTGCCGCGCGAGGTGCTGGTGGCCGTCATGCGCAAGCATCAGCGCTATTTCCCCGTGGAAGACGGGGCGGGGCAGTTGCTGCCCTGGTTCATCGCCGTGCGCAACGGCGACCAACACGGCCTCGCCAACGTGGTCGCCGGCAACGAACAGGTGTTGCGCGCCCGCTTCAGCGACGCCCGCTTCTTTTTCGAGGAAGACCTGCGCAAGCCGCTGGCGCAGCATCTGCCGCGCCTGGCGACGCTGACCTTCCACGAGCGTCTGGGCTCGATGCTGGACAAGAACCGGCGCGTCGCGACTCTGGTGCCGGCGATGGGCCGCTTGCTGCAGCTGGACGCTGCCGCGATTGCGCTCGCGCAGGAGGCCGCGCAACTGGCGCGGGCCGACCTGGCGACGCAAATGGTCGTCGAGATGACCTCGCTGCAGGGCACGATGGGCCGTGAGTACGCGCTGCGGGCTGGCAGTGCGCCCGAGGTCGCCGACGCCATCTTCGAGTTCTGGCAGCCGCGCAGTTCCGCTGACGCCCTGCCCGCCAGCGCGGCCGGCGCGCTGCTGGCGCTGACCGACCGCCTCGACAGCCTGGTCGGCCTCTTCGCGGCCGGCGTGCTGCCGCGCGCCAACGCCGATCCCTACGGCTTGCGGCGGGCCGCGCTCGGCCTCATCCGCATCCTCTGCGAGCGCGACCTGGACGTCAACCTTGACACCTTGCTGGCACCAGTCGCTGCGCTGCAGCCGCTCGAGTTGAACGACGAGACGCGCCAGGCCCTGCTGGACTTCCTCGGCGCCCGCCTGCACGCCTGGCTGCAGGAGCAGGGCTTTGCCGCGGATGCTCTCGAAGCCGTGCTGGCGCAGCAGGCGGGCAACCCCTGGCGCGCCCTGAACGCCGTGCGTCAGCTTGAGATCTGGCGCGCGCGGCCCGACTGGCCAACGATTCTGGACAGCTTCGCGCGCTGCGTGCGCATCACCCGCGGCGAACCACAGCGTCATTGTCTGCAGCCACAGCTGTTGCGCGAGCCGCAGGAGCAGGCGCTCTATGCCGCGCTGCAGCAAGCGCAGCCAGCCCGGCTGCCCTTCGCCGACGTCGCCGACTTTCTGGAGGCTTTCGCGCCGCTGGTGCCGGCGGTCAGCGCCTTCTTTGATGAGGTTCTCGTTAACGTTGAGGACGAGGCCCTGCGCCGCAATCGCCTGGCTTTGCTGCAGGCCATCGGCGCCTTGCAGGAAGGCTGCGTGGATCTCTCCCGTCTGAGCGGTTTCTAGGTAGCGGCTCCCTCGCAGGCGCAGTCACGACAGCGCATTTCAAACACCGGTGTTGACAAAATACGAACATCCGTGCTACACTTCCGGTTCGGGCTCACAGCACTGGCTGCGTTTGCCACCGCTGCCGGCCCTTCGTATACTCGCAGTGATATTCCGGGGGCATTACGATGTCCGTAGCTGACGAAATCAAGTCCCGCATCGATATCGTAAGCTACATTCAGCAGCATGTGCCGCTGAAGAAGGCCGGCCGCTACTACAAGGCCAACTGCCCCTTCCACAGCGAAAAGACGCCCTCCTTCATCGTCAATCCGGACACACAGAGCTGGCGCTGTTTTGGCAGTTGCGCCGAAGGCGGCGATCTCTTCACCTTTGCCCAGAAGCATCATGGCTGGTCCTTTCGCGAGGCTCTGGAGGAACTCGGGCGCCAGGCGGGCGTTGAAGTGCGCCCTCAGAGCGATGAGCAGCGCCAGCAGGCTGCGCGCGCAGATGTGCTGCGCGGCTTGCTGCAGGCGGCGACGGACTGGTATCAGGCGCGGCTCTGGGATACGCCGCAGGTGCTGGACTACGCGCGCGAACGGCGTGGCTTCGCGGACGAGACCCTGCGCATCACCGCGCTGGGTCATGCGCCGGAGGGCTGGCAGCATTTGCGCGAGCATCTGCGCCAGCTGGACTACAGCGACGAAGACCTGCTCGATGCCGGCCTGGCGGGGCGCAGCGACAATGGCCGCATCTACGATTACTTCCGCAACCGGCTGCTCATCCCCATTCGCGATGAACGCGGCCGCGTGGTCGGCTTCGGCGCGCGCGCGCTGAGCGACGAGGATGAACCGAAATATCTGAATTCGCCGCAGTCCACGGTCTTCGACAAGAGCCGCCTGCTGTACGGTCTGGACCGCGCGCGCCGGGCAATTCGCAACGAAAGCGCCGCGGTCATCGTAGAAGGGTACATGGACGTCATTCAGGCGCATCAGGCCGGCCACATGAACGTGGTTGCGCAGATGGGCACCTCGCTCACTGAATCCCAGCTGCGCCTGCTGACGCCGCGCCTCGCGCAGAAGGTTGTCCTGGCGCTGGATGCTGACAGCGCCGGGCAGAACGCCACCATGCGCAGCCTCGAGGTGGCGCGCCAGACGCTGCAGGCGGACTACAGCGGCCGCCTGGCGCTGGACGTGCGCGTGCTGCAGTTGCCCGACTCGAAGGACCCGGACGACCTCATCCGCGCCGACGCGGCCCGCTGGCCACAGCTGGTGACGGATGCCACGCCGGTCGCCGACTATGTGATCGAGAGCGAGATGGTCGCGCTACCGGCGGCGCCCACGCTGCAGGAGCGCGAGGCGGTGGCGCGTCGGCTGCTGCCATTGCTGCTGGCTTCGGAGAACCGGCTCTACACGCGCGACAATCTGCAGAAGCTGGCGCTGCGCCTGCGCATCGCCGAGGCCGATCTCTTGCAGTGGGCGCTGCGCCAGCCGCCTGCGCCAGGCCCGCGTCGGGGTGGCGTAATGCCGGCGCCACCAGAAGAGCAGGGCGCGCCGCAGCCCCTGCGCGATGAACAGCGCCGCGAACGTGACTTCCTCGGCAAGCTCTTGCGTCAGCCGGAGCTGCTCTTCCAGATCAACCGCAAGTTTCGCGAGCTGGCGGATGGCGCTGAGCCGCTAATGCACGGCCCGCTGGCAGATTTCGGCACGGCGGACTTCATCAGCAGGGATTGCAGTGGCCTGCTGGGCGGCCTGCTGGGTGCGCTGGAACAGGACGAACTGGCGCCCCTGGTCTGGATTCACGAGCACGGCGACAACATGCAGCGCGAGACCCTGCAGCAACTGGAACGCGAGATACAGCCCAGCGATCTGGAACATGCGCGCACGCATCTGCGGGAAGGTTTCGCGGCAGATCTGGCGATCGTGATGAAGCGCGCCGATACCATCGACTGGCGCCGCGAGCTGCTGCGCATGGCCCTGCGCCTGCGGCGCCTGCGTCTCGAGCGCGAGCGCCAGGAACTTTACTACCTGATGAATGACGCCGACGAAGGTAAGGACGGGCTACACAAGCGCATCCAACTGTCAGTGATAGCGCGCAATCTGATCGACGTGGAGTTGCAATATCAAGGTCCTGCAAAATAGCGTTCACCCTTACTTCGCATCATTTGGAAGGGAGCCGACGTGGTCCTTGTTTCGAATGGAACCCGCCAGGCAGAAGCAATGCCGCAGCCCGCAAGCGCTGGTGCGCTGCCCAATGAGGCAATCTGGGAAGCCGAAGAAATGGACGAACTGAACAGCTACGACGAGGAAGAGACCCTCGCTGAGCAAAACGACCCGGGCGATGATCCGGTGCGCATGTACCTGCGCGAAATCGGTCAGGTGCGTCTGCTGGACGCCACCCACGAGGTCTGGCTGAGCATGCAGATTGCTGCCGAGCGGCAGTTGCAAACGGTGATGGACGCGCACGCTGCCTCGGAGGAAGACTCAATCTTCGTGAACCCGGCCCCGGCCGCGGCTGTCAGCGAGCTGGTTTACACGGAAGTCCTGCGCGATCTGCAGCAGTTGCGTGAGCTGGCCGCAGCGCAGGAGTTGATGCCGCCCGACCTGCAGGACTTGCTTGAGGAAGTGCAGGACATCAGCGCGGAGCGCGAGGCAACTGCCGACTCCGCTGCTCGCGCCTGGCTGGACCAGCGCGGCCACGACCGCGACGAGGCCTGGACCGGGCTGGCGCGCGCCCTCTTCCGCGTCATGCAGGGGCTCTACCTGCTGCCGCCGACCGTAAAGGGTTGGCTGGCGCAATGCTGGCGCGAGCAGGAATTGCTGCCGGACGTGGCTGCGTATCACCAGCTGCTGCAGGCGCAGCCGGAGCTGGCGCAGGAATTTGAGGAGCATTTCGAACTGGTCGAACAGCGTGCCCTGCTGGCCATCGAGGCCTTGACGCGCGCCAACCTGCGCCTTGTGGTCAGCATTGCCAAGCGCTACACGGGGCGTGGCATCAACTTCCTCGACCTCATCCAGGAGGGCAACATCGGCCTGCTGCGCGCAGTCGAGAAGTTCGACCATACGCGCGGCTACAAGTTCAGCACCTACGCCACCTGGTGGATTCGCCAGGCCATCAGCCGCGCCATCGCGGACCAGGCGCGCACCATCCGCATCCCGGTTCACATGATCGAGACCATCAACCGCCTCGCGCGGGTGCAGATGCAGCTCACACAGGAACTGGGCTCCGAACCGGGCGCGGAGCAGATCGCGCTGGAAATGGAGTTTCTGGAGTCGGAAGAGACGAAGGCCATTCGCGAGTTGCAGGAGAACGATCAGCCGCTCTCCACCGAGTTGCAACGCAAGCTGCGCCGCGCTGCGCAGAAGGTGCGCCGCATCCAGCGCATCAGCCAGGAGCCGATGAGCCTGGACAGCCCGGTCGGTCAGGAAGACAGCAGCACCCTCGGCGACTTCATCCCGGACGAGGAAGTCACGGGCCCGGTGGATGCCACCAGCCGTCAGCTGCTGAAGGAACAGATTCACGCGGCGCTGGGTGTCCTCAGCCCGCGTGAGCGCGAAGTGCTGGAACAGCGCTACGGCCTGGTCGACGGCAAGGCCCACACCCTTGAAGAAGTGGGTCGCCAGTTTCGCGTGACGCGCGAGCGCATCCGGCAGATTGAGGCCAGGGCGCTGCGCAAGTTGCGCCACCCTTCGCGCAGCCGTCAACTGCGCGACTATCTGACGCTGTAAAGCCCGCTTCCCCTGGTTGTGCTTGCCGTTGCAGCCAGGGGATTGTCACTTTCCGGCGACCGGCAGGCGGCAACTGCACCGGAATTTAATGCGGCAAACTATTTGACGTGCCGCGCCGGTTATGCTAACCTGCGCCTGTTTGCTCCAAAATGAACAAACGGTCGGGGAAGGCGCTATGGCGTTGCAGGAATTCGCACCCATAACCGCGCTGCTGGTGATTTCGCTGGCGGTCGCCCTGCTGATCCTGTTCATCTCGCGCATTTTCGGCCCGCAGCGTCCGTCGGAGCGCAAGTCAGCGCCCTACGAAAGCGGCGTCAAGCCGATCGGTCCGGGCACTCGCCGCCTGCCGGTGCAGTTTTACCTGGTGGCGGTGCTCTTCATCCTCTTCGACATCGAGGTCATCTTCTTCCTGCCCTGGGCCGTGATATTCCGTGAACTGGCGCTGTATGGCCTGGTGACCATGGGAGTCTTCACGCTCATTCTGACCATCGGCCTCGTCTATGAGTGGAAGTCAGGAGCGCTGGAATGGGAGTAAGCCCGAAACTCGGTAACCTCGGCGTGGTGACCACCACGCTGGATCAGGCGATCAACTGGGCCCGCACCGGTGCAATGTGGCCGCTGCTCTTCGGCCTGGCCTGTTGCGCCATCGAATACATGAGCACCCAGGCTTCCAGCTACGACATGTCGCGTTTCGGCATGGAGTTGAATCGCGCCACGCCGCGCCAGGCCGACCTGCTCATCGTGTCCGGCCGCGTTACGCGCAAGATGGCGCCGGTCGTGCGGCAGCTCTACGACCAGATGGCTGCGCCCAAATGGGTCATCTCGATGGGCGACTGCGCCTCCTGCGGCGGCATCTACAACAACTACGCCATCGTGCAGGGCGTGGACGAGATCATCCCCGTCGATGTCTACATCGCCGGCTGCCCGCCGCGCCCGGAACAGCTGATGCACGGCGTGCTCACGCTGCACCAGAAGGTGCACGGCGAGACCATCATGGACTGGGCCGGGGAGGCGCCGCGTGTCTGATATCGCGCCGCCGCAAGACCCCGCCGTCGCGCTGCAGGCTGCCATGCCCGGCGCGCTGCTGGCGACCCAGGGCTTCCGTGACGAGACGACCCTGGTGGTCGCGCCACAAGACATCGTGGCAGTCTGTCGCTTCCTGCGCAACACCTCCGGCCTCGTTTACAATTTCCTCTCCGACATCAGTTCGGTGGATTACTGGCCGGAGCAGGAGCGGCCGGAGCGCTTCGGCATTTGCTACCATTTGCTCTCGATGCTCTACAGTCGGCGCCTGCGCGTGAAGGTATTCGTGGCGGAAGACGAGCCCGAGCTATCCAGCCTGACCTCCGTCTGGCCGGCGGCCAACTGGCTGGAGCGCGAGATTTTTGACCTGATGGGCATTCGCTTCACCGGTCACCCGGACCTGCGCCGCCTGCTAATGCCGGCGGACTGGGACGGGCATCCCCTGCGGCGTGATTACCCGCTCGGCTACGAGCAGGTGCAGTTCTCCTTCAACGCCGATGAGATCATGAAGCACAAGCCCTTCGCGAAAGAGTAGGCAGGCTACGAACATGGCAGTCGTTCAGACGCCGACGGATGCCCCCGACGTCAATCGTTGGGAAGGCGACATCGAGGAGTTGCGCGGGCTGGTCTCGGAGCGCGCCTTCACCGGCGAGACCATGCTGCTCAACATGGGGCCGCATCATCCCAGCACGCATGGCGTGCTGCGCGTGCTGCTGGAGCTGGACGGCGAACAGATCATCAACTCCGTGCCGGATGTGGGCTTCCTCCACACCGGCATCGAGAAGACCATCGAGAACAAGACCTACGAGAAGGGCGTCACCGCGACCGACCGCATGGACTACCTCTCGCCGCTCTCGAACAACATGGCCTTCTGCCTCGCGGTCGAGAAGCTGGTCGACCTCGACGTGCCGCCGCGCGCGCAACTGATCCGCGTCGTCTGCCTCGAGCTGCAGCGCATCGCCAGCCACATGGTCTGGCTCGGCACCCATGCCATCGACCTCGGCGCCATGAGCGTGCTGCTCTACGCCTTTCGCGAGCGCGAAAAAGTGCTCGACCTGCTGGAGATGCTCTCCGGCCAGCGCATGATGGGCAGCTATATCCGGCCCGGCGGCGTCTGGCGCGACATCACGCCGGACTTCAAACCGACGCTGCTCAAGTTCCTCGGCGAGTTCCCGCGCGCCGTCGAAGATTACCAGCGCCTGCTGGAGAAAAACCCCATCTGGATCGACCGCACCCAGGGCGTGGGCGTCATTGAGCCGGAGCTGGCGCTGGCCTGGGGTATGTCCGGCCCGTCCCTGCGCGGCAGCGGCGTCAACTGGGACCTGCGCAAGTCCATCCCCTACAGCGGCTACGACCAGTTCACCTTCAATGTCCCGCTCGGCGAGCATGGCGACGTCTACGATCGCTTCATGTGTCGCGTCCTCGAGCTTTGGGAGACGATGAGAATCCTGCACCAGGCGCTGGAGCGGCTCGAAGACAGCGGCCCCTTCCGCTCCGACAATCGCAAGTTTGTCCCGCCGCCGCGCAGCGAGTTGGGTCAGAGCATGGAAGCGGTCATTCACCACTTCAAGCTGTGGACGTCTGGCTTCGATGCGCCGGATGAGGAAGTCTACGCCGCCGTCGAAAGTCCGCGCGGCGAGATTGGCTGCTATTTGCACGGCACGGGCGGCAACATGCCGCGCCGCGTCCATTTCAAGACACCGTCCTTCATGCACATCAGTGCGCTGCCATTGCTCAGCCAGGGGCATTTCATCGCCGACCTGGTGGCAATCATCGGTAGCGTGGATATTGTGCTGGGCGATTGCGACCGCTAGGCGCCAGGGACGGAAGCAATGTCGATTTACGACCGCAAGTACAAGCAGCGCATCGAACAGCACCTGGCCAAGTACCCGGACAAGCGCTCGGCGGTGATGCCGCTGCTCTTCATCGCCCAGGAAGAGTACGGCTGGGTCAGCCCGCAGGGTATTCAGGAAGTCGCCGACCTGTGCGAGATGGACCCGACCCAGGTCAAGTCCATCGCCGGCTTCTACACCATGTATTCGGAGCGCGAAAAGGGCCGCTACTGGCTGCAGGTCTGCACCGATCTGCCCTGCGCGCTGAACGGCGCCGAAGTCTTCCACCGCGAGCTCAAGGAATATCTTGGCGTGGAGGAGGGCGGCACTTCCGCTGACGGCCTGTTCACGGTTGAACACGTCATGTGCCTGGCCGCCTGCGACAAGGCGCCCATGCTGCAGTGCAACTTCCACTACATGGAATCGCTGGACATGCACAAGCTGAAGGCCTGGATTGAGGAGCGCCGCGCCGAACTTGAGGCCGCGGCACAGGGATGAACAACCCATGCTGATTTTGTTGCGGGGGCGCGAAATCCCCGATCTGCACAAGCTTGCGGTCTACCAGGCCAACGACGGTTACGAGGGCCTGAAGCGGGCGCTGGCCATGCAGCCCGCCGAAGTCATTGATGAGGTCAAGGCCTCCAACCTGCGCGGGCGCGGCGGCGCCGGCTTCCCGGCGGGCGTGAAGTGGAGCTTCATCCCGCAGAGCGAGCCGGTCAAGTACGTCGCGGTCAATGCCGACGAGAGCGAGACCGGCACCTTCAAGGATCGCGAGATCATGGAGGCCAATCCGCATCAACTCATCGAGGGCGCGCTGATCTGCGCCTGGGCCATCCAGGCCACCGCCGTCTACATTTATCTGCGCGGCGAGTTCTGGGATGTCGCGCAGCAGCTGGACCGTTGCATCGATGATGCCGTTAAGGCCGGCTTCGCGGGCGACAACATCCTCGACAGTGGCTGGTCCTGCCCGGTCTACACGCACCTGGGCGCGGGCGCCTACATCTGCGGCGAGGAGAGCGCCATGCTCAGCAGCCTCGAAGGCGTGCTGGGTCAACCGCGCGTGCGGCCGCCATTTCCGGCGCAGAAGGGCGGCGGCCTCTACCGCGAGGCCACGGTCGTCAACAACGTCGAGACCCTGGCGAACGTCCCCTGGATCATGAACAACGGCGCCGGGGCCTTCCGTGCCATCGGCACGGAACAGAGTTCGGGCACCAAGGTCTTCTGCGTCAGCGGCCATGTGCCGCGCCCCGGCAACTACGAGTTGCCGCTGGGCACGCCCTTCCGTGAGTTACTGGTCGACCATGCCGGCTGCGATCCCGCCAACATCAAGGCGATCCTGCCCTCGGGCGGCTCGGGCCCCATCGTGCCCGGCACGGACGAAGTGCTCGACACCCCGCTCTCCTACGAGGCCATGCAGGGCCTGGGCACCATTCTCGGCTCGGCCTCGGTCATCGTGATGGACAACTCGGTGGACATGACCTGGGTCGCCTCAAAGGTGACCAAATTCTTCACGCACGAGAGTTGTGGCAAGTGCACGCCCTGCCGCGAAGGCACCTTCTGGTTGGACAAGGTGCTCGATCGCATCCTGGCGGGCGAAGGTCAACCGACGGACGTGCAGCTGATCGACAACGTGGCGAAGAACATGGCCGGCACGACGCTCTGCGCTCTCGGCGATTTCGCCGCCAACCCCATCATTCACACCATTCGCCAGTTCCCGGATGACTTCAACGCCCACGTGCAGCCGAAGCCGGAGGCGGAAGAAAAGCCTGCGGCCAAACCGGCGCCTCGTGGCCGTCGCCGGCGGGCAAGTGCCTGAGCCGCGCCCGGCCGGGCGTAGCAGCGGAGGAATGCATGGCTGAGACCGTGACCATCGTCGTCAATGACCAGGAGTTTCAGGTGCCGGCTGGCGCCAACCTGATTGATGCGGCGCGCAGCATCGGCGACCATATCCCGGTGTTCTGCTATCACCCCAAGATGGACCCGGTCGGCATGTGTCGCATGTGCCTGGTGGAAATGGGCAGCATCCAGCGCGACCGCGCCAGCGGCGACGTCATGCTCGACGACGAAGGCCAGCCGCAGGTGCGCTGGTTCCCCACCTTGCAGACCGCCTGCACTACCAATGTCTACGATGGCCTCGTCATCCGTACCGACACGGCGAAGGTCGACGAGGCCCGCGAAAACGTCCTCGAGTTCCTGCTCACCAGCCACCCGCTGGATTGTCCCATCTGCGACAAGGGCGGCGAATGTCCGTTGCAAAACCTGACCATGGAGCACGGTCCCGGCCAGACGCGCATGGTCTTCACGGACAAGCTCAAACTGGACAAGCATGTGCCGCTGGGCGACCTGATCTTCCTCGACGAGGAACGCTGCATTCAGTGCGCGCGCTGCGTTCGCTTCCAGGACGAGGTTGTCGGCGACGACGTGCTGGCCTTTCACGAGCGCGGCCGCTCGCTGCAGATCATCACCAACAGCGATCCCGGCTTTGACAGCTACTTCTCCGGCAACACCACCGACATCTGTCCGGTCGGCGCGCTGACCACGACCGACTTCCGCTTTGGCGCCCGCCCCTGGGAGCTGACCGAAGTGCCGAGCATCGACCCCTGGGACGCCGCCGGTTCGAACATCAGCCTCAGTACGCGCCTGGACCGCGACGCTGGCGGGCGCGCCATTATCAAGCGCGTCATGCCGCGCCAGAACGAGTACGTCAACGAGATCTGGATCAGCGACAAGGCGCGCTTTGGTCACCATTTCAGCCGCAGTGCGGACCGGTTGCCATACCCGCTGACCGGTGAGTCGCGCGCGACCTGGTCCGAGGCCCTGCAGGCTGCCGCGGACACGCTGCGCGCGGCGGGCGCGGACCTCGGCATCATCGCGGGCAGCGGCCTGAGCAATGAAGACCTCTTCGCCCTGCGCCAACTGGCCGACGGACTGGGCAGTGCGCGCCTCGGCGCCTGGCCGCCCACCCATGGTGGCGCGGACCTCGTCGCTCAGGTCGGCGTGGGGCAGGGCAGCAACCTCGGCCAGCTCGGCCGCGGCGACGTCGTGCTGGTCATCGCCAGCGATCTTGAGGAAGAGGTGCCGCTCTGGCGCCTGCGTATCAAACAGGCCAGCGACCGTGGCATCCTGCTCGTGGTCGCCAATGCGCGTCACACGCGCCTGGATGACTTCGCCTGTCAATCGTTGCGCTACCCGACCGGCGCAGCCGCCCATTTCCTGGCCAACCTGCGCGAGCAAGACGAGTACATTTACGGACGTCTGCGCGACGCCGACAACCTGGTCATCGTCGCCGGTGCGGAAGGCCTTGATCTGGCCGGCAGCCGCGCGCTGATGCAGGCGGCCGCCAACATTCTGATCGAGACCGGTCACGTTGGCCGGCCCAACAACGGCCTGCTGGCGCCGCTGCCCGGCCCCAACGGCATGGGCCTGCGCTATCTTGGCTTCACGCCGGAGAACACCCGGGACATCATGGCCCGCCCGCCCAAAACGCTGCTTGTCGCCCAGGCGGACCTGCTCGCGGACGACCCCTCGGCGCCGGAGTGGCTGGACGGAGTCGACAGCATCATTGAGCTGTCCCTCTTCCAGGAGTCGCTGGGCGAGCGCGCTGCCATCACCCTGCCCCTGCAGAGCTTCGCGGAACGCGACGGCAGCTACACCAGCGGCGAACGCCGCGTGCAGCGCTTCTACCGCGCCCAGGGGCCTGTTGGCGAGGCCCTGCCCGCCTGGCAGGCCGTGATGAAGATTGGCGAGGTCTTGGGGCAGGCGCGGGCGAAGGCTTCGGCCGCCGCCGTCATGCTGGAACTGTCGCAACGGGTGCCTGCCTACACGGGCTGCCGCTATCGTGAACTGGCCTGGACGGAGAAGCAGGACCCGCCCATTGGCGAAGACTTGTGGTATGGCGGCACAGCCTTGCTCAATCGTGGCGGCCTCGGCGTGCAGCTACCGGCCACGGCTGATACGGGCCCGGTGCAGGTGGATGACGTCATGCTGCCCGAGGCGCCGCGCAGTAAACGCGGCAAACTGCTGGTCGTCCCGCTCGTCAGCCTCTATAACCGCGAGCGCGCCTTCCGCCCCGCCGACGTCGTTGCGTCGCGCGTGCCACTGCCCTTTGCGCTGCTCAACCCGAAAGATGCGCAGCGACGCAAGCTGGCGCCAGGCGACACGCTTGAAATCGAAATCGATGACGGCCCGGCTGTGCAGGTGCTGGCAAAACTGGACGCCGGCATGCCGGCCGGCAGCCTGGGTCTGCCGCGTCATCTGACCACGACCGCCATGCCGCTCACGCTGGCTGCGGGTAAAATAGCGCGTGTGGCCGTGCCGACGGCTGGCAAGGTGGCTGAACATGACGCTTGATATTGACCTGCGCCTGCTGCGCCGCCTGCTCATCGGCGCCGGCGCCGTCATTGCGCTGCTGCTGACCCTGCTGACTGCCCTGGGCACGCTGGCGGCCGCGGCGGACCTTCCGCTGAAGATTGGCGTGTTTGTGGTGTTGGCAATCGGGCTGCTGCTGCTGGCGCTGGTTTCGCGCGTGGCCGGCATCATCTGGTTGCTGCTGGTGAACCCGCTGGCCTTCGTCGTGGTCAACTGGCCGGCCATCTTTGAGTTCCTCGACGGCGCCCTGCGTTTCGTCTTCGAGCCCGCCTCGCGCCAGATGAACATCATCGAATGCGGCCAGGATGCCGGCTGCGCTGGCCTGTGGCCGATCGTTTTTGCCGCACTTTTCTTCTTTGTGGTGCTGACCAGCTTCGCCTATACGACCCTGCTGGAGCGGCGTCTCCTCGCCTTCTTCCAGCAGCGTATCGGCCCCAACCGGGTGGGGCCGCTGGGCTTCCTGCAACCGGCGGCCGACGGCGTCAAGCTGGTCTTCAAGGAAGACTTTCGGCCCGCCGGCGCCTATCGCGCGGTCTACACTTTCGCGCCGCTCATGAAGGTGCTGCCGGTGCTGCTGCTCTTCGGTGTGATCCCCATCGGCCCGCCCCTTATCCTGCCCTGGTTCGCGCCCACGCTGGGCGATGTCTGGTTCCGCGTGCCCCTCGGCCTGGCAGACCCCAACGTGGGCCTGCTGTGGCTGCTGGCCATCACCAGCCTCGGCACCTACGGCGTGGTGCTGGCCGGCTGGGCCAGCAACAACAAGTACGCCATGCTGGGCGGCCTGCGCGCCTCGGCGCAGATGGTCAGCTACGAGTTGAGTTTCGGCCTGACGCTGGCCGTGCCCATCATGCTGGCTGGCAGCATGGGCATCGGCGACATCATTCGGGGCCAGGAGCTCATCTGGGAATGGTACGTCTTCCAGAATCCGCTGGCTTTCGCCATTCTCTTCGTCGCCGTGTTGGCGGAGACCAGCCGCGCGCCCTTCGATTTGCCGGAGGCGGAGCAGGAACTGACCCAGGGTTATCAGACCGAGTACAGCGGTATGAAGTTCGCGCAGTTCATGATGGCCGAGTACCTGGGCATGATCGCGGTCAGCGCCCTGGTGACGATCACCTTCCTCGGCGGCTGGCAGGATGGTTTCGGCCTGGTGCGCACCGCGCCGATCCTGGGGCCGCTGGTCATTGGCGGCAAGATTTTCCTGCTGCTGGTCCTGATGATCTGGGTGCGGGCCACGCTGCCGCGTATCCGCTACGACCGCCTGATGCAGTTTGGCTGGAAGGTCATGCTGCCGCTGGCCCTGGTGGCCGTGGTCTGGACGGCGCTGGCGGTCGTGCTCGGTGACATCTTCGACAGTCCGATCATTTACGGCATGGCGGGCGCTGTATTCTTCGTCCTGATCGTGGGCGGCGCCTGGCTGCTGCTGGGCCGCGGCCGCCGGGAAGAGGACGAGGAAGCGCTGGATCCGATGATCACCGGCGAGCGCCGCGGCCTCGGCCACACCCTGCTCAATGTGGTGGGCGGCCTGCTGGCCGTGCCCTTCGTTCTCTATCGCTTTACCTTGACCACGCTCGATAATCTTGCCGGCGTCGCCGGCGCGGAATCGAGTGAAATGACGAGC
Organism: Phototrophicaceae bacterium; assembly: GCA_965205875.1. Taxonomy (GTDB): domain Bacteria; phylum Chloroflexota; class Anaerolineae; order Aggregatilineales; family Phototrophicaceae; genus JAGWBD01. The sequence continues at coordinate 23,789 of CBDBIA010000004.1, forward strand.
GAATCCGCCAGCTCTGGCCAGAGCCAGGCTTGATACGCGGGAGGATGTGAATGAACCTGATTCGCGGCTTTCAGACGACCTTCCGGCATGTGCTGGAAGAACCGGTCACGATCCAGTATCCGGAAGAGATGCGGCCCTTTCAGCAGCGTTTCAAGGGGCGCCATGAGCTTAAGCGCTTTGACAACGGCCTCGAGAAATGCATCGGCTGCTCCTTGTGCGCGGCGGCCTGCCCGGCGGACGCCATCTGGGTCGAGGCGGCGGAGAACACGGATGAAGAGCGTTACAGTCCCGGCGAGCGTTATGCCCGGACCTACGAAATCAACATGTTGCGTTGTATCTTTTGCGGCTACTGCGAAGATGCCTGCCCGACCGAGGCCATCGTGCTGACGCGCGAACATCGCATGAGCTTCACTGACCGGCGCGACGCGATTTACACGAAGGACATGCTGATTGAGGAGCCGGCCGAGGGTCAGCCGGATACGCCGCAGCAGGTTGAGCCGGGCAGCTACGACCGCTCGATACCGGACATGGAAGACCCGCAGTAGCGCGGTAGCGACGTTCGCAGGCAAGGGGATCGACAGGGGTTTCATGGGAACCGAAGTCTGGCTTTTCATCCTGACAGGCGCGGTCGCGGTGGTTGCGGCCGTGATGTTGCTGCTTAGCGAAAACGCGGTGCACAGCGCCCTGTTTCTCATTATTAACATGGGCTGCATCGCCTTCCTCTTCCTCCTGCTCGACGCGCCCTTCCTGGCAATGGTGCAGATCGCGGTCTACGCCGGCGCCATCATGGTGCTCTTCCTCTTCGTCATCATGTTGCTGGGAACCGACAAACCCGGCGGCAAATCGCCGTTCGGCTGGCTGGCGCCAGGCGCCATCGTGCTGGCCCTGATCTTCCTGGTGACGGTGGGCGTGGCGCTTTCACAGGGCGGCATCAGTGACTTGCAGACTCCGGCCGCGCACCCGCAGCTGCGTCTGGCCCATTTTGCGCCGGACACGGGCGAGCTGGAGTTGCGAATCGACTCTGCCACCATTGCCAGCGGCCTGGAAATCGGCGCGCTGCAGGAATACGAGACCCTGCCGCCGGGCGAATATGAACTGGAGCTGCTCTCGGCGAATGGCCTGCTGCTCCGTAAGACCTTTGCGCTGGAGGCCGGCCAACGCATTACGGCCCTCGTCCAGGGTACCGGCACGCCGACCCTCAGTCTGGTGTCGGATGTGGCCGAGCCAGGCAGCCTGCGCATCTTCAACGCCTGGAATGTGCCCGTCAGCCTGGTTGATTTTGCCTCGGAGCTGAGCGACGAGGACACGCTCGTGCTGGCCGGGGATATCCCCAGGGGCCAGCTGTCGCCGCCGCTGGCCGTCGCCGCAGACGCGGACTTCAGCACCTGGGCGTTGGTGCGGGCCGTGGATGGTGAGTTGCTCGCGCGCATGACCACTGGCGCGGAATTCAGCCCCGCTGATGGCGACAGCGCGCTGCTGCTTGTCTCGCCCGTGCGCCGCTTCGAGGGCTCGCTGGAAGCGTCCGTGAGCCTGCTGATGACGCCGGGGACGGTCACTTTTGGTAGCCCTTCTGACGTGGGTCTGATGCTGTTCAACAAGTACCTGCTGCCGATGCAAATTGTCGCCATTCTGCTGCTGGTGGCGATGGTCGGCGCCATTGTGCTGACGCACCGGCCGAAGGTCGCGCCGGAGCTGGAGCGCGCCCGCCTGGGCAGGCGCCGCGTCAGTCGCCCCCTTACGAGCGTGATCGCCTCGCAGCTGGGCCGGCCAGACAGCGCCCCCGATGCCGGGACGGCGGCCCTGCCTCAGGCCGGGCCACAGGAGCGCTGACGTGCCGCAAACCGAAGCCTACGTAATGTTGAGCATGGTGCTCTTCGTGCTCGGCGCGATGGGCGTCATGCTCCGCCGCAACGCCATTCTCGTATTCATGTCAGTAGAATTGATGTTAAACGCGGCCAATCTGGCGCTGGTGGCCTTTGCGCGTCAGTGGGGCAACACGGATGGCCACCTCTTCGTGTTCTTCGTAATCACGGTGGCTGCTGCAGAGGTCGCGGTGGGCCTGGCGCTGATCGTCGCCATCTTCCGCATGCGGCGCAATATCAATATCGACGAACTTAATCAACTGCAGGGATAAGGACCGGGAACGAACGCATGGCAAGTTATGCCCAACTGGTACCCTTGATTATCCTCATCCCCGCGCTGGGTGCCTGCCTGAATTACTTCTGGGGCGCGCGCCTGGGCGAGGCCTGGGCCAGCCGGGTCGCGATATTGGCGTCCGCGCTGTCCTTCGTCATCGCGCTGCTGCTCTACGCCGGGCTGAACGCCGCGCACGGACAGGCCTCGGTGGTCGATCCGGCCTTGCTGAACGGCTGGATCCGCATCGGCGACAGCGTGGAGATTCCCTGGCAGATGCGCGTCGACACGCTGAGTGTGACGATGCTGCTGTTCGTCTCCTTCGTGGGTACGCTGATCCACATCTACGCCGCCGGCTACATGCATGGCGACCCGCGCTTCTCGCGCTTCTTTGCCTACATAAACATGTTCCTGGCCTTCATGTTCGTGCTGGTGACGGGCAACAACTTCCTGATGATGTTCGTCGGCTGGGAGGGTGTGGGCGTTTGTTCCTTCCTGCTCATCGGCTTCTGGTTCGACAAGCCGAACGGCGAAGGCTGGCGCAATGCCAACGCCGCCAGAAAGGCCATGATCGCCAATCGCATCGGCGACTTTGGCATGTTGATGGGCATCTTCCTGATGTTCTGGACCTTCGGCACCCTCGATTACTACCGCCCGGGCGAAATCCCCAACGTACACTTCCTCGAGGAGGCGGTGCACGAATATGAGGCGGAGCACGCTGCAGCAGCAGCGACGGGCGACGCGGGGCATGCTGAGGAAGCGCCCGCCGAAGGCACGCATGGCAGCCTGGTGTTGACGGGTCTGGCCGTCACCGAAGCGGAAGGCGAGGGTAGCGCGGCTTTCCCGCCGGCGCATCTTGACAACGAGCACTTCGCGACCGAAGAGCTGGGCGTCTTCAGCCAGGCGGAGCGCATGCTGGCGGCCGGCACTGAAGTGCATTTCGGTACCTTCTCGCTGCCGATCGAGACCGTGCTGGTGCTCATTACGCTCTTCCTGCTGCTGGGCGCGGCGGGCAAATCGGCGCAGATCCCACTCTTAGTGTGGCTGCCAGACGCCATGGCTGGCCCGACGCCGGTCAGCGCGTTGATCCATGCGGCTACCATGGTTACGGCCGGCGTCTACATGATGGTGCGCGCCAACGTCTTCTTTTTCAACGCGCCACTGACTTCCTTCATCGTCACGTTGGTCGGAGCGCTGACGGCGCTGCTGGCCGGCTACATCGCCATGGGCCAGTGGGACATCAAGCGCGTGCTGGCCTACAGCACCATTAGCCAGCTGGGCTTCATGGTGGCAGCAGTCGGCGTGGGCGCCTACAGCGCGGCCATGTTCCACATGGTCACGCATGCCTTCTTCAAGGCGTTGCTCTTTCTGGGCAGCGGTTCGGTGATCCATGGCATGGAGCACGGCCACCATCACGTCCAGGAGCATGGTCATGCACACGGACAGGGCGAGTTTGACGCGCAAGACATGCGCCACATGGGCGGTCTGCGACGGCGCATGCCCATCACCTGGTTCACCTATCTGATCGGCACGCTGGCGCTGGCGGGCATCATCCCCTTCGCCGGCTTCTGGTCGAAGGACGAGATCCTGGCGGATTCCTGGCTGGCCGGGCTGCATGGAAAGGATTTCTACCAGCAGTTCGGCGGCTACATCGCGCTGGCGATGCTGTTGCTGGCGGCTACTTTCACGGCCTTCTACATGTGGCGTCAGATGGAACTGGTCTTCTATGGCCGGACGCGCAGCCAGGCCGCCGAACATGCGCCCGAAAGCGTGGCCTCAATGACGGTGCCACTGCTGATTCTGGCGCTGTTCAGCGTGTTTATCGGCTTCATCAACACGCCGAAGGCCTTCCTCGGCCTGGATAATGTGCTCGGCGAATCGTCGCTAACGCACTTCCTTGAATGGTCGCTGGCCCATGTGCATCCCTGGCTGCCGCAGGGAGGCGTGTTCAATCCGGTGATCGCGCTGATTGCGTTGGCACTGGGCATCACCGGCATTCGTGTGGCGCGCGTGATTTACGGTGATGGCCGCGCGCTGAGCGCCGCAGGTAGCGATCCGCTGGCCGCCAGACCTTCAACCGGGGCCATCTGGCGTCTGGCCAATGCCCGCCTGTATTTCGACGAGCTCTACTTCCGCTTTTTCGAGAATCCCTTCAACCGCATTGGCGCCTTTCTGGCCGATGAGCTGGACTGGAAGTTCTGGCACGATTACGTCCACGACCGCGTCGTGTTGCGCGGCTTCAACAGTCTCGGCGAATTTCTTGGGCGGCCCGTCGATCTGGGCGTGGTGGATGGCGCCGTCAACGGCGTGGGCCGCCTGACCGTCTGGCTGAGTGGACGCATGCGCCGCGTGCAGACCGGCTACGTGCGCATGTACGCCATCAGCCTGTTGCTGGGAGTTGTGCTCGTCATTCTGCTACTCTTGCTGCCGTTGCTGCAGACCTGACCCGGGGGACCGTTTCTTCATGGAATCTGGCGCACTTTCGCTACTCACTTCCGTGCTGTTCCTGCCCTTGATCGGCGTGTTCGTGTTGCTCTTCCTGCGCGAGGAGCGGACGGAGCAGATCAAGTGGACGGCATTTGGTTTCAGCCTGGCGACCTTCGTCGGCACGCTGCTGCTGTGGCTGGCTTTCGACAGCAGCGCGCCCGGTCTGCAACTGGTACAGCGCGTGGACTGGCTGCCGCAATACAACATCAGCTACTACGTCGGTCTTGACGGGCTAAGTCTGCTACTGGTCGTGCTGACAGGCTTCATCATGCCCCTGGCCATCCTCAGTTCCTTCCGCAGCCACGTGCTTGAGGAGCGGGGCCGCGTGCGGCTCTACTTCGTCTTCATGCTGCTGCTGGAATGGGCGATGATTGGGGTCTTCGTCGCCCAGGACCTTTTCCTCTTCTACATTTTCTGGGAAGTGACGCTGGTGCCGATGTACTTCCTGATCGGCATCTGGGGCGCGGAGCAACGCGTCTACGCGGCAGTCAAGTTCTTCCTCTATACGATGGCCGGCTCCATCCTGATGCTGCTGGCGATCCTCTTTCTCGGCAGCCGGGCAGGTACCTTCGCCCTGCCGGAACTGATCGCAATGGTTGAGAGCGGCGCGCTCGAGCTGCCCTTTACTGGCCTGTTGAGTAGCGGCAGCGTACAGTCCTTCCTCTTCCTTGGTTTCTTCGTGGCTTTCGCCATCAAGGTGCCGATCTGGCCACTACACAGCTGGCTGCCCGACGCGCACGTGCAAGCGCCCACGGCCGGCTCGGTCATTCTGGCAGGCGTGCTGCTAAAGATGGGCACCTATGGTCTGGTGCGCTTCAACCTGCCGCTCTTCCCGGAGGCGAGCGTCGCCTGGGCACCCGCCATCGCCGTGCTGGCGGTCATCGGCATCCTCTACGGCGCCTGGGTCAGCTACGCGCAGACAGATGTCAAGAAGCTGGTCGCCTACTCCTCGGTCAGCCATCTTGGCTTCGTTGTGCTGGGCATTTTTGCGCTCAACGCCCAGGGGATTGAAGGCGGCCTGCTGCAAATGGTCAATCACGGCATCAGCACGGGCGGCCTCTTCCTCCTCGTAGGAATGCTCTACGAGCGGAGGCACACCAAGGCGTTGGACGCCTTCGGTGGCGTGTGGAAAGTGATGCCCTTCTTCGGCGCTGTCAGCCTGATCGTGGTGCTGAGCAGCATGGGGTTGCCCGGGCTGAACGGCTTCGTGGGCGAATTCACCATCCTGCTGGGCTCGATGGGCAGCGAGGTTCTGGGATTCTTTTTCACCATGTTCGCCACGCTGGGCGTTATCCTGGCCGCGGTCTACATGCTCTACATGTTCCAGAAGGTCTTCATGGGTGAGGTGGACAAGGAAGAGAACCGTTCGCTGCCGCGGCTTCACTGGCAGGAGATTGCCGTCCTGCTGCCCATCCTTCTGGTCATCCTGCTCATCGGCCTGCAGCCCGCGCCCTTCTTTGACACCATGACGGCGACGGTCGACGAACTGGTCGCAGGCGTTGACGAGTTCATCCCGCGCGCGCAGGAAACGCTGGCCACCTCGCCGCTACAGAACACCCTGGTTCTGAGCGCGGACACACAGGGCTCCTGATGACGACCATGCCGGTTCTCGCTGATCTCAACCTGGCCTGGACCTGGCCGGTAGTCGGTCTGGCGCTGGGCGCGACACTACTGCTGGTTGCGGACCTGTTCGTGCCGCGGGAGCGCAAACAGCTCACGGCCTGGCTGGCGCTCGCCATTCTCGTCGTTGCCTTTCTCCTCAACCTGGCTTCCTTCACGGTCACCGACAGCGCCTTCTTCGGCATGTTCGTCATCGACCCCTTCAGCGCCTTTCTCAACCTGATTGCCCTGTTGACTGCCTTCATAAGCATAATGCTCAGCGTTGATTACATGCAGCGCAGCGGTATGCAGCGTGGCGAGTATTATGCGCTCATCCTCTTCACCACAGCCGGCGTCATGCTCATGGGCCACGCCAACGACCTGGTCGTGGTCTTCGTGGCACTGGAGCTGCTGAGCATTCCGCTCTACATCCTGGCGGCCTTCCGCTATCCGGACGCGAAGTCCAGCGAAAGCGGCATGAAGTATCTTGTGCTGGGGGCTTTTGCCAGCGCATTCTTCGTATTTGGCGCTGCCCTGATCTACGGCGCTACAGGAAGCACCAGTTTGCCCGCCATCTTCGAGGCGGTTGCACGTGGCTTTGCGTCGGGCGGCGCGCCGGAGCTGCTGCTGCTGGTTGGCTCGGGCCTGGTGCTGGTGGGCCTGGGCTTCAAGGTAGCGGTGGTGCCCTTCCACATGTGGACGCCGGATGTCTATGAAGGCGCGCCGACGCCGGTCGCCGCCTTCATGAGCGTGGGCGCCAAGGTGGGCGGATTCGCCGCCCTGTTACGCATTCTCGTCTTCGCGTTGCCGGTATTGAGCACGGGTGCAGTGGATGCCAGCGCTTGGCAGCAGGTGGTGGCCCTGATCGCAGCTGCCACACTCATCCTGGGCAACGTGGTCGCCATTGCACAGCAAAACGTCAAGCGACTGCTGGCCTATTCCTCCATCGCGCATGCGGGTTACATCATGATGGCGTTGGCAGCTGCCGGCAGCTCAGGCTTTGGCGAACAGGCCACCCGCGCCGCGCTGGTCTATCTGCTGGCCTACATGTTCACCAACCTTGGCGCTTTCGCCGTGGCCATCGCCATTGAGCGCGATGATGGCAGCGGCACCGACCTGAAGCACTTCGTCGGCCTGGGGCGCAGCAAACCCTTGCTGGCCGGGATGATGGCCGTCTTCATGCTTAGCCTGACCGGCATCCCGCTGACCGCGGGCTTCATGGGCAAGTGGCTCATCTTCCAGGCGACCATCGAATCGGGTCTGATCGCACTCGCCATCGTCGGCGTGCTTACCAGCGTCGTCAGCGCTTACTATTATCTGGGCATCGTGGTGCGCATGTTCCTGCGCGACGGCGACGGTGACCCGGCTGTCGGTAGTACGCGGCTGCTCAACGGGGCGGTCTACCTCACCTTCGCCGGCACGCTGTTGCCTGGCATCTTCCCCTTTCTGATGACCGATCTGACACAGGTGGTTACGACAACGCTTGTCGGCGGCTGAGCGCTGACCGGTGTCATGTTGCTGACGCTGACCCGGCGCAGACGTCTGCGCGCGGGCGCACGCGTCATGTCCCGCAGCGGCGTCCCCTACATCCTGGTGGGGTCTATTGGCTACGCGCTGTTGCCGGTGTGGGTGCGCTGGCTGGAACCGAGCGGCCTGTCGCCGCTGGACCTGACCTTCTGGCGTTACCTGCTTGCCGTGCCGGCGGTCTGGCTGCTGCTTGCCTTGATGAACACCCCGACGCCCACGAAACCCATGCCATACCGGGGCCTGCTGCTGCTGGGCGTGATTCTGGCGTCCTCGGCACTGACTGCCTTTATCGGCCTGCAGCTCATGCCGGTGCCCACCTACGCCTTGCTGATTTACAGCTATCCGGCGCAGGTGGCGGTCATCAACTTTTTGCGCGGCGAACGCATGTCGCGGCGCAGCTGGCTGGCGCTGTTGATGACGAGCTCGGGCATTGCACTGACACTGTATGGTGTCGGCGGCGGCTTCGCCAGCATCGGCGGCGAGGGCGTGCTCGTCGCCTTGCTCAACGCCTTTTTCATTGCGCTTTACTTCCTCGTCAACAATCACGTCATGCGCGATCATCAGTCGCTGGAGCGCGCCGGCGCCTGGGCCATAACTGGCGCGCTGCTGGTCATCCTGCCCTTCAGTCTGCTGGCCATGGTCACTTTCCCGCCCGACGCGCTCAGCTGGGCCCTGTTGACCGGCCTGGCGGTCTGCAGCACGGTGATGCCAATCTTCATGTACATGACGGGCATCAAGCGTCTGGGCGCGTCGCGCGCAGCGATTCTTAGCACCAGTGAGCCGGTGCTTACTGCGCTGCTGGCCCTGATGTTGCTGGGCGAAGTGATGCAGCCACTGCAGCTGCCGGGCGGCGCGCTGATCCTGGCCAGTATAGTATTGCTGCGCAGTCCGGCCCGTTCGCCACGGACGGCTACCGGGCTGAGCGTCTGAGCGCAAGGAGGGCAAGATGGCGCAGCGTATTTCATCCAGCATGCGTAGCCGCCTGGAGCGGAACCGCGAGGGTCGCCTGGCCGGCGCGCAATGGCTGGCCGTTGTGACGCAGCCGCTGACGGCCCTGCTGGTGCTGCTGGCGCCGCTGGTAATTGTATTCGGACCGCGCTTGCTGATCTTCTCCCTGCGCGGCATCGGGCTGATCGTCCTGCTGGTGCTTGTCTTGCTGCTGGTACCGGCCATGTTTCGCGCGCGGCGCTATGCGCGGGCGCCCCTGCACCATGCGCAGCTGACGGCCGGCGCCAACCCGGTCGCCTTCCTGTTCTTCTGGCGGCCTCTGGTCATGCAAGATGCTCAGGGTGAGTCGCTGCAATTTCAGCGCAAGCTTTCGCCGCTGCCCCGTTTGCAATCTGGCCAGAACTATCTGGTCTACTACCTGCAGGAGGCGGACCACAGGGTACTGCTCAGTCTAGTCAGAGTGGATCATCCGGATGCGCAGCGCTTTCAGCCGACGGAGCGCTTCAGGCGGAGGGCGCAGCAACGCTCCTGATGCTCAGACTGTCTCAACCGGGCGGGCCCGCGCCAGCATGTCGAGCAGTTGCTGCAGTAGCGGCTTCCAGTCCGACCGGTCCTCAGCGACGTCGAGCTCAATGGCGATGCGTGTCACGCGCAGGTTCATGCCCAGTGCCTGCTGCAAGCGCTCACGGTTGACAGTGGGCAGCCAGGGCAGGCGGATCGTCAGGGTGGCGTTGCGCAGGGCAATGACCGTGGCGCCGGCCGCCTGGCCTTGCAGCTTGACTTCGATCTGATAGAGCAGGTTGACGACCGCGGGCGGCAGCGTCCCGAAGCGATCGCGCAGTTCCTCGCGGATTTGAGCCACTTCCTGCGCGTTGCCGAGGCCGGCAATGCGCCGATAAATTTGCAGGCGCAGCTCCATCTCATGAATCCAGGCCGAAGGCAGATAGGCCGGCAGTGGCAGATCGATTGCGAGGCGGGCCTCGCCCACGCCATTGACGCCCTGGCTCTCATCCTTCAGACCGCGCACTGCGTCGGACAGCATGCGCGTGTACAGCTGGAGGCCGACGGCGGCAACCTGGCCGGTCTGACGGTTGCTGAGGATGTCACCGGCGCCGCGCAGTTCCAGGTCGCGCATGGCGATTTGTAGCCCGGCACCCAGCTCGCTGTTCTCGGCCAGGGTGTCCAGCCGGGCGAGCGCTTCCTCGCCAGGTTCGCGCGTGCCGCTGTGGAAGAAGTAGGCCCAGGCCTGGCGCGCGCTACGGCCCACGCGGCCGCGCATCTGGTAGAGCTGCGCCATGCCGAACCAGTCCGCACGGTCGACGATGAGCGTGTTGACGTTCGGGATGTCGAGACCGTTCTCGATGATGGAGGTGCTGACCAGCACGTCATATTCGCCGTGCGAAAAGGCGCTCATTACGTTTTCCAGGGTGCGCTCATGCATCTGGCCGTGGCCGACGATGCAGCGCGCTTCCGGCACCAGGCGTTCGAGCTGACCGCGCACCATTTCGATAGAGCGCACGCGGTTGTGCACGTAAAAGATCTGGCCGCCGCGTTCGAGCTCGCGCAGCAGGGCCTGGCGCAGGAGCTGCTCGTCGAAGTGGCCGGTGTGGGTAATGACCGGCAGGCGCTCTTCGGGCGGCGTCTGGATCATGCTGATGTCGCGCACGCCAGTCAGGCTCATGTAGAGCGTACGCGGAATCGGCGTGGCCGTGAGGGTGAGGATGTCCACCTGGGTGCGCAGGCGCTTGAAATGTTCCTTGTGCGTGACGCCGAAGCGCTGCTCCTCGTCGATTACGATCAGGCCCAGGTCACGAAAGACCACATCTGAACTCAGCAGGCGGTGGGTACCAATGACGATGTCGATTTCGCCGCTCGTGAGTTTTGGCAGCAGGGTGGCCTGTTCCTCGCGCGTGCGAAAGCGCGAAAGCATCTCTACCTTGACCGGAAACTGTGCCAGGCGTCGGCTGAAGCTCTCGAGATGTTGTTGCGCCAGCACCGTTGTTGGCACGAGCACCGCGACTTGCTTGCCGTCCATCACGGCCTTGAAGGCAGCTCTCAGCGCGACCTCGGTCTTGCCGTAGCCAACGTCGCCGCAGATGAGGCGGTCCATCGGGAAGGCGCGTTCCATGTCGGCCTTGACCTCGCGCACGGCGCGCAGCTGGTCCTCGGTCTCAATGAAGGGGAAGCCGGCCTCCAGTTCGTGCTGCCAGGAATTGTCCGGGTTGAAGGGCGCGCGCCGGGCCTGGGCGCGACGGGCGTAGAGCTCCAGCAGCTCGCGGGCCTCCTCCTGAATGGACTTGCGCGTCTTGCTGCGCACGCGCTCCCAGTCGGGCCGGCCGAGACGGTTGAGCGCGGGCGTGCGGTTGTCGGCGCCGATGTAGCGGGTCAGCCGGTCGGCCTGGTGAATGGGCACGAAGACCATGTCCGTGCCCTCATACTCCACCAGCAGGTATTCACGCTCGTTGCCGCCGAGGGTGCGCCGCCGCATGCCGGCGAAGCGACCGATGCCATAGTCGACGTGGACTACGATGTCGCCTTCGTGCAGGTCGGAGTAGCTGCTGTCGGGCGCGCGCGAGCGGGGCGCTGCCTGGCGCCGGCGAGGTTCGGGCCTGCTCCAGCCGAATATTTCCTGGTCGCTGAGCAGCAGCAGCTCGACCTCCGCTGTGCGTAGCCGCCAGCCTTCCTGCAGCGCGCCGTTGACGAAGCACAGCGTGCCTGGTTGCGGCGGCTCGTCCAGCGTGTTCAGCGTAGGGATGAAGCTCTGCTGCTCGCGCCAGAGCTCGGCCAGGCGCGGCGCCTGCGCGGTGACGACGACGATGCGCTCCCGCTCCTCACGGCGTGAACGGCGCAGCTCGTCCAGCATCAGGCGAAGCTGGCCGCCAAAGCGCGGGCCGGGCACGAAGAGTTCGCGCAGGGAGGGCCCGTACGGCTCACTGCCATCCACGGGCCGTCCCATGTGCAGCGGTCGGCGTTCTTCCAGGGCTTCGACCAGCGCGTCCCAGGTGAGGTAGGGCAGGGGCATGTCTGGCGCTATTTGCTGCGCGGCGATGCTTTCCTCGCGCTGCTGCAACGCGCGTTCCTCCAGGCCGGCTACGGTGTCACGCAGCGCCGACCAGTCCTCAACGACAATCAGGGCGTTGGCGGGCGCGTGATCCAGCAGGCTGGCGGGGCGTTCGTCAAGCCAGGGCAGATACTGCTCAAGGCAGGGGAAGAGCGCAGCGTTCTCCAGCGGGCCAAGGTCGCTGCGTGGACTGGCGGCATCATCCGCGGGCAGGGTCTCGAACCAGGCGCGCAGCCGGGCGGCCAGGGGCTGCGCGCGTTGCGGCAGCAGCTCATGCGCGGGGGTGATGCGCGCCTCTTCGACGTGAGCGAGTGAGCGCTGCGACGCAGGATCGAAGCTGCGCAACTGCTCGATCTCGTCGTCGAAGTAGTCCACGCGCAACGGCGTTTGCGCCGCCTGGGGAAAGACATCGACCAGACCTCCCCGGCGGCTGAAGCTGCCGGGCGTTACCGCCATCGAGGATGCCGTGTATCCCAGTCGCAGGCAGCGAGCCAGCAACTCGTCGGGCGGCAGGCGCATGCCTGGGCGCAGCGTCAACGTTTCCTCGCAAAATTGCCGGGCCAGCATGCTGCGTTGCATCAACGCACGTGCCGAACAGATGATAACGGGCGCCGGTACAGTGTCAGCTGATTCGTTCAACGCACTCAGGGCCGTGATGCGGCTGCGAATGGCCGAATCGCCCCAGGGCGCGCGCTCGTAGAAGTGCGGCACAGGCTCGGCGAAGCGCTGCACGGGCGTCTGTGGCAGCCAGACCGGCAACTGTTCGGCCACATTCCAGGCGCGGTCGACGCGCGCGGTGATGTAAACGAGCGGGCCCTGCCACGCCCGGCAAAGCGCGGCCAGCACGAAGGGCCGCGCCCCGGTTATGACCTGCAGGTCCGGCAGCTGTGCGTCCTGCGCAAGACTCGCTTGCAGCGCGCGCCAGGCAGGGCTGGCGGACAGCAGGGGCAGCAGGCCGGTCAGTTCGGTCACAGGCGCGGGGCCAGGGCGGGAGAGCCGCAACGCGGATGATCAGGCACGGACTGCAACCGGCATTTTGCGTTCGGCGCTTTCGATGGCAGCGTGCACCATCGCCAAGCTGCGGATGTTGTCGCTGGCGACGGTCTCGACGCTGCCGCCCTTGCGCACTGCGCGCAGGAAGTCGCGAATGACGCCGCCGTGGCTGCCGGTTAACTCCGGCGGGATCGGGGCGTCCGCCATGCGGTCAGTCAATGGCCGTCGGAAACCCGCGTCCGCGGCCACCACCTGGGCCTGAATGCCTTCAGCGCCGTCCCAAAGCACAGTGCCGCGCGTGCCCACGATGCGCCAGCTGCATTCCCAGAAGGTATTCAGGCCTTCGCTGCACCAGCTGCCGCGATAGGTATAGACGAGGCCCTCGCTCATCTCGAAGATGGCCACGGCCGAGGCATCGCGATCGTACCAGGAGCCGGCAGGATTCCATTCGTGGCAATAGACCGAGCATGGCTCGGCGCCGCTGAGGTAGCGCGCGGCGTCGAAAGTGTGGATGGCCATATCAGAAAGTAGCACGTGCGCCATGTGGTCGCGGAAGCCACCGAAGTGGACGCCGAGGTAGAAATCGCTGTTGACCGTGGTCAGCTGGCCGATGGCACCGGTCTCGAGAAAGGCGCGCAGACGCCGGAGGTTTGCATCGAAGCGGCGGTTCTGGATGACAGCGAAGAGCAGACCGGCTTGCTGCGCGGCAGACACCATTCGGCGCGCGTCCACCATATTGTCGGCCAGGGGCTTTTCGCCGAGCACGTGCACGCCATGAGCCAGCGCGGTCAGCGTAACTTCTGTGTGCGCCTCAGGCACTGTACAATTAAAAACGACATCCGGTTGAGTGCGTTGCAGTGTGCCCGCCAGGTCATCGCTGACTAGGGCGTCCGGTGCCTGCCAGGCATCTGCACTGCGGCGGGCGGCGTCGAGACGGAGGTCGACGAATGCGACCATGTTTAGTCCAGGCAGATCCGCTGCAGCGCGACACCAGGCGTTGCTGATTGCGCCGCAGCCGACCAGGACAACCTTGAGTTCAGCGCACATGCGGACCCTCGTGTGACAGGCTGCGCATGATACACGAGTGGCCGGAACGCGGCAATGTGCTGGACTGGCCGGTCGCGCCTGATGTATGCTGAACATGAAGAAGAATTGAGGGGGTCATGGGCTTTCGCGGCGGCGGCGGATACTGGCGGCACATGCGCAATGTGGAGGAGCACAGGGCGAACGTGACCTGGGTGCTGTTACGCCGCGTACTGGTCTACGCCCGGCCCTGGCGCATGAGCCTTGCGCTCATGCTTCTGATTATCCTTGTCTCGGCCGGGCTGGGTCTGCTTACGCCATTGATCTTCCGCGACCTGATCGACCGCACGCTCCCGACCGGCGATGCGCAACGCCTGCACTTTCTGTCAGTCCTGCTCATCACCTTGCCGCTGGCCATCGGCGGCCTGCGTCTGTGGCAGCGCAAACTCAGCGCGCTAATCGCTGAAAGCCTTATCTTCGAACTGCGCCTGAAACTGTTCGAGCACATGCAGCGTATGTCGCTGCGTTTTTTTACACACACGCAGACCGGCGAACTGATGAGCCGCCTCAACAATGACGTAATCGGCGCGCAGACAGCCATCAGCAACACGATCGTCGACATCGTCAGCAACGCCGTCACGGCCATCGCGACCCTGGGTGTGATGTTGACGCTGGAGTGGCGACTGACCTTGCTGGGCGTTGCGGTGCTGCCGATCTTTGCGCTGGCCGCACGGCGTATTGGCTTGCGCCTGCGCGAGATTGCGCGGCGGCAAATGAACCAGAATGCCCGCATGAATGCGACCATCAACGAGACGTTGAACATAAGCGGAGCGTTGCTGGTGAAGCTCTTCGGACGCCAGGCAAACGAGGTCGCGCGCTTTCGCGAGCGTGCTGCAGACGTGCGTGACACTGGCGTGGAACAGGCGCTGACCGGCAGCAAGTTCTTCATCCTCATCGGCCTGGTGAGCGCGACCGGAACTGCTCTGGTCTACTGGGTTGGCGGCATGCTGGTTATCGAGCAGGTGTTCACGGTGGGCACCATCGTGGCCTTTGGCGCCTACCTCACCCAGCTTTACGGGCCGCTGCAGGCACTAACCACGGCACCGGTCGCCTTTGCCCAGTCGATGGTCAGCTTCGAGCGGGTGTTTGAGGTACTCGATCTACCGCTGGAAATTGAAGAGCGCGAGGACGCGATCGAGTTGCATCATCCGCGCGGCGAACTGATTTTTGACAATGTCAGCTTTTCCTACCGTGAATCGGGCAGCAATCTCCTGCGCGATGTGACGCGACACGGGCGACTCGAGGACATTGCCGTGATTTCCGGAACAGCGCGGCAGGTTGATGAGCGGCGCAGCAGTAACAACAGGGCCGATGACTCCATGAGTCAGGCGCGCGTACAGGCCCTCGAAGCTATCAGCTTTCGCATTGAACCGGGACAGCTGGTGGCACTGGTGGGCCCCAGCGGCGCCGGCAAGTCCACCATGACCTGGCTCATCCCGCGTCTCTATGATCCGGACTCGGGCCGTATCCTGATCGACGACATCGACCTGCGCGCGGTGACGCTTGAGTCGCTCGTGCGCCAGATTGGCATGGTGACGCAGGAGACCTACCTCTTTCACGACAGCATCCGCAGCAATCTGCGCTACGCCAAACTGGATGCCAGCGACGCGGAGATGGAAGCTGCCTGCCGTGCCGCCAACATCCATGACTTCATTGCAGACCTGGACAAGGGCTACGATACGCTGGTGGGCGAGCGCGGCTACCGGCTTAGCGGCGGCGAGAAGCAGCGCATCGCCATCGCGCGCGTCATACTCAAGGATCCGCGCATCCTGGTGCTGGACGAAGCCACCAGCCATCTGGACAGCAAATCCGAGGCCCTGATCCAGCAGGCGCTGAAGACTGTGCAGCAGGGGCGCACTTCGCTGGTCATTGCGCACCGTCTCAGCACCATCCTCGCCGCCGACCTGATTCTGGTGCTGGATCGCGGCCGTGTCATTGAGCGCGGCAAGCATGAAACATTGCTGGCTCATGGCGGCCTGTATCAACAGCTCTATGAGACGCAGTTCCGGCCGGAGAGTGAAGCGGCAAAGGAAGCGCAGGCGTGAGCGAGCGCTGGCTGATCGTTGGCCTCGGCAACCCCGGCCGCAGGTATGCGCAGACGCGCCACAATATCGGCTGGTTCGTGCTGGATAAACTGGCGCAACGGCACGGGCTGGAGTTCAGTCGCAACGCCCAGGGAGCGCGCCTGGCCGAGGGGCGCATTGCCGGGCGCGCTGTATTGCTGGCCAGGCCACAGGGTTTCATGAACCGCAGCGGTCAGCCAGTGCGCGGCCTCATGCGCTACTGGCGTATCGAACCGGAGCGGCTGCTGGTCGTGCTGGACGATCTGGATCAGCCGCCGGGGACGCTGCGGCTGCGCGCCGAGGGCGGCGCCGGCGGCCAACGCGGACTGCAGGACATCATCGCGCAGCTGGGCACGCGCGAGTTTAGCCGTCTGCGCCTGGGCATCGGGCGGCCGCCGGGCCGGATGGAGCCGAGCGCCTGGGTGCTGCGTCCCTACCGCGGCGATGAGGCCATCCAGGCCCGCGAGATGGTAGGCCGGGCCACGGACGCGGCAGAGACCTGGCTGCGCGAGGGCATTGAGGCAGCAATGACGCGGCATAACGGCGACGGGACGACACCGGCGGCTACAGCGCCGCAGGAGACTCCGGATGAAGCGTTGCAACGCTGGCTGCGGGCGCAGGAACTCAATGGCAGCGACCCCGGCCCGCCCGAGAAGATCAGTCGCGCGCTGCTGCGTCTGGGCCGCGAACAGGAAGCGTCTGACTGGCTGTTGCGCGCGGCGGCGCTGCACCAGGAACGTGGTCAGCTCGCTCGGGCGCTGGCGCAGCAGGAACGCGCTCTCAAGCTGAACCCCGACCATGTAGACGCGCAGCGCGAGCTGGCGACGCAGTGGCTGGCGCAGGGCAATACGCGCAAGGCGGCGCAGCGGCTGTGGCTGCTGGCGGAATGGCTGGCGCAGCAGGGACGTAATGCAGAAGCCCTGGCTGCGCTGGACGAACTGCTGGCGCTCAACGAACAGCACAGCAACGCGCTGGCGCTGCGCCAGCGCATCGTTGCAAAGTCTGGCGCGGAGGAGTTGCCTCAGACCAGCGAGCGATAGAGCAATTGCTTCCAGCGCGGCACATCAATCTCCCAACAGACACTTACTTTTCCGTCCATCAGGGCCTGCGCCCACAGGTTCCGGTTGCGCACATCGCCGGCGTTGTCCAGCTGATCGATGACGGTCATGCCAAGCGTGAGATCGCTCTGCGTCTCGACCTCGACGGCGTGTCTGCTGCTGCGGATGCAGATTTCCGGCTCCAGCGCGACAGCCATGGCAACGGGATCCGGCAGCTCGAGGTTGTGCACGCCGGACTGGATGCGGATGGCCTCCATCGCGCTGCGATTGCAGTCGATGCTGAAGTGTGCCAGCTCCGTATCCAGGCTACGCAGGTGGTCGACTTCGGCGGGCGTCAGGCCGGCATCGAAGCGGCACAGCTCCCAGCCGACCATTTCCACTGGCAGGCCGGAGAGAAAGACCATGCGCGCTGCTTCGGGGTCCTGCCAGATGTTGAACTCGGCGGCGGGCGTGACGTTACCGACGGACCAGGCGGTGCCGCCCATGACTACGCAGCGACTGACCAGGGCGGCGATCTCCGGCGCGCGGGCCAGCGCCAGAGCGACGTTGGTCAACGGCCCCAGCGTGACCAGTACGATGCCCGGGTTGGTGCGGATGGTGTTGACGATGGCGTCAACGGCGTGGCCTTCAGCCGCGCTGGACCGAGGCGCGGGATAGTTCATGTCGCCCATACCGTCCTTGCCATGGAACCACTCCGCGCGGGCGTCGGCGCGCAGCAGCGGCCTGTCCGCGCCGGCGTAAACAGGGACGTCGCTGCGGCCACAATACTCGAGCGTGGTGAGGGCGTTGCGCACGCCCTGCTGAACATTCACATTGCCGGAGACTACGGTCAGCGCGCGCACATCCACGTCTGGCGCACGCAGCGCCATGATGAGCGCCACGGCGTCGTCCGAGGCGGTGTCGGTGTCGATGAGAAAAGTGCGGGTCATGGTCTGCTCCTGATTTATGGCGCCTGGCCATCGGCGTCACGAATGCTGAAGGTGATGGCGTCACTGGCCGGCGCTTCATTGAGCTCGAGGCGGGCGTTCCATGTACCGGCGACGAAGGGCAGGTCGCTCTGGTCAACGAAGAACCAGATGCAGTTGCCGTCGATGGCGGCGCCTGGGCGCCACTCATGCAGCACTTCGCGGCCGGAGATGATGAAGCGGGCTGCGAGCCGGGTGCCCGCGCGGATATTGTGGGCCGTGGCAACGATATAGATGCGGTCGGAGTTTGTTTCGAACTCGTAAACGGGCTCGCTGGCGCAATCGTCGTTGCGGACGTAAGCGGCCATGACCACGTTTGTCAGGGCCGCCTGGCCAGGCGCCAGTGGGGTGAGGCTGGCGGATGGCACTACCTGAGCTGTGGGCAGGGTAGTGCCTGGCAGCGGGAAGGGTGTGCCGGTGGGGACGGTGACGCTGCCGGGCGCAGGCGAGCCTCGGGCGATGAGGGTGGCTTCCAGGCCCTGACGCTGGCGCTGGGCCACTTCGGCGCGCGTGGCCATGTATTCGACCGTGACCTGCAGGCGTTCAGCGCCGACGGTGGCGGTCTCACGCAGGGCGGCGATTTGTGTCTCAAGGTTAAGGCCGCGCGCAACCAGGGTGAGCTCGACGCTGTTCTGGCGTTGGCAGGCAACTGGCAGGATCAGCGATATGAGTATGCAAAGCCGCCAGGCGAGGCTTCTCACGCGACCTCCGCAAGCAAAAGGCCGCCCGAACAAGGGCGCGGGCGGCCTGACTGTGGAGGTGAGCGGAATCGAACCGCTGTCCAGAAGATTCAACCCGGTGCGTCTACAGGCATAGTTGGCGCTTAAGTCTCGTCAGCGATGTCCCTGGCCAACCCGGTTCATCGCCGACCAGCCGATTTGTCTTTGTCCCCGCCTTATCGGCGTCAACAGGGACGCACCTCACCTTTGGTGTCGCCCGCCGAACCTTCCGGGTGAAGACGGACGGGGCAGACGGCCAGCCTCGCAAGGCTGACAACGCTGCTTATCGCCTAAGCGGCGACGGGCAGCGCGTAGGGGTTGAAATCGTTGGCAGTTAATTGCCGTGCCCGTTTTAACGCAGTTCCGGGCGCTGCGGCCTGCAACACAGAATTAGCCTCCCCTGTCGAAGCCATGTCACCCCCATGGGTGAAGAATAGCATGTGTCAGACCCGCTGTCCAGCCAGGCGACTCAGCCCCCGCCGGCGCGGGCGTGCAGGGCTGCCGTCAACGCGGGCACGATTTCGTAGAGGTCGCCGACCAGGCCGTAGTGCGCCAGGCGGAAAATCGGCGCCTCAGGGTCGAGATTGATGGCGACGATGATCTTGCTGCTGCGCATGCCCGCCTGATGCTGGATGGCGCCGGAGATGCCGCAGGCAATGTACAGGTCGGGGCTGACGACCTTGCCGGTCTGGCCCACCTGATGGGCGTAGTCGATGTAGCCG
This sequence comes from Phototrophicaceae bacterium, assembly GCA_965205875.1. Classification (GTDB taxonomy): domain Bacteria; phylum Chloroflexota; class Anaerolineae; order Aggregatilineales; family Phototrophicaceae; genus JAGWBD01. Next base: position 43,147 of record CBDBIA010000004.1, read on the forward strand.
GCGTCTACCGCCGCGCGGCTGGCGCCGATGGCCGCGCCGAGCGCTGCAGCCAGTGGCGCGAGCGTTTGTTCAAAGCCGTGTTGCGCCTTCCAGATGGCGCTGTCGGCTGCATCCGGCGGCGCCTGCACCGGATTGCCGGCCATGCCACGCCCACCGGAGACGATGATGGCTGCATCGCTGAGGCTGACCGTGCTTGCCGGCGCCGCAAAGCCCTCGATCTTCGTGGCGATGTCGTCTTCGGCCAGGACCGGCGCGACCTCCGTGACTGAGATTTGCGCTGCTGGCTGCGGGGCAGCGGGCGCAAAGGCGCGTGCGCGCAACGCCAGATACTGCGTCTGCGCGGGCGACCCCTGGGCCGTCATGATGAGCTTGCCGGCGTAGACCGGTCGCTGCACCCGGAGCGCGCCATCCGGCTGTAACTCAATGCTGCTGACCTCGGTCAGCAGACTGCAGCCGCCGTCCGCTGCGGCCGCGGCCAGCAGCTCGCGTCCGCGCACAGTGCCCGGCGCCAGCACGGCATGCGGCTGATGTTGCGCGACCAGACTGGCCAGCAGCGCGGCGCAGGGCTCAAGGCGCAGACCGTGCAGCGTGGCGTCCTCGCAGACCAGCGCCTGGTCGGCGCCCAGGGCGCCTGTATCGGCTGCGACAGCCGCTGCGTTTTCGCCGAAGATCAGCGCGACGAGCGGGACCTTGAGCTTGCCGGCGAGCAGACTGCCGGCGCCTAACGCCTCCTGACTGAGCGGGATGGCCTTGCCGGCGAATGTTTCGACCCAGACGAAGACGGCGCTCACAGTATTTGCTCCTCAGCCAGGTGCTTGAGCAGCGCAGCGGCCTGTTCAGCCGGCGTGCCTGGCAGCAGTTCGGCCTCGGCCACGCGCTGCGGCGGGACCGCCAGCGCAAGCGTTTGCGCCTGTGGCGCCGGCAGCTCGACGTCGAGCTCCTGCAGCGACCAAACGGGGATTTTGGCGCGGGCGGCGCGGCGGATGCCCATGAAGGAGGGATAGCGCGGCTCGTTGATGTCCTTCAGCACGCTGATGACGGCGGGCAGGCGGCTGCTCAGGGTCTGGCGGCCCTGCTCCAGCGAGCGCTCCACGCGAATGCTGCCGGCCGCGATGTCGAGTTCGAGGATGCGCGAGACGGCGCCCAGCAGCGGCCATCCTAGCAGGCGCGCGGTCTGGATCTGGTGCTGGTCGCTGCCGACGTCGACGGCCTCCTTGCCAAAGATCACCAGGTTGGCTGCATCGAGCTGGCGCACGGCCGCCGCCGCCGCCGTCGCCCAGCCGAGACTGTCCGCCATATCAAGCGCTGGATCATCGATGCGCAGGGCCTCATTGGCGCCCATGGCCAGAGCCTGGCGCAACGCTTCCTCGTGCAGCGCCGGCCCGATGGCGACGATGGTGGCGCTGCCGCCGCTGTCCTCGGCTTGCGCAATGCTTTCCTCAAGCGCGTATTCATCCCAGGGGTTAACCACCATCGCGGCGTCTCCCTGGCTGACCGCGCCGTCCGCGTCAACGCTCAGACGCGCGGCGGTATCCGGTGTGCTGCGGGTAAAGCTAACGACATGCAAGTCCGCACCTCCTCATCCACAGGCGGGCGCCAGTGTAACGCGAAGGTCAGGATTGCTGTAGTCCCTTTGCTGTGTCGCCCGCTGGCAGGCTGGTGCGGTCGTTGCTTCGAATGCCGCTCAGGTTGGCGCTGTCGAGCCGCGCACCGGTCAGATTGGCATTGCGCAGGTCTGCCTGCCACAGGTTGGCATGACGCAAATCCGCGTCGCGCAGGTCGGCGTCGCGCAGGTCGGCGGCTGCCAGATGCGCGTTGCGCAGGTCTGCCGCGCGCAGACAGGCGCCGGTCAGCAACGCGTCGCCCAAATTGGCGTGCTCCAGACAGGCGCAGCTCAGGTCTGCCTGGCGCAAGTCGGCTGCGTTCAGATAGGCTCCGTCGAGCCTGGCCTCACGCAGAATAGCGCCGGTCAGCACGGCACGAGCCATGCGCGTCTGCTGCAATTGCGCGCCCGACAGGTCCAGGCCACAGAGCGTGCCGTCCTGCGTCACGCCGCCAGCCTGCAAACGGCGCAGGGCCGTCAGCGCGGCAGCGTTGTTGCCTCGCTGCAGGTCCTCAATGAGGGCGCGCCTTGAGCGCGGGATGCGGTCCAGCAGATTACGCAGGGGTTTCATCCGGACAGACCGTTGCGGCGCAGGAAAGTAACAATTTCCTCCGCGATCTGCTGCGCTCCGGCGGGCGTGGGCTGGAGGCCATCGCAGCTGTAACTGAAGCCGCCGCGTTCCCGCAGTCGCTCATAGTCCGGCGCGCGCAACTTCCAGGCCCCGGTGCGCAACAGCCAGGGCAGCAGTTGCATGGGAGGGCGCTGTGGCAAGGATGCGGGTGTGTGGCTGCGCTGCAGGTTTAGCACTGGCACTTGCAAGGACTCGCAGAGTTGCTGCGTGGTGCTGTTGACCTCGCGCAGGGCTGTCACCAGTTGCGGGCGATATTCTGCGGGCGGCAGGGCGACGAAAGTGCGGATGTCATTACGTCGCAACATCTCTAGCAGCGCGCGCAGGTTTTCGCGGCAGGCGATGGGCGACAGGCGGCCGCCCCGTATGCGCTTGTGCCAGCGATACCAGGGACGCAATGCCGGCTCGCTGCGCGAAAGGGCGTCATGCAGGCCAGCCATGAGGAAGATGGCTTGCGGCTGCAACGCCAGCACATCGCTCTGCGCGCGCCGGTAGAGGTTGAGGCTGGTATCACTGTGACGGCCCTGGTTGACGAAATGGTGGCCGCGCAGCCCGGCGGCGACGCAGTCAACGATGCTGGCTCCGGGCAGGCCCGCAATTAGCTCGTCGCCAAGAAAGACAATTTTCACCGCGCAGCCTGCATCAAAGCGACTCTTCGTCTCCCAGCCAGTAGTCTTCATCCCAGGCGGGCAACTCGCAGCGCAGCGGCCGGTCCCTGCGCAGGCCAAGGGCGTAGTCGGCTTGCATCAGCTGGTGAATTTCGCTGGTGCCCTCGTAAATGGTCGCGCCCTTGCTGTTGCGCAGGTAGCGTTCCACCGGGAACTCGTCGCTGTAGCCGTAGGCGCCGTGCAATTGCACGGCCTCCAGCGCGGCCTGCACGCTGTGATCGGTCGCGTACCACTTGGCCAGGCCGGTCTCGCGCGTGTTGCGCTGGCCATGGTTCTTCAGCCAGCCGGCGCGCAGCCAGAGCAAACGCGCGCAGTCGTACCACTGTTGCATGTGGGCCAGCTTCTGCTTGACCAGTTGATGCTGGCCGATGGCCTGGCCAAAGCTGCGGCGCTCCTGCGCATAGCGCAAACTGGCCTCAAGGCAGGCGCGAATGAGGCCGGTGGCGCCGCTGGCGACGGTGAAGCGGCCATTGTCCAGCGCTGACATCGCGATCTTGAAGCCTTCGCCTTCTTCACCAAGGCGATTTTCAACGGGCACTGCGACGTCCTGCATGGCGACCCAGCCGGTGGAGCCGGCGCGTATGCCCAGTTTGCCGTGAATGTCGCCGCTGCTCACGCCGGCCATGTCGCGGCTGACGACGAAGGCGCTCATGCCCGCGTGCGCCGGCTGCGCGTCGAGGTCGTGGCGCGCGATCACGAGGAAATTGTCCGCCTTCGTCGCCAGGCTGATCCACATCTTTTCGCCGTTCAGCAGGTAGCAAGCGCCATCGCGGCGGGCGGTCGCGCGCATGGCGGCCACGTCACTGCCGGCGCCAGGCTCGGTGAGGCAGAAGGCGCCGATTTGTTCACCGAGTCCCTGTGGCGTCAACAGACGGCGTTTCTGCTCTTCGTTGCCCCATTGCAGCAGCGACAGGCTGTTCAGGCCCATGTGCACAGACATGATGACGCGCAACGAGGTGTCTGCGCGCTCCAGTTCTTCACAGACGAGGCCGAGGGTGAGGTAGTCATAGCCCTGGCCGCCGTAGCGCGTCGGCAGGCAGATGCCGAGCAGGCCCAATTCCGCCATGCGTGAAAGCAGCGCCGGGTCCATACGCTGTTCGCGGTCCCAGACAGCGATATGCGGCATAACCTCGCGTTCCACAAAGTCACGCACCATACGTTGCGCCTGCAAGCGCTCCTCGCCAAGCTCGAAGTCCATAGCATCCCTCATGTCAGCCAGCACATTCGTAGTATAACAGCGGCAGGCCAGTCAGTTCTGCTACAATCGCCGCCGCCTACGCAGGGAGTGCCACATGAACCTGGTCCCGGATACGCTCGTAACAACCTACCTGGAGATGAAGGACAGGCAACAGTTTCGCCCGGCTTTCCTCGATGCGGCGGCCAGCGCGGACTGCCGGCTGCTGCAGCTGGAGCGCACTGACCTGGATTACTATCGTTTCCTGTACCGGACGGTGGGCGAGCCCTGGCGCTGGCGTTACCGGCTGGACATTTCGCTCGCCGAGTTACAGGATCAGCTGGAACGACCTGGTGTGACGGTGGACGTGTTGTACGTGGCCGGTGCGCCGGCGGGGTACATCGAACTGGGTCGGGAAGACGGCAACACCGAGCTGGTCTACTTTGGCCTGCGCGAAATGTTTTTCGGGCGCGGCCTGGGCAAGCATTTACTCAGCCACGGCGTGCAGCGCGCCTGGGACGAGGGCGCGCAACGGGTGTGGGTTCACACCTGTAACATGGATGGACCCTTTGCCATGGCGAACTATCGCAAACGCGGCTTCGAGGTGTACCTGGTCGAGCAAGAGCCTATGCCAGACCTGTACAAGGATGCTTGAGGCCGGAATGGATATTTGCTGGCCCGGACGTTCAGATTTGCGGCAGCCGGTCAGCCACAGCAGCAACCATTTCCGCAGCCTGGGCGGCAATGTCCTCCTCGCATTGACAGAAGCTTGTTTTTGGCGATAGTTACAAGCGTTGAGCGCGAGGAGTGCGAAATGAACGCTGACCTGAAAAAATTGCCGGACAAGCTCATTACAACTCACTTGGAAATACCCGGCCAGGCACACTTTCGTCCGGCCTTTCTCGACAAGGCAACCCAGGCCGCTTGCCATGTGATGGAGCTGGAAGCGGTCGATGTCGACTACTATCGCTTTCTGTACGGTGCGGTGGGCGGCGCCTGGTTCTGGACCGACCGGCTGCGCGAGTCTGCCAGGGATGAGATACAAAGAGACCTGGAGCGCCCCGAACTGACGGTGGACGTGTTCTATGTCAGCGGCGCACCGGCGGGTTTTATGGAGATGATGCGCTAAGGCAGGGATTTCGAGATTATTTACTTCGGGCTGCGCGAAGCCTTTATTGGTCGCGGGCTGGGAAAGCATTTTCTCAGCACCGGCGTGCAGCGCGCGTGGGACGAGGGCGCAGAGCGAATGTGGCTACACACCTGTAACCTGGACGGGCCGCATGCCATGTCAAATTATCTTAAACGTGGCTTTGAAGTATTCCAGGTGGATGAGGGCCCCATGCCTCCCTGGCTCGCTCCGGACGGCGAGTTGATTACGCAACACCGCCCGGACGGCGCGAACGTGCGGGTTACCTGGCATCACCTGCGTCAGTAAATTGGCAGTGAAGGGTCAATGTCGCGTGACCAGGCATGGATGCCGCCGCTGAGGTTGAACAGCTTGTTCTCATATCCGAGCCGACGCAGGAAGCCTATCGAATCGGCGCTGCGAATGCCGGTGCGACAGTGCAGGACGAGGTCGCGATCCGTCGGTATATCCGCCAGCACGGTCTCTTCGCGCGACTTGTTGCCTGCCAGCACATCGTTCATTGCCGCTTCAATTTGTGGTTTGGGAATGCGCAGGGTGTTGTCGAGCGCGGCGATTTCCCACTCGATAGGATTGCGCACATCAAGGACGACCATATCCTCACCGGCGTCAAGGCGAGCCTTGAGCGCCATTGCACTGATTTCGTCGATCGCCTCGTCGCCTTCCTGATGGCCATTGGCGCCGATGAAGGTGCTGTGATCATGTGCCGGCATTCCGCAGAACTGCTCGTAGTCAATCAGCTCGACCTGCTCCGGCGGGATGCTGCACACCGGGCAGGCGGTGTCGCGGCGCACGCGAATGGTGGTGAAGGTCATCTCCAGCGCATCGTAGAGCAACATGCGCCCGATCATGGGGTCACCGATGCCCAGCAGCAGCTTGATGCCTTCGGTGGCCTGCAGCGTGCCGATGGTTCCGGGCAGGATGCCGAGTACGCCGCCTTCAGCGCAGCTGGGGACGAGGCCGGGTGGCGGCGGTTCCGGGAACATACAGCGGTAGCAAGGTCCTTCCTTCGCGTAGAAGACGCTCAACTGTCCCTCGAAACGGAAAATGCTGCCGTAGACGTTGGGCTTGCCCAGCTTGACGCAGGCGTCGTTGACGAGGTAGCGCGTCGGGAAGTTGTCCGTGCCGTCGATGATGACGTCGTAAGACTCCATGATGCGCAGGGCATTGAAGGAGGTCAGCGGCTCATTGTAGGTGTCGATTTGCGTAAAGGGGTTGATGTCGCGGATGCGCGCCACAGCGCTTTCCAGCTTGCTGGTGCCGATGGTGCTTTGCCCGTGGATGATCTGCCGTTGCAGGTTGCTCTCGTCCACAATATCGTAATCCACCAGACCGATACGGCCGACGCCCGCAGCTGCCAGATAGAGCGCCAGCGGGCTGCCGAGACCGCCGGTGCCAATGAGCAGCACACTGGAAGACTTCAACAGGCGTTGTCCCTCAACGCCCACTTCCGGCATGATGATATGACGGCTGTAGCGCCGAATCTCCTCGTTGCTCAAAGCGCCCGGATTGCTTGCCAGTGCCTGCATGATGCCTTCCCTCACTCCTGCCGTGGGTTGCGGTCGGATCTCTGCGCTTTCGCTCAGCCGCCGGCGATGCTGGGGATAATGCGCAGGCTGTCGCCCGCGTCAATGCCGGTATCCAGCCCGTCCAGAAAACGGATGTCTTCCTCGCCGATGAAGATGTTGACAAAATTGCGCAATTGCTGCCCTTCGTAAAGGTGCTGCCGCAGCTCCGGATAGCGCGTGGTCAGGTCCTCCAGCGCGGCACCGATGGTGTCGCCGCCAACTTCGACGACGGCCTGGTCAGCCGTGTAGGCGCGCAGAGGGCTGGGAATGCGGATTGTGACCATACGTTTGCTGCTCCTTTGGCGAATGCCTGCAAGTATACCTACAAAAGGTGCGCGCGGGAGTCGAACCCGCTCACGTCGCATTTGCAGTGCGATGCCTCACCGTCCGGCCCGCGCACCAGGCCTGCAACTCTCAAACTGCCTCCAGCGTCCCTTCGTCAAAACGGCTGCGATCCGCGCGCAATTTCCAGGCGAACATTTCCTGCGCCGCGCCGCCCTGCACGCGCGTGATGAGATAGATGAAGTTGGGCAGGGCATGCTCGCGGTCATAGTCCGAGGGGATGGCGGGCGAATCCGGATGACTGTGATAGTAGCCCAGCAGCACCAGACCACGGGCGTCGGCCTCGTCCTCGAGCCGCATCCAGTCCTGCGGCGTCATGGCGTAGCGATGGTGCTGCTCGGCCGCCTCGAAGACGTTCTCCACGGCGATGCATTCGCTGATCCGCGCGCCCGCCGCGTCAACCTCACCCAGCAGGAAGCCGCCGCCCTCGTTGGGCCAGGTCGTTTCCAGATGGCGGAAGATACGCATTTGCAAGTCCTTCGTGATGCGGACGGACATGTGCGCCTGCCTCAATGCCAAACAAAATGCCAACCGGGAGGGTTGGCATGGTCGCCACTGCTGTGAACCGAACAGCGTCCCGGAATCAGAATCCTCTGTACGGACAGGGACAGGTCATGCGCAACTCACCGGAGACGCTCACATAATTCATACCCGCAGTGTAGCAGCATCTGCTGTGATCTGCAAGCGAAGAGCACAGCACTCCTGCCGTTGATTCAGGCAGGCCACGTTGCTATACTGGCCGCGCGCAGCACCTGAACCAACAGAAACCGGCACGCGGGCGACCAGAGGAACTACCGGGAGCAGATTAACTGCCGAGGAGCAGACCATGGCTAAGCAGGTAAGCAGAGGACTGGAAGGCGTGGTCATCGGCGAAACGCGCACCAGCCTGGTGGACGGAATCGCTGGCAAGTTGTCTTATGGCGGCTATTGCATCGAAGACCTGGCCGCCAACGCAACCTTCGAGGAAATCATTTTCCTGCTCTGGCACAATCGTCTGCCGGCCGCCGCGGAGCTGGAGGCGCTGCGCCTCGAGATTGCGCAAAATGCGGCCGTGCCAGGACCCATGCTGGCGCTGTTGCGCGCATTCCCCCAGGATGCAGACCCCATGGCAGTGCTGGAGGCTGCAGTGGCCGCGCTGGCCTTCCATGACGAGGATGCGGCGGACAACTCACTGGAGGCCTCGCGGAGAAAGGCCGTGCGTCTTACTGGCCAGATTACCACGCTCTGCGCCGCCTGGAACCGCATTCGCGCCGGCGCTGCCCCGGTTGAGCCGCGCAGGGATCTCACGCTCGCGCAGAACTTCCTCTACATGTTGCGCGATGAACTGCCGGATGAGACGGCCACAGCCGCGCTGGATGTGTATCTGGTGCTGTTGGCTGAGCACGGAATGAATGCCAGTACCTTCACCGCGCGCGTGGTCACGGCCACCGAATCCGACATGCACAGCGCGGTGGTGGCGGCTATCGGCGCGCTGAAGGGCCCGGCCCACGGCGGCGCCAATTCGGCGGCCATGCGCATGTTCCTTGAGATTGGCGAGCCCTGTCGCGTCGCCGACTGGTTCCGCGAGGAAGTGCAGGGCAAGCGCCGCCGCATCATGGGCATCGGCCATCGCGTTTACAAAGCGCCGGACCCGCGGGCGAATGTGTTAAAGCAGCACTCGCGGGCGCTCGCCGCCAGCTCCGGCAACGGCAAGTGGTTCGACATCGCGGAGCAGCTGGAGCAGGCTGCCCGCGCCGATGGCTTCTTCATTGAGCGGCACCTCTTCCCCAACGTGGACTACTACAGCGCAATCCTGCTCTACACCTTCGAGCTCGACGTGGACATGTTCACGCCGCTCTTCGTCATGAGCCGCATCGCCGGCTGGTCAGCCCACATCTTCGAGCAGAAGCGCAACAATCGTCTCATCCGGCCCAAGGCCAGCTATGTGGGCCCGCAGGACCGTGAATGGGAGCCACTCGCCGGGCGCGAGCCGCAGTAATCGGCTTCCCCGGCCCGTCAGTCAAACGGGCTGCACGCTATACTCGCCTCATGGGCGCACAATCATCATCCTCAGAACCGGTGCTGGCGCAGAACGCGCGGGCGCACCGCTTTGACCTGCTGCACGCGCTGCCTGGACGTGTCGCCAGTCCGCACACTCACCGCGCCTACTTCCGTTGGATCGATGTCTGGCTGGTCGACAATGTCGGCCTGCCGTGTACCCGCGGCGACCAGCGCATCGCCCGTATGCGGGCATTGCCGCTGCAGCAGTTGTGCGAGACGCTGAGCGCGGCGCGGCTGCGCGCCTGGCTGGGCTGGCAGGCCGAGCGCGGCCAGAGCCGCCCGGCAGTCGATCAGGCGCGCGCGGCCATTGTAACGCTGACGCAGCTGCTGGTGGAAGCCGGCTGGCTTGATGACTACGTCGGCGCCACCGTGGCCAATGTGCGCGCGCCGAAGGCGGCCAGTGGCCGGCGACCCGGTCGCTGGCTTTCCACCGACGAAATCAACCGCCTCATTGCCGCGGGCTCCATGACGGGCAATTCGCGCAACCAGCGCCTGCGCAACCGCGTCGTGCTGACCATGCTGTGCACGTTGGCCCTGCGCCGCGACGAACTGGCGCGCGCGCGGCTCGGCGATTTCAGCATGCAGAACGGCCGCCCCGTCCTGCGTGTTCAGGGCAAAGGCAACAGCGTCGCCGTGCTCGATGTGCCGCATACCCTGCTCACAGCGCTGGCAGACTGGCGCCAGGCGCTGGCAGAAGTCGAGACGCTCAGCCCCCAGGCGCCGTTGGTACGGCGGCTGTGGAAGGGCGGCCGCATCAGCAGCGATGGACTGTCAACGGAAGGCATCTGGAGCATCGTGGACCGGGTATCGGCGCATGCCGGCCTGGGCCACGTGGCGCCGCATGACCTGCGCCGCTCGGTGGCCGGCGCCCTGCAGGAAGCCGGCGTCACGGTCGACATTATCAACCGTCTGTTACGGCACGGCAACGTCGCCGTGACGGAACGCTATCTTAGCCGATTGCCGCAGCGCAACGAGGGTGGCGTGCTGATGAGCGAGTTGCTGGAGCTGGATGCGAAATGAGACTGAACGCGCGGTGAGTGTTCAGGCGCCCTGGTTGGCGAGGTAAGGCAGGAAGAGCAGCACCAGGTTGACGCCGATTTGACAGAGCCAGGCAGCGGCCAGGCCATTGCGCTGCCGGACGTAGCTGTACAGCAGGTTCATCATCAGCAAGGCGAGCGCGACGATCAGCGCGATGGCCGGGAATCGCATTATCTCCAGTAGCGGCAGATACAGCAGGAAGGACCACAGGCTGGCCATCAGACCGATCAGCCAGAAGGCGTAGCGTTGTTGTAGCACGCCGCGGAAGAAGAGCGTCTCCGACAGTGGCATGACGAAGACCAGCAGGGCCAGCACCGGGCCGGTGCGCAGGTCGCCGAAGAGGCGCTGGCTGATGACGCCCAGAGTGTTGCCACCGAAGGTCAGCAGCGGTCCCGCGAGGATCAGCGCGAAGGCCATTCCCCAGGCTAGGTTCTCTGACGACTCGCGTTCTATGCGCTCAAGGTCCGTGAGTAGCCAGGCCAGCACACCATAGCCAGCCAGGGCCATCCAGAGCAGCGTGAAACGCAGGTCATGCTGTCCGCCGGGCAAGGAGATCAGACCGATGGAGAGCGCCAGCGCGAGCAGGTAGGCGAAGAGCGAGTCATCGCGGCGTCCGCTCTCGTCAGGAGGATCGGGCGGCCCGGCCGGCAAGTCTGCCGGTGATGCTGCCTTGGCGTCATGCAGATCGCCGTCACCGCTTGCTTCGGCGTCGGGATCGATTTCTTCCTCGTCCTCAAAGGCATCGAGGTCTTCGGGCGGCGTCATGAGAGAATCTGTCGAAATCCTTGCAGGATCTGGTCAACATGGGCGCCGGTCACCCAGTAATGTGTTACGAGGCGGATGCTGCCCGGCATGTAGCGGTTGGCAGCGATGCGCACGTTGTGCTCACAGAGCATGCGCCTGGCCAGCTCGTCCACAGTGAGCGGCGCGTCCTGCGCCAGGTTGATGTAGACCATGTTGGTGTAGACCTGCGCCGGGTCTACGTTGATCCAGGGCACTTCAGTGAGGCCTTCCGCCAGCGCGCAGGCATTAATGTGATCTTCGTGCAGGCGTTGTGGCATACGGCGCAGGGCGATGAGTCCTGCGGCAGCCAGAATGCCGGCCTGACGTAGCCCGCCACCAAGCGCCTTGCGCGTGCGATGCGCGGCCTGGATGAACTCCGTGTCACCAAGCAGCAGCGAACCAACCGGCGCGCAGAGTCCCTTTGAGAGACAGAAGGAAACGCTGTCCGCCGCGGCGACCAGCTCGCTGGCGGATGTGCCGAGGGCTGCGGCCGCGTTGAAGATGCGCGCGCCGTCGATGTGCAGCTTCAGCCCGTGTTCGTGCGCCAGCGCGCCAACTGCATCTGTGTAAGCGGCGCTGACCGGCACCCCGCGCAGTGTGCCCTGGGTGTTCTCCAGCGCGATGAGGCGCGTGCTCGGCATGTGCTGGTCGTCGCCTCGAATCGCTGCCCGGATTTCGTCGAGGTCGAGCGTGCCGTCCTCGTTGACCTCCAGCGTGTTCAGCTGGATACCGCCGAATGCCGCGGCGTTGGCGGCCTCGGAACGGAAGATGTGCGCCTGCTTGCCGAGGATGACCTCTTCGCCGCGCCCACAATGGGTCAGCAGGGCGGTGAGATTGCCCATCGTGCCACTGGTGACGAAGAGCGCGGCTTCCTTGCCCAGCATTGAGGCCGCTTCTTCCTCAAGCCGGTTGAGCGTGGGGTCCTCGCCATAGACATCGTCACCAACCTCCGCCTGCGCCATGGCGGCGCGCATCTCGTCGGTAGGCCAGGAAACGGTGTCGCTGCGCAGGTCAATCGTGTCCATGTGCTGTCCTGATACATATTGTAGTGGCAGGCAGGGTGAGTACAATCATAGCAGAGGAGCGAGACACATGGCCACAGTAACCTTCAGTCACGTGAGCAAGATTTTCAACCAACGCCGCGACGGCTTGCACCGCGCGGTGCGCGCGGTGGATGACGTCTCGCTGAAGCTGGAGGAGGGTGAATTCCTGGCGGTACTTGGCCCTTCCGGCTGTGGCAAATCGACTTTTCTGCGTTTGATCGCAGGGCTGGAGACGCCGGACACCGGCGAAATTTACTTTGACAACCAACTCTTGCAAGAGATTGACATCAAGGATCGCGGCATTGGTATGGTCTTCCAAACCGGTGCCCTGATGCCGCACTGGGAAGGCTGGCGTAGCGTCGGCCTCTTCCTGAGTCTGCGCCAGCGGGAGCGCGAACTGCCGGAGCGCGTACGCGAAGTGGCGAAGGTCACGGGCATTGGCATCGAAGGACTGCTGGCAAAACGGCCGAAGCAGCTTTCCGGCGGCGAGGTGCAGCGCGTGGGCATCGCCCGGGCCCTGGCGCGCGACCCGCGGGTCTTCCTTTTCGACGAACCTTTCGCCAACCTGGACGCGAAGATCCGCGCCCAGGCGCGCGTGGAGCTCAAGCGCCTGCTCAACGCCTTTCCGGTGACCTCGGTCTACGTCACCCATGACCAGGTTGAGGCGATCGCGCTGGCGCAGCGCATCGCCGTCATGCGCGACGGGCGTTTCGTACAGATCGGCACATACCGCGAGCTTTACAACAACCCGGTGAACCTCTTCGTCGGCGGCTTCATCGGCATGCCGCTGATGAACGAGTTCCGTGGCCGGGCCTCGGAGGGACGCTGGCAAGGGCGCTCCTTCGGTGGATTCCCCATTCGCAGGGACCTGGAGGACGGCGCACTCATCACGTTGGGGGTGAGGCCGGAGCGTATGCGTCTGGTGCCAGATGGTGGTATCCCGGCCGTCGTGGTGCGTGTGATGCCCTTCTTCGCCGAGCGCTACCAGCTGCTGGAGCTGCAACTGGAGCGGGAGCGCTGGAACATGACCGTGCCGCCAGAAACGCAGGTGACGGTGGGCAGCACCATCCACTGCGAGCCGGACCCGGAAGGCATCCTCTATTTCGATACCCTGCGCGGCAACCGCGTCGGCTAGTCGAAACGCAGCAGGGCTTCCAGGTCGCGCAGCAAGGCCGGGCCGACGCCATCCACCTTGTCCAGATCCACCATGCTGGCGTAAGGGCCGTTCACCTCGCGCCACTCGATGATGCGCTGCGCCAGTACAGGGCCGACGCCTGGCAGGCGCTGCAAGGCCTCTGCATCGGCATGATTGATGCGCAGCAGGGCGCTGCCGGTGGCCAGCAAGGGCGTGGCTACGGCCAGCTGAGCCACATGAACCTGCATCCCGTCATGCAGCGGCGCCGCCAGATTCACGAGAGCCAGGTCGGCATCTGCCAACGCGCCCCCCGCCGCAGCAATGGCATCGCGCACACGGCTGGCCGGCGGCAGGCGCAGCACTTGTGGAGCGCGTACCGCGCCACTGACGTAGACCGTGAGCGGGCCGGGCGTGGGCCTGGGCGTTGGTGTGAAGGTGGGCGGCGGCGGGATGACGCGAATCTCCAGCGGCTGGGGACGCGTTTGCTGCCACAGGAGCGAGATGCTGGTGCCGATCAGCACCAGCATGGCGAGCGCAAACAGGACTCGTTGCAGGCGCAGGGCGCCGGGAGACAGCTTTTCCTTGGGTTTTTCGGGCATGGGCGCGATGTGGTCGGGGTTGTCAGGGTTGCCCGTCTGCTTCTCCCCAATTCCTCACGAAATCTTCCGGCTCGACGCCCAACGCGTCGGCCATACGGTTGATGTAGTTGAAAAAGCCGATGACCTGGGTCGCATCATGAATGCTGCGGTCGTCGAGGCCGCTACTGCGCAGTTTCTCGATGGTCTCCGGCCCCGTCTCACGCGGAGTGCGCGTCAGCTGCTCGGCGTAGGCACAGAGCGCACGGTCAGTGGCGTCCAGCTGCGCCTGACGCCAGTCGCTGGCGATGGCGTGTACCCAGGCGTCGGCTTCCGCCTCGCTCTCGAACCAGTCGACCTCGGCACGGAGGTCATGTGCATGGCCATACGTTCAGTAGCGGCAGCCGTTGACCTTGCTGGTGACGACCGCAAGCATTTCGCGTTGCGCCCGGCTGAGCGGCGACAGACCAAACATCAGGGCGCTGTAGAAGTCCATGCTGGTTCGTAGCGCCTGGGGATTGGGCGTCATAATGCGAACAATGTTCCAGATGCGCCCGGCCCGCTGCCGCGCGCGATCAAGCTCGTGTTTGACCGCGCCCTGCGCTTCCGCATCGCTTACCTGGTGGATATAGGGCATCGTACCTCCTGGCGCGCAGTGTACCCCTTGCGTTTTTAAGGCGCGAATTCCGGCTCAGCTAACCGGGTCATGCAGCGCGTCCAGCGTGAATTGCAGGTCGGGCGGCAGTGCTGACTCGAAGGCCAGTTCTGCCGCGCTGGTCGGATGAAGGAACTTCAGGCCGGCAGCGTGCAGGAACTGACGCGTGAGGAACAGGCGTTGCTTGCGCAAGCCATAGACTGGATCGCCGACGATGGGGCAGCCGAGGTAGGCCATGTGCACGCGGATCTGGTGCGTGCGCCCGGAGAGTGGGCGCACCTCAACCAGCGCGCGCCCACCCGCCAGACCTTCATCCAGCACATTGTAGTCGCTGATGGACGCCTTGCCGTGGGCGACGACCGCCATGCGCTTGCGTTGCTTCGGGTCGCGGCCCACCGGCGCGTCAATACGACCGTTGGCTGCCGACGGGCAGCGCTCCAGCAAGGCCAGATAGCGTTTCGTGACCAGTCGCTCCTGAAACTGGCGTATCAATTCACGCCGGGCGACATCCCTGAGCGCCAGGATAACGAGACCGCTGGTGTCCTTGTCGAGGCGGTGAACGATGCCGGCGCGCTTCGGCTCGCCAGGTATGGTCGCAAGTTCCGGCCAGCGCGTCAGCGCGGCAGCGACCAGTGTTCCGCGTTCGTCGTGGTCGCCGGGATGGACGATCATGCCGGCGGGCTTCTCGATCACAGCCAGGTGCTCATCCTCGTAAAGGACAGTCAGCGTGATGCGCTCGGGCCGGACGCCTTCGACCGCGACCGGCAGGGGCAATTGCAGGATGATGTGCTCGCCGCCCTTCAGGCGCACGCCTGCCTTGCGCTGGCGGCCGTTCACGCTGACCTGGCCGCCGGCGATGAGCGCCTGCAGTTGCGCGCGCGAGATGCGAGCGTCAATATGCTCCAGAATCGCCATATCGAGACGCTGTCCGGGCAAACTGGCGTTCAATTCGATGGTCTCGTGTGTCATGTTCGCTCTTCCTGGGCGCGGCGAATGGCGGCGGCTTTCGCGACATAGGCGCGCGCGCTGGCGCGGTTGGCCTCAATCTCCGCTTCGCTGAGCGCGCGTACGCAGCGCGCCGGGCTGCCCAGAATGAGTGAGCCGGGTGGAAAGTGCTTTCCCTGGGTGAGCAACGCGCCGGCCCCGACAATTGAGTCTGCACCGACCGAAACGCCGTTGAGCAGAATCGCGCCCATGCCCACCAGGCTGTTGCTGCCCACGCGCGCGCCATGCACAATGGCGTTGTGGCCGATGGTGCAGCCAGGCCCCACGATCACCGGAAAGCCCGGATCGGCATGCATGACGGCTCCATCCTGGATATTGCTGCCGGTGCCGACCTGCAGCGGAGTCGTGTCGCCGCGTAGCACTGCATTGAACCAGACGCTGACCTCGGCTTCGAGCGTGACGTCCCCGACGACGACCGCTCCCGGCGCGATGAAGACCGATTCCGCGATCAGTTCGGGCCGTCGCACTACCTGCAATGCCGGGATGTTGCCGGGCATCCTGTCGCGTTGTAGCTCCTGAGTGGGCATGACGCGACTGTACACGACATTGCGGGCCGCGCATACACTTGTTCACGGCGACGCAGCGTGACAGTCGACTGCGCCCATGCTACACTGGGCATCTGACAGAAGAGGGGAGGCCGTACTGGACCCGCAGGAGCAGCTCGCGCGCCACATTGTTGATGTACTGGAAGAAAACCGGGCGACGCAAATTACTTTGCTGGACCTGCGCCCGGATACGATAATTGCGGACTTCTTCGTGATCTGCACAGCCACCAGCGAGCGTCAGATCCGCGCGCTGGTCGGCTATGTGCGCGGCTCGACCCGCGACAGCCGACAGTTGCTGCCCACCTCGATCGAGGGTTCCCATGATAGCGGCTGGCAATTGCTGGACTACGGCTCGGTCGTCGTGCACATCTTCCTGGCCGAGGTGCGCCGCTACTATGACCTTGAAGGGCTGTGGCGCGAGGCCAATGTGATGGTCAACATCGTCTGAACCTGCGCCTACCCCGCTTCACTCCTGCTCGAAAATCCAGCGCTCGCTCGTGCGCGACCAGTCGAGCAACTCTTCTGCAGCGAAGAAATTGTCCACTTCGGCAATGCCGTTCGCCACGCTGTCCGACCCGTGAACGAGGTTAAAGCCCACCTCCAGCGCGAGATCTCCGCGAATGGTCCCGGCCGCCGCTTCGGAGGGTTTGGTGGCGCCAATGGTCATGCGCGCCGCGGCAACGGCATCCGTACCGGCGAACGCGATCACTGCCACCGGCGACGAGGTGATGTAGTCAATGAGGCCGGCGTAGAAGGGCCTGCCTGCGTGTACTGCGTAGTGTCTGGCGGCCAGCTCGTGCGAGATGCGCATGAACTTCATGCCGATGATGCGCAGGCCCCGTGCCTCGAAACGGCGCAATATTTCGCCGCACAGGCCGCGCTGCACGGCATCCGGCTTGATGATGATTAGAGTGCGTTCCAATGCTTTCTCCTTCAGGTGAGATGAGTGTTGCGCTGCGGTAAGTGCCTACCCCCGGCGCAGGCGCAGGCCTCGTCGTCTGGCCCGGCCTTGCTTGCTGGCCGGCTTAAGGACGGGCAGTCCCTCGGCCGGCACGCGCAACCACAGCGGCAAACGTGAGAATACGAATTGCTGCTGCCGTGAATGCGCGCCGGCCGGGTCTGCGCCCGCCGGCGGCAGCGCTGAGCGCCAGGCTTCGCTGGCAGGAGCTGGCGGCCCTTGCGCATCAGGCAAATCTGGCCACGCAGGGCTGGCTGCGCCCGGATTCGTTGCGGCGCTTTCTGCCTGCCAGTGAGTCTCTCCATCTGCAGGATTATTGAGCCAGTCCAGTTCGTCACCCTCTTCATGCGCCAGTGGGGATGGCGCCAAGGGGGGCGGTGAAACTGGCGTGCCGCTCTCCCAGGGCAGGACTCCGTCTGCCGAACTGGCTGCGGCAGTGGCTGGCGCATTGCCCTCCAGCCAGGCGAGTTCATCCTGTTCGGATTCGGCGGTGACACTTTCCTGTAACCAGTCGGGCAGGGATCCGTCGGTGATGTCACTCTGAAAGTCGTCCCTGGGTCGTCCCCGAGGCCCTCTGCTTCCGCCCGGGGCGGGAATGGCGGGTGACTGGTTCACCGGCGGATTGATATTGCCAAACTGACGATAGTCCAGCTCGGTGAGGGTGTAGGCATGCTCGTCCGGCGGATTGTTGCTGGCGAGGCGTAGCGCCAAATAGGGGTCAACGTCGTGGATGCGTTCCAGAAACTGCTGCGCATCCGTGGGGCGCAACTCGGCCAGCCACAGGCCGGCGACAATGCGATTGGCGTGCAGGCACCAGGGCAGGGCCTCAAGAACATCAAGCGCCGTATCCGCGGCATCGACGCGCTTTTCCACATCCCATTGGGTGCGAGCCAGCAAAAGCCGTAAATCCTGACGACCTGGCGAGTCCTGAAGGGCGTTCTGGAGGGTGCGAATGGCCTGGACGCGTTGGCTCTCGCGCAGCTGGCGGCGCGCGACGGCGCCCGGCAGGCCTTCGGGGAGCTCGGCGTCTGCTCCCCTGTGCAGCCGGTACAGGCTGCGCAAACGCTCGCGGTAGCTACGGTTTTCCGTGGCGTGTTCGCTGGCGCGCTCCAGATGCCAGATCGCTTCCTCGAAAAGACCGTTGTGTTCACTGACTTCACCGAGCGCGGCGTGGGTCGCTGCATCGTCCGGCAAAATGGCCAGGGCGCGGCGCAACACCGCCTGGGCCTCAGACGCATTGCCGCCCATTTGGACGAGTGCCTGGCCCAGCATATGGCTGGCCTCTGCATTGCGCGGGTAGCTGACGAGGATATGACGGCAATGGTGGACGACTTCGTCCAGATTGCCGACAGTCAGCAGCGTATCTACCCGGCTGATATAGGCCTTGAGACTGATGGTCGCCATATCACTCTTCCCACCGGGGAACTGAGTATAGCACGGCGCAATACAGCCGGCGACTCATGACTGCTGGCCGAGAAGTGACTGTGCCGCAACTAGCCCATGTCGAGCGGCTCCACTGCAGCGTTGACGTAGGTTATGCGCCCCTCAATCTTTGGGGACACCGGGCTGTGGGCCTCGATATAGTCCATGGTGATGTGATAGTCTTCATGGCCATCATCCGTTGGGTCCATGGCAGCCTCCGCCAGGACCGAGTGACCTTCACCACCCTTGCGGATGTAGTCATTGCCTACGAAACGGTAGATGGCCAAGGGGTCGAGCGCCTCGTACTCTCCGGCGTGGTTGAGCACCTCAACGCTGACAATTCGGCTGCCAGGCGACTTCGTGGGATCAGCGCTGTAGCGCGCGCCAGAAAGTTGGAGAAAGCCGCCGCTGACGTCGCTGCGTTGTATCTGACCCTGTTCGTTCAGCGTGAGCTGCGAGACGGCGTGCTCCAGCACAGCGACGAAATCTGCGCCGGTCAGGCTGAAGGTTTCGATGAGATCGTTGTAGCGGTGCACGACGAGCAGGTCGCTCAGGGTAATCTCGCCGGCATCAATGCCACCGAAGAATCCGTTGCCGTTGATGTAGGCGATCTGCGCGCCGCTGTGCTCGCGCAGGGCGTCCGTAATGAGGTTGCCGAGGGGGCATTCTTCCACGCGGCAGACCAGACTGTCACCGCCTAGCGCGACAGTCGTCTCGCCAAGCACGCGCTCACCCAGCCTGGCAACCGGTTCGGCGAGCGTATCAATCAGATCGGAAACGTCAGGCGCCGGCGCGATGTAGCGCGAAAGCAGGATGACGTCGCCGCCCCAGTCCGACAGCACGCCGGCATCGTCGAACTCAACGTCAAGCCGACCCAGAATGCGCGTATGTTCGCCGGCAAGAACGATAAGCACCGGCTCGCCGGCGGGACTTTCCTGAACGACAGGATAGAAATCTGCGGCCCCGACATAGCTATTACTCGTAAAAATACTGCCCGTGCCGCTCGCGATGACATCCACGCCGCTGACCTGCTGAGCGACCTCGACGGCTGACTCATAGCCGATGCTTGTGAGCAGGATGATCTTGTTGACCCCTTCCGCGGCCAGGGCATCGACTGCCGCCTGGGTTACGGTAATCAAGTCCCGGTCGACAAGGGGCGCAGGCCCGGACGCGGAGATCATGGCATGTGCCGTCGTGACGAGCCCGATAATGCCGACCTGCTCGCCGCCCACCTCCAAAATGACCCAGGGCTCAACCTTGCCGGCCAGCGCGGGTGAGTAGTTGAAGTCGACGTTGGCGGTGACGACCGGGAACTCCAGCGCGTCGACGAAGGCTGCCAGCACCTCATCACCTTCATCAAACTCGTGGCCACCGAGCGCCATGGCGTCATAGCCGAGCAGGTTCATGATCTGCGCGTTGTCCTGACCCAGCCACTGGATGTGGAAGAGGGTGCCGGTGAAGCGGTTGCCGGCGTCGAGCAGCAGACTGTTGTCGACTTCAGCGCGGATCTGGCGCACGACCGACGCCTGACGCGCTGCGCCGCCATCCCCGTTGCTGTCGGGCTCATGTTCGGCATTTACGTCGTTGCTGTGCAAGATGGTGAGCGCGAAGCTGTCCTGCTGGGCGCCCAGTGGTAACGCGAACACCAGACTCATAACGACGGCCAGCAATAGTGCTACATTGCGTTGCATGGTTCCTCCTGGAACTGGACTGCCCAACAATTCATACACTCTACCGCTGCCAATTTTACTGGCGCACGGCGTCGATACCAGAGCGGAATCCACCGGGATGATGCGCCCAGGCGCAATAAAAACCGGCGACCCCTTGAGGCCGCCGGCTGTGAAGTTGTTGTTGATGTGCCGAAGTTTAGCCCGCGTCGAGCGGTTCGACCTCGGCGTTGATGTAGGTAATCCGCCCCTCGGTAACAGGCGCCACCGGGCTGTTGGCCACGATGTAGTCCAGCGTGACGTTGAAGTCCACGCGGCCGCCGTCATAGGGATCGATGGCGTTCTCTTCGAGGACAGAGTAGCCGTCGCCGCCGTTGCGCACGAAGTTGTTGCCGGCCATGCTGTAGATGGCGTCGGGGTCAAGCGCTTCATATTCGCCGGCATCGTTCAGCACCTCGACGCTGACGATGCGGCTGCCGACTTCCTGGGTGGGGTCGACCGAGAAGCGCGCGCCGGAAAGCTGCAGGAAGCGACCACTGCCGCCGCCGCGCTGTACCTGTCCCTGCTCGTTCAACTGGATGCGCGAGACTGAGTTCTCCAGCATGGCGATGACGTCAGCCCCACTCAGGCCGAAGGTACTGGTGACGTTGCCGAAGGGCTGCACGGTGAGGATTTCACCCATGGTGATCTCGCCGGCGTCGATGCTGCTGCGGATGCCGCCGCCATTCATGTAGGCGATCTGCGCGCCGGTTTCCTCACGGACGGCGTCCGCGATGAAGTTGCCGAGGTTGCATTCTTCAATGCGGCAGACGCTGCGATTGCCTTCAAGAGCGATGGCGGATTCACCAACCACGCGTTCTTGCAGTTCGGCGATGGGTTCGGCCAGGCCGGCCACCAGGTCGGAGACGTCCGGCGCCGGTGTGATGTAGCGCGAGAGCAGGATGGCGTCGCCATCCCAGTCCGTTAGCACGCCGCTGGCGTCAAATTCGACGTCGAGGCGACCCAGATAGCGCGTCTTCGTGCTCGCCTGCACGACCAGCACCGGCTCGCCACTGGCGCTTTCGAGGACGGTGGGATACTCGCCCTGGGCTCCGCTGTAGGTGTTGCTGATGAAGGTGTTGGTGTGGCCACCGACGACGACATCGACGCCGCTGACATTTTGCGCGACCTCGACATCAGCCGCGTAGCCTATGTGCGTGATCAGGATGATCTTGTTCACCCCGGCTGCAGTCAGTGCATCCACCGCGTTCTGGGTCACGGACACCAGGTCATATTCGAAGACCAGCTCTGGTCCGGGCGAAGAGAGGATTTCACTTTCCGGCGTCACGAGGCCGATGAGGCCGACGCTGCCGTCCCCGACCTCAAGCGTTACCATGGGCTCGATCTTGCCGGCCAGCAGCGGCGAGTCGCTGAAGTCCACGTTGGCAGTGACTACGGGGAATTCCAGCGCATCAACGAAGGCGGCCAGCACCTCGTCGCCGTTGTCGAATTCGTGGTTGCCAAGGGTCATGGCGTCATAGCCGATCATGTTCATGATCTGCGCACTGTCCTGGCCCAGCCACTGAATGTGGAAGAGCGTGCCGGTGAAGCGATCGCCACCATCCAGCAGCAGGTGGTTGGCGACCTCATCGCGGATTTGACGTACGACCGTGGCCTGGCGGGCTGCGCCTCCATCGCCACTGCGGGCGGGCTCATGTTCGGCATGCACGTCGTTGGTGTGCATGATGGTGAGCTCGTAGCTGTCTTCCTGGGCGCCGAGCGGCGCGATCAGCGCCAGGCTCAGCACGACGGCAAGTATAAGTGCCGCATTGCGTTTCATGGATCCTCCCTGAATTAACTTGCTCAACTGGATAATAAGCATACTCCTTCCTGATTATCGCAGGAGACAACGTTGATAACCAGACCTGATTGTTCGATTACCAGGTCGGAACGCGCTAGACGGGCGGCCAGGGGACGTTGGGGCCGTGCCCCGGCTGCGGCCAGCGTTCCTGCTGCAGCAACAGGGCCGCACGCCGTTGCAACGCTGCGATCTCGTTGTCGTCCAGCAGCTCTGCCAACCGGCAGCGGAACGCGCTCTCGTGGTCATCGAGCCGGGCGCGCAGGCCGGCGATGTCGTTCAGCAGGGCAGGCGGGATCTGCTGGCCGGCGAAATCCCAGATGACCGTGCGCAGGCGATGATCGGCGTTGAAGGTGAGACCGTGGTCAATGCCCCATACCCGTCCCTGGCTATCCAGCAGGCAGTGCCCGCCCTTGCGGTCGGCGTTGTTGACGATGTGGTCGAAGAGCGAGAGCCGGCGCAGCCGGGGTTGAACCTCCGGCGGAAAGGTGAAGTAAGTGAGTTCCGGGTCATGCTCCACAAAGAACTGCACTGAGCCAGGGCCATGGGCACCTTCGCGCATTACGGTTGGCGGCACGATGTTCCAGCCGAGGGCCTGCGCTGTCTCCCAGGCGGCGACTTCGCGCAGACAGAGGGTGCCATCCGGGAAGTCCCAGAGCGGGCGTTCGCCGTTGCGCGGCTTGTAGATGACCATGAAGTTCAGGTCTTCGTACGCGATGGAAGTGAGGAAGGTGTAGTTGGAACTCCAGCGCATCAGGCCGATGTCGCTGCCGAGTTCGCCGTCACGCAACGCCTGTAGCATGCGCACCACGCTGAGCGACGACGTCTGCTTGAGCGAGCGTTCGCCCGTCACGACCAGTAATAGATGACGCGACCGTTTTGGCGCGGGTCAGCCCGGCCGGATTGTGCGCTGTCAGTAGCCCGCGAACTTAGCGCGCGCATCTGGCTGCGGCTGCACCACAGGCGTACGACGCCAGGCTCTACCTCGTCTTCATCGTCCTCGCGTACCACCAGCTCCTGGGCCAGCAGCACCACCATGCGCGACTCGTCATCATAGCCCAGGCCCATTTCTGCGACGCGAAACAGCGGTTCAATCGGCTCGTGCAAGTCCATGTCAGCCCCGACGACTGCAGGCTCGTCCTCTTCGCCAGGTGGCGGGAAGCGTTTGTCAATATCGTCCAGCAGTTCGCGCACCGCTTCGCTGAGCGCCAGAGCCTGCTCTTTCTCGATGATCAGGGTGACGATTTGGGCTTCCTTGCCAGCCTGGAGGTAAAAGACGCGCTTGCCCTTGGGGCCAAGGGTGCTAATCGTTACGTAGTCAACCGGCCTCAGTTCAATTTCAGTGCCTGGCATGCGCCCGCCCTCCTCTCCGCCCCGACTTGCTGCTGTTGCGCCCCTCATCATGTTGCCGCGACTTCAGGTCCTGCAGGTGGGCCACATCATTCAGGCCGCTGATCCATGGGCGACTGTGCCCCAGGGTTAGCCTGCTGATCGAGGCCGGTGCAATATCAATCCGTTGGAAGTTGTCGAGGTGCATGCCCAGGTAGTGCGCCAGGGCCATTTTGGCCAGATCCGCATGGAAAACGACGGCCAACGTTGCGCCTGGCCAGCGCAGGGTCAGCTCCTCCAGCGCGTCAACAATGCGCATTTGAACCGCCCGCATCGTCTCGCCATTGGGGAAGCGCGCACGCGAGGGATACTCCTGCACCACGCGCCAGGCCTTGCGCCGCGCCAGCTCGCTGATATTCGCGCCTTCCCAGTCGCCATAACGGACTTCGCCAATGCCCGCATGCTGCCTAATCTGCAACTGAGGATGATGTTTCTGAATCGCTTCCGCCGTCTCCATTGTGCGCTCCAGCGGGCTGGCGTAGAGTTGGTCGAGCGCTTCCTGCGCCAGGTGCCTGCCCAGGGCGGCGGCCTGCGCGCGTCCCTCTTCACTGAGGTGGACGCCCGCGGTCCAGCCAGCCAGGCGGTTGGTTTTGACATAGTCGTTGACGGCGTGGCGGATGAGCAGGAAGCGGGTCATGGTCAGGTCCGCTGTCGTGCGGGAGCGGGGATGATAGCATATCCGCTGCGAAATCGCAGGTCTGCAGGATTTGTTATACTGGGAGCAATCTTGTTCAGGTGTTCCGATGAAGTTGGGGATAATTTCAGACATTCATGGTGACCGGACGGCGCTGAAAACAGCGCTTGAGCGCCTTGAGCGGGTGCATCAGGTCGAGCAGGTATTGTGCGCGGGCGATTTGCTGGGTGGCAATTCCGGCCCGGCGGGCGTGGTGCGCATGATGCGCGAGCGCCGCATCGTCACCGTTCGTGGCAACCACGATGACTGCCACAGTGAACTGACGCGGGAAGACGCGCACTTTCTGAAAGCCCTGCCTATGGACTGGGAAGGCACTCGAGGCGGGCGCCGGATTTACATGTGTCACGGCAAGCCGGGCAATAATATCTGGGGGCTGTATCGCGATCACCTCTCCGACACCCTGCTGAACATGATGCTGCGCTCGCTCAACGCCGACGTGCTGGTCACTGGCCACACGCATCTGCCTATGTGCGTCCAGGTGGAGCAGGGTTGCGTGGTCAATCCAGGCTCCCTGTTCCGCGCCAGTCACAGCTCGCGCGACACCTCGCATTCCTATGGTGTGTTGTATTTGTCGCAGCTGGATTTCGAGATTTTCGACGTCGACTGTCCATCACTGCAACCCATGTCCTGTATCTCCTGAGCGATTGTGAGAAATAAGTGAGAGACGAGTTTCCTGCTGCGCCGCTGCAGCACTACGATCGCTCGTATTTCTTCAAATGGAACTACGCGGATCGCGGCCTGGGACGTTTCAGCATGTACTGGTTTGCGCGGCGTTACTACGCGGCGCTGGTGCGACGCCACGCTCCCGCCGGGGATGGCGCTCTGCTGGAGCTGGGCTGTGGCCTGGGGCATTTGCTCGGCTTGCTTCAGGACGACTTCCGCTGCACCGGCATCGACCTGATCGACCACGCCATTGAGCAGACGCGCCTGAACGCGCCGCGCGCGCGGGCCTTGCAGAGAGATGCGGCGGCGACCGACATTTTTGCCGACGGCGAATTCAGCGCGGTCGTGGCCCTGCACCTGGTCGAGCATCTGCCGCAGCCGGAGGCGATGCTTCATGAGGTGTATCGCATCCTGCGGCCGGGCGGTCTGTGGCTCTTTGCCACGCCGCACCCGGAATATGCCTTGCGCTGGCGCAAGGACCGGACGCGCGACGCGGCCGGCAAGGACCCCACGCATATCAACGTGCACCCCCCGGCGACCTGGCGCGCCTGGTGCGAGGAGAGCGACTTTGTCATCCTGCGTCACATTGGCGACGGCCTGTGGGACGTACCTTATGTGCCTCTGCTGCCCCTAAAATTGCAGTTCGCACTCTTCGGGCTGCCGGCGTTAGTTCAGGTGCTGACGCGCACGACGCGCATGCCGCTGGCGCTCGGCGTGAACCAGATTGTTATTGCCCGCAAACCTGCCTGAGTCCAAGTCAGTCCAGTTTGATTTTGGTAATTGCGACAGGTGTACACTGCTCGCGGTTCGGTCGTGGGCACCCTCGCCCGCTCGCACTCACTACAGGTTCCAATGCAAAATATCCTCCATATCCGTAGTCTGCATGTCGTCTCGCGCTGTCCCGTCTACTATGGCTGGGTGGTTGTGGTGGCCGCAACGCTGGGGCTGATCCTGCCCTTCTTCGGCCACAACACGACCATCGGACTCTTCGTAGATGACTTCATCCTCGATTTCGGTCTGGATCGCACGACACTCTCCGTCCTTTTCGGGCTGGGGGGGTTCGTGGCGGCCTTGAGCTTGCCCTGGGTGGGCAAGCTGACGGACCGCCATGGCAGTCGTCTGATCGGCGCCCTCGCCGGCGTGGTATTCGCAGTCTCGCTCATCGCACTCTCGACCGCGACCAACCCGCTGGCGCTGCTGCTGATGTTCATCGTCATGCGCGCAGTGGGGCTCGGGCCGCTGTGGATAGCCAACAGCACGGTATTGGCCCAGTGGTTCCGCAGCCGCCGCGGACGGGTCTTCAGCATCACGATAATCGTGACCTGGCTCTTCCAGGGCTTCTATGTGCCCTTCATACAGGAACTGCTGACGACCATGAGCTGGCGCCAGATCTGGCAGATGCTGGGCCTGCTGGTCGGCATCGTCGTGGTGCCGCTGGTGTGGGTGCTCATGCGCAACAAGCCAGAAAGCTACGGCTTGCTGCCGGACGGGCGCGTGAACAGCGGCGAGACGAAAATCGAGGTCCAGGAAGAGGAAAGCTGGACCCTCGCGGAGGCGCGTCGTACGCCGATCTTTCGCATCTTCGTGCTGGGCCGCATGATAACGCCGGCGGCGGGCTCGGCGCTCATTCTGCACCAGGTGTCCATTTTCAATCAGATGGGGTATGACGCGGCGGTCGCTGCGCAAACCTTCGGGATGCTGGCTGTGGTTGCGGCGGGGATGTCCATCTTCGCAGGAATACTGTCGGATCGGCTGCGGCCTGGCCTCCTGATGGTATTGCAACTCATAACCTCGATATCTTTGCTGGCGCTGGCCGCCACCATGACCCAGCCATGGATGCTGTTTCTCTATGCGCTGGTCTTCGGCACAAACATCGCCCTGGGCGGGGTTTTCGACAACTCGGTCTGGGCCAATCTGTTCGGCCGTGAGCACCTTGGGGAGATCCGAGGTTTCGTCGCCATTCTGATGTCCGCCGGCGGGGCCATCGGGCCGGTGATGTTCGGCTGGAGCTTCGATACCTTCGGCGACTACAACCTGATGTTCGCGCTCTTCATCGGATTGATCCTGGTGCAGGTGGTGCTGGCCTGGTTTGCGCCCATGCCGCGCCGCGAGGGCAGCGAAACGCGCTCCGTCACAGCGCTCCTGCCAGCCAGCGTTTGACCAGTGTTTGGGTCGGCAGAAAGGCGAGCCGCGGCAGATCGTCACGTGGAAACCAGGCGACAGCTTCGGCGTCGTCGCCGGCCTGCAAGTCGCCATCGCTGATGGTGGCAGCGTAGACCAGCACCAGGTTTGCGAGGCCACCATCAGCGGGCGTATGGAATAGCTGCAGCAGCCGCTTGATGTGCACCTGAAGGCCAGTTTCCTCCAGCACTTCACGCCGGACGGCATCCTCGGGATCTTCGTCGTATTCCATGAAACCGGCCGGCATGGCCCAGTAGCCGGCCATGGGCTCGCCGCGCCGGCGCACCAGCAGCAGCCTTTCATCCTGGCGAATCCAGGCGGCGACGGCCACCTTGGGGTCGAAGAAGACCACGTGGCCGCAGGCAGCGCAGGTCGGGCGCAGGGCGCCTGCGCGTGTCTGCCAAGCCAGCGGCTGACCGCAGGCCGGGCAAAAGCGCGCGATGCGGCTCATGGCAGGGGACCGGATATCATTGACAGTTCCGGTTGGGCTTTCTATGATGAAGATATTGGCCGATGTGGCGGAATTGGCAGACGCACGCGACTCAAAATCGCGCGCCCGAGAGGGCGTGTGGGTTCGACTCCCACCATCGGCACAAGGCCCGAATGCTATCCCTGCACCCCGTGAAAGTCAACTGACCTGCGAGCCGTAGTATACTGCCGCCCATGATAGCAAGGCGCTCCGTACGCAGCGTCGCTCCGCAGCTGGTGGGCGGGCTTCTGCTCGGGTTGCTGGCCGGACTGTTGCTGGGGCAGCTGCTGGGTGGCGGGCTGTTCAACCAAGACTTTGCAGACGGGCAGGGGGCACGCGACGACTATGTGCTGATGGTCGCCACGGCCTACACGGGCGATGGCAACCTGCCGGCAGCATGGCGGCGCCTGCAGCAAGTCGCGGCGGGTGACAGCGTTGCCTGGTTGCAGACCACTACCGAGCGCTTCATCGCCAACTCGCGCAATGTTCAGGATATTCGCCGTCTGGTCGCTTTGGCCGAAGGGTTGGGCCGCCTGACGCCGGCGATGGAGCCCTGGCGGCAGCGTGGGTCGACGGGCACGCGGCCATGAGTCGGCCATGAGCAGGGCAGGCGGCCACGAGCCGGCCATGAGCCGGGCGCGCCGAGGTGGACTGCGATCCCCGGTACATTTCCTGTCCTTTGTCGGCGTTTTCGGAGGCATTTGTCTGGGATTGATTCTCACCTGGGCCAGCGACCCGACATCCTCGCCGGGCAGGGCAGTGGCGCTGCGCGGGGTTGCGCCGGAGTTCTATGCTGCGTTGGTCGCGCAAGCCTGGTCCGTCGATGGGGATCACGATCGGGCTGTTGCACGACTTGCAGCGTCCAGCCCGGGAGTGAGCCCGGCACAACACATGGCGGACATGGCCTGTCGCCTGGCAGCCACAGATTTCGTGACCAGCCCCGGCGGGCTCGCGACCTTGCTCAGCATGATTGACTTCTACCTGAGGGAGGGATACAGCGGCTGCGCAGACAGATTGCTGCCGGCCCTCCAGATGGACTCGCTGTTGCTTTCTGACGTGAGTCCGACGCCCTTGCCCGGCGCCACGCTCGCTCCGCCACCCAGCAAGACGCCCGCGCCGTCGCCGTCGCCGGCCGTGACTCCGACAGTCACATCCGCCCCAACGATTACTGCCGGGCCGCTGCGCCAGTTTGTGCTGGTCGGCCTGGGCGCGTTCTGCGATGCGGAGCGTCCGTCTCTGCTGGCGGTTTATGTACAGGAGCGCAACGGGCGCGGCATCCCGGGAATGGCGTTGCGCGCGCGTTGGGATAGTGGTGAGGATCGCTTCTTCAGCGGGCTGAAGCCGGAACTCGGGCCGGGTTACGCGGATTTCGTCATGCAGGTTGAGGAGCAGTATCGCCTCGACATGCCGGGGCGCGCAGAAAGTTCGCCGGAATTTGCGACCGGCGACTGCGAGGACGAAGGCGAAACTACGCTGCGTTCCTGGCGGGCTGTGTTCCGGCCCACGGATTGAGTCGCTTTGGCAAGGCGGCAGTGGTGCAGGCAATGCAGCGTTGCGTTGCAGGGCAGGGGCGCGAAGGCCGCCGCCGCGATTGCCCGCAGCCAGGGGAATCGCTATCCTGTGCGCATGCGCTGGCGGGCGAGGGAAGGAGGCTGACGTGCGAATCGATGTGCTGACCCTCTTCCCGCAGATGTTCGCCGGCCCGATGGACCTTAGCATGATGTGGAAGGCGCAGGAACTCGGGCTGCTGCAGTTGCAACTGCATGATTTGCGCGAGCGGGGCGAAGGCCGGCGCCGTCAAGTGGATGACACGCCCTGCGGCGGCGGCGGCGGCATGATCCTGCGCGCCGACGTGCTGGTGCGCGCCATTGAGGACATCACGGCCACTGCGCCGCAACCGGTTATCCTGCTTTCGCCGCAGGGGCGCGTCTTTTCGCAGCAGATTGCCTGCGAGCTGGCGGCCCAGGAACGTATGTTGCTGGTCTGTGGCCACTACGAAGGCGTCGACGAACGCGTCCGCCAGCTGGTCATCACAGATGAGATCAGCATCGGCGACTACGTGCTCACCGGCGGTGAGCTGGCGGCCATGGTCGTCATCGACGCCACGGTGCGCCAGTTGCCGGGCGTACTTGGCGCGGAGCACGCGGTAGCGCAGGACAGTCATGCCGACGGACTGCTGGAAGGACCGCACTACACACGTCCGGTTGCGTTTCGCGGGCTGCAAGTGCCCGAGCTGCTGCTGAGCGGCGACCACGGGCGTATCGCAACCTGGCGTCGGCAGCAGTCCCTGCTACGCACCTTGCGGCGGCGCCCTGATCTTCTGGCCGACGCGACGTTGCAGCCGGAAGAGCGGGACTGGCTGGCGCAGCAGGATGCGAAGGGGCAACCCTGCGCCACATGACTCGCGCGGCTGCCCTGCGCAACCTGTTGCTGGCGGCCTTGCTCCTGTTGCTGGCCAGTGCGCTGCGCCTGCAGCGCATCGCTGCCCAGAGCCTGTGGTTCGACGAAGGCTGGTCGGCCTGGGCCGCTATCCAGCCCACGCTGGCGCAGGCCTTGCTCGCCGACACGACCAATCCGCCGCTCTACTATTTGCTGCTGAACATCAGTACAGGTTTCCTGGGCGACAGCGAATTCAGTCTGCGCCTGCCTTCGCTGCTTGCCATCCTGCTGCTCATCGCGCTGACCTGGCAGCTGGCGCTGCGCTGCTGCGGCCGCCGAGTCGCGTGGCTGGCTGCCTGGCTGGCTACCTGTTCGGCGCCGCTGTGGTGGGCCGCGCAGGAGGCGCGCATGTACGCCCTGCTGGCGCTGCTGACGCTGGCCCTGCTACTCGCCTGGCAGCGCCTGCTGCGCCGGCCGGACTGGCGCGCATGGCTGCTGCTGCTGTCCTGCGAGACGTTAATCCTCTACACGCACAATACCGGCCCGGTCTTCGCGCTGTGGCTTAACCTTGCCATGTTGCTGCACTGGCTGGTGCGTCGCAGCTTGCGGCGGCCGGACTGGCGCGCCTGGCTGGCGGGGCAGGCGCTGGTCGCGCTGCTGTGGGCTCCCTGGCTGCTAAACCACTTTCTGAACGTGGCGGCTGCCAACAGCGCCTTGCGGGATGGGCCGCAACCGGGGATCGCGCTTTTCAGTCACATGTGGGGAGCTCTTTGGCTGGCTCCATGGGAATTGACGGTTCGTTCGTCACTGACCGATATTGTCAGTTTGCTGGCATTGGCGCTGCTGCTGCTCGCGCCCTGGCGGCAGGCGGCAACGCGCTGGCTTGCGCTGCATCTGTTGATACTGGCAGGCCTGCTGACGCTGGGTCTCGGGCTCATCGGCAATGGCATGCACGGGCGCTATCTGGTGCCGCTGGTGCCGCTGCTCTGTGTCTTGTTGGGCGCAGCCGCTGCACGACTGCCAGGGCTTTCGCTGCGCCTCGTGCCGGCTGTGCTGGCTGCCGCGCTTTTGCTGACGAACCTGCAGCTGGCGGCGGAGCCGGAGCTGCAGCACGATGACGCCCGAGGCATGGCGCTCTACTATGCTGACGCGCTCAGGGCCGGGGACAGCGTGCTCGCTTGGTCCTACGCCGAGCGCCATGACCTCAGCTATTACTGGCGCCAGCTGAACCTGCCGGCGCAACTCATCACCTTGCCGGAAAACGCCGGTATGCAGCAGTTTGCGGAGCTCGTGCCGCGGCAGGGCAAGGTCGCGCTGAACCAGTGGTACACGCAGCGCGCTGACTACCGCGGGATGGCCAGTTGCCTGCTCGCGCATGGCACGGCCCGCTCGCCGGAATCCTTCACCGTCTATGGCATGAGCACTTTGCTGTTTGACGCGCCAGCAACGAGCCTGCCAGAGTTGCAGCCGCTGGACATTTCAGTCCAGGTAGATAGCGCGGAGCGCGCCACGCTGCTCGCCCGGGGCGCGTTGCAGGCACAGCGCGCAGACCAGGCGCTGTGCCTGCCAGTATCCCTGCTGGCCGGGCCGCAACTGGCAAGCGAAATTCAGACTGCCATCCTGCTGCGCAACAGTCTGGGTCAGATCGTCAGCAAACGCAGCGCAATCTTCGCGACGGATGACCAGCGTAGCGGGTTGCAGGCGCGCCCTGGCGACATATTGAGCGCATGGCCGCTGCTCAGGCTGCCCTTCGGCGCAGCGCCAGGCGATTACGAAGTCTGGCTGCGAATCTTCGACGAGACGCAGGCGCCGGATGGTTACGAGCTGCGCAATGCCAGTGGCGCGCCCCTGGGGCGCGACCTGTTGCTGGGACAGTGGCGTCTGTTGCCGGGCGCAGACTGGCAGGCGACAGGGCGCGAGACGGGCCTGACCCAGCGCAGTGAGCTGGCAGTTGGCGATGACCTGCGGCTGCTGGCGCACAATCTGGCAGGCGAGACGCTGCGCCCGGGGCAGCGGCTGGATGTGAGCCTGTTGTGGGAGGGGCGCGCAGCGCTGCCCTTGCTCACCCTGGCGGCGAGCGATGGCAGCTGGGCGCGTGACCTGATGCCACAGCTTGGCGAACGCGATGAAATCACACTGGACTGGCGCGAGGTGACAGTTCCGGCCACTGCGCGCGCCGGTGAGGTGCAAATGCTGTTGCCGGACGGGACGGGGCTGGTGCGCTGGCGCATTGAGGAATTGCCCAGTGTTGATGAAGCGCCCGACTTCGCGGTTCCTGTCAGGCAGTCGCCGGGCGACCTGGGCACACTGGCGGGTTTCACGCTGGAAGATGACGCTCCTGCCCGTGACGCGCCGCTGGCTGTAACACTGGTCTGGCAGGCCGGCCCTGCCGGCACGGAGTTGAGCTACACAGTATTCGTGCAGCTGCTGGACGCGCAGGGACACCTCATCGCCCAGAGCGACGCGCTGCCGGCGGCGGGCGCGCGACCCACGAGCGGCTGGCGCAGCGGCGAATATATCGTGGACGAACACCGGCTGCGCTTCAACGCGACAGCGCAAGCCGGCCCGGCGCGGCTCATTGTCGGGATGTACGATGCGCGCAGCGGCGAACGTCTGGCGGGTTGGCCGGGCGGCGCGGATCACATCATGCTGCCGGGCGAACTGGTGCTGCGCTGAGCAGGATGCTCACGCGCAACATAGCCACATGGCCGCAGATGCCGCGAATGACGTTACAATGCGGGCACTTGACTGAATAGAGGAGCAAGACGATGGAATATCGTATGTTGGGGCGTACGGGCGTGCCGGTCAGCGCGCTGTGCCTGGGCTGCATGAATTTCGGCAATTCAACGCCGGAAGACGAATCGATTCGCATGATTCATTTTGCCATGGACCAGGGCGTCAACTTTCTTGACACGGCCAACGTCTACTCTATTGGCGTGAGCGAAACGGTTGTGGGCAAGGCGCTGCAGGGCGGCCGGCGCGAGAATGTCGTGCTGGCGACCAAGGTGCGCGGCCAGATGAGCGACAATGTGCTGGACGTGGGCAACAACCGGCGTCACATCATTCAGCAGTGCGAGGCCTCCTTGCGGCGGCTGAACACCGACTGGATCGACCTGTACCAGCTTCATCGGCCGCAGAGCGACATCGCGGCGGACGAGACCGTGCGCGCGCTGGATGACCTGATCCGCGCGGGCAAGGTGCGTTATGTGGGCACCAGCAGCTGGGCCGCCTGGCAGGTTCTCGAATCACTGTGGATCGCGAAGGAGCTGGGCGCCAATCGCTACGTCAGTGAGCAGCCGCCCTACCACATGCTGGACCGCGGCATCGAGCGCGAGCTGATCCCGATGGCACAGACCTACGGCATCGCCATTCTGCCCTGGTCGCCGCTGGCGCGCGGCTTCCTCAGCGGGAAGTATCGCAGTGGCATGGATGTCCCGGCAGATTCACGTTTCGCATCCGACCGGCGATTGACTGCCGGACACATGCAGGATCGCTGGGAAAAGCACTTTGGCGATCGCGCCGCTGAAGTCACCGCGCTGCTTGAAATCCTTGCGGCGGAGAAGAAGATGTCGATGGCGCAGGTCGCCCTGGCCTGGGTCATGCGTCAGCCGGGCGTGACCAGCCCGATCGTCGGTCCACGCACGATGGGGCACTTCGAGGACAACCTGGGCGCCGTTTCCGTGGAGTTTACAGCGGATGACCACGCCCGGATTGATGCCGTGACCACACCGGAAGAGGCCATCGTTTCCTATTACAACGGCCGCTCAATGGACTTCGCCCCGGCGCAGTACCGCTGGTAAG
Source organism: Phototrophicaceae bacterium (assembly GCA_965205875.1). Taxonomy (GTDB): domain Bacteria; phylum Chloroflexota; class Anaerolineae; order Aggregatilineales; family Phototrophicaceae; genus JAGWBD01. The sequence goes on from CBDBIA010000004.1 coordinate 76,553, forward strand.
CGCTGCGGGCTAGTCTTTCGCGCGGATGGGCTCCAGCGACTCCCGTTCGTTGGCGACGTCGTCAAAGCCAGGATTGTCCGGGACGGCCCAGCGCACTGCGTTGGAAATCACGCGCAGGATTTGCTCGTTGTGGAAGTGCGGGTAGCTTTCGTGGCCGGGCCGGAAGTAGAAAATCCGGCCGCGGCCGCGGTTCCAGCAGCAGCCGCTGCGAAACACGTTGCCGCCCTCAAACCAGCTGACGAAGACCAGCATGTCCGGCGCGGGGATGTCGAAACGTTCGCCGTACATCTCCGCCTGGTCAAGCTCGATGTAGCGGCCGATGCCGGCAGCGATGGGATGGCCTGGCTCGATGACCCACAGGCGTTCGCTTTCATCGGCCTCGCGCCATTTCAGGTGGCCGGTGGTGCCCATCAGCCTTCTGAAAATCTTCGAGTGGTGGCCGGAATGCAGCACGATCAACCCCATGCCGGAGAGCACGCGCAGCTGGACGCGGTCGACGATTTCATCTGCGACTTCGGTGTGCGCCATGTGGCCCCACCAGATGAGCACGTCGGTGGCATCCAGCACCTCCTGCGTCAGCCCGTGCTCGGGCTCGTCGAGCGTGGCGGTGCCGACCTCCAGGCCCTGTTGCGCCAGCGCGGCGGCGATGGGCGTGTGGATGCCGTCGGGGTATATCCGGCTGGCGGCGTGGCTCAAGTCCTTCTCGTGACGAAACTCGTTCCAGACGGTAACGCGAATTGACTCAGACATAGGGTCTCCTTGAGCGATCAGAGTTGCACCAGGGCGCCGCCCTGGGCGGAGGATTTGGTGATGGCGTCCCAGAGGCGCGCCATGCGCAGGCCTACCTCGGGTGGGCAGGGGTTCGCCAGGCTGCCATCCCGCACGGCCAGGAACTGCTGCCAGGTGCCCAGCGACTCCGGCACCTCAACCGGCGTCAGTTCCGTTTCGCCGGCGAGGGCCATTTCGAGGCGTCGGCCCCAGACGCAGGTGCGGATCAGGCCCTGGGTACCGTAGACGCGCAGGTCTGAATCGATGAAGCCGGGCGCGCTGCGGCCGCAACCGTGCAGAGTGACCAGCGCGCCTGAGGCGAGGCGGCCCATCACCACGCCCAGCAGGTCAACAGTGCTGCCCAGATTGTCCAGCCAGGCGCCCACCTCGACGAACTCTTCACCGGCGAGATCGACGACGGTGTTGAGCATGTGCGCGCCGGTGTCGAAGAGAAAGCCACCGCCAGCAATCTCGGGTACCTTGCGCCAGGTGCCCTCGGTGAGACGGTCCCAGTCCTGCCACACGGTCGCGGTGATGGACTGCAGCGTGCCGAGGCGGCCACTGCGCAGCAGGTCGACGGCACTGCGGACGTTGGGCGACATGCTGCCGTTGAAGGCGACCACCAGCAAACGACCGGTGCGGTCGCGCGTTTCAATCAGGCGCACTGCCTCTGCGCCGGTCATGACCATGGGCTTCTCGAGCAGGACGTCCAGGCCGGCCTCGAGGCACATCGAAGCCTGGCTGTAATGCAGGTTGTGCGGCGTAACGATCAGGGCGGCGTCGAGCGCTGCGCCGTGTTCGTCAAGCAGGTGTTCAAGGTCGGGCACATTGGGCGGCGGTTCCAGGCCAGCCTCCTCAAAGAGCGCAGAAGCAGCAGCCCAGGCTTCCGCAGAGGGCTCGCAGGCGACGCGAATACGGGTTGTGTCCCTCTGCTGCAACATACGGCGGATATGACCCCGGGACATATTACCGGTGCCAATGACGGCGGTTTGTACGATTCTCCCCATGATTTCCTCCGGGAGCTGTGCCTGCCTGTTACCGCGCGCGATTGTAACCGCGAGCAGAGCTGTTACAAGCAATCCGTCGCCGCACGCGGCGTTTGCTTGCCGATGCAGGCAGGATGTGCATAATCGGCCCGTCAGGCGGGAGGAATTCATGAACAAAATTCAGGAACTGGGGCAGCTGGGTCAGTCAATCTGGCTGGACTACATCCGGCGCGCCTTTATCACGTCGGGGGAACTGCAGGCGCTCATTGACAAGGGCGTGCGTGGCGTCACATCCAACCCGGCCATTTTTGAGAAGGCCATCGCCCACAGCGACGACTACGATGAACAGCTGCAGGAAATGGTGGTGGGCGGGGCAGGCGTTGGCGAAGTGTATGAAGCGCTGGCGCTGGAGGACATTCGGATGGCGACCGGCCTGTTCCTGCCGGTCTATGAGCAGAGCGCTGGCGAGGATGGCTACGTCAGCCTCGAGGTCAACCCCAACCTGGCCTTCGACACGGAAGGCACAGTGGCGGAAGCGCGTCGATATTTTCAGGAGCTGAATCGTCCCAACCTGATGATCAAGGTGCCGGCCACGGCCGAAGGCGTGTCGGCGGTTGAGCAGCTCATCGCCGAGGGCATCAACGTCAACATCACGCTAATGTTCTCAATGGCACACTATGAAGCGGTGGCCAGGGCCTACATCAAGGGGCTGGAGCGTCTGGCGGCCAGTGGTGGCGACCTGCGCAAGGTGGGCTCAGTGGCTTCCTTCTTCGTCAGTCGCGTCGACGTCAAGCTGGAGGCCCCGCTGGCCGAAGCCGGCGCGCCGGAGCTGCAGGCGACAATCGCCATTGATAACTCCAAACTGGTCTATCAGCGCTTCCGCGAGCTTTTCTCCGGCGAACGCTGGCAACGGCTTGCGGCACAGGGCGCGCACGTACAGCGGCCGCTGTGGGCCAGCACCGGCACCAAGGACCCCGCGCTGCCGGACACGCTCTACGTGGATACGCTCATCGGCGCCGACACGGTCAACACGCTGCCGCCCGAGACGCTCGACGCCTTCCTCGACCACGGCACGGTCGCCCTGACGGTTGAAGACGACATGGAGGGGAGCCGGGCGCGCGTCGCGCGACTGGCTGAACTGGGCATCGACCTGATCGTGGCGGGCGAGGAGCTGCAGGCCGAGGGAGTAGACAAGTTCATCGCCCCCTTCGAGGCCCTGCTGGGCACCATCGCCGCCCGGCGCGACCACATCCGTGCGGAGACGCAGCACATTTCGGCGCGTCTGCACAGCCACCAGAGCCTGGTGGGCGAGACGCTGGAGGAGATGAGCGCGGCCGACATCGTAGGGCGCATCTGGCGTCGCGATCACACAGTGTGGCGGCCCGACCCGAGGGAAATTGCCGACCGCCTCGGCTGGCTGGATTGCGCGCAGGACATGCTGGCGAATTATGGCGCGGATGTGGCGGACGCAGTGGGCACAGACCTGGAAGTGAGTCGCGCCTGGAGCAGCGTCGGCAGCATCCGCGGCCTGGTGGACGCGGTGCGCGCTGATGGCTACACCCATGTGCTGCTGCTGGGCATGGGCGGTTCCAGCCTGGCGCCTGAGCTTTTCGGCACGCTGTGGGGCGAGCAGGCCGGCGGACTGGCGCTAACCGTGCTGGACAGCACGAACGCCGATGCCATCAGGGCGAAAACGCAGGACCTGGATCCGGCGCGCACGCTTTACGTCGTCTCCACAAAGTCCGGCGGCACAGTAGAGACGCGTACGCTCATCCAGCATTGTTATGCTCAGGCGAGCCTGGACCTGTGCGGCACCGAGGTCGGGGCGCACTTCGTCGCCATCACCGACCCGGGCAGCGCGCTGGTCGAGCTGGCGCAGCAACACGACTTTCGCGCCATCTTCCTGAACGATCCCGAAATCGGCGGGCGTTACTCGGCGCTCTCGTACTTCGGCCTGGTGCCGGCGGCGCTGGCGGGCGTGGACGTGCCGCTGTTGCTGGAACGGGCGCTGGCGATGGCCAGCGGCTGTCAGCTGGAAGCGGCGGAGAACCCGGGCGCATGGCTGGGCGCGGTGCTGGGCAGTCTGGCGCGCGCCGGTCGCGACAAGCTCACGCTCCTGTGTTCGCCGCAGCTCGCCAGCTTCGGCGACTGGGTCGAACAGCTGATCGCCGAGAGCACGGGCAAGGATGGCCAGGGCATTCTGCCGGTTGCGGGCGAGTCCCTTGCTGATGTTGAGGCGTATGGCGCGGACCGTCTTTTCGTGCAGCTGCAGCTGGAGGGTGACGAGAGCCAGGACGCAGCCGTGAACGTGCTGGAGGAGGCCGGTCATCCCGTGCTGCGCCTGTCGCTCAAGGACCGGTATGACCTGGGCGCACAGTGCTTCCTGTGGGAGTTTGCGGTGGCGGTGGCCGGCTGGCGCATGGGCATTCATCCCTTCGACCAGCCCGACGTGGAAAGCGCCAAGATACAGGCGCGCCAGATGGTCGCAGCCTGGCAAGCGACCGGCTCGTTGCCAGAGCCCGAGCCGCAGCTCAGTGAGGCTGGCGTAAGCGTGTATGGCGCAGGTGACGCCAATAGCCTTGCGAGGGCGCTGGCAGACTTTCTGGGTCAGGGGGCGGCCGGCGACTACATCGCATTGCAGGCCTGGCTTATGCCGGACGCAGTGAATGCGGCTGCGCTGCGGTCGCTGCGGACGCAGCTGCGCGCGGCCAGCGGCCTGGCCACCACGCTGGGCTACGGGCCCCGCTTCCTGCATTCCACCGGTCAACTGCACAAGGGCGACGCCGGCAATGGCCTGTTCCTGCAGCTCACGGCGGACGCGCAGACCGAACTCACCATCCCGCGCGAGGGCGGCATGAGCTTCAACGTGCTCTGCCAGGCGCAGGCCCTGGGCGACCGCGAGGCGCTGCTGGCCGGGGGTCGCCGCGTGTTGCGTTTGCATTTGGGCCAGGATGTAGCCGCCGGTCTGCGCGCCATCGCGGGCGCGCTGCAGGCTTCCTCCTGAGCGGCGCATCGATGGCGGACAGCGGGACGGCTGAACGTCTCAAGCAGCAGGCTGCCGAACGCGCGCTCGACTTCGTGAAGCCGGGCATGGTGCTGGGCCTGGGCGAAGGCAGCACCTCGCTGCTGGCCATCCGTCGCCTCGGCGCCTTGCTGGCGGCGGGGGAGTTGCACGACATTGTGGGCATTCCGGCTTCGTACAGAATGGCGCAGGAAGCGCAGCGCCTCGGCATCCCGCTTACGACTCTGGAAGCGCAGCCCTGCATCGACCTGACGATCGACGGCGCCGACGAAGTAGACCCGCAGCTGGACCTCATCAAGGGCGGCGGCGGCGCGCTGCTGCGCGAAAAGATCATTGCCCAGGCCACGCGGCGCGAGCTGATCATCGTGGACGAGAGCAAACTGGTGCCACGGCTGGGAAGCAACTGGGCCATCCCGGTCGAGGTGGTGCCTTTCGGGCATGGTGCGCAGACGGCCTGGTTGCGTTCGCTGGGCGCCGAGCCGCGGCTGCGTATGCAGGATGGCGAGCCCTTCCGCACAGACGGCGGCAATTTCATTCTCGACTGCGCCTTCGGCCCGCTGGAAGACGCTCGGGCGCTGGCGCAAACGCTGAAAATGCGCACCGGCATCGTGGAGCACGGTCTGTTTCTCGGCCTGACCAGCGATGTTATCGTGGCCGGTGTTGACGGCATTCGCCATCTGCGGGCGACGCGCGTGCAGATGCCCAGGCAGGAAGAAGGATAGTCAGGATGAGTGAAGCGACCAGCATCGTGATCTTTGGCGCCTCGGGCGACCTGGCCCGGCGCAAGTTGCTGCCCGCGCTCTACAACCTGCATTTGAAGGGTCGTCTGTCCGGCCCGCTGAGCATCGTCGGCATTTCGCGCACTCCTTTCAGCCACACGGAATGGCGCGAGCGCCTGTGCGCCGGCGTGCTCGAGCATTCGCCCCTGACCTGGGAACGGGCGCGCTGGGACGAGTTCGCGCGGCACATCTGGTATGTGCCAGGCAACGCCGGTGAGCGGGAGGACATGACACGGCTGAACAATTTCCTGACGGAACGGGAGCAGGGGCCGAGCAGGCGTCTCTACTACCTCTCGGTAGCGCCGCCCTTGTATGTGCCAATAGTGCACAATCTGGGCGCGCTGGGCATGCATCAGGCTGAGCAGGGCTGGCGCCGCGCCATCTTCGAAAAGCCCTTCGGCACAGATCTGGACTCCGCACGCGCGCTGAACCGCGAGATTCACTGGTACTTTGCCGAGAATCAGGTCTACCGGATCGACCACTATCTGGGCAAGGAAACCATCCAGAACATCATTTACCTGCGATTCGCCAACGCCATCTTCGAGCCGCTGTGGAACCGCGAGCACATCGAGAACGTGCAGATTAGCGCGCTGGAAGCGGTGGACGTGGGGACGCGCGGCGGCTACTACGATGACTTCGGCGTCTTTCGCGACATGTTTCAAAATCACATGCTGCAAATGATGATGCTGACGGCCATCGAGCCGCCGGACCACGTCGATGCCGACCTCATCCGCGACGAGAAAGTGCGTCTGCTGAACGCCGTGCGGCCGATCGCGTCGTCAGACATCGTCAGTGGCCAGTACGAAGGTTACAACCCCGCCGACGGCAGCGATGGCGCTGTGCTCACCACGACCTATGCTGCCCTGCGGCTGTGGGTCGACAACGAACGCTGGCGGGGAGTCCCGTTTTACTTGCGTTCCGGCAAGGCACTCAGCCGCAAACGCACGGACATCATCATTAATTTCAGGCGGCCGCCGCAGCGCATGCCGGGCGAGCGGCAGTCGATCCCCAACGCCCTTTCCATCTGCCTGCAGCCGGATGAAGGCGTGCAGCTGGCGATAGACGCCAAGGTGCCGGACACAGCCAGCGAAACGCGTCGGGTGCACATGGGCTTTCGCTATGATCACGCCTTCGCTGCGACACCTATCCCCGAGGCCTACGAACGTCTGTTGAACGATGCGATGCAGGGCGACGCCTCCATGTTCGCCCGCAGCGACGGGATCGAGGTCGCCTGGCAGCTGATAGATCCGGTGATTCGCGACAGTGAGAAGCGCGCGCCGCTGCTCTACAAGGCGGGCGGTCAGGGCCCGGCGGCGGCGGCAGCGTTGCTGGCGGAAGCCGGACATTCCTGGGCGGAAGGTTGCGTGCGTGACTGAGCGACTCGTCCAGGATTCATGGTAGCCTTGAAGCACAAGGAAAGTGGCCCGCACTCATGGCAAGCTGGCAGGACTTTGAGCGGCAGGCGCTGCAGCTCATCCGGCAAATTCCCTGCGGCCGGGTGAGCAGCTACGGTCGCATCGCCGCCTGCATCCCGCCGCCGCCAGGCATGGATCCGAACGGCTACCGTCGCATTGCACCCCGCAAGGTCGGCATCGCGTTACACAACCTGGGCCGCAAAATGGCGGGTCAGGCGCCGCCGGAGGCAGACCAACTCCCCTGGCATCGAATTCTGAACAGTCGGGGCAGCAGCAGCCTGGAGGGACAGGCTGCCGCGCTGCAGCGAGCCCTGCTGGAGGCCGAGGGCGTACCCTTCGACGAGCAGGGCTACGTAAACATGGCCCTTTACGCCTGGGAGTTTCCGGCTGGCGCAGCAGACAATCAGGCCTGACGTTACTGGTGAAAGCCGAGACGCTTGCGTTCCAGGTTTATCTCGTCGCGCAGCGCGCGCGCGGCGGCTCCCGGGTCTGCAGTGTAGATGATGCTGCGCGCCGCATTGATGATCAGCCCGCCGCCCTGCGCATCAAGTCCCGCGCGCAGGGTCGCGGCGATCTCGCCGCCCTGAGCGCCAATGCCGGGCACGAGCATGGGCATGTCGCACACCAGTTGCCGCGCCTGCGCCAGCTCCTGTGGCCGCGTTGCGCCCATCACCAGCATGCAGTTGCCATGCTCGTTCCAGCGCTCGCTAACGGCCAGCGCCACCGCTTGCCACAGCGGTCGACCAGCAACAGGCAAATCCTGAAACTCGCCCGCGCCAGGGTTTGAAGTCCGGCAGAGGATGATGCAAATGCGGTCACTGCGCTCAAGAAAGGGGCCCAGGGCCTCGCGCCCCGGCCAGGGATTAAGCGTCACGGCGTCGAAGCCGTGTTCGTCGAAGATGGCGCTGGCGTAGGCCGCATTTGTGCTGCCGATATCGCCGCGCTTGGCATCGCAAATCGTCAGAATGTCAGGGTGCCACTCGCGCAACCACAATATCGTGCGGCGCAGGGCCAGCAGGCCAGCTTCGCCCTGCGCTTCGTAGAAGGCGATGTTGGGTTTGAAGGCACATACCCAGGGATGGGTGGCCTGGATAATGCTGCGGTTGAAGGCAAACTGGGGCAACTCTTCCTGCCGGAATCGCTCCGGAATGCGCTGCAGGCGAGTGTCGAGCCCCACGCAGAGCAGCGAATCGACGTCAGCGACGCGCCGGCGATATTTCGCGATGGCGGTCATGGAGTCTGCTGCGGCTGCCAGCTCCGCGGTTCACGCTGCCAGGCCTCGAGTTGCGCGCGGGTCGCCGCATCGATCAGGCCTCGCTCAGCGGCAAGTGACAGCAGACAGCCAAATCCGGCCAGGGGCCAGAGGCGCACGCGCTCACTAAAAAAGGCCTGCTGCGCTTCCACCAGATCGAAGCTGGTGATGGACAGGCAGTCCGTGACTACAGCGCCAGCCGCGCGCAACGCCGTCACGCCGGACAGACTGCTGCCGCCAGTGGTAATCATGTCCTCGACCAGCAGCACGTGGCGGCCCGCCACTTCTCCGCCATCAATGCGGCTCTGCAGGCCGTGCCCCTTGGCTTTCTTGCGCACGAAAACCGCCGGGCAAGCGAGCGTGAAGGCCAGCGCCGAGCTGTGCGGCACGCCGCCCACAGCGATGCCGGCGATGACGTCGAAGCCCAGATCGGCTTCGTGGATCAGGGCACGCATGCCGGCGATGACGGTGTGCCATTGTGGCGGATGGTTGATCAGGCGGCGGTTGTCCACGTACACCGGCGACATGATGCCGGAGCGAAAGGTGACCGGGGAATCTGGCGCATGGCGGAAGGCGCCGATATCCAGCAGGGCATTGGCAACAGCGGCCTCTGTACTACTCACCATGCTGTCCCTCGCGCAATATGAGCGCAGCGGCCAGTGGCCCGCGCCAGACCAGCGCCGACCAGTACTGGGCGGCCCGCGCAGCGCAGGCCCGCCAACTGGCACCATCCAGTATACCGCCGCAGGCGACCAGGTCGATTGCGCCCGCCGTCCGCTCGATTTCCTCCTGCAGCAGGGTTTGGGCCGCAAGGGCGTGTCCATGCAGCCCTGCGCCGCCGAGACCGGCCTGCAGGCGCGCATCACCTGGCGCTGGTTGCGCCAGCGTGTTGGTGGCGACGATGGCGCGCACCCCCGCTGCGACGCAGGCCGCGGGCAGGGCCTGGTATTGCGCTGCGCCAAGATTGGGCGCGACCTTAATCCACAGCGGCGTTGGACTCACTGTGCGAGCTGCCGGCGCGCAGAGCTCGCGCAGCAGCGCGACGCTGTGCAGACCGCGCGGGTCGTCGCCGGTGTTGGGGCAGCTGATGTTGAGCGTGAACCAGGTGGGTCGCACGCCCGCGTCGAGGAAAAAGCCCAGTGATGCCAGCAACTCCTCGCGCTGCCGGGCGACGTCGTCCACGCCGGGGCTGGTCGCAAAGTTCAGGCCCCAGACTGGCGGCAGCTGTTCGCGTCGCTGCGCCAGAAATGCTGCCACAGCCCTGGCGCCGGGGTTGCGCAGGCCGACGCGGTTGCGCGTTGAGTGCGTGCACGCATCGCGCCAGAATACCGTGCCGGGATTGCCCGGGCGGGGCCAGCGCGTGCAGGAGCCGAACTCGACCGGGCCGACCAGCGCCGGCAGGCTGCGCCAGCCAGGCATGATGTTGCGCCTCGCTGCCACAGCTTCAAGCGCGAGCTTCTCATCGGGAAAGCCCTCGCCCTTGACCATACCGGCGGCCAGGATCAGGGGCTGCGGCAAGTGCACACCGCCGACAGTGAGCGAATGCGCTGGCCCGGTCGCGAAAGCCGCGCGCTGCATGGCGCGCAGCAGGGCGATGCCCGGGGTGGAACTGTCCAGCATGCGCCAGAGCGCGAGCGCCTGCTCGTGGGCCTGCTGGGGCGAGCGGCCGAAGAGCAGAGGGCGCGTCCCGCGCCAGAGAAGCTGATAGAGGCGCAGGAAGTTGTCGCTCATGCAGCGGAGACGGCTTGCGACAGCTGCTGACCGCTGCCGGGCGCGGCGCAGACTTGATCGCCGTCGTAGGCCAGGCGGCCGTGCAATGTGACCGAGCGCACTACTCCATGAACGCGCATGCCGGCGAAGGGCGACCAGCCACAGTGCGTCTGCAGGTTGCCGTTCGTAATCACCTGCGCAGCGCCGAGATCAAGCTCGGTCCAGCTGTCTGGCGGGATGGGGTAGCCGAAGAGGCGACGCGGATTGTTGGAGACCAGCTCGACCAGACGCGCGGGCTCCAACCAGCCCTCGTGCAGCGCCTGGCCGAGCAGCGGCAGCGTGGTCTCCAGACCCGGCACTCCGTAGGCCGGCTGCGCGCCCTGCTTCTCCGCAAGGGTGTGCGGCGCATGGTCAGATTCGACGACATCGACCAGGCCGGAGGTGATGGCCCGGCGCAGGGCATCGCGGTCGGCGCTGGTCTTAAGCTCCGGCTTCATCAGGCCGAGTGGGCCGAGGGCCGCGAGGTCGTCGCGGGTCAGATAGAGATGATGCGGACAGACACCGATACTGACCGGCAGGCCCGCTTCCTTCGCGCAGGCCAGCATAGCCAGCTCCGCCGCGCTGCTGATGTGGCAGAAATGGACGTAACGGGAGTGGCGCCGCACCAGCTCCAGGATGTCGGCGACGGTCTGCTCCTCGGCGTGCACGGCGATGGGCTTGCCGGCGGGCCAGGCGGCGAAGAGGCTGTCGCGCAGCGCCTGGTCCTCGATGAGCAGGTCGCCTGTTGTCTCGTTGTTATAGATCTTCAGGCCGCAAACTTCGTGCTGGACTGAGCCAAAGCAAGCCTGGTTGCCCGACTGCGCGGCGCCAAACCAGAGGCCCCAGTCACAGCGCGCAGCGGCGCGGAAGCGGTCCTGTTTGTGCGTCAGGGCGCCGGGATCGATGGTCGCGGGCGGTGTGTTGGGCATGTCCAGCAGGGCGCAATAGCCCCCGGCGAGCGCGGCGGCAGTCTCGCTGGCAAAGGTGCCCTTGTGAGCCCAGTCCAGGTCGCGCAAGTGGACATGTGGATCGAAGGGGGCGGGGATGCGCAGGCGCATCAGACATAAACTCCGCGCAACACCTTGGCCAGCAGGGCCATGCGCACGAACATGCCGTTCTCCATCTGCTGAAAATAGACGGAGCGGGGATCTTCATCGAGGATGTCGTGGGACTCGGGCGGGCCCATTTCGTGCTTGCGCGGCAGAGGGTGCATGAGAATTGCGTTTGCATGCGCTCTGGCCAGCAACGCCGGCGTCATGATGAAGCCGTCCTGAATGGCCTCGTACTCAGCGCGCTCGGAAAAGCGCTCCTCCTGTACGCGCGTCCAGTAAATGACGTCGCTGTCAGCCAGCACCTCGTCCATGTCGGCAGTTTCACGCACGTTTACCTGGCCTGCGCGCAGACGCTCAAGGACTTCGGCGGGCATGCGCAGCGAGGGCGGCGAGACGCAGTTCACGCCCACCCCACGGCCTTCCAGGCGCGCGATGAGCCGGGAAAGCGAGTGGACGGTGCGCCCATGGCGCAGGTCGCCGACCATGGTGATCCGCAGGCCGTCGATGCTGTCTTTCTGGTCGATAATGGTGAATAGGTCGAGCAGGGCCTGGCTGGGATGTTCACCGATGCCATCGCCGCCACTGATGACGACGGGCTGGCGGCCGATCTTGGCCTGCAGCTTGTCCAGGTACCAGGCGGCTTCGAGCGAGGAGCCAAGCTCCGGGTGGCGCAGGACGATGACGTCGGCGTAGCAGCCGGCAGCGCGCACGGTGTCGGCCAGGTTTTCGCCCTTGTAGACGGAGGAGAAGCGCACGCCGTTGCTGGCGCCGATGACCTCGCCGCCCAGACGACGCATGGCCGCCTGAAAGGACATGTCGGTGCGCGTGCTGGCCTCGAAGAAAAGTGTGGCCATGACCTTGCCGCTGCAGATTTCGGTGAGGCCGCGATCGTGCTGGCGCGAGCGCTTTTTGAGCGAGGTGCTGGCATCGAAGAGGATTTGCAGGTCCTTGCGCGAGAACTGTTCGACGGTGAGGATGTGCTTGCCGGTGAAATCGCCATTGATGCGCGGTGGCTCGTAGAGACTGGCGAAATCACGGGCGTGCCGGGTGTCCGCCAGCGGGGAAGCTGTGTCCATTTGCCCTCCTGACCATTAAAAATGCCACCTCAAGGGGTGGCTTGTGATTTGCTGCGGGATTGGCCCCTGTTGCGCCGGGCCCAGGGTTGCGCGTTGCGCAGCTCGTAGAGCAGCTGCTTGATGCTTTTCAGCAGGACCCAGCGCTCGCCCAGGGCCATGCGCTTGCTGAAGCGCGCGAAGTCGTCCCCCGGGCTGACGGGCACGACCAGCTGGCGAATGACCTGGGCAGGCGCGCCCTCCGGCCCGACCTGGTAAACGTGGCAGCCACTCCAGCGAAGGTCGCCGCGCTGACTGGCCTGCCATGCCTGGCGCGTTGGATCTGTGCCGGGGAACTGCCCGGGCAGCGCTGCGCGCAGTGCGATGATCTTGCGCGCAAAACGTTCATGAAGGTTGTGCGCCAGAGGTTGCGTCCAGACCGTCTGCACGATGATGGCCGGATCGCAGTGCTCTGAAACCTGCGCAGCAAGCGATGCTGCTGCCGTGGGCGCGAGCGTGTCGATGCCGAGCTCCTCCGCCAAGGACCGGGCCTTGCTGTCCGGCGAAATGAGCAGGCGCAGGACGCCATCCTTCATGTTGCGTTGCAGCTGCGCTTCAAGCAGGAATTCGAGGCGGCTGTCCACGCGATCGGCGAGCACGACGATGTCAGGCATGTCGCGCTCAGCCCTGTTCGTCACAGGCGGCCAGCACCTGCGACGCCATGCTGCGCGCGCGTTCCACTGCGTCTCCGACGTATTCCTGCGCGCGCATGAGTTCGCGGATGCGCGCTGCCGGCAGCCAGCGCAGTAACTCTGAATCGGCGCAGAGCGCATCGACAAGTGGGTTGGCCTCGCCGCGTGCGAGTGCCTGCCAGGCGTTCATGCTGTGCCCGCGAATGCATTCGTGCAAGCGCTGACGGTCGCCGCCGGCCAGGCTGGCCGCCATCAGCACGCGCTCGGTGGCGGCGAAAGTGCCGTAACGCTCCAGATTGTGGTTGATCGCGCGCGCATCGAGGCGCAGCCCGGTGAGGATGCGTCGCGAACGTCGCAGCAATTCCTCGCAGCAGAGGCTGGCCTGGGGCAAGATGATGCGGCGATTGGCAGAGTCGTCGAGCGTGCGTTCGAGCAGGTTGTGGGCGCCGTTGTCCCAGGCCACGCGCGGCAGAGCGGCCAGATAGCGCGCCAGACTGTCGATATTCTCGGCGTTGACCGGGTTGCGTTTGAAGGGCATGGCCGAGGAGCCCACCTGCTGCGCGGCGAAGGGCTCGGACCATTCGCCGACGGGCGGGCTTTGCAGCAGGCGCAGGTCAAAGGCGAGTCGGTACAGCGTCATGCCGATGCCGGCCAGCAGGGTCACGAAGCTCCAGTCCTGCCGGCGACTGCAGGTTTGCGTCGCGACCGGGAAGGCCTGCAGGCCGAGCGCATTCATGATGTCGGCTTCCAGTTGCATGGGCGTGAACTCTGTGCCTTCCAGCAACTGCTGCCAGGAAGCCGCGGTGCCAACGGCGCCCTTGAAGCCCTTGCCGCGTAACCCGGCGCGCAGCTCGCAGAGCGCCTCGTAGTCGGCCAGCAAGTCCTGGGCGTAGCCGGCTAGGCGATAGCCGACGGTGGTGGGCTCGGCAGGTTGCAGATGGGTCCAGGCAATGCACACGTGATCGGCTTCGGCCGCTGCGCGCTGCGCCAGCGTGACCAGCAGCGCCCGCAGGCTCTCGCCCAGCAGGGCCAGCGCCTCGCGCATGCGCAGCACATCGGCGTTGTCCTCGATGTCCATGCTGGTGGCGCCGAGATGGATGATGCCGCCGCCGACAGGGCACTGTTCGGCAAAGCAATGCACTTCGGCCATCAGGTCGTGGCGCAGCGTTTCCTCCAGCGCGTGGGCACGCTCGATGTCGACGTCCTCCATGCGCGCGCGCAAATCGTCGACCTGTTCCGCGCGCACGAGACCGGCGCGCTGCTGCGCATCCGCCAGCGCGACCCAGATGCGGCGCCACAGCCGGCGTTTGTGCACCTCGGACCAAATGGCACGCATCGCCGCGCTGCCATAACGCCAGCTAAAGGGGCCGAGGTAGGTCTCGTGCGTGAATGACATCAGGTCAACGTACGTAGCCGTTGGTGACGCCGCCATCGACCGGCAGCATGGTGCCGGTGGTCTTGGCCGCGCGCGGCCCGGCGAGGAAGGCGATCGCCTCGGCGATGTCCTCGGGCAGGATTTCCGTTCCCAGCACGTTGCGGTTGGCGTAGAAGGCGTTCAGCTCATCGATTTCCACGCCGTATTGTTTGGCGCGGGCCTCTTTCCACTCGCTGCTCCAGATGCTGCTGCCGCGAATGACGGCGTCCGGCAGCACCGAATTGACGCGGATGCCATGGGCGCCGCCCTCCTCGGCGAGGCAACGCGCCATATGCACTTCGGCGGCCTTGGCCGCGCTGTAGGCAGCTGCGCCCTTGCCGGCGGCCACGCTGTTCTTGCTGCCGACGAAGACCATGCTGCCGCCGATGCCCTGGGCCTTCATCACGCGGAAGGATTCGCGCGCCATCAGGAAATAGCCGGTGACCAGAATGTCGATGTTGCGCTGGAACATGTCCAGCGAGGTCTCCTCGATGGGCGCACCACCGGCAATGCCGGCGTTGTTGATCAGCACATCGAGGCCGCCGTAGCTCAGCACGGTCTGACGCAGCGCTTCCTGCACTGCCGCCTCGCTGGTGACGTCGGTGTGCACGAAAATCGCACGTCCAGCCCCAAACTGTGCCTCAATGCTGGCGACAGTCTCTGCGCCGCCTTCGCGGTTGATGTCGGCCACGACGATGTGCGCGCCGTCCTGCGCGAGGCGCAGGGCTGTGGCGCGGCCGATGCCGCTGGCAGCGCCGGTGATGAGCGCGACCTTGCCGGCGAAGTCGCGGTCGGGCGGGGCCAGCTTCAGCTTGTAGAGTTCGAGCGGCCAGTATTCGATGTTGTAGGCCTCGTTGGGCGTCAGGCAGACGAAGCCGCCCAGCGCTTCTGCGTCGCCGATGACGGCGATGGCGCGGTGGTAAAGCTGCCGGCTGACATCGGCGTTGGCGATGTCCTTGCCGGTGTTGACCATGCCCAGGCCGGGGATGAGGATGACGCGCGGGGCAGCGTCGCGCAGCTCGTCGCCAGGATTGCTGTTCTCTTCGAAGTAGCTCACATAGCGCGCCTCATAGTCGGCGATGCCGCTGCGGATCTTCTCTGTCAACGCTGCCGCACCTTCCTGCGGCGACCAGTCGACGTAGAGCGGCTGGCGCTTGACGTGCACGAGGTGATCGGGGCAGGCGGCGCCGATCTGGCTGACTTCAGCTGTTTTGGCGCTGCCCACCATCTCCAGCACGCTGTCGCTGCTGTCGGTCTGCAAAATCGCGCAGCGGCGGGTGGACACGGCGCCGCGAATGACGGGCAATACCCCGGCGAGGAGGGCATCACGTTCGTTGCGGGCCAGGCCGGTCACCTGCAGGTTGCCAAAGACCTTCTTGCCCCTGCGCCGGTCGGCGAGATAATCCTCGGTCTCCTGTATGATGCGGATGCTGCTGTCGTAGGAGGTCTTGCTGTCCGGCCCCCAGGTGACCAAACCGTGCTTGCCCATCACCACGCATTCGATGCGCGGGTTGTCGCGCACCATGCCGCCGATCCACTTGCTGAGCGTGAAGCCAGGGCGAATGTAGGGCACGTAGGCGGCGCGCTCGCAGTAGACGCGGCGCGCTTCCGCCTCGGCATCCGTGACGCACATCAGGCTGATGAGCGCGTCGGGATGGGTGTGATCGACGTGCTTGTACGGCACAAAGGCGTGCAGCAGGGTCTCGATGCTCTGACGCGGCCGGCCCGGTTCAAACCAGGTGCGCTCCAGCCAGGCGACCATATCCTCATCGCTCATTGTGTCACGCTGGTAGAGCGGCTCGATCTCGTCCATTTTCAGCAGCGCGAACTGCGGCTCGGTGATAGTCAGCACGTCGGAGCCGGAGGCCTTGACGGCCAGCACTTCCTGTTCGCGTCCAACGTGATCGATCATGCGCAACTTGGCGCTGGTATTGCCGCCGAAAATATTGACCACGGCGCGGTCGCGGCCCAGCAGGTTGCTGCGGTAGACAAGTCCGTCCAGGTCCGGCAGACGGGCGGCTTCGCTGGCATTCCAGAGGTTTTGTGGCATCGGGTCCCTTCCAGCCTGCTGCGCAGGCACATGAGCACAGGTGGAACGGGCGCTTATTATACATAAGCCGGGCCACGCGGGCAGTGTGAATTGGCAGCCGGCGGGGGTAAACTTGGAGTTGCCGAAGGTACCCGCGCGCAGGAAACAGACCCATGCCGCCAGGGAAGGGCGAACGCTGGAACGAGAGCGAAAGCTGGCGCGATGCCTGGACGCTGCGCGCCTGCCGGCGCCTGACTACGCTGGGCGAGATCAACCAGACGCCCAACTATCACACCAACATTGGCTTCACGGCGGACAGCGAGTTTCTGGTCTTCTGGACGCTGCGCGAAAACCAGGGTGCCTTTTGCAAGGTTGAGGTCGCCACGGGCGAGATCACGCAGCTGACCGAACCTGCAGCGGACTACGGCTTCTGCGTTCACATTCAGGGCGGCCCCTACCCGCGCATGTGTCTGGCACCTCAGAGCCGCTGGCTGGTATACACAGAGGCGTTTTCGCTGAAGGCGGTGCAGCTGGACACGCTGGAGGAACGCACGCTCATCGCCAACACCGGAGCATGGGAGTTGGGCTATCCCTCCATACCGGCTGACGAACAGCAAGTGATTCTGCCGCTTTCTCCCCTACACCCTGAAGTTGCGGCTGGCACGCGCGTGACCCGTTCCTACAGGGAACACTTCGCGGACGGGCGGGGGATGCAACTGCGCCTGGCGAGCGTAGCGCTGGCGGGCGGCGAAGTTCGTGACGTCTGGCGGGAAGCAGGCTGCCGCAGCTTTCACGCGCCGTTCTCGCCGACAGATAACGATCTGCTGTTGCTGGACCGTGACTTCCCGCCGCGCTACTGGAGCGGCAGCGACGGCCGCAGCACGCGCGTCTGGACGCTGCGACTTTCCAGCGGCGAACTTGTCGAGCTTGCGCCGCGTGACGCCAGCTGTTTCCAGACTCATTGTGCCTGGAGCTTTGATGGCGAGCGCGTGCTCTATCACGGGCGCAACGATGTCGGTGGCTGGACGCTGGGCGTGTGTACCCCTGCTGGCGAAGTGCAGCGCGAGCACGTCATGCCAGGCGCCCGTCACTACGGCCACGTTTCCGCCATGCAGGGTCGCTCGGCCATGCTGCTGGATGGTAACGTCAGCGACAATCTGCTGACCTGGCTCTACTTCGACGGTGAGCTGCCACGGGTCGAGGTGATTGCGGCACATAATACGCAGTGGAACAGCTTGCCGGGACAGACAACTCATCCGCATCCCCTGTGCTCGCCAGACGGGCGCTGGATCTCCTTCAACACGACGCAGAAGGGCCGCAGCGACGTGGCGGTCGTTCGAGTCTGACAGCGAAGGCATGACGCAACGAAGCGATGCACGCGGACTGAAGGTCTGCTGGGTAGATACTATGCGTTATACGCGGCCGCTGGGTCAGAGCCAGGCCCGCAAGTGGCAGCGACTCTGCGAAGACCTCGGTGTGGAAATTCATGTGACCAGCTTTGCACCAGGGTTGCGCCCGCAGCGTTTCAGCGAGCACGCGCACTTTACGCAGTGGCCGGCGCTGCCGTTTGCGCCGCTGCGCTGGCTGACCGCCTGGCTGTTGGCGCCGCCGCTGGTGTTGTGGCTCATCCTGACACGCGGAGTCGAGGTGCTGGTCGCGCACGATCCCTACATCGGCGGCGCTGCCGCGCTGACGAAAGGGCTGGCGCGGCTCTGCGGGCGGCGCGTGGCGCTGGTGGTCGAGACGCGTGGCGAATTGGACAAGGGCATCTTCGGCCAGCGGCGCATGCGCTTCGAGACATTCTGGCGCCAGATAATGCGCCGTGTGGCGAGCTACAGCGTGCACAGGGCAGATGCGCTGCGCGCCATTTCGGCCGCGACGCGCAGCCAGGTGCGCGCCATCGATGAAGGCAAGCCCCTGCTGTCCTTCATGAGCTGGACGGACAGCAAGGCCTTCGCGACGGTTGTGGCGCAGCGCCCGGTGTCGCAACGCAACGAGATTCTCTTCGCCGGTGTGCTAATTCCGGGCAAGGGCGTTCACTTTCTGCTGGAGGCCTTTGCCCGTGTGCAGGCCGACCTGCCGCAGGCGCGGCTGCGCCTGGTTGGGGCCGCGGCCAACCGCGACTACGCGGCGCAGTTGCGGCAACAGGTCCTGGCGCTGGGACTGACAGAGCGCGTGACCTTCGAGGCGCACGTGCCCCAGACGCAGCTGGCGCAGCGGATGGCCGACGCGCGTGTGCTGGTATTGTCCTCGCAATCCGAGGGACTCGGCAAGGTCATCATCGAGGCTATGCTCTGCGGCACGCCGGTGCTGGCCAGCAATGTGGATGGTATCCCGGAAATCGTCGAGGAAGGCGTCACCGGCTACCTGGTGCCGTCAGGCGACGTCGAGGCGCTGGCGGCGCGCCTGCTGTATCTCTTCCGGGATGCTGACGTTGACGCCATGGGCGCGCGGGCGCGGGCCTTCGCAAGCGACTATTTCTCGCCTGAAACCTACGTCGAGCACTACGGCCGCCTTTTTACGCTGGCATGGAACGAGGCGCAACGGTGAACGAGCGGCCGCTGCGGCTGCTGTGGTTCAATCTGGTCACGGACGCTGACGCGCCCAATCTGGGCTTCACGACCGAGTGGATCAACGCGCTGGCGCCACACTGCGAAGGCATTGACGTCATCACCATGCGCGCCGGTCGCATCGACGTGGCGCCCAATGTGCAGGTCTACTCGCTGGGCGCCGAGCAGGGTCACAGTGAATTCCGGCGTGCTATGAAGTTTTACCGGCTGCTGTGGCCGCTGCTGCGCCGAAATGACTACGACGCCTGCTTTGCACACATGCAGCCGCTCTTCGCCGTGATGGCTGCGCCACTGTTGCGGTTGTACAGAGTGCCCCTGACCGTGTGGTACACGCACCGCTCGGTCACGCTGCGTTTGCGCCTGGCGGAGCGCGCAGCGACGCGGGTGGTGTCGGCCTCGCCCGAGAGCTTTCGTCTGCCCAGTGACAAGCTGCGCGTCATCGGCCATGGGATCGACACGCAGCGTTTCATACCCGCGCCGCCGCCGCCTGGCACCTTCACCATCCTCAGCCTCGGGCGCATCGCGCCGGTAAAGCATCTCGAAACCATCATCGCTGCCGCTCAGCGATTGCAGGCACAAGGGTTGGACTTTCGGCTGCGCCTGGTGGGGGAGGCCAATCCGCAGGACCGGGCTTATGCGCAACTGCTGCGGGCACAGGTCGAGGAGAACGGCCTGGAGGCGCGCGTTGAATTTGCAGGGTCGGTGACCCGCGAACAGGTGCCGGCCGAACTGCAGAGCGCGCATGTCATGGTCAACATGAGCGCGACGGGCAGCATTGACAAGGCCGTGCTGGAGGCGATGGCCTGTGGCCTGCCGGTGGTCACGGCCAACGAGGCCTTCGTGCCGCTGCTGGCGCCCTGGGGCGAGCAGTTGCTGACGCCGCCGGGCGACGTGGAAGCCCTGGCGCAGCGCATTCGGGCGCTGATGGCGCTGGATGATGATGAGCGGGCGGCATTGGGCGGCGCGCTGCGGGCGCTGGTGCGGCGCGAGCACAGCATGGAGCGCCTGATCGCGCAGCTGCTGGCCGTGCTGCGCAGCGGGGAGCCGCTGCCGTGAAGCTGCTCTACGTCGCCAACGCGCGCATCCCAACGGAGAAAGCGCACGGCCTGCAAATCATGCAAAACTGCGAGGCCCTGGCGGAAGCCGGCGCCGACGTCACACTGTGGACGGCGCGGCGCATCAACACCGTGGAACTACGGGGCGTCGCTGACCCCTGGGCGCACTACGGTGTGCAGCACCTCTTCCCCCTGCGACGCTTGCCCTGCCTCGATCTGCAATGGTTGGTCGGCGAGCACATTGTGCCGCTGCGGCGGGGCGCATTTTTCCTGCAGGTGGCCAGCTGGCTGCTGACGCTGGCGCTGGCCCTGCTATTCAGCGGGCGTGTGGATGTGTATTACACGCGTGATTTGCCGGCCGCCATCCTGCTCATTCTGCTGCGCGGCGGAGCGCGGGTGGCCTATGAGCCGCACCGCATCTCCGGCACCGGCGTCGGGCGGCGCCTGCAGACCTGGGCGCTGCGGCGGGCCGGGTCACTTTTCCCGGTGACGCAGGCCATGGCTCGCGAGATCAAGCAGCTCGGCGCTGCGCCGGAGCGCATTTGCGTCGTGCACGACGGCATTCGCGCGGAACGTTTTCACAATTTGCCAACCCGGGCAGAGGCTCGCCGCCAAGCTGGCTGGAGCGAAGAGTTGTTCGTCGTCGGCTACGTCGGGCGTCTGCAGACCATGTCGATGGACAAGGGGGTGGGGACGCTGTTGCAGGCGTTGGCAGCGCTGGATGGCGCAGCGATCGCCCTGGTGGGTGGCCCGCAGGAAAAGACAGAGGAATTGCGCCTGACCTGGCGCGCATTGGGCCAGGCGGAGTCGCACTTTCTGGAGGCAGGACAGGTAGCACCGGACGCGGTGCCCCTGTACCTGGCGGCCTTCGACGTTTGCGCCATGCCCTTTCCATGGACACAACACTTCGCCTACTACGCCTCGCCTGTCAAGCTCTTCGAGTACATGGCCAGCGGCCGGCCGCTGGTCGCCACCAATCTGCCGGCGGTGGCGGAGGTCATCCAGGACGGAGAAGATGCCCTGCTGGTGCCGCCTGGTGATGCGCCGGCGCTGACCGCGGCGCTGCTGCGGCTACGTGAGGATGCGGCGCTGCGGCAAGGTCTGGCGGCCAACGCGCGCGCGAAAGTGCTGGCGAATTACACCTGGGCAACACGGGCACGCCGAATCCTGCAGCAGATAGAGCGCGACCATCCCCCCGACTGAAGCGCGGCCTACAGATCATGTTGCCTGTTGACCCTTATGAACCATTATGATATGTTGTTGCCTGAGTGAGACGGGCCAATTGCCAATTGGCCCGTGCACTCGCTACTTGACGGGCGTATGATGACCACGACGAACTGGCTGCCTGACCCGGCGGCGCTGGCGGAATGAACAGGTCATGACAATTCACATCCCCGAGACAAACCTGAAGGAAGCGCTGGCGGCCGGCCGGTTTCGCGCTGTGTTCAGATTGCTGGACGGTTTCCAGCTACTGTACGTCGGCGCCATCGGCAGCCTGATGTTGGCCACCATGGCGCAAACGGCGACCTGGCTGCTGCTGGCATGGTTCGCGGACAATCTGCTGGCCAGCATGGGCACTGGCGGCGCGCCGCCAGTGCAGCCGCGCGATCTCCTCTTGCTGGCCGGCGTGTTTCTCGGTCTGGCGCTGCTTCAGGCGGGCTTTAGCTTCAACAGCGGCCGCCTTGCCGCGCGCGCTGCGGAAGGCGTGGCCCTGCGCCTGCGCAACGCGCTCTTCGATCACATCCAGTGGCTGACCTTCCGCACGCTGGACCGGCTGCAGACGGGCGACCTGTTGCAGCGTTCCACTTCCGACGTAGACGCCATCCGCCGCTTTTTCTCGGAGCAGGGGCTGGAGATCGGCCGCATTCTGGCGCTCTTCATCGTCAACCTGACGGCGATTCTGGTCATTCACGTGCCGCTGGCGCTGGTCTCGGTCGCGACAGTGCCGATCACCGTGCTCATTTCCGCCCTGTTCTTCACGCGCCTGGAAAAGATCTATCGCGCGTATCAGGAACAGGATGCTGTGCTCTCGACCACGATGCAGGAGAGCCTGACAGCCGTGCGCGTCGTGAAGGCCTTCGCGCGCCAGGAATACGAGATTGACAAGTTCGGGCGCGAAAACCTGCAGCGTCTCACGCTGGGCCGGCGCATGTTGCTCATGTACTCACTCTACTGGCCGAGTTCGGACCTGATGGGCGCACTGCAACAGGTGACCGGACTGGTCGTCGGCGGGCTGCTGGTGCTGGATGGCGGGATCAGCGTGGGCGCCTACATAGCCTATGCCGGCATGCTGCATCAGGTCATCTGGCCGATCCGCGAGCTGGGCCGCCTGATCATCCATTTCTCCACCGGCATCGTCTCCAGCAAGCGCGTGCTGGAGGTCATTGGCGAGGAGCGCGAGGCGCTTGATGAAGGCCTGCGGCCACAACGCGAACTGCGCGGCGAGCTCGAGTTTCGTAACGTGGGCATGAGTTACGACGAGGGCGAAGCCGCGCTGCAGGACATCAGCTTCCGCTGCGAGGCCGGGCAGACCATCGCGCTGCTGGGCGCCACCGGCTCGGGCAAGACCACGCTGGTCAACCTGCTGCCGCGCTTCTACGACTACACGTCGGGCAGCATCATGCTGGATGGTCTGGAGCTGCGCGAGCATGCGCGCGGCTGGCTGCGCGAGCGCATCGGCATCATCGAGCAGGAACCCTTCCTGTTCTCGCGCAGCATCCGCGAGAACATCACCATTGGCGTGTCGCGCGAGGTCACTGATGAGGAAGTGCAGGCCGCGGCTCGCGCAGCGGCGGTGCACGAGGTGATCCTCACCTTCCCCAAGGGCTACGACACCGTGGTCGGCGAACGCGGTGTCACGTTGTCCGGCGGCCAGAAGCAACGCCTGGCGCTGGCGCGCACCTTGCTGCGTGACCCGAAGATTCTTTTGCTGGATGATACAACCTCATCAGTGGACACCGAAACCGAGGCGGAGATCCGCGCGGCGCTGAACGTGCTGATGCAGGGGCGCACCACCTTCATCATCGCGCACCGCATCCAGAGCCTGATGCAGGCTGATCTCATACTGGTGCTGGAGCTGGGACGTATCGTGCAGCGCGGCACACATGAGCAGCTGCTGCACCAACCAGGAATCTATAAACGCGTGCACGAGGTGCAGGAGCGCATTGACGAGGAACTGGAGCGAGAGGTGAGCCATGCCTGAGCCCACTTGGTTTGAGGAAGAAGAGTTCGGCGATACCCTGGACGGGCGCACCCTGCGCCGCATCCTTGGCCTGGTGCGGCCGCACTGGCGCCACGTTGCGGGCTTTCTGCTGGCGATCTCCATAATCTCTGTGCTGGAGTCCTGGTTCACCTATCAGGGCAAGCGCATCATCGACGAGGTCATCATCCCGCAGGACACCAGCGCGCTCCGGGAAATCCTGATCAACTACCTGATCATCGCCCTGGGCTTCGGCGCCGGCGTCTTCACCTTCATCTACCTGACGGGCCTCCTCGGCCAGCGTGTGCAATACGAGTTGCGCCAGCGACTGTTCACGCATCTGCAGACGCTTTCGCTCGGCTACTACGACCGCACGCCCGTCGGCTGGATCATGTCGCGCCTGACCTCGGACACGGAGCGTATTGCCGAGCTGGTCACCTGGGGCTTGCTTGACACGGCCTGGGCGGCGACCAACTTGCTGGCAGCTTCGGCCTTCATGCTCTACATCAACTGGCAGCTGGCAATTGTCGTGCTGGCGTTGATGCCGGTGCTAATCGTGGTGGCGCTCTGGTTCCGGCGGAAAATCGTGCTTCAGTTTCGCATTGCGCGCCGCATTAACTCCATCATCACCGGCGCGCTCAATGAAAACATCAGCGGCGTGCGCGTGGTCAAGGCCCTGACGCGCGAGCGCGCCAACCTGAGCGAATTCCGCGGCCGCACAGAAGAGATGTACCGCTCCTCCTACCGCGCGGCCTGGCTGTCGGCGCTGTTTCTGCCGCTGGTGCAGGTCATCAGTGCGCTGGCCCTTGTGATAATCGTCCTGCGTGGCGGGCAGCTGGCCATGGAGGGCGCCTTGACCATCGGCGGCATCCAGGCCTTCATCTCCTATCTGATCATCATGCTCTGGCCCATCCAGGATCTGGCGCGGGTTTACGCCGGCTTGCAGCAGGCTGTCGCCTCGGCCGAGCGCACCTTTTCGCTGATCGACACGCAGCCGGAGCTGACTGATCGCGCCGGGGCCTTTGACCCCGGCTCACTGGCGGGCGACATCGAATTTGACCACGTCGACTTTCGCTACGAGGCGGAAAAGACGGTGTTGCAGGACTTCACGCTCGCTGTGCACCAGGGCGAGACCATCGCCATCGTCGGGCCGACCGGCGCTGGCAAGACTTCCATCGTCAACCTGGTGTGTCGCTTTTACGAGCCGAGCGCTGGCACGATCCGCATCGCCGGCGTGGACTACACCCGTTATCAAACGAGCGCGATTCAGTCGCGCATCGGCATGGTGCTGCAGACACCACAGCTCTTCTCCGGCACGATTCTGGAGAACATCCGCTACGGGCGCCTGGCAGCGAGCGACGAGGAAGTGTTCGCGGCGGCGCGGCTGGCGGGCGCCGACAGTTTCATCCAGCGTCTTGAGGCCGGCTATGAGTCGGGCGTGGGGGAGGGCGGCGTACTACTCTCCACCGGGCAGAAGCAGCTCATCAGCCTGGCGCGCGCGGTGCTGGCGCAGCCCGACATTTTCATCATGGACGAAGCCACCAGCTCGGTCGACACGCTGACCGAGTCGCTCATTCAGCAGGGCATGGAGGCGCTGATGAAGCAGGCAACCAGCTTCGTCATCGCGCACCGCCTCTCCACCATTCGCCGCGCCGATCGCATTCTGGTGCTTCAGGACGGCCGCATTGAAGAACTGGGCACGCACCGCGAGCTGCTGCGGCAGCGCGGGCATTACTACCGGCTCTACACCAGACAATTCCGCGACCAGGTCGAGCGCGCCTGGGACCCATGGAACGGCGCTTCACCCGCGTCCCTGCCGGCTACGGAGTAAGGGCTCTGTCCGGCTTGACAGGAGCTCAGGTGCGTTCCACAATCGCAGACAAGCAAGGCTGCGACATACGGAGATTCGCAATGGAAGCGCTGGTACTGGAACGCAAGGATGAGTTGACCCTGCGCGATATAGCGCTGCAGGAGACTCTTGGGCCGCTGGACGTGCGCATCGCCATCCATACGGTCGGAGTCTGTGGTAGCGACGTGCATTACTACACCCACGGTGGCATCGGCCCCTTTATCGTACGCAAACCAATGGTGCTCGGCCATGAGGCGGCTGGCACCATCATCGAGACCGGCGCGGAAGTGGAACACCTGATTGCAGGCGACAGGGTCTGCATGGAACCGGGCGTTCCGGACCCCAACAGCCGTGAATCTCGATTGGGCATGTACAACCTGGACCCGAATGTGCGCTTTTGGGCCACACCGCCGGACCATGGCGTGCTGCGGCCGACGGTGGTGCACCCGGCGGCCTACACCTTTAAACTGCCAGACAACGTTTCCTTCGCCGAAGGGGCCATGGTTGAGCCGCTGGCAGTAGGCATGCATGCGGCCAGCAAGGCGGGCATCCGTCCGGGCGACGTGGCCGTGGTTTCCGGCGCCGGGCCGATTGGCATGGTCACCGCACTGGCGGCGCTGGCTGGCGGCTGCAGCCACGTCTTTATCACAGACGTCATTCAGGAGAAGCTGGATCTGGCGGCTACTCTGGGGCAGATCATTCCGGTGAACGTACGTAAGCAAAACCTGGCACAAACCGTGAGGGGCCTGACCGGTGGCACGGGCGCGGACATTGTCTTCGAGGCCAGTGGCAACCCTCAGGCCGCAGCGGCGGTCTTTGAACCGCTGGCTCCCGGCGGGACTGTGGTCTACATCGGCTGCCCGGTGGAGCCGGTGTCCCTGGAGATTGTGGCGGCACAGGTGAAAGAAGCGCGCATCCTGACGATCTTCCGCTACGCGCACGTCTTCCCGCGCGCGTTGGGATTGATGAGCAGCGGCGCCATCGACGTCAAGCCGCTGATCACGGACCGCTTCACCTTTGCGGACGGCGTGGCAGCTTTTGACTACGCCTGCCACATGCCGCCCGCCTCGGTGAAGGTGCAGATAGACCTACCGGTCTGAGCGCGTTCAGCTGTCGAGGCGAACCTCGCGCCCGATGCGCTGACTCTCGTAGATCGCATCCAGAATTGACAGTACCTGCAGTGACTGTTCCGCCGGCACGGGCGAAGGCGCACCCTCGGCCACGGCCCTGGCGAATTCCACGCACTCAAGCGCGTGCGGCTCCATCCTGTCACGCGTGATCTTAAGCGTCTGGTTGTAATGCTGCTGTGTCTCGTAGTTGGTTGAGTAAATCTCGCAGCGCGGCCAGTGACTGCCGCCGCGCGTGCCGTAGAGCCACATCTGCATGTCTTCGCCGATGATGTCGTGGTGCAACAGCCAGCTGACCTCAAGCACCAGAGTCGCGCCATTATCGAATCGCACGAAGGCTGCGGCGAATTCCTCCACATCCATCTCCGTAGGGATCTCAATGCCGGACCAGACGCTGAATGACCCGGGGATGCCGGCCAGATCGCTGCGCGCGACGCCGCTGACGGCGACTGGCTGCGGGTTGCCCATCATCCACAGGGTGAGATCGAGAATGTGCACACCGATGTCGATGGTGGCGCCGCCGCCGGCATGCTGCTTCATGATAAAGCCTGGTGTGGGGATTAGACCGGCGCGCCGCAGCATCCAGCCGCGAGCGTGATAGATGTCGCCCAGCGCGCCACGATCGATTTCGGCCTTGAGCGCCTGGGCCGTGCCGCCAAAGCGGAAGTGCTGTGCGGTCATCAGCAGCTTGCCGGCTGCATCGCGGGCCGCGATCATGTCGCGGATTTCCCCCGGCGTGGGCGCCAGCGGCTTCTCGCAGATGACATGTTTGCCCGCCTGCAACGCCGCAATGCCGAGCGGCGCGTGGTAGCGGTTGGGCGTGCAGACGTCGATGATGTCGATATCGGGATCGCTGAAGAGCGCGGCCGGGTCCGATTCCAGGCGTGTGATGCCGTTCTGCTCACCCCAGACTTGCAGGGCGGCCTCGCTGATGTCGCTGCCGGCCACGACTTCCGCGTCTTCCGAAGCGGCCCAGCCGGGCATGTGCGTGCGGGCGATGCCGCCCACACCAATAACGCCAACCTTCAGGGTCATGTCAGCCTCCCCGGCTACTTGTCGAGGCGCACTTCGGCGCCGCTGGTCTGACTGCGATAGATACCGTCGAGGATAGTCAATACCTGCAGTGACTGCTCGGCGGGCACTGGCGAGGGCGCGCCATTACGTACAGCGCGCGCGAATTCGACGCACTCCAGCGCGTGCGGTTCCATGATGTCTCGCGTGATCTTGAGGGTCGTGTTGTAGTGCTGGCGGGTCTCATAGTTGGTGGCATAAAACTCGCACTTCGGCCAGTGACAGCCGCCATCCGCACCGTAGAGCCACATCTGCATGTCTTCGCCGCGAACGTGGTGATGCAGCAGCCAGCTTATTTCGATCACGAGCGTCGCGCCATTTTCGAAGCGCACGAAGGCGGCGGCGAATTCTTCGACGTCAGTCTCGGGCGGGACGTTGCCCCAAAGGCCGAAGGCGCCTTCAATGTGGGCCAGATCAGACCGGGCCACGCCGCTGACGGCAACCGGTTGCGGGTTGCCCATCATCCACAGCGTGAGATCAAGGATGTGCACGCCGATGTCGATGGTGGCGCCGCCGCCGCTGTGCTGCTTCAGCACGAAGCCGGGGCGGGCGGGCAGACCGGCGCGGCGCAACATCCAGCTGCGCGCATGATAGACATCGCCCAGCGCGCCTCGCTCGATTTCGGTCTTGCAGGCACGGGCATCGCCACGGAAGCGGAAATGCTGCGCGGTCATCAGCGTCTTGCCCGAGCGATCACGGGCGTCGATCATCTGGCGGATGGCGCCCGGCGTGGGCGCCAGCGGCTTTTCGCAGATGACGTGCTTGCCGGCCTCGAGGGCGGCGATGGAAAGCGGGGCGTGATAGTTGTTGGGCGTGCACACGTCGATGATGTCGATGTCCGGGTCGTTGATCAGCGCGGCCACGTCAGTCTCCAGGCGGCCGACGCCGTATTGCGCGCCCCAGGCCTGCAGCGCGGCCTCGCTGATGTCGCCGCCGGCGACGACCTCGGCGTCTTCCGAGGCCGCCCAGCCGGGCATGTGGCTGCGCGCGATGCCGCCAACCCCGATGACTCCCACTTTCAAGCTCATGTTGTCCTGCTCCTGTTTGCCTGAAGATTAAATTGTTCGTGCAGGGTCGACATCAGGTGCCAGCCCCGGACCTACCTGTCGATTGCTACCCAGGCCTGAGCGTCGGCGGCCTGATACAGCGCTTCCATCACCGTGCTACGCATCGCGGCCTCGTTCGGGCTGACGAGCGATGCGCCTTCGTTGCCGGCGAGGCGGTTGAAGAAGATGTCGAAGGCGTGCGGCCAGGCCTCCGGCAGCGCAGTCCAGGGCGTTTTGCCGTCGGCGCCCTCAACGTGGGCGCTGTTGAAGTAGAGTTTGCCATTGCGCACGAGGGCGTGGCCTTCGGTGCCGCTCAACAGGACGCTGACCGGGTGTTCAATGTCCAGCCAGCCGGCGCCCAGACTGCCGATGACGCCGCTGCTGAAACGCAGCAGGGCCTCGCCGGTTTCGTCGAGGCCGTTGTACTGGCCGGTGTGGCTGGCGAAGGTCGCTGCAACTGCCTCCACGTCGCCCAGCAGCCAGAGCATGATGTCGAGCGAATGGGTGCCCAGGTCGCCAAAGCCGCCGATGCCGCTCTCGTCCAGGCGCGTCATCCACAGATAGTTCGGCGTGAAAATATCGCGCAGCGCGCCGGCGTGGAAGTTGCTGTGGCGCAGGCGCGTGATGCTGCCGAAGCTGCCGGCGCGCACCTGGTCGCGCAGGAACTGATGCGCCGGCATGCCGCGCATAAAGTAGCCGGTCTGAAAATGGACTCCGGCATCCTCGATGGCGCGCGCCATACGTTCGGCGTCGCTGCGGCCCATGCCTAGCGGCTTTTCGACGAAGAGGTGTTTGCCGGCTGCCGCGGCCGCCAGCACCAGCGCCTCGTGCAGATTGGTCTCGGCGCAGATGACGACGGCGTCGATGTCGGGATCGGACCAGATCGCGCTAACGTCGGCGACCTGCAAGGCGTCGAGTTCGGCGGCGCATTTTTCCGCGCGGGCACGGTCATGGTCCCACACACTACGCAGCTCAATGTCCTCACGATTGTTGAGGCGGCGCACAAATCCTGGCGTGTGGATATGGGCGCAACCGACCAGGGCAGTTCTTTGCATGGTGGACTCCTGAAGGCATGGCAGAGCAGGATGAATACAGCAGCAGCGAATTGTAAACTGCGCACTGTCCTCGCGCTATACTGACTGCCATTGCTGTCGAATATCTGACAGGACTTGCAATTTGGAATCTACTGTGTCAGAATGCGTTTTATGCCCGGCACATGGGCGACAGGGGAACCAGCAATGAGCAACTACGCAGCGCGGAAGCAGGTTAAGCGGAGCAAGTCTGGAGCGTGATCCGGGGGCTGCTGCCCGCCTGACGGCCTGCCCGGAACACCGGCGCAGGCCTTTTTGTTTGTCAGTATTGCTTTTCAGAGCAGAGACGGGACGACATGCAGGGACTGGCATTCAGCGAATTCAATATTATCGAATCCACCCTGCGCGAGGGGGAACAGTTCGAGGGCGGTCACTTCACGCTGCCCGAGAAGCTGGAGGTCGCCGCAGCGCTGGACGCCTTCGGCGTGGAATACATGGAGCTGACCACGCCGCTGGCCAGCCCCCATAGCGAGACGGTGCTGCGCGCCGTGGCGAAGCTGCAGCGCGGCTTTCGCCTGTTGACGCACATCCGCGCGCGCATGGACGAGGCGCGCCTGGCGGTGGATTGCGGCGTCGATGGCGTGGACATCTACATCGGCACTTCGGCCTACATGCGAGAGTTCAGTCATGGCCGCAGCCTGCAGGAGATTATCGACAGCAGTAGCGAGATCGTCACCTGGCTGAAAGCGCAGGGCATCGAGACGCGTTTCAGCACGGAAGACACCTTCCGCAGCAACCTGGCGGACGTCTTCACTGTGTACCGGGCGATGGATCTCGCCGGCGTGGATCGCGTCGGCGTGGCGGACACGGTGGGCATCGCCGACCCCCTGCGCACGCACAGCCTCATCAGCAGTTTGCGCCAGGCGGTGAGCTGCGACATCGAGTTTCACGGCCACAATGACAGCGGCTGCGCCGTCGCCAACGCCTGGTGCGCCCTGCAGGCCGGCGCCACGCACATCGACACCACCGTGCTGGGCATCGGCGAGCGCAACGGCATCACTTCGCTTGGCGGCCTCATCGCACGACTCTACACCGTCGATCCGGAACTGGTGCGCAAGTACGATCTGCCGCTGTTACGCGAGATTGAGGAGATGGTGGCGCACAAGGTCGGCATTGAGGTGCCCTTCAACACGCCCATCACCGGCCGCACCGCCTTTCATCACAAGGCCGGCGTGCACACCAACGCCGTGCTGCAAAACCCCACCAGTTACGAAGCCATTGACCCGGACGAATTCGGCATCGGGCGCAACATCGACATCGCGCATCGCCTGGTGGGCTGGAACGCAGTGCGCGACCGCGCGGCCACGCTCGGCATGGCGCTGGACGAGCCCGCGCTGCGCGCCGCCACCCTGCGCATCAAGGCGCTCGCGGACGAGCGCCGCATCACGCTGGCAGACGTCGACCAGGTGTTGCAGGATTCGGTCGCGGAACCCGGCTGATGGCTGCGACCTTCAGCGAGAAAATGCTGGCGCGCAATGCTGGCCGTGCGCAGGTGCGGCCTGGCGAGGTGCTGGACATCACGCCCGACGTCATCCTCAGCCACGACAACAGCGCGGCCATCATCCGCATCTTCCGCCAGCTGCCGCAAGAGCACGTGCTTCATCCGGAACGCCTGGCAATCACGCTCGACCACGCCGTGCCGCCGCCGACGCCGCGTCACGCACAGAATCATGCTGAAATCCGCGCATTCGTGGCGGAACAGGGCATCCCTCACTTCTTCGAAATGGGCCGCGGCATCTGCCACCAGGTGCACTGCGAAGAGGGCGTGGTTGGCCCCGGCATGATACTGCTGGGTGCCGACAGCCACAGCCCGCACTGCGGCTGGCTCGGCGCCTTCGGCGCTGGCGTGGGCCGCACGGAGATTGCCGCGCTGTGGGCGACGGGCCAGCTCTGGCTGCGCGTACCGGAGACGCTGCGCATCTCGTTGTCCGGAGGTCTGGCGCCGGGCGTGATGTCCAAGGACCTGGCATTGCAGCTCATCGGGCAGCTGGGCGCAGACGGCGCCAACTACATGGCGGTCGAATTCGACGGGCCGGGTGTGGCAAGCCTGTCGGCGGACATGCGCGCGGCCCTGACCAACATGATGGCCGAGATGGGCGCCAAGAACGCTTTCATCGCCCCCGACGCGCTGACCTGGGAGTGGCTGGAAAAGCAGCTACAGCGGAGCCGCCCGGCGGACTGGCGCGAACGCCTGGCCTATTTCCATGAACGGGCGCTGCTGCCGGATGCGGACGCAGACTGCGCGCAGCGGCTTGAGCTGGCGCTGGATGAAGTCGAACCGCTGGTGTCCTGCCCGCACCGCGTCGACAACACGCAGCCGGTCTCGGCGCTGGCCGGAACGCACGTGGACATGGCCTTCATCGGCACCTGCACCAACGGGCGTCTCGAGGACCTGGCAGCGGCGGCGCGCATCGTGCGCGGTCGCAAGCTGCGCGCCCGACTGCTGGTCATCCCGGCCTCGGCCCAGGTGCTGGCCGACGCACTGGCGGCTGGCTGGCTGGCCGACCTGATCGACGCCGGCGCGAGCATCGGTACGCCGGGCTGCGGACCCTGCATGGGCGTGCACGCGGGCGTGCTGGCGCCAGGCGAAGTCTGCATCAGCAGCGCGAACCGCAATTTCCGCGGCCGCATGGGCGAGCGCGAGGCGGAGATTTACCTGGCGAACCCGGCCGTGGTGGCGGCCAGCGCAGTAGCCGGCGAGATCGTGCATCCCGCCGACCTGCTGACATTGCAGGCCTGAGGGCATCGCGGATGACGCATCGCATCTGGAAGTACGGCGATCACGTCAACACGGACGTGATCTTCCCCGGCAAGTACACCTACAGCGTGCAGCATGACCCGGCGGCGCTGGCGCGTCACGCGCTGGAAGACCTGGACCCGACCTTCGCAGCGAATGTGCGGCCCGGTGACGTCATTGTGGCCGGGCGCAACTGGGGTAATGGCAGCAGTCGTGAGCAGGCGGTCACCTGTCTGCTGGCCTGCGGCCTGCGCGCCGTCATCGCAGACTCCTTCGCGCGCATCTACTACCGCAACGCCATCAACAATGGCCTGCTGGCGCTGGCCTGTCCCGGGGCAGCCGCGCTGGCGCAGACAGGCGCGGAATTGACGCTGGACCTGGAATCTGGCGCGCTGGAAATTGCGGGGCGTACGCTACGCTTCGCGCTGCTGCCGCCCTCTGTGCAGCGAATCGTCGCGGCCGGCGGGCTGATTGCTTCCTTGCAGGCGCGGGCAGGAGAGTAGGCGGGGGCAGGCGTCTGGCCCGCCCCCGTCAGCGTTCAGGCTTCGTAGCGAATATCGACCATGCGGCCGGTCGTCGCGGATTCCTCGATGGCGTCAGTGATGACGTTGTTGCGGTAGCCATCCACGAAAGTCGCGCCCCAGGGCGCCACGTCCTTGTCATTCACGATGGCGTCAAAGAAGTGGTGGAACTCGTGGATGAAGGTGTGCTCCCAGCCGATCATGTGGCCGGGCGGCCACCAGTTCTCCCAGTAGGGGTGATAGTCCTCGCTGATGAGCACGTTGGTGAAGCCGAGCGTCTCGCGCCGGCCGTCGCCCCAGTAGACATCCAGTTCGTTGAGCCGCTCCAGATTGAAACGGATGCTGCCGTTTTCGCCGTTTACTTCCCACATGTTGCCATTGCGGTGGCCGAGGGCGAAGCGGGTGGCCTCAATGGTGCCCAGGGCGCCGCTCTCAAACTCCAGCAGCGCGGTCACGGCGTCATCGACGTCAACTTTCGCGCGTCCACCCATGCCATCCGGGCGCTCGTCGATGAAGGTCTGCTTCATGCCCATCACGCGCGTGGGCTCGCCGACGAGGAAGCGGCCGATATCAAGAATGTGAGAGGCCAGGTCGCCCAGTGAACCGCTGCCGGCGGCTTCCTTGCTGAAGCGCCAGGTCATCGGAAACTCGGGGTCGACGATCCAGTCTTGCAGGTAGACGGCGCGGTAATGGAAGATGCGCCCCAGGGCGCCGCTCTGAATGAGGCGGCGGGCCTGGATGATGGCCGGCACGAAGCGATAGTTGTAGGCGACCATGTGCTTGACGCCGGCCTTTTCGGCCGCGTCCAGCATGGCCTTCGCCTCATCGGCCGTGCGCGCCATTGGCTTCTCGCAGAAGACGTGTTTACCGGCCTGGGCCGCGGCGATGGTGGGCGCAGCGTGCACGTTGTTGGGGCCGCCATTGTCAAAGACGTCGATGGCGTCGTTTTCCAGCATGTCCTGCCAGCGCGTGTAGGTGTTTTGGTAGCCATAGCGCGTGGCTGTCGCCTGCAGGTTTGCCTCACTGCGGCCGGCGAGCCCGACCAGGCGCGGAATGGCGACCGGCGGATACATCATGTGGGGAATGCTCAGGAAGGCGTTGGTATGGGCATTGCACATGAAGGCGTAGCCCAGCATGCCGATTCCCAGCTGCGGCGCATCTTCGCCGCTGCCGGCCACCGTGCCCATGCGGGAGATTCCACCTGCTTCGCTCATAGCGTTACTCCTTACTCTGCAAAGGAAGCGTCAAATGCGCGTTCGGATTTGGCGAAATCAACGCCGCGCACAAATTCGACTGATTCGGCCGCGCCATGCTCGCGGTCCATACCGCTGTCCTCCCACTCAACCGAGAGCGGGCCATCGTAGCCGATGCGGTTGAGGGCGCGGATGATGCCCTCGAAATCGACGTCGCCGCGGCCTGGCGAGACGAAATCCCAGCCGCGCCGGTGGTCGCCGAACTGCAAGTGTGAGCAGAGAATACCGGTTGTGCCATTCAGGCTGACGCGCGAATCCTTGACGTGCACGTGGTAAATGCGGTCGCTGAAGGCATTGATGAAGTTGACCGGATCGAACATCTGATGCACGAAGTGGCTGGGATCGAAGTTGAAGCCGAAGGCCGGCCTCCGGTCGATGGCCGCCAGCGTCAGTTCCGAAGTAATGATGTCGTAGGCAATCTCGGTCGGATGCACCTCAAGGCCAAAGCGGACGCCGACCTCGTCAAAGACATCCAGAATGGGGTTCCAGCGCCCGGCGAACTCACGGTAGCCGGCGTCGATGAGTTCCGGCGAGGTAGGCGGAAAGTGGTATAGCATGTGCCAGACGGTGCTGCCGGTGAAGCCGTTGACGACGTCCACGCCAAAGGCTTGCGCGGCGCGCGCCGTGTTCATCATCTCCTCCGCGGCGCGCTGGTTGACGCCCTCAGGGTTGCCATCGCCCCAGACGGCGGGTGGCACGATGTCCTGGTGGCGCGCGTCAATTCGGTCACAGACCGCCTGGCCAACGAGGTGGTTGGCGATGGCAAAGCATTGCAGGCCGTGTTTGGCCAGAATGTCGTGTCGCGTCTGCAGATAGCCATCTTCACTGAGCGCGCGACTGACTTCGAAATGATCGCCCCAGCAGGCCAGTTCGAGGCCGTCATAGCCCCAGTCGGCGGCCTTCTCTGCCAGGGTGTCCAGCGTCAGATCGGCCCATTGCCCGGTAAATAGCGTTACTGGTCGTGCCATGGAATCCCCTCCCACAACGTTCCTTGAAGCAACGCGGGCAGTGTAACGTGCGATTCGCGGCGCTGCCATAGCCTGAAGCGCGGGAGGTGGCCCCGCCGGCCGTCAGTCCGTCGCCTGCGCGGCGGCTTCAATTAGCCCTTGCATATAGCCAACAGCGTAGATCTTGCCGAGCAGCATGTAGCCCGGATGCTCGTTGCTTTCGCCCTCCAGCGTGGGTGCGTGGTCGGGGCGAACGGGACCCGCAAAGCCGATGTCACGATAGGCGCGCATACAGGCCAGCATGTCAGTTGGCCCTTCGTCATGGAAAACCTCGTCGAAATCAGGCACCTTGCTGCTGACATCGCGGAAGTGCGCAAAGAAGATTTTTTCGCGCGCGCCGAATTCGCGGATGGCGGCCGGGACATCAGGCACGTCGCGCATGGCGGCAAAATTGCCCTGACAGAAGGTCAGGCCGTTGTTGGGCGAGGGCGCCAGCTCGATGACGCGGCGGAAGGCAGCGGCGCTGCGCATGATGCGCGCGATGCCGCGGATTGGGGAGATGGGCGGGTCGTCGGGGTGCAGCGCCAGCTTGACGCCGGCTTGCTCGGCGACGGGCAGCACCCGCTTCAGGAAATACTCGAAGTTCTGCCAAAGGCGCTCTTCGCCGACTTCGCCGTATTGGGTGAGCGGGGCGCGCTGCATAAGCGTGTGGCGATAGCTGCTGACAAGCGCGCCGCCACGGCCGCGATCGGCCAGAGAGGTGCGCAGCCAGCCGAAGGCCGACATGAAGTTGTAGCAAAGCACGGGGATACCGGCAGCGCCCACGTTGGCCAGCGATTCGCAGAAGTGATTCAAGTCCTCGTCCCGGCCTGGCAGGCCCAGTTTTATGTTGTCACTGACGGGGATGCTTTCGATGACGCTGAGGCGCAGGCCCGCCGCCTCGATGCGCTGACGCAGGCGCAGCAGGGCGAGAAAGTCCCAGACCGGGCCGCTGTCCCCGGCGGGACGGCCACTGACAATATCGCTCACGCCAATCTGTGCGGCGAGGCGCAAGGCGCTGTCATCGGGTGGTACGGGCATGAGCGCAATGTGCATGGCGTAATCTCCTTCTCTGCCAGGATTGTAGCGTTGTCGAGGACGGGAGGCCCCCTGCGAGCAGGACTTCGCTGCGCAAGACCGGAAGTCACTGCGTGCTATACTACCCGCCAGATTCTGCGACCATAAACGGGAGAAGTGAATGTTTCGCTGGGGCATCATCAGTACGGGTTCCATCGCCAACCGTTTCGTCCAGGGTGCGCAGAGTCTGCCGGACACCAGGGTGCTGGCCGTCGGCTCGCGCACGCAGGAATCGGCCGACGTCTTCGGCGAACGTCACGGCATCGAACGGCGCTATGCTTCTTACGAGGCGCTGGCAGCCGACCCGGATCTCGACGCGATTTACATCGCCACGCCACACCCGTTTCATGCGGAAAACTGCATCACCTGCCTTGAGGCGGGAAAGGCTGTGCTCTGCGAGAAGCCTTTCACCATGAACGCGGCCGAACTTGATGAGGTGGTCGCGCTGGCGCGCACGAAGCAGCTGTTTCTGATGGAAGGCATGTGGTCGCGCTTCATGCCGGCTACTGTTCGGCTGCGCGAACTGTTGGCCGCCGGAGTCATCGGTGACATAAACATTGTGGACATCGACTTTGGCTTCCGCACCGGTTTCAATCCGGAGGGACGACTGTTTGCGCCAGCACTCGGTGGCGGCACCTTGCTGGACATCGGCATCTATTCCCTGTCGTTTGCATCGATGGTCCTCGGAACGCCGCAGCGGATCGTCAGCATGGCGCAACTGGGCAAGACGGGTGTTGACGAGAACGCCGCCATAATTCTTGGCTACGAGGGCGGGGCGCTGACGACAATCAGCACGGCCATCCGCACCAGCACGCCACAACAGGCGGTGATCAATGGCACTGAGGGACGTATCACGGTGCATTCGCCCTACTGGTTCCCCGAACGACTGACGCTTGAGGTATTCGGGAATGAAACCACCGTGATGGATTTACCAATGAACGGCAACGGTTTCAATCATGAGGCGGCAGAAGTGGCGCGCTGCCTGGCGGCCGGCCAACTGGAAAGCGAAATCATGCCGCTCGACGAGTCGCTGGCGTTGATGCGGACGATGGACGAGATTCGCGCCCAGTGGGGCTTGCGCTACCCGATGGAGGAGGGGCAATGAAATACGGAACGATTGAGGGCGTGAGCAAACCGGTCTCGCGCATTGTGCAGGGCACCACGGCCATCGGCCGGGCGAACATGGACGCGAGTTTGCGTCTGCTGGACGAGGTCTTCGAGCTGGGCCTGACGACCTTTGACATGGCGAATAACTACGGCGGCGGCGACGTGGAGCGCGTGTTTGGCCACTGGCTGAAAACGCGTGGCGTACGCGACGAGATCGTGTTGCTGACAAAGGGCGGCCATCATTCGCAGGATCGCAAACGCGTGACGCCTTACGACATCGAGAGCGACATCAACGACTCGCTGGCGCGTTGCGGCACGGACTTTCTGGATATCTATTTGCTGCACCGCGACGATGAGACGAAGCCGGTGGGGCCAATCGTCGCCAAACTGAATGAGTACCACGAAAAGGGCGTAATCGGCATCTACGGTGGCTCCAACTGGTCCATTGAGCGCATGCAAGAGGCCAACGCCTGGGCCGCGGCCAACAACGCGCAACCCTTCCTGGCCAGCAGCCCCAATTTCAGCCTGGCCGACCAGGTGAAGGTCCCCTGGGAAGGCTGCATCAGCATCAGCGGGCCTGGCAATCATGACGAGCGCGCCTGGTACGCAGAGGCGCAGATGCCGCTCTTCACCTGGTCAAGCATGGCCGGCGGCTTCTTCAGTGGACGCTTCCGCCCGGACAACCTGGACAGTTTCAGCGAGTACTGGGACCAGGTCGTCATCGATGCCTATTGCTACGAGGACAATTTCGAGCGTCTGGCGCGGGCGCAGATCCTCGCGCTGGAGAAGAGCCTGACAGTGGCGCAGATCGCCGTGGCCTTCATCTTCAACCAGCCGCTCAACCTTTACGCCCTTATCGCCAGCCGCAGCGGCGCCGAGCTGCAGCAGAACATCGAGGCGCTGGAGCTGGAACTGAGTCCCGCCGAGCTGGCCTGGCTCGATCTGCAAAGCGACACGCGCTAGCTAACCAGGCTTAGTCATGCGCATCCGCAACGGACGCATCCTGACGACAGAGGGACTGCTACGCGGGCAGGAACTGGTGGTCGCGGACGGCCGCATCACTGCGCTGCGTTGCCCAGGTGAAGATGGCGGCGAGATTCTGGATGCGCAGGGGTTGTGGCTTGCGCCCGGGCTGATTGACCTGCACGTGCATGGCGCGCTGGGCTGCGACGTTATGGACGCGACGCCGGCGGCCCTGACGACCATGGCGCGTTACTTCGCGCGGCACGGCGTCACCAGCTGGCTGCCGACAACGATGAGCGCGTCGCGGGAAGCGATCATCGCGGTGCTGGACGTGGTGGCAGCCTGTCCGCAGCCGCCAGACGGGGCGCAACACCTGGGCGTGCACGTCGAGGGGCCCTATCTGAACAGCGCATGGTGCGGCGCCCAGGCGCTGACAGCGCTGCGCCCGCCCGACCCGCAGGAGTACGGCGCGTGGCTGCGTAGCGGCGCGGTGCGGCTGATCACGCTGGCGCCGGAACTGCCGGGCGCCGACCGGCTGATCGAGGCGGGCCGGCGCCAGGGCATCGAATTCGCCATCGGGCATAGCGGCGCAGACTACGAGAGGGTGCTGGCGGCTGTTGAACGCGGCCTGCGCCAGGCGACGCACACCTTCAACGGCATGGCCGGTCTGCATCACCGCGAGCCGGGCACCCTTGGCGCGGTGCTGGACGACGGGCGCATCCGGGCGCAACTCATTGGCGACGGGCTGCACGTGCACCCGGCCATGATTCGCCTGCTGCTGCGTGCCAAAGGCAGAGAACGTGTGATACTCATCAGCGATGCCATGCGCGCCACCGGCCTCGGCGACGGCGATTTCGAGCTGGGCGGCCAGGACGTGACCGTGCGCGGCGGCGCGGCTCGAACGCTGGACGGCGCGCTGGCCGGCAGCACGGTCACGCTGGACGAAATCCTGCGGCGCGTGATGCGTCACGCCGGGTTGGGCCTGGCGCAGGCACTGCCCATGGCTTCAGCGGTGCCGGCGGCGGCGTTGGGTCTGGCCGGACGCAAGGGGACGCTGCAAGCTGGCGCCGACGCTGACCTGATTCTGCTCGACGACGAGGCGCAGGTGCGACTGACTATGGTGGCCGGGCGCGTGGTTTACGATGCACGAGGTTAGGGATTCGCAAGGAATTCGCAGTACGCTGTGAGCATGAACCGGAGCGAAAGGACAACATAATGGCGAAGATGGAGCAGGCAACGCTGGGCGGCGGGTGCTTCTGGTGCCTGGAAGCGGTCTATCAGCAACTTCAGGGAGTGAACCAGGTCGTCTCCGGCTATGCCGGCGGCCACATGGACCTGCCGGACTATCGGACGGTTTGCAACGGCACGACCGGACATGCCGAGGTCGTGCAGGTCAGCTATGACGCGGAAGTCATCAGCTATCGTGATTTGCTGGATGTCTTCTTCACGATCCACGACCCGACCACGATGAACCGACAGGGCGCGGACGTGGGCACGCAGTACCGCTCGGCCATTTACACGCATTCGGACGAGCAGGCCGGGGTCGCCAGGGAGGTCATTGCCGAAATAAGCGCCGACGGACTATGGCGCAACCCGATCGTCACCGAGGTGACACCGCTGGAGCGTTTCTGGCCGGCGGAGGACTACCATCAGAATTACTGGGCCAACAACCCGAACCAGGGTTACTGTCGCGTGGTCATCGCGCCGAAGGTGGCGAAGTTCCGCAAGCAGCACATGGAGCGTCTTGCAGCGGTTAGCTGAGGCAGGAACCCGGGGGGAGCAGATGCGGCCGGCCTTGCCAGGCTGACCTGTAAGCCGCATTCTGTTCCCCTTGCGGGGCGGCGATCATCTATCTGTCCCGCAAGTTGCCTCGCGGGATCGAGCAGCACACCCGGCGCTTTTTGCGGGACGGGCCGCCCCGATGCGCCTGCTTGGCCTTGCTCCCGGTGGGGTTTGCCTGGCCGCCGACATCACTGCCGACGCCGGTGGTCTCTTGCACCACCTTTTCACCCTCACCCCCTCGCGGGGGCAATCAGTTCTCTGTTGCACTTGCCGTCGCGTTGCCGCGCCTGGCCGTTAGCCAGCACCGTGCCCTGTGGAGTGCGGACTTTCCTCCAGTCCCGCAGGACCGGCGACCGCCCGGTCAACCTGGCGCATTCAGTATACCCATCGTGGCGGCGGCGGACAGAGTGCTATACTGCCTGCGTCACAGGGGATCGCGCAGCCACATGAGCGGAGTTGCGGCGGCCAAATCAAATACGGCAGTCTGCGTACGGAGCCTGGCATGACGACCCGCAGGGCTCCCTGGCCCCTGCTGACGCTCGCGCTGCTGCTGGTCGCAGCCAGTCGCCTGCTGCGCCTTGACGACCTCACGATGAACCCCGA
This sequence comes from Phototrophicaceae bacterium, assembly GCA_965205875.1. Taxonomy (GTDB): domain Bacteria; phylum Chloroflexota; class Anaerolineae; order Aggregatilineales; family Phototrophicaceae; genus JAGWBD01. The sequence continues at coordinate 116,800 of CBDBIA010000004.1, forward strand.
CGAGGTCTGGTCGATCTGGCAGACCTTCGGCAGCGTGGATGACATTCTGCGCTGGACGCCCTACGACTGGCCGCCGCTCTACTATTTGATTCTGGGCGCGTGGAGCCAGGTCGCCGGCATACAGCCGCTGGCGCTGAGGACACTCTCGGTGCTGGCTTTTCTGCCCGGCGCTGCCTGCGCCTTCCGCATGATGCAACGCTGGCGCGGCTGGCGCGCGGGCCTGCTGGCATTGCTGGCATGGTCAGCGCTCGGGCTGGTCATCCGGCTCAGCCTGGAAGTGCGCGGCTACGCGCTGCTGCTGCCGCTGACGATGCTCTCGTTCTGGCTGACGTTGCGCTACTTCGAGCGGCCGGTCTGGCGGCGCGCGCTGGCGTTGGCGCTCTCGCTGGCTGCCATGTTCTACCTCTCCTACACCGGCGGAATGGTGATCCTGCTGCTGGTGGCCTGCAGCCTCATCATTTATCGACGCAGGATCTGGCGCTGGTGGCTGCCGGGACTGATTGCCGGCCTGCTGGTCTTGCCGGAGCTACTCGACATTGCCTCGCTGCTGGTGGGACGCGTCGCGTCTACCCGCAGGATCGAGTTAGCGCCGCTGCCGCAAGCAATCGCGCAACTCTACGTAGACTTCAGCGGGAGCTTCTGGCCGCTGTGGGCACTGATGGCCGCAGCCGCGCTATGGCTCCTGCTGCGGCGTGAGCGCCGCCAGGGCGCTGTCGCGCTGGCGCTGTCAGTCTGGGCGCTGGCGCTGCCTCTCCTGATGTACCTGCTCAACCCGGTGCTGGGCCTCTTTCACGGGCGCTATGCCTGGTGGATCCTGCCAGGCATCGCGCTGCTGCTCGCGCGCGGGCTGTCGTGGTTACCGCGCCGGGGCATCCGCATGGCCATGGTGTTGCTGGTGGCAGCGCTCTTCGCGCCGCTGCCCGACGTCAGCCCTTACCAGATCTTCGACGTGCTCTCGCCGCTTGAGGACAACTTCCGCTGGCTGCGGGATCATATGCAGTGGGGCGATGTGCTGCTGACGAATGTAGAGCATCGCTGCGGCGAAGCCGAAGAGTGGGACTATCATCAGCGCGCCTGGCTGCCGAACGGCTTGCAGTTCATCGACGAGCCGGCGAATCAGCGACGCATCTGGGTGTTGAACCCGAAGCAGCAGGCGCCGGAGCTGCGCGCGCAGCTGGCAGCGGAACGTATCCCCGGGCGTTTTGTGGGGCCATGGGGTTGCCTGCTGCGCCTCTTTGAGGCGGCGCCAGACCCCGAAGGCATTCCCTATGCGAACGGGATGCGCTTTCACGGCGCTGAGTTGATGCGGGATTCACGCTACATCGCTGGTCAACCGGCGCTCCACGAAGGGGAGACGTTGCAACTGCGACTGTGGTGGTCGGTGGATATGCCACCTGCGCGCGACTACAGCCTGCACACCTGGCTGTCACATGAGGGGCGGCTGCTGGATGAAATCAACGGCCCACCGCAGCCGTTCTGGCCGCCGGAAGCGTCCGAAGAGACGAGCCGCTGGCAGCCCGGCAGCCGTTACGTCGAGCTGCGCGAACTGACGCTGCCTGCGCAGGCAGGCACTGGCAGCTACGAAGTGAATCTGAGACTTTACTATTGGGAGGGCCTTGAAGCGGTGCAAGCGCCCGGCCTGGGCCCGAACGGGGAGCGGCGTATCCTGACCTTCAGGGTACGCAGCTATTAACCTGGGGCGGGGAGCAGTCTGGCTGACCGCTCCCCGCCTGGTGCATCAGACTTCTATTGCTGCTTCCTCTGCCTCACTCATGGCGTCCACGAGCTCGAGGATGAACTCACCTTCGTCACCATCGTTGTAGGTGGTGACCTCGACGATCACGGTCAGGTCTTCGTCACCGGCCTCCACGCCGTAGAGCGCCGAGCCCGAGCCCGGCAGCTCGATGTCATCGTTGCTGTCGAGCAGGGTCTCGCCACTGGCGTCGTAGAGGTTGAGCAGGGTATCCAGGTCTCCAGCTTCACTGCCGAGCAGGATGTCCGTTACGCTGCCGGCGGGCAGGGTCAGGGTGTAGCGCAGACGCTGCCGGCGCATAATCTGATCCGTTACTACATCGCCGACCTCAAGCTCGCCGGCATCAACGGGCACAATCACAATGGCCCCTTCCAGCCAGGCGATGGCTGCCTCGAGCACCGGGTCTCCGTCACTGAAAAGCGTTTCCTCCGTGACCGGAACGCGCAGGGTGGGCACCACGCCAATACCCTCCAGGTGAATATTGTGATCTGCGTCCACTGCACGCCCGATTGTGAAAGTGACTTCCATGTCATCCGGCATGAAGAAGGTCTCCACGCTGCCGCCGGCGCCGGCAGTGGCGGTGTGGCCGACGATAGCTGCTCGGCCCTCGACAGTCATGTAGTAGCTGAAGAACTCGCAGGCGCTGTAGCAACTGGAGTAGACCAGGACGGCGACCTCGCCATCGTAACGCAGGTCTTCGGGCGGCAGGATGAAGTCGTCCTCTGTGTCGGGGTCGAAGAAGAAGTCTTCAGTGTCCTCGTCATAGAAGCCGGAGTTGCCCAGCACATGCGGCTCATGGAAGAAGTAGGCCGCCATCTGCTGCGCGAGCCAGCCACTACCGCCACCGTTGCTGCGCATGTCGATGACCAGGCCGGGCACGGCGTAGTAATTGAGTTCGTCAATCAGCCGTTCCCAGAGGTCAATCGTCAGGCGTTCGTTGTCGCTGAAGGAGTGGATCTGTACAAGGGTGAAGTCGCTGCCCTCTATTTCCTCGAACTCCAGTGGCAGCCGATGCCGGTCACGTCCCTGGAAGAACGATGAAAAGTCGAAGCTGTCCCGTTCGTCGCTCGTTGGCAACACGGCGCTGGAGATTTCTTCGGCGCCGGGGTTGCGCCAGCTGAGCTCGACTTCGCTGTCAGCCGGGAAGCGCGTCGCGTAGCGCAGTTGCTGCAGCCGCTTTTGTTCCTCCAGGCTGAAGGGTTCAGACCAGGCGACTGTTTCGCTGACGTACCCGGCGGCGGGCTGACCGTTGATTTCCAGAATTTCGGCGCGCAGCTCGATGCCGGCTTCCTCCGCAGGACTGTCCTCAAGCAGGAAATTGACGACGATGCGTCCGTCATCAAGCTCTCTAATGGCGATACCGACGCCGCCGGCGATCGCCTCGCGGAATCCCCGGTAAATCGAGGGGCCGAAAGAGACGCCTACATGGCTGTCAGGGATGGACCAGGCGAAGTCACGCAGGGCGAACTCGTAGGCCTCGGGATCTGCATCTGCCTGGGCCTGTTCGAAGCGCGGACGGAATTCCGCACGCTTTGCATCCCAGTCGATGCCCTTGTATTCGGTGAAGGCGTATTCGCGGCGGAACTTGTCCAGCATGGCGTCGAAGGCGGCCGTGTAATCCATTTCAGAGAAGTCGTCCGCCTCGGCGGCTTCGCCCTCGATGAGGTTTACAACGGGCTCTGCCGAACGGTCGAAGGTGAAGGGGTCGCTATCGAGGCTGACCAGGGTGTAGCCGGCCGGCAAACCCACCGCCGGGTCGTCCTCCGTGAAAAGCAGGCCGTCCTCACCATAACCTGAGGGGAAGCCCTGCGCATCGTCAGGGGCGTAAATCAGCAGTTGGCCGCCGATGACTTCGTTCAGGGTTTGTGAGCGGTTGCTGGTGTCCGTAGAGGCATAGGCATTTGACCATCCGCCTCCGCGCAGATCACGTTCTTCCAGCTCGGGCGGCCCCCAGATATTGGTCCAGAAGGCGACCGCAAAGATCTGGACGCCGCCGTCTTCTTCGCCATCATTGTCGACGTCGCGCAGGCTGCCCTGGGGTTCAAAGGGCAACTGCAGCACATAGCTGACGGGCGACGTGAAGAAATCACTGGTCAGACGGCCCATCACCTGCGATTCCGGGGAAAAGGTGAAGTCACGGTCACGGTCGACGAAGCCAGCCTGATCTTCAAGGATGATGAGCGGCTCGGCAACACCGTCGGTCAGGTAGGGGTTGGTGTAGTTCATTTCACCGGAAACGGCGCGCGTACCCCCTTCATCGATGAGGATGGGGGCCGGCGCCAGGTCAGTCTGGGCCGCCACGGAAAAACAGGTTGCCAGCAGCAGAACCGGAACCAGCACAAGTCTGAGCACGGGTACACTCCTTTGCCTGCGGGAAGAATGTTATGCGACAGTCTGACAAAACTTGCTTGCAGCAACCTTAACGTATGCCTGGCGCCAGATTAACAACGCTTTCCTGTCGCTTGTTGCTGCGACTCCCGACCTTTACAATAGCATGCCTTCACCCGGAGCAAAGCAAATCTCGTGAGCGCGGGAACAAGACAGGCGAACTCAGCGCCACTCTGGCTGCGGAAGCCCGCTGCCCGAGTGCGCCGCTTGCTGGCTGCCGCCGAGCCCGGCACCCTGGTTGTGCTGCTGCTCATGTTGCTGATGCCCCTGTTTTCGCTGCGCGCAGCCGGCTGGCCCCTGGCCGTGAACACGGCCGTCCCCGCCCTGTTGATGTCCGTCCTCTTCGGCTACTGGCTGGCGCGCAGCCAGCACGGCGAGTTTTTCTCCTTGCTGCTCAGCTGGGTCTACGGCTTCGGCTGCGTTTTCCTGCTGGTGGCGACCAACGAGCCTGGTGACCTGCTGCAGGGCATCTCCCAGGTGCTGCGGCGCATGGTGACCTGGGTGAACGACGCCCTGGCCGGCAGCATTAACCAGGATGTGATGATCCTCAACCTGCTGCTGGCATCGCTGTTGTGGTTCCTCGCCTACAGCGCAGTCTGGCATGTCTTTCGTATCGACCGGGTCTGGCGCGCCGTACTGCCCACCGGCCTGGTGCTGGTAGCCAACGCCTTCATTTACAAGGGCAATGCAGATCTCGATCCCTTTCTCGGCATCTACCTCTTCCTCGCCCTGTTGCTGGTGGCGCGTTCCAGTCTGGAGACGCGCGCGTGGCACTGGTACGTCAACAAGGTGCGCGTGCCACCGCAGCTGCGGCGGCAGTTCTATCGCCTGGGAGCCGTGCTGGCCCTGTTGACGCTGCTGCTGGCCTGGTTGCTGCCGCCGACTAATTTCCAGCAACGCCTCGACCAGTTTCAGGAGCTGCTGGCCGGCGAACCGTTGACTGAAATCACCCAGCTGCTGGACCGGCTCTTCACCTCCGGCGAAATGCCGGGGCCGGCAACCGCCGACTTCTACGGCGGCGATGCCCTGCAGCTGGGCGGCGCCGTGCAACTGGGTGATGACGTCGTCATGCAGGTCGCCGCGCCGCCGGGTCACCGCTACTACTGGCGCTCGCGTGTGTTTGACATCTATGAAAGCGGGCGCTGGTTGCCGGCTGCCGATACGCGCCTGACAGACCCGCAGGCGCCGCTGGATTTGCCGCAGGAACCGGCAGCGGCGAACGCGCGGGAAGCGGTTGAGCAGACCTTCACGATGGCCTTGCGCGCCTCGCGCCTGATCTACGCCGCGCCGCAGGTCTCCTCTGTCGCCTTGCCGACACGCAGCGATCTGCGTTACATCGGCCCCGACGGCAGCTTTCTGCAGCCGCCGGCCCGGGACCAGAACATTGAGGCCGTCAACGTATCGGTAATTCGCCCCTTGCGGGTGCTCAATAGCGGTGACAGTTATCAGGCCACCAGCCTGATGAGCACGGCCAGTGCCGATCAGTTGCGCGCGGCCGGGCGGGACTGGCCGGACTGGGTGAACAGCCTGTACTTCTACGTATCGCCCTCGGTGACGCAGCGCACCAGGCAACTGGCGCGCCAGATTGTCAGCGAGGCCGGCGCGGCAACGCCCTACGATCAGGCGAAGGCGCTGGAAGGCTGGTTGCGGCAAAACATTCGCTACAACGAGCGCATCCCGCAGCCTCCGGCGAACCAGGACCCGGTCGACTGGATGCTCTTCGACCTGGGGGAGGGCTATTGCAACTATTACGCCTCGTCCATGATCGTTATGTTGCGCTCCCTGGGGGTGCCGGCGCGCCTGGCAGCCGGCTTCGCGCAGGGTCGTTGGGACTCCGGGCTGGATCATTACGAGGTGTTGGAGCGCGACGCGCACTCCTGGGTGGAAGTCTACTTCCCCGGCTACGGCTGGATTGAATTTGAGCCGACCGCCGCGCAGGCGCCCCTGGACCGCAGGGACCTGGAGCGGCAGGTCATTCCACCGGATGAAACAGAGCCGTCGCCAACGCCGACCGCCACGCCCACAGACCTGCAGCCCATCGCAACCCCCACAGCGGAAGATGACGCCCGCTCTGACGAAGAGCGTCCGTCGCCGACACCCTCGCCAACGCCAACGCCTTCTCCGACGCCGACTGCCACGTCGACGCCCACCCTGACGCCCACGCCACCCCCCACTTCGCCCGGGTCCTCGCCACCACCACCGGCAGAACCGCCAGGACCACCGTTGGATTCGCCGCTGGATCCTCCCCTTCCCGAAGCGCCGGACCGCTCGTCCAACGTGCCGCCTTTGCCGGGCGGCCTGCTGGCTGCTCTGTTGCTGCTGATTCTGCTTTTGCTGCTGCTGTTGTTCCTGTGGTGGTGGTGGGAGTGGCGTGGCCTGCGCCGCCTCAACCCGATCGCGCGCGCCTGGGCGCGCCTGGAACGTTACACGCGCCTGATCGGCATCCGGCTGGATCCCGCGCAGACGCCGGCGGAACGCCGCCGCCGCATCGTCCAGGACCTGCCGGTCGCCGAAGCCTCGGTAACGACGATCACCAACATGTACATGCGCGAGCGCTACGGGCCGGCGGATCAGTCCGGGGCGGACAGTGGCCAGGCCGGTCTCTCATGGGGCAGGGCGCGCTATCGAATTCTGCGTCGCTGGCTGGGGCGCAAGTTACTTCCCTGGCGCCAGCGACGCTGAGGCCGCCTTACTGTTCGTCGATGATGCTGAAGACCATCGGGCGGCGACGGGTCTCGTTGTAGAGCACGCGGCTCACCCTTTCCTGCAGCCGCTCGCGTCGACGGCCATTGCGACTCGTGCGGACCTCTGCAAGCGCTTCTTCCGCCGTGCGCCGCACGGTCTCAAGCAGCTCATCGGCCTCGCGCAGGTAGACGAAGCCGCGCGTCAGGACTTCAGGCCCAGAGAGGATTTCCCCGTTTTCGGCGTCGATGCTGGCCACGACGACGAGGAAGCCATCCTTGCCCAGAGTTTCGCGGTCGCGCATCACCGCCGGGCCGACGTCACCGACACCGCTGCCATCGACGAAGACATAGCCGCCAGGCACGCGTTCGCCGATGTGCAGGCAATCCTCGCTGACGCTGACCACGCTGCCGTTCTCGATGACGCGGATGTTTTCTTCGGGCAGGCCGGACTCGAGCGCCAGGCGGGCATGCGCCATAAGATGCCGCAGTTCGCCATGCACGGGGATGAAATACTGAGGCCGCGTCAGGCTGAGCATCAGCTTCATCTCTTCCTGGCAGGCGTGCCCGGAGACATGGACCGGCGCGACCGGGTCGTAGAGCACGTTGGCGCCTTGCTGGAAGAGTCGGTTGATGGTGCGGTAAACCATCTCCTCGTTGCCCGGGATAGCGTGCGCAGAGACGACGATGGTGTCGCCCGACTGGATCTCCAGCTGATGATGGCGGCCCTGGGCGAGGCGGCTGAGCACGGCTGAAGGCTCGCCCTGGGTGCCGGTCACCATAACGACCACCTTGTCCGGCGGCAGGCTGTTGCTCGCGGACAGCTCGACAAAGGTATCTTCCTCCAGCTGCAGGATGCCCATCTTGCGCGCCATGCGCACGTTGGCGTTCATGCTGTAGCCCGCGATGGCCAGACGCCGGCCATGGCGTTTGGCACAGGCGGCCACCTGCTGAATACGTTGCAAATGCGAGGCGAAGGTGGCGATCATGATACGCCCCTGCGCCTGCTCGAAGACGTCGTCGAAGGCGGCGACCACCTTGCTTTCGGAAGGCGTCCAGCCAGGCTGGTCGGCGTTGGTGCTGTCGGCCAGCAACAGCAGCACGCCCCTGCGCGAGAAGTCCGCCAGTTTGGCGTAATCGGGCCGCTTGCCATCGGGCGGGGTGTTGTCGAACTTGTAGTCGCCGGTGTGCACGATGAGGCCCAGTGGCGTGTTAATGCCGTAGCCGACGCAATCAGGAATGCTGTGGCAGACGTGGAAGCTCTCGACGGGGAAGGGGCCTACCTGAAAGTCAGCGCCGGGCGGGAAGATGTTGACCTCGCATTGATCCAGCAGGCCGGCGTCCTTGAGCTTGGCATTCAGCAGGGCGGCAGTAAGTGGCGTGGCCCAGACGGGCGTGCCGGGGAAGGCCTCGATGACGTGGGCGATGGCGCCGGTGTGATCCTCGTGGCCGTGGGTGTAAAGGATGCCGTGGAGCGTCAGGTCCTCGCGCTCGCGCAGCCAGCTGAAGTCCGGGATGATGTAGTCCACGCCGAGCATGTCGTTGTTGGGGAACATGATGCCGCTGTCGATGAGGATAGCGTCATTGCCCCACTCGATGACGGTCATGTTCTTGCCGATTTCGCCAAGTCCACCGAGCGGGATGATGCGTATTTCGGGAGTTTGCATAATACAAGGGCACCCGACGTCCGGCCGGGCGCTGTCCTTTCCTGTTCAATTGTCGGATCACAAGGAAAAAGAAACCAGCAGAATTGACAAGGTAGTATAACACAGATTGCCTGGATGTTAGTGGCAAGTGCGCCACAGTGCGGGGAGCGGTGGTACAATGGCCGCGTTTCCGCCTGCGAGGGCATTCGACAGTGGTCAAACGGGAACGGGGCTTATGATCCGCTTCGGCACGGACGGCTGGCGCGCGGTCATTGCAGACAGCTTCACTTTCGCCAATTTGCGCCTGGTGACCCAGGCGGTGGCGCAGGCCCTGCACCGGCAACACGTCGGCCCGGAGCCGCCCGAGGTGGTCGTCGGCTATGACACGCGCTTTCTCTCCGACCATTTTGCCAGGGAGGCGGCCTGTGTGCTGGCCGGCAACGGCATCATCGCCTGGTTGACGCGCACGGACGCGCCGACGCCGGCCATTTCCTGGAACGTGCGGCTGAAGGGTGCCGCTGCCGGCATCGTCATCACCGCCAGCCACAATCCGCCGCGCTACAACGGCTTCAAACTCAAGGCCAGCTATGGTGGCAGCGCTACGCCCGAACATTGCGCCCTGGTAGAAGTGGAACTGCGCGCGCTGGAGCAGACCGGCCGCGGCGCCACGACGCTGGATTACGAGGCCGGCCTGGCAAACGGGCTCATTCGCCGCTTCGATCCCGGCTGGGAGTACTATCAGCATTTGAGCAGCCTGGTCGATATCGACCTGATCTCCCGCTGCGAGCTGTCGATCATGGTGGACGCCATGTGGGGCGCCGGGCGCGGCGCCATCAAGACCATGCTTTCGCGATCCCGCTGCCAGGTCAACGAAATCCGCGACGTGCTCAATCCCGGCTTCGGCGGCATCCACCCTGAGCCGATTTTGCGCTATCTGAACGAGCTGGTGGCGGCGGTGCAGCGCGTGCAGGCGGACGTGGGCCTGGCGACGGACGGCGATGCCGATCGCATCGGCGCAATTGATGGGCTGGGCAACTTCGTCGATCCGCACCAGATTTTCGCGCTGACGCTGCGCCACCTGGTGGAGCAGCGTGGCCTGCGTGGCGCCGTGGTCAAGACAATCTCGACGACCTTCATGATCAACAGTCTCTGCCGGCGATACGGCCTGCAGCTGCACGAGACGCCGGTCGGCTTCAACCACATCGCGGACCTGATGATGCAGCAGGATGTACTCATCGGCGGTGAGGAGAGTGGCGGCATCTCCGTGCGCGGCCACATCCCGGAAGGGGACGGCATCCTGATGGGGTTGCTGCTACTGGAAATCATGGCGCAGGCGCAGGCGCCCTTGCACGAAATCGTCGCCGACCTGCAGTCGAATTTCGGCCCGGCGCATTACGGTCGCATCGACGCGCAGCTGGGACAGCAGCTGCCGAAGGGCGAACTGCTGCGGCGCATTGCAGAGAACGCGCCCGCCCGGCTGATCGGAGAAGCGGTAACGAGTGTGGACACCAGCGATGGCGTCAAGTTCTGGCAGGCAGATGACAGCTGGCTGCTCATCCGTCCCAGCGGCACCGAACCCCTGTTGCGCATCTACGCCGAGGCGAGGTCGCCAGACTCGGTGCAGGGTCTGCTACGTGAAGGGCAGTCGCTTGGAAATGCAGCACTGGATTCAGATTGATTGAAAGGAAACTTGCATGAAACAGGCAATAATTACAGGTGTGGAGCAGGCGCAGGCAAAGGCGTTTCCGGATTTGCAGGCTGATGCACAGCGTGTGCTACTAAAAATTGCGGTGGCGCCCTTGTGCACGGAATACAAGGCCTTTGCCGCTGGCAAGACAAGCGAGTACCTGGGGCATGAAGCGGCAGGTGAAGTGCTGGAAACCGTTGGCCCGGCCAGCGTTCAGCCGGGCCAGCGCGTAGTCGTGATGCCTCAAACGACCTGTGGCAATTGTTTCTATTGCAATAGTGGCGATTATATTCACTGTCTGGCGGGAGCGGGCTTCAGTTCGCCGGCGGGCAGCGCCACCCTTGCGCAGCACATGCTCAAGCAGGACTTGCTGTTGCTGCCGATTCCGGACGACATCTCGACGGAGCACGGGGCCATGGCCTGCTGTGCCCTGGGGCCGTCCTACGCGGGGATGGAGCGCATCAATCTGCAGGCGGGCGAAACCGTGCTCATCACCGGGTTGGGGCCGGTGGGTCTGGGTGGCGTCATCAATGCCTGTTACCGGGGCTCAAGGGTCATTGGAGTCGAAATGAACCCGTATCGCGCGCAACTGGCACGGGAACTCGGTGCGGAGGTCGTTCTCGAACCGGAGGGGGCGCTGGAGCAGGTCATGGACCTGACTGAAGGCCGTGGTGTTGACAAGGCGGTTGATTGCTCCGGCGTAGTGGCGGCACACCGTCTGTGCATTGATGCGGCGCGGCGCCTGGGATCGGTGTCATTCGTTGGCGAATGCGGCGATGCCACACCGGTCTACATAAGCCAGGACATGATCCGCAAGGGGCTGACCCTGGCAGGAACCTGGCACTACAACCTCGGCCTTGGGCGGCGCATCATGCAGCAAATCCGCCATGTCGGGCCGCAACTGGACAAACTGGTGACGCATCGCTTCAGCATCGATGACGTCCAGCAGGCCTGGGAGCTGCAACTCACGGGCCAGAGCGGCAAGGTGCTCATCAAACCATGGGGCCTGACTGACTGAGCGCCGCCGAGGCGCCCTGACAGCGTCGTAATTTATGCTATACTGCGCGGCTATTGAGGACCGGAAGAGGAGACGGGCGGACGATGGCCTTCGACAAGATCAGGGTGCCCGCAACAGGGCAGAAGATCACCGCAAGCAATGGCGCGCTGCAGGTGCCGGACAACCCCGTGCTGCTGTTCATCGAGGGGGACGGCATCGGCTACGATATCATGACGGCCAGCAAGCGCATCTGGGATGCTGCGGTCGAGAAGGCCTTTGAAGGCCGGCGCAAGATTTCCTGGATGGAGATTTACGCCGGCGAGAAGGCAGCCGGCATTTATGACGGCGATTACATGCCGGAGGAGACCTTCGACGCCCTGCGTGAATACCTGGTCGGCATCAAGGGTCCGCTGACGACGCCGGTAGGTGGTGGCTTCCGCAGCTTGAACGTGACGCTGCGCCAGGTACTCGACCTTTACAGCTGCATCCGTCCCGTGCGCTGGTACGAAGGCGTACCCAGCCCGCTGCGGCAGCCGCAGGACGTCGACGTTGTGATTTTCCGCGAGAATACCGAGGACATATACGCCGGCATCGAGTACGAATCCGGTACGCCGGAGAACGAAAAGCTGGCACGCTTCCTGCGGGAAGAGCTCGGCGCCACCGGCTTCTTCGAAGGCGCCGGCCTGGGCATCAAGCCGGTCAGCCCCTTTGGCAGCAAGCGCCTGATTCGGTCCGCCATCCGTTATGCGCTGGAGCGGAGCCGCAAGAGCGTGACCTTCGTCCACAAGGGCAACATTCAGAAGTTCACCGAAGGCGCCTTCGTCAACTGGGGCTACGAGGTGGGACGCGAGGAGTTCGCGGATGAGACGATCTCCTGGGACGAGGTGGCCAGCGAGCATGGCGGCCAGGTGCCGGAGGGGCGTATTCTGCTGCAGGACGTGATCGCCGACATCATGTTCCAGAAAATGCTGCTGCGCCCCCGTGAGCACGAAGTCATCGCCACGACCAACCTGAACGGCGACTACCTCAGTGACGCGGTGGCGGCCGAGGTGGGCGGTGTGGGCATCGCGCCCGGCGCCAACGTTGGCGACGAAATTGCGCTCTTCGAGGCGACGCATGGCACCGCGCCCAAATACACCAATCTGGACAAGGTCAACCCTGGCTCGCTGCTCTTCAGCGGCGTGATGATGCTGGAGCACATCGGCTGGAATGCGGCGGCGGACTTGATAACCGCAGCCTATGAAAAGACCCTGGCGCAGAAAATCGTGACCTACGACTTCGCGCGCCAGATGGAGGGCGCGACCGAAGTCACCACGAGCGCCTTCGCCACGGCCATCATTGACAACATGGGCTAATGCCCACGGCAATGCGGCAGAGAAGGGCGCTGCGGCGCCCTTTTTTGTTTATAGCCTTTGCTTCAAATGCCGCGGGAGCTCCTGAATCACTGTAAACTCGGGGTAGGTCAGAGTTTAACGAGGGGCCAATGAGGCGTGGATCGCAACCGGCGTGGCTCATCATGCTGATCGCGGCGGCGCTGGTTTTTGCTGGCTGGTACCTGTGGCAGGGGCTGCAGACCTACCTGCGCAGCGGGGGTCTGGGCGTGCAGGAAGCCGTCCAGCAGGCCGAACAGCAAGCCAGCGCGACCGTCATCCGCGCCCTGACCAGTGCCGTGGTCTTCGCACCGCCGCCCACCCGTACGCCAGTGCCGGAATGCCAACCCTTTGTTGTCGTGGTTCGGGAAGCAATAGTCCGTACAGAACCCTCCGGCGATGCGCGTATCAAGCGCGCCCTGTTTGAGGGCGACGAAGTGTGCGTGATCGCGCCGGCCTCCACCGACCCGGACTGGTTGCTGGTGGATGAAGAGCCCCGTTCGCGGCGCATTGAGTCCGTCTATATGCACCGCTCGCTGATTCGCGCGGTGAACCCGACCGCGACCCCGGTTGCCACGCCCACGCCGCTTTCCACCATCACGCCCAAGCCATCCGACACGCCCGAGCCGACTGCCGCGATTACTACGACCGCGCCCACGCAGACGCCCGTCGTGAGCGCCACCAGCCCCCTGCGCAGCGCCTGAACGTGCGCCTGTGGTAAGGTTTAGATGACCGCGAGGATGAAGGGCTGACTCATGCGTTCTGACCTGGAAATCGCAAGACTGGCGGAGCTGAAACACTGCCACGAGATTGCCGGACAAATGGGCCTTGAGCCAGAGGATCTCGACCTTTATGGCTCACCGCACGTAGCCAAGTTGCGCCTGGAGGTGCTGGACAAGCTGCGCGACCGGCCTGATGCGAAGTACATCGACGTCACAGCCATCACGCCCACGCCCCTGGGCGAAGGCAAATCCACAACCACGGTGGGTCTTGGTCAGGCGATGAAACACTTGGGCAAGCGCTCGGTAGTGGCGCTGCGGCAGCCCTCGATGGGGCCGACCTTTGGCATCAAGGGTGGCGCGGCCGGTGGCGGCCATGCCCAGCTGGTGCCGATGGAGACCTTCAACCTGCATTTGACTGGCGATATTCACGCGGTTGCTGCCGCCAACAACCTGCTGGCTGCGATGATCGACAACCGCCTGCTGCGCGGCAACCCGCTGGACATCGATCCCGACAGCATCACCTGGCGGCGCGTGGTGGACATGAACGACCGCGCGCTGCGCAACATTGTGCTGGGCATGGGCGGCAAGTGGAACGGAATGCTGCGTGAGACAGGCTTCGACATCGCTGTCGCCAGCGAGGTAATGGCCATTCTCGCCGTGACGACATCGTTGCAGGACATGCGCGAGCGTTTCGCGCGCATCGTCATCGGCCTCAACAGCAAGCGCGAGCCGGTGACAGCCGGTCAGATCGGCGCCGCCGGCGCGATGACGGTGTTGATGAAGGATGCGATTCGTCCCAATCTGCTGCAGACCCTGGAGAACACGCCCGCGCTGGTGCACGCCGGACCTTTTGCCAACATCGCCCAGGGAAACAGCAGCGTGCTGGCCGATCTGATCGGCATCAAGTGCGGTGATTATCTGATCACCGAATCTGGCTTTGGCGCGGACATCGGCGCGGAGAAGTTTTTCAACCTCAAGTGCCGCGCCAGTGGATTGCGGCCGGACGCCGCCGTCCTGGTCGTCACAGTGCGAGCGCTGAAACTGCACAGTGGCCGGCATCGCGTCGTCGCAGGCAAGGCGCTGCCGCCGGCCATGCTGGAACGCAATGTCGCGGAAGTTGAACTCGGCGCTGTAAACATGATCCGGCAGATCGAAAACGTGAAGCGCCACGGCGTGACGCCCGTGGTGGCCATCAATGTCTTCGAGAGCGACCACCCGGAGGAGCTGGCGGCGATCCAGCGGATTGCAGTGGAGGCGGGGGCCCTGGGAGCGGCCCAGGCCAGGCATCATGCACAGGGTGGCGCCGGCGCAGTGGAGTTGGCCGAGATGGTGGTCAGCGCGGCCCAGACTCCATCCACGTTTCGCTTTCTGTATGATGTTAATCAGCCCATCAGGGACAAGATTGAGACGATCGCCACACAAATCTATGGCGCGGCCGGCGTGAGTTACGAGCCACAAGCCGGGCGCCAGATCGACAATTACGAGGCGAACGGCTTTGGCAATTTGCCGATATGCATGGCCAAGACGCACCTCAGCCTCAGCCACGACCCGCAACTGAAGGGCGCGCCCACAGGGTTTGAATTACCGGTGCGTGAGGTTCGCGCCAGCGTAGGCGCGGGCTTTATCTATCCCTTGTGTGGTGACATGCGCACCATGCCTGGTCTCTCGGCACATCCGGCCGCCGAGCAGGTTGACATCGACGAGAACGGGGAAATTATCGGCCTGTTCTGACGCGAGCCGGATCCAGCCAGGGAAGGGGAAAGGACGCACAATGGCATTTCTGCATGAGCAACGGGGCGTAACCGTGTCTGACAGTCAGGAAGCAGCGCGACCCCTGCAACGTGCCACGCTGCCGGCGCCGGTGGGCTTTGAAACGGTACTGGGCGCAAACTGCTCGCTGGAAGGCCAGTTGCGCAGTGAAGCCAACGTCCGTCTGGATGGCACCTTTGAAGGCAGGCTCGAGATTGATGGCAACGTGCTGGTCGGCGAAACGGCGCGCATCAACGCCGACATCAACTCGCGCAACATCTCGATCGCGGGCGCCGTCCGCGGCAACGTCAGCGGGCGCAAGGTGCAGCTGCTGCGCACCGGGCGTGTCTGGGGTGACATCCGCGCCACCGCGCTTTCAACCGAGGAAGGCGCCTTCATCGACGGCAAGATCACCATGATCGGCCCGGAATCACCGCCGCAGGCAGAAACTCATGCGGACTCCGGGGCAGATGACGACTGAGCGATTCCCGGGACCAGTCTCACAGGCGCCGCCTGGCGGGGACTTGTAAATTGTGATTTACGATATCACGCGGCCGGTCAATGCGCAGACTGCTGTCTGGCCGGGCGACCAGCCCTATCGGCTGCGGCACACGCTGCGCCGCAGCGAAGGCGCATCCGTGAATCTGACGGCGCTGGAAGCGACCCTGCATCTGGGCACGCACATGGACGCCTGGTACCACAGCGCCGACGATGGCGCAGCGGCCGCAGAGATGCCGCTGGCGGCATGCATCGGCCCGGCGCGCCTCGTCACGGTCACGCGCAATGACGGCCCGCTGGAACCAGAGGACCTGGCGCATGCCTCGCTGGCCGGGGTGCAGCGTTTGTTGCTGCGCAGCGCGGTAAGCGAACTGGCGGCGGATGAGTGGCCGACGGCCTGGCCCTGGCCGGGCGCCGCGCTGATCGAGGAACTGGCTGCCGGCGGTCTGCGTCTGCTGGGTCTGGATTCGCCTTCGGTGGATCACGGGGAGAGCAGGGATCTGCCCGGTCATCATGCCCTGCGCCGGCAGGGCATCGTCACGCTGGAAAGTCTGTGGCTGCGCGATGTGCCGGACGGCGACTATGAACTGGTGGCCCTGCCACTGCGTCTGGAAAATGCCTGTGCCTCGCCAGTGCGCGCCATCCTGCGCGACTTGACGCGCTAGCGTAGTTTCTCGCGCGGCAGTACGGCGAGGATGGCCAGCCCCAACGCTTCGACATCCTCACGACGGCGCAGCGCCGGGTCAAGAGCGTAGGCCAGCATGGCCAACGCCATACCGGCGCAAAAGCCCAGCGCGACGCGCAGCAGCGGGGCCAGACGCAAGCTCAGGGACACTGGCACGGGCACTATGGTCGGTCTGTCGAGCAGGGTGACTGTGGCCGCCTCGTCGCCGAATTGCGGAAAATACCTGCGATTTTGCGTTTGCAGGACGTGGATGGCCGCATTGGCGATACGCGCCAGGGCCTGTGCGTCCGGGTGGCTGAGGAAGAGTTGGCCAATGCTGCGCTGATGATCCGCTGCGATGCCAAGCGCGTCGGTGTCGCCGCTGACCATCCCCGGCGCGCTATTGATTTCCCGCCGAAAGCTTTCGGTGCGCGCCCATGCGCTTAGCGCGTTCACCGTCAACTCGGAGGCAAGCCAGACATCCTGCATATCGCTTTCCGGCGGCAGCTGATCCAGTGAGCTTTGGGCGGCGCTGAAGTGCAGCACGGTGCTGTAGCCGCCGCCCAAACCGGTCGCTGCGGACAGGGCGGGCAGGGCGGCGAGGCCGGCGATCAGCGTGGGGATCACGATTAACCACCACCAGCATCGCAGAAGTTGGGCAATCGCGCGCAGTTCCATGGACTCTCTCATAATCGGCAGGGGTCGCGCCACACCATGGGCTGTTGATTGCGGAAGGCGTCCAGGGCCTGTTCGACAAAGGCGCCCATTTGTTGCTTGAAGACGCGCGTATCGAAACGCAGGGCGTGGGCGCGAATGGCATCGCTATCGTAGCGGTTGACATCCAGGTCTGCCAGCGTCGACGCCAGCGACTCCACGCTCTGCTCCTGAAAGAGTTCGCCGCTGTGCCCGGGCAATACGGTGTCCAGTGCTCCACCGGCGCCGTAGGCAATCACGGGACGCCCGGCGGCCTGCGCCTGCACGGGCGTGATGCCGAAGTCCTCGTGTCCGGGAAAAAGGAAAGCGCGACAGCGCGCCATCAGCTGCGGCAGGTCCGCATCCGGCACACGACCGAGAAACTCGACTGTTGGCCCGGCCATGGCCTGCAGGCGCTGCAGATCCCGGCCGCTGCCGCCAACCTTAAGCGGCAGGCCCAGATTGCTGGCAGCGCGCACGGCGAGGTCGATGCGTTTGTAGGGCACGAGACGCGCCACGACGAGCAAATAGTCGTCGTGCTGTGCGACGGGTGTGAAGCGCTGCGTTTCGACGGGCGGAAAGATGAGCGTTGAATCGCGTCGGTAACAGTCACGAATGCGCTGCCGCACGGCGCTGGAGATGGCGATGAAATGGTGAACGCGCTGCGCTGCAGCGTAATCCTGGCGGCGCAGCAGGGCGATTAATGGGCGCAGGGCCTGTCGCAGCAGCGCGCCGAGGCTTTCGCGTTCGATGTACTCCTCCAGCTGCCAGAGATAGCGCGTGGGCGTCAGGCAATAGCAAATGTGCAGCGCACTTTCGTCGTGGCGCAGCGCCGTGCAAAAGCCGCTCTTGTTGCTGAGGATCACGTCTTGGTCGCGCAGCATCAGCCCGGACCAGGCCAGAGGGTAGAGCGGCAGAAAGGGCTGGTGATGCCGCTGAATGCCGGGCAGACGGTTCAGCCAAAGCGTGCGAATATCCGCCGCACGCAGGGCTGGCGGCATGCGCTCTGGCGCATAAATGCTGGTGTAGACCGGGCTGTCCGGCCAGAGCTCCAGCAGCGCTTCCAGCACATCTTCCGCGCCGCCAACCTGGTTGAGCCAGTCGTGCACCAGCGCCAGCTTCACGGGAGGTCTCCGCCTGTCAGCGCGCGCAGCGGCCGGTAGCTGCGGCGATGCGCGGAGCCTGGGCCGTGAGTTTGCAGGGCATCGCGGTGCGCGGCAGTGCCATAGCCCTTGTGCCGCTCAAAGCCATAGACGGGAAATTCAGCAGCCAGCCTCCGCATGGTCGCGTCGCGCCAGGTTTTTGCGAGCACGCTGGCCGCAGCAATCGTCAGCGAATGCGCATCGCCATCAATCATGGTTACCTGAGGATAACGCGGCAACATCTCCGGCCAGATGAGCGCATCGAGGAAGAGGCAGTCGGGCTGAAAGCCCTTGCTACGCTGACAGGCGTCCACTAGTGCGCGCTCCATGGCCAGGCGCGTTGCCTGGTCGATGCCCAGCGCATCAATTTCTACATTGCTCGCCTGGCCGATGCCCCAGGTAAGCGCCTGCTCACGAATGCGCGGCGCAGCGCGCTCCCGCTGGTCAGGACTCATGACTTTGCTGTCCCGTACGTCCATCAGCGCCGCGCGCAGCCCCCTGCGGGCGGGCGGCAAACAGACTGCGCCCACACTCACCGGGCCGGCCCAGGCGCCACGACCGGCCTCGTCCATCCCCAGAATGTGGCGATAGCCGAGCCGCTGCAGCCGGCGCTCATGGGCGAGGCTGGCCATAGACTCCGCGCTGCCAGTTGCGGCGAATCGCCTGGATTTCCAGCAGAATGTGCAGCGAATCATGAAACAGGCGCATGCGGCTGTCAGGGTCAAAGTACCAGGTAATGGGGATTTCGCGGATGCGGTAGCCGCGTTTGCGCGCGATGTAGAGCAGCTCGACATCAAAGCCGATGCCTGCCATCTGCTGCGCGCTGAATAAATCTTCGGCGGCCGCGCGCGTGAACATCTTGAAGCCGCATTGCGTGTCCTGCATGCCCGGCAGCGCCGTCCACTGAATGATGCGGTTGAGCACACGACCCATGAGGTGCCGGTGGTAGGGTTCACCGATGCGCCGGGCGTCGCGACCTTCACGGGTCGCCAGGAGGACGTCGTTACCGTCGCTGTGAGGCGGCAGGAAGCTGATGATACCCTCGATTGGCATGGAGAGATCGGCGTCGCAAATGAAGCGGAACTCGCCGCGTGCAGCCTGCATCCCTACCTTGACGGCCAGGCCCTTGCCGCGCACCGCTGCCTCGATCACGCGCGCCCAGGGATGCTCGTCGGCGAAGGCCTGCGCGACGGCGACCGTGTTATCGCTGCTGCCATTTTCGACCACGATGAGCTCGGCGCAATACTCCTGTTGCTGCAGAAAGGCGTCGATTTTCTGCAGGCTGGCGGGCAGGCGCAGCGCCTCGTTGTAGGCCGGAATGATGATGGAAAGGTAGGGCCGTTTTGCTTCTGTGGCAGTGGTTGCGATCATAAAGCCGACTCGCGCAGAAGTTCTTCCAGATAACACAGCGACACCTGGCGGCTGGCTTGCACCGGAGCGCGTTTGCGCCACATGCGCGGCAGACCGCAGAGGCCGGCCAGCATCCCGCGCAGGCGCGCCCGGGCTTCCGCGCCGCGCCAGGCGGCCAGCGCCTCGCGCAGGAGACGCCACTGCGCACGCAGCACCAGCCGGCCATGACGACGCCACAGGTCCGCCGGATAGTTCTTGACGAGCAGGTAAATCAGGTTGCGACCGTCATAGAAACTGGCCGTCACGCCGCCTCCCGTAGCCGAAAGGTGATGATACACAATGGCGCGTGGCGTATACAGGCAGCGCCAGCCGGCCAGCTGGGCACGCCAGCCCAGGTCAACGTCCTCACAGGAGAAGAAAAAGTCGTCGTCCAGCAGGCCGATCTGGTCAAGCATTTTGCGGCGATACACGGCCGCTCCGCCGCAGGCGCTGAAGACGAACTCCTCACGATCGAACTGGCCACAGTCCCGCTGCCAGACGCCGCGATTGCTGGCGCGGCCATCCAGCGAAAAGCTGTCGCCGGCCGTGTGCAGATGGTCGCGGCGGTCGTGCAGCAGCAGTTTGCTGGCGACCGCGCCTGCTTCTGGATGCCTCTGGAATACGTTCACGACTGCCGCCGCCCAGTCCGGGTGGACTTCGGTGTCATTGTTGAGCAGACCTGCCAGCTCGCCCGTGGCAGCGCGCAGGCCGGCGTTGCAGGCGCCGGTGAAGCCGCAGTTGCACGGCAGCTCTATCAGCTGCACCTGCGGGTAGTCGCGCCGCAACAGCGCGCAGGAGTCATCGCTGGAAGCGTTGTCGACGACGATGACCTCGAGCGGGCTCCAGCTTTGCCTGGCCAGCGAATCGAGGCAGGCTGGAAGGAAATGGGCACCATTCCAGTTGGGAATGACGATTGAAAGCAGTGGTCCTGGCGCTGACGGCGCATTCATCGCAGCAGGCCTTCGCGCGCAAGGAAGGCGTCCACCGCCTCGCGCCAGGGACGCAGGGTGATGCCCTGTAGCCGCCCGGCGTTGTTCGCGAGCGCGGCGTATTCCGGTGGGGTGGAGGGGCGCGGCCACTGCTGGCTGCTGATGGCGGTAATTGGCATGTCCGCGAATCCGCTGCGGTCGAGAATGTGACGCGCGAATTGCAGCCGCGAGCAGGCGCCCTCGTTGACGAAGTGGTAAATGCCATAGCGTTCGCTCGAGATGAGGCGGACGAGCGCGGCTGAGAGATCATTGGTGCAGGTCGGGTTGGCGACCTCGTTGCTGACTACCCGCAGCGCCTTGCCGGCCTGCGCAGCGCCGAGGATCGCCTGGATGAAGTTGCGGCCACCATGCGCGAAAAGCCAGGCCGTGCGCACTATATAGTGCCGCGGGTTGTGCGCGCTGACGACACATTCTCCAACCCGTTTGCTGTAGCCATAGGGATTGGCCGGCGCAGGCATGGCATATTCGTCCAGGGGCGCGCGGTCGCGCCCGGAGAAGACCTCGTTGCTGCTGATGTAGACGATGGCCGCATCCACGGCCGCCGCGGCCAGGGCGACATGTTGCGTCCCGAAGCCATTCACCAGCAACGCGCGTTGCGGTTCCCGGGCACAGCCATCCACATCGGTCCAGGCAGCCGCGTGCATAACAAGCTGGGGCCTGTATTCTCGCAGGAAGTCGCGCGTGGCCGGAAAGTCACAGATGTCGAGCCGCTCGACGTGGTCGCCGATAACGTCCGCGCCCAGTACCTCATGTCCTGCCTGTGTCAGGTCCTCAAGCAGCTTGCCGCCCAGGTTGCCGGCCGCGCCCGTCACCAGGATTCGCATGGCTCTCCCGTCGCCTCCTGCGGCATTGTAGCACGGGCGTAACTGTGTGGTGAGGGCCTGCTCAGCGTTCGGCGGCGGCCAGACGCGCGGCATACTGGCGACGATACCAGTCGTCCCAATCGCCGGACTTGATGGGCCGCCACCACCACTCATTCTGCTGGTACCAGCGCACGGTCACGGCGGCAGCTTCTGCGAAACTGTGTTCGCGCTGCCAGCCAAGCGCCTTTAGCCGGTCACAGCGCATGGCATAGCGCAGGTCGTGGCCCTCGCGGTCCGGCACATGGCGAATGAGCGACGTCGGCCTGTCCAGCACTTCCAGTATGCGGTGGGTGACGTCGAGATTGCGCTCCTGGTGTTCGCCAGCGATGTTGTAGGCCTGACCCGACTCGCCGTGGAACAGGGCACAGGCGATGCCGCGCGCGTGATCATCGACATGGAGCCAGTCGCGCTGCTGCCGGCCATCGCCGTAGAGTGGCAGCGGATTGCCGTCGATGGCCTCGGTGATGAAGAAGGGCATCAATTTTTCAGGGTACTGGTAGGGGCCAAAGGTGTTGCTGCCGCGCGTGACTACCGTATCCAGGCCGTGAGTGATGTGGCAGGCACGAACCAGCAGCTCGGCGCCGGCCTTGCTGGCAGCGTATGGGCTGTTGGGCAGGAAGGCATCCGCCTCCTCAGAGAAACTCCCAGGTGCGATGTCGCCATAGACCTCATCAGTTGAGACTTGCAGGAAGCGCCCGACGCCCGCCCGGCAGGCCTCGTCGAGCAGGATGTGTACGCCAACGGTGTTGGAGTGGATGAAGGCGTCCGGCGCCATGATGCTGCGGTCGACGTGGCTCTCCGCCGCAAAGTTGACGACCGTGTCGATTTCATACTGTTTGAGGGCGCGCGCGCTATCCTGGCGGTTGGCGATGTCGCCCTGGACGAAGTGATAGTTCGGCTCATCCGTGACGGGCAACAGGTTGTTGAGATTGCCGGCGTAGGTCAGCAGATCGAAAACGATGATGTTGAGCTCGGGATACTCTGCCACCATGTGGCGCGTGAAGGCGCTGCCGATGAAGCCCGCGCCGCCGGTGACGAGGAGGTTCTTCACTTCGGAGCATCCTGGGCAGCGTCGGGCTTGACGACGTGCGGCAGAAAATGCGCCAGCGCATGGGCGACACCGTCTTCGTCGTAACGGGTGGTGACGAAGTCCGCTGCTTGCTTCACAATCTCGTCCGAGTTGCCCATGGCCACGCCGATGCCCGCCAGCTGCAACATCTCGACGTCGTTCTCACCATCGCCGCAGGCCAGCACATGCTCCGGCGCAATCCCCATGTCCTCCAGCAGGACGCCCAGGGCGCCACCCTTGCTGCTGCCGCGGGGCAGCACTTCGACCATGACCTCCATGCCGGGCTGCAACACCTGCACGCGCTCGCCAAAAGCCTGCTCAAGGCGGGCCCGCAGCGCATTCATGCGGGCCGGACTGGTGACGTCCAGGGCGGCAAACTTGTTGATTGGAACCCGCTGCGCCAGTTCGGCAAGCGACTCACAGGACTGTGGCCGGGGCTCGCCATACATCACGAGCAACTCGATGTTGCGATCGAAGGCAGTGACCCAGGTCTCCGTACCCGAATAGGCGACCAGGGCGATATCGTCCCCGACGAGTTCGACGACCTCGCGGGCGGTCTCCGCTTCAAGGTATTGCTGGTGGCGGATGCTGCCGTCGCCGTTGTGGGTGACCAGGCCCTGTACATAGATGCCCGGCGAAGACAGACCCAGCTGGTCAATGATCCTGAGCGCCGAGCCGCGTGTTCTGCCGGTGGCCAGCACGATCTGGATGCCGGCGTCGCGCACTGCGGCGAGTGCCGCCAGGTTCGCGGTCGAAATCCCCTGGTGGGGATCGAAGAGGGTGCCGTCGAGGTCAAGCGCGATCAGTCTAATTGCTGGGTTCATTAGGGGATCCAGACGCTGCTATGGTCGCCAAGGTTCATGCGGATGGCTTGCGGTTTGCCGTCGGCGCGTTGCACGCTGACGTTGCGGCCGACGAGCGTATCCTGCAGGCGGGCGTCGATGTCGGAGACGCTGCTGTGCTCGAGAATGATGCTGCGCTCGATTTCGGCGTTGCGGATGCAGACGTCGTGATAGATGCTGGTGAAGGGGCCGATGAAACTGTTCTCGATGACGGTATTGCGGCCGATGATGCTGGGGCCGCGGACGACACTGCGCAGGATGCGGGCGCCGGCTTGCACAGTGACGCGCGAGTCGACCTCGGAGTCCTCGATGACGCTGTCGGCTGCGACGCAGGGCGTCAGCTCGGCCAGCACGTGGCTGTTGGCCTCAAGCATGTCGGTGGCCTTGCCGGTGTCGATCCACCAGCCCCCGTGCACGTGCGGGGCGACCTGGTAACCGGCGTCGATCAGCCACTGGATGGCATCCGTGATTTCCAGTTCGCCGCGCGCAGATGGCCGAATGGCAGCGACGGCCTGATGGATGTGATGGTCGAACATGTAGATCCCCACCAGCGCCATGTTGGAGGGCGGCTGTTGTGGCTTCTCGACGAGCCGCTCGATGCTGCCGTCGTCGCGCAGGATGGCGACACCGTAGGCGCGCGGGTCAGCGACCTCTTTCAACACAATCTGGCTGTTCCAGTCGTTGGTGTCGAAGTCCTCAATGAGCATGCGAATGCCCCCCTGGATGACGTTGTCGCCGAGAAACATGACGAAACGCTCCTCGCCGAGAAAGTCGCGCGCGATGCGCACGGCGTGCGCCAGCCCGTCAGGGCTGTCCTGTTGAATCCAGGTGATGCGCACGCCAAGCTGCTTGCCATTGCCCAGTGCTTGCTGGATTTCCGGGCCGGTGGCGCCGATGACGATGCCAATGTCACTGACGCCTGCCTCGCGCAGGGACTCGACGACGCGCAGCAGGATGGGCTTGTTGGCGACGGGAATGAGTTGCTTGGCGCGGGTGTAGGTCAGCGGGCGCAGTCGGGTGCCGCTGCCGCCGCTGAGGATCAGTCCCTTCACGTGGCAGGCTCCTGGCTCAGGTCGGGTCGCCGTAGCGCGTGGCGGCGCTCTCGCGTGGCGCGTTGTCGAGCACTGCGCCGACGATTCGTACGTTGACGCGCTCCAGCGCCTCGCGGGCGCGGGCAGCATGCTCGCGACGGGTGTGGCCGGCCTTGATGACCAGCAGCACGCCGTCCAGCTGAGAGCCCAGCAGGGCAGCATCGGTTACCGCCAGCACGGGCGGGCTGTCGAAGAGGATGTAACTGGCGCGCGCGCGCAGCAGGCCGATGATCTCCCTCATGCGCTGGCTGCCGAGCAGGTCAGCAGGGGCGGGCGGCAGCGGGCCGGAGGGCAGGATAGACAGCCCCTCGACTTCCGTGGCGAACAGCGGCGGCTCGGCAAGGGCCGTATCTTCCAGCATCATGGTGGTCAGGCCGCGGCCGTTGTCCAGGCTCCAGATCACATGCTGCGCCGGCCGGCGCAGGTCGCTGTCTACAAGAATGGTGCTGTGGCCGCCCTGGGCGAAGGTTACGGCCAGGTTGGCGAGCACGCTGCTCTTGTCTTCTCCACGCGCTGGCGAAGTCACCAGCAGTGTGCTGACCGGGTGCTCCACGCTACTAAACATCAGGTTGGTGCGCAGGGTGCGAAAGGCCTCGGCGGCAGCGGAGCGGGGCTTGCGGAGCGTAACGAGGTCCATAGCTTATCCTTCCGCCTGGGGAATGTTGGCGAGCACGCTGATACCGGTGGCGCGCTCCATGTCTTCGCTGTTGCGGACGATGCTGCTCTCCAGATACTCCAGCACCAGCACCAGAACGCCGCCCAGAATGAGGCCGAGGATGGCGCCGGCGGCGGCGTTGAGCGCGGGCCGTGGTCGTAGCAGGTCATAGCGGGCGTTGTCCTGCAGACGCGCATTGATATGGTCTTCACGACGGGCGCTCTGGTTTTCCGCGTTGCGATACTGTATGAGCAGGTTGCCCCATTCGCGTGCGACATCGTTGGCCAGATCACCATCAGCCAGATCGACATCGATCTGAATGGTAAGGTTAAGCGGGTCGGCGGCGATGGTGACCACGCTGGTGAGCTGGCGCGCCGTCATGTCGAGGCGCAGGTTGTCGATCACCTCGCGGGCGCGAAACTCGCTGTCTAGGTAGGCGACGTGGTTGCCGAGCAGGGTCTTGCTGGCTTCGGTCAGGCCAAAATCCGCGCGTGTGGGTTGCATCAGCACGCGCTGGGTGGCGCGGTAAACGGGGGTCTGACGCGCGCCCAGCCACCATGCGCTGCCTGCCGCGACCAGCGCCAACAGCAACAGAATCCAGCCGCGACGCAACAGAATATTGACGTATTCCAGCAAGTTCATGCCGTCCCTCGTTGTGGCGCGACTGCAGCCATTGTACCCGAAGCGCGTGCTATGGCGAGTGTGCGTCGGCGCCGTCGTCCAGGTTGAGCGGCAGTCGTTGAATGCCCGCCGACCCCAGCTGGCTGGCGATTGTACTCAAGGTCTGCCCGGTGAGGGGGTGGCGCAAGTCTGGCGCCAGCGCGGCCAAAGGCAGGGCGACGTGCGCGTAACGCAGGATGTCCGGGTCTGGCACCTGCCGCAGCGGCTTGCTGAATTGAAAGGCCTTGTTGCCCCAGAGGGCAATGTCAATATCAATGGAGCGGGCGGCGTTGCGATTCTCTGGGTCGCGCCTGCGCCCCAGGCAAGCCTCAATTGGCTGGATTACTTCGCGATGAAAGCCGGATGGCGTGCGCGCTGTGCGCAGGCGCACCGCCATGTTGAGAAAATCGGCCTGGTCGGGGTCGCCGCGGGGCGCTGTGCGATAGACCGGCGAACAACGCTCCAGGGTACAGGCTGCGCGCAGCAGGCGCAGGGCAGCGCGCAGGTTGTCACAGGGGCGAATATTGCTGCCCAGCGAAAGCCAGACGCTGGTTTCAGTCGGCATCGAAGTCCGAAGCCCGACGCTCAAGGCAGACGCCCACGGAATCCGAGAAGCGCAGCGCGCCTGGCTTATGCGCGCGCACGTGCACCCAGGCGGCCGCATGATCCAGCACGCAGATGCGCGCGATGGCCGTGGCCAGGGTCTCCAGCAACTGCCAGTTCGAGGCCTCCACAAGCTTGATGATATCCTTGGTCAGGCTGCGGTAGTTGAGCGCGTCCAGCGGGTTATCGCTGCGGGCGGCGGCGCGCATGTCGCAGCCAAGGCGCAGACTGATGACGACATCCTGGCGGTCCTTGCGCTCGTGCGGGCTGAAGCCGATGACGCAGCGCAGACGCAGATTGTCAATCTCGATGATGTCCATGTCTTTCACTCTCACAGCAATCCGGCATGCCGAACAGTTCACAAAGATGCTATGTTAACCTATTATCAAGAAGCGAAAGATCGCAGGGCAGGGAACGATAAATGAGCGGAAACAGCGATAATCACGTTAAGTCGCAACACAATTCCGCTACCTCAGCAGAGCAACGCGGCCTGAGAGAGAATGGTCATAGTGTCGCTTCTGCAGCGTCGACGCCGGTGGATCAGGCGCGCATTGCGGCGGCCACGGCCGAGATCCTGGCCGCAATTGGTGAGGATGCCGGGCGCGAGGGCCTGATCGCGACACCGGAGCGGGTGGGCCGCGCCTGGGCGGAATTGACAGCCGGCTACCACATCGACCCGGTGAAGCTCATCAATGAAGCGATTTTCGAGGTTGACCACGACGACATGGTCATCGTGCGCGACATCGAGTTCTACAGCCTCTGCGAACATCATCTGCTGCCATTTACAGGTCGCGCTCACGTGGCCTACATTCCACGCGGCAGGATTGTTGGCCTTTCCAAGATTCCGCGCATCGTGGACATGTACGCGCGCCGGCTGCAGGTGCAGGAACGCATGACGCGTCAGATTGCCGACTTCATTGATTCCGTGCTGGCGCCGCATGGCGTGGCCGTGGTGCTGGAGGGCGTGCACCTTTGCGCCGTGATGCGCGGCGTGAAGAAGCATGAGGCCAGCATGACGACCAGCAGCATGCTCGGCACCTTTCGCGAGAACCCCGGCGCGCGCAACGAATTCCAGGTGCTGCTGGGTCGCCCCGGAGGCAGCCAATTTATCGGTTGAAGCTGCCTGGCAGAATTGTGTCGCGGCAAGCCCTTGCTGCGCAATAGTGCTGCCGTTCGCGTGACGGAAGCCAACGCTGATGACAAGCTCTCGACCGCTCTCCGTCATTGATAATTGACAGCAGCCAGCCTGGTTTGTACACTGTCGACATACGGGGCTAGCGTCATCATCAACATGAGTCAATATCCAATCCCGTAATCTGAATTCTAGAATGAGGATCAAGCAATGCAATCTATACGAGTCACCCGCACATTGACCCTTCTGGCAGCCTCCCTGCTGCTGATTGCGCTGACACCGGCAATGGCGCAGGACATGATGTACTCCGAGGCGCCCGCGTTGGCGGCGTTGGTCGCCGCCGGCGAATTGCCGCCCGTGGAGGAGCGTCTGCCTGCCAACCCGCTGGTCGTTGAGCCCATTGACAGTGTCGGTGTCTACGGCGGCATCTGGAACCGCGCCTGGCGCGGCATCAACGACTTCCATGTATTCGGCCGCGTCACCTACGATCCGGTGCTGCGTTGGCCGCGCACCCCCTCCGACCCGGTTCAGCCCGGCCTCGCCGAAAGCTGGGAGTGGAACGAGGACGGCACCCAGATGACGCTGAACTTCCGCGAAGGCTTGCGCTGGTCTGACGGTGAGCCCTGGACGGTGGACGATGTCATCTTCTGGTGGGAGGCAATCGAGACCGAAACCAACATCACCGCCGCTATCCATGGCGAGTGGCAGGTTGGTGGCGAGCCGATGACGCTGGAGAAGATCGACGACTCGACCATCCAACTCAATTTTGCCGCGCCGAACGGCCTGGCGGAGACCGTCGGCCTGGCCTTCCACGGCCACCAGTGGCCGCTGGGCTTTGAGCGTTTCGGCTTCTTCGCGCCGGAGCACTATCTTGCGCAGTTCCATCCGGCCTACAGCGAGACCGGCTCCTGGGAGCAATTTGAGGAGAAGGCCTTCGACTACAACGTCAATCGTCCGGTGATGACCTCCTGGAAGATCAGCGTATACGAGCCGGGCACCACGCTGATGATCGCGCACCGCAACCCCTACTACTGGAAGGTTGACATCGAGGGGCAGCAGCTGCCCTACATCGATTCGGTCTACTTCCACCTGGTGGAAGGTTCACCTGGTGTGAACATTATGGGCCTTGCCGGTGACCTCAATATGCAGGCGCGCGCCATTGACCTCGCGCAATTCCCGGTTTACCAGGAGAACGCCGAGGCCAACGACTTCCACATGCTGCTGTGGCCTTCTGCCTCGGCTTCCTCGCCGACTTTCTTCTTCAATCAAAGCTATCCCGAGGACAGCTACCGCGAACTCTTCCAGGACCTGCGTTTCCGTCGCGCGATGTCGGTAGCCATCGACCGCGAGACCATCAACCAGGTCGCTTTCCTTGGCCAGGGTGTCGCGCGGACCGAGACCGTGGTTCGTGACTCGCCCTACTTCCAGGCGGATATCGAAACGGCCAATGCCGAGTACGACCCTGAGCTGGCCATCTCTCTGCTGGACGAGATTGGCCTGCCGCGCGGCGGCGACGGCTTCTACACCTTCGCCGATGGTTCCGACCTGCAGCTGGTGGTCGAGACAGTTGGCAGCGCCGGCAGTCGCTTCGACGCCCTTCAACTGGCAGTCGAGTGGTGGAATGAGATCGGCGTTCGCACCGAGCTCGAGAGCCTGACGCGTGACGTCTTCTGGCCGCGCGCCGGCGCCAATGAGGTCATGGTAGCGACCTGGGGGCTGGACCGCGGCCTGGTGCCGATGGTCGATCCCATCTACCAGTTCCCCTTCGACGAGCGCTCGTGGATGGCTCCGGCCTATGGCATCTGGTACAAGAGCGGCGGCACAGCTGGCCTGGAGCCGACGGACGAATTCAAGGTGGCCATGGCCCTTTACGATGAATACAAGGGTGAGACAGACGCCGCGCGCCAGCTGGAGCTTGGCAAGGAGCTTGTGCGCATGTCGACGACCAATCTGTGGACCATCGGCATGGTGGGCATGGTTCCGAACGCGGTGGTGGTGCGCAACAACTTCCATAACGTTGCGCCGAACCACACCTCGGACTGGATCATCATGACACCTGGCACCCAGGATCCAGCGCACTTCTACATTTCGGACGGCGGTTAATAGCCGTAACACCCGGGCCGGGGGCGCAGTCTGCTCCCGGCCCCGACCAGTGGCCCAGGAGGGCCGGCCATGCTTACCTATGTGTTGCGACGCGTGTTGGCGATGATGCCGATGCTGATTGTGATCTCCTTCATCTGCTTCGTCATCATCCAGCTACCGCCGGGTGACTTCCTGACCACGCTGCAAGCAATTCAGGGCACGAGCGGCGGCGGAATGTCCAACGAAACTGCCGATTTGCTGCGCGCGCGTTACGGGCTCAACGAGCCCTTCATAGGGCAATACTTTAAATGGATTT
This sequence comes from Phototrophicaceae bacterium, assembly GCA_965205875.1. Classification (GTDB taxonomy): domain Bacteria; phylum Chloroflexota; class Anaerolineae; order Aggregatilineales; family Phototrophicaceae; genus JAGWBD01. The sequence goes on from CBDBIA010000004.1 coordinate 146,481, forward strand.
CTGGATTTCCACGTGGTGACTTTGGATGGTCCTTCGAGTGGGCTACCGGAGTCTGGGAACTGATCGACGACCGCATCCTTTACACGGTGGCGCTGGGCACCTGCTCCATCCTGGTCATGCTCATTCTGGCCATTCCTATCGGCATCTACTCGGCGACGCACCAGTACGCGGCAAGTGACGTGCTGCTTTCGACACTGGCCTTTCTGGGGCTTTCGGTGCCTGGCTTTCTGCTGGCGTTAATCTGGCTCTATATCGGCGGTATTTTGCTGGGCCTGGATGTGTTGGGTAGCCAGTCGTCCGAGTTCCTGACCGCTGCTCCCAGCCCGGCCAAAGCCTGGGACTTCTTCCTGCATTTATGGCCGCCTGCCATCATCCTTGGTCTGTCGAGCACCGCGCAGCTGATGCGCATCGTGCGCAATGGCATGCTCGAGACGCTTAACCAGCAGTACGTCACCACGGCGCGCGCCAAGGGCCTTGCCGAGCCACGCGTCATCAACAAGTATGTGGTGCGTTCGGCGCTCAACCCGGTAATCAGCGTTGTGGCGCTGGAAATCCCCAAAATCATATCCTCGTCGATCCTCATCGGCGTCGTGATGTCTGTGCCGACGACCGGCCCGTTGTTCCTGCACGCACTGCTGAGCCAGGACATGTTTGTGGCTGGAACCTTCCTCATGCTGATGGCAGTGATGTTGCTGGTCGCCAACCTGTTCGCAGACCTCGCGCTGGCGTGGCTGGACCCGAGGATTGTCTACTCATGACGCAGTCGCGCGAAGCCATTGAGCGTCAGTCCGCGGCGCTGGGCGAGCTTTACGGCGAGTTGGCCGAGCAGACCGCCGCGGACGCGCGGGCGGAAGAGACGCGTCGCCTGACCGAGGGCGAGACCCGCTTTGCCGCCTCTCAATGGACGATGATCTGGCGTCGCTTCCGTCGCAACCGGGCGGCCAACGTTGGCGCGGCCATCGTACTGCTCTTTTACCTGATCGCGCTCTTCGCGGATTTCGTCGCGCCCTACACCTTGACGACGCGCTTCATGGGGCAGATATACCTGCCTCCACAACAGATCCACCTCTTCGACGAGGGCGCGCTGCGCCCCTACGTCTACGAGGTGCGAACCGAGTTCGATGCCAACCTGCGCCGCGTTTACGTACAGGCCGAGAACAAGATTTACCTGCAGTTGTTCGCGCGCGGTGAGCCCTGGAGCTGGCTCGGCCTCTTCGAGACGGACCTGCACCTCTTCCTGGCGGATGGCGGCATCGTCAGCCTGTTGGGAACTGACCGCCAGGGGCGCGACATGTTCTCGCGCATCGTCCTTGGCAGCCAGATTTCGCTGACAATCGGCCTGGTGGGCGTGACGCTTAGCCTGATTTTCGGCACGGTGCTGGGCATCGCCTCCGGCTATTTCGGCGGCCTGGTTGACGAGGCTATCCAGCGCATCATCGAGATTGTACGTGCCTTCCCCAACATCCCGTTGTGGATGGCGCTGTCGACTGCCGTGCCGCGCAACTGGTCGCAGCTGCAGACCTATTTCGCCATCACGGTCATCCTCTCGCTGGTTGGCTGGACCTGGCTGGCGCGCCAGTTGCGCGGGCTGACACTCTCAATCCGCGAGGGCGACTATGTGCTGGCGGCGCGACTCGCCGGGGCCGGCGATGCGCGCATTATCTTCCGCCACCTGGTGCCGGCCACTTTAGGACAAATCATCGTCGTTGCTACACTTTCGCTTCCCGCCATGATCCTGGCGGAGACGTCGCTGAGCTTCCTCGGCCTCGGTCTGCGCCCGCCCACAACCAGCTGGGGCGTGCTGTTGCAGGAGGTTCAGAACCTGGAATCGCTGGCGCTCTACCCCTGGGTGTTCTCGCCGGCAATCGTCATCGTCATCCTCATCCTGGCCTTCAGTTTTATGGGCGACGGCCTGCGCGATGCCGCTGACCCCTACACGGTGTAGGCATGCACAGCGATCATTTGCTGGAAATCGATGACCTGGCAGTCCACTTCAGCACGCTGGAGGGCACGGTTCGCGGTGTGGACGGCGTAGGCTTCAACCTGCGCAATGGTGAGACGCTGGGCGTGGTCGGTGAAAGTGGCTGTGGCAAGAGCGTCACGGCACACAGCATTATGCGTCTGCTGCCAAAGCGCATCGCCGAGATTGCGCGCGGCGAGATTCGCTTCCGCCGCAAGAACGGCGCAGAAGTCGACCTGACCCAGGTGGCCCCCGACAGCGAGTTGATGCAGGACATTCGCGGCAATGAAATCGCCATGATCTTCCAGGAGCCGATGACTTCCCTCTCGCCGATGCACACCATCGGTGACCAGATCACCGAGGCCATCATGCTGCACCAGACGGTGGACCAGAAGGAGGCAACCGAGCGCGCCATCGAGATGTTGACGGCTGTGCGTATCGGCAACGCGCAGGAATTCATCCGCTCCTACCCGCACCAGTATTCCGGTGGCATGCGTCAGCGCGCAATGATCGCCATGGCGCTTAGCTGTAATCCGGCGCTGCTCATCGCGGACGAGCCGACAACCGCGCTGGACGTCACGATCCAGGCGCAAATCCTCGACCTGATGCGCGAGCTGCAGCAGCAGTTTGCATCGGCCATCATCATCATCACACACAATCTCGGCGTCATTAACGAAATGGCGGACCGGATTGCGGTGATGTACCTCGGACGCATCGTGGAAATCGCCGACCGTCAGACCTTGCTCAGTCGGCCGGCGCATCCCTACACCGTCGGCCTGATTCAGTCTGTGCCGGCGCCAGGCCAAACGTCGCGGCGCCTGCACCCTATCCCTGGCATCATTCCCGACCCTTTCAACGTTCCGCGCGGTTGTGCCTTCTTCCCGCGTTGCCCGGTACGAGACAAAAAGGCGGCCTGTGAGGACCCGGCCGGTGTCCCGTTGGTCGAAATCGAGCCGGAACACTTCGCACGCTGCACACTCTATACGGAGGCCTCATGAAGGAGGAGCGCGAGGTCCTGCTGGAGGTGCGCGGCCTCAAGATGCATTTCCCCATCCGCCGCGGCCTGTTGAAACGCGTGGTGGGTCATGTGCGCGCAGTGGATGGCGTGGATTTCAGCCTGCACCGCGGCGAGACACTCGGCCTGGTGGGCGAGAGTGGCTGCGGCAAAACTACTTTGGGGCGAACGATCGTGCGCGCCTGGAAACCGGTAGCCGGCGACATCCGCTTCCACAATCTGCGCCGCAGCGATGACAGCGTGACGCCGCTGGTAAACTTCGCAGAGTTGAGCCAGAAGGAGTTGCGAGCCTACCGCCAGGAAGTGCAGATGATATTCCAGGACCCCTTTTCCTCGCTCAACCCGCGCATGACCGTGCTCGACATTGTCAGTGAGCCCCTGGTCATCCACCGTCACAAGCGCCCAGGCGCGTTGAAAGACGAGGTCGGCAGCCTGCTGCGGCGTGTAGGGCTGCGGCCGGAATACATGAATCGCTACCCCAACGCCTTTAGTGGTGGCCAGCGTCAGCGCATCGGCATTGCGCGCGCGCTGGCGTTGCGCCCGCAGCTCATCGTCTGCGATGAGCCAGTATCGGCGCTGGACGTTTCGGTGCAGGCGCAGGTCGTCAACCTGCTGCAGGATTTGCAGCAGGAGCTGGGACTGACCTATCTGTTCATCGCCCACGACCTGTCCATTGTGCAGCACATCAGCGACCGTGTCGCGGTGATGTACCTCGGCAAAATCGTGGAGCTGGCGCCATCGCGCGAGCTTTACCGGCGGCCGCAGCACCCTTACACGGAGGCACTGCTCTCCGCAGCGCCCTCCACGGAGATTGAGCGTAACCGCGAGCGCATCATCCTGCCTGGCGATGTGCCGAACCCGGCCAACCCGCCATCTGGCTGCGCATTTCACACACGCTGCCTCTATGCGCAGGATCTCTGCCGCCATGAGGTACCGCAGTGGCGCCCGACAGGGGAGGGGCATGGCGTCGCCTGTCACTTCGCAGATGAACTGGAATTGAGCGGAGCAGGTCAGGCCTGACACATACGACGCCAACTGCGCAGACCAGGCAACAGCAGCAAATCACTGACAAGGAAGCCGGCAGCTCCCATTCTGCGTGCATCCCTGGGCAGGCTCCCCGAATGTTCCAGACAAGTCTTCCATTGGCGGCGTGGCCAGCGAGGTCAGGGGTTCGAGAACCTTGCGCCCACAAGCTCGCTCACTGGCGCAGCAGTGACCAGGATGTCGTCTGATCATCGCTGAAGATACCCGTCTAAATTGTTACGGCCAGCCCCCTGTGCTATAGTGCCGCCGTTCGCAGGACGGGAGGCGCTTCCTTGTCTGGTCTGACCTTCATGAATGCTCCGTCCTTTCTGTACACATCGGAGTCGGTGACCGAAGGCCACCCGGACAAAATCTGCGACCAGATTTCTGACGCCATCCTCGATGCGATGCTGGCGCAGGACCCCCTTGCGCGCGTGGCCTGCGAGACTGCCACTACGACTGGCCTGGTGCTGGTGATGGGCGAAATCAGCTCGCGGGCGCAGGTCAGTCATGATGCCATCACGGCTATCGTCCGTCAGACCATCCGCGACATTGGCTATACGGACGCGGCCTACGGCCTCGATAGCGAAAGCTGCGGCGTGCTGCTCTCGCTGCATGGGCAATCGGCGGACATTGCCGTCGGCGTTGACCGCGAGGGCGCCGGCGACCAGGGGATGATGTTCGGCTTCGCCTGCGACGAGACACCGGAATTGATGCCGCTCACTATTTCGCTGGCGCACAAACTGTCGCACCAACTGGCGCGGGCACGCAAGAGCGGCGAACTTGCCTGGCTGCGCCCGGACGGCAAGAGTCAGGTCACGGTCGAATACGCCTGCGGCAAGCCGAAGCGCGTCGAAGCCATCGTGCTCTCCGCGCAACATGACGAGTGCATCGCGCAGGAGGAAGTGCGGCGGCAGCTGGAGGAAATCGTTATTCGTCGCACGATTCCACGCGAATACCTGGACGAAGACACGAAGATTCACATCAATCCCACAGGTCGTTTTGTGACCGGAGGCCCACACGGTGACGCCGGCCTGACCGGGCGCAAGATCATCGTGGACACCTATGGCGGCGTGGCGCGGCATGGCGGCGGCGCATTCTCCGGCAAGGATGGCACCAAGGTGGATCGCGGCGCGGCCTATATGGCGCGCTACGCCGCCAAGAACGTGGTCGCGGCCGGCCTGGCCAGTCGCTTTGAACTGCAGGTGTCCTACGCCATCGGCAAGGCAGAGCCGACTTCGCTGGCCGTCGAAACCTTCGGTACAGGTTGCATCGAGGATGAAGAGCTGGTGGGGCTCATTCGGCGCCACTTTGACATGCGGCCGGCGGCCATCATTCGCGACCTGAATTTGCGCCAGCCGCAATATCGTCAGGTCGCCGCCTACGGCCACTTCGGCCGCGACGACCTCAACGTCCCCTGGGAGCGCTGCGACAGGGTTGCGCTGCTGCGACGGGAAGCCGGCCTGGACCCGGGCCCGGCACAGTGAGCACACCTGGCGACGCTCCCCACCCCGACATCATCGACTACGAAGGCTCGCGTTACCGCAGCGAGTTCTGGGAAGACGCGAACCGGGACTACGAGGACCGCGTGGAGCGCGTGGCATTGCGGCGCTTGCTGCCGGGCAGCGGCCGCCGGCTGTTGGAAGTCGGCGCAGGCTACGGCCGCCTCACACCGGAGTATCGCGGCTTTGACCAGATCGTCCTGCTGGACTACTCGCTCACGCATTTGCAGGATGCGCAGGAGCGATTGGGACGAGAGCCGCAGTATGTCTACGTCGCCGCCGACGTCTGCCAGCAACCCTTTTGTGCAGGCGCCTTTGACGCAGCCACCACAATACGCGTGCTGCATCATCTGCCGGATGTACCGGGCGCCCTGGCCGAAATGGCGCGCGTGCTGGAGGCTCAGGGGACGCTGGTACTGGAACACGCCAGTAAACGGCATGTGAAGTCCGTCTTGCGGCACGCCTTCGGGCTGCAAACCTGGAGCCCCTACACGCTGGAGCCGCTGGAATTCGTCCCGCTCAACTTCGACTTTCACCCGGAGTACATGCCGCGCATTCTGACGGAAGTCGGTTTTACGGTTGGCGCGCGACTGCCGGTTTCCTGGCTTCGCCTGAGTCTGCTCAAGCGCTGGTTGCCGACCGGTCTGCTCGTCAGTGTGGACAGCCTGCTGCAACGAAGCGGCGCGCTGTGGAGCCCCAGCGTCTTCCTGCGCGCGACGCGCGACGGGGAGTCTGCTGCAGGGCCAGGCGAAGGGGACTTCCTGCGTTGCCCGCGCAGTGGCGAGCGACTGCGGCAGGAAGCGGAAACCATGGTCGCGGAAGACTGCGGTCTGCGCTGGGCGATACGTGACGGCATTTACGATTTCCGCCAGCCGCTGGCCTGAGCTAGAGTTCCTGCAGCTGCGCATCCACGAAACGCTGGCAGGCCCGGCTGATGACCCGGGTGTAGTGTCCCGGCCTGCCAGCGCCGATGGACTGCCCGTCAATCTGCACGATGGGCAGCAGGCCGCGACTGCTGCTCGACAGGAAAGCTTCCTCAAGCTGCGGCAGATCATCAAGATGGACGGGCGACTGCCGCAGTGGCAGGATGTCCGGCGCCAGCCGCAGCACGATGCTGCGCGTGATGCCGGCAAGCACGCCCACGGCGGCCGTTCGCAGCTCTCCTGCCAGCACGGCGTAAAAATTGCTGCTGAAGCCCTCAAGGACATGGCCAGCCGGGTCCGTCAACAGCCCTTCGTAGCAGTCAGGTGGCAGCGAGAAGCGACGCCGTTGCTGCAGCCAGGCGCTGCCCTTGGCCGCGGGGTTGAGGCGGCTCAGGTCCGGAGCGACGACACAGCGCACGCCTTCGCGCCGCAGTCCTTCCGGCGGCGGCTGCCAGGGCTCCAGCGTGATGAGCAGTTCTTGCGGCAGGGAGCGCGGCACGCTCAGGCGAAAGCGCACCTCGCCGAAGCCGGCCTCGGCGATCATGTTGCGCAGCGCCTGACGCAGACGCGCGCGCGGCAGCTGCAGCGCAAATCCTTCGCGCGCAGCCGACTCCTCGAGTCGGTCGAGATGCGCATCCAGCAACAGGACCCTGTGCCCCTGCTGCGTGTTGCTGACGGTGTAGACGCCATCCGGCTCGCTCTGCGCGGCCTGCTGCAGCGTGTCGGCATCGCAGGGCAGGGCGATCAAGGCATCGCGAGTCAGACGTTTGCGCAGGACAGGAGACATGGCTGGAGCATACCTGTGCCGGCAGGCCGAGTCCATTAATATGCTTGACAGCAGGCGCGTCTGGGGCTATGCTGCGCGGCGTGAAGACGGATGAACTGACGATGGCAGTAGCTGGCGCGACGATGATGACAGGCACGACTACCGGCGCGGAACCTGCGCGCGGAGATTTCTGCCTGTCCTGAGGCTGCCAGCAGCGGAGCGGACGCAAGCGTGTGGAAATCACCCACACGCTTTTTTGTTGCAGAAAATCAGTGAGAGGCGCACATGCAGCGGGTCACAATGAAATTCGGGGGCACATCGGTCGGCTCGGTCGAGGCAATCCGTATGGTGATGGCGATCCTGCGCGAGCCTTTTGACGCGGGCACGCAGGTGATTGTGGTGGTCTCGGCCATGTCGGGCGTGACCGACGCGCTGACCAGTGCGGCGCGCGCGGCGGCGGCGGGTGAGCACGCTGTCTGGCAGGAGACGGCGCTGCAGCTGCGTATGCGCCACGGCGAAGTGTTGCAGCAGCTGGTCGACGACGGCTCGCAGCGCGCCTCCGCGCAGGCCGAAATGGACGCGTTGGTGTCAGAGTTTGAAGAGGTTTGCGGCGCGCTGGACATCGTCGGCGAGCTGACGCCACGCATCCATGACCAGATACTGGCTTTTGGCGAGCGTTTGAGCAGCCGGTTGATCGCCGCGGCGCTGCGCTCGGCAGGTCTGCCGGCGCGGCAATTTGATGCCACGCAGCTCATCGTAACCGACGACAGCCATCTGAATGCCAGCGTCGAGAATGGTCGCACCCAGGTCTGCATTGATCGCGTGTTGCTGCCCGCGCTGGAACAGGGCGAACTGCCCGTCATCACCGGCTATATCGGCCGCACCACGGATGGCGCAACGACCACGCTGGGGCGGGGTGGCAGCGACTACAGCGCGGCGTTGATCGCGGCCGCCAGCCACAGCGACGAGCTGACCATCTGGACGGACGTGGATGGCGTCATGACGACCGACCCGCGCATCGACGCGCGCGCCCGCGTGCTGTCCCAGGTCTCCTATCAGGAAGTGGGCGAGCTGGCCTTCTACGGCGCGAGGGTGCTGCACCCGCGTACAGTGCAGCCGGTGCAGGAACGCAACATCCCGCTGCGCGTGCGCAACACCTTCAACTCCGCGCACCCGGGGACGCGCATCGGCGCGCAGAGTGCGAACAGCGCTACGGTCATCAAGGCCGTGACCAGTGTATCCCATGTCGGCCTGCTGACCGTTGCCGGCAGCGGGATGATGGGCGTGACGGGCATCGCCGGTCGCGCATTCCTGGCCACGGCGCGGGTCGGCGCCAACATCCTGATGATTTCGCAGGCCTCTTCGGAGCAAAGCTTCTGCTTCGTCGTGCTGGACGACCGCGCCACGGCGGTGCAGGATGCCCTGCATGGCGAATTTGAACCCGAGATTGCGCGACGCTCGATTGAGCGCGTGGAGCTGCTGGAGGACGTGGTCATTCTGACTGTGGTCGGCTCCGGCATGCGCGGCACACCGGGCATCGCCGGGCGCGTGTTCACCACGATGGGGATGCAGGACATCAACGTCGTAGCCATCGCCCAGGGCGCCTCGGAATGCAGCATTTCCTTCGTGGTGGCCGAGGATCATCACGAACGCGCTGTCGTCGCCCTGCATGAGCTGGCGCTGGAGTCCGCCCAGGTCTGAGGGGCGGAAATGGTCAGGCGGGCCAGACGGCCAGCACCGCCGGCACGGCATCCAGCGACGGAAGGCGCGTTGACTGACCAGCGTAAAACAAGGTGGAGCCGCCGCCATCGAGGTTCAGCGCATTGACAATGTCCAGGTCGGAAGCGGCCAGCCAGGCGGCCAGGTCCGCCAGCGAGATTCCCAGCAGCGGCGTAGCCAGCAGCAGCACGTGGCCGCTGCGATCCAGCGCGACCACACTGCGCCTGGAGACGGGACTGCGCCCGCTGTAGGCGGGATTGCCGTCCAGCACCAGCATGGGAAAGCCCTGCACCGCCTGTTGCGGCGCAGTGACCAGCCAGGGCTGTTCGTGGCTGGGACGCAAGAGCGGCAAGCCGTCGCGTACGAGCAGGGCGCCGCCGCGCGTCAGCCAGGGTTGGCCGTGCGCGATGCCGTCCGAAACCAGCAGGCCGTTGACACGCAGGCTGCTACTGAAGAAGTTGGCATTGATGAAGGCGACGACGCCCGGCAGCGCCTCCAGCCAGCCTTCAAGGGTCAAGGCCTGTCCCGGATTATAGTGCGCGCGCAAGCGATAGCGCTGCGGATCGATGCGCAGGGCGATCATCTGGCCGAAGAGCACGCCGGTTGACAGGGCGTTGTGCAGCTGCAGGCCGGGCGCGAGCTCCTGCCAGCCTTGCGCAGCGGCAGAGGGCGCGGGCGGCGGCGTGGGGCTGACGGGCAACACGAACTGGCGCAGCTGACAGGCAGACAGCAACGTGACGAGCAGGAGGCAGACAAAGCAGCGCCACAGGGCGGCAGCAACTTGCCCGCTTGCCTGCCACATGGTAAACTTTGGCCCGTCAGTCAGGGGCGCGTAGCTCAGCTGGTTAGAGCGCACGGTTCACATCCGTGAGGTCAGGGGTTCGAGTCCCTTCGCGCCCACAGACCCGGGCTGAAGCACATTCCCGCCAGGGAAATTACTCAAAGTAGTCAGCGACGAGTGCGTGCGTGGAGAGTTGTTGATCCACGCGCACACCGATGCCGTGCTCGATCATCAGCGCGGCCAGTTGCTTGCCGTCCAGCAGCAGCAGGTCGTGGGCACCGCCAGGCCCGCTGGCAGTGAGGACGTCGCTGGCGAAGCGGGCGCTGGTGATGAGGATACCCTTGCTGCCATCCTGTCCCGGCAGGGTGAGGTCGCTACTGTGGATGGCACGCCAGTCAAGCAGACGCAGCGGGTCGAGACAGAGCGCGAGGAAACCTGGCTCGTCGTCGCCAGCCTGTTGCGCCCGAATTATTCCCGCGAAGCCACTATCTGCGTGTTGCTGCACGACAATGCGCTCGCTGTCGCCAGCGAGCTGACCGAAGTCCAGCGCCAGCAGCAGCTCGACAATCGTTCGCTCAAAGACTGCCGGCGGCGCATCCGAGAGGCGCAGCAACAGGTCGTCGTCGAGCTGGCTGCGCAGGCGTGTCAGCACGACCTGCAGCGCCTGCTGCAACTGCTGGCGAGGCGAAAGCGCAGGGCCGCGAGATTGCCTGGCCTGTAGCATCTGCACATCTTCTTCGTCCCAAATGGGCAGCGGACGGCGGCCGGCACGTACGCGGCTGGACTCCGGGGAAGGTGTCGAGAAAGCGGCGAAGGAGGGATAGCGCAGCAGGTACTTCTTGTCGACACTGTCGGGGCTGGAATCGAGCACGCGGCGACCTTCATCCGTGAGGCGAAACTGGCCGCGCCCCGCTGTTTGCAACAAACCGGCGCGCTTCAGATAGGTGTTGGCCCAGTTCGTGCGATTGCGAACTCTCGTCTGGGCGCCACTGGGAGTCAACTCGTTCCGGTCGCGATGTGTGAGGTCAAAGTGCGCAGCCACATGCTCTTCAGCTTCGCGCAGGTCGTGCGCCTCGCCATCGGCGCAGAGTTTCAACAGGGGATGAATAAAGGCGTCAAGTTTGGGGACTGGCACAAGCGCCTCGCAAATAATATACGCAGAGTATAACGTGCGTTAAGCGCTGTGCCAGTTCAGCGCAAGGCGCGAACCCTGCGCTCGCGCAGCCCGACGAATACGATCCAGGGCAGCATTGACGCCATCAGAATTGCCGCGAGCAGCAATACCTGCGCCAGCGGCCAGCCCGCTGCGATCAGGGCGAAGGCGAGCAGGGGGCCGGTGGCACTGCCGAGGTCGCCCAGTGTGGAGAGCAGCCCCAGCACGCGCGGCTGCCGCGCGTGGGGCACGAGGTCGCCCACGAGCGCAGTGGTCTGTGTCATCAGGATGCTGGTCGTGATGGCGCCGGGCAGGATGCCGGCGATGACGAGCAGGCCTTCCGCCCGGGCGGCGAGGGCCAGTGAGGCGCTGCCCAGCAGCAGGGCGAAGAGGATTAGTCGCCAGCGGTCGCCCAGTCGATCCGACAGTATTCCCGAGAGTGGGGAGGCGAACATGCTGAGCAGATGATTGCTGAAGGAGGCGAGACCGCTCAGCGTGGTCAGCGGCAGCAAGAGCGTGCCCAGCAGCAGGGCCTCGCCAATCTTTTCCTGAAACACCAGCGTCAGGATGGCGCCGATCATGCCGAGGAAAATGAGCCGGTTCAGTGCCATGAGCAACATGGCGGTAATCAACGGCAGTCGCCGAACCCGCTGCGGACCGGCAGGTACAGGTGAATTGCTGTCTGCGATCTGCGCGGGACGGGGCAGCTTGCCCGTTTCAGGCAGATTTAGCCACCAGAACAGCAGGGCCAGCAGGCCGAGCGCGGCGAAAATGATGAAGGAGCTTGAATAGCCCAGCCAGTCGTTGAGCAGACCTCCGGCCAGGCCGCCGCCGGCAAAGCCGGCGAAAATCCACATGTGAAAACGGCCGGTGAGGCTGCCTCGTTGTTCCTGTGGCGCCACATCCAGCAGGCAGGCGTTGCCGCCAATCCATAAGCCTACCCAGGCGATGCCCCACAGCAAACGCCCGGCCAACACCGGCCAGAAGCCGGTCAACAGGTAGAGCAGCGAGGCGCAGATACCGAAGACCTGGGCGGCGAGTAGCACTCTGCGGCGCGGCAGACGCTCGATGAGCAGCCCGCCCGGCCCGTTGAGAAAGATGCGCACGATGCGGTTGGCGGAGAGCATCAGGCCGACCTGGCTCAGCAGGATACCGGCGCTGGTCGTGTTGACCGGCAGCACGATGTACATCGCCGTGTCGCTGAAGAGGGCCAGAAAGGTGCCGATGCCCAGCAGCAGGGCCACGCGCTGCGGAGCAGGGCCAACCGTAACGGCGGGGAGCGCGTCGGTCACATCTTGGACAAGTGGTTCGGATCGCGCCTTGCTCACCGCCACGGCAGCGCGCGTTCGCTCTGCGGGTCGAAGAAGTGTGCCCGCGTCATGTCAAGGCCCAGATGCACCCTGTCACCGGCACGCGACTTGAGTTTGGGGTCGGCCAGCACGAAGAAGTGCTGCACACCCACGATGACATCCAGCAGATCATCGCGGCCCAGCGGCTCGACCACCAGGACTTCACCACTGATCCCGGCCTGGTCCGCGAGAGTGATGTCCTCGGGCCGGATGCCGAAGGTCAGGGCCCCCCGGTGTGGAGCCGCGCCTTCACTGTATTCGGGTGGCAGCGTTAGCTGCAGCGCCTCGCTGCGCAGTTGCAGATTGCCATTGTCCTGAACGAGTTCGACATCGAGGAGATTCATGGGCGGGTTGCCGACGAAGCCGGCGATGAACTTCGTGTCCGGCCGTTCGTAGAGGTCGTCGGGCGTGGCGAAGGCCTGCAGCTGGCCGTGGTTCATGACGGCGATGCGGTCGGCCATGGTCAGCGCTTCCACCTGGTCATGTGTTACATAGATGGAGGTGATGCCGAGACGGCGTTGCAAGGAGCGAATCTCGCCACGCATGGTCAGGCGCAGGCGCGCATCCAGGTTGGAGAGCGGCTCGTCGAAGAGCAGGATGTCCGGCTCCTTGACCAGCGCACGGCCGAGCGCGACGCGTTGTTGCTGGCCGCCGGAGAGCTGGCCGGGGCGCCGGTCCAGCAAGTGGCCGATGCCCATGGTGTCTGCGGCTTCCTCGACGCGGCGCTGCTGCTCCTGGCGCGGCACCTTCTTCAACTTGAGCGGATAGGCGATGTTTTCGAACACCGTCATGTGGGGGTAGAGCGCGTAGCTCTGGAAGACCATGCCGATGTTACGGTCTTTGGGCTGAAGTTGATTGACAATGCGATCGCCGAAGCGGATGGTGCCAGTGCTCGGCTTGTAGATGCCGGCCAGCATGAGCAGGGTGGTGGTCTTGCCGCAGCCGGAAGGGCCAAGAAAGGCGACGAATTCCCCGTCCCTGATGTCCAGGTCCAGCATTTCTACGCCGACGACATCGCCAAACTTTTTGGACAGATTTGTGATTTCGACTTCCATACGGCTGCCTCTCAGGAGCTGCCCTTGGTGCCACCAGCGTAGATGTTCAACAAATATTCCTGGGCGAAAACGAAGAAGATGAAGATCGGGATGAGCTGGAATAGCCCGACTGCCGCTACCTGGTTCCAGTCCACCGGTGTGGTCTCGTCGATCAGTTCGTTGAGGAATACCGGCAGGTTGACGGTGCCGGAGCCGATGCTGTAGGTCTGCGGGATGAGGAAGGCATTCCAGCCGCCGATGAAGGCGAAGATGCCCAGGGCCAGCAATCCGGGTCGGATCTGCGGCAGGACGATCTCGCGATAGACGCGCCAGCGCGATGCGCCGTCGATGAGGGCGGAGCGTTCCATGTCCCAGGGGATGTGATCGAAGAAGCCCTTCATCAGCCAGATCCCCAGTGGCAGGTCGAAGGCGACCATGACGAGCGTGATGCCGCCCAGAGTGTTGAAGCCGATGAGATCACCGATTATTGGAAGGTTGCCGAGGTTGAGCAGCACGAAAAAGATGGGGATGAGCAGCGTTACGGCCGGAAAGCCGTGCAGGATGAGCGTGAAGGAGAGGAAGGTCTTGCGGCCCGCGAAGCTCATCCGTGACAGCGCGTAGCCGGCCATCGAGGAAACCAACAGCACGATGATGGTCATGAAGATAGCCAGCAGGAAGGAATTCAGGGTAACCTGCCAGACGTTGAACTCAAGGCCGGCGATGTCTCTGCCTACCAGAAAGCCCCAGTTCTTCAGCGTCAGGCCGCCGATGTTGCCCTCGCTGTTGAGCGGCAGGATGCCGCGCGTACGGTAGGAAAAGGTGGCGATGATGAGCCAAAGGTAGCCAACTACCAGCGGCAGGAGTGTAACGGCCAACAGAATGTAGGGCAGCGAGCGCCCGGGCCAGTAGATGGACAGGGCTGCCACGGCCAGCGCGATGATCAGGCCGGTGAAAATTGCCGAGCTATCTACGTCACGCTGAAGCACGATGCGTACGGTCAGTTGCTCCACTTCACCGTTGCGTGTAAAACGAAGGCGGAAAGGATCGTTGTCTTCTGCAAGGCTTGCACGCTGGTTGAGTTCTGACAGGGTGACCTGGTCGCGGCGAATGGCGGTGATCAGGTCGCCCACCTGCAGGCCAGCTGTCTCGGCGGCGCCGCCAGGCACGAGCGACTCAATGAGGATGCCGTCCTCAGTTTGCCTCGCGCTGAACTGGAGCGACGGACGCGCTGCGAAGGGGCCGGCGCGCAGAGCGGCTTGCGCGCCGACGACCAGGACGTAGATGGTGCACACGGCCAGCAGCGCCAGCACGAGCGCATGGCGCCGGTTTGGCAGGTTGCGAGCGGCCGTGCTGGCGGCCAGGTAGCCAGCGACGGGCAGCAAAATCAGGAAGATGCGCGACAGCGTGATCGTGACAGTCTCGTCCACCTGGACGGAGGCGAACAGCGGCCCCAGCAACAACTGGAAGACGATGGCTATTAGAGCCATTCCGAGCGCGACCAACAGGCCGTTTCGCAGTGCCAGGACGAATCGTCTGACCAGCAGGCTGCCGGAGAAGCTGGCGTCAGGTGCTGCAAGGGACGCCATCACAGCACCTCGATTTTCGGTTCGGAGACCAGTTCATCAAAGCGGAAGACGCGCATGTAGACGACGGCCAAAACCACGCCGATGATGACCAGCACAACTGCGAAGGCGGAACCGTAGCCCCATTGCGCGTTGCCGTAGTAGTTGGACAGCGCCCGGTGAAAGGCCGTCAGCGCCCAGACCTCGGTTCGGTAAAGACCGGGGCCGCCATCAGTGAGCAGCAGAATCTGCTCAAAGGAGGTCAGCAGCGACAGGCTCTGGTAGGTGACGACGAAGAGCAACGGCCAGCGCAGCAGCGGCAAGATGACGTAGCGGATGCGTTGCAGGAAGGAGGATCCGTCTACCAGCGAAGCGTTCATCAGGTCTTTGGGTATCGACTCGATGGCCGAGGTGAAGATGATCATGCCGAAGGAGATGCCGATGAAGCCGTTGACCAGCATCACGAAGACCCAGGGGTTGACCGCGCCATAGTTCCACGTGGGCCAGCCGAGGGCGGTGTTGATCTGGTTGATGATGCCAAAGGGCGCCTCGGCCATCATGCGGCGCCAGATGAGGATATACACCGTTGAGGCCGTAATGCGCGGCAGGATCCACAGGGCGCGGAAAACAAAGCCGGCCCGGCGATCAATGTGTGTGCTGAGCAGGGAAACGACCAGGGCCGCGGAAACATTGAACAGCGCCAGGGTAAACATGACATAGAAAATCGTATTGAAGAAAATTTTCCTTGCGAACTGGTCATTGAACAGTGTATTGAAGTTGCGCAGCCCAATGAATTCCATTTCGGCCAGGTTTGAAGTGAAATTGACGCTGGCCAGGTTGGTCAGACTCAGGTAAATCACGATGAGAACGGGCAGGAAAAAGAAGAGCAACACCAGCACACCTGCCGGCGCCATAAAACTGTAGGCCGTCAGGTTGGCCTGCAGTGCACGCCGGCGGCTGCGGGCCGCCTCTTGTGAGGTGGCGGGGGCCAGATTGTCAGCCCCCGCCGGATGCGCTGAATGGCTCATGTTAGCGAACGGTGATCCCGTCGCCCATCTCGTTGGTCATCTGGGCGATAGCGATGTCTACCGCTTCCTGCGGCGTGGCCTCGCCCGTCTCGACGGCCTGAATGCCAATGAAGTAGGCGCTGGACCAGGCATTCCAGCCCGGATGATTGGGCAGCGCGGTGGTGCTGTCCAGCATGTAGTGCGCGCTGCTCAGCAGGCGATTCTCCTGATACACAGCCGATTCGACCTGCGCGTTGAGGATGCCCAGATGGAAGCTGTCGATCGCGTGGCGATTGTTGGCTTCCGGTGTGGTGATGGCCGCGATGAGCGCCAGGGCCACGTCCGGATTTTCACTGCCGCTGCTTATCAGGTAGGACAGCGGGTGAGTGAGCGTGAGCGCGTTGCCGGAGCTCATCGCCGGAATGAGGGTGAGCCCGATGTTCTCGAAGAGGTACTCGTCGCCACCCTGATCCGCCAGATAGTTGATCGCCCAGTTGGACCAGTTCCAGGTACCACCGGCTGCAAAGAGCACGGTGTCTGCCTGGGCCACGGTCGGGTGCCAGACCTCGTTCCAGTTGACGCCGATGATGTCAGAGCGCATCACACCGCCTTCAGTCAGGCCGCCCAGCAACTCGTAGGTGGCCAGCAGGGCGTCGCTGTCGACGACCATACCGCCGTCTTCACCAAGCGTCTCACCGCCGTTGCCGTAGTAGTAGTAGAGGAAGTCGGGACCGTTGCTGGGGCGATGCCAGAAGCCGTTGCCTTCGTCGACGACACCCTCGTCGATGGCTTCCTGGGCGGTCGCGATCATGTCAGCGAAGGTGAACTCTCCGGCAAGCACCTGGGCGGGAAGCGACTCGATGTCCTCGTCGCTCCAGCCAAGGTCGCGCAGCAGCAGTTTGCTGTAGAAGACCGGACGCGCCTCGGCGTCCTGCGGAATGCCGTAGGTGACATCGCCAAGTTTCTGCGAGTTCCAGAGGTTTGGCACGATGTCGGCAAATTCCTCATGCATGCCGATCACGTCATCCAGCGGAATGATCAGGCCGGCGGATCCCCAGGCACCGATATCCTCGTGACCGCTTAGGATGATGTCCGGCGCTTCACCTGCCTCGGAAGCGAGCACGAACTCCTGCTTGTAATTGCCCCAGCCCGGGTTGTCCTGAATGAGGGTAAGCTCGAGATCGATACCGAGGTCCATCTCGACCTGTTCCTCAATCTCGGCGAAATTGTTGCAGCGCCAGAGCTCTTCCGGCGGGCTGGCGATGCAGCGGATAGTGATGCTGACGGCGTCCTGGGCCTGAACTGCACCAAATGCAGTGACCAGCAGGAGCGCGAGACCAAGTAACATCATACGACGAATCATCAGCTTTCCTCCCGAAAAGTTTTGAGTTCGCGAGATGCGAACGACACGGTACTAATCGCTGCCGGGCGAATCACTGCCCGGAAGTCGATACATAAACAGATGATAACATGCATTTAACAATAGCGCGAAATCCTCATCCGGCAATCCCGGTATTCGCCATGAAAGCGGGCTGAGTTCTGGTCCACAGGACGCTGAACCCGCAGCTGCATCTTGACAGCACAAGGCGGAACGCTACACTGTGAAGTTGACGTTGCCCCATTCGTCTAGCGGCCCAGGACGTGGCCCTCTCAAGGCCAAAACAGGGGTTCGAGTCCCCTATGGGGCATGCAGGCGCTCACAAATGTGGGCGCCTATTGCGTTGCCGCTCAGCCACTGCGCAGGGGCATCTCGACCATCTCCAGCGTGATGTCGTCGGGGTCGAGAAAATAGCAGGTATGGCCACCCTGGTTGATGCCGCTGGTGATGGCGTTGGGCGGTGACTTGAAACGCACGCCGCTGGCTGCCAGGCGGTCGTACTCGCTGTGGATGTCGCGCACCTCGAAGGCCATGTGGGCGGTGCCGGGGCGACAGATGGCCGTGTCAGTCGGCTCACAGTCCGGGTGTACATACTCCACCAGCTCCAGCAGATGGCCGGAGCGCGTGGCAGGCAGGCCGTCGATGGTCAACTGCGCGATCTTCAGGCTGGCATCCTTGTAGCCTACCAGGCGAGCGGTGTATTCGTTGGCCTGCTCCTGGCGATGCAACAGGCGCATGCCCAGCAGGTCGCAGTAAAAGGCGATCGATCGTTCCAGGTCGCTTACGGTGAAGCTGAAATGCCAGCAGGCCTTGAGCATTAGATCTTCCGTCCTTTACATTGTGAGGGTGGCGGGACGCCATTGCAGTAATTATGATTTCGCGGGCAGCACAGGCGCAAGACTTACAGACAGGTGTAATTCAGCGGCGAAGGGATGCAGCAGGCCCTTGTCGGCAGGAGCGTTAATGGCGGCACATGTAATTGACTCCGCGCTTTTCAGCGGCCTCTTCGGCTCGGAGCAGATGCGCGCGCTCTTCGAAGAACGCGCCCTGCTGCAACGCTGGCTGGATTACGAGGCGGCGCTGGCGCGGGCACAGGCGAGCCTGGGGCTCGTGCCAGCGGCAGCGGCGGCTGAAATCACGCGCCAGGCACGCGCCGAACGCTACGACCTCGACGTCATCCGCGCCGGCATCGAACGTACGGTGCACCCGCTGGTACCGCTCATCTGGCAGCTGAGCGAACGCTGCGAGGGTGATGCCGGGCGCTGGGTGCACTGGGGCGCGACCACCCAGGACGTGATGGACACGGCCAGCGTGCTGCAGTTGCGCGATGCGCTTGCGCTGCTGGACGAGACGGTTGCCATGCTGGCGCAGATGCTGGCCAGATTGGCGCGCAATCATCGAGCGACGCCCATGGCCGGCCGCACGCACGGTCAGCAAGCCCTGCCGATCACCTTCGGCTTCAAGGTGGCCGTCTGGCTGGCGGAACTGGAGCGCTGTCAACTGCGCCTGTCGCAGGCCAGTGAGCGCGCCCTGGTGGGTCAGTTCGGCGGCGCTGTGGGCACGCTGGCTGGCATGGCGGAAGGGAATGTGGACGCCATCGCCGTGCAGCGCGCGCTGATGAGTGAGCTGGGCCTGGGTGTCCCGCTCATCGCCTGGCACACTTCGCGCGACAGCGTGGTTGAGTGCGCCGTCGTCATGGGCATGCTGGGCGCGCTCTGTGGGCGCATCGCGAAAGAGATAATCGAGCTGCAGAAGACCGAGTTCGGCGAACTGGAAGAGGCGCATACGCCGGGCAAGGTGGGCAGCAGCACCATGCCACACAAGCGCAACCCCATGCTTTGCGAATCGGTCCTGACCCTGGCACGGTTGATGAAAGCGCAGGTGGCCACCGCGCTGGACACGCTGCTGCTCAACGAGCACGAGCGCGACTGGTCGGCCGTACAGATGGAATGGGCCTGGGTGCCGGAACTTTGTGTGATGTGTCAGGGCGCCCTGGAGCTGACCCTGCGCGTGCTGGATGGCCTGCAGGTTAACGAAAGACGCATGCGGGAGAATCTGGATCTGACCGGCGGCCTGCTGCTGGCAGAGCGCGTGATGTTTGCGCTGGCGCAGCAAGTCGGGCGGCAGCGGGCACATGATGTTGTCCACGCCTGTGCCATGGCCGCCTGGGAACAGGGGCGTTCCTTCGGCGAACTGCTGGCCGCCGACCCGCTGGCTGCGCAGCACTTGTCGCCGGCGCGCATCACGGAGTTACTTGACCCGACCGGCTATACTGGTCTGGCGACGCATTTTGTAGACCAGGTGCTGGCGGCGCAGGAAGGGGCGCAAGTTCCGCGCCCTGCCAGACTGACGGATCAAGGAGGAGATCATGCTTAAACTGGATTCCCATCAACATTTCTGGCACCTGCAGAAGGTGGCCTACCCCTGGCTGGTACCGGCCTATGGCCCCATCTACGCCAACTTCGAGGCGCCCGACCTGGAACCGCAGCTGGCCGATGTCGGGATGAACAGGACGGTCATCGTGCAGGCGGCGGACTCATACGAGGAATCGGACTACATGTTGGCGACCGCGGCCGCCAACGACTGGGTGGCCGGGGTGGTCGGCTGGCTGCCGCTGCTCGACCCTGCCGAAATGGCGCGCAAGCTGGATGAGGACTACGGCAGCAACCCATACTTCCGCGGCATTCGTCATCTCATCCATGAGGAAGAAGATCCTGAGTGGGTGATCCAGGACGAAGTCTTCGAAGGCCTGCAACTGCTTGCAGATCGTAACCTTACCTATGACGTCGTTGCGGTTTTTCCCAATCACCTGCGGCTGGTTCCGACGCTCTCGGAACGCGTGCCCGGGCTAAAGATGGTTATTGACCACCTGGCCAAGCCGCCGCTGGAGGCGGACGCCCGTCGCGAATGGCAGGCGCAGATGGCCGCCGCTGCGGAGAACCCGAACGTTTACGCCAAGGTTTCCGGCCTGAACACCGCAACAGCTGATTTTGAGAACTGGACCTGGGAGGACATCAAGCCGTCGATCGATATCGCGCTGGAACTCTTCGGCGCAGACCGCCTGATGTTCGGCAGCGACTGGCCGGTTGCCATCCTGGCCGGAACCTACAAAAAAGTGCATGACGAGACCGCGAAGGCGCTTGCGGACCTGGATGATGCCGGGCGTGCGGCCATCTGGGGCGGCACGGGCAACAATTTCTACGGGCTCGGGCTGGATCCATGAACTTAAATCCGCAGGACGTGAACTGGCGGCCGCGGCTGCCGCAGCGCATGGACATGGGCATCGGCAGTGTGGGCTGCGGCGGCATCGTGCAGTACGCGCACATGCCTGCCTACCGCAAGGCGGGATTTCGCTCGGTTGGCGTCTATGACATCAACCGCGAGGCAGCGGAATCGGTGGCGACGGCCAACGACATCGCTCGTGTGTATGAGTCGCTGGATGAACTGCTGGCTGACCCGGCGGTCGAGATTGTGGACATCGCCGTGCCGGCCTGGGAGCAGCTGGCCATCGTGGAGCAGGTGGCTGCGGCGGGCAAGCACATGCTCTGTCAGAAGCCGCTGGCCGAGGACTTCGGCGAGGCGCTGCGCATCGTTGAGCTGGCGCAGCAGGCTGGCGTCAAGCAGGCCAGCAACCAGCAGATGCGTTGGGATGCCGGCATCGCCGCCAGCAAGGAACTCATTGGCATGGGGGCGATTGGCCAGCCGACCGACGCGCAGATCCTGGTATCCATCGCCACGCCCTGGCACATGTGGCCCTGGCTGGCGCAGGCGCCACGGCTGGAGGTGATGTACCACAGCATCCACTATCTGGATTCGCTGCGCTTCCTTTTTGGCGACCCGCAGTGGGTCACCAGCCGGCATGCCCGCTACGCAGAGCAGGCGCCGGTGGCCGGCGAAAGCAAGACTGTCACCGTGCTCGACTACGCTGACGGGCTGCAGGCCACGGTGGCTGCCAATCACTACAATTTGCACGGCGAGCCGGAGGCGACATTCCGCTTTCTGGGTACGGAGGGCGCCATCGAGGGCACCGTCGGTCTGCTTTACGACTATCCTGACGGCCGACCTGACACCCTGGACTATCGGGGCAAGGACGCGGAAGCGGTCGAACTGACGCTGGACGAAAAGTGGATTCCTGATGCCTTCGTCGGGCCCATGGCGGGCCTGATGATCGCAATCGAAACGGACAGCGAGCCGCCCACTGCCAGCGCCGACAACCTCAACACCTTGCGCGTGGTGCAGGCGGCGTATCGTTCGGCCGCGGAGCATCGTTCACTGCAACCATCCGAAATCGGGGAGTGAACCATGGCGGCGATAAAAAACCGACACAAGGGAAAGGTCGCCATCGTGACCGGCGCCGGCCAGGGAATCGGCAAGGGCATTGCCACGCGCCTGGCGCAGGAGGGCGCGACAGTCATCATCGCGGAGTACGACGCGAAGCGCGCGCAGGCCGCCGCCGCCGAAGTCGATCAGCATGCGGGCGCTGCGCTGCCCTGGCAGATCGACATAGGGGACGTGGCGCAGATTCAAACATTGGTTGACGAAGTGGTCGCGCAGCACGGTCACATCGACATTCTCGTCAACAACGCCGGCGTGTTGCACACCATGCCCTTCGACGAAATCACGCCGGAAGAGTGGGACTGGCTGCAGCGGGTGAACCAGCGCGGCCTGTTTTTCTGCCTGCAGCGCGTGGCTGTGCAGATGGTGAAGCAACAGGAAGCAGGCGGCAACAACGCACAGCCCCCGGCAGCCATCGTCAATCTGTCCTCCGTGGCCGGCCGCAGCGGGCGCCCCTTTGCGGCGCACTACTCGGCGGCCAAGTGGGCGGTCATCAGCATCACGCAGAGCGCGGCGGAGTGGCTGGCGCCGCATGGCATCACCGTCAACGCGATCTGCCCAGGCATCGTGGAAACGCCGATGTGGGACGATATTGATCGCGTGCAGTCCGAACGCTTCGGCCTGGAGCGTGGCGGCTGGATGCAAAAGAGCGTGGAGGAGATGGTGCCGCTGCAGCGCGCGGCGCGCGCGAACGAGGACATCGGCGCGGCGGCCTCCTTCCTCTGCTCCGACGATGGCGCCTACATTACCGGCCAGGCCATCAACGTCTCTGGCGGGATGGAGATGAACTGAAATGAGCCGGCTGGCGCAGGTCCGCATCGCGCACTCGACGACCATCGGCCGCGAGCTGCGTCTGGACAGCATCGAGACCATCGGCGTCTCCTCGCAGACCCTGGCCGAGGAGGCCATAGCGGCCGGTGAGCGCGGTCTGGCGGCCAGTCTGCTGCGTTACTACCGCCAGGAAATGGACATCATGAACGGCATCATGCATGTCTGGATCCAGGACACCCTGCGCTACATCATCCTGAAGGCCGGTGGCACGGACGCCAGTGCGACCACTGCCGCGGCCGGCGTCATGCGCGCCTTCCGCGCTTATCCCTTCGGGCAGCCGGAGCAGGAGAAGGTGTTGACAGCGCTGGCGGAAGAGCACGATGACGAAGCCGTCTACTGGCTGGAACGCATGCATCTGGCCTATCTGAACGTGCATGATCTGCAAGTGGCCTGGATGCAGGACCAGCTGTCCTTCATTGCCAGCGAATACGATGAAGAGGGGGTGCTGGAAACCGTGCTGCACACCCACCAGGACATCTGGGGCGACCGCTACGCTGCCTGGGACGAGATGACGCCCTGGGAGAAGGTCTGCCTGACGGTGGAGGGTATGCGTGGCGGTCACTTCAGCGGCGCGCGCCGCCGCGGCGACGTCATCGTCGAAGACCAGGACGACCGCTATATGGTCGCCTTCGATCCCTGTGGCAGCGGCGGCGTGATGCGTCGCGGCGACCCGGAAACGGGACGTGACCCCTGGGTGCTGGCGCCGCATGGCGTGAACGAGGTCGCACACGACTGGGTGTGGCAGAAGACCGACGTGCACTGGTACTGCGCGCACTGCGCCATCGCCATGGAGTGGCTGCCGGGCCGCACGCGCGGCTATCTGCTGCGCCCGCTGGATCACACGCTCGACCACCAGGCGCCCTGTCCCTGGTACATCTACAAGGAAGATCGCCTCATACGTGAGGAACATTACCCGCGCACCGGACAACGCAAACCGCTGGAGTAGCCCATGTACCAGTACAAGGATCTGCCGGCATTTCCGACCCAGGTGATCGGCAGTTACGGTACGCCGGGCTGGCTCTTCGTCGTGCGGGAGGCCATGAAACGCGGCGAGCTGGGCAGCATCGATATAGGCGAGGCCTTCGACGACGCAACCATGCTGGCAATCATGGAGCAGGAAGAGGCCGGCCTGGACGTCATTTCCGATGGCGAAATGCGGCGCTTCAACTTCCTGGTAGGCTTCTACGACTACATGCAAGGCGTGGAGGCGATCCCATGGGAGCGGCAACTGGGTTATCCTGGCCCTGACATGATCGACGCCTTCCGCGTGAACGAGCGCATCACAGCTCCGGCGGGCTTTGGTCTGGTGGAGGAGCTGCAGTTTGCGCGCAGGCGCACGCAGAGGCCGCTGGTGACGCCGCTGGGCGGGCCGGTGACCTTTGCCTTTCGCATGAACCCGGGGCAGGTATACCGCGACAAGCGCGAGGTGGCCTGGGCGCTGGTGCCGCTGCTCAATCAGGAGCTGAAGGACGTGGTCGCCGCCGGCGCAACCCACATCCAGGTGGATGAACCCTCGGCCATCGACGACTTTGTGCCGCTGGCGGAATTCGTGGACATGTTCAACGCGATGGTTGAGGGCGTAGATGCGACCATCGGCCTGCACATCTGCTTCGGCAACTTTCTGGGGCGGCCGGCGGTGGCGCATCGCACTTACGGGCACATCGCGCCCTGGTTCAGCAAGATGAATGTGGACATCCTGCACCTTGAGTTCGCCAACCGCGGCATGTGGCAGGCAGACCTCTTTGCTCGCCACGCCCGGGACGACCAGTTCCTGAGCGCGGGGGTGGTCGACGTGAAGGCGCGCGCGGTCGAGACGCCGGACATCATCGTCGAGCGCACGCGCGAGTTATTGAAGCATAACGACGCGCAACGCCTGTGGCTGAGCAGCGACTGTGGCTACAGCATGACGGCCCGCCACGTCGCGCGCGACAAGCTGCGGGCGCTGGTACAGGCAGCGCAGATATTGCGCGCCGAATAACAGGGGAGGAAGGCGATGAAACGTTTCGGGCAGGTCATCGGCATCAGGCCGGATCAACTGGAAGAGTACAGCAGGTTGCACGCGGATGTGTGGCCGGAGGTGCTGCAGAAGATTTCAGACTGCAACCTCCGCAACTATTCGATATTTCACCATGAAGGCCTGTTGTTCGCCTACTTCGAATACCACGGCGACGACTTCGAGGGCGACATGGCGAAGATGGCCGCGGACGAAGCCACACAGCGCTGGTGGGACATTTGCATGCCAATGCAGCAGCCGCTCGAGTCGCGCGCCGAAGGCGAATGGTGGAAGACGATTGACGAGCTCTTCCACTCGGATTGATTTGGCGTATTCCGGGAACTAGCCCTTGGTGGCGCCGAAGGTCATGCCGCTGACCAGGTTGCGTTGCACCAAAATGACGAAAATGATGGCAGGAACCATCATGATGGCGCTCATGGCAGCCATGCCACGCCAGTCAAAGGTGAACTGCTCGGTGAAATCGAAGAGCCCGGGCGGAAAGGTCCGCGACGCAGCGCTGCGTGAAAGCACACTGACGATCTGAAACTCATTCCACGCAGCCAAAAATGCGAAGATGGCCGCCGTAGCGAAGCCAGGCAGGGCCAGCGGCAGTTCCACGCGCCAGAAAGCCGACCAGTAGCCACAGCCGTCGATATAGGCCGCCTCGCTCAGGTCCTGCGGGATCTGGCGGAAAAAGCCGTCCATCAACCAGGTGCTGAAGGGGATATTCATGGCGATGTAAACGGCAGCCAGGCCAAAGATATTGTTTACCAGGCGGATCTGGTTGAAAAGAATGAAGAGCGGCAGGCTGAGCGCAACGCCAGGAATGGCGCGCGAGAGCATGATGCCGAGGAAGGCCGCGGTGTGGAAGCGGAACCGGAAGCGCGCGAAGGCGTAGCCGGCCAGCGTGCCGATACTGACAGCGGCCAGGGTGCTGATGCCGGCGGCGACCAGGGAATTGCGCATGTAGCTCTCAACCGGGACGCGCATCCGTTCTTCCGGGTTGAGGCCGAACATCGTGGCGTAGGCGTTCAGGGTCAATTCCTGCGGCACCCAGACGGGCGGCCAGCTGTTGATTTCCGAGTTGGGCCGGAAGGCTGTCAGGACAATCCAGAATGCGGGCAGGGCCATTAGCAGCAGCACTACCCACGCGAGCACATTCAGCATTCGCTGGTTACGGCGACGCTGTCCGGCCCTGAAGGACTTCATCAGCGCACCACCCGCGAACGCACCAGTTGACGAAAGAAATAAAGCGTGAAGGCCACCGCCAGCAACACGGTCACCCAGGACATGGCGCTGCCGAGGCCGAACCTGGTGTTTTCAATCGCCAGGCGGGTGACGTAGGTCCAGATCAGCTCGGTGCGGTGCGCCGGTCCGCCATCGGTCATGATGCGGACGATGTCGAAGGCGCGCGAAATATCGAGAGAGAGGATGGTCAGCGCGATATAGCTGAAGGGCGCCAGCAGCGGAAAGGTGATGAAGCGGAACTGTTGCCAGCTGTTCGCGCCATCGACGTCGGCGGCCTCAAAGGTCTCGCGCGGCAGGGACAGCGTCCCGGCCAGCAGGATGATGGTCAGCACCGGCAGGTTCATCCAGATCGAGGCCACGATGATGCTGAACATGCCGAGTGGCTCGTCCACCAGCCAGGCGATCTGACCGCGTTTCTGCAGTAGCCCGAGGGAATACAACAGATTGTTCACGAGCCCCACGTTGGCGTTAAAGAACCAGCGAAACTGAAAGCCGACCAGGATGGGCGCGAACATCATCGGCACCATCAGCAGCGTACGCATCAACCCCTGTCCCTTTGTGACGCGCGCCAGCAACTGGGAAAGGCCCAGCGCAATCAGGTAGCTGAGGTTGATGGAGATAGCGAGGAAGATGATGGTGTTGACCACCGCCTTCCAGAAAACGGCGTCGGCGAACAGCTTTTGATAGTTGCGCAGGGCGGTCGCCAGTTCGAACTTCAGGCTGTTGGGCTTGAGCAGCTCGTAGGGCGTGAAGCTGACGTAAAGCGAATAGAGCAGCGGGAACAGCAGGATGACGAGGATGAAGATGATGGCCGGCAGGAGCATGAACAGCGGGAACCAGCGCGCGCTGATGCGCCCGTTTGTGAATCTTTGTTCAGGTTCAGCACTGCTGCCGGATTGCGCCCGTGCCGGTAGCGTCATGGCATTTTGGTGTCCTGAGGCGGAACAGCTCTGGCCAGGAATTCACCTGACCAGAGCTGCTGAATGACGCAGACTGACTAGCCGTAGTAACCGGCGTCTGCCATCAATTCACGGGTTTCGGCAGTAGCCTGATCCAGACCTTCCTGGGCGCTGACGTCACCGAGCAAAATCGCCTGCATGTGCGGGTAGAAGAGGTTGGAGAAGGGAATCCACTCGGCGATCAATGGTGGAGTCTTGAAGTCTTCGGAAACCTGGAGCTGGGCGAGCACGAGCCGTTCACGGTCAAGTGGGTTCTCGGCCATTCCGGCGTCGGCGATAATGCGTTCCCAAACGTCACCACGCACCGGCAGATAGCCGAGCTGGGCTTCTTCGTAGGCCACGCGCTCCGAGGACAGGAATTTGATGAGCTGGGCTCCGGCCTCGGGGTTGGGCGCGGTGGCCGGAATGGAGAAAGCATGGGCGCCGGCCCAGCCGGAGGGACGCACAGCGTCGCCACCGATGCTCAGACCGGTGAAGCCGCGGGCCAGGCCAAAGTTGTTGTTGATGGCACAGTTGGCGGAGTCCTGGAAGTAGCCGTACCAGCCGTACCACTCAAGCTTTATGGCCGTATCTCCGTTGCAGAAATACTGGGCCACACCGTCCCAGAGGAGGTCGGTGGTGTCAACCGGGATAATGCCATCTACGTACCAGCCACGCAGCAGTTCGGCGACGGCCACACCTATCTCGTCATTGAAGGTGGGCTCCCAGTTCTCGTTGAAGAGAGAACCACCGCTGGCGAAATGCATTTCGTAGAAGCGGCCGGTAAGGGCCTCTTCTCGGCCAGCGAGGGTGTAGCCAAAAGTGCTGTGGCCGTTTTCGACGAAGAAACGCGCCTGACGGTCGATCTGCTCAAGGGTGGTGGGAACGGTCAGCTCCTCGCCGGTGGCAGCCATGTAGGCGGCAGCGATTTCCTCGTTCTCATAGAGATCGAGGCGGTAATGCACCGGGCTGATGTCTGCATGGCGCGGAATCAGGTAGACGTTGCCATCCACCGTGGCGGAACCGATGATGGCGGGACTGAAAGCCGCCAGTTCATCAGCGCTGAAGAAGTCGTTCAGCGGCAGCAGGAAGTTCGTGTACTGGGCCATGAAACTGGTGTGATCCTAGGCAACGTCGTAGTCCGCGGCGCCGGTGGCGAAATCAACCTTGAGCTTCTGATCGATGGCAAAGCCGTCCAGCAATGCCACGATTTCGACGGTGGCACCGGTAGCCTCTTCAAAGACCGAAATCGATTCGTACATGGCTTCATAGGCCCCGCCACCGATGTTGGCCATGCGGATATTGATGCCACTCAGGTCCATGTCGAGCCCTGCATACTGCGGCTCCATGTCCTGGGCACCGAGGCCGGTGCCGAGCATCAGGACGAGCAGGATGAGCAAAAACCTTGCTTTATAGAACATGTGGGGTCTCCCTGACTAACTGACGAATTCGGTGCAGGGACTCGTGTGGCACCAAAGAGCCCCAAGCTTGCCGATCTTGCATACTTCCCGTTAGACTACCGTACCCTAGCGGAATTTATCTCGCTTCGCCACAGAAATTCTGGAAAATGCCCGAACAATCACAGGCCGCGCTGCGCGGTGAGCCAAGCTATGTGTGGCGCGCCGGCCAGGAGCGCCGCCTGCAGATGATTGCGCGTCATGCGCGGCTGGAGCATGCGCTCGTGCTGGAGGCCGGCGGCGGCATCGGCATGTACGCCGCGCAGATGCGCCAGCGCTACGCCGCGACAGTAGCGCTTTTCGACATTGAGCCTGGGCGTGCGCTGCAGGCGCGGTCGGCGACGTCCCAGGCGATCGTCGCCGCTGCCGAGCAGCTGCCCTATGCCAGCGAGCGCTTCGACACCGTGCTCTCCAACGAGGTGCTGGAGCATGTGCAGGATGACCGGCTGGCCCTGCAGGAGATGCTGCGCGTGCTGAAGCCCGGCGGACGAGCTGTAATTTTCTGTCCCAACCGCTGGTATCCCTTCGAGACGCATGGCCACTATTGGCGCGGCAACTATTACTTCGGCAATACGCCGCTCATCAACTGGTTGCCGGACGCCCTGCGTGACCGCCTGGCACCGCACGTGCGCGCCTACACGCGGCGCAGTTTGCTGAGCCTGACGCAAGGCTGCCCCGCGCGCGTTGTGGAGATACGGCGCATCTATGGCGGCTACGACAACCTGGTCGGGCGTTTCGGTCGGCCGGCACAGGTGCTGCGAGCGCTGCTGCAGGGCATGGAGGGCGGCCCGCTGGATCTGTGGGGCCTGTCGCATCTACTGGTGCTGGAGAAGCTCCCTGGAAATTGAGGGCGGCCCGGAGCCGGAGTATCGGCTACCCGTCCACCCAGACAGGCAGGTGTCCCAGCGCGATGATGTTGCTCCAGCTGGCGCGATCACCTTCGGTGAGGATGGCCGCCTCGGCAATGACCTCCGCGCCGGCCTTGCCCATGATGAGGCGCAGGCCCTGCAGCGTGCTGCCAGTGGAGATCACATCGTCCAGCAGAATGACCCTGCTGCCGCGCACCAGCTCCCGGTCGCGTTCGTCCAGATAGAGCGTCTGCGCCTGACCGGTGGTGATGCTCAGCGTTTCCGCGGCAAGCACCTCCCCCATGTAGGGCTTGTGCGACTTGCGAAGCACTATATAGGGCAACTGCAGTTCCATTGAGAGCGCGTAGGCCAGGGGGATGGCCTTGGCCTCAGGTGAGACCAGCACTTCGGCATTGTACTCCCGAAGGCGGTTGGCGAGGGCAACACTGGCGGCAGCAACAAGCTCGCTGTCGCCGAGGATGTTGAGGATGGCGATGCGCACGCCCGGGCTGATTTCAAAGAGGCGCAACTCGCGCTGGACGCCCGCAACGGTTATGGGCCAGGTGGCGGGCCGCTCAGGCGCGCTCACGGGGTGTTGCCTCCGGCCCGGTGACGATCTCTCCGTCAACCAGAGTCAGTTGCCGGTCGGTGATGTCCGCCAACTCCGGATCGTGGGTGACGAGGACGACCGTGGTTCCGGCCTCGCGTTGCGCGTTGCGCAGCGCCTCAAGGACGACGTGGCCGGAAGCGGTGTCCAGATTGCCAGTGGGTTCGTCGGCGAGCAGCAGCGGCGGGTTGTTGGCCAGGGCGCGGGCGATGGCGACGCGCTGTTGCTGACCGCCTGAAAGCTCGGCGGGACGGTGGTTCATGCGGTCGCCGAGGCCCAGCAAGTCCAGCAGCTCGCGGGCGCGTATATAGGGCTGGTAACGCGGCCTGTGCGCGAACTGAATGGGCAGGGCGACGTTTTCGAGCGCGGTGAGGGTGGGGATGAGGTTGAAAAACTGGAAGATAAAGCCGATTTTCTCGTTGCGAATGGTGGTTAGCTGATCCTCATTCATGTGCGTTATGTCGACGCCGTCGATTTCCACGCTGCCGCTGCTGGGCGAATCGAGGCCGCCGATCAGGCCCAGCAGGGTGCTCTTGCCGCTACCGGAGGGGCCGACGATGCTCACCATCTCGCCGGCGTAAATCTCCATGTTTACATGGCGCAAGGCATGCACGCTGACCTTGCCCAGACGCAACTCACGCGAGAGTTCGCGGACGCGGATAACAGCGCGTGCTGCGACGGCAGCCTCGATGCCTGCCATCAATCAGCCGCCGCAGGCTGCAGTGCGTAGACCGGCGCCAGCCAGTCGAGATAGCGCCCGTCGCGTCCGTGCACCACCTCCATGAAGCAATCGCGCAGGCGCGCGGTGAGCGGGCCGATCTCGCCGTCACCAACCGGACGATGCTCGATACGCGTGATGGGCGTGACCTGGGCGCCGGTGCCGCACATGAACATCTCATCGGCCAGATAGGCCTCGGTGCGGTCCACGGGGCGCTCCTGTACCTCGACGCCCAGTTCTTCGCGCAGCAGCTGAATGAGGGAGCGGCGCACGATGCCCTCGAGCACGTTGGCGGATATCGGCGGGGTGATAGCCACGCCCTTGCGCACGAGGAACAGATTGGCCACGCTGCACTCGGCGACGTGGCCGTCGTTGTTGAGCACAATGGCGTCGTCGTAGCCGGCAATCATGGCGTCAGAACGGATCATAAGCGAATTGGCGTAGGCGCCGGAGATTTTGCCGCGCGCCGGAATGGCGTTGTCGTCCACGCGACGCCAGGCGGAGATGCAGACGTGTGCGCCGTTTTCCTGGCTCACGAAGCCTCCGTCGCGCAGCGGCATGAGCGTGATGGCAAGCTCCGGCTTCGCATCCAGCAGGTGAACGCCCAGCGTTTCTTCGCTGCTGTAGACCAGCGGGCGAATGTAACAGTTGCAGTCCAGCTGTTCGGCGCGCAGCAGGGCGATCAGGCTGTCGAACAGTTGCACTGGCGTGTAATCGAGATTGATGCGCAACAGGGCGGCGGATTGCAGCAGGCGCTCGAAGTGATCGAAGGGACGGAAGAGGTATAGCTGCTGCTGTGTATCGTTCCAGTAGGCGCGCATGCCGGCAAAAACAGCCGTGCCATATTGCAGGGCCTGCGTGTTGACGCCGATTCTGGCATCCTCAAGCGGGACGACTGCGCCGCGAAACCAGGCGTGGCGGACGGTGGACTCAGTCATGGCGGAATCTCCACGCTCTGTGTGGCACGTACGAAGGTGGGTCTGGCCACACGCGGAATCTAGCACGGCGAGTTGAGCATTTCCAGTGCGCTGCAGGGGAGTTGCGCGAGTTTCAGGGCGGGTCAGGGGAGGTAATCGCGCAAATTGTGCGCCAGGCGCGGGTGGCGCAAACGGCGCAGGGCTTCCTTCTCCAGCTGGCGAATGCGTTCGCGGCTGAGGCCGAACTTGCTGGCGATTTCCTCAAGCGTGTGGGGTTCGCCGTCGCCGAGGCCGAAGCGCAGGCGCAGGATGTGGCTCTGGCGCGGTGTCAGCTCGGCCAGCACTTCTTCAATGGTCTCCTGCAGCAGATTGCTCGTGGCGACCTCGACCGGGCTGGGGGAATCCTGGTCCTCGATGAAGTCGCCGAATTCGCTGTCGCCGTCCTCGCCGACGGGGCGTTCCAGGGCGATGGCATGCTGGCTGGCGTCCATCATGCGGCTCACGATTTCGGGCGGCAGGTCCATATCGACGGCGATTTCTTCAGGAGTGGGGCGGCGCCCCAGCTTTTGTTCGAGCGACTGGGCGGCGCGATACATCTGGCGGATGCGCTCGGTCATGTGCAGCGGAATGCGGATCGTGCGGGTCTTCTGCGCAAGCGCGCGTGTGATGGCCTGGCGGATCCACCAGGTGGCGTAGGTGCTGAAGCGGTTGCCGCGCTTGTAGTCATACTTGTCGACGGCGCGCATCAGGCCGACGTTGCCTTCCTGAATGAGGTCCGGGAAGGGCAGACCCTGGTTCATGTAGCGTTTGGCAATGCTCACGACCAGGCGCGTATTGGCGCGGCCGAGGTGCTCGCGGGCGGCCTGACCATCCATTTCCTGACGCAGCATGCGCGCCAGCTCTATGTCGTTGTAGCGTAGGCTGGCATCGGGCTCATCCATGCTTTCCCGCACATTGCGGCCAGCCTCAATGCGGCGGGCGAGGTCGATCTCGTCCTGGGCTGTGAGCAGCGGTTCCTGGGCCATCTGGCGAAAATAAAGGCCGACGGGATCGTCGGCGGAGACAGCATTGATGTCGCCAATGTCGGCGTTGTTATCAGCCGCAGCCCGGGAATCCCGTTCCCTGTGGAGCAGGGTGTGGTTGCCCTCGCCGTCCTGACGCAACTCTATGCCAAGTTCGTCCAGTTCACTGTAGAGGGCATCAAGGGCGGACGCGTTTACATGTTCATCAAATAGTTCGAGAATGTCATCCAGGGTAACGAAACCGCGCTGATCAGCGCGAACCAGTAATTCCTGTAGCACGTAGCTGCCGGTCCCCTGTCGATTGTTGTGACCATCCCCCGCAGTTGCCACGAAGGTGCCCACTCCTGAAGTAAGGACATTGAATGCAGTATAGCACAGGATGTTTAAATGTGAATGTTTGATGAGGGCAGAATTTAATTTGTCCGCAACGGGCTTACTGGCCAGGTGTGACGCGCAGCCGAAACTCGTTCCGTTGTGACAGGGCGCGTACCTGTTCGCCGGCGCGATAGCTGCTGCGCACCAGCGGCCCGCTTTCTACCCAGCGAAAGCCCATGGCCAGCCCGGCCTCGCGAATGGCGTCGAATTCTGCGGGCAGATAGAAACGTTCGACGGGCAGGTATTTCTTGCCTGGCTGCAGGTACTGGCCGACAGTCAGGATGTCCACGTCACAGGCGCGCAGATCGCGCATGGTCGCCAGCAGTTCGTCCATGGTTTCCCCCAGACCGACCATGATGCCGCTCTTGGTCAACACCTGCGGGTCAAGCGTCCTGGCATTGCGCAGGGTAGCCAGCGCCCATTCGTAGCGATCCTGCGGTTGCACGCGCCGGAAGAGACGCGGCACGGTCTCCACGTTGTGATTGAGTAATTCGGGGCGGGCGTCCGTAACGATGCGCAGTGCGGCTTTGTCGCCCTTGAAATCCGGGATGAGCACTTCGATGCTGCAACCTGGCTGCAGCTGGCGAATGCGGCGGATGACCATGGCGAATATGGGCGCGCCGCCATCCGGGCGTTCGTCGCGGTTAACGCTGGTGATGACGACGTGCTCAAGCCCCATGGCGCGTACCGCTTCGGCTACGCGATTCGGCTCGGCCCAGTCCAGCGGCGCCGGGCGCCCGGTCATGATGTCGCAGAAGCCGCAGGAGCGCGTACAGGTATCGCCCATCATGAGGAAGGTGGCTGTGCCCTGGCCCCAGCACTCGCCGATGTTTGGGCACTGCGCTTCCTCGCAGACCGTGTTCAGGCTCTTTGAGCGCATCAGCTCGCGCACGCGCTCGTAGGTTGCGCCAGAGGGCGCGCGCACCTTGATCCAAGGCGGCCGCCGCCGCGGATGCGCGGGGTCTGGCTGCCAGCCTGAGTCGCCGTCTTCGGCCACCACCGGGATGTTGTCCGGATTCATCAAGTCGGACAATGCCTGCTCCCTGACAAGCCCGCTTCAATTAAAGTGTCACTTGCGAGCTTTCACAGTATACAGGCGAAGTCCGACGCTTGCACCCGTCAGGATGCTGTGCCAGACTCGCCTGCCGCAGCCGATGAGGCATGTCCCTTGCGCAACCTGCTCATTCTGTTCACACTGGCCGCTTCGCTGGCCGCCCTGACAGAAGTGTCGCGGCTGGCCGCAAACCTGTCGCATATCGCCAGCGGCGGGCCCGGCGCCTTGCTCCATGCTGCGGATTTCACCAGCGCTGCGCGGGATCAGGATCTGTTTGCAGGTCGCCTGTCGGCGCAACTGGTGGAAGGCGCGCTCCGGCTGAGCGCGGGCGATCCCGAGAGCCTCGTTTACGCGGCGACCGGACCGCACTTTCAGGACTTTGACCTGGAGGTTGAGGCGCGCCCGCTGGCCGGCCCGCTGGACAATGCCTACGGCCTGCTCTTTCGCCTGCGTGAAGCGCACTCTGCGCCGGTTCTGAAGGCGTTGGGTTTGCCAGGGTCTGGCTTCGCTGGAGCACGCAGCTACTATCTCTTCCTCATTAGCAGCGATGGCTACTATCAACTGAGGCGCAGCCATGCCGGTGAGCAGCAAATTCTGAGCGCCTGGATCCCTTCAACGCTGATTCGCCAGGGGCTTGAAATCAGCAACCGGCTGCGCGTCGTCGCGCAGGAGAGCAGCTTGCAGTTCTATATCAACAGCGAGCCGGTTGCGCTCTGCCTTCCGGATGATGCGCAGACCCGCAGCACCTGGGCAAATGACGAATGCGTCGGCGGACAGATGCGCCTGACTCTGCAGGACGAAGCGCCGGAGGCCGGGCGCATCGCCCTGGTGGCGCAGTCCTTTCAGCAGGCCGGCGTGGTGCTTGCTTTCGACAATCTGCTGGTGAGGATGCCGCAGCTGGCAGGAGCGAGCGCATGAAAGTCCATTTGCGTACACTGGGATGTCGGCTCAACCAGGCCGAAATAGACGCACTTGGCCGTGGCTTCCTGGCGCGCGGTCACGAGTTGACGCAGGACCCGGCACAGGCCACACAGATAGTCGTCAACACCTGCACGGTTACGCAGGCCGCCGGCGCGGACAGCCGCAGTCTACTGCGCGAGCTGGCGCGCCAGGCGCCCGCTGCCGAAATCACGGTGACGGGCTGTCATGCGCAGCTGGCGCCGCAGGAGCTGCGCGTCCTGCCCAACGTGCGTCACGTAGTGGGCAACCTGGAAAAGGAGCGGATCGTTGACCTGCTGGACGGGCCGGCGCCGGACGGGTCGTCCCCGGTCTTGCCGACGCAGGGGATGCGAACGCGCGCCTTCGTCAAGGTCCAGGACGGCTGCGACCACGCCTGCACCTTTTGCGTGACGACCATTGCGCGGGGACCTGGCCGCAGTCGGCTTCTGGCAGAGGTGCTGTCGGAGATCCGTGAGTTGCATGCGCTGGGCTATCAGGAAGCGGTGTTGAGCGGCGTGCAACTGGGGAGTTACGGCCGCGATCTGGGCATGGAGCAGGGCCTGCATACGCTGCTGCGCGCGGTGCTGGCGGACACGGACATGCCGCGGCTGCGACTGTCCTCGCTGGAGCCCTGGGATCTGACGCCCGGCTTCTTCGATTTGTGGCAGGATGCGCGGCTATGCCGGCACCTGCATCTGCCGCTGCAAAGCGGATGCGACGCCACGCTGCGGCGCATGCGCCGGCGCTGCAACCTGCGCGACTACCGGGCGCTGCTCGCGGCAATCCGGGCGCGCGTGCCCCGGATGAGTATCACTACAGACGTCATGGTCGGTTTCCCGGGCGAAAGCGAGACCGAATTCGCCGCCAGCCGGGAGTTCATTGAGGAGCAGGACTTCGCCGGTCTGCACGTCTTTCGCTACAGTCGGCGCCCAGGCACGCCAGCCGCCCGAATGCGCCATCAGGTCCCGGAGCAGACGAAAAAGCAGCGCAGCGCAGTTTTGCGCAGCCTGGGGACGACGCTGAAGCGACGCCACGCCGCCAACTTGCAGGGACAGACGCTGGCAGTGCTGTGGGAACAGGTAGCCGGGGCGACGCCAGAAGGCTTCATCAACGTCGGGTATACTGATACCTGGATGCGAGTGCGCGCTGTGCATCCTCGTGCCTTGGCAAACCGGATAGTGCCGGCGCGTCTGGGGCGCTATGAGGATGGTGTAGTGCGCGCCACGCCGATTCTGTAACGCCGGGAAGTACCCGGCCGTTGCAGGGTGCGGGAACCTGCGGGCAGGCTTTCCAGTTTCAGGTGACCGGGCGCGAAGGGGATAGCTGATGAGCGAGCGTGTGAGGGAGGACGCCGGGCGCTGGAGCGGCCCATCCCGCGCCTCGACCGGGCGACACCTGCACGCGACCGGGATTTTAATCGCGGCGATGCTCTTTGTGCTGCTGACGACGGTCATCGTCGCCAGCGACGTGTTGCTGCCCTGGTGGACTGGCAGCGGAGACCTGCGCGTCGGCCAGGTGGCGGAGCAAAACGTCCTCTCCCCGTTCAGCATCACCTTCGAGAGCGAGGTGCTGACCGAGCTGAATCGCAGCGAGGCAGCGGCGGCAGTCGCTCAGGTTTACGATCCGCCGGACCCGAACGTCAGCCGCACCCAGAGCCTGCTGGCGCGCCAGATTCTGGATTACATCGGCAACGCCCGCAGTGACAGCTTCAGCTCTGTGGCGCAGCGCGCGGATGATCTGCAGCAAATTACGGCGCTTACGCTGAGTGCGGAACAGATCGACCGCATCCTCAACATGTCGGCAGAGGCCTGGGAGAGCGTCGACGGCGAGATTATCAATGTGCTGGAGCGCATAATGCGCGAGCCTATCCGCGCCACGAATCTGGAAGTGGTACGCACCCAACTGCCGACCCAGGTGAGCATCCGTTTCTCCTCCACCGAATCCGAGATCATCGTCGCAATTGTCGAAGATCTGCTGCGTCCGAACACCTTCCCCAACGAAGAAGCTACCGAGGCCGCGCGCCAGGCGGCGGTTGCTGCGGTTGAGCCGGTGGAACGCACATTTGCCTTAAATGAAGTTGTGGTGAGACAGAACGAGCAGATTTCTGTCGTTGACATGGAAGCCATGCGCGTGCTGGGCCTGCTGCAAACCGAGACCCGTCGACTACAGGAGGTTGGCAAGGCTTTTTTCGCCAGTCTGCTGGTGCTTGCGCTGACTGTCCTGTACATCCTGCGCTTCGAGCGCGACCTGCCAGCCAGGACCAGTTTCGCCTTGCTGCTGGCAGGCCTGTTCCTGCTTGTGCTGGCGGGCGCGCGGCTGCTGCAATTGAACAGTATGCCGTCCGAACTCTATCTGTATCCGACAGCGGCGCTGGCGCTGCTGTACGTCGCCATCGCCTCGCCGCGCATTGCCCTGATCGGCACCATCAACCTGTCCTTTCTGCTGGGTCTGGTGTCGACCGGATCCCTGGAACTGGCGATGCTTACCATCGCCGGCGGCCTGATGGGCCTGCTGACGCTGCGCAACACAGACCGCCTCAACAATTTCTTCCTCTCGGGCCTGTTCATCGGCCTGGCCAACATGCTTGTGGCGGCGGTCTTCAACCTGGGCGTTTCGGGCTCCTCATTGACAGTGCTGTTGCCCTACAGCCTGATTAATGGCGTGCTGGCCGCAGCCATCGCCATCGCCGGCATGTATCTTCTGACACTCTTCTTTAACCTGCCCACCAGCCTGAAGCTGGCCGAACTCAGCCAGCCTGGTCAACCTCTGCTGCGGCGCCTGATGCGGGAGGCGCCTGGCACCTATCAGCATTCGCTGCAGGTCGCCAACCTGAGCGAACAGGCCGCGCTGGCCATCGGCGCAGACTCGGAACAGGTGCGTGTGGCAGCCTTGTACCATGACATCGGCAAAATGCGGAACGCAGTGTTCTTCAGTGAAAACCAGCAATTTGGCGTGGGTAACGCACACGATGTGCTTGGCGATCCTGAACGCAGTGCGGACATCATCATCAGCCACGTTAGCGATGGCGAATTACTGGCTCGCGAGTATCGGCTTCCGGGGCGACTGCGCGATTACATCCGCGAGCACCACGGCACGACTGAAGTCTTTGTCTTCTGGCGCATGGCGGTGGAGGCTGCCGGAGGCGACGAAAGTGCCGTGGACAGCGCTGACTATCGCTATCCCGGCCCACGGCCAAGCAGCCGCGAAACCGCCGTCATGATGCTGGCGGACAGCTGCGAATCGGCTGTGCGTTCTATCGGCCCCACCAGCCGCGCCCAGGTGATGGAAATCGTGCTGCGCATCGTGGAAGGCAAGATGAACGACGGCCAGCTTGACGAATCCGGCCTGACGCTGAACGACATCCGCGCCATCCAGCGCACTCTGGTGGAGATGTTGCAGGCGGTCTATCATCCGCGCATAGACTATCAGAAGGTTACAGAGGCTGCGCCGGCCATTGCGCAGCAGGCCGTCGCCCTGCAGGCGCAGGGCCAAACAGAAAAGAAGCCGGCCCGGCTCGCTGCGCGGAGCGCCGAGACTGTTCCCGCAGCCAGCACGAGCCCCGGACCGCTCCCCGAAGTGCCGGAGCTACCGCATTCGCAGGATTCCGGCAGCGCTTCTGCAAATCAGGGGAGTGCCAGCAAGCGAGTGTCGCAGACATGAACGCCGTACATTTTCACAACGAGACCGACCAGGTCATTGACTGTGCTTCCCTGAAGCGGGCGGTGCACTTAACATTGCTGTTGCAGAGAGCAGAGAAGTGTGGAGCGGTGACGATAATGCTCACCGGTGATGAGCAGGTACGTGCGCTCAACCAGCAGTACCGCGGCGTGGATCGCGTCACGGATGTACTCTCCTTTCCGGCGCTATCCCACGGCATAGAAGCGGAAGAACTGGCGCTGGGAGACCTGGTAGTGGCCGTGCCCTGGACGGCCCGGCAGGCAGAATTGGCAGGACATGCCTTGCTGGACGACCTGATGTTGTTGATGGTGCACGGCACCCTGCATTTGCTGGGCCACAGGCATGAGACGGAGCAGGAACGAGCGGGCATGTGGTCGCAACAGGATGTGGTTTTGCAGCAGCTGGGACTTTCCCCCGACCTGGTACCGCGGCTGGAACAGGACCCATATATTGAAGAGGCGCGCCAGGACGACTGAATGGCACGTGAACGCCTGATACGGAGCAGAGAAAGCGAGCGACGCGGGCATGCCCGCAGACGTCAGCAGCTGCGTCAGACCCGGCGTCAGCATAAACGGGAGACGGCGGGCTCCCATTTGTCGCCTGCCGGCGGCCTGCGCATCACGATGCCGCAGATACGCATTCCGATCTTCCGTCTCGTTGCCGGTCTGGTGTTGGGCATAATCCTGCTGGTCGGCGTGATTATTTTCCTGCGGAGCCTGAAACCGGCCGAGGCAGAGCTGCTACCCAACGCCCTGTGGCTGGGCACGGAATGGACCTACGAGGAGCATGAGGCGCGCGACATTCGCACGCTGGCCGAGCGGCTCCGTGAAAATGAAATCGGCACCGTGTTTGCCTGGGTGAGCTGGCTGCAGGGGGACGCAACCTGGCGCGGCGCCGAGCATTTCAACAAGGTCAGGGCCTTTGCTGCCCAACTCAAGGAAGCATCTCCAGAACTTGAGTTGCACGGCTGGATCAGCCTGCCCGTCAACCTGGACGAGGATGGTTATCGTCTGGACGATCCGGCGCTGCAGCAGGGCGTCGTTGACTTTTGCAGCAGCGTAGTGCGCGAACTCGGCTTCGACGGAGTCTTCCTGAAGATTGAACCTGTCTGGGATGGCGATGAGAACTTTGTCGAGCTGCTGCGCAAGGTTCGGCTGCGCCTGGGAGAATCGGTGCCCATTTCAGTCGCCGTGCCGCCGGACTGGAGTCCCCTGGATGCAGACATCCCCGTGCCTGAGCTGGTTCTGCCAGGCACCGTATGGTCGCGCGCCTATAAACAAAACGTCGCCTTGCTAAGCGACCAGATGGCCGTCATGGGCTACAACAGCGGTCTGTCGACTGCTTCTGACTATGAAGAGTGGATGGCCTACCAGGTGCAAACCTTCGCGGAGGCGGTCAGTGAACTTGGAGAAGGCACCATGTTGCTGATCGGCATTCCGACCTACGATGCGGAGCCGCCAGGCCATGACCCGGAAGCGGAAAACGTGGTCACGGCGCTCAATGGCCTGCGCGCGGGTCTGGCTGCGGCGGGGCCTGCCGCAGCCTGGGTGCAGGGCGCCGCCATCTTCGCGGAATGGGAGACGGATGCCGCCGAATGGGAACAGTTCCAGTTGCTGGCGGTCGAGGGCCGTTAGCCGCTGGCGATTTCCTGCAGGAAGCGGACCGTCGTATCGATGCCCTTGTACAACATGTCGACACGGTAGTTCTCGTTGGGCCCGTGAATGCCGCTGTCATTGGTGCTGAAGCCAAGCGGCACGCAGGAGAGCCCCAGTACTTCATTGAACATGGCAATGATGGGTACTGTGCCGCCAGTGCGTCGATAGCGCACCGTGCCTGGCCAGCGCAGGGCGAAGGCCCGCTGCAGCGCCTGTACCACCGGGTTTGCGACATCGATCTGTACAGGGTCTCCCAGGCCGTGTTGCTCGAAAGTGACCTCGACTGTGGGCGGAGCGATCGAGCGGATGAAGTCGCAGACCTGCTGATAAACGCGTTGCGGACGTTGACCGGCGACAAGGCGGCAACTGATCTTGGCGCGCGCCTGTGACGGAATCACAGTCTTGAAGCCATCGCCGCTGTAGCCACCGTAGATGCCGTTAATCTCGAGTGTCGGCCGCGCTCCCGTGCGCTCGACGCGCGAGAAGCCCGGCTCGCCCCAGTCTTGCGGGGCGCCAACCAGAGTCTCCCAGTCCGAGTCGCTCAACTCGCCCTGGTTGAGTAACTCGCGCTCTGCGGGTGAAAGCGGCAGCACGTCATCGTAGAAGCCTGGGACTGCGATGCGCCCGTCCGGATGATGCAACTGCGCGACGATTTCGGCGATCACCTGGGCCGGGTTGTGGACGATGCCGCCGTACATGCCGCTGTGCAAGTCCACGCGTGGCCCGGTGACGCAAACCTCCATGGCCGACAGGCCGCGCAAGGCAGTCACGATGATCGGCTCGTCCGGCTCTTCGAAGCCGCCGTCAGCGATGATTGCGCTGTCCGCCTGCAGGCGTCCCCGCTGCTGACGCAGGAAGGGCAGCAGGCTCGGCGAGCCACTCTCTTCCTCACCTTCCAGCAGAAAGCGCACATTCACCGGGCAGCCCTCGTCACTGGCCAGCAGGGCAGCGACAGCGCGCAGGGTCACGATGCAGTGGCTCTTGTCATCCGAGACACCCCGTCCATAGAGACGGCCATTGCGCAGCTGTGGCGCGAAAGGCTCGCTGTCCCAACCATCCGCGCGGCTGGCTGGCTGTACGTCATAGTGAGCGTAGAGGAGCACGGTGGGCGCTTCCGCGCCGGCGCCCAGCCACTCGCCATAGACTACCGGGTTGCCAGCGGTTGGCAGCAGCGCTACCTCCTGCAAGCCAATGGCGCGCATTTCATTGGCGAGCCAGTTGGCAGCGCGCAAGGTGTCCTGCGCATGGGCGGGGTCAGTGCCGACGCTGGGTATGGCGGCGAGTTCCATCAGTTGCTGCAGTGCGAGTTCGTGGCTGGCGCGGGCGTGGGTGAGCGCGTCGCTCATGTTAGTTTCCTTTCGCGATCCTGGGCGCAGAGTATAGCGCGCTACTCTGGCGAGCATGCTATACTTTGCGACGGAAAGCGAAGGTCCTGATGCTCAACAGACCACTTGCCAACCGAACGGCCAGCCGGGTGTTTGCCTCGCTGCTGGTCATCATTGTGCTGGTCGCTTTCTGGCAGGTGCGCAGCGTGCTGCTGCTCTTGCTCAGCTCGATCATCCTGGTCGTGCTGATCACGACGCCGATGCGATTTTTACAGCGCCACACCCGCCTGAAACGAACTCCGGCGATGCTCATTTCCCTGTTAATCTTCCCCCTGTTTTTAATCGTGCTTACTTTGACGGTGTTGCCGCTGCTGGCCACGCAGCTGGCCACACTTTCCCTGCGTGTCAATGCCGGTCTGTCGCTGTTGCAGCAATTCTGGGAGTCATTGAATGCTGCGCCGGCGCTGTTTGAGGGCTTCACTTACGCCCCGCCGGCCGTACGCGACCCGGTGCTGGACTCGATTTCGCTGGTGGTCACGAGCTTTCAGGTCGACAGCCAGCTGATTACACAGGTGGCTAACCAGTTGGCGAGCGCCTTTGGCCAGTTCAGTGTGCAGGTGATCCCGGTTGTGGGCGGCGTGGCATCGGCCCTGCTGAACACGCTCATTATCTTTTTTATGTCTATCTATCTACTCACGGACCCAGAGACCCATGAGGCTGGCCTGCTCCGCCTGTTGCCTCCGGGCTATCGCAGTCGCGGCCACGAAATCCTGGCGCGCCTCGATCAGGTCATGCGCGGCTGGCTGGAATCGACCCTTTTGGCCATGGTTTTCGTGTGGCTGGCGACCTGGATCGGGCTCACATTGCTGGGGCTTGATGAAGCGCTGGCGCTGGGCGTCATCGCCGGCTTGCTGGCCTTCGTCCCAACCTTCGGCACGCTGACGGCGGCGGTGCTGGCGGCGGTGGTGGGCATACTGCAGCAGCCGCAAAATGTAGGCTGGATCATCATCGTTACCTATGCAATTTCGTTGGTGCAGAGTCAACTCATCAGCCCACTGTTGGTCGCGGACCGCATCAATGTTCCGCCAATCATTGTCCTGCTCGGCCAGATCGTCGCGACGGTCTTCTTCGGTTTCCTGGGGATCCTGCTCGCCGTGCCGCTCACTGCCATCCTGATGGTGCTGGTGCAGGAAGTCTACGTGAAGGACACGCTCGGCGATAATGGCGGGGAACCTGGTACAGACCTGCCGCCATCCGAGGCACATGGGCCCAGCGCGTCCAGCGAGGCTCCGTCCGCCGCAACGCCTGCACAAGGCTGACAGCTCACAGAATCCTTGCCGCCTTGCCAGGGGTGTGCTTGGGCCACAGCTGCTTCTGGTATCCTGCCATATACAAAGGGTCAGTGCGGCGCACGCTACGGACGGCGCTGCCGGCGTGCGAACCTTGTTCCTGCGCCAATGAATCTGCACCGGGTCTGGAGGGGCAGATCGCCAGGGAAGACAACAGAAACAGTGCAGCCAGGAATTCGTCTGCAATGGCCTGTTCGCACCTGATTGCATGAAAGATAGCGACAGGCTACAGTTCGGCGGGTTCGTGTACCTGCCGGATGTGTATTGGGAGCATGGAGAAGGAAATGCTTGGCAGAAGAACACCTTTCATTATCTCGATTCTCGTTGTCGTAGCGGTCCTGGTGTCCGTCTTCGCGGTTGTGCAACTCTTTGATGAGGTCCTGGAGTCAGGCTCATCGGGAGCAACACGATATGATGACTATCAGTTGTCCGACGGCTTGAGACAAACTTCTGACGATCTAACCCGTATGGTAAGGTTGTACGCCGCTACGGGAGATCCGATATATCGTGAATATTACGAGGAAATTCTTAACATTCGCAACGGCGTCTCTTCCCGGCCGAAGCAATATTTCAGTGTGCCTTATTGGGACATTGTGCTGGCTACCGGTGAGCGTCCGGGTGACTTCGGAGAAGCGGTGCCAATAAGGACGCTCATTCGTGATGCGGGATTTACAGATGAGCAATTGGACCTGCTTGCTGCGGCAGAAGACTGGTCCAACGAACTCACAATGCTGGAGTTCGAAGTCCTTGAAACAGTGCAGGAGCTTAGGGAAGCTGGCGGTGACGAATATGTGCTCGAAGGTGCTGCCCTTGAGGCGCTGCAGCGAGTGCATGGCCAGGAGTATCTGCTGGACAAGGAAATGATCATGCTGCCACTGGTGCAGCTAGCCCATGACATTGAGGAAAGCCTTGTGCAGATAAGAGCCAATTCGCTGCCTCTCGTTGAGCGACTGATCAACGCCGTGCTGGTGACTATTGCTTTGATTGTCTTGCTCACTGTCGCTGCACTCTACTTGCGTCCCCGCGAACAGCAGGCGTAGCCGGACTGCCTGGCGCGTCGTCAGCGGTGTTTCGTGATAGTGACAGCAGCAGGTGGGCGAGTCCCTGCGGCTTGCCCTCAAATGTCCCGTGCGACATTCAGCGCCCTGGCAAGTGATGACGGAATTGATTCACTAGCTCAGCATGGCCATTAAGTTAAAGCTAGGAGACTGACAAATGCGTTTCAGGAACCCTTCCACTGTAGTTTCAGTTCTGGTATTGGTACCGGCTCTGATAACCGCTTTTCTACTACTGCAATTTCTCGATGCAGTTACCGTATACGGCGGGAATGCACTGAACCGATACAATGCATATGTGCTGTCTGACGGATTACGGCAAACTTCTGACGATCTGACCCGCATGGTTCGGTTGTATGCGGTCACTGGCAACCCGGCTTACCGGGATAATTTCGAGGAAATCCTTGCCATACGAAACGGCGACGCTCCCCGTCCCGAATTGTATTATAGTCTGCCCTACTGGGATATCGTTTTGGCTACAGGCGAGCACCCGGGTGATTACGGTGACGCCGTGCCGATAAGGACGCTAATTCGTGATGCGGGCTTCACGGATGAGGAGTTGAGTCTGCTTAATGAGTCAGAAGACCGCTCCAATGATCTTGTGCAGCTGGAGAACGAGGTCATGGCGTCCGTTGAGGAGCAGCGGGCAGCCGGCGCCGGCGAATACCTGCTTGAGGGCGCTGCTGTTGAGGCAATGCGGCGTCTGCACAGTCAGGAATACCATGAAGCCAAGAATCTGGTCATGACGCCTTTGGTGGCGATTGCTAATGCAATTGATGAGAGCGTTGACGAGGTTAAAACCGTGTCAGAGGATATTCTCCGACAAGCCGTCAGCTCAATCACGATAACGTCGGTCATGATGATCTTGCTCAGTCTGGCCGCGGCCTACCTTCGGTATCGCGAACTTAAAACATAGCCAGCCTTCTCCCGTATTTACTTTTGGCGAGATGGCGGAAGCGCAGCATTTGTCCCGCCGGGCGGGCCGTTGTCCCTCCTATGAGGCAGCACAATGGCCTCGCCCGGTCAGGATTTGCAAGCCCTTCACCTGTTCCGAAAAGACAGATGGTGAAATCTCTGCGTGAAGGACACGCTCTGTGATAATGGCCTTGAGCCGGACGCGCCTCCGCCGGATGGCGAAGCATTGGCTGTTTCAGGCTGAGAAGCTGACCGCAGGCCATCATCTTTGCGCTGCGCCCGGTAACAATGTAATTTAATAGAGGTTAGATGCAGTACTGATTCTGGAGGCCACCATGTTCAAGCTGGTTCCATCCCGAATCGTATCAATTCTGGCCCTGCTGTGTGTGATTGTCGGCGGCTACACATCGCTGAATTTCATTCAAACCTACATCAACACTTTTTCGATAACCCCGGGTCGCTACGCGGCGCAACAGCTGGCTGATTCGCTGCGGCAGACCTCAGATGACCTGACGCGCATGGTGCGGCTGTATGCCATGACCGGGG
This sequence comes from Phototrophicaceae bacterium, assembly GCA_965205875.1. Taxonomy (GTDB): domain Bacteria; phylum Chloroflexota; class Anaerolineae; order Aggregatilineales; family Phototrophicaceae; genus JAGWBD01. The sequence goes on from CBDBIA010000004.1 coordinate 191,458, forward strand.
ATCCGGTCTACAGAGACTACTTCGATGAAATTTTGGCCATCCGCAATGGCGATGCGCCCCGGCCGGAGGACTACTTCAATATCCCCTACTGGGACGTCGTCCTGGCAACTGGTGAGCGCCCGGGCGAGAATGGCGCAGCCAGGCCGATCCGGACGCTCATTCGCCTTGCGAACTATTCCGATGAGGAACTGGCCCTGCTGGAGCAAGTTGAAGACCGCTCCAACGAACTGACGCTGCTGGAAAACGAGGTGATGGACGTCGTGGCAGCGAAGATTGAATCAGACGGGGGAGACTATCGGCTGGAGGGTGCAGCCCTCGAGGCGACGCAGCGCCTGTTTGGCGATGAATATGCCCAGGCCAAGCTGCTGATCATGCAGCCGCTCGTGGAACTTGCTGCGGAAGTTGACAATTCCCTTGAGGATTATGTGGTCTGGCTGCGGCAACACAACGCGCGCACCTATAACACAATCGTCGGGTCACTGGCTCTGGCGATCGTGCTGAGCGCTGCGGGGATCTGGCTGCGGCGGCATCATCGTCAGGTTTAGGGATCGTGGACATCTCCACTGCACCTGTCGAATGGGCGGACAGGGAGCGGCTGCTTCGGGACAGTGGATGAAGATTACCGGTAAACGGGCACAGGCTATGTCGCTCGCTGGCCGGAACTGATAGTGAAAGTGAGGCTGTTGCCATGTTCAGGCTGGTTCCATCCCGGGTTGCTTCACTGTTTGCCCTGTTACTTCTGCTCCTGGGAGGCCAGGTTGCCCTGCAGTACATCCATTCGCGTGAGGACGAAATAGCCTATTCCGAAGCTCGCTACCATTCGTATTTGTTGTCCGACGCCCTGCGGCAAAGCTCCGACGATCTTACTCGCATGGTGCAGCTATACGCCGTCACCGGTGACACGCGCTACAGGGACTACTTTGACGAGATTCTGGCCATTCGAAACGGGAATGCGCCAAGGCCCGATATTTATTTTGATGTCCCCTACTGGGACGTCATGCTGGCTACAGGTGAGCGCCCGGGCGAGCCAGGTGTTCCGACAGCGCTCAGGCAGCAGATTGGCAGTCTGCTTGAGAATGAGGACGAACTGGACCTGCTGGGGCAATCTGAAGATCTGTCCAACGAACTGGTGCAACTGGAACGCGAGGTGATGGAGGTCGTGACGGCGCAGCTGGAAGCGGGCGGTGGTGACTATGCGCTCGAGGGGGAAGCTCTTGCAGCAGCGCAGCGTCTGTTCAGCAAGGAATATGCCCAAGCCAAACTGCAGATCATGCAACCCCTGGTGAATCTCTACCAGTATGTCAATGCGACAAGGGATCAACAGTTGCTTGAGCAACAAGCGTACGCTGACGAGTCCTTCAACCTTGTGGTCGTGGCGATGGGTCTGGCAATCGTGTTTAGTGGTGTGGGGGTCTGGTTGCGTCGGCATCATCGCTAGAGCTGCAAGTGATGAAGCGTAGTCGCTTGACTGAATTCCTCGCCAGGATCATATGGCGTGGCAATCATCCCGTTTTACCAGACAGCGCGCCCATTGACGGGCGACGAGTGACAAAGCCTGATCCGGCAGGTCCTCAGTCTGGAGCATGAAGCAGAATCACTGTGCGAGGGATTTCCCGGCTTACAACGCGGCCGCTGGCCGGGCAGGCCAGTTGGGGTTGCGTTGTGACGAGCTATCGTTAAACTGTCCGTTCAATCGCCTGCAAGGTCTCCTGCAATTGAAAGGGACTGCCAATGAGCAGCATGCACAGCCTCATCTGGTTCTACGACATCGAGGCCCTGACCATATTCCAGTTGGCGCAGATGGCTGGCTCCAGCGACCAGAGTCAATGGGGTGAACCAGGCACAGTGCAGGCATATTTGCAGCAGTGGCTGATCCTCATCACGGTCCTGATCGGATTCACAGCCTTGCTCGGCCTTTACGGCGTTTTCCACCAACGACTCAGGCTGCCCAAAATCCAGGCATTTGTGCTGCTGCTACTGCTTGCCGCCCTGATCTTCGTCCCGGTGACCTGGCAAGGCATTGATGATATTCATTCAGCAGGCGACGAACGCAGCGAATTAAATCACCTTGCGGATGGTCTGCGCCAGAGTTCAGACGATCTGACGCGCATGGTACGCCTCTACGCCGTGACTGGCGATCCGGTTTACCGTGAATACTTCGAGGAGATCCTGGACATCCGCAACGGGTTGGCCCCGCGCCCCGAGCAGTATTTTGATATTCCATACTGGGATATCGTGCTGGCGACCGGAGAGCGGCCAGGCGCATTTGGCGCTCCCGTGTCGATACAGACGCTCATGCAGCGGGCCGGAATAAGGTCCGAGGAAGTTGTCCTGCTGGAACAGGCGGAAGAACAATCCAATATCCTGGCAGAGGTTGAAGTCGAAATCATGGACACCGTCGCTGCGCAGGTTGCTGGCGGCGAATACCTGCTCGATGGCGCAGTGGTTGAGGCGTTGCAGCGTCTTCATGGCCAGGAATATCACGATGCCAAGGCTCTGGTGATGCAGCCTCTGGTAGAGTTGGTCGCAAGTTCCGGTCTCGGGATGATGATTGCAGAAGGCAACGTCCACAATTTCCTGCAAGAGCGGCTGGACATTCTGACGATCCTGATCGTTACGGCGGCCGTTTTCGTCGCTTTCATCGTCGTTCGGCAGTTGCCGCAACGACCCTGGCTGTATGGACTTGCGCTGCTGATTTTGCTCGGTTCAGCACTTCTCACACAGCAGATCCTGGCGAATAGTGACGACAGTGGCCTCAATGCCGCCAGAGGTCAGGGCAAGATTTTGCTCTCCGACGGCCTGCGTCAGACTTCCGATGACCTGACGCGTATGGCGCGACTGTTTGCGGTGACCGGTGAGGAACGCTATCGGGAGTACTTCCAGGAGATTCTGGACATTCGCAACGGTGTTGCGCCGCGCCCCGAGCTGTATTTCCAGGTTCCGTACTGGGATTTCGTACTGGCCATCAATCAGCGCCTGGGCGAAGCCGGTGACACCGTGGCGATCCGGACGCTTATGCAGAGTGTGGGCATCAGCGCTGCGGAAGCAGCTCTCCTGACAGAGGCTGAAGACCAGTCCAACATCCTGGCGGAACTGGAAAACGAGGCGATGGATGCCGTGGCCAGGCAGATTGAGGCCGGCGGCGAGTACGCGCTTGAGGGTGAGGCGCTCGCGGCGATGCGGCGTCTGCATGGCGCGGAATATCACGACGCCAAGGCTCGGGTGATGCAACCGCTGGTGGATCTTGCCCGGCTGTTTGAGCAGGAGCTGCAAGAGGAAGAGCGTTTCCATCGGGACGATCTCACTACAGTTATGAACACTCTGGCCGCGGCGCTGATACTGGCGGCGCTACTCGTGGCTGTCTCGGTGTACCGGGCTCGTCGTGAAGAGGTGGCTGTGTAGGCGTAGAGGGGCACGATTGGTGACGCAAGGAAGGCAGGCCTTGTCCTTCTGGCAGAACTGACTGGTTGCGAATCGGCAACAGGCACATCATACTTGCAAACGAATTAAGATGCGCTTAATAGTGAAGGCGGATTCCTAATTGACCAGGCCAGTTTCATACCGAACCACATCGGTGGTGACCATGCTCGTTCTTGTTTTGGGCGTGATTCACTTTGTGAATTTTCAGCAGTCCCGTGACGACCTGCATCTGTTTTTGACTGCACGACGTGCGGCGCTTGCTTTCGCCGACGGGCTTAGGCAAACCTCGGATGATCTGACCCGCATGGTGCGGCTGTATGCCATCACGGGAGAGTCGTCGTACCGTAGCTACTTCGATGAAATCCTGGCCATCCGGAACGGCGATCTTCCGCGTCCGATAAAGTACTTTGAAGTACCGTACTGGGATATTGTGCTGGACACAGGTGAACAATCTGGCGAATTTGGCGATGCGAAGCCGATAAGAACGCTTGCCCGTGAGGCCGGCCTGACAGAGTCCGAACTCGCCTGGTTTGAAATGTCAGAAAATGCGTCCAATGATCTTGTTTTGCTGGAGAACGAGGTCATGGCTGTCATTGCTGCACAGATCGAAGCCAGCGGAATTGAATATGAGCTGGAGGACGAGGCGCTCGCAGGCATGTTACGCTTGCATGGTCATGAGTATCATGCTGCCAAGACGCAGGTAATGCGCCCCCTGGCAGAACTTGATAGGGAGGTTAGTTCTGAGCTGTCCGCCGGACGCAGGGAAGCAATAGACCTTAACAACAAATCGATGCTAACCGCCTTTGTCTTGCTGGGTTTGACTTTGCTGCTGATGATTGCGGGCATCTGGACGCGACGTCGGCTCAGGATTTTGATATTGCTGGCCTTGCTGGCTGTGCTGGTCAGTACTTTTCTGGCAATCAGTTACCGGAGGGAACGCCCCAACCTCAGCGCATTCTTGTCAGCGCGACTCAATGCACTTCATTTCGCTGACGGGCTGCGGCAAACCTCTGATGATCTGACCAGGATGGTACGGTTGTATGCGGTAAACGGCGACCCGGTTTACCGGACGCACTTCAACGAAATACTTGACATTCGAAATGGTGACGCGCTGCGACCGGAAAAGTATTTTGATGTCCCCTACTGGGACATTGTACTGGACACAGGCGTGCATACCGGTGACGCCGGCAATGCTGTGCCGATCCGCATCCTGGCTCAGGAGGCTGGACTGATGGCAGCAGAGCTAACCGAATTTGAGAGGGCAGAGGACGCATCAAACGTGCTTGTGGAACTTGAAAACGAGATTATGGAAATTGTCGCTTCGCAGATTGAGGCGGGCGGCGGCGACTATGTCCTCGAGGGTGAGGCGCTGACGGCGATGCTACGTCTTCATGGCCCGGAGTATCATGCGGCCAAGGCTCGTGTTATGGAGCCTCTTGTGGAGTTGGACCGGAGAGCAGACAGTGCAACGGCTGAGTGGCGGGGGAATGTACAGGCCTTTTATGATCAGGTCATGTACATCATTATTACCTTGCTGGCCCTGTCAATCCTGTTTCTCGCCGGAGACATGTGGCTTCATCGGCGTCAGGGTCAGCTTCTCTAGTGTGGTCTGGCGCACTCTTGACAAGGTGTCACCGGCACTGTAGAGTACCAGTCCCGCGAGCAATGAGAGAGCGGGCCCTGCGGAGCAGGGGCGCAGCTTGACAACAGGAGAGTGGGAAGCAAGCGAACAGCCGGTGCGACCGGCTAGGGGCCGGGTACCGGGGCCGAGAGAATACTGGTACGAAGGAAGAGCTTGAGGGACAAACGGCGAGTTTGATCCTGGCTCAGGATGAACGTTGGCGGCGTGCCTAACACATGCAAGTCGAACGGGAAGTTCCTTTTAGGAGGGACGGATAGTGGCGCACGGGTGCGTAACACGTAGCTAACCTGCCCCGAAGACCGGGACAACCGCTGGAAACGGCGGCTAATACGGGATAGGGCGAGTATGGGGGGATCTGTACTGGCGAAAGGCTGGACCGGAAGGTTTGGCGCTTTGGGAGGGGGCTGCGGCCCATCAGCTGGATGGCGGGGTAACGGCTCACCATGGCGATGACGGGTAGGGGATCTGAGAGGGTGGTCCTCCACACCGGGACTGAGACACGGCCCGGACTCCTGCGGGAGGCAGCAGTGAGGGATATTGCGCAATGGGCGAAAGCCTGACGCAGCGACGCCGCGTGGGTGATGAAGGTTTTCGGATCGTAAAGCCCTTTTCTGTGTGACGAAGATGACGGTAGCACAGGAATAAGTGTCGGCTAACTATGTGCCAGCAGCCGCGGTAATACATAGGACACGAACGTTATCCGGAATTACTGGGCGTAAAGGGCGCGCAGGCGGGGCTACAAGACGGACATGAAAGCCCGGGGCTCAACTCCGGGAGGCTGTCGGTGACTGTAGCACTAGAGGGTGAGAGAGGGGTGTGGAATTCCGCGTGTAGTGGTGAAATGCGTAGAGATGCGGAGGAACACCGGAGGCGAAGGCGGCACCCTGGCTCACAACTGACGCTGAGGCGCGAAAGCATGGGTAGCGAACGGGATTAGAAACCCCGGTAGTCCATGCCGTAAACGATGTGCACTCGATGTCCGGGTTGCTACGGCAGTCTGGGTGTCCCAGCGAACGCGGTAAGTGCACCGCCTGGGGAGTACGGTCGCAAGGCTAAAACTCAAAGGAATTGACGGGGGCCCGCACAAGCAGCGGAGCGTGTGGTTTAATTCGAGGCTACGCGAAGAACCTTACCCGGGTTTGACATCACGGTGGTAGGGAGCCGAAAGGCGACTGACCTTCGGGAGCCGTGACAGGTACTGCATGGCTGTCGTCAGCTCGTGCCGTGAGGTGTTCGGTTAAGTCCGAAAACGAGCGCAACCCCTGGTGCCAGTTACAAGTGTCTGGCGCGACTGCCCGTGACAAACGGGAGGAAGGTGGGGATGACGTCAAGTCAGCATGGTCTGCATATTCGGGGCTACACACACGCTACAATGGGCGGTACAACGGGTAGCGAAGGGGCGACCTGGAGCCAATCCTGAAAAGCCGTTCCCAGTTCGGATTGCAGGCTGCAACCCGCCTGCATGAAGTCGGAGTTGCTAGTAACCGCCGGTCAGCACACGGCGGTGAATACGTTCCCGGGCCTTGTACACACCGCCCGTCACGTCATGGAAGCTGGTCATGCCTGAAGTCGGGAGGCGAACCTTCGGGGCGCTACCGCCGAGGGCGGGGCCGGTGACCGGGACGAAGTCGTAACAAGGTAGCTGTAGCGGAAGCTGCGGCTGGATCACCTCCTTTCTGGGGAAGCCAGACCTGAGCCAGCGCGCAAGCGTGAGGAACAGGGCGAGGCAGACACAGGACAAGCAAGAGAGGTTGGTGGCACTGGATGGGGGTTTGTTTCTCACTGTCGTGTTGTCGGGCGAGGGGCCCGTAGCTCAGCTGGTCAGAGCGCACGCCTGATAAGCGTGAGGTCGGAAGTTCGAGTCTTCCCGGGCCCACAAGGGTGGGGGAGCAAGCGGGGGATGTAGCTCAGGCGGGAGAGCGGTGCCTTTGCAAGGCACAGGTCAGGGGTTCGAGTCCCCTCATCTCCACCAGGAGCGGGAGGAGCAGGGCAAGGGGCGCCGCTGGCGTCCTTTTTGATTCTGCTGGCAGGATCAGGCGCGTGCACAGGTAAATACCTGCGATGACTCACACTAATATCAGAGGTTCAACGAGTTAACCTGACAAATTGACTTGACATCATTTTGGGGCCACGCTAGGCTAAAATGCAAATAGACAAAAAGAGACTTCGCTTTCTTATGCTTGGTTCGCTGCCAGCGAGTTGGGGAGTTTCCAAATGACCAGGGGCCGCTATCCGTTCGCAATCGCACTACTTTTCAACCTGGTTTCGCTTTCGTTGATCCTTTCCATCGTTCTTTACAGAACAGACTTCGTCTCTGCCTCCAGCAATACTGCAGACGCGGACTCCCCGGCATTGGTGCCGCGCAATATCGTGCCGCAAAATGACGATGACGACGATGACGACGGGGACGGAACAGATCCACCGACCGACAACGATGGCACCGACAGCGATGGCTACCACACGCCGTTACCGACAACGGACAATGATGGGTTTGATACCCCCCCGCCGCCAACGGACAATGATGGCACGGACAGTGACGGCTATCACACACCGCCACCGACGGACAACGATGGCACCGACAGCGATGGCTACGACACACCGCTGCCAACAACGGACAACGATGGCATCGACACGCCGTTGCCAACAACGGACTACGATGGCACCGACAGTGACGGCTACGACACACCGGTTCCGACAGACAGTCGCGCCACGGAAGGCGTTCAGACCTATACCTGGACCGTCAGACCAGGCGATACCCTGTCGCAAATTGCTGCATACCTGGGTGTTCCGCTTGAGTCACTAAAGGTGCAGGTCGCCAATCCCTCGATGATTTATCCTGGCAAGACGCTCTATTATCTCAGGGATGGCCGAATCGATACGCCGCCGCCTTTCACTGACAACGATGGCACGGACAGCGACGGCTACGATACGACCGGCAACCTGACCGACAACGATGGCGTCAATACCGAGCAACCTTACACAGATAACGACGGCTACGATACGACCGGGCAGCCCTACACAGATAACGACGGCGTCAATACCACCGGGCAGCCCTACACAGATAACGACGGCGTCAATACCACCGGGCAACTCTACATCGACACGCCACTGCCAACGACGGATGGCATTGACACGCCACTGCCAACGACGGATGGCATCGACACACCGCCACCATCGCCTGACACGCCACAATCGCCTGACACGCCGCCAGAGTCGGACGACAGCGACGACAGCGACTAGCGACCAGTGACGATGACGTCGGCGCCAGTTGCCAGTCCGTATTTCAAGCAGGTTGAATTCCCTGACGATCCGTCCTTGCCGCAGCTACCCAATCTCTTTGACGCGGATTGGGTAAGGCAGGTCATTGATGACGCTGCAGGCGGGCAGCATCTGGATCCACATCGAATTCGAATTCACCACTTCAATCACAGTATTGGCAACCGCGCTACCGTTAGTTACGAGGTGGAATGGCCGCAAGACAGCTATCAGCCTCCAGGATACTTTGTAGCCACGATTGTCCGTGACGGGCCTCCACAGGTTTTTCGCTATCCTGACGATCGGAGGCTTCCCGGGCTCGTCGACGCCGCCCACCCTGATTCGGCCCTCCGCCTCGTGAACGACCACGTTCTGACGGTGCCTGTCTATCGCGCGCGCGTTCAGTTGATCCGGTACAGGCCGGAATATCGCGCGGTGCTGCGGCACAAGATTGGCAAGGCCAGGCTCTACGCCCGCGTGGTACGGCCGGCTGATTTCGAGCCATTTCTCGCTGCTTACAGGATTTCGGCACAGTCTGGCTTCGTTGTCCCCGGGCTCGCAGGATTCTGGGCGGAAGGTGGAGTCTCGTGGTTTACAGAAGCAGGCGGCCGAAACCTGCGCGAGCTTGTCAGAAAGGGCAGGACGCCTGACCCTGATCGCTTGCTGAATGGCCTCGACGTGCTGTGGCGAATATCTCTCGACCGCTGTGAAGCCCGTCCATTCGACCTCGGGAGAGCATACCGGCGAGCCTTGCGGAGCTTCAGGCATAACTTGCGCGACTTTGATGACGCTTCGCGCAGCCTGGGCAACATTGCCAATTCCCTGAATGCCTTCGTGCAGTCCTGGAGCCCGTCCTGTGTTGCGCACAACGACTTTTACGATGACCAGATGCTTGTATTCGAAGACGGTCGAATAGCGCTCGTCGATTTTGAGGAAATTGCTCCGGGCGATCCCATGCTTGATGTCGGCAACTTCCTTGCGCACCTTCGCTGGTCAGCCCGTTTTGCACGGGAGCGACAGGCTGAATACTGTCGCAACTATTACAGCTTGATGCGAGACGCCGCACTTGCGCGATTCCACTGGAACGAGCGGAGTCTCGCATATCGTGAGGCTGTCTGTCTGTTTCGGATCTGCACCAACGCCATTCGGCATCCGACGCCAGACTGGAAGAGCAAACTGGACGCCGGCCTTTCACTGGTAAATGAATGCTTGGAATAATGTCATCTCCACCAGGGTCGGGCGGGGGCAAGGGGCGCCGCTGGCGTCCTTTTTTGATTCTGCTGGCGGGCGTATGGGGGGCTGGTCAAGGATGTGGCTGAAGGCGGGGGCTTGACAGGGGGTGGGGGGATGTGGCAGGATGATGGGCCGCGCGGGAAGGCAAGGGCGCGGTTGCAGTTTGACAAGTGCATGGCGAAGTAACGCGAGAGCATCAATTTCTCCGTATCACATGAACAGGCAAAGCAAGGGCATTCGGTGGATGCCTTGGCGTCAAGTGCCGACGAAGGACGTGGTACACTGCGAAAAGCTCCGGCGAGGCGTGTGCAGCCGCAAAAGCCGGGGATGTCCGAATGGGGAAACCCGGCACCCGTAGCGGGGTGTCACTGTAACGCGAGTTACAGGGGGAACCGGGCGAAGTGAAACATCTGAGTAGCCCGAGGAAGAGAGAGGATTCCGCGAGTAGTGGCGAGCGAAAGCGGAGGAGCCCAAACCCTGACCGGCGACGGTCGGGGGGTAGCAGGACCGTCAGGAGGGTTGCAAGCTGAAGCCGAAGGGTCTGGGAAGGCCCGCCGCAGGGGGTGAGAGTCCCGTAGGCGCAAGGCGAGCAACGTGGACGGGATCCTGAGTAGTGCGGGACACGAGAAATCCTGCATGAATCCGGGGCGACCACGCTCCAAGGCTAAATACACTTGACGACCGATAGCGGACAGTACCGTGAGGGAAAGGTGAAAAGAACCCCGGCGAGGGGAGTGAAAGAGAATCTGAAACCGGATGCCTGCAAACGGTCAGAGCGGCGCGGTGCAAGCCGGGCTGTGATGGCGTGCCTTTTGGAGAATGAGCCAGCGAGTCAATTTCTGTGGCGAGCCTAAGGGAGTGACACCTGGAGGCGGAGCGAAAGCGAGTCTGAAGAGGGCGTCGAGTGGCAGGGATTGGACACGAAACCAGGTGAGCTACGCATGGACAGGCTGAAAGTGCGGTAACACGCAATGGAGGGCCGAACCCACGACTGTTGCAAAAGTCGGGGATGATCTGTGTGTAGGGGTGAAATGCCAAACGAACCTGGAGATAGCTTGTTCTCCCCGAAACAGCTTTGGGGCTGGCGTCATCGGGAAGGTAACGGGGGTAGAGCACTGTATGGGCAAGGGGGCGCAACGCTTACCGAACCCGGGCAAACTCCGAATACCGTTACCGGATGGATGGCAGTTGGACCATGGGAGATGAGTTTCATGGTCGAGAGGGAAAGAGCCCGGACCCGCAGCTGAGGTCCTTAAGAGGTGACTAAGTGGGAAACGAGGTCGTCGTGTCGAGACAGCCAGGAGGTTGGCCCAGAAGCAGCCATCCTTGAAAGAGTGCGTAACAGCTCACTGGTCGAACGCGGTGGCGCGGAAAATGGAACGGGGCTTAAGTCACCCACCGAAGCTCGGGAGTTGCCGCTTGGGCGGCAGCTGGTAGGGGAGCGTTCCACGTGCGGTGAAGGCGGGTTGTGAAGCTTGCTGGAGCGCGTGGAAGTGCGAATGCTGGCATGAGTAGCGAGAAACATGTGAGAACCATGTTCGCCGAAAGCTCGAGGTTTCCGACGGAAGGTCAGTCCGCGTCGGGTTAGTCGGGCCTAAGCCGAGGCCGAAAGGCGCAGGCGATGGACAACCGGTTAATATTCCGGTACCGGATGGTGGAGCGTACGCGCAACTTTGGGGAAAGTCTGGCCGCTGAGTGGATTGCGGTGACAAGCGGGTCACACCCGTGATGTCGTCCCGCAAGGGAAGAAGCAGACGGGACTCCGGGGCGAGAAAAGGCGCGTAGGCGATGAAGTTATCCGCCCGTACCACAAACCGACACAGGTAGGCGAGTTGAGGATACGCAGGCGAACGGGAGAACCCTCGTTAAGGAACTAGGCAAAAAGGTCCCGTAACTTCGGGAGAAGGGACGCCACTCTGGAAGGGGTGGTCGCAGTGAAGAGGCTCTGCCGACTGTTTAGCAAAAACACAGGTCTCTGCGAAACCGCAAGGTGACGTATAGGGGCTGACACCTGCCCGGTGCCGGAAGGTTAAGTGGAAGGGTTAGCGCGCGCAAGTGTGCGAAGCTCTGAAATGAAGCCCCGGTGAACGGCGGCCGTAACTATAACGGTCCTAAGGTAGCGAAGTTCCTTGTCGGGTAAGTTCCGACCCGCACGAAAGGTGTAACGAGCGGAGCACTGTCTCAACGGGGGACCCGGCGAAATTGAAGTACGTGTAAAGATGCGCGTTACCCGCAGCAGGACAAAAAGACCCCGTGGAGCTTTACTGCAGCCTGTCATGGCGTCAGGGCGCATGTTGTGCAGGATAGCTGGGAGACTGGGAAGCAAGGTCGTCAGACTTTGTGGAGTCGCTGTTGAAATACCAGCCTGGATGCATTCTGGTCCTAACCGTGCCGTCGGGAGCGACGGGCGGGACAGTGGCAGGCGGGCAGTTTGACTGGGGCGGTCGCCTCCGAAAGAGTAACGGAGGCGCCCAAAGGTCGGCTCAGGCTGAATGGAAACCAGCCGCAGAGTGTAAAGGCAGAAGCCGGCCTGACTGCGAGACGAACGGGTCGAGCAGAGACGAAAGTCGGGCTTAGTGATCCCACGGTACTGAGTGGAAGGGCCGTGGCTTAACGGATAAAAGCTACCCCGGGGATAACAGGCTGGTCTTGTCCAAGAGTTCACATCGACGACAAGGCTCGGCACCTCGATGTCGGCTCATCGCATCCTGGGGCTGGATCAAGTCCCAAGGGTTGGGCTGTTCGCCCATTAAAGCGGTACGCGAGCTGGGTTCAGACCGTCGTGAGACAGGTCGGTCTCTATCCGCTGCGGGCGGAGGGAGTTTGAGGGGAGCTGTTCCCAGTACGAGAGGACCGGAATGGACGCAGCGCTCGTGTACCGGTTGTCGCGCCAGCGGCAGTGCCGGGTAGCGAGCTGCGGAAGGGATAACCGCTGAAAGCATCTAAGCGGGAAGCCCGCCCCGAGATGAGACTCCCGGTCTCGAAAGAGAGGGAGACCGCTGGGAGACTACCAGCTGGATAGGCCGGACGTGGAAGTACAGCGATGTATGGAGCGGACCGGTACTAAGGGTCGAGAGCCTGTGATGGGGTACGGAGAAGCGGATGCTCTGGTGACGACGCCATGCATGAGAGAAGCACAGAGAGCAAGTGAGCCGCAGGGATGCGGCGCGCAGGGGGAGTTGGTGGCTGGAGCCACGGGGGTCCACCCGGAACCATATCGAACCCGGCAGTTAAGCCTGTGAGCGCGGATGGTACTGCCCTGGCGACGGGGTGGGAGAGTACGCCGCTGCCAACCCCGATGCGCGCGCGCCAGCGCGATTGTGGCGCAAGCTGACAAGTGAATAGCGCAGAACAGGACGTGCCGCCCGACGGCACGTTTTGATTCCGCCAGGGCCGTGTTACACTTGTGGCATGGACAGCAGGCTATCAGGTAAGCAGCATGACTGGATGGTCGCCTGGGTAACTTATGCTCCGCACGAGGCGCAAATCGTCGCGGGCAGGTTACACAGCGAAGGCATCCAGGCACTGGTGCATCAACAGGCCGGCGCCAGCGCGATGGGCATCCACATCGGGCAGCTGGGTGAGGTGAGCGTGCTGGTACACTCGCGAGACTACGAAACCGCGCTCGCAATCCTGACGCCAGATTCCACAAAGCACTTGCCGCAGGATAATTCCCGAATCATCTTCGATAGCGATGATACAACTGAATAGTACGCTGACTGCCATACCCGGCATTCGTGCTGGCCATGCGACAGACCGGGCCGGGAGCACGGGCTGTACGGTCGTGCTGTGTCCACCCGGAACCGTCGGGGGTGTCGACCAGCGTGGCGGCGGCCCTGGCACGCGCGAGACCGATCTGCTGCGTCCGACGCAGCATGTGGACAATGTGAGCGCGATCCTGCTGTCCGGGGGCAGTGCTTATGGTCTGGCGGCGGCCGAAGGGGTCATGCGCTGGCTGGAGGAGCGCGATGTCGGATATCGGACCGGCGACGGCGCAGTCGTGCCGATCGTGCCGGCGGCCATCCTTTACGACCTGGGGATTGGATCCGTTACGGCACGGCCAGGCCCGGATATGGGCTATCTGGCATGCGAACAGGCCAACGCGGAACCTCTCGCTGAAGGCAGTGTTGGCGCCGGCACCGGGTGCCGGGTGTGCACGCTGACAGGCAACGCCCGTGCAACGAAAGGCGGCATCGGCTCTGCCTGCGTGGAAATCGGCGACGGCCTGTTGGTCGCGGCGCTGGTCGCTGTGAACGCCTTGGGGGAAGTGCTGGACGAGCGGGGCGAAATCCTGGCCGGATTGCGTTCCGGGCCCGGCGGGGACGATTTCATCCCGGTGCTGCAGGTCTTGCGCTCGCTGCTTGATCAACGACAGGCGCGCAGCAACACAGTCATTGGTGTGGTGGTAACCAATGCGCAATTCTCAAAGGCCGCCGTCACCAGGGTGGCGCAAATGGCCAGCTGCGGCGTAGCGCGTACGATTCGGCCGGCGCATACTGCCCATGACGGCGACACGATGTTCGCCCTGGCAACCGGAACGCAGGAAGCCGACCCCAGTGTGGTGGGCGCCTTCGCCGCCGAAGCGGTCGCCATGGCCATACGCCGTGCAGTGCGAACTGCGACGTCTCTCGGTGGCGTGCGCGCCATACGTGGCGAGTGCTGAGCCACGTCGAGACAATGGCTGAGAGTGAACAGGCGGACTGATGCCGAGTGTGTTGATTGTCGAGGATGAAGAAACCCTGCTTCGCAACCTGGAAGCCAGGTTGCGCGATGATGGCTATCAGGTATTCACCGCTGCCGATGGCGAAGAGGCCATAGAGCGCATCCACGCCGCGCCGCCGGACCTGGTGGTGCTCGACATTATGCTGCCGCGTCTGGATGGCCTCAGCGTCTGTCGCATTTTGCGCAAGGACAGCGCGCTGGCGCATTTGCCGATCATTATGCTCACTGCGCGCGGCACCGAAGTCGACCGCATCGTAGGACTTGAGAGCGGCGCCGACGATTACATCGTCAAGCCTTTCAGTCTGGGGGAGTTCCTGGCGCGTGTTCGGGCTGTGCTGCGGCGCGCGCCCGGACATCAGCTGCCCCAGGAAAGGCTGGTTGCCGATGACCTGCACCTCGATCTGAAAGGGCACAAGCTATTTCACGGAGAGGAAGAGGTTCACCTGAGCAACCGTGAATTCAGGCTGCTTGCTGAGCTGATGCGCAACAACGGCGCTGTATTGACCCGTGACCTGCTGCTGACGAAGGTGTGGGGCGAAGACAACTTTGTCGAAAAGCGCACGGTCGATGTCCATGTGCGCTGGTTGCGAGAAAAGATTGAAAGCGACCCTTCCCGGCCCAAACGCATTGTGACGGTTCGCGGCGTCGGCTACCGTTTTGAGGGCTGATGAAGCTTGCCGGAGCGGGTCAGGTGCTGATGGCAGCGGCGCTGTGGGGAACAACGGGCACCACCATGGCTCTGGCGCCGGCGGGCGCGGAACCGCTTGGCGTGGGTGCCTTGCGTCTGCTACTCGGAGGCATTGCGCTGGCTGCGCTTGCTTTCCTGAAAGGAGATTTCCGTGGGACCGGTCCACTACCTCTGCGTAAACTGGCAGGCGCCGGGCTGATGATCGCGGCCTATCAGATCTGCTTCTTCAATGGTGTGGCGCGCAACGGGGTTGCGCTGGGAACGCTGGTCGCTATCGGCAGCGCGCCGATGCTGGCCGGTCTGCTGGAGTGGCGCTCTCGCAGAGTTCGGCCAGGCAGACGCTGGCTCATTGCGACGGGCTTGGCGCTGGGCGGCTGCGGCTTGCTGCTGTTGCCGGTTGACGGGCTGTCTCCCGGAGTAGAAGCAGTTGGTCTGTTGCTTTCGCTGGGCGCAGGGCTGGCCTATGCCGGGTACGCGCTGGTGAGCAAGGCACTGCTGCAGCATATGTCGCCAAACGCGGTAGTGGCCGCCATATTTCTGCCTGGAGCGCTGTTCCTGCTGCCGCTGTTGCCGTTGACTGAACTCACCTGGGTCTTGCAGCCCCGCGGCGTGCTGGTCATCCTCCACCTTGGTCTGGTCACCACGGCAGTAGCGTACCTGCTGTTTGCGCACGGTTTGCAGCAAATTAGCACTGCCGCCGCAGTGACGCTCACCCTGGCGGAACCGCTGG
The DNA here is from genome assembly GCA_965205875.1 of Phototrophicaceae bacterium. Lineage (GTDB taxonomy): Bacteria > Chloroflexota > Anaerolineae > Aggregatilineales > Phototrophicaceae > JAGWBD01. Next base: position 207,148 of record CBDBIA010000004.1, read on the forward strand.
TGGCCGGCATGCTGGGAGTTTTGCTGCTGGGAGAGCGCTTCGGCGGACGCAGCCTGGTGGGGATGATGTCCCTCGGAGCTGGTCTGTTGTGGCTTTCTTTGCCGGTGCCCCGAGGAGAGAGGGAGCGTCATGAACGAATCATTGCCTGAAGCCGTCAGCCCGCTCACCGGGGCGGATGCCGGGCGCGAAATCCTGCGTGCGCTGGTCGACAGCTCATGGAATGTGCTCGTCGTGCTGGATGACGGCTGCCATGTGCTGGCCATGAACGAGGCAGCGCAGGTAACGTTTGACGCAGTGGATGCATTCCATGGGTCGCTGCTCGCGCTCACCGGCTCGGCCGAGCTGGAGACCATGGTAAGCGAGGCTGTTCGCAACAAGGAACGAATACTGGAGGAGCAGCTGCGGCTTAAGGACCGCTGGTGGCGCGTACGGGTTCAGATTAGCCGAGGCAGGGCGCAGGAAACGCTCATCTGCCTGGCGCTGGAAAATGTGAGCCAGCTGGTGCGCCTCAACCGCGCGCGCCGCGACATGGTGGCCAACATCTCGCACGAACTGCGTACGCCCATCGCCAACATTCGCCTCATCATTGATGGCCTGTTCCTTGACAACGAGAGACCGCGGCGCAAGCACAGCATTCGCTCGCTGCAAGCGATTGCGCGTGAGACTGATGCGTTGCAGTGGATGTCCGAGGAACTGCTGGACCTGTCGATGATCGAGTCTGGCCAGGCGTTGATGAAAATGGTTGACACACCGGCGCGCGAGGTCGTTCTGGAGGCCATCGAGCGGATGGCGAACTTCAGCGAGGCAAAAGAAGCCCCGGTCGTGCAGAAGATTCCCGACGATTTATACATTCTCTGCGACCCGGACAAGCTACGTCGCGTGCTGATGAACCTGCTGCATAACGCGCTAAAGTGGTCACCGCCGGGGAAGAAAATCCGCGTGGTGGCGAAACGCGATGGTGACGAAGTCCTGTTCGGCGTGTTCGACCGCGGTGCCGGCGTACCTGAGGAGCATACCAGCCGCATCTTCGAGCGCTTCTACCAGGTCGATCCTTCGCGCAGCGACAGCGAAGGCACGGGCATCGGCCTGGCCATTTGCCGCCACATCATAGAGGCTCACGGTGGACACATCCGCGCGGAGAGCAACGCGACCAGGGATGGCGGTCGCTTCTACTTCACGATTCCCGTCGGCGTTAGTCCCTGATTGGCCCGGTTCCCGACTTGCCGGGAATCTGCTATATTCGCTGGACAAGCAATCAGGCAACCTTCGGGGCAGGGTGAAATTCCCGGCCGGCGGTGTGGCAGCGATGCCGAGCCCGCGACCCGTGTCGTCAGTCGGACTTTCGGCTGATGCGTCATGACTGCAGTCATGCCGGTGGATCTGGTGCGAAGCCAGAGCCGACAGTGAAAGTCTGGATGGGAGAAGGTCGCTGAGGGACGCGCCACTGTGTGGCTGTGGCGTATGTGGTGCTGTCGCCGGCTCTTTCGCCGCGCCGACTGTGCTGTGCCTTCCTGCTGCTGTGCCCCGCGAGTAGTCTGCCATTACAGCAGGTGTAGTCATGCGCAACCAGGCGCAGCGTTCCTCCAGTCCCCAGTTACCCGCCAGCTCTTCACGCAACCTGTTGCGACGCAGGCTCGCGCCGCTGGCGCTGCTCCTCGTCCTGTTGCTGCTGTGGCAACTGGTCACAGCCCTGCAGCTCTATCCCGTCTTCATCATCCCGCCGCCCGGCGCCGTACTCGCCAAATTCGTGGCAGTGGGGATGGACGGCAGCTTGCTGCGCCACAGCCTGATTACCTTGCAGGCAGTGCTGGCCGGCCTGGCTGTGGGCGTGTCGGTCGGCGTAGTACTGGGCTATCTCATCGCGCACAGTTCGCTGCTGGAGGACTCGCTGGCGCCGCTCATCATCGGGCTGCAATCGACGCCGATCGTAGCCTGGGCGCCGCTGCTGGTCATCTGGTTCGGCAGCGGACTGACCAGCAAGGCGATCACCAGCGCGCTCATCGTGTTCTTCCCGACGCTGGTGAATACAGTAGTCGGCCTGCGCAACGTGCCTTCCTCGTTGCATGACTTGCTGCGAGCCCAGCGCGCGACGCGTTGGCAGACCCTGATTGTGCTGGAGATCCCCGCGGCGCTTCCCGTCCTTTTTGGCGGCCTGAAGATCAGCGCCACGCTGGCCGTCATTGGCGCGGTCGTGGGTGAATTCGTCAGCGCGGACGCGGGCCTGGGTTTCGTCATCACGCTGGCGCGGAGCCGCTATGACACGCCGCTGGTGCTGGTGGCGGTCTTCGCCCTGGCAGCCATGGCGCGTCTGCTGTATGGCGCCGTGGCCCTGCTGGAGCGTCACATGCTGGCCTGGCAGCGCCATGGTCGCGGAACGCGAAGTTACTCATGAGGAACAGATCAGGAGAGGGACGAATGCGAAACTTGCTGCTACTGCTTGCTGCGCTACTGTTAATCGCGCCCGCGGGCCTGGCCGGCGCACAGGACCTGATGGAGGTCGAGCTCTTTCTGACCTACATTCCCAACGTGCAGTTCGCGCCGGTGTATGTCGCGCTGGAGCAAGGCTACTTTGACGAAGCCGGCCTTGACGTTAGCATTCGGCATGGCGCCGAACACGATGGCGTCGACCTGGTGGCGGCGAATCAGCTGCAACTTGGCATTTTCGGCGGAGAGCAGGTCCTGCTGGCGCGTGCGCAGGGTCGACCGGTCGTGTCTGTCTACGAGTGGTTCCAGAGTTTTCCGGCGGGAGTGGTGGCAGCGGGCCAAGGCCTGATAATCAAGAGTCTTGCCGATCTTGCCGGGAAACGGGTGGGCATCCACGGCCGCAGCGGAGTGACCTGGAGCGCCTTTCTGGCCCTGATTAACTCGGCCGGCCTGACGGAGGATGACTTTGTACTGGAGACGGTCGGGTTCAATGTGCCGGAACTCCTCTGCCTGGGCCATATCGATGCTGCCGTGGCCTATCTCAACAACGAACCCCTGCAACTCTGGGACAGAATCCGGGCTGCCGACTGCGGCGACGTGAACTGGATGTGGGTCTTCCCGGTCACGGCGGTTGCTGACCTCGTGTCAAACAGCGTGGTGAGCAACGAAATGACGATTGAGCAGCAGCCGCAGCTGGTCGAGGCCTTCGTGACGGCCTTCGACCGCGGAGTGCTCGAGGTCATTGCCAACCCGGCCGCGGCCATGTTGATTAGCGCTGAGTATGTGGAGGGCCTGGTGTCGCCGGAATCCCTTCCCTATTTGCAGGTATGGTCTGCTGCCAGGGCCGGGTTGCTGGCAGAAGATGCGGATGCAGATGTGCAGGCGGCGAACCGGACGGAGCGAATGACGCTGGGCAAGCCAACGGGTCAAGCTGACCTGACACAGTACGAGGTGCTGCTAACGACTATCCCAATGTGGCAGGCGGAAATTACCGGCTACAGCGAGCGCGAAGCCTGGGTCACGACAGCCGAAGTCTTGCAGGCGGCGGGTATGCTGGATGTTGCGCCGGAGGTTGAACCGGCCTTCACCAACCGCTTCGTGCCGGGCTGCGCTGAAGAGGATGCCTGCCAGTGAGCCAATATCACGCGATGTTGAGGAGTCTGGGTGAAGGTCTGCATTAACGAACTGCTCGTGCAGTTTCCGGCGCCCGCAGGCGGGCAGCTGGATGCGCTGGGCCCCCTCAGCTGCACCCTGGAAGCTGGCAGCTTCGTGGCGCTGCTGGGCCCCAGCGGCTGCGGCAAGAGCACGCTGGTGCGCGTGCTGGCGGGGCTGCAGTCGCCGACGCGCGGCAAGGTGCAGCAGGATGGCGCCGCACCGGACGGCGCGCGCGCAGGCATCCTCTTCCAGGATGCCAACCTCATGCCCTGGCGGCGCGTGCGCGATAACATGGCGCTGGCGCTCGAACTGGCTGGCGTGTCGCGACCGACAAGATATGCTGCGGTGCGTGAGTTGCTGCCGACGCTGGGGCTGGAGGGTTTCGAACTGGCGTGGCCGGGCGAACTCTCCGGCGGGATGGCGCAGCGCGTTGCGATCGGGCGTGTGCTACTGCAAGGGCCGGAACTGCTGCTGCTGGATGAGCCCTTTGGCGCGCTGGACTCACTGACGCGCGAGCAACTCGGCCTTGACCTGTTGCGCATGTGGGCCCGTGACCAGCCGACGGTGCTGATGGTGACGCACGACATCAACGAAGCAGTTTTGCTGGCCGACCGCGTCCTGGTGCTCAGCCCGCGCCCAGGGCACCTGGTCGCCGATGTGGCAGTGCCGCTGCCACGGCCGCGGCGCCTTGAACACAGCTACACAGAAGAATACCTGTCCCTGCTGCGTCAGCTGCGCGACGCGCTGGGTCACCAGCACTGAACACGGGCATTCAAGGGGAGTAACCATGAGTATGAATGTAGAGGGTCTGCGCGCGCAATTTCCGGCGCTACAGCAACGCGGCGATGATGGACGCCCCTTCGTGTTTTTCGACAACCCTGCCGGAACCCAGGTGCCGCAGGCGGTCATTGAAGCGGTCAGCAACTACTACCGCAGCATGAACGCCAACTCCGGTGGGCCCTTTGAGACAAGCCGCCGCAGCGATGCCATGGTCGCCGGCGTGCGCGCGGCGGTTGCTGACTTCCTCAACGCGCCCGCTACTGAAGAGATCGTCTTCGGCCCGAACATGACCACGCTGAATTTTGCGCTCAGCCGCGCGCTGGCGCAGACGCTGCAGCCTGGCGACGAGATCGTGCTGACGCGCATGGACCATGACGCCAACGTCGCGCCCTGGCTGCGCGTTGCGGCCAGACACGGGCTGGTCGTGCGCATGGTCGATTTCACCCGGCCGGAGTGTCTGCTCGACCTGGACAGTCTGGAGGCGGCGTTGACGGAGCGCACGCGCATCGTGGCCACCACGCACGCCTCCAATGCCGCCGGCAGCCTCAACCCCGTGCGACAGATTGCGGCGATGGCGCATGCCGCGAATGCGCTGCACGTGATCGACGCGGTGCAGAGCGCGCCGCATGTGCCGCTGGACGTGCAGGACATTGGCTGTGATTTCTTGCTCTGTTCCGCCTACAAGTTTTACGGGCCGCACCTGGGTGTGCTGTGGGGTCGGCATAATTTGCTAGCGGAATTGCCGGTGGACAAGGTGCGCCCGGCCAAGGACCTGCCGCCATGGCGCTGGGAGACGGGCACCGCCAGCTTTGAGACCATTGCCGGTCTGGGCGCGACGCTCGACTACCTGGCGGATATCGGACGCACTTACGGCGCACCCTGGGCCGCGCACTACGCGCAAATGGAGGGCCGGCGTCAACTGCTCAAGATTGCGATGGAAGCGCTGGCCGACCATGAGCGTGACCTGTGTCAGCAACTGCTCGACGTACTTCAGTCGCTGCCGGGCCTGCAGGTAACAGGCGTCACCGACCCTGCGCGCCTGGAGCAACGCGTGCCGACAGTGATCTTCAGCGTTGAGGATCGGGCTCCGGCTGACATCGCCGCCACGCTTGGTGAGCGAGGGATTTTCGTCTGGTCAGGCGATTACTACGCGCAGGAGATGATGGAGCGTCTTGGGCACGGCGCGGAAGGAATGGTGCGCGTCGGGCTGGCGCACTACAACACAAGCGCAGAAATCCAGCGACTGGGCGAGACCCTGGAAGAAATACTGGCTGAAGGCTGAGGCTTTCAGGCCTGGGTGCGCAGGGCGTTAAGCTGTTTCATAAGGCGGGACTTGCGGCGGGCGGCGTTGCGCCGGTGGATGACGCCTTTCGTCGCCGCCTTGTCCAGATCGCGCATGGCAGCGTGGGTAGCCTGCTCGGCGCTGGCGAAATCGCCTGTCTCGATCTCTGTGCGGGCCTGCTTGACGAGTGTGCGCGCGCGGTTACGCCGGGAACGATTGCGCAAACGACGCTTCTCGTTCTGCCGGTTACGCTTAATCGCGGATTTCAGGTTGGCCATCGGCGATTTTGCGGCGAGCGCCGCAACTCCTGTCAATTCCCTGTCAACGTGGCGCCAGTGTACACAGCGGCGCGCGCGCTGTCCAGACCGGCCTTGCGGCCTGACGCGGCGCAGACACCTTGCGCTTCTATTGCTGGCGGGGAGGACAGGATTCGAACCTGCGGTCCGGTCTAACCCGGACAACCACTTAGCAGGCGGCCCCAATCAACCACTCTGGCACCTCCCCGGGTCTGTCAGCAACGGAGCGAGAGGGATTCGAACCCCCGGTGGCGTTGCCGCCACAGTGGTTTTCAAGACCACCGCCTTAAACCGCTCGGCCATCGCTCCCTGACAGCCAACGAATCATGGCACAGACCGCTGCACCTGTCAATGCTGCTATACTGCCGCAACGTCGAAGTGAAGCGAGAGGCAGGCGGCAGGTGACGGATGGCAGCATCTTGCTGCTGGGGGGGTTAATGCTGACCCTGGCGCTTTTGCCCGTGGCCTGGCGACACGGCCCCCTCCTTCTGCGTGTGCTGCAGGTACTCGCGCTGGCTGTGATGTTGGGCTGTGTCGACGCAGGTATCCGCCACACTTCGGGCAGCGCGTCTGCAGCCTGGCAACCAGGCGTTTTGCTATCATTTTTGCTCTGTCTGCCCGCTGCTCTGACCGTTTTCTCGCGTGACTGGCGTACGTGGCTGGCGGCCCGCCTGCAGGCGGGCGGCGCTACATTTCGAGCGGATTCAGCGAGGCACGGCACGGCCTTGATGCTGTTGCTGGCCGTTGTCGTCTGTTCGCTCGTTCATGCTGCCGTGACTGACGAGTTGAGCGACCCCTATAATCTGCCGTCTCTGTTCATGATGATGTCCCTGTATCTCATGTTTTGCGTCCTCGGCGTTGGCTTTCCGCAACGCAGGAACTGGTCTCAGTTCAGCACTCGCCTCGGGCTATGGCTGCCGGAACGACGGGGGTTGCTACTGGCGGCAGGGATGGGCATATCGCTCGTGGCGCTCATGTCCTTGCTGTGGCTGTTATGGGTGCTGGTGACCTGGCCGCAATTTGCCGAGGGCGATTCTGTCCAGTTCCATCCGGGTTTGGTTACGGCTCTCTTGTCCGCTGCAATGACCGCAATCGGCGAAGAGACCATGTTTCGCGGCGTCCTGCAGCCGCTATTCGGTGGTGTCCTGACCAGCATCTGCTTCGCCCTGCTGCATTTCAGGCCAGGAGCTGAAGTAGTATTGCTACCGATTTTCGGCGTGTCACTGGCATTTTCCTGGCTGCGATTGCGGCACGGTACGATTGCGGCCATCTGTGCCCACTTTTGCTACAATTTTACGTTGGGCCTTACAGCCCGACTGTATGGCGTATAACGCGAGCTGCCGAATGAGTCATGTGAGCGCATGCGCAACCTGCTTGAACTGAACCAGCCTGACCTGGTCGCGCTTCTGGCGGAATGGGGCCAGCCGAAATTTCGTGCCGCCCAGATCATGGCCTGGATATATGAACGCCATGTGACCGACTTCGCCGCAATGACGAACCTGCCGCAGAAGCTGCGCGCGCGTCTGGGGGCCGAGTTGTGCGTGGGCACGTTGACGCTGGAGCGCGAGCAACGCAGCCGCGACGGCACGCTTAAACGCGTGTATCGACTGGCGGACTGGCAGCTCATCGAGGCCGTGCTGATGGGTTATGAGGGCAAGCGGCGCACCGCCTGCATCTCGACCCAGGCGGGTTGCGCGCTGGGCTGCGTTTTCTGCGCCACCGGTCAAATGGGCTTCGCGCGCCATCTGTCCGCGGCCGAAATACTTGAGCAGGTGCTGCTGCTGGCACAGGAGTTGGCACAGCGTGGCGAGCGGCTGAGCAATGTGGTGCTGATGGGAATGGGCGAGCCCTTTCACAACTACGACGAATCGCTGGCAGCTGTGCGTCGGCTAATGAGCGACCTTGGCATTGGCGCGCGCCACATCACTATCAGCACGGTGGGTCTGGTGCCGCAAATACGCCGCTTCTCGGAGGAAGGCTTACAGGTGCGCCTCGCCATCAGCCTGCACGCGGCCACCGATGCGGAACGCAATGCGCTGTTGCCGGTCAACAAACGCTGGCCCCTGCGGGAACTGATGGCCGCCTGCCGCGACTATGTCGGCATGACCGGACGTCGCATCAGCTTCGAGTGGGCCTTGATCCGCGGGGAAACGGACACCATGGAGCAGGCGCACGCCCTGGGTAAACTCCTGCAGGGCCTGCTCTGCCACGTGAATGCCATCCCGCTGAACCCGACGGCAGACTTCGCCGGCTCGCCATCGGAAGCTGACGAAGTGGCGCGCTTCGTCTCAATTCTGGCGGAATACGGCGTCAATGCGACCATCCGCGTGCGGCGCGGCATCGACATCGACGCCGGCTGCGGCCAGCTCAAGGCCAACGTCCGTGCGACCGGGGCGAACGCTGATGCGTTATGACTGTGATGCCATTCTGAACGTTGGTGAGCTGGACCTCGCCTACGTCGATGAATTTGAGGACCTGCGCCTGATCAGTCTGGAGGATTGCGGCAGGCGCGCTCCCGCGCCGGACTGTGTGGCGCGCCGCCAGATCATCGTCGACCGCCAGGGTGCGCGCTGGTGGACGCTGTCCTTTTTTACACAGCCGCCCACACTGTTTCAGGCGCGCTCGGAACAGGAACTGAAGCGCACGCTGTGGCGCCTCGTGCAACTGGGCTGGAGGGTGCTGTGAACGCTGCCCGGTTTGCAATTACCGCCCGCAACAGGTAGCATCCCGCCCGTCGCCTGCAAGCTGCACATGCGCTGCGCACTCACCGCACACAGACTGGACGGGGCGTTGACTGTCGAGCTGGCGCCGTCCATCCTGGCGGCGGACTGGACCCGAATGGGGGAGCAGATCGCGGAGGCCGAGGCCGCCGGGGCGGACTGGCTTCACGTCGATGTGATGGATGGCTGCTTCGTCCCCAATATCAGTTTCGGTCAGGACATGGTGGCTGCGGCGCGGCGGGCCACCCGGCTGCCGCTGGATGTGCACCTGATGATCGTTGAGCCATTGCGCCACATAGAGAGCTTTGCGCGGGCAGGAGCGACCCGTATCAGCGTGCATGCAGAGGCTGTTGCCAGCCTTCCTGTTGCCTTGCAGGCCCAGCGCGCAACCGGCTGTCAATGCGGCGTGGCGCTCAATCCTCAAACGCCGGCCGATACGCTGGACGCTGTGCTGCCGGAGCTGGATTACATCCTGGTGATGACGGTCAATCCCGGCTTTGGCGGCCAGGCATTCATGCCAGAGACCTTGTCCGGAATTCGAGAATTGCGCGCGCGGATTGCGGGCTGTGGCCGCGACATCACCCTTGGTGTGGACGGGGGCATGAACACAGAAACTGCGCCCCAGGCCGTGGCGGCCGGCGCCAGCTTTGTGGTTGCCGGCAGCAGCGTGTTTCGCCCCGATCAAACGGTTGCGGCCGGAATGGAAGCACTACGCGCTGCGATACTGGAGGAAACTAGTGGGGCTGCATGACTGAAGGGCCGGACAGGCGTGTATGTGACGGGCGCCGGCTTCGCTGGCTGTTTGTTGCCGGGTTGGCCTGGCTGGAGCGCAATCAGGGCGTGGTCGATGCGCTGAACGTCTTCCCCGTGCCCGACGGTGACACTGGCAAGAACATGGTGTTGACCATGCGCAGCGCCAGCGAGCGTCTGCAGGCGGAGGCCTCGCGCGAGGCGCATGTGGTGGGGGCGACGGTGGCGCAGGGCGCGCTTATGGGCGCACGCGGCAATTCCGGCGTCATTCTGTCCCAGTTGCTGGCCGGCTTTGCCGAAGGCATCAAGGACCAGCAGCAGTTCGACGCGACACTGCTGCTGACGGCCTGGCAGGCGGCGGTGACCAGGGCCTACCAGGCGGTCACAGATCCAGTGGAAGGCACCATCCTCACGGTGGCGCGGGAGACTGGAACAGCGCTGGCTCAGCGCGTTGATGAGCAGGGTGAGGACGACCTCGCAGCGCTGCTCGAGACTATGGTGGCGGCGTCACAAGCCTCACTGCTGCACACGCCGGAGCTGTTGCCAGTGCTGAAGAGGGCCGGGGTGGTCGATTCAGGCGGGCAGGGTCTGGTCTACATCCTGGAGGGCATGTTGCGCCTGGTGCAGGGCCAGCCGGTGTTGAAGGCGGGCGCGGCGGCGGAGGCTGCCACGCAGCGCTGGCAAAGCGCCCTCGAACCGGAGGGGGAGGAAGGCTATGGCTACGACGTTCAATTCCTGATGCACGGCGAGGGCATGGACGTCAGCGTCATCCACGCCGGCATCGACACGCTGGGCTGGTCGACCCTGGTGGTGGGCGACGAAAGTCTCATCAAGGTGCACGTGCATGTCCATGACCCTGGTGAACCTATCTCTTGGGCCATTGCTCAGGGCACGTGGCTGAACGACGTGGTCGTCGAGAACATGCAGGAGCAGTACGAGCAGTACGTTGGAGAACGCCTCGACCAGGACGCCGATGCGCAAGCTGCAGTGCAGGGCGAAGTGGCGGTGATCGCGGTGGCCGGTGGCGCAGGCCTGACACACCTGTTCCGCGAGGAACTTGGCGCAGCCTACGTCATCGATGGCGGCCAGACGATGAACCCCAGCGCCCAGGATTTCCTGGCTGCGATGGAGAAGCTGCCGCAACAGGCCTTCATCCTGCTGCCGAACAACAGCAACATCATCCTGGCTGCGCAGCAGGCAGCCACGCTGGCCGGGGAGCGCGCTGTGCGCGTCGTCGCCAGCAAGAGCATACCGCAGGGCATTGAGGCCATGCTTCATCGCCCGGTCCGGCTGGAGCAGCTTGACAGCGCGGTAGCCACAATGCAGGCTGCGATGGGCGAAGTGGTCAGCGCCGCGCTGACCACGGCGACCAGGGATGCGGAGATCGATGGCCTGCAAATCAGGACCGGACAATACATCGGCCTGGTGGAAGGGCGTTTGTGCGTCGCTGAAGACAAACTCGAGGATGCGCTTGGCGAGCTGGTCAACTCAGCCCTGGCCGATGATGGTGAACTGGTCACGCTGTATTATGGTGACGGGCTGGATGAACATGGCGCAGCAGCGCTGGCCGCGTCGCTGGCGGAACAGCTGGAAGAGGCGGAACTCGAACTAATACGCGGTGATCAGCCCTTGTATCCTTTTCTCATCAGTGTGGAGTAAGTTGAATTGCTATCAGCCTGGAAAGCGGGGAGGTGAACCATGGAAACGCAACGGATTCGGATTGTGTCGGACATCACCTGCGAAGTAAACGAAGAGCAACAGCAGAAATTGCAGATCCGCCTGGTCCCGGGCTATATCAACCGGGGCGGGGAAAGCACGCTCTATGATGGCCACAACCTCGATCGGGTTGAATATTATGACAGTTTGAAACACGAGGATCCGCTGCCCACGACAGCCGCGCCCTCGCCCGGAGTGGTGCAAGAGATTTTGGATGAAGTTTTTGAAGATGCCGACCATTTGCTGCTTATTACCCTGCCGCGCAACCTCAGCGCCTATTACGAAGCATTTCGGCTGGGCTCGGCACACTTGCCGGAGGGCAGCGTGACCCTGTTTGAGAGCGGCACGCTTTCGATGGACCAGGGCTACCAGGTGCAAGTCGCAGCTGAGGTCGCGGCTGAGAGCGGCGATCTGGCACAGGTGCTGGATGCGGTGAAACGTGTGCGCGCCAACTCATTGATGTGCGTAGCGCTCGACACGATGGAAAATCTCAGGCGCAGCGGTCGCGTGAACCTGGCCACGGCCGGGCTGGCAACCCTGTTGCAAATCAAGCCGATTTTATCGATGACGGATGGCGAAGCGATGACGCTGGCGCGTGTGCGCACCTTTCGCAAGGCGCGTTTGGAATTGCTGCGTCTGTTGCGCGCGGAAGCGCCGCTGGAACGGCTGGCGGTTCTGCATGTCAACAATCCTGGCGGCGCACAGTGGCTGGCTGACGAGGTTGCTGATATTGCGCCGGAAGATGTTCCGTCCATAAATGTGAGCCCGGTCTTCGGCACACACCTCGGCGTCGGCATGGCAGGCTTTGCCAGTCTCAAGGCCGGCTGGAGAGACTGATTTGCCTACAGCGCTGGAAACCCTGGTCAAAATCCTCCGCCTCGAACGGGAGCAGCGTTGTAGCGACACTGCTGTAGAAGGTGGACTCGGCGCCTACAGCAGGGTGTGGGAGCCTGATGCCCGACGCCAGGCGCGCAACGGTGAACAGCAGCAACTGGTTGATGAGTTGCGGGCGCTGATGCAGCGCTACAGTAGCACGAACCAACAGCAGGAGCGCGCTGACCAGTTGCAATATATGCTTGATCGTATCCTTGCCAGGGTTCCATCCCGCTCGCAGCGGGCGGGTGGCTCAGCGTCCCGCGATGCATCCCGGCGCGAGCGCCGCGAAGGTGAACGGAGAAATCCCCGGCGCGAACGAAGCCAGAGACGTGACCGTAGTGCACGCCCCTCCGGCCGATCTCGACGAACCGTGCGCGCCACCATGCCCGATCTTGCGCAGCGCAAGTCGTTGCAGCGGCCGCCGCGCCAACCGCGAGGGACGCAGGATGCCCAGGCTGTTGATGGGATTTTGAGCAAACTGGCACAACCGGTGACCGCGCTGAAAGGAATAGGCGAGCGCAGGGCGGAGGCATTCGCCCGCCTGGGCCTGCACAGCCTGGGTGACCTGCTTTACTTTCTGCCGCGCCGCCATAACGATTACCGTCAGGATTGCTATATTGGCAAGCTTGAACCCGACATGCAGGCCACGGTTGTCGGCAAAGTGCAGAAGACCGGCGTGCGCCTTGTGGCGGGCGGCCGGCGCGACTTTCATCTCACGCTGCAGGACGAAAGCGGCCAGCTGGACGCAGTATTTTTCGGCCAGCGCTGGCTGGAAAGCCAGATAAAGCCCGGCGACCAGATTGTGCTCAGCGGACGAACCGCCACATGGGGGTCGCGTTTGCAGATGAGCGGGCCGGAATGGGAACCGCTTGAGACAGAGAATCTGCACACGGTCGGTCTGGTGCCGGTGTATGCGCTAACAGAAGGCCTGCAGCAGCGCAGTCTGCGCCGGGTAATGCGTGACTTAATCGACGAAATTGCAGGGCGCTTGCCCGATTATGTGCCGGAGGCAACGCTGGAGCGCACGGAACTGGCTGACCTGGGCTGGGCGCTGCAACAGACGCACTTTCCGGACGGGCCGGATCATTTACGTCATGCGCGCGACCGTCTGGTATTTGATGAACTGCTGCAGTTGCAGCTGGCAGTGCTGGAGAGCCGGCGCAAATGGCAGGCCAGCCCGGCGGACGCGTTGTCGATCAGCGATGATCAGCTAGAGGCGCTGCAGTCCGGGCTCTTTCCCTTTAGCCTGACTGCGTCCCAGTTGAGCGCAGTCGCCGACATCCGCGCGGACATGGCAGCGCCTGTGCCGATGAATCGCCTGCTTCAGGGCGACGTTGGCTCCGGCAAGACCGCCGTGGCCGCGCTGGCCCTGGCGCTGACGGTGCTGGCCGGCAAACAGGGAGCCCTGATTGTCCCGCTCAGCGTGCTGGCCGAGCAGCACTATCGCAACCTGTCTGCGATCCTGGCGCGGTTGCCAGGAGAATACAGGCCCAGGGTTGCGCTGCTGACCGGTGCTACTCCCACAGCAGAACGTGTGACCATCCTTGACGAACTGGCCTCTGGCGCGCTGGATGTCCTGATCGGCACGCACGCGCTTATTCAGGAAGGCGTGAACTTTCACGACCTGGGCCTGGCAATTATTGACGAGCAGCATCGTTTCGGCGTGCAGCAGCGCAAGGCCCTGCGCGGCAAGGGGCGCAACCCGCACCTGCTGCTGATGACGGCTACGCCCATTCCCCGGTCGCTGGCCCTGACCGTCCACGCCGATCTCGACCTGACGGTCATCGACGAGCTGCCGCCTGGCCGCAAGCCGGTGCAAACCACGATTATCGAGCCAGTGGCGCGCGAGCGGGCTTTCAGCTTTGTCGCTGCCGAGCTGGCGCGTGGGCGCCAGGCCTTCATCGTTCATCCACTGGTTAAGGAATCGGAACGAATCGATGCGCGCTCGGCGACGCAGGCCTTCGAGGAGCTGGAGCAGGTGTTCTTTCGCTTTCGCGTGGCGCTTTTGCACGGGCGCCTGTCAGCGGCGGAGAAGGACGACGTATTGGCGAGCTTCGCGCGCGGCGACCATGATGTGCTGGTGACGACCTCGGTGGCTGAGGTGGGCGTGGACGTGCCCAATGCCAGCGTGATGGTGATCGAGGGCGCCAATCGCTTCGGCCTGGCGCAGCTGCACCAGTTTCGCGGACGCGTCGGGCGCGGCGAACACGCCTCTACCTGTTTGCTCATCCCGGACAGAGAAGACGAGGCTGCACGTGAGCGACTGGAAGCGCTGGTGCAGATCAGCGACGGTTTCCGCCTGGCCGAACTGGATTGGGAACAGCGCGGCCCCGGCGATCTCGTGGGCACGCGCCAAAGCGGCGGCAGTCTGATGCAGCTGGCAGAATTCATTTCGCCGCAGCTGGTGGCGCTGGCGCAACGCGAGGCCCGCACCATCAGCGCGGAAGATCCCGCGCTGGTGCTGCCGCAGCATGAACTGCTGGCACGACGCGTGTCCCGGCTGCGCGACGCGCGCAGCGACATCAGCTGAGAAGGAGTGCGATGACAGCAAAGCGACTGGCCTTGTTTCCTGCGTCGCTGGATCCTTTGCACAATGGACACGTCGATGTGGTTCGGCGCGCCGCGCGCATCTTCGATGAAGTCGTCGTCGGTGTGTACGATTCGCCACAAAAGCGACTGCTGTTCAGCGCGAACGAACGCCTGGAATTGGCGCGCGCAGCCTTTTTTGGCGAAAATCAAGTAAAAGTTGCACAATACAGTGGCTTAACGGTACACTTCGCAGCCGAATTGGGAGCAGCCGCAATTGTACGTGGGCTGCGCATTGTTTCGGACTTTGATCTTGAGTTTCGTACGGCCTTGGCGAACCGGCAGTTGGACGGATCTATCGAGACAGTCGCAGTGATTGCCGATGAGCGTTATATTCACATCAGCTCCAGCATCGTACGCGAAATTGCGGAACTGGGGGGCGACGTCAGCGCCATGGTGCCGCCGCATGTGGCGGAGGCGTTGCAACAACGCTTCGGCGGCATGTGTACATAGCAGGTAAACTAAATCCAGGTCTCCGTAGTTTGTCGGGAGAATGACATGGACATCCAGCATCTGGTGGACCGGCTGGAAGATTTGGTCGACGAGGGGCAGCACATTCCGTTCAGCAGATACACGATGGTGGACGAGGAACGGGCGCTCGAGATCATTGATCAGATGCGGATATCTGTGCCGGAAGAAATAGAGAAATCTGCGCGCATTCTCGCCAATCGCGATCGTATACTGGCACAGGCGGAGGAAGATTCTGCCCGCATTGTGCAGCAGGCCCGCCGCGATACGGAGCTATTGCTGGACGAGGGCGCCACGGTGCAGGCGGCGCAGAATCGCGCGGCCAACATCATTGAGGCGGCGCGCCAGGAAGCCGAGTTAATCGCAGACGAGGCCGACAAGTACATCCTGCAGGAGATGGCGCGCATGGAGCGCGAGGTCGCCAGATTGTTGACTGTGGTGCGCAACGGCATCCAGGAAGTATCGAGTAACAGGCCCCAGTTGCAGGTGCGCCCCGAGATGGAAGAGGACGAGCCTCTGCCGGCACGTGTTCAGGAGCTGGAAGAAGAACAACTCCCTGTCATCACGCCGGCCAGGGCGCTCTCACGCAGCGAGTTGCAGTTCGCGCCGCCGAAGACTGCCGGCCCGGCTCCCGCCGTCTAGCCTGCAACACGTTCCTTCGGCAATACGTCCCGCCAAAGACGCTCCCCGTCACTCCAGAAATGCAAGGCGCCCATTGTGTCGCTGCGTAACAGTGGAATGTCATTCAGCATGGCCACAATGTCCGGGTTCGGTTCACCGCGCTGGTTACGCGGGTCGTCAGGGTCTGTTTGCACCATGATCAGCTGCGGCGCCACCGCTTGCAGGAAACCACCGTCCAGTGAGCGGGCAGCCCCGTGCTGCGGCAGCTGCAGCGCAGTTGCCCGGGGCGAGACGCCGGCAACGAGCATGGCCTGCTGGCCAGCACGATCCAGGTTCGCGGGGAGCAGGAACGATACCCTGCCGTAACGGATGCGCAGCACCAGCGATGATGTGTTCAACAGACGCTGGTCCGCTGCCGGTCGCGTTTCTGGATGCAGCACCTCGATTTGCAACCCATTCTCGAATTCCAGCGTGTGGCCCGCTTGCAGGGTTAGGGTTGTGTCGGCCGCGTCTACCAATTGCGCCGGGGGTTCCAGCTGCCCGTTGTGCACTAACAAACCGACTTCGTAGCGCTGCAACAGGGCATCGAGGGCGTCGTTCGCTTCCGGATCCAGCGTGCTGAGCGCCAGCACCTCGAGGCGTTGGTCGAAGAAGGGTAGCCTTTCGCCGAGGGCGGTCAACAGTCGCGAGGGCGCAGGTCCGCCGTCGATTAGAATATGCTCGCCATCAGGACCCTGCAACAGCACGGCATTGCTGTGACCCACATCCAGCAGCCAGAGGTGTAACATGCCATCTGCCTGGCCAAGTCGGGCTGCTCCCAGCAAGAGGGCCAGGGCCAGGGCGAGCAGCAAGGCGAGGCTGCCTGTGGCGTGCTGGACAAATGCCTGGGCCATGCGCGTCGTCCAGTCAAAGCGCCCTGCCTGCAGGATGGACGCTGCAACCAGCGCGATGTAAAACCCGGCGACCAGGCGTGAGTCGACGGGAAGCTCGCTCGCAGCGAAGGGCAGACGAGCGGCAGACTGCACGATTTCAGTTGTCCAGGTGAGCGGCAACATATCGAGCCAGAAGAGCAGCTGTGCAGGCAAGGGGGCAACGAAGGCTGTGGCCGTTGCCAGAAAGCCCAGGATCAGCAGGGGCGCCTGCGCCGGAATGATGAGCAGGTTGACCGGCAGCGACACCAGTGAAAGGCGCCCGAAGTAACGCAGAATGAGCGGCAGGGTGGCGATTTGAGCGGCCAGCGAAACGACCAGTGGCTCGGCCAACAAGTCTCCGACGCGGCGTCCGGCACCAGGCGAGAGCAGGATATTGAGCGCACGCTGCAAGCCGGCGCCGAGCGGCGCGACGAAGAGCATGATCCCAAGCGTGGCGAAGACGCTCAACTGAAAGCCCACATCCCACAACACGGTCGGGCTTTCCAGCGACATCAGCAGAATGGCGGCGGCCAGCGAAGCTGGTGCGAAGACGCGGCGCTGGCTGGCGCTGGCGATGACGAGCAGGCCGCTCATCAGGGCTGCGCGCAATACCGAGGCGCTGGCGCCTACGAACAGGGCGTAGAGCAGGATGGCCAGAATGCCGATAAAGGCGGCCTGCGACGGCGAGAGCTTTGTGCGCAGCAGCAGGGCCATCACGGCGCCGCTGAGGATGATCATGTTGAAGCCGCTGATAGCGATGACGTGCGTGGCGCCCGTGTCGTTGAAGGCCTGACGAACGGACGGAGAAAGGCCACTTTCATTGCCCAGTAGTATCCCTTTTAACAGGGCGGCCTGGGGATCCGGCAAATAGCGCGTGACGTACTGGCCGGCGCGCTCGTTCAAGCGGGCCAGGGCGGCAGGCAGGGGAGCGCCTTGACCGGAAGCCAGCACCTGGAGCGACGCCTCGCGCATGATGCTGAACACGCCGCTGCGCGCCAGTTGGTCACTCCACGAGAAACTGTCAAAGGCCCATGGCCGCAGCAGCAGGCCGGTGGCGCGGACGCGGTCGCCATGGCGGACGGATCTGCCTTGCGCAGACTGAATGAGAACCATGCCGCTGACCGGGAGACGCGCGCCGCTCTGGATGAGCGTATCGGCAGTGACGCGCAACTGTGCGCCGCTGTCACGCAAACCTGGCACAGCACTGACAACTCCTTCAATGCTGACTCCGCCCTGATTGTTGTAACGCGCCAGTTCGCTGCTGCCGGGCACGAGTGCCATACGCAGGCCGCCCAGAGTAAGGGCGAGCAACGCGAGCGCTGGCCAGCGCTGCCAGTCGCGCAGCAGCCAGACGCTCAGCAGCGCCAGCCCGCACAGGGCCAGCCAGGCCAGCGCAAGCCGGGACGAGAGATTGGGGTTGCTGGCTGCCAGGACGATGCCGCTGACCCAGCCGAGCGCGAGGTAGACGAGACGCATGAGTTCGAAGACGCCGGCTATGTGATTACGCTATACTAGCGGCCTGTAGCGGGCCAGGCAATCAGGGACATGGCAATGACAGCGCCGAATGTGATCGTTTTCTTCACCGACCAGCAGCGTTGGGACACCACCGGCGCGCACGGTAACCCACTTGATCTGACTCCCAATTTCGACCGCATGGCGCATGAGGGAACCCACGTCTCACAGTCTTTCACCTGTCAACCGGTCTGCGGGCCGGCGCGCTCGATTCTGCAGACCGGGCTCTACGCGACGAGCACCGGCTGTTTCCGCAATGGCATCGGGCTGCCGCAGGATTCACGCACGCTGGCGCATCACTTTCGCGACGGCGGCTACGCGACCGGCTACATCGGCAAGTGGCACCTGGCGGAGGACACGCGCGGGCCGGTACCGGAGGCGCAACGTGGCGGTTACGAATACTGGTTGGCTTCCAACGCGTTGGAATTCACTTCGGACGCCTATGACACCGTGGTGTATGACGAGCAGAATCAGCCGGTTAAATTGCCTGGCTATCGCGTCGACGCGCTGACGGACGCGGCCATTCGCTATATTGACCAGCCGCGCGAGCAGCCTTACTATCTCTTTCTCTCCTACATCGAGCCACATCATCAGAATCATCGCGACGACTATCCGGCGCCCACCGGCTATGCGGAGCGCTATCGTGCGCGCTGGACGCCGCCGGACCTGGCCGCCCTCGGTGGTTCGGCCCAGCGTCATCTCGCAGGCTATTGCGGCATGATCAAGAGGCTGGACGAGGCCCTGGGCCGATTGATCGATGCGCTGCAGAGTCTGGGCCAGTTGGAGAACACCATTCTGCTCTTCACATCAGACCACGGCAACCACTTCCGCACGCGCAACGCGGAGTACAAACGCTCGGTGCACGAGGCTTCTATTCGCGTGCCGACCGTCTTGCAGGGGCCGGGCTTCGACGGCGGGGGCTGTCTGCCACAGCTGGTCAGTCTGATCGACCTGCCGCCCACGCTGCTGGACGCCGCTGGTCTGCCGGTGCCTGAGGAAATGCAGGGCCGCTCCATCCTGCCGCTGACGCAAAAGTGCTCACAGGAGTGGCCCGACGATCTCTTCGTCCAGGTCAGCGAATCCTGTGTGGCCAGGGCCATTCGAACGCAACGCTGGAAGTATGGTGTACTGGCGCGCGACGGGGATGGCTGGCGCAACAGTGGCGCGGAGCGCTATGAGGAGACCTGGCTCTATGACCTGCTGGCGGATCCCGACGAATTACACAATCTGGTTGATATGGAGTCGCACGCGGAAGTGCGCGCGGTGATGCGTGACCGTCTAAAGCAGCGTATGGCGCAGGCGGGCGAAGCCGTGCCGGAAATCATGCCTCCGCTGGATTTGCGGCAGCAGCCGCAGTTGACAGTAACGAGCGCAGAAGCCCGCGCCTGAGTGAGGTTGGCGGCCAGCTCATGTCTGGCCGGAGCGCAGTTTCTGAACTACAATGGCGCGGATTGCGGGAGAATGATGATTGTGCCATCACTCGAAGCGGGAAGCGCGCCTGACGTGAAGGGAAGCTCGCCCGCTCAGGAAGGGACGTGGCCCGGGAGCGGGGTGAGCGAGCGTGCTGTCTCCCGCATCGTCCAGACCATTGCGCTCTCGAGCAGCGCCCTGCTCGACGGGACGACCGATCTCCACGACTCGCCCGGTACGGATTTGCCGCGGCATGTAGGCAGCCTGCCCTTCGACGGCGCACGCAGCGTCCTGACCACTGTGCACGAACTGCGCGGCGAGCGCGAGGCGGAAATGTTTCCCGGCGCAGAGTTCCTGGTCATCTCCAGGGGTGCCGCCGGCCCCTTGCTCGAACGGGTTACACATGAGCAGTTGGCGGAGGGAACGCAGCCTCTGAACAGGCGGCGGCGCACCTTCTGGCAAGCGACAGTCGACGACATGGCGCAGCAGGACTGGCGTGTGCTGGGCGTCGCCTGGCGACCACTGGAGATGTTGCCTGAAAGTTTGACTTCGGATATCGAACACGATCTTTCCTTGCTGGCATTGGTCGGCGTGCGCGAGATTGCGCATATGCCACCGGCGACGGAGCGCAGCATTGCACGTCGCATTGCGCTGCAGGTGCTCTTCGAACTGGATTGCACGACTCATGTGGCTGAGAAGACAATTATCGCCCGCATCGCGGCACAGGAAGCGCCTGGCAAGCAAGCGCGTTATGTTCGGATGCTGGTGACCCTGGTGCGCAAGCACCAGGCGTTCCTTGATGACACCTTGCGCAACTACACAATTGACTGGCCACCGGAACAGCTGGCCATTGTGGATCGCAACATTCTGCGCATGGCCATTCTCGAATTCGCCATTACGAAGGGCGCGCCGGTCGCCGTCGTAATCAACGAGGCCATTGAGCTGGCGCGCCTGTTCAGCGGCGAAGAGTCCTTCGACTTTATCAACGGCGTACTTGGCGCCATCGCAGCCGAAGACGCTGCGGAAGTCCCGGCGGAAGGCGAAGCCAGTCTGACGCGCGTGCGAGCCCTGCGCAGATACCGCGACTCCCTTGAATGGCAGACGGAGCTGGATACAATTCGCGCCGACCTTCAGGTTGAACCGGTGAACGAAGGGTTGCCTGTCGCATGAACGTTCTTGGCGTTGGCGGCACCGAGCTGCTCATCATCTTGCTCATCATGTTGGTTATCGCCGGTCCGAAGCGCATGATTCACTGGTCCTATGTGCTGGGCCAACACCTGGCGAAGTTTCGACGCATGTGGTCCGAGACGGTCGACATCGTGCAGCAGGAATTCGACGAGGCCGGCGTGGGCATTCAGCTGCCAAAAAATGTGCCGACCCGCGGGTCGCTGAACAAGCAGGCCGGCAAGTTGCTTGGCGGGGTTACTGCGCCAGTGCAGGAAACTCTGGACGAGGTCAACGCCGAGCTGGGCAACATCAAGACCAACACGAAAGAGACGGCCAAATCTGCCAACAGCGTGGTGCGAGGCAGCAATGGTGGCCAGAGCGTGCTCAAGGTCGACAAGTCGGCCAAACCTGCGCTCCAGCAACCAACCGCAACCAAAGCCGCTGCAGCCCTGAAGTCGAGCGCTGCTGCTCTCGTGACGCCGACAACGTTGACCCCGCGCAAGGCAGCGCAGCGCGCCCCGGACGATTATGGCGCGTGGTCCAGCCATGAAAGGGCGCAGGTTGGCGCCTGGGCCCGGGACGAATCACCCGCGAAGTTGGAAGACGAGGCCTGAGCGAGTGCCCTCGTTGAAACTGCCCAGGCTGCTGCGGCGCAAAAAGCCCGAGCTTCCTCCGGCACAGTCGCCAGACCCATTCGATGAGCCGCTGGAGCTGGAAGATGGTCATGGCGCGCGCATGGGCATCTTCGAGCATCTGGATGAACTGCGCATGCGTTTTTTCCGGGCGGCGCTGGCGCTGGTGGTTGGCACGGCATTTGGCGTGGCGCTGGCGGCCACTGCACTGGACTATTTACGTACGCCCTACTGCACGGTTGTCGCCCTCAACGAAGCAGCCGCGCGCGGCGAAAAGATTGAAATCAGCGACCTGCAAAACAGTGACATTGATTGCCGGTATGTGAATTTGGGGCCGACAGGTAGCGTGGTTGCCTATTTTCGCGTCTCGTTGATGATGGGCGCCGGCTTCGCCATTCCGCTCATCACTTACCAGTTGCTGATGTTCATCTTCCCCGGTCTGACGCGCAAGGAAAGGCGCATCGTCCTGATGTCGCTGCCGGCCATTTCGCTGCTCTTCATCGTTGGCGTCGTCTTTTCCTGGTTCGTGCTGATGCCGCCGGCGCTTGGGTTTCTGGAAGGCTTCCAACAAAACCTCTTCCGGTCGGAGTGGACAGCAGACCTCTATCTTAGCTTCGTAACCTCGCTGATATTCTGGATGGGCGTGGCCTTCCAGACGCCGCTGGTGTTCTTTGTGCTGGGGCTGCTGGGGTTGGTCAGCACCATGGCGCTGATACATAACTGGCGCCTGGCAATCATCGGCGCGGCCGTCGCGGCGGCGGTCATCACGCCCACGATCGACCCGGTCAACATGATGCTTGTCATGGCGCCACTGCTGGCCCTGTTTTTACTCAGCGTTGTGCTTGTATATATTGCGAGGCGCATTGCGAAAATAGATACATAGTGAAATTTGCTGTGCCCACCATTTGAATGTGCCGAGCCGCAGGAGGGAATCTGTCATGGCACATATGAACAGTCCTGGTAAGGTGCACATCATCGGTGCGCCGATGGACCTCGGCCAGGAAAAACGGGGCGTCGACCTCGGGCCGACCGCGATTCGCTATGCGGGCCTGGCCGGGCGCCTGGAGCGTCAGGGCTGGGAGGTGATTGACTGGGGCGACGTTTCCGTCGCTGCATCCGGACAAATGATGCGCCATGTGTCTTTTGGCGGGCACCCGGCCTACCACGCTGGCGCCATTATCAACATAGCGCGTAGCTTGCATCAGCATGTGGAAGAGCACGTCAGGCCGCAGGACAAGTTGATCATGCTGGGAGGCGATCACAGCGCGTCGCTGGGCAGTGTGGCGAGTTCGCTGCAGCGACCTGGCAAGACTGGCCTGCTCTGGATTGACGCGCACGGCGACTTCAACACGCCAGCGACGTCGCCTTCCGGCAACGTGCATGGCATGGTCGTCGCCTGGTTGATGGGGGATGGCATCCCGCGGCCGGGAGTGAGTGCAACAAAATTGCAGGCCGATCAGGTCTGCATGATTGCCCTTCGTGACCTGGACCCCATGGAAGCCATCAGACTGGACGAAAGCGGGATTGTGGTAGCGACCATTCGGAAAGTTGAGGAGCGCGGCATTTCGAACGTCGTCCATGAAGCCCTGGACAAGTTGGGAGATGTCGATTCCCTGCACGTCAGTTTTGATCTCGATTCGCTTGACCCCGTCGTCGCGCCAGGAGTCGGCACGCCTGTCCCTGGCGGCCTGACTCACCGGGAGGCGCTGCTGCTGGCGGAGATCCTTGGCGATGACGGTCGGGTCTGCGCGCTTGACCTGGTTGAAGTGAATCCGATTCTGGATGTGGGCAACAAAACCGCCAACTTCGCTGTCGATGTGGCAGCCAGTCTGTTGGGCGAACGAATTTTACGTCCGACAAATGTTTAACAACGGCGACAATGGAGCAGGAATGAAAGACACAGTTTGCAGGCTGATTTCTCCCTGGGGTGGCAAGCTGGTGAACCTGCTGGTGCCGCCGGATGAACTGGAGCAGGCTCGTGCCAGGGCGGCGACCCTGCCATCGATTCAGCTGAGCGAGCGCGCAATCTGCGACCTCGAGTTGCTGTCCACCGGGGGCTTTTCGCCGCTGGACGGCTTCATGCGCCAGGCGGATTACGAGCGGGTGCTGGAGGAAATGCGCCTGGCCGATGGCACGCTCTTCCCCATCCCGGTCACTCTGCCGGTCAGCGTGGATAGCAACGTCAGACTTGACCAGGAGATCGCGCTGCGCGACCGCAAGAACAATCTGCTGGCGCTCATGATGGTGGAGGAAATCTACGCCTGGGATCGTGAAGCAGCCTCGCTGAAAGTTTTCGGCAGTCTCGACGCGCGTCACCCGCTGGTGGCCGAGATGCATCGCTGGGGGCCACAGAACCTGGCAGGAAGACTGCGGGTGCTGCAGGTGCCGCCGCATCAGGATTTCCGCTTTCTGCGGCGCACGCCGACCGAAACGCGCGCCATGCTGGAGGAATACGGCCATCGCGACGTCGTCGCTTTCCAGACGCGCAATCCCCTGCACCGCGCGCATGAGGAACTGACCAAACGTGCCATTGAAGGGGTAGACGGCGTGCTGCTGTTGCATCCGGTAGTCGGCATGACGCGGCCGGGCGACATCGATCACTACACCCGCGTGCGTACCTACCGTGCCCTGGTCGACCACTATTTCGAACGCGAACGGGTGCTGCTCTCGCTGTTGCCGCTGGCGATGCGCATGGGCGGCCCGCGCGAGGCCCTGTGGCACGCCATTATCCGCCGCAATTATGGCGCTAACCACATCATCATCGGGCGCGACCACGCTGGCCCGGGCGATGATTCGCAGGGACGGCCGTTCTACGGCCCCTATGAAGCGCAGGAGCTGGTGCAGGCGCACGAGCAGGAGCTGGGCGTGGGTGTGATCCCGTTCCGCATGCTGGTTTACCTTCCAACCGAGCAGCGCTTCGAGGAGATTTCGAAGGTCGATGCGAGCACGCCAGTCGCCAACATCTCCGGCACGCAGGTGCGCGAGCAGTATCTTGGGCGCGGACGCGCGCTGCCGGAATGGTTCACGCGGCCCGAAGTGGCGGAAATCCTGCGCGACGCTCGCCCGCCACGTCACCGCCAGGGGGCCTGCATCTGGCTTACCGGGTTGAGCGGCGCCGGCAAGACCACGACCGCCGACCTGCTGACGGTGATGCTGATGGAGCATGGCCGCCAGGTGACGGTGCTGGACGGCGACATCGTGCGCACTCACCTCTCCAAAGGCCTGGGCTTCAGCCAGGAAGACCGCGATATTAATATCCGCCGCATCGGCTTCGTCGCGTCGGAAATTGTGCGCCACGGCGGCATCGTCATCTGCGCAGCAATCAGCCCATGGCGTGCCACGCGCAACGACGTGCGCAACATGATTGGCCCGGAGTTCATCGAGGTCTACATGGACACGCCGCTGGCCGTCTGCGAAGAGCGTGACAGTAAGGGCCTTTACGCCCGCGCCCGCGCCGGCGAAATCAAGGGCTTCACCGGCATCGACGACCCCTACGAGCCGCCACTGAATCCCGACCTCACGCTGCAGACGGTCGAACGCGATGCCGAGGAGAACGCCGCCCTCGTGCTCGACCTGCTGCGCGAGCGCGGCTTGATCCAGACGCTGCAAGCGGACCCGCAACCGGTCTGAATTTCATGCACTTGCTGCGTCGGCGCCGACGCATGCTGCTGCTGGGCTGGGACAGCGCCAGCCCGCAGCTGGCCTTCGAGCAGTTCGCGGACGACATGCCCGTGTTGAGCGGGCTGCGCCAGGATGGCACCTGGGGCGAGCTGCGCTCCTGCATCCCCTGCATCACCGTGCCCGCCTGGGCCAGCATGTTGAGCGGGCGCGACCCAGGCGAGCTGGGCGTCTACGGCTTTCGTCAGCGCGAACGCGGGACGTATCTGCAGCAACGCCTGGCGGACAGCCGCGCTGTCTGCCACCCGCGCGTCCATGACCTGCTGGGCGCGGCCGGACGCGACTGTCTGGTCATGGGCCTGCCGCAGACCTGGCCGGTGCGGCCCATGCGCGGCCATCTGCTCAGCGGGCCGCTGACGCCGGGTCGCGGCAGCGCCTGCAGCTGGCCCGCCATCTTCCGCCAGGAAGCGTTGCAGTTCGCGCCCAACTACCGCTTCGACATGCCGGACTTTCGCGCCTGGGACAAGGCCCGTTTGCTGCAGACGCTCATCGACATGGCCGAGACGCAACACCGGCTGATGTGCCACTGCCTGCGCACGAAGACCTGGGATTTCGCGCTTCACGTCCACATGGGCCTGGATCGCGCGCAGCACGTCTTCTGGAGCGACCATGATGCGCAGCACCGTGCGCACCTGCCCGGCGGACGCTGGCAGCAGGCGTTGCGTGATTTCTATCGCATGCTTGACCGCATGGCCGGCGAAATCATCGCGCTGGCGGGCGACGACTGCGACGTATTGGTCGTCAGCGACCACGGCGCGCAACGCATGGACGGCGGCATCTGCGTCAACGAGTGGCTGTGGCGCGCGGGCTGTCTACAGCTGAAACGCGATCCGCCGCCCGGCCAGCTCACGCCGCTGACGCAGCTGGAGGTGGACTGGCCGCGGACGCGCGCCTGGGCCGAGGGCGGCTATTGTGGCCGCATCTGGCTGAACCTGGCCGGGCGCGAGCCGCAGGGCTGCGTAACGCCGCAGCAGGCGCCATTGCTGCTGGACGAACTGGCCGCCGGGCTACGCGACATCCGCGGGCCGGAAGGGCAGTCGCTGCCGACACAGGTCTTCCGGCCAGGCGAGATTTACCGCGAAGTGCGCGGCCTGGCGCCGGAACTGCTGGTCTATTTCGGCGATCTACGCTGGCGCGCGCTTGGCACCCTGGGGCACGGGCGCGACTGGTCGCTGGAGAACGACGGTGGGCCGGACGGCGCCAATCACGCGATGGAGGGGCTCTTCGTGCTGCGCGAGGCGGGTCGAAAGGGTCGCGGTGAAGCGCAAGGCCGACAGTTGATGGACGTGGCGCCGACAGTGCTCAAGAGGATGGGCGTCCCGCGTCCAAAGGGGATGCAGGGCAGGGTGATTTAGACATTGACTTGGGCAAAATTATATTGATTCACCTGGTGGCAGCCTTTGCAATGCGGATTACGTCTTCTTTGGTTAACTCAACCCTGCTTCTGCTGTTTTGCCATTCAATTAACATTTTCCGATATACAGGAAGCATATCGCTAAAGCTACTGTAATCCCTATCCCTAGGGAATACCTCTGGTGAATATAGTGAATTGCTTATCAGGAAATAAGTGTATGCTGCATGGCCCTGCTCAAAATTGGTCAAATAACCCTTGAATGTGAGCAATTCAAGCTCTTCGTCTTTGAGACCCAATTCATGTTTCTGGTAACCATTCCTTTCCTCCTCTACAGCAAAGTGAAGATCATGGAACATGTCCAAGATCATTCTTGCCTCTTTGCCATCATTGAATTCAATGCCTAGATCATCAAAAAAAATGAGATGCCCATAATGAAATTCGATTCCTGAAGAAAGAACCTGCTGTTCAATCGTTTGATCCATCTGCTGATGTTTCTTACCATATTCCAGCATTTTGATGATTTCGTACTGATTCCATAAAAGCCACCGCTCAGTTCGAGAAAGAGTGGTCCTTCGAGCACGATTTATTGCACCCCATAGCTCGGAAAGATCATCATACTTGACTCGATTACTTTTCCTTCGCAAATCAACATATTGAATCTCTTCGAGCCTGCCCAAGATTGCCTGTGAGTATGTAACTGGATAGTCCTTGCTGCTGTAGGTCTCAAGCAACACTGGAATAATCGTTTTGTTCATCACCAGTGCCTCCCGGAGTTCCTCCGTGCAAGACCCTGCTAATGCCGACTCATCAGATAACAGAAACAGGAAGATTTGGCACTCCTGAATTTGCCTTCGTATTTCATTCCACCAGATCTGACCACCCTTTAATCCATCAGGCTTCCTGTCATACCACAGCAAACCTTCACCAAAGATGCGCTGAATTCGAGGCTCGATAAGTTCGACAAAGTCGCTGTCGCTGTGGCTGTAGGAAAGGAATATCTGCGCCACTCTAGACTCCAGACTCAGTCAGCGTCATCAGGCGGCCTCCAGTTCCGGTAGCGGGAAGAAGCGTTTCTGCAGCTCGACAGCGACCAGCACCAGCGATGCCATGGCAACCGAGGCCAGCAGGTGGCCAGGTGGGATGGCGGCCGTTTCGAAGATCGGCTGTAGCGCGGGCAGGTAAATCACCATCAGCTGCAGCAGGGCGGTCAGGATGATGGCGGCTGGCAGCAGCGGGTTCTTGTGGAAGCCGACGCGGAACAGGGAAGCGCGCTCACCGGCGTGGACGGCCATCACGGCGAACATTTGCGTCAGCGCCAGCACGGTGAAGGCGATTGTGCGCGGGATGCGCTGCGCCTCGGCCAGCAGGCCCTCGCCGCCGCCTTCCGCTGCGGGCTTCACGCTGCTCAGCCAGGTGCTGACGCGCTGTTCGGGCGACACCGAATCCCAGTCCATGGGGATGAAGGCCTCGTCAACGATGTGGCGCAGGTCAGCGGTCAGCAGCTGCTCGAGACCGAGCGTCTCACTGAAGGGCTGCATACCCAGCGAGCTGTAGCCCCAGGCGTAGCTGACGAGCGTGAGGATGGCGATCAGCACGCCGACGCGCAGGATGTACTTGCCGGTGCCGCCGGCGAGGATGCTTTCGTCGCGGGCGCGCGGTTTGCGGCGCATCACGTCTGCCTCGCCTGGCTCGAATCCCAGGGCGATGGCCGGCAAGCCGTCGGTGACCAGGTTGACCCACAGAATCTGGATGGCCAGCAGCGGGATTTTCAGGCCGATCAGCAGCGCCACGAACATGACCAGGATTTCGCCGACGTTGCAACTGAGCAGGTACTTGACGAACTTGCGGATGTTGTCGTAGATGACGCGGCCTTCCTCGACCGCGCGCACGATGGAGGCGAAGTTGTCATCGGTTAGCACCATCTCGGCGGCGCCCTTGCTGACGTCGGTGCCGGTGATGCCCATGGCAACGCCGATGTCCGCCTGTTTAAGCGCGGGCGCGTCGTTGACACCGTCGCCGGTCATGGCGACCGTTTCGCCCTGTTCCTGCAGTGCCTGCACGAGACGCAGCTTGTGCAGCGGCGAGACGCGCGCGAATGTTGAGGTGTGCTGCAGTCGCTCACGCAGTTGCTCGTCATCGAGCGCGTCCAGTTGCGTTCCGGTCAGCGCCTGCTCCTCCGGCCCCAGGATGCCCAGGTCGCGAGCGATGGCCTCGGCGGTGAGGGCGTGATCGCCGGTGATCATGATGGTGCGCAGGCCAGCGCCGCGCGCCGTGTGGACGGCGGCGCGTGCCTCGGGCCGCGCAGGGTCAACGATGCCGACCAGCGCCAGCAGCGAGAGCTCGCGTTCTATCTCCGGCGTTAGCGTCTCGGGCAGCTCGTCCAGCGGCCGCCACGCTACGCCGATTACACGCAGACCTTGCTGCGCCATGTTGTCGATGCTCTCGCGCCACTGCGCGCGCCGCTCAGCAGTCAGCGCCTGCGTACCTGCCTGCGAGCTCTCTTGCGTGGCCCACTCCAGCAGTTGGTCTGGCGCGCCCTTGGTGATAGCGATGTAGCGCGCCTCCGGGAAGATGTCGGCCTCGCGCCCGCCCCGTACCTCATGCAGGGTGGTCATGGCCTTGCGTTCGCTGCTGAAGGGCAGCTCGGCCACGCGCGGCAGCTCCCGCTCCAACGCTTCGCGCGTAATGCCGGCCTTGCGCGCGGCCACCAGCAGCGCGCCTTCGGTTGTGTCACCGACTACGTTGAGGGCGTCGTCAGCGCCGCTCTCTTCAAGGTAGGCGTTGGTGGACAGGGCGATGGCCTGAATGACCCGAATAATGGCGCGGTCTGGTTGCGGACCTTCCGGGCGCAAGGACTCTGCCGGCAGAGGGCCACCTTCGCGCAGGCGGATGTCGCCCTCGACGTTGTAGCCGATGCCGCTGATGACGAGGTCGGCGTGGTGCGGCAGGGCGATGTCGGTCGCGGTCATCTCGTTGCGCGTGAGCGTGCCGGTCTTGTCCGAGCAGATGACGGTAACCGAGCCGAGCGTCTCGACGGCGGGCAGGCGCCGGATCAGGGCATTGTTACGCACCATGCGCCCGGCGCCGAGGGAGAGGCTGATGGTGATGAGTGCGGGCAGACCCTCCGGCACGGCGGCCACCGCCAGGCTGATGGCGGTGAGGAACATCTCCTGCCAGGCGATGCCGCGCAGCAGACCGGCGATGAAGACCAGAACAACCACGATGCCTGCGCCGATGGCCAGGGTCTTGCCCAGTCGGTTGAGGCGGCGCTGCAACGGCGTGATGCCGCGCTCCACCTGCAGCAGCATGGCGGCAATGTTGCCCAGCTCGGTGGCCAGGCCGGTCTGCGTGACGGCCATGATGCCCCGACCATAGTTGACCGAGGTGCCCATCCAGGCCATGTTGGCGCGATCGCCAAGCGGGATGTCCGCCGCGCCTGCGAGCGCCTCCGTCTGTTTTTCTACCGGGACGGATTCGCCGGTTAAGGCGGCTTCCTCCAGCTGCAGATTGACGGAATCGATGAGGCGGCCATCGGCGGGGACGCGGTCGCCTTCCTGCAGCAGCACGATGTCGCCTGGCACCAGCTCTTCGGCGCCGATCTGATGCACTGCGCCATTGCGGCGGACGCGCACCTGCGGCACTTGCAGCGCGCCGAGGGCGGCCAGCGCCTGTTCTGCGCGATACTCCTGGCTGATGCCGAGCGCAGCGTTGAGCAGCACGATAGCCAGGATCACCACGACATCCTTCACATCGCCCAGGAACCAGGAGATGCCTGCTGCGACCAGCAGGATGATGACCATCAGGTCGCGAAATTGGCCGAAGATAAGCTGGAACCAGTTGATCCCCTGGTCGGCGGGCAGGGCGTTTGCTCCATGTTGCGCGCGGCGACGCGCAACTTCCTCCTCCGCGAGCCCGGCGGTTGCATTGACTTCCAGCGCCGCGAGCGACTGCTTCACATCCAGCCTGGCGAAATCAGTCATGCAGGTTACCTTTCAGGCGCGCCAAAACGGCAACATTCGCGGGAATGCCGGGGAACCACCTGGTGACCCGGGGGGCACTGCGAGGGTAGCTACATCATGCCCTGCATTAGCTTTTCGAGCGCCGCGCGCGGCGGACGCAGTAGTTCTTCCGGCAATTGCGTCAGGGGCCGATCACAGAGCCTCTCGCTCTCGGCGAGGGTCATGCGCGGCTCTTCATAGTAGAGCAGCCCGGTGAGCAGCAGATTGTCCATACGCGCTTCTTCGAGGAGATTAATGGCCTGTACGCGCTGACGCGGGTCGTAATCGCGGTCGATCTTCTTGAGTCGGATGAGCGAGCCATCATGCATGGGCACTTCGATGACCTCGCCCGACTCGTAGTCGTCGATGAGGATCTCCTCGCGCGCCTCGACGAAGTCTGGCATTAGCAGGTCAATCTCGTGCAGCGGCGTTTCATGCTCACGTCCGTAGGGATAGCTCTTGGTCGAATCCGGCGCGTTGTTGAAGGTGACGCAGGGGCTGACAATGTCGAGCACTGCGCTGCCCTTGTGCATGATGCCGGCCTTGAGCAAGGCCTGCACCTGGGAGGGATCGCCGGAAAAGCTGCGCGCGACGAAAGTGCAGTTGCTGATGATGGCTTCAAGCGCCAAGTCGATGGGCGGCAGATCGTTGTCGCCGTAGTGCCTGAGGAATTGGCCCTCGTCCGCGGTGGCCGAGAACTGGCCCTTGGTCAGGCCGTAGACCCCGTTGTTCTCGATGATGTAGATCATCGGCACGTTGCGGCGCAGCAAATGCTTGAACTGGCCGAGGCCAATACTGCCGGTGTCGCCGTCGCCGCTGACGGCCATGGCAATCAGTTCGTTGTTGACTGTGGTAGCGCCGGTTACGACGGAGGGCATGCGCCCGTGGATGGTGTTGAAGGCGTGCGAGCGGCCGAGGAAGTAGGCCGGCGTCTTGCTGGAGCACCCAATGCCGCTCATCTTGATGACATTGTGCTGTTCCAGACCCAGCTCGAAGGCGATGCGAATGATCTGGTTGCTGATCGAGTCATGGCCGCAGCCCGGGCAGAGGGTACTCTTGCCGCCTGTGTAGTCGTTACGGCCGAGGCCGAGCGCGTTAGTACGTGCGTTTCTGGCCATGCTGGTTACGCTCCTGGCTGAGAATGTTTTCGTGGACAAAACGAGGCGTCATGGGCAGGCCGTCGCCCAGCGCCAGCGAGTGAACGTGACTGTTGTCCTGCGGCATGTCGATGCGAATGAGGCTGGTCATCTGGCCGTCGAAGTTGTTTTCGACCACATAAATGCGCTCGTGCTGTTCGATGAAGGCCAGCACCTCAGGCTTGAGCGGCAGGGCGCGGATGCGCAGGTAACTGGTCTCGATGCCATCGGCACGCAGGCGGTCGCGCCCTTCCTGCACTGCCGGGTCGTTGGAGCCGTAGCTGACGATGCCGATGCGCAGTCCCGGGCTGGTTTCAATCTCCGGCGCAGGCATGAGCGAACGCCCTGTCTCGAACTTGCGGCGCAGCCGCTGCATGTTGTGCACCCAGTCGTCACTGCGCTCGCTGTAGTTCGCCTGATCGTCGTGGCCGGTGCCGCGAGCGAAGTAGGCTGCGCGGGGATGGTCGGTGCCGGGCACGGTGCGCCAGGGGATGCCGTCCCCGTCGTAATCGCGGTAGCGGTACCACTCGCCCCTGGCGGCGAAGAATTCTTCAAGTCCAATCTTGTCCAGGGTTTTGCCCCTGTTCATGGAGATTTCAGGATACTCGAAGGGTTCGGACATCCAGTTGTTCATGCCGATGTCGAGGTCGCTAAGCACAAAGACCGGCGTTTGCAGGGCCTCGGCGAGGTCGAAGGCTTTCCAGCCGAACTCGAAGCATTCGGCCGGGTCGCGCGGCAGCAGGATCACCTGCTGGCTGTCACCATGGCCGAGGAAATTGGTGAAGAGAATGTCTCCCTGACTGGTGCGCGTGGGCAAGCCGGTGCTGGGGCCCATGCGCGTGACGTCCCAGATGACTACCGGAATTTCGGCCAGGTAGGCAAGGCCGGCAAATTCGGACATCAGGCTGATGCCCGGGCCGCTGGTGGCCGTCATGGCGCGCGCACCGGCCCAGCCGGCGCCGACGACCATGCCGATGGCGGCGATTTCGTCCTCGGCCTGAATGACGGCAACAGTATCCTTGCCTGTCTCGGGGTCCTTGCGCAGGTGTCGGTAGGACAGTAGCGAGTCAATCAGGCTCGTGGAGGGCGTGATGGGATACCAGGAAGCGAAAGTCACGCCGCCGAATATGGCGCCCAGCGCAGCAGCCTCATTGCCGGTTATGAGGATTTTGCCTTTGGTCAAGCTCAGTGGGGCGAAGCGATAGGGGTCCTGCTTGATCAGGTTGCTCCTGGCCCACTCCCAGGCGGTTTCGATGATTTCGTAATTCATGTTGATGGGCGCAGCCTTGCCCCGAAACTGTTCCGAGAGCGCCTGGTGCACCAGCTCCAGCGGGATTTCAAAGAGCCAGGCTACGACGCCGACATAGACCATGTTGCCGACCTGTTCACGGCGCGCGGAGGGGATCTTGAACTGGCGGATGGTCGCGCGCACCGGGATTTCGTAGCAGGTAATGTCGTCGCGGCTGTTGCCCCACTTCCATTCCTGGGGGAGGATGGCGACGCCGCCTGCAGGCAGGCTGGCGATGTCTTCCGCGGCAGTCAGCTCGTTCATGGCGATGACGATTTCGGTCGTGTCACGCCGCGCGATGTAACCCTCGCCGCTGACGCGGATGGTGTACCAGGTGGGCAGGCCCTTGATGTTGGAAGGGAACAGGTTCTTGCCGTTGACAGGGATGCCCATGTGGAAGAGGGCGCGCACCAGCACATTGTTCGAGGTCTGGCTGCCGGAGCCGTTCTTCGTCGCTACCATAAATGCGAAGTCGTT
This sequence comes from Phototrophicaceae bacterium, assembly GCA_965205875.1. GTDB lineage: Bacteria > Chloroflexota > Anaerolineae > Aggregatilineales > Phototrophicaceae > JAGWBD01. The sequence continues at coordinate 240,385 of CBDBIA010000004.1, forward strand.
GACCTGGCTGGTGCGTTCCTCCGCCAGCGACTCCGGATGCTGTTGAATCTCTGCAATACTCATGGCATTTGTGCGCTCTACGCGCCTGGCTCCTTTTCTCCCTGGGTCACCGGGTGGCGTCCGTCCCTTACCCGGCGGCCCTCGTCAGTACCTGCGTGGCGGAATTAGGCGTACGCTGTCTGCGTGACGGATAACGAAGCAGCTCGCTGTGTTGCTGAAAATGGTCGCGCGCGGCTTCAAAATCGCCGTCGCGAATGGCCTGCAATATGCGGCCATGGTAGTCCCAAACCGTCTGCAAATAGTCATAATCGGCGTAACGGTTGATTTCAACGGCGTCGTAGGCATCCCAGTAGGCTTCCAGCAGCCCCTGCACAAAGGGGTTTTGCAAATGCCGGAAAATACCGAGGTGAAAGTCGCGGTGTTCCTGGTTGGGAATCTGGATCCACTCGTCTCCCTCGAGCTTGGCGCGGGCGCGCTCCATACAGTCTTCCAGCGCGTCCAGGTCTTCATCATTGAGCAAGGCGCAGGCCTCGTCCCAGAAGGCCAGTTCGAGGTGTTTGCGCAGTTCGCTGAACAGTTCGAAATTACCCTCGTCCAGCGCCAGCGCGCAGAACAAACTGAGGCGCACCGCCGGCGTGAACTGCCAGGCGCGCAGGCGCATGCCGGTGCCGGAACGTACATCAACGAGACCCAGGCTGCGCGCGACCTCCAACTGCTCGCGGACCTTGCCGGCGCTGATGCCCAGCAGGTCATCACTTTGCAGCTCGCTAATGGTCGGCAGGCGATCGCCAGGTTCAAAGCGACCGCTTGCGAGGAAGTCCAGCAATTCTGAATCCAGCTCGAGCCCTGCCATGTTCGCTGCCGTCCGTCCCATCCAGGTAATGCGTACGTGCGATTAATAGGAATAATCTGATTAACCCTGTACGTAACACTAACATGAAATCGTTGTGGATGCCAGACCAATTCGTCCGTACTGCGCTAATTCCGTGTAGAAGTCAATGGAGCCAGGATCATTTGAGGTACCGGGCACACCAGGCGCTGTTGCATGACGTGAATTGCATCAGGGTTGTTGTCGATGATCGTGTAGTCGCGGCCGACACTTGCTGCCGCGACACCCGTCGTTCCACTGCCTCCGAAGAAATCCAGCACATGATCACCTTCATCGGAATGCACAGCGATGATTCGCTCCAGTAGCTTGAGTGGCTTTTGCGTTGGGTAGCCGGTCTTCTCCTTGCCGGTGGGGCTGACGATGGTCAGCCACCAGACATCGGTTGGCGTCTTGCCGCGCGCGGCCTTTTCCGGCGTCACCAGGCCAGGCGCCATGTAGGGGATGCGGTCGATTGCGTCGTAGTTGAAGACGAAGTTGTTAGGATCCTTTACGTACCACAGTATGTTATCGTGCTTGGCCGGCCAGCGGGACTTGCTGCGTCCGCCATAGTCGTAGGCCCAGATGATTTCATTCATGAAACATTCACGCTCGAAAATACTATCCAGAAGCAGCTTGCAGTAATGCACTTCACGATAGTCGATATGAAAAAAGAGGCTACCATCCTCCGTGAGCACCCTTTTCGCCTGCTCCAGTCGTGGTCGTAGAAAGGCCAGGTAATCATCGAAGCTGTCGGCAAAGGCGCTTTCACCAAGAAATTCGCTTCGAAAGCGTTTGCCCTGGAAACCAATTCGGTCACCATCATCATCGTGAACGGTACGGAGGCGCTTCCTCTTCTGCTGCTGACCGGTGTTGAAGGGCGGATCGATATAGATGAGACGATAGTGCCGTGCTGGCAGGGTGGGTAGCACGTCAATGTTGTCACCGTGGTATATGTAGTTGCTCATAGCAGGGTACGCAACAGCGAGCGGTCGACGTTGCCGCCGGAGAGCACGCAGATGACCTCCGCGCCCGGCGCGACCTGAACCTTGTGGTGCAGCAGGGCCGCGAAGCTGGCCGCCGCTGCCGGCTCGGCCAGCAGCTTGCAACGCTCCAGAATCAGGCGCAGGGCTGAGGCAATCTCTTCGTCGCTGACCAGCACGACCTCGTCGACGAAGGCCTGGGCGTGACGCAGGCAATGGGCGCCGGCGAAGGGCGCCGCCAGGCCGTCGGCGATGGTCTGCACCTGTTCAATGCGCTCGGGGCTGCCGGACTCCAGACTGCGCGACAGGGCCGCCGCGCCTTCGGGTTCGACGCCGACGATGCGCGTGGTCGGGCGCGTCTGCTTAATCGCGGCAGCCACGCCCGAAAGCAACCCGCCGCCGCCGATCGGGACGATAACGACATCCGGCGCCGGGCCCTCCTCAAGCAGCTCCATGCCGAGCGTGCCGTGGCCGGCGATGACACGCAGGTCGTCAAAGGGATGCACGAAGGTCAGGCCTTCTTCACGCTGCAACTGCTGCACTTTCGGCAGCAGATCGTGCATGCCGCCGTGCAGCAGGACGCGGGCGCCGTAGCCTTCGGTGGCGGCAGCCTTGCTGCGCGAGGCTTGCTGCGGCATGACGACGGTGGCCGCGATGTCGAGCCGGGCGGCGGCGAAAGCCAGCGCCTGGGCGGCGTTGCCGGCGGACATGGTGACGACGCCGCGCGCCTTCTCCTCAGCGCCCAGGTGCTGCAGGCAGTTCAGCATGCCACGCGGCTTGAAGGAGCCGGTCTTCTGCAGCAGCTCGGCCTTGAAGCGCAGCCTCACGCCGCAGCGCTCGCCCAGCTGACGTGAGCTGTGCAGTGGCGTGCGCCGCAGCTGCGCGTCCAGCAGCGGCCGTGCCGCTTTGATATCGGCGAGTGTGACGAGGGGAGCGTCTATGTTCATCGGTGTGCAATCATCTCAATTGAAAAACATGAAGTTGATGTGATACGATCCCACAGTCGTCACTAGCTCCCATTTGTATGGAGGCAAAGCAATGCTCCGTCGAAGAAAGTATAGCAACATTGACAAGTGGGAAGTTTTTCGTCTGGTAGATGCATGTAATCGTGCCTCTGATAGTCAAGAGGTCATTTTCATCCCTGAGTTCCAACGCCGCTTAGTATGGGATCGTGATAAACAAAAAGGTCTAATAAACTCAATAAAAATGGGTTACCCCTTCGGCTCGCTGCTCCTGTATGAAGACAAAAAGGTAGATGGGAAGCGCAAGTACGATCTTATTGATGGGCTACAAAGAACAAACGCAATCCGAGAATACATGAAAAACCCCAACCAATTCTTTTTCGCTGAAGATGTTGAAACAGATGTAGTAGATTTTATAGTCGAAGAACTGCAATTATCTGGTGAAGACAGATCTGAAAGAGTTAGGAAAGCCCTTTCTGGTGGGTTCGCTCACGAAAAGGTTTCGCAGAAATTGATGGCTGGAGTGTTGACGAACTTGCAAAATGTTTGGTTGTTAGTGTGATCCTTATTCATGAGGAGGCTGAAGAATTTAAAGAGGCATTTTCTAACATTTTCATGAACGAAATTCTGACGCGAAAGTTGAAACAATTTCTCACAGATGTGCGAACCGAGGCAGATATCAAAAATGCAGAGGTTCCAGTAATTATTTATAGTGGTGACATGGGGAATTTACCTGAAATCTTCACACTATTGAATTCAACTGGTGTTGCACTTAGTCCATATGAAGTCTACGCTGCAAGCTGGTTGAAGTACAAGCTAAAGATTCGTGAAGACGCAATTAAGGATGCTGTAAAGAGAAAATATGAGGCCCTTGTTGAGGGAGGATTCACATCTGCTGCCATTGAGTATGAAGATGAGGACGACTCTGAGCAAGGCCGCGACTATTCATTGTTTGAATACCTGTTTGGATTCGGTCATTACCTCTCAAACTCCTTCCCTTCTCTATTTAGTTCAGTAGAGGCGGATACTCCAAGTTCAATTGGATTTAATCTTGTCACAGCCTGTATCGGAATGCGCCTGTCTGAAATGAGATATTTGGACAAAAGGCTATATGAAAGAAACATTGAGTTAAATGACTTGGGAGAACGGATTTATGAAAGTGTGAAACTTGTGGATGAGAGCTTAAATCCAATCCTAAGTGTCAATCAAAAGGGCAGAAAAAAAGAACCAGTTATCTTCCATGCAGAGCTACACATCATTTCTATGATTACAAGTGTTTTCCAAACAAAATATGACCTAGATACATTGGAAGAAAGAAGGAACTGGAAAAAGCCTCTCTCAGACTTGCTCCGAAAACTAGAGCTGTTTTATTTATACGATATTATTCGGGATTATTGGAGAGGTTCTGGTGATACTAAGCTACATGAAGATGTAACAAATCAGCGTTTCTCTAGAAGGTTGCCTTCTGCCATCCACTGGCAGTCGGTGCTAAGTATCTGGTTTGAAGAGAAGCAGATATCCATGCTGCATAAAAGAAGGCTTGTTCGAAAAGCATCACCTGAAATTCTTTTCCTAAAGTACATCTACGTAAAGAAGTTCACTGTTTATGAGAATGCAAAAGAGTATCACGTAGAACACATCGTCCCTGTAGACCGCTTGGCAAAGCAGGTCAAATGGTCTGGAGAAGGTTGGCCGATAAATTGTGTTGCCAATCTCGCTTTGCTCGAGCAGCAGAAGAATCAGAGAAAGGGAAAGAATACATTCGTTGAATTCTGGAATCACAAATATGAAAAAGGCGAAGTAAACCAATCCGAGTTTGAAGAGAACATACAGATTGACGAAGACTCATTAATTTGCCCGAGCGATTACCTACCGAATGATGTTGGAAATTTGAACAAGGAAGAATATGAATGCTTTCTAAGGAAACGGTTTAATCTACTAGAACGTGAATTTTTTAATTACTGGTGTGATCTAATTCCGAATTCTTGAGATCCATTAACCTCGCAGCTTCGCCATGCGCTCGGCGGCCGCGAGCAGGGTGTCGTCGTTCTTGCAGAAGGTAAAGCGTACGTGATCGGCTGTGATATGGCGGTGCTCCGGCGTGAAGAAGACAGAGGGCGGGATGCAGCCAACCCCGATTTCGGTGATCATGTGATTGGTGAAGGCCACGTCGTCGCCATCGAAGAGTTCTGAAAAGTCAGCCATAACGAAGTAGGTGCCTTGCGGCAGGATGGATTTCAGGCCGGCCCCCGTCAGCACCTGCATCATCAGCTCACGTTTGCCGTGATACAGCGCCTGGTACTCTTCGTAGTAACTGCTGCCCAGCGTGAAGGCGTGGGCCACGGCGACCTGGGCCGGGTGATTCGTGGCGAAGGAAGTGAACTGGCTCGAGCGCCAGGCGCCGGTTATCAGGTCGGACGGTCCGTAGACCCAGCCGATTTTCCAGCCGGTCATGCCGAAGGTCTTGCCCGCGCTGCCGACTGTTACCGTGCGCTCAAACATGCCGGGCAATGAAGCAATGGGAATGTGACGCGCGTCATCGAAGAGCAGGTGTTCGTAGACCTCGTCGGAGATTACGATCACGTCATGCCTGCGGCAGAGCCCGGCGATGAGTTCAAGTTCCGCGCGCGTGAAGACGCGGCCGGTGGGGTTGTTGGGCGTGTTGATCATGATGGCTCGAGTGCGGTCGTTGAAGGCGGCGCGCAACTCATCAGGGTCAAAAGTCCAGTCCGGCGGATGCAGGGACACATAGACAGGCGTCGCGCCAGCCATTTGTATGCCGGGTACGTAGCTGTCGTAGAAGGGCTCGATGACAATGACCTCGTCGCCAGGGTCGACCAGGCCCATGATGGAGCAAAAGATTGCTTCAGTGGCGCCTGGCGTGACCAGAACGCCGTTTTCCGGATCGACATCCATGTTGTAGAAGGCGGCAGCATGACTGGCGATGCCGTCCAGCAGCTCGGGAATGCCCCGTCCCGGTGCGTATTGATTGCTGCCGCCGGATTGCAGGGCCCGCACCGCCGCTTCGACAATTTCCTGTGGCCCGTCAAAGTCGGGCCTGCCCTGGCCGAGATTGACCGCTCCGTACTTGAGAGCCAGGTTGTTTATCTCGGCAAAGATGGTCGTGCCGAAACCGGCAACGCGATTGGCGTAGGTAGGCATGGCTGCTCCGTCAACAGGGCCACAGGCGGCAGGAGTATAGCAGGCGGCGCCCGCTATGTCAGCGCTTCACGGGCGGCGCTGGCGAGGCGATCGACTCGCTGGTTGGCTGGATTGCCGGCGTGCCCGCGCACCCAGCGCCAGTCGATTTCGTGACGCTGGCTGGCTGCGTGGAGGCGCTGCCACAGGTCCTGATTCTTGACGGGCTTGCGGGCCGAGGTCTTCCAGCCCCTGTGTAGCCAGCCTGGCAGCCACAGGGTGATGCCGTTCTTCAGGTACTGACTGTCAGTGTAGAGCGTGACCTGGCAGGGCTCCTTCAGCGCTTCCAGCGCCATGATGGCCGCGGTCAATTCCATGCGATTGTTGGTGGTGGCCGGCTCCGCTCCGCTGAGTTCGCGCTGGTGTTCGCCGCTGATGAGCAGCGCGGCCCAGCCACCGGGCCCGCCGGGATTGGGTTTGGCGCCGCCGTCGGTGTAAATCGTGACCTGTGGCCTGGTCATCGCAAATCCATCTTGTACTTCCAGCAGGAAAACAGTCTACACAAGGGCAGACTGGATGGGTACACTGTGCGCCCCACAGGGCAGGGAGGAAAGCATGATCAAACGAGTGGGCACGGTGTCGGTATTTGTCTCTGACCAGCAACGGGCGAAAGCCTTTTACACCGAAAAACTGGGCATGGAGTTGCGTCTTGAGGCGCCGTTGTTTCCCGGATCAGATCTTAAGTGGATCGAGGTGGCGCCGGCAGGTGCAGAAACTATCATCAACCTCTACAAGACGGACGAGAACGACTCTCACTGGGGCCATTACGCAGGAACCATCGGCAAGGCACAGGCGATCACCATTCAGGCAAGCGAACTGGAAGATCTTGCGGAAGAACTGTGCGGCAAGGGTGTGACCATTCTGCAGGAGCCCGTAGCGGAACCCTGGGGCAACTGGATGTCCATCCAGGATTCCGAAGGCAACACCCTGATCATCACGGCCGATACGCTGACCAGGCCCACATGAAAGACGAACGCATCCAGACCCTGCATCCGGAGGGTAAAAAGGGCGTCAACATTCTGCGCTCGAAGTATGATCCGGTGCGCGCCGCCATGCTGGATTCACTGCGCGCCGCTGGTGGCGAACTGACTCACACGGAATTGATGAAGGCTGTCGACGAACGGCTGACGGACTTCGAGGGGTCGGTCGGCTGGTATGCCGAGACTGTCAAGCTGGACCTGATTGCGCGCGGCACGCTCTCGCGCTCGAAAGGCAGCCCGCAGGTACTGACGCTACTCGACGAAGACTGACTCAGTCGCGCAGGAAGTTGCGCAGCACGGTCTGCAGGATGCCGCCGTTGCGGTAGTACTCCACTTCAACCGGTGTATCGAGGCGCACGTCGACTTCGAACTGCGTAGTCTGACCTCCGTCACCGGTCGCCGTCACCGTCAGGCGCTGGCCGGCCCTGATGTCTTGTGGCACCGGGATGTCGAAGTGCTCCGCGCCACTCAGCCCGAGTGACTGCGCGCATTCTCCTGGCACATAAGTCAGCGGCAGCACGCCCATCATCACCAGATTGCTGCGATGAATGCGCTCGATGCTCTCGGCGATGACGGCGCGCGCGCCCAGCAGTTGCGTGCCCTTGGCGGCCCAGTCGCGGCTGGAACCCATGCCATAGTCCTTTCCCGCCAGCACGACCAGGGGCGTTCCAGCCGCGATGTAGCGCATGGCCGCATCGTAAATCGGCAGGGTTTCGTCGCTCGGGAAGTGTCGCGTGACGCCGCCTTCCGTGCCGGGCAGTAGCAAGTTGCGCAGCCGCACATTGGCGAAGGTGCCGCGCATCATGACCTCGTGGTTGCCGCGACGGGAGCCGAAGCTGTTAAAGTACTGCGGCCCCACGTCGCGCTCCTGCAACCACAGGCCGGCCGGCCCTTTGACGGCGATGGCGCCCGCCGGGGAGATGTGGTCGGTCGTCATCGAATCGCCGGCCATGACCAGCACGCGCGCGCCCGAAATGGACTGCAGCGACTGTGGCTGCTGCGCCAGGTCAATGAAGAATGGCGGCTCCTGGATGTAGGTGCTCGCTGCATCCCAGCCATAGACTGCCGCTTCCTGGCTGGGGATTTCGTTCCACATAGCGTTGCCATCGTAGACATTGCCATATTGCTGCTGGTAGAGGGCTGGAGTCAGGCTGTTCTGGATGGTATCGAGGATTTGCTGCTGCGTAGGCCAGATGTCTTTAAGGAAGACGTCGCAGCCATCCTGCGCCTGGCCCAGGGGCTCGCGCTGCAAATCGATGTCGACCGTGCCCGCCAGTGCGTAGGCCACAACCAGCGGCGGCGATGCGAGGTAGTTGGCGCGTACGTCCGGGCTGATGCGGCCGCCGAAATTGCGGTTCCCGCTCAACACCGCCGCGGCGACGAGGTCCGCCTCGCGCACTGCTGCGGATACTTCCTGCGGCAGCGGGCCGCTGTTGCCGATGCAGGTGGTGCAGCCATAGCCTACGGTGTGAAAGCCCAGTTCTTCGAGGCAAGGGGTCAGGCCGGCCGCGTCCAGATAGGCGGTGACGACGCGCGAGCCAGGCGCCAGGCTGGTCTTCACCCAGGGCTTGCGCAGCAGGCCCTGGGCCACGGCGTTCCTGGCCAGCAGGCCGGCCGCGACCATGACCGAGGGGTTGCTGGTGTTGGTGCAGCTGGTGATGGCGGCGATGACGACGGCGCCATGCTGCATTTCTTCGTTGTGGCCGTTCTGCGCAAAGCGGGCGCTGCTCGCCAGCTGTGTTTCGGAGAGCTCGAAGCCCTGGGGGCCGACCGGCGCGCGCAGGGCGCGCTGAAAGGCCGGCTGCATGTCGTGCAGCAGGATGCGGTCCTGCGGGCGCAGCGGGCCGGCGAGGCTGGGCTGCACGCTGCCCAGGTCCAGCTCAAGGGTGTCGTTATACTGCGGATCCGGCGTGTCTGCGCTACGGAACAGACCTTGTAGCTTGCAATAGCGCTCCACCAACTCAACCTGCGCTTCGTCACGGCCGGTGCGGCGCATATAGCTGATCGTCTCGTCATCGACCGGGAAGAAGCCAATGGTCGCTCCGTATTCGGGCGCCATGTTGGCGATGGTCGCGCGGTCGGGCAGGGTCATGCTGTCGAGGCCGCTGCCGAAGAACTCGACGAACTTGCTGACCACGCCCCTGGCGCGCAGCATCTGCGTAACGACGAGCACGAGGTCGGTTGCAGTGGCGCCTTCGGGCAGGCTGCCGGTCAGGCGGAAGCCGACAACCTCGGGCATAAGCATGTAGACCGGCTGGCCCAGCATGGCGGCCTCGGCCTCGATACCACCAACGCCCCAGCCGACGACGCCCAGGCCGTTGATCATGGTCGTGTGGCTGTCGGTGCCGACCAGCGTGTCCGGCAGGGCGACCAGTTCGCCCTGCGAATTCGGGTAGAGTTGAACCACGCGGGCCAGATATTCGAGATTGACCTGGTGCACGATGCCAGTAGCCGGCGGCACCACACGGAAGTTGTCGAAGGCTTTCTGGCCCCAGTGCAGGAACTCGTAGCGTTCGCGGTTGCGCAGGAATTCCATATCGGCGTTGCGAGACAGGGCATCCGGCCGGGCGAAGACGTCCACCTGCACTGAGTGGTCGATGACCAGATCGACCGGGACGACCGGGTTGATTTTGGCGGGGTCGCCGCCCATGCGCTGCATGGCGCTGCGCAGGGCAGCCAGGTCAACGACTGAAGGCACGCCGGTGAAATCCTGCAGGATGACGCGGGCGGGTTTGAAGGGAATCTCGACCGGGTTGTAAGCCGCTGCGTCCCAGGAGGCCAGGTTTACGACGGCTTGCTCGTCCACCTGAAAGTTGTCAAGGTTGCGCAGCGCGTTTTCCAGCAGCACGCGAATACTGAATGGCAGGCGCTCGACCTGACCGATGCCGCGCCGCGTCAGGGCGTCGAGGCGGTAGACCACAGCCTCGCCACTGCCGGTATCGAAGCTGCTGCGGGCCCCAAAGCTGTCCAGTGCTGTGTTCATCATCCCCCCACTGTCCTTGCTGCGCTGCCGGTCTGGTCTGCCTGCAGTGTAGCAGAAAAAACGCGAGGGCGGCCACGGCCTGCCGCGTGCAGACGCGTGAAAAGGTGTTCCCGCTGCCGCCAAAATCGGCTACACTGCGGCCCGACGGATCGGGGTGGCGGGAGAGACGTATGAGCAGTGACCGTTCACGGACGCGCGACCGGCGCAGGGCAAGGGAAAGTCAGTCACGACGCAATCGACAGATGTTGCTGCTGGGCGCAGCGGTGGCTGTCGCGGTCATCGCTGTAGCGCTTCTTGTGCTCACCAGCCAGCCCGCCGAGGCGCCCGTGGGTGAAGAGACCGCCGCAATCTATGCTGACATTCCGCAGTCGGTTACGGGAGATGGCTTCCCGCTGCTGGGCAACGCGGACGCCCCGGTGCATGTCAGCGAGATCTCCAGTTTTGACTGCCCGCATTGTGGCACCTTCTACCAAACCGTCACGCCGATGCTTGTGTCCCGGGCGCGTGCAGGCGAGGTGGCCTTCACCTACATTCCTCTCTTTGGCACCGGCGGCATTCCCAATGGACAGGGAGCGGCCCGCGCTGCCCTCTGCGCCGGCGAGCAGGACGCCTTCTGGATGTATCACAGCGCGCTCTTCGACTGGCAGCAATCCTTCGGCAACCAGGCCTACGCCAGCAATCGTCTGCGCAGCGGCATCGACAATCTGGGCATTGACAGTGCCGTATGGGACGCGTGCATGAGCAGCGACCGCCCGGATGCCATACTGCTGGAAGCGAATACCCAGGCCAGCCGCACTGAAGGCTTCCGCGGCACGCCGACCGTGCTGGTCAATGGCCAGCGTGTGGAAGCGACCCTGGAACTGGTCGAGGCCGCCATTGTCGCGGCATTGACTTCCGGCTAACCGGGAGCGCTACCAGCTTTGAGTCAACATGGGGCCCAGGGGTCTGCCGCCGAGCAGATGCAGGTGGAGGTGGAAGACCTCCTGGCCACCGTGCTCGTTGCAGTTGATGATGAGACGATAACCGTCCGCATCAATGCCTGCTGCCTCTGCCAGCTGCCTGGCAACAACCAACATATGACCCAGCAACTGTTCGTCCGTATCTGAAATATCGTTGGCGGTCGGGATTTCACGATTGGGCACAATGAGGATGTGCGTGGGCGCCTGCGGGTTGATGTCGCGGAAGGCAGTGACCTGTTCATCCTGAAAGACCATATCTGACGGGATTTCGCGCGCAATAATCTTCGCAAATATCGTGCTCATCTGAACACAATCTCCTCTGCTAAATCGCTGTGCCGCCATCCACGGCCAGCACCTGGCCGGTAATCAGCGCGGCGTCGTCTGAGACGAGGAAAGCGACCGCGCGCGCGACATCCTCAACTGTGGCGAGCTGGCGCAGGGCGGCGTATTCGCGGGCCATCCCGGTGAGATCTTCCAGTTCACGTGTCAGGTCGGTGAGGATGAAGCCAGGCGCCACCGCGTTCACCGTGATCTTGCGCGGCCCCACTTCCTTGGCGAGCGCCTTGGTCAGCCCGATGAGGCCGGCCTTGCTGGCACTGTAGTTCGTCTGGCCGCCCTGGCCCAGCAGACCGCTGATGCTGCTCACGTTGACGATGCGGCCGTAGCGTTTGCGCATCATGCTGCGCACCGCCATGCGGGAGCAGAGCCAGGCGCTGCGCAGGTTGGTCTGCAGCACGTCGTCAAAGTCCTGCGGTTTCATCAACATGATGACGTTGTCGCGCGTGATGCCCGCATTGTTGACGAGGATGTCGAGGCGCCCGTATTCCGTCGTCGCCGCCTTGACGAGCGCCGTGGCGCCCGCTTCCTCGCTGACGTCTGCCTGGACGGCGCATGCCCGGCCACCGCTTTCCCCGATCATCGCCACGACTGCGTCAGCAGCCGACGCATCCCTGACGTAGTTGACGACGACTGCTGCGCCGCGCTGCGCCAGCTCAAGCGCGATGCCGCGGCCTATGCCACGGCTGGCCCCGGTTACGATTGCGACACGCTCTGCAAGCTGATCCATAGGCCTGTTCAACGCTCCATCCCTTTGTCCGGAGAAGATACTCGCTGTTGCCGCGGCGTTCAAAGGGTCGATTGGCGACTCAACCGCCAACCCAGCCGAGCAACTGAATCTGGCCACGCAGGTCGGCGGTGAGGTTGCGCACGCCAAAGCCGTTAATGTTAGCGACGTAAACGTCGATGCGGCCATCCACGCGCGTACTCACGCCGGTGAAGGCGAGCTGGCCGTCACTGGCGTAGGCCGGGTCGCACATGCCCGGTGGGATGCTGCCGCTGGCGACGACATTGAAGCGGGCATCCAGTACCCGCACGCCGTAGGGGCAATTGCCGCCGATACCGCCCAGCGCCACACGTTGCCCGTTTGGTGACCAGGCCGCTTCCATGCCGTAGCGCGGGAAGGTGAGCCTGGATAATGCCGCGATGCGCTGCCCCTGTCCGTCCAGCAGGGTAGTCACGCTGGCGGTGGCCGACGTGTCTTGCAGTACGACCCGACTCCCGTCTGGTGACCAATTCTCTGAAAGGCCACCCTGTCCGGCAGCGTTGTTCTGCGGATGCACCCTGCGCTCCTCGCCGCTGACAATGTCCAGCAGCGAAAGATGTCGCAGCAAATCACCGTCGGCGAGGGCGACCAGGCGGTCGTTCACCCAATATGGTGCTTCGAAGAGCCAGCGCTCCGAAAGTTGCCGCAGTTCGCCGCTCTCAATTTCCAGCAGCCAGGGGTTGCCGCCCTCATGAACTTCGTCGCGCAGAAAGTCACAGCCGTCCCTGGCTCCAGGTATCCAGCCGCCCGGACAACGGGCGCGGTCCGAGACGAAGAGCAGGTAGCGCCCGTCAGGCGACAGGGAAGGCCAGACATCCCGGCTGTGGCTGCTGGTCAGGTTGATGAAAGCGCCGGAACTACGAGCGACGCTGTAGATGTCGCTGGCCCAGGCAGTGGTGACGGCCAGCACCAACTGCGAGCCATCAGGCGCCCACTGCGGCTCGCCCTGCAGATTGCGCTGTTGCCGGGTATCAAGAGCCAGTACGCGGCCGCTGATGCCCACTTCGAGATCGAGTAAATAGAGTCCCGCGCTGGCGGAGGGCTCGCTGACAAACCAGGCGATCCCGTTGCCGGGAGGGGCGACAGAAATGCGGGAGACTGCAGTGGCGTTGGTTTGCAGAACGGGCAGACGGACGCCACCGACGAAAGGCGCCGCAAAATAGAGCGTCTGGCTATTGGTGGCGGGGCGCGGTGTGCGCACGTCGTAATCGTCCAGGCGGTCGTTCTGGTTGAGGAAAGCGACCATGGGCGAATCGAGCCCGTCGCGCAGTCCGGGTGCAAGTTCGACGACCTGCCAATTGTCGTAGACGATGCGTGGCGCCGGCATCGGCGTGACGGAAGGCGTCAGGGTGATTGTCGGCGTGTGAGAGGGTGTTGAAGTGGGCGTGACAGTGGGCGTAGTGGATGGCGTGGGAGTGACGCTGGCAGTAGCAGTAGGTGTGGGCGTTGCGGTGATGGTTGCGGTAGGCGTCGCGGTCGATGTTGCTGTTGCCGTGGCTGTTGGCGTTGCCGTGGGGGTGGGCGCAACCAGAGCCTGACAGGCGCAGACCAGCAGCACGAGCAGGGGCATCAGGATGCGAAAGCGCAGGTCCTTCATCGGGAAGGCAAGACCCGGTATGCAACCCTCCTGTCAGTCACGTCTCAGGCCGGCCTGACTTCAACTACAACAAAGTGTGGCACCTGCTCACCATCTGTATAAAGTACCAGCAGCGTGTAGCGGGTCGTCTGTTCAGGGCAGACCTCGCGGAAACCGCGGCCGCTCACGGCCGTTCCTTCAAAGAAGACCGCGTTGATATTGTCGATTTCCCAGCGTAGCAGAGTGCACTCGCCGGCAAGCAGCACATTATTGTCAGCACTGAAGATGAGCGGCGTAGAGGTGCCTACTGGGGCGCTGGTCCCGGTCGCTGTCGGAGTTGGCGTCTCCCCCGCTCCCGGAACGCGCAGAACCTGGCCAGCCTGAATGTAGTTGGCATCGTCAATGCAATTGGCCTGCTGCAACTCCAGAATGCTAATTTCATAGCTTTGTGAAATCAGGAAGAGCGAGTCGCCGGGCTGGATGATGTGGCTGCCCGCCCACTCTGCACGCAGTGCACAGACGGTCGGCGCAACTGTGGCTGGCAGCGGCAGGGTCACAGGAGGCAGCGTGCTGGTGATCGGCAAAACGATTGTAGGGAGAGGCGTGCTGGTCAAGGTGGGGCTGGGGGTCGGCGTCGATGTAGCGGCAAGCTCAGGGAACAGAGTGGCGCCCGGCGTCGGCTCCGGCCCGCCCTGACTGCAACCAACCAGCAGCAGGGCCAGCGTCAGGGTAGCCAGCAGTGTGCGCGTAATCCTGTTCATCGCTGAATCTCCCCGGTTCCGGCGGTCAGCAACTCGTCCACCTCTGCCCGGCTGACCAACGCGATGTCGCCGGGCATGGTCAACTTGAGCGCGGCCACGGCGTTACCGAAGCGCAGGGCCTCCGGCATCGGCAGTCCGTCGAGCAGGGCACAGTGCAACCCTGCCGCGAAGGCGTCGCCGGCACCGATGCGGTCTACAATTTGCACGTCGCAGAAAGCCTGTGCCTCGAAAAGTTTCTGTCCATCAAAGGCTATGGTGTCTGCCGCGCCCTGGGTGAGCACGACGGTTGGCCCGTGCCAGCGGACGTACAATTCTTGTGCCAGCGCTGTTGCATCCGCCCGGGATTGCAGCAGGCTGCGGGCGTCGCGCGCGGCGCTGATGACCAGATCGCTGGCCGCGGCCAGCTCATCGAAGACCGGCCGACAGGCATCCCATGACCAGAGCTTTTCACGATAGTTCAAATCGAAGGCGATGTGGGTGCCGGCAGCGCGGGCTTCCTGAACGGCGCGACGAACCGTTGCCAGGCAGGAAGGACTGAGCGCTGGCGTGATGCCGCTCAGATGCAGGCGCTGCGTCCGCTGCAAATCGGTCCAGTCAAAATCAGCGGGTCGCATTTGGCTGGCAGACGAGCCGGCCCGGTCATAAATGACCCGGGTTGGGCGTGGCGAACTGCCGAATTCAATGAAATAGGTGCCCAGTCGTGCGGTTTCGCTCGCGTCCAGGCAGATGCCGGAGATGTCGACGCCATGACTGCCCAGCGTCTGCATAATGTGTTCGCCGAGCGCGTTCTGTGGCAGTCGCGACCACCAGGCAACCCGTTTGCCGAGGCGCGCCAGGGCGATTGCCAGGTTGCTTTCCGCGCCGCCAATATGCAAATCAAGGCTGCGGGCAGTTGCCAGGCGTTCCTGGCCTGGCGCGGAGAGGCGCCACATGCTCTCGCCGAGTGTGACCAGGTCGAGACTGCCCATCGTCATGCGTCGTCTCCCTGCGCCAGGGGTTTCTGCGAAGGGCGTTCCACTTCGCTATCCATGTCAGGCCGGAGGGAGCCGTTGACCGGGGGCATGAGCACCAGTTCCATCACCTGCTGCATTGTGTCGACGAAATGGATCTCGAGGCTGCGCCGCAGTTTTTTGGGCACCTCCACGAGGTCTTTGCGGTTGCTGGAAGGCAGAATGACGTGATGCAGGCCGGCGCGCCGGGCGGCCATCAGTTTGTCGCGCACGCCGCCCACCGGCAGCACCTTGCCGCGCAGCGTAATCTCGCCGGTCATGCCGAAGTCGGGGCGCACCTCGCGCTCGGTCATGGCCGAGATCAGCGCGGTTGCCAGCGTAATACCGGCGGAGGGCCCCTCCTTGGGGACGGCGCCTTCGGGCACGTGCACGTGAATGTCCGTCTGTTCCAGCTCATCCGCAGGGAAGACAAACATGTCCGCCAGGGAGCGCACGTGACTGAGCGCTGCCTGGGCCGACTCCTGCATGACATCACCCAGGTTGCCGGTCATGGTCAGGCTGCCCTTGCCAGGCAGCAGCGAGACTTCAAAGATGGCGATGTCGCCGCCTCCCCAGGTCCAGACGAGGCCGGTGGCCATGCCAATGGCCGGCCCGTCGAGGGCGCGCGTGCCCAGATAATGGGGCGGCCCCAGCCAGCGCGATATCATGCGCGCAGTGACGCGTGCTGGATGCGGGCGCTCCTCGGCCACCAGTCGCGCCAGCTTGCGGTTGATGTTGGCAATCTCGCGGTTCAGGTTGCGGACGCCGGCTTCCCAGGTGTAATCGCGGATTATGGTCTGCAGGGCGGCATGCTCGAAGCGGATGCCTCGCTCTTCGAGGCCATGGCGCGCGAACTGTTTGGGGATGAGGAACTGGCGAGCGATGTCTATTTTTTCTTCCTCAAGATAGCCCGGAAACTCAATGACCTCGAGGCGATCCAGCAGCGCCGGCGGCAACCCGTCCAACTCGTTGGCGGTGGTTATGAAGAGCACCTGCGAAAGGTCGTAGGGCACTTCCAGATAGTGATCCGAGAACTTGCTGTTCTGCTCCGGATCCAGTATCTCCAGCAGGGAATCTGCCGGGTCGCCGCGGAAATCCATGCCGATCTTGTCAATCTCGTCCATCATGAACACCGGGTTGGTAGTGCCGGCGCGCTTCATGGTCTGCAGCACGCGGCCCGGCAGCGCGCCGATGTAGGTGCGGCGGTGCCCGCGGATTTCAGCCTCGTCGCGTACACCTCCGAGGCTGACGCGCACGAATTCACGGCCCAACGCGCGCGCGATGCTTTCGCCCAGTGAGGTCTTGCCCACGCCGGGCGGCCCCACGAAACAAAGCACCGGGCTTTCCATGCGCTCGCCGGCCAGCTTGCGCACGGCGATTGCCTCCAGGATGCGCTCCTTGACGCGGGGCAGGCCGTAATGCTCCGCATCGAGCACCTTGCGCGCATGGGTGACGTCGAGGTTGTCCTCGCTGGCCTGCGACCAGGGCAGTGAGATCAGCCAGTCGATCCAGGTGCGCAAGATGCCGGCCTCAGGCGTTGCCGGTGGCATGTTGCCCAGGCGGGCGAGCTCCTTGAGCACTCGCTCCTGCGGCTCTGACGGCAACTTCGCCTGGTCAATCTGCTGGCGCAGTTCGCCCTGATCCTGCAGATAAAGGTCTCCTTCGCCCAGTTCTCCCTGGATTACGCGCAATTGTTCGCGCAGCCAGATCTCGCGCTGCCCCCTTTCGAGCTCATCATGCACGCGGCTGTTGAGGTCTTCCTCGATTTCCAGCGCGCCGAGTTCCTGCTGCAGCAGGTCCGCTACTTGCGCGATACGTTCCAGTGGATCGAGCGATTCGAGCACCTGCTGGCTTATGGACGTTGAAAGCGAAAGCGAAGAGGCGACCAGGTCTGCCAGCCAGCCGGGATCATCGGCGTTGAGCGCATAGAGCAACATGTCCTCGGGGATGCCGGTGTTCAACTCCACCAGCTTGCGAAACATGTTGACGACGGCCTTCATCAACACCCGTTCCGCGTCGCCGGGCGTCGTCGGTTCGTCAACGATGCGCGCGCGCGCGCTCAGGCAGGACTCGCTGCTCAGGAATTCGACAATCTGGACGCGGCGACGTCCCTGGGCGAGGAGGCTGCGAGTCTCGTCGGGCATGCGCAGAATGCGCCCTGGCGCGAGCTCGGTGCCCATCCGGTAGAGGTCATTCGCGTCAGGTTCATCGACGCCGGCATCCTTGCGCGCGAGGCCAATTACAGTTTGCAGCTGACCGCGAGAGGCCTCGGCGGCCAGCAAGGCCTGGCGCGAATCGAGGTAAAGAGTCGTCACGATTTCGGGAAAGACGGCGCTGCCGGAAAGTGGCAGCACGGGGCAGGTAATCAGGCCCCCGGCGTCCGGTTGCGCGTCACGCACACTGTAGAAATCACCCGTTTCACCAGGCATAGCGGCGAGCGGACCTCCAGGGGGATAGTTGTCTTCCATTCTACCCTGGCGCCTTTCACTGGTAAACTACTTGACAGAGGCGCGCCCGCCAGGCCAGACTGGGCCCGTCAAGGAGGTCCTCCAGGATGCGCATCCCGGCCGGAGTGCTGTTACTGGCAACGTTGCTCGGGGCAGTGCTTGTGCTGCTGGCAGGCCAGGCGCTGCTGCAACCTGACCTGCCACTCATCACGGACGCCGGGTTCACGCTGCAACGCATCAGCCCCAATGCAGATGGAGAGGAAGATGTCGCCATCTTTCACTATGAACTCTCCCGCAACGCACGCATCACCCTGCAATTTGAAGACGCGGAAGGCATGCGCTACGTTTTCCGCGAGGATGAAGCGCGCGTCGGCGGCGAATACTCGGTCGCCTTTGGCGGCGTGGTCGATGGCTGGACGCGGCCGCAGGAACAGGTCGCGGGCGAGGTGATGCGCCGGCTGCTGCCTGATGGCGACTTCACCTGGCGGCTGCTGGCCCAGGAAGCGGCCGGCGGGGCCGGGGATGAACGCAGTGGCACTTTAACGGTGCATGACGCGGACTCGCCCTTGCCGCAAATCAGCACCTTCAGCGTGTGGCCGGATGTATTCACGCCCAACCAGGATGGCATCAGCGACCGCACAGAGATCAACGCCTTTCTCGACAAGGGCGCGCGCTTGCAGGTCTGGCTGGTTGGCGAGGATGGCCAGCGTATCTACGTCGCGCCGCGTAAGGAAGGGCGCAAACCCGGCGAGCCTGGTCGCCATATCTTCGACTACGAGGGAGGCGTGGACCTGGGCGCGGATCCGCCGCCGGACGGAGTCTACGTAGTTGTGGCGCACGCGGTGGACGATGAAGGCCAGATTGTGGAACAGCGCGCGCAGTTGACCATCCGCAACGGTGGCAAGCCGCTGGCGGAAATCGTGCCGCAGTCAGTGGGCGTGGACGTGGCCTTTGCCGTGCAGCCCTGGGATGCACGCTACCTGAATTCGTCTGCCGCCAGTGGCGAACGCATCGCCATACCGGAAAACGTGCAGGACAACCGCCTGACTGCGATGACGCTGCAGGTTGGTGAGGAGATGCTGGTCTTTCGCCTGACCGTCGAGAACTACAGCGAGGTGCCGCTGCGCACGACCGGGCCGGCGCCTGGCACGGTCTATCTGCAGGAGCAGCGCGCGGCCACGTTGAAGGCCTTCGACGAATCAGGCGCATGGCGCGTCGGTATCGACTGCACGACGGCGGAGACGGATTATCCCTGGCGCTGGGCGCTGGGTACGGAGGCTGATCTCTACGAGGAGTTCGACCCTGTCAGTGGCAACACCTATCGCTATTTGCCGCCCGGCGCGCAGGTTGTGGTGTGGGGCGGCATCCGCTTCACAGAAATAGAGGCGCGCAACCCGCAGAATTGCTGGGCCGGGCTGATTCACGAGGATGTTGAGGTCAGCATCCGCAACCGCAACGTCGGCAGCCGTGAGATCGAGCTGGTGGAGTGAGCTTCGCGCACGCCGGGAAGCAGGACCCTGTGACCGAGCTGGCTGTGGTGCTGGTGACCTGGAACGTGCGTGAACTGGCGCTGGCTGCGCTCGAGAGCCTCTTCGAAGACCTGAACGCGCAGGGACCGCCAGACTGCCAGGTGTGGGTAGTAGACAACGCATCGGCTGATGGCACGGCGCAGGCCGTTGCGCAGCGTTTCCCGCAGGTGAATTTGATTGCCAGTGAGAACAACCTGGGGTTCGGCGCCGGCAACAATCTGGCGCTGCGCGCCATGGGCTTCGGCGGGCAGTCCAGCGCGCAGCTGCCGCGGGCAGTTTACCTGCTCAACCCCGACACGCTCTCGCAACCTGGCGCTTCGAGTGCCCTGTATGCTGCGCTCTTCGCGGCGTCGGACATCGGCCTGGTCGGTGCGCAGCTCAGCTACGAAGATGGCAGCTTTCAGCATTCGGCCTTTCAGTTTCCCGGGCTACGACAGCTCTGGGCGGAGTTTTATCCCATGCCGGGTCGTCTCATCGAAGGGCAATTCAACGGGCGTTATCCGCGCACGATGTATACCACTGGTCGGCCCTTCGCTATCGACTTTCCGCTGGGCGCGACCATGATGCTGCGGCGCGAGGTGATCGAGACCACCGGCATGTTCGACGAAGGTTACGCGCTCTACTGTGAAGAGATTGACTGGGCCTGGCGTATCCACAAGGCCGGCTGGCAAGTGCTATGTGTGCCGGCTGCGCGGGTGACACACCTGGAAGGGCGCAGCAGCATTCAGGCGCGCCCGGAGAGCATTATCAGGCTATGGCGCAGCCGCATGCGCCTCTATCGAACGCATCATCAGCGCTGGCGCGTGCGGCTGGCGCGCCAGCTCATCATGCGTGGACTGCGGCGACGCATCCGGCTGTTACGCAAGACGGAGCAGGACGCAGCGCTGGTCGATGCTTACGTATCAATACTCGATGAAATACAGTGCGCCGGAGATCCCGACTGATGCGCCGCTACAAGCTGGCGGCGGTCGTGTTGACTTTCAACGAAGCGCGTCACATACGCGACTGTCTCGATTGCCTGCGCTTCGCGGACCTGGTGATGGTGCTGGATTCCTTCAGTGACGACGATACGTGTGAACTGGCCAGGGCGGCCGGCGCGCGCGTTCAGCAGCGGCACTTCGTGGACTATGCCGACCAGCGCAATTTTGCGCTCGAGTTGCTGCGCAGCGAGGCTGATCACGTGTTGTTCGTGGACGCCGACGAAAGAGTCAGCCATGAGCTGGCGACCGAAATCCGTTCAGCAATAACGCATCATGCGGAGGTTGCTGGCTGGCGCATTCCACGCCACAACATCATCTTCGGGCGGCTGACGCGCGTGGCGGGTTGGTACCCGGACTATCAGACGCGCCTGCTGCGGCTGGATTCTGCCCGCTATGACCCGGAGCGGCCGGTACATGAAGTGGTGCTGCTGGACGGTGAGCAGGGGACTCTTAAGCATTCCTTGCTGCATTACAACTACGATTCAATGCAACAGTTTCAAAGTAAACAACGAGACTACAGCGAGCGGGCAGCGCAGATGCGCTTCGTACAGGGTGAGCGGCCAGCGCTACACTCCCTGCTGCTGCAACCGCTACATCACTTCCGCTGGCGCTTCTTCACGCTGCGCGGGTACCGGGAAAGTTGGCACGGCCTGCGCCTGTCGGCGCTGATGGCCTGGTACGAGTTTCGCATACTGCTGCGCCTGCGCTCGCTCGCCCGCCAGAACTGACGCGGCTCAGGGCGTCAGGGGCACGAGCAGGCCGTAGTCGCCACCCCTGCGCCGGTAGACCAGGTTGATAATGAGCGTGTCCGCGTTGAAGAACATGAAAAAGTCGTGGCCGAGGAGTTCCATCTGCTCAATGGCCTCCAGCTCGCTCATTGGGTTAAGCTCCACCTCTTTACGGCGCGCGATTGGCAGGACCGCCTGTGCTTCGTCAGCGTCGGCAAATGCATCCTGGAAGTCGCCCACATCGGGGATGTCCTCAGCGAGGGAAAGTTCCTCGATGCTGGCGACGAAGCGATCGCGACCGCGACGGATGCGCTTGCCCTTGAAGCGCTGAATTTGGCGGTATAGTTTGCCGACCGCGCCATCGATGGCATAGCGAACCTCGTTCTCGACCTTTTCCTCGGCGCGTAGAATCGCGCCACGTTCATGGTGCAGGGTGATCTGCGCGCTGACCATGTCGCTGCCGCGCCGGGTACGCTCGTGCGTGAGATCTACTTCGACAAGACGAATGCGCGGCAGGTAGCGGTCGAGTCGGTCAAGCTTTTTCAGCGTGTACTGCTCCAGTTCGTCACTGACCCGAATATTGCTGCCTTCAATCGTCACATCCATCGTATCGTTCCTCCCGTATGATCATCCGGTGATCCGGCCCTGGTCAGGGTCAGACCATAGACAGTTCGAACACCTGCGTCCTGCAGCGCCTGGGCGCATGCACCCAGGGTGGCGCCGGTCGTGTATACATCATCGACGAGCAGCACGTCGCGCCCGTTCACCAGGTGACTGTCTGCGACGAAGGCATTGTGCACATTTTGCTGTCGCTCCTGCAGGTCGAGCCCTACCTGGGCGCGGGTGGCCACCACCCGACGCAACGCTGCTGGCTGCTGAGGGATGCCAAGTCGCTGCGCCAGCACATCCCCGACCAACTGTGACTGATTGTAACCGCGTTCGCGCTCCCGCGCGGAGTGTAGCGGCACCGGCACAACCAGCTCTGCTTCCCACCTCAGCCTGAGGAAACGCTCCGCCAGACGCGCCCCCAGTGGTTCCGCCAGCTGCGGCGCGTGTTCGTATTTCAGTGCCAGCAGGGCCTGGCGCAGCAAGCCGTCATGCATGCCGCTGGCCGCGAGTGCCGTGAAGGGTTTGGTCGGCAAGGTCTCTTCTGGCGAGAAGGGGATCTCGTCCAGCAATTTCTGACAGCGGGCACACCAGAAGGTATCGACTCGTTGGCACCCCGCGCAGCGGGGCGGGAAGAGCAGCTTGAGGCCAGCATCCGCCCAGTCGCGAACCAGCTGACTGATGGACGCGCGGCGCGTACGCCCGGGAGCGGCCGGAGTGTCGCGCTGCGAAGAGTCGTAAATCGCGCCCGGCTGGTTCATAATAGTCAGTATAGACGCGGGTTGCGGCTGCAGGCAACCTGGCCACGGAAGGCAGAAATTCGATGTACAGGGTAGAAGGCGAAGGGCTGGCCTGGTATCGCTTTGACGTGTGGCCGGCGCTGCAGCACGGTATCTTCACCCGTCAGGGCGGCTGCAGCCGCGCTCCCTGGAGCTCGTTAAATTTGGGCGGCAACATCGGCGATGATCCGCGCGCTGTGCGCAGCAACCATGAACGCATGTACCGGGCGCTGGGTGTATCCGGGCGCCGCGCCTGCACTGTGTGGCAGGTGCACAGCGCCGACATTGTTCTGGTTCAGGGCCCGGTGCGCGGCCGACGTTGGCTGGCGCGAGCGGATGGCATGCTCACCGCCGCCGCGGATACGCCGCTCGCGATGCGCTTTGCAGATTGTGTACCCCTGCTGTTTCATGACCCGGTGAGCAAGGTGATCGGCATGGCGCACGCCGGCTGGCGCGGGACGGTGCAGGACATCGCCGGGCGTATGGTGCAGGCCATGGTGGATGCCTGGGACTGTCGCCCGAAAGACATCCAGGCGGGCATCGGGCCTTCCATCGGCCTGCAACGCTATCAGGTTGGTGAAGAGGTGGTCGAGGCCGTTCAGAATTGTTGCGGCACGCTGGCGACTTTGGTGCGGCGTGACCCGGCGGACGGTACTGCCTGGCTGGACCTGTGGGCCTGCAACCGACTGTTGCTGGAGCGCGCGGGACTGCGCCAGATCGAGGTCTCTGGCATGTGCAGCGCCTCGCGCCTGGACGAATTCTTCTCGCATCGCGCGGAAAGGGGACGCACCGGTCGCTTCGGCGCGGTGATGACCCTGTGAGCATCGAAGCCAACATCGCGCAGGTTCGTCAGCGAATTGGCGCGGCCTGTCAGAAAGCCGGGCGCAACCCGGCGGAAGTGACCCTGCTGGCGGTCAGCAAAATGCAGCCGCCGGAGGCCATCCAGCAGGCGGCTGCGGCCGGTTTGCAACATTTCGGCGAGAATCGCGTAGAAGAAGCTGTAAGCAAAATTCCGCAGGTGAAGCAGTGTGTCGCCGAGCCACTGACCTGGCACATGGTGGGGCATGTCCAGAGCCGCAAGGCGCGGCAGATTCCTGGTTTGTTTCAGATGGTTCATGCAGTCGATCGCGTCAAACTGGCCCGTCGCCTGTCCTCTCTGGTGAGCGCTCGCGGAGAGTCGCTGGATGTGTTGCTCGAGGTCAATGTGAGTGGTGAGGCCAGCAAGAGCGGCCTGGCTGCCGCGGGCTGGCAGGGAGATGCCACGCTGCGCGCCGAACTCTGGCAAGACTGTGAGGTCATTTGGGGGCTGCCAGGCTTGCGGGTTCGTGGCCTGATGACGATGGCGCCGCTTGTCAGGGATGCGGAAGAGACGCGCCCGGTCTTTGCGCAGCTGGCATCATTGCGCGACAGGCTGGCGACGGATTTCCGTGTCTCGCTGCCGGAGCTGAGTATGGGTATGACGGACGACTATCCCGTCGCAGTGGAAGAGGGCGCAACAATTGTTCGTATAGGCCGGGCCATATTTGGTCCGCGCCGGGAGTGAGGTGACATGGGCTCGATTGGCGACCTGCTCGCCCAGCTACTGCAGATCTACCAACTCGTCTTGCTGGCGCGCGTGCTGTTGAGCTGGTTCCCGGATATCGATCGCAGCAACCCGATAATCCGGTTCCTCTTCGACGTAACAGAACCCGTGCTGGAGCCGGTGCGCCGGCGCTTGCCGCGTGGCTCCACCATTGATCTCAGCCCGCTGATCGTGTTCTTCGGTATCTCGATCTTGTCTATGCTGATCCGGAGCTTCCTGGGCTAACCAGAAGACTGGCAGTGTTGCGTGCACGGGCAGGATACCAGTCTGTTAGCCCGTCACAGACACGAGGATGCGACCGCAGTTGGCGCAGGTAACCAGCTTTCGTCCGTGACGCACTTCGCGCTCGGCCGTGAGGGTCTGGGCCACGCCACAGAGCGC
Source organism: Phototrophicaceae bacterium (assembly GCA_965205875.1). Lineage (GTDB taxonomy): Bacteria > Chloroflexota > Anaerolineae > Aggregatilineales > Phototrophicaceae > JAGWBD01. The sequence goes on from CBDBIA010000004.1 coordinate 264,775, forward strand.
GCAACTGTTGCCTTCCATTCGAGCGACAGGCTGCCCGCCCTTGCGGGGGCTTAGCGCGAAGTATTGCTTCTGCAAATCCGGCGTGATTTTTTCGAGCGCTTCCTGTCGGCGCGCTTCCAGCTGAGGCAGGCTGGTCTTCAGCATTTCCTGTTCCTGCAGCAGCGCGCTATGTTCGTCACCGCGCCGGTCGACAACCTCGGCCAGGGCGCTCACGGCCTCAGTCAGTTGTCCGTCCGCTTCCTCGACGGCCAGCATGGTTTCCAGCATCCATGTCTCAAGATCGCTATTGCGCCGGGTCAGGGCGGCAACTTCCAGTTGCATGTCCTGCATCTCGCGCGGGCTCTTGACAGCGCCGCTGTAGAGTTGCTGTCCGGTGTTGCGAATCTTCTCCTCGTTGCCTGCCGTCTCCAACTCAAGATCACGTAAGCGTGTGCGCAGCGGTTTCAACGCATCCCGGGCAGCATGGCACCGGTCCTGGGCGGCCTGAATCTCGGCATTGTCGGCGAGTGCCGCGGCGATTGCCTGCAGACGGCGACCGGCGCTGCGGGCCTTGAGCTCCAGCTCTTGCAGCTGATAGAGTTGCAGCGCTGGATTCACAAATAAAATGCCCGCTTGCTGACCGATGGCCGAGTATACTGGTGCGAGAGATTCGCGCCAGGCGGCGGGACTTCAGTATAGTCTGCGTACAAGGCCTGGATTTACTTGACTGGCTGCAAGGGTAGGTGGAGCCTGGATGAACTGGCGCCCACAGCTTCGGCTGAGACAGCGGCGACGCCTGATGATGGGCGGCGACGTGCTCGCAGTGCTGCTCTCGGTGTACATCGCGTTGGCGCTGCAGGCGCTGAGCAGCCGCCGCGATTTCACATACGCTCATGTGGCCCGACAGGGCTTCTGGTTCCTGTTCTTTGCCGGTGTGTGGCTGGTGCTGGCCAACGCCAATGATCTGTATCGCCTGCAAACAGACTGGCGCCCGACCCGGATATTGCTGAGGCTGACGCGCGTCACACTGCAAATCCTCTTGCTCTACACTTTTGTCTTCTTCCTCGCCGAGCGCAACGAGCTGCCGCGTCTGTTCATGCTCTATTTCGGTCTGGTCTCCATGCTGCTGATTGCGCTCTGGCGTCTGCTCTGGCCCACGCTCAGTGGCTGGGCCAGCGAGCCGCGGCGCGTGCTGGTTGTGGGTGAGGGCAAGGGCGCGCAACTCATCTGCGAGGCGATCGAACAGCAGGCCGCTGATGTCTACACCGTCGTCGCTGTGCTGGGTCAGGGCGATCTTGAAGGCGAGCAGGATTTGACTGCTCTGGCGCGGGCGAAACGGGTGAGCGAGATTATCGTGACAGCGACGCAGGCGCTGGAGGGTACGGCTCTGAGAGGTGTCATGGATGCGACCGTGGCCGGGCTCAATGTGCTGCCGATGCCAGTGCTTTACGAGCGCATTACCGGTCGCGTACCAGTGGGCGCAGTCGGCGAGAACTGGTCGGTGGTCCTGCCGCTGGACGAAACCGGTGTGCGTCCCTGGCCCGTTATGAAGAGCGTGCTCGATTATCTGATGGCAGGCATGGGCTTACTGATTTTGGGGCTGATGCTACCTTTTATTGCGCTGGCCATTCGCCTCGATTCGCGCGGCAGTATCTTCTATGCCCAGCAACGTGTGGGGCGAAACGGACGTCTCTTTCGCATCCTGAAATTTCGTTCCATGCGGATCGACGCCGAAGAGGAAACCGGTCCGGTTTATGCGGAAGAGAATGATCCGCGCATCACCAGGACTGGCCGCTTTCTGCGCCGCAGCCACATTGATGAGCTGCCACAAATGATCAACATCCTGCGTGGCGAAATGAGCTTTGTCGGACCGCGCCCGGAGCGTCCGGAACATGTAGAGCATTTGGCACAGGAACTGCCCTTTTATCGCATCCGCCAGTTGCTGTTACCCGGCGCCACAGGCTGGGCCCAGGTGCATCAGGACTACGCCGCCGGCGTGGCTGAAACGCAGATTAAACTGCAGTACGATCTCTATTACGTCCGTCATTGTTCATTTCTGCTGGATCTTGAAATTCTGCTGCGTACGCTGGGTCGAGTGCTGGATTCGCGCGGCTATCGCAAGCAGCTGCCGCAAGACCAGACCTGATAGCGCTATAGTTCTGACAGCACCATGTGAGCCGGGAGCGAACGAGTGTCCGATATCAAGCTGAGAGCCGCACGCCAGTTAATTGCGGAGGAGCAGACGGCAGCGGCGCGCCGGGTGCTGGAGACCATGCCGGCCAATGAAACCGCGCAGGGCTGGTTGGCCAAACTCAACGAAATGTCCGCAGAAGAGCCGGGGAGCCCGGAGGCGCCTGTGGGTGGCTGGGAGTATCTGGAAGTTTTCGTCAAGGCCAGCGAGCGTCAACAGGCCGATGCCGGCATCGTGCTGGCTGGCCAGACCTTCACCACAGTTGAGCACTTCTACACCCGCAAGCTGAACGAGCTTGGCGAGCAGGGCTGGGAACTTCTTTCCGAGGAACTGCAGGGCGGCGATTTCTACCGGTTGCTCTTCAAGCGGCGCAGTGCGGGAGGCCGTGTCGGCCAGGTCAGTCTGTGACCTGAGCTTGCGTCAGGCGTGCTTCAAGCGGCTCGCGGATTTCGCGGAAGCTGAGCTCCAGCCAGGGAAAGCCCAGCCAGACATTCATCAGACCGAAGAGCAGGCCGGTCACGACGCGAAAGGCGGGCGTGGTCTCACGTGCTGGCCACAGGCTGAAAGGTGGATAGCCAAGCAGTTGACTGAATCCGTCGATGCCTATAGGCGCCAGACCCAGCATCACGTAGAGCAGGATGGGCGCCGGTCGCAACCTGGCGCGCCAGCGACGATAGAGTACAGTTCCGACAAGCATTGCCAGATAAATCACAATGTCTCGCTCGCACAGCGTCAACTTGTAGCCGAAGACCTCGTCACCCTGGAAGGCGCGGGCGGCGAACTGCAGCGCGGGCGTGTAAGTCATCAGGTCAGCGCGGCTGATGGCTGCAACGTTCAGGCCTGCGAAACGTGCGAAGAGCTCACGAAATGCGGGTGAAGCCAGCGCGGCATCCTCGAACGCCTTGCCTTCCAGCCCGGCCAGTTCGCGCGGCCACACGGTCTGTTGGCCGCCGATGAAGAATGAGCGGAAGGCAAACTGGTGACAGAATGGGCTGTAGAGCGTGTAGATGATTCTGCCGGGCCCCTGCAGCCCAAGATTCAGCAAGAGGGGAGCGGCGAATGGCAACGCGACATAGAGCGCGAGGAGCAGCGTGGCGAGATCGAGCCAGCGGCGACAAAAGGCCAGCAGCAACCTGTCGCGGCGCAGTGCTGCGCGGCGCATGAATGGCCGCGGCGCGCTCAAACGGAATGCCTCTCTGGCCAGGTGTGCATGCTGACCTGGCTCAGGATGTGAGCGCTCCGGCAACCAGCTCGTTAATCTGTTCCACTGTCAGCGCGCCGAAGTGCTGCAAGAGCACCTTGCCCTCACGATCCAGCAGGAAGGTGCTGGGGTAGTTGAAGATGCCGTAGCGCGTCTGGATGCTGCCGTCCTCATCCATGGCCAGCGGGAAACTTAGGCCCAGCTCTTCCCGAAAGGCCTGCACGGTTTCCGCCGATTCAGCGTTGTTCACTGCGATTACGGCGAATCCCTCGTCAGCATGCTCTGTGTAAACCTCCTCGAATTCCGGCATCTCGATACGGCAGGGCCCGCACCAGGTTGCCCAGAAGTTGAGCAGCACGACCTGACCACGATAGTCGCTCAGGCGCAGCTGCTGGCCGTCGTCACCGACCGTAACAATTTCCGGCGCAACCTGGCCAGGTGCGCTACCGGTGGAGGGCGCGCTGGCCGCCAGCGAGCTGATGCTGCCGGGCGCCTGCTGCTCCTGGGCGTCGGTTGCAGATTCCTCATGTTCGCCCAGCAGGCTGTCGAGGACCTGTTCTTCGAGTGAGATGGCCGCTTCGGCGTAGGCGCCAGTGGAGAAGGTAGCACTGAGGCTTTGCAGCGTTCCGGAAGCCACGAGCAGGCCAATCAGGATAAGGAAGGCTCCGCTGAACAGCTGGATACTACGCAGGTAACGTTGCAGGCGGCGCAACAGCCCCTGTGCGCCGTCGAGCAACAGGGCCGTCAGCATAAAGGGCACGCCAAGGCCCAGGGAATAGGAGGCCAGCAGCGTCCCTGCCTGGCCGACGTCGCCGCCATTGGCCGCCAGGGTCAGCACCGCGCCGTAGACCGGGCCGATGCAGGGAGTCCAGCCTGCGGAAAAGACCACGCCCATCAACACTGAGCCGCCAAACCCATTTCCGCCCGCGCCGCCGCGAAATTCACGGCGTGTATCGGCGTAGAGCAGGTTGGTGAGCTGATCGATGCTGGCGCGCCAGAAGCGGGCGCCATCCGTGAAGGCGCCGCCCAGCAGAAGTCCTGCCAGAAAGATACCAAACCCGAGCAGTCCGAGGGAAGGTGCCCAGGGCGCCCACTGCCACAGCTCGGAATCCTGGATGAGCACAGTGCCGGAAAAGCCCCACAGGAGAAGCGCGCCGCCGGCCAAAGCGACGACCAGGCTGGTCAGCGGGTTGGCGAGCAGAGCCTCGCTGCTGCGTAAACGCGCCAGCCAGCCGGCGAGCAGGCCGGAAAAGTGCAGGCCGAAGAAAATGATGATGACGCCGCCGATGCGTCCAATCAGGTCGGTCAGGGTACCAATGTTCTGGCCACCAATGACACTGATGAAGGCTGTCGAAAACAGACCGATGCCCACAAACACCAGGCTGAAACCGGCGACGAAGAACAGACTGTGAATCAGTGTGAGCAGGCGTTGGCTCGCGCCGATTACTGCGACCTGTCCGCCTCCACCTGCCAGCGCGACGTTGCTGACAGAACTGGTCATGCGGCCGCCCATGTAGCCAACGTAGGCCGGCACCAGGGGCAGCACACAGGGGGAGATGAATGAGACCAGCCCTGCGATGAAGGCCAGCCAGAGCGTTACCTGCGATTCCATGTTTCGTCCCTCCCGACAATGCTGCAGGGAATGCAAGCACTGTCCTGTATAGCGTCAGGACGGCATATGGCTGCCCTGTCTTTCGTGAATGGATTATGAACGTTGCCCATCTAGCCTGTCTCGAGCGTCAGATAACCGTACTCAGCCAGATTCCGCTGCATCTTCTTCCTCATCGACCTGCAATTCTGCCGCCACAAGCTGCTGCAAGAGATTGCTCTCCTCTTCTGCACTGCTAATTTCTCTGTCATACCAGGCAACGCGCAACTTCAACAGGATGCGCCGAAAGGCGGGGCCGGGCGCCAGGCCGGCCGCGCGCAAATCATGGCCGCTGCTCAGGGCGCGCGTCTCCGGCCAGCGCGTCAGGTAGTCCGCCATTCGCTCGCGCACGAGCGGGTCGTCTGTGAGCCGCCAGACGCACCAGGTAGCGTCAGGCGGTACGTTGCGCAAACGCTCCATGATCTGCATGGTGCTGGCATCAGGCTTCGCCAGTGTATCCGCTTCGCCAGGCAGAGCGGAAGCGCAAAGCAGGGAGCGCGTCATCTTCGGCGGGAAAAGCATCCTTTCACAGAACTCCGACAGCAAAGCGGGCGCAATGGCCGTGGCAAGCACATGCCACAGGCGCGTCAGATGCGGCGGCGGGTTGGGCGGCCCCTGTGAATCCAGTACGCGCTGCAGCCGCTCGGCGATGTTCGCCGGTACGCGGAATGCCGGATGCATCGCCTGTAGCAGGCCAGCACCCTGCATGGCGAGGAGGGCGCTACCAGGGTCGTCCTCCTGCAGCAGGAGTTCCAGCTCGTTGCGCAAGCGCATCCCGGAAATGCGGCCGAGGGCGGGCCGCGCCACTTGCATCAATTCGGCAGTGCGCGTCTCAATCTTGAAGCCGAAGCGTACGCTGAAGCGCCAGGCGCGTACGATCCGCAGCGGGTCGTCCTGAAAGCTGAGGCTGTGCAGCACGCGAATGAGTCCGGCGTCGAGGTCGGCGAGTCCGTCGTGCTGGTCGATCACCGGGCCTGGTTCGGGAGCGACCTGGACGGCGAGCGCGTTTATGCTGAAGTCGCGTCGGCCCAGATCCTGGCGCAAGGTGCTGCGATAGACCTCGGGCAACGCGGCCGGCCGGGCATAGGTCTCCGCGCGCGCAGCGGCGAAATCGACGTGCGCGGGCAACTGGTCGGGCTGAATTTCGACTTGCCTGGCAACCTGCTCGTCCAGCACCCAGCGCTGGGTGCCGAAGGGCGTCGGTGGATTGAGCCGCCCGCCCAGTTGCTTGCACAATTGTCTGGCAAAGCGCCGGGGGGAGTCCTCGACGAGAAAGTCGATGTCATCGCAGGGGCGTCCCAGCAGCAGGTCGCGCACCGGGCCTCCCACCAGCCAGAGTGAGAGACCTGCGCGCCGGGCCTCGGCGGCGATGCGCAGAATCAGCCCCGCCTGCGGCAAATCACTTAATGAAAGCTCGCGCGCCTTGCTGCGCGCTTTGGCACGATGGCGCAGCAGATCGCCACGGGAAACCACCCCCAGCAGCTGACCAGCCTCGTCTACAACCGCGACGCAACTGCGCCCGTGAGGTGCCAGCGCCGCTTCCAACGCCGGCAGTCCCTCGTCCTCATGCACGCTAATCAGGCCAGTTTGCATAATGTCGCGCACGCACAGCCCGCCGAGCCCATGCTCCAGCGCGCGTTCCAGGTCGCATTGATGCAGCAGTCCGACGACCTTACCGTCGGCCTGCACGGGCCAGCAGCTGTGGCCGATACGGCGCAGGCGCCCTGCGATTTCGTCGAGGCTCGCAGTGGCGGACTGCGTCTGCACCATGCCACGCGACATTAGCTGTGCAACGCGCACGCTCATGGACATGGCCGTGGGACAGGGAAGCAGGCCGGGCTCAGGGTTCATTCCTCCACGCTGGAGGCTGGAGTATAACGCAGGCGGGACTCAGGTGGCAGGCGCCAGCCAGGGCCCGGTCACGCCGCGCTGGGCCATGCTGAAGGCGGTCGATGCGTTGAAGAATGCCAGCAGCGAAAAGGCCAGCGCTGCGCTGCTGTCATCTCGGCCGCGCAGCAGGGTGAAGAGGCCGGGCATGATGATGAGCAGGAAGAGCATGTAAAGATAGTAGAGCAGGAAACGTTGCGGTCGCAGCCCCTGCAGCGAAAGTACAACACCGAGGAGCAGGGTTATGCCAGCCAGGCAGGCGCTGATGGCGACCGCGCCCCAAAAGCCACCGCTGATCGATACATCGCGCGCAGCCATGCTGACGGCCCAGACGCCCAGGGCGAGCATATAGAGGATGTACATGTTGAAGAGGACCGCGTGCAAATCTGCCGGGGACATGGATCGTCTGCGGGTACCGGCTTCAGGAGAAGAAGAACTGGACGAAGAGCACCTGGCATAACCACATGCCGATGGTGAGGTTTACAGTGATCAGAGACTGCACCTGGGCTGCGCCGCTGACGTCAAGCGCCTGGCCGCCGCGCATGTCGGAGGCTGGTCGAAACAACATGCTGACCGCAATGCTGACCAGCAGTGCCAGACCCAGCCACAGCGGGAACACCTGGCGCGCAATCGCTGCTATCAGACAGAGCGCCGCCAGACCAACGGCGAGGTACATCGCCCGGCGCGCGTTAACGGCACCCAGCAGGATGGCTGTGTTGTGCAGGCCGGCCAGACGATCCATCTCAATGTCACGCAGCTGGTTGTAGAGCTGACCATAGACCGAGAACAAGGTCGCGGCAGCGGCCACCAACCAGACGACGCCAGGCTGCGCATCGTAGAGAAAGTAGCCGGCCAGCAGCAGCAGGCCGCTGAGCATCAGGGAGTGCGAGACCACATCGGTTACCGGCCAGGCCTTGAGACGCACCGGCCGCCAGGAGTAAAAGTGTGACAGCAGCAGGGTCAGCAGGCCGATTAGAAAGACGAAGAGACCGCCCGTTGCATAGAGCACCAGTGTGCACAGGGCCAGCGTGCGGCAGGCTGCATAGCCGAGCTCCGCGCCAATTTCACCGTTGGCGACCGGGTTGCGGGCGGCGCGCGCCGGGTCGCGGGCATCGTCTGGCGCATCTTCGATGTCGTTGATCATGAAGGCGTAGCCGACGGCCATGATGTTGGCGACGATAATTGCCGGCAATCGCCAGTCCAGCAGGATCGCGTTGGCGCGGGCCGCCAGCAGCGAACCCAGTACCGTCAGGGGCACGACGAAGGAGACGAACTCACGCCAGCGGGTCAGACGCAAGAGACCGAGCAGGCTACGTTTCAGGGAGAGGAAGGGCACCGTGAGGCTCCTCGCAGGCGTGCATGCAGGTGACCGGGAAATTGTATTCTGCCACAGACCATCCTGAACTTCAACAGTTGCGGCTGCGCTCTGGCAGCTGCACCAGCGCCTGTGTATCCTGCGATGCATGATGCGCCACTTTGCCATTTTCCTGGTCACGTTCCTTGTGAGCGCCTGTTCCTTGACGGCTGCATCGTGGCCGGCGGCAACAGGGACAGCAGCGCCATCCACTTTCACGTCCCTGCCAGGGTCGACAGCCAGGCCGACTACCGCCACCACGCCCGAGCCAGGGCCGCAGGTGCCGACGCGACATGTCGTCAGCGCGAGTCTCAATCTGGCGCGGTACGAGCTGCAGGTGCAGCAGGATATTCTTTACACAAACTACAGCGAAACTCCTCTGACAGAGCTGCTACTGCTGGTCGAGGCCAACCGTCACGCCGACAGCGTGTTCATCGAGAGCGTGTTGACTGGTTCGACATCTCTGGTCTTCACGCTGGAGGGACGCAAACTTAACCTTGCGCTGCCGCAAGCCTTGCAGCCGGGCGACACGCTGCAGTTTACGCTGGACTTTCGCCTCATGGTGCCCGCGATTGAAGACGAGGAAGTCAGCTATCTGGGTTGGCTGGGCCACAGCCCGCGTCAACTCAATCTGGGCAACTGGCTGCCGGTCGTGCTGCCATTGCGTGACGGCGCCTGGCTGGTGCAAGACGTTGCCGCAGTAGGCGAGCAAAATGTCCAGGAGCTGGCGGACTGGGAGCTCAGCCTGTCTGTCGAAGATGCGCCGGCAGGTTTGGTCGTGGTCGGGCCCGGCGCACAAGAGCAGGTAGATGCGCAGCGTTGGCATTTCAGTGCACCGGCAGCGCGCGACTTCACGCTGAGTATCGGGGACTATCAGATCACGGATGCGACGCTCGCGGGCGGAACCGGCATTGAAGTTTACAGTCTGGAAAAGTCGCCCCAGGCGCTGGCTTCAGCCGCGTTTGCGCTGGATGTAGCCCGGCGCAGTATGCAACGCTTTGGCCAGCTTTTTGGCCCGCTGCCACTGCAGCGCCTGGCCGTCGTGGAGGGAGATTTTCCTGACGGCATGGAGTTCAGCACTGTGGTCTTCGTCAGCCGGGACTGGTTTGAAAGCTGGACGGGCGACCCGGCGAGCTTTCTGACGATCATCACCGCCCACGAGGTTGCGCATCAATGGTGGTACGCGTCCGTGGCGAATGACCAGGCGCAGGCCCCCTGGCTAGATGAGGCGCTGGCCACCTACAGCGAACTGTTGCTGCTCGAGTCGGACTTCCCGCAGCTGACGGACTGGTGGTGGGACTGGCGCGTCGACCGCTTTGTGCCAACCGGCTACGTTGACAGCGAAGTCTACGAGTATGAGGCCAGGCGTCCCTACATCAACGCGGTCTATCTGCGGGGGGCGCGGCTGCTGCACGCATTACGGCAAGACCTGGGTGACGAGGCCTTTTTTGAATGGCTGCGCCGCCATGCTGAGGAGGGCGCCGGCAGGATCGTCACTGCCGCAGATTTGTGGTCCTTGCTGGACGAGGAACAACTAAATATGACGCGCGCCACGCGTCAGCGTTTCCTGCGCACGCCGGGCCCCTGAGTTGCTGACGACGCCTACACGACCTCCAGCGCGTCAACATCCGGCAGGGCCGGGAAGGGCGCGTGTGGCTCGGACTGATACCAGAAGACGGTCGAGGCGATGTCGTCCTGCAATAACAGGTAACGCTCGCCGCTACGCCAGCCAAGCGCCTGCATGGTCACACGCAGGTCCTGCTGAAAGCGGATTGGATCCAGGATGTGCCAGCGATAAAGACCAAAGCGCTCCTGGCTCTGGAAGTAGCCGTCCGGGCGCAGCACCTGGGGCATGCCGGAGTAGGGCGAACAGAATTCACTGTAGGAACCCTCAGGCAGCTGGAAACCCCAGGCGCCGCCGAAGTAGTCCTCGGTGCCGGTGCCGCAGATAGTCGGATGTGCCTCGTCGCCGTCCATATAAAACTTGATCTCACCCTCGCCCCACCAGCCGTTGCTGTTCGAGCCCCAGGCCATGTAGGTGCCCACATAGTGACCCTGGCCGCGCACGCCATCCAGCATGGTGAAAACCTCGCCAGCGGGCAGTGGATTGCTGCGGCGCCACTGTGCGTGCAGATAACCGGCGTCAGCCGGGATGACAGTCTCGGCCCAGGTGATCTGGTAGTAGCAGGTGACTCGCTCTGCGCCGATGTTTTCCAGGGTGACGCGGGCGTGCTGACGGAAAGGCATCTGCCAGTAAGAGTTGAAGCCGGCAACGGGATTGACCGCGATTGCCAGCGAGCTGATCGTGCAATGCACATTCCAGCCATTGCAGAAGAAGTCGCCAAAGGGGACTTCAATCGACGGCGTCTGCTCTTCATCCCAGTAGAAACGCAGCACGAGATTGCGCCAGCTTTCGTGCGAGACGGCGAACCAGATGTGCTGGATGGCGCCCGGGCCTGCAATATCCGCCAGGGTGACGAGCTCGCCGGCGGTGATGTGAATGCTGGGCGAAACCTTCCAGCCCACGCCAAGGTCGCGCGCGGCCTGCGCGCCGGTGCCTTCGGTCGCCAGATCGCCGCGACCCACGGCCCCGTCCGGGTTCTCCGCGCTGATGGAACGTGTACGCGCGGCAGAGAGACGCGCGAGGTCACCCATGCCAGAATTGAGTCCGTTGAACGCCATATTGTGTTCCTCCTGCGCGCTATACTTTCACGTGATGATGTTAACCTGAAAGTGAGCAGCGATGAAATTTACGACTCAGCAGGTGAATCAGTTTCGAGAGGCTGGCTGGCTGGGCGTGCCGCAGTTCTGGATGGCGCGGGAAATTGCTGCCATGCGCGTTGAGCTGGAACGCTTCAAGGAGGAAGGACTGCTGCGCAACGTGAGCGTGGATGGCGATGGCCAAACGCGCTCGCAGACGGCGGCCAACCTGCAACTGTGCCCGATGTATCCGCACAGCAAATTCTTCCGCGCCATGCCCTTCGCGGACAAGGTCGCGCAGGCGGTCGGTCAACTCATCGGCGACCCGCTAATCCTGCATCTGGACCAGGTGTTTCTCAAGCCTGCCGGACACGGCGCCGGCACCAGCTGGCACCAGGACAACGCCTACTTCCGCATCCCGGATCCTCTGCAGGGCACGGCCATGTGGTCGGCGGTGCACGACGCCAACCTCGCCAACGGCACCATCCGCGTCATCCCCGGCAGTTTCCGCGTAGTCTACGAGCACACGCGCGATCCCTTCAGCGACCACCATATCCGCTGCTACCCGCCGGAGGAGGAAGCCGTGGCCATCGAGTTGCCAGCCGGTGGCGCCGCCTTCTTCGCCTATGGCGTGGCGCATTGCACGGGTGCCAACGCGACCGACCGCGAGCGCGCCGGTATTGCTCATCACTTCGTCAACGGCTCGATGAAGGACATCCCCTGGCACGAAAAAACGCTGAGTCAACTCCCCTGGCTCTCCGGTCCCATGGCCAGCGGCGGTGAGCGGGAGTATGGCGAGCGCATCAGCGGCACCTGGGAAGTGGAGGTCGGGCGCCTGCTTTGACGGGCGGGTATACTGTCGGGTGGCTGACACACTGTACCCGACAAGGATCTGCCATGTTGTCTATCGTACGTGCCTGTGCCGTCGTCGGTCTGGACGGCTGCATCATCGAGGTCGAAACAGATTTCAACCCCCGTGCCGGAATCCCATCCTTTTCGCTGGTCGGTCTGCCCGGCTCGGCCGTGCGCGAAAGTCGTGAGCGGGTGCGCGCCGCCATCCGAAACTCGGGATTGCAATTCCCGAACAAAAGCTACGTCGTCAACCTCTCGCCGGCCGACCTGCCCAAGCACGGCCCGGCCTACGACCTGGCGATCGCGGTCGGCGTGCTGGCGGCGACGGACCAGGTGCCGGAGGGGGCGCTGGGCTCGGCCATCTTTCTGGGTGAGCTTTCGCTGGATGGCAGTGTGCGGCATGTCAAGGGCGTGATGCCCATGGCGCACACCGCGCGCGACGAGGGCTGCAAGACGGTGTACGTTCCCGCCTGCGACGCGCCGGAAGCAGGGCTTGTGGAAAACCTGGACATCATCCCGGTCGAGTCGCTGGGTCAGCTGGTCGAACACGTCTATGGCCTGAAGGAGATTCCGCCGCACGAACGGCCAGCCCATGAGCCGGGCGCATCGCCACTGGCGGACGGGCAGATGGACTTCGCCGACGTCAAGGGCCAGGAACACGTCAAACGGGCGCTGGAAGTGGCCGCGGCCGGCAACCACAACCTGTTGATGAAGGGGCCGCCGGGAGCGGGCAAATCGCTCTGCGCGCGCGCCATGCCCGGCATCCTGCCGCCGCTCTCGCAGGCGGAAGCGCTGGAGGCCACGCGGGTTTACTCGGTTGCGGACATGCTGCAGAGCGAGGAGCCGCTGCTGCGCTTTCGTCCCTTCCGCGCGCCGCATCACACCATCTCACAAGCGGGATTGGTGGGGGGCGGCCCGGTGCCGCGCCCTGGCGAGATTTCTTTGGCGCATCGTGGCGTGCTGTTTCTGGATGAACTGCCGGAGTACGGACAGCGTATGCTCGAGGTGCTGCGCCAGCCGATCGAGGAACGCCAGGTCACCATCAGCCGGGCCAGCGGTTCGCTCACATTCCCGGCCAACTTTCAGTTGCTGGCCGCCATGAACCCCTGTCCCTGCGGCTACTTCGGCGACATGGCGCGCAGCTGCAGCTGTTCACCAACTCACATCCAGCGCTACCAGAATCGCATTTCCGGCCCCATGCTGGACCGCATCGACATGCACGTGGATGTGCCGCGCGTGGACTATGACAAGCTGCTGGCGATGGACCCTGGCGAGCCTTCTGCGATAATCCGCGAACGGGTGCTTGCAGCGCGTGAGCGTCAGACTAAACGCTTCACAGATCATCCCGGGCTGTTCGCCAATGCGGACATGGGCCCCGGTGAAGTGCAGGAACTTTGCTCGCTGAGCGATGATGCACGCCAGATACTGGAGGCCTCGGTGCGACAGATGCGCCTGGGCGCGCGCGCCTATCATCGCGTGCTGAAGCTGGGCCGCACCATCGCCGATCTGGCCGCCAGCGAAATTATTGCTGTTGAGCACATCGCCGAGGCGTTACAGTATCGGCAGAGCGGACAGTTTTCTGCCAATGTCATGTGAGGGAGGGAAGCATGGACTTGCTGGTCATCAATGCAGCCGAGGTGCGCATTCTGCTGCCGATGGCGGCCTGCATGGAGGCGATGGCCGCTGCGCTGATGGCGCTGGGGCGCGGCGAGGCGCAAAACCCGCTGCGCAGCGTCAACTGGCTGCCACAGCAACGCGGCATCCTGCTGGCCATGCCGGCGCTGACGAAGGAGGCGATGGCCATCAAGGTCATCACTGTCATGCCGGGCAACCACGGCACGCCTTATGATTCGCACATGGGCGCCGTGATCCTGTTTGATGCGCAGTACGGCCGCCCGTTGGCGCTAATGGACGCCACCGAGATCACGGCCATCCGCACCGCCGCGGTCAGCGGCCTGGCGACTCAGTTGCTGGCGCGCGAGGACGCCGGCGATCTGGCAATACTGGGGACGGGCGTGCAGGCGCGCTCCCATCTGCAAGCCATGCTGGAGGCGCGGCCCTTACGGCGGGTGCGCGTGTGGAGCCGCAGCGCATCCAACCGTGAGGCCTTTGTGCGCTGGGCCGACGCTGACCTGGAGGTGGAGGTCGAAGCTGCCGACAGCGCGCAGGCCGCCGTGACGGGCGCGGACCTCATCTGCACCACGACCGCCACCGCCGATCCCGTGCTCATGGGAGAGTGGCTGGCGCCTGGCGCGCACATCAATGCGGTGGGCGCCTCCACAGCGACGACGCGCGAGCTGGATTCCGCAGCCATGGCCATGGTCAGCCACTTTGTCGATCGTCGCGAATCGGCGCTTGGCGAGTCCGGCGACTACCTCATTCCTTTACAGGAGGGCGCGATTGACGACGACCACATTCGAGCCGAACTGGGGGAGGTCCTGCTGGGAACTGCACCGGGTCGGCATAGCGACGACGAGATCACGCTCTTCAACTCACTTGGCCTGGCGGTAGAAGACCTGGCGGCGGCGCAACTGATCTGGCGCGAGGCGCAGCGCCAGGGACTGGGCACGGACGTTCCCTTTGGCAGCTCCGGCGACGACTGAGACGGAGCTCAGCCGGGAGCCAGTGCCTCTGTCATGCTGACCAGTACGTCGATCGCCCGCAGATACTCATCGAGATCGATGTGCTCGTCCGGCGTATGGTCGAGCGCTGAGTCACCCGGCCCGTAGGCGACGATCGGACAATTCCAGACCGGCGCGACCAGGTTCATGTCCGAGGTGCCGGTCTTGGTGACGAAGCGTGGCTGATTGCCCTGGGCGCGGATGGCACGGCGGAAGGCGCGGCTGAGCACAGAGTCGCGCGGGCTGAGCCAGGCGTGCTCGTGACCGCGTGTCTGTAGCGTGGCGTTTTCGCCAGCTGCTGGCAAGTCATTCTCGAGTTGCTGCGGCGTGATGCGCAGCGGTAAACGAAAGCCGGCGGTCAATCTGGCTTCTCCCCAGGCGCCGTCCTGCCGCGTGTTGATGGCCTGCAGCGTCACGTCCAACAGCTCGAAAAGCCCGCTGCGTCCCACGTTCTGCCGCTCGACAAACGCCAGCAGATTCTGCCACCAGGCCACGGCGTTCTCCCCCGGGCTTTGCGTTGGCCCGGCGCTGTGCGCCAGTGGGCCGCGCCACTCCCGCTCGAGTAGAAGCCGGCCCTTGTAGCCGAGCGTGATGCGGTCCGCACGTGAAGGTTCGCCGATGACGCAGGCCCAGGGCCGGTAGCGCTCCAGCAAATGTCGCGCGCCACGGCTGCTCCCTTCTTCCTCGACTGCGCCGACGACTACCAGGCGCAGGTCCGGCGGCAGTTCGATCCGCGCGCCGGAGACTGCGAAGGCGCACAGCGGCCCCTTCGCATCGACTGCGCCGCGTCCATAGAGCAGCCGTCCTTCGCAATGCGTTGGCAATTCGCCTGGGAACGTGTCGATATGGCCGAGCAGCAGCAGGTCATGCGCGCCCTGGCCGCGAACGCCTACCGCGTTGCCCACCTCGTCAACGAAAGCCTCGTCATAGCCGTGCCCAGCCATCCAGTCGACCAGGTGACGAACAGCCGCCGTTTCCGCGCCGGTAATGCTTGGAATAGCGACCAGGTCCTGCAGCAGCGTTTCGGCGGCGGAATTGCCGGGGCATTGAGCTTCAGTCATCCAGCGACTCGCGAATGGCGTCGATGACCAGCTGTAGCTCTGCCTCGGTGATGATCAAGGGTGGTAGCAGGCGCAGCACGTTGAAACCAGCCGGCAAGGCCAGCACGCCGCGTTCCTGCAGGCGCTTCAGGACGGGTGTGACGCGGCCGCGCAGCTGCAGGCCAACCAGCAGGCCGCGACCGCGCACCTCACGCACTGAGGCCTGTTGCAAGCCGCGCAGCTCGTCCATCAGCCAGGTGCCCATTCGGGCCGCTCTTTCTGGTAGTTGCTCGTCTTGCAGAACGGACAGGGTCGCCAGGGCGGCAGCACAGGCCAGGGGGTTGCCACCGAAGGTGCTGCCGTGGCTGCCGGGCGCCAGGGTACCCAACGAAGAGCGCCAGCAGACCGCCCCGATTGGCAGGCCGCCTGCCAGGCCCTTGCCCAGCGTGAGAATGTCCGGCGTGATGTCGGCCTGCTCGCAGGCGAACCAGCTACCGCATCGACCCAGGCCCGTCTGGATCTCATCAATGATCAGCAGCGCGCCACGCTCGTCACAGAGCTGCCGCAGTCCGCGCAGCCAGGCGTGATCCGCCGGATGCACGCCGCCTTCGCCCTGTACGACCTCAATGATGACGGCGGCCGTTTCCCCGTCGATCGCCGCGCGCGCCGCCTCCAGATCATTGAAGGTTAGATGCTGCACCTGACCGGCGTTCCAGCCGGCGAAAGGCTGCCGATACTTCGGATTCCAGGTCAGCGCCAGCGCGCCCAGGGTGCGGCCGTGAAAGGCGTTGCGCGTGGCCAGCACCTTGCTGCGTCCACTGAGCAGCATGGCGACCTTTAGCGCGCCTTCCATGGCTTCCGCGCCGCTGTTGCAGAGGAAGAAGCGGCCGATGTCCCCCGGCGTCAGCGCTGCCAGTCGGGTGTAGAGCTGCCCCCGCCGCTCGTTGAAAAAAATCTCCGGGCAGGTCACCAGCTCGCCGGCTTGCTGCGCGATGGCGGCAGTAACAGCCGGATGCGCGTGGCCGGTCAGGGCGACGCCCTGGCCACTGGTAACGTCAAGGTAGCGGCGGCCAGTTTCGTCCCATACTGCAGTCCCGGAACCGCGCGCCAGCGTCAGTGGACGCTTGAAGTAGGCGCCGGAACCGTGCGCTTCCTCGCGCTCGCGCACTTTTACTCGCTCGCTCATGAGCGAAAGACCGTACCGGCGCCGGCCAGCGCCTGTTGTACGGGCTCTTGCGCGCGCCCGTCGCTGATGATGACGCGCGTTACGCCGCCGTCCAGCGCCTCGCCGGCCGCCAGCACCTTGCGTTTCATGCGCCCCTGCGCCCAGTCCAGCGCCTGCTCCCGTTGCTGCGCCGACACTTCGGCCACGAAGCTCTCAGGGCGGGGGAAGTCGCGGTACAGGCCACGGACATTGCTGAGGATTACCAGCTCTGCGGCGCCGAGCGTGGCGGCTACGGCGGCTGCGGCGCGGTCGCCGTCGATGTTGAGCAAGCCGTCGGGGCTGCTGGCCAGCGGCGGCAGCACCGGCAGCCGACCGGCATGCAAATGTTCCAGCAGCCGCGGTCCGTCGACACCTGTGATCGTGCCGCTGTAGTCATCGCGCACGATGCGCACCCGCCCGCTCACCAGCGCGCGCAGGGCTTGCTTGCGCCGCGCCTGCACAACCGTGTCGTCGCTAGTCAGGCCAACGGCAGAGATGCCGCCCCTGCGCAGGCAAGCCAGTATATCCGCGTTGACTGTCCCGGCCGCCTGCACGAACAGGTCGCGGGTGCGCGGGTCGGTGTAGCGTGAACTGTGGCCGGAAGGCGAGGTCAGGGTACGCGCGGGGTGACCTGCCGCCGCGCACAGACGATCTGCCTCGGCGCTGACGCCGTGCACGAGGATGATCGGGCGCTGCGCGCGCCGGAAGAACGCGACCAGATCGTTACAGCCGGTTACGTGGTCCACACCCTCTGCGCCACCTAATTTGACCACGAGCAGGTCAGGAATCATGGTTCTCCTTCAGGGATAGATGCCTGGGAAGCCCAAGCCGGTCGTTTCCTCCAGCCCGAACATCAGGTTGAGACATTGCACGGCCGTGCCCGCGGCGCCCTTGCCGAGGTTGTCAAGTGCGGCGATGACGACGAGATGCTGCCCGTCCGCGGCCAGCTCGAAGCCAATGTCGCAATAATTCGTGCCGGCCACCACGCGTGGCTCCGGGAAGCGGTGCAGACCGCTGCGGCTGCGCACGAGACGCAGGAAAGGCTCGTCAGCACAGGCAGCGCGATACAGGCGCCAGAGGGCTTTTTCTTCCTGCGCTGTATTCAGGTCGCAATGCGCCAGCAGATGCACGCCGCGCACCATCTCAATGGCCGTCACCGAGAAATGCAGCGCCAGCTCACTGCCAAGAATCATCTCGACTTCGGCCATATGCCGGTGACCGCTGGGGCTGTAGGTGCGCACTGCGCCGCTACGCAGGGGATGATGCGAGCTTGCCGTGGCGCGCGCGCCGCCTTCGGATGAACCGACCTTGAGCTCGATGGCAGCCCGCTGCAGCCAGCCCGCCGCGACCAGCGGCCGCAGCGCCAGGTTGATGGCCGTGGCGTTGCAGCCGACGCCGCTGACATGCTGCGCGCTGCGCAATTGCTCGCGCCTGCCTTCCGGCAGGCCATAGACAAAGCGCGGCAGCCACTCCGGCGCGGGATGCGCAGTGCCGTACCAGCGTTCCCAGGCTGCGGCGTCGTCCAGGCGAAAGTCCGCGGAAAGGTCGATGATATTGGGCGCAAGAGTGGCATAGTGCTCGATGTCACGCGCGGCGCTGCCATGAGGCAGGGCCAGGATGAGCAAATCGCAGGGCTGCAGAGCGTCAGGCTGGATGAATTGCAGCCCGCTGACGCCGCGCAGGGTGGGGTGCACGTGGTGCAGCGGGCGCCGCGCCTGGCTGCGGCTGCTGACCTGCACGACTTCTACGGCGGGATGGAAGAGCAGCAGACGCAGCAACTCGCCGCCCGCATAGCCGCTGCCGCCAACGATGCCGACGCGAATCACGCGGGCACCTGGTCCCGCGACAGGGCGTAAGCAGCCACTTCAGCCGGGATGTCAACGCCGGTGGGAGCGCTGCTGTTGCGAAACTCCATGGTGTGGTTGATTTCGTTGAGCAACAGCTGGCCGTCCGGCGCCTCCAGCAGGTCGATGGCCAGCAGGCCGCCACCCACCGCCGCCGCGGCGCGCTGACAGAGCGCGTCCAGTTCCGGCGTTACGGGGCAGTTGCTGGCTGCGCCGCCGCGCGCGGTGTTGGTGATCCAGTGCGGCGACGTGCGATAGATCGCGCAGACGGTGCGTGTGCCGATGAAGAAGGCGCGGATGTCGCGGCCGGGTTTGTCCACCAGCGCCTGGCTGTAATAGACGTGGTGGTTGTAGTCCCCAAGTGTCTGGCGGTGCTCGATCAGCGCTTCGGCGGCATCGACGTCATTGACGCGCGCGAGCAGCCGTCCCCAGGAACCGGTTACGGGTTTGAGCACAGCCGGATAGCCCAGGCAATCGAAGGCCCGCAGGGTCGTGCGTGGCTCGAAACTGAGAAGGGTTCGTGGCTGGGGCAATCCTGCCATGTTGAAGGCCAGGCTGGTGCGCAGCTTGTCAGCACAGAGCGCAGCCGTGTGATAGCTGTTTATCGTGGGGATGCCCCAGCTCTCCAGTACGGCCAGTGCGTAGAGTCCGCGTGAAGTGCTGACACAACGCTCCAGCACCAGGTCATAGTCGCGCCAGGGGCGGCCGGAGGGCGCGGCCTGCTCCGGCCCGGCAGTGAGATCGAAAAGCAGATCGCGGTCGAGCAGCACGTCCGGCTCAGCGCCCTGCGCTCGCAGCGCTGCCAGCAGCAGCTTTTCTTCGGCGCGAATGTGGGTGATGAGCACCCCGATGCGCATGCTACTCGCCCCAGTCCTCTTCGATCTCGGGCGCCAGCTCCAGCTGCACCGGATCGAGGTTGACGATCTCGAGCTCGGCCCCGCAATCGACGCAGGCGATAAGCTCGTTCTGCATGGCGTCGGCGGGAATACCGAGGCTGGCATCACATTCAGGACAAGCGTTGCTGCTCATGGTGAATCTCCTTATGCTGGTCGCACGTGTGCGGGCAAACTGGCAACAAAAAACCTGCTCCGCTGTTCCGGGCAGGTTCGCTTCCTTTGCGAGCCACGGTGAAACTCCCGAAACAGGGTCAGGTCAGGGGCTTCTTCACCTTGGCGTCGCTGTAAAACGTCATGTCAGCCGACTCGCTCGTGCTCCACACGCTGGCGCACATCGTAAACGCAATTGAATGTAGTTGCCATAGAATATCTGCATAAATGTTTCTGTGCAATATGGCTATACTCTGAATTGTTCCAGCGTTCTCTCGATCTCTGCTGGATAGTGGCCACCGAAAATTCTTGCGTGCACCAGCAGTGGATAGAGATTGTAGATGTGTCGACGTTGCTCAAAGAAGCCGGGCGCGATCGGCCGCAGCTCCTGATAGCGGCGATAAAAGCAGTCGCCGAACGTGCGGCCGCGCGATCCAAACAGGGTCGTGTAGGCCAGCTCGATTTCTTCGTGTGCATAGTAAATGGCGGGATCGAGAAAGGCGGTGATGCGCCCGTTTCGCGCCAGCAGGTTGGTCGCCCAGACATCGCCGTGGATGAGCGCGGGCTGCGCTGGCTCGATCAACCAGCGTTCGAGTTTGCCGGCGAGGGCTTCCAGGCGGCGACAAAGCGACGCGGATATGGCGTCAGCCTGGTGGGCCACGCGCGCAAAATACAGCAGGCGCTGCTCGCGGAAGAATTCAATCCAGCTCGTGGTCGGCGGATTGGGCTGGTGCAGCGGGCCAATGAGCGTGTCCTGTGCGTGACCGTAGTGCATCCAGGTGATGCCGTGCAAGGCGGCCAGCATCTCCGCCGCATGTTCCTGGGCTGAGTCATCAAGCTGGCTGTTGCCTGCGACGAAGCCGAGGATCAGCAGATCAGGCGCGCTGTAGAGCAGGGGCGGCAGAGGTAACTCGCTGACGTCGGCCAGGTGCCGCAACATGTCGCCCTCAAGGTCAAGACGGCTGTCTTCCGCGCCGGCCTTGACGACTACTTCGCCCCCGTCCTGTAACGTGACCTTGTAGACCGCGGCGATCATGCCGCCACTCATTGGCTGCATTTTGCGCGGCACCATACCAGGGATGCGGGACAGGCGGGCGCGGATGTCTTGCGGCATGTGCTCAGTCGCGGCGCAGGCGTGGGTCAAAGATGTCGCGGATGCCATCACCGATGAAGTTGAAGGCCATCACAAGGCTGGCGATGGCCATGCCGGGGAAAAGCCACATCCACCATTGACTGAAGTTGTCCAGGCCGGCGTTGACCATGCTGCCCCATTCAGGCGAGGTGGGTGGCGGGCCAAGACCCAGGAAACTCAGGCCGGCGAAGGTGAGGATGGCATTGCCGATATCGAGGGTCATGAGCACGACGGCAGGCGCGATCGAATTGGGCAGAATGGTGCGAAACAGAATCCAGGGACCTGTAGCGCCGGCGCTGCGGGCTGCATCCACATATTCGTTTTGTTTGATTTCCAGCACAATGCCACGCAGCAAGCGTGCGTAGCTGGGCCACCAGACGATGACCAGCGCAATGATGGCGTTACGAATGTCGCGCCCCAGGGCGGCAGTGATAGCCATGGCCAGGATAATGGTAGGAAAGGCCATGAAAAGCTCGGTAATGCGCATCAGAATTTCATCCCAAAGACCGCCCAGCCAGCCAGCCAGGGCTCCCATCAGGACACCGATGATGCTGCCAAATATGATGACCGCAATGCCCGCCGGGATGGTGATGCGCGCGCCATGCAAGACGCGGGTCTGAATGTCGCGTCCCAGCGCATCTGCGCCCCAGTTGTGTCCGTTTTCGCCCGGCTTGTCCAGGCGCTGTGAGACATCCTGGGCCAGCGGGTCATGGCTGGCAAGACCAGGCGCCAGCAAGGCCACCAGTAACCATCCCGCAACGACCAGCAGGCCCACCAGCACCATGGGGTGGTTGCGCAGGTGATAGCGCAGCAGCGCGATGCGCTCAGGCGACGCGGATGCGCGGATCGATGAAGTAGTAGAGGATATCGACAATGAAATTCACCATGACGTAGATGGAGGCGATAAGGATACTGACACCCATAATAGCGGGAAAATCCTGGGACGTGGCGGCTCGAAAGGCGTAGCGACCGATTCCGGGCCAGGCAAAAATTGACTCGATCAGCACGGCCCCGGTCATCAGATTGGCCGTGGAAAGCCCAATGACCGTGACGATCGGGATCATGGCGTTGGAAAGGGCATGACGCAAAACGACATGACGTTCACGCAATCCACGCGAGCGGGCTGTGCGGACGTAGTCCATCCCCAGAACTTCCAGCATCGAGGAGCGTGTGATACGCGCGATAATGCCGGCGACGTAGCTGCCCAATACAAAGGCGGGCAGAATGATGTGGGAGAAGGCGTTGGCAAACTTGTCCCACTGACCGGCAAGTGCGGCATCCACCATGAAGAGCCCGGTACGCGCCGGTGGGTCACGGATGATAAAGTCGAGTCGGCCGGGTCCGGCCACAATTCCCAAATGGACGTGCAACACGTTCAGGCCAATCAGCGCCAGCACGAAGATTGGGAAGCTGACACCGACAACCACATAGCTGCGTGTGAGGTAGTCCGCAAGGCTGTTGCGCCAGACGGCAGAAATGATGCCGGTACCAATACCCAGCACCATACCGATGATTATGGCGAAGCCGGCCAGTTCAATGGTCGCGGGCAGGAACTGGCGGATGTCTTCCAATACCGGTTTGCTGGTCTTGATCGAGACGCCAAGATCGCCTTGCAGGAGGTTGCCGAGATAGGTCAGGTACTGTTCGTGCGGCGGTTTGTCCAGTCCCCATTTGGCGCGAAAGGCCGCAATGATCTCTTCGTTGTCAAAAGCATTTTGTGGAATGTTGGCGGAGACGGGGTCCGAGGGGACGGCATTGGCGATTACAAATGACACAAGTGTTATGCCAATGAGCAACGGGATGGTCAGCAACAGACGACGCAGGAAAAAGACCTGAAGCGGCATGGAGTCCCCTGGAGCTACTTAAGAGAGATGGCGGAGCCCTGGGCCCCGCCATCTCTTGTTGCAGCGAGGAGAATTACATCTCTTCGCGGCTGATTAAGGCGACATCCATCACCCACTGCGGGTGCCAGTTGTAGCCAACAATGCCATTGCGGAGGGCCGTCTGTGTAGCCGGATACAGGAAGGGCGCAAAGTTGCCGCTTTCCTGCAGCCAGAGCTGGATCTGTTCGAAGAGTTCAGCGCGGCGGACGGCATCGCTCTCCCTCTTGACGGCGTCGCGTAATTCAAGGATCTCGGCCGGCGCACGCTCCTCGGTGAAACGCAGACGCTCGGTGGCGACCTTGCCACCGGGCACGAAGGCCAGTACGTCGACAGGATCGTTGATGTCCGGTCCCCAGAGCCAGTAGCCAAAGCCGGCATTGCCGAGGCGGTACTCCTCCAGGGCGGCACCGAATTCACCTGGCGCAAGATTCACATTGATGCCGACCTCAGCCAGGTCCGCCTGGGCCTTCTGGGCGTTAATGTTCATGTCGATGCCGAAGGCATTCCAGTCCGGATACTTCAGATCGATATCGAAGCCATCGGGGTAACCGGCTTCGGCCAGCAGGGCCTTCGAGCGTTCGAGATCGCGGCTCAGGGCACGGTCCTGCTGGAAAGCACCGGCGAGGAATATGTTCATGACGGTGCCGGGCGTCGAACTGCCGGGCCAGAGCTCACGGTAACCGTCGTAGTCCAGCGCCAGGCGTACGGCCAGCCAAACCTTTGGATCGGATACCGGTCCGCCGATTTCCGGATCGGCATTCATAATCAGGAAGTGGTTCCACTGGCCAGGGCCACTCCACACATTGACGTCCGGGTTGTCATGAAGTTCGGCGATCTGGTCGGGATTCAGGTCGGTGGCGATGTCGATCTGCCCGGATTCCAGAGCTGCCTTCTGCGTGGCCGCTTCAGAAATGTTGACGATGAGAATGCGGTCAAAGTAGGGCGCTTCGCCAACGAAGTGGGGGTTGCGCACCAGCACGGTCTCGTCCTGCGGCGCCCAGCTCTCAAGCTGGTAAGGACCGGTACCGGCCGAATTCTGGTTGAGGTACTCGGCGGCAGCGTCAGTCTCGGCAGCATCCATGCCATCCGTTCCGCCATTGGCGCGAACGACGTCGGCATTGGTGATCGAGAAGGCCGTGTTGGCCAGTTCAGTCACGAAGGTGGGGCGTACGTCCAGCAGGGTGACGGTCACCGTACCATCTTCGTTGGCGACGGCGGATTCGATTCCATCTGCCAGGAAGGACGGGTGACCCCTTACATACTTCAGGCGCTGGAGCGAGAAAGCCACATCGTCGGCAGTGACGCTGTCGCCATTGTTGAAGCGTGGCGCTTCGTCAAGCGAAAAAGTGTAGGTCAGGCCGTCGTCAGAAACGCTCCATGACGAAGCAAGCGAAGGGAGAATCTCGCTGGCGTCCTCGTCGGGGAAGGTGACGAGCGTGTCGTAGGTGGCGCGACGCACCATGCTGGTGGTGCCGGTGAAGCCGTTGGCCGGATCGTAGAAGTCGGTCTGCTCGGTATGCCCGATAACCAGTACCCGCTCATCCTGAGCGGCGAGTCCGGCGCCCGCAAGCAGCACTATGACCATTACCAGAACGAACAAAACTGATTTGCGCATGAATCGAGTCTCCTGTACTTGCATAACGATGATTCTCAGAAGACAGTATAGCGACCATGCTGTAAGGGGTCAAACAGACGCAACGTCGTTGCTGTGATATAGTCAGTCATTCTGAGGAGGACCAGATGAATCATAGTGAACGTTTGTCGCAATTTGAGCAAGATCTCGCTCCTTTGGCCGATCTGGCATTTCTGCCGATTTCTGCCGATCTGCGCTATCTCACCGGCGTCCCGCGCGATCTGCCGACCTTCGGCTGGACCATGCATCCCGGCGCCTGGCTGGAGGGCTTGTGGTTGTGCCCAGGTCGCGGAGCGGTGCTGACCCTGCCGCGCATGACGGCCGAGTTCGGCGGCGTCAGCGCTTCAGAGAGCCTGAACGTCCGGGTGCTCGGTGACCATGATGACCCGGCTGCGCTCGTCGCCGAGTTGCTGGACGGTTTTAAGCTGCCCTCCCGGCCGCGCATCGCAACCGGTGATCGCAGCCACGCCGAGACCTTGATCGGGCTACAGGCCTTGCGCCCGGACGCGCGCTTCCTCTCCGCGACCGAGGTGTTGCGGCGCCAGCGCGTCATCAAGAGCGAAGAGGAGATCGATGTGATGCGCGCTGCTGGCGCCATCACCGAGGCGGCCTTCACGGACGCCATCGGCAATTTCAAACACGGCATGACCGAGCTGGAAGTCATCAGCGAGGTCAACTTCCAGCTGCGCCGGCATGGCTCACTTGGCGAATCCTTCACGACTTCGCTCTACAACTCCGGCCCCGGTCATCCGCTCATCATGGGGCAGCGCGCTGTCAAGATGAAACGCACGCTGAATCCGCCTGTCTCCATTCTGTTCGACTTCGGTTCCATCCATGAAGACTACTGTTACGACTACGGCCGCACCATCAGTTTCGGCCAGCCGGATGACTCCTTCAGGCGCATTCATGCGCTGATAATGGCCTCACAGGCGGCGGGCGTCGCTGCCTTGCAGGCCGGCGTGCACACGACCGCGCAGGTGGATGCTGCCGCGCGCCAGGTGATCGAGGATGGCGGCTATGGCGAGGAATTCCGTCACCGGTTGGGCCACGCTATTGGTCTCGATGTGCACGAGCCACCCTTCCTCACAGAGAGCGACAGGACCCTGGTGCAGGAAGGCATGCTCTTCACCATTGAGCCCAGCATCATGCAGTTTGAGACATTTTCCGCACGCGTCGAAGACGTCGTGGTGGCGCGTCCAGGCGGTGGCGAAAAGCTTACCAATGGCTACCAGGACCTGATCGTCATCGACTGAACGCGGCCAACATTGCGCAGGAGGCGCCATGAGCGGGCGGCAAAACATCTCTTCCGGGAGCATCTGGGAGCGGCGCGGCGGCTACTCGCGCGCAGTACGCTTCGGCGATGTAGTTTGTGTCTCCGGCACAACTGCCTCGGACGAAGAGGGGCGCGTTCAGGGCGCGGACGCCTACGAACAGAGCCTCTACATCTTCCGCAAGATTGAGCGCGCCCTGCAGCAAGCCGGCGCCAGCCTGGAGGATGTGGTGCGCACGCGCGTGTATGTAACGGACGTGGCGCTGTGGGAAGGTCCGGCGCGGGCGCACAAGGAAGTTTTCGGCGCGATTCTGCCGGCCAATACGCTCATCGGCGGCATCCAGCTGACAGGTAGCGACTATCTGGTTGAAATCGAGGCGGACGCCATCATCGGTGCCGGCCAACGCGGGGCGGAATAATTTGCGCTTCAGCGTCCGCCTGAACAATGATCTGCCGGTCAGGCAGACCGTCGCGCTGGCGCAGGCGGCGGAGTGCGCCGGCTTCGACCAGTTTTGGCTGAGCGACGATCTTTTTCTGCGCAGCGCGACAGTGATGCTTGCCGCGATCGCGCGCGACACTGAACGCATCCTCATCGGCAGCGGCATTTACAACCCCTACACGCTCAATCCCGCGCAAATCGCCATGAATGCGGCGACGCTCGACGAGTTGTCCGGCGGTCGCTTTTGCCTGGGCCTGGCGGCGGGCGCGGGCGAGTTTCTGAATTGGGTGGGACTTGAGCAGGATCGGCCGCTCACTGCCGTTGTTGAGACCATCCAGGTCCTGCGGCAGCTGCTGGCCGGGGAGCGTGCGCCGCTGGAGGGCCACTTTCTGCGCTGGACGGACTCGGCCTGGCTGCGCTTCACGCCGCCGCGCAATGACTTGCCCATTTACCTCGGAGCCATGAGCCCACGCATGTTGCAGGCCATTGGCGCGCACGCGGATGGCGGTTTGCCGCTGCTTTTCCCGCCTGAGCACTACGCCTGGGTTATGTCGCAGATTAGTCAGGGCGCCGCCGTAGCCGGCCGCGACCTGGCGGACATTGACGTGGCCGCCTGCATCTGGTGCTCGGTCGCTGCGGACCACGCGGCTGCAGAGCAGGCCCTGCGCGCCAAGATCGCGCACTATGGCCCC
Organism: Phototrophicaceae bacterium; assembly: GCA_965205875.1. GTDB lineage: Bacteria > Chloroflexota > Anaerolineae > Aggregatilineales > Phototrophicaceae > JAGWBD01. Next base: position 291,391 of record CBDBIA010000004.1, read on the forward strand.
GCGCTAAGCCCGACCATTCTGGCGCGATTGGGCCTTGTGCGCGCAGACTTTGACGAAATTGAACACGCTGTAGTAGGGCAGCAGGACCTTGCGCGGGGCAGCGCCCTGGTGACCGAGGCCATGCTGCGCATCGGCGTGGTCGGTACGCCGCGCGAGCTTATCCGGCGTCTGGAGGATCTGGTGAACATGGGGGCGTGCCACCTCAGCTTCGGCCCGCCACTGGGGCCGAACCCGCTGGCCGCGCTTGAGTTGATCGGTCGCGAAGTGCTGCCCTGGTTCCAGGAGGGCAGGCAATGAGCCGCGAGTTCATGTTGTATGACCTGCGCGTCACCGTCCTATCCATCGAAGGCGAATCGGTCTGTGGCATGCAGGTGGGCGACTATTTCGAATTGACAGAGAGCAGCCGGCTGCGGCTGCCGCCGGGACAGCACTTCTGTGTTTACGCGCTGGCCTCGGTGCTGCCCTTTCTGGCGGCCAGGCAGCGCGAATTGGAAGCCAACGACTGGCTGGCCCGCGACTCGCTGTTTACTTGTCCCGACCCGGAAGAGCGCCTGGTGCTGCAAATTGAACGTCGGCAACGCCGGCTGCTGGACAGCGACGAGCTGACATGAGACAAGTTGGCCTGGGCGTCCAGACGGACAAGACACCGGCGGAATACATCGCCCTCGCGCAATTAATTGACCAGTACGACGTCGACGTGGTGCATCTCTACTGCGATTTGCCCTACACGCCTTCATACCTGCCGCTGGCGTTGATGGCGCCGCATCTCCGGCACGCGCGTCTGGGGCCGGCCGGCGTGACGCTGGCGCGCATGACGCCGGTGGATATCGCCGCCGATACGGCGTTGCTGGCGCAAATGGCACGTGGCGGCGTGAGTGTGGGGCTGGTGCGCGGCGCCTGGCTGGATGAATACGGCATGCGCGAACCCGAACGTCCCTTGCGGGCCATTCGCGAGGGCGTTGCAGTCATCCGCTACATGTTGACCGGCGCGACCGGTGGCCTGGATGGTGAAGTGTATCCCCTGGCGGAGCATGCGCATGCGCCCTGGGCCTTGCCACGTGGGACCCAGGTGCCAGTGATGATTGGCAGCTGGGGGCCGCGCCTCTGCGCCCTGGCCGGCGAAATTGCGGACGAGCTCAAGGTAGGCGGCAGCGCCAGCGCGGCGATTGTGCCGCTGGTTCAGCGCTGGCTGGCACAGGGAGAGCAGCGCGCAGGCCGTGAACCCGGCAGCGTGGCACTCTCGGTCGGCGCAGTCTGCGTGGTCGATGAGGAGCGCGAACGCGCGCGGGCGGCCGCGCGGCGCAGCGTCTCCCTCTACTTGCCCATCGTGGCGGCCCTGGACCCGACGGTGAACGTCGAGCCTGAATTTATTGAACGGCTGCAAAGCCTGTCGCGGCAGCAGGACGCTGAAGGCGCGGCGCGTCTGATTTCGGACGAGTTGCTGGACAAATTTGCCTTCTCCGGCGACGCGAACGACCTCATCCGCCAGGCGGAGGCGCTCTACGATGCCGGGGCGAAGCGAGTAGAATTTGGTACGCCCCACGGTCTGGAGCCGGGTCGCGGCATCCGCATTATCGGTGAGCAGGTCATTCCCGCCTTGCGCAGCTGAAGGAAGTGGCTCAGAGACCTTTGGTGATCAACTCTTGCAGAGAATCTGCACTGTTGAGCGCGATGCCTTGCGTCTTGCGGTTGATACGCCGCAGCAGCCCCGTCAACACATTCCCCGGCCCAATTTCGATGAATTGGGTCGCGCCGTCCGCGAACATGTTTTGTACAGACTCGCGCCAGCGCACGGCACCAGTCAGCTGACCTTCAAGTTCGGCACGGTTGGCCGCTACCGTCGCCAGTGGCGCCGCGCCGAGGTTGCCGTAGACGGGCATGGCCGGCGCACGCATTTCAGTGGCGCGCACGCGCGCGGCGAACTCTTCATTGACCGGCGCCATCAGTGGGGAATGCGCTGCGATGCTGATCGGCAGGCGCACGCTCTTGCGCGCCCGTATTTCAGGGGCCAGCGCCAGCGCAGTGCTCAGCGTGACCTCGTCGCCGGAAATCACAATCTGGCCTGGGCAGTTGTCGTTGGCGACGACCAGCACGCCGCCAGTTTGCGCCCGCGCACGTTCCACCAGCTGCCGCACGGCGTCAATGTCCGGCCCCAGCAGGGCGGCCATGCCGCCGGGCGCGCGGCTGTCTGCCTCGTCCATCAGGCGCCCGCGTTCACGAGCCAGCGCCAGACCATCGGCGAAGCTCAGCGCGTCCGCGGCGACCAGCGCCGTGATCTGGCCAAAGCTGTGGCCTGCTACCATCAGCGGCCCTGCCTTGGGCAGGGCGCGCTGCAGGGCACGAAGGATGGCGATACTGGTGACGTAGATCGCTGGCTGGGTGTTGCGTGTCTGGTTGAGTGTCTCGGCCGGGCCTTCGAAACAGAGCTGGCTCAGCGAATGACCGGCAAGCTCGTCGGCCTCGGCGAAGGTATCCCGCGCAACGGGAAAGGCCGCGGCTACATCCCGGCCCATGCCCACCTTTTGCGAGCCCTGGCCCGGAAAGACGAAGGCGCTGCAGGTATTGCTGGTCACTGACGGAGAGCGAACTGCGCGGCGCTAGTCCGCGTCTACCTCAATGACTTCCTCGCCCTTGTAGCTGCCGCAGGCGGGGCAGACGTGATGCGCGACGTGATACTCGCCGCAGCTTTCGCATGCGACAAGGTGGTTGAGCGTGAGCGCGTGATGCGAACGGCGCTTGTTGCGCCGCGTGCGCGAAATCTTGCGTTTGGGAAGCGGCCCCACGACATTTCTCCCTGAACGGCCCAACTGTTACCTGGACGCGCCAGGCGCGGGCAGTATAGGGCTGTGCCTACGCAGCTGTCAAGTGCAAGCGACTCATTCACCACTTTGATTGCCAGACCAGAGATACGCCAGGCTGGAGATATACGCGGGTTACTTGCGTTTCTTGCAATTAACGCTATGTTTGTCACCGTTACAAAATACCGTCTCCGGCATTGCAGGCGATGTTGTCGATTTTTGAGCAGGATAAGGAGGGCGTCGCCGAAAACTCAGCGGGTTATCGGTTGTCTTGCGACAGCCAGACAGATGCCTGGCCCGGTCAGGGCAACTTTAGATTTGGGCTTACATGACAATTACAGGAGAGGGAAATGCGCACCAAACTTTCACGCAGGAATTTTCTGAAGACCAGCGGACTGGCTGGAACCGGACTGGCGATGGGTGGCCTGGGCATCAGTCCGGCTCTTGCCCAAAGCTCGGAGGTGGTGACCATTCCAACCTGGTGGGGGCCGCACGAACTCGAGGGCGCGCAGGCATTCATGGATGCCAGATTCCCACCCGACGGCGGTGGCATAACCGTGCAGTACCAATACATCGGCTCGGACTTCTTCAGCAAGGTCTTCACCAGCCTGGTCGGTGACGACCCTTACGACGTGATTACCTTCAACGCTTACCACACGCCGATTATGCTGGATCGCAACGTCATTGACCCCATCGACGACCTGATCGAACGCGATGGTTTCGACCTGAGTGACTTTGACCCCGCGGCGCTTGCTGAATGGACCTATGACGGCAAGCTCTACGGCCTGACCAACGACCGGGGCGCCTTCCACTGCTACTTCAACGTTGATCTCTTTGAGGAAGCGGGCATCACGCCACCGGCCTCTACTGACATGTGGACCTGGGATGACCTGCGCGAGTGGGCGAAGGCTTTGACCAAGACTGACGGTGACCAGATCGTGCAATATGGCTATGGCTCCGGTTCGGACTGGGCCTACGATCTTTTGCCCGGCCTTGCCGGTCAGATGGCCTTTAACGATGACGTGACGGCATCGCTGCTGGACAATGAAGACACCATTGCCATACTCGACCTCTACCAGAAGATGATGCATGAAGACGGCTCGACCGTAGCGCCGGGCTCCCTGCAAACGGGCGCCAACGAGCTGTTTCTGGCCGGGCAACTGGGCATCCTGCTCGATGGCACCTGGCAGGCCGGCTATTTCCGTTACAAGAGCGACGAAATCAACTTCACCTGGGACGTTGGCTTGCCGCCGCGCATGGCCGGCTCGGAGAACTATTTCATCCCCAACTTCACTGGCGGCTGGGTGATTCCCAAGACGGCGCCGGACAGGGACGCCACCTGGGAGGTCATGAAAGCCTATGCCTCCGCCGAATTCGCCACGGAAGTCATGTTTGTTTCGCTCTCGTCCCCGCCGGTGCGCAACAGTGCGCTCGAACAGGCCGGCTTTGACCAGTGGCCGGATAACCAGCCGCAGGGCATGACGCGCGAGTTCATGAGTGCGTTGCTGGAAAACGGCTTTTCCCGCCAGGAAATCGGTCATCTGTTCAGCAGTGAGGTCAACGCCGCGCTGAACAAGATCGCTCTGATTTACTCGAACGAAGGCAGTGCTGCAGATGTTCTCTCTGAGGTTGCTGCCGAGTTGACCGCAGCGCTTGGTGGCTGAACCTGATTAGCTGCAAGTTTCTCCGTGTCCGTCCAGCCGGGCGGGCACGGGGAACGACTGGCTCGCGGAGGACTGTATGGCAAGCACTGCCGCGGAGAGCGGCGGAGGGCTGGTAGCCAGAGTAAGGTCCCGGTTACCCGTAACCAACCGCCGCGACAACATCGCGGGCTGGCTCTTCATTGCGCCAGTCCTGTTGTGGCTTCTGGTATTTACAGCCTACCCGCTGGTCTCTTCCCTATATCTCAGCTTTCGTGAATGGGACCCGCTTTTTACTGACGAATATGTCGGCCTGGCCAATTACGCCGAGTTGATGGAGGACAGGGTCTTTCTAAAGGCCTATGGCAACGCCCTTGTCTACGCCGCCATCACCATCCCCCTCGGTCTGGTCTGGGGAATGTCGGTGGCCCTGGCCGTCCAGCACATCCGCGGACGCGCCTTCTTTCGCGCGCTGTACTTTTTACCCACCGTGACGTCCAGCGTGGCCATCGCGATCGTCTGGAGTTTTGCTTACCAGCAGGACTACGGCCTGATAAACAGTCTGCTGCGCTATGTCAACGTGGATGGGCCGAACTGGCTGGGACACACCCAGTGGGCGCTGCTTTCCGTTTCGCTCGTGGTGGTCTGGGCCGGCACCGGTTTCTGGATGATCGTGTTTCTGGCCGGTCTGCTGGATATTCCCCAGGAATATTACGACGCTGCGAAGGTTGACGGTGCCACAGGATGGCAAAGGCTGTGGCGTATTACCCTGCCGCTAATGTCGCCGACCATTTTCTATTACATCACCAATGCCCTCATCACGGTCTGGGTGCAGTTCGAAATTCCCTTCGTGATGACCGGCGGGGGGCCGGCCAACGCCACTCTCATGCCGGCGCTGCACCTGTACAGCGAGGCCTGGGACCGGCTGAAGATGGGCTACGCCTCGGCCATGGCCTGGGTGATGGCCATCATCATTTTCATCATTACCGCCCTGCACTTTAGCCTGTCACGGCGTTGGGTGAACTATGACCGCTGAACGACTGGCGACCGCGCGATACGGAGTGCCAACTCTGGCTGAAGCCAGACGTAAACTGTTCCCGTTTCTGAAATACGTCCTGGTCGTCGCTGGTGGCATCGGGACGGCCCTGCCCTTCATCTGGATGGTGCTCAGTTCCTTCAAAACCAACGCCGACATCGCCCGTATCCCGATGCACTGGTTCCCGGCTGAATGGATGGTGCAGAATTACGCCAAGGTCTTCGAAATTATGCCCTTCGCGCGTTTCTATCTTAACAGCATCATCGTGGGCGTGTTGACGACCTGCGGCGCGCTGCTTGTTTGTTCAATGGCGGCCTACGCCTTCGCGCGCATTCGCTTCATCGGGCGCAACATCATGTTCATGCTCATCCTGGCGACGATTATGATCCCGAGCTGGGTCACGCTCATTCCTGCCTACCTGGTCATTCGTCAATTGGGATGGCTCAACACCTATCAGGGTCTGGCCGTGCCCGGCATGCTTAACATTATGGGCATCTTTCTGTTGCGTCAGTTCTTCCGCACCATTCCGCCCGACATCGAGGACGCGGCCTTTGTCGATGGCGCCAGCCGCCTGCAAATCTACGCCCGCATCGTCATTCCTATGGCCAAACCGGCCCTGCTGACCGTCGGTCTGATGACCTTGATGGGCAGTTGGAACAGTCTCGTCTGGCCGCTGGTCATCTCGCAACATGAATCGATGCAGACCCTGCCGCTGGGTTTGGCGGTTCTTGCCAACCTGGCGGGCTGGGTCCGTCACGAAACAGGCGCCCTGCTGGCCGCCACGTTCCTCTCGATTTTGCCAATCGTGGCTATTTACATGTTCCTGCAGCAGTACTTCATTCGTGGCCTGGCATTGAGTGGCCTGAAGTAGGGCAGGGCAGCAGTTTTTCAGGCCGGCTCGACAAACTCCAGATTTCCACTGGTGGCCTGGTTCAGGTCGCTGTAGACGCCGCGCAGCGCCGGATCTACGAGTGCCGCCGACAGCTGGTACATGGCCTCGTCCGTCATGTCCTGCAAGCGTTCTCGCGAAACGCGACGCGCTCCGTCTGTGCGAAAACGGAAAGGCCGTCCAAAGCGCAGGTGAATCTCCGGCCGCTGCAGACGCAGCCACTTGCTTCTCCAGCCGCGTGCGCCGGAAATCGCGCAGGGCAGGATGATGGCGTCCGCCTTCGTGGCTATCCAGGCCAGGCCTTCGCGCGGCCGTGCCAGCCCCCCCTGGCGCTGACGCGTACCTTCGGGCGCAATCAGAATGCACTGCCCGTCACGCAGCAACTCGATGGAGGTCGACAGCGCCCGGCGGTCGAGCTCGCCGCGACGCACCGTATAGCAATCCCACCACCAGACGGCCAGGCGACCCAGGAAGAACTGCGTGTTTTCGATCTTGGTCATGGGAATGACGAAGCGGTTGCTGGTGACGGCCATGATCAGACCAGGGTCGAGGCCGCTGGTGTGATTGATCATCATGATCAGCGGGCCGCCGACCGGAATGTGTTGAAAGTCGCTGATGGTCAGGCGGTTGAAGCTGAAGGCCATGAACCGAATTGCGGCGCGGAAAACGCCGCGTCGCCAGCGCAACCAGCTGCTGTCCTGGCGCAGCAGGTAGGCCTGTACTTCCGCGCTGGCGCTCAACGTCGTGGCTTCTTCCGGTTCTGTGGGCCTGACTTGCGGCTCTGTGGACGACGAAAGTCGCGGCGCTGGCGTTTGCGCTGTGGCCGGGGACGAGCCAGTGCAGGCTGTGGCGCAAGACTGCGCTTGAGCGAAGCGTCCGGGGATTTCAGCAAGGCCAGGTCCTGCGCGTCCAGTTCACGCCACTCCCCGGGACGCAGTGCGCCGAGGCCGAGGCGGCCGATGTGGGTGCGCGTGAGGTGGCGCACCGGGTGGCCGAGCGCCTTTGCGACGCGGCGGATCTGTCGTTTCCGGCCCTCCGCCATGACGATTTCGACCACGGCCAGGCCCTGGCTATTGCGCACGATGCGCACGATGCAGGGAGCCGTCTTGCTCTCCTCTTCGGGCAGCCACACCCCGCGCTCCCACTTGTGGATGGCGGCAGAGTCCGGCAGGCCGTAGAGCGTGGCGCGATAGGTACGCGTGTGCTGAAAGCGCGGATGCGTCAGGCGATGCGTCAGGTCGCCATCATCGGTGAGCACCATCAGGCCCTGGCTGTCGGCATCCAGGCGCCCGACCATGAACAAATGCCCGGGACGGCGAACGAGCTCACGTACAGTTCTGCGCTCATCCTTCTTGTGGCGCGCGCTGCTGGATAGCACGTTGATCGGCTTGTTTAGCGCAATGTAGACCAGTTCGCTGTCGCGCGGTCGCAAGGGCTCGTCATCAACCACAATCTGGTCGCTGGCCGGGTCGGCCTTCGCACCCAGTTCGGCCACGGCCCCGTTGACGCGCACTCGCCTCTGGCGAATGAGCTCCTCGCAGGCGCGACGTGAGCCCAGGCCGGATTGTGCCATCAGTTTCTGCAGACGATCCTTCAAAAGATGCTCCTGCCAGCAGCCATTCCGGGAGCCGGCGCCATGCACACAGGTCGGTCGGGCTTAATTGTCTGGCTCGTTGAGGCGAATGTGCGCCAGTGATTCGTAGACGCTGACGATGGCGCTGTTGTCCTGCTCGCGGTTGCCCTGTTCCAGCATGGCGGTGAAGAGCTGCTGAATGACCGAGGTGACCGGCACCGGGATTCCATAGGTTCGGGCAGTGTCGAGAACGATGCCGAGGTCCTTGTGCTGCATGTAGGCCTTAAAGCCGGGCTCGCGGTTGCCGGCGAAGAGGCGTGGTGGCTTGACGTCCAGCGTCCACATCTGGGCCGCGCCACCCTTGATGGCCTCGACTACGCGTTGGGGGTCGACGCCCGATTTCTGCGCTGTGATGAGCGCCTCGGCCAGCGACGCCATCTGCGCGCCCACGATAATCTGGTTGCAGACCTTGGCGATCTGGCCGGCGCCGCTGTCACCCACCAGCACCCAGGCCTTGCCGGTCGCCTCGAAGAGCGGGACTGCACTATCGAAAGCGTCTTGCGGGCCACCAACCATGATGGTCAGGGTACCATCGCGCGCGCCGACGTCGCCGCCGCTGACGGGCGCGTCGAGCGCGGCCACGCCTTTCTCAGCAAGTTTTTCTGCCAGCGTGCGGGCCGTTTCCGGCTTGATGGTGCTGTTGTCGATAAATATCAATCCGGCCTGCGCGCCTTCAAGGATACTATCCTTGCCGAGCACGACCTGCTCCACGTCCGGCGAATCCGGCAGGTTTGTGCAGACGAATTCCACCTGGGCGGCCACTTCGGCGGGGGAGCTGGCGGCCGTAGCGCCTTCGCTGACGAGCGCATCCACAATTGCGCGGCTGCGATTGTGGACAACCAGTTCATGCCCGGCCTTCATCAGGTTGCGGGCCATGGCCGCGCCCATGATGCCCAGACCGATATACCCGACTTTCGCCATTAACGTCTCCTTGTGAACTGGCGTTCAGTTTTTGCGCGTCACGCGGAACTGTAGCGGAATTCCCAGCATAAGACGAGTCTGGGCCTGCAGGGTGGGCAGGGCCACGAACACCAGCGCGAGCACCAGCATCAGCGGGAAACTGACCAGCGTCAACAGGCGTTCGCGCAGGGTCTGCGGTCGTTCAGGCGGCCGCGGCGGCCGCATGCTTACATCTTGCGCCCAAAGGACAACACAAAGCACGGACACCAGCAGGAAGCTGAGCTGCAGCGCCATGAACACCGGGCTGCGGACGTTCAATTGGACCAGTTCCTGCAGAATTTCCGGGTGAAAGAGGAAGGTCACCTGCGAGCCCACGGTCAGCAGCACCCAGCCGGCGCCAGCCAGCAGGATGTCGTGCGCGACGCGGAAGAGCAGCTGGAAGGCAACGCCGAATTCGACATCGGGGCGCTCCAGCATGCGCGCGATGATGTAGCCGACTTCCTTGCTGCCCCAGGCGTGGCGTAGCGTCTGCTGGTAGCGGTTTACGATAACTTCGCGCAAGCTGTTGCCGGTGGTCGCGTGGGCAGAAAAGGGCAGAAAGATGCGCTCGAGACGCACCTGCCCGCTGCGCGCGAACCAGGCCTTGATGAACATGTGCCATTCGTCGGCGATGACATCGCCATCCCAGTAGCCACTGTGCTCCAGCAGGCGCATGCTCAGTGAGTAGGATGACATTGGCAGAGGCAGCCACCAGGGCGCCGTCAGATAGGCCAGCTCAAAGGCGGTCGAATAGGCGTTGACCAGGCGCATGGGCGGGCTGATGTCCCAGATGTTGGCGTGATAGCGAATCGGCGCCTGCCAGAAGCGCAGATGGCGCCTCGGGTGCAGGGCGAAGAGGCAGGTTAGCGCGCTGAAGTAGCGCGGATCCCAAAGGGTGTCGGCGTCCATGCTGGTCACGACAAGGGCGTCGAGCTTGAGCCCCCCTGTGCCTGCGAGATTCTGCCGGGCCCAGCGCGCGGCCCAGGCCAGATTGGCGGACTTGCACTGCATCTCGCCGGGCAGGCCACGCGGATGCACGCTGCAACAGACATTTGCGAAGTGTGCCAGGAATTCCTGACGTAGCCGCTCGCCCTTCGCAATGGAGCCCACCTCGGCGGCTTCCATAGCCAGAACGATGGTCATGCGCTGACGGGCTTCCGGGTAGCGAGCAAGGTTCTCGAGCGTCGCGCGTAGGGTGGCGACAGTCTCCTTGTAGTTGGGAATGAGGACCAGATGCTGTACCTCGTCGAGTGCCAGCGAATCCGGCCCGGCCTGTTGCTGCCAACGCTCGTGCCAGTCGGTCTGCTTCCACGCGCGGATTTGTCGCAGGCCCATGTAGTTGGCGATGCCGGCGAATAGAAAGCGCAGGGCAGAGTAGATGCCCAGCAAGGAGGCCAGCACCAGAATGCTGTAGGGCGCGACGACCGCCAGTGCGAGCGAGACCAGCAGTGCCAACCAGGCCAGACAGCCAGGGATGCCATCCAGCGCGCGCTGGGGCAGCAGCGAAGGCGTTGCGCCGGGCTGTGTGCCGCGCCCGACGCCGAGTTGCACACTGTTGCGACGACCGCCACTGGATTGATAGGGCAAGGTGGAGCCTCTGGCTACGCGGATGGGCTGCAGGCTCAGGATAGCACAGGCGTCAGACGGCTTCCATGCGGTCGCTTCAGCCAGGCAGGGCGGACTTCCTCCCCTTCACGCCCTTCTGACCACGTTGGCGCGTCAGGCTGATGAGCTCGCTGCGGTAGTCATAGCTGTTGCGTCGCTTTTCGGCGTGTGCCGCGCGCGCCAGCGCGATCAGCTCCTCCACCAGCGCGCTGAAAGACAGGCCGCTCTCCTGCCACAGCCAGGCGGCAAGTGAACCGGGCATGGTGTTGATCTCGCCCAGCCAGATGGCTTCCTCTTCAGGCTTGACGAAGAAATCGATGCGGGCGATGCCGTGACCATCGATGGCGCGAAAGGCGCGCAGGGCCAGCTCCTGAATTCGCTGCGTCAGCGCCGCGTCCAGCGGGGCGGGAATGATGCGCCCGGCGTTTTTCATGCCTTCCGGGCCGTGCAAATACTTCTCCTCATAGGTCAGGAATTCGTCCCAGGAGATGGGCTGCTCCAGCGCCGAAGCGCGCAGGTCGGGACTGTTACCAAGCACGGAACAATTGATTTCTACATGACCGGTGATGCCCTGCTCGACCAGGATGCGGCGGTCGAAATGGGCGGCCACATCGATGGAGGCACGCAGCAATGCTTCATTGTCGGCGCGGCCGATGCCAATGCTGGAGCCGGTCGTCGCCGGCTTGATGAAGACAGGCCACTGCAGCGTCTCATTGATGCGCGCCAGCACGGCTTCCGGCGCCTCCAGCCATTCGCTACGCTGCACTTCAAGCGCGGGCACCAGCGGGATGTCATGCTGCTGCAAGAGGGCGCGCGCGCTGATCTTGTCGTTGGCCAGCGCCGAGCCGAGCGTCAGGCAACCGACATAGGGGATGTCCGCCAGCTCCAGCAGGCCCTGCAGCGTGCCGTCCTCGCCATGGGTGCCGTGCAGGGCCGGGAAGACGACGTCGATGCGTTGCAGGCTGCTCCTGCGCAGTCGTCCCGCCAGCGGCTGGAGCAGCAGTCCGTGATACTGCGTGCCAGGCGAAAGCAGCACAGGATACACCCCCGACTGTACTGTGATTTCGCCATCGAAATTGGCAAGCTCCAGCAGCGGCTCGCCACCGAACCAGCGACCCTCGTGGCTGATGTAAACCGGCACAATCTCGTGCCGGCTGCTGTCCAGCGCGCGCATGATCTGGCTGGCGGTGACGATCGAAACATCATGTTCGACGCTGCGCCCGCCGAAAACCACGGCGATCGTCGCTGGTCGGCGCGCACTCATGCAGACTTGCGCAACAGGTGGAAGGCGGATTCCAGCAACAGCGCTGCGCCCAGCGGAAAGGAGGATTCGTCGATGTTGAAGACTGGCGTGTGGTGGCCGCGCTCCAGTTCGTCGTACTTTGCGCCCAACTGGAACATGGCGCCGGGCGCCAGCCGCGTCATGAAGCCGAAGTCCTCTGCGCCCAGCATGGCCTGTGGCGGATTTATCACCTCGGGGCCTGCCATTTGTGTCGCAAGGTCATGGATGAGGTCGGAGACTTCCGGGTCATTGTAGGTTGCGTCGTAGCCATCCTTTACCACCAGGTTGTAGTTGCCGCCCATGGCGCGGGCGATGCCCAGCGCGCGCTCCAGCTCCTCGATCAGTTGCGCGCGAATCTCGCCGTCGAAGCTGCGGATGGTGCCGCTGATTTCGATGGAAGCCGGGATAACGTTGGAGGCTATACCACAGTGAATGGTGCCAATGGAGATGATGGCTGGCTGGACGGGATCGATACGGCGGGCACGGATGCCAAAAATGGCATTGATTATCTGTGCCAGCATGAAGACCGGGTCCGTGCCGTGGTGCGGCGCGGCGCCGTGACCACCATCGCCAGTAATGGTGGCGTGAAAGGCGTCGTGGTTGGCCATTGCATAGCCGCTGCAAATTTCGATCTTGCCGCTCTCCAGTCCGCTGGCCATATGCAGCGCCAGCACCTTGTCAACACCTTGCAGCGCGCGATCAGCAATCATGCGCATGGCGCCGCTCTTGCCCTCGTCATCCTGCATCTCTTCGGAGGGCTGAAACAGCAGACGAATTTCGCCGGCAGGTCGTTCCTCCTCCGGTATTTCGCTGATCATTTGCGCAACGCCCAGCAGGATGGCGGTGTGGGCATCGTGGCCGCAGGCGTGCATGACGTTGGGCGTCTGCGAGCGATACTCGACATCGTTTTCCTCGTTGATGGGCAGGGCGTCCATGTCAGCGCGAATGCCAATCACGGGCTTGCCTTCGCCGATGCGCGCGACCACGCCGGTCTTGCCGACGCCAGTTTCTGTCTCGAATCCCAGATCGTTCAGTGTTTCCGCGACCTTGCTCGCGGTGCGAAACTCGCGGAAACCCAGCTCTGGATGCATGTGAAAGTCACGGCGCCAGGCCACGATTTGTTCCGCCAGCGAGCGCGCGTGTTCAAGACGGTCGGGATGATAGGTCATGATGCTTCTCCAGTTTGTCTGTTACGCTCCGCATTCTGACACATATGCGCGCTTACGGGTAGCGACTCAGCTCCAGTTTTCGGGAAGATCGTTGAGAAAGAGCACGGCGTCGCCAGCCCTGAGTTGCGCTTCATACCAGGCGATGGCCTCGGTCAGGGTTGTCATCATGTGCAGTCGCTCCTGAGGGAAGCCGGCCGCCAGCAGACCCGCGCGCAGCGGCTGCGTTTGTTGCGCGCCGATGAGAATGACGTCGCTGGCGTGTCTGGCCGCCTCCTCGCCCAGCGCCTGGTTCTCGGCCTCCAGCAACTCGCCCAGCTCGATCATGCCGGGCGTTATGAGCAGGCGACGGCCCTGGTGCATGCCCAGCACGCGCAAGGCGTGGCGCGCGCCAGCCGGGTTGGCGCTGTAACCATCGTTAATGATCGTTATGCCGGCGCTTGTCTGCTCGCGTTCCAGGCGCGCCCTGGCCGGCTCCAGGCTGCGGACACGCCACGTGATTTCGCGCAGACTCATGCCCTCGTGCAAGGCGACGGCCGCGGCCAGCAGGATGTTGCTCACGTTGTGCCGGCCCAGCAGCCCGGTAGAAAAAGTCTCGCGCTCCCCGCTTCTGCGGTCCAAAATCGTGAAGCGCAGGCCCTCCAGACTTTCACTGATGGCGGTAGCGACCAGGCACGGGTCGTCCGGCGGCGCGTCTGCCGGCGCAGCCTCGCAACTGACCGTGAGCACTGTGTCCGGGTAGCCGCGAGCCGCCATCGCCCGCAAGTGAGGGTTGTCGCGCATGAAAACGCCGAGACCATCCGCCGGCAGCGCGCTGATGATTTCGTACTTGGCAGCGACGATGTTGTCGATGCTGCCAAAACGCTCCAGATGCTGCGGTCCCAGCGCCGTAACCAGACTGATTTGCGGCTTTGTCAGCTCACAGATCTCAGCGATTTCGCCTGGAACGTAGGCGCCCATCTCCACAATGTAGTAATCGAGGCTGCGGTCTTCGACGAGGTCCTGATTGATGGCGAGGCACACGCCCATCAGCGTGTTGTAGCTTTTGGGAGTGGCGCCGGCGCGGAAGCGGCCATTGAGAATGTGCTTCAGAATCAGCTTGGTACTGGTCTTGCCGAAACTGCCGGTAATGCCGATCACGGTCGGGCGCGCTTCCTCCAGCGTTTGGCGCGCGCGCGCGATGAAGCGGCGGCGCAGGAAGGCTTCGACCGGACGCAGCAACAGGTTGGCGCAGACCAGATGCAGTGGCGCGAGCAGCAGCAGCAGCAGACCCGCTGCCGTCAGCAGGGCAGGGCGCAACGCATCAACTCCGAAATCGCCGGCTGGAATCAGCAACAGCGTTGCGTTCAGCGCCGCCAGCAAGAAGGCCGTAATCAGCAGGCGTCGGGCGCGCCAGGTGACGCGAAAGCCCTTCTTCACTTCGCCGCCAGTCTGCGGCCAGCTGGCGACCAGCGCGACCGGCAGTGTTAGCACCTGAGGTAACGTCGCCTCTGGCGCTTCGGCGAGCAGCAGAATCAGTGCAGAGCCGACCAGCCAGGCAAGGAAGGAGCGTTGTGGCAGCCAGCGTGAACGCCGCGCCAACAGCCAGCGCAGGTATCGTTCATCCTGATATTCCTCGAGCTGCAGGAAGAGCGCCTGGCGCAGAATGCGAATTAAGGTGCCGGCCAGCCAGAACAGGGCGCAGAGAGCGAGCAGCATCGTCAGCACTCTTCGCGCAGAAAATGCACGACGACGCGGGCCGTGTCCGCGAGGCGGTCGAGGTAACTGTAGTGGCCGGCGCCTTCCCAGACGATCAGGCCGGCGTCAGGAATGGCCGCTTCCAGCGCCTTGCCCATCCACAGCGGGGTCTCGGCATCCTGGTCACCCCAGAACAGCAGGGTGGGCGGGCGCACGCGCAGGGCGTAGGGGCGCATGTCCTCGTTGACGACGCGCACGAAAGTCAGGCGCATGACACCCTGCGCTGCACGGTAGTCAGACGAGGCATAGCGCCCGTGATACCACTCGCCCAGCCCGTCGCTGAGTGTATTCAGGTGTAGCCCGCGCAGTGTCGAGCGCGCAGTCTGGTAGAGCTTCAGACGTGAACCGGCCAGCAGCGGCTGCGGCCGGCGCAGCCCGGCAGCGTTGAAGAGCAGCATTTTGCGAATGCGCTGCGCCGGGTCCGCGCCCAGCATCAGGCTGATGCGGCCGCCGAAGGAATGCCCGCCCAGGTCGACCTGCTGTACCTCCCGCTCGTCAAGAAACTCGAGGACGAAGTTCGCATAGTCACGCACGGACCATGCGGAGGGCGGCGCCTCACTGGCGCCGAAGCCCGGCAGGTCGGGGGCGTAGACGCGAATCCCGGCTGCCGCCAGTTGTTCCACCAGCGGCCACATGAGCTCAAGACTGGCGCCCCAGCCATGCAGCAGCAGCAGCGCTGGCCCCGTGCCCGCCACAATCCAGGCGCAGCGCAGCCCTGCTATTGTCGAATATTGCAAAGCGGGTTGGCTCATTCGATGCTGATCTGTGCGCCGAGCGCCTGCAACTTGCTAATCACCGCGCCGAAGTGATGTTCGATCACCTGGGCGTTGTCGATGGTCGACTGGCCCTGCGCTACCAGCGCCGCCGCCAGCATCCCCAGGCCGGCGCGAATGTCCGGCGTGGCCATGTAAATCCCGTAGAGCGGAGACGGGCCGACCACTATTGCGCGGTGCGGGTCGCAGAGCACGATTTGCGCGCCCATCGCTTTCAGCCGGTCAACGAAGAGCAGACGGTTGTGGAAGAGTTTTTCGTGGATAAGCGTGGTGCCACGCGCCTGGGTGGCCACGACGGTGGCAACGGCGATGAGATCTGAGGGGAAGCCGGGCCAGATTGCGCTCTCGACACGCGTGTCCACGTCACCGGCACGCTCGCTCAGTGTCAACTGTTCGTGGTGAGGCACAAACACCGCCTCATCATCCAGATCAAGCTGTATGCCAAGCTGGTGATAAACGCGGGCAATCATGCGCAGGTCCTCGCGGCGCGTGCCGCGCAAGGTGACGCGGCCGCCACAGAGGGCGGCAATGGCCGCGATGCTGGAAGCCTCGACGTGATTAGGGCCGATGTCCACCATCGCGCTGTTCAGGTTGGCACAGCCCCTGACGCGCAGCAGGTTGGAGCCCATCCCCGTGATTTGCGCGCCCATGGCCTGCAACAGGCGGCACAGCTCTTGCACGTGAGGCTCACTGGCGGCGTTGTGGATGATAGTCTCCTGGCCAAGCGTCGCAGCCAGCATTAGCACCATGCCAGTCGCCGTCACACTGGCGCTGCCCAGCAGGATCTCGCGCTTGTCCCAGGCAACTGCGCGGACTTCGACAGCGCCGTGCAGTAGCAGCACGTCCTGTCCCAGGTCACGCAGGGCGTCCAGATGCGTGAGGATGCGGCTGCGCGGTTCATCGCTTTCGAGGCGAACGTGGCGGCAGCGTGCCAGCAGGGGTGCGAGCAGCAGGATTGCACCAGCGCTGTCCAGTTGCTCCTGCGTGAGCGTGCGGCGCGAGAGTTGTGCGGCGCGCACCTGCAGGATGCTGCCCGAGACGAAGTTAACTTCCGCGCCCAGCCATTCCACCAGTTCTATCAGGCGTGAGGTGCTGGCAGTGCGCGGCATGTTGTGCAGGGTGACAGTCTGCTCCCCCAGCAGGGACGCGGCCAGCAAGGCCAGGGCAGCGTTGGGGTTGCCGGAGGGCTGCCAGCTGCCGTTTAACGCGTGCCGACCTTCAACCTGAATGCGCATTGGGAGCGGTCTCGCCCGGCTCAGGGCATGAGCGTGACGTTGGCATTGCGCTTGCGCTCCGGGATTGGCCGCACTGGCGGGCACTCCCAGGCTTCAGCCGGCGTCTCGCTGCGCGTCTCCGTGAATTTGGGCAGGATGCCGCAGGCGAAGCACTTGTCGCGGCAATCAACCCGCGTGTCACCCTTCAGGCTCATATGGTAGTCCTGCAGCAGGAACTTGCGGTGCACGGCCACGTCGATGTGCTCCCAGGGGAAGACTTCGTCGTCGCCGCGTGTTCGCTGGTTGTAAAAGTCTGGCTCGAGACCGGCCTCGGCGAAGGCCTGCAACCAACGCTCGTGCTGGTGGCGATCCTGCCAGGCGTCGAACGTGCATCCCAGCTCCCAGGCGCGCTGCACAACCTGGCCCAGGCGCCGGTCGCCGCGGCTGAGAAAGCCTTCAAATTCGCTGGCCTCGATGTCGTTCCAGCGCAGATGCAGGCCATGGCCGCGCAACTCGCGCTTGAGCAAACGCTGCTTCTCGAGCACCTGAGCCGGGTCATCCTGACGCACCCACTGGAAGGGCGTGTGTGGCTTGGGAATGAAAGTACTCACGCCTACGTTGACGTTGGCCTTGTTGCCCAGCACCTTGCGCCCCTCGCGCAGGACGGCCTTGCAAAGATCGATGATGGCCCAGACGTCATCCAGCGTCTCTTCGGGATGGCCAATCATGAAGTAGAACTTGATGGTGCGCCAACCGCCGGCGTAAACGTCGCGCGCAGTCTGCAGCACCTGGGCCGTTGGCACATACTTGTTGATGATGTTGCGCATACGCTCGGTGGCGGCCTCGGGCGCGAAGGTGAAGCCGCTGCGACGAGTGTCGCCAAGCTTCGCCAGTAGCTCTGCGCTGGCAGTTTCGATTCGCAGACTGGGCAGACTCAGGCTGAGGCCGGCGCCGCCGTACTCGTCGTGAATGGCGCTGACCAACTCGTGCACCTTGCCGTAATCCGAGGAGGACAAGCTCAGCAGGCTGATTTCCTCGAAGCCGGTGCTGGCCATGACCTGGCCGATGGCGTCCAGTACTTCCTGCACCGGACGTTCGCGCACCGGGCGGGTGACCATGCCGGCATGACAGAAGCGACAGCCACGCGTGCAGCCGCGCATAATTTCAATGGGCGCGCGGTTGTGCACGGTGTCGATGTTGGGCACCAGGAAGTTTGTGAAGGGTTCCGGCAACATCGGCACAATGCGCTTGAGCACGCGCGCGGGCGCGTCAGGCTGGTTGGACGTGATGGCAGCGACGGTGCCGTCTGCGTGGTAGTCGACGTCATAGAAGCGCGGAACGTACATGCCCTGGATGCCGGCCACGGCACGCAGCAAGTCTTCGCGGGAACTGCCGCGCATGTGTTGCACGCAGCGCGCCAGCTCGACGATGATCTCTTCACCCTCGCCGATGACGAATGCATCGATGAAGTCGGCAACCGGCTCGGGATTGAAGCAGGCGTGACCGCCGGCAATGACGAGCGGAAAGGAAGAATCGCGATCCTTGCTGCGAACTGGCATGCCCGCCAGGTCGAGCATGTTCAGCGCGTTGGTATAAAGCTGCTCGTAGGGCAGGCTTATGCCCAGCAGATCGAATTCACGCACCGGGTGTTTCGTCTCAAGCGAATAGAGCGGCAAGCCCTCGGCGCGCATCACCGCTTCCATATCCACCCAGGGGCTAAAGACGCGTTCGGCGAGCAGGTCCGGCTGCTTGTTCAGTTGTTCGTAGAGGATCATGATGCCCAGGTTGGACATGCCCAGGTCGTAAAGATCCGGGAAGGCCAGCGCCACCCGCACCGAAGCGGCGTCCCAGTCCTTGACGACGCTGTTGTATTCGCCGCCCACATAGCGTCCTGGCCGTTCTACCTGCAACAGGACGCGGTCCAGAATTTGCTCAATTTGGTCGGGCCGCATCGCCATACTCCCGCAGAGCGCTCGACTCACCTGAGGTTGCCCCGCAGTATAGCGCAAGTCGATGGTGAATCCAGGCCTTGGGCATTCAGAGCGCCGCAGCGATTTCTGCGGCGACGCGCGCGTTGTTGGTCAGCAGCGCAGTATTGGCCGTCAGCGAGCTGCCCCGGGTCAGCTCGGCGACGCGCATGAGCAGATAGGGCGTTAGCGCAGCCCCCTTCAACTTTCGCCGCATGGCCTCCTCGTTTGCCTGCTCGATGGCCGCCTCGGCCTGATCCTGGGCCAGCGCAACGTTGGCCGGCACCGGCACGCAAATGAGCACACCGCCCGGTCGCTTCAGGCTCAGCTGGGCGCGGATGATGCGGGCGGCGTCATCCGCAGTATCAACGCGCACGTCTACCGGCAGGCCGCTGCTGCGCGAGAAGAAGGCCGGCATCCTGTCCGTGCCGAATCCGACGACAGGCACCCCCTGCGTCTCCAGCACTTCGCGCGTGAGCTCCAGATCGAGGATGGATTTGGGGCCGGAACAGACCACCGCCACTGGCGTCCGCCCCAGTTCGATCAGGTCGGCGGAGATGTCGAAAGGTTGGCCGCGGTGCACGCCGCCGATGCCGCCAGTGGCGAAGACACGGATGCCGGCCTGCTCCGCAATGATCATGGTGCCGGCGACCGTGGTGGATGCGTTCTCACCCAGGCCGAGCACGATGGGCAGGTCGCGGCGGCTGCACTTGCGCACATCCTTCCCCGGGTTGGCCCCCAATGTTTCGATTTGTTCATGGTCGAGGCCGACGATGACGCGACCGCCGAGGACGGCGATGGTGGCCGGCTGCGCCCCGACTGCGCTGATGGCGGCTTCCATCGCCAATGCCGTCTCCACATTGTCAGGTGCGGGCAAACCGTGGGTGATGGCGGTAGATTCCAGCGCAACGACCGGCAGTCCGGTCCGCAGTGCGGCAGCGACAGGGCGCGCGAGCGTCAGTTGCATGGCAATTCCTCCCTTTCGTCCAGCAGCAATTGCTGGCGATGAATCCGATGCCAGTGTTCGTGCAGGGTAAGCTCTTCAAGAATGTCCTGCGGACGCAGGTTGCCGCGGTCGCCCACAGCGACGCGCATGCGCAGGGTTTGCGGGTCATCGACGACCAGTTCGTGCAGCAGCGGACGCAGATCCTTCTCGACAGTGCGTCGCTTGCGCTGGATCGTGCGCGGGATGCTGTCGCGTGCCAGCAAATCCGCTGCCAGCTGCCCAAGCGCTGGCACTGGCTCTTCGAAGGTCACCAGATAGTATGAACTTCTCACGCGCGTCTGCAGCGCCGCTTCAGCGACATCGACTTCCTCGATTTTATAGATGCGCAGGCCCTCCGGGCTGACTGCACGCAGCTGCTGCGCCAGGCCTTCCAGCGCAATCCTCTGACGCAGGGCAACATCCAGCAGCTCGCATTCACTGGTGATGCCCAGCGGCAGGGCCGTGGCCAGCTGCAGGCGCGGCCGCGTGTTGAACCCCTGGGTGTAGAGCAGAGGCAACGCCGCCCGGCGCAAAACACGCTCCCAGATTTTGGCAACATCCAGGTTGCTGGTGTACTTCAGCGCGGCGAATTTGCCGAAGGTGATGCGCAGGCGTTGCATGGTTGGATTGGTCGACATGCGGGCAGTATGGCACAGTCGCGCATCCTGTTACATAGCCACTTATGGCTATACTTGTTACAAGGAAATGCATGCGGGAGACGTGAAAGGTGCAACATGTGCGGACGCTTTGTGCTGGTTGCCCTGGCAGAAGAATTGAGTCAGGTGTTTGACCTGCGGCACACCCAGGATACCATGCCGCAGCGCTTCAACATCGCCCCTTCGCAGCAAATCGCCGTCATCACCAATGAACGCCCGTGCGAACTCGTCTGGCACAAGTGGGGGCTGATACCCGGGTGGGCGAAGGATGCCAGGATTGGCAACCGGATGATCAATGCGCGCTCCGAAACGGCGGACGAAAAGCCATCCTTTCGTTCAGCCTTGCGCCGCAGACGTTGTCTGATTCCCGCCAGCGGCTTCTTCGAGTGGAAGCGAACCGGCACACGGAAGCAGCCCATGTACATCAGCCTGCGTGAGCGATCGCTCTTTGCCTTTGCCGGTCTGTGGGAACAATGGGTCAGTCCCGGTGGCGATACGCTGCTCAGCGCAACCATCCTGACGACGGAGGCCAACGAATTCGTCGCGCCACTTCACCAGCGCATGCCGGTAATTCTGGCGCCGGAAGACCATGACGCCTGGTTGCAGCCGGCGGACAGGGAAACCCACCAGCGCCTGCTGCAGCCCTGCGCACCGGACATCATGCAGGCTTGGCCGGTGTCCACCTTTGTCAATCGCCCCGGCAATGACAGCCCGGAAACAATTGAGCCGCTGCAAGACCAGGCAGGGTTGTGGACTGGCGACCTTAGGTAGCGCGACGCTGTAGCTCATCGCCGATGGGGTCCTCGCCCGGCTGGTAGAGCACACGCCGGCCGCGGCCGCCAGCTTCTGGCGGGCCAATGATATGCAGCTCGTGTAGCAGGTCGATGATTCGCGCGGCGCGCGGATAGCCCAGGCCCATGCGACGCTGCAGCAGCGAAGCGGAGGCTTCTCCTTCCTCGACAACGACCTTGACCGCCTGTTCCAGCATGGGGTCGGTCTCGGACAGCAGCTGACGCCGGCGCATTCCCTGTTCCCAGGGCGCTTCTTCCAGCGCCGCTCCTTCGTGCGTGCCTTGCTTCGCCCTTTGTCGCCAGAAGTCGACGACTGCCCGTACCTCTTCTTCATGCACAAGGCAGCCCTGAATGCGCTGCGGTCCAGCAGCATCGCTGGCCAGGTAGAGCATGTCGCCTTTGCCGAGCAGGGTCTCGGCGCCAACCGTGTCCAGAATGACGCGCGAGTCGACGCCGGAGGCCACGGCGAAGGCCATGCGCGTCGGGAAGTTGGCCTTGATGAGCCCGGTCAGCACATCCACGCTCGGTCGCTGCGTGGCGATGATGAGATGCATCCCGACGGCTCGCGACATTTGCGCCAGGCGCGTCAGCGAGCGTTCGGTTTCCTCGGGGTGAGCCTGCATCAGGTCGCCGATTTCGTCGATCAGGATCACGATCCAGGGAAGACTGGAGCCATCCTGGCGCCGTGTCGGCCGCGCATTGAAGGCCTCAATGTTGCGCGCGCCGGCCGTTTCCAGCAATTTGTAACGGCGCTCCATCTCGCGCGTACACCAGCGCAGTACTTCAATGATCCGCTCCAGCCTGGTCTCAACAGGCCCGACCAGATGAGGGATGCCGTTGAAGCGGCTGAGCTCGACCATCTTGGGATCGAGCATGACAAGGCGCAGCGTCGCGGGTGTGTTGTTGAGCAGCAGGGAGGTGGCGATGGCGCCGATGGCTACGGACTTGCCCGTGCCGGTCGCGCCTGCGATGAGTAAATGCGGCATCTCGCCGATGTCCACGGCCACCGGCTGGCCGGCGACGTCTCGCCCGAGCGGGATGAGCAGGGGGGACTTGCTACGCAGCAGCTGGCGATAGAAGTATTCGCTCTCGATGACCGGGCGTAGCGCCACCACGGCGGCTTTGTGGTTGGGTACTTCAATGCCCAGGTAGGTCTTGCCGGGCACGGGTGTTTCCATGCGCAGGCGACGCGCGGCCAGCGCAAGCGCCAGGTCATTGGTCAAGGCGACGATGCGCTTGACGCGCGTGCGGCTGAACACCGCGCCGACCTTCTCTTCCGGATTTTCTCGAAAGGGCTGGATGGCGTAGCGCGTGATGGTCGGGCCGACCTGAACGTCCACGACCTCGATGTCGATGTCGAATTCGAGCAGCGTGTTCTCGAGCAGGACGATATTGCGGTTGATTTCTTCCGCGTCGGGCGGCAACAAGGCCACATCAGAGAGCAATTCCAGCGGTGGTAGTTGGTCGCTGCGCTCGGTGACCAGGCGCCTTTCCACGTTGTGATCGAAAGTGAAAAAACGGCGCACGCGGCCATCCGGTCGCTCTACCAGGCGCACTTCGCTGCGCCTGCGTTTGGCTGGCGCCGGGGCCCCGTTCCTGGGCAGTGGCACAACAGTGGGTTGCGCCCGATCACTCACGACGCTTGCGGGGCGCTTTGGCGCAGAAAGGGCCGGGCCGGGCGAGTTGGCTGGTACGGGGATGCGGCGCGAAGGCGGCAGGTTGGCCGGGTTGGGACGAATTCGAACAATGTTCAGTTTGCGCTGCTCCCGCGACACCCTGGCCCTTGTTCTGATTGGTTGTGACTGCGGCTGCACGGCGCCTTGCCCAGACCTGTCGGGCGCAAAGATTTGCCCGCGGCTGCGCACATGTTGACTGGTCTGCTGCAAAAAACGAATGACGTGGCTGCTGCCCAGCCCGAACAGCGCACCCACACAAATGACGAAAAGGACAGTATAGAAGAGCAATGCGAACGCAGAGCTAAACAGACCGGCGATAACCACGCTCAGGCCCCAGCCAACGACGCCGCCGCCGTGGCCGGTGCGCACCACCGCGCGCAACTCGCCGTCACTGGCGCTGAGATGCAGGATGGCCAGCAGGGCCAGAAAAGCGAATTGCAGCGCGAGCACACGTCGTGCTGACAGCCTGGGGTAGATGCCCAGCCGCGGCAGGAGAATCAGCACGCCAAGGCCGGTGATGCCAATGGCAATCAGCAGGCTGCCGCGGCCGAACGCGCCAGAAAGTGCGTTGGACCAGGCGCGCGAGACCGTCGCGTCCGAAGAAACGTCAAAGAGGGATAGAAAGGAAACAATTCCGAAGACGACGAGCACGACGGCCGCAATCTCGCTGCCCCAGGGCGGAAGACTTTCAAGCAGGCGACCCAGGAGATCAGACCCGATGAAGTCCTCGTCGACAAACTGCGGTTCGTGCTCCGGAGTATCCGGGGGCGAAGCCTTGTAACCACGTGGTGGCCGGCTCACAGTTACCTCTCCGTTGCTGACGGAACCTTGCCGGGGCGGGGCTGCAGCGCCTGGAGCCGGTGGCAGGCAACCCGCACAGCCTTTTCAAGTATAGATTGACATTCGGGGCTGTCAATTTATGCGGGCTTGTTGCTCCATTGCGAGCAGGGCAGTGGTAACCGCCTCGATCGCCACCCGTTGCTTGCGATACAGGTCCGCTTCACTGAGTGCGAGTCGAGTTGCCACATCGCGCACCCGTCGCCGTTCGATGAAACGCAATTCGAGGATGTTGTAGAGCGTCCATTCGGGGCTGGTCAGCCTGCGCGTACCTTCCGGGCGCTGCTGGTCAATCGCCTGGCGCAGCACAGCACGCAGGGCATTGGCCGACCCCTGCTCGTCGCTCATGGCTGCGCGCACCACATTCAGCTCCAGTAAGTTGCTGCGGGTGAGGCCCGGGCCACCCCAGTAGTGACGCAGCGCCGCGCGCACCAACTCTACGAAGCGGCTGTGATCCGGTGATTCGCCGTTGACGGGCACAGGCAGGATGTTAAAAGGGAAACTCGCCTCACCCGCTTGCCGCGCCACGCTCAACTGGGGCAAAAGCCCTTCGAGCGCAGCGGTGATCTCCGCCTGCAGCGCCATGTCGTCCAGCGCCTGGGCGACGCGCATGGTCAGGCCGTCGAGAACCTGCTGCTCTTCCGTCGATAGTTCCGCATCTGCTTCACGCGCCTGCAAACCCAGTATGCCGACGGGCGTGCCGGTATTGTTGCGCGTCCGCGCGCTGTAGAGCGAGATGTACCAGTACTCGCCCCGTCTGCGGTATAGGGGCGGCTGCTCCGCGTCATTCAGGAGCTGCTCGCGCAGGCCGGACAGGATGTTCTCCGGCTGATCCAACTCGCCCTGCTGCACGCCGATGCTGGCGATCAGCTCCGGATGCGCGGCCAGCAACGAAACCACAAAGGAACTGCCCACGCGCAGGTTGTCACAAATGGTGGCCAGGGTCGCCTCAAGCAGGGATTCAAGGTCCTTGCGGGTGAGCATCTGTTCATCGAGGTTGCGCAACCGGCCAAGTTGGTCCTCATCCTCGTCGGAGTAAATTAGCCACTGTTCGACCCGTGGCAGGAAGAGGTGAATGAACCATTGCCACAGCAGTAACGCCGCAACCACGGCGAAAGGCATAAATTCTTGCCCCGGCAGGCCGAGCACTTCAGTGGCCGGGCCCATGTTGAGGATAATGACCAGCGCGAGGATAGCCGAGGCCGGTCCGCGCAGATAGGCGCGCAACAGCCCGACCTTTATCTGGCTCTCCGGCCGCCGTGAGCCGAAAAAGGTCAGCGGCCAGGCGAGGAAAAGCAGCATGAGTACAACAATCACGTTGGAAAGGTTGATGAGGGAAAGCTGCACCAGCCCCGGGTCGGCCTCCGGCGTCAGCAACACCGACCAGGGAAAGAGCCCCAGCGCCGGCGTCGGCATGGCCAGCAACAGAAAGCCCATGCGCTGTTGCGATTCCCGCGTGAGGCAGCGTCGGCGCGCGCGCAGGACGTTGAGCAGGGCCGCGCCGGTCACGACAGTGAAATAGAGGATGTAGAACGGAAAGAGAGGCCCGGCCTGCAGGCGCGTCTGCGGGCCTGTCGCATCTGGCCAGGTGAGCGAATTGGCGAACAGGGCGACGACCAGGAAGACGAACCCCAGGGCATAGAGCGTGCGAATGACGCGTCGACGCCGCCCGCGCGAAGGCAGGCCGGTGGTCGCCAGCAAGGCGTCTGAAAGGTGGTAGAGCGCGGTTGGCACAAAGGCGATGCCCGTCCACTGCAGCCGCAGGGCCAGATCGTGAATGAACGGCTCCGGCTGCAGCGAAACAAAGACGTCCGCGATGTAGGCGAAGGTGACGCAGGCCAGCAAGACGCTGGAGACGCGCGCCACGCGCACATACAGGTTGTTGCTGAGGTTATAAAGCAGCAGGGAAGCTGAAACGATGACAATGACCGCCGTGAGAGTTTCGTTGGCCAGCTCCAGAAACAGATGAAACAGGGTCTGCAGGTCGGACATGGTCTATCGCAGGATTTCGCCGAAAAAGACGGCAATCTCATGTTGCGGGAAGTAGTGATCGCTGTAACCGGAAAAGGTCAGGCCGGCGCGCTGAAAGAATCGGATGGCAGGGAAATTGCGCGTCCGCACTTCGGCAAGCAGGCGCAGCAGCTGACGCTCGCGCGCCCACTGGCGCCCCACCTGCAACAGGCGCGTGCCTATACCATTTCGGCGCCAGGGCCGCGTTACGACCAGGTCGTGCAGGCGGGCGATGTTGTGTACCGGGTCTGCATGTAGCGCGAGATAGCCCAACAATTCGCCTGTATTGCTATTGGCCGCAATCAGCAGGCAGTGTTCAGGTGGCAGAGAGGCGAGCAGGCGCTGTTCGCCGGGGGTCCAGACGGTCTCCAGATCGCGTGGCAGACGCTCTGGATGAAAGCGAATTTCGAACTGGTCGCCATCGCTGTGGAAGCGCATCTGCCATGCGGTCTGGGTGCGGTAGCTGTGGTCAAGCAGCAGGCAATACTCGATGTCCCGCTCATACCCGTCACGAATGAGAAAGCCAACCCTGTCAATCATGTCCCGGACCTGCGCCCGCCATGCAGGATTCTGCCTGGCGCACTGGCGGAGTCGTGACGATCACTGTTACAGGGTGCATAGACTGGATGCCGCGGGAAGCCACCCTGCCGCCAGACAAAATGCGCAGCGACCCTGGCCGCAAAAAGAGCCATGGGTCGCTGCGCAGAATTGAGTTGCTGAAGCTCATTCGCTGCGCCCGGGGCCTGGGGCCCGCAGCCAGGTCTGCATGCCGGGCCGACACCAGCGCTACTCCTCGTAGAGATAGTCCCGCAACTTGACCCGGGCGGATGACTGACGCAGACGATTGAGGGCCTGGGCCTCCAGTTGCCGCACGCGTTCGCGGGTCACGCCGATCGTCTGCCCGACTTCTTCCAGAGTATAGACGCGGCCATCCTCCAGCCCGTAGCGCAAGCGCAGGATTTGCGCTTCGCGCGGGGGCAGGCGGTCAAGCGCCTCATCCAGTTGCTCGTGCAACAGCAGCGAGGCCACCTCGTCCGCCGGCGCCGGGCTGTTGACATCTTCGACGAAGTCTCCGAAAGTGGAATCGCCATCTTCGTCGATGGGCGCTTCCAGACTTACCGGCCGACGCGAAATTTCCATCAGGTCCTCGACCTTGTCGGGCGTGGTTTCCATGCCGATGGCCAGCTCTGCAATGGAGGGGTCGCGACCAAGTTCCTGGGTCAGCTGCAGTTGGAAGCGGCGCATGCGGTTGAGCTGGTCGCCCATGTGCACCGGGACGCGAATGGTACGCCCCTGGTCCGCGACAGCGCGGCTGACGGCCTGGCGAATCCACCAGGTGGCGTAGGTGCTGAACTTGTGGCCGCGCTGATACTCAAACTTGTTGGTGGCGCGGATAAGCCCGATGTTGCCTTCCTGAATGAGATCAAGGAAGGGAACGCCGCGCCCAATGTACTTCTTGGCAACGCTGATGACGAGGCGCACGTTGGCGCGCACCAGATGCTCCTGGGCCGCCTCGCCGTCCTCAACAATCTCCTGCAGCGTGTAGACGTCATCAAGCGGCAGTGACTGGCCCTCGCGTTCGAGTTGCTCGCTCGCGAAGTCGCCCGCCTCCATCCGTCGCGCCAGTTCAACCTCTTCCTCGGCTGTCAGCAGGCTGACCCGGCCGGCCTCCTTGAGGTAGAGGCCAACCACATCGTCCGATTCCAGCGCCTGCTGGTAGCCGAGATCCTCGACGATGTCCGTCTCATCCTGCAACCAGGGTCTGGCAGCTTCCCTCACGCGCTGCAGGTCTGCGCTGGAGAATGACGGCCCGGAGCCTTGCTCACTGCTGTCCGCCTGCACCTGGTGCGGATCATCGACCTCAACACCAGCCTCCAGCAGTCCCTCCAAAACATCCTCGAGGAGCGGGACATCCCGCTCGGGGTAGGGGATGCTGGCGAGGATATCCTCGCTGCTGATGGCACCCTGACGACGCGCCAGGCGCATGATGCTCGTGTAGATTTCTTCGCTGCCACTTTCTTTCGTTGCGATCATTGTCACCTTCATCTCGGCCGGCTGGCAACACACACAAACGCTTCCTTGCGCAATATCTCGCAAGGCAAGTACGTAACCCGTCTTCGTAAAGGATTCTAAACCGGGAAGAGAATTTCAACTGAGGACTCTGACAGGACTGAGGAGCGTATCACAAAGCTGCCAGAATGCAAACTTAAACTTCACGTTCCTCCTGAACAAAAGCGTACTGCACATCGTGACACCTGTCAAGCAATGTGTCTGTAACGCCAAACAGTGACTCTGCTGACATTCGTACATTGCGCACAATTAACGCCTCAGTCTGCACAAGGATTTACACAGGGCGGTTGACCGGATAAGCAGGCATGCCTACACTGCGGGCAGTTGACCCGGAGGCTCGCTGGCCGGCCACAACCGCGGACCAGGCAAACCTCAAGTATGCGGGTGCGGCAGCAGCAGATAATTTGCTAGGGCAAATTGCCCTGATGGCCGGTTGTAACAGTTGCCCGGTCCGCCAGTAGCGCTGGCCGGTTCTTTCCAGGGCAGGAGACTCATGACAGAAATGTACAGCGTGGGAATATATGGGGCATCCGGCTATGCCGGCAGTGAACTGGTCTCGCTGCTTGCCGCGCATCCCGGGGCGCAGCTGAGTTTTGCAACTTCAGGCAGCCGGCAGGGCCAGGCTGTGCCCGGCAGCGAGTTGTGTTACATCACGCCGGAGGATGCCGGGCCGGGAGAAGTGGACGCGGTCTTCCTGGCGCTGCCGCACGGTGCCTCGGCAATCGTGGCTGTGCAGGCGCTGGAGGCAGGTACCAGCGTCATCGATCTGTCAGCGGACTTTCGTATGGACAGCGCCGAAGCCTGGACGGAATGGTACGCAACGCCGCATCCCCGGCCGGAATTGCTGCCGGTTCCCTACGGCCTGCCAGAAATCAACCGGGCGCAGTTGCGTAATATTGATCTGGTTGCGGTCCCTGGTTGCTATCCGACCACGGTGCTGCTGGGCGTTTTGCCGCTCCTGCAGGCGCATGCCCTTGCTCCCGGCATGCCTGTCATCGTCGATGCCAAATCCGGCGCCTCTGGCGCGGGACGCACGCCTTCCGCCGTAACCCATTTTCCGGAACTCTACGGCAACCTCGTGCCCTACAAGACGGGGCGGGCGCATCGGCATGTGGGCGAGATGGAACAGGAACTGCACAAGCTCGACGAGGCAGCCGGGCCGATTCTCTTTTCGCCGCATTTGTTGCCTGTCGATCGCGGCCTGCTGGCGAGCATCACAGTCACGCTGGCGCAGGACTTCGATGCCGCCGAAGTGCAGGCGCTCTATGAAGAGGCCTATGAAACCGAGCCGCTGGTAAAAGTCTTGCCGGCTGGCGAGCAGGCCACGATTGCCCAGGTCGCCCGCCGCGACGGCTGTATCATCAGTGTACTGCCTGTGCTCGGGCGCTGGCTGCAAATCACCAGCGTGACAGACAACCTGCGCAAGGGCGCCGCCAGCCAGGCCATCCAGAACTTCAACCTTATGTTTGGTCTGGATGAAACGACTGGACTGGATACGGGTGCGTAGCATGCATCCGGTAGTTCTCAAGATCGGTGGGCATGACCTGCGTGATAAGGCATTCCTGCAAGACCTGGCTGAAAGTGTGCGCGATCTGCAGCTGCCCCTGGTACTCGTGCATGGCGGCGGCGTGGAGATCGCCGAATTGCAGCAACGCCTGGGCATCCAGCCACACTATGTGCAGGGCCTGCGCGTCACCGACAGCGAGTCGCTGACGCTGGTCGAGATGGTGCTCGCTGGCCTGGTGAACAAGCGCCTCGTGCGCTTCCTGGTTCAGGCTGGCGTGGACGCGCTGGGTATGAGCGGCGTGGACCGCGGCCTTGTGCGCGCGCGTAAAATGCCGCACGACGAGATCGACATGGCGTTCACCGGTGAGGTATGCGCAGTGCGCGCCGAGGTTATCCACGACCTGCTGACTCGCGGTATTACGCCGGTAGTCGCGCCAGTGTGTCTGGGGCCGGACTGTGCCTACAATGTCAACGCGGATCACGTCGCCGGTGCGCTGGCTGTGGCGACCAACGCCAGCCGCATCGTGTTCTTGACCAATGTGGACGGCGTACTGCTGGACGGGCAACGCTTGCCCACGCTAACTGAGGAACGCGCGCGCGCGTTGATCGCCCAGGGAGCCATTTTTGGCGGTATGATCCCGAAGGTGGAGACGGCCCTGCAGGCGCTCGCGACCGGCGTGCCGGAAGCGCTCATCACCAACCTGGCAGGGCTAGAGGAGGGTGGTGGTACCCTCTTCGCACAGGCCAGGATGCGGCAGAGAAGGTTTCAGGACTGATGAATGACAAGGTGGGGGGAAACAATGACAAGCGAACTTGAGCGGGTCGTCGCACTTGAAGGCGCAAATGTTGTGCAGATATACGGCCGCCCGCCATTGGTCATTACGCGCGGCGAAGGTATGACCGTTTATGACAGCGAGGGCCGCGCCTATCTCGATTTCGTGGCCGGCATCGCGGTCAATGCATTGGGTTACAACGACGCCGGCCTGAACGCGGCCATCACGAAGGCCCTGGCAAGTGGCGTCATCCACACCAGCAATCTCTATCACACGGCCGCTCACGCAGAGCTGGCTGAGTTACTCTGCGAAACTTCCTTCGCAGACCGCGTCCACTATTGCAACAGTGGCGCCGAGGCGGTTGAGGGCGCCATCAAGTTTGCGCGCAAGGTCTCCTACGAAGCGGGCAAGCCGGACAAGACTGGCATTGTGGCTTTCGATAATGCCTTCCACGGCCGCACCATCGGCGCGCTCGCGTTGACTCCGCGTGAAAAGTATCAGAAGCCCTTCCGGCCGCTGATGCCGGACGTCTCGATAGCGACCTTCAATGATCTGGATAGCGCGCGCGCAGCCATCAATGCGGATACCGCTGCCGTGTTCGTAGAGCCGGTACAGGGCGAAGGTGGCATTAACATCGCCACGCCAGAGTTCATGCAGGGCCTGCGCGCGCTTTGCGACGAACAGGACGCCCTGCTGGTCTGTGACGAGATTCAGTGCGGCATGGGGCGCACCGGCGCGCTGTGGGCCTACGAGGAGAGCGGCATCACGCCGGACATCATGACCGTGGCCAAGCCTCTGGCCGGCGGCCTGCCCATCGGCGCCATCCTGGTTACGGAAGCGGTGGCCAGCGCTGTCAAGCCGGGCGATCATGGATCGACCTTTGCCGGTGGCCCGGTCGTCACGGCGGCTGCAGTTGAAGTGCTGAGGCGCATCAGCCAGCCGGCCTTCCTCGCGCAGGTGCGCGATGTCGGAGAATACCTGATGGAGCGTCTCGAAGAGCTCAACAGTCCGCTAATCACGGAAGTGCGCGGGCGCGGCCTGATCGTTGGCATTGACCTGAAGTGCCAGTCTGCTGCGCTGGTAGCCGCGGGCTATGAGCATGGCTTGCTGCTACTTAACGCTGGTGAGCAAGTGTTGCGCTTCGTGCCCCCGCTGGTCGCGCAACGGGCCGACATCGACACACTAATCGAATCCTTGACGAGCATGCTGGAAGCAGTGGGCGATGCATGAGCTGCGCGACACTATAAGCGGTGTTACAGGCTTTCGCGCCGGCGGCCTTGCCTGCGGTATCAAGGGTGGTGGCGTGGCGGATTTCGCGCTCGTGGTCAGCGACCGGGACTGCGCTGCCGGTGGCGTGTTCACCCGCAACCTCGTCAAGGCCGCTCCCGTGCTGCTGGATCAGGCGTTGCTGCGCGCAAACGCCGGCGGCATGCGCGCTGTGGCCATCAACAGCGGCTGTGCCAACGCCTGCACTGGAACGCGCGGCATGGAAAATGCGCGCACAATGGGCAAGCTGACCGCGGCGAGCCTCGGTTGCGACGAACAGGCTGTGCTGGTGATGTCCACCGGCGTCATCGGCGTGCAATTGCCGATGGACAACATTTGCCAGGGCGCGACACAGATTGCGCCGACGGCGGATGCCGCTGGCTGGCGCGCCGCCGCCGAAGCCATCAAGACGACCGACAAGTTCCCCAAGCTGGCTGCGGCCGAGGTCAATCTGTCAGAGGGACGAACGCTGCAAATCGCGGGCATCAGCAAGGGCGCCGGCATGATCGCGCCGGACATGGCGACCATGCTGGCCGTAATCGTCACCGATGCCCTGCTGACGCCTCAGGAGACCCAGACGCTGCTGGAAGAAACAAACCGCGTGAGTTTCAACTGCATCGTGGTCGATGGCGACACCAGCACCAATGACACGGTCTTGCTGCTGGCTAACGGCGCCAGTGGCGTGGCGCTCGCAGACGGGTCGGATCGCGAGGCCTTTCGTGACGCGCTGCAGGATGTCTGCATCCAGCTGGCGCAGGCGATCGTGAGAGATGGCGAGGGCGCGACCCGTTTCGTTACAATCGAAATCGAGGGCGCGCCGGACGACGAAGCTGCCCGGCGCATCGCCAACACCATCGCCACCTCCGCCCTGTCCAAAACCGCCTTTTATGGCAGCGACGCCAACTGGGGTCGCTTCGCCGCAGCGGCCGGACGTGCGGGCGTCGACTTTGCGCCGGAAGCATTGGCGCTCTGGCTTGGCGAGGGGGAAACTCTGGCGCGGCCGCTGCAGTTAATGCAGGCTGGCGAGCCGATAAACTATTCTGAGACCGAGGCAACCGCAATTGTGAGTCAGGCTTCCTTCACATTGAGGCTATCGGTAGGGCAGGGGCCTGGCAGAGCGCGCGTGTGGACCTGTGACCTTGGCCATGAATATGTGACAATCAATGCAGAATACCGGACCTGATGGACGCTTGCCTGGCCCTTGAGGATGGTCGCCTTTTCCCGGGCACAGGCTTCGGAGTGGAGGGCGTCACGACTGGCGAACTGGTCTTCAACACCTCCATGACCGGTTACCAGGAGATACTGACCGACCCTTCCTATCACCGGCAAATTGTGACCATGACCGTCCCGCACGTTGGGAACACCGGGGTTAATCCCGAGGACGTCGAGTCCGATCGAATTTGGCTGGCCGGCTTTGTGGTTCGCGCGCTCAGCCCGGTTGTCAGCAGCTGGCGTGAGCAGGGTGCGCTGGCCGACTGGATGCAGGAACAGGGCGTGATCGGGATCTCCGATGTGGCGACTCGCGCTCTGGTACGTCACATCCGGGCGCAGGGGGTCATGCGCGCAGCCATCGCTGCCGGGCCGGCCGCGCGCGACCTGGAGGCCTTGGTCGAACAGGCGCGCAACGCAGAGGACATGTCTGGCGCCAACTTGGTTGACGCGGTGACCACGCAGGAACCTTACAACTGGGTCGGCCACAGCGATCCGCAGTGGTATCGTGGCGATCAGCAGGAAGCGAGCGGACCGCTGATTGTGGCCTGGGACTTCGGCATTAAGCGCAACATCATGCGCATGATGGCGGACCGTGGCTTGCGCGTAACCGTAGTGCCGGCCGTCACCAGCGCTGAGGAAGTGTTGGCGCTTAAGCCTGACGGCGTGTTCCTCAGCAATGGCCCGGGCGACCCGGCGGCAGTGGACTATGCCATTCGTAACGTGCGCGATCTGATTGGCAGGGTGCCGCTCTTCGGCATCTGTCTCGGCCACCAGATCCTGGCGCTGGCGCTGGGCGGCAAGACCGAAAAGATGCACTTTGGTCATCGCGGCGGGAATCAACCGGTGCGCAATCTGATGACCGGGGTTGTCGAAATCAGCTCGCACAATCACGGCTTCGCGGTGAGCGAGGACAGCCAGCTCTCCGGCGCGGAAGTGACGCACATCAACCTCAACGACAACAGCATCGAGGGCATTCGCGACGCGGCGCGCGCTGTGTACAGTGTCCAGTATCATCCGGAGGCGGCCCCCGGCCCGCACGATTCCCTCTATCTGTTCGACGAATTCGTGACGCGTGTGCTCAGGGTCGCCCAGGAGTAGAGTCCTGCGCTCCCTGGCGGAGAGGCGGGAAGGCAATGCCAGCACGCCGGGACATCCACAGCATCATGGTGATCGGCTCCGGGCCGATCGTGATAGGGCAGGGCTGCGAGTTCGATTACAGCGGGGTGCAGGCCTGCAAGGCCTTGCGCGCGGAGGGCTACCGCATCGTGCTGGTGAACTCCAACCCCGCCACCATTATGACGGATCCCGAATTCGCCGATGCAACCTACGTCGAGCCACTGACACCTGAAATCTGCGAGCGCATCATCGAAATCGAACGGCCGGACGTTATCCTGCCAACCGTCGGCGGCCAGACTGCTCTAAACCTTGTGCTGGAACTGCGTGACCAGGGAGTCCTGGACAGACACAATATCGAGCTGATCGGCGCTTCTACCGAAAGCATCGAACTGGCCGAGGACCGTCTGCTGTTTCGCAACGCCATGGATGAAATTGGCCTCCGCTCCCCCCAAAGTGTGGTCGTGGACAACGTCGAGGATGCGCTGGCAGCGGCGGAAACCCTTGGTTATCCGGTGCTGGTGCGGCCTTCCTTCACGCTCGGGGGCTCGGGCGGTGGCGTGGCGCAATCGGCAGAAGAACTGCGCGAGGTGGCAGAGCGCGGCCTGAAAGAGAGCCCGGCGGGCGAAGTGCTCGTCGACATGAGCCTGCTCGGCTGGAAGGAATACGAGCTGGAGGTCATGCGCGATTACAGCGGCAATTTCGTTGTCGTCTGCTCAATCGAGAATCTGGACCCGATGGGCGTTCATACTGGCGACAGCATCACGGTAGCGCCGGCGCAAACGCTGACGGACAAGGAAATCCAGCGCCTGCGTGACATGGCCCGCGCAGTGCTGGGCAAGGTGGGCCTGGCCACCGGCGGCGCCAACGTACAGTTCGCCATCAGCCCGACGGATGGCGAAGTATATGTGATCGAGATGAACCCGCGCGTTTCTCGCTCCTCGGCGCTGGCCAGCAAGGCCACCGGCTTCCCGATCGCCAAAATCGCGGCGCTGCTCGCGGTAGGCTACCGCCTCGACGAAATCCCCAACGACATCACCCGCGAAACGCCGGCCAGCTTTGAGCCATCGCTGGACTATGTTGTGGTCAAGATCCCGCGCTGGAACTTTGAGAAGTTCACCGGTGTCAGGCACATTCTCGGGCCACAAATGAAAGCGGTCGGCGAAGTAATGGCGATCGGCCGAACCTTTCCCGAGGCACTGCAAAAGGGAGTGCGTTCGCTGGACATCGGCCAAACTGGCTTTGGCAGCAGCACGAAAGACGATGGCGAAGCCCTGGGCGTGCCCACGGCCCAGCGTCTGTTCCGTGTGGCGGAGGCGCTGAATCGCAATCAGACTCTGCCCGACATTGCGCACGCGACGGGCTTCGACCCCTGGTACATCCAGCAAATGATCGACATGATCAGGGCGCAGCAATCCATCACGGACCACTCTGTGACGTTGGAGCAGGTGGACCGTGAGACCTTGCTTAACTTGCGACGCCAGGGCTTCAGTGATGCCTGGCTGGCGCAGCTGCTGGGGACAGATGAAGGGGCGCTGCGGCGCAGACAGTGGGATTTCGGCCTGCGCCCAACCTTCTACCGGGTGGATACCTGTGCCGCCGAGTTCGAGGCGAAGACGCCCTATCTCTACTCGACCTGGGAAGTGGACGACGAAACCGGGCCGACGGACAGGCGCAAGGTGATTGTGCTGGGTGGCGGCCCCAACCGCATCGGCCAGGGAATCGAATTTGATTACTGTTGCGTACACGCCTGCTTCGCGCTGCGGGATCTGGGCTATGAGACCATCATGGTCAACTGCAATCCCGAGACGGTCAGCACGGACTACGACACCGCCGACCGGCTCTACTTTGAGCCGCTGACCGCGGGCGATGTGCTCAACATCATTGAAGCGGAGCAGCCGGAAGGCGTGCTGGTGCAATTCGGTGGCCAGACGCCGCTGAACATCGCCGGCGCCCTGCACGATGCCGGCGCGCCCATCATTGGCACCCCCTTCGAGGCCATTGACCTGGCCGAGGACCGCGAACGCTTTGGCGCGCTGATGGACACTCTGGGCATCAGGCAGCCAGCCGGGGCAACCGCCAACTCGCGCGAAGAGGTGCTGGCGGTGGCCGCCAGGATCGGCTTCCCGGTGCTGGTGCGGCCCAGTTACGTGCTGGGTGGACGTGGCATGGCCATTATCTATGACCAGACTGGCCTGGATGCCTGGCTGGAGGAAAACCTCGACCTGGTGGGTTTGCCGCTGCTGATCGACAAGTTTCTCGATGGCGCCATGGAAGTGGACGTGGACGCACTCTGCGACGGGGAACGCGTGACCATTGGCGGCATAATGCAGCACATTGAAAATGCCGGCGTGCATAGTGGCGATTCCGCCTGTGTGTTGCCGGCCTGGCAGCTCGGCATGATCGATCTGGAAACGATCCGCAGCAACACGCAGCGCATTGGCCTCGCGCTGGGCGTACGCGGCCTGTTCAACATCCAGTTCGCCATCCTGGAAGACGAGGTCTATGTGCTGGAGGCGAATCCCCGCGCCAGCCGCACGGTGCCTTTCGTCAGCAAGGCGACCGGCGTCCCGTTGGCGCGGCTCGCCGCGCAGATTTCAGCCGGCAAAACTCTGGCCGAGCTCGGCTTTCTGGAAGAGCCGCCTGTGGACGGCTTTTTCGTGAAGGAAGCCGTGTTGCCCTTCCGCAAGTTCCCCGGAGCGGATGCGCGTCTTTCGCCCGAAATGCGCTCCACCGGCGAAGTCATGGGTCACGCATCCAGCTTTGGTCACGCCTTCATCAAGGCGCAGATCGCCACTGGCGTCAGCCTGCCGACTGAGGGAGTCGTCGCCATCAGTGTAAGCGACGAGGACAAGGGCGAGGTCGCCACGATCGCGCGTGAGTTCCTGCGAATGGGTTTCGAGTTGGCAGCGACAGAAGGTACGGCGCGGATGCTGAAATTGGTCGGTATTCCGGCGCGCACGGTCCGCAAGGATGACGAGGAAAGTCCGAACGTGGTGGACCTGTTGCGTTCCGGCGAGATTGCGCTGGTGATTACCACGCCCACTGACCGTCAGAATCACAGCGATGGATCGCTGATGCGCAGCTCCGCCTGGCAATTTGGCGTGCCCATCATCACCACCCTCAACCAGGCGGCAGCGGCGGCGAGGGGCATCCGCGCCCTGCTGCAGAAACCCTTGCAGGTGCGCAGCCTGCAGGTGCACCACGGGATGCAGGCCGACAGTTCGAAGTAGCAGCAGTCTGGTCTGTAGAGCCTTCCCGCAACGTCCGGGTCTGGAAGTCGCGTCTTCCCCTGTGTTACACTGCCCCTGCATACTGGCGCATTCTGGTGAACGGAGAACCGGTGATCGGGGACCATGAACGCTACCTCCAGGAAGTGTTGATCACCGAAGATGCGCTGAAAAAGCGTATCGCCGAACTGGGAAAAGCGATTTCGACAGATTATCAGGGTTGCCCCAACCTGCTGCTGGTTTGCGTGCTCAAGGGCGGCGTCATGTTTCTCGCTGACCTGATGCGCCACATCCAGGTGCCGCACGCCATCGAATTTCTCGCCGTCTCCAGCTACGGCGTCGGCGCGCGCGAATCGCGCGGCGAGGTACGCATCGATATGGATCTGGGCTCGCAGGTTGCCGGTCAGCACGTGCTCATCGTGGAAGACATCATCGACAGCGGCCACACGCTGCGCTACGTGATGGACATGCTGCTGGCGCGTCGTCCCGCCAGCATGAAGCTCTGCGCCTTGCTGAACAAGTCCTCGCGCCGCAGTGTCGACATTTCCGTAGATTACACCGGCTTTGAGATCGAGGATCGTTTCGTCTTCGGCTACGGACTCGACCTGGACGAGAAGTTTCGCAATCTGCCCTTCGTCGGCGTGGTGGACCTGTCGGTCCTGGGCGATGCCTGAGCCAGAGCCGCGCGACCCTTACCGCCCCCTGCTGTGGCCTGAACTGATCCACAGATTGCGACCTTACGCCGCCGAAGCCAGCCAGCCGGTTTACATCGTCGGTGGCGCAGTGCGCGATGCCCTCGCCGGGCGCCCGGTTCATGATGTTGACCTGGCGGTAGCGCATGAGGGCATCCGCCTGGCACGTCGCATTGCCAACGGGCTGGACGGCGATTTCTACGTGCTGGATCGCGAGCGCGATGTGGCGCGCGCCTTGCTCGACACTGAAGACGGCAAAATCCTTGTTGATGTGTCAGGGTTACGTGGTGACAGCCTGCTGGCTGACCTGGCCGACCGCGATTTCACCATCAACGCCATGGCCGTCGAGCTCGGTACGGACTGCACGCAGATCATTGATCCGCTCGGCGGAGAGTCGGACGTGCGCGCGAAAGTGCTGCGTCAGTGCGGCCCGGCCTCTCTGCCCAACGACCCCCTGCGCGCCCTGCGTGCCCTGCGTCTGGCCGCACAATTCGAGCTAAGGATTGAACCGGCAACGCGGCATGCCATACACGCTGTCCGTGACCGGCTTTTCGATAGTTCGGCGGAGCGGGTGCGGGACGAGTTTTGGCGCCTGCTGGCCCTGCCGCGGGTCGGCGCGGCGCTGCGCGCAGCCAGCGCGACCGGATTGATGGAGCGTATCGTGCCGGAGACGGGCGACCTGTCCGCGCTGCCTGCGAAGAGCGACGTCTATAGCGACGCGTGGCAGGAAACGCTGGCCACCCTGACCAGCCTGCGGCAGATAGCCGCGGCTTTCGGGCCGCAGCGCGGCGATCAGCACGGGGCGACCTTCGGCGTCGGCATGCTGGTGATGCAGCTGGATCGCTGGCGACCACAGCTGCAGCAACACCTGCGACACACCTGGCCCAACGACCGTCCACATACCGCCCTGCTCATGCTGGCAGCCATGCTTTGCAGCACGGGTGAGGCGTCCGTTGCTGCAGAACTGGCAGTGAAACGCGCTCGCGCGATGTGCCTGGCCAATGTCGAAATTGAGCGGCTGAATGCTGTGCTGCGCTGGCAACACGAGCCTGTGTTACTGACTGAATTGACGGATCTGAACCTTTATCGCTTCTGGTGCAAGACCGGCGTTGCTGGCGTGGATGTTTGTCTGTTGGCTGCGGCACGCTATTTGGGCGAGGCCGGCAGCCTGCTCAATCAGGATGACTGGCTGGCTTTCGTGGAGCGCATTACGCGCCTGCTGCAAGCCCGCTTCGAAGGGACAGCTACACCTGAGCCCTTGCTGGATGGCAAGTCGCTGATGCGCGCGCTGAAGCTGTCGCCCGGGCCCAGGGTGGGCGTCTTGCTTGAACACCTCCGCGAGGCCCAGGTCAGTGGCCAGGTGAACACGGTGGCCGAAGCGCTCGCTGTCGCGCGAGACTGGCTGGAGACAGAGGACGCTCAGTAATCTCCGGCGCTTACGCCCTGGTCATCTCCGACGATATTGAAATACCAAAGCAGGGTGTTGCCGTAGCGGCGCTCGTCAAAGGGTGCCAGGCGCTCCAGCGTCATGGCTTGCTTTTCTGCGGGATCGATCTGCACCACGACGATTGTGTCGCTGTGAGTCCACCCGGGGTTTTCGTCGATCAGTTGCAGGGTCTGCAGCCACAGCCCCTTGTACTGCGGCGGCGCGATGTAGATGATGTCGAAGCTCTGTTGCCGCGCCGAGCGTAACCAGGCAAGCACGTCCGCGCGCTGCACACGGGCGCGCTCGCCCACCTGGGCGAGCAGCAGATTCTCGCGGATGACACGCAGCGCGCGCGCATCGCGTTCCACCAGCACGGCCTCCGCCGCGCCACGACTTAGCGCTTCGATGGCGACGCTGCCAGTGCCGGCAAACAGGTCCAGAAACCTGGCTTGCGAGACGCGACGGCCGAGTTTGCTGAAGCAGGCTTCCTTCACTCGATCCATCACCGGGCGCGAGCTTTCGCCCGGCACCATTTTGAGGCGCCGCCCCCTCGCCGAGCCGGCGATTACGCGGATAGCCATCAGGCGACGTTCCCGCCTTGCTCTACTGCCTGACGCATGGCGCGCAGATTCGAAAGTGGGGTGGTGACGAGCAGGGGGGAGCCGGGGGCGAGAATGAAGCGCCGTCCGCCACAGAGCTGCAACGCCGCGCGCGCCCGATTCAGCACAGTTGCCGGCGTGCCGTCATGCAGTTGCTCGCGCGCGGAGAGGCCGCAGCAGGCTGCGCCGATCAGTTGTGAGCGGCCGGAGACCAGATCTGGTTCACCTTGCTGGTCCTCCCAGTTGACCGCCGCCAGCCTCAAGTCCCCGGCAAGGCTGAAGACAGGCGTGTTTTCCGGCAAGCTGGCCATGTTAAACCACCATGCGCCCGGCAGGTTGCCCAGAATCTCCTTGTCGTAATTCCAGCCGAAAACTTGATATTCCTCCCGCGATATGATGTCGTAGCTGGCGAGCGACAGCTCGTAGCAGATTCCGGCCAACGGCAACTGACGCAGTTCGTCAATGATGCGTAGTGTGCTGGTCGTCAGCATTCCGAGGCCCTCACGCAACCGCTCCGGCTGCATGCGCATGTGCCTGAGCAAACGGGTGCGCCCAGTCAGCTGTTCGGCCTGGGTAAGCGGCGAGGGCAGGGACATGATGACGGGCGTGTCGGCATCGAGGCCGGCGGTGACAAGGCGCAGCGTCTGCAACTGTCGGCCCACGACCCCGCGCAGGGGCATCAGGGGCCGCAGGCTGCTCCAGTCCAGCGAGCGCTGCACGACGTGGCGCGTGATGTGGCGCGTTCCGTCGAGCGCGCCGCGCCACTCATCCTGTAAACCATAGTCTGAAACTGCCCAGGTCTGGGCAGGCATTACGCGCAGAAAGTCGAGATCATGGCTGCGCTGGAAATCCAGCAGGGCGCGCGCAAAATCCGCCGCGCGCTGATCATCTCCGGGCCAGTGACGCCAGAATGCGACTGGCGTACGATCCGTCGGCTCGCCCGCAATGGTCCTGGCGAGCCTCTCGCGTTTGTTCACCCGCCGCCTTCTATTTCGGCGATCCGCTGGGTGAGCATGCGCGAAAGCATCGTGAGGCGATCATCTTCGGGAGATCGCAGGCGATCTTCCTCGCCAGGTGTGTGTTTCTCGCCCTCAACCCGCTGCCCCTCTTCTACGAGCTGCAGGGCGCTGCGGAAGCTGCTGATCGCCTCTTCCTGGTTGCCGGCTGATTTATGCGAGAGGCCGAGCCCGTATCTGGCGTCGGTATCATCAGGGTGGTTCTTCACGATTTGCGTGAAAGAGTCTACTGCGGCCCTGCTGTCCCCCGCGCGCTGTAGCTGCCACGCGCGGCGTACCTGGTCGTCTACGTTGCTGCTTGCCATTTTCACCCTCCGGCAGTCTGCGAAGCGCCCACTTGTGATTGTAGTTCACGTCCAGGCGCAGGGCAAATGTGCAGCCCGCTACCTGCTTGAGTTTTACCTTGCCCACTGCTATGGTAATCTGCGCAAATGGATGTCGAGATTCGCAGGGCAGGGCCGGAGGATTTGCCAGTAATGGCCTCCCTCTGGCTGGAGAAAATGGCTCTGCAGCAGCTTCGTGACCGGCGCTTGCGACTCGCGCAGGACGGCGCCGAACGCCGCGTTCGCGCAATGCAGGGCTGGTTGCAGGACGAAAGCTACTGCCTCCTGGTCGCGCTGGCGGGCGGACAGACAGCCGGATACATTGTCGGCTGTGAACGTCCAGGGTCGGCGGGCATGTTGCCTGAACGCCAGGGACAGGTGCTGGAGTTGACGGTGGGTCTGCACTCTGACTTGAACGGATTGGGCGGAATATTGTGGCAACCGCTACATGACTGGTTCCGGCAGCGGGGCCTGGAGGACATTATTGTGCATGTGCCTGATCGCCAACCGGTGGAGCAGGCCTTCTGGCGCAGCCTGGGCGCCACCGAAATGGCCGGGTTGTTCTGGATGAAGCCATGATTCGGTCAGCAGTGGCAAGCGACGCCGTCGCAATCGGCAGGCTGTGGGCGCAGCTGGTGGCGCATCATCATGCGCTCGATGCGGCCATGCCGCGCGCGACGATAGATGGTGCCCAACTCTACGGCCGCAGCCTGAGCGACCGCCTTGAGGACAGTCATACCCAGGTCTTCGTCGCCGAATCCGGGGGACGCGTGGTTGGCTATGTGCTGGGCGTAGTTGTCGACCTGCTGCCGGAAATGTTCGAGCAGCAGGCGGGCGGCTTCCTCGCTGACATCTACGTCGAGGCGGGCTGGCGCCGCCAGGGTCATGGTCGCGCGCTGGTGGCCGCCCTGACCGACTGGTTCCGACAACGGGGGCTGAATTACTACGAGTGGCACGTCCCGGCCAGCAATCCGGATGCAGTTTCCTTTTGGCGCAGTATGGGCGGCGTACCCTGGCAGATTCGTATGCGCGCAGGACTGACGGAGCCAGAGTCATGACGCAGCCGCTTTATCAGCTGGACAGTTACCTGCGCAGCTTTGAGGCCCGCGTCACCGCGGTCGACGAGGCGCAACAGGCCGTCATCCTCGACCAGAGCGCCTTCTACCCTGGAGGAGGCGGCCAGCCCTGTGACACCGGGACGCTGATTCACGAGGATCGCGTAATTCCTGTA
Source organism: Phototrophicaceae bacterium (assembly GCA_965205875.1). GTDB lineage: Bacteria > Chloroflexota > Anaerolineae > Aggregatilineales > Phototrophicaceae > JAGWBD01. The sequence goes on from CBDBIA010000004.1 coordinate 333,482, forward strand.
ACGCGGGTGCAACGCGGCTACCTGCATCTGATTGAAGGCGAGTTGCCGCCAGTTGGCGCCACGGTGCGCGGCGAGCTGGACTGGGAGAAACGCTTTCAACTTATGCGTACGCACAGCGCGCTGCACATCCTCTGCGGCGTGGTCTGGCGCGATTACGGCGCCAGCGTCACTGGCGGCAACATGCAGCCCCTGCGCGGACGCCTGGACTTTGAGTTCGAGCGCATGGAGAAGCAGCTGGTCGCCGAAATTGAGGCCGCCATCAACGTGGAGGTCGCCGCGGAGCGTGATATTTTTGTCAATATCCTGCCGCGTGAGGAAGCCTTCCTCATCCCGGACCTGATTCGCACGAAGATCAACCTTCTGCCCGTCGGCATTGAACAGGTGCGCACCGTCGAGATCCAGGGCCTTGATCTGCAGGCAGACGGCGGGACGCACGTGGCCAACACGCGCGAGGTCGGCCCGCTGCGCATCGCGGAATACCGCAGCAAGGGCCGCATCAACAAGCGCATCACGCTCCAGCTATAGTCGATACGCCGCATGCGACGTCTTCATGCCACCGGGTTGCGCGAACGCTTTGTGGCCAGCGGCGTCTACGCGCAGCCGGACGGACTGCGGGAACACTGGAGCGCGCACGAGGTTGGCGCCGGCGCGTTGTTCCTGCGCGTCGACCGCGACGGGCGCGCGGCCGGCGGGCCCAGTCTGCTGCAAGAGGCGCTGCGCAATGCTGATGGCTGTTTCGAACGTATCGACCAGCAGTTCTACGCTGCCGACGGGCGTCCCGGCGTGCGCCTGCGCTGTACGCGCTTTGCTGGCCACGTCGAATTGTCTCACGAAGACGTGGACTGCCTGCGCGAGGAACATATCGACATGGGGCCGAACTATGTCCTCATTCCGTCCGGGATTCTGCTGGCCGGTATGGCGCTGGCCAGGGCGCAGCGCATGAATCAGCCCCTGGCCCTGTTGCGGATGAAGCTGGCTGCCAACAGCTTTGCCTGGGAGCAGTCATATGCCATATCCAACTGTGAAGAACATGGCCTAATGCAGGTCGGTGGACGCGCGCTGGCGGCGCGGCGCTGCGGCTGGAACGACTCGCCGCAGACCTTCTGGCTCGATGCGCATGACGTTGCCCTGTGCAGTGAGACAGCAGGGCAGTCATTCCGCCTCACGCGCTATTCCCGGCGCCTTGACTGAACAGCTGCGTCTCTTGCTTGGGACTGCCCGCCTGCGCGCGCTGGTGCTGCTATTGGCCATGACCGGCCTGGCCAGCCTCGTGCTCAACGCCTTCGATGCAACTGCCATGCCCTGGGTCACTTCCGCCCAGACGCTGCTGGCGCTGAGCGTGCCGCTGGGGGCTCTGGCCATCCTGGTCTCGAGCCTGGAGCCGGCCGCGCGTGTGCGCTGGCTCGTCATTTTGCTGCCGGTTGCCGGCGCGCTGTTGCTGGGTCTGACCGGCGAGCCTCGTCTGCTGCTGCCGCTGGCTGGCGTGGCGCTGGGCTGGGCGCTGGCCGGTATCTTTCTCTTTCGCCCGCGTCAACCGCAACTGGCGCAACAGGCCATCAAGGCCTTGCGGCGCGGGAGATACGAGGATGCCCAGGCGGCAATGGACGCGTTACTGCTGACCGAGCCCGAAGTTGCGGCCCACTATCGCCTGCGCGCCGAGATTCTGCGGCTGGCCGGTGATTTGGAACGCGCGCGCGACGATTATCGTCATATGGCCCGGCTGGCGCCGCAGGACGCGAGCGCCTGGAACGGCCTGGCCGAAGTGTTGCTGCAGGCCGGCCAGCATCAGGAAGCCCGTGACGCCGGCATGCGCGCCCTGGCGCTGGCGCCCGAAGACTGGGTCGCATACTACAACCTGGGCATGGTTGAGGATCGCCTGCGCCTGCCGCAGGAGGCATCCGTCCATCTGCGCGAGGCGCTGTCCCGTCGGGTGCCAGACGCGCGTCACCGGCTCCTGCTGCGGCTGTACCTGATGCGCGCGCAGGTGCGTTTGGACGACAGGGCGGGGGCGCAGCAAACGCTGCAGCAACTCCTCGGCGAGCGCAGCGGCCTGCAAGAGTGGCAGCGCTTGCTGGTGCATAAGCAAGCCGCACCACTGCGAAAGGTGCTGGCGGAAGACATCCAGCTGGCGCAGGCGCTCATGGATGAGGACGCGCCACTGGAGATACTATTACCATGAACCGGCTCGTTCTGGTTCGCCGCCGTCCATGATGCACATACTCCGCGAGTTCTGGCGCGGCCTGCGCAGCTGGGAAAGGCCGGCCCGGCTGGCGCTGGCGCTGGGCCTGCTGGCACTGTTTCCTCTGCTGCTGCTCTGGCTGGCTGGCCCGCCGGATTTGCGTCCAGCCGGGCTGGCCGGTCTTTGTGGTCTGGGGCTGGGTCTGCAAATGGTGTTCCTCTGGGCCTGGCGCGGCATGCTCAGCGACTGGACGCGCGCGCAGCGGCTCTACCTTGATGGAGAATTTGAAGCGGCCTGTGACTTGCTGCAGACCAGGCGCGCATCCGGTCGCGCTGACATGCGCAGTCTGACCCTGCTGGGCAACGCCTTGCGTCAGCGTGGTCTGCTGGAGCAGAGCGAAACGGTGCTGCACGAAGCTGTGGCGCAGCGGCCGGGACACGCCTTCCCCCGGACCGGACTGGGGCGGACATTGCTGGCACAGGGGCGCTACAGCGCCGCCGTCGATGCGCTGGACGATGCGCTGGAGGCTGGCGCTCCGGCCATAGTCGCCCTGGACCTGGGCGAGGCGTTGTTTCATGTCGGTCAACTTGAGGCAGCGCGTGAGCCCTTGCAGACCGGCCTGGCGGCGACTGATGATCCCGGACGTCGGCTGGTTGGGCAATATTTGCTTCATCAGCTTGACGCTTCGCAGCCACCAGTTGCGCAACTTCTGCGCGCCGGCCGACCCTGGCTGGCGGCGCAGGCCGCGCGTTTTGCGCATACGGACTACGGATGTACGCTCGCGGCCATGCTGAAGGCGCTGGATGGCAAGGCAGTTGATTAACCCGGTTGAATTCCGGGCGCATACGGGATTATTATCGACAAATCAGGAAACAGGCAGGAGGTGCTTGCGTGGCAGCGAGGGTATCGCTCGCGCCGCGGTTCATTCCGGGCTGAGCGCAACAACCAGCCATCCCGATCCTTTATGTAGTCATGCGACGGAAAGGAATGAACCATGTTCAAGGCTGTTGACTCCCGGGTCGACATTCAGCAACTCGAGCAGGAGCAGCTCGCGTTCTGGCGCGAACAGCGCATCTTTCAGCGCACGATGGACGAGCGCGAGGGCGGGCCAGGCTTCGTCTTCTACGAAGGGCCGCCCACCGCCAATGGCAAGCCTGGCAGCCACCATGTGCTGTCACGGGCTTTCAAGGACATGTTCCCCCGCTACAAAACGATGCAGGGCTTCTACTGTCTGCGCCGCAGCGGCTGGGACACGCATGGTCTGCCGGTCGAGATCGAGGTGCAGAAGGAACTCGGTCTTAAGAGCAAGCAGGACATCGAGGACTATGGCGTGGCGGCCTTCAACGACAAGTGCCGCGCCAGTGTGCTGCGCTACATCTCGGACTGGGAAGAACTGACCGAGCGCATCGCGTTCTGGGCCGACCTCGACAAGCCCTACGTCACTTTTACCAACGATTACATTGAAAGTGTGTGGTGGATTCTGCGCCAGCTCTGGGACAAGGGGCTGCTGTATCGCGGTCACAAGGTCGTTCCCTACAGCCCCAGTTCCGGCACGCCGCTCAGCAGCCACGAAGTGTCGCTGGGCTACAAGATGGTGACCGATCCTTCTGTTGTCGTGCGCTTCCCGCTGCGCGACCAGCCTGGCGTATCCTTCCTCGCGTGGACGACGACGCCATGGACTCTGCCGGGTAATGCAGCGCTGGTAGTTGGTGCGGACATTGACTATGTCCGGGTGGAGGGCCCGGGCGAGGATGGCGAACCGGAGCAGCTGATTCTGGCGGAAAAACTCCTGTCCCAGGTGCTGAAAGAGCCGGAGCGTTATCAGGTCTTGCGCCGTTTGAAAGGCAGCGACCTGGCCGGTTTGCGTTACCGACCACTCTACAGTTTCCTGCCCACGGAGAAGGAATACGCCTACGTCGTCACCGCGGACTATGTCAGCACCGACGACGGCACCGGCATCGTGCACGCGGCGCCCGCCTACGGCATCGATGACATGGCGCTGGGCGAGCAACATGATCTGCCGCTCTTCCGCACCGTGGTCGAGGATGGCCGCTTCATCGAACAGGCTGAGCCATTCAGAGGCATGTGGTTCAAGGATGCCGACAAGGAGATCATCCGCGACCTGCGCGAGCGCGGCCTGATGTACAGCGTCGGCAGCTACGAGCACAGCTATCCGCACAACTGGCGCGATGACCAGCCACTGATGTACTACGCGCGCGAAACCTGGTTCATTCGCTCGACTGCCTGCCGCCAGGCGTTGGTTGACCTGAACAAAACCATCAACTGGGTACCACAGCACATCCGCGACGGCCGCTTCGGCAACTGGCTGGATGACCTGAAGGACTGGTCGTTGGGGCGCGAACGCTACTGGGGCACGCCGTTGCCTATCTGGATGGACGACAGCACTGGCGACATGCTGTGTGTGGGCAGCGTGGCCGAGCTGGAGCAGCTGGCCGGGCGTGAATTCCCGGAGCTGGATTTGCACCGTCCCTGGATTGACGACATCACGTTCCCCAATCCGCAGGGTGGCGGCACGATGCGCCGGACCCCCGAAGTGATCGATGTGTGGTTCGACAGCGGCGCCATGCCCCTGGCCCAGTGGGGCTACCCCCACAAGGGGCGTGTCGAGTTTGAAGGGCAGTTCCCGGCGGACTACATCTGCGAGGCGGTGGATCAGACGCGCGGCTGGTTCTTCGCGCTCCACGCCATCAGCGCCATGCTCTTCGAGGAAGTGTCTTTTCGCAACGTCATCTGCCTTGGTTTCATCCTCAACCACGAAGGCAAGAAGATGTCGAAGAGTCGTGGCATCGTCGTTGATCCCTGGGACGTCATCAACAGCCAGGGCGCCGACGCCATGCGCTGGTATTTCTATACCGCCGGCCCGCCAGGCGATAACAAGCGCTTCTCCACAGCGATGGTCGCCGACGTCGTGCGCAAGTTCTGGTCGACGCTGTGGAACACCTACAGCTTTTTCGTGACCTATGCCAACCTGGACGGCTGGACACCCTATAGTCCCCGTCCGGCAGTTGAGGACCGTGACCTGCTCGACCAGTGGGTGCTGGCCGAACTGCACCAGATGGTGGCGACGGTGACGGAAGCTTACGACAACTACGACGCGCCCAATGCGACCCGCCCGGTACAGGCCTTCGTGGAGGCCTTGAGCAACTGGTATGTGCGCCTCGGTCGGCGCCGCTTCTGGAAGAACGAGCAGGATGCTGACAAGGCTGGCGCCTACGCCACACTCTACGAGTGCCTGGTCACGGTCAGCCAGTTAATTGCTCCGGCCATGCCCTTCCTGAGTGAGGCCCTCTATCGCAATCTGGTGTCAGGCGCGGACGCATCAGCGCCCGACAGCGTGCATCTGTCGCGCTGGCCGCAAGCTGACGACAGAATCATCAAACATGGCCTGATGGACGAGATGCAACTGGTGCGACAGCTGGTCAGCCTCGGCCTGGCCGCGCGCAACGAGGCCGGCATCAAGGTGCGTCAGCCGCTCGCCAGGGCTCACTTTGTGCTGCGACCCGGCGACGATCCAGCGACGCTGGAGCGCCACATCGAACTGATCCGCGGCGAGCTGAACGTGAAGCAACCCGTTTTCATTCCGGCCGATGAAGTTGAGACGCTGGTGCGGGAAGAGGTTCAGTTCAACCCGCTGCCGCAGTTTCTGGGCAGGAAATTTGGCAGCGACTTCCGCCGCGTACAGATTGCGCTGCGGGAGGGAGAGCAGCAGCTGTTGCGCGGCTTCGCTCAGCAGCTGCAGGATGGCGCGCCAATCACCCTGCAGCTGGACGGACGTGACTTTGAGGTTACGCCTGAAGAAGTTGAGGTACAGGTCACGCGCGTAGTGCCTGCCGACCATGTCATGGCAGCCGAGGCCGGCTGCATCGCTGTGCTGGATACCCGGCTGACGCCCGCCCTGATCGACGAAGGTCTGGCGCGGGAAGTAGTGCGCCGGGTGCAGACCCTGCGCCGCGAGGCCAGTTTCCAGCTTAACGACAGAATCGCCATCCGCTACCACGCGGACGACAAACTGGCCATGGCAATTGAGCAGTTTGCCGCCAGCATCTGTAGTGAGACGCTCTGCGACAGTCTGGAGCAGGGCGAGACTGATGAAAGCTGGCAGTGCGCCGAGTACCACATAGGAAGCTCCCGCCTGGGCCTTGCTGTAAAACAGCTCGTGCACCAGGGATAGTCTGGGTGAAGCAACCAAACACATGGTAAGGCAAGCTGTTTCTGACAGCTTGTCTTTTAATATTGTGCACAGAAATCTATGCAGGCTTGGCTATAGTGCCATAAATCACACTTGCAATTGGTTGAAATGACAGTACTATCCGGTGTTGCTGAGCAATAACCTTGTAATTTCTCGAAGGAATTGTACATGTCGACCAATCACTCCGTCACTGTCCAGGCCTTGATGCAGTTTGCACTGCCCCTGGGCACGACCCTCGTGACCGGGACTGCCGCGACCAGAATTAGCTGGTCTGTAACCATCCGCGCCCAGCCGCCCGCCTTGCCCGATGTTTCCAGTGGTGAACTGGTGCTGCTCTCGATGGGGATGCTGCGCGCCTACAGCAGTCGCATCACCCTGGCAGAAGTGATCGAAAGCCTGGCAAACGCGGGCGTGCAGGTGATCGCCGTACGCGACAGAATCCCGGACGTAGCGCGCGCCAGTGCAATCAGCCGCGATGTGAGCCTGCTGGCCCTGCCGCCAGACTGTAACCTGCCCAGCGTCGAGCGGGCCATCAACACCCTCATCGTCAACCAGGCGGCACAACTTAATCAGCGCGCGCTTGAAATCCAGCGCCAGCTCACGCGCCGCGCAGCAGAAAACCATGACCTGTCCAGCCTGCTGCAGATCGTCGCGCGCGCAACCGCCTGTCCCGTCGTGCTGCATGACGAGACCGGCGCGCTTGTGGCTCGCGTTTGGCCCAACCTTGCCCGCCGTCAGGGGGGCAGAGAACAGGTTTCGGACAATTCAATGGAGGCTTTCCGCAGGTGGCTGGAACGGGAGGCGCCGGTTGGCGAAGGCAATGTCGTGGCCAGCCCATTGGGTCACACGACGGTGTTGCTGGTTGAGAAACGGGCGGCTGGCTGGCTCTCCCTGGTCACACGCAACAGCGTCATTGACGAGTTCCAGCGGCTGGTTCTGGGTCATGGTGCAGACGTCTGCGCCATCGAACTTGCAAGGAACCGCGCCATCGCCATCGCCGTGGAACAAACGCGCGGCGACTGGGTACAGATGTGGTTAAGCGGCGCCCAGGCGGATGATGACATGATGGCCGCACGAGCGCGCCAGGCCGGCTTCGACCCGGACGGCAGCAGCATGGTGTCTGTGTTTCAGACCGGTGGCGTAGTGTCTGGCGAACCGCTGGAGAACCTGGCGAGTCTCGTACGGGACGATATGCAGCGGCGTCAGCTCGACGGGGCAGTGGGGCAGTATGTTGACATGATTGTCGCGCTCTATCCCCTGAACAACGGGACACGTCCCACACGCATTCGCGACATCATCAACGATCAGCGTGTCCTGCTGGCCGATCGGGTGAACGACGTGTGTTTTGGGGTGGGCATCAGCCGACCTTGCACCGGTCTGGCAGCCATGCGCGAGGCGTGGCGCGAGGCCCGTGATGCCCTGGGCATCGCCACCGAGCTGGGTGAAAGTGATCAGGCGACCTACTACGGCGACCTCAAGCTTTACCAGTTGCTGCTGGCCTTGAAGGAGCACAACCTGGAGGATCTGGAACGCTTTCACGAAGCGACGCTGTCAATGTTGCTGGAACATGATGAGCGCCGCCAGGGTGAATACATTCGCACACTGAACGGCTTTTTTCAGGCCAACGGCAATCTGGCCAGGGCCGCCAAGGAACTGGACGTGCACCGCAACACGCTCGTCTACCGTCTGGAGCGAATCAAAACCTGACCAACCTTGACCTTGATGACGCCGAGAACCGTCTGATTCTGCACCTGGCGCTTAAGATCCAGCGCGTTCTGGCCACTGTGCCAGGCGTACAGAACGCTGCCGTTTGAGCGCGTCAGGAAATCCCTGCGTCCTGCCCGATTTTGATCTTCCGCGTCTCTTCCGGCACGACGATGGCCAGGACGAGGTAAATCAGCAGGCCGGGCCCGCCGACCAGTGCCATAAACACGAAGACCAGCCGTACAATCGTGACGTCCAGCTTCAGATACTTTGCCAGTCCGCCGCAAACTCCGGCCAGCTGGCGCTCGCCGCGCGAACGATACAACTTGCGTTCCATAGTGACCGGCCCTCCCCAGGAGCTGTCTACACCATATTACGACGAACGTGACATGTCGTCGTAATTCCGGTGCTGGACTTCAGGGGAGGAGGCTATTGCTCGGGTTCATGGCGCAGCGGCGAGATGCGAATGAAGTAGTCCTGCGGACGCGATTTCAGATTGTAAAGATGCTGCACGGAGTCTGCCTGCCGGTTTTCTTCCAGCGTGTTGATGTAGGTATCCAGCAATTCCTGTACGTCACTGACGTCGTGTTCATCGAGTGCATAGATGTCTACCGAGGCGCCAGGTGCGATGCGACTGCGGATGGCATCGACTGTCAGGTTCATGTCCGGCTGAATGCGCTGGAAGATAACGCCGCCAGTCATTCCGGCGCACATCCACGGGCCTGGGTCACCAAGCACCAGCGCGCGACCCGAGGTCATGTATTCGAAGGCGTAGCCCTTCAAATGCGCGCGCGCCCCGATGCCGCCCAAATCATCCTGCAGCGGTTCCGTGAGCTCGCCGCCGAAGACGACGTCCGCGCCGCTGAAACGAATACAGGCGCGTGTGTCGGCGCATCCCTGCACAATGAAGAAGCCGCCCTGAGCACCATAGGCGAAGCTTTTGCCGACGGAGCCATCAAGGCGCTTGCCGTTGTGGTTGAGGCCCTTAAGTACCGTGACATTGCCGCCGCGTGCGCACTTGGCAACGCCATCCTGCGCGCCACCCTCAACGATAATGTTCACCGGCGCGTCGGTAAAGGCGCCAAGGCCGTTGCCGGCGATGGCGGAGTTGCTGAAGCTGAGATGGACATTTTCCATCTTGTGGGCATTCGGGAAGCCGCGTTTGAGCGCACCGCAAAGATGCGTGCCCAGCGCGCGATCGCTGGCCATCACAGTCTCGTCATCATAGGTCATTTCGGTGAAGCCCTGGGCGGCGTACTCGGCAAGCTCCTGCGTGATCTGCTTGCTGAGCGTGTTGCGCGGGCGGGTCACGAGACGCCCGACGCCCTTTTGTATGCGGGTCTTCTGCACGGGCGGGACAGGTTGCATGAGCACATCGAGGTCCAGGCGATCGTGCAGTGATGCCTGCGTGAGCAGGTCGACGCGACCGACGAGGTCTTGCGTCCGCCTGACGCCGAGGCGCGCCGTCCACTTGCGAATGTCTTCGCCGAGCATCTGAAACACATTGCAGATTCCGGCAACTGCGGGCTCGAAGTCGCGCGGCTCGAAAGAAGGCAGGCCCTTTAATTTAGCCTCCTCTTTCGTTTTGATGTGAGTGGTAATGCCAACGTGACAGGTGCCTTCTTGACACTTGCGACAAATAGTGCAGCCGATAGCGACCATGGCCATGGTTGCGAATCCGACGCGATCCGAGCCAAGGCACATCATCTTGACCACGTCGCGCCCACTTTTCATGCCACCGTCACACCACAGCTCAACGCGGTCGCGCAGCCCGCTTTCGATGAGTGCACGATGCGTCAGCCACAGACCGATTTCCACTGGCAGGCCGACGTAGCGCAGGGCGTGCGCGCGCGCCGCGCCGGTTCCGCCCTCGTAGCCGGTTAGCGCAATGATGTCGGCGCCAGCCTTGGCCACACCCACGGCAATGATGCCGACGCCAGGCACGACCGGGATTTTCACAGAGATGCGGGCGCTGGTGTTGGCGGTCTTCAGCTCATCGATCAGCTGCGCCAGGTCTTCGATGGAGTAGAGATCATGGTTGTTGCTCGGTGAAATCAGGCCGACGCCGGGGACCGTCTGACGAGCCGCGGCAACCTGCTCGGTCACCTTGAAGCCTGGCAGGTGACCGCCTTCGCCGGGCTTGGCGCCCTGGCCAATCTTGATTTCAATTAGTCCGGTCGAGTTGAGGAAGGCCGCATTGACGCCGAAACGGGCGGATGCCACCTGCTGGCCACGATTGTGCGGATACAGGCCCATCAGCTCCGGCAACTCGCCACCCTCACCGTTGACGCAAAGGATGTCCAGTCGTTTGGCGGCTTCAGCATAGGCCTTGTAGGCCAGCTCTCCCTGCGAACCGAATGACATTGCGGTGATGAGAACCGGCATTGTATGACGGCGGCCTTTGCCGGCCACCGAGGTGTCGATGTCTTTGGGCTTCAGTGGCTGCTCGCTCTCCCGTAGCCCCAGCGTGTGCCGGATGGCGATAGGGATTTGATCCTCAAGATTGAGCAAGACGTCAGTGTATTCCTCGAGAGAGAGCTCTCCGTGGGCGACAGACTCAGCCTTCTTCCACATCTTGGGGTAGAAGCGGTCAGCGTTGGCCAGTCTGGAGCGGGTGTCGCCACGCAGGTCACTGGCACGAGACTCGGCGTCCGCCTGAATGGCATCCCAGGTCAGCCCCCGTTCGGCAGAGCCGAAATAGTTGGGCGTGCCGAAGAGTTCGGCCACGCTGTCTGTCAGGCCAACCGAGCTGAAGGAATGGCCGTAACCGCGTAGCTCGTGGCAGCCGATGGTTGAGGTGACCTTTTGCAGGCCGGCTGTCAGGATTTTGACGCTGGAGTCGAGCGCCCGCAGCGTATCTTCATCGCTCAGCGGTTTGCGCGCGGGACGCGGTGCCTTCTTTAGCGACACAGCATAAATGGCATAGGGCGCGACGGCATTGGCGCCAAGACTGACACACAGCGCCAGATCGTGCAGGGTACGCAGGGCGCCTGAGCGCAGGACGATGCCGGTGCGCCGGCGCAGGTTGGGCGACTGTGGGGCCTCGCGCAAGGCCTTGTCAATGGCGATGGTTGCCAGCGCAGGGTCCAGCCAAAGTCCGACTCCCGACAGCGATTCTTCGTCATCCAGCAACAGGCAGCGCGCTCCGCCCAGAACCGCCTCGATGGCAGCTGCCTGCAGACGCTGCAAGGCCTGTTCGACCGTTTCTTCCGGCTCGGTGACCAGTGCCAGGCGCGTCATCTCTTCGCCAAAGTATTCACAAATGTCTTCCAGCGTGTGAGTGCCGTGCAGGCTGGCAACCTTGCGCATAATTTCTTCCGACGCAAGATCCGGGTGCCCACCGGTGAGCAACGGCGTCTCCAGTTGCAGCAGGCGGTTTTCTTCGTCGGCTATCTGGCCAATTTCCGGCCGTGTGCCCAGCAACACGCGCGTCGAAAACTGCGAGCGCTCCCGTTCCCTGTCAATGGAAGGATTGGTGACGACGGCCACCGTTTCCTTGAAGTAGTCAGTCAGGTTGGATCGGGTGCGGGCCATGGCGGCCAACGGGCCGTCCCAGCCCAGCGAGCCGATCTGTTCCTTTTCATTATCGACCATGCTGTCAATGAGGCTGGTGTGGTAACGCTCCCAGCCCATGGCGGCCATCAACTTCAGGTTGATGGGCGTCGCCTTTTCAGTCCAGGGCAAAACCTTCGTGCTCGTGGTACTGCGCTCCAGCGTCTGCAGCTGCGCGCCACCACTCTGGCCGCCCCCGGAATAGCCACCTGCAGGATCTGCATCCACCGCAGGGGCGAAGCGTTCTTCCCGTGGCACGGGCAGGCTGCCTGCATTGCTGTGAGAGTTGCCGCCGTTTGCTGTGCGGCCGTTATGACCTTTGCCGTTCTGCCCGATGAGGGCGGGGATGCCGCCCGACATCCAGGAAAAGTGGATGCCACGCGCGCGGAAACGCTGCAAAACGTGCCGCTGTATGGCCGGATAATCAAGCACCTCGATGCGCCGGCCCTGTTCAATCCGCAGCGCGACTTTTTCGCCAGGCGCCAACGGCCGGGGATCGGAGGACATCATGTCCAGCGGGTAGACCCCACGCTCGGAACTTGCGAAATATTCCTTCTCGGTATCGCCAAACCACAGTGGCCGCAGTCCCAGGGCATCCACGCTGAAGATGGCCAACTCGCCCATGCGTGCGACGACCGCGGAAGGTCCCTGGGCAAAGGGGCCGAAGCTGTAGCGTATCTGTTCATACATCGTGCGGATTTCTGGCGAATTGCGGATCAGGTCATGCTCGAAGGGCGGGAATACGAGCTCCATGGCCTCAATGAGGTCAAGGCCAAAGTCGTGGCACAGCGCGGAGATTGCGCGGTCGACGTCCTGTGAATCAGAGTTGGCGCTGTCAAGCTCGATGCCGAGCATGGCGGCTTCCATGCGGAAGCGCGAAATTGTGTTGAACTCGCCGTTGTGCCCCAGCACGTCAAAGGGCTGGGCGCGTTCGAAAATGGGGTTGGTGTTGGTGCTGTAGCGCGCATGACCCAGTGTGATTGTGGATGCGTAGTCGGGGTCACGCAGTTCGGGATAGTAGCGGCGCAGGATTTCCACCGTACCTTGCATCTTGTAGACGACACTATGGGATGAGAACGAGGAAAAGTGTACGTTCAGCTCGCGCTCCAGTTGCGTCATCAGCGTATAAAGCGTTCGTTCGAGATCGGCCTTTGGCACGCTCCCGCTGGTGCCGGCGATCTGCCAGAAAATAGGTGCGCTCTTTTCGGCATTGCGCCCGAGGACATTAGGGTCAACCAGCCCCGGCATGTCGAGCAGGGCCTCCAGACCAGCTGCCGTGATCTCAAGTATGATCTTTTCGACGATCTGTTCCGCCTGGCTTAGCGTGGTGGCCGGGATAAACACATGCGCCACCCAAAAGCGAGAGCTCGATGCCAGCGAGGAACGCAGCCCGACCTTGGCCAGCTTGCGAGTCCAGAGTTGACGCGGAATGTCGGTCAGAATACCGACGCCGTCCCCCTCACCGTCGATGTAACCGGTTCGGTGGCCCATTCGCGCCAATGCTTCAATTGTGCGTTTTACGTTGCCGTGAGTCGCTTCAGCACCCTTGCGCACCGCACAAATCAAGGCGCAGGCATCGCGCTCATTGCGGTCCAGCGGGTGCAGATTTGGCCCGGAGATTTGTGGAGGGTACAAGTCACTCTTCATGGTTGGCGCCACCTAAACTCCTTTGGGGGGCGATGCAAACCAGAATAAGGTCGCTGACCAAAGCATGGCCGGAGCGAAAGTAAAAATCTGCCAGAACATAGTGTACCACGCCCTGGGCAGCGTGCACAGAGCACTGCGAGTACATGGGATATTGGCATAGTTTAACACCCGACAGTGCCGGCGGCAAATTCCGGCTCGCTCAGGCGATCGACAGCAGGCGGCGTATGGTCAGCGCCAGATGCAGGGCCAGCCGGGTTTCTGGCCGTTTCATGTCGATTCCAGCGATTTCCTCTATGCGATTCATGCGATACAGCAGGGTGTTGCGATGCACAATGAGGGTCTCGGCAGTGCGGCTCAGGTTGCCATTGCAATGGAAGTAGGCTTCCAGGGTTTTGACGAGGTCGGCGTGCTGCCGGTGGTCGTACTCCCGCAGGGGCCCCAGGTTGCGATCGCAAAACTCAACCAGCCGGTCCCGGTCGGAAAGGTTCAGGATGAGCTGAAACACGCCCAGATCACCGATGTAAAGCGGAATGTCAGTCTGCAAGCGCCGGGCCAGATCGAGCGCCTGGCGGGCATCTCGATAGCTGTTGCGCCATGAGCTGACCTCGCGCGCCGTCTGGCCGAGGCCAACGGCGACTCGCGCGCCACTGAACTGGCGCCGCGCATAAGTGCAGAAGTCCTGCGCCAGCCCCAGCCCCGAATCGACCGGGTTGTCCTCGTCGGGCGCAAAGAACACCAGCACCTCTTGCTCCCGCTCGCGCTGCCATACAAGCGCCTCGGCGCGTTTGTGGGCGACCACGCTCTTGACCAGGGTCTCCAGGCGCCGGACTGAAGGAGCCCCTTCTCCCTGCCAGGCGAGTACAATGGCGGTGTGCGTGACGCTCATGTTGTGGTTGAAGCGCTCGCCCTGGCTGACCGCCTCCTGCTGGCTGACGTCACCGATGAGCAGGCGGTCAAGGAAGGCGCCGCGCAAGCGTTTCTCGGTGTCGCTGACGGCCTTGGCCTTGGCCATCTCCAGCGCGCAGGCGGCGGCGCCATGCTCGGTGACAAGGGTGTCTACATCGTCCAGATCCGTATCCATCCCGACGACGGAGAGGTAGCCGCGGCCGACGTCGCCGGCCACGACCGGCGAAACCAGGCGTGCCAAACCGGGCGTGGGGATGGCCTGCATCAGGACGGCACTGTCAATTTCTGAAACGCGGTAACGATCCTGGAAATCAGTGGGCAGGTTGTCGTGACGCGTCAGAAAATGTTCGACTTTTCCCCAGGTGTCGACAAGATGTGGCTGCACCGAGCTGTAAAGCACGCGCAGGCGCTTGTCCTGAATGACGACCGTTTTCTCCGTCAGGCGCGACATGGCATTGATGAGCTCGGCCATACCGCCGTTATTGGATGTGATACGGGCCAGCTGGCGGTAGATTTGCGCGCCGCGTTGCTCCAGCTGTCCCTTGCGGTCCACCAGCAGGCTGACGACCGCCTGTTCCACCATACGAATGCGCGAATTGCCGGGCAACACCAGCAGTGGAATGCTGTAGGTGTTGGCTTCGGCGATGGTGGCCGGTGATGGCGAATCGCTGAGCACGACCGCAGCCGCCTGCGTGTTTGCTGCATGGCGCACCACGTCGATGTCGGTGGTGACGGGCGCGCTGTTCCCTGGCTGGCTGGCCAACAGGATAAGCTCTCCCTCCTGAGGCAGTCTGGCTGCCGGAGCGTACTCCGGATAGACGACAGTGGCCCAGGATACCGGGCGGCCCAGCAAGCCCTTGCCGGCCACCACGTGCGTGCCAAGCGGCAGCGCCTGTTTGCGAACATCCTCCACTGTTATCCGCTCAATGAACGCAGCCATCGCTCCGCCAGATAAACTGCACAACTATCAGGGAATGCCAGCCATTCTCCGTGCAGGAAGTATACTCGTTCGCCAGCATAGTGCACAAGGCGTTCCCTTACATATGGGTGCATCCGTCCAGGGCTACCTCTTCAGCGCAAATGGTATGATGCAGGTCGTGAGTCCGCCTGCCACACGAGTGGGCTCCGGACGTGACAGATTGGCGAATACATGACGAAACGCATTGGCATTCTGACGGGCGGTGGCGATGCTCCGGGACTAAACGCGGTCATCCGCGCGGTCGTGCTGACCGCGATCCGTCGTTACGGCTGGGAAGTAATTGGGATCCGCAGTGGCTTTGATGGCTTGTATGCCGGCACGCCGGGCATCCCGCTGGACGTGGAGGGCGTACGCGGCTTACTGGCGCGCGGCGGGACGATTCTGGGCGCCGCCAACCGCGGTAACCCCTTTGCGTTGCGGGTGAAGCAGCCTGACGGCAGCGTGACAATCGAGGACGTCTCGCAGGAAGCGATCGGGCGAATGGCGGAGCGCGGCCTCGACGCGCTCATCGTCGCCGGTGGCGACGGCACGATGGCCATCGCACATCGACTGGCGGGTCTGGGCGCGCCGGTCGTGGGTGTGCCCAAAACGATCGACAACGACCTCAGCGAGACGGACGTCACTTTCGGCTTCAATACGGCCATCAATACCGCGACCGAGGCGTTGGACAAGTTACGCACTACGGCCGAGAGTCATCACCGCGTGATGGTGCTCGAGTTGATGGGCCGTCATGCCGGCTGGATCGCACTAAAGGCGGGCGTTGCGGGCGGCG
Source organism: Phototrophicaceae bacterium (assembly GCA_965205875.1). Lineage (GTDB taxonomy): Bacteria > Chloroflexota > Anaerolineae > Aggregatilineales > Phototrophicaceae > JAGWBD01. The sequence continues at coordinate 349,431 of CBDBIA010000004.1, forward strand.
CTGACGCAATCCTTATCCCTGAAATTCCTTTTGACATAGAAGTAGTCAGCGAGAAAATCCGCCAGCTGCAGGCTTCCGGTCGACGCTTCAGTCTGGTCGTTGTGGCGGAGGGCGCGGCACCGCTGGGCGGCAGCCAGCTCTACTACATCGAGGGCAAGCACGGCTCCGAAGGCCGCCTCGGAGGCATGGGCCACCATGTCGGCAGCCTGCTCGCCGGCTGCGCGGATGCCGAGGTGCGCGTGACCGTGCTGGGCCATCTGCAGCGTGGCGGACAACCCTCGCCTCGAGACCGCTGGCTGGCGACGCGCTTTGGGTCGGCGGCGACACATCTCGTGGCGCAGGAGCGCTGGGGCTACATGGTGGCGCTGCAGGGCACAGAGATCGTCACCATCCCTCTGGGCGATGCCCTGCACATGAAGCGGGTCGACCCGCAGGGCGAGATGGTGCAGATGGCGCGCGACCTGGGGATTGTGTTTGGCTAGCTGCGCGCGCCGGTAGCCGGCGCGTCTTCCTGCAACAAACGTTCATGACAGCCGCGCCACAGTTCCGGCTTGCGCATGCTGCGATTGATGCGCACGTCGCGGAAGTGCGGCAGCAGGGCGGCAATCACCAGCGGCACCTGTCCCGGCTCATCATGGCGCAGGACGTTTTTCAGGTCTTCCGCGCTCTGGCGCGCCCAGCGCCAGCGTTGGCGCAGCTCCTCGGCCTTGATCCAGTAGTTGCGTTTTTCCCAAACGAGCGCGCTCTGCTCGATGCCATCATCGATTTCATACAGACAAAATACCATCAGCGCCAGCATGTCGCGCGCCTCTTGGTCGAGGCTGGCCTTCTGGCTGAGGTGGCGCAGTAGTTCAGCAATGGTACGGCGCAACTGGTTGCGGCGTTTCCCGGTGCTGTCCACGTTGATAACGCGGCTCATGTAGCGGCTGCATCCTCTTCAGGAGTCCAGGGCCGGATGCCCTTGTAAATGCGGGTGCTGCCAAAAGTCTTGAGAATGGTCGTGGCGTTGCGTCCGGTCGCCTCGGCCAGCTGCAACGGCGTGCGGGGCTGGTTTTTGTTGGCAAGGAAAACGCGAAACACGCTGTCAACCAGCGAGGTTTGCGGATTAATGAAATCTGGAGCGGTTGAGGCATGACGAATGGCAAGGGTGAGTTCGTCCATCCTGAACACCTCACCCGTGTCAGGGTCGATGTAATCGATGAGGCGGCCTTCTTTGCTTCCCTGCAGCTGTTCACGCTGTCCGGGCTGGATGTGGCTGAGAAGGTAGATGCGCAGATCTTCTCGGCTGCGCTGCCACCAGTCATAGTCAATGAAGAAGCGCGTTTTGAGTGTGGGCTTGACAAGAAACCCGGAGCGGGCAACCCTGGCAGTCATATGGCCTGCCCCTGTCGAGCCACACGCCAGTAATGATCGCCGACATACTCGAATTCCGGGTTGGCGACAAGGGCGGCCATCAGCGGGCCAGGCGGGCAACGCCGAATGACGTTGACGGCGCTGTAGAGTGTCTTGAGGTGCACTGCGCCCTGGGGCGAAAGCGGCGCCAGCGCGCGCAAGGCGCTGTTAATACTGTGCAACAGCGGCCGCCTGTGCTTCAGGGTATCCTCAAACAGGGCATCGACACTGCGCGGCTCTTCAGCGCCCAGCACCATCTGATCGTCATAACTTGCGCCGATGGTCCCTCGGACTTCCTTGAACGCCAGCTGGTTGTCACGCGGCGTGATGAGGCGCACCAGTTCCTTGCGTGGCCGGTACTGGCCCAGATTCAGCAGGATGCTGCCCGCCTTTTCGTCGCGGCTCACGTCGACGTAGGCTCCCACGGGCAGCGCGTACTTGCGATAGAAATTGCCCAGTCCACAAACATAGCGTTCCCGGCGCACGATCCAGCCCGTGAATTCCTCGCCATCGCGGGCATCGACGAGGGTGACGTACACTCGCTCGCTCTGGCGCGCAGTGGGAAAGAAAGTGCGCAATCGCGCGTTGAGCGGCAGCGTGCCCAGACGCCGGTGCGGGTAGATCAGAGTGACGACAGCGCTCGAAATTTCGTCGCCTGCATAGCGCAGGGGCGAAAGCTCATCGTCGATGTCGGCCTCAAGGTCGAGCATGTCATCATCCAGCAGACTGCGGTCGTGCCCGATTTGCGAGTAGCGCAGGGGCAGCGGCGTCGTCTGCACTTCTTCAGGCTCCATGCGCCTCAGGAACCACAGTACAGCACCGGTGGGGCCGACCTCGTCGAAGCGCCCATCGTGCAGCAAGCTGTTGTTCATCGAGAACTCGTGCAGCGCCGACGGGCCGGAAAGACCGCCGATCTGCTCCAGTATTTCCGTTGTGGCGAAAGGGCCGCCGCCATGAACGTCGAGCACGGCTTCCGCCAGGTTCAGATGCGCTTCCCCGACGTCAAGCAACAAATCGCGTACAAACCACTCGTCCTTGAGGCGGATCAGATTGCCGGTGTCGAAGAGCTTTTCCTGCAACTCCTCAAGAATCTCCTCGCCGGACTGCTCCATGACCTCGTCTACAGTGAGCATTGGTCCGAGGTGGTCAAGCGAATCGTCATTACCGTCCCGACTTAGCGCGTGCGCCGCATCAAGCTGCGTCGCGAATTCGCGCGTGCGTCCGTTTTCCTCAAAGTTGACCAAAATCACTGTGAAGGGTGCGAGCCCGGGATGGTTCCCGTCTCGCTGACCCACGACTTCGCCGGCGGCGTAGTCCAGCGCCGGGAAGATGAGGCGGTCACCGGCGGCGCAAGCCTCGGCCGGATTATAGAAGCGGGCGTTACGGAAGCGTTCCTGCAGAATGCGACGCTCCGCATCCAGCCGTTCCTGGACCACCATGCGCGCCAGTGTCACTGTGGCAAGCGGCCGCTCCTGCTCCAGCAGCAGGTTGCTGATGTAGTCAACATCTTCAGGCTCGATTCTGAATGGCAGCAGACTGCTGGACGTTGGCGGAGCTGGCATCATGCCTCCGACCGGGGGGGCGCAGGCCAAATTAGCCAGCCTGCATCGGAACGGAAAGCAGTATACTGGAGGCGCAGCGTACATTCAAGCGTCGGGTTGACCCTCGCCTGGCCCTCAGGTATACTGCGCCGCTGTCAGCGACGGCGACGTGCTGTGGCTGAAGAAACGGGCAACCAGGACAGGGAACGTACAAATGTCGACCAAGCGCACGTGGCAGCCCAAGATTCGCCGACGCAAGCGGGTTCACGGCTTTCGTCAGAGGATGCACACCAAGGGCGGCCGGCGTGTGTTGCAGGCGCGCCGTCGTCGTGGCCGGCATGTGTTGACTGTCACGCCCAATCACGTGAAGAAAGTCAACTGGAAGGCCTGAGCGCGAGCATGGAGCGGCGTCTGCGTCTGCGCGATGGCGCCGACTTTCGCCGCGTGCGCAGCCACGGGCGCAGCTATGCGAATCGTTTTCTGCGCCTGGGCGTGGCGTGCGGCCTGGGCTCTCACAATCGCTATGGCGTCGTCACCGGCAAGAACCTTGGCGGAGCCGTGACGCGCAACCGAACGCGGCGTTTGTTGCGCGAGGTCCTGCGCGGCCTGCATACGAAGTTGCGGCCCGGTCATGATCTGGTTGTTGTGGCGCAGCCGGCACTGGCCGGAGAATCCTTGGCAGCAGTGCGCTGCGCACTGACGAAGCAGTTGCAACGGGCGGGGCTGCTGGTGGGCGAGGGCGATGAGGGATGAAGCGGGTTGCCCTGGCGTTGATACGTGGCTACCAGCGTTATGTCTCCCGCGTGTTGCCCTCCAGTTGCCGATTTCATCCGTCCTGTTCTGTTTACACTTATGAGGCGATTGAACGCTATGGTCTCTTGCACGGTGGATGGATGGGTGTGAGACGCATCGCCCGTTGTCACCCCCTGAACGAAGGCGGTTATGATCCGGTGCCGGACCTTGATTAGCGTTTTCCCGCGGCGCCTGCGTATTGCGTTGCTGCTGCTCCTCCTGTCGGTCGCTGCCTGCGTCCCCATTCGCATGGAGGCGGGCTGGCCGGTGCTGAGCACGCTCGGGGATGGCGACAGCATCCTCCTGACCTATAACGACAAAATCACCATGATCGACGCCGGCAACGGGCAGCCGGTGCGGCTGCGCAACGCGGACGGCGAGATTCGCGTTGACGAGGAAGGCAAGGCGCGCATCTGGGAGTTCGTTGGGCCAGAGGCGGCGCCCAACCAGTTCTTCTCCAAACCTGTGCAGCTGGACGCAGACAACCTGCTGGTATTGAGCAACACGGAACGCCTCTTCGAAGTGAACCTGGCGCGGGCGGATGCGCGGCTTGAGGAAGGCAAGGAGCTGCCGGGCCGCGTTCTGGCTTCCCCGCTGCTGGGCGAGGAACTGGTCTACGTCGGGGCGGAGCGCACGTTGCTGGCGCTTGAGCGCGACAGTCATCAGCTGCGCTGGAGTTTCGAGACCGGTCAGAGCATCTGGTCGCAGCCCCTGCTGCTGGACGACATGTTGCTCTTCACCTCGCTGGATCACAATCTCTACGCCCTCGATCCGCAGGAAGGCACTGAAATCTGGCGTCTTGACCTGGGTGGTGCGGCGCCGGTTGCGCCCGCGGTGTATGAGGGCCAGCTGTACACCGGCAGTTTCTCGCGCAAGATATTCAAAATTTCCCGGCAGGGAAGCATCCTGGCCGAGTTCTCGACTGAGGACTGGGTCTGGGGCGTGCCTGCCATCGTTGACGGAGTGCTCTACGCGGCTGATCTGGGCGGCAATGTCTACGCCCTGGAAATCCGCGAGGAAAGCTTCCGCCTGCTGTGGCAGTCAGAGGTCAGCGAAAGCGCCATCCGCGCTACCCCGGTAGCGAGCGGCGAGTATGTCATCGTCGCTGCCAGAGATCAGAAACTTTACTGGCTCGACCGCGATGACGGCCGCATTTATTTCACGCGCGAACTGGCTGGCGAGATCGTTTCGGATATGTTGCTGCTGGATCAGGGCGCAGATTCAGAGCCCTTGCTGGCGGTCAGTACGCTTGCCAACGAAGAGGCGCTGGTCGCCTATGGTGTGCAAAACGGTGAACGCCGCTGGACCTACAGTCGCTAGGGTGTCTGGCGTAGCAGAGGGGAAGAGAACACATGTGGGATCTGATTCTTAATCCCTTCATCACCCTGTTGACCCTGCTCTACTCGATTCTCGGTCAGAACATCGTACTTTCGATCGTCGTCTTCACAGTGCTGGTTCGCCTGGCCATTCTGCCCTTGACGGCGCAGCAGCAACGCTCCTCAAAGCGCATGCAGCAGCTGCAGCCGGAACTCAAACAGCTGCAGGAGAAACACAAGAACGACCGCGAAAAGCTGGCGCAGGAGCAGATGGCGCTCTACAAGGAGCATGGCGTCAATCCCTTTGGCGGCTGTTTCCCGCTGCTCATCCAGTTCCCCATTCTGATTGGCCTCTACCAGGCAATTATTTTCACACTGGCGGCCACGCCTTTTCAGTTGCTCGATCTCTCCGGACGCTTCCTGCTGCCGGGCCTGGATAGAATGGTGCCGCTGGAGAACCTGTGGCTGGGCATGGACCTTAGCCAGCCTCCTACCAACAACCCGCAATGGGCGCTGGCCCTGCCAGTGCTGGTGCTGGTGACGACCTGGGCGCAGTCAAAACTGACCGTAACGCCCACGCCGCCGCAATCCAGCTCGGACGGACGTCCCAGCCAGGCGCAGGCCATGACCCAGTCGATGACCACCATCATGCCCCTGATGTTCGGGTTCTTCTCTCTGTCATTCTCCGTGGGCCTGTCGATCTATTTCGTCATCTCCAACGTCATCGGTATCATCCAGTACAGCCTGATGGGGCAGTCGAAACTGGATTTGCGCAAGCTTCTGCGACGTGGCGCACCTGAACTGGACGATGGCCAGGCTGCAGCAGCCCTCCCGGCGAAAGCTTCCCCCCGTGCCGAAAAGCGGCGCAGACGGGATGACGACGACGACAAGGGCGGGCGCAAGGTGAAGACTCGCAATCGCTGAGTTGCACTGATCTGCTCGGCGGCTGGCCAGAATTGAGGACTTACAGGATGAATGTGGATCGTTCGATTGAGGTTACTGGCGAGGACGTTGAGCAGGCAGTTGCCAGCGGACTGGAGCAACTGGGCGTCGGGCCGGATGAAGTCATGGTGGAAGTGCTTGAGGAACCGGCGCGCGGCATGTTCGGTCTGGGCGCGCGTCCGGCGCGCGTCCGGCTGCAGCTGCTGACCACGCCTCCGCCTGCACCGGCGAAAAGCGTTGTCGTTGCTGAGGAAGAGGCTGCGTCGCCAGAACGCGAAGTTGAGGAAGAAGAAAGCCGGGATGAGATCGAAGAGTATGCACCCGACAGCGTCGAAGTGATGCCGGCTGAGGCGGAACCTTACGAGGGTGACCTGGAAGAAGACGCCGAAGTTGGCAAGGTCGTGCTTGCCGAACTGCTGGAGAACATGGAAATCCGTGCCGAGGTGCAGGTGCGCCGCGAAGAGGCGACGGACGAGGAAGAAGAACCGCCCTGGATGCTGGACATCACCGGCGAAAGCGACCTCAGCGTCCTCATCGGGCGCAAGGGCGAGACCCTGGCATCGCTGCAATACATCACGCGCCTGGTCACCAGCCGCGAGTTGCAACGCCGCGCCAACATCGTCGTGGATGTAGGTGGCTACAAGGCCCGCCGCATGAATCGCCTCTATGCATTGGCGCGCCGCATGGCGGACCAGGCTACCAGCATGGGGCACCCCGTGGCCCTTGAGCCGATGCCGCCTTACGAGCGCCGCATTGTGCATATCGCGTTGCGCGAGCGCGAGGATGTCACCACCGAAAGCAGCGGGGAAGGTGAGGCGCGCAAGGTCAACATCATTCCCGCTCAGGACTAATGCAGCGTTCTACCTGTCTGGTCATCGGTCACATGACCGCAGACCTGACGCCACAAGGCACACGCCGCCAGGGCGGCACCGCTTCCTACGCGACACGAACGGCGCACGTGCTGGGTCTGCGGGTCCGGCTTCTTACCAGTGTCGCGCCGCAGGAGCCGCTGCTGGACGACCTGCGCCCCTTTCTGGATGGGCTGCACATCATCCCCGGCACGGCCACCAGTACCTTCGAAAACCTTTACGACTATGCCGGCAAGCGCACACAGATTCTGCGCGAAATAGCTGCGCCGCTGGGCCCGTTTGATGTCCCTTGCGCCTGGCGTGATACGCCGCTGGTGCATCTTGCGCCACTGACCGGAGAGGTCGATCCGGCGCTGGCGGCCCACTTTCCAAACGCTACAGTGCTGCTCACGCCACAGGGCTGGCTACGCGAGCGCGATGAGCAGGGCCTGGTACGCTTTCGCCACTGGTTCGATACAGACGTGCTGCGCCACGTCGACATCGTCGTCTTCAGCGAAGAGGACATTGCCGCAGCGCCCGACCTGGAGGCGGACTTCGCGGCCAGCGTGCCCTGGCTCTTTGTAACAAGGGCCGAGCACGGTGGTACCTGTTATCACCATGGAATTCCATTCGACTACGCAACGCCGCAGCTGCCGGTAGTGAACACCACCGGTGCCGGCGATGTCTTCGCGGCAGCCGTGCTGGCCTGCTCTCATCTTCTCGAACGGGACATGCCGCGCGTATGCCAGGTGGCCGCGCAGCTGGGCGCCGCCACCATAACCCGCCCCTGGCTGGAAGGTGCGCCCACTGTTCAGGAAGCCAGAGAAGCGCTGAAACTATTGGAGCAACCATGAGCGTCGTCGATCGTGTGCTGTTCAATGGTCAGATTCGCACGCAGGAGCCTGCAAGGCCGCTGGTCAGCGCGCTGGCTCTGGTCGGCGAGCGCATCGTCGCTGCGGGCTCTGACGAAGAGATGCTGGCGTTGGCCGGGCCCGTCACCGTGCGCGATGATCTGGGCGGCAAGCACGTCATTCCCGGCCTGATCGACGCGCACATCCACTGGGCCGGGACGGCCCTCTCGCTGCAGGAGGTTGATGTCTTCGAGCTACCTTCCATGGAGGAGGCGCTGCAGCGCGTCAGGCAGCGTGTGCAGGAGACCCCGCCCGGCGAATGGATCAGCGGCCAGGGCTGGTCGCAGGATTACTGGCCGCAGCCTCACTTCCCGACGGCAGCGGATCTGGACACTGTCGCGCCAGCCAATCCGGTCTACCTGAGCGCGAAGAGCGGCCATGCCGCCTGGGTGAACAGCGCGGCGCTGCGTCGCTGCGGGCTGCACGCCGGCACCTCCGATCCGCCCGGCGGGCGGATTGAGCGCGATGCCCAGGGCCAACCCACCGGCATTCTGCTTGAGACGGCGATGGAACTGGTGAGCGCGCACCTGCCTCAGTCGACGCCAGCACAGCTTGCCACATTGATGGCCACGGCCCAGCAACAGGCGCTGGCCGCAGGTCTGACCGGCCTGCATGATTTTGACGGCCCGGATTGTCTGCAGGCGTTGCAAATTCTGCGCGAACGGGGTGAGCTGGCGCTGCGCGTGACCAAGCAGATAAACCACGAATGGATTGAGGCCGCGCTGGACAGTGGCTTACGTAGCGGCTTCGGCGATGACTGGCTGCGCATCGGCGCGCAAAAGATCTTCGCCGACGGCGCGCTCGGGCCGCGCACGGCGCTGATGCTGGCCCCCTACGAAGGCGAGCCGAATAATCTGGGTGTCGCCATTGTCGAGCGCGAGGAGATGCAGGCCCTGGTGAGCCGCGCCAGCGCGGCCGGCGTGGCCACTTCCATTCATGCCATCGGTGACCGCGCCGTGCATGATGTCCTCGACGTCTTTGAGTTGGCGCGTCAGGAAGAAGCAGCGCGCGGACAGGCCCCGGAGACCCTGCGCCACCGCATTGAGCACGTCCAGCTCATCCATCCGGCGGACGTACCACGCCTGGCCGCGCTGAACGTGGTCGCCTCGATGCAACCGATTCACGCGACCTCGGATTATCCCGCTGCCGATAGTGCCTGGGGCGAGCGGGTGCGCTGGAGCTACAACCTGCGCGCCCAGCTGGATGCCGGCGCGCGCATCGCCCTGGGCACGGATTCGCCGGTGGAGCCCTTTGCGCCACTGAAGAGCTTCTACGCCGCCATCACCCGCCGTCGCCCCGATGGCTCGCCCGGGCCGGAGGGCTGGCTGCCGGATCTGCGCGTCAGCGCCGCCGAGACCTTGCACGGCTATACCCTGGGTTCAGCCTGGGCGACGGGCATGGATGATCGACTGGGCCGGCTGGCGCCAGGCTATCTGGCGGACCTGGTGCTGCTGGATCGCGACCTGCTTCGCTGTGATCCTGAGGAACTGCCGGGTGCCCAGGTGCTGGCCACCATGGTCGGCGGAATCTGGCGCTACACCGCGTCCTGAGCGTCCAGGTCGAGCGCCTGCATCGCAAGTTCAGCTTCCAGTGCATCGCCGCCGGCCCGCTGCAGCACGAGCGCCGAACGCAGCTCGACAATCTGGTCGCGCAGGATGGCGGCCTTCTCGAACTCCAGCATCTGCGCCGCAGTCTTCATCTCCCGCTCCAGTTCCTTGATCAGGCGCAGCTTCTCGTCCGCTGGCAGATCGCCGAGCGCCACCTCTCCCAGCCCGGCTTCAATCTTTCTGTCCTCTGCCACCATGGTGCGCACGCGGTCGGTCAGGTCGCGCACCTGCTTCACGATGGTCGCGGGCTCAATGCCATGCGCCTGGTTGTGTGCGTGCTGCAACTCGCGCCTGCGCCGCGTCTCGTCGAGCGCCCGTGCCATCGACGGCGTCACGCGGCTGGCGTAGAGGATGACCTTGCCCTCAATGTGGCGCGCGGCGCGACCGATGTTCTGGATGAGCGCGCTTTCGGAACGCAGGAAGCCTTCCTTGTCCGCGTCAAGAATGGCCACCAGCGACACTTCAGGCAGGTCTATGCCCTCGCGCAGCAGGTTGATGCCGACCACTGCGTCGTAGACACCCTGGCGCAGGTCGCGCAGGATTTCGACACGCTCAAAGGTATCCACCTCGGCGTGCAGATACTGGGCGCGGATGCCTGCCTCTACCAGGTAGTCGGCGAGATCCTCCGCCATGCGCTGGGTGAGGGTGGTGATTAGCGCGCGCTGCCCCACGCTGATGCGTTGCGCCACTTCCTGCAGCAGATCGTCAATCTGCCCTTCCTGAGGACGTACATCCACTACAGGGTCGAGGACGCCGGTGGGGCGGATGACCTGCTGCACCGTGGCGTCGCTGACCTCCTTCTCCCAGGGGCCGGGCGTCGCCGAGGTATAGATAGTCTGCCCGGTGCGCTCGCGAAACTCATCGAACATGAGCGGACGGTTGTCCAGCGCGCTGGGCAGGCGGAAGCCGTAGTCCACCAGCACGGTCTTGCGGCTGCGATCCCCGTTGAACATGGCGCGGATCTGCGGCACGGACATGTGACTTTCGTCAATAACCAGCAGAAAGTCTTTCGGAAAGTAGTCGATGAGCGTGAATGGCGCGCTGCCGGGCGGCCGCTGCTCAAGGTGGCGCGAATAGTTCTCGACGCCGCTGGTGAAGCCGACCTCGCGCAACATCTCGATGTCGTAGTTGACGCGCTGCTCCAGCCGCTGCGCCTCCACCATTTTGTCCTGCGATTTCAGCAGGGCCAGGTGCTCCCGCAGCTCGACCTCGATGTCGGTCACCGCCTGCCTGAGCTTGTCGGCGTCGGTGACGTACTCCCGTGCCGGGTAGATCAGCACGCTGTCATGCCTGGTGAGCAGCTCGCCGGTGAGCGGGTCAAACTCGACGATGCGCTCGATCTCGTCGCCGAAGAGCGTGATGCGGAAGGCAGTCTCGGCGTAGGCCGGGTAGATCTCCAGCGTATCGCCCCGCGCGCGGAAAACGCCGCGCCGCAGATCAAAGTCGTTGCGGCTGTACTGGATGGTGACCAGTTTGCGCAGCAGCGTGTCGCGCCGGATGGTGTCGCCGGTCTTCAGCTCCACAACCAGCTTTTGCCAGGCGCTTGGGTCGCCGAAGCCGTAGATGCAGGAGACCGAGGCGACCACAATCACGTCGCGGCGATAGTTCAGCGCGGCGCAGGCGGCCAGACGCAGGCGCTCAATGTGGTCGTTGACCTTGGTCGACTTCTCGATGTAGAGGTCGTGGCGCGGGACGTAGGCTTCCGGCTGATAGTAATCGTAGTAGCTGACGAAGTATTCGACAGAATTGCGCGGGAAGAGTTCCTTGAACTCGGCGTAGAGTTGCGCGGCGAGCGTTTTGTTATGCGCCATGACCAGGGCCGGGCGCTGCGTGCGCTCGATCACGTTGGCGATAGTGAAGGTCTTGCCAGTGCCGGTGGCGCCAAGCAGGGTCTGGTCGCCGTGGCCCGCGTTCAGCCCCTCCGTCAGCTGTACGATCGCTTCGGGCTGATCCCCGGTGGGGTGAAATGGTGACTCAATCTGAAAGGCTGGCATGGCTGCCCTTCGGCACATCTGTTCGGGTACAAAGTATAGCAGAAATGCCTTGCTTTGCCAGTGCCTGGCGGGCGCCTCGCCGCAAACAAGGGCTTGACAAGTCCGGCACGCCCTGTCATGCTATGCGCCACGTTGCGGGGTAGAGCAGAGGTAGCTCGTCGGGCTCATAACCCGGAGGTCGCAGGTTCGAATCCTGCCCCCGCTATCGCTCGGCATGGTGATATAGCTCAGCCGGTTAGAGCGCGGGACTCATAATCTCGAGGTCGGTAGTTCGAGTCTACCTATCACCATATTAGTCCCGGATCGTCAGTCTCCAGTCATTCAAAACATACGCTCGCCGCGCAGCAGGTCTTCCAGCGTTTCGCGCTCCCGCGTGACCTGCCAGCGCTGCCCGTCCGCCATGACGACCACTTCCGGCGGCCTTGGCCGCTGGTTGTAGTTGCTGGCCATCACCATGCCATAGGCGCCGGCATCCAGGATTGCCAGGCGATCGCCGGGTTGAAGGGGCGGCAAGGGTACGTCGTGGCCCAGTTGATCCGCGCTCTCGCAGACCGGGCCCACCACCTGGGCGGGCGTCAGCGGAACAGCGCTGTCGGCCTGCAGCGGGACGATGGCATGCTGCGCCTGATACAGCACCGGCCGAATCAATTCACTCATGCTGGCGTCCGTGATGATGAAGCGATGCCCGGCCTGCTGCTTGCAGTAAAGCACGCTGGTAACCAGTATCCCGGCGTCGGCGACGATAGCGCGGCCGGGCTCCAGCAGCAGCGGCCGTCCCTCCAGCAGCGGTCGCAGGGCCTGTGCGAAGCTGTTGACCTCCGGCACCTCGTCCTGCGGGCCGTAGGCGACTGGCAGGCCGCCGCCGATGTTCAGGGTTTGCAGGGCAGGGTGGGGCGCCATCAGTTCCAGCGCCAGCCGAATGGCCGCCTGCGTGGCCTGTAGATCGCCCAGCTGGCTGCCGATATGCAAATGCAGCCCATTGATGTTCAGTGCCGGGAACGAGACCTGGCGCGCCAGAATGCCTCGAATCACCGCTGCGGTCAGGCCGAACTTGGCGCCCCCGTGCCCGGTCGCGATGTGATGATGTGTGCTGGCCTTCACTTCCGGATTCAGGCGCAGCGCAATGCGCGTGGTAGTTGATCCGGTGAGCTGGTTCAGCAGTTCCAGCTCGCCCACATTTTCCACGTTGATCCAGCCCACTTGCTTGCGCAGCGCCCATGCCAGCTCGTTGCGTGTCTTGCCCACGCCGGCGAAAACGATGTCGCCGGGAGACGCTCCTGCCAGCAGCGCGCGCTGCATCTCGCCCTGGCTCACCGCGTCGATGCCGGCGCCGGCCTGTGTTAGCGCGCGCAACAGCGTGAGGCTGGCGTTGGCCTTGACGCTGTAATGGATCTGCGCGTCCGCCCAGGAGAAGGCCGCCCTGATGCGCTGCAGGTTGACCAGTGCGCGCGGCAGACTGTAGAGGTAAACCGGTGTGCCAGTGCGGGCAGCGATGTCGGCCACGGGCAGCCCATCGCAATAGAGTTGGTCGTTCCGGTAGCGCAGCGAGTCGTTGAGCAAGGGTCTGTGCCTGCTGGTCGCCTGCATCTTATCCGCAGGCGCAGGGCTGTCAAGCAGGGCGCTTGCCTGCCATTGCCGCGTCAGGCCGTCCGCATTATGATTGATGTGATCCTGGTGAGCGGAGGCAACCGTGTGGCGGAGGACGCGAACGGGCTGATTGCGGCATACGATACGATGCGCCGCCGTCAGAGCGCAGTGATCGCAGCGCTGCTGGAGCTTCTGCCCAGGCTGGATGAACTCCCGCCCGGGACGAGCGATCAGTTGCGCGACGCCCTGTTGCACGCGGATCACCCCTTCCTCATCGTTTTCCTCGGCCCCTTCAGCGCCGGCAAATCCAGCATCATCAACGCGCTGATGGGCTGTGGCGACCTGATGCCGGTGGGCGTCACGCCGACGACCGACCACATCAGCATCCTGCGCTATGGTGAGCAGCAGGAATCGCTGGAATCTGACGCTGGTGTAACCTCCGTCTTCTACCCTTCGCCCCTGTTGCGCAAGGTGAGTTTCGTCGATACGCCAGGCCTTGAATCGGTCTTCCGCGGTCATGAGGAAATCACGCTGCGCTTCCTGCATCGCGCCGACATCGTCTTTCTCGTCATGCTGGCCACCCAGGCTATGTCGGCGCAGAACCTGGCGAATCTGCAGCAGCTGAAACGCTTTGGCACGCGCGTCATCGTGCTCGTAAACCAGATCGACTTGCTAAGCGAGGACGAGGCGCGCAGCGTGCTCGACTTTGTGCGCGAGGAAAGCCGGGCCCAGCTGGAAAGCGAGGCGGAAGTGTGGGCGATTACAGCGCGGGACGGGCAGGAGGCCTGGCGCGCCGGTACGCTGGACGAGGCCGCGTGGCGCGCGAGCGGCATGCAGCGCATCGTCAACTATGTGGACATGCAGCTGGGCGATGTGGCGCGTCTGCGGCAAAAGCTGCGCACGCCCATGCAGATCACGCGCAATGTCCTGCGCGTCGCTGAAGACACCATGCAAGCCAACCAGACAGCCACGGCGCGTTGCGAGAACATCTCGGCCAATATCGAAGAACAGTTGCAGGCCCAGCGGCGCGACCAGGAGCTGGCGCTGGAGCGCATCATCGCCGGGGCCGATGCCTGCCTTGACGAGGCCGGCGCGTCTGTGCGCGCTGCGCTCGGGGGCCTCTTCAGTGTTGGCCGTGCGCCGAATCTCTTCGGACGCGGCCTGCTGGAACTGATCGGCCTGGGCGGCCTGACGCGGCGCGATGGCGGGCGCAGCTACGTCGAGCGCGTCTTTGCCGCGTCACAGGTGCGCGCTCCGCTTGACGACCTGCCCGCCATCAGCGCCCGCACGGGGCCGCGTCTGGAAGGCCAGGACATGCAGGATCTGGACGATCTGGTGGCGTATGCGCGCAACGAGCAGGAGTCCCTGCCACAGTCGATTCAGGCGAAAATGATTGGCGAGCTGCGCCTGCCGCAGTCCTATGACCGGCGCGCCCTGGATGCGCTGCCGGCGCAGCTCGAGGCTGCCATAACAGCGTCGCGCTGGCCGGACACGGAAGCCTTCGACCGCTATCTGCGCAACACGGGCCTCTACCTGGTAGTCTACGAAATCCTGCTGCTCGTGATCGGCTTTTTCCTCAGCCAGGTGCTCTCCACCATGTCGGACTTGCTGTACCTGTTGCTGGCCTTGCCCCTGCTGGCCGTCGCGGGACTGGTATTGTTGCCCCTGCGCGGACGGGCGCTGGCCGCGGAGCAGGACAGGCAGTTGGTGGCCTTGCGTGAAAGCTATTGCGCTGCGCTGCGCGAGGCCGGGTTGCAGCAGGTGGAGCGCGGCATGCAGCTGCGGCGCGATGTAATCGCGCCGCTGACGCGCCTGGTAACTGCCCAGACTCAACTCCATCGGGCGCAGCAGGCGCGACTGCAGGACGCCGCGCGCGAGCTGGATGCGATCGAGGTCGAATTGCCGACTCTGGGTACCACTGGCCTGCTGCAGCGCGCGCGTCAGATTGCCGGAGGCGACGATGCCGGCAGCTGAGCACCGCTCGGCCGGCGCGCTGGATGTTTTGCGCCTGGAAGGTATCGCGCTCTTGCAGACGATTGTGGAGACGCTGTCAGAAATCGGCGAGCCAGCGCAGGCGGACAAGAAGCGGCTGCAGGAGGTGGCGCGCGACCTGCGCGATTCCTTCTTCCTGGTGGCCGTGGTCGGCGAGTTCAACGCCGGCAAGTCGACCTTCATCAACGCGCTGTTGGGCGAGGCGCTGCTGCCCACTGGTATCACGCCCACGACCGAAACTATCGAACTCATTCATTATGCGGAGCAGCCGCGGCGCAAACCGCTGCTGCGTGAAGACGGCCTGCGTGAGTGGGCGCACCCGGGCACCGGCGCGCCCGGCGTGGCCCTGGTCGATACGCCCGGCACCGGATCGGTGTTTCGCACTCACGAGCGTATCGCCCTGGAGTTCCTGCACCGCAGCGACCTCGTGCTCTTCGTCATCCCGGCCCGGCGCGCGCTGGCCGAAACCGGTCGCGTCTACCTCGAACTGGCGCAGCAGTATGGCAAGAAAATCATCATCATCATCAACCAGATTGACCAGCTGGAGCCCTCGGAACAGGCTGAAGTACGTCGCTTCGTCGAGCGCCAGGCGCGTGAGCTGCTGGACCTGAAGCCGCTGATCTTCATGGTCTCTGCGCGTCAAAGCCTGGCACAGGCGCAGGACTCACATGGAGACGCTGACGGCGTGGACGCGGTGCGCGCCCATTTACTGGGCCTCATGCGCCAGTCGCCGCCCGCGCAGCAGAAATTGCTTGCGCAGTTGGCGCTTGCCGAGCGCATCACGCAGGATTGGCTGGCGCAGATGCAGACGCGCCTGGACGCCGTGCAAGTAGACAGGGCCAGAGTGGGCGAGGTGCAGGCCGAGCTCGAGCAACAATCGCTGGGCCTGGAGGCCCGCCTGCAGGAGACGCAGGCGCAATGTGACCAGGTTTTCGGCGCCTTGCGCCAGCGCGGCCATCGCTTTCTGGACGAGAATCTGTCGTTGCGACGGCTCGGTCGTGCGCGCCGACGCGAAGCCCTGCAGGTTGCCTTCCAGCAGGAAGTGGTAGCCCGCGCCTTGCAGGAGCTGGATCAGGTCAGTTCCGCCTTCATCAGCGCCATGCTCGACCAAAGCCGCCTCTACTGGCATGGCGTCGTCGAACGCCTGCAGCAACTGACGGACCTGCTTGAGCAGGAGCCGGGTGGCCTGGATGCAACCATCTACACCACTCAGCGCGAAGGCCTGCAGGAGGCCCTGCAAATCGCCAGGCGCGAACTGCAGGCTGGCGTGAGCGCCGAAGCCCTCGAGGAACTGCGCAGCACCAGCCTGGCCCGGTTCAACGGCGTCGCGACAAGCTCCGTCACCGCGATTGGCGGCCTGCTGGTGGCCGTGCTGGGCGTCGCTGCTCCCGGCCCGGTGCTGGGTGTTGGCGCCGCTGCCCTGGCGTTGCCGGCGGTCGTCATCGGCGCGCCGCTGGCGGCCATCGGCGGTTTCCTGGCCATGCGCCGTTACCGGCAGCTGGCGCGGGCAACGCGCGAGGAATTTGACGCGCAGATCAGACACATGCAGGGTAGCTTGCAGGACGCCATGCAGGAGATGACGCAGCAGGAGCGCAATCGCCTGACGCAGTACGGCCAGCAAGTGCTCGTCCCGGTCTACAGTCGCCTGGATGTGCTTGGCAACCGCGACCTCGATCGCAGCGACGTGCTGCAGGGGCATCTTGATGCCATCGCCCGCCTGCGCGCGACGCTGGAGCAGGTCTGAACGTCGCTACAAATTGTGTATGCGACGAACATTGTCGATCACGACGCCGACGTCCTGGCGCGTTTTCAGTTCGCTGTTGTCGAAGGGATCGCTGATCCCCTCATCCCCCAGCAGCAGATGAGCAAGATTGCGCACGCCGTGCGCCAGTACATCCAGTTGATAGCCGCCTTCCAGCACGAAGACGATTCGTCCTGCGCACATTTCCCGCGCCATGCCCATCAGCTCGCGGCAGAGCCGGGCGTAGCCGCCCAGCGTCAGACGCATGTTGGCCAGGGGATCGGCATGATGCGCGTCGAAGCCGGCCGAAACCAGCATCAGCTGCGGCTGCCAGCGCCGCGCCAGCGGCCAGATGACCTCCTCGCACAGGGCCTCATAACTTGCATCGCCGTGGCCGGCGCGTAGCGGGATGTTGACCGTGTAGCCCGCGCCAGGGCCGGCGCCGGTCTCTTCCGCTGAGCCGCTGCCAGGGTACAGCGGCGACTGGTGGATCGACAGGCAGCGCACCCTGTCATCATCGTAGAGGATGTCCTGGCTGCCATTGCCGTGATGCACGTCGATGTCCACCACCATGACGCGCTCCAGGCCCTGCTCTTCGCAGGCGTGCAGCGCAGCCATGCCGACGTTGCCCAGCAGGCAAAAGCCCATCGCGTTCCCGCGAACAGCGTGATGCCCGGGCGGACGCGCGACCACCAGCGCGTTGTCGGCCCTGCCAGCCAGCACAACATCCACCGCCTGCAGGGCTGCGCCGGCTGCCAGCCGCGCGACTTCCAGCGAGCCGGGCGCCAGCCAGGTGTCCTGGTCCAGCATCACCGTTTGCTGCGCATACTGCCGGGCGATACGCTTCAGGGCTGACAGGTAAGCCGTGCTGTGCGCCCTGAGAATGGACTCGTCGCTGACCGGGGCAGGCGTCAACTGCAACATGCGCGCTGCCAGGCCGCTGCGCTCCAGCTCCTGCCAGATGGCCCGCATGCGCGCGGGCGACTCCGGATGTCGCGGCAGTTCATGTTCCGTGAAACGGGGGTGAGTGAGATAGACGCTGCTCATGCCGCCGCCGTCGAACTGCGAGGTCGATAGAGAATGTAATCAAAACCGTTCATCTGAATGCTCTGCGTCGGCTCATAGGCCGCGCCAATGGCGTCGAGCACGACGCCCGGGAAAAAGGATGCCCGCAGGATGATGAGCCCGAAGCCCTGTTCGCGGATCATGGCCACCAGCGCGTCGCCCCGATACAGGCCGTTGTTGGCCAGATTCAGCAGCTGGGTCGGGTTGGTCACCACGTCCTTGCCTGCCAGCAAGCTGAAGGAGGCGTCCTCACTGAGCACCGGTCCCTCCGCCGTTCGCGCCAGCGCCACCAGTTCCTCACCCGCTGCGATGTCCGCCGCGCTGGTCAGATGGCCGATGTCGGCATAGCCGGGCGGAAAGTCCCCGTCCTCTGTGCGTGCGGAGTCGTACAATCCGTTGCGGGCGTTGGGGCGTATGTCCAGCAGCCTGGCGATTTCGCTGAACGGGGCCGTCGTCGTCGGCAGATGTAACACAGCCCGCCCGTACCCGAGGTAGAGCAGGGGGATGAGCAGCAGCGCGGCGCCTGCCAGCCGACCCTGCTTCCATCTCAGCCTGGCCTTCAGGCGCGTTGCGCCAATTCCGGCGAGTATGCAGGTCGCGGCGATGGCGCTGCTGAAATAGCTGTCGCCGGCGCCCCATTTGCCGGCCAGCATACCGGTGATCAGCGCCGCACCGAGCCAAATGCTGTAAATCGAGAGTCGCTCAACATATAGCTCGTAGATCACAAATAGCAGCGCCGGCATGATGAGAAAGCCATGCAGCCCGAACCACTGCCTGAACAGGGCGAGGGCCTGCTGCGGGTCATAGCGATTCACGTTTGCGCTGATGGTATGCAGCCACCACTGGCCGTCCGTGGCGAACGTCAGTAAGAGGAAGAGCGCTCCGCCGCCAAGCGCCAATGCACCGGCAGCCAGCAGGCCGCGCCGTGGCTGGCGGATGAAGAGGAAGGCCAGCGCGGCCAGGGCCGTCGCCAGGGCGAGTTGCTTGGTGTAGCCTGCCGCCAGAATAAATCCCAGGCCGAGCAGCATTCTGCGCCGACGCTGACGCGCGGAGGCAATCCCGTCAATCCTGGCCAGCGTAACCACGGCCAACGTTTCAAACATCACCATGCTCATGTGCTGACGATTGAGCGGGCCAATGTGATAAATGGTGTTCGAGGCGATGAAGGCCAGGCCGGATAAGGGCGCAAGTATGCTGCGGCCGCCGTCGCGCCAGACCGCGTACGCGATGGCCACAGCAGCGATGAGCGTGGCCAGCGTGCCCAGCAGTCGGCCATAGGCGTATCCCGGCCCGAAGACCCAGGCGAAAGGCACGGCCAGCAGATGGAACAGGGGCGGATAGTTGCTGGCGTAGAAGGGATAGACCTCGATGTCCTGATACGGCCAGCGCCCCTGGCTGAAAAGCAGCGTGTCAACCAACTCGAAACCTTCGCCCTGGTCGTAATCGAAGGGGAACTGAATCAGGTTGGCGGCGTAGGCCAGAAAAACGACCAGGTAGCCAGTCAGCAACAGCAGGGCGACAATCAGCAGGGTCCGTTGCAGCAACCACACCCTTTCGTGCGCGAGTTTTTGAATGGACATTTCAGGCCGGGCGGTCGCCAAATGGCAGCAGCGACAGGCCGACGAGCGTGACCAGGATCATCCCGCCCAGTGCGAGGCGCTGCGTCGGGCCAATTCCGCCTTCGCGACCTGCGTCAATCACGTCGATGGCGAGCACAGCCACCATGCCCGCTGCGCCAGAGGCAAGCAGGAGCAGCCCCAGTTGTCGCTTGCTGAGGGGTTGAGTCCACATGCGCCGCAGTATAGCACCTGCGCAGCCCCCGTTCCCGCAGGCAGCCCGGAACAGATACGCTGTGTATTTTCAGCTTGCGCCGTGCTATCCTGTTCGCCGCGAGGCAGCCCCCTGGAGAGGCAGGAAATCCATGCTCAAGACCTTGAACTGTGGTGAGTTGCGGCCGGAGCATGACGGACAGCAGGTAACCCTGGCGGGCTGGGTCAATCGCTGGCGCGACCAGGGCGGCGTGATCTTCATCGACCTGCGCGACCGTTCCGGTATCTGCCAGGTCGTGGCCGAGCTTGAGAATGCGCCCATGGCGCATGCCTGCGCCAGCCAGGCGCGCAACGAATATGTGCTGCAGGTCAGTGGCCTGGTGCGCATCCGCCCGGAAGGCACCGCCAACCCCGAGCTGGACACCGGCGCCATGGAAGTGCTCGCGAGCGACCTGCAGGTGCTGAACCCGGCCAAAACGCCGCCCTTCTACATCAATCGCGAAGACAGCATCGATGAAACCCTGCGCATGAAGCACCGCTATCTCGACCTGCGCCGCCCGAAGATGCAGGACAACATGCTCCTGCGCCACCGGGCCATCAAGTTCATTCGCGACTGGCTGGACGAGCGCGACTTCGTCGAGATCGAGACGCCCATCCTCTTCAAGACCACGCCGGAAGGCGCCCGTGATTTCCTCGTCCCCAGCCGCCTGCAACCCGGTCGCTTTTACGCCCTGCCGCAAAGCCCGCAGCAACTCAAGCAAATGCTTATGGTGGCCGGCTATGAGCGCTATTTTCAGATCGCCCGCTGCTTCCGTGACGAGGATTTGCGCGGCCAGCGCCAGCCGGAGTTCACGCAGCTGGACCTGGAAATGAGCTTCGTGGAACGCGAGGACGTCATGGCACTCAACGAATCCCTGATGACCGCGCTGGCGCAGACCGTTGCGCCGCAGCGACAGTTGCAACAGACGCCCTTCCCGCGTCTCAACTACATGGACGTGATGGAACGCTACGGCAGCGACAAGCCGGACCTGCGCTATGATCTGGGCGCCATCGATGTGAGCCACATCGCCGGCACCAGCGCCTTCCAGGTCTTCGTCGACAACGTGGCCGCCGGCAAACCGGTCAAGGTGATGCGTGTGCCCGGCATGGCCGCAGAGCTGAGCGGGACGCGTCTGCGCGCTGTGGCCCGTGGTCTGGAGGATCTGTCGCGTTCTGCCGGTGGCAAGGGACTGGCCTACATGGCGCTGGACAGCGATCCGCAAGGCGCGGTGAAAGGTCCCATCGGCAAGTTCTTCACGGTCGAACAGCAGGTGGCGCTCTTCGATTGCGTGGATGCGCAGCCGGGCGACCTGCTGCTCTTCATGTCTGACCGGCGCGAAATCGTGTGGGCGGTCACGGATGTCTTACGGCGACATCTTGCGGCGGAGTTGGGCCTGCTGGATCCTGAAGTGCTGGCATTCTGTTGGGTGATTGACTTCCCTCAGTTCCTGTGGAACGAGGACGAGCAGCGCTGGGATCCCTCCCAGCATTTGTTCACCATGCCCTTGCCAGAGGATGTCCCGCTACTGGACAGCGACCCGGGCGCCGCGCGCGGCTCACAGTACGACATGATCTGCAACGGATTTGAATTGGCGGGCGGCAGCATTCGCATCCACGAACGCGCGCTGCAGGAGAAAATCTTCCCGCTCATCGGCCAGGAAATGGACGAGGCGCTGGAACAGTTCGGTCACATGCTCGAGGCCTTCGAATATGGCGTGCCGCCGCACGGAGGCATCGCCTGGGGCATCGATCGCGTGGTGGCCCTGCTGGCAGGCGAGCCCAATATTCGCGAGGTGATCGCCTTCCCCAAGACTCAGACCGGTATGGATGTTATGTCGCAGACGCCCTCGGCGGCGACCGACGCCCAGCTGGCCGAACTGCACATCCGGCTCGATCTGCCCGGGCCGGACGATACCTAAGCTACTCCCCGGCGTCGCCCAGTACGCGCGAGTGGAACAGGCCGCCCAGGATTCCGCCGCCGAAGATGCCGACGAGGTAGGCTGGCACGTAACTCAGATCGCCGGCAATCAGGGCCGGGCCGAAGGTGCGCCCAGGGTTGAGTGAAGCGCCGGTCAGCGCGCCACCGGCCAGGATCGACACGCCCAGCGTAAGCCCGATGGCCACGCCCGCCATATTGCCTGCCTTGCCATACACCGCCGCCTGATACACCGCGCTGACCAGCAGGAAGGTCAGGATGCCCTCAAGCACCAGCGCCGGGACAGGGTAGTCAGCAGTTAGCGCGCCGGTGGTCTGGCCAAAGTTGTAACCGGCCTCACCGAGGAAACTGGCCATGAAGACGGGGTCATTGTGCGGGATGATCATGGAGAGCACCCACGCAGCCAGGATCGCGCCAATGAAATGCATGATGATGAAACGGATGGTCTGCCCGCCGCTCTGCTTGCCACCCACGAATAATGAAACGCTCACTGCGGAGTTGAACTGACCGCCCGAAATATGACCGTAAGTGTAGATCAGGGCAGTGAGCACGAGTCCGTGTGCCAGCGCCGGCACGACCACGCCGAAGAGGGGTGCCACTACCACCGCGCCCGACCCAATGAAAACGAGCACGAAGGTTCCAATCAGTTCCGCCAGGCTGGCGCGCGTCACATTGTCAGTCATCTGACCCCCCCCCCCCTGTCCTGATGCTTGCTGGCACCAGATTATGGCAGGCGCGCCTGTCATGTCAAGCAAATCGACTGTGATTGCAGGGCAGACAAAGGCGTGGTATACAGGGTGTGGGCCTGCCCTGTGCGTGATGGCGCCATGAAGTTTTGAGCCAACACCAGATTGACCGGGCGTAGTATGGCAACGGGGAGACCCTGACAGCTGTCGGGGTTGAGTCGTGGCCGGGACGCCCGCCCTGCGAATGCAGGTTCAAGGCAGTGCGTTCACACGGCCGGGCGGGCTCGTTGCATGAATGAAATTCAGCATGTTGTGAGGCGGCAGCTTACGCGCCGTAGTTGGCTCCGAAGACGCGAATCAGCAGGTCGGACAGGCGCGCACGATCCGGCACCAGCACCTGGGCGCCCTCGGGCGTTGTGTAGTCGATGGCATAGCGATCGTCGATCACGCCGGTGCGGACATTGCCACCAGGAATGTCCTTCAGGTAGAGCGCCAGCTGAAGCGATTGCTCGAGCGTCAGGTCCGTATAGAAGCCGTCCTGCAATGCTGCCCACAGGCCGGGCGACTGGATGACAAGCTCCGGCAGATGCGCGGGGTCGAGCAGCTTGTCGCGGATGGCATACATCACCGCCTGTTGTCGTTCGGCGCGCTGGAAGTCGTTGTCTCCGTGGCGGGTGCGCGCGTACTTTAGTGCCGTCTCCCCGTCCAGCAACTGCGGCCCGGCGGAGATGTAGAACGGGCTGTAGCCGAAGTTCATGTCCGGATAAAATGGGTCACGGATGCTTTCAGGGACGTCAATTTCCAGGCCGCCGATCGCGTTAATCAGGCGTACAAAACTGTTAAAATCGACGGCGAGGTAATCGTGGACGCGCATGCCCAGGTTGTATTCCACGGTCTGCATGGCGAGGCGCGGGCCGTAACCAGGCTGCTGCAGCTCCCCCAGCACCATGGGCGTGTTGACGCGCTGCAGATACTGGATGCCAGGCACTTCCACGTAGAGGTCACGCGGAATGCTGAGGATGCCGATGCTGCTGCTCTGCGGGTCAATGCTGGCGAGCATGAGCGTGTCGGTGCGGTAGGCCAGGCCAGTCTCGCCGGGACGTCGGTCGAGGCCCATGACCAGCACGGTAAAGCGCGATACTCCGTTCCAGGGCGTGGGCTCGAATCGGCTTCCGTCGCTGAGGAGGATCGCTTCATCGCTTCCCGACCCGGAGCTGGCAAAGCCGCTGCGCGTGTCGGAAGGGGCCTGCAACACTGCTACCGCAGTTGGCAGCACTTCCGGTTGTATGCGTCTCACGCGCAACAGCAGCGAGGCCATCAGGCTGACCACGACAACGATTCCCAGCAGGGCGACTGCGACGACCACCCATGCCCACTCGAAACTGCGCCGCGACCGCACGCGGCGTCGGCGCGCGCGTTCACGTGCGCCGGAACTGCGCGCTTGCTGTTGTGGAACGCGAATGACGCGAGGTTTGCGCAGGGTGCCGTGTTCGCTCATGGCCTTGCGTGCCAACTCTCTCGCCAGGGGCGCGTGAGTATATGCCGGTCGCTGCCATGCGTCAATGGCGCCTGATCCACAGCGGTCCGGCCAGTGGCGCGCGCAACATGGCGCTCGACGAGGCCCTGCTGCTGGAAGTCGCTGCGCAGCCCGTTCTGCGTTTCTACAGTTGGCGTCCTGTTTGCCTGTCGCTGGGCTACGGTCAACGTTGCCGCCTGGTAGACATGGAACGCTTGCGTGCACGTGGCTACAGCCTGGTGCGTAGACCCGGCGGCGGCGGCGCTATCCTGCACGCAGACGAATTGACCTGGAGCCTGGTTCTGCCCGCCGGACACCCGCTGGCAGCGGGTTCGCTGAGTGCTGGCTATCGACGAATTGGCGAAGTGCTTTATGCTGCCCTGCAGTCACTGGGTATTGCGGTTGATATGACGCAGGCATTGCCTGCAAGGCCGGCCGGCCCGGCATGTTTCGAGACGTCGGCACAGCATGAGCTGGTTGTGGGTGGACGGAAGTTGCTCGGCAGCGCCAGGGTGCAGCGCCGCTACGGTCTGCTGCAGCATGGCTCGCTCCCGCTTGCTGGTGACGTCGCAGCCATTTTCGACCTCTTGCGCTATCCGCAAGACTCCGAACGGGAACTGGCCACAATGCGGCTGCGCGATCGGGCTATCACGCTATTGGAAGTATCCGGCGACAGGGAGGTCGGAGGGAAACAGGTTGCTGTGGCTATCAAGGATGCATTTCGCTCGATCTGCGATGTCGACTTCCTCGAATCGCAGTTCACGGAGCAGGAGCTGGCGCGGGCGGAGGAGCTGGAGCGCAGCCGCTATGGCAATCCTGCTTGGGTTTGCCGGCGCTGAGCGTACCAGGACGAACTGGTGGGAAGTAAGACCCGCATGAGCCAGGCACGTCAATTGCCCCTCTTTCTGCCACAGCAGGAAGCGGAGATCAACCGCCACACGCCGCTGTCCGCAACCCTGCCGCTCTTCCAGCAACACCTGCAACAATCCGGCAAGTCTGGCTACACTTTGCGCGCCTTCACCTCCGACCTGGGGCTGCTGGCGCAACATGCGCGTGCCGATCTGCCGCTGGGCGACTTTACGACCGAACGTCTGCACGAATTTCTCGCCTGGCTGGAGTACGGCCGCGGCGTGCCCTGCAGTCGCAAATCCTGGGCGCGACGCGTCACGACGCTCAAGGTGTACTTCGCCTGGCTGCGCTCGCTGAACGCCATCGCCCATGACCCGGCGGCGGCCATCGTCCAGCGCTCAGGGCCTGCGCCGTTGCCCTCTGTGCTGACCCCGGCTGAGTGCTCACACGCGCTGGCGGCGGCACGTCGTGCCAATGAAGGGGAACGCGCGGATGCCCGGCCAGAACTCTTGCTACGTCTGCTGCTGGAGACCGGCATAAAGAAGGGGGAGACTGCCCGGCTGCGCCGTGAGGACTTTGAGCGCGACAGTGATCCGCCGCTGCTGACTCTGCGCTATCAGGTGCGTGCTGCGGGAGCCGCGCCAGACCTGGAGCAGCAGGCGCGCAATCCCTGGCGTGAGCGCCGCATCGCACTGCCACCGGACCTGTTGCCGCTGCTGGATGCCTGGCTAACGCAGTGCGACCCAAAGGAAGCGCGGGTGTTCAACTGTAGCGCGCGCAATCTGGAATATGTGCTGGCCAAACTCGCAGAGGATGCCGGTCTGCAACGGCTCTCATTCGAGACCCTGCGCTGGACCTGTGCCCTTAACGACTGGCAAGCTGGCATGGCCCCGGAAGCCATTCGCGACAAACTCGGCCTCAGCGAAAGCAGCTGGCTGCAAACCAGCGCAAAACTGAAACAGTTGGCATCCATGCAGTCAGCAGCAGCGCCTGCGCTCTCTCAGCCGCCCGCCAGCAGCGACTGAAGCCCGACCTCGTCGAGCAGGGGGATTCCAAGTTGCTCCCCCTTCGTCGCCTTGCTGCCTGGCGACTCGCCGACCACCACGTAGTCCGTTTTGCGGCTGACGCTGCCGGTGACCTTGCCGCCCTGTGCCTCAATGAGCGCTTTTGCCTCGGAGCGAGAGAGCGTGGGCAGTGTCCCGGTGAGCACGAAGATCCGGCCGTTGAGAGCGCTGTCGGTCGCGGCGACCTCTGGCTCTGCCTGCAGCTTGACGCCGGCCGCTGCCATCTTGTTTAGCAGCTTCTGGTTATGTTCGTCGGCAAACCAGTCGACAATATTTTTCGTCAGCACCGGGCCAAGGCCCTCAATGCGCAGCAACGGCGCAGCCGCCATGGTCATTTGCGTCAGTGGTCCGACCAGACTGCCAATGTCAATTTCGCCTTCCGGCAGTAGCGGCTTCAGCGCCCGCTGCAGACGGGGCGGAATAGAATCCGGGTCTGCGTCCACGAAACGTGGCGCCAGCTCGACGAGCGGATTACCCAGCTGACGCAGGGCGCGCAGTTGCGCCTGAGTCACTTCTTCTAGAATTGTAGAACCTTCGCGCAGCCTGGCTGCAGACTCGGCAAACGCAATGCTGGCCGCCTGCACTTCGTTCGCCATTTGCGTCAATGGCCCGAACACATTGCTCTCTGCCGCCTGGAGAGTGTTGAACTTGTGCAACTCCACGGCCAGCAGACCGGCCACCGTGCCGCCCACGCCATCGATGCCCTGCGCGGCCACGATGCGCTCCAGCGGGCGCGACTTCGCCTCCTCGATAGAGGCCAGCAGATTGTTGACCTTGGTTTCTGCAAATCGCTCCAGTTCGATCAGCTGCTCGCGCTTCTCGGCGAGCGTGAAAAGATCGGCCACATCATGGATGAGCGCCTCGTCGATCAGAGTGCGGATGGTCTCGGGCCCCATGCCCTCAATGTCCATCGCGGAACGCGAGACGAAGAACTCGACCTGGCGGAAGACTCGCTCCGGGCAAGTCGGATTGACGCAGAACCAGTCCACCGCTTCATCCGGCTGCTGCACCGCATGACCGCAGAAAGGGCAGGTCTGTGGCAGCAGGATGGCTTGCTCGCTGCCGTCGCGCGCCGCCGTCAGCGGCCCCACGACGTAGGGAATGACATCGCCGGAGCGCTTGACGATCACAGTGTCGCCGCGGCGAATGTCCAGCCTGGCGATCTGGTCATAGTTGTGCAGGCTGGCGCTGGAAACGGTCACGCCGCCGACGAAGACTGGCTCGAGCACGGCGGCGGGTGTCAGCTTGCCGCTGCGGCCCACGTTGACCGTGACGTCCAGCAGTTTGGTTGAGGCCTCTTCGGCGGGAAACTTCCACGCGATCGCGCCGCGCGGATCCTTGCCAACCACGCCCAGCTCCTGCGAAAGCTGCAGGTCGTCCACCTTGACCACCAGGCCGTCGATCTGGAATGGCAGCTCGTTACGCCCTGATTTCCAGGCGGGCAGCAGCGCGAGTAGCGCCTCCAGGTCCGCGCAATGCTGCACTTCCTGCGGCACCGGAAAGCCGAACGACGCCAGGCTCTGCAGCAGCTGATGCTGGCTTGCCAGCTCCAGGCCCTCGACGGCCAGCACGTCGTAGACGCAAGCGCTCAGCGGGCGCGCGGCAGTGTTGCGCGAATCTTTCTGCTTGAGCGTGCCGGAGGCCGTGTTGCGCGCGTTGACGTAGCGCGGCAGCTCCTGCGCCTCCTGCTGCCGGTTGAGTGCCTCGAAATCTTCCTTGCGGAAAAACACCTCGCCACGCACCACCAGCAGCTCCGGCGCGGCAGGGCCCTCAGGGTCAACCGGGATGCGCAGCGGCAGGCTACGGATGGTGCGCACGTTGGCCGTGACCTCGTCGCCGGTCTCCCCGTCCCCGCGCGTGGCCGCCTGGGTCAGCAGGCCGTCTTCATAAGTCAGGACGATGCTGAGGCCGTCCAGCTTGGGCTCGAGCGTGTAGGCCAAAGCACTGCCTTCCGGCAGCAGCCGCAGATTGCGCTGCTCCCAGGCGCGCAGGTCTTCCTCGGCGAAGGCGTTGGCCAGGCTGAGTACGGGCGCGCTATGGGGCACCTTGTCGAATTCCTCAGCCAGGTCGCTGCCGGCGCGCTGCGTGGGCGAATCTGGCGTGACCAGCTCGGGCTGCGCCGCTTCCAGCGCGCGCAGTTCCCGCAACAGCAGGTCATACTCTCCGTCGCTGATGAACGACTCGTGGCGCACGTGATACTGGTAGTTGTGACGTTGCAATTCCTCGCGTAGTTCGGCTGCGCGCGCCTCTGCTTCCATCAGGAACGACTCTCCAGCCAGGCCAGCAGGCGCTCCTGCGGCCAGGTGTTGATCACGTCTTCCGCCTGTACCCAGCCGCGGCGCGCGGTCAGGATGCCGTAGGGCAGCAAGTCCATTTGCGCTTCATCGTGCGCGTCGCTGTTGATGGCCAGCGGAATCCCCAGCTCGGCAGCGCGGCGGGCGTACTGCGCCTCGAGGTCCAGACGATGCGGGTTGGCGTTGATCTCCAGCGCCGTGCCTGTGCGCGCAGCTGCCGCGAAGACCGCGTCCATGTCCAGGTCGGCCGGCGGCCGCTGCTCAATCAGCTGCGCGCGCGGGTGCCCGATGAGGTCGACGTGCGGATTCTCGATGGCGTTGAGCAGCCGCCGCGTAATGACGCTGCGTTCCTGGCGCAGACTGTAGTGCAGCGAAGCGATGACGAAGTCCAGCTGCGCGAGGATTTCATCCGGGTAATCCATCGTGCCGTCAGCGCGGATGTCCATCTCCACGCCGTGCAGCACGCGTATGTCAGCGCCCGTCTCGGCGTCGATGGCGCGCACTTCCGCCTGCTGCCGCAGCAGCCGCTCGGCATCCAGGCCATTGGCGATGGCGGAGTATTGCGAATGGTCTGTGATGACCACGGTTTCTCGCCCGCGCGCCCGCGCCGCAGCGACCATCTCGCGCACGCTCAGGCGCCCGTCGCTCCAGGTGCTGTGCATGTGCAGGTCGGCGCGCAGGTCTTCCAGCCGGATGAGCGCCGGCAGACTGCCCGCCTGCGCCGCATCGAATTCGCCACTGTCCTCACGCAGTTCCGGCGCTATGTAGGGCAGTTCGAGTCGCTCGTAGAGTTCGGCCTCATCCGCACAGAGGATGTGACCCCCTTCGTCAGCAATTAGCGCGCCTTCGGCATCAACCGGACGCAGCGCGTGCTCGTTGAGGCTGAAGCCCAGGCGCAGTGCCCGCTCGCGCAGGCGGACATTGTGCGTCTGGCTGCCGGTGAAGTAGGCCAGCGCTGTCCCCATGCGCGCCGCTGCCAGCACGCGCAGATCGACCTGCAGGCCGCTGTGCAGCTCGACGGAAGACTTCGTCGGGCCATGGCCGAGCACGCGCGCAACCTGCGGCATGCTGACGAAGACGTCCATGATCGGGGCTGCGTCGGCGCTGGCGACCAGCAGGTCGACGTCGCCGATGGTGGGGCGGCCGCGCCGAATGCTCCCGGCGACGTTGCCGGACTCTGCCTGGGGCAGGGCGAGCAGAATGTCGAGGATTTCCTGCGCAGCGGGCAGGGCCTTTCCCAGCGGCATGCGTCCGGTGTTGCGCGCAAGGGCCGCAATACCATCGAGAATGCGTTGCTCGCTCTTTGCGCCCATGCCTTTCAACGCGCGCAGCTGCCCGCTCTCCGCTGCGGCCTGCAGGGCTTCCAGCGTAGTGATGTCCAGCGCGTCCCAAAACAGGCGCGCTTTCTTCGGGCCCACGCCGTTGACGTGCATGATGCGCACCAGCCCAGGCGGGATTTCGCCCGCCAGCCGCGTGTAAAATTCCAGCTCACCGGTCTGCAGCATTTCGTTAATCTTGTCCGCCAGCGTCTTGCCAATGCCTGGCAGGTCCGTCAGGCCCTTCTCGGCGGACACAGCGCGCAGGTCGCGCGGCAATTCGCGGATCGTGTCGGCTGCGCGCCGGTAGGAGAGCACCCGGTGGATGACGTCGCCGCGCAACTGCAGCATGTCGGCGACGGTTTCGAAGGTATCGGCAATTTCGCGATTGGTGAGTGCCATGATTGCTATCTTGCGTGGACGATTTCGCAATCAGTATACCTGAATTGCCCAATTTGCTTGACAGGTTTTGAGTCCTGCACTAACATCAGCGCAACTGAATAGATCGTGTAAAGACTGCGATCCGGAAGAGTAGGCGCCAAAGCGGGTTTCAGAGAGCCGCCAGGGGCTGTGAAGGCGGCAGCAGCGCAGGCGTTGAATGGGCCGGGGAGTCGCCCCGACGAAGGGCAAGTCTGGTAGTCGGGGACGGAGAGCGCACCGTTATCAGGGCGCAGGGTATCGGCCATATTGGCCTGTATTCAGGAGTGTCTGCCGGTCTGGCAGGAATTAGGGTGGCACCGCGGGAGTCCCGTCTCGTCCCTGACTGACGAGGGGATTCTTTTTTGTGCGGAGGCGACCATGGAAACAATGCCAGCACCTGTGACACCGGCTGTCAGGAGCGCGCAGACACTGCCATCACGCGCTGACATCCGGCAGCTCTTTACCCAGGGCGATCTGGTTCCGGTTTATCGTATCGTCCTCGCCGACCTGGAGACGCCCGTCTCGGTCTATATCAAGTTGGCACAGGCTGGCAAGACCTCCTTCATGCTGGAAAGTGTGGAGGGCGGCGAGCAGGTCGGTCGCTACTCCTTCCTCGGCGTCAACCCCAAAGGGCTCATCAGCGTACGCGGCAACCAGGTCACTCGCGAGCTGAATGGCCAGCGCACGATTCGTGAACTGGCACCGGGTGAACATCCCCTGCTGGCCGTCAAGGAAGAATTTGGCCGGGTGCGACCGGTGCGCCTGGAGGGCTTGCCGCGCTTCGTGGGCGGCGCCGTCGGCTTCATCGGCTACGACGTGGTGCGCTGGTTCGAGGAACTGCCGGACACGGCCGGGCAGGAGCTGGACGTGCCGGATGCGGCCTTCATGCTGCCCGACACCCTGGTCATCTTCGACCACGTCAGACACCGGCTCATCCTGCTGGCCAACGCGCACAATCGGGGCGATCCCGCTGCGGCCTGGGATGATGCCAACCGCCGTCTCGACGAGCTGGCCGCGATTCTGGCGCAGCCCCTGCCAGTCGGCGACCTGCCGGTAGAATCGCTGGAAGAAGAATTCGTCTCCAACATGAGCCGCGAGAAATTCGAGGGCAACGTGCGCGCGGCGCGCGAATACATCGCCGCCGGCGACGCCTTCCAGATTGTGCTGTCGCAACGCTTCATGCGTCGCAGCAGCGCGCAGCCATTCACCATCTACCGTGCCCTGCGCGCCATCAACCCCTCCCCCTACATGTTCTTTCTGCACTTCGGCGATGACCTGACCCTGATGGGCGCCTCGCCGGAAATGATGGTGCGGCTTGAGGATGGCGTGGCCTACCTGCGTCCCATTGCCGGCACCAGGCCGCGTGGCAACACGGATGCTGAAGACGACGCGCTGGCGGAGGAGTTGCTGCAGGACCCCAAGGAACGCGCCGAGCACGTCATGCTGGTCGACCTGGGGCGCAACGACATCGGGCGCGTCAGTGACTATGGCACGGTGCGTGTGCCGGACATGATGTATATCGAACGCTATTCGCACGTGATGCACATCGTCAGCGAGGTCACCGGACAACTGCGCGCCGGCATGGACGCCTTCGATCTGCTGGCGGCCACCTTCCCGGCGGGGACCCTCAGCGGCGCCCCCAAGGTGCGGGCAATGGAGATTATCGAGGAACTCGAAGGCTCGCGCCGTGGCCCTTACGGCGGCGCTATTGGCTACTTCAGTTTTGATGGCTCTATGGACTCCTGCATCACCATTCGTTCCCTGCTGATGCTCAAGGATCAGCTCTACCTGCAGGCTGGCGCCGGCATCGTGGCCGACAGCGACCCGACGACCGAGTATCAGGAGACGGTCAACAAGGCGCGCGCCGTGGCAGTTGCCGTGCGCCAGGCCGAGGAGGGACTGACGGGATGAAGGGCCGTGAGCTGCAGACGGGAGAACGACAATGATTCTGGTGATCGACAACTACGACAGCTTCACCTACAACCTCGTGCAGTTCCTGGGCGAGCTGGGCGCCGAGCTTGAGGTCGCGCGCAATGACAAAATCTCGCTGGACGAGATTCGAGCGCTGGCCCCGCAGCAGATTGTCGTTTCGCCTGGGCCTGGCACGCCCGACGACGGCGGCATTTCCTTGCAGGTCATTCGCGAGCTGGGGCCGACCACGCCGATTCTCGGCGTGTGCCTCGGCAATCAGTGCATCGGCCAGGCCTGTGGCGGTGTGGTGAAGCGGGCCGGACGCCTGATGCACGGCAAAACCAGCATGATCCACCACAAGGGCGACTCCATTTTCGCCGGAATTGACAACCCCTTTGTGGCAACGCGTTACCATAGCCTCATCGTGGAGCAGGAAACGCTGCCGGATACCTTGGATATCATTGCCTGGACGGACAGGGGCGAAATCATGGGCCTGCGTCACCGCGAGCAGCCGCTGGTCGGCCTGCAGTTCCATCCCGAAAGCATCCTCACCGCTGACGGGCCACAGATATTACAAAACTTCCTCGATATGCGGGCATAGCGGGCCGCAACGGGACAGTGGCAGGAGGAGAGTATGGACGTTCAACAGGCGCTTGAGCAGCTCGTCCGGGGCGCGGACCTGACGGCGGCCGAAGCTCAGTCGGTGATGAACCAGATTATGAGCGGCGCAGCCACCGACGCGCAGATCGGCGCGTATCTGACCGCCCTGCGCATCAAGGGGGAAACGCGCGACGAAATTGTGGGCAGCGCGAGCGCCATGCGCGAGAACGCCACACACGTCCCCACCGGCATCGACGGATCTGATTTACTGGATACATGCGGCACCGGCGGCGATGACTCGGGCACTTTCAACATCAGCACGACGGTCGCTTTCGTCGCGGCCGGCGCGGGCGTGAAGGTCGCCAAGCACGGCAATCGTGCCGCCAGCAGTCAGTGTGGCAGCGCCGATGTGCTGGCCGAGCTGGGCGTCAATCTCGACCTCACGCCGCAGCAGGTCGGCAACTGCGTCGCTGAAGTCGGCATCGGCTTCCTCTTCGCCATCCACCTGCATCCGGCCATGAAACACGCCATCGGGCCGCGGCGCGAGTTGAAGTTGCGCACCATCTTCAATATCCTCGGCCCGCTGACCAATCCTGCCGGCGCGCGGCGTCAGCTGATGGGCGTCTTTGCGCCGGAATTGACCGAAACCCTGGCGGAGGTGCTGGGCGCGCTGGGCGCGGAATCTGCGTTGGTGGTCAGCGGACAGGGCGGCCTCGACGAGCTGACGACGACCGGGCCCAGTCAGGTCAGTCACTGGCAGGACGGAGCATTGCGCACTTATACGCTGGATGCAGCCGACTTCGGCCTGCCACGGACGCAGCTGGCCCAGCTCAAGGGCGGCGATGCTGCGCTCAACGCGGCTATCTTGCGCGGCGTACTGGATGGCAGCGAGCAGGGGCCGAAGCGCGACATCGTGTTGTTGAACGCCGGCGCGGCTCTGCTGGCCGCCGGCGTCGTTGCGGACGTAGCGCAGGGCATTGAACTGGCGTGCGCGACCATCGAGAGCGGCGCGGCACTGGCGAAGCTTGACGCGCTGGTTGAAATCACTCAGGCATTCGCGCAATGAGCGCGACTTTCGTTCGCACCGGCAGCGTGCTCGACCGTATTCTGGCGCACAAACAGGAAGAGGTCGCCCTTGCCCGGCGCACACGGCCCCTGGCACAGCTGCGTGACGAATGCGCCGCGCAGCAGCTTCCGCGCGACTTTTGCGGGGCGCTGCAGCGTGACACCGTCGCGCTCATCGCCGAGTGCAAGCAGGCCTCGCCCAGCAAGGGGCGGCTCAGTGAAGACTATGACCCTGTGCGCCTGGCCTCGACCTACGCGGCCAACGGCGCGGCGGCCATCTCTGTGCTGACGGATGCCAACTTCTTTCAGGGCAGCCTCCAGGATCTGGCTGCAGTGCGCGCGGCGGTCGACCTGCCGCTGCTCTGCAAGGAATTCGTGCTCGACGCCTGGCAGGTGCAGGCGGCGCGCGCCAGCGGCGCCGATGCCGTGCTGCTGATTGTGGCGGCGCTCACCGACGGGCAACTGGCGGACCTGCAGGCGCAAATCCAGGCGCTCGGCATGACTGCGTTGATTGAAGTGCATAATGAAGCAGAGTTGCAACGCGCGCTGGCC
Organism: Phototrophicaceae bacterium; assembly: GCA_965205875.1. GTDB lineage: Bacteria > Chloroflexota > Anaerolineae > Aggregatilineales > Phototrophicaceae > JAGWBD01. Next base: position 383,176 of record CBDBIA010000004.1, read on the forward strand.
CTGCAGCCGCAGCTCGTCGGCGTCAACAATCGCGACCTGAAGACTTTTGCCGTCGATCTGAACACCACGGCCCGGCTGGCGCGTCAAATACCCGCGGAAATCCTGCTGGTGGCCGAGAGCGGCATCGCGGATGCTGACGATGTGCGCAACATGGGACGTCTTGGGGCCGCTGCGGTGCTGGTGGGGGAGACGCTGATGCAAGCAAGAGATTTGGCGAAGAGTGTGCGTCTGTTGAGCACTGTGCAGAGGGAGGTTAGGGTATGACGAGTTTTCGTTATGACGCTGCACTGCTGGAGCGCTTCCCGCAAACTCGTGGCGCCATCATCCACGCCCGCGGCCTGCAGGGCGGGTCGAGCAGCGCAGAACTAAAGGAACTGTATGCGCAGGAGCAGGCAGCAACGCTGGCGCGCATCGGCGATCAGCCGCTAAGCGCGCTGCCCACAATTGCGGCCTGGCGACGTTGCTTCAGCGGCTTCGGCCTGCGCCCGACGCAGTATCGCAGTGCCGTCGAAGCCCTGCTGCGCCGCCTGACCAAACAGGGCGACATCCCCTCTATCAATCGCCTGGTCGACATCGGCAACCTGGTCAGTATCCGCCACGAACTTCCTGTCGCGGTCTTTGATACGCGCGCGCTGCAACTGCCGGTTACTGTGCGCTTTGCCGCGGGTGACGAACGTTTCACCGGCCTGGGGGAACAGGAGGCGCAGCATCCGGCGCCGGGCGAGGTCATCTTCGCCGATACCACCAATCTGGTGGTTGCGCGCCGCTGGTGCTGGCGTCAGAGCGCGGAAAGCGCCGCCCGGGCGGATACGACGAATGTACTCATTGCTTGCGAGGCGCAGCACGAAGACGGCGCCACAGCGGTCGTGCGTGCGCAGCAGGATTTGCTGGAGTTGTTGGCGCGTTTCGCCGGTGGTGATGCGCCGGATGGGCCTTATGAGGCTCAGGATGGGCTTCTTGATGGGCAGAATCCCGCGTTGTGAACCACCTCGCGCGCGTCAAGATTTGTGGCGTGACCACGGCCGCGGATGCGCTCATGGCGGCGCGCGCCGGCGCAGATCTGCTCGGCCTCAATTTTTATGCCCCGAGTCCGCGTTGCCTGACTCTGCCGCAGGCGCAGGAAATCTGCACCCAATTGCGCGACGCGTTGGGCGAGGCGTGCCCGGTGCTGGTGGGTGTGTTCGTCAACGAGACGCCGGCGCGCATCGCAGAAATCTGCGCCCAGGCCGGCCTCGGCTGCGCCCAGCTCAGTGGTGATGAAGAGCCGGACATGCTGCATACGCCAGAGATGCGCGGGACACCCGCCTTTAAGTCGCTGCGCCCGCGCTCGGTCGCCGAGGCGCAGGCCGATGCCCAACGCTTTGCCACACACTCAGCGCTCGACGAGCGCTTGCCGGCACTGCTGCTGGACGCTTGGCACCCCCGCCTGTATGGCGGCAGCGGCGCCCAGGCCAGCGAAGCGGTAGCTCGAGTGCTGCTGGAACAGCTGCCGCGTCTTCTACTTGCCGGTGGCCTGAACGCAGAGAATGTCGGCGAACGCGTACGAACGTTGCGGCCTTGGGGCGTTGACGTGGCCAGCGGCGTGGAAAGCGCGCCCGGCGTGAAGGATGCCGACAAAACGCGGGCTTTCATCGCGGCAGCGAAGGGGGCGTGATGAGCGAACTGCTCGACGTCTACGATGAGCATAATCGCTATCTCGGAGTCAAGGAGCGGGCGGCCGTCCATCGCGATGGCGACTGGCACCGCGTGTTTCACTGCTGGGTCGTGTGGCGCGACGCGCAGGGCAGCGACTGGCTGCTGTTGCAACGCCGCGGCGCGCACAAACCGACCTTCCCGCTGCACCTGGCCGTCACGGTCGGCGGCCACTATCAGGCCGGTGAATCTGTGGAAGATGGCCTGCGCGAAGTTCGTGAGGAACTGGGTGTAGACTTGCCTTTCACGGCGCTCATTCCCTGCGGCGGGCGCAGCTTTGTGGCCCGCTGGCAGGGCCTGATCGACCGCGAGGTCGCCGATACCTTCGTCTATGTCAGCCAGCGTCCGCTCACGGAGTATCCGGTGATGGCGCCTGAAGTGGCGGATCTGGTGGCGCTGCAGGTTTTAGATGGTTTGGCGCTATTCGCCGGCGAGCGGGCGAGCGTGAGCGCGCAGACTGCTACAGGATCCTGCACAATCACCCTGGCGGACTTCGTGCCGCAGCACGAGGAGATGTACACGGAAGCCTTCCTGCTGGCCAGGCGCGTCCTTAACGGTGAGCGCGATCTGGCGCTGAAACAGGAGATTCGAGGATGACGAACGGCGCAATTACAGGGACAACGCTGCCGGACGAGCGCGGCTACTTCGGCGAATTCGGTGGCCGCTTTGTGCCCGAGACGCTCATACCGGCGCTGGATGAACTCGAAGTGGCCTTCGCCGACGCAATGGCCGACGAGAGATTTCTGTCACGGCTGAATCAATTACAGGCCAGTTACACCGGCCGGCCCACGCCCGTCAGTTACGCGGCGCGCCTGAGCGAGCATCTGGGCGGCGCGCGTATCTGGCTCAAACGCGAAGACCTGGCGCACACCGGCGCGCACAAGATCAATAACGCCCTGGGCCAGGCCTTGCTGGCGCAGCGCATGGGCAAGCAGCGCATCGTGGCAGAGACTGGCGCGGGTCAGCATGGCGTGGCCAGCGCGACCGTCGCAGCGCTGCTGGGGCAGTCCTGCCACGTCTACATGGGCAGCGTCGACATCGCCCGCCAGCAGCCAAATGTCTTCCGCATGCAACTGCTGGGCGCAGAGGTCATTACGGTTAAGAGTGGCAGTCGTACCCTCAAGGACGCCATCAACGAGGCGATTCGCGACTGGGTAACCAACGTCCGTGACACCTTTTACCTGCTCGGCTCAGCGCTTGGGCCGCACCCTTATCCAATGATGGTGCGCGAATTTCAGAGCGTGATCGGGCTTGAGGCCCGCGCGCAAATGCTGGCGGCGACGGGGCGTCTGCCGGATGTCTGCGTGGCCTGCGTGGGCGGCGGCAGCAACTCCATCGGCCTGTTTCACGCCTTCCGCGAAGATAGCGCAGTGGATCTCATCGGCGTGGAAGCCGGCGGACATGGCATAGCCAGCGGCGCTCACGCAGCCCGTTTTGCAGATCCCGCGCTGGGCCGGCCGGGCGTGCTGCACGGCACGCGCTCATTCGTCCTGCAGAATTCAGATGGCCAGATCATGAACACGCACAGCATCTCCGCCGGCCTCGACTACGCGTCGGTGGGGCCGGAGCACGCCTGGTTGCGCGCCGAAGAGCGGGCGCATTACACCCTGGCGACGGATGTAGAAGCGCTGGCGGCCTTTCAGCTACTCAGTCGGCTGGAGGGCATCATCCCGGCGCTGGAGAGCGCCCACGCCGTCGCCGAGGCAATCAAACGTGCTCCGGGCATGCCGCAGGACTCAATCCTGCTGGTCAATCTCTCCGGGCGCGGTGACAAGGACCTCGACACCGTGATTGGCGAACTGGAGGAGAGGCGCTGATGGGACTGCAGGCGCTGGAGGCCATGTTTGCAGCGACAGTGGCCGAGGGGCGCGCGGCCTTTTTGCCCTATTATCCGGTCGGCTATCCGGACATGACCCGCTCACTCGACTCACTGGTTGCCATGGCTCAGGCTGGCGTGGACGGCTTTGAAATCGGCATTCCCTTCAGCGACCCGCTGGCGGACGGGCCCACCATCCAGGCAGCGACGCAACGCGCTCTCGAGCAGGGGGTCACCGTGCGGGACTGCGTAGAAGCAGTAAGGCAGTTGCGCGATCGTGGCGTGACGCAGCCTCTGCTCCTGATGGGCTATCTCAACCCCTTGCTGGCCTACGGCTTCGAGCGTTTCGTCGTGGATATTCGCGCGGCTGGAGCGGATGGCTTGCTGGTGCCGGATCTGCCGCCCGAAGAAGCGGAGGCCTTCAGCGCAATCTGCGAGCGCGCCGGACTGGCCCTGATCTTCTTCCTGGCGCCCACGAGCAATGAGCAGCGCATCCGCCTTGTTGCAGAACGCGCGCGCGGCTTCATCTACTGCGTCTCACTGACCGGCGTCACCGGCGCGCGTAGCGAGTTGCCGCCCGATTTACGCGACTTCATTGCGCGCGTGCGCGCGGAAACGCAGCAGCGTCTGGTGCTTGGTTTCGGTATTAGTACGCCGCCTCAGGCGCGCAGCATGAACGGGCTGGTGGACGGCTTTGTAGTGGGCAGCGCGCTCGTCCGCGCCGGCGCCAACGGGCCGGCAGCCGTCGGGGAACTGGCGGCCTCCCTGCGCAAAGCACTGGACGATGACTGAGTTGACCGGCCCGGTCTGTTGACAGCTGCCACATCTATTGCTAACATGCATTCGATGTGAACAGGCCGGGTGCATCGTGGCAGGCATGCGCAGCGCTGAAATCCAGTTCTATTACCCCTCCTGCGAGGCGAGTGGAGCGCTGTACGCCAGCAGCCGGTGAGACGGGCCGCAACTCGGGGAACGTCAAGGCGCAGGGCACAGGCTCCGCGCCTTTTTTGTTTGTAGGCAGAGGTTCAAATGCACACGGGGCAGACGGGAGGGCGCCGATGATACTGCGGGGAGTGCGCGGCGCAATTACAGTGGAGGATAACAGCGAGGCTGCCATCCTGGGCGCCACGCGCGAGTTGCTCTCTGCCCTGATTGAAGCGAATGGAATCGAGGAACATGAAGTCGCCAGTGTGCTGTTTACCAGCACTTCTGATCTGACAGCGGCCTTCCCCGCGCGCGCCGCGCGCGAACTGGGCTGGCATGGCGTGGCTCTGATGGGCACGCAGGAAGTTCCCGTACCACAGGGCCTTGCGCGTTGCATCCGCGTGCTGCTGCACTGGAACACTGAAAAAAGGCTTGACGAACTCGAGCATAGATTCTTGCGCGGGGCGCACGTGCTGCGGCCGGATCTGGTCAATGAGGGACAATCTTGAACGAGAAGCTGACGATGCCTGACGCCGAGAGCGCGGTTGCCACTGGCTTCCACTGCCGCCAGTTGACGGTCGTGGGCCTTGGGCTGATGGGTGGCTCGCTGGCCCTGGCCATGCAGGACCATGCGGACATGGTCACGGGCGTGGAATCCAGCGTCATGGCGCGCGAACAGGCGCTGGAGCGGGGCATTGTCGCCCAGGCGACGGATGACTTGCGCGAGGGCGTGGCCGACGCCGACGTGGTCGTGCTGGCAACCCCCGTTCGTAGCATCATCGAGATGCTGGAGCAGCGCCTTGGCACCTACATGCGCTCCAACACCCTGTTGCTTGATCTGGGCAGCACCAAGCAAGGCATCGGGCGCGCGATGCAGGAGCTGCCCATCGGCATCCTGGCGGTGGGCGGCCACCCGATGACCGGGCGTGAGCAGAGCGGAGTTGCCGCCAGTGACGGCACGATGTTTCGCGGACGCCCCTTTGTACTCTGCCCCAACAGGCGCACGACGCCGTCGGCGCTTTTGCGCGCCCGTTCTCTGGTGATGGCGCTGGGTGCCATCCCCATCGAAATGGAAGCCGAGCGCCACGATCGCGTGGTGGCGGCCATCAGCCATCTGCCTTACCTCTTGAGTACGGCGCTGGTAGCTACGGTGGCCAATGAAGGCGAAAATGACGAGGCAGTCTGGGAGCTGGCAGCCGGCGGCTTTCGCGACATGTCGCGCCTGGCAGGCAGCGATGTGCGCATGATGGGCGACATACTCAGCACCAATACCCAGGCTGTGGCAACCTTGCTGGCGATGTTCCGCATGCAACTGGCGCAGATCGAGGCCATGCTCATATCGCGCGACGACCAGCGGCTGGCTGCCACACTGCAGCCCATTAGTGAGTCGCGCCGGGAATGGACGGCGGCGAATGGAGCGAGACATGCTCAGCCCTGACGAAACCTGCCTGATTGTGCAAACCACGCAGGGCCTGCGCGGGACAACGACCGTGCCGGGGGACAAGTCCATTTCACACCGCGCCGTGATGCTGGGCGCACTGGCCCAGGGCAAGTCACAGGTGCGCGGCTGGCTGGCAGCGGGTGACACCGAAGCCACCCTGCGCAGCGTTCAGGCGCTTGGCGTTAACATAGAACGGCCCACTGCGGACGAACTGCGCATTCACGGCACTGGCGCCCTGCAGGCCGCGGAGACGCCGCTCGATTTCGTCAATGCCGGCACCGGCATCCGCCTGATGGCCGGTGTCATGGCGGGACAGCCATTCGCCAGCGTGCTGGATGGCAGCGCCCAGCTGCGCCGAAGACCGATGAAGCGCATTATCACGCCTTTACGGCTAATGGGCGCGGACATCAGTGGCGACCAGGGCTGCGCGCCATTGCGTATCGAGCCGTCAGTGTTGCAAGGCATCCGCTACGAAATGCCGGTTGCCAGCGCCCAGGTGAAGAGCGCCGTGCTTCTGGCCGGTCTGTTCGCCCAGAGCGAGACTGTCGTGATCGAGCCTGCGCCGACCCGCGATCACAGCGAATGTATGCTGCGCGCGGCGGGCGTCAAAGTCCATAACAAAGGCAGGGCGATCACGCTGCAGCCTTGTGCTACGCTGCAACCACTGTCTTTCCGTGTGCCAGGGGATTTCTCATCGGCAGCCTTTCTTCTGGTCGCCGGAACTACTGTGCCGGGCAGTGAATTGCGCTTGACGGGTATCAACCTCAACCCCACGCGCAGCGGCCTGCTGGACGCGTTGCGAATGATGGGCGCGGACATCACGGTCAGCGAGGCCGGGCAGGAAGCCGGGGAACCGGCCGGCACCCTGACTGTGCGTCACAGCGCGCTGTGCGGCGTTGACATTGGCGGCGAACTGGTGGTTCGCATGATCGACGAGTTTCCGGCGTTGATGGTGGCGGCCCTGTGCGCGGAAGGGCGCACGACGGTGCGCGATGCGCAGGAGCTGCGACTGAAAGAGACCGACCGCCTGGCCGTCATGACGGCGGAGTTGCGTCGTCTCGGCGCGCAAATTGAGGAGCGGGAAGACGGCTTCGTGATTGAGGGGCCACAAACCTTGCTGGGCGCCGACGTTGAGGGGCATGACGATCACCGCATCGCCATGAGTCTGACCCTGGCCGGGATTCTGGCCCAGGGCGCTACGACGGTCCATGACGCAGCCTGCGTCAATGACTCCTTCCCGGGCTTTGCTGTAACGCTGCAACAATTGGGCGCTGAGTTGCGCGAGTATATGCCGTCCTGAACAGGCATAGTTAACCGCTGGATTGACGTTTGTTGCAGTGGAGGCAGAGACCTTGCAGCACAAGGTTGGGGTAATCGGTTGGCCGGTGGAGCACAGCATCAGCCCACAGATGCATACCGCCGCCTTGCAGGCTGCCGGACTGACGGACTGGAGCTACCAACGCATCGCCATCCCGCCGGACATTGTGGGCCATAGTCTGCGCACTCTGCGCGATGAGGGCGGCTTTCTTGGGCTGAACGTAACTGTGCCGCACAAGCAGGCTGTGTTGCCCCATGTGCGTCCGGATGAAGTCGTGCTGGCGCTCGGGGCCGCGAACACCATCGATTTTCGAAATAACAGCGCTACAAATACGGATCACACTGGCCTGGTTGATGACCTGCGCGCGCATAAGGTGCCGCTGGCGGGTAAGCGGGTGCTGGTGTTGGGTGCCGGTGGCTCGGCGCGGGCGGCGGTGTACGGACTGACCCGGGCCGGCGCCATAGTTTGCGTGGTCAATCGCACCAGGTCGCGGGCGGAAAGCATGCTGTCAGACCTGAAACGTGCGGCCGGTATCACGAATGTCAACCTGCTCACTCTGGAGCAGGCGGCGTGCGAGCAGCCAGCGCTGGTGGTGAACTGTACCTCGCTCGGCATGTGGCCGAACACAGAATCCTGTCCCTGGCCAGAAGAAATTCCTTTCCCTGCAGATGCGATGGCCTATGATCTTGTGTACCGCCCGCGACGGACGCGCTTCAAGGCGCTGGCCGAAGCGCAGGGCGGGCGCGCCATCGGCGGCCTGGGAATGCTGGTGCGGCAAGGAGCGGCTTCCTTTAAAATCTGGACGGGTCAGCCGGCCGACGTTGAAGCAATGACTGCCGCCGCTGAAGCAGCCCTGGACGCCGCAGAGTGAGCGTCCGACGCCTGGGAGATTTGCCATGATTCGATTCCTCACGGCAGGCGAAAGTCACGGCCCGCAAATCAGCGCAATCGTGGACGGGCTGCCGGCCGGCCTCGAGTTGACGCTGGAAGACATCAATCGCGAGCTGTTCCGGCGGCAACAGGGTTATGGCGCCGGCGGACGCATGAGCATCGAGAAAGACCAGGTGCAGCTGAGCGCGGGCTGGATGAACGGGCGCACGACCGGCGGCCCCATCGCGCTCACCGTTGCCAATCGCGACTGGCGCAACTGGCGCGAACGGGATATCACGCCGCTGACCACGCCGCGTCCCGGCCACGCCGATCTGACCGGTGCGGTCAAGTACGGCTACCGCGATCTACGCCTCTCCCTGGAGCGTGCCAGCGCGCGCGAGACGACCATGCGCGTGGCAGTGGGCGCGATCTGTCGCCGCCTGCTGGCGGAGTTCGGCATTGTCATCGGCGGCTACGTCACTCGCATTGGCAGCGTGGCGGTTCAGCTACCGGATGACGAGCCGGCAGACTACGCAGCCCGCTTCCGCGTGGCCAGCGAAAACGATGTGCGCTGCCCCGACCAGGACGTGGCGCAGCGCATGCACGCGGAAATCCGCCAGGCAATCGTCGACAAGGATACGCTGGGCGGCATTATGGAGCTGGTGGCGCTAAACGTGCCTCCCGGACTCGGCAGCTATATCCAGCATGACCTTCGCCTGGACGCGCGCATCGTGGGCGCGATGGTCAGTATCCAGGCGATGAAGGGCGCCGAAATTGGCCCGGCCTTCGTTAATGCGGCAAAGCGTGGCACCCAGGTGCATGATGAAATTGTGCTCGGCGAAGACGGGGATGCACTTGCGCGGCGCACAAACCGGGCCGGCGGAATTGAAGGCGGCATCTCCACCGGCGAGCCAATTGTGGCCCGCGTTGCCATGAAGCCCATTTCGACCGTGCTAAGCGCGCTCGCTTCAGTCAATCTGGCGAGCGGTGAGGCGGAGGCCACGACCTACGAGCGCAGTGATTTTTGCGCCTTGCCACGCGGCGTCCCTGTGGGCGAGGCCGTGCTGGCCATCGTGATTGCGGAAGCGCTGCTGGAAAAACTGGGCGGAGACAGCATTGAGGAGATGCGACCCCGTTTCGAGACCCTGCGTCGGGCGCGCCTGAGCGACCTGGATATGGACAACGTGGCGTGGCGCTTCGGCTATGAAGGCTAACATTGTACTCACCGGTTTTATGGGCACGGGCAAATCAACAGTGGGCCGCCTGGTCGCCAGGCAGCTACAACGTCCTTTCGTTGACGGCGATGATCTTGTCGTTGAGCGGGCCGGCAAGTCAATCGCACAACTCTTTGCCGATGAAGGGGAGGATCGCTTCCGTTCGCTCGAGCGCAGCGTCTGTCATGACCTGGCGGCGCAAGACGGTCTGGTCATCGCGACCGGCGGCGGCGCCTTGCTGGACGCTGATAGCCGTAGCGCCCTGGGTAAGAGCGGGCTCCTGATCTGTCTGCTGGCGTCGCCGGCGAGCATCCGCGCACGTTTGGCTCATGAAAGCGGCCGCCCCCTCTTCAATGGCGCCTGGGAGTCGCTCTACAAGCAGCGGCTGGCAGCCTACCAGACCATCCCGCATCAGTTAACGACGGATTGCAAGGAAGCGCAGCAAGTGGCGCAGGAAGTGGTGAGTCTGTGGCGCGCATCCAGGTAAGCGGGCCGGGCGGCAGCTACGACATTCTCATCGAGCCTGGGCTGCTGCAGCAAGGCGAGCGCCTGGTGGCAGAGTGTGAACTGGGCGGACGCGTGGCCGTGGGCACGACAGACAGCATCGCCGTGTTGCACGGAGCAGCGCTGGCCAGTCGTTTGCCGGACGCAGCGCTCGTTACCATGCCAGACGGCGAGGCGCACAAATCATTGGCGACTCTGGCGCAGATTTACAGTGACCTGGTCGCCGCCGGGCTGGACCGTCAAAGTACGGTGCTGGCGCTGGGCGGCGGAGTGGCGGGCGACGTATTCGGTTTTGCTGCGTCGACGTTTTTGCGCGGTCTGCGCCTGGTGATGGCGCCCACCAGCCTGCTGGCCATGGTCGATGCCAGCGTGGGCGGTAAGACAGGTGTCGATATTGCAGAAGGCAAAAACCTGGTGGGAGCCTTCGCGCAGCCCAGGGCCGTGCTGGTCGACACCGATATTCTGGCGACCCTGCCGCAGCGTGAATGGCGCAATGGCATGGCCGAGGTGCTAAAGCACGGCCTGCTGGCAGATGCCAGGCTGCTCGATCCCGCGCTGCATTGTCGCGAGCACGCAGCCGAGCTGGTGCGCCGGGCGGTGCAGGTGAAGGTGGACATCGTGCAGCAGGATCCGCTGGAACAGGGCGTGCGCGCCCATCTCAACCTCGGCCACACCTTCGCCCATGCGATTGAGTTGGTCACCAGGTTTCGCTGGGCGCATGGCGAGGCCGTCGGCTTCGGTCTGGTGGCCGCTGCGCGCTTGTCGTATGCGCTGGGGATGTGCACTCCTGTCCTGGCAGACGAGGTTGAACGAGTTGTCGCAGACGCTGGCTTGCCGGTGCGCATGGAGAAACTGGAATCTGAGGCGATCTGTGCCGCCATGCTGACCGACAAGAAACGCCGCGCGGGTCGTGTACGCTTTGTATTGTTGCGTGCGCTCCATGACGTGACACTGGTTGATGACGTGCCAATGGCGACCGTAATCGAGGTATTGAATGGCTTGCAGGGTGAAGCTGGTTGGGAGGAACGGACATGTTGAAGCGCCGGATTCTGTTGTTGCACGGCCCTAATCTGAACCTTCTCGGGACCCGCCAGCCAGAAGTTTACGGGGACTTGACCCTTGAGCAGATTAACGAGCTGGCGCAGCGCCATGTGGCAGCGCGCGGCGTGAGCCTGCAGACGCAGCAATCGAATCATGAAGGGACCCTGGTTGACTGCCTGCATGCGGCGCGCGCTGAGGTGGACGGAGTCGTCCTCAATGCCGGTGCCTACACCCACAGTTCGCTTGCGCTGCGCGACGCTATAACATCGGCAGGGCTGCCAGTGGTCGAAGTGCACCTGTCGAACGTTCATGCCCGTGAATCCTTTCGCCATCACTCAATGCTGGTCGGCGTTTGCGTGGGTCTGGTCAGCGGCTTTGGCTGGCGCAGCTATCTGCTGGGCATCGACGCCTTGCTGGGGCATCTGGGCTTGCTGGATGTATAACCTTGTATCCCTTGACCAGGGATACGCAGACAGATTTGGTGATTGCGCGAAGGAAGCTGCCGCGCCGGTCGTCTAGACTGAGCTGTTGCCGGAGTGGAACCTGAACGGTGAAACATGCCAGACAGCAACCAGGTCATCAAGATCTTCAGGCAGGAAAACCTGCGCTATATCAATCTGTGGTTCGTTGACATCTCTGGCGGTGTAAAGAGCATCATCATTCCGGCGGAGCGCATCGAAGAAGTGCTCGAGCAGGGAGTGCTGTTTGATGGCTCGTCTCTCGAGGGTGGCGCCCGCTCGGTCGAGAGCGAATTGCGCCTGATCCCGGACAGCAACACCTTTGCCATGCTCCCCTGGGATAGCCCGGAAGAACGCGTCGGGCGACTGATCTGCCAGGTACATACCCCCCAGGGGGACCCCTTTCCCGGCGATCCGCGCCGGGCGCTGCAGGCAGTCTTGCTGCAGGCGCGCGACATGGGCTTCTGCTTTAGAACTGGCGTCGAGCTGGAGTTCTTTCTCTTTAAGCTGGACGAGCAGGGTGGTGCGCAACCTGCCTGGCCTCACGATTCTGTCAGCTACTTCGACCTGTCCACAAACTTTCGCCAGTCCATCCGGCGCAAGATGGTGGCCACCCTGACCAGCCTGGGGATGTCCGTCATCTCCTCGCACCACGAAATAGGTTCCGGTCAGCACGAGATCGACTTCGGCTATGACGATGCGCTGACCACGGCTGACCAGGTGTTAACTGCGCGCGTGGCGCTTAAGTCCGTCGCCCAGCACAACAACCTGCATTGCACCTTTATGCCACGGCCGCGCCGTGACCTGCCTGGCTCCGGCATGCACACGCACCAGAGCCTGCATGCGATTGATAGCGGGGAAAATGTCTTTAGCGACCCGGGCCACGAATACGGCCTGTCGGAACTCGGGCGCTGGTTCCTGGCCGGGCAGCTGCACCACGCGCGCGCCATGGTCGCAGTGCTCGCCCCTCTGGTGAATTCCTACAAACGTCTCGGCACAAGTATCGAGGCGCCGGTGTACGTGACCTGGGCGCACATTAATCGCGCTGCGCTAATTCGCGTTCCCGGTCTTATGCCAGGCAGTGGCACGCATACGCGTCTGGAATTGCGCTGCCCGGATCCCTCCAGCAATCCCTACCTTGCCGCGGCCGTCATGCTTGTCGCCGGTCTGGATGGCATCCGCCAGAAGATGTCCCTGCCCGAGCCGCTTGAGGAAGACCTGCTGGGTCAGGATCGCGCGCGCCTGCGCCGTATGAAGGTGCTACCCGCCACCCTTGATGAAGCGCTCATTGCCCTGGAGTCTGACGAGACAATTCTCTCGGCGCTGGGGCCTTACATCAGCCATAGTTTTCTGGACTCGCGTCGCCAGGAAGTCGAAGACTTCAATCGTCAGGTGACGGACTGGGAGATGGAGCGCTACTTCCATCGCTACTAGGGCCGGCACCGGCACCAAATATTGATCACCTGTTCAGACCAGCCGGATCGACATTCCCGTCACCACTGCCTGCATTGAATGAATGCCGCGTAGTTGACTGCTTCCTGTAGGCAATGCTGCGTATCGTAGTATGAACCTGCATATCCGTATTCTTGCCGGCAGCAACCGCTGCAGCGGTTGCTGATGCTTGAGTGCTGACCGCTTGTGCGGTACCATACGCGTGGTTCACAGAAACAGGGTGATCGAATGCAGGCCACAATTGAAGCGACGGCAACTGTCGCAGGAATTCGCTTTACGAAGGTGGGCAAGCTTTATCACTTTGACCACAGCGCCTTCCCGCAGCTTTGCGCCGGCGACTACGTCATTGTGGAAACGGTACGGGGCCGCCAGATGGGCCAGGTGATGGGATTCGCGGAAGCAGAAGGCAACCGGGGCCGCCGTCACGCGCCCATCCTGCGCCTTGCTACTTCGCGTGATATGGCGCTGCGGCAGCACTGGGAAGCGCAGCAGGACGATGCGCTGCGCATTTGCCGCGAAAAGGCGTCCGGATTCGGCAACTTGCGAGACGTCAAGTTTGTCGCGGCGCAATACAACTACGATGGCAGTCTGCTGACATTTCTCTACGCAGCCGAGGAGAATGCTAACCCTGACCAGTTGTGGCGTGCCCTGAAACGTGAATTTAGCGCGACGGTGGAGATGCGCCAGATTGGCCCTCGCGATGTGGCCCGACTGCTGGGTGGCTATGGCGCTTGCGGCGAGTTGAGGTGTTGCAGCACCTTCCTCACGGATTTCAGCCCGATTTCCATCAAGATGGCCAAGGCCCAGGGAATTTCTCTCAGCCCCTCCGAAATCACCGGCATGTGTGGCCGCCTGCGCTGTTGCCTGGTCTACGAATACGAGCAGTATGCGGAGGCGCGCAAGCATTTACCGCGGCGTGGCAAGATGATCGGCACGCCCTGGGGCGAACGCAAAGTCATCGATGTGCATCCATTGCAGGACTCGGTGACGGTCATTACCCCCGAGGGTCGTAAGCTGGTACAGCGCGAGGAACTCGTGCCGCTGGCCGAGTTGCGGGCCCTGCAGCAGAAGGCGAAAGAGCCTTGCAGCAAACATGGCGATGAGCCCTGTGAATGTGGCAAGAAACCAGGTGAGCGTCAAAGTGATCAGAGAGCAGGCAATTCCACATGAGCGATGAAGAGCAGGGCAGCATCCGGCGTGTATTGGGAGTTTTTGCCCACCCTGATGACCCGGAGTTTTTCGCCGGCGCGACCTTCGCCCGCTGGGCGGCAGAAGGGGCGGAAATCACCTTTCTGATGGCCACCAGTGGTGACAAGGGTAGTTCAGAGCCGGACATGACGCATGAACGTCTGGTAGAGATTCGTGAGCAAGAAGAGCGGTGCGCGGCGGCGGCGCTGGGCGTGCGGGAGGTTGTATTCTTGCGCTTCGGCGATGGTGAGCTGGAGCATTCGCTGGATCTGCGCCGCGAAATCGTGCGCGGTATTCGACGCTTCAGGCCGGATGTCGTGGTTACTTGCGACCCGCTCAACTGGTACGGCGAAAACCGCATCAACCATCCGGACCACCGCGCCATCGGAGAGGCAACGCTGGCGGCGGTCTTCCCCACCGCGCGCGACCGGCTGAATTTTCTCGAGATGGAACGCGATGAGGGACTGTCCGCGCACAAGACGCGCCAGGTTTACATCGCCGGCGCGGTCAACCCAAACACAATCGTTGACGTAACTGATCACGTTGATACGCAGATTCGCTCTCTGCGCGAGCACAAGAGTCAGATTCGCGACATGGACGGTCTGGCCGAACGAATTCGCTCTCGTTCGCTTGACCCGCGCGCGCCGCAGGATGCGCCCCGTCACATCAATTCCTTCTTCGTCGTCACCCTGCGCGTGTAGATGCCGGCGCGGGCCGCGATAAGCTGGCTGGAGGCGCGCGGCTGGCTGGTGCTTGCTGGAAGCGTGCGTGGCAGCGAAGCTGTTCGGGGGCGTGCACTGGCGGTCGCCGCCGCGGATGGTGGTGTCGCTATTCTGGCCTGTGCCGGTGAAAACGAGACTGTAGAGCAATTGCTGATCGAATTCGAGGACTTGGGCGCGCAGTCCGGCTACATAGTGGACGCCTACGTTGAGGATGACGAAACGCTGCGCTCGAGTCTGGCCGAGGCCGGCATCGTGGTCGTGGGCGCCGAATCGGATGCAAGCCTCGTGCAAGACGCCCTGTCCGGTACGATCAGCGAAGGCATTCGCATGGCCTGGAAACAAGGCGCCCTTGTTCTGCTGGAAGGTCCGGCCGCGATGAGCGCGGGCAGCTGGGTGCTGCGGGAAGCAAAAAGCTGCGACAGCGGGTTGGGCTGGTTGCCAGGCGCATTGATCCTGCCAGGTGTGACAGATGTCGCTTCCAGCCCTGCGGCGAGTGCCCTGCTGTTCGAAGCGCCCGCGGCTGTCGCGTTGGGCATCGGGCCGCAATCCGCCCTGGCGTTGGGGCCCGACGGCGAACTGGAAATCTGGGGTGAACAGCAGGTCAGCATCGCGCTGGGCGCTGCCTGGCACACAGGCTAACAGACTGGAGTCACAAGAATGCCGGCGACGATCATCATCGGGGCGCAGTGGGGCGACGAAGGCAAGGGGCGCGTTGCCGATGTACTGGGCGCCCAGGCCGACGTGGTCGCGCGTTACGCTGGCGGCGATAACGCCGGTCACACGATTGCGGTGGACGGCGAGGTCTTCAAGCTGCATCTGGTGCCGTCCGGCGTGTTGCACGAGGGCGTGAGCTGCGTGCTGGGCAATGGCATGGTCATCAACCCGGTCAACCTGCTGGCGGAGATAGACTGCCTCTGCGCGCGAGGCGTGAACATCACGCCGGAACGCTTTCTCATCAGCACGCGCGCGCACATCATCACGCCGGCGCACATCGCGCTGGATTGCGCCAGCGAGCAGGCCCTGGGCGCGCAGGCCATCGGCACAACCTTGCGCGGCATTGGTCCGGCCTATCTCGACAAGACTGGGCGTCGTGGCATCCGGGCCGGTCTGATGCACAATGAAGAGGACTTCGCCGACGCCGTCCAGGATGCAATCGCCAGGGCGAATGAAGCGCTCGACCGGGCGGGCGCCAGCCTGCTCGATCCGACGGCCACTGCGCTGGAGTGGATCGGCGCGGCGCAGAGGCTGAAGCCTTACATCAAGGACACGTCGCGGTATATCAACCGCCGCCTGCGGGAAGGCGCGCGCGTGGTCTGTGAAGGCGCCCAGGGTACCATGCTGGATGTGGATCACGGGGATTATCCCTTCGTGACCAGTTCCTCACCGGTGGCCGGCGGCGCGCTGGTCGGGCTGGGCTTTGGGCCGCTGCACGTGGACAAGGTCGTGGGCGTGACCAAGTGTTTTTCGACGCGTGTGGGCGCCGGGCCGATGCCGACCGAGCTGGATGGCGCGCTGGCCGCACGTCTGCGCGGCACCGGGGAAAATTTTTGGGATGAATATGGCACCACAACCGGACGCAGCCGTCGCTGTGGTTGGATGGATGCTGTGATCTTGCGCCACGCTGCCCAGGTGAGCGGCTTTACCGAGCTTTTCCTGACCAAGCTGGATGTACTTGGCGGCTTCGAGGAATTGAAGATCGCTGTGGCCTGGGAACTGGACGGGGTGCAGCATTGTTTGCCGCCCGGCACTCAGGCGGAGATGGCGCTCGCCACGCCGGTTTACGAAACCCTGCCCGGCTGGGATGCCGACCTTTCATCCATGCGTTGCCAAAATGAATTGCCGGCGGCAGCCCGCCGCTACGTCCGTCGCATCAGCGAGCTTTGCGACACGCCTGTTCGAACTGTGGGAGTGGGGCCGGAACGTGAGCAACAAATCCGGCTGGACGACGCGCTGTGACGCCTTGTCAGTCGCTGGCCGCTGCGCTACACTCGCGCCATAATGTTGAGCGGATTTTTCAGGGGGCAGCAGGGTGAGACGACTGGTGCTGTTGGCCGTTCTGGTGTTTATTCTGCTCGCCGGCGGTGGCCTGACAAGTTTGCTGCAAGGTGGTGGGCTGGACAGCTTTTTCATCGTGCAAACCACTGCGCCGGATTCGTCAGTGCTCACGGCTGCCCCGTGGCAGACCGAGCAATTGATGTTGATGCTTGGCTTCCTCCTCGTCAATCTGGTGGGCATGGGCCTCACAATCGGCATTGTGCTCTGGCTCTTGCACAGGGGCGTGAAACGCGCCGCTGTCAGCGGGAATCCATCAGGCAACTGACCCGACGCCGCCTCCCCTGATGGCGCATGTATCTCGACTTTTTCACCCTTGCCGCCCTGGTAGAGGAACTTCAGACACAACTTGTCGGCGGGCGCATCCAGGATGTGCTTGATGTCGATGAGACAGGTCTCGGCCTGGAAATCTACGCCCGGCGTCAACGCCACTGGCTCTACCTGAGCGCAGACAGTCGTGTCCCGCGTTTGCATCTGCTGCCGGATCGCTTGCGGCGCGGACTGAATAAACCCCTTCCCATCGGCCTGCTGCTGCGCCGCTACGTGGAAGGCGGGCGGCTGACGCAAATTACCCAACCGCCCTGGGAGCGCGTGGTCCAGTTTGATGTTGCAGGCCCCGAAGGCGCAGTCCAGATTGTCGTCGAGCCAATGGAGCGGCGCAGCAACGTGCTGCTGCTGCAGGGCGGTGTGATTCTGGAATGCGTGCGGCGCGTGCACGCGGACGAAAATCGAATGCGCACCAGCTTGCCGTCGCACGACTATGTGCCGCCACCGCCGCAGCGCGGCCGCCACAATCCACTGAAGTTGAGCATGGACGAGTTGCGCAGCATGCTCACACAGAACGAGAATCCGAAGCGGCGTACCCATCAGCTCCTGAGCAGCGGACTGCTGGGCGTGAGCCCCTTGCTGGCGAAGGAGGCGGTGTACCGAAGCGGCGCGGCAGTAAACCAGCGTGTGCAGGGTGCCCGGGCCGAGGCCTTGTGGCCTGCGCTGCGCACCATCCTCGAGCCTCTGGCTGCCCGCGACTGGCAGCCGGGCCTGGCAGGGGAAGTGGAGCAGCCTACAGCCTTCAGCGTCTATCCGCTGCAGAGCATGCCGGACTGGCGCCCGGTGGCTTCTGTCAACGAGGCCCTTGTCGCCTGGTATGGCGCAGTCACGGGCAAGGACGCTTATCAGGCGGCGAAATTGCCGGTTGCGGAGGCCCTGCGGGCTGCGCGTGCCCGGCTGGAAGCGCGCCAGGCAGCGCTGCAGCGTTCGCTCACCGACGAGCGGGAGCGTGAACGTCTGCGTCAGTGCGGCGAACTACTGCTTGCTTACCAGTACACCCTGGCGCCCGGCCACACGGAGTTGCGCGCGCAATACGAGCCAGACGGGCCTGAGCTGGTGATCCCGCTCGACACAGCGTTGACGCCGCTGGAAAATGCGCAGCGCTACTTCACCCGTTATGAAAAGTCCAAACGCGCGCTTAAGGACGTGCCGCGTCTGTTGCGGCAGACGACCAGGCAGCTACAGATGCTGGAGCAACTGGATTGCGACCTTGATCTGGCGAGCAGCTGGCCGGACATTAATGAGGTTCAGTCGGCGCTGCAGACACAGGGCCTCTCGCGTGGCGGTCGGGCTGTTCGACCGGGTGGCCAGCGCAGCGCAGTGCTGCGCCTGGTCACGCCGGATGGCTTTGTGATTTGGGTCGGGCGCAACAGTCGCCAGAATGAGCTGGTTACCTTCGAACGCGGTACCGGCGCCGACCTGTGGTTGCATGTCCGCGGCGTGCCTGGCGCTCATGTGATCGTCAGGGAAGACGGGCGCCCCCTCCCCGAAGCCGTGATCGAGCAGGCGGCGGCCCTGGCGGCATGGTTCAGCCCGCAGCGCGATGAAGCGAGGGTGCCGGTAGATGTGACTCAGCGGCGTCATGTGCGGCGCATCCGTGGCGCCGGTCAGGGGATGGTCAGCTATCGCAACGAACGCACCTTGATCGTGCGCCCGCTATCACCCGAAACGTTCGAGCGTCACTGATCGCCCAGGCAAATCTCTAGCGCGCGCGCCGTGTCCAGCCAGCGATGATCAAGCGGGACCGTCTTGCGTTTGCCAACGACGTCCTCAAGCGGAATCGCTTTTGTGCCACCGTTGCGCGCTGCGATCATCACGCCTGACGCTCCTTCGTGGATATAGTCTGCGCAGGCGGTGCCCAGTTGGGTAGCGAGCAGGCGGTCAGCCGCTGTGGGTGCGCCACCACGTTGCACGTGCCCGAGCGTGGTCACGCGCGTTTCCAGGCGCGTCATCTCCTCCAGCTGTCGGGTGAGTTCGTGCGTGATGTCCGCGTGTTCGGCCCGAAGCGCCCTCAGTTTCTTTTTCATTCGTTTGCGCGTTGCCTTGTCAGAGGCATGTTGAATCTCTTCATTGAGCTGCGTGAGTTGCACTCCCAGTTCAGCAGAGAATGCGCCTTCGGAGAGCGCGACGATGCTGAAATGTTTGCCTCCCTGGCTGCGACGCATGATGGAGTCCGCCACAACTTCGATGTCGTAGGGAATTTCCGGTATGAGGATTACGTCGGCACCGCCGGCAAGGCCTGACCCAAGCGCCAGCCAACCGGTATTGTGGCCCATGACCTCGACGATGATGATGCGGTGGTGGCTGTGTGCTGTGCTGTGCAGCCTGTCGATGGCTTCTGTGGCGATTGAGAGCGCTGTATCAAAGCCGAATGTGACGTCCGTTCCGTAGACGTCGTTGTCGATGGTCTTGGGCAAGGTGACGATGTTCAGTCCCTTCCCGGCCAGTCGCCAGGCATTACGCATGGTGCCGCCGCCGCCCAGGCAAACAAGGGCATCCAGGTGATGCTGCTGGTAGGTATCAAGCATGGCGTCGGTCATGTCCATGACCTTGTCACCGACGGGCATCTTGTGGGGCTTGTCGCGGCTGGTTCCGAGGATGGTGCCGCCCATGGTCAGGATGCCAGAGAGCGCGCCAGCATGCAGGTCGACTGTGCGATTTTGCATGAGGCCACGAAAGCCCTGGCGGAAACCGATTACGCGCATGTCATACTTGCTGATGGCGGTCTTGCCCAGCGCGCGGATCGCAGCGTTTAACCCCGGGCTGTCGCCCCCTGCGGTCAGAATTCCGATTGATTCCGACATGATGTGCCTCCGGCTGTTTAACCAGCAAGTCTAACACAGCAGCGCCCTGTCGTCAGTTTGGTGGCTGCGCCGCGCGCTATACTCCCGCCGGCATAACACGGTGGGAGGAGCGGTGCATGGGGCAGGGCAGGCTGGCCGGCAAGGTAGCAGTGGTCACCGGCGCGGGCAAGGGCATCGGCAGGGCGACAGCGCTGGCGCTGGCGCGCGCAGGGGCGCATGTGGTGCTTGCAGCGCGCACTTCAGCAGATCTGGAAGCGCTGGCTGATGAAATTGACTCGCTGCCCGGCGACGCACAAGCGCTGGTCGTGCCCACCGATGTCAGCGACGAGGCGGCAGTGGCGCGCCTGGCAACAGCGTCCTTCGCCGCCTTTGGCCAGATCGACATCCTGGTGAACAACGCCGGCGTCGGCAAGAATGGCACCGTAGACTCGCTCAGTACGGCAGACTACGACTGGATCATGAACACCAACATGCGCTCGACCTGGCTGTGCACGAAGGCTTTCTTTCCGCCCATGCTGGAGCGCGGGGATGGCGCGGTGATCTTCGTCAGCTCTGTGGCCGGACTGAACGGGTTGCCCAACGAGCCGATCTATTGCGCTACGAAATTTGCGCAGATGGGATTCGCCCAGTCCATCGATTACGAAGCCTGGCCCAGAAATGTCAAGGTCAGCGTGATTGCTCCGGGCGGCACCAACACGAACTACGGCTTCTACAACGGGACGCGGACTCCCGGCGACCCGGTGCTGGACGGCATGCAGGAGCCGGAAGGCGTGGCCGGGGCCGTGCTCTACGCGCTGCTGCAACCGCCACAGACGCGCGTCTTTCTTGTGGGGATGCGCCCCATGAACGAGGCGCTGAGCACAGGCTCCGGCTCCTACTTCACCGGCAGCGAGGACTGAGGCGCAGCGGCACTGAGGGCTTGCGCAGCCTCTACAACCTGGCTAACGCTGATGTCGCGCAGACAGGGATGCCAGGCTACTTCATCCGCGCCCCAGTCCAGTACGCGGCAGGGTCTGCAGCCAATGCTTGAGGCCAGCGTAGTGTGGCGTTCAGTGGGCCCCCAGGGGCCGAATTCCGCGGGGTCGGCCGGCCCATAGAGCGATACCGTGGGCGCACCCACGGCCGCGGCCAGATGCAGTGGCCCGCTGTCGGGGCCCAGCACCAGCAGCGCATTCTCGTAGCAAGCCGCCAGCTCTGCGATACTGGTCTTGCCCGCCAGGCTCGTCGCAGGTTGCTGCATTTGTGCGGTGATGCGCTTCACGAGTGACCGCTCCGCCGCGCTGCCGCTGAAGAGTACTTGCGTGCCGGGCGCGACGCCGAGTTCGTCGGCTACTTTGGCCCAACGCGCTTCTTCCCAATGTTTGAGCGCTGCGCCCGTTCCGGGGTGGATAAACAGATAAGGCTCGTCCGGGGAAACTCCATTTTCGCACAATATGACGGCTGCAGCGTCACGATCTGCTGCCGTGAGTGGAAAGCGCAACGCCACGCACCCATTAACTGCTTGCCCGTCAAGCGCAGTCACCAGACGCAGGTTGCGCAGCAGTGCGTGCTCGTGGCGCAGCGGGACGGCTTGCGTAAGAAAGGGCGTGGTTTCCGCCAGGTCGAAGCCAATGCGCTGCGGGATGCCGGCCAGCCAGGTGACCAGCGCGCCCCACCAATGATCCGGGCGCAGGATAAGTGCTGCCGAAACGCGGAGATTTCGTAACTGCCTTGCCGTATGCAGTGCCAGTAGCCAGGGCGCCAGTCGCCCCTGTCGCGCACTGCGGCTTATGCCAGGAAAGTCCATGATCTGCACGGCATCCAGCTCAGGCAGACTCGCAAACACCGACTCTGCCTGGGGACTGGCCAGGGCATGCAACGCTGCGCCCGGAAACGCCGAACGCAGGGCAGAGATGGCCGGCAGGGTCAACAGGGCGTCGCCCATGTGGTCGGGGCGAATGAGCAGGATGCGCTGCTGTACGTCCTCAGTGGTCGGCGCGACAGGCATCCTGGCCATTGTGCGCAACAATGCCTGGCGGGCCTTTTGTCGCGGCGTGACCGAGTGCCGCGTGGCGCTGAGACGCAGATTGCGCGTGACGATTTCCTCGCGCTTCATATGCCGAAACTTTCCCAGGCGGACAGCATATGCGGCAGAATGGCGGACCAGTCGCTGGTCTCGCGCACTGCTGCGCGCGCAGCGCTGCCCATGTTCTTTCGTCGCGACGGGTTTTCGAGCAGGCTGATGATGCCTGCGGCCATGGCCGACTCGCTGTCGGCAATAAGCAACGTTTCTCTTAATTCAACAGGCAGGCCGGCCGCCGCCGCTGAGCTGGCCACAATGGCGCAGCCGCAGGCCATGGCCTCCAGAATCTTGAGGCGCGTTCCGCTCCCCATGCGCAAGGGAGCGACGTAGACATCACAATCGTGCAACCAGGGTTGTATCCGGTCTACGCGGCCGGTGACTGTGATGCGCTCACTTTCAGCCAGCGGTTGCAGACTGCTGTGTGGCGACTGGCCGACGATGTTAAGCCTGCAGTCAGGCTTCTCCCTGTGCACAAGCGGGAACACCCTGGCGCAAAACCAGAGCATGGCATCCACGTTTGGCCGGTAATCCATCTTGCCTGTAAACGCCAGAGTCGGCACGGCGGTATGACCTGAGGCAGGTGCGTCATAGTCCTGAACGAAGATGCCATTGGGCACGACCTGAATTGCTTGCCTGGGTGCCAGAGCTTTCAGCGCAACAGCGTCTTCGACAGATACTGCCAGGGTACCGGACACCTGTTGGCATACCTCACGTTCAAATTGAGCGAGGCGCCGGGCCTGCAGCCAGGACCAGGCCGCAGCCGGCCAGCGCGCCGGCTGTTGCCGATCGACCTCGAAAATATTCTGCTGTAGCTGATACTCTGCGTTGTAAGCATCATAAATGCAGAGTAAATCCGGTTGCTGGCTGTGCACAATCGGTAACAGGCCACACATCTCAAGGCCTTCGAACTGAACCAGATCAAAGTGTTGATCCTGTAGTACCTCTTCCAGACGCGTGTGCATCATGGCGCTGTGAAAACGCAGCGCAAGATCGGGCAGACCAGTCCTCAGTGCATCCCGCAGTCGCGTCCGCGTGTTTCGCCGGGGAAGTGGCACGCTGTAAACCTGGGAACACAGGCTGTGCAGCGGGGAAGCCGATTCCGGCCAGTCGCCAAAGCTGAGCAGGGTCACCTCGTAACCGGCCTGGTAAAGTCCATGCAGCAGGCCGAAATTGCGCATGGCGCCGCCATGATGTGCTGGCCAGGGCAAGGCGGGCGAAAGCATTAATATCTTCATCCGTCCTGCAATACCCTGTCCCAGACTTTCAGCAAGGCGCGGGCGCTCTTCTCCCAGGAAAAGTGAGCGGCGCGCTCAAGACCGGTTTCCTGCTGCGCTTCCCGCCAGGCACTGTCGTTAATCGCGCGCAGCATGGCTGCTGCCAGCGCGTCAGGATCGTTGGGGTCGACCTGAAGTCCGACCTCACCGACGACTTCAGGGAGCGAAGATACATTGCTGACGATGGGCAGTGTGCCGCAGGCCATGGCTTCCAGCGCCGGAAAGCCAAAGCCTTCGTAGAACGAGGGCAGCACCAGCGCCGTCGCCAGGTTAAAGAGCGCCGGTAACGCATTTTGCGGCATGTTTTCGCGCCAAATAATGTACTCCTCCAGCTTCATGTCACGGATTCGTTGCATGGTCCCGTCGAAGAGCCAGCCGCGTCGCCCGGCCAGCACAATCGGCGGCGCATCGGGCAACTGTAATCTCAGGCGGCGCCATGCCTCCAGCAGGCCGGCGATGTTCTTGCGCGGTTCGAAGGTGCCGACGAAGAGCAGAAAGGTCTCGGGCAAGTCCAGCTGCCGGCGCTGCTCCTGCAATAACTCTGCTGACAAGGGCCTGAAGCTGGCATCAACGCCTGGGTATTGGGTTGTGATGCGTTCGGGAGGCACATCGAGCAGCTCGACGATGTCGCGCCTCGAAGACTCAGAAATAGTCATGATGTGATCCGCCTGGCGCGCGGCGCGGCGAATTTGGCCGTTGTAATAGCGGCGGCTGGCGCGCGTCTGAAACTGCGGGTAGTGCAGGAAATTGAGGTCGTAGATGGTGATGACATGCCGCCGCGCGCCGCGCAGGGGCGGGATGAAATCCGCGCTGTGCAGCAGGTCAAACCGGTGCGGGAGAAGCTCGGCGCTGAGCGTCAGTGACTCCAGGCGGTGATGGCAGGGCGTCCAGAGCGTGGCTTTGGCATATCGCCCGGCAATGGAGGACTGTGCCCGGCGACTTTCCAGAATTGTGAGGTGTTGCGCCGGCTCCTGCATCTGCAGGGCATTTGCCACCCCCCGGATCCAGGTCGTGATGCCCCCCTGATGATAGGCAGGCAGACGCGCATCAAGGCCGACACGTAGCATGCGACCCAGTATAGCCGTGGAGGGCAGGGTTATCCATGTGGCGCTTACAGCCAGGCATCCAGCAGCGCTGACACAAAGCCATTGTCCAGTAGTGTCCCCAGCGCGTTGTCGACAATGTGCCAGCGTGCCGCGGGCTCTGCCAGCAGGGCCAGCGCGATGTGACGCTCGCTGACCTGGCGCAGCGGTCCTTTCCAGGCGAACTGGCGCATATGCAGACGCGCATCGATAGCGTCCACCAGGGCCGCATCCGCCAGGTCGAATCGCAAGGCATCCAGCGCGTGTGCCGGCAGTTCGTAGGCCTGCGTCTGAAACGGGGCGATGCGTCGTCCCCAGCGGCGGGCCTCAATGTCTGCGGCGGAGCCCAGGGCAAGGGCGAGCGATCGCCCTGCGAGTTCTGACATCGCCTCGACGGGCTGTGCCGCCCTGCTGACCAGCACCAGGCCCGCATCGAACCAGGGGCGCGTCGCCAGCACTTCCGGTTCGCGCCAGGTCGCGCGCGCATCGGCCACGGCGAGCAGGTCGATTTGACCGGTACGCAGGGCATCGTAGCGACTGTCCAGCCCCAGGGTGACGAAGCGAACCGGCAGACCGAGCTCCTCGCCAAGCGCCTGACCCAGGTCGATGGCCAACCCCGCGAGCTCGCCATCATGTTCGCTTGCGAAGGGAGGCAGGGCCGCTTCCACGCCGATGCGCAGTTCCCCACGTGGAAACAGCGTCGCAACTGAAGGTGTTGCCGCCGGCCGGCGCAGGAGAGCGACTGCCACAATCATCAGCGCGGCGAGGGCGAGTGCGATCAGGCTGGCGCGGCGGGCGGGGCGAGCCACAGTTCAGCACCTTGCGCGCGACCGAGGGCCAGGTTCCGGATGGCGTGGTAGACGGGCTTTGTCAGGAACTCTGGCGTGACCAGCGTGAAACCGTCGCGCCAGCTCCAGGCGGGAGCGGGATAGCGCAAGGCCCACAGGCAGAGCTTGTCCAGCCAGGGCCAGTGTTGCGCAGCATATTCGAGTGCGTCGAGCGTATGACGAATGCGCCATGCCGGGCTGACGGCCTGCTCATGCCGTGGGTCGTCATTCCAGCCGGTCTCGGTGAGGAAGACTGGCCGCGCCGGGTCGTCATGGCGCACCATAATCTCACGATGCAGCTCGACGCGGCGAAAATTCAGGCGCGTGGCTGACGGCCCTGTCGCCGGCGCGTCCTGAAAGCCGTAGCTGTGCAGCGCCAGCCCGTCGCTCCAGTCGGCTGAGCCCGCCGCATACATGGCCTCCAGCCAGTTCAGGTCGTTCATGCCGTAGGGACTGCCGGGAGGTTCCAGCGTGGGCGCCGGGCCCGCTGCGAGGATGATGGTCCCGGGGCTGGCTGCGCGCACTGCCTCATGAACAACCTGCAACAGAGCCACATAGTCGCCAGGCGTCACAGTGTCGAAGCCCCACTCAAAGGCGAGATTGGGCTCGTTCCAGATAACCACATGCTGCAGGTCGTCGCGGTAGCGTCGCGCAAACTCCGCCACGAAATTCGCGAAGTCGCCCCAGGCAGCGCGCGGCAGGCTGTTGAGCGTGCCGGGCTGCGCTTCATCCACATCCGGCCGGGCCCAGGCCGGCACGAACCCCGTACGGGCGATGACTTGCAGGCCCTGGTTGCGGGCGTGGCGCATGATGCGATCCGCCTGATGCCAGTTGAAGCGTCCCGGCGCTGGCTCAAAATAGGCCCAGGGGAAGAATTCGACGATGGTGTCCGCGCCCATTTCGCGCACCAGTTCCAGACTGCGCTGAATCTTCCACTCCCACACCTCGTCGATGAGGCGGGTGTGCACGCAAAGCTGCGGCAAGGTGGTGACCACGGTCTGCTGCGCCTGGGGAGTGGCGCGCGGCTCGGCTGGGAGGAGAACATTGAACAGCAGAGCGACCAGCGTCAGGCGCAATACAACAGGCCAGTGCCGCGCCAGTAGCGTAAGATGTTGCAAGGTCTTGCTCACCGGGCGTCCGGAGGCTGTTGCTGCCGTCCCCGACTCGCCCGGCTCTGTGGGAAAGCAGGCTCAGGCGTGCTGCTTTTGCTCGCGCACATCATGCCAGGCCGTGTGCACTTCGGTTTCACCGTTGCGCATGGCGAGCAAGAGTGCATCCTGGTCGACCGGCACGCTGAAAATTCGCACTCCGACAGCATTGTATATGGCGTTGGTTATGGCCGGCATGGTGTTGATCGATGGAATCTCACCGACTCCCTTGGCGCCGAAAGGCCCTGCCGAGGCACGGTCTTCAACCAGATGGCTGATAATCTCGGGCGTGTGCTTGATACTGGGCATTTTGTAGCGCGACAGCAGGGTGGACCAGGGGACGCCATCCTCAACAATGTAGCTTTCGGTCAGGCTGTTGCCCATGGCCATCACGATGCCGCCTTCAATCTGTCCCTGCAACAGCAGCGGATTGATCGCGCGACCCACGTCAGTGGCCGAAATGATTTTTTCGCAATGGACATTGCCGGTATTCAGATTCACACTGACGAGCGCGATCTGGGTGGCGTAGGAAAAGGCGAAGTGCATGTCGCCGCCGGTGCCCAGTGGTTGTGTTTTGGGTCCCCAGTATTCATGCTGGATGCGGGTTGGGATGCCCTGGCTGCGGGCCATTCGTACGGCCTCGCCAAACTTTACGCTTGTGCCGTTTACATGCACCAGCCCTTCTTCAAAGCGCAACTGTTCCGGCGGATGGTCAAACTCTTCGGAGAGGATGCTGCTCAGGGAATCGCGCAGGCCGATGGCAGCATGGCGCACGGCGTTGCCGCTCATGAAGGTCTGGCGGCTGGCGGTTGTAGGCCCACCGTCCGGCGTCAGGTCCGTATCTGAAAGCAGCACGCGTACACGGCTGTAGGGCAGGCCAAGTTCCTCGGCGGCGAACTGGGCCAGCACGGCGACCAGACCCTGTCCCATATCCGCGGAGGACGTGCGCACCTCGATCGTGCCATCGTCGTAGGCCTCTACTTCCGCGGCAGACTTGTCCGGCGCTCCTCCGCCCAGGCCGGTGTTCTTGTAGGCGCAGGCCACACCCCAGCCCCACGCGATGTCTCCCTCGCGCCAGCCCCAGCGGAAGTTGCCGTTGGCCTGCCCGCGCATGTCATCATCGCACTTGCTGATCGTCTCCAGTAGCCCCACGCTTTCGCGCAGTCGCTGCCCGGTAGCGGTGACTACGCCGACCTTCTGCGCGTTCATCCGACGCAACTCAAGGGCGTCGATGCCGAGTTCCTCGGCAATCAGATCCATGTTTTGCTCGACCGCGAAGGCGCTTTGGGTCACGCCAAAGCCGCGGAACGCGCCGGCGGGTGGATTGTTGGTGTACATGGCGTAGCAGTCAATACGCGCGTTGGGGACGTCGTAAGGACCCGTCGCGTGCGTTGTTGCCCGCGTCATCACCTTGTCGCTCAGGCTGGCGTAGGCGCCGGCATCGCCGTAAAGCTCGGCTTCCACTGCAGTTATGCGGCCATCCCGGCGGGCGCCTGTGCGCAGTCGGATGACTGTCGCGTGGCGCTTGGGGTGGAAGAGCAACGATTCCTGGCGCGTGTAAAGCAACTTGACCGGGCGTTGTGCCGCTTCGGCCAGCATGGCAACATGAATCTGCCCGGCGATGTCCTCCTTGCCACCAAAGCCGCCGCCAATGAGCGTGCCGCGCACACGCACCTCTTCGTCTGGCAGGTCCATTGCGCGCGTGATCTGGTTGCGATCCTGGTAAGGGATCTGCGAGCCGACGTAAATGGTGAGTTTGCGATGCTCCTCGTCGAAACCGGCGGGGATGGCAATGGCGCACTCCGGCTCGAGAAAGGCGTGTTCGATGATAGGCGTCCGGTATGTGCGCTCCACGATGACGTCAGCTTCGTCGAAGCCGCGCTGCAGGTCGCCATGGCGCACCTTGATGTGCTTGAGCAGGTTGCCATCTTCGCGTCCTTCGTGAACGTGGGGCGCCTCCGGCGTACGCGCGTAGACCGGATCCGCCACGACCGGCAGCGGCTCATAGTCCATGTCGATCAGTTGCAATGCCTGCTCCGCTATATCGGCGCTTTCCGCAGCGATGAGTGCGATCGCATCGCCCATATAACGCGCGGTCTCGTTCTCCCCAATCAATACCGGCCAGTCAAACGTGACGATGCCATGGGCATTTTCTCCCTGGACGTCCGCCCGGGTGAGCACCGCGTGTACGCCCGGCAGGGCGCGGGCGCGGCTGGTGTCGATGCGTCGTACCACAGCGTGCGGGTGTGCCGAGCGCAGGGTGCGGCCATAGATCATGTCCGGGAATGTGTAGTCATCTGTGTACTTCGCCCGCCCGGTGACGCGGTCGACGATGTCGGGCACCAGTTCGCTATGGCCAATGCTTTTCAGCGGCTCATCGATTGCGGGCTCGTTGGCGGGCAGCGACTCCTCGCCGCGCAGGACCTTGCCGGCAGAATGGATGGCACGCATCACGCTGCTGTAGCCGGTGCAACGGCAATAGGTGTCCTTGAGCGCGACCTTGATGTCGTGGTCGTCTGGCTCGGGCTTCTCGGCGAGCAGGGCGGCAGAAGTCATCATCAGACCGGGCGTGCAGAAGCCGCATTGAACGGCACAATGGTTGATGAACTCCTGCTGCAGCGGGTGCAGCACCTCCTCGCCACCGGCGTTGTGACAGGCAAGTCCCTCGACAGTGCGAATCGACTTGCCCTGCGCCTTGAAGGCAGGGTAGATGCAGGAATCTACCGGCGCGCCGTCCACGTGCACCGTGCAAATCCCGCATTCGGCTTCGTCGCAGCCGATCTTGGTCCCTGTCAGA
Source organism: Phototrophicaceae bacterium (assembly GCA_965205875.1). GTDB lineage: Bacteria > Chloroflexota > Anaerolineae > Aggregatilineales > Phototrophicaceae > JAGWBD01. Next base: position 412,189 of record CBDBIA010000004.1, read on the forward strand.
CCAAGATCGTTGCGCAGCAATCCGGCCAACGTGCGCGATTCCGGCACGTCCAGGTCATGTTCGATGCCGTTTACAGTCAGCGTCAGTCGGGTCATTGTCTGTTCTCCATGACTAACCTAGCCAAGTCCTACACCTTCTGCCCGCACAACCTCGCTGCGCGCACGTTCGATAGCCAAAGGCAGAACCTGATTGAGGAGGGTTTCGATCATGTGCGATCGGTACTCCGCACTGGCCCGGTACTTGCTGGCGCGCGGATTCAGCTTGTCGCGTGCGCTTGCAGCCACACGACGCAAAGATTCGGATGAGATGAACTGACCCCGCAGGTCCGCTTCCACCGCAAGAGCGCGCACCGGCACCCGGTCCACCGGGCTGACACAAATCCTCAGGTCATCAAACCGGTCCCTGTCCTCGTCCAGCTGCACCCACGCAGCGCATCCCAATACGGGCAGGGCCACGCCTTGCGGCCGCATGATTCGCTTGAAGGCGCTCGCCGCACCGACAGTGCCGATCCGAAAGCGGAATCCAACCAGTACGTCACGCGTGGAATCAAGCGCTGAAACGCCCGGGCCACGAAAGATTTCTGTGACGGGCAGCCACTCCCGGCGGCCATCGCGCCACGCCACATCGGCCTCGGCACCCAACGCCACCAGCGAGGTTGTGCCATCGCCGGCTGGCAGGGCATGGGCGACATTCCCGCCAAGAGTTGCGACGTTTCGTACCTGTAACCCGCCGATCACGCCGCAACTCTCGACGAGACAGGTCGCTTCTCGCTCAACCAGCGGCGAGTTGACAATAGCAGTATGCGTGACGGCTGCACCAATGTAGAGCCAGTCTTCTGACGCAGCAATTTGCGTCATCTCGAGCACCGAGGTGATATCGACGAGCGCCGCAAGCGGGTGTTCGTCCCGTTTAATATGTTGAATGTCAATCAGAAGATCTGTGCCGCCAGCGATGATTCTGGCATCGCCATCGTAGCGGGCGAGCGATGCCAGGGCATCTTCGACAGTTTGTGGCGTGTGATAGCGTTCCCAGAGCGGCACGATGACGCTCCCCCCGGATGATCGGGCTTCACATCAGGCAGCACTTTTCGCGGGGCTAACGGGCCCGCGCCGTCCATCCGCGGATGTCCGACTGCACACGACTGTTTACAGTGTAGCAGTGTGCAAAATAATGTGCAAATTCCTTTGCCGACCTAAGCGTGAGTATAGATGAAATAACGAAAGAGAGGCGCCAGAATTTGTGAATAGCTCCTGGATATTCGGCAATCGCAACAGCGTGTGATAATATCTCATCGCCGACAGCAACCCTTAATCACCACCGTAGGACAACGCGGCGGCATGAAGCGACGCAGATTCCTGACTGATACCGATCCCCTGGTTGTTTTGGCGCCTGTGGTCGCCGTCTTTCTGGCGTTGCTCCTGGGCGGCTTGATGTTGCTTGCGCTCGGGCGCAATCCTGTGGAAGCCTACGCCTCAATGTGGGAAGGGGCCATCGGCAACCCCTTCGAAAACCCCACACGACTGTATAACACGATTACGCGTTCAATCCCGCTGTTGCTGGTTGCAGTAGGGATCTGCATTGCCTTTCGTGGTGGCGTCATCAACATCGGTGCCGAAGGCCAGCTGTTCATGGGTGCAATTTCGGTGACGGCCTTCTCGGTGGCCGTGGGTGACAGGTTGCCGCCACTGATCTTCGTGCCGCTGGCGCTCCTGGTTGGCTCCGGCGCCGGGGCACTTTGGGGTGCTGTGCCCGGCTATTTGAAGGCGCGCTTCGCGGTTAACGAAATTCTCAGTACGGTCATGATGAACCAGATCGCCATCCAGTTGGTGCTTTTCCTTCTCAGCGGTCCGCTGATCGATCCCCGCGAGGTTGAACTGGGGACGCGGATTCCACAATCTGCCAGATTGCCCCAGTCCGTTTGGTTGGGGCGGCTGTTGCCTCCCGCGCGCCTGCATTCGGGCCTCTTCATCGCCCTCATCACTGCAGTGCTGATCTGGCTGTTGTTATGGCGCACGCCGCTGGGATACCGCCTTCGCGCCGTTGGCCAGAATCGGGATGCCTCGCGCTATGCCGGCATTTCGGTGCCCCTCTATCTTACGCTGGCGCTGACCCTGAGTGGTGCGCTGGCCGGGTTGGCGGGTGCTGTGGAACTGATCGGCGTGCCACATCGTATGGTCGAGGGGTTCGCGGTCGGTTACGGCTTTGCCGGGATTGTAGTGGCGCTCTTCGGACGTCTGCATCCACTCGGCGCAATCCCTTCTGCCTTCTTTTTCGGCGCGATGCTGACCGGCGCCGAGCGCATGCAGCGCACCATTCAGGTTCCTTCCGCCACGATCATTGCGATCCAGGGGATTGTCGTGCTCTTTGTCGTCAGCAGCGACCTGTGGGTGCGGCGACGAGCCGCACATCGAGTGGCCACGATGGTCAGTGTGTCCTCTAACCAGGAATCCGTGCCCGAAGCCGCCGGCATCCGGCCGACTGGAGCAGGGTGACGATGAGCGCCGAACGCACGCTGCTGGAAATCCTGGTCGCGGCCTCCGGGCTGACGCTGGCGGCGGCGACTCCCTTCCTCTTCGCTGCTCTCGGCGAAGTGTTTGCACAACGCTCGGGCGTGTTGAACCTGGGCGTCGAGGGCATCATGTTGATGGGTGCTTTCGCATCGATCTACGTAGTCTCGGAGAAGGGCCTGAATGCCGGACTGCCCTTCGGTGTGTTGACCGGCATGCTGGTTGGCGGCCTGCTTGGCCTGATGATGGCCTTTATTAGCGTGACCTTGCAGGCGGAACAGGGAATTAGCGGTATCGGACTGACGCTCTTCGGTTTGGGAATGTCAACGCTCCTGTTTCGGGTGCTGGCGGACGGCGTGATTGTGTCCGAATCGGTGCCGAGGCTGCGCATCCCGCTGCTGAGCGAGCTGCCGGTGCTTGGAGAGGTGCTGTTCAACCAGAACGCGATGGTCTATCTCGCCTTTCTGCTTGTCCCCATTTCGGTCTGGGTGCTGAATCGAACGACCTGGGGGCTGCAGATCCGTGCCGTGGGCCAGAATCCGGTCGCGGCCGATTCGATGGCGGTCAACGTCGCCCGCGTTCGCTATTCGACCGTAATCCTTGGCGGGGTGATGGCTGGTCTGGCTGGCGCCTCAATGTCGCTGGCACTGACAGGCGTATTTCAGGAGAACATGACTGCCGGGCGCGGATTTATCGCCGTGGCGCTGGTCTATTTTGGCGGCTGGTCACCCTGGAAGGTGATGCTGGGCGCCCTCTTGTTCAGCGCGGCCAACAACCTGCAAATCTGGGTTCAGGTGCTGGACGTGCGCGTGCAGGGCGAGGTCATTCCGGCCAATCTGCTGATAATGATGCCCTACGTGCTTACCATCATCGTGCTGATTTTCGCTCGCGATCGTCAGCGTAATGTACCCAGGGCGTTGACGAGGCCATTTGAGCGCGGTGAAAACTGAGTTGGTTATTCCGTCGGCACTGGCCGGCGACTGTAATCGTGACAATCAGGAGGAATGAAATGCGCAAGCTTGTTTTGTTGGTTGTACTGGTTTCGCTGCTGGCTGCCAGCATGGTGTCAGCGCAGGACCAGGTTCGGGTGGCGATTGTGATGCCCAGCAGTATTACAGACCTGTCCTGGAGTCAGGCCATCTATGAAGGTCTGGTGCAGGTGCAGGCGGGGCTGGGTGGCGAAGACGCCATGGAGATTGCCTACACGGAAGGTATGTTCGATGTGTCGGCTGCAGCCGAAACCCTGCGTGGCTATGCCGAGGACGGCTATGATCTGGTGATCGCGCATGGTACGCAGTACGGCACCTCGCTCTTTGATCTGGCCCCGGATTTCCCTGAAACTTCCTTTGCGTGGGGTACTGCCAGTGATACCGGCGAGGAAGCGGGCCTGAGCAACATTTTCGCCTATGAGGCAGCTGCTGAAGAAGGCGGCTATGTCAATGGTGTGATGGCCGCTCACCTGACCGAGTCTAATGTCGTTGGCATCGTCGGGCCGATTCCGGCCGGTGATGCGCTGCTCTACATCGTCGGCTTCACTCAGGGCGTCAACGACACCGACCCGGATGTTGAAGTGCTGCTGGCCTACGTGGGTTCCTTCAGTGATGTCGCGGCTGGTACCGAGGTGGGCAACACGCATCTCGCCGCCGGCGCCGATATCCTGACCGGCACTTCACAGATGGTGGTCGGGGCGATTGAAGCCGTGGAGAATGCGGGCGGCTACTGGTTCGCGACCCAGAGTGACCAGAGCCCGCAGTGGCCGGATGCGGTTGTGGCCTCGCAGGTCTACAACTGGGGCCCCGTACTGCAGGACATGATCCAGCGCCATCAGGATGGCCAGATGGGCGGCGTAGCCTACAAGCTCACCCTGGCGAATGGTGGCCAGTCCTTTGTGTTTGGTTCCGTCAGCATCTCCGCGGATATCCTGGCTGCAGCAGGTCAGGCAGCAGCAGACATTCTCTCCGGTGACCTCGTGGTTGCGCGCGAGCCGGCCTAGGACCGAATCTCTCGCTTTGCACAGGAGTCGTCCCTCTTCCGCAAGGGGGAGGGACGACTTCCCTCAACGATGATGTGGAAAGAAGCAGCATGAACGATCCCGCTTCTCTTCCTTCCGGCCACCGACGTATCGACCACGCCAGGCTGGTTGGCATCACAAAGAGATTTCCTGGCGTGCTGGCCAATGACCGGGTCGATTTCGATGTGCATGCAGGAGAAATCCATGCCCTGCTGGGCGAAAATGGTGCCGGCAAAAGTACCTTGATGCGTCAGCTTTATGGCCTCTACAAGCCGGATGAAGGTGAAATCCACCTTAATGGCCAGCAGGTCGAAATTCGCTCGCCCCAGGATGCGCTGACGCAGGGTATCGGCATGATCCACCAGCACTTCATGCTCGTACCCACCTTGACAGTTACTGAAAATGTCGCCCTCGGCCTGAAAGGCGGCCCGCTTCTCGATCTTGGCCGCGCGCGCCAACGCCTGCTGCAGCTCTCGGAGACCTATGGCCTCAAGGTCGATCCGGACGCTCAGATCTGGCAGCTTTCGGTAGGTGAGCAGCAACGGGTTGAGATCGTCAAGGCCCTGTATCACGGTGGCGCGCTCATCATTCTCGATGAGCCCACAGCCGTGCTGACGCCTCAGGAAGTCGATGAGCTTTTCAGGACCTTGAAACAAATGCGTGAACAGGGCCATGCCCTGATCTTCATTACCCATAAACTCTACGAAGTGCAGGAACTCAGTGACCGCATAACCGTGATGCGCGATGGACGGGTGGTAGCTACCATCCCGAATGACGGTGTAGAACAGGGCGAACTGGCGCGCATGATGGTTGGGCGGGACGTGCAGTTTCAGCCAGACCGGGTGCTGATGCAGGCTGGTGCAGAACAGTTGCAGATTCGAGATCTGTGCGCGCAGAATGACCGCGACTTGCCTGCCCTGCAGGGTATCAATTTGTCGGTGCGCGCGGGTGAAATCGTGGGCATTGCCGGTGTTTCCGGTAACGGACAACGTGAGCTGGCGGAGTGTTTGGCCGGTCTGCGTGAGGCCACAGACGGCGAGGTGTTGCTCGGCGGGCAATCCCTGTTGCAGTTGCCGGTGCAGGATCGGCTGCGTGCGGGGCTGTCCTTCATCCCCGAGGAGCGCAATCGTCACGGCACGATCGGCAGTTTCTCGGTCGCCGAAAACGCAATCCTGCAGCGGCACAGCGCGCCGGAGTTCCTGAATGGCCCTTTCCTTGACTTTGACGCCATCCGCGAGTTTACGGCTGACCTGATCAAACGCTACGACATTCGCACGCCGCGCCAGGACACGCCGGTTAAAAATCTTTCTGGCGGCAACGTGCAAAAGCTCATCCTCGCGCGCGAACTTTCGCGACAGCCGCTGCTGGTACTGGCGTCCCAGCCGACGCGCGGCGTTGATGTCGGTGCCTCGGAATACATCCGCGAAATGCTGATGAAACAGCGTAACAACGGCGTCGCCATCCTGCTCATATCCGAAGACCTCGACGAGATCATGGCGTTGTCGGACCGCATTGTCGTGTTTTACGAGGGACGTGTGGTTGGTGAGGTCCTGCGCGAAGATGCCAGGGTTGAAAGCCTTGGCCTGATGATGGCGGGTGTTAGCCAGTAATCCCGGCAGGTTCGCCGGCCCTGAATGCCCGGAGACTCAATGCCCCTGGTAAAGCCACAAACCCTTGCTGATCTCGGAACCGCGATTTTCTCGGCTGCCGGGACACCTGATGACATTGCACGGATGGTGGCTGAATCCCTGATGCAGACCAGCCTGACCGGCCACGATTCGCACGGCATAATGCGCGTCAGACTCTACGTGGAAATGCTGCGCAACGGCGATTTGGTCCCGGACGCGCGACCGCGTTTAAAACACCAGCTTGGTGCAATCGCCAGCATTGACTGCGGCCGCGGCTTCGGGCAGGTTGGCGCGCAATTTGGCACGGCGTTGGCGGCAGATCTGGCACAGGAACACGGGATCGGCTGCGTTACGCTGGAAGAAGTCAATCATGTCGGCCGTCTCGGTGAATACGCAGAAATGCTGGCGCGCCAGGGCCTGGTCGGCATGCTGTTCACCAGCGGGACGGTGGTGCGCGTGTCCGTTGCCCCCTGGGGCGGGCGCGAACCGCTGCTGTCCACCAATCCAATGGCCTGGGCCATTCCAGCCAAAGCCGGCGCCATGCCCTTCGTGCTGGACTTCGCAACCTCGGTCGTGGCTAATGGCAAGGTGCAGGTTGCGCTCAGCAAGGGCGAGGCCTTCCCGGAGGGAATGTTGCTGGACCGCGATGGCAATCCCACGACTGACCCCGCCACCTTCCAGGACGGCGGCATGTTGCTGCCCTTTGGCAGCTACAAGGGATACGGTCTGTCGCTGATGATGGAGCTGATCCCGGGAATCATGTGCGGCTTCAGTCCCGTTTCATCGACAGAGTTTCGCTCCGGTAATCCCACCATGATCATCGCGCTGGACGTCGCGGCCTTCACTGACCTGGAGCGCTTCGAGCAGCTGACGCGAGAATTTCTGGCGCGAATCAAGGCCGTCGAACCAGCTCCGGGATTTGAAGAAGTGTTGTTGCCCGGCGAGAAAGAGCAGCGCTCCGCTGCCGAACGTGGCAAGGCTGGCGTCCCGCTGCCCCAGGGTGTGTGGGATGATCTCTGCGCCCTGGCCCGCGAATACGGAGTCGCAACCCCCGTCATCTAGACGATTTCAGGCTGGCGGTGTGCTCAGATTATAGTATTTGAGGCCGCCACCGGTGATGAAGAGTACAATTCGCTCGTCCGGCTGAATTGCGCCCTGGGCCAGCAGCTTGCGCAGTGCCACCAGCGTGGCCGCCGCTTCGGGCGCGACGAACATTCCTTCCAGTCGTCCGAACTCCAGCATGGCTGCGCGAATATCATCATCAGCGACGGCCACCGCTTGGCCGTCGCTCTCCCGGATCGCGCGCAGAATTAGGAAATCACCGACTGCTGACGGCACGCGCAGGCCGTCAGCAATGGTCGTCGCCCCCTCCCATAGTGGCGCAGTTTCTGCTCCCTGCTGCCAGGCGCGCACGATGGGCGCGCAGCCGCTGCTCTGTACGCTGACCATTCGTGGACGCTGCTGAACTCCCGGCCAGCCAAGCTGCTCCATTTCTGCGAAGGCCTTCCACATCCCTATGAGGCCGGTGCCGCCGCCAGTGGGATAGATCACGACCTCCGGCAGCGCGCCGTCAAAGTGCTCATAGAGCTCGTAGCCCATCGTCTTCTTGCCTTCGATGCGGCAGGGCTCCTTCAGGGTGGAGACATCAAACCAGCGGCCGTCCTGCGCGCCGGCCCGTACCAGCGCACCACAGTCGGTTATCAGGCCATCCACCAATGTGATGTCTGCGCCCAGCGCATGCATCTCGGCGAGGAATGGCGCGGGCACGTCGCGCGGCATGAAAATATACGCGGGAAGTCCATGACGCGCAGCCGCCGCGGCCATGGCGCTGCCCGCGTTACCGGCTGTCGGAATCGCGATGGCCCGCGCTCCCAGCTCCGCCGCGCGATTGACGGCCACCACCAGGCCGCGCGCCTTGAAGGAGTTGGTCGGGTTGGCGGCCTCGTCTTTGGCGTAGAGCTGTGTCAGGCCCAGCGCCGCGCCCAGGCGCGGCAGGGGAATCAGCGGTGTGTAGCCTTCGCCAAGCGTCTTGCGCATGGCAGGCTGGCGCACCGGTAACACTTCTGCATAGCGCCACAGGTTGGACGGCCGACTGCGCAGCGCGGTCGGCGTGAGCGTCTTGCCCGCCTGCGCCATATCGTAACGCGCCAGCAGCGGCCGCTCGCAGTCCGGGCAGAGATTCATCAGCTGGTCTGCCGGCCAGGTTGCCTCGCACCAGCCACACTCCAGGTGCGAAAGCGCGCTAGTCAAGGTGGCCCTGGTCGCTTGCATGAGCCTTCTGCCCTTTGGTTTGCGAGCGCGGCATGGGTCTTTCGCTGATGTCCTCCAGCAGTCCGCCGTGACCCAGGGCCACCAGATCGGCGCGCGTTAAACGTTCGCCGGCCAGCAGACGCGGCAGCAACAGGTCGATGACGTTTGTGCGCGGCGAACGGATACAGCCCGGAGCGCCAATCACTGGCACCGCGCCGACGTAGCCCAGTAGCAGCAGGCTGCCTGGATCGACCGGCATGCCGAAGTGAGTGACCGTGCCCCCGGCAAGTCGCAGACCGCTGGGGACGACGTCGTCCCGGTCCATTATGGCCGAAACGCTGCCAATCAGCAGAAGCTGCATATTGTCGGCCAGCTGCTCCCGAATGGCCGCAGCAATGCCCTCCGCTTCGTGGGCGGCAAGCGTGAGCCTGGCTAGCCTGCTGCCAAGCTGCTGGAGACGTGCGCGCGTGGGCGGCTCGAAAGCCCGTTGCAGGCGTTCCTGGGCGCGCGCCGGGCCCGAGATGATGAGGCCGACATCCAGCTCGCGCATTGGCCGCTGCGCAACGACTGGCGCAAGTCGCTGTGCAGTGGTCTCGACGTCGACGACGCGCGCCTCGGAAATGCCGAAAGGCACGATCTTGACCAGCGTTACCAGCTCGTCCCTTTGTGCAAGCGTGTGGTTGCGCAGCGTGGCCAGCGTGATGCCGGGGTCAATGTTGTTTAGCACGGTCAGCGCCGGCACGTTAAGGGAGACCGGGCCGTGATGCATGGCAACGAGATTGGCGCGGCCCACCCCAGGCGTGACGAGCCGAATCCCGCTTCCGGCGACAGCGGCGCCGACGCGGCGCGCGGCCTCGTTTTCGTCCAGGTCGTTCGGTCCCGGCGCAGCGACGACGACGCGCTGCATCCCCAGCGCGCGGATCTTCTCGATGTCTGCCTCTCTCAACAGGCGTCCCTTACCCAACAGCCGGTGACCGCGGGCGTCGACCAGGTTGTGCGCCAGCAGTTTGCCAACTGCCTCGGTCAGCGGCACCGGGCCGAATTTCACGCGATAGCTCCGCTGCGCACGGACACGATCTCGGCCATGATGCTCAGCGCGATTTCCTCTGGCGTGCGCGACCCGATTTCGAGGCCGATCGGCGTACGAATGCGGTCGGTCTGCGCTTTGCTCAGACCGGCATTGTGCAAACGTTGCAGACGCTGTTTGTGCGTGCGCGGGCTGCTGAGAACGCCGACGTAAGGCGCCGGGCTGGGCAGGGCAGTCAGCAGCGCCGGGTCGTCAATCTTGGGGTCGTGGGTCAACACCGCCAGGTAGCTGTCGCTGTCCAGACCCAGTTGCTGCAGCGCCTTGTCCGGGTAGCTGTGCAGGATTTGCTCGACGTCCGGGAAGCGCTCGCGTGTAGCAAAGACCTTGCGCGGGTCGATCAGCGCGATGCGGAATCCCAGCTCGCGCGCGAAGGCCTGCAAGGGCATGGCCACGTGCACGCCGCCGACGAGGATCAGTTGCGGCCCGGGTTGATGCCGGTCGACCAGGATGGCCTGGCTATTGTGTTCCATGTGCCCGCTGCGGGCGCCAGCCGTCTCGGCCAGCGACTGCGCGGCAGCGGGCGCGAGCTGCACAGACTGATACTCAAGGTTGCCCTCCGGGCCGATGAGCACCTTGCTGCCGGCAGCTTCCCCATCGAGCAGCGTGATGGTGGTGGCCGGACGATGTTGCTGCACCTGCGGCGCAAGCAGTGCCCACCAGTCCGCGTCCAGCGCTTCGACGAAAACGCTGATTTTGCCACCGCAGGTCAGGCCGACATCCCAGGCCTCGTCGTCGCTGACGCCGAAGGTCAACATGCGCGGCCGCCCATCCTCAAGGCCCTCCAGCGCGTTCTCGACGACAGCCCCCTCGACACAGCCGCCGCTCACCGAGCCAACCAGCGCCATGTCCTGTGTCACCGCCATCTTCGAGCCAATGCCGCGCGGCGCCGAGCCCCAGGTCTGCACCACAGTCGCCAGTGCCACCTTATGGCCTTCTTGCAACCAGCGGTTCACCGTATCCAGAATGTCGAGCATGGCCCCCGTCCTTTCAGTGCCGTCTGGCCAGTTTCTGCAGTTCCTGAACCACCATCTCAAGATTGTCCAGATTGCGCAGCGGCAGAAAGTCATCGGTATGGGGCAGCATGGCTTTGGCGCCGCGCGTCAGGGGCTCGTATTGCGGCAGGTCGAGCAGGGGATTGAGCCAGATCAGGCGGTTGCAACTGCGTTGCAGCCGTTCCATCTCCTGGCGCAGGGAGACGGGGTCGCCGCGATCCCAGCCGTCGGTGATGATGAGCACCATGGCGCCGCGGCCCAGCACACGGCGCGACCAGCGATAGTTGAAGTCGCGCAAGGCCTCGCCGGTGCGGGTGCCGCCGCCCCAGTCGCTGACGCTGCTGCCTACGTCCTTCAGCGCCTGATCGACGGACTTGTGCCGGATCTGCTGCGTGATGCGCGTCAGGCGCACGCTGAAGACAAAGGACTCCACCTGTTGCATGCCAATGGCAAAAGTGTGCATAAAGTGCAGGAAGATGCGCGTGTAACGCTCCATGCTGCCGCTGATGTCGCATATGAGCACCAGCGGCCGCGGCTTGAGCCCTGGCGTGCGCGTGGGCAGCGTGAAGAGTTCGCCGCCATGGCGCAGGTTGTGGCGCAGCGTCCGGCGCAGGTCTATGCGGCTGCCCCGGCCCGGTCGCAGCCGGCGCGTGCGACGGTAGTCAAGTGAACGCGGCAGCCGCTCCATCACGCGCCTGGCCAGCGCCAGTTCGTCCGCGTTCATCTCCGAGAAGTCCTTGTAACGCAGTTGCTCCCGCGCGCTCCAGGTTGGCACGATGGCCGTCATCTTCAGATCTGGCGCAGCGCTGTTCGAATTCTGCGAGTCCACCGCGCTCGCGCCAGCCGGCAGCAAAAACTTCATGCGCTTGGGGTCGTCCTCGACGAGCGCCGGCATGTCCAGCTGGGTCCAGTCATCGAAGGGACGCCGCCAGAAGAGATCGAATGCCTGGTCGAAGAGCTTGAGGTCGCGCTGGCGCGAAACGATGAGCGCGCGCATGGCGTGGTACACGTCCAGGCGCTGGCCCAGGTCGATGTGACCCAGGGCGTGGGCCACCTCGATCATGCGGTTGGGCGTGGCGGACATGCCCAGCGCGCGGCACATACGCCCGAAGAGCAACAGGTTGTGCAGCAACTGGCCGCCCTGATGCAGACTTCCGTCCGGCAGCACGGGCGCGGTGTTCATGGCACCAGGGCAGCAGCGGTTTGTGCCTGCACCAGCGCGCGTTCATGCAGCGCCTGCAGGGCATTGTCGCCCAGCAGCTCAATGTCATCCTGGTACTTCAGAATCACGCCCAGGGTTTCGCTGACCGTTTGCAGTGAAAGCGCGCGTTGGTCCAGCGCGACCAGCGCCGCCGTCCAGTCCAGCGTTTCGGCCACGCCCGGCGACTTGAAGAGCTCCAGCTCGCGCATCTCCTGAATGAAGGCCGTCACCTGGCGCGCCAGCAGTGGCTCAACATCCGGGGCTTTTGTGCGCACGATGCGCAGTTCCTTTTCGAGGGAGGGGTAGTCGATCCAGTAATAAAGACAGCGACGCTTGAGCGCGTCATGAACCTCGCGCGTGCGGTTGGAGGTGACCACGACCACTGGCGGCGTCTCAGCGCGAATCGTGCCCAGCTCGGGAATCGTCACCTGGAAATCGGAGAGCAGTTCGAGCAGGAAAGCTTCAAATTCCTCGTCGGCGCGGTCAATTTCGTCGATGAGCAGCACGGGCGGACGACCATCTGCGCCGCCTTCGACGGCCTGCAACAGGGGCCGCGATTGCAGAAACTGCCGCGAGAAGATGCCGGCCTGCATTTCTTCACGACTGGCGCCACTGGCCTCCAGCAACCGCACGTGCAACATCTGCGCGGCGTAATTCCATTCATAAAGCGCGTTGCTGGCATCCAGGCCTTCGTAGCACTGCAGGCGGATCAACTCGCTGTCCAGCGCGGCAGAGAGCACCCGTGCGATTTCCGTCTTGCCGACGCCGGCTTCGCCTTCGAGGAAGAGTGGGCGACCCAGGCGCAGCGCCAGAAAAATGGCGGTCGCCAGGCCGCGCTCGGCGATGTAGTCCTGCTGCTGCAGGGTTTGTTGTACAGCGTTGACGGAATCGAACATGCAGTCTCCCCGACATTAACCAGGAGGGCGAGGTTACCCTCGCCCTGAATTGCCTGATATGGTAACGCGAAGTGCTGGCTACGGGAATGCTGCGTTTAGCCGCCGGCAGCCTTCACCGCGCGTTTGAGATAGACCCCCGCCATCTCCTGGCGGTAGTCTTCCGGGAAGCTCATGTCGCCGATCAGATCGTTGGCGATGTCCGCCTTCAGCGCAGCCGCTGCTGCATCCAGCGCAGCAGCGTCCAGTGAGGAACCGCCCAGCGCAGCTTCCGCGCCAGGCGAGCGCATGGGGCGCACGGTCGCGCCACCCACGGCGACGTGCGCAGCGCTGCAGCGATCACCGTCCCTGTGCAGAACTACGCAGATGCCGACAACCGCGTAACGTGACGCGGGATGCGACATCTTGACGTAGGAACAGCCATCATGGGGGTGTTCCGGAATCTCGACGCTCGTGATGATCTCGCCCGGCTCCAGATCGACCGTGAAGAGATCCATGAAGAAGTCCGTTGCGGCGACGCTGCGGCTGCCCGAGGCGCCGGCAATGTTGATGTTCGCGTTGAAGGCGACGAGCACGGTTGGCGGATCGGAAGCCGGATCGGCGTGTGCCACATTGCCGCCCAGCGTGCCCCAGTTGCGTACCTGCTGGTCACCCACCATGCCGGTGGCCGTGGCCAGCGCCATGCAACTGGCCTGCACGTCTGCCGAAGCCGCGATCTCGGCATGCGTACACAGCGCGCCGATTGAAAGCGAGCCGTTGTTGCTGATCCCGCTCAGCCCGTCAATGCGGCTGATGTCGATGAGCAGCGGCGCCTCGTTCAGGCGCAGCTTCATGGCGGGCAACAGGCTGTGGCCACCGGCCAGCAGCTTCGCATCCTCGTTGTCCGCCAGCAACTGCAGCGCCTCCGCCACCGTCGCCGGACGGGCATAGTCAAATTCGCCTGGCCACATTAGCTATCTCCTCCGTTGCTGTGCATCCTGATGGTTTGCCAGACGCGACTGGGCGTCAGCGGCATGTCGATGTGGCGCACGTTCAGGTGCGCGAGTGCGTCCACTACGGCGTTGACGACGGCCGGAGTGGCGGCGATGGTGCCGGTTTCGCCGGCGCCCTTGACGCCCAGCGGGTTGTTCGGCGAGGGAGTCTCGGTGCGGTCAAGTTCGAAAGAAGGCAGCAGGTCTGCGCGCGGGATGGCGTAGTCCATCAGCGAGCCGCTGATCAGCTGGCCATTCTCGTCGTACTGCGCGCTTTCCCACAGCGCCTGGGCCACGCCCTGGGCGATGCCACCATGTACCTGACCATCGACGATCATGGGATTGATAACCTTGCCCACGTCATCGACCGCGATGTAACGCTTGACTTCCACGTTGCCGGTTTCCGGGTCCACTTCCACAATGCAGATGTGGGTGCCGAAGGGGTAGGTGCAGTCCGGTGGATCGTAGTAGGAAGTTTCATCGAGGAAGGGTTCCATGCCTTCCGGCAGGTCCCAGCCGCCGGCGGCGGCGGTGGCGATGCCCATGAACTCACCGACGGGCAACGCGTTTTCCGGCGAGCCCTTGACGAAGACCTTGCCGCCCTCATAGACCACGTCTTCGACGGCGGCCTCGAGCTGGTGCGCCGCGATGGCGCGCGCCTTGTCCTTGATGCGCTGCACGCTGCGCCACACGGCGACAGTGCCGACGGCGGTACTGCGGCTGCCGTAGGTGCCATATCCGAAGGGCGTGCCTAGCGTGTCGCTGTGCTGGACGTGTACCTGGTCCATTGAAACGCCCAGTTCATCAGCCACCACCTGGGCGACGCTGGTTTCGTGGCCCTGGCCGTGAGATTGCGAGCCAGTGGTGACGACGACGTCGCCGGTGATGTGCATGCGCACGTTGGCGCTCTCCCACAGCGCTGCGCCCCAGCCTTCGCCAAACATCCAGGACGATGGCGCGATGCCGCAGATCTCGATGTAGGTTGAGAAGCCGATGCCCAGCAGGCGCCCTTTCGCGCGGGCGGCGGCCTGTTCGGCGCGGAAGTCCTCGTAACCGGCCATCCCCAGCGCCATGTCCAGCGCCTTGTCGTAATCGCCGCTGTCGTAGCTGAGGCCATTGAGCAGGTTGTCAGACGGTTCGTAGGGGAAAGCATTGGGCGCCACAAAGTTCTTGCGCCGCACCTCGACCGGGTCCATGCCCAGCTCGCTGGCCACCAGATCGACGGCGCGCTCGACAACGTAGGTCGCCTCCGGCCGGCCTGCGCCGCGGTAGGCATCGACCATGCCGGTGTTGGTGTAAACGCCGGTCACGTGGCAGTAGATGTTCGGGAAACTGTAGGCGCCGGAGAGCATGCGGCCGTAGAGCGTGGTCGGGATGCCCGGCGCTACGGTGGAGAGCAGGCCACCGAGGTTGGCGTAGGTCTTGACCTTAAGGGCGGTGATGCTGCCGTCCCTGTTGGCGCCGACCTCAACATCCGTGACGTGGTCGCGACCATGCGTGGTTGCGATGTAGTTTTCGGAGCGCGTCTCAATCCAGCGTACGGGGCGACCGACCATCTTCGAAAGCGCGGTGACCATCACATATTCGGGATACATGAAAATCTTTGCGCCAAAACCGCCTCCGATCTGTGGGGAAATGACGCGTACCTTGTTCTCCGGGATGCCGAAGATGAAGGCGGTGAAGAGCAGACGGTGCACGTGCGGCGCCTGTGAAGTCAACCAGACCGTGTATTCGCCGGTGGCTGGCTGATGCTGCGCGATGCAGCCGCGGGTCTCCATCGGCGTGGGGATGAGGCGCTGGTTGCGCAGCCGCTGCCGTACCACGACATCGGCAGATGCCAGCGCCTGGTCCGTGCCGTTCTGGTTGCCGCAGTCCCACTCCATACAGACGTTGTTGGGCGCGTTTTCGTGCAATTGCGGCGCGCCCTCGAAAGTGGCTTCCTCCGCGTCAACGACCGCGGGCAGCACTTCCCATTCAACGTCAATCAACTCGACTGCGTCCTGAGCGATAGCCCGGTCCTCGGCAACGACGACCGCGACGCCCGCGCCCACGTGGGTCACCTTGCCGACTTCCAGCGCGCGCGGCGTGTTCAGATTGTTGTCCACGCCGCCGGCCGGCCAGGGGCAGGGCAGGGGGTTCACGTCCATGAAGTCTTGGCCCGTGTAGACGCCGACGACGCCGGGAACGGCAGCTGCGCGTTCGGTGTTGATACTGACGATATTGGCGTGGGCGTGCGGGCTGCGCAGGACGGCTGCGTGGGCCATGCCCGGCAGCTTGATGTCCTCAATATAATGGGCCTCACCAGTGATGAGACGTGGATCTTCCTTGCGTTTTACGGCCTTGCCCACCTCAGCCATTTAGTCACCTCCTGCCTGCGCCGCCGCAGCCACGGCTTTCACGATGTTGTGATAGCCGGTGCAGCGACAGAGGTTGCCTTCCAGCCCGTGACGAATCTCCGACTCGTCAGGGTTCGGATTGTCGGCCAGCAGGGCAGTGGTCGCCATGATCATGCCGGGCGTGCAGAAGCCGCACTGCAAACCATGGTTGTCCCAGAAGCTCTGCTGCATGGGGTGCAGTTCCCCGTCCTGAGCGAGTCCCTCGATCGTCGTGACTTCACAGCCATCGGCCTGGGCTGCGAGGCAGGTGCAGGCCTTGAGCGACTTGCCGTCCATGTGGACGGTACAGGCGCCACACTGGCTGGTATCACAACCGGTCTTGGTGCCCGTCAGGCCCAGCTCGTCTCGCAGATAATGGACGAGCAGGGTGCGGGGCTCCACATCGCTTTCGCGGGTACAGCCGTTCACGTTAACGCTGATCTTCATGGCTCCTCCGAACAACAGTAATTTCCAACCAGGAATGAGACGTTTGCGTCACAGGCAGGGCTCCTCTCGTGCCATGCAGGTTCACGCTGCAGTCTGAATCTGACGGGCAAGACCAGAGAAAAAGCGCTTGCTCATCATGTTGGCCGCGGCCTTGATCAGGCGCTGGCCAACCCGTGCCAGTTTGCCGGAGATGTTGGCGTCGGCGTCCCAGTGCAGGGTAGTGGCTGCGCCACCGTCTGCGTCCTCAAGCTTCATGAGTACGCTGCCGCTGATGATGCTGCCCTGACCCTCGCCACTCACTGTCAGCCTGAAGCTGTCGGGCGCATCGATCTCGCTCATGCGGACGCTTCCCTCAAAGCGCCCGCTTACTGCGGCCATGCTGACCTTCGCGACCGCCAGCCAGGCATATTCCTCGCCCTCGACCGGCAGAAACGCTTCAACTCCGGGAATGGCCGTGGCGATGGCGTCGGGATCCATCAACGTGGCCCAAACCTGCGCCCGGGGTTCACTGAAGCGATAAATGCCGCCCAACTTCATGCGCCTGCGCCTGTGACTGTCCAGCAACTGCGCTGAAGTATAAACCGCTTTCTGGCCTGCTGCAAAGAAAAGCAATCTGCCACCCTTGTGCTTGCATGACAGCAGGTCGCGCCCGCGGTATACTTCCCGCCAATGAGCATTCCTCAATGCGAACTGGAGAGCAAAAGATGAGTGAGTTTGCTGCGATTGGGCATCCGAAGCGAATTATTGACGGCAAGGCCAAGGTGCTGGGCATGGCGCAGTATCTGCCGGACCTGGACATGCCGGGTCTGCTGCACGCGCGCTTTGTGCCTTCGACTTACGCCCACGCCAACATCAGCAACATTGATGCCAGCGCTGCCCTGGCTGTGCCTGGCGTTGCCGCTGTGCTGACCCACAAAGACCTGCCGGACATCGCGCCTTCTTCGCGTAACCGGCTGCTGCTGGCGCGTGACCGCGTCATTTTTGTCGGACAGCCGGTGGCTCTGGTGCTGGCAGACAGCGAGACGGCCGCTGCCGACGGCGCTGACCAGGTGATTGTTGACTACGAGCCGCTGCCGGCCGCAATGAGCTACGATGAAGCGGTGGCTGAGAATGCGCCCCTGGTCTGGCCAGAAGGAATCCCCAAAGGCGCCGAGGATGCCGGCGAACACGGTGCCGGCGCGGGTGGTGGTGACTCTGAAGAAGAAGATGACACGCCGTCCAACCTGGCATCCGAAAGCACGACCGCGCGTGGTGACCTGGAAGCCGGCTTCGCCGAGGCTGACGTCATCGTGGAGCACACCTACACCTCGCCCATGGTGCACCAGTCCTCGATCGAGACTCACGGCACGCTCGCGCAGCCGGATCCGCTGACCGGCGGCATGAATGTGTGGACCAGCACCCAGGATCCCTACGGCGGCCGCAGCACCATCGCCGACATCATGGGAATTGACGAGTCGCTGGTCATGGTGAAGGGCACGGTCGTTGGTGGCGGCTTCGGCGCCAAGTTCACGGTCTACGAACCGCTGGTGGTGCTGGCAGCTCTCGCCGTGAATCGGCCCGTTAAGCTGTCTCTGACGCGCAGTGAGGAAATCGCTGCGACCACGCCTGCGCCGCCCCTGTGCGTGAAGTTGCGTCTGGGTGCCCGCAAGGACGGCACCCTGACCGCGTTGCAGGCCGATGTCACCATGGATTCCGGTTGCTACCCCATGAACCTCGCCGGCTTTGTTGGCTACCAGGTAGGCAACTACTATCCAGTGCCCAATCTCGAACTCAAGGTCCACGAGGCGCTGTCGTTCAAGCCATCTTCCGGCGCCTATCGCGCGCCTGGCGCCCCCACCGCTTTCTTCGTTATAGACACGGCCATCGACGAAATTGCCGGGCTTCTGGGCCTGGATTCAATCGAAATGCGCATCCAGAATGCCGCGAAACAAGGCGATATGCAGGCGGATGGCAGTCCCTGGCCTGACCACGGCATCCGTGAAACGCTGGAGGCGGTGCAGTCCCATCCGCTTTGGCAGGAGAGGGATCGCATCCAGGCTGAGGGTCGCGGCGTTGGTGTCGCCCTGGGCGGCTGGATGGGCGGCACGTCGGCCGCGGCCGCGATTTGCAATGTCAACAAGGACGGCATGGTGCAGATCAACTCCGGCTCGATGGACATTAGCGGCGTGGCGACCAGCTTCAACCTGATCGCGGCTGAAGCTTTTGGTGTATCGCCAGACAAGGTGATGGTCCTCAACGCGGATACGGACACCTCGCCCTTTTCCACCGGCTCTGGCGGCAGCAAAACGCTCTATACCAGTGGAGTCGCGGTTAAGAATGCGGCCGAAGAGGCGCGCCGGCAGGTGCTGGCGATCGCCGCCGATGAATTCGAGGCGGACGCCGAAGATCTCGAAATTGTCGATGGCGAAGTTCGCGTGAAAGGAACGCCAACCCGTTCCATCCCGCTGGGGGAAGTCGCCGCCAAAGGCATGGGCTTTGGCTCACGTCACGCCCCGATTTTGGCGCATGGTCGCGCCGCCGTGACCGACCAGTCACCGGCCTTCAGCGCGCAACTGGTCGAAGTCGAGGTCGACGAGGAGACCGGCGAGGTCAAGGTGCTGAAGCACGTGATCGCCCAGGATGCCGGGCGTGCCATCAACCCGCTGGCAGTAGAGGGCCAGATGGTCGGCGGCGCTGCCCAGGGGCTGGGCTGGGCGCTCTACGAAGAGATGGCCTATGACGAGGATGGCCAGTTATTGTCCGGCTCCTGGATGGATTACACCCTGCCGGATTCCATGCAGACCGCGCCGGATGTCGAAACCATCATCGTCGAGGTGCCGTCCGAGCATGGGCCCTTTGGCGCGCGCGGCGTGGGCGAGCCGCCGGTCGTGCCGACACCGGCCGCTGTCGCCAACGCTATCGCCCATAGCACCGGGCTGCGGCTGACCGACATTCCGATGACTGCGCCGCGTGTGTTGCAGGCGTTGCGCTCGCAGAATGGCGGCTGAGCGCCTGCCTGACAGGCGCTTGACATGAACGACCGGCATCTGGCATCGCTTGAGGGCGAGCCGCGCTCAACAGAAGAGCGTGCGCTCGCCCTGCGCCATGCGCCCCTGTTGCGCATGGATCTGCGCGAGCCTTTTCTGCCCTCAGCATTCGGCTACACAGTATTCCGCGAGGATGGCGAGTCGCCATCCTTCCCGCGTCGTATCACCCTGCTGCCCGGCGCTGCCAGCGCGATTGAATACGCAATCTGGTGGGACTGGGACATAGGACATCTCTACGAGCTGGAGCACGTCTGGGTCTATCTCGCCGCTGACGGCCAGGTAATCGCCGCCGACGCCAGCTGGCATGGCGAGTGGAATCCGATGCGCACTGCAGCCGGCGCGCCGCCGCTGCTGGATGGGCGCGTCCTGCTGCATTCCGAGCCCGGCAAGCATGCTTTCGCCCCGTCGCCGGAACGCCTGCTTGAGCGGCAGGCGCGCACGGCCAATTCCTGTGGCAAGCAAGCGGGCACGGGCGGCGTACACCTCACATCGCTCTTCGCGGGCCGCATCCATGAGCGCACTGTCCTCAATAACCAGCTGGTATGGACCTGGCTGGAGCGTCAGCGCTTTATGCCAACCTGGGACTTTTCCAGGTTTGTCGACCTGCGCGAGCGCATCGCTGTGCCCTGGGAGGTCCTGGACGCCTGGATCCCGGGACGCGTCAGGCACTTGCTGGCGGAGCTGGAGACGAGTATTCCGCCGGCCGAACGCAGGGTATTGCGCATCGCCCATCGGGGTGCCTCGTCCCGCGCGCAGGAAAATTCACTGGCTGCCTACCGCATTGCGGCCGAACTGGGCGCAGACATGGTCGAAGTGGACTTGCGCTTGACGGCAGATAACGTGCCAATTGCCTCACACGATTCCGATCTCCAGCGCGTCTTTGGAGTGCCCGGCAATGTCGCCGACCATTCCTGGGCCCGGCTAAAGGAGTTGACTCCACCTGACCGCGAGCCCCTGCTCACGCTGGAGCAGGTTATCGAGGCCTGTCGCGACCTGCAGCTTGGCATCTACCTGGATGTGAAGGACGCCGATGACGAAGCGGCTGCGCTCGAAGTCATTGCACTCTTTGAGAAATACGGCATGCTGCAGTCGACGGTCTTCGGCTCTTTCCGCGCCGACTGGATGGCCGCGCTCAAGGAACTTTGCCCGGCGGCGATGACCTCGATCCTCTTCGGGTCACAACATCTGGACGCGGTTATGCTGGCCCGCTCGCTCAGCGCCGACTTTGTGCATCCTTGCTGGGAGCGCTTCGACAGACCGCAAGACCTGCTTACGCCTGAATGGCTGGCGGCGGCGCGTGAAGCGGGGCTGGGCGTCATGATCTGGCACGAGGAGCGCCCGGAAGTCATCCGCGACCTGCATCAACTCGGCATCTACGGCATTTGCTCGGACGAGCCGCAGCTGCTTTTGCCGCAAGCCAGCGCCGGATCGAGCCCATGAGCGAGGACGCGCCACAGCAGCCGACCACGGAACAACTCTTGTCAGCGGGTCGACTCATCGGGCTGGACTTCACCGAAGCCGAGTGTGAAGCCATGGCGGCCAGGGTAAGCGCGCGTGCCGGTCATTTCGCTGAACTGCGCGCCGGTCCCCTGGCGCGTCTGTCCAACCATGACATGCCGCCGCTCTACTTCGATCCGCAACTACCGGGCAACACAGCGCCTGCTTCCGTAGAGCGCAGCTACAACTTCGACGACGCTCCCGTGTCGCAACGACCAGTTGACCTTGAGTCGTTGGCTTTCTGGCCGATTAGTCAGTTGGCGCGCCTGCTGCGCAGCAGGCAGGTCAGTTCACGCGAGCTCACAGAGATGTATCTGTCGCGTTTGCAACGCTTCGGCCCCCGGCTGGAATGTGTAGTCACGTTAACGGAGGAACTGGCGCTGAAGCAGGCGCGCCGCGCCGACGCGGAGCTCGCGCGCGGCATTTGGCGCGGCCCGCTGCATGGCATCCCCTGGGGTGCCAAGGACTTGCTGGCGACCAGGGGCTACCCCACGACCTGGGGCGCGACTCCCTGGCGCGAGCAGATGCTGGACGTGGACGCCACCGTCGTGCAGCGTCTTGAGGAGGCCGGCGCAGTGCTCATCGCCAAGTTGACTCTGGGCGCGCTGGCCAACGGCGATGTCTGGTTCGGCGGCATGACGCGCAACCCCTGGAATCTGGACGAAGGCTCCAGTGGCTCTTCTGCAGGCTCGGCCTCGGCAACCGTGGCAGGACTGGTGGGTTTTTCGCTGGGCAGTGAGACCCTGGGTTCAATCGTTTCGCCTTCTGCGCGATGTGGAGCGACCGGTTTGCGTCCGACTTTTGGCCGAGTCAGCCGCCATGGCGCTATGACCCTCAGCTGGTCTATGGACAAGCTCGGGCCGATTTGTCGCACGGTGGAGGACTGTGCGCTGGTGCTCACTGCGATCTATGGCCCGGATGGCCTCGACCCCACTGTGACAGATGTGCCCTTTCGCTGGCAGCCGCAACGCGGTCTTCAAAGCCTGCGCATTGGCTATGTCCCGGCAGCCTTTGCTCCTGAAGCAGCCGCTCAGGGCGATGACGATGCTGCGCGCGAGAACAACATCAATGTGCTTGCGACGCTGCGCGCGCTGGGTGCGCACTTGCAGCCGGTGTCGCTGCCGCCGGACGACCTGGAGGCTCTGTCGGTCGTTTACCTCGCCGAGGCCGCCGCAGCCTTCGACGAAATGACGCGCCTGGATATTGACGATCAGCTGCGCCGCCAGGATGAAGAAGCCTGGCCCAATCAACTGCGCGCAGCGCGCCTGATTCCGGCGGTCGAATACATTCAGGCCAACCGCTACCGTATGCTCTTGATGCAGCAGATGAGTAAATTGATGAGCGAAATTAACGTGCTGGTGACGCCCTGTTTCGTCGGAAACGTCTTGCCGCTCACCAATCTAACCGGGCATCCGGCTCTGGCGCTGCCCAACGGTTTCAGCGCAACAGGCACCCCGACCAGCATCAGCTTCATCGGCTGCCTGAATCGCGAGGCGGAGCTACTTGGCGTGGCACAGGCCTTTCAGGACGCGACAGACTTCCACCGGCAACGCCCGCCACTGTTTGACGTGAGCCAGCATGGCTGAGCAGCGCTTCAGCGGCCAGGTCGCGCTGGTCACGGGCGGTGCCAGCGGCATTGGGGCGGGCATCGCGCAGCGTATCGTCCGTGAAGGTGGCTGTGTCATTGTCGGTGATGTGAACGCTGCTGCCTTGCCAGACATCGTGGAGTCGCTGTTGCTGGATGTGCGTGACGAGGAGTCGGTGCAACACGGTGTGGTGTCGGTGCTCGAAAGGTATGAACGCCTGGACATTCTGGTCAACTGCGCGGGCATCCCGGGCCCGACCAGCGTAAATCTTGTGGACTACAGCGCAGAGGATTTCGACAGCGTGCTGTCTGTGAATTTGCGCGGCGCCTTCCTGACCACGAAGGCGGCCATCACAGCGATGTTGCCACAGAATTACGGGCGCATACTGCATCTCGTCTCAATTGGTGGCAAGGAAGGCAATCCAGGGATGGTCGGATACTCGACGTCAAAGGCCGGCATGACCGGGCTGATCAAGGGGGTAGGCAAGGAGTACGCGACCAGCGGTATCACGGTCAATGGACTGGCGCCGGCGGTCATTCGCACACCGATGATTGCGGACATTGCGCCGGAAATGGTGGTCTACATGGAGAGCAAGATCCCGATGGGGCGTCTGGGTACTATTGATGAAGTGGCAGCCCTGGCCTGCTGGATCGTCTCGCGCGAGGCCAGCTTCAACACCGGCTGCATCTTCGATCTCTCCGGCGGGCGCGCCACTTACTAAAGTCGTTGTAAACAAAACGGCGCCCGACTGGCGGACGCCGTTTCTTGTCTGCTGAAAGCAGCAGATCTTAGCCATCGTCGCTCTTTGCGGTAACTTCTGATATCCACGCCAGCGTAACACCGGAAATGATATGAGCGTAAAATTGTGCGCCTCCCAGGTCAAGCGCGAGCACATCACCACCTGTTACCGCCGGAACAATGATGTTGGCACTGATGATCCACCAGATAATTCCGTAGATCAGGCCGACTACCAGGGTTTGCCAGCCACCAGTTGCCATGCTCTCAACCCAACCAGCATAAATGGCACCGAAAATCGCACTACCGATCAAAAACAGAATGAAGCCAATAATTGCTGCGCTTCCCTCTCCCAGAATGCCTGCGATCATGGAGATTTCTCCTGATCCCATATAGGCGAGATACAGGAAGCTGGCTATGATGCCAAGTATCCCTCCCCTGTGCAGTTTGTTCATGTCCATTTCTATTCCCCCTCATTCCATAAGTTCTATACGAGATGCTGCAAGTAGAGCGTAACACGATTTGTTTAGTATGACAAAGTAATTTGCCAATTCAGACATGTAGCATTTCATTTGTGCCTTGAATCGATACAGGAATGGTTATGACCGTTGCCTTTGCCGAACAGCGGGAAGCGACCCGGGATCTGGTTCAGGATCTGAAGTGCGCGATTGGCGCAGAGCAGGTGCGCTTCGACCACATGTCGCGCCTGCTCTACAGCACCGACGCCAGCAACTATCAGATCATGCCGGTTGGTGTGACAGTGCCGCGCGACGCGGACGAGGTCGTTGCCATCCACGAGCTGGCTCGTCGCTACAAAACACCCTTGTTGCCGCGCGGCGGAGGCAGCAGCCTGGCAGGACAGACCGTTGGCCGCGCCATCGTAATGGACTTCAGCAAGTGGATGCGACGTGTGCGCGCCATCAACGCTGAAGAGTCAAGCGTGGTGGCCGATCCGGGACTAGTGCTGGGTCAACTGAATCAACAGCTTGCAGGTCTTGGGCTGATGTTTGGCCCCGATCCGGCCAGCGCCGAACGGGCGACGATTGGCGGCTGCATCGGCAACAACGCGACGGGCGCGCACAGCATCCTCTACGGCATGACGGCTGACCAGGTGAAGCGCCTTGAAGTCGTGCTGGCCAGCGGCGAGCGCACCTGGCTGGATGCAGACAGCGCCAGCCTGCGGGCCATCCGCACACGCGTCGCCGAACTGGCCCGTGAGCAGGCTGCCGAAATGCGCCTGCGCTGGCCACAGACCTTCCGCACGGTGGCGGGCTACGCCCTCAACCGGATTGATCCCGCTGACGTTGACCTGCGCTGGCTGTTCGCGGGCTCCGAAGGGACGCTGGGCACGATCGTCGCCGCCGAGTTGAACCTGGTACCGATGCCAACCATGCGCCGCCTCGCGCTGGCGCATTTCGATGACCTGCGCGCCGCGCTTGAAGCAGTGCCGGCTCTGCTTGAGCTGAAGCCCACGGCGATCGAGATGATGGACCGCATGTTGATGGAGCGCACGCGCGCCAGCGCCGAGTTCGCGCCAAAACTGGCGGAGTTCATCGAGGGCGACCCGGCGGCAGTGCAGGTCGTCGAGTTTTACGGCGAAAGTGAAAGCGAACTGGACAGCCACATCGGGCGGTTGAAAGCGATGCTGCGAGCCAACGGACACCGCGGCGCGTTGACCCTGGCCCACACGCCGGAGCAGCAGCAGCAGGTGTGGTCAGTGCGTAAGGCCAGTCTCGGACTGCTGATGAGCGAACGGCGTCCCGAAAAAGCTATCCCTTTCGTCGAAGATGCAGCAGTGCCAGTCGAGCGTCTGCCGGACTACATCAGTGACGTCGAGGCCATCATGCGCGAGGCCGGCACGACATGCGCCATCTACGCCCACGCCAGCGCGGGCTGCCTGCATGTGCGCCCGCTGGTCAACCTGAAGTCTGTCGAAGGGCGTAGACAGTATCGTTACATCGCCGAGGCATCTACGGACGCGGCGGTGAAGTATGCCGGCACAATCAGCGGCGAACACGGCACCGGCCTCGTGCGCGCCGAATTCAACCGCAAGCTCTTCGGCGATTCGCTAATGGCGGCCTTCCGCGAAGTCAAACGGGCCTTCGACCCGGAGGACCTGATGAATCCGGGTAAAATCGTCGACTTCAGCGCAATGGATGACGAGTCGACCCTGCGTATCTCGCCAGTCGTCGTCATGCAGGAGCCGCGTACGCGCTTTGACTGGAGCGCGGATGGCGGCCTGGTCGGCGCTGTCGAGATGTGCAACGGCGCGGGAGTCTGCCGCAAGGAAGACGTGGGTACGATGTGTCCCTCTTACATGGCAACGCGCGACGAGGATCACGCGACCCGCGGCCGTGCCAACGCCTTGCGCCTGGCCATGTCCGGCCACTTGCAGCCGGAAGGGCTGGGCAGCGACGCCCTGCACGAAGTCTTTGAACTATGTCTCTCCTGCAAGGCCTGCAAGGCCGAGTGCCCCTCGGCGGTCGACATGGCGCGCATCAAGTCCGAATATCTGGCCCTGCGCCACGATCTGCGCGGCGTCCCGCTGAAGACGCGCCTTTTCGCAAACATTCACCGGCTAAATGCCCTCGGCAGCCTGTGGCCGGGCCTTGCGAATCTGGCGCTGCGCAGCAAGGTCAGCCAGACGCTCGCGCAGCAGCTGGGCTTGCCGGTCTCGCGTCCGCTGCCTGCCATAAGTTCGCAACGCCTGACGCGAATGGCAGAAGGCGCTTCGGGCGAGGCCGACGCCACGCTAATCGTCGACACCTTCACCGAGTTCAATCATCCTGCGCCGGGCCTGGCACTGCTACAGATCGCCGAAATGCTGGGTCTGCGTCTGCGCCTGCAGCGCCTCCCGGGGCAGGGCTGCTGCGGCCGCCCGGCCATTTCCAACGGCATGCTCGATCTGGCAAAGTCGCTGGTGATGGAAAACGTTCGTCAACTGGATCCGGCACAGGGCCCGTACGTCTTCCTTGAGCCGAGCTGCCAGTCCGCCTTTGTTGACGACTTGCCCGATCTGGTGGCGCCCACGTTGAGGCCGCGCGCCAATGCCCTGGCGCAGCAGTGCATTAGCGCGGAGACCTGGCTGGTGCAGCAGCTGGCCGAATGCGCACCGGCCTGGGACGGGCAGGAGCGCGAGATTCTGCTGCACGGACACTGCCATCAGAAAGCGCTGTGGGGCACGGCGGATACTATGGCCTTGTTGCGCTGCATCCCAGGCGCGACGGTGCGCGAAATTGACTCCGGCTGCTGCGGCGTAGCCGGCAGCTTCGGCTACGAGCACTACGACCTGTCGCTCAAAATTGGCGAGCAGCGCTTGTTGCCGGCGCTGCGCGCGCAGCCGAATGCGCTGGTTGCTGCGCCGGGCAGCTCCTGTCGTACGCAAATTCACGAGGCAGGCATAGACGTGCGGCATCCGGTGGAATTGGTGGCTGCGGCGCTCAGGAGCTAAAACCGGCGCTGTTGCATCTCTGCCTGCTGCGTTATGCTTTCGCCGGTCCTGTTCACCCGAATGGAGAAGGAATGACTGCAAAGGCGGACATCGGTTTGATCGGACTGGCGGTCATGGGCCAGAACCTGATCCTGAACATGAACGACCACGGCTTCACGGTCGCGGTCTACAACCGCACCACGGAAAAGGTCACGCGTTTCGTGGAGGGTGAGGCGCAGGGCCGTGACATTATCGGCACGTATACGCTGGCAGATCTTTGCGCCGCCCTGAAGCGGCCGCGCAGGGTGATGCTGATGGTGCAGGCGGGCCGCGCGGTGGATGTCGTGATCAAGCAGCTCCTGCCGCACCTGGAGCCGGGCGACATCGTCATCGACGGCGGCAATTCCAACTACGAGGATTCGCGCCGGCGCGCTCAGGAACTTGAGGCGCAGGGCTTCCTCTACGCCGGAGTTGGCGTCTCTGGCGGTGAGGAGGGCGCCCGCTTCGGACCCTCAATCATGCCTGGTGGGTCGCCGGCCGCCTGGCCGCACCTCAAACTCATTTTCCAGTCCATTGCGGCAAAAGTGTCGGATGGCACGCCCTGTTGCGACTGGCTCGGCCGCGATGGCGCCGGTCACTTCGTCAAGATGGTGCACAACGGTATCGAATATGGCGACATGCAACTCATCAGCGAGTCCTTTCACTTGCTGCAATCCGGCCTTGGCATGG
This sequence comes from Phototrophicaceae bacterium, assembly GCA_965205875.1. Taxonomy (GTDB): domain Bacteria; phylum Chloroflexota; class Anaerolineae; order Aggregatilineales; family Phototrophicaceae; genus JAGWBD01. The sequence goes on from CBDBIA010000004.1 coordinate 439,554, forward strand.
ATCATGAGCAGATGGGCGCCGCATTTCGCCGTTGGAACGAAGGCCCGCTCGATTCCTACCTGATCGAGATCACTGGCGACATTCTTGCGTTTCGTGATGAAGCTGGCGATCCGCTGGTTGAAAAAATCCTGGATACGGCTGGTCAGAAAGGCACGGGCAGGTGGGTGGCGGACGCATCGCTCGAACATGGTACGCCCCTCACGCTCATCAGCGAGGCAGTTTTCGCCCGCTTTCTCTCCGCCCTCAAGGACGAGCGTCTGCGGGCCTCTGCCGTGTTGTCCGGGCCTGGCGGGGCTCCGGATGTCGCCGGGCTGCTCCTGGAAGATGTGGAGCAGGCCCTCTACGCCTCCAAGATCATCTCCTATACCCAGGGCTACATGCTGCTGCATGCTGTTGACGAGGCATTGGGTTGGGAGTTGAACCACGGCAGCATCGCCCAAATGTGGCGCGAGGGCTGCATTATCCGCTCGGGCTTTCTGGATCACATCACCGCCGCCTGGAACAACAATCCACAGTTGGGAAACCTGCTGCTGGACGACTACTTCCGGGAGCAGATTGAGAATGCACAAACCGGCTGGCGGCGAGTAGTCGCCTGGGCCTCGCTGGCGGGGATTCCGGTGCCCGCCATGTCGAGCGCACTGTCCTTTTATGACGGATTTCGGCATGAGCGTCTCCCGGCGAATCTCCTGCAGGCGCAGCGCGACTACTTTGGGGCGCATACCTATGAACGGGTTGACCGGCCTCGTGGCGAGTTCTTTCACACGAACTGGACTGGCTCTGGCGGCGATGTCACTGCCGGTTCCTACAAGGCATGAGCCTGTCACCCGTGGGCGGGTGAACTCCCTTGAATGTAGCTGCCGCCTTTGTCATCACCTTCTTCCTGGCGCTGGCGCTCGCCATAGTGGTCAGTCCGCCGATGATCTGGCTGGGGAAGCGCCTCGGCATCGTTACGCAGATGTCAGCGCGGCGCCGGCACGAAGGCGACCGACGTCAGCTATCGCGCCTGGGCGGCGGCGTGCTCTTCCTCAGCTTCACACTCAGCGTGATTCTGGCGCAGTTGCTGGACGTGCCGCGCTTCGATCCGGAAGAGCCGCTGCGTCTCACCGGGCTGATGCTCGGCGCCGTAGTTATTTTCATCGCGGGCCTGCTGGATGACTGGCGTGAGCTGAAGCCGCACTGGTGGTTTCTGGCGCAGTTTCTGGCGGCCGGCATCGCCATCCATCACCAAATCTTCATCGAGAGCTTCAATAATCCCCTGACCGGCACGCAGACGCCCGCCTGGCCATTCGCGGTGACGGCAGTGCTGACTCTGCTGTGGATCGTTGGCATGACCAATACGGTCAACTTTCTGGATGGCCTGGACGGCTTGTCCCACGGGGTGGTGTTCATCGCGGCCTGTGTGCTGTTCCTCAACAGCGCCCTGATCCTGGAGCCGCCACAACTGAGTGTGAGCCTGCTGCCTCTTGCGCTGATGGGCGCCACGCTGGGCTTTCTTGTCCACAACTTCTATCCGGCGCGCATCTTCGCCGGTAGCGGCGCCTACCTGCTGGGATTTCTTATCGCCTGCCTGAGCATCATTGGCGGTGCAAAGATGGCGACGGTGTTGATGGTCATGGCCTTGCCAATCCTGGATGCCATCTGGCAGATGATTAATCGCGTGCTGGCCGGACGCAGCCCCTTCCGCGGCGACCGGGGCCACGCGCATCACCGTTTGCTGGACCTGGGATACAGTCAACGCCAGATCGTGCTGGGCTACTATCTCTTCTGCACCGGCTTTGGCACGCTGACCCTCGTCCTTGAGAGCCGGACGTTCAAGCTGGCCTCGCTGGTCTTGCTGTCCCTGATTATCTTTTGCGGCCTGGCTGTGCTGCTCTGGCTGGGCCGCGCTCGTGATCAGGAAATTTCCGGCAACAGGTCTCCCGGCAGCGGTCGAAAGGACACCTCTTTGTAGCCGAAGGCGGCCGGTCCCACAACAGCGAGCGCGGCCGGCGTTTTTAGTTCACGCACCGCCGGCATGGCGATTACGCCCACGCGCAGGCCATAGCGCAACATCTCGGTGCCCAGCGGCGTGCCATCCTCAAGCGTCACAATGGTGATCAGATCCGGCACGCTACAAAGCACCTCGTCCCTGTGCCAGGCAACGAGGTTCTCATTCTGAAAGACAATTTCCAGCAAATTCTGCGGGTCGTCAAAGGCCTGCAGGCGAACCCGTCCGCGCGCGAAGCCTTGCACGGTGCGGCGTTCCACATCCACAATTTTGCCTTCGAAGAGCACTTGGCCGTTTCCCAGTCCTGCGATGACGGACGCCGGCGCCTCGTCCTTGAGCGCGCGCGCGTGTAACACGGCGCGCCCCATGCTCAGGGCCAGTGAGAGCGTGTCGCGCACCAGCGTCGCCTTGAGCTGCGCGCCTGACATCACTGACATCACCAGCGCCGCACTGCCGCCCATTTCGATGGTCAGGTTGCGCGCCCACTCTTCGGCCTGCAGCGGAGTGTCGAGGTGCTCGAAGATGGCAATGTTGCCGTGGCAGTCGCCCAGCGCCATCGGACTGGCCGCGACGCCGCCGATAGAAAAGGTGTCCATCTGCAACTCCGGGAAGGCGCGCCCCATGCCGTCGCCGTCCAGCACCGGCAGATCCAGTTGTAGTCCGCAAACCAGCGGCTCAAGCGCATTTGAGCCGCCGATCTCGTTGATGACCAGCGCATCAAAGTCGCGCTTCAGGTGTGACGCGAGCGCGCGCACGGTGCGGGCGACCTCAGTGCCAGACTCAATTTTCTCGATGCCCACGGTGGGCGCGCCCATCGTACCCACGCCAACGACGAGAGCGTCATCAGGCAGATCCTCCGCGCCCAGAATCTGGCAGGGCACTCCGCTCAAACGCAGCTGACGATCGAGGCGCAGCCTGCCGATATAGGTGTTGCCACCGCCGCCAGTGCCGAGGATGCCGGCGCCCAGCGCCAGGGCTTCCGTGTCTTCAAGTCCGATACTGCGAATCACTAGCCGTAACGCTCCTCGACCGGGACATAGTCGACGTCATAACCGAACACGCGCGGGCCGACCAGCTGCAGGCCGTCAGGGTTGCGCCAGCGGGGTGTACAGGGGAAGGCGATGACCTCCACGCGAAAGCCGTAACGCAGGCCCTCGGTTGTGATGGGCTCGCCGGTTTCGATGTCCAGCACGGCGATGAGGTCCGGCACTGTGACGCATACCTCGCCGTCGATGAGGGCGGCCAGGTGCTCGTTCTGGAATGCGAGCCGCAGCTCCTGACCGTCGTATTCCCCGATTCCGGCCATGAAGGCTTCTCCCTTGGCGAAGCCGGCCTCGGTGCGGCGCTGAACATCGCTAATCTTGCCTCTGAAAATTGTGAAGCCGCCGACCGCCTCGCGCACTGTGCGCACCGGGTCTTCCTCATGCAGACGGGCGTTACGGATGGTCTCCCCGATGCACTGCGCCTGGCTGATGGTGCCGGGCACTGCTGCTTCACGTAGCTCGGCGACCGTGGCGGCGTAGAGGGCAATCATGGCCATTGCGCCCATGTCCACCGTCACGCTGCGGGCAAAGGTCTCCGTCCAGTGATTGTCGATGGTCTCCATAATGACCGTGTTGCCCCTCTCGTCTGACATGGCGAAGGGCGTGGCCGAGATTCCGTGCAGCGTGTGCGTCACCATCTGGATTTCGGGGAAGGCGCGACCCATGCCGTCGCAATCGACCATGGGCAGGCGCAGCCGCGCCGCCGTGTAGATGGGCACGACCGAATTCAGGCCGCCGGCCTCGATGCTCATTGTGGCGCGAATGGGCTTGCCGATGTACTTGCCAACGGAGTGAAATGCGTTGACGATGTCGTCGCCGTTGGGCATCTTCTCGACCATCACGGTTGGCGCACCCATCATGGCCGTGGGCACGACCAGGTCCTCCGCGTCCAGTTCGTCCAGGGTGTAGAGCTCGACTGTCCCGTAACGGCGTATCGATTCGCGCGCCATCAACTTGCCGATGTAGGGGTCGCCACCGCCGCCGGTGCCCAGAACTGCGGCGCCCAGCGCAATGTCTTCCAACATAGCCTCGTCAATGATGCGCATTACTCAGCCTCCACCAGGTCGCCGACGGCCTTGACCATGATGCGTGTCGCATTGCCAGGCAGATAGGCCAGCGGTACTTCCTCGACTTCCACAATTTCCACGCTGGCAGCGTTTGCGCCAGCAGCGACTGCGCGTCCGCTGGCAACCTGCCTGGCCTGGTCAAGCGCCTGATCGCGGCTCATCTCGGCCAGCGAAAAGATCTGGTCGCATTCGCCGCCCACCTGGGCGATGGCTGCACCGATGGCATTGGCCACCGGGAAATGCTCGGGCCGCACCAGTTCCGAGGAGCCGGCGATTTTACGCTGGATGAGGATGCTGCCGCCGCCAACCACGATGACCGGCACTTCGGTCGCGCTGGTTTTCATGCGGTCCACCGAGACGTTGACCATCTCCTCGATGCGATCCTCGACCGCCGTGACAAGTCTGCTGTCCAGTCCGGAAACCAGGCCGGCAGCGCCGATGTCCTCGTGGCCGGCAGCAACCACGATGTCAGTTGCGGTCAGTTCATCGCCGCCGAAAATGCGCGCGCGCGTGGTGAGCTCGTAGCCCACGCTGCGCGGGCCGACCTGCAGCGGCTCCGCCTGAATCAGGCTGCCTCCGCCGAGGCCGATGGAGATGGTGTCGGGCATGCGGAAGTTCGTGCGCACGCCGCCGATTTCGACAGCCAGCGCCGCCACGCGCGGGAAGCCGTGACGCAGCACGCCGATGTCGGTCGTCGTGCCGCCCACGTCCACGACGATGGCGTCGCGCAGGCCGCTGAGGAAGGCTGCGCCGCGCATGCTGTTGGTCGGGCCGGAGGCGAAGGTGAGCACCGGAAAGTCCGCGGCAAAGTCCGCGGCCATCAGGGTGCCATCATTTTGGCTGAGGTAGAAAGGCGCCTTGATGTTCATGTCTGCCAGCGCAGCGCGGAAGCCATTGATGGTCTGCTGTGCCAGGTTGCGCAGACAGCCGTTCATGATGGCCGCGTTCTCGCGCTCCAGCAACCCGATGCGCCCGATGGAACTGGAGAGCGTGATGGTCACGTCGGGGATGACTTCGCGCACGATGGCGGCGGCGTCTTCCTCAAAACTGGAATTGACCGGTGAGAAGACAGACGAGATGGCGACGACGTTGATGCCTTTGTCACGGATTTGCGCTGCGATGCCGCGCACTTCTTCCGGCATGAAGGCGGAGATTTCGCGACCGTCGAACTCGTGTCCGCCGTGCGCCATATACACGTGGCCGCCGATGACCTCACGCAGCCCTTCCGGCCAGTCGACCATGGGTGGCAGGCAGGCGGTGGCTGGCAGGCCAAGACGAATGCAGGCCGTGTGAGTGAGGTGGAGCCGTTCGACGACGGCGTTGGTGAAATGCGTCGTGCCAATCATGACGCCGTCAATCTGGTCGACCTCCAGCGCACTTTGCTGCAGCAGGGTCCCGAGAGCGCTGGTGATGCCGTCGGTCACGTTGGCTGTGGTCGGGGTCTTGGCCGAGCCGATGACGGTCTGGCCGTCCATCAGCACTGCGTCTGTGTTGGTGCCCCCGACGTCAATTCCTATGCGCACACTTGCTCCTTTCGCATCCATGTATCATCGGTAATGGCGTGGCAAGGCCTCAAGAAACGGGCAGCCCAATGCGACCGCCAGGCAGTGGGCGCCAGGGGACGTCATAGCCAAAGGCAAGCGGACCGACAACCTCCAGCGCGGCGGCCGTGCGCAGTTCGGCGGGCGCCGGCACTGCGATAATCACCACGCGCGTTCCATAACGCAGCATCTCGGTAGACACCGGTTCGCCTGTCTCGGCGGTGACCATGCAGATCAGGTCAGGCACTGTGGCGCATACCTCGCCATTACGCCATGCAATGAGATACTCGTTCTGAAACGCGATTTTCAACTCGTCGGCGCCGTCGAAGCTCTCGAATACCACGTTGCCGCGGGCGAAGCCACGTACGATGCGGCGGTTGACATCGCTGATTTTGCCGCGGAATATGATTTCGCCCTGCAGCATTTCGGCCACGACAGCGGGCACATCGTTGCCCTGGGAGGCAAGCACGGCGCTGCCGAGACTGTGGGCAAGGCTCAGCGTATGCTTCACGGCAGTAGCGCGCACCTCGGCGCCGCTCATGACATAACCGGCAAGGGCTGCGCGCGCTCCCATACTGACAGCGATGTTGCGCGCCACGCGTTCGCCCCACTTTTCGCTGATGGTGTGTGGCACAAGGATGCGACGATGGCCGACATCCACCATGGCGTAGGGCGCGACGCTCACGTCGCTCTCATAGAGGAAGGAGGACATCTGCATCTCGGGGAAGGCGCGGCCCATGCCGTCGCCATCAACAGTGGGAATACCCAACTGTCTGCCCGCGATGAGCGGTTGCATGGAGTTGGCGCCGCCGATTTCCGCAATGGCCACCGCGTCGAAAGCATGGCCAACATGGCGCTCCAGATGGCGGATGGCCCGCGACATTTCCTGGCCCTGGGGCAATTTCTCTATGCTGACGGTGGGCGCGCCAATGCTGCCGACTACGACCAGGCGAGCATCATCGGGCAACTCACAGGGATTGACGACGGGCTGCGGCCCGTATTCACTCAGAACGGCACGCAGGTGCAGTCCCCCCTGGTAGGGGTTGCCGCCGCCGCCCGTGCCCAGGATGCCGGCGCCAATCGCGATGGGCTCAATGTCATCAACTGTTACCTGAGTCAGCATCAGGCAGCTCCTGGATGCAGGTGGCAGGCGACCTGGTGGACTGTGTCCACCATAACCAGGGGCGGCTCCACCGTCTCGCAGCGCGCCAGCGTATCCGCATGACAGCGCGGCGCAAAGGGGCAACCCTGGTCGGGACGCCCTGCGCTCAGGTCGCCCCTCAGCACGATCTGCTCGCGCTGCTCATCCGGTTCTGGCTCCGGGATGGCGGAGATGAGAGCCTGGGTGTAGGGGTGGCGCGAGTCTTCAAAGATCGTTTCGACAGGCGCCTGCTCGACGATCTTTCCGAGATAGAGCAGGGCGACCTCGTCACACATGTAGCGCACCACGCCCAAATCGTGGGAGATGAAGAGGTAGGTCAGGGCGAACTGGTCCTGCAACTGCTGTAGCAGATTCAGAATCTGCGCCTGCACAGAAACGTCGAGCGCTGAAGTCGGCTCGTCGAGGATGACAAGCCGGGGACGCACGGCCAGCGCGCGGGCGATGCCGATGCGCTGCTGCTGGCCGCCGCTGAACTCGTGCGGATAGCGGAAGTAGTGTTCTTCCTTGAGGCCAACGACGTGCATCAGTTCCAGCACACGCTCGCGCGCCGCGCTGGCGCCGATACTCTCGTGGATCCACAGCGGCTCGCCAATGATCTGGCCGACGGTCATGCGGCCGTTTAACGAGTCCGCCGGCGACTGGTAGATCATCTGCATGTCGGCGCGCCGCGCCCGCAGTCGACGCGCATCAAGCGCGCGCAGGTCCTCGCCGTCATACAGGATTTCACCTGCCGTGGGCTCGACCAGGCGCAGAATACACTTGCCGATGGTTGTCTTGCCGGAGCCCGACTCGCCAACCAGGCCCAGAGTTTTGCCCTGTGGCACGCTCAGACTGACATCATCGACGGCACGCAACACCTGTTTCTGACGACCGAAAAGGCCGCCCCGCTGCGAAAAGTCCTTGCGCAGGTTACGCAACTCCAGCAGGGTCTCGCTCATGCGCCCTCCGGATAGAGGTGGCAAAAGGCGAGATGGTCGGCGCCGATGCGCCCCGGGCCAGGCACCTGGCTATTGCAATGCGCAAGTACATGCTCGCAGCGGGGATGAAAACGACAGCCCTGTGGCGGTGAAATCAGATTGGGGATCAGCCCAGGGATGCCCTGCAACCCGCCGCGCCGCGTATTGCTGGAAGGCACCGCACGAATCAGCCCCTGGGTGTAGGGGTGGCCTGGTTTGCGGAAGAGCTCGCGTACCGGCGCCTGTTCGATGACGCGACCGGAATACATCACGGCGACCTTGTCACAGGTGTTGGCGACCACACCGAGATTGTGCGTGATAAGAAGCACAGTGAGCCCCAGCTGCCGCACCAGCGAGCGGATGAGGCGCAGGATTTGCGCCTGAATGGTGACGTCGAGTGCGGTGGTTGGCTCGTCGGCGATGAGCAGGTCGGGCTCACCGGCCAGGGCCATGGCGATTAACACGCGCTGGCGCATGCCGCCGCTGAACTGGTGCGGGTAGTCGCTGATGCGTTGTTCCCCGTCCGGGATGCCGACCAGACGCATCAGCTCAAGGGCGCGCGCGTGGGCATCTTGCCGCAGCTGGCGCGCCGACGGCAGAAAGCCGCGCCAGCGACCGGGCACATGCTGAACATCGGCCTGCTGGTAGAGGACTGCGTCCATCAACTGTTCACGAATTGTGAAGAGCGGGTTTAGATTGGTGGCCGGGTCCTGGAAGATCATGCCAAGGTGGTGCGCCCGAAAGCTCTGCATGGCGCTGGTCGGGCGCTCCAGCAGGTCTTCGCCATTAAACATGATGCGTCCCTGCGTGATGCGGCCCGGTGGCATGCGGATCAGTCGGGGAATGGCCAGCGCGGTCATGGACTTGCCGCAACCGGTCTCGCCCACCAGACCCAGCACGTCGCCGCGCTGCATGGTCAGGTTGACGCCGGCCAGCACCTTGGCGACGCCGTCAAAAGTGTCGAATTCGAGGTGCAAATCCTGAATGTCCAGCAGCGCATCGCTCATGCTTTCCTCCAGCCCGCCTAGCGACGCGCACGCGGATCAAGGACGTCGCGCAGGCCGTCGCCCAGCAGATTCCAGCTGAAGACCAGTAACCAGATAGCCATGCCCGGGAAGGTCGCGACCCACCATTCGTCCGGGAAGTAATGACGCCCGTCCTCGATCATCGCGCCCCATTCCGGGGTGGGTGGCTGCGCGCCGATGCCGATAAAGCCGAGCGCGGCGGCGGTTAGCACTGCGAAACCAAAGTCCGTGGTCATCTTGATGATGATGGGCGAGACGGCGTTGGGGAGGATGTGACGAAACAGAATGCGCCCGTGGCCGGCACCAATGCCGTAGGCGGCCTCAACAAAGGCTTCCTCGCGCAGGGAGAGCACCAGGCTGCGCGTCAGGCGCGCAAAGCCCGGCCACCATACCAGCGAGATGCCAATCATGGCGTTGATTATGCCCTTGCCCAGCGCGGCGGAGAAAGCAATGGCCAGCACGAGCGCCGGCACAGTAAGAAATATGTCGGTGATGCGCATCAGCAGGTCATCGACGGAACCACCGAAGTAGGCGGCCACCCCGCCCACGGTGACGCCTATGGTAGTGGCGAGAACAATGATGACCACGCCGACCTGCAGCGCCAGCCCGGTGCCCATCAGCACGCGACTGAAAATATCGCGCCCGACCTTGTCCGTGCCGAAGGGGTGCTCGGGGCCAGGCGGCAGAAGACGATCCATAAAGTGAGTCGCGCCGGCGGCGTCTTCCGGGAAGGGCACCAGCAAGGGCGCCGCGATGGCGATAAAAACAATGAATAGCAGGATGGCGAGGCCGATCATCGAGAGGGCGTTGGAGCGAAAGCGATAGAGGCTGCGGCGCAAATTTTCCTGGCGCGCCGAGCGCGCCGCTGCCTGCATTTCGCGCAGAGATTGCCCGGTCGACTCAGCCATAGCGGATCCTGGGGTCCAGGATGCCGTAAGCAACATCAGTCAGGATATTGACGAGGCTGAACAGGACGCCGTAGACGATGGTGATGCCCATGATGGGCTGGAAATCGAGGCTAAGTGACGCATGGACGGCGTAAAGGCCGATGCCCGGCCAGTCAAAAATCGTCTCTACAAGAATGGCGCCAGCCATCAGCCATCCGAAATTGAGCGAAATGACGGTAAGGGTGGCAATAAAGGCGTTGCGCAGCACGTATTTGCCGATGACGACGCGCTCGGGAATGCCGATGGCGCGGGCGGAGCGTACGAAGTCGCGTTCAAGGATTTCAATCATGCTGGCGCGCGTGATGCGCGTGATGCTGGCCAGCGCGCCGAAGGATAGCACCAGTGCCGGTACCACAATGTGATTGAGCGCGACGCTGAAGGCCGCCAGGTCCAGCGCAAGCAGGCTGTCCACGAGATAGAGGCCGGTAACAGTCGGCGGCGGTGCCATGAGGACTGGAAAACGGCGTCCGATGGGCACCAGCCCGGCATAACGCCCCAGCGCTGTTTGCATAATCATGGCCAGCCAGAAGGCCGGGAAACTGACGAAGAAAAGCGAAATTACGCGGGCGATGTGGTCCGGGAGGCGATTGCGATACATCGCCGAGATGACCCCGGCCGGCACGCCTGCGCCAGTCGCAAGGATGACGGCGGCCAGCGTCAGCTCCAGTGTGGCCGGAAAGTAGACGCGCAGCGAATCTATGACGCCGCGGCGGGTATAGAGCGACTGCCCCCAGTCGCCGCGCAGGATGCCCGTGATGTAGGTCGCATATTGCACGGGCAATGGCTGGTCAAGGCCGAATTGTTTTCGCAGCGCCTCGCGGATCTCAACGGTCGCCTGTGGCCCGGCCGCCAGCCCGACCGGGTCGCCGGGCACCAGTCGCGAGATGGTGAAGGTCAAGATGCTGAGTCCCAGCAGCAGCGGGACGACCATCAGGGCGCGCCGTGCGAGATACAGACGCAGAGTCATGCAGGAGTCCAGCAGGGGCGTTTTGAACGGGAACGCCCCGAAAACCCGATTGCTTTCTTACGCAGCATCAGCCGCAGTTGTCCATCCACAGGTCCTGGAAGAGCACGGTGATGGGGTAGAAGGGCGAGAACACGTAACCCTTTACACAGTCGTTGAAGGCCATGAGGCTGTCTTCGGTGTACATCCAGATGGCTGGCTGGTCAGCAGCGATCAAGGTCTGGGCCTCGGCGTAAAGTTCCATGCGCTGGTCCTGGTCACCCAGTGAGCGCGCCTGGTCCAGCAATTCGTCCACACGCTCGTTCTGGTAGAAGCTGCAGGACTGGAAGCTACCTGCTCCACTCGTCCATTGGCTGGAGTTGTACTGGTTGTAGAGATGGGCGTGCGGGTCCGAGAAGGGCGGCAGAGTGTAAATGTTGATGAGGTCCGGCCCGGTGGCAGGATCACCGCAGGAGGCGACCATGTCCGGCCAGAGCGTGGGCACCATGTTTAGCGTGATGTTCAGCTCTCGCAGGCCTTCCAGCAGCAATAGCCCAGGGATTTCCTCCCGAGCAAAGTCAGTCACGTACACGTAGTCCAGCTCAAAGCCGCCATCCGGCCATGGAGACTGCGCCAGATATTCACGTGCCGTTTCGATGTTGTAATCTGGAATGTCGAGGTCTGGGACGAAGCCGGGGAAGTTCGCCGGCGTGGGCCCGGGCAACAACGTAACCTTCACATCCTGCACCACCGGTAGCGCCGGGTAGTTCATCACATGGGCGATGGCCTTGCGTACGTTGAGGTCACTGGTGTATTCGCCCTGGGTATTGATCTTGATGGTGTTGGTGAACAGGCCCGGATCCTCAGTGATAAAGAATCCCTCCGCCGCGGCCGCCTGTTCCTTGTCACTGGCGAGAATGGTATCGCCGATCTGGGTTTCACCGGCCAGCAACGAATTCAGTTGCGTGCTGCCCTCGCGCTGGATGATCCAGAAGAAACCGTCCAGGTGGTCCTCTCCGGTCCAGCCGGCCCAGTAATCCTGCACTGCGACGAATTCGTAGATGTTACCGATTTCCCAACGCCCCTGGGTAAAGGGGCCGGAACCGGCTGCGTTCCCGCGCATCCACTCCTGACCGAAGTCGTCAACTCCGCCGGAGTTGACGCGGTTGGCCTCGACCAGCGCCGGGTTTACGACAAAGAGCTGCGTCAGCGTACCAATGAAGGGCGCGAAGGGCTCGGTCAGGGTGAAGCGAACCGTGTACTCGTCGACTGCTTCCACCGTGTTTTCGTCCGCGATGTTGCCCCAGCGGAAGTTGGGCGGCCCGTTGACTTCAAGGATTCGGTTGAAGCTGTAGGCCACTGCCTCGGCATTAACCGGACTGCCGTCGTGGAAGACCGCATTGTCGTGCAGCTGGAAGGTCCAGACCGAGGCGTCATCGCTGACTTCCCAGTCGCTAACCAGGTGAGGAATAACGTCACTGCCGCGGTTGATGAAGAGCGCATCGTACATACTGCGCAGGGCGGCGTTGATGGAATAGTTCTCGCCGGAGGCAGGGTCGATGTTGTCGATATCCTGGTTGCCGCCGTAGAGCAGGATGTCTTCGCCCTGGGCGCCCAGCGGGGCGGCCATTGTGAGCAACAGGGCCAGCAAGAGGAACAGAAGCCTTGCAGAAGATAATACGCGCATGTTCTCTACCTTCACATTGTGTGAGACACTGCGCCGAATAGTAGCGTTCGGCAGGGAAAGACGCAACAGTACGCTGACTTAAAACTGCCTGGTTGTCTAGTGACGCTCAGTCGCGCAACCTGATTTCCAGCCAGTTGCTGCGGCCTGGCCAAAGGTACAGGGTCTGACGGAATTTCACCCGTCCACCATCGCCGACAGTGACTTCATAGTAGTTGGCTGGCAGATCGCCCAGCACAAAGTTCTCGCCAAAATCATCGTCAGGGTTGACTCCGTCTGCAGCGTAGGACCAGGCGTAGCGGAGGAGATCGGTCGAGCGCACGCTGATGGTAACCTCGCGCAGCAGATTGCCGGATGAGTCGCGAACGCGCCCGGCCAGGGTGCCAAACTTGCGGAAAGGGCGCAGCCACAGTTCCGGGTTGCGCGTGGCTCCGTAACTGGTCGGGTCGCCGACGCGGACTTCCATATGCAGGTGTGGCCCGTTTGCGATGCCACTGTCGCCTACCAGCCCAAGTTGATCTCCAGTCGCCACTCGCTGTCCGCTGACCACGCTGACCGCTTCCAGATGGCCGTAGAGCGAATACAGCGCCTGACCCTGGGGCGTGCTGAAGTCGTGCTGCAGGACGACCAGGTTGCCATAGTAATTGAGTGCGGGGCCGAACTGCGATGCTACGTCATTTCCGGCAAAGTGCACGGTGCCGGCCGCCGCCGCCAACACCGGCGTGTTACGCGCGTTGACGAACTCGACGCCGTGGTGCAACGGCAAGCGCCTTCCGCTCGTGCTGCCATAGGGATAGCTGCGGTCGACCCAGTTGGTAGCGCCGCTGGCGATGGGGCGGCCGAGAAGATAGTGATCGCTGAGTTGGGGTGGCGACTGCGGTGGCGGCGTCCACGTGGGCGCGCTGGTCTCCCTGGCCAGGGGCGTGCCGATGTCCGTCGGTGTGACACTGGGCGTTTGGGTGGGTGTGGCCGTTTCGGTGGCCGTTGCTGTGGCGGTTGGTGTCCAGGTCGCCAGATCGGCGGTCGGCATCATGGTGTTGCGAATACGAGTCGCCGTCGCTGCTGCGTCACGTGGCACGACATAGGCGAGTGACGATGTGCCGCGTTGGCAGGCTGCCAGCAATGCTCCTGTCAGAAGCAGACTCAGGAGCAGGGCGAATGCGCGTAGCCTCATTGGTTCAGCCGTCCATCATCATGGCAGCTTCACGCAGGGAGAAGGCCTGCGGTGTTTCAAGTGGCGCGCCATCTGCGTAGAGTTGCACACTCCAGCTGCCGGGCGCAAATGGCACCATGTCGGGTGTGAGTGAAAACCAGAAGCAGCCTTCTTTCCAGGCGCGTGCCAACGTAAAGCCCTCGTTGTGTACAGGGTCTCCCTCGTGCCACCACTGGACACTCAGGCGCAGGCCTGCGGCGACATTCCAGGCATGCACTGTCACATATAGCAGGGCTATGTCGTTGGCGAAATTGATTTGTGGTGAGACGACACAGCCATCGGCAGGATTAATGAAGCGGGAAACGCCGGTCTTTTCAAACCAGCGACTACCCGGTGTTAGCGGTGGGCGTTGACCAATGCCGGTACCCTGACGCCGGGCTGGCGGCGAATCTCCGGCGCGCACGGTCACCAGCAGGGCCGCGTTTTCATGCTGCATTGAGGCGATTTCAGTAGCCTTTTGCACAACAGTTGCTTCTGCCCGCTGCAGGTCGTTGGCGGCAGCGCGGGCAATGGCCGTGGCCTCGTTCAGAATGTGCCGCTCCCTCGCCCGCAGGGTCGCGCCTGAATTGGGCGGCGCCAGAGCCTGGCAGGCACACAGGGCCAGAACCAGACAGAGCAGGCAGCGTCTCATTTTGCCAGGTGCTTGAATCGGGCGGAACGCTGTGTTAGCATCCGGGTCAGACCCCCGTAGCTCAGAGGATAGAGCGTTGCCCTCCGGAGGCAAAGGCACAGGTTCGAGTCCTGTCGGGGGTGTAGTCGGCCAGCCGCTCTGCCAGACTGGCCTTCTTGTTCGCAGCAGGCTCAAACATCCAGGTTGCGCACGCTCCTGGCGTAAGTCTGAATGAAGCGTTTGCGCGGCGGCACGCTGCTGCCCATCAGCATGTCGAAGACTCGATCGGCTTCAGCGGCATCCTCAATGGTGACCTGCAACAGGGTGCGCGCAGTCGGGTCCATCGTCGTCTCCCAAAGCTGATCCGGGTTCATCTCCCCCAGACCCTTGTAGCGATTGATGCGCACCGTGTCCGGATTCTTGCGGCGCTTCAGTGCATCGGCCAGCAGCTCGGCCTCGTTCTTGCCGGCGGAGGGATAGATGTATTCGGTCTTCTTGCCCTGTGCCAGGCGATAAATGGGCGGCTGGGCGATGTAGAGATGGCCCTTGGTGATGAGCGACTGCATGTGCCGAAAGAAGAAGGTCAGCAACAGCGTGCGAATGTGGCTGCCATCGACGTCCGCGTCAGTCATGATGATGACGCGACCGTAGCGTAGACGCTCAACATCGAGGTCGTCGCTGATGCCAATGCCCAGCGCCGAAATCATGGACTTGATTTCGTTGTTGTCCAGCACCTTGTCCATGCGCGCGCGTTCGGTGTTCAGAATCTTGCCGCGCAGGGGCAGGATTGCCTGGAAGTGCCGGTCACGACCCTGCTTGGCGCTGCCACCGGCGCTGTCGCCCTCGACGATGTAAATTTCGGATTCCGGCCCATGTGAGGAACAATCGGCCAGTTTGCCGGGCAGCGTGCTACTCTCCAGCAGGCTGGGGCCACTGCGCACGAGGTCGCGGGCCTTGCGCGCCGCTTCACGGGCCCGCTTGCTGGTCATGCACTTGTCGACTATACGCCGCGCTTCCCGCGGGTTGACTTCGAGAAACTCCTGAAACGCCTCGGAGAGCACCTGTGATACTGCGCCCTGCACTTCAGGGTTGAGCAGCTTGACCTTGGTCTGGCTTTCGAACTGGGGGTCAGGATGTTTGATGCTGATGACAGCCGTCAGTCCTTCAAGCGTGTCACTGCCACTAAAGTTGGCATCCTTCTCTCGCAACAATCCGCTCTTGCGTGCGAAGCGGTTGATGACGCGGGTGAGGGCCGTACGCATGCCGTTGATGTGCGAGCCGCCGTCCGGCGTGCCAATGGTGTTGGCAAAGGCCAGCTCGGTGATGTTGGCAGTATCGGTGTACTGGAACGCCAGCTCGACGCCGATGTTGAAGGGGACTTTCCCCTCCGGCGTGATTTCTACGTCGCGTTCCGCGTGGACTGGCGTGTGTAAGGTGTTGCGGCGCCAGTTTAGATAACGCACAAATGAATGCAGGCCGCCTTCAAAATAGAAACTGGTCTCTTGCGGCAGGTCACAATTTCTCTCGTCGCGCAGCGTGATATGCACACTACGCGTGACGAAGGCCATTTCGCGGAAGCGCTGGACGAGCGTCTGGTAGTCAAACTGGTTGCGATCCATGATGCTGAAATCCGGCGTGAAGGTTTGCCGGGTGCCACTGCCTTCTCCCGGGCGCAGTTTGCGCACCTTCTCGACCTTACTGACCGGTTTGCCGGTTTCGTAGCTCTGACGCCAGAGCCAGCCATCACGGCGCACTTCAGCCACGAATTCGGCGGATAACGCGTTGACCGCAGAGAGACCGACGCCGTGCAGGCCGCCGCTGACCTTGTAGGCGCGGTCGTCAAATTTGCCGCCGGCGCCAACCTGTGTCATCACCAGCTCCAGCGTCGAGACCCCTTCAGTCTTGTGTATGCCGACAGGGATGCCCACGCCGTTGTCCTCGACCTTGACTCGGTTATCTTCGTGCAGCGTGACCTCAATGCGGTCACAGCGGCCGGCGAGCGCCTCGTCGATGGAGTTGTCGACTACTTCGTAGATGAGATGATGGAGGGCGCTGCTGTCAGTGCCACCCACGTACATGCCGGGACGCAAACGGATGTGCTCGATCGGATCCAGCTTCTGGATGTTGTCCTCGGTGTAGGCCAGAGCTTTTTCCTGGTCGAACATGGCTTCTCCATACTTGCCAGCACCTGCGCACCCGTCCTGAACCGGTCAGGCCGGGCAGCATCCGTGCTGGTTGAGAGCGAAGAATTACAAGCTTGTTCTTACTCCGATTCTATGTGCATTTTATCACATTGTCTGCGTGAAGGCAATTGCGCGCCTCCTTGACAGGCCTCGCCAGCGGCGCCTAAAATGCCTTATAGCCCCCGTAGCTCAGTGGATAGAGCAACTGTCTTCTAAACAGTAGGCCGGGAGTTCGATTCTCTCCGGGGGCGTCGCACTCAACTGCCGCGCCAGGTGTTCCAGGGCTCCGGGATTCTGGCTACTTCCCCTGCCTGCGTGATACAGACATGCCGGCTGTTGCCGCTCACGTGACAGGCACCGTCATCCTGGTCAAGAATTTCGTATTCGAAGGTGAGCGAGCGGCTGCTCATGGCCGTGATCCAGCTGCGCACGCGCAGGCGCTGCCCGTAATGCGCCGGCTTGTGGTAGCGGACATTAAGCTCGACGACGGCCATATGATGACCGCTGCGCTCGAAGCTGACGTAGTCATGGCCGCGCTGGCGCATGTAGCCGGTTCGACCCAGCTCGAGGTAAATGACGTAGCTGCCGTGGTGCACCACGCCCATTGCGTCCGTTTCGGCGTAGCGCACCTCGACCTCGCTCTCGGCGACGAAGAGTCCTGGTGGTGGGCTTGTGCTCATCGTGGACGGTGGCGGCGCGCCAGTTCGCCGCAGACGTCGTCGAGCGAGATGTCCAGCTGCGCCATCAGCACCAGCGTGTGATAGAACAGATCGCCAAGCTCGCCGACTTGCGCTTCGCGCCCCTGGCCCAGCGCAGCGACGATGACTTCTACTGCTTCCTCACCAACTTTCTGTGCAATCTTGTTGGGCCCGGCGGCGAAGAGTTCGGCGGTGTAACTTCCAGGAGGAGGATTGGCCTTACGTTCCTGGACGAGCACTTCCAGTTGCCAGAGCATTCCCGTCATTTGTGCGCTCCAGTGGTAACCAGTAGTTCATCCAGCGCGCGGAAAAAACAGGAAGTTTCGCCTGTATGACAGGCGGGGCCGGCGGGTTCCACCATGATAAGCAGGGTGTCCGCGTCGCAATCCACCAGGATGCGGCGGACGCGCTGAATGTTGCCGGAAGTCGCGCCCTTGTGCCACAGTTCGTTACGGCTGCGGCTCCAGAACACAGTCTCGCCCAGCGCCAGCGTCTGGCGCAGCGACTCTGCGTTCATCCAGGCGACCATCAGCACTTGCCGGGTGCGCTCGTCCTGAATGACGGCCGACACGCGGCCCTGCGCGTCCCAGTTAATCTCGTTGCAGTTGATCATAATTCCACCCGCCTGTACGTGTCGGCACGCCGCGTTCCTGCAGCCAGCATTTCAGCTCGCCAATGCGCAGCTGGTTGAAGTGAAAGACGCTGGCAGCCAGGGCCGCGTCGGCGCGCCCCAGGGTAAGCGCCTCGTGGAAGTGCGCCATCGTCCCGGCACCGCCGGAAGCGATGACGGGAATGGAGACGGCGTCTGCGACCGCCCTGGTCAGCTCGATGTTGTAGCCCTCCAGTGTGCCATCCGCGTCCATACTGGTCAGCAGGATTTCGCCGGCGCCCCGCGCCTCCACCTCGCGCGCCCACTCGACCGCCTTGCGTCCGGTCGGCAGACGCCCGCCGTTGATGAAGACCTCATCGCTGCCATCCGCACCGCGGCGCGGGTCAATGGCCACGACGATGCACTGACTGCCGAAGGCCCACGCGCCGGCGTCAATCAGCCCGGGCGTGCGGATGGCAGCGCTGTTGATCGAGACCTTGTCGGCACCGGCCAGCAGAGTCGCGCGGATGTCCTCGATGTTGCGGATGCCGCCGCCTACGCAGAAGGGGATGAAGACGCTGTCGGCGACGCGCCTAACCATGTCGAGCGTGGTGTTGCGCTCTTCATGCGAGGCGGTGATGTCCAGAAACACCAGTTCATCGGCGCCTTCGCGGTCGTAGATCATGGCCTGCTCGACCGGGTCGCCGGCGTCACGCAGGTCAACGAAGTTGACGCCCTTGACGACGCGGCCTTCCAGCACGTCCAGGCATGGGATTATTCGTTTGCTAAGCATTTTGGTCTCCTCGCGCAGCGATCAGCGCATCACGCAGGGTAATTTGGCCGCGATAGAGCGCCATGCCGATGACGGCGCCGGCGACGGCCTTGCTGGCGCGCAGGGCCTCAATCTCTGCCAGCGTGCTCACACCGCCGGAGGCGATCACCTGTAGTCCGGTGTCCCGCGCCAGTTGTACCGTGGCCTCGATATTGACGCCGCTCAGACGGCCATCGCGGCTGACGTCGGTGAAAAGGGCGTGGCGCAGACCGACCTGCGCCATGGCCTGGCCGAGCTGCGCGGGCGTAGTGTCGGTCGCCTGCTGCCAGCCATGCGTTGTGATGTGTCCATCGCGTGCATCCAGGGCTACGCAGACAGCCTCCCGGCCGAAACGTTTAACTGTCTCGACGACCAGCTGAGGCTCATTGACGGCGACGGTACCCAGAATGATTCGGCTGGCGCCGCAGGTGAGGGCACGCTGCATCTGGTCGAGCGTACGCAGGCCCCCTCCAAACTGCACTGGCACGCCCAGCAGGCTGATCTGCTCCAGTATGGCAATGTTGTCGTTTGCTTCCGAAAATGCCCCGTCGAGGTTGACCACGTGCAACCAGCTGGCACCCTTGGCCACCCACGTGCGGGCGGCGTCGAGTGGATCGCGGTTGAAGGTAACTTGCTGCCGCGGGTCGCCCTCACGCAGGCGCACCACCACGCCACCGCGCAGGTCCAGCGCCGGATAGATGATCATTGGGCCAGCTCCAGAAAATTGCGCAGCATCTGCAGGCCGACCCGCTGGCTCTTTTCAGGATGAAACTGCACGCCGAACAGCGCTCCGCGTTGCACGGCGGAGGCGAACTCCTCGCCGTAGTCCGTACTGGTGATGACGTCCTCCTGACAGTCCGGCATGCAGCAATAGCTGTGTACGAAATAAACCTGACTGTCGGCATCAATGCCGGCGAGCAGGGGCGAAGTGCGCTGCTGAATTAACTGGTTCCAGCCCATGTGGGGCACCTTGCGTTGTGCGAGGGGCGCAAAGCGTGTGACGTGGCCGGGCAGCAGCCCAAGGCCTGAGTGCTCGCCCATCTCATCGCTGCGTTCGAAGAGGAACTGCATGCCCAGGCAGATGCCGAGGCAGGGAATGTCATTGCGCACCGCTGCAGTCAATGGCTCCACAAAGCGCTTCGCTTGCAACTGCTGCATCCCGGCACCGAATGCGCCCACGCCGGGCAGTATGATACGCGTTGCGCCATGCAGATCGTCACCGCGTTGCACGATGTGCATGTCCGTAACGCCCAGGCTACGCAGCGCGTGCAGGACGCTGCGCAGGTTGCCAGCTCCGTAGTCGATCACCGCCAGCATAAAATTCCTTCCCAGTCTCTACAACAAAAAAGTCCCGGGGCACGGGACTTGCGATCCTGTCAACGATGGAGATCAGGACAGTGTGGCCCCGGCGCCACTCAACAAGCGTCACCCGCATGATGATGAGCGTCACGCTTCACAGCCACGTCACTTTCCCTCCTAGACATGCTGACAGGGTAGCCCCCGCGTGCCAGCCTGTCAAGTGTCGGGTGCCGGACGGCTTGCTGTTACAATGCGCAGATGGGAGTTGAAAACACATGGGTCCAACAATTGCCATTCTGACTGACTTCGGCGCGCGCGACCCCTCGGTCGGTGTAATGAAGGGAGTCATGCGGACTATCTGCCCGGAAGCGGAATTTATAGATCTGTCACACGAGATCGCCGCGCAGAATCTGCGCCAGGCAGCGTTTACCCTGCTGACCAGCTGGCGCTGGTTTCCGCCCGGCACGATCTTCCTGGTTGTCGTGGATCCTGGCGTGGGCAGCGAACGGCGTCCTCTGGCAGTCGCGGCAGGTGAGATGCTTTTCGTAGCACCGGACAATGGCGTTCTGTCCTGGGCGCTCGCGGAGCTGCAGCAGGAACACGCCGTTGCGGCCGGGAATGCCGCCTGGCATCTGGACTCGGCCAGTCACACTTTCCATGGACGCGACGTCTTCGCGCCGCTGGCCGCGCATCTGGCTTGCGGCCGGACTCTGGATGACCTGGGCTCCATCATAATCGACCTGCAGCAATTGCCCGCACCATTGCTCGAATGCCGGCCCGGCGCCCTGACTGCCGAAATACTGCATGTCGATCACTTCGGCAACCTGGTGACCAGCCTGGGAATGTTTCGCTGGACTGGCGCTGACAAACTCCGACTGGAGCCGCGCTTTGGCGCTGCTGCTCCCTGCGCTCTGCCCGCCAAGAGCCTGTGCATCAGTTCTGGCAGCCATATCTTTGAAGGTGTGCGCAGAACTTACAGCGCGGTGGCGCCAGGAGAAGCAGTGGCTTACATCGGCAGCAGCGGCTTCCTCGAAGTTGCGGTCAACCAGGGAAACGCGGCCAGGAGCTTCGGCATTCAGGTGGGCGACCGGATTGAGGTGACCTGGCCATGCAACAATTTGTAATTGAAGGCGGAAAACCCGTTAGCGGCACAATGCACGCGCGCGGGAACAAGAACGCCGCGACCAAGATGCTGCCCGCCTGCCTGCTCACAGAAAAACCTGTCCTGTTGCACAACGTGCCGGACATTGGCGACGTACGCGTCGTGATCGAGTTGTTGCAACACCTGGGCGCCGAAGTTGCCTGGACAGGGCCAGCGACGCTGCGGGTACATGCCAGGGAAGTCAGTCACACGGAACTGGATGCGGCTTTGGCGACGCGCATCCGCGCCAGCGTGGTTTTCGCCGGTGTGTTGCTGGGACGCAAGGGCAGGGCCGTCTTGCCACTGCCTGGCGGCGACTTGATCGGTGAGAGGCGTCTGGATACGCACATCGCCGCGTTTCGTCAGATGGGCGTGAAAGTCCATTTCGATGGACGCGCGCTGCATTTAAGCGCCGACGAACTGCTTGGCGCAGAAATTCTGCTGGCCGAGGCCAGCGTCACTGCGACCGAAAACCTGATTTGCGCAGCTGTGCTGGCGCGCGGCACGACGGTCATCAACAACGCCGCAAGTGAGCCTCACATTCAGGATTTGTGCCGCATGTTGAACAGCCTGGGCGCGAAGATACTGGGTGCCGGCTCGAATCGCATCACCATCTCCGGCGTGGAACAACTGGGCGGCGGCGAGGCGCGTGTCGGCGCTGACTTCATGGAGGTAGGAAGTTTCATCGGAGCCGCAGTTGTCACCGGCGGCGAACTGCTCATTCGCGACGCCGATCCCGGCTATCTGGACATGATCGCCATGGTGTTTGGCCGCCTCGGCGTAAGCTGGGAGGTGCAGGGCAGAGATATATTTGTGCCAGGCAAACAGTCGTTGACCATAGTGCCTGACATGGGTGGGCGCATCCCGGTAATCAAGGCGCAACCCTGGCCCGGATTTCCGCCGGATCTGATGAGCGTTGCCCTGGTGGTGGCTACCTGCAGCGCCGGCGCCGTGTTGTTCCATGACTGGATGTACGAGAGTCGCTTCTTCTTCACCGACAATCTGACGCGCATGGGCGCGCGCATCACCTTGCTCGACCCCCATCGCGTGCTGGTGCAGGGCCCGACCGCGTTTCGCGCGCTGAACTACATCTCCAGCCCGGATATTCGCGCCGGGATGGCCATGTTGCTGGCGGCGCTGGCAGCCAGAGGGGTTACGCGCATAGCCAATATCCAGCAAATCGACCGGGGTTACGAACGAGTGGACGAAACGCTCAGCGCGCTGGGCGCCCGCATCACTCGCGTGAATGAAGGTGCTGCCGTGATGTCCCGGAGTCCCCGCGCCTGAGTCCGGGCGGGACAGGAGCCGAGCCGCGTATGCGTACATCGCCCTCACGGCGGGTAATGCGCGCGTCATCGAGCGATTCGAGCAGGCTGATAGCGTATTTGCGCGACGTGCCAAAGCGATCGCGCAGCTGACTGGCGCTGACGGAGCCGTCGCGCTCGATTATTTCCAGCACTGCCCAAACCAACTCCCGCCAGGCATCTTCAGCGAATAGTATGTCGGGCGCCACACGCACTATGTTTCCCATATCCAGCAGGGCGCCGAGCAGTTCTTCACCGGTAATAGTGACGGCCTCCGTCCATGAAGGTGGCGTGTAGGGGCTTGCGCGCAGCATTTCCGTCAGTCTGTCCACCAGGCTTTGCTGCTGTGGCGAGAAGCTGACCACATGCTCGCGCAAATGCACGATGTCATCCGTCCCGGCTACCTCGTCATCCCGCTCGATCAGGGCGGAGAGCGTGGCCTGCTCAAGCCGCAGTTGACTGCGCAGGGCTTCGCGTGGCATTCCGCGCCGCAGAGGATATTGCTTGTGAAACCCGGCCAGGATGTCATGTAGCTGCTGTTCCAGCCTGTGCCAGTCCGATTGTGCCAGCCAGCGCGGTCCCTCCAGCGTGACCAGCAGCTCTTGCTGCAGAGCTGCCGCCAGTGCGGACTCCAGCGCCTCGCTGCCCAGGCCGCTCTCACGCAGCAATTCCCTGCGAGTGAGAGGATTGCGGCCGCCGGCAGCCAGCGCCAGGCGCTGCGCCGGGCTGCCATCGGCGAGAAGTTGCAGCCGATTCAGTACCTGCGGCTGGTTGCGCCTCCAGTTCCTGCCGGGCTGCGGGTCGATGACCACACCACCGCCGATAGTTTCGGCAGGAGAGGGCCGCCGCAAAATAAAGCGGTCGCTGTGGGAAAGTGGCAGCGGCCGGGCGAGACGCAGTTGTAACCAGCCGCTGGTGCCTGGCGCCAGCTCGTCGCCTGCCAGAAGGCGCACGCGCGCGCTCGTCTCGGCCGTGCCAGTGAATAGCTTGACCTCCGCGTTGTGCCGCAGTGGCTGTGCTGCGGAGGACAGATAGCGGAACTTAACGTCCGCCAGCATCGTGCTGCGTAGCTGTCCGGGTTTGCCCAGCACGTGTCCGCGCGCGACGGCTGACTTAGCCAGGCCACTGATGTTGACGGCCACTCGTGAGCCGGGCAGCGCTCGCTGCACCCTTTGTTGATAGCTTTGCAGGCCTCGAATGCGCCCGCGCATGTCGCCCGGCTGCAACTCGATCTCGTCGCCTGTGCACAGCGAGCCACCGGTTAGCGTCCCTGTTACCACAGTGCCGAAGCCGCTCATGCTGAAGACGCGATCCACCGGCAGTCGCGGCTGATCACCATCAAGTCGTTCGGAGCGCTGTGCCAGAATCTCACCGAGACTTTCAAGCAGTTCGTCGATGCCAACACCTTCGGTAGCCGATACCGGCACCATAGGTGCATCTGCCAGGCTGGTGCCCTCAAGCAGCTCGAGAACCTCTTCTTTAACCAGTTCAAGCCAATCCGGATCGTCAACCAGATCCACACGTGTCAACGCGACCAGCCCGGCATTGATGCCCAGCAGATCGAGGATGGCGAGGTGCTCGCGGGTTTGCGGCATGACACCCTCGTCCGCGGCCACGACCAGCAGGGCCGCGTCGATGCCGCCGACGCCAGCCAGCATGTTCTCGATGAAATCGCGATGACCGGGAACGTCCACGATCCCCAGGGTCTCGCCATCCGGCAGCGTCAGCCAGGCAAAACCCAGGTCAATTGTGAGGGAGCGCGCTTTCTCTTCGGCGAGCCTGTCGGGATCAATGCCGGTCAGCCGTTGTACGAGTGTGGACTTGCCATGGTCAACATGGCCAGCCGTGCCAATTACGCGCATGGTCAATTGGGTTCGCTGTCAGCGCCATTGGCGCCGGGAAGTTCGTCACCTCCTGTAAGCAGGAAGTCGTCGTTCTGGTCCCGGTCAAATTCCTGAAGCAGCGAGAGATCATGTTCGTGGTAGCGGCGTACGCGCTCACGCTCGAGATTCCAGATGCGTTCCAGCGCGTCCTCGATTGGCGGAAAGCGCTCGCCTAGCTCATCGATCGCCTTGACGAATCGCTCAAACTCGCGGTCATGGCTGCGCCAGACTTCGTCATTGGCCAGGGTAAACTGCTTGCGGCGGCGCTGGTCTTCGTCGCTCAGGCGTTCCCAATCCTGCCGCAGGCGCTCTTCGGAAATGCGCTGAACCTCTACCAGCTCGTTGAAGCGCAGTTCAAGCCGGTCCTGGCTTCGCTCAAAGCGCTCCACCAGCGCCTTCATCTCGCGAAACACTTCGGCCCAGGTCTCAAAGCGCCTGGTGAAGCGTTCCATGGTGCTGTCATAGTCAGTGAAGCGTGTGCTGTAGGCTTCGATTTGTTGCTCGCGTTGCTGGGCATTCAGCCCCTGGGAGTCTATGAAGGCCTGGATCAGCTCGCGACGTTCCAGCTCGGAAGTTTCGATTCCCCTGAGCTGTCCCTCGGTACGCAGTATCAGATTCTCAAGCAACTCCAGCTTGCTGCGGCCATTGTCAATCTGTTTCTGCAATTCTGGTATCTCCGCGACTGTGACAGCGAAGCTGCGGCTGTCCTGGCGCCGCTGTTCCTCAAGCATGGCGAGGCGCCGCTCCGGGTCCTCAAGCCTGCGAAAGAGGTCGTCAACGCGCTGGCCGAGTTCATGAATAGTGCCGGAGACCCGGTCGCTTTCGGTCTGAATGGAGGGCAACCCGGTCTGCTTGCGCTCCAGCTCCGCGACCTTGCCTCCGAGCTCGCTCAACGGCCGCTCCAGCTGTTCACGCAGCAAATCAGCGCGACGACCTGCATCCGCTGCTTCTCGCCTGTGGCGGGTTTCGCCAGCTTCCAGCCGCTGCAGTAATTCTGCCCGCAGGCCCTCGACGATCTCTCCTTCCCTGTTCGCGCCAGGGTGACTGTTGCGCAGGGTGGAGTGTTCGCTTTCCACGCCATTGAGGCGAGTCTGCAAGGCATCCAGTGCGTCTTGCTGGCGGGCAAGGCGTTCCTCAAGTTGGGCGATGCTGGCCTTGTCGCGGCGGCGCTCCTCGTCCAGCCACTCAATCATGCGTGCAGTCTGATTGATGTCCATGACAACGCCTCGCTGACCGGCGCCGGCGCGCCTGGCCGCTGGCAGGAGTATAGCATATTGCTGCAATGCTGGCTGCGTTGCAATGCAGGCAACTGCGTCTACAATGCAGACATGGAAGGCAGGGACGCTGGATGTATCGAAGCAGGGACCAGCTGGAGCGCAACGAGGCAACAGTTCTCGGGCCCTACGCGCTGCTCAGCGGCCGCAGCCGGGGCAGACAGCACCCGGAGCCCGAGCCCGCCTGGCGTACGGCCTTCCAGCGCGACCGCGACCGCATCCTCCATTCCGCTGCATTTCGCAGGCTGGAATACAAAACACAGGTGTTTGTCAATGATGCTGGCGACTACTATCGCACGCGCCTGACCCACACGCTGGAGATGGCGCAGATTGGGCGGGCACTGGCCCGGGCGCTTGCGGCCAACGAAGACCTCGTCGAGGCGATCTGCCTGGCACACGACCTGGGGCATCCCCCTTTCGGCCATGTCGGTGAAGACGTGCTTGACCGGCTGGCGGCCGATGTGGGAGGCTTCGACCACAATCTGCAGGGCTGGCGTATCGTAACCAGACTGGAGCAGCGTTACCGGGACTGGCCGGGCCTTAACCTGACCTGGGAGACGCTGGAAGGCATCCTGCGGCACGAGACGGAACGTGATCTGGCAGTGCTGGCAGGCTTTGACGCCGGCTTGCGCGGCAGCCTGGAAGCGCAGCTTGCAAATATCAGTGACGCGCTGGCCTACAACGCCCACGACCTGGATGACGGCTTGCAGGCAGGGCTGCTGCGCGCGGAAGATCTGGCCACGCTGGAAATCTGGCGCGAACTCTGTGACCGTAGCGGCTGGAGGAGTGGCTTGCCTGATGACATCGCCCGCCATCATCTCATCCGCGAGTTGATCGGTCTTCAGGTTGGGGATGTACTGCAGCAGACGGCGCTGCGCCTGCAGACACTCAATCCCGCTACGGCGCAGTCTCTTCAGACCCATGGCGAGGACGTAGTTGGCCACAGCCCGGGGTTGCAGGACAGAAACAGGGAACTGGCGAACTTTCTGTACGAAAATCTTTATCGGCACGAGCGCATTGTGCAGATGGCTGAACGGGCAGAGCGCTGTCTGGAAGTTACTTTCCATGGCTGTATCGCAAGGCCGGAGATGCTGCCGATGCCTTTTCGCGCCCGGCTGGCTCATGGCGAGCACAGTCGCGTGGTGGTAGATTACATTGCCAGTTTGACGGATCGCAGTGCCCTGCAGGTGGCCCAAACTCTGACTGAATCGGCATTGTAGCCTGGCATAACGAGGATTCGCTCATGGCGACAGGTGAAACGATCCTCAATCAGCGTTATCGTCTCCTGGGCCAGCTTGGCTCGGGTGGCATGGCCGTCATTTACAAGGCCCTTGACCAGATGCTGGCGCGCACCGTTGCCATTAAGGTGTTGCGGCCCAGCCTGACCAGCGACCCGGACTTTGTGAAGCGCTTTCGCAACGAGGCCCGCTCCGTCGCGCGCCTCGCGCACCCCAATATCGTCACCGTTCATGACGTGGGCAGCGATCAGAACACGCATTTCATGGTGATGGAATTCATTGAGGGTCAGGATCTCAAGAAGGTCATCCGCAGCAAGCGACCCTTGCCAGTCGACCAGGCGCTCGACTTCGCGATTCAGATTTGTGCCGGCATCGGCTTCGCGCATCGATCCGGCTATGTGCACGCGGACGTAAAATCGCAGAATATCCTGATGACCAGGGAGCAGCGCGTAAAGGTGGCTGACTTCGGTATCGCGCAGGCGCTTAGCGACACTCTGCCCGCGCGGGAGCAGCAGATCGTCTGGGGCAGCCCCCACTATTATTCGCCCGAGCAGGCCAGAGGCCAGCGGCCAACGCCGGCGGCGGACGTTTACTCAATTGGCATTGTGCTCTTCGAAATGTTGACCGGAGAGCTGCCATACAGTGGCGATAACCCGCAGGAGCTGGCCCAGGCGCACGTGAACAGGCGTGTGCCGCACGTCATTGATGTAAACCCGGCTGTGCCAGAAAACATTTCCAAAATCGTCCATCGGGTGATGCAAAAAGAGCCGACAGCGCGCTTCCGCACGGCAGACCAGCTGGGCAAGGTCCTCGGCAGCTGCCGGGATCACAGCCGGGCCTACACATCTGCTGCCGCGCCTGCCCGCAGTCCCAGGCGAAACGTTGTACCTGCGCCGTCGCCGGCTGCCGCGGCAGGTGAGAAGGGCAGCGCAGCGGTTCCGTCGCCACGCGCATCCCGCCAGCGGCCAGCAGCTGTCCCGCGCCAGGCCGCGGAAGACCCGTTGCAGGTGCCGAAGCAAGGCCCTGGTGAGCTCTTCGGCGGGATCGATCTGGTCACTATAGCGCTGGCCTTTGTGGCGCTTGTCGCCGTCGCCGGGCTGATTCCGCTGTACATCATCGTGCTTCAGGCCTGGAACATTTGAATGCTGACGCCGCGTCAGGGGAGTAATGCAACAGCCCCCGCGTGAATAGTGTCAGCACCTTCAGGGAGCAGCACGCGCGCGCCACTCTCCGGGTCGTAGAGGCCGACGCGAAGTTCGTAGCTGCCAGGCGGCACTCCGTCCAGCGCCAGGGTATACACGTCGCGCAGCAGCATGCCGCTCGTCCAGTATCTGCTGTCCACGCGGCCATCCTGAATAAACTGGTCATCCTGGGTCCAGAGCGGCGAGCCATTTTCGGGCCGGGGCGCGCCATAGAGGTGAACAAATCCCTTGAGCGCTGCTGCGGTGGGGCCGCGCACGCGCCAGATGAGCTCAATCACAAGGGAATCAGGCGTGCGAGCCTGGTTGATGCCGGCCAGGCTGACAATATCGCCGAAAGCCGCCAGCGGTGCTGTTGCCAGCTCACGTTCCTGTACTTCCCAGGTGCGATACTGACGAACCGGCAGTGCGCCGATTTTCGTTTCGAGGATGAGCTGCATGTGTCCGGCCAGCCAGTCCATGGCGACCAGGCGGTTGGGCCAGCCAGGCGGTGGGCTGGCGACCAGCCAGATGCTGTCGTAGGTCGTGGCGGCCGACTCCAGTGCGCCATGAATTTCTTTAACATCTTGCAGCGGGTTGGCCGGCAGGCGCAGGGAATCTGTCGCATCATTGTGGTAAAGCGTGAAGGCTTCGTCGGCGGCGGCCTGGACGACCAGGTCGCTGGCCGTGGCCTCCTGGCGCAGATAGCCCGTCAGGCCGCGCCAGTCCGGCGCCTTCGCAAAGGCAGGTGTGAACCACGCGTTGCCGAGGCTGTGCAGCATCAGGGCCAGCCAGGCGACATAGATTGCAACTGCCAGCACGCGGGCCGGCCATGCGCGTCGCCACAGGCCGCGGCCGAGTTCGACGAGCAGCAAGATGCAGGCAGGAATACTGGCAAGCACATAGCGCGGCACAAAAACGTTGAGGCGCAGTGAGGTCAGACCCAGCAGCAGGGGCGGCAGGAGAGCGCTGAGTCCGACGAATAGCGTCAGATTTCGCTGCCTGCGGGCCATGAACCAGAGGCCCGCCAGCAACACACAACCCACCAGCAGTGCGCTCCGCTCCAGCAGGGCAATCGGCAGACTGCGACCGAATTGCAGTGATGGCAGCAGCCAGGTAATCAGGCGCAAGGGTTCCAGGCCGCCTGCCGTGCCGCCATAGCCGCTGCCAAGGAGCAACCTTTGCTGCAGGTACCAGGGCGCCAGCAAAAGCCCGATGAACAACTGCGCAGCCAGCCAGCGTCGCAGCAAGGCGCTATTGCGCCGATAACTGAGAATGACGTAAAGGTTCAGCGCGACCAGCAGGAAAAGCTCGAGATAGTAAAGGTAGGCGCCCAGCGTCGCAGCCAGAATATAGAGCAGCCAGTCTAAACGGCGGCCCCGCTTGAGCGCCCGAAGTGCCAGCCAGGCGGCACAGGTGCTGACTGTGACCCAGATGGCATAGGGCTTGGCATCCTGGGCGTGCCAGATGAGCGCTGGCTGTAGAGTCCACAGCGTCGCCGCCAACAGTCCGGAACTGCGTCCGCCAACATGATGCGCCAGCGCGTACATGGCGGCGATGCCGACAAGGCTGACAAGCACTGGCAACAGCCGCAGGGTGAATTCACTTGTGCCGAAGAGCAGCGCCCAGCCACGGAAGAGCGCAAAGGCCAGCGGCGGTTGCGGGTCTTTCAGAGGGATCTCGCTCTGCAACGTTTCCTGCAGCGGCTGGCTGACCCAGTTGATTACGGTGAACGCTTCGTCGCCGCGGAAGGAAAAGGCATCCAGGCGAAAGAGGCGCAGCGCAAGACCCGCCAGAATCAGCGCGACCAGCAGCGCGAGTGCCTGCGCGCGCGTCATGTTCAGTTGGCGAGAGTCGCCGCCTCGAAGTCCTCGATCTGCTCCACAGTGAGCGCCTGGCGCTCTTCCTGCGGTATCGCGCGTAGATAGTCCTTGAGGTTTGGCTGCGCCTTGCTGTCCGCAAAGAGCACGGGCACGTCGCTGTTTTGAACGTCAAATGTGGCGACAGGGTCGACGAAGATGATGAGCGGATGCACCTCAATGCCTTCAGGCATGTGAGGCTGGATGCGGGCAGCGTGGTCCTGCGCCTCGGCGGCGGGGCGACCGATGCCATCGCGCCGGAAAAAGCGCGTGGCTTTGCTGAAAAAGCCTTCATGCGTCGTCCAGCGCTCACCATCGACGCTAAAGCTGCCATTCTGAAAGCGCGTCGTGATGGCGAAGACGCCCTGGGGACAGATCAGCAGGTGGCGCAGTGGCATGTGCAGATAGTTATAGAGCACGCTCCTGTTGCTCAGCCCTTTCAATCCGTCCTGCAGCGCTCTTTCTGGACGCGGCTGGCGGATCCAGTTGTTGGTCATGCGCACAGAGATCATCGAAGTGATTACGCCGAATGGCAGTACCAGCGCCGGCAGCAATAGCGAGAGGGTGGCTTCCGGCGTGCCGGGCTGTGGCAAGTCACCGCTCAGGGCCTGCGCGTTGACGAAGAGGAAAGCGCCGATGAGCACAGCGAGGCTGAAGAAAAACAGGTACTGGGCGATGCGTCGATTGCGCTGCACCAGACGATGGTTGGTTTCAATGCGCATGCCTGTTGCCTCATTTGTTGGAGCTACAGTTTTTTGCCAGGCTCACTCATGTGCCGGGCAGCGCCTATTCTGAAATGGAAGCGAGGGACTGTCAAGCGCCCCTGTGAGCGTCCTGCGCGCAGGGGTATACTGAACCGGTCGGTGGAGCGCGGGAGATTGTATGCAGGAAGTCCTCTTTGTGGCTGTCATTTTGCTGCTGGGCCTGGGCGCATGGTGGTCCATGGTGCTCTTCCCGCGCCAACGCGATTTTCAGAAGCGACAACGCTTCGTGCGCAGTCTGGCGCAGGGTGATGAGGTCATCACCGCCGGCGGACTCATCGGGCGCGTGACTGCCCTGCACGAGGGCGTCGCCCGGGTGGAGCTGGCGGAAGGGCTGGAGGTGCGTATGGTCGCTTCCTCCCTGCTCTCGCCATTCGATGCGGAGGAACTGGCGCGCCAGTCCAGTCGGGGTCGCAAGCAGGAAGCAGAAGGACGCGCATGAGGGCAAACATCCGCTGGCTGGTGCTCATCGTCCTGCTGACGGCCTTCGCCCTGCGCGTGAGCCTGCCAGGGAGCGAGGACCTGGTCATTGACAGCAACGGGGATGGTGAGCCGGAGTTTGTCCTCTCCGCGCAGCAAAGTCTCGGGCTGGACCTGGTGGGTGGCCTGCGCGTCCTGCTCAAGGCGGATCTGCCGCCAGGTCAATACAGCGCTGAAGACCTCGGTCAGACGGCCAACAATGTGTCGCGCCGCATTGATGCGTTGGGCGTGAGCGAGGCGACGATCCAGGTACTTCCCGGTAGCGGTCGCATCCTCGTGGAATTGCCGGGGGTCAGCGATCCCGAGCAGGCAGTGGCGACCATACAGCAGACGGCTCTGCTCGAATTCGTCGACTTCAATGGCCTGGGCGCCCAGGCCCAGGACTTCGACGGACAGCGCATCCTCACAACGGCGCAACTCGAAATTCAGCAGCGGCGCGCGCTGACACCGCCTGCAGCCGAAGATATTGACAGCGCCCAGGCGGAAGCAATTGCGCACGTCAATCCGCTGACGCGGCAGCCCTTCATCACTGTAATGACAGGTGCAGGACTGCAGGCGGCCGTTGCCGGCTTTGACCAGATGAGCGCGGGCAGCTGGCTCATCCAGTTCGAGCTCAACGAGGAAGGTGGCGCGGTATTCGGCCCCTTCACCGCCAACAGCATCGGTCAGCCGATGGCCATTGTGCTGGACGGGGCAGTCTTGTCGGCTCCGGTCATCCAGGCGGAGTTGAGTACCGGTGGCGTCATTACCGGTGACTTCACGGAGGATGAGGCGCGCACGTTGGCGCTGCAATTGCGCTCGGGCGCGTTGCCAATCCCGCTGAGCGTGGAAAGCACGGCACAGGTCGGCGCGACCCTGGGGCAAGAGTCGGTTGAGCTGAGCATCCGTGCTGGCGTGATCGGCGTGATTACAGTGCTGGTCTTCATGCTGGTCTACTACAGGCTGCCAGGCCTGGCGGCTGACCTGGCGCTGCTGGTCTTCATCGTAATCAATCTGGCGCTCTTCCGCCTGATACCCGTCACCCTGACCCTGCCGGCTATCACGGGCTTTTTGATTGGCATTGGCACGGCGGTTGATGGCAACATCCTCATCTTCGAGCGCATCAAGGAAGAGCTGCGCAGCGGCAAGCCGGTCGATGAAGCGCTCGGCGCCGGCTTCGACCGGGCCTGGACATCCATCCGCGATTCCAACGTTTCAACGATCATTATTTGCATCATTCTCTTTCTCTTCGGGCAAACGCCCGGCGCCAGCATCGTCAGCGGCTTTGCCGTGACGCTGGGCCTGGGGCTGGTGCTCAACCTGTTCACGGCGGTGCTGGTCACGCGCACCTTCCTGCAGCTCTTCGTGTCCTTGCTGCGCGGCTCGCAGCATCAACGCCGTTGGCTGCCGGGAGTGTAGGCGATGTATTCCCTGATACAGAAGCGACGCTTCTTCTTCCTGCTCTCGACAGCAGTGCTGGGCACCGGCATCCTCGTGATGATCTGGTCAACCTTGACCACGGGCGCGCCCTTTCGCCTGAGCATCGACTTCGTCGGCGGCAGCATCTACGAGCTGGCCTTCACGGAAGAAGGAGTGAGCGAAGCAGACCTGCGCGCGGTCTTTGCCGACTTCGGCGACGAACACATCATTGTGCAGCAACTGGGCGCTACTCAGGATCGACGCTGGTCCGTGCGTTCCACGATTCAACAGGCAGCGACTTCGGAGCAAATTATCGCGGTGTTGGACAATCTGGCGCCGCTGGACATGAACCTGATGCGTACGGAAAGCGTCTCGGCGACAATAGGCCGGGAAGTTGCCCAGGCGGCGCTGGTAGCTGTGCTGGTGGCCACGCTGGTGGTCATCGCTTTCATCGTTCTGGCCTTTCGCCAGGTCCCGCGCGCCTTCCGTTACGGCGTGTGTGCGGTGGCGGCCATGCTGCATGACGTACTCGTCGTCGCAAGCGTGATGTCGCTGAGCGGGCTGCTCTTCGGCTGGGAAGCGGACGCGCTGTTCCTGACGGCGCTGCTAACCATCGTCGGCTTTTCCATCCAGGACACCATCGTCCTCTTCGACCGCATCCGCGAAAACGTCCCGAAGTATCTGGGCGAGCCCTGGGAAACCATCGTTAACCGCAGCATCCTTGAGTCCATTCATCGCTCGCTGGGCACGCAGCTGAATGCCTTTTTCATCATGGCCGCCATCCTGCTCTTTGGCGGCGAGACGATTCGTCATTTCATATTCATCCTCTTCGTCGGCCTCCTGTCAGGCACCTATTCCTCAATCTTCACTGCAGTCCCGCTGCTGGTCGCCTGGGAAAAGGGAGAGCTGGCCTTGCCCGGACGGAGGGCGCAGGGGGCCCCGGCCTGAAATGCGCGCCCTCGTGTACGGCGACGCGCTGCGGCTGGAGCAGGATCTGCCGCTGCCCAGGCCGGAAGCGCATGAAGCGTTGATCCGCACGAGATGCGCTGGCATCTGCAACACAGATCTCGAGTTGGTGCGCGGCATGTACGGCTTTCGTGGCGTGCCCGGCCACGAGTTTTGCGGCGAAGTTGTCGCGGGGCCGGATGCCTGGCGTGGCAAGCGTGTTGCGGGTGAGATCACGATTTATTGCGGGGAGTGCGAGTTCTGCCGGGCAGGCATCACCAGCCAGTGCCTGGCGCGGCATACACTTGGCATCCGCGATTACCCGGGCGCCTTTGCAGAGTTCCTGCGGCTGCCTGTGGCCAACCTGCACCTCGTGCCGGTCGCAGTGAGCGACGAACAGGCGGTCTTCACCGAGCCGTTGGCAGCGGCCTTGCAGGTCACCCAGGCCCTCCACATTGCGCCCGGCACGCAGGTGCTGGTGCTTGGCGCCGGCAAGCTGGGCCTGCTGATCGCCCAGGTGTTGCATCTGGCGGGCGCGGATGTTGCGGTGATCGTTCGTCATCTTAAACAGACCAGATTGTTGCAACTCTGGGGCATTGCCGCGCTACGCGCAGAGGAAATCCAGTCGCAGTCCGCGCCTGTTGTCGTCGAGGTGAGCGGCGCAGCCAGTGGTCTGGCCGAGGCGCTACGCCTGGTGCGCTCGCGCGGCACGATCGTGTTGAAAAGCACTTATCATGGCGATCCACAGGTGGACATGACGCAGATCGCTGTACGCGAAATCCGCATCGTCGGCAGCCGATGCGGCCCCTTTGGCCCGGCCCTGAAATTACTTGAGCAGGGTCTGGTGGATGTGCAGTCCATGATTGAAGCGCGTTTCCCGCTGCAGGAGGGGCTGCTGGCCATGGAACGCGCCGCGTGCCCGGGCACGCTCAAGATATTGCTTGATTTTCCACGCCAGGACACAAGCATTAGCGTGCCATGATCCCCCGTGGCGAGGCAGGGGCGTGCTGATTGGCCATCAAGATCTGCCCGATTTGCAACGTGCAGTGCACCGCAGAGAGCGTGCAATGTCCCAACTGCGGTGCCGGTCTGGCGCACGTTTCATCCTGGCAGGAAGGCCCGGAGTCCTTTGCGCCGGAACAAACCGGCCTGGCCGACCTGGCGGAAAGCCGGCTACGTTGGCGCTGCGGCACCTGCGCCACCTTTCTCATCCTGGCGTTGGCAGCCCTGATCTGCGCCGGAATCGCCTTGCAGCTGGTCTCCTGGCTCGGCGCGAACAACGCTGCAGCTCCAGCCCCCACCAGCCTGGCAGTCGCGCTCCCCACGATTGCAGTGACCGACACCCTGCAGCCGACGCTTTATCTGCCCACGGTAACGATTACGCCGCGGCCGCCGCCAACCTTGACCTACACGCCTACCCGGCCACCCTGTTTGCAGCAGGTAAAAAGCGGCGACAATTTGATTGCGCTGGTATCGCGTTGCGGACACCGGGATCTTGACGTGATCCAGCTGGTGCTCGAACGCAATGCCCTGGCCTCTGCGGAGCTGATCCAGGTAGGCCAGCAACTGGACATCCCTTGGCCGACCACGACCGCCGACGCGCTTGTTGCCACGGACATCTCGCCCGCCACTCCCGGGGCAGCCGGGTCCGCAGCTGATCAGGGCAATGCCGGCGCCGGGCCCCTCTTCAGCGGTGCTCCGTCCCGAACCACACCCACCTTGCAGGCAGGCGTTCAGTGGCACAGGGTCGCTGCTGGCGAAACCATCGTTGGCATTGCCTTCCGCTACGGCACCGACCTCAAGGTACTTTCCGAGCTGAACCCGGAGGTCACCTTTTCGCAATGCGATTTCGGCCAGGCTTCCGGCGGACCGAGCTGCCTGGTAACGGTCTTTGAGTTCCAGAACCTGCGCGTGCCGGCGCCTACCCCGACTGCAACCCTGTCGCCAACGCCATCCGGTATCGCAACTGCGACTCCCACCTCAGTCGTCAATGCGCCCGCTGCTTACAGCCCGCCCGACAACCAAAACTTCGCAAGCGACGAGTTGGTCACCCTGCGCTGGGTTGCCTCAGGCACGCTTGCGGCAGGGGAGTCCTGGCGTGTCATTGTAGAGAGTCTCTCGAGTGGGAGGGTCCGCTCGGAAACGACGACCAGGCTGAGACTGGTCATGCCGGCTGCGTGGAAGGAGACGGCAACAGGCTGGCATGGCTATCGCTGGCGCGTTCAACTGGTCAGGGAGAGTGGCGTGTCTGTAGAAACAGTGGCGCGCACGTTTCTGTGGGAGACCAGGTCGTGAAAGCTGTGTGGCGCTGCTGCAGCATGCTGTTCTTGCTGGCGGGTTGCAACTTTGCCCGTCAGGAGAGCGCAGTCTTGCCCGGGCCGGCCTTGAGTACGCAGCTCCCTGACGCGACATCGCTCCCTGTTGACACGCTCACGCCCTCGCCCGCCATCGAACTGGCTGTGGTAACAATGACGCCGCTCCCGCCCAGGCCGACAGCGGCACCTTCTCCGACGCGAGCCCCGTGGCAGCACGTGATTCGGGACGGGGAGACGCTGGGTTACATCATTCAGCAATATGGCTATCGCAGTTTCGACGTGATCGAAGAGATCGTCCGCCTGAATGAAAACGTAGCCAGCGCGAATCTCTTGCC
The DNA here is from genome assembly GCA_965205875.1 of Phototrophicaceae bacterium. GTDB lineage: Bacteria > Chloroflexota > Anaerolineae > Aggregatilineales > Phototrophicaceae > JAGWBD01. The sequence goes on from CBDBIA010000004.1 coordinate 475,423, forward strand.
AGGCGAAGGCAGCGTTATCCTGATTCCGCGCCCCAGCGCCACGCCTGTACCGGCGGATTTCACCCCCTTGCCAGTGCCTCCTTCCCGGTTTGAAGGCATCGCGCCTACATCGCCGGCAACCGGCCTCAACTACACGGCAGCCATAATCGAACACGTGGTGGTGGCGGGCCAGGCCGTGGTGGACATTGTCGTGCAGCACAACACAACGCTTGAAATCGTTTCGATTCTCAACCCGGAAATTACTTTTTCCGGCTGCGATTTCGGCGTGGCGAGTGGCGGCCCGAACTGTAATCCGTTCTTGTCAGTTGGCCAGACCGTGCGCGTCCCGGCGCCCACGCCCACACCCACGCTCTCCCCGACATTCTCCGGCGCGGAAACCGCCACGCCCACGCCCACCTGGATGCCACCCCGTGTAATCTCGCCGCCGCAAAATGCGATCCTTCCGGCCACGACCTTCCGGTTGCAGTGGTTGAGCGTGGGCGTCCTGGCTCCCGGTGAGGTGTACCTGGTGCAGCTTTTAGATGAGAGCGGTGTTGTGCACAACGCGGTGACGCTGGAGACTTCCCTGATGTTACCGGAAGCTCTGGTGCCGACGGACGGGGTTGACCGTGAAATGAGCTGGACGGTGAGCATTGCGCGCGCCAACGCTGAGGACGTCTACCAGATCATCGGGGGCTATCCCCAGCCGCGTCGCTTCCGCTGGAACAGTCGCCAGTCCTGAGGCTTGCCAGGGAGATTAGCGGCGGCCAAACTCACGCGTCAGCTGTTCGGCGGACATGTGCAGCAGGGTGGGCCGGCCGTGCGGGCAGGTCAGCGGCGATTGCGTGCGTTCCAGCTGACTCACGAGGCCCTGCATCTCTTCACGGCTGAGCACGGTTCCGGCCTTTACGGCGGCCTGTTTGCAGACGCGGCGGATGAGACGCTGCTCGACAGGCGCCGCGCCAGGAGAGCGGCCTTGTTCCAGCTCTTCAAGGACGCCGCGCACGGCTTCCCGCGGTTCCACGTCCGCCAGCAGGGCCGGGATACTGCGGATGAGGAAGGCATTCATGCCAAAGGGCTCCAGTTCGAAGCCAATGGCGCGCAGTTGATCCTGGCTGGACTCTACCAGATTAGCCTCTGCGGCCGGCAGCTCGAGCGTTTGGGCAGCCAGCGTAAGCTGGGACATCGTCTCCTCGCGCGTCTGCTGTTCCATGAACTGCTCATACAGGATTCGTTCATGTGCGGCGTGTTGGTCGATGAGGTACATGCCGGCCGGCCCTTCAGCGACGATGAAAGTGGCTCCGATCTGGCCGATGACGCGCAGCAGCGGCAACGTGCGTGGGCGTTGCGGTCCCTCCGGGCCGGCCGGAATCTCCGTGAGCTCCGAATCACGTTCCGTATGAAGTGATGCTTTGGCACGGCCAGACCACACGCTTTCTGTAGCGGGGGAGGGCAATTCATACTCCGGCGCACGGGACATCGTGCCGGGATCAGGCCTGCTGGCAGGACTGCTCGTGTCAAGGACGGCCTTGCGCACTGCGCGCTGTATTGCGCTGAAGACCTCGCGCGGTCTTTGAAATCTCACTTCGGACTTTGCCGGATGTACGTTGACGTCCACCTGATCTGGCGGCAGGGTGATCCTGAGTACCGCAAGCGGGAAACGTCCTTTCATCAACAGAGTATGATAGGCTTGAATGACAGCGAAGATCAGGCTCGAATCCTGCACGTGGCGGCCGTTGACGAAGAGCATGATGCGCGAGCGGTCGCCACGATTTAGCGCCGGCGCGGAGGTGTAACCGCTCACCTGGACGGCTTCACCATGAGTGGCAGGGAGTGCGACCGCGATCATGTCGCGGGCGGCCTCGCGGCCCAGCGTGGCGACCAGTACGTCCGCCAGCTCGCCATTGCCGCTGCTGCGAAAACTCTCGCGACCATCCATTTCCAGCGTGAAGCGCACCCCTGGCCAGGCGAGCGCGTAGCGGCTGATCACCTGGGTGATGTGGCGTTTCTCGGTCAGCGGCGACTTAAGAAATTTCAGGCGCGCAGGAACGTTGTAAAACAGATTCTCGACCGTGATCAGCGTCCCGGCGGGCGTGCCCAGAGCTTCGCGTTCAAGGACTTCTCCGCCTTCCAGCAGCAGGGCGCTGCCCACTTGCTCCTCAACGGAGCGTGTCCGCACACGCAGGCGACTGACCGCAGCGATGCTTGCCAGCGCCTCGCCGCGAAATCCCAGCGTGCGAATGTGGTTTAGATCATCGGCGCTGCCCAGCTTGCTGGTCGCGTGGCGCTGAAAGGCCAGTTCAAGCTCGGCAGCGCGAATGCCGTGGCCGTCGTCGCCGATTTGTATGCGGCTGCGACCGCCACCGTCCACGCTCACTTCGATGTGGCTGGCGCCCGCATCGAGGGCATTCTCGACCAGTTCGCGCAGAGCCGAGGCCGGACGCTCGACAACCTCGCCGGCGGCGATGCGGGCGACCACCTCTTCCTGCAGCACCAGGATGGGCATAGGGTTTCACAATGCTTTCTGCTGCCGCAAGTATATCATGCGTCAATCAGCCGAGGTTGCGCAGGCGCGCTACTACCAGTGCCAGACTCGCCTCTAACTCCGCGTTGCCGGCGCGCTCGCGCTCGACGACAGCAGCCGGCGCACGCGCCACAAACTGCTCGTTGGCCAGCATGTTTTGCGAGCGCTGCAAACGCTGCTGCAGCTGGTCGCGTTCCTTGCCCAGGCGCTGGCGTTCCGACGCAACGTCAATTAGTTCTGCCAGCGGCAGGTAAACCGTCGTGTCATTGACTACGACCGTCGCGCATCTGTCCGGATCGGGCGCGTAGTCAGCCAGCAAGGCGAGGTCTTCAACACGGCAGAGGCGGGCGAAGAGGACGCGCAGTTCGTCCAGTGAACTGCTGAGTGCGCCAGGCCGCAACAAGGCCTGTACGGCCCGACCATTAGGCACGTTGTATTCCGCGCGCGCATTGCGAATCCCGCGCACAAGCTCCACAAGCGTGTCCATTGCAGCTTCGGCCTCAAGGTCCTGCGGGCTGCCAGTGGCATCCGGCCACGGCGCCAGCATGATTGTCTCGCCTTTGTGCGGCAGATGTTGCCAGATTTCCTCGGTCACGAAGGGCATGAAGGGGTGCAGCAGGCGCAGGCAGGTTTCGAGTACGTGCACCAGAGTCTGCAACGTGCGCTGGCGCGCGACCTGATCATCGCTGAAAAGCGCGATTTTGCTGATCTCGATATACCAGTCCGCGAATTCACGCCAAAGGAAATCGTGGATCTGACGGCCGACCTCACCGTAGAGATAGCTGTCAAACTGACGATTCGTGTTACGCAGCAGCGTCTCCAGGCGCGAAAGGATCCAGCGCGAATAGAGGTCGTGCGGGCTGCCATTGGGCGACCAGGAGGCGAGGTCGCCGAGGTTGAGCTGGATGAAGTTGGCCATCTGCCACAGCTTGTTGACGAAACGCCAGTTGCCCTCAATGCGCTTTTCGTCGACGTTCACGTCATTGCCAGGCGTGCCACTGGTCACCAGCGTGAAGCGCAGGGGGTCAGCGCCATAGCGGTCCATGAATTCAAGCGGGTCGATGGAGTTGTCCAGCGTCTTGCTGATCTTGCGTCCCTTGCCGTCGCGCACCATGCCGTGGAGATAGACGGTGTGGAAGGGCACCTCGTCAGTGAACCAGAGGCCGAGCATGATCATGCGCGCCACCCAGAAAAAGAGGATGTCGTAGCCGGTCTCCATCACCGAGGTGGGGTAGAAGCGCTGCAGGTCAGCCGTGTCCTGCGGCCAGCCGAGGGTGCTGAAGGGCCACAGGCCGCTGCTAAACCATGTGTCGAGCACATCCTCTTCCGGTTTCCAGTCATTGCCGACGGGCGCCTCGCGGCCCACATACAGTTCCCCGTTCGGGCCATACCAGGCCGGGATGCGATGCCCCCACCAGAGCTGACGACTGATGCACCAGTCCTCAATGTTCTCCAGCCAGTGATAGTAAACCTTCGTGAAGCGCTCCGGCACGATGCGGATGCGCCCGTCGCGCACGGCTTCGATGGCCTTCTGCGCCAGCGGCTTCATGTTCAGGAACCACTGGGCGCTCATCAGCGGCTCGATGATTTCGCCGCCGCGCTGGCTGCGGGGCACGCTGTGCTGAATTGACTCGACCTGCAGTGTCAATCCGGCCGCTGCCATATCTTCCCAGAGTTTATTGCGGCAGACAAAGCGATCGAGCCCGGTGTATGGGCCGGCATTTTCGTTCAGGCTGGCGTCGCGATTCATGATGTTGATGATCGGCAGGCCGTGACGCTCGCCAATCAGAAAGTCGTTGGGGTCGTGACCGGGCGTGACCTTCAGCGCGCCGCTGCCCTTGTCGCGCTCCACCTGCTCGTCAGCAATAACCGGAATCTCGCGCTCCAGCATCGGCACCAGCGCCGTACGCCCGATCAGATGACGGTAACGCTCGTCCTCCGGGTGCACGGCGACGGCCGTATCCCCCAGGATGGTCTCCGGACGCGTGGTCGCCACCGGGATGTGACCGCCGCCCTGCAGCGGATAGCGAAAGAGGTACATCTTCCCCGGCTCTTCCGCATGCTCCACCTCAAGGTCCGATACGGCGGTCTGCAGTCCAGGGCTCCAGTTCACCAGGCGCGGCCCGCGATAGATCAGGCCCTGCTCGTACAGCTCAATGAAGACGTCGCGTACCGCGGTCGAGAGGCCGTCATCCAACGTGAAGCGTTCGCGCTCCCAGTCACAGCTGGCACCCATGCGTCGCAGCTGATTCAGGATTTCGCCGCCGTAGCGTTCCTTGTAGGCCCAGATGCGCTCAAGGAACTCCTCGCGGCCGACCTCCTCGCGCGTGCGCCCTTCTTGTGCCAGCAACTTCTCGACCTGCAGCTGGGTCGCGATTCCGGCGTGATCCGATCCAGGCACCCAGAGCGCGGCCTTGCCCTGCATGCGTGCATGGCGAATCATAAGATCTTCAAGGCTGACGAAGAGCGCGTGGCCGATGTGCAGCGCGCCCGTTACGTTGGGCGGCGGAATGCTGATGACGAATGGTTCCGCATCTTTCGCCGCGACTTCTGGCCGAAACCAGCCCTCGCGCTCCCACCAGTCGTAGAGACGTCCCTCTGCTTCAGCGAACTTGAAATTCTTCGGCATGGGCATGTTGCGCTCCTTAAACAAAAATCCTCTCGTCCATACAAGGACGAAAGGACTCCACCTTCCGCGGTACCACCTTGCTTCCCCGCCAGGGCAGGGCGCTCAAACGCGATAACGGGCGTGGCCGGCTCTGGCTACGCTGTGACCCTGCACAGTTTCACCGGAGCAACTCGCGGGCGACAGCCTGGCAAACTCGCTGGCGGACTCGCAGCCTTTGGCCCGCCTTCTCTGACGCGAAATTCACGCCAGACCCTCCCGGTCAGCGTTGCTGCGCGCAGTGTAGCATGGGCGGGAACCTTGCGTCAACACTGCTGGCTGCGCGCGAGCAGTGCCTCAATGTGGTCGGTCAGGATGTTGATGGCGACCTTGTTGAAGCCCCCTATGGGCACGATGATGTCCGCGTGATGCCGAAAGGGTTCCACGTAGCGCAGATGCATGGGGCGCACAGTTTTCAGATACTGTTCTATCACCGACTCCATTGTGCGCCCGCGTTCGGCGATATCGCGCCGCAGGCGTCGGATGAAGCGAACGTCCGGTTCGTTTTCGACGAAGACGCGCACGTCCAGCAGCTCGAGCAGTTCAGCTTCTGCGAAGATGAGGATGCCCTCCACCAGAATGACTGGCCGCGGCGTAATCGTCTTTGTGTAAGGCAGACGGTGGTGCTCACGAAAGTCGTACTGCGGGATTTCTGTAGGCCGGCCGGCGCGCAGGTCTTTCAGGTTGTCGACCAGTAAATGGGTGTCGAGCGAGTCTGGGTGATCGAAGTTGCGAATGCGGCGCTCGTGCAGGGGGATGTGATTGATGTCTCGGTAATAGGTGTCATGCGCAAGCCAGACGACGCGCTCGGCGCCGACCCGCTCAAGTAACGCGTTGGCGAGCGTGGTCTTGCCCGAGCCTGTGCCCCCGGCAATTCCTATGATGACCGGTCGCCTGTTGCCCATGGATTACCTCCAGGTAACAGAAATGCCCACGAAGGGTGGGCACCTGAGCCACCCGAGGGATTCGAACCCTCAACCTCACGCTTACGAAGCGCGTGCTCTGCCATTGAGCCAGGGTGGCGTCGCCAAAAGTATATCGAAATGCGGGTTTACGGGCAACCGTCAGTGGCGGAAATGACGCGTGCCGCTGAAGACCATGGCGATGCCACCTTCATCTGCGGCAGCGATCACTTCGGCATCGCGCACTGACCCGCCAGGCTGTATGACTGCGCTGACCCCCGCAGCGATGGCGGCCTCGATGCCATCCGCAAAGGGGAAAAACGCGTCGGAGGCCAGCGCAGCGCCTTGCGCGCGCGCGCCTGCCTTGCGCACGGCCAGCTCCACGGCGTCCACGCGGCTGGGCAGGCCGCCGCCCACGCCGACGACGGCCCCAGGCCGTGCGATGACAATAGCGTTGGAAGGCACATGCTGCGCAGCGCGCCAGGCGTAGTCCAGCGCTTCAAGTTCATTCTCGTCCGGCTGTCGCGCAGTTACCGTACGCCATTTCGTGTCAGGGGAATCACCCTGGTCGGTGCGCTGCAGCAGCAATCCTCCCGTTACACTGCGCTGCTCCCAGCCAGTGCCGGCTGCCTGACAGGACATGCGCAGTAGACGGCAGTTCTTGCGTTTCGCGCCGAGTGATGCGAGCGTTTCCTCGTCAAAGTCCGGGGCGATGATTGCCTCAACGAACACTTTCCCAAGCGCGCGTACGAACGCTTCGTCCACCTGTCGGTTTGACGCGATCACGCTGCCGAAGGAGGAGAGCTTATCGGCGGCCAGCGCCTGGGTGCAGGCGTCGCTCAAAATGTCGGAACTGGCGAGGCCGATCGGCGAGAGATGCTTGACGACGACGACTGTGGGAGCGGCAAAACTGCTGACAGCGCGCCAGGCGGCGTCCAGATCCAGGTAGTTGTTATAGGAGAGTTGCTTCTGCCCGCCCAGCAACTCACCGCCCAGTGGGCCTGCGCCGGGAGTAAAACTGAACCAGGCGGCGGCCTGATGCGGGTTCTCGCCGTAGCGCAAGGCTTCCGACCGATGCAGCGTCTGCGTGATGCGGGCGGGCGCTTCGTTCTTCAGGGCAGCTGAGGGGGAGTCTTCCTGAAACAAACGCGCGTGAATGGCATCATCGTATGCCTGAGTGAGCGCGAAGACCTTCGCCGCCAGGGCGCGCCGGGTCGCCAGATCGACTTCCTGTCCCGCGCGCAGCAGATCGGCGACCATTTCGTAGTCAGCAGGGTCGCACAGGGTGATCACCCGCGCGAAATTCTTGGCCGCTGCCCGCAGCAGCGCCACGCCACCGATGTCGATCTGCTCAATCGCTGCTTCAAGCGACGTATCAGGCAGGGCGCTGACCTGCTGAAAGGGATACAGGTTGCAGACGACCATGTCGATCATGGCGAAGCCGGCCTGTGCCAGCTGCGCCCGGTCAGCGTCAGTGTCCCGCGCCAGGATGCCGGCATGAATGGCCGGATGCAGCGTCTTGACGCGTCCACCCAGCATCTCTTCTTGTCCCGTCAGTGAGGCGACCGAAATGACTGGCAGTCCCGCCTCTGCCAATGCATGGGCCGTCCCACCACTGGCGACCAGTTCGTGGCCGGCGTTGGCAAGCAGTTGCGCAAGTTCGATCAGGCCATTCTTGTCATAGGCGCTGAGCAAGGTGCGAGACACGGGGAGCCTCCTGATTTCAGAACAGTCGTGCAGTATAGCCATGACCAGGTCGCTTTGGCAGTCTGCGCTTGCTGCTTAACCAGCGTTTGCAGGGCGCAGGCCTTCAGGTACAATGCCGCCACGTTGGGCGGGCAGGGGATGCGCGATGGTGGACGAAATCCATGTTCTGGAGAGGCGGGACGCCAAGGTCATTCCGCACCTTGAACAGTACGCTCCTGTCTGGCTCGTCGATCAACGCATGGTTCCGAAAGATGACTCCGTACAGTTCAACGTGGTCTTCCAGCATCACCTTTATGGCTGGGTTAACCGCCGCTACAAATATGATGCTTTCAATGATGTGTTATATCACAAGGGGCAAAACAGCCTGAGCGACGATGACGCCCTGGATATCCAGGAAAGCGATCCCTGGGTAACGGTAACTGTCGCCGATGTCCCCAATTCCTATGGTGGCTGAGCGCCGGGCACTTCAGACTTTCCGGGCATAGAGGTTGAACACCGCCTCGTCTCGTCCGCCCATCTGGTGCTTGTAAGTTTCATCCCCCTGCAAAAAATCGAATACGCGCATGTCGCTCTCAATCGCGTGGCGAATGTTCCAGGCGAGCAGCACGATGCCTGGGCTGAGGTGGCCGTAGACGTTCGGCAGCAGGCCGGAGTTATAGACCAGCATTTCATCGTTGTAAGTAAAGTTCAGGTAGGCGGCCGCGCGCTCGCCGGCAATGGTGAGAAAGTTCAGGCGCAGCCAGCCGCGATCCAGCATCACAGGGGCAATGTTGCGAAAGAAGGACAGGTTGCCGGGATCCTCCAGGAAGCGCTGCTTGTCCGGGTCACTGGCAGCCATCAGGGTGAGGAAGTGTGACATCTCCTCGTCTAGATCATGTTCCGGGCCAACATGGTACCAGTCGATCTTTTGGGCATTGCCCTGGGCGCGGCGTAACTTGCGGCGCAACTCATGCCGCTGCTTCTTTTCCAGCGAGGCGACGTAGTCGCTCCAGCTGGCGGGCAATCGCAGCACCGGGCAAACATCTTCCTGCCGCACCTCGACCTCGAAGCCGTGCGCGCGCAGCAGGTCGGGCAGGGCGGCCAGTCCGGGCGAAGCCGCCGGGATGTTGCAGAATTCAATGCGATCATAGCGGCTGCTTTCCGCGGCCAGCCAGTCCGCAATTTGCGTCAGCACGGACTGAAGGTGATCGCGGTCGACGATGAAGTCCAGATAGTCGGTGACTTCCTTGCAACCGACCAGCGAGAGGACCCGATCGCCGTTTGCTTCCCGGTCGATGAAGAGGGGCGCAATGGCCAGCAGACGTTGTGCTTCGTCACGAAATGTCAACAGCTGCAGCGGGCCAGGGTCAAAGGCTTCCCACCAGGCGGCTTGCCACTCCAGCGTGCTGAAGATGCGGTTGGATGCGCTGCGTTGCACGAGCGCATTCCACTCCGGCTGCAACTGCGCGAAGATTTCCGCCGTGCTGTGCAACTCAAGCTTCACGGGTTGTCGCATCCTCTGGACATGATCAAGATTGTTCTTGAATTATGCGCAAAAAAAGCCGCCCGGGCTACGGGCGGCTTTTGCTCCGCAGAGCGGCCCTACATGCTCATCTGCATCTTGTCCAGCTTGTAGTCATAGGCCAGTGAGAGGCGCGTGCTGGTGTCAAAGATGTGCAGGTTGTCGATAGCCACTGCGATCTTGAGGCGGTCACCAACCTCGGCGTCGCAACGCGGGTCCATACGTGAGATGAAAGTCTCGCCCTTTTCGTTGAGGTAGACAACGACTTCATTGCCCATCTGCTCGACGACGTCCACGGTAGCCTCGAGCTCGGAGGGCGTGATGCCTGCCGGCTGGTAGCGGGAGTCGTGGATGTCTTCGGGCCGAATGCCGAGGATGATTTCCCTGCCGACGTGAGAGCGGTAAGGCTCGGCGTGCGCCGGATCGATGTTAAGCGTGAAGGCGCCCGTGTCCACCGAAAGTGCCTCGCCGTCGGCTATCAGGACTCCGTCAAAGAAGTTCATGGCCGGGCTGCCGATGAAGCCGGCGACAAAGATGTTGGTCGGGTTGCTGTAAAGCGCCTGCGGCGTGTCGACCTGCTGAATAATGCCCTCGTTGAGCACACAAATGCGTGTACCCATCGTCATGGCCTCGACCTGGTCGTGGGTCACGTAGATGAAGGTGGTTTGCAGGCGCTGGTGCAGCTTGGCAATTTCGGCGCGCGACTGCACGCGCAGCTTTGCGTCCAGATTGGAGAGGGGCTCGTCGAGCAGAAAGACGGCTGGCTCACGCACAATTGCGCGACCCACGGCCACGCGCTGGCGCTGGCCACCAGACAGCTGGCGCGGACGGCGATCCAGCAGGTTGATGCCCTTGTCTTCCTCAATCAGGCCGAGGCTACGGGCCGCTTCGTTGACGCGACGGTCGATTTCCTGCTTGGGAGTCTTGCGCAGGCGCAGGCCAAAGGCCATGTTGTCGTAAACCGTCATGTGTGGGTAAAGCGCATAGCTCTGGAAGACCATGGCAACATCGCGGTCCTTGGGCGCGACGTTGTTAACCACGCGGTCGCCAATCAGAATCTCTCCTGCGGTCACTTCCTCGAGACCGGCCAGCATTCGCAGGCTGGTAGACTTGCCGCAACCCGAAGGGCCGACAAAGACGAGAAACTCCTGGTCCACAATCTCGAGATTCATGTCCGTGATGACAACGGTATTGCCGAACGATTTGTGTACGTTGCGGTAAGTTACGCTGGCCACTGAAGGTCCTCCATCACATTGCTATCGAAATACTTGCTAAGCACCACTTGTGGAATCTGCCCAAAAATGTTGCTAATTGCAAATTCCTGTCCAATTCCTGCAGAGTATAGACAGTCGCCAACAGGATTGCAACAATTTGGCCATAATTCTCCGATATTCCCGACTGAACGCCACGCGCGCTAGAATGCTGCGGGTGACAGCATTCCGGGATGAACATGGTGCAACACATTAATGCAGAAATCCTGAGTATCGGTACCGAGATCCTGCTCGGTGAAATCACGGACACCAACTCCGTGCATATCGCGCGTGCCCTGCGCGATATTGGCATCAGCGTATATCTGATGACCTCGCTGGGCGACAACGAAATGCGCATCACCGAAGCCGTCCGTCAGGCGCTGGCGCGGGCCGATGTGGTGATAACCACGGGCGGTCTTGGCCCCACGGTCGATGACATGACGCGGCAGGGCGTGGCGGCAGCCACAGGACGCGAACTGGTCTTTCATCAGCCGCTGCTGGATGACATTGCCTCACGATTCGCCGGTTTCCGCTCCAGCATGACGGATAATAACCGGCGTCAGGCATTTCTGCCGCAGGATGCCACGCTGCTGGAAAACCAGGTAGGCACTGCACCCTGTTTCATCGTCGAACATGAAGGCAGCGTCGTCATCAGCCTGCCCGGCGTGCCGCGCGAAATGCGCTTTGTGCTGGCGCAGCGTGTCCTCCCCTGGCTGCAGGAGCGCTATCAACTGGGCGTCATTCGCGCGCATGTGTTGCGCGCCGCCGGCATCGGTGAAAGCGCGCTGGATAACCTGATCGGCACTGATCTGCTGGAGGCGGGCAACCCGACTGTTGGGCTGGCAGCGCACAGCGGCGTCGTGGACATGCGCGTCACGGCCCGGGCTGAAAATGACGACCAGGCAGATGCTCTCATCGCCGGCGTAGCGGAAAATCTGAAGCAGCGCGTCGGCCCCTGGATTTATGGAACGGGTGAGGACACGATCGAGGCGGCGCTGGTCGCGCGTCTGGCGGCAGCAGGGCGCAAACTGGCGCTAAGTGAGACAGGCATCGGCCACGCGCTCGTCGACCGCCTGGGAACTGTGCTTGGCTATCGTCAGGTGTTGTGTCATGCCGAGGCGCATGACACCCCCACCGCGCTCCCCGGCGCGCATGATGGTCTGCGGGAACAGGCCAGCAGTTATGCGCTCGCGCTCGCGCGGGAGCGCGAGGCAGAAGTCGCGATTGTCGTGGTCAGTGACCCTGAACAGCTGGATGACCAGGCGGACCGGGATGTGGGCACGGCAGTGGCGGTCAGTGTAGACGGGAAAGTCAGCTCGCGTGTGTATGGCTTCGGCGCCCGGTCGCGCGAGGCGCGGCTGTGGACCGGCACCTGGGGCATGGCGCAGGCCTGGCGCATGCTCGGTGAAGTCGGGGCATGAACCCAGGCCCGGATGTCCTGCTGGAATGTGGTCTGCTGCAATTCGGACTCTTCGGTAAAGATCCCCTGTGCTTTCACCATGGGCTGCTGCCGTCATTTCCGGAGTTACTGCAGGAGCTGGCCTTGCTGGCCGCAACACATGTGACCGGAGTCGACCGGCTACTGGCCGCGCCCGGCGCACTGGCCTGGGGCACTGCAGTTGCATTGGCTACAAATCTGCCGCTGGTATACAGCCGTGGCGGGGACGAGGCTTCCGTTTACGACCTTGTCGGCGCCTACGACATCGGTCATCCGACCTTGTTACTGACCTGCGATCTGAATGACGAATCAGATCTTCTGGCGCTGGTGAAACGTGCGCACACGGTTGGTCTGGAGGTAAAGGCTGCTGTGGTAATGCTGGGCGACGGACATGACAGCCTGGGGTCCATCCCGCTTACGTCTCTGTTCAGTCTGCCACAGGTGGTCACTCAACTGGTTGACGAAGGGACGTTGCCGGCGGGACACGGGACGAAGGTCCAACGCTGGCTGCTCAGTCGTCGTCAAGGCGCAGCAGCGCCATGAAGGCTTCCTGCGGCACCTCCACCTGACCCACCATCTTCATGCGCTTCTTGCCCTTTTTCTGCCGTTCCAGCAGCTTGCGCTTGCGCGAGACGTCGCCGCCATAGCACTTGGCCAGCACGTCCTTGCGCAGCGCCTTGACATTGGCTCGCGAGATGATGCGCTTTCCGCTGGCCGCCTGTATCGGCACCGTGAACAGCTGGCGCGGGATGAGACGTTTGAGTTTGCTCACCAGCTGCTGCCCCTTGTGGTAAGCGTCCTCGCGATGGACGATTAATGCGAGGGCGTCCACCGGCTCTCCGTTGACCAACACCTCCAGGCGCACCAGGTCTCCCGCGCGGTACTCATCAAATTGATAGTCGAGGCTCGCATAGCCGCGCGTCACGCTCTTGAGCCGGTCGTAGAAGTCGATGATTATCTCGTTGAGCGGGATGCGAAAGTGCATGATGATGCGGCTGCTGTCGAGATACTCGGTGGTCTCGTACTCCGCGTGCTTGCGAATGCACAGTTCCATAATGGCGCCGATGTAGTCGTCGGGCGTGTAAATCTGGATCTTCATCCAGGGCTCGCGGATTTCCTCGATGGTGCTTTCATCCGGCAGGCGCGCCGGGCTGTCAACCAATTGCATTTCGCCGCTGTGCAGCAGGACCTGGTATTCCACGCCGGGCGCAGTTGCCAGAATGTCGAGGTCATACTCGCGCTCAAGCCGCTCCTGCACGATTTCCATATGAAACAGGCCAAGGAAGCCTGCGCGGAAACCGAAGTTGAGTGCTTGCGAAGTTTCGGGCTCGTAACTGAGCGCCGCGTCGTTGAGCTGGAGTTTCTCCAGCGCGTCACGAAGATCGCCATAGTCCTCGTTGTTGACCGGGTAAATGCCCGCGAAGACCATGGGTTTGGCCTGCTGATAGCCGGGCAGCGCCTCCTTCGCGCCCTGCAGGGCGGTGGTGATCGTGTCGCCCACGCGACATTCCTGCAGGGTCTTCAGGCCGGTGGCGATGTAGCCAACTTCGCCGGCGGCAAGTCCTTCCAGCACTTGCATGGCAGGATTGAACACACCAGTTTCGACTGGCTCGAAGCGGGAACCGGTGGCCATCAACTGCAGCTGCTCGCGCTGACCCAGGCGACCGTCCACGATACGCACGTAGGCTACGACGCCCTTGTAGGAGTCGTAGTGCGAGTCGAACACCAACGCGCGCAGGGGCGCGTCCAGTTGACCGGGCGGCGGCGGAACGTCCGCAATCACTTTTTCCAGCACTTCCTGTACGCCGGCGCCGCTCTTGGCCGAAATGCGCAGCATCTCTTCCGCCGGAGTGCCCAGCAACTCCTGTAATTCCCTGGCGACGTCGACCGGGCGGGCGGCGGGCAGGTCGACCTTGTTGATAACCGTCAATATCTCCAGGTCCTGCTCCAGCGCCAGGTAAACATTGGAGAGCGTTTGCGCCTCAATGCCCTGGCTGGCATCTACGACCAGCACAGCCCCCTCACAAGCCTGCAAGGCGCGGCTGACTTCGTAGCTGAAGTCAACGTGGCCCGGCGTGTCAATCAGGTTGATGAGGTAGTCTTGGCCATCACTGGCCTGGTAGCGCATGCGCACCGCCGAGGCCTTGATGGTGACCCCGCGCTCACGCTCGAGATCCATGTTGTCCAGCAACTGTTCCTGCATGTCGCGCTCGGCGACAGTGTGTGTCAGCTGCAACAGGCGGTCGGCAAGCGTGCTCTTGCCGTGGTCGACATGGGCGATGATGGAAAAATTGCGGATGAGTTCGGGATTCACCGGAGACCTGCCCGCTTGCGCTGCGGCCAGTATACGCGCCGGCGAGCCACCTGGGTATGGCGACTACATCACGCCGGTAATCAACGCTTCGAGGTCTGGCACTTCTGGAAGGGGAGAAGTCTGGTTGGCACTCAGCCAGCACAGAAACTCGACATTGCCGGCCGGCCCCTGCAAGGGAGAACGAATCAGGCCACGCACGAGATAGCCGTGTGCGCTGGCGAAGCCGAGCACTTCACCCAACACGCGGCGATGCACCGTCGCGTCTCGCACCACGCCGCCCTTGCCAACATCCTTTTTGCCGGCTTCAAACTGCGGCTTGATGAGCGCCACGACCTCCGCCGGCTCCGACAACCAGGTGTGAATGACGGGCAGTAACAATCGCAGCGAGATGAAGGACGCGTCGATGACGACGAGGCTCACCGGCTCTGGCAGGCCCTGGATGTGTCGCGCATTTTGGCGTTCCATGACGACGACGCGCTCGTCTTTGCGCAGTGTCCAGGCCAGCTGGCCGTAGCCGACGTCAATGGCATAGACGCGCGCGGCCCCCTGCTGTAACAAACAGTCCGTGAACCCGCCGGTGCTGGCGCCAACATCTGCGCACAGCTGACCTGCCACGCGCACGGGGAAGGCATCCAGCGCAGCCGCCAGCTTGTCGCCGCCGCGGCTGACGAAGCGTGCCCGTTCCTTCAGCGTAAGCACAGCGCCAGACGCCGGGCGCACACCCGGCTTGTCAACGTGAACGCCGTCGACCAGCACTGCACCTGCCATGATTAACGCGCGCGCGCGGGCGCGGCTTGGTGCCAGGCCGCGCTGATGCAGCAGGACGTCCAGTCGCTCACGGAGGGCCATTAGCTGTCCCGCGTCAGGGGAATGATCAGCTCTACCGGGTTGGGAGCGCCGTCATCGAAAGTGTAGGCATCGGCGGCCAGAGGTAACCAGCCATCCGCGTTGATGATGACGCTATAGGGCGTATTGCGCTGCAGCAGACGTTCGACTTCAAAGTCTCCGTTGCGGTCCGTCTGTGCCGTCGCGAAGATCTGCTCCTGGCGCCATTCAAAATCAGAAATAGAGTAATCCTCCGTGATGAGCACGAAGTTGACTCCGGGCAAGCCGCCCCCGCTTTGTCCGTCGATAATGCGGCCGCGCAGGCGCAGACCTTCTGCGCTGGCGAAGCGGTCGATGAAGAGCCGGCCAATGCCGACCTGGGTTTCAGCGGAAGCCAGCAGTATATTGTTGACGAGCAGTTGCATGCCCCAGTTGCCGTCCGGTATGGCACCGGCGCTGCGAATCTGCGCGCTGAAATCTCTGCCCGTGTCCGTATTTGTCCAGGGAAAGTGGCGATCAAAGAAGGGCTCGTCATCCACCAGCAGGCGCAATTGCCAGGGAGTCCCCGGGGCGATCTGTTGCCAGTCGAAGCTCCCGATGAGCATCCCGGCTCCTGCGCCGGACTGTCCGCGGGATGCCTGGCTGCCCGAGACTCCCCTGCTGTCGCCAGTCGAAAAGCGTGCATTGCCAAAAATTTGCGGGAACACGCCTTGTTGGGCGCCGGCAATTACAAAGTCGGATGTTGTGGACAGCTTGCCGTCGATGTAAAGCTCCAGGCGCCAGATGCCGGGCGGCAATCCGGCCGGGTCCTCAATCTGAATGGTCTTCGCCCCGCTTTCCCCATCCTGCGCTGCCCATTGATCCTCAGTGCGCACGATCTCACGCCCGTTGTAGTACCAGACCACCGTCCAGGTCGTCCCGGCGCGCATGTTTCGGTAGATGAAGCGCGCATTGGCGATGCTTCCGGCGGGCAGCACGAAGCCATTGCCGAGCGGCGTGCCACGGTTGTCAACAATTCCGAAGACCAGATCGCTGAAGGTAGGGACGGGATCCGCGCCGCCGCCAATCACCAGGCGCGCGCTGCCTGCCGCGCGTCCGTCGGTGAACAGGGCGAAGTCGTACACGCCATTTGGCCACGGCTGGTCGCGGCTGCCGATGTACCACAAGCCGCGCTCGCCGCCGCGCCAGCGCACGGGCGCCAGGCTAAAGCCAGGGTTCGGGATTCCGTCTGTGGTGACCCTCAACTCGAGGATCGTCTCGGGCGTCATGTTACGGTAGTCAAAAAACAGGTACAGGCCGTTGCTGCCGGCGGCCAGGCGACCAACGACCGTGTTGGGCATGCCGGCTTCGTTGACCGCGGGCGCAAAAAACAGGCGTTCGAGCACGGGCGCGTCCTCAGCCCGTAGCATTGACGTTGCCTGTTTGGGCAGTTTCACGCTGAGCCCGAGTGACGCTGCGCGTAACAGGGGCAGCGCGAAGGAAACCGGCCGCAACGAATTGATGGCGCTGCCGCGCGGAATGCAACTGTCGTCCCGGTTAAGCAGTCCGTCCCGGTTGCTATCCTGCAGCGCAGCGCAACTGCCGCTGACCGTCCCGGCCCGCAGTGGTGCTGTAGTGGGGATGCCGACCAGCTGGCCATCCTGGTTGTAGGCGCCTCCACCGGTCATCGTGCCAGGGATCTCCGCGAGCAGGTGGATCCAGTAGGGCGTGCTGGCGCCAGGTTCCTGCGTGAAGCTGATGATGCTGCCACGACGCAGGTCTACCGGGTCATCGGCGATATCCGGGAAGCCCACGATGCTTATGGTGTCATCCAGCGCGAGCACATCGGAATCGCCAGGCTCGACGAAGGGCAGGGCAAGCGAGCCAGGCTCAAGCAGGCGGCCGTCCAGCTGACGTGTAATTCGCAAAAGGGCCAGGTCGAGACCTGCGTCCAGCTGGGCGATGTCGGCGCGGAAACGCGGAACAGGCGCCTGACCCCCTTGCAGTGTGAAGGCGACAATCAACGTGTCCCCCGGGCAGGTCGCGTTGGCCTGGGTGAAATGGGCGTTGGTGAGAATGAGCCCGTTGCGCCCGACCACAGTGCCGGAGCCTGTACAGGTGATGACCGGCGCAGCGCCATCAAGCCGCACCTGCATGATGTACACAGTCGCCTGGCGAATGCGTTCCAGATCAGACTCCGGCTGTGCCCAGGCCAGGGGAATTAGCAGGAGCAGGAGCAACAGGCCTGATAAAAACCCGGTGAGGCGCATCTCAGAAATCCAGGCTTTGCAGAAAACGTTCCAGATGCGGCAGTTCACGTGTAAAGACATCCGTGTTGGCACGGTATGTGATGACCAGCGCCTGGTCGCGTTCAATGATCAGGACGTCCAGGCCATCCACGATGACAGGCACGCTGCGCAGGAAAGGATTGTCACCGGTGCTGACGAAGGTATAGGCCATGGCGCTCGTCACGCGGCCGTTCGGCAACATGTAGGATTGCTCGGAATTGACTGTATAGGCCGCCAGGGTCTGGGCCCGCTGCAGGGTGAGCGCATCGAAAATGTTGCGCGCGGCGCTTTCCCCGGCGACGGGCTGGACGGCGACCTGCAGGGTCGTGGCGAAGCCAGGCGCCGTCAGGTCGCGGATCCGAAAGACATGGTCGCTGCCTCCCTCCTCCAGCAACCAGCCTGGTGGATAGGCGGCGTTGATGCCGGCCTGCAGGTTGCTGTAGCGGACCGTAGCGCCCAGCACTTGCTCGCGCAGCAGCAGGCTGAAGAGAATTCCGCCAAGACCGAATAACAGGACCAGCAGGTTGGCCCAGCGCTGGCGCGGTCCGGGTGGTCGGACTACCGGAAAGCCGTCAGGAAAAGCCATTGTCGCGCACTACTGCGCTCGTCCCGGAGCCGGCGTTGGCGAACAGGAACCGGAAGACAAACCAGGTCGCCAGTAGCAGGCCCAGAGAATATAGGCTGCCCAGGAGCGGACTTGTACGCCCCACCGGCTGCAGCGAGCTGATATCGGCGTTGCTAAAGCCGGCCACCAGTGGAATGGCGCTGCCGGAGACGAATGCCGCGAAAGCAGTGATGGACATGGGCAACAGCAGATAGATGTTGCGCCTGAAGTACAATTCCGCAAGGGCGTAGGCGAGGATGATGGCCACACAGTTAAGCGCGACTGTTGTGTTGAAGACGGTGAAGGCCTGTGCGCTCAGGGTGGGGCGTACATCGAGAGCGTTATCAAGTCCCGCAACCACTGCATAGCCGACGGCTGCCGCGCGGCAGCAGAGCAGCATGTCCAGTCGCACTTCCAGGTCACGACGTGGCACTGCATAGCGCACGACCAGCCAAATTGCCAGCGCCTGGGTCAGGCCAACGCTGAAGCTGTAGCCGATGATGCGGTTGATCGCGCTCTCCAGTGGCAGCCAGCGTTGCACCTCGTAGACATGCTCAATCAGCGGCAGGCACAGCGCGTTGCAGACCAGGCCGGTAACGAGAAGGCAGCCAAAGGCTGCGCTGCGAATTTGCGGCCGGTATCCGCCGCGCCACCAGCTGTTGCCCAGCCAGAGCAGGGCCGGCACCAGCGCCAGCAACAGGTTTGGTAACGTGCGCAGGGCGTCAGGTAGTGCTGGCGCGAGACTCTGCAAGACCAGGGCCAGGCCGAACAGGACGCCGCACTCCAGCAACGCGGCCTCCCAGATTCGCTGCTGCGACCGGGGACCAATCCCGGCGGGAAATTGTGGGTCAGGAAGCGCCATTTGCGCCAGGCCAACTGCTCACTATAGTGAACGGATGCATCTCCCGGTTAGTTTACCCGAAATACGCTCACTGGTCGCAGCCTGCCTGTTTCTTGTGCTGACGGGAGCGGCCTGTGTGGCAGATGTGAGAGATTCCGGACCGGAGCAGCCATCGCGTATCGTCTATGGTCTGACGCAGCAGCCTGCCGGCTTCGATCCGCATTTGAACCGCAGCACCATCACCGACATTCCCCTGCGTCAGGTCTACGACACCTTGCTGTATCGTCATCCGGTCAGCAGGGATCTGGTCGCCGGCCTGGCGCGGGAGTGGTCTCTCTCGCCAGACGGACTGGGTCTCACCTTGCAGTTGCGCGAAGATGTCAGTTTCCACGATGGCAGTACATTCAACGCTACGGCGGTTGCAATCAACCTGGCGCGTATCTTCGCGCCGGAGAACGAGGCGCGCGCCGATGATGCGCTGCGGCAGCGTTTTAGCCACAGTGAAGTGATCGACGACTTCAGCATCCGCATCGTGCTGCGGGAACCCTGGAGTCCGCTGCTCGACGCGCTGACCCAATCAGGCTTCGCCATCGCCGGTCCGGTGGCACTAAATACCTGGTCAGCGACGCGCTACCAGTTTCATCAGGTGGGTAGTGGCCCCTTTCTCTTCGAGGATTATGTTCCAGGTGAGCGCATCGTACTGCGGCGCAACCCGGACTACGCCTGGGGGCCGGAGTTCTATGTGCCTCCTGGCGACAACGCAATTGAAGTCATCGAATTCCGCTTTTTCATGGATGATACGGCGCGCGCCCAGGCCATGCAGGGCGGCGAAGTGCAGTTGATGAGCGGCCTGCAGCCCCGGGAGCTGCGCGCCCTCGAGAACGCAAATGGCCTGCAGCCAAACTTGACCGAGGTGCCGGGTCAACCCCTGCAGTTCCTGATGAACACCAGACGCTTCCCAACCAATGTGCGAGGCCTGCGCCAGGCGCTGATTTTCAGCACGAACCGCAACGCGATCGCCAGTGAGACCGGCCAGCGCATCGCGCCGGTAGCGTGGGGGCCGCTGGCGGAGAGCACCCTGTTTGCCTACAGCGCCTTGCGCAGGCTCTACGCGCAGGACAGGGCGCAGGCTGAGATGTTGCTGGCTGACGCAGGGTATCAGGACGAGGACGGCGACGGCTGGCTGGAACTGGGAGACGTCCCGCTACGGCTTGACCTGTTGGTGCCGCCCCGGGATTCCCTGCCGCAAGTTGCGGAGTTGTTGAGCGAGCAGTGGCGCACGCTTGGTATTCGCAGCAAACTCATCCCGGTTCCCACTGAAGCCGCCTTGCAGGAAGCGGTTCGCGAAGGTGAATACAATCTCGTGGCGGTCGGTACCCAGGGGCTGGATCCGGCCTGGCTCGTTGACTATTTTTCAACAGGCGGGCCATTGAACTGGAGCGGCTTTTCCGACGCAGAACTGGACGGAGTCCTGAACGACGCACTCATCACTATTGAGGAGCAAATCCGCTTCAGCCTCTACGCGCGGGCGCAGCAAATCATCATGGACCACGCCTTGATCCTGCCGCTGCGGGAGCAGGTGAATATTGTCGCTGTCGCTGACGGGCTGGAGGGGTTGGCCTGGGATGCCTCGGGTCAGATCCCGCTGCTGCACAACCTCGCGTGGATCAGCCCGTCGGATGAACCGTAGTAGCCAGCACGCGCACAGCGCCCGCCGCCACAAGGGCTTGCGCTACCGACGCTTCCGTCCCTTCGTTGACCAGCGCAATCATGTTTCCGCCACGACCTGCGCCGGAAAGTTTTGCGCCACACGCGCCCGCTTCCCGGGCCGCTTCAACCAGCCTGTCCAGCTGCTGTGAGGACACGTCGAGTTTACGCAGCACCTCATGATTGCGGTTCATCAATGGCCCGATCGCATCAGGCTCGCCTCTGGCCAGGGCTACGAGCGCCTCCCGCACGATTTGGCCAATTTCCTCCAGGATGGCGCAGGTCGGCCCTGGCTCCTGACGCAAGCGTTCGCGCACAGCGCTGACCGGAACGTGGGTGGCGCAGCGCTGTCCACTGTCTGCGACCAGCAATCGCAGTGGACTGGCCACCTGGACGGGTAAGGGAGCCTGGCCACGTGTGAAACAAAGCGCCTTTTCGTGAACGACGACCGAGTTGTCGATTCCGCTGGGCGTACCGTGAAAGAGCTTTTCCGTCTCATAGACGATTTCATTCAGACGTTCGTTCTGAAGCGGCAGATTTGTGACTCTGGCAAGCGCGCGCGTCAATGCAGCCGAGATGGCCGCGCCGCTGCCAAGGCCGCTGGCAGGCGGGATGTCAGAACTGAGATTGAGCGTAACGGCCGGCGAGTCGAGCCCCAGTTGCTGCAAAATTTCACGCAATAGCGCAAGCAACTGTGGGTCGCTGTCCTGCGGCGACTCCAGGCTGACGAGCAGGTTGCCGTCTGCCGAGCGAAGCTCAAACCTGTCCTTACCTTGAACAACGCTGACCCGGGCGCGCAGGGTGGCAAGGGGGATTGCGATGGCTGGCTGCCCGTGTACGACAGCGTGTTCGCCGAACAGGATGATCTTGGCCGCTGCGCTGGTCTCTGTCACTGCGCAAGCTGACCAGGCAAATACAGGATCAGGACGAAGCTTGCGCCCCAGAGCAAAATGGCGAGTTGCAGCGGCCGGTCCCTGATCAGGAGCTCGTCGGGGGTGCCGTGCGATTGGCGCACATGGATGAGCCAGAGATAGCGTAGCAGACCATAAAGCACGAAGGGGATGGTGATTAGTGCTGTGTTTGTGTCGGCGACGCGGATGGTATCCGCTTCCACGGTATAAAGCAGGTAGGCGATGAAGGTGCTGGTGGTGACCAGGCGCAGCATGTCGTCCAGCAATGCGAGGTTGTAGTGGCGAAAGGTGACTCGCAACTCGCCGGCCTGGTCGCCCAGCAGCAGCAACTCCTGACGCCGCTTGGCGATGGCAAGGAATAGCGCGAGCAATGCGCTGCAGATGTACAACCAGGGCGAGAAGTTACTGACCTGAACCAATACAACCCCGGCGACAACTCGCAACACAAAGCCGGCCGTGATGGCAAGAATGTCGATGAGCACCAGGTTGCGCAGCCAGCGGATGTAGAGCAGGTGCAGGCCGAAGTAGCCGCCCAGCACAAACGCCAGCTGCGGCTGCAACTGGAACGATGCAACCAGCGCAAGCAGCGCCAGCAGACCGGCGGCCACCAGCGCCTGTGTCTGTGTGATCTGTCCCGCGGCGAGGGGGCGCTTGCGTTTGACCGGGTGTTTGCGGTCGGAGTTCAGGTCTGCGAGGTCGTTAATGAGGTAAATGCTACTGGCGATCATACACATCAGCACGAGGCCTGCACACACACGCAGCAGCACATCCCCTTCAAACAGCTGGCCGTCAAACACCAGTCCGGCGAAGATGAGGACGTTTTTGCTCCATTGGCCTGGGCGCATGCCATGCCAAAGTGCGCCAACTGTCTGCATTCACACTCCAGTATCAGACCTATGTGAGTAGCAAGTATAGCGCGGGGACAGTCTGCCCAGGCAGTAGTCATGCCCAGGGCGGTACGGTCTGTCCACAGTCGCGAATGCCAGTATAATGCGGGAAAGTGCTGCAGGACACGCAGTAATGCTGGATTTTCTGCTCGAAAACAACGCGCTGTCGACCATCGTGGCCTTCGGTCTGGTGCTGATCCCGGCCATCATCATCCACGAGACCGGGCACTTCCTTGCAGCGAAGGCAGTCGGCATCACCATCCTCGAATTTGGTATCGGCTTCCCGCCAAAGGCTCTGACGCTGCTGCGCCGCGGGGAGACCGAATACACCCTCAACTGGCTGCTTTTTGGTGGCTTTGTGCGCCCGCTGGGCGAGAACTTCGTGCGCCCCAACAGTGAAAGCGAGCTTGACGTGGAGCGCGCCCGGCTGCAACGGCAAGGTGCAGCATCCGACAGCGCGGCGCGCCAGCCGATATCCGTGAACGAGGCGCCCCCCGGGGCGCGCATCATCTTCATGGCCGCCGGTTCGGCCGCCAACCTGCTGACAGCCCTCTTGCTGTTTGCGCTGGTTGGCCTGACGGGTCTGCCCACGATTCTGGGCGGCAGCGCGGGTATCTTTGTCGCAGACGTCGGGGCTTCTGACCTGCTGCCCGGGCTGCGCGCGGATGACCGAATCACGCGGATGAATGGCCAGCACTTCGACAACGTACCAGGGCTGCTGACGCAGTTGCAGGCGCGCGCCGGCGAGCAGGTCACGCTGGAACTCCAACGCGACGGCGACGTGCAGGAGCTTGCGCTGTGGCTTCCTGTTCTGGAGATCGGTAACCAGGTATTGGTGGCGCAGGTGGCGCCAGGTTCACCGGCAGCCTCGGCGGGCATTGCTCCCGGCGACCTGATCGTGGCTTTCAACAGCAAGCCCTTCGAGGTCTTCACGGAGTTGCAGGCCTTGACCCTGGCCAATCGCGGCGATGCGATCAACTTGACGGTGCTGCGCGCCGGTGAACAACTGGAGCTGTCGTTGGTGCCTCGGTTCAACCCGCCAGAAGGCGAAGGCGCCATCGGCATTGGCATTGTGCCTGCCTGGAGTACTGGCGGTCTGGTACTGGTCGAGGCTGGCTGGCAGGAAGGATTGCAGCAGCTTTCCCTGCCCGATGCGCTGCGTTTCAGCCTGGATCAGCTGGCGCTGTTCGCAAGGACGCTGGTAAACCTGCCCGGCCAGCTAATCGCCGGCAGCTTGCGGCCGGAAGAGACACGCCTGATGAGCCCGCTGGCCATCAGCCAGGTGGGCGGGCGCTTCCTGCAAGACAGCATCGAACAGGATCATCCCTACGTCATCCTGAGCTTCATCGCGCTCATCAGCATCGCGCTGGGTATAACCAATCTGCTGCCTTTGCCGGCGCTGGATGGCGGGCGCATTCTCTTCGTTCTTGTAGAGCTGGTTCGCGGGCGTCCGGTAGCGCCGGAGCGCGAGGGGATGGTTCATCTCTTCGGCATGGCGCTGCTGCTCTCGTTGATGGTGATTACTCTGGTCAACGACATGATGAACCCGGTTACCTTGCTCATCCCCTGATGGAGGAAGACCCGGATGATCAGCGACAATCCTGTCGACGGGGAGTTCACAGCGCCGGCCAGCGCTGATTTTGCCGAGACCCTGGAGGCGCTGAAAGCCTGGGATGACGCTACACCGGGGGCGAAGATTTTCTACGGCCTGTCCGACCTGGGTGCAGCGCAGTTGCTGCGCTACGCGGCAGTCTGGCGCGAACTGCCGGCTCGGCGTCGTGCAAGCCTGATGCAACACTTGACTGAGGCCAGCGAAACCAACATTGACCTGGATTACCGCGCAGCGGGAATGTTGGCGCTCGAAGATGACGTTGCTGAAGTGCGTCGCACGGCCATCGATCTGCTTTGGGAAGATGACTCGCGGATGCTGTTGCGGCGCCTGCTCGCAATGGCGCAGCATGACCAGGCCTTCAGCGTTCGTACGGCAGCGGCCAGCGCTTTGGGGCGATTCGTGTTGGCCGGGGAGCTGGGCAAGCTGGCGCGCGAGGAATTTGGACCCTTGCAGCGGGCACTGGTTGACATTTGGCACAACCGCGACGAAGACGACGCCGTGCGGCGGCGCGCGCTGGAGTCCATCGCGCACTGCAGTCATGTTATCGTCCCCGAAGCTATCAACGAGGCGTGGCACAGTGACGACGATGGATTGCGGGCCAGCGCTGTCTATGCCATGGGGCGCAGCTACGACTCGCGCTGGGAAGAGACTGTGCTGGAGGCGCTGCAGGAAGAGGATCCGTCGCTGCGCTTTGAGGCTGTGCGCTCAAGCGGTGAGCTGGAAATCGAGGCGGCAGTGTCACCGCTGGCACAAGTGCTTCGTGATGACGATCGCGAAATTGCAGAGGCTGCCATTCAGGCGCTGGGCGAGATCGGTGGCAAACGGGCGCAACAATTCCTGGAAGAACTTGCAGAAGAAGCGCAGGACAATGAAGATGAGTCGCTGCAGGAAGTTATCGAGGATGCGCTGGGCAATGCCAGTCTGGGCAGTCTTGACCTGCGGTTCGGCCAGACTGATTGAATCGGTTGCCTCAGGCTGAACCGAGCAATGTCTGAAGCTTCATCGCCAGGTTCATGTTACCCTGGATCTTTAGCCGGCCACTCATGAAGGCCTGCATCGGGTTGAGCTCGCCGGCCACCAGTGCAGCCCAGTCATCTGCCAGGGCCTTCAGGGTCATCTCCGGGTTCTCGGCTTGCCCGCTGCCGCTGAGTACCTCGCCTTTGCCAACCTGGACCCAGTAAAGCCCGCCGTTTTCACCGTCCAGATCGAATTGAATGGTGGCATTCAGATCATCCGCCATAGCCGGGTCCAGGTTGGCGGCGATGTCGCTGAAAATTTGCGCTATTTCCTGCTTGCTCGCCATACACTCGCTCCTCTTCCTTCACGCGGGGCAAATATATCACCGATGCGGCGATTGGTATACACTTGAGTCGAGCAGATGAGACAGAATGGAGTTGACATGAAAAGACTGGCGGGAATGTCCTTCGTTCTGGCCCTGCTGCTCGCGCTGTCAGGCAGCGCTTTTGCCCAGGAATCATCCTCCGGCCAGATCGCCTACCTGGACGAGGCCTACAATGTCTGGCGCTACAACTCGCAGCTGGACAGTCATTCCCGTTTGACCGGCGACAGCAGTGACACGCGTCGCTATTTGTGGCCCACCTGGGCTACCGACGGACGCCTGGCCTGGTTTAGCCATACCCTCGAGCAGGGCGAACTGACGACCAGCGCATGGATCCAGTCAGGCCCCGGAGCAGTGGTGGTGCCTGACTACAGCGGCGCAGAAGCCTTCAACTACGCTTACTGGTCTCCAGGCAGCTGTGCCGCCGGCCCGTCCTGCCGCCAGCTCGCCATTCTGTTAAGCAGTCAGGCCCAGGGCATGTTTGTGGAACTTGTGACGGACGGGGCGTCTACGGCGCAGCAAAGTGTGAGGTTGCGTGGCGGGCCTCCCTTTTATTTCAGCTGGAGCTTCGATGGCGGCCGCATGTTGTGGCAACGCAACAGCCGACGCTTCGACATCTACGACGCCAACGAGGACCGCCTGCTCCTTACCCTGGATCAGACGCCCGGTCTAATCCAGGCGCCACACTGGTCACCAACCGATGACCGCCTGTTGCTTGGCGTGCGCGAACCGGATGGCAGGACTGCGTTGGTTCTGGTGGACGGAGATAGCAGTCTGGAATTGGCCAGCGACCTTGAGGGTGCTGTCGCCTTCAACTGGTCGCCGGATGGCAGCCAGGTCGGCTGGCGCGAGCAATCGAACAGCGGCTTTGGCCCCTTAAACATTGCCGATGCTTCGACCGGAGAGTTGATGTTGAGCAGCCCGGGCGCGGGCGTGCTGGCTTTCGTCTGGGCGCCGGACGGGCAGCGCATCGCCTGGCTGGAATTCATCCCGGCGGCAGGAAACGTAAGCGCGGCGGCGGGCAATCACTTGCTGGCGCAGACACAGGCCGCCTTGCCCGGCTTGCGCTGGACTGTCATGGAGCTTGCTGACGGGACGACACAGGACGGCACAACTTTCTTTCCGACGCCAGAATTGCTTTATTACATGACTTATTTTGACCAGTTTGCCCAGAGCCACCGGCTGTGGTCGCCGGACAGCCGCTTCCTCGTCTACGGGGAGATTCGTGACAGTGGTCCTTTGGTCAAGGTGCTGCATGTTGACCGGATGAGTGAGGCGCCGCGCACGCTGGCGCCCGGCTGGATTGGTGTTTGGGACTTTGGCACACCGTGAGATCGCGCGCCACATCTGCAACCCCGGCGCTGGCCGGTGCGTTACTCTGTCTGTTGCTGCAAGCTCCGCTGAGTGCGCAGGAGGTGGCGACCTCCACGCCAGTGCGCATCAGCATTCCGACCAATTCAGCCCCGTCCCTGTTGGTGGTTGCCTCGCCTACGGCCACGCGCACACCGACGCCTGCCTTCGTTGTGCTGGAGGCGAAAGCCGACGCCGGGCCAATCAATGTGCGGGCGGAAGCAAGCATCGAAGCGGACCGGTTGGGGACGATCCAGGCAGGCGAGTTTTATCCGGTGCTGGGACGCAGCTTCCGTTGGCTGCAAATCCAGTTTCTCTCGGCGCCGCAGGGTCGAGCCTGGGTGTTTGAGGAACTGGTTACACTGTTTGGTGACGAGGGAACAATTCCGAACCTGCAACTGGTTACGCCGGTTGTACTGAGTCAGGCACAGGCTGGTGCGACGCTAACCCAGGCCGCGTTCACCCGGACGCCGGGCGCAGTGCTGACAATGACAGCACGCTCCCGCATTCTTCCGGTTCCTGGCCAGGAAACTGCGCTTCCTGGATCTGCAGCACTGTTTGGGGAGACGACCAGCCTGTTGCCTACCTACACCTATCCGCCGGACCTTGTTGCGCCTTCATTTGGAATGGGCGGCTCAATGTATACAAACACTCCGGCGACGACTGGCATCCCGCCTGAAAGCTCGAGCGGAATCCCGCCCGCAGTGCCAATCGCTCTGCTGGCGGCCGGCGGTCTACTGGGGTTGCTACTTAATTCACTGCGTCGACGCTAGGCTCAGTGACTGCAGCTACCACTGCCACAACCGGCTTCGCCTTCGCCTTCGTCGGAGCGGAATGAATGCCCGCAACCACAACTGGAGACGGCGTTCGGGTTGTCAATGCGGAAACCGCCACCCATCAGGCTGTCGATGTAATCAATCGTGGCGCCCTGCAGATACATCAGGCTGGTGGGGTCAACCAGTAGACGCACGCCATCGACCTCGACCACACGGTCGTAGTCGCGCGCGCTTTCTTCAAAGGCCATGCCGTACTGCATGCCCGAACAGCCACCGCCGCTGACGAAAACGCGCAGGGCATGATTCGGAATTTCACGCTCTGTCAACAGGTTACGGATGACAGTCACGGCACTTGAGGTGACGTTCAGGACAGGGGCGTCAATCTGAATCGCTTCGATCATCGTAGTTCCCTCCCGCAACAGGCAGCCAACACATCGTAACACGTTCTGCCAGGGGCGTCAATTTTTGCCTGGCAATTCGGCTGATGCCGGCTCTGCCCGTTGACAGCCGGCGTTCAGCCTGACTATACTCGCCAGGGAACAGGCAGACCAGGTTTGGAAAACTACGAGAGACGTATGGCTGAGCCCAGTTGGCTGACAGCAGAAGGTGCAGAGGAATTGCGGCGCGAGCTGGATCAGCTCCTCAATGTCCGACGCCCCGAACTGGCGCGCAAACTCAAGGAAGCGGTTGCGCAAGGAGACTTGAAAGAGAACGCCGATTACCACGATGCGCGCGAACAGAAGGCCTTCGCCGAAGGTCGCATCCAGTACCTCGAGAATGTGTTGCGCAGCGCCAGTATCATCAGTGAAGATCCTGGCCGCGGTCGGGTGCGGCTCGGCTCGGTGGTGACCATCCGCGAGGTTGGTGAGCAGGAGGACGAGACCTACCGCATCGTTGGCGCTGCCGAGGCCAATCCTCGCGAGGGCAAGATTTCCCACGAGAGCCCGATCGGCAGGGCGCTGCTTGGTTGCCGTAAAGGCAGCAAGGTCATCGTCCGCACACCTGGCGGCGAGATGACGGTTAAAGTTCGAAACATAGAGTAGTCTGTGGTCCACCCGCACTGAAAGACATGCACCCGCTACCGGCGGGTTTTCGCTTAGCCCACAGGCCGGAAGTCTCCAGGGCCGCCATAGGGGTCATCCTCAGGCGGGGCAGAAGGGCGTGTGATATCCGCTGGTGGCCGGGAAGGCCGCGTTCCCTGGGTTGGCTGTGTTCGCTGCGCAAGCGGCCGGGTCTGCTGAGCCGGGTTCATCGATGGGAGCGTTGGCGCGCTCGACAGATCCTGACCGGGAGCGATGGCCTTGTGCCAGACGGTGATCTCGGTCGTCGCGCTCTCCAGGAAGCTGTTGGTCGGTACGGAGCCCGCGGTGCCCCACACCACGTCTATCACGCGCACGCGCAAGCGTAGCGCATTGGTCTCAAGATAGGCGGTGGCCCCAGGCTCCAGCGGCACGATATTGCCGCGAGTCTCCATTTGCGCGCGCGCGCTCTGGTCATTGACGATGAAGCTGGTTGCAAAGATCGTCGTCATCGAGCGCACCGGGTCGTCCTTGTCAAAGAGCCAGGCTTCCAGCGCGGAGACGCGATAGGCGCCGCCTTCCATGCCGGTGTCGGCGGCCGTCACACCGCACTCCCCGAGGAAGGCATCGCCGCTGCCCGCCTGAATCTCCCAGGAATCATCATATTCGCCAGCGCTGTTCTGGTAAACAGAAAGCCTGCGGAACACTGGCTGGTTCATGTCTGTATCGCCCGACAAAACGGGAGGACTATCCGGACTGCGGATGTGAGATGGCACTGTCGGCATGCTCACCCCACCAGGTCTACTGCGCCACAACGCTTTTGCACCAGCAACGACGGTAGGCTTCAGAACGAGACGATTGACCAGAGTTAGCGCGATGGCGCCCAAAATCACGGCCACTGGCCCCAGCACGAAAGGTTCAACTGTGCCCTGCGCAGTAGGAGTCGGCGGCGCTGCCATACTGGTGACTTGTGCCTGCTCAACCAGCGGCAGAAATCCGGCATCGCTGATCCCCAGCGAACGCACAATGCCCACCGGGTCATCCACCGCGCTCAACAGCCGTACCAGATTCTCGTTGAATTCCGGGCTGGTGACGGCAGTATTGACCGCCAGTCGATAGCGTTCGACCAGCAGTTGCGTCCAGATGTTTTGCCACCCCTGGGCCAGCTGCGCCGGAGTGCCATCATGATAAACCGTCGGGGATACGCTGTAGGCCCAGCCCAGACCAAGCAGGAAGGGCAGCACCATAAGCAGCAGCGACCTGCGTTGGGGCAGGGCCTGACCAACCTTTGAGTTACTGAAACTCTGGACCGGACCGGCTACCATGCTTCTTACGCGTCGCATCAGCTCCGCCCCCAATAACCAGCCGGGCAAACCAACTCTATTGTAACGAATTAATGCGGCTGGCGAAAATCCGGCAATCCGCGTGCATTCAGACCCTGGCGGGCTCTGCCTGCGTCAATGCATCCTCCTCAAACACAAGCCCGCAGTCGCTGCATCGGGCAGTGCCCCGGTTGTGTTCCAGCAGCAGCTTGCCGCAGGCGGGGCAGGGTTGCCGCAGTGGCCGCTTCCAGCTGCTGTAATTGCAATCCGGATAGCGCACACAGCCATAAAAGGTGCGGCCGGTTTTCGTGCGACGTTCCGAGAGTTCGCCGCCATGCTCTGTGCCACATTGCGGGCAAGCGATGCCCATGCCGAGTGATTCGCGGTGGTCGCATTCGGGGAAACGCCTGCAGGCGATGAACATGCCGAAACGTCCCAGGCGTTTGACCAGGGATTGTTCGGCGCCGCACTTGGGACAGTCACGCCCGATCGGCTGCTCCAGAGGCGTGTCAGGCATGTGTTCGCGCGCAAACTCCAGCTGATGCAGAAAGGGCTGATAGAACTCGCCAAGCATGGGACGCCAGGCCAGGCGGTCGCCGGCGATCGCGTCCAGCTTGTCCTCCATCTGCGCCGTGAACTCGTAGTCCATGACTTCCGGGAAGTATTCCAGCAGCAGGTCCACGACGGTGTTGCCGACGGAAGTGGGGACGAGATTGCGGCCTTCACGCGTCACATAATGTCGCTGCTTGATCTTGGTGATGATATTTGCGTAGGTGCTGGGTCGGCCAATGCCGCGCTCTTCCAGCGCGCGCACCAGGCTTGCCTCGGACAGACGCGGCGGTGGCTGCGTGAAGTGTTGTTCGGGCAGCAACTGCTGCAACGCGAGCATCTCGCCCCTGGCGAGATCTGTCGGGACATGTCGCTCCTCTCCCGCAGCGTTCGCAGTCCCGCTGACAGCCAGGTGACCGGGGAAACGCAGCGCCCGGCTGGAGGCGCGGAAGAGGCAGGGCGCCTCGGCTGCTTCCGCCCTGGCTTCGATCTCGACGCGCAAGGTGTCGTAGACTGCGCTGCTCATCTGGCTGGCGACAAAGCGCTCCCAGATCAGTCGGTACAGCCGTAGCTGGTCCGCAGCGAGACTTGTCTTCAGTTCATCGGGATGCAGGTTGACGAGTGTCGGGCGGATTGCCTCGTGCGCTTCCTGGGCCGCTCGCGCCCGCGTGCGATACACCGGCGCCTTGTCGGGCAGGTAAGGCTTGCCGTACTTTCCTTCAATGTAGCTGCGCGCATCGCGTTGCGCCTGGCGTGACACGGTGACGCTGTCTGTACGCATATAGGTGATGAGGCCAGTCGTGCCCTTCGCGCCCAGCTCTATGCCCTGGTAGAGCTGCTGGGCGATGCGCATGGTGTTGGCCGGATTCATGCCCAACCGGCTGGACGCCGTCTGCTGCAGCGTGCTGGTGGTGAAGGGCGCAGCGGGTCGGCTGCGTGAAGTGCCGCGCCTGACGGACTGCACTTGATACCTGCTTCGCTCAAGCTGCTCGACCAGTGGCAACACTTCCGCCTCGGAAGCGGGACTCGAGCCAGGCTCCGGCCTGATGGTCTCGTCGCCAATTTGCACGAGCCGTGCGCGAAAACGCTTGCCGGCGCCATGTCCGTTGTGTACGGCCTGGCCCAGGTCGGCGTCTATGGTCCAGTATTCCCGCGGGACGAAGGCTTCAATCTCTCGCTCCCGTTCGACCACCAGCCGCACCGCCACGCTTTGCACGCGACCGGCAGTGAGTTGGTTGCTGACCTTCTTCTTGAGCACGGAGCCCACGTCATAGCCGACGAGCCGATCAAGAATGCGCCGCGCGAGATAGGCGTTCACGCGCTCCTGGTCAATGCTGCGCGGGTTGGCAAAGGCCTCGCGCACTGCGTGATCCGTGATTTCATGGAAAACGACTCGCTGTGTCCTGGCCGCATCCATTTTGGCGACTTCCGTGAGGTGCCAGGCGATGGCCTCGCCTTCACGGTCCGGGTCAGTTGCCAGATAGATTTCTTCGGCAAGCTCAGCATAGTGGCTCAGCTTTTTGACAACGTCCCGCTTCTTTTTGGGCACGCTCCACGAAGGCTCGAAGCCGTTATCCACATCGACGGCGTTGCGGCCGCGCTTCAGGTCACGAATGTGGCCCACTGAAGATTCGACCGTGTAGCCTGTGCCGAGAAAGTTGCGCACGGTTCGCGCCTTGGTCGGCGACTCGACGATGACCAGCTTGCCGATCTTCCTGCGTCGGCCTGCACTTTTCCTGGCTTTGGCAGCAGGTTTCTTGTTGCTGCGCCGCTTTGGTTTCGCGATAATCTCCGGCTTTTCCAGCTCCACATGGGCTTCTGTCGCTCCCATTTTGAACATGCCGGTGCCGCAAACCTCACAGCTGCCACGTGTGCCGGGGGCGCCGCCGGCGGTGTATTGCGCCACAGCGCCGGACATCCCGCGCTTCGTTTTGCATCCGAAACAGTACGCCTGCAGCGCTTCTTCCATCTGGCCTGCCGCCTGTAGGTTAGAGGAATTTGTAGTTCTTGGTGGTCAGTAGCTTGTTGACGACTTCGCGCACATCCTGACTGCGGTCCTTGTGGCAGAGCAGCAGCGCGTCGGGCGTATCCACCACGATCAGGTCGTCAACGCCGATGGTGACCGTGAGCTTGTCACTGTAAACGAGCGTGTTTTTGGTGTCCAGCACCACATTCGCCGCCAGGTTGCCACGAAAGTGGTTGCCGGCACGGTCCAGCGACAGCACTTCAAACAGCGACCCCCAGCTACCGACGTCATTCCAGCCAATGTCAACCGGAATCACGGCCATGTTGAGCGCGTTCTCCATGACGGCGAAATCGATAGAGATGCTCTGGATGTTGTCCCAGTTCGCTTCCAGCGTGTCTACCCAGGTCGGGCTGTCTACTGTTGCGCCAATGGCCTGCAGGCGCGCATACATGTCCGGCTGCTGGCGCTCATACTCCGCCAGGGCCGTTTCCGTGGTCCAGATGAACATGCCGGAGTTCCAGCTGTAGTTGCCCGAACGTAGAAAAGCGGCCGCAGTGGCCTCGTCCGGCTTCTCGATGAAGCCCAGTGAATAGAACACGGCAAAGTCGCCGACCTGGTCGCGCTGCTGCCCCTGATGAATGTAGCCGAAGCCTGTGGTCGGGTGGGTGGGCGCCAGCCCCAGCGTGACGATCTGGCCCTGGCGCGCGACCTCCTGCGCGGCCACCAGCACCTGATGAAAGCGTTTGACATGCTGGATGTGATGATCCGCCGTGAGAATGGCCACCGCAGCCTGTGGGTCGCGCCGGTGGATGACGCTCAGGCCGAGGCCGGCGGCGGGAGCGGTGTTGCGCCCGTAGGGCTCGACGATGTAGTTGCCAGGCGGAATGTCCGGGACTTCGCTGTGCATCTCGTCAAAGCAGGCGCGGCTGGTGACGACATAGATACGTTCTGGCGGAAATAGTGGTGCCAGGCGTTCCACACTTATGCGAAACATTGAGCGCTCGGCGTCCGTTAGTGGCAACAGCTGTTTGGGACGGTCCTGGCGGCTCATGGGCCAAAGTCGCGTCCCGCCGCCGCCGGCCAGAATCATCGCGTAGAAGTGCGCTGTCATGCAACTGTCCTCGTTTCAGCCTGACTGCGTGCGGCAATATTGCATGGGCCCAACCATTCGCGCAAGCCCGCGCAGTTCAAGGATGGTCAGCGTGCTGCTGACGCTGGCCACTGGCAACTGACACTCACGCACCAGATCATCCACGTGGGTCGGCTCGACGCCCAGGTGGGCCAGCAGGCTGGCCTCGGTCGCATTGGCGGGCACGATCCGTTCCGTGACGCTGGCCGCCTCCACCCGCGTCCAGGCGAGATTCAACTCGTCGAGTATGTCGCCGGCAGAGGTCACCAGTTTGGCGCCGTCCTGAATGAGCCGGTGACAGCCGGCGCTGGCCGGGTCGAGAATGTTGCCTGGTACGGCGAAGACCTCACGGCCCTGTTCGGCAGCGATATTCGCCGTGATGATGGCGCCACTGGCCAGCGGCGCCTGCACGACCAGGACTCCCAGCGACAGGCCGCTGATAATGCGGTTGCGGCGCGGGAAATTGCGGCCTTCGGGCAGAGTGCCCATCGGATACTCGCTGATCAGCGCGCCCTGCTGGCTGATTTCCTGCGCCAGTTCGCGGTGCTTCGCCGGGTAGACTATGTCTACCCCGCAACCGAGCACAGCCAGAGTACGGCCGCCAGCCTTCAGCGCGCCCCGATGCGCGGCAGCGTCGATACCGTAGGCCAGCCCGCTCACGATACTGACCTCCTGCCTGGCAAGGTCCTGCGCCAGCCTGCCGGCCACGTCGCGCCCGTATGCAGTGGCCTTGCGCGTGCCAACCATGCCCAGGGCGTTGCGGTCGGTTGTTAGCAAACTGCCCTTTATGTAGAGCGCCAGTGGCGGGTCAGTCAAATTACGTAACTGCTCGGGAAAATTGTCATCCAGCAGCGTGCGCAGGGTGGCGCCAGCGGTATTTATCCGTTCCAGTTCGCGTTCCAGGTCGACTTCACGGCGCAATTCATGCAGTCTTTGCCTCAGTGGACGCTCAAGGCCGGCCTGCGCCAGCTGGCCATCGCTGGCCAGCCAGGCCGCGCCAGGGTCGCCGAAATATTGCAGCAACCGGGTGAGGCGACGAGGGCCGATGCCTGGAACCAGGCTGAAACCGAGACAGGCCAGTTGCGGGGTGGGTGGGCTATGCTTCGACGCAGGGTTCATTGATCGCATTCATGTGAGTGTCGAATTTGTGTCAGGCGGTGAGCAGACCGTCCGGCAGTTGGACGCGCAGAAAACCTCCGACGATGTTTGTCTCCAGAATGGTTTCAGCAATCGCCGGGATCAGCACTTCGCCATGTTCGGGGCTGTCCACAATGTATACGTCGTTGGCTCCCGTCTCAATGATGTCACGAACCATGCCCAACTCGCAACCATCTTTAGTAATGACGCGCAGGCCAATGAGCTGGAAGAGATAGAACTCCTCTTCTTCAAGGGGTACGGCGTCCTCAATGGCGACCAGCACCTTGAGTTCGCGCAGTAAGTCCGCTGCCTCGCGGTCGTCGACGCCATCCAGTTTCAGCAGACCATAGCGCTGGTGCATGCGCATGTGTTGCACAGTGTAGACACGGGCATCCGCTGCAGCAACGTCGCTCGCCAGGTGTACCTGACCAATTTCCTCTATGCGCTCCGGATAATCCGTCAACAGGCGCGTGCGCAGTTCACCGCGTAGCCCGTGTGGCCGCAGCACCTCGCCCAGCAAAAGGAAGCGTGGCCCGGACTTACTGTCCGGGCCGGTTGATGCGTGTTGCACCATCACTCACATGATCTCGAGGATGATGTGCTTGCGGCTGCCTGCTCCCTGCTGGTGCCGGTCTGCGACTCGCAACAGGGCGCGGATCGCGTTGGCGACACGTCCCTCGCGCCCGATCACGCGGCCCATATCTTCCGGGGCCACGCGCAGTTCGATGACGGTCGCCGAATTCGAGTTGCGCTGGCGTACCTTGACCTGCGAGGGATCGTTAACCAGGCTCTTGGCGATGTAGCCAACCAACTCTTCCAGGTTGGTGGGCGGGCGCGGGTTCTGCTGCCGCTGTTGCCAGTTTCTGCCAGAATTCATGGTCTACCCGTCCTGGCTGGTGGACTCGCCGACCGGGAAACTGGTCTTCGGGCTGACCGGCTCGGCAGCTTCCAGTTCGCTTGCGGCTTCGGCCAGCAGGGCCTCAAGCTCCTCACCCTGGCGCAGACGCTCGAAGCGCCCGAGCGTGCCGGTGATGGTGAAAATCTTGCGCACGCGGTCGCTGGGTTGGGCGCCGTTGCCCAGCCAGTAGAGCGCGCGTTCCTCATCGACCACGTTGGTGTTGGGACGGGTGCGTGGGTTGTAGTGGCCGATTGCTTCGATGAAACGACCATTGCGCGGGCTGCGCTGGTCGGCGACGACGATGCGATAGCTGGGTTGTTTGCGCAAACCAACCCGGCGCAGACGAATGCGTACCATGAGACTCTCTCCTTGTGTGTGCGCTCCCATGCGCCGCTCTGGCGGGGAGCCACTGTCAATGAACGAAACGTGACATGGTGACAGTCGGGGAAGGGGAGTCAGCCCTGGCCCATTGCCTGAGGCAGACCGCCGGGCAGCTTCAGCCGCCCGCGCCGCATCTGCTTCATCAGCTTTCGCATGTCACGGAATTGCTTTACAACCTGATTTACATCGCTGACCTGCAGGCCGCTGCCCCGCGCGATGCGCTTGCGACGGCTGGCATTCAGCAATTTGGGACGTGTGCGTTCCGCCGGCGTCATGGAGAGGATGATGGCCTCTACCTTGCGCAGGCTGTGCTCCATTTCTTCCTGGTCAACCTGCTCCTGCAGACGCCCCATGCCCGGCACCATGTTAAGCAGCTGACCCAGCGGCCCCATCTTGCGCACCCGTCGCAGGTTATCCAGAAACTCCTGCAGGGTGAACTCGTCCTTCAGCATTTTCTGCTGCAGGCTTTCGGCCTCGGCCTCGTCGAATTCCTCCTGCGCGCGCTCGATGAGCGTCAGGACGTCGCCCATGCCCAGGATGCGCGAGGCAAGCCGGTCGGGGTGAAAAACCTCGAAGCCGTCCACTTTCTCGCCAGTCGAGAGGAATTTTACCGGCACGCCGGTGACGGCGCGCATGGAGATGGCCGCGCCGCCGCGCGCGTCGCCATCGACCTTGGTCAGGATGAGGCCGGTGATGCCGACGCTGTCGTTGAAGCCCTGGGCGATGTTCACGGCTTCCTGGCCCGTCATGGCGTCCGCGACCAGCAGGACTTCCGCCGGGGCCGTGCGCTGCTTGATCTGCTGCAGCTCGGCCATCAGACTGTCGTTGATCTGCAGACGCCCGGCGGTGTCAAGAATGACTACGTCGGCGCCGGCTTCTTCAGCAGCCTTCAGACTGCGCGCAGCAATGCTCGCCGGGCGCGAGCTGACGCCCTCCTCGTAGTAAGGCACATCAACCTGTTTCGCCAGGGTGACCAGTTGCTCGACGGCGGCGGGCCGTACCGTGTCGCAGGCGACCAGCATCGGTGATCGACCGTCTCGCCGCAGTTGCACCGCCAGCTTGGTCGCCGTCGTCGTCTTGCCCGTGCCCTGCAACCCGACCAGCATGATCGCGTGCGGTCGCGTGCTTCCACGAAAGTCGAGTCGACCCGGCTCGCCCAGCGTGGCGATTAGCTCCTCATGGACAATTTGTAGCACCATCTGCCCAGGCTTGAGGCTGCGCAGAAGCTCGGCGCCAACCGCGCGTTCGCGCACGCGTTTGACGAAGGATTTTACGATGGGCAGTGAGACGTCGGCCTCCAGCAGGGCCATACGCACTTCGCGCATGACTTCGCTGACATCGCGCTCGGTCAGGTGACCTGCCCTGCCGAGGCGGTCTACAGTTGCCTGAAGCCGTTTGCTTAGGCTCTCAAACATGCTGGCGGCGCAGCTTCCCTTCTGAAATGTGACCTGAAGCCGAATGCATTTTAGTGGAGCGACCTGACAACGTCAATATGCGGCGCTCATTCCGCCTCGCGCTGAAAGCGGCGATAGGCGCGGTTGTGGTAGACGAGCGGCCAGGCCGGATCCTCCTTGCGCCCGGTGGCCAGCACCTCACCGATGATCACGTGGTGGGTGGCACCGTCATGCACGCCGAAGACGCGGCAGTCCATCCAGGCGATGGCCTCCTGCAACAGCGGCACGCCGCTCCCTGCCACGAATGTAGGTACGGTGTCGATGCGCTCGACGCCGGGCGGAATGTCTGTGTAACCGGCGAAAAGCGCTGATAGTGCCTCCTGTGCCTCTCCCAGAATAGAGACGCCGAAATGGCCACTTTCCTGCAGCAACAGGCTGGTGCCGGCTTCCTTGTGCAAACAAACGAGAATCAGCGGCGGCTCGAGCGAGATGGAAGTGAATGAGCTGGCCGTCATGCCGGCGCGGCGCTCACCAAAAGCGGTGGTGACGACCGTTACGCCACAGGACCACAATCTCATGCTGCGGCGCATGGCTTCTGAAATTGAGTCCATTTACGAGCTTCCTCTTGCTGCAGGCCGGCGACCAGTATAGCCGAATACAGGCGGGATGGCAGGCTCGCTGTTGCGCTTGTGAAATCCCTGCAGGTTGGTACAGTAACCGCGTTACAGATTGCCATGCGAAGGAGAGCAGTCCATGAGCGCTACAGGGGAAGCGGAACTCTTGCTGCTTGCCGGCAGCTACACCCGGCCCATGCCGGATGCGCAGGGGCGCGGCGAAGGCATCTATTCCTGCTGGTTCAACACCGCCAGCGGCGAGTTGCGGCTCGCCAGTGTATTTCAGGGGATTGCTGACCCGGCCTACCTCGCAGTCGATGCCGCAAACAGGCGGGTGTATGCCATCAGCAGACAGACAGACGACTCCGACGGGAACGATTCGGCCCTGTGCGCCCTGGCGCTGGAACCGGAGGACGGGACGCTGACCTTGATGAATTGCCAGCCCGCGCGCGGCAAGGGCGCCTGCTACGTCTGGACGACGGGCGCAAATGCGCTTGCCGCTTGCTATGCCGGCGGCAGCATTTCAGCCCTCCCGCTGGCTGAAGATGGCAGCCTGCTGCCGGTCAGCAGCGTCGTGCAGCATGGTGAAGGCTCGCGGGTCAATCATATGCGCCAGGACGGGCCGCACGCGCACTGCATCCTGACCGACCCGGCCGGTCGCTTCATCTTTGTCGCGGACCTTGGCCGCGACGAGGTGGTCATCTATCGCCTGGAGGACGGGGCGCTGCTGGTACATGGTCAAGCCAGTCTGACGCCCGGCTCCGGGCCGCGCCACCTGGTCTTCCATCCGGCGGGGCAGCACGCCTTCGTCGTCAACGAACTGTCCTGTAGCGTGACTGTTTTTCGCTATGATGCGGACGCTGGCGCGCTCACGCGGCTGCTGACGCAATCCACATTGCCCGTGAATTACGCGGGATTTAACACCTGTGCGGCGATTCATGCGCACCCGAACGGTCGCTTCGTCTATGCCTCCAATCGCGGCCATGACAGCATTGCCGTGTTTGAATTTGATGCGGCGTCGGAATCCTTGAAGTTACGCTCCGTTCACAAAAGTGGTGGACGCACGCCGCGCGACTTCACGCTCACGCCCGACGGTATGTGGCTGCTGGCCGCGCACCAGGATTCGGCCAACATCACCAGCTTCCGCGTTGACGGGGAGACGGGTGCCCTGGAGCCGACCGGCCACGAATTGGCGCTGCCGACCGTTGTTTGCCTGAAATGGGCCGTGTAACTGTGCGGGTCGCTCAGCGCCACTGCTGCAGACGATGGCGCGTTTGATACCCGCTGCGTATGCGCCAGTCGAGCATGGCGTCCAGCAGTCCACGTTTACGCGCAGCAACTACCGGCTCATCCCACAAATTGTGGAATTCATCCGGGTCATTTTGCAGGTCGAAGAGTTGGCCTTCATCTGAATCGAGGAAGTGCACCAGCTTCCAGTGGCGGCTGCGCACCATGGTCATGTACGGGCCCTGGTAAATCCCGTCCGCAGGATGTTCGGCGAAAACCAGGTCGCGTGGATGCCAGTCCGGCAAGGTCCCGGCGCACAGGGCGGGCACCAGCGATTCCGCCTGCATGTCCGTCGGCGGCGTAACTCCCGCCAACTCCAGCACCGTGCGCCCGACGTCCATCAACTGACACATTCCCAGGAGGCGCAGGCCGGCGTCAACGCGGCCAGGCGCCCACACAATGAGCGGTACCTGCATGATGGTGTCGTACATCGTCCACTTCTGGCTGTGGCCGTGGTCCGTGAGACAGTCGCCGTGGTCGGAGGTGAAGATTACGATCGAGTTTTCAAGGTAGCCCTGTTCATCCAGCGTCTGCATGAGCTGGCCGATTTTCTCGTCAATCATGGTGACGTTGGCGAGATAGTAGGCCCGCTGTCTGTGGCGCTGCGCCTGCGTCGGCTCCGGCAGATGGACGACGGCATCGTGATCGGTGGCGAAGTTGTGCTCGCGTAACTGTTTGAAGGGTGAGGGCTGTCCGTCCAGGTCGTCCTGGCGCACTTCCTGCAGCGGCAGCTCCCGCTCCAGATAGGGCTGGGCGTATTCGGGCAGGGGATCGTAGGGCGGGTGCGGTCCGGGGAAGCCCACCTGCAGAAAGAGCGGCTGGGTTTGCGGGTAACTCTCCAGCCACCAGCGCGCCATATCGCCGACGAAGAAATCGGGGTGCAGATCCGCCGGCAGCTTCCAGTCGAAGGCGCCCAAACTCTCGCGATAGCCGGGCCATTGGCGGTAGAGTTCGCGCTGCTGCTTGACTTCACCGCGCGCGCGCAAGGCCTTGTCCCATTCGTCGAAGTAGTAGCGCCCTTCGAGGTAGCGGTCCTTGTTTTCCACCACGTAGCGCTCGTGAAAGCCAAGCGGCGTTTCGTAGGGAAAGCTGTGCATCTTGCCGATGTTGACGCAGCGGTATCCGGCGTCCGCCATTTGCTCGACCCAGGAGTGACGCCAGAGGTCGGCGTTTTGCAGCACGCCGGTGACGTGCGGCCAGTAGCCGGTGAACAGGCTGGCGCGGGCCGGCGCGCAAGAGGGCGCAGTGATGAAGCAGTTGTCGAAGGAAGTGCCATCCTGCACCAGGCGGTCCAGATTTGGCGTATCAACCCAGGGAAAGCCGAGCGCGTTGATGCTGTCGTAGCGCTGCTGGTCGGTGATGATCAGGATGATGTTGGGACGATCGGCCACGATTGTTCCCGGCTGCCAGCTCAGTGATGGGGAAGCATTGCGGTTCGGGCCAGCAGGTCTGCCAGGCTGTGCGGTTCGCTGGCAGAAACGGACACGCAGAGATTCGCGCGTGGGTCCTGGCTGACCTGTGACAGGCTGGCATCGCCATACAGCCGGTAGCCGAAGATTGCGAGTTCCCCGCGCAGGGCAGCAAAAGCCTCCTCCGTGTTGGGCGCCCGCAGGCGATCAACCAGCAGGGCCTGGGTTTCGTCCAGGGCAAAATGCACTCCAGGCAGGTCTTGTTCGCGTTGCAGCATATCCGCCGCCAGCAGGCACTGGCGCGCACAGAGGGCCAGACCCTCCGACAGCCTGGGGGCGTGCTCGCGCTTGCGCATGTAGAGTAGCCCCGGACGGCCCTCGGCGAAATCAAGGCTCAGGTCGCCTTCGTTGCCGATGAGCATGATGCCGGGGCCGTGATGCGCGTGGCTGTAGTCCGCCACGTCGATCAACAGCCCCGGCAGTTGCTTCTGTTGAATCCAGCGCTGGAATACCGGGACAAAGTCCGCCGCCTCAACCTCCACGCCTTCCGCCAGGAACAGTTTGGTGCCGATTCGTTGCAGGGCCATGGTCACGCCGGGTCCACGATGACACCATTGACGCGGGCTTCTGCGGCGTGGGTGGCCTCGATAAAGAGCTGAGCCTCCTCGATGCGGCGATGCGCTTCCTGCTCGTCTGCTGCAACGGGCGGCTTGTCGTGCCGGTTGATCATGTAGCGCGCGAACTTGCCTTTGGCGAAGCGGTCGAAAAATAGCCCGGTGTCGTAGAAGCGGGTGCGGAATTCGCGCACCACGTCGTCCGCGTCCGTGCTGACGTCCAGAAACTGCGTGCGCACCAGCGCCCGCGCCGCCATGAGCATGGCCTGATAGCTGCGTCCTTCTGCCTGGATGTAGTCGCCTTCATCCAGCGCGACCAGCGCATCGAAATGCTCAGACTCAGCCTTCGAGATTTCGATGGAGAACAGGGAGACGACTTCGCCGGCGCATTCTCCGACGCCAATGTCGCCAATGGTGTAGCTGCGCGAATCGCCCCAGTCGCGGAACAGTTCCGGGTTCTCCTCGTAGGCGGGCAGCTTGGTCCAGGGCTGGATCATGGCGCGAATTTCCTTGCGTCCCAGGCGGCGCACCCAGCTTTGGAATTTCTCGCCACGCTCGCGTTCAGCGACGTAGCGCTCGGTGAGCGCGTCCAGCACGTCGGGCACGGCCTTGGCGGGGACGGCGACCATGGCCAGACCAAAGCTGCCGGCGTTCTCGTCCCACTGGCCGCCCAGCACCACCTGGAAGTGGGGCACCTTGTGATTGCCGGAACGGCGGCTGTTGCCGAAGAAACCGATGTCGGCGACGTGATGTTGACCGCAGGAATTGAAGCAGCCGCTAATCTTGATTTTCAGGTCCTTGACGGCCTCGGGCATGGTGGCGTTGCGCACAGCCAGGCGCTGGCGCAACTCACCGGCCAGACCGCGTGAGGAGGCGATGCCCAGCTTGCAGGTATCTGTCCCCGGGCAGGTGGTGATGTCAACGATAGTGCCGGCGCCGGCATCGCCCAGGCCGACCGCTTGCAGGGCGCGGTAAAGCGCCGGCAGATCTGCCTCCGGCACCCAGCGCAGTACGATGTTCTGCTCGACAGTCGTGCGTACGTTGTCGCTGACGAATTCCCGCGCGATATCGGCCAGCTGGCGCATCTGCCAGGTGGTGATGTCGCCCAGCGGCAGATTGACCGTGACGACGCTGTAGCCAGCCTGTCGCTGGCGATAGACGTTGGTCACGTACCAGTCGTCGAAACCGGCGGGCCTTTCCGCGCCGTTCAGCGCCATGCCGGCTCGCAGCGGAGCTTCCGAGTAGGCAGGTACTTCGTCGATCCAGTCGGTCCAGGCCTCGTCCTTCGGCAGGACGGAGCGCTCTTCACGCACCAGGCGGCGGAACTCCTCAATGCCGACGCTGGCGACCAGGAATTTGATGCGCGCGCGGTTGCGATTGCGCTTTTCGCCAAGCCGCGCAAACACGCGCGAGATGGCCTGTGAGAGCGGCAGGATTTCATCCACCGGGGCGAACTCCTCCAGCACTTGCGCCTGATGCGGTACAGTGCCGAGGCCGCCGCCGACGTAGACGGTGAAGCCCCGCTGCAGCTCGCCGTTCACCTTGCGGGTGCGCGCCAGAAAGCCCAGGTCGTGCATATTGACCAGGCCGCAGGCGTGGTGCTCGCAGCCGGAGAAGGCGACCTTGAACTTGCGCCCGAAATCCTGCACGTCATCATGACCCAGCAGGAAGTTGGCCAACGCGGCCGAATA
This sequence comes from Phototrophicaceae bacterium, assembly GCA_965205875.1. Classification (GTDB taxonomy): domain Bacteria; phylum Chloroflexota; class Anaerolineae; order Aggregatilineales; family Phototrophicaceae; genus JAGWBD01. Next base: position 518,232 of record CBDBIA010000004.1, read on the forward strand.
GGGCGTGACGTCAAAAGTCTGGTCGTGACACACGCCCGCCAGCGGGCAGGCCGTCACGTTGCGCACGGAATTGCCGCAGGCCTCGCGCGTGGTCAGGCCGACCGCGGCCAGGCGCCGCATCATGTCGGGTGTGTCGTCGATGTGCACGTAGTGCAACTGAAAGTCCTGGCGCGTCGTAACGTGCAGGATGCTGTCAGCGTATTCATCGGCGAGGTCGGCCAGCGCTTCCATCTGCGCGATGCTCAGACCGCCGTAGGGTACCTTGATGCGCTGCATCCCGGGCGCATCCCACATCGTGTCCGGGCCCTTGGTGAGTTCGCCGGAAGGAAAGTCGAGCGGCCGCGTCTCGATACCGTCATGACGCTGACCGTTGTCGTAGCGCTGGCCGTAGACGCCGCGGCGCAGGCGCGTCTCGGCGAACACCTTTTCATCCAGGCGGTCCTGGCGGCGAAGTTCCATCTGGCCCTCGAAGATGTCGATTTCGTGCGACAAATCCGACGGCATTTCGTCCTGTAAGACGGTCTTCCAACTCTCGCTCATATCTCCTCCAGAAACGGGCGTAGCGCCTCATATTCCAGTTCCATGTCGTCCTGTACTTGCGGTAAATCGAACCAGCGCAGGCCCTGACCGCGCAGGCGCACGACCTCGCCGATAATGATCGTCGCCGGGGCGCAGAGTTCGGCTGAGGCTGCGGCCGCGGCCAGGTTTGTAGCCGTCGCCTCGATAACGCGCTGCCCGGCGACGCTGCCCCACTCGACGGCAGCGGCCGGCGTCACGGGGTCGAGGCCGCCATCCAGCAGGCGTTGCAACAGACGCGGCAGGGCGTTGACGCCCATCAGGATGACCAGCGTGCCGCCCGTGTTGGCCAGCGCGTCGTAGTTGAGGCTGGCAGGACCTTCCTCAAGCAGGTCATGCCCGGTGAGAATGGTGACGCTGCTGCTGACCTGGCGCTGCGTCAAGGGAATACCCGCATAGGCCGGCGCGGCATACGCGCTGGAAATGCCGGGCACAATCTCGAAGGGAACGCCAGCCGCGTGACAGGCCAGTGCTTCCTCGCTGCCACGACCGAAGAGCAAGGGGTCGCCGCCCTTCAGGCGCAGCACCTGCTCGCCCAGCAGGGCGTGCGCGACGATGGTCTCGTTGATGCGGGCCTGATTCAGGCGCTGTCGCGCCGGCGCCTTGCCGACGTTGATGAGCGTCGCATCCGGGCGCGCCTCATCAAGCAGCTCGAGCGGGATGAGACGATCAAAGACGATAGCGTCCGCGCTGCGAATCAGGCGCAGGCCCTTGCGGGTAATCAGGTCAGGATCGCCCGGGCCGGCGCCCACCAGCCAGACTTTTCCAGTCATACGATCTCCATTGTTGCCTGGCTCAGCCACAGGTTGCAGGGCGACCGGCAGGGCAACTCATCAGCCACGTGGCCGACGCCGTTCCATGTCGGCTGGCGCACACAGTTGTCGCACAAGGTTGCGCAAACCTGAGCCACTTTCGCTGCCGGCAATTCGTTAACGCCACGGAAGTTCCCCGTCTGCCGTGCTGCTACCGTAGCCAGCGATTCTGCCCGAAATACTCCGTCGCGCCTGGCGACCCAATCTGCAACAGCGCCAGGATAAACTGTTTCAACTACAGCCGCTAGCTCATGCGGCTGACGAAGCGTTACACGCCAGTCAGCCGGCAGACCAGTCGCTTCCGGCAAGGGCCGGAAGGGCTGCTCGCGCACAATGCGGCGCAATTCAGCAGGCGAACACACGCAGCGCACTTCTGCATTTTCTGCGACAGGACGAACCTCCGCCGGGGTGAGCAGCAACTCGCCAAATTGCACATGGCCCCGCTCACAGACCTCGTTCCACAGTGCCTGCGCGCCCCTGTGCGGAAATCCGCTCCAGACTGAAGCGGGCCTGCCCGCCTCGAGCTCCGGCTCACAGGCGCGCGCCAGCTCCAGGATTACTTCGCAAACGACCTCCGCAGTGCCCGGCGCGTCCAGGTAATATACAGAACGCCCGCCTGCGCGTCCACTGCTGGCGCCGGTCGGCAGGCCAAGTTCACGCGGAACATCGACGCTGACGTGAGACCCTGGCGCAAGGAACCAGGGCGCTGCCAGGATTACTGGCGCGCCTGTACGCTCGTAAATCGAGGCAATCGACGGCTCGTCGTCCAGGTAAGCTTCCAGCACAGTCAGGCCAGGCCAACTGCGCTCAAGCGCCTGCGCCTGTGCGCGCGCCGCGCCCTGGCTGCGCGCATCGCGTCGCGTGCCGTGTCCAATGACGGCGACAGCGACGTCGCAGCTGTCCAGCCCCTGCTCGGTCATCAGGTCGCTGATGCAATTGTGCAACACGTCTCCCAGACGCGGGTGCAGGCCGAGCGGCTGCGTGTAGTAGATGCACTGCGTGCCGCGGCAGGTGAGTGGGCCGCTGAGCCCCATTTCTGCGGGAATGACTGTGCGCGCAAAATAGCCATCGGCTGCCAGCGCAGGCACCACGATGATAGTATCCGAGCAAAAACTGTCCAGCACCTGACTGAAAGCCGGCGTTTCCTTCCAGAAGCAGGCGCCAACCTCGTCGGCAATGCCCAGCGCCCGCAGCCGGTCTACGTATGACCAGACCAGACCAGCCGTGTGTGGGCTGATGTGGGAGCCATGGCCGGCGAGCAACAGGGCGTTCATCCGTTCTTGCGCACCAGGCTGTGCAGCAGGCTGCGTGCCTCGTCGACCTGGTCCGACCCCAGCAAGGCCAGCACGTCAGATTCCAGGACGCTGTTGTAGAAGCATCGCCGTTGCTCCTGTTCCGGGATTTCCTGGCGAATTTGTGGTCGAAGCTCCCCCAGCCAACGTGCCATTACGGCGTGTTCCTCGCGCACACATTCGGCTATCCGGTCGCGTAGCCAGCGCACGAGCGCAGGCGAGGAACCGCCACTGTCCAGGGCGATCAACAAGGGCGGCCGATGCAACTCGGCCATGTTGCTGAAGTCGCCGGCCGCGGCATCATCCACGACGTTGACCAGGGCGCCCAGATTGCGGGCCTCGGCCGCAACAGCCTGATTGGTTGCTTCCTCGTTCGTCGCGGCGAAGACAAGAGTCGGACTATATCGCTGCAGGATTTCCGCTTGCCAGTCCACCCGCAGCCAGCGGAATTCTTCCGCGACGACCGCCTCGCGCAGCGATGCATCCAGAGTGGGGCTGATGACCACAACGTTCGCGCCCGCCTGCAGCAGGCCCGTGATCTTGCGCGCCGCAACCGCGCCGCCGCCCACGACGACGCAGGTCTTGCCGCGCAGCTTCAGGGAAACTGGATAACTCATGTTATGTCGTTGCCCTCACTGGTTGGCAGATGCATGTTGTGGATGCCGCATTCCGTCTTGTTGAAGTCCTGCCAGCGCCCGCTGCGGGCCGCCGCGCCGGCCAGCACCGGATGCGTGCAATGGGTGCAGCCGATGGTCGGATAGCCCTGATCATGCAGCGTGTTGTATGGCAGCTCATGCTCGCGCAGCCATGCCCATACCTGGGCCGAGCTCCAGTTTACGAAGGGGCAGAGCTTGACGAGCTGGTTGCTGTCGTCCCACTCAATGGCCGGGATGTCCGCGCGTTGTGCGGACTGGTCGCGGCGCAATCCGGCGATCCAGGCGCTATGGTCACGCAAGGCCTGCCTCAGTGGCAGCACCTTGCGCAGATGACAACAGAGATCCGGGTTGCGCTCCCAGAGCGCCGGGCCGTGGGCCAGGGCCTGCTGCGCAGCGTTCAGTTGCGGATGCACGCGCCGCAGGTTCAGGTCGAAACGAGCTTCCAGTTCATCGATCAACTGCAGCGTCTGCGGAAAGAGGAAGCCGGTGTCGAGCGTGATGACGGTCGTACGCGGGGCGATTTCCTGCAGCATGTGCAACGTGACGATCCCCGTAGGCTGAAAGCTGGTGACGACGGCCAGCCCCTCGCCGAAGCGGTCGGCGGCGAAGCGCAGGATCTCCTGCGGTGACGCCGCGGCGAGCTCGCCCTTCAGCGCGTCCAGTTCATCATGTATGTGTTCCTGCAACAGTTGCATGTGCGCTCCATGTCCATGGCCAGGCACAGAAAACCCCGGTGTTATCCGGGGCTCTCGCATGCAGTTCGGGTATGCGTGCGTGTTACTCCGGATAACGCCGTCGGCGGCTGCTCTGACAACAGGGACAACACATAGCATGGTTGTTGTAGCTCATTTTATTTCCTGCTCCCTGTGTCCCTTCCACCGAATGCTTCTTCAACTCCTGCAACAAAATCCCCGAACGCCTGGTCCGGGGTCATCCTTGCTGCTGCCTGTATCTGTCAGATTAACCTGTCAGACGGCAACACCCCCGGCGCTCTGGCGACAGGAACAACAACACAAGGTCTGCTGCAGGTCAAAAGCAAAGGCAAACGCACTCATGGCAAGTATCGTAACGCGCGCCTGAAAGTCTGTCAACAAATTCGTGGGACCAATCTCAAATTGCTCGCGGCAACACAAAATCAGGAAAAGAAGGCAGCATGGCGCGTCAACGCCGTCTGCAAGGCTACGCGATCGGGCGCAGCGCTGCAGCCACCATATCCCTGGGTGGACAAACTGCCCGCCACTGTGCCGTGGCGCAGGCACACTTCCGGCGTAGCGCCGTCCAGGTGGGCGGCGATGAAGGCGGCGTTGAACACGTCGCCCGCGCCGGTAGTGTCGACCGGGTCGCAGGGCAGGGCCGGGGCGTGGTAACAGCGACCTCGCCACCAGCATTGTGCGCCCTGCGCGCCGTCCTTGATGACCAGTAGCGGGACCAGTTCCGCCAGCAGCGCGGCTGCCTCGTTGACGGATTCCTTGCCGGTGAGTCGTTGCGCTTCCACGGCGTTCGGCAGGAACATGTCCAACTGTCCAAGGATCTCTCGCACCAGCGGCTGTGCCAGCGTCTGCTCGCGGTGCTGGCAGTCCATCGACACCTCAATGCCGCGGTCGCGACACTCGCGCAACAGGGCCGGCATGCGTTCGTCAACGACCAGGCCGCTGAAGTGCAAATGCCGACAGTGGGTGTCGGCCAGGCGCTGACGGGTGAGTTCAAAGACGCCTGGCGGTGTATCGGCGTAGGTCACGAAGGCGCGGTCACTGCTGAGCGACAGGGAGACGGTCAGGCGCCGCAAGGGCTGCCCGTCCTGCGTCACGAGCGACAGGTCCAGGCCTTCCTGCTCTGCCCATTCCCGGATGAAGCGGCTGAAGAAATCTTCGCCCAGCGCGCCAAGCCAGCCGACCTTCACTCCCAGGCGTTTGAAGGCGACGACCGTGTTTAGCACGCCGCCAGGCACCACGTTGACGTCGTCGCAATAGATCTCCGTGCCTGGTGCGGGGAAAGCCGGCAGGCCGGTGAAAACGACATCGCAGAAGTAATGGCCCGGCACCAGGACATCACAGGCTTTCAGCGCCACGTGCCGACGAGCTCCCGATGGGCGCTGTAGAAGGCGTCGAAGAGCCGTTCCGCGAGCGGCCATGACCCGACCAGCGGATGCGCGCAGAGCGCCTGCAGGGCCAGCGCGCGGGAGCGCTGCAGAATTGCCTGCGCGGCCAGGCGCTCGTAAACCTTGACGCTGCGCATCAGGGCCAGTTGCTGCCCGGGGATGGCGCCAATGGGCAGCGGGCGCGGCCCCCTGCCATCGACGACGCAACTCACCTCGACAATGTCATCCGCGTCCATGCCTGCGATCGCGCCGCGGTTGGGGACGTTGAGGCCGCTCAGCAAGGTTTCGTCACGCGCAATCGCCGCCACGCAGCCCAGCGCCACGGCTGCATAGCCTTCCTCATCCTCGGCTACTGGCTCCTGCTGCACACGTCCGGCGCCGGCGCGCGCATGCGCCATGTAACTTTGGCTGCGGTCGGCCATCATCTCGCGCCAGATGCCCAGCTGTTCCTCCGCACCTGAACTGGCATTCAACCGGGTTAGCAATTCCTCTGTCAGGCGCAGTACCTGCGTGCCCCGCGTCTCTGCCTCCTGCTGCAAGCTTCCCAGCGCCTCCTCACGATGATAGTAGTAGTGCAGATACTCATTGAGGAATCTGCCCTCGGCCGCCCGCAGTCCAGACGCAAACATCTTCAAATGCGTGGCTTGCACGAAGCGCTCGTCTGCGAGCAGGGCGGGCAACACTTCCTCGCCCGGCGCGCCCGGTTCGTCGTCGATGCGCACACTGCGCGTCCAGGAGAGATGATTAAGGCCGTAGACTTCGTGGCGCAGCCGCGCCTGGGGGATGCGCAGGAAGCGACTGACTTCGTTGCGCGCCTTGTTGGCACTGTCACAAATCCCGACGACGCGCTCCACGCCGGCATCGTGCAGCACCTGGGCCACCAGCCCGGCGGGATTGGTGAAGTTGAAGAGCCAGGCGCCGGGTTGCGCCAGCTCCTCGACCAGGCGCGCGTAGCCCAGGATGGCGGGGGCGCTGCGCATGGCCATCGCGAAGCCCGCCGCGCCGGTGGTCTCCTGGCCCAGCACACCGAGTTCGAAGGCGATGCGTTCATCGGCAGCGCGGCCGGCTTCCTGCCCAGGCCGAATCGCCGTGATGACGTGGCTGGCATCTGTAATCGCCGCGCGCGCTTCGCCGCTGGTCACAACCCGAAACGACGCGCCCAACTGCTCGGCCTGCCGCTGACACAGCCCGCCGATCAGCGCCAGCCGCTCCGCATCGTTGTCCATCAACCACAGTTCGCTGAGGCCGAGGCGCGCCGCGCGCTGCACCAGCGAAGGAATCAGCCGCGGCGTGCGCACGCTGCCGCCGCCAATGATACAGAGCTTCATGGCGCCTCCCCTGCGGGTTCTGCGTCAGTCATAAGCAATGCGAGCAGGTGTTGCGCTGCCTCTGTCACGTCCATTTCACCTGCCATCACGTCCTGCTCCAGCCGCGGCAAACTTGCCTGCACCTCTGGCAGGTTGAAAAAAGAGTCGCGCGCGCCTTCCTCCAGCAAGGTATGCAACCACGCGCGTCGCTGCTCGCGTCGGCGCGCCTGCCAGGCGCCTGATGCGGTCTCACTGCTCTGAAAATCCTGAATCAGCGCCCAGAGTTCCTCGATGCCCGTCCCTTCCAGCGCAGAACATGTGACGACCTCCTGACGCCAGCTGCCGTCCGCCGGCGCCAGAAAACGCAGGGCGCGGCTGGTTTCAGCGCGCGCTGCCCGCGCCGCGACCAGGTTATTGCCGTCAGCCTTGTTGATGGCGATCGCGTCCGCCAGCTCCATCACGCCCTTCTTGATGCCCTGTAACCCGTCCCCGGCGCCCGTGATGAGCAGCAGCAGGAAGAAATCGACCATGGTACGTGCAGTCACTTCGCTCTGGCCGCTGCCCACCGTCTCCAGCAGCACGACATCGTGTCCGGCGGCCTCACACAGCAGGATGCTCTCGCGCGTCTTGCGGGCCACGCCGCCGGGCGTGCCGGCGGAAGGGGAGGGTCTGATGAAGGCCAGCGGGCTGCGCGCCAGCGTCGACATGCGCGTCTTGTCGCCGAGGATGCTGCCGCCGCTGCGCGTGCTGCTGGGGTCAATGGCCAGCACGGCGACGCGCAGGCCCTTGCCGACCAGCAGCATGCCCAGCGCCTCGATCAGCGTGCTCTTGCCCGCGCCGGGCACGCCGGTGATGCCGATGCGCAGCGAGCCGCCGCTGTGCGGCAGGAGCGCGCGCAGCAATTGCCTTGCCTCCTGACGATGGTCAGGGGCGCTGCTCTCGACCAGCGTGATTGCGCGCGCCAGCGTTTTCCGCTCCCCGGCGAGCAGGTCATCGACCAGCGCAGCAACGGCGGGGGAGCGGACGCCGGCTGCTTCAGCCGCCATTGTGTGACAACCGCTCGCTCAGCTGCGTCAGAATTTCCTGCGCTGCCTGCGGAATGACCGTGCCCGGACCGAAGATGGCCGTGGCGCCCTGCTCGCGCAGGAAATTGTAGTCCTGCTGCGGAATGACTCCGCCGATGATGACCATGACGTCAGCGCGGCCCATGGCAGCCAGTTCTGCGGTCAGCTGCGGCAGCAATGTCTTGTGGCCGCCGGCCAGCGAGCTGATGCCGACGATGTGTACGTCGTTTTCAACCGCCTGGCGCGCCACTTCCTGCGGCATCTGGAACAGGGGCCCGATGTCGACGTCGAAGCCGAGGTCGGCGAAAGCCGTGGCAATCACCCTGGCGCCGCGGTCATGGCCGTCCTGGCCAATCTTGGCGACCAGGATGCGCGGCCGGCGGCCTTCCCTGCGTTCGAATTCAGCGCAGCCCTGCCGCGTCTTCCGGATGTCATCGCCCTCGCCCCAGGCGACGCTGTAGACGCCAGAGATGGTGTGCACCGGCGCTTCATGCCGACCCCAGACCTTCTCCATGGCCAGCGAAATTTCGCCCAGCGTGGCCTGCGCCCGCGCCGCCTGCACCGAGAGTTCCAGCAAATTGCCCGTGCCACTTTCTGCGGCGTTCGTGAGCGCGTTCAGCGCAGCCTCAACCTGTGTCCCGTCTCGCTGCGCGCGCAGTTGCTGCAGGCGCTCGATCTGGCTTGCGCGTACGGCGCTGTTGTCCACGTCGAGGATGTCCAGCCCCTCGTCCTGCTGCGGCCGCCAGCGATTGACGCCGACTATGACTTCCTGCCCTGAGTCGATGCGCGCCTGACGGCGGGCGGCAGCTTCCTCGATGCGCATACGCGGCAGGCCTTCGCTGATGGCTGAAGCCATCCCTCCCAGCGCCTCAATCTCTTCGATGTGCGCCCAGGCGCGCTGCAGCAGGTCCTTGGTCAGCTTTTCCACGGTGTAGGAGCCGGCCCAGGGATCGACGACCCGTGTGAGGCCGCTTTCGTGCTGCAGCACGAGCTGGGTATTGCGCGCGATGCGGGCGGAAAAGTCCGTTGGCAGCGCAATAGCCTCGTCCAGCGCGTTGCTGTGCAGCGACTGGGTGCCGCCGAAAACGGCCGCCATGGCCTCTATACAGGTGCGCGTCACATTGTTGTATGGATCTTGTTCGGTCAGGCTCCAGCCGGATGTCTGGCAATGGGCGCGCAGGGCCATCGACTTCGGATTCGAGGGCTCGAAGCGCTTGATCAGCTTCGCCCAAAGTATGCGTGCGGCGCGCAGCTTGGCAATCTCCATGAAGAAGTTGAGCCCGATGCCCCAGAAGAAGGACAGGCGCGGCGCAAAGTCGTCAATGAGCAGTCCCGTGCTCAGACCGGTGCGCACATACTCCAGGCCGTCCGCCAGGGTGTAGGCCAGCTCCAGGTCTGCTGGCGCGCCGGCTTCCTGCATGTGATAGCCGGAGATGCTGATGCTGTTAAAACGCGGCATGTGCTGCGCGCACCACGCGAAAATGTCCGCGATGATGCGCATGGAGGGCGCCGGCGGATAGATGTAGGTGTTGCGTACCATGTATTCCTTGAGGATGTCGTTCTGAATCGTCCCGGTCAATGCCTTCGCCGGGATGCCCTGTTCCAATGCTGTAGCGATGAAAAAGGCCAGCACCGGCAACACGGCGCCGTTCATGGTCATCGAGACCGAGCAGCGCTCCAGCGGAATGCCGTTGAGCAGGCGTTGCATGTCGTGCAGGGAGCTAATGGCGACCCCCGCCTTGCCGACGTCACCGGTGACGCGCGGATGGTCGGAATCGTAGCCGCGGTGCGTCGCCAGGTCGAAAGCGATGGAGAGGCCGCGCTGGCCGGCGGCCAGGTTGCGCCGGTAGAAGGCATTGCTCTCCTCGGCAGTGGAGAAACCGGCGTACTGGCGGATTGTCCAGGGACGTTGCGCATACATCGTCGGATAAGGGCCGCGCAAATAGGGCGGGATGCCCGCTGTGAAGGCGAGGTGCGTCGCATTCGCGAGATCAGCAGCGCTACACAGGGGCGGCAGCGCAATGCCCTCGGGCGTGTGCCAGACAGAGTCTGCGGCAGCGCCTGGGACATGCGTCGGTTCACAGTTCGCGCGATAGGGAATCTTCGTGAAATCCGGATTTGCGCTCATGGGGCAAGCCCTGTGCGCTGCTGCAGGGTCTGGTTCAGTTTCAAACAGTTCGCCCCCAGGTGCACGAAGTCGTCGATGCCGGCTGCGCGCAGTTCTTGCTCCTGCGCTTCTCGCGGCCGACCGGCCAGGTACACAATCATCTCCGGGCAGCGCTCTCGTATCCGTTTACAGAAGGGCGGGGCCACTTCCGGGTACTTTACATCCTGCGCGCAAATGACGACGGCCGGCGCGCCGGAGGCAATTGCGGCCTCCGCAGCGTCTTCGACCTGCGTAAAGGCGCCGTCATCCACACACCCAAAGCCGCCGACTGCAAAAAAGTCTCTGACAAAACTGGCGCGGGCGTGCAAGGCTGCTGCTTCGCCCATCACTGCGATATAAACGCGCGCCGTAGTGCCGTCCTGCTGCTTGTGCGCTGCTGCCGTGGCGCGCAGGGCTTCCCAGGGAGCGGCAAGACGTTGACTTTGCAGCGGCAATACGCTGATCTGTTCGCCATCGTCTTGAGGCAACGCGCCGGCAAGTTGCGCGAGAGTGGCCCCACGTTCCGCAGCCTCCAGCAACGCCGGGAAAGTCTGCGTAGACGCGTCCGCTGCAGGGGCGGCAGCGAATGCGATACGAGCACGGCTGGCGAATTGGGCAGCGCGCCTGCTGCTGAACCCGTCTGGAGTCGCGGGTTGTGCGTCAGAAGAGAAATCGACTGTGTCCGCGAACTGGTTGCTGCCAACTTGCACATCCTTGCGGCGCGCGTTGCGTTGCGTGCGCTGTTGCGCAACGGCGCTGATCTCGCGCTGAATGCTGCCTGCGCGCAGGGCGGCGAGCAGGCCGCCCTCCGCCTCAATGCGCTGGAAAGCTGCCCAGGCCTCGCGCGCCAGCCAGTCTGTGATCACCTCAATCGTCCACGAGCCGCCGGCCGGATCCTGCAACCTGGCAAGGCCGGCTTCATGCTGCAGGATGAGTTGCTGGTTGCGCGCGTGGCGCCGGGAAAACTCGCTCGCCGGGCGCAGCGGCGCATCGAAGGGCTCGATCAGCAAACTGTCGCAACCACCAATGACGCCGACCAGCGCTTCCTGGCTGCTGCGCAGCATATTGCTCCAGGGGTCAAGCGCGGACTTGCTGCGGCGGGACGTTCGGACGTGCAATCTGAGACGCTGTGAGGTAGCCGAACCGCCGAAGGCTACAATCATTTGCGACCAGAGCAGGCGCGCGGCCCGCAGCTTCGCCAACTCCATCAGGAAATCGCTGCCCAGCGCCAGCCCGAGCGACGTGCGGGGCGCGACCTCGTCGATTGTCAGGCCCCGGTCGTTCATCTGGCGCAGACTGGCCGCTCCGTTCGCCAGCGAACAGGCCAGCTCCTGCACTGCGTTGGCGCCAGCTTCGTGCCAGACGTATCCGTCCAGGAAAACTGTGTCAAGGCCGGGCGCCTGTTGCAGGCACCAGCGCGTCCACGCCGCCTGCTCGTCATAAAGCGACTCAAGCGCAGCAGGCAGCGAGCCGCACGACGCCAGCCAGGCCAGCGGGTCTGCCCCGACCGCGCCACGCAACGCGGTCAGGTCCTCACTTCGGCGGCACAGCGCCGCCGTCAACAGCGCAGGTAGTGGCAGACTGCGCGCGCCGCACTGTAGCAGCAACGGCACGCTGCCCGGCGCGATTCCATCGAGCGCTGCCGCCAGGTCCTCAGCCTCCGCCAGGGAACTGCCGCCCTGGCCAACGAGCGCCGCTTGCGCCTCATCCGGATCAAGACAGCGCAGCGTTGCGCTGTCGGGCAGCAGGGCGATGGCCGTACCGCCTTTGGCGATGTCGGCGCGCAATTCTTCATTGGCAACCAGGGGGTTGGCTTGCCTGCTGGCCTGAACGATTAGCCAGGGACTCGCATGGGTCGACCAGCCACGCAGGCCCGGCGCTGCGCCCGGCATACTGTGCTGATGTTGAATGTGGGCGCTGTGCACTGCGCTGTAGAGTGGCTGCAGCCGCAACCCCTCAAGCGTGTCTGTCGCCAGCGATTCAAGAGTTGCAGAGCCAGGTAACAGGGCGCGGGCCGCCGCCTGCCAGTCCGCATGGCTGGCCGGCGGAAACTCGTCAAACTCAGGTGGCGCAGCGACCATTAAACACTCCCGTCACACGGAAGTATAGCAGCATTGTGAAGGGGGTGAGGGGGCTTATGGTGCTCAGGATGGTGCTCGGGATGGCCCGCAGCAGGCTGTCTTTTTTTAGATCAGTTCCTTGATGTTGCGGCCCTGCCTGGCCATGAATTCGCGCAGCCCAATCTTGTCGATGGTGCGCAGTTCTTTCGCCGTCACCCGGACGCGGACGAAGCGCTCGAGTTCGGGCACCCACAGGCGTTTGTTCTGGTAGTTGGGTTTGAATTGGCGACGCGTGGCCTTTAGCGAGTGACTGCGGTTGTTGCCAAATTGAGGCTTGACCGTGGAAATGCTGCGCCTGCTGGCCATGTGCCGGTTCCTCTCGCTGACGACCCGCCGGCCAGTATAGTCTTGCCGGCCCGGCAGTCAAGCCTTAATCCATGCCCAGATAGGCCTTTTGCACCACCGGGTTCTCTCTCAGACTGGCGGCATCGTCACTGAGCACGATGCTGCCCGATTGCAGCACGTAGCCGCGGCTGGCGACGCCCAGCGCCATCGTCGCGTTCTGTTCAACCAGCAGGATGGTCGTTCCCTCGCTGTTAATGCGCTCGATGGTCTCGAAAATTGTTTCGACCAGCACCGGCGCCAGTCCCATGGATGGCTCATCCATCAGCAGCAGGGACGGGCGCGACATGAGAGCCCGCGCGGTGGCCAGCATCTGCTGCTCGCCGCCACTCATGGTACCGGCCAGCTGGCTACTGCGCTCGCCCAGGCGCGGGAACAGGGTAAAGACGTAGTCTATGTCCTTGCTGATCTCCTGGCGGTCGCTGCGGTGCCACGCGCCCATCTCCAGGTTTTCCGTCACGCTCAACCTGGCGAAAACCCGCCGCCCTTCTGGCACCATGGCCACGCCCAGGCCAACGAGCTCGTGCGTTGGCCTGGACTGCAAGTCCTGGCCACGGAAGAGGATCCTGCCGGCGCGGGCGCGCATCAGGCCGCAAATTGTGCGCAGGGTTGTGCTTTTCCCGGCGCCATTGCTGCCGATGAGCGTCACGATCTCGCCTTCGTCAACTTGCAGTGAGATTCCTTTCAGAGCGTGTATGTTGCCATAGCTGGCGTGAACCTCGTCGAGCAGAAGAAGGGCGTTATTCGTCGTTTTTTCGTCCATTACGCCACGTTTCCCGCAGCCCCGCGGCCCAGATAGGCCTCGATCACATCCGGATTGTTCTGGATCTGCTGCGGAGAACCCTCCGCAATTTTTCTGCCATGATCGAGCACCGTGATTTGCTCCGATATCCCCATCACGACCCGCATGTCGTGTTCGATCAGCATGAGTGTGATGTCAAGGTCATCGCGCAATTGCCGGATGAAGTCCGTCGTTTCAGCGGTCTCGCGCGGATTCATGCCAGCGGTTGGTTCATCCAGCAACAGTAGCTGCGGGCGGCTGGCCAGGGCACGCGCGATTTCCAGACGGCGCTGATCGCCATAAGGCAAATTCTTGGCGACCTGGTCGCCCTTGCCCTGCAAGCCTACGAACTGCAGCAAGCGCCGCCCTTCTTCCTCGGAAGCCCGGTTCTCGCGCTTCGTGCCTGCTGTGCCCAGTATGGCGCCCATCCAGGTCGAGCGCAGATGCGCCTCCTGGCCAACCATGATGTTCTCGATAACCGTCATGTTGTTGAAGAGGCGGATGTTCTGAAAGGTGCGGGCAATGCCGGAGCGAGTGATCTGGTCAGTACTCATGCCATTGAGGCGTTGGCCGTTGAAGCGGAGCTCGCCTTCGTCAATGGGGTAGAATCCGGTGACGCAGTTGAAGAATGTCGTCTTTCCCGCGCCGTTGGGGCCGATAATACTGGCAATTGAGCCACGCCTGATTTCGAAATCCAGGCTGTCAACCGCGACCAGGCCGCCGAAATGCTTGCTCATGCCCTGCGCGCCAAGAATTATTTCGCTCATTGCGCCGATTCTCCAACCGGCAGGCTGGCTGCATCCTCTTCGCGTCCAACTTCACGGCGGTAAACGGCCGATGGCCACAAACCTTCCGGCCGCGCGAGCATCATGGTGACCATCAGCGTGCCGTAGAGCAACAGGCGGAATTCATCAAACTCGCGCAGCAGCTCCGGCAGACCAACGAGGAAAAGCGCGCCGACCAGGATTCCGGGCAGGCTGCCAAGGCCGCCGATGATGATGAGGCTAAGCACGTTGACCGAGACCAACAGATTGAAGCTGGAAGGAAAGATTGTTCCCAGTTTGGCAGCGAAGATCGCGCCGGCCAGCCCCCCGGTTGCCGCACTGATTGTGAAAGCCAGCAACTTGGAGCGCGCAGTGTTGATTCCCATTGCGGAAGCGACATCTTCATCTTCGCGGATTGCCATCCACTGCCGCCCGATACGAGAGTTGTTCAGCCGCGAAGACACAAACACTGCCAGCAGGCAGGCGCCCAGAATAATGTAGTACAGCCGCTGTGGGCCAATTAAATCAATGCCGAGGAAGTTCGGCGGAGGGATAAAAAGCACGCCCTGTGCGCCACCAATGATCGGTTTTAGCCAGTCAGAGAGCGCCAGCAGGCGGATAATCTCACCGAAGCCCAGCGTTGCAATAGCCAGATAGTCGCCGCGCATGCGCAGCACTGGCAGCGCAAGGATGAAGCCGGTAAACATGGCGACCAGCAGGCTTACGGGCAACACCAGCCAGAAATTGAAGACCGAGACGCCCAGCTTGCTTTCAATGCCGAGCGCGCCGGTGGTGGTCAACACGCCCATGATGTAGGCGCCAACTGCGAAGTTGGTGACATAGCCCAGATCGAACAGGCCGGCGAGCCCGACGGCGACGTTCAGCCCCAGTCCCATAAGCATATAGAGGCCAATGTTGGTCAGCACGTCACTGATGGCCGACCCCACCAGCACGGGGAGCAGCAACAACAGGATGCCTAGCGCTCCAACTCTGGTGTACTGCAGCGCCCGCCGCGGCTCCACACTTCGCTGCCTTCTGTTGGACTTGTACCAGGACCAGAACAGGTCTGACAGAAAGGCGATGAGAAAAATGGCCACTGCCGGCTCCGGTTTAAGTGTGTCCCTGCGCAGGAACCAGGAAAGCGCATCCCGATCCAGGAATTGGGAGAGCAACTGACGCAAGAGTTCTCCAAGAACGCCGGCGCCCAGCATCCATGCCGTGGCAGTCAGGAGCGCGTGTCGCAGGCGCGCGGGGATGAGCAGGATTCCAGCGCCCAGCGCACCTGACACCCCCAGTGTGGCCAACAGCATGAGCGAACCGGCCAGCAGACTGTCGCTGTTGAAACTGAGGACCTGAATCAAGTCGCGGTTGACGTTGATCAGCACCGACCGGAAGTTTAGCAGGGTGTTCAACCACAATAGCGCCAGCAGCGGCAGGCTTGCCACCAGGCCGGTCACAAGGCCACGAAGCAGCAGGCGCATGGGGATGCCCCTGTCAGTCTTTCGTCCATTTAGCCAACCGGCGAGCGCTGCCGGAGCGACCAGCAAAAGTAGCCCGAGAGTGAAGGAGTTGCGGACGACTTCACGTTCGTTGAAGGCCACCAGCATGCCGATGAGCGCTGTGTAGAGCGCGACCCCTCCTGCGATGAGTCCGCTGCGGATGAGTGGCCGCCAGTTCAGGGATTGTATGCGCATCTCAGGCCTTCTCCGTGGAAAGACGTTCGCCCAGGATGCCCTGCGGCCGGAAGATGAGGACGAGCACCAGCATGGTGAAGGCGATGACGTCCTTGAGCTGGTTGGCGCTGGGAATGCCCAGGCCGGTAAGCACCAGGTTGGGGCCGATGGCCTCGATCACGCCCAGAAACAGGCCGCCCAACATGGCACCGGGAATATTGCCGATGCCACCGAGCACAGCCGCCGTGAACGCTTTAATACCGGGGAAGAAGCCCATGAAAAAATTTACGCCCTGCGGCCGAAACAGGCCGTTGATGACTCCTGCCGCGCCGGCCAGCGCGCCGCCGATTGCAAAGGTGAAGACGATGATGAGATCGACGTTGACGCCCATGAGCGTCGCGACCTCCTTGTCTTCAGAGACCGAACGCATGGCCTTGCCGATGCGGGTTTTCTCGACCAGCCAGTAAAGACTGACCATCAGGAGAATTGCGGACGCAAAAACGAAGACCTGCGCGACAGGTATATTGATTGAACCCAGTGCGAATGTGCCGCGCAGAATGCCCACTGCGGGATAGGACTTGAAGCCGGAACCAAACAGGCCGCGAAACGTATATTGGATGAAAAAGGAAGCGCCTATGGCGGTGATCAATGGAACGAGCCGCGGCGCGTTGCGCAGGGGACGATAGGCGATGCGCTCCAGCAGAACCGCAACCAGCATCGAGACCATTGCCGCGAAGCCCATCAGCACCAGGATGGCCAGCAGGGGCTGGCTGTCCAGAAAACCGGACTGGCGGAAGGCCTGGGCCAGGAAGACGGTGGTGAATGCACCCGCCATGAAGACATCCCCGTGCGCAAAATTAATCATGCGCAGAATGCCATAGACCAGGGTGTAGCCAAGGGCGATGAGCGCATAGATGCTGCCCTGCGCCAGCCCGGCGATAAAGAGCGCAACCCACTGGGCAAACGAAAAGCGCCCGGAGGCGAGTGTGCCCAAAGCCCCGATCACGATCAGGGACAAAATAACGAGTCGAAGGACGCTGATGATCAGGTCAACGCCGGAGAATCCTTCGCCCCAGCCAGAACCGGTCGAATCCTTGCCGTTACCAGATCGTATTTCAGTCACATTGATTCCCGATTATGGAATTCAGGCCGGCAACCAGAGCGATTGCCGGCCTGTTGTGTTTGTTCGTGCATGCCCCTGCTGGCGCAGACCTTACATTTCGTCCTCTGCGTCCGCCTTGGACCAAATGACGGCCGGCGGCCAGTTACCCTCATTGACCTCTGCTTCGGTGATCAGATACATCCCCAGCGCTTCGCCTGTGGCGCAATCGCCGGTTTCGTTGCAGGTCAGAACGCCCGTCAAACCCTCGTAGTCCATGGTCGCCGAAACTGCGTCTCGCAGCGCCTGGCGGCCGATGACTACCGAGCCGTCCTCCTGCTCGACTGCGACCGCCGCGATGGCATCCAGAAGGATGTTGGCGGCATCATAGGCATGGGCATGGAAGCCACTTGGTGGACTGCCACCGAATTCTGCATCCCACTCCGCAAGGAAATCTGCGTAGTCATCACTGGAGAGGTAGGGCCCGGAGAGATACATGCCGATTGCCGCATCTCCGGAGGCTTCCGGGAAGCTGGCGACCAGCAGACCGTCCGCGCCCATGAGGATGGTGTCCTCAAGACCCGGGATGTTCAGTGACTGGGCGGCAACAAAGTTGCCTTCGGGCTCGAAGATGGGGAAGTAGAGCACGTCCGGCGGGTCGGTTGCAATCTCGGTAAGGATGGCTGTCATGTCGGTATCGCCCTTGTTGACGGCGCCCTGGAAAACTACCTCGCCACCAAGCTCGGCAAAGGTTCTGGCCATGACGGCCTGCAAGCCGTCAGTGTAGGGGTCGCCGTCGTGAATGGTTGCTGCCGTATTTGCACCAAGCTCGTTCAGGGCGTATTCCGCTGCCATCGCTCCCTGGAATTCGTCATTGTGGGCCGTCCGGTAGTAGCCAGGTTGCCACAGACCACCTGCATCCACATCCGGATTAGTGAGGGCTGGTGACGTGTTGGATGGCGAAATCATCAACATGCCGGCCGCGCTGATGACGGGCAGGGCCGAGGCAGCTGCGCCTGAACAACTGGTACCTACAACACCCAGAATCAGCTCGTCCGAGGCAATCTTCTGGGCGGCTGTCTGGCCGCCTTCGGCGCTGCAGATGCTGTCTTCGGTTACCAGCTCAATTTCGCGATCCAGAACCATCCTGCCACGCCGGTTGAGCGCAATTTCAACACCGCCAACCGAGTCCTCGCCGAGAAAGGCGACCGGTCCCGAAAGCGCTGACATGACACCTATAGTCACGGGGTCGTCCGGGGCCAGCACTACGCAGCCGATTTCGTCGCTGCAGTGGCTGTCCGCCTGAACGCCGACGGCAAACATCATCAGGAACACAACGATAACTATCAGTTTACTTCGCATCTCGGACTCCTTGGTTTCCTCCAAACCGGATCGTGAACGGATGCTGAACGAATACTAGCGGCGTAACAGAGAGTCCGCCAATTCGTTAATTTTGCCTTACCGTCATGTTAATTGCTGTCATCTTCGCTCATCCGGGGCGACCAGAGGATGGTTGGTGGCCACTTGCCATCAAAGACTTCAGCTTCGGTGATCTCGAAGACGACCATTGACTCGACCGCGCCACAGTCGCCAGTCGGGCTGCAAGTGAGCAAGCCTGTCAATCCTTCGTAGTCCTCTACCGCCGCAAATGCGTCGCGCAATGCCTGGCGGCCAATCTGAACGCTGCCGTCCTCGCCATGCACAGCGATGTCTTCCAGAATGTCCAGCAGCATG
The DNA here is from genome assembly GCA_965205875.1 of Phototrophicaceae bacterium. Taxonomy (GTDB): domain Bacteria; phylum Chloroflexota; class Anaerolineae; order Aggregatilineales; family Phototrophicaceae; genus JAGWBD01. The sequence continues at coordinate 536,696 of CBDBIA010000004.1, forward strand.
TTGGTAGCATCGAAGGCGTAGGCGTGGAAGCCGCTTGGCGGCACGGTGCCGAAGCGCTCGTCCCAAAGCTCCAGAAAAGCGTCATAGTCATCGCCGGTGACTGCCGGGCCCGTTAACATCACCCCCAGCGCTGCTTCGCCCGAATCAATCGGAAATCCTTCAACCAGCAAGGCATCCGCGGTCATCATGACGGTGTCTTCAAGACCGGGGATGAATTTGGCCTGAGCCACCAGAAAGTCGCCCTCGGGCTGAAAGACGGGAAAAAACAACGCGTCAGGCGGGTTGGAGGCAATCTCCGTCAGGATGGCCGACATATCGGTGTCGCCGACGTTGACTGCGCCGCTATAGGTGATTTCGCCACCGAAGCCCTCGAAGTTCTTGATTGTGGCATCCACCAGATCACTGGAATAGTTGCTGCCATCGTGGATGGTTGCCATGGTCTGAGCGCCGAGTTCCTCATAGACAAAACGTGCGGCGACGGCCCCTTCCAGCAAGTTGTTGTACACCGTGCGGAAAAAGCCAGGCATCCAGACACCGCCGGTCTCACGGTCCGGATTAGTCAGGGCAGACGAGGTTGTGGTGGGCGAGAGCAACAGAAAACCGGCGTTGCTGATGATCGGGATGGCCGGCACGGCGGCGCTGGAGCAGTTGGGCCCAATGATCGCCACAACCTGCGGGTCGGAGACGATCCGTTGCGCTGCCGTCTGCCCGCCCTCGGAATTGCACTGGCTGTCTTCGCCAAACAGGTAGATTTCATGGCCAAGGACCATGCCGTCACGCTCTTCGATGGCGATTTCGATGCCGCCGAGCCCATCATAACCGAAGAAGGAAGCAGGGCCCGAAACGACCGCCATCCAGGCGATGGTTACCGGATCATCGGGGCCGATCGTGACACAGCCAATCGCGTCCTCACAGACGAGCTCCTGGGCGAGGGCGGGTGTCGACATGGCTGCAATGAAAAGCATCAGCACAAGAATCAATGAAGTCGAACGTGACATTTCATTCTCCTTTACAATAGTTACCAGGCTAACAGTTGTTCCACGAGACAGCGCGTCAGCGCAGAACCCCGGCTTCAATGACCTCATTTCATGGCCGTTGCACCGGCAACCGGTGCAAGCGCATTTCCATCAAACACTGACTACCCGGCATGTCAATCTGCATCCTGCCAGCGAACGAATGTTTCGAGCCAAGCATCGCCCCTGGTTCCTGACCGAACCACTGTGTTGGACCGTCACTCGATCACCTTCCAATATTAATTATCAATGATACCCGTCTGTTGCAGACCTGCCAAAACATGTCTATGGGCCGGCAGCAAAGACGCGGGTGCCGGGCGTCCATATGAGTTCAGGAGGCCAGTTCGCCTCATAAACTTCCTCCTCGCCGATTTGAAAGACTCCGATTGCTTCACCTGTTGCGCAGTCACCGGTTGGGGAGCAGCTCAGATTGCCCGTGATGCCTTCGAAATCTTTAGTGGCGGCGATGGCGCTGCGCAACGCCTCCCGCCCGACGAGGATCTCTCCATCTTCAGTTTCCCGGGCGACTGACTCGATCGTGTCAAGCAGAATGTTGGTGGCATCATAAGCGTGAGCATGGTAAGAGCCGGGCGGGGAATCCCCGAATTCTTCCTGCCACATTGCAAGGAATTCTGCATATTCAGGGCCGGCGACTGCAGGGCCGGACAAGAGCATACCGATCGCTCCTTCACCGGAATTTACCGGGAAACTGGCGACCATCAACCCTCCGGCGCTCATCAGAATCAGGTCCTCCAGGTCGGCGATCAAGTTGGCCTGGGCCGCAATGAAATTGCCTTCCGGCTCGAATATCGGGAAGTAAAGTACGTCCGGCCCCGCAGCGGCGACTTCGGTGAGAATCGCAGTCATGTCGCTGTCGCCCACGTTGATCGACCCTTCGTAGAGCAGTTCGCCACCCATATCTACAAAGACGCTGGCCATCACACGTTGCAGACTCTCGGCATACACGCTGCCGTCATGGATGGTTGCCAGGCTGTGCGCACCGAGCTCACCGTAAGCAAACCTGGCCGTGACGTCTCCCAGCAAGAGATCATTCTGCGAAGTGCGGAAGTAACCGGGTTGCCACACACCGCCGGCGTCCCTGTCTGCCTCCGTCAGCCCGGGCGTGGTGTTTGAAGGCGAGATCATGACGTAACCGGCCCTGCTGATAATCGGCAGGGCGGCGACGGCCGCGCTGGAACAACTTGTCCCGATTATGGCCAGAACTTGTCCGTCGGAAACGAGATTCTCTGCGGCAGTCTGGCCACCTTCCGGGGTGCAAAGGCTGTCTTCCCCGAGCAATTCAATGTCGCGCCCGAGCAGCTGATTGCCCCGGGCAAGCAACGCCAGCTCGATGCCGCCAAGCGAGTCCTCGCCAAGAAAGGCTACTGCGCCTGAAGTGACGAGCATGTAGCCGATGGAAACTGGCTCGTCCTGGCCGATGATGACACATCCAATGGCGTCCTCGCACTCCGGCCCCTGAGCCCGAATTCCCGTAGCAAGAATGAGCAATACCAGCAACATGCTCAAACGCACTATGGTCATTTCGCCGCCTCTCTCTCGTAAATCGATCAGTAGGGTCTACGTCCTCAGCCGGTCGGCGTTCGGTTGCGTCGGCGCAGGGATGGTGAGACCAGTATCTGACAGCACTGATCGGAGGCTGGGACGGAACGCACCATGATGTGATCATACATTCTGACCGCGGTGAACACACGGATACAAGGAACTAACGGTGCACGGTGAGCAGTACATTGGCTGCAGGCGCTGCTATTTCGCTGGTCTCGCCGTCCGGCCAGCGGATCTCCAGACGCTCAAGCGTGGTTCCTGGCGGAAACCCGAAATGTGCTCGAGCAGGGTCGCCAGAGAGGTAACCGCTGGCCGCCTTGATTTCGCGGGACAGCTGTCCGACGGAGCTGTGCAACACCAGACGCGCGCCGATGGCATTGCGGTTCAGGCTGCCGTCATGCTGCAACGCCACTTGCAGGCTGTCTCCGCCGCAGAGGCGGTTCTCGAATAGCAGGGCAGGGGCGCGCAGGTTGTTGACGACCATGTCCAGGTCACCATCGTTGTCGAGGTCGGCAATGCTCAGGCCGCGGCCGCTGGCGCTCGCCTGCAGCCCCCAGCCAGGCATGGTGACGAATGCGCCGCTGCCGTCGTTGCGGAAAGCCTGGTTCTCTTCCACCAGCTCCCCGGCCGGCAGATGGCCGAATATCGTGCTCTCAATCATGCCATTGACCACGTACAGGTCGAGATAGCCGTCCTGATCCAGGTCGCCGAACTTGCCGGACCAGCTCCAGCCGGTGGCGTCAATGCCGGCTTGTTCCGCAATGTCCGCTTCGATGCCCTGCAGTACATTGGCCATGACCTGGGGATCGCCCTCGGCATGCGGCATGTCCATCATGGAGCTCATCACCGGCTCCCAGGCAGCCATGGTAACTTCGTCAGTTGCATAGGGCTTCATGTCGGTGGAGAACAATTCGACCTGGCTGTCATTGTTCAGGTCGGCGCTGTCAAAGCTCATCGTGCTGTGGCTCATGTTGCCGAAGGGCCACAGCGCCTGCCAGCCGGCTTCACTTCGTGTCCAGGAATAATCCGGCACGGCAAAGTCGTTGCCGACCAGGATTTCCGGCGCGCCATCACCATCGATGTCGCTGAGTAGCAGGGCCAGCGCCTGGGCTTCGTCCGCCAGTCGTTCAGCGTAAAACGTGGTATTTGCGTTTTCGTAGGCGTAGACACCGGCTATATGGCTGTCGAGGAACTCGGTCCCCAGCAGAGTGAGCAACTCGGCGTCGTAGGTGCCGCCAACCAGGTCGAGATCGCCGTCCTGGTCCGTGTCCGCCCAGTTGATAGAGTAGAGCGGCTGGGAGATGCCGGGCAACAACACCTGTTCAAACTGGCGGCCGCCCAGGTTTCGCCACAAGTTGGGGGCGCTGGCCACGCGTGAGAAAACGATATCCTGCCAACCATCAGCATCCAGATCGATGATGGTCACCGCGCGCGTGTTGCCATCTCCGAACGTCGCCTTTTCAAACTCCAGCCCGCCACTGTTCCACAGGATAGTGTTGGAGCCGGCGTGGTTGGCCAACACGATGTCCATCAGGCCGTCATTGTCGAGATCGTTGATGCCTGCGCCGCTGCCGTTGGCCTCGAACATGCGCACCTCGGCGCCGCCCGGCACGGTGGTGGTGTGAGGCAAGGAATGGGTGACGAACCTGTCCTCACAGGTAACCGGGATGGCGAAAGGCGTGCTCGTGACGCTGGTCTCAGCCGCTACAGTCGGAATAACTACCGGTAGCAGGATGAAGAGCGCGAGCAAAGTGATTTTCATGTCACACCTGTCCTTCATGCAGAACCATCGAAGGGACGCAGCAGGGAAGATACCATATTCCCTGGCGCACGACATCCGCGCCCGGGAAACGCCAGCAGCGAAACATTTAACCGGATTCATGAAGGTGATGCGTCGGGCGTCTGCCTAGCGTCCGCCCATGCCGGTGATGGTGATCCCGCGGATGAACCACTTTTGCGCCATCATGTAAACGACCAGGATAGGCAACATGGCCGTTACAGCGCCTGCCATCAGCAGCTCCCAGCGAGTGTTGTATTGCCCCTGGAATTTTGACAGCCCCACCGGGATGGTGCGCATCTCATCGCGGTAGGTGATGACCAGTGGCCAGAGAAACTCATTCCACGTGCCCAGAAAAACGAAGATGGCCACTGCGGCCAGCGTGGTCTTGCTCATGGGCAGGACAATTTGCCACCAGATGCGGAAGGAGGACGCTCCATCAATGCGGGCTGCGTCGTCCATCTCCAGCGGGATGCCGCGGTAATGCTGGCGCAACAGGAAGGTGCTGAAAGCGGAAAAGGCCGGTGGAATGATCAACGCCTGGTAACTGTCATACCAGCCCAGAATGCGGACGATGATAAAGTTGGGGATGAGCAGCACCGGGAATGGGATCATGAGCGTGGCCAGCCAGATCATGAAGAGCTTGTCACGTCCGCGAAAGCGCAGGCGCGCAAAGGCGAAGGCCGAGAGCGATGAAGTGGTCAGTTGCAGCAGCACGACGCTGATGGCGATCATGAAGCTGTTTAAGTAGTAGCGGTCGAAGGGCACCGCCGTCAGGGCGTTGGGGTAATTGTCCCAGGCGAAAATCTGCGGAAAAAAGGTAGGCGGATAAGTGAAGATTTCCGGAGGGTACTTCAGCGAAGTGCTGACCATCCAGAAGAAGGGCAACAACATAACCGTGCTGCCGGCAATGAGCAAGACGTGCAAGACAACATGGGACCAGTTGACTGGAGCCTGAACTGTGTGCGGGACGTCGGCACTGGCTGTAGTGCGCCCGGTCGTAGTGGCCATGTCAGGTTCCTCTGTCAGACTTCATAGTGAACCCAGCGGCGCTGCAGACGCAACTGAACGACGGTGAATACAAAGATGATGGCGAAAAGGACCCAGGCAATGGCCGTGGCCTTGCCCATGCGTGAGAATTCGAATGCGTTCTGCCAGATGTAGTAGACGATGGTAAGGGTTGACTGGGGCGGTTCACCGCCACCGAGTACGAATGGTTCGGCGAATAGTTGAAAGGCACCAATCATCTGAATGACGAGCAGGAAGAAGGTCGTCGCACTGACCATGGGAATGGTTACATAGCGGAAGCGTTGCCAGTTGCTGGCGCCATCGACGCGGGCGGCGTCGTAAAGCGCCTCGGGGACTCCCTGCAGGCCGGCGAGATAAATGACCATAGTGAAGCCGACGTTTTTCCATAAGGTCAGTAGGACGACGGCCGGCTTGGCCCATATTGGGCTGTTCAACCAGTCCGGTGGCTGGATCGGCAAGCTGTAGCGCTCGGCAATATCCCAGATCACAGAACTAATGAGGCCGAAGTCACGGTTTAGTAGCCACTGGAAGACGAGCGCTGCAGCGACAATGTTAGTCACGACTGGCATGAAATAAATCAGGCGATAAAACTGCATGCCGCGTATGCGCTGATTAAGCGCAACAGCCAGTGTCAACCCGATGATCAACTGCAGCGGTACGAGGGCCACCATATAAAAGAGGGTGTTGCCTAACACACGGCCGAAAACACGGTCACGAGTGAACAGTTCGAGGTAGTTTGATATGCCGTTAAACTGGGGTGGACTGAGCAGATCCCATCTGGTGAAGCTGATGCCCATGGACATGACGATGGGAATGAGGACGAAGATTATGAAGCCCGCGAGACCAGGCAGCAGGAAAATCCAGGCCTCGCTCTGCTGCTGTGGATTCCAGCGACCGATCCCGGCCCGCTGACGCAACGCTTCAAAGGCACCAGATCTGGCGTTCGTGTCGTCCATCGCTGCGGCCTCTCCGATGTCAGGTCAGGGCGACAAGCACCCTGACCTGATGTTCAGTTATGTTGTGTGGACCCTAACCCATCTCGGCGAGGAAGGTGTCCACGTCATCGCAGACGCCAGGCAGCACATCTGCCGGCACAGCCTCGCCGGCCCAGATTTGGTCCATAACCGGGCGAATGTAATTGCCGTTGATCTCGCCCCACTCCGGGAAGTAGACGACGCGCCCGATCTTGGCGCCACGGCCCTCGATAATGAAGGCCATGCGGTTGGCGGGCGGATCTGCCGGGTTTTCCTCGGAGCCAAGGAAAGCTTCAGACATGGCGGTGGACTCGAGCGCAGGCAGGATCTCGCCCGAGGCGGTGTAGATGCCCTGGCCGCCGTCTGTGCTCTGCAGCCAGCTCAGGAAGGTCCAGGCGGATTCCTTGTCGTCGCTCAGTGCGCTCATGGTCCAGGCAGCGCCACCGGCGGCAGCCGCGCGCTGACCATCCGCAGGGATGGGCACCGGGGCCACGTCGTAGTTCATTTCTGCGGCGTTGAAGGCCGAGACACGGCTGGCGTTCTGGATAATCATGGCGACCTGGCCACTCTGGAAGACGGCGGCGTCACCACCGGCCTGTCCCAGGTTGGCACTACGCATGGCGTAGTTGTTGTCCATCAGGCCGACGAAGAACTCAACCGCCTCAATGGATTCGGGCGTATCCAGACGGCACTCCGTCGGGTTGCGCACGTCATCCAGCAGACCGCCAAAATTCTGCAGCACGAAGAGCGAGTACTTGCCACCCTCCATGCCCAGCGCGTAACGTGCAACGCGGCCGGTGCTCTCAACGATCGTCAGCTGCTCGGCAGCTGCTGTCAAATCGTCCCAGGTCCAGTCATCGGTGGGGTATGCGACGCCGACCTCATCGAAGATGTCCTTGTTGTAGTAGAGCACCTCGAGGCCGATGTCACGCGGGAAGCCCCAAATTCTGCGGGTGCCGTCCTCGTCGTAAGTCGTGCCATACTCCAGCAGGCCGGGCCAGAAGTCGGAAATATCGTAGTTGTTGGCCTCGATATAGGGCGTCAGTTCCTCAAGCACGCCCCTGGCCGCGTAACGGATGGGCGGTGAAAGGAAGAGCACATCGGGGATGAGCTCGCCGTTACCAGCAGCCCACAGCGTATCCAGCGTAGTAAAGTAGTCGGACCAGGGCTGGTGCCAGATTTCGATGTGGATGTCGGGGTTGGCCTCCATAAAGGCGTCGGCGACCGAGGTGTGAGTGGCGGCTTCTTCCGGGCTGCCCCAGAATCCCCAGGTGACTGTAGCCATATCCTGGGCCACTGCGAGGCTGCTGAATAGTGCGAGCAGCACGACAACAATCAACACTCGAACCAGTTTATGTTGCACTGCATTCCTCCTGAATTTAACGGACAGGTTCAACCACGGTTAATGGTAACAAGCATTTCGTTTTCTGCAATCGCCTCCTTCAGTATACAGACTCAACTGGTCCACCGCCTGGCCGCAGGTCAAAGGCGTTGTTTTCCGCGGCGATGGCAGCCGCCGGCTTGACACGCCGTAGCGCGTTGAAGAGCGGCGTTTCGCCCGTTTTCACGCAATGATCCGCATACAGGAACATGGAAGCGGACCAGGCCTGGTCATCGAAGCCCATCGGGTGGCCGCTTTCGCCGTGAAGCCACTCGTTGAAGCCCCAGTCGCCCCTGTCAGCACTCTGATAAAGTGATTCTGCCAGAGCATGCAGCAAGCGCGCGGCCTCATTGTGCCAGCCATGACTTACGAGCGCTGCGACGTGAAAGCCGCCGATCATGGGCCAGATGCCGCCATTGTGATACTGGTGCGGCAGGTTCAGGTTGCGGCTGCGGTAGTAATCGCGCCAGTCATTTTCACCGGGGTAGACAGGTGGATAAATGGCCTTGGTCGGGTAGGGCTCGGCCAGGCCAACCTGATACATGAAGCGCAGGATGTGTTCGCTGCGGTGACCGTCGGCGACGCCGGTGAGAATTGCCATGCAGTTGCCGAGGCTGTCGCACCACATGCCGTACTCGCGGAAGGCCACCCAGGGGAGGTAATAAGGTCTGCTGGAGATAGTGCCAATGTTGTGATAGAGCATGAACCATTCCAGACGGATGCTCTTTAGTCGCTCCAGATGTTCGGCGAAATGTTCGGCCACCCAGCAGCGATCCACCCACAGCAGCAGGTTGAGGCGTTCGTGAATGTCCGCTGAGCCCACGACCGGCCGATGCCCCTTCGCGCCGACAATGTCACTCATCTGTTCCCAGGCAAGCACCGCCGCGTAGTAGAGCACATTGTCGTACAGCGTGTTATAGCGAATGGAGATAAGATCCATCCAGTTGCCGGCTTCGGGAACTTCCAGCAAACCGCACTCGTTCATGTCCTGATATTCCAGCCAGAGCAGAGCACGGTCAATTTCCTGCCAGTGCTCCCCAAGGAAGTCTGAATCTTCGCTGATAAGATAGTGCAGCCAGTGCCCCAGGATGAACCACAAGTTAGCATCCAGCGCTCCGGCGTTTTCGGTGCTGATGTAGCCGTTGTCAGGGTTTACATTGAGGGGGATCAGACCCAGGTGTGACTGAAACTGGCCGAGGACGTCGAGGCTGGCGCGGGCAGCTGCCTGGAGCTGCGCATCACCGCTTACCAGCGCGCCGAGGGAAGTGATGATGCTGTCACGGGCCCAAATCTGCGGGTAGCCGGCAGCGGCGCCGGATGCGCGGAATCCCTGACTGGTCACACAACGACCGACTACAGCAAGGGCCCGTTCACATGCTTCCTGAAGCAACTGTTCTTCATCCATGCGCGGGTCCAATGAAACTGCTGCACGATTACATTCTATCGCGTTTCTTTAAAAACTCGAAACAGGACTGGAAGTTCACTCGATCTGCTCGCCTTCATGAGTGAAGGCGGTGGCTTCCATGCGCAATCTGGTGTGACGGTTGAACCAGGTGAGCGCCGAAATAGGTACGCTGAAATCGACAAGATCGCCCTCTGCCAGATGCATGCCGTCGCCCGCATGCAGGGTAGCCGCGACGTCAACCTCGCCGCGCAGGTCCGCGACCCTGCCATAAATCCGGCGATGGTCGCCCAGGTATTCCATTCGTCGAATGCGCAGGGGAAAGACAAGGGACTCAGACTGACCCTGTCCATTTGCCGATGCCGGGACAAAGTCTTCAGGGCGGAATCCGATTATGCAGTTGTCCTTTTCGACAAGGTTCATGGGCGGCGTGCCGAGGAAGGTGGCGACGAAAGTGTCGGCAGGGCGGCGGTAGAGTTCCTGCGCCGTGCCTACCTGACAGATACGTCCTTCGGACATCACGGCGATGCGATCTCCAAGACTCAACGCATCCTGCTGGTCGTGGGTAACGAGCAGGGTCGTTACGCCGAGTCTGCGTTGATAGCGCCTGAGTTCGGCGCGGGCCACGCGTCGCAGGCTGGCGTCGAGGCTGGAGAGCGGTTCGTCGAAGAGAAACACCCGCGGCCGGCGTACTATCGCGCGCGCGAGCGCCACGCGTTGACGTTCGCCTCCCGAAAGCTGCGCCGGGTAGCGTTCCAGGCGGTTTTGGATGTCCAGCTGGCGCGCGGCCTGTTCAACCCTGCTGCGAATCTCGTCGCGAGGCAAGCGTTCGTTTTGCAGCGGAAAGGCGATGTTGTTACGCACGTTCATGTGCGGGTACAGCGCGTAGCTCTGGAACACCATCGCGACGCCGCGTTTGTCCGGCGCTACGTTGTTAACACCTGCGTCCCCGATTTGTACCCGGCCTGCATCGGGCGCATCCAGGCCCGCAATCAGGCGCAGCAGGGTGGTCTTGCCGCAGCCGGATGGCCCCACCAGCACGAGCAACTCTCCGTCCCGCAGAGACAACGAAACTTCGTCGAGGGCACAGACGTCCCCGAAATATCTGCTTAGGCCGGCGGTAACGACGCGCGCCATGACCCGGTCTCCGTAACTGAATGCCTTGCATGTATCACTGTGCCAACCGAAACCTGTCAGCGCACAAGGACATGTCGCCAGAAGTATGCACTATCGCAGTACAAATGTCTACGAAGCGATGGCGCATGCGCTGGTTCGCCACGCGCTTGCCCGACATCCCGAGCCGGATGCTGGCAAAAGCAACTTATGACCCGGTACAATCCAGATCAAAGCCGCGTGTATTCGCAAGGAACAGGGTGATGACACGATCCAACATCTGCGGAGATTGAGCCATGAAAACCAGTCCCTTTAGCCAGCCGGGTGAGTTCTACAAGGGTAACCTGCATGCGCACTCCACGATTTCTGACGGACTTCTGCCACCTGAAGAGGTCTGCCGACGCTATCGTGAGGCGGGTTATGATTTCCTCGCGTTGACGGATCATCACATGGAACGATTTGGCTGGCCCGTCACTGACTCGCGGGCAATGCGCACAGCGAACTTTACCACTCTGATTGGCGCGGAATTGCACAGCGGCCATACCGAGTTGGGCAATCTCTGGCACTTGCTTGCGCTGGGCCTGCCACTGGATTTCGCGCCACCGGCGAGTGGTGAAAGTGGCCCGCAGCTCGCGCAGCGCGCCCTTGCCACCGGCGCCTGGGTGGCCGCAGTGCATCCGGCCTGGTACTGTCTCAGCGAGGCGGACATCCTGTCACTGGGCGCGATTCACGCCATTGAGGTGTATAACGGCCTCGCTAACAATCACACTGGCCGTGGCAACAGTTGGTACATTGCCGACTTGCTGTTCGCGCGCGGTCAGCGTTATTCAGTCTGCGCCAACGATGACACGCACTTTAGGCCAGACCGCCCGGACTTCGGTATGGGCTGGGTACATGTAAAGAGTCAAAAGCTGCAGCCGGAATCTCTGCTGGAAGCGCTCAGGCAAGGATCGTACTACGCCAGCACCGGCCCACAGATTCACGATGTTCAGTTGCTGGCTGGCAACAAGGTGCGTGTCCGTTGCAGCGACGCGGTGCAAATTATCATCGCCGGCGTTCGTGACACAGGACAAAATCAGTTCGGGAAGGGGCTGCGTGAAGCTGAACTCAGCCTGAGCGCCATGGGCGAAAGCCCATACTTCCGCGTCGTGGTGCGCGACACGGCGGGGCGCGAGGCATGGACCAGCCCGCATTGGCTGGAGTAAACAGGTCAGGAGAGCGTCATGCGCATCGCTGAAATGCACTGGCGGCAGGTGGAGGATTGGCTGAAGCGGGATGATCGCTGTGTGCTGCCCACGGGCAGCACTGAACAGCATGCTGCCCTCAGCCTGAGTGTGGACAACATTCTCGCCGAAAAGGTAGCGGTGGACGCGGCAGGGCCGACGGGCGTGCCGGTGTTTCCGCCCGTGAACTATGGGCTGACCCCCTACTTCATGGCCTATCCGGGCACGGTTACGCTGCAAACTGAAACCTACGTCGCGCTCCTCTGCGATATCCTCGGCAGCCTTGCAGACACGGGATTTCAACGCATCCTGATTGTGAACGGCCATGGCGGTAATACCCAGGCATCTGACAAGGTTTCGTCATGGGCCAGCGCCCGCGCAGGACTACAGCTCATCTGGCACGACTGGTGGAAGGCGCCTGCTACCCGGGCGGCCGTGCAGGAAGTCGACAGCATGGGATCTCACGCCTCCTGGATGGAGAACTTTCCTTGGACAAGGCTGCCAGGCGTGACTCAACCGGATGACCAAAGGCCGATGGCCGATGCGGCGCTCGTCAATGCCCTGACGCCGCAAGAGGTCCGGGCCCTGCTCGGCGACGGCAACATGGGCGGGGTGTATCAGAAGCCGGATGAAGCAATGCTGCGCGTCTGGCAGGCTGGAGTCGCAGAAACCCGTACCTTGCTCGAGAGCGGTTGGCAGGCGTGATTCGCGCATTGCGGATCAGCTCGAAGCAGGTCACGGGAATCGCCAGGTCAGGGGTCGGTAACCAGGCTGAGCCACACGTCTTCCTGGAATGCCTTGCATGAATCGGGAGTTGGACTATACTGTAGACTGACCAGTCGGTTTATTGATCAGGGTAGCATGAAAAGCGGATCCTCATCGCGTGATCCAGACGGGACGAAGGGCCGCATTCTCGATGCCGCCCTTGAGAAATTTGCCAGCCAGGGCTACCACGACACCCGCATGGACGAGATTGTCGCGGGATCCGGAACATCCAAGGGTGCTATCTACTTTCACTTTCCCAACAAGGAACGCCTCTTCCTGGCGCTCGTTGACCAGTTCGCAGATCTACTGGAACGTCGTGTTCGGTCTGCCATTGAGCCAGAGGAAGTCGGCATGCGACGGGTGCAGGCCGGACTCCACGCCTGCCTCGACACCTTCGGCAAGTATCGGCGTCCGGCCAAGCTTTTGCTGGTGCAGGCAGTTGGCCTGGGCAGCAGCTTCGAGCAGAAGCGCATGGAGGTCAACGATCGCTTCACGGAACTCATCCGCGGCTGGCTGGATGAAGCCGTCACAGTGGGGGATATCGCGCCGGTTGATACCGAAGTGGTCGCCTGCGCCTGGATGGGAGCGATTTATGGCGTGGTGATCCGCTGGGTGTACACGGGTGAACCGGACTCGCAACGCATTCTTTCAGGCTTGTTGCCTGTGCTGCTAAAAAGTGTGGGATATGACGCAGAGACAGGTGCCTGAACTGCCGCCCGCGCGCCATCCGGCCGGCCGGCTGATCAGCGTCAGCCATCCGTGTCCCGGCCTGAAATTGTGTGACTTCCTGCGCCAGGCGCGCGGCGGGCCACGTTTCGCAATTGAACATCGCTCCAGCGGGCTCGCCCTGGCTGGCGCCGGCATCACTGCTGAGCTGGTCGCCTGGAGCGACCGCTTTCAGGCCGTCGAGCGCCAGGCGCGTGCGCTCTTCGCCGGTGCAGTGATTGACCCTGACGGGCTACAGCAGCGTGAACCGCGGCTCTTCGGCGGCTTTGCCTTTCAGGACGATTTTGTGCCGGACAACACCTGGACCATCTGGTCGCCGGCCTGGTTTGTGTTGCCGCACTACCAGTTTTCGCAGACCGACGATGGCGCATGGTTGACGCTCAATGTGCAAATCCCGGCGGAAGAGGATCCTGCTGAAACCCTTGTTGAGCTTCGCGCAGCACTGCACGCTCGCTGCCGGGCTCTGCAGGCTGGCTTGCATGCGTCAGAAGCTGCTGAACCACCCCGGTTGCTGGCGCTTGAGCATCCAATGAAGCGCAGCACCTGGGAGCGCATTATCGCAACCGCCATGCAGCGCATTCGTGACACTGCGCTGGAGAAGGTTGTGTTATCGCGCGTAGCCGAAATGCGCCTCAGCGCGGCGCCGGACGTCGATCAGGCGCTGGCTACGCTGCGGGAAAGTTACCCGGATTGCTGGCGCTTCCTGTTCGAACCGCGCTCCGGCCACGCTTTTTTTGGGGCCACGCCCGAATTGTTGGCGGAGCTGAAAGGACGTCAACTGCGTAGCATGGCGCTGGCCGGTTCGGCGCCTCGCGGCGATTCGACAGCTACCGACGAGGCGCTGGCGCAGCAGCTGCTCAGCGATCACAAGGAGCGTCACGAGCACGCGCTGGTAGTGGATGCTATGTGCGCACGACTGGGAGATCTCGGCATATTGCAGGCTCCCGCCGGGCCACAAGTGCTGAAGCTGGCCAATATTCAGCACCTGTTAACGCCGCTGACCTGTACCCTGCACAGAGCCGGGGGGCTGCTGCCGTTGGTTGCACAGCTGCACCCAACGCCGGCGCTGGGCGGTGTGCCACGCAAACTGGCCCTGGAGCACATCAGCGAGCTGGAGCCGGTGCCGCGGGGCTGGTTTGCAGCACCGGTGGGTTGCCTCGACATGCGCCTCGACGGAACCTTTGTGGTTGCAATTCGCTCGGCGATCAGTCAGGAGCGGCGGCTGTGGCTCTATGCCGGTGTGGGCGTGGTGGCCGACAGCGTGGCGCAACGCGAATGGGAGGAATCCGAACTGAAGTTTCAGCCCGCGCTGGCAGCGCTGGGCTTGCTGGACTACGCACATGGCTAATCCGGCCACCTTGTGGGCGCGCACTTTTGTCGCTGCGCTGGCGCGCGCCGGCCTGCGCGCGGTCTGCGTCGCGCCGGGGTCGCGTTCTACGCCACTGGTGCTGGCCTTCGCGTGTCAGGAGGGCATAGCCGTCCACTCTCACCTGGACGAGCGCAGTGCGGCGTTCTTTGCGCTGGGCATAGCACTGGCAGAGGACGAGCCGGTAGCGTTGCTTTGCAGCTCCGGCACGGCGGCCGCCAACCTTTTCCCTGCCATCATCGAGGCCAACATGGCCCGCGTCCCTTTGCTGGTGCTCACTGCCGACCGTCCGCCGGAGTTGCGTCACAGCGGTGCCAACCAGACCATCGACCAGGTCAAGCTCTACGGCGATCACGTGCTGTGGGCGGTCGATTGTGCCTTGCCCGAGGCGTTCCCCTCGGCACTGGCCCTGCGCAACTTGCGCACGCTCGCGGTGCGCGCCCTGGCCGTGGCCAATGGAGTGCGCAAGGGCGTAGTGCACATCAACATGCCCTTCCGCAAGCCACTCGAACCGGATGTTGACGACAAATTCGCTGTCCAGGGTTTGTGTGAGGAATCCGTCACCTGGACGAGTGCAACGCCTTCGCCAATCCTGCAGCAAGCAGTTCTGTCCGAACTCGCTTCGCTGATCGGGCAGGACAGCGAAGGTCTCATCGTCTGCGGACCTGGCTGCGTACGCGAGATCTCTGCGGAATCTGTGTTGGCCTTCGCACGCCACATGGGCTGGCCTCTGATCTGTGACCCGTTTTCCGGGTTGCGCTACACGGGCGCGTCGCTTGTGGCGTGCGCGGACACTATCCTTGCCGCACGGCCTGCCGCTGCGCCGCAACCTGATATCGTCCTGCGCCTGGGGGCAGTACCCACATCTTCCGCTGTGAACGCCTGGCTTGACGCCAAATGTCCGAAGGTTCAGATCCAACTGAGTCCATCCGGCGTGTGGGCGGATGACAGTCACCGAACGACACATTTTCTGCAGGCCGGCTCAGGGATGATTGATGCTCTTTGCCGGACAGTTCCGGCAGAGACTGGTCGCTCGCAGGGAGCGCAATGGTGGGCGCAGGCAGAAGCGGACACGCTGGCGGCGCTACGTACATCGCTTTCCGGCGGCGCCTGGTTCGACGGAGCGGTCGTGAGCGAACTGCCTGGTCTGCTGCCGGATGGGGCCGCCTTGTTCGTTGGAAACAGCCTGCCCGTGCGCCTGCTGGACCAGTTCGGATTGCCGCAGGGGCGATGTTTGCAGGCCTTCGCGAACCGCGGCGCCAGCGGCATCGATGGCAACCTCTCGACCGCCTTTGGCATCGGCATGGTCCGGGCAGACAAGCCGTTGGTCGTAATAATCGGCGACGTCACCTTTTATCACGATATGAACGGCCTGCTTGCGCTGCGCCGACTCGGCCTGACGCCGACGATAGTGCTGCTCAATAACAATGGCGGCGGTATCTTCCATAGACTGCCAGTTAATAAACTTGAACCGGAGTTCACCGAATATTTCCTGACACCGCATGACCTGGACTTCAGCGATGCAGCCCGGCTCTATGACCTGGATCACGTTGCCGTGGCTAACCGTGCTGCATTCCGCGCCACTTTTGCCACTTGCATCGAGTCTGGGAGGGCGCAGATCATCGAAGTGCGCACGGATGCGCGCGCGGACCTGCTGCGTCGAGAAGAGATGATTGTAGAGGTTGGAATGCAACTGGATGGAATGGCCGGTAATCCGGCCTGAAGAGGAGGCGAGAGTGACGGAAGGAAATGACCAGGCGGACGTTCGTAATCAAGATCTGATGCGGCTGGCAGATTGGCACCAGGTCCGTCCGCCCGGTGACATCACGTATCACAAGGCGGAAGGCATCGCCCGTATCGCATTCAACCGGCCAGAAATCCGCAACGCCTTTCGGCCGCAAACCATCGACGAGATGACCGAAGCCTTGCTGGATGCCTGGCACGACAGCGCCATTGGCGTGGTGTGGATCACGGCCAACGGGCCCAGCCCGAAGGATGGCGTATGGTCCTTCTGTGCCGGCGGCGACCAGAAGGTGCGGGGCGAGGCGGGCTATGTTGGCGATGACGGCGTGGCGCGATTGAATGTGTTGCAGTTGCAGCGCTACATTCGTAACATTCCCAAACCCGTCGTCGCGGTCGTGCCCGGCTTCGCAATCGGTGGCGGGCATGTGCTGCATGTCTGCTGCGACCTCACCATTGCCAGCGACAACGCGCGCTTTGGTCAGACTGGCCCGATCGTCGGCAGCTTCGATGCCGGCTTCGGCTCCTCATATCTGGCAGCGCAGGTGGGCCAGAAGAAGGCGCGCGAGATCTGGTTCCTGTGCCGGCAATACAGCGCCGCCGAGGCAGAAGCAATGGGCATGGTGAACTGCATCGTTCCGCTGCGCAAGCTGGAACGGGAAGCGCTGATCTGGTCTCGGGAGATGTTGAAGAAGTCCCCGCTGGCGCTGCGCTTCATCAAGGCCGGCCTCAACGCCGAACTGGACGGTCAAACCGGCGTGCAGGTGCTGGCGGGCGACGCGACCATGTTGTTCTACATGACCGAGGAGGGCAGCGAGGGCAAGAACGCCTTTCTCGAAAAGCGTGAGCCGGACTTCAGTCGTTTTCCGCGCAGGGCCTGATGCGCGACTGGCTGGCCGCCCGCGCGGCTGCTACGCCGCGACGTGAAGCGCTCGTTTCTGGCGACGGGCGCCTGACCTTTGCCCAGCTGAACAACCTGGTTGCGCGCGATTGTGCCCGCTGGAAGGTAGCGGGCATCAGGCGCGGTCAGCACATCGCGCTTGTCATGCACAGCCGGCAAGCAACGGTGGTACGGCTTCTGGCGTCTTTGCGCTACGGGACTGTGCTGGTGCCGCTGGGCGCGCGTTCGACTGCTGCGGAACGTGCGGCACAACTTAAGCAGGCGGCATGTGACTGGCTGCTGCCGGAGACGGACGATGAACCGTTTTGGCATCTGGATCCAGACGGACAGCGCAAAGCGGTTGACGCGACTGGCGAGTTGACTCCGGGCCAGATTGCGCAGCAAGGGGACGGCCAGTTTCAGCCGGACGCGCCCCTGGCGATCGTGCACACTTCCGGCACAACCGGACAGCCGAAGGGAGCCATCCTCAGCGTCAACAATTTTTTCTACAGCGCGCTGGGCGCGACCATGCGCCTGGGTCACTTGCCGCAGGATCGCTGGCTCTGTGTGATGCCGATGTGGCACGTGGGCGGGCTGGCTCTGCTGACCCGTGCCTTGCTGCAGGGCGCGCCAGTGGTGCTGCAACCAGAATTTGACCCTGATGCGGTCCTGCATGCGCTGGAGCATGAGGCCGTCTCGCTGGTCTCTTTGGTGCCGACCATGTTGCACAGATTGCTGGAGCGCCACCCTGGAAACTGGCCGGACAGCCTGCGCCTGATCCTGCTCGGTGGCGCTGCGGCCTCGCCCGAATTGTTGCGCAGCAGCGCTGAAATTGACCTGCGGGTTGCACCGACCTGGGGTCTGACCGAGACCACGTCGCAGGTGGCGACACTGCTGCCGGCTGCTGCGCAGGCCAAGCCGGAGAGCGTCGGCAGGCCCTTGATCTTCAATCAGCTTCGTGTAGTCAATAAATCAAATGACACGCTCTCACCCGGACAAACCGGCGAGCTTCTTGTAAGTGGGCCGACCGTCTTGCGCGGCTACTGGCATGACAGTGCGGAGACGGCACGTGCGTTGCATGCGGGCGAACTGCGTACAGGTGACCTGGGTTATCTGGATGAAGCCGGAGACCTCTTTATTGTGCAGCGGCGCAGCGACCTGATCATCAGTGGAGGCGAAAATGTTTACCCGGCGGAAGTTGAACGCGTCCTCTGTGACCAATCCGCAGTGCAGGATGCTGCCGTCCTGGGCATCCCGGACCTCGAGTGGGGCCAGCAGGTGGTAGCGCTGGTGAAGTTGCATCCGGGAGTGAACACGACCATTGAAGCGCTGCTGGCCTTCTGTCGAGCGCGCCTGGCCGGCTACAAAATTCCGCGAGAAATCCGTTTTGTTGAGATGCTGCCGCGCAGCGAATCGGGCAAGGTCCGGCGCGCGGAGCTGGCGCAGCTTTTCGGTGACTAACCTTGCCTTTCCTGGATATCAACGGTCTCAGGTATCAATACCAGCAGGTGGGTAGTGGCCCGGCGCTGCTTCTCCTGCATGGCTTCACGGGCTCGCTCGTCAACTGGGCGCCTCACATGCCCTGCTTCATGCGTCACTTCACAACTGTTTCCTTTGATCTGCCCGGACATGGTCAGACTCATGGACCGACTTATCCTGCCCGCCATGCACATGAGCATGTAACTTCTGATCTTGCCTCACTAATGACCAAGCTGGGCTTGCACAAGTTCCATTTGCTCGGTTATTCAATGGGTGGCCGATTGGCCCTCGCTTTGGCGCTGTCACAGCCACAACGACTGCGCGCTCTGGTGCTGGAGAGCGCATCTCCCGGACTCGCGGATGCCGGGGAACGCGCCGCCCGTCGTCGGCAGGATGAGTCCCTTGCACGCCGCATAGAGCGGGAAGGGATGAGCAACTTCGTCTCATACTGGGAACAACTTCCACTCTTCGCCAGTCAGAAACAATTGGCTGTAGAAATGCGCAACACCTTGCGGGAACAGCGACTGGCGAACAGCGCGCATGGTCTTGCCGGCAGTCTGCGAGGGTCAGGCACGGGAGCCCAGCCCTCTTACTGGTCGCAATTGCCACAATTGCATATTCCGACCTTGCTGCTGGCTGGCTCCCTGGACACGAAGTTCTGCGCTGTTGCCGCGCAGATGGCAGCAGCCAGCCCCAACATTCTGGCGCAGCAAATTGTTGGTGCCGGGCACTGCGTTCATCTGGAACGGCCGCAGCAGTTTCAGCGCGCGGTACTGGACTTTCTGAACGCCGGAGGAGACTCATCATGCTGATTTTCGATGGACATCTGGATCTGGCCTGGAACGCTCTGCAATGGAATCGTGACTTGCAGCAGTCGGTTTACACGCTGCGCACGCTGGAATCTGCGCTTGATGGCAAGGGCCGCGGTCAAAACACCGTTGCCCTGCCGGAGCTGCGGCGCGGGCGCGTGTTCCTGTGCTTCGCGACCCTGCTTGCGCGCTCGACACCGGTGCAGGTGGCGCATGTGGACTACCACGCGCCGGCGCAGGCCTTCGCCAGTGCGCATGGCCAACTGGCCTGGTATCGTGCCATGGAGCAGCTGGGCGAACTCGCACTCATTTCATCGCGCGCGAAACTGGAAGCGCATGTACTGGCCTGGCGCTCCTGGGAGTCATCCGGTGCATCAGGAGCGCCGCCGGCCCTGGGCGTCGTCCTGAGCATGGAAAGCGCCGACCCCATCCTTGAGCCAAATGATTTGCCTTACTGGCGCGAACTCGGCGTCCGCCTGATTGGACCGGCGCATTACGGCAGTGGGCGCTACGCCGGAGGCACGGGCGTGGAGGACGGCCTGAAAGTGCGTGGCCGCCGTCTACTTGTGGAGATGGCTCGCCATGGCGTGCTGCTCGACCTGACGCACTTGTCGGACGCGGCCTTCTGGCAGGCACTGGATATGTACGAAGGCCCAGTGCTGGCCAGCCACAACAACTGCCGCGCCCTGGTGCCTCATCAGCGCCAGTTCAGCGATGAACAGCTAAAGGCAATCATCGTGCGGGATGGCGTCATTGGCGCCGCGCTGGACGCCTGGATGCTCGTCCCGGGCTGGGTGAAGGGCGTCGGCAGCAACAGGTCGGCTGCGCTGTCACAGGTTGCTGACCACATCGATCACGTGTGCCAGCTGGCCGGCGACAGCAGTCACGCTGCGCTCGGCACGGACCTGGATGGCGGTTTCGGGCGCGAACAGTCTCCCGGCGATCTCGACACAATTGCAGACCTGCAGAAACTGGCTGGCATCCTGGAAGCACGCGGCTATAGCGCCGAAGATGTAGCCGCCTTGCTCCATGGCAACTGGCTGAATTTGCTC
The DNA here is from genome assembly GCA_965205875.1 of Phototrophicaceae bacterium. GTDB lineage: Bacteria > Chloroflexota > Anaerolineae > Aggregatilineales > Phototrophicaceae > JAGWBD01. The sequence goes on from CBDBIA010000004.1 coordinate 556,988, forward strand.
CGCAATGCCTGGCGTGAGGAAGGCGTTTAGCCTGCCGGCGCGCTGAATAGCAACGAGAATCCGGCCCAGGTCAGCATGATCAGCATGGCGCGCTCAAAGAAGCGGCGGTTGATGCGGCCGATGGTGCGCCGCCCCAGCCAGACGAAGGGCGGGATGATTGGCAGCACCCACACGATGCTGAGGATGCGCGGTACGTCGACGATGCCGGTGGCGAAGTAACCGGGCATCTTGGCCAGATTCACCGTGAAGAAAAAGAATGTGATAGTGCCGACGAAGGTCGTCGGTCTGGAACCCTGCAACAGCAACCAGGCGGTGATGGGCGGCCCGCCCAGGTTGGCCAGCGTGGAAGACATTCCAGAGGCTGCACCGGCAAGCCGCCCATGCCAGTCACGTGGCTGGTATTCGACTTTGCTCAAGGAGTCGCTGGCCAATTTGTAGAGCACAATAACCAGCGTGGCGACGCCAAGAATTTGCCGGAGAATCAGATCCGGCAAATTGACCAGCAGGTAGGTGCCGCCGATGATGCCCAGTAACGCGCCAGGCAACAACAGACGCATGAAGCGCGGGTCCCACTCGCGCCAGTAGAATCGCATGGCGAAAATATCGCCGACGATGAGCAGGGGCATGGCAACGCCCACCGCGCCGGCTACGCTCATACGTTGCGTGAGCAGGGGCAGGATGATGGCGCCGGCCAGTGGCCCGCCGATGCCGCCCTTGACCAGCCCGATCAGGATTGCCGCGAGAATCATGACAGATTCGAATTCCATTGCCCCTCGAGATTTCGGCCCACTTGAGTATAGCCTCGCTGTACCTTCAACTGCACTGGCAAGCGCCCAGACGGCCTGATATGCTGGCGCGGGCCAGAATCGCGAGGAGGAGAAGCCGGTGAATATTGAGCACATTGCGCTTAACGTGGACGATCCCGAGGCCATGGTTGCCTGGTACGGGAAGCATCTGGGGCTGCGCGTTCTGCGCAAGGTCGGTGGCGAGGCGCAGATCCATTTCCTCATCGACGAGGCAGACCAGGTCGCGCTGGAGATCTTTCATCACCCCGATTCCCCGCGTACGGACTTTCACGACCTGCATCCGCAGCAGTTTCATGTCGCCTTCGCGGTGGACGACATCGAAAGCGAGAAGCAACGCTTGCTTGCAGCAGGTGCTACCCTGGATGGTGACATCCACAGCATGCCGACCGGCGACCTGCTGCTTTTCCTGCGTGACCCCTGGGGGCTGACCCTGCAACTGGCGAAGCGTGTGACGCCGCTGCGCTAAACGCAGCGCAGGGGGCGTGGCATGATATTTTCTGCCAGTGATGTAAACATGGCCCGGGTATCTGCGCAGCTAGATCGCCTGGCGCAGATCGGTGCGACGCCGGCTGGTGGCGTGACGCGCTTTACCTTCTCCCCGGAGCACATGCAGGCCACGCATGAAGTTGCCGGGTGGATGGCAGACATTGGCCTGGAACCCTGCTTCGATCAACACGGCAATCTGCTGGGCAGATTGTCCGGCACCGACCAGAAGGCCGACATGGTGCTCTCCGGTTCGCATCTGGACAGCGTGCCCAACGGCGGCAACTATGACGGCGTGCTGGGCGTGCTTGCGCCACTTGAGGCCTTGACCCTCATTCAGGAGCACGGACTGCAGCCGCGCCGGCCGCTGGGGCTCGTCTCATTCATTGAGGAGGAAGGCGCCCGTTTTCATGGCCTGCTGGGCAGCGCCCTGGCTGTCGGGCAACTGACCGACGACGAAATCGCTGACATCGCCGATGCACAGGGTCGGCGTTTCCTCGATGAACTGGCCTCCTGTGACTTCGCCCTGCCGCAGCGTACAGTGGTCTGGGAGCGTGGCCTGCACGCCTTTCTGGAGCTGCACATTGAACAGGGCAAACGACTGGAAGCTGCCGGCATTCCGGCCGGAGCTGTGACCAGCATTGCCGGGCCGACATTCCTGCGGGTGCGCTATGGGGGGCAGGCGGACCACGCCGGCGCGACCGAATGGGCGGACCGACGCGATTCCCTCTTGGCGGCTGCCAATGTCATCGTGGCCTTGCGTGAGATGGGCATGCGTGAGTTTCAGGGTCGCGGACACGTGACTGTGGGCGCGCTGACCGTGCAGCCCAATGTGACCAATGTGATCGCCGGTGAAACCACCTTCAACATCGATTTCCGCGCTGCGGACGAGATTACGCGCGCAAAAATGCAGGCTGGCATCGAAGAGATTCTGGCGCAGCAGGCAGCCGCCCAGCGTGTGAATTGCACTTGGCAGCAACTGCATCATGCGCCCCCGGTCGAGACGAGGACGCACATTCGAGAGGCTGTCGAACAGGGTGCAGCCGCGGCAGGCTTGGAAAGTATGCCGCTGGTCAGCTGGGCCGCGCACGACGCCATGAACATGTCCCTGGTCACGGATGCCGGCATGCTGTTCGTGCCCTGTCGTGACGGACGCAGTCACACCCCTGAGGAGTACGTCACTCCCAAAAACATTGCCTGCGGCATCGCCGTGCTGACCAATGCGCTGCTTACTCTGGCAGGGCAGGGGTGACATGGAACGCCCGAACATCCTGATTCTTTACACGGACCAGCAGCGTCACGATGCCCTTGGCTCGAACGGAAATCAGGAAATACAGACGCCAAATCTGGATCGTCTTGCCGCAGAGGGCGTCAATTTCGATCATCATTTTGTGCAGAATCCGGTTTGCATGCCCAGTCGCGCCAGCTTCCTCAGCGGTTGCTATCCCTCCCAGTTGGGCATCACGCACATGGGCGTGCCCTTGCCTGAGGACATCGTGACGCTGCCCCATCTGCTGCGGCCCTACGGCTATCGTTCGGCCAACATCGGTAAACTGCACTTTCTGCCACATGCAAACCGCGATCACCGCGTGCCACATCCCGCATACGGCTTCGACCATCTCGAAATATCGGATGAACCCGGCGTGTACGAAGACGCTTATCAAGCCTGGGTGCGCTCTGTCGCGCCGGAGCAGATCGACCGCATCAGCGTTGGCCTGCCGCCTGGGGCCGATGTGTGGAAACGCACTATGGGCATCCAGGACGAGGTTCAGCATCCTTTGGCGGGCCCGCGCCAGGACTTCCGCGACGCCATTCCCTTTCCCGCCCCGGACGAGGTCACGCACACTGCGTTCGTGGCGGAGCAGACCATCGCCTTCCTGCAGCAGCAGCGCGGCCCCTTCCTGTGCATTGCCGGTTTCTACTCCCCGCATGCGCCCTGGGTAGTCCCGCAACGCTGGCTGGATTGCTACGACCGGCAGTCGCTGGGTCTGCCACAGTATCCCCCGGAGATTGAGGCTTCCCGTAACGCAGCAGGCTTCTCCGACGAAGCCCTGCGCACCGCGCGCCATGGCTACTTCGCCATGGTCAGCGAAGTCGACCATCATGTGGGGCGCATCCTGGCGGCGCTGGCTGAACAGGGACTGGCAGAAAACACAATCGTGGTCTTCACCTCGGATCACGGCGAATGGCTGGGCGAACATCTGCGTTTCGGCAAGGGCTGGCCAGGCGCCGATGCGGTAAGCCGGGTTCCGCTGCTGCTGAGTTGGCCTGCCGGCGGTCTTGCGAGCGGGCGACGTGTGAGCGAAATTGTGGAAGCCGTGGATGTCCTGCCTACCCTGCTGGAGGCCGCTGGCATCCAGATCCCGCCGCATCTGCAGGGAACCTCGCTCCTGCCCTTGTTACGCGGTGCGCCTGCCGACAGCTCCGCTTCGGCTGTCATGGAGGCCACTGGCTGGAAGACCTTGCGCACAAACGGGCATCGCTATCTGGTGCACGCTGACGGCCGCGAAAGTCTGTGGGACCTGGAGCATGACCCGCGTGAGTACCGCGATGTGGCCGGCGACGAGCGATACAGCGCTGTGCTTGCCGAACATCGGCATGTGCTGCTGCAGCGGCTGCTGGCAATGGAGCGGCCTTTGCCCCGCGCCTGGATTTACTGACCCGTTCCTGCAAGTTTCCTGCAGTCCAATCAGGAAGTGGCCTGGCAGCAGTGGGTAGCGCGCGCTACACTCTCATTCCCGAAAGGAAAAGAATTAGGTGACTACACTCCCGGCCCAGGCCGTTCGCGCGCTGCGTAATCCAATCGTCATTCCGATTTATCTGCCAACATTGCTTTTTGGCATTGCCATGGGCATGGTGAAGCCCATCCTCCCCCTCTACGCGGCAGATTTCAACATAAGCTATGTCCTGATCGGCCTGGTCGTGGGGGCCGAATCCCTTGGCGCGGTGTTGGCCGACGTGCCGGCCGGCGTGCTCTTGCGGCGTTTTTCCGAAAAACAGGTGATGTTGGCCGGTCTCGCGCTGGTCACGCTTGGCATGCTGATGCTCTATCTGGCGCCCGGCGTATGGATGGCGATCATTTTCCTGTTTCTTTTTGGCACGGGACGGGCGCTGTATAACGTGTCCCGCCACATGTTTTTGTCTGAATACGTGACGCAGTCCAAACGGGGTCGCGCCATCGCCGTGTTTGGCGGGATGATGCGCCTTGGTGGCGCGATCGGGCCGATCGCCGGCGGTTTCATTGCTGCAAGAATGGGCCTGCGCGCGCCCTTCCTGCTTGTCAGCGCCTTTGCCGTTTTTGGCATCATCGTCATTGCTCTCTTGCTGCAGGGCTCAAGGCGCAATGACAGGTCAAGAAAAAAGGAAGAGGGGTTGGCGGTCGTCGAAACCCTGCGAGACGACACTCCCATGTTGGTGAAGGCCGGCACCGGCATGCTTTTCGCCCAGGCGATACGCGCCGGCCGCAGCATTATCGTCCCCTTGTACGCCGCCAATGTGCTGGGGCTTGGCCCGGAGGCCATCGGATTTATTGTCAGCGCCTCCTGGGCCCTGGATATGTTGCTGTTCATTCCCGCCGGCTGGATCATGGACAAATTCGGGCGCAAGTACGCCATTGTGCCCAGCTTCTTCATTCAGTCGATCGGCATTGCCCTCATTCCCATGGCCCAGAGTTTCGACGGGCTGCTTTTGGCTGCAGCGCTAATCGGAATTGGTAACGGGATAAGCAGTGGCGCGATGATGACCATCGGCTCGGACCTTGCGCCGATCAAGACACGCGGTGAATTCCTGGGCGTTTGGCGCCTGATAGGCGATTCAGGAAGAATGTTCGCGCCACTCCTGGTCGGGCTTATCGCCCAGCAACTGGCGCTGCAGTCGGCTGCCGTCGCTATGGCCGGCGCTGGCCTTATGGCCGCAGGAATATTCGCTTTCCTCGTACCCGAGACCCTCGCCAGAGTACCGCGCAAGCGCGTGGCCGCCGCGGTTACGGGGCGCTGACATGGTAGATATGGAGGCCGTCAAGGAGTTTCTGCACGAGTTGCGGCCAAGGGTGCGCGGCGAATTGAGGGCCGACCAGTACAGCCGCATGCTTTACAGCACGGACGCCAGCATTTATCAGAAAATGCCGCTGGCCGTGCTCATCCCGCGCACGGTGGACGACGTGCAGGCCGCCGTTGAGCTGGCCGCACGTCACCGGGTGCCGGTGCTGCCCCGCGCCTCGGGCAGCAGCCTTGCAGGGCAGGCGGTCAACGAGGCGCTGGTCATCGACTCCACCCGCTGGCTGGACGGGATTCACGAAGTTAACCGTGAGGAGCGCTGGGTGCGGGTGGGACCAGGACTTGTGCTGGATGAGTTGAACCTGGCGCTGAAGTCTCATGGGCTGCAATTCGGGCCAGACCCGGCCAGTAGCAATCGTGCGGCGATGGGCGGCATCGTCTCCAACAATTCCACCGGCAGCCATTCGATACTCTACGGCATGACTGCCGATCATGTGCTGGAGGCCGAAGTTATTCTGGCGGACGGCACGCGTACTCGCACAGGTCCTCTGGGCGACGAGGCCCTGCGACAACATCAGGCGCGCTCTGGCCTGGAAGGCCGCATCTATCGTGAGGTTGACCAACTCGCCATTCAGAATGCAGATGCCATTCGCGCCGGCACGCCGCGCCACTGGCGCCGCTGCGGCGGTTACAACCTGGACCGCTTCGTCGATGGCGGCGTCAATTTCAACTGGCCGCAGGACGAGCAGTTCAACCTTGCGAAACTGCTTTGCGGGGCCGAGGGCACGCTGGGCGTGCTCACGGAGTTGAAGCTTAACCTTGTGCCACTGCCGCGGCGCACGGCGCTGGCCATTTTGCACTTTGACGAACTCTTCGCTGCGCTGGCGGCGGTGCCCGCCGTGCTTGAGACCGGGCCTTCAGCCATCGAATTGCTGGACAATCTGGGCCTCACGCTCTGCCGCGACGTACCCGAATATGCGCGCTTGCTGCAGACCTTCGTCGAAGGCAGACCGAACTGCATCCTCATAACCGAATTCTACGGCGATACTGAAGCGGAGCTGCAGGCGAAAATCGACGGGCTGCAGCGTCACCTGCACAGCCAAAACGTTCCTGCCGGCGTCATCGTGCCGGTGCATGGGTCTGCACAGCAGGAAGACGTCTGGACCGTGCGCAAGGTCGGCCTCGGCTTGATGATGAGCATACGCGGCGACCACAAGCCAATCCCCTTCATTGAAGATGCTGCCGTTCCGACCGACCATCTGGCGGAGTACGTGACCAGACTGGAAGAGTTCTGCAACGGCCTCGGCACCGACGTGGCTTACTACGCGCATGCCAGCGCCGGCTGCGTGCACATCCGCCCGCTCATCAACACGAAAAAGGCGCAGGAAGTCGCCAAACTGTCGCAGATTATGGAGTTCTCGGTCGAATTGCTGCATGGCTACGGCGGCTCACTCAGCAGTGAGCACGGTGATGGCCGGGCGCGCAGCTGGATGAACGAGCGCTTCTTCGGCCCGGAGCTGTACCGGCTGTATCAACAGGTCAAGCGAAGCTTCGATCCCGACAACATCCTCAATCCTGGCAACATCGTCGATGCGCCGCCGATGGGCGAAAGCCTGCGCTACGGCGAGACCTACAAGGTCATTCCCCTGCAGGCAGCGCTGGACTTCTCGGATGAACAGGGCTTTCACCGCGCCGTCGAGATGTGTAACGGCGCTGGCGTTTGTCGCAAGAAAACGACCGGCACGATGTGCCCCAGCTTTATGGTCACGCGTGAGGAAGAGCACAGTACGCGCGGCCGCGCCAATGCGTTGCGGGCGGCCATGTCCGGTCTGCTGCCAACCAACGAGCTGACCAGCGAGCGCATGTACGGCGTGATGGACCTGTGCATCGGCTGCAAGGCCTGCGCTGCTGAATGTCCATCGTCAGTAGATATGGGCAAGATCAAAGTTGAGTTCCTGGCGCAGTACTATCGCGCAAACGGGACGCCCCTGCGCTCACGCCTATTCGGTCACATTGCAGCCCTGAGCCGCCTGGGCAGCGGGCCGCTGGCGCCGCTGGCCAATGCCGCCATGCGCCATCCGCTGGCGCGCGCCATTATGGAACGCACGCTCGGCGTCAGCCGTGAACGCACGCTGCCTGCCTTCGCACCGGAATCCTTCACCAGCTGGTTCCGCAAACGTGGCGCTCCGCTGGGTAGAGCCAAACAGGTCGTGCTCTTCAATGACAGTTTCAATACCTGGAATGAGCCGCATATTGCCATCGCCGCCACCGAAGTGCTGGAGGCGTTGGGCTACGAGGTACTTCTGCCGGGACATCGCTGCTGCGGCCGGCCGATGATGTCCGAAGGGTTGGTGGAAGATGCGCGCCGGGCGGCGCTCGATGTGGTGTCGCGCCTGGCCGCCCACGTGGATGCTGGCATCCCGGTCGTTGGTCTGGAACCGAGCTGCCTGCTGATGCTGCGCGACGAGTATCGCTATCTGTTGCCGAATGATGAGCGGGTGGAACGCGTCGCGCAAAAGGCGATGCTCTTCGAGGAGTTCATCGCGCAAATGGCGGACAGTGGCGAACTGGCGCTGGAGTTTGAACAGGCTGCGCGCAAGCTGCTGCTGCACGGCCACTGCCACCAGCGCGCCCTGGTGGGGACTGGGCCGTCCCTGCGCACGCTTGGTCTACCTGAGAATTACGATGTCGAGGAAGTCGATTCCGGCTGCTGCGGCATGGCCGGTTCCTTCGGCTATGAGCGCGAACACTATGAGCTCTCGCTCAAAATGGCCGAACGCCGTCTGCTGCCAGCCGTGCGCGAGGCGGATTCCAACACGCTTATCGTCGCCGCCGGCACCAGCTGCCGCCACCAGATCCTCCACGGCAGCGGTCGCCAGGCCCTTCATCCAGTCGAAGTGTTGCGCAACGCGCTGGTCGCTGCCCCCGTCGGAAACACAGAATGAGACTGACCAGACTGCTGGTGCGGGCCGCCGCCTGGGTAGCAGCTATCTGGTTGTTGCTGCCCGTGCTTCGGGTGTATAACCAGGTGATACTGGAAGGGTTCAACTTTATGGTGGACGATTCCCTGGTGGAACGCCGCACCATCGATTCTGTCTACTCATTGCATCATGAACTGTTCTGGCCTGTCGTGTTGCCGCGGCTTGTCTTGCTCGTCCTGCTGATCGTTGCCTCGTACAAAGCACTCAGGTGCATGAGATAAGCTGCTGGCCTCGCTTGCGCAACCCCACAGTCGAAGGTCTCGTTCTGCATTTGAGCTGTAAAGGGAATCACTGCCATGCCGGTAACCATTCGTGACGTGCAGGTCATCACCACCAAACCCGGCAATTCGAACTTGGTAATTGTCAAGGTGCTGACCTCCGAACCCGGGCTTTACGGCCTGGGCTGCGCGACCTTCACGCAGCGCTGGCATGCAGTGGTGACGGCTGTCGAGAAGCATTTGCGCCCCTTCGCGCTCGGGCGCGACGTCATGCGCGGCGAGGAATTCTTCCGCATGGCCATGGCGCACAGCTACTGGCGCAACGGTCCGGTGCTCAACAACGCTATCTCCGGCGTTGACCAGGCGCTGTGGGACATCCGCGGCAAGCTGGCCGGCATGCCGGTCTACGAGTTGCTGGGCGGCAAACTGCGTGAGGCGGCCAACGTCTACGTGCACGCGGATGGCGGCACTCCGCAGGAGGTGGCCGACAACGTCCAGCGCTACATGGAACAGGGGCACCGTCACATCCGTGTGCAGATGGGTGGCTATGGCGGCAAGGGCGGGACGATGGTCAAGCCTGAAGGCGCGCCCGACGGCAGCTATTACGACCCGCGCGCCTATTGCCGCGACATGCTGAATATGATCGAGCATGTGCGCAAGGTGGTTGGCGACGAAGTGGAGCTGATGCACGACATCCACGAGCGCCTGCATCCGGTGCACGCCATCCAGTTCGCGAAGGACGTGGAACAATTTCGGCTGTTCTTCCTCGAAGACGCGCTGGCGCCGGAAGACATTTCGTGGTTCCGGCAGTTGCGCGTGCAGAGCGCTGTACCGCTGGCGATGGGGGAGCTCTTCAACAATCCGCTGGAGTGGCAGCCCCTGATCGAGGAGCGCCTCATCGATTTCCTGCGCATGCACATCAGCCAGATGGGCGGCCTCACGCCTGCGCGGGATGTCGCGCTCTTCGCCAACATCTACGGCTTGCGCACTGCCTGGCACGGCCCGGGCGATACCTCGCCGGTCGGCCATGCCGCCAACCTGCAGCTGGACCTCTGGGAGCCCAACTTCGGCATCCAGGAATGGTACGAGCCTTCAGAGCTGGATTACGAGATGTTCCCCGGCCTGCCGCAGGTGCGGGAAGGCTATCTTTATCCGAACACCATGCCCGGCCTTGGCATCGACATCGACGAGGCCCTGGCGGCGCGTTATCCCGGTCAAGATGTGGTCGAATTCTGGACACAAACGCGGCTGCCCGACGGCACGCCGGTGCGCCCATGACGCTGGCGCATGCGCCGGGGATGTTGACAGTCCTGGCGGGAATGAATGAAAGCGCCGTCGTTGTAACGGCCTTCTGTCCGCTCACTACGCATCCCTGTTAGCAGGAAACTCTGCTTCGGCTGGCGCACAGTGACAAGTCCTTCCCCGGCGTGCAGGCGCTCGTCGACATGCAGTTTGAAGTGCGCCCCGGTGATGTGCATGCGCTGCTGGGCGAAAAAGGCGCCGGCAAGTCCACGCTACTCAAGATCATTTCCGGCGTGTATCTCGCGGAAAGCGGCCGATCCAGGTGGACGGCGCGGATGTCGAGTTGGGCAACCCGCGTGACGCCCAGTTTCATGGAATCGCCACGATTTACCAGGAACTCCTGCTCTATCCCGAACTGAGCGTAGCCGAGAATATCTACATGGGCCACGCCCCGCGCGCCCGCTTCGGCATGATCGACTGGCCGAAGATGCGGCAGCAGGCAGCCGAAATCCTGTCTTCGCTGGACATTCACGACATCGATGTGACGCGCAACGTCGGCACCCTGAGTGGGGCAATCGCCCAGGCGCTTTCGCAAAATGCGCGTCTGCTCATCATGGACGAGCCCACCGCCGCGCTCACCGAGGCGAGGGTCAACACAAGCCCCGGCAGCAATGCCGGGGCTTGTGTTTGTGGCAGGGCAGGCTCGAATTACTCGCCCGTCCAGGCGACGACGTCAATCTCGACCATGATGCCGGGCAGCTGGCTGCCGACAGTGGTGCGCACCGGCCGCGGCTCCGGGAACCACTTCGCGTATTCCTCATTGAAGCCCGCAAATAGAGACAGGTCACTCAAATGCACCGTTGACTTGACCACGTCCTTCATGCCGGCCTCGGCTTCAACCAGGATATTGCTGATGCTTTTGAGCACCTGGGCCGTCTGTTCCTCGATCGTGTCGGCCAGCGCTCCCGTCTCGGGATGTGCCGGGCCAATTCCTGAAACGAAGACCAGATCGCCGGCGCGCATGGCCTGCGAATAGGCGCCGCCGGGCGGCGGGGCCTGGTTGCTGCGAAACGGCTGTTTGGGCATAACTGTTTCCTCCTGATATCAAGATGGGATGCTTGCGGCTGTCATGTCGCTGTCTGGTTTGCGGGTGTCCCCTCGTCCTGCTGCTGAAGCCAGTCCTCCGCCCAGGCCAGGGCCCGCCGCGTCGAGGCAAAGATCACTTCTTCCGCGAGAAAGATCGGCTCCAGCCAGGTCGTTGCGCCGGTGCGCTGCAGTTGACGGTGCACATCCGGACTGACGCCCGCCAGCAACAGACGTCCGCCAGCAGCCTCAAGTTTGCGCGCGTAATCCTTCAGGAAGCGGATGCCGGTGCTGCCCAGATAGAGGTTGTCGCGCAGGCGCAACACGACGACCGGTCGTTCGCTGTCTTCAGCCGGCTGCGGTAGCCGTTCCTCCAGCAAGGGCACCGCCGCGAAATACAGGTTGCCGGCGACGGAGACGACCAGCGGCTTGCGACCAGGCAAGTGCTGCGGCAACGCTTCCTCACGAAAGGCGCCGTCCGCAGTCTGCACCAGGCGCCGCACCTGCAGATTGCGCGCAGAGGACCAGGCGTAAAACAGCAGGGAGATGGCGACGCCGATATACACGCTGTATTCCAGCGGAAACAACAGCGTGGCGCCGAGCGTGGTGAGCAGGGCGCCGCGCGCAGCAAAGTTGACGCGCCAGGTCAGGGCCAACGCATCGAGGCGTATGAGGCTGGTCGCGGCGACGACCAGTTGACCCGCCAGCGCTGCCAGCGGGATACGCTCAATCGTGGGGCCGAATATGAGCAAAATGGCCGCAATGAAGAAGCCGGAGAAGATATTGGCCATGCGGCTGCGGGCGCCAGCGCTGATGTTGATGGCGGTGCGCGAAAGGGACCCGCCGGATGGCAGCCCCTGAAACAAGCCGCCGGCAATGTTGGCCAGGCCCTGGCCCGTCAGATCGCGCTGGACGCCGGCCATCGACCCGTCAGGCTGTGGCACCATGCGCGTAAGGCCGGCGCTTTGCATGGATGCGAGCAGGGCGATGGCCAGCGCGGCGAAGGCCAGCTCGGGGACGTAGGCCGGCACCGGCAGCACCAACTGCGGCATCCCGGCCGGAACCGGCATCAGATCGCCGGTCAGCAACACGTCCTGCCAGCCGGCGAAATGTACCAGCGCGCTGCAGATGATCAGGGAGGACAGCATGGCCAGATACTTCAGGCGAGTCCGTTTGAGCGCCACAATGAGCGCAATGGAGAGCAGGCCAATGAAGAGCGTCTGTGAATTCGCCTGCGTCAGGCGCAGCAGCCAGTCGCTGATGCGCGCGACTACGCTGCCCGAACCGCGGCTGTCCAGCCCGACGAGGGTGTGTAACTGGCCGATGATGATTAGCAGACCGGCCCCGCTGACAAAGCCGGTCATCACCGCGTTCGAAACGAAGCGAAAAAGATTCCCGGCACGCAGCAGCCCGAGCAGCAACTGAACGAGACCGACCATCACAGTCAGGGTGAAAAGATGGCCCAGGGGATCGTCATCCGCGTAGGCGGACAACGTACTGCCAACCACCAGCACCAACGCATTTGTGGGGCTGACCGTCAGGAATACAGAGCTGGTGGCAAGGGCGCCCACGATGGTTGCGACAATGGTGGTGTAAAGACCGTAGATCGGGCTTACGCCGGCGATTATGGCAAAGCCCATCGACAGCGGGGCACCCGCGGCTGCGCCACTGGCCCCGGCCAGCAGGTCGGCGATGAAGGAATTGCGGAACGCTTGCAGGCGGGAAGGCTGGATGCGCATCTTGCCCGTAGTCTACACTGGCGGCCTGACCCTGACCACGACCGCTTTGAGGCCGATAGCGCTACAATCGCTCAAATGTTGTTGTTAATTTGATAGGGAAAGCTATGCGAATATCAAAAGTGACGCCGCTCGTACTGGGTACACCCTGGCGAAATCTGACATTCTTGAAGGTCGAGACTGATGAAGGGCTTGTCGGAGTGGGCGAGGCGCGCGTGCTCAACCGCACTGACGCCGTACTCGGCTATCTTTCGGAGGCGATTCCGCGTTACGTGCTGGGCAGCGATCCTTTTCAGGTCGAGCGCCTGGCGCAGCGCATGTTCCGCGAGGATTTCGGACGCGCCGGCGAAATCATCATGACGGCTACGGCGTTGGTGGAAATGGCCTGCTGGGACATCATCGGCAAGGCGCTGGATCAGCCCGTCTATCGGCTGCTGGGCGGCGAGGTGCGAGAACATATCAAGGCCTATGCCAACGGCTGGTACAACGTGGAGCGCACGCCGGGCGAATTTCACGAAGCCGCAAAGGCGGTGCTAGACAAGGGATACCGCGCCCTCAAGTTTGACCCCTTCGGCGCGGGTTTCTACGAACTGGAGCGCGCCGAAAAGCTACGCGTCATAGAACTGGTGGAGGCGGTGCGCGACGCAGTGGGTCCTGACGTCGAGATCATGATCGAGATGCACGGCCGCTTTAATCCGGCGACGGCAATCGAGCTCACGCGCGAGCTGGCGCGCTTCATTCCGGCATGGGTGGAGGAGCCGGTGCCGCCGGAAAATATTGCCGCGCTGCGCAAGGCCAGCGAAGCCATCGCTGCCCTGGGCGTGCCGGTCGCGACGGGCGAGCGCATGCACACCATGTACGAATTTCGTGAACTATTCGAGATGCAGGCGGCCGACATCATCCAGCCGGACATCTCTCACTTCGGCGGCATCCTGAACACGAAGAAGCTCGCCGCCTGGGCGGAAGCCTACTATGTCCTCATCGCGCCACACAACGTCGGCGGGCCGGTCTCCACGGCCGCGGCGCTGCATCTGGCCGCCTGCACCACCAACTTCAAGATTCAGGAGCATTTCAACGATTTCGGGGAAGACTATGTGCTTGCGGCTGCGCCCGGTCTGCCGCAGGTGGTGGACGGATATTTCAGTCTGCCGCAGGGGCCGGGGCTGGGCGTCACTCTGGACGAAGACGTCATCGCGGCCAATCCCCGGCAGCACCTGCACTTCAACCTCTTCGCCGAGGACTGGCACAAACGTGATGTGCGCGACTGAGGTTTCGTGGGTCAGGTGATGACGTTCAACCAGCCGCCATCGACGTAGTAGGTGGAGCCTACGCTGTAACTGGCGCGCGGTGAGCACAGGAAGACGAAAAAATCGGCGATTTCCTCCGCCGTGGCGAAGCGCTTAATGGGCGCGTACTGGTCCGCTATGTCCTGCAGCCACTCGTCGGCGGTCTGCTCCATGTCCTGCGTGACCAGGGAGGCGGTCTTGTTCCAGTCCGGCGTGCGCACCAGGCCGGGGTTTACGGCATTGACGCGAATATTGAAGGGGATGAGCTCGTTGGCCAGGCACTTCGAGAACATGACCAGGGCGGCCTTGGTGACGTTGTATATCGGCTCGTAGAAAAGCGGCTGCGTCGCGCAGATTGAGGCGTTGTTGAGCACCACGCCGCCGCCGCGTTCCATCATGCCCGGCGCCAGCGCCCGCGCCAGACGAACGGCGGCCATGACGTGCAGCTCCCAGTAGTATTGCCAACGCGCGTCATCCGCGTCCATGATCTTTTCTTCGCTGCCGGTGCCGGCGTTGTTGATCAGGATGTCAGCGCCGCCGAATTCTGCCTTGATGGCCGCGACGAAGCGGTCGAGGTCAGCCGTGTTCGTCACGTCGACGGCCGCGTCCAGCACGCGTACGCCATGGTCCGCGGCGATGGCGCGCGCCTCAGAGGCCAGACGCTCTCCGTCGCGCGCGCAAAGCGCGAGGTGCACGCCCTCAGCCGCCAGGCCTCTGGCGATGCCCAGACCGATGCCGATGCTGCCGCCCGTGATCACGGCGACCTTGCCCTTCAGCTGCAAATCCATGGAATGCTCCTCACATTTGTCCAGCGCTGTCGCTACGTGTGGCTCCGGTAAAGTTGCGCAAACTGTAGCGAAGGTTGCAGCAGGTGGCGAGCGCTCGTGCGCTCGAGATCGGTATGGCTGTGATTGTAAACTTGCTTGAGGAAGGTATACTCGGCTTCATGATTGCGGAGCGAACATCAATTTTACCGCCGCTTGCTACAGTGAAACGTCAGTTGCCAGCCGGTGAACCGGTCGTCCCTGAAGTTGCCATTGCTGCGGCCTGGGAGAGCAAGGGCCTGGCAACGCAGGTAAGCGGCAGGCAGGTCGCTATCGGCATCGGCAGCCGCGGCGTCGCGGGCATTGTGGAAATCGCGCGCAGCCTGGTGCGTATGGTGCAGGCTTCCGGCGGCAGTCCTTTCATCGTCCCGGCCATGGGCAGCCACGGCGGCGCAACTGCGGCGGGGCAGCTGGAAGTGCTGGCCGGCCTGGGCGTCACCCAGGAGAGCATGGGCTGCCCGCTGCGTGCTACGATGCAAGTTGAGTTGCTGGGCACGACGGAGCAGGGCTGGCCGCTGCACCTCGACCGCAACGTGGCGGAAGCCGATGCGCTCATCATCGCCAACCGCATCAAGGTGCATACTGATTTCCACGGCCCGCATGAGAGCGGCCTGCTCAAGATGCTGGCCATCGGGCTGGGCAAGGAGCGGGGCGCTTCATGGATTCACAGCCATGGCATCCCCGGTCTGCGCGACATCATGCCGCAGATTGGCGCCGGCTTGCTGCAGCGGGTGCCGTTGGTTGCCGGGATTGCGACTGTTGAAGACGGCTATCACCGGCCAGTCGAGCTTGAGGTGTTTGACGCCGACGAACTGATCGCCGGCGAGCAGCGCCTGCTGCAACGCTCGCGTGATCTCATGCCGCGATTGCCCGTCGATGACATTGACCTGCTCATCATCGACCACATGGGCAAGGACATCAGCGGCGCTGGCATGGATACCAACATCATCGGCCGACTACTCATGGAAGGCGAAGCAGAGCCGGCTGCGCCCCGCGTGAAGGCAATTGTGGTGCTTGACCTGACGCCCGCGTCCCACGGCAATGCCACTGGCATAGGTCTGGCGGACTTTATGACCCGACGCCTCTATGAGAAGATTGATTTGCCGCTGACTACCCTGAATGTATTCACCAGCGGCGGCCTGCTGCGCGGCCGTCTGCCGCTCGTCTACGAGGACGATGAGCAAACCATCGACATGGCGCTCCGGCATGTGTTCCGTGGCTGCCCGGAAGAGCGCGAGCAGGCGCGCGTGGTGCGTATAGACAACACGCTTGATCTGGATACGGTGCAGGTATCGGCCAGTTTGCTGGAGGAGTTGCGCGAGGCGCCGGATCTGCTGTGGGCCGGTGAGCCGCAATGGCCGGAATGGCGCGCGGGCCGGCTACCGCCGCTGTGACGCGCGACGCAATATACGGGAGAGAATGACAGTGACCACACAGGGAGTGTCTATCACTGCCGAATGTCCTGCGGGTTGCGCAGCAATTCTGGCGCCGGAGGCAGTCGCTTTCGTCGCATCGCTGGCGCGCAATTTCCGGGCTCGTCGTGATGAGTTATTGAAAGCCCGCGTCGTGCGTCAGGCAGAAATAGACAAGGGAGGAAGCCTGGACTTTCTGCCGGAAACCCGGCATATCCGCGAAGGCGATTGGCAGATAGCGGATATCCCGCCTGACTTGCGCGACCGTCGTACGGAAATCACCGGCCCGACCGAGCGCAAGATGGTAATCAACGCGCTAAACAGCGGCGCGCAGGTCTTCATGGCGGATTTTGAAGACGCCAATTCGCCGACCTGGACCAACATGCTGGAGGGTCAGCGCAACCTCTTCGATGCGGTTCGTCGTACTATCACCTTCAACAATCCGGACGGTCGCTTCTATCAGTTGAAAGAAGCGACTGCGACCCTGTTGGTGCGTCCGCGCGGCTGGCATCTGAATGAGAAGCACATGCTGGTTGACGGTGTGGCCGTGCCCGGCGGCCTCTTTGATTTCGGCCTGTACTTTTTCCACAATGCGCGTGAATTGCTGGAACGCGGCAGCGGGCCCTATTTCTACCTGCCCAAGCTGGAGAGCCACCTGGAGGCGCGCCTGTGGAACGATGTCTTCAATTTCGCTCAGGATCAGCTGGGTCTGGTGCGCGGAAGTGTGCGCGCCACCGTGCTCATTGAGACCATTCAGGCGACCTTCGAGACGGAAGAGATCCTGTACGAACTGCGGGAGCATTCCGGCGGTCTGAACTGTGGCCGCTGGGATTACATCTTCAGTTACATCAAGACCTTCAGCAAACGAGCGGATTTCGTATTGCCGGACCGCGCCCAGGTGACGATGACTGTGCCTTTCATGCGTAACTACACGCTTAATGTCATCAAGGTGTGTCACCGCCGTGGCATTCATGCGATGGGCGGGATGGCGGCTCAAATCCCGATCCGCAGCGACCCGGTCGCCAACGAACAGGCGCTGGAGAAAGTGCGCCAGGACAAGCTGCGCGAAGCGCGCGATGGCCATGACGGCACCTGGGTCGCGCACCCGGGTCTGATACCGGTCGCGCAGGAAGTCTTTGACGAACTGATGCCAGAGCAGAACCAGATTGAACGTCTGCGCGAGGATGTGGACGTCACTGCGGCAGACCTGTTGACTGCCTGCGATGGCAGTATCAGCGAGCAGGGAGTCCGACTAAATCTGCGGGTCGGTATTCAATATCTGGAGGCCTGGCTGGGCGGCAATGGTTGTGTACCGCTCTATTCGCTTATGGAAGACGCCGCTACCGCCGAGATCAGCCGGGCCCAGGTCTGGCAATGGCTGCATCACGAAACGCGTCTGGAAGACGGCCGCGTCCTCGATGAGCAGCTCTATGCCAGGTTACTGGATGAAGAAATGGATGTGATTCGCGCAGAAGTTGGCGCGGAGCGCTTTGAGAACGGATTGTTCGTACGGGCGCGCGAACTGTTTGACGGGATGATTCGTGCAGACAGCATGATTCCCTTCCTGACGAACCCGGCCTACCAGGAGTTGTAACCAGCAGTTCGCGCAGCCATGCAACGCGCTGCCTGCGCGAATCTTGATAGCAAGTAGTGCTGCAGAAGGAGCATGCGCCATGATCAAGGTGCCGCTTACACTTGGCGTGGAAGAAGAGTATCAAATTATTGATCCGCAAACCCGCGAGCTTACGGCCGGCTTTGACGCGCTGAAAGCCTCCGGCAGCTCGCTTCTGAGGGAACAGCTCAAGGCAGAATTGTTGCAGTCGCAGGTTGAGGTGGCAACGGAGATTTGCCGGGACGTCGCAGAAGTGCGTCAGGAACTGAAACGCCTGCGCGCTACGGTGTACAACGTGGCACAGGAACATGGTCGCAGCATACTGGCTGCTTCCTCACATCCCTTCTCACGTTGGGAGGACCAGGAAGTCAGCAGTGGCGAGCGCTATCAGGAGCTGCAGATGAACATGCAGTCAGTGGCGCGGAACCAGTTGGTCTTCGGCATGCACGTGCACGTTGGCTTCGGAAAGTCACCCGCAGCGCTTGAGTTGCTAATTGATGTGATGAACCAGCTGCGCTACTTCCTGCCACATTTGCTGGCAATTACAACGAGTTCGCCGTTCTGGTCCGGGCAGGACACCGGTTTGAAGAGTTATCGCAGCATCATCATCAAGGGTTTGCCGCGAACCGGGATGCCGCCAGCCTTTGGCTCTTTTAGTGAATTCCGCGAAATGGTCAACCTGTTCGGCAAGGTCGGCTCTCTGGGAAAGGGCAGTGACAAGCATTCCGATGAGGTTGATGCCACCCGCATCTGGTGGGATGTGCGGCCACAGGTCGGCCTGGGCACTCTGGAAGTTCGCGTTTGCGATATCTGTACCCGCCTCGACGAGGCGCTGTGCGTGGTAGCCCTGATCCAGTCAATTGTGGCCACGCTGGTGAGGTTACTCGAGCAGAACTGCAGCTGGCGCGAATACCACTCTTTGCTCATCCTCGAAAACAAGTGGCGCGCCGGACGTTACGGCATCGACGGCAAGCTCATTGATTTCGGCAAAGAGGAAGAAATACCGATGCGCTTCCTGGTGAACGAGCTCATTGGAATTGTCGATCCTGTGGTCGATGAACTGGGAACGCGCCAGGACGTTGAGTACCTGCAAACGTTGCTGCGCAACGGCACCAGCGCCGACCGGCAACTGGCGACCTGGCGCCGGGCCACGAGCGAAGGTGCCGACGACCGCGAAGCCCTGATCGAGGTGGTGGATCAGCTGATCGCGGAGACTCTGGAAGGCGTCGTGGACTAAGCAGTCTGCCCATTGGTGGCGCGCCGCAGGATGGCGTCGTCAGCGCCGACCGGGCAGGGCGGCAGTTTCGTCCGCGCCGGATTCCCCAGTTGCGGGTTGGCGAGCGCGTTGTAGCAGATTATGAAGGCGCGCCGGTGCAGGTCGGAGTCATTGGGGCCGGAAGCGTGCAGCAGGTTGCAGTGGAAAATCAGTACTGCGCCCGGCGACATCTGGCAGAAAACGCGCTCAAAGCTGGATTCGACAAGTGACATACGGTCTTCATCCGCGCCGGTCTGTTCGCCGACCTGACCATGTGACAGCCGTCCCAGCATATGTGAGCCGCGCAAAACCTGCAGGCAGCCATTCTCCCGGGTCGCCGGATCCAGGGCGACGAAGGCGCTCATCATATGCGGGAAGACGAAGCCCTGATCGTACCAATAGCCATAATCCTGATGCCATTCCCACTTGCCGCCGGTGCGCGCTTCCTTCAGCATGACCTTGCCATGAAAGAAGCTAACCTCTTCGCCCATCAAAATCCTCACGTTGTTCACGATCTGCGGGCAGGTTGAGGCAGCGGCCCAGA
Source organism: Phototrophicaceae bacterium (assembly GCA_965205875.1). Taxonomy (GTDB): domain Bacteria; phylum Chloroflexota; class Anaerolineae; order Aggregatilineales; family Phototrophicaceae; genus JAGWBD01. Next base: position 576,465 of record CBDBIA010000004.1, read on the forward strand.
TGTCGTCGCCAAGTTCGTGCCAGATGGCCAGGCCGGCCTTGCGCCCACCGGCATCTCCGCGCAAATGCGTATGGCTGGCAACACGCCCGCCGCTCTCCACCTCGCGCAGCATGGCGGCCACTTCGGCAGGTGCGAACACATTCTCGAGCAAGACGTAGCCGTCGCGCTGATAGTCAGCGACGTGGCTGCGGTTGAGAAGCATGGGAGCCTCCTGTGGTCGTGACTGCGCCGGCGGGTACAATGCAAATTTAACTGGTTGCTGCGGAGATTGTACAATGAATCCGGATTTCGGCGACAAACGCGCGCTGGTAACCGGTGCGGGCAAGGGCATCGGCCGCGAGATTGCACGGTATCTCGCCGCCTGCAACGCGAAGGTGGTCGCGCTCAGTCGCACTGAAGCGGACCTGGTCACGCTGCGCGAAGAAATTGATTGCGAGACGATCACAGTCGATCTCGCGGATGTTGCTGCCACACATTCTGCGCTGAGCAAGGCTGAACCTGTTGAATTGCTGGTCAACAACGCCGGCGTCTCAATTCTCGAACCCTTTCTGGATGTGAGCGTTGCAGCCTTTGACGAAGTGATGGCCGTCAACGTGCGCGGCGCGTTGATCGTGTCGCAGATTGTGGCACGCGGCATGATCGCCGGGGGTCGTAGCGGCGCCATTGTCAACATCTCCAGCCAGGCCTCTTCAAGGGCGTTGGCGCAGCACACTGCCTATTGCACCTCCAAGGGCGCGCTGGACCAGCTGACGCGCATGATGGCGCTGGAACTGGGGCCGCACAACATCCGCGTGAACGCGGTCAACCCCACAGTTACACTAACGCCGATGGGCGAAATGGCCTGGGGCGACCCCGCCAAAAGCGCGCCGATGCTGGCGCGTATTCCGCTCAAGCGCTTCGCCCGCCCGCTGGAGGTGGCTGAGGCAGTCGCCTGGTTGCTGAGCGACCAGGCCGGCATGGTGCATGGCGTGACCTTGCCGATCGACGGTGGTTTTCTGGTCAGCTAATGCGCGAAATGTACAATCAACCGTTACCTCATCTGTGCAGAATTGCTTGTTAAATTCTGTCTACATGCTACACTAGGCCTGTGGTCAGGCTTATGAGGGGGAATCCATGTTCCGCAGAGCTACCATTGTGTTCATGATATGCACCCTGTTCGTTCTACTGGCGTTGCCGGTGGTCGCACAGGATGAAATCGTATTCGGCGTCGTGCTCGTAGGCCCCAGGAACGATCGCGGCTGGAGCCAGTCTCACTTTGAGGCGGGCGAATACGTTCAGGCGAATAGCGAAAACGCGAGCATGCTGTTTTTCGAGAGCCTGAACGAGGCCGATACGCCTGAAGCAACACTTATGGACGTGGTGACCGAGATGGTCGATAGCGGCGCAGAGGTCATCTTCACAACCTCGGCCTCTTTTGAACAGGACACCAACGCCGTCGCTGAGGCCTTTCCGGAGATTCCGTTCATAAACATCACTGGAAGCAACGTTCTTCATGGGGACGCGCCGGCAAATGTCGGCAATTTCAACACGTTGATGGAAGTGCCACGGCTGCTGGCAGGTTGCTCAGCCGCGCTGGCTTCCGAGACTGGCAAGATCGGCTATCTGGGCGCACTGATTGACCCGGAGACGCGTCGACTGGCCGCTTCAGCCTACCTGGGAGCGCGCCACTGCTGGGACACCTACCGCATGGACAGTGGCATGGATCTGGAATACACCGTGACCTGGATTGGATTCTGGTTCCACATCCCCGGCTTTACGCTGGATCCTACCGAGGTCGCCAACGAGTTCTTTGACAGCGGCGCCGACGTCGTCATCTCCGGCATCGACACGACCGAGGCCATTCAGGTCGCCGGCCGTCGCGCCAGTGAAGGCGAACGCACCTTTGCCATCCCCTATGGCAACGCCGGCGGCTGTGAAGAGGCGCCGGATGCCTGTCTCGGAGTGGCCTACTACAACTGGGGTCCGGCCTATCTGGACGTTGTCAACAGCGTCGCTGACGGCAGTTGGGAGCAATCCTGGGACTGGCTGGCGCTGGACTGGATGGACATCAACAATCCGGACACCTCTACCAGCGGCTATGGCCGTGGCACCGGGATGCCTGAAGACATCGTCGCCAACCTGAACGACTTCCAGGCAGGGCTTGCCGAGTATATGAGCGCCCAGGAGATGGGTGTTGAATCAATTTACCTGTGGCAGGGTCCGCTGAACCTGCAGGATGGCACAGAGCTGGCTGCGGAAGGCGACGCCGTGCCACTGCTGGATGTCTGGTTCTTGCCGCAACTGCTCGAGGGCATGATCGGAGCCAGCGAGTAACCGTCGCGATTTCAACAGCTTGCGGGGTGTCAGCGATGGCACCCCGCTTTTTTATGTGCCGCACAGGTCTGTGTTACATTCCGACCATGATGGATGGCGTCACGTCGAGGGCAAGCAGGTGACAGGTGCGAAGCCGGATGTTCAGTGGCCCGAGAGAAACCATGATTGACGACCCGGTATTGCTGAACGACTGGCATGCAGTCCTGCCGCTGCGCGAGCTGGACGAAAGCGGCATTGCCGGCGCAAGATTGCTGGGCGAGGACATCGTCATCTGGCGCGCGGGCGAACAGATTCTTGCCTGGCAGGATCTTTGCCTGCACCGGGGCACGCGGCTGTCGCTGGGGGAAGTTCAGGAGGGCGCGCAGCTGATGTGCCCCTATCACGGCTGGACTTACGATGCCGAGGGGCGTTGCGTGCACATGCCGGCGCACCCTGGACAGAAACCTTCGCCGCGCGCCGTGGTACGCCGCTACCGCGCCTGCATCCACTTTGATTTCGTGTGGGTATGCCTGGGCGAGCCACAGAATCCCTTGCCGCCCTTTCCCGAATGGGGCGACGATAGCTTTCGACGCGTCCTGTGCGGGCCTTACCACTTCAGGGCGGCCGGGCCGCGCATGGTCGAAAACTTTCTGGACGTGGCCCATTTCCCCTTCGTGCATGAGAACATCCTGGGTGTGCGGGAGCGCACAGAGATCGAAGACTATGAGGTCGTCACCGATGAGCAGGGTGTGACGGCCAGTAACATCCGGGTCTTCCAGCCAAACCCGGACGGTACGGGGGATGCGAAAGTGGTCAACTACACCTACCAGGTGTACCGACCATTGGTGGCCTATTTCCGCAAGGAAGCCCTCGGACCGCGCTTCGCCATATTGTTGATGGTGACGCCGGAGGAGCCTTTGCGCAGCATCATGTGGATGTGGATGGTGATGAACCATTCTTACGACGCTCCCGAAGCGGAGCTGCGTGCCTTTCAGGACGAAATCGCCCTGCAGGACTTGCCCATCGTCGAATCGCAGCGGCCGGAGCTGCTGCCGCTCGACCTGCAGGCCGAGCTGCACTTGCGCTCGGACCGCACGGCCATCGCCTACCGGCGCTGGTTGAACGATCTTGGCCTGCGCTACGGAACCGCCTGAACATGGAAATACAACTGCGCAACATCCACAAGCATTTTGGCAGCGTGCACGCCAACAATGACATAAACGTCACTTTTCCCCAGGGATGCATCATCGGCATCCTCGGAGAGAACGGCGCCGGCAAGTCTACCTTGATGAAAATTCTCTCCGGCTTCCAGCCAGCGGACAGCGGAGAAATTCTGCTCGACGGCGAAACTGTCCACTTCAACAGTCCTGAAGATGCCATTCGTGAAGGCATCGGCATGTTGCAGCAGGACCCGCTGGATATCGGCGCCTTCACCACGCTTGAAAACTTTGTTTACGGGCGTGACGGAGGCGTGCTGCCGGACTGGGCTGCGGCCCGCGCCGAGTTGATTCAGGGTGCCGGACGCCTCGACTTCGAACTGGAGACGGAAGCGCCGGTGGAGCGGCTGAGCATCGCCCTGCGGCAACAACTGGAGATCGTGCGCCTGCTGGCGCTGGGAGTGCGCGCCCTGATCCTGGACGAGCCGACGACCGGCATATCGGCGGAGCAGAAGAAGACGCTGTTTGAGGCCTTGCAACGGCTGGCCCGGGAGGATGGCGTCATCGTTCTGCTCGTGTCGCACAAGCTGGAGGATGTTATCTCCCTCTGTGACAAGGTCGTCGTGCTGCGTGCCGGTCGCCTGATCGGCGAAGAGGAAATGCCCCAGAGCGAGGCAGCAGGGGCTGAACAGGCCAGCGAGGTCAAGTCACAGCTGGTGCGGCTCATGTTTGGCCAGGAGCTGGGGCCGCATGTCCGCAATGTAGTGCCACTGGACAAGGTTGTCCTGCAGCTGGAAACCCTGCAGCTGCGCGACCGGCGCCTGCAGATCGAGGGTCTTAATCTGTCGCTGCGCCGCGGCGAGGTAGTCGGGCTGGCCGGGCTGGATAACAGCGGCCAGAGCCTCACCATGCGCGCCATTTGCGGCCTCGAGCCGGTCACAGGCGGACATGTACTGGTAGAAAACGAGGACATGACCAATCGTAGTTACCGACACTTTTTGCGCAGCGGTGTCGTTTTTGGCGCGGCCGGACGCCTGGAAGAGGGCCTCATCGCCGGGCTGACGCTAACCGAGCACATGGCGCTGGTACGTAACGAGCACAGGTTACTGGACTGGCCGGCGCTTGCGCTGCACACGCGCGAGAGTCTGGAGCACTACGATGTGCGCGGCCAGGCAGAGGACGTCATCGAGCAGCTATCCGGCGGCAACCAGCAACGTGTCCTGATGGCCCTGTTGCCGGCCAATCCGCGTCTGCTTATCCTTGAGCAGCCCACGCGCGGTCTGGACGTAGAATCTGCGCGCTGGATCTGGCAGTTGCTGCTGGAACGGCGCGAGAGCGGCACCGCAATCATTTTCAGTTCGGCGGAGCTGGATGAACTGGTCGCCTACAGCGACCGAATCCTGGTATTCTACGCTGGTCGCGTACATGAGATATCAGATGTCGCGGCGACCACGATTGACGAACTGGGATACCTCATCGGCGGCGAGTTCAGTCAGGGTTAGCTGTGCTCAATCTGTCATCCAGGCCTGCCAGGCTGGCGTTTGTCCTGCTTCCGGTCGTCCTGTCCCTGCTACTTGCCGCCTTGCTAGTGCTGTCAGTGGGGCGAGACCCGCTGGAGGTGCTGGAGAAAATTATGCAGGGCGCCTTCCGCAACACACGCTCCATCGCCGGTGTGCTGAACTTCTGGGTGCCCCTGACACTTGCCAGCGTGGGGCTGTTCGTGACCTTTCGCGCCGGCCTGTGGAACATCGGCATCGAGGGGCAAATTCTGGCAGGCGCGATTTTTTCCAGCTGGGGCGCGCTGACCCTTCAGTTGCCCGAGGAGCAGGCGCCGCTCCAGCTTCTGCTACAAATCCTGCTGGCGATGGTCGGCGGCATGTTGTGGGGCGGCATCACCGGCGCGCTCAAGATCTGGCTGGGTGTCAATGAAATCTTCGGCGGCATGGCGCTCAACGCCCTGGCAGGAGTGTGGGGCATCTACCTGATCAGTGGCCCCTGGTACCCGGAAGGCGGCAGCGCACAGCAGTCCCGGCCCTTCCTTGACCAGGCTCTGTATCCGGCCGCTTCGCGCGAGTGGCCTCTGGGCTTGCTGGGGATCGCGCTGACGGTGATCTCAATGGTGCTCGTGCCCTACCTGATGACGCGCACCCGCTGGGGCCTGCAACTGAAGGCAACCGGCAACAATCCGCGTTCCGCGCTGTTGCTGGGCGTGCCCACTGGCATGGTTGCCATGAGCGCTTTCCTGGCCTGCGGCGCGCTGGCGGGGGTGGCAGGTTCCTACCGCGTCATGTTCACCTACGGCAGTTTCCGCCCGCTGGCCGCTGGTGGAATCGGCTTTCTGGGGCTGCTCGTCGTGCTGCTCTCGACCATGCGCCCCTTCTGGATTCCCTTAATCACTTTCGTTTTCGCGGCAATTCTGGCTGGCAGTACGCGCCTGCGTGTCTCCCTGCAGCTGGACTCCTCGCTTGCGGGAGTGTTGCAAGGGACGCTGGTGCTGGTCTTCATCCTGTTTCAGGGCTTGCGGAAGCGTCTGGAGGCGCGTAACAGTCGCGAGACTGCCGAATCCGCCAAATTGCCCGGCTCCGGACCGAGCGGATTGTTGGGCTGATGAACGAAGAGTTGCTGAACACACTAGGTAGCGTCGTGGCCAATGCGACGCCGCTGGTCATCGCCAGTGTTGGCGAGACCATCACCGAACGCGCCGGCGTCATCAATCTGTCGCTGAACGGCAGCCTGATCGCCACGGCAATGGCCGGCTTCGTGGTGGCCTGGATAACGAACAGCCTCGTTGCCGGATTGCTGGCTGCCATGCTGGTGGGCGCGTTGATCGCACTGATCATCGCGCTGTCCAGCATCGAGTTGCGGCTCGACCAGGTGACGGTCGGCTTTATTCTCACCCTGCTTGCCGCCGACCTCGCCCAGTTTCTGGGGCAGGAATACACGCGCATCCCTGGCCCGGTGGTGACCAGTTGGGCCTTGCCGCTGCTACAAGATATTCCACTGCTGGGGCAGGTGTTCTTCCAGCAAAATGTGCTGGTCTATTTCAGTTATGCTCTCGTGATTTTCGTGTGGATCTGGCTGTTCCGCACGCGGCCAGGCATGGCGCACCGGGCTATTGGTGAGCGCCCGGAGGCGGCTTATGCCCGTGGCACGAATGTCAATCGCATGCGCTATGTCTACGTCATGCTGGGAGGAGCGCTGGTGGGGCTGGCCGGTGCGGCCTATTCCCTGCACTTCAAGCCAGGCCTTTCCAACCCACCGGCCATGCAGGGCGACGGCTGGATCGCGCTGGCCATCGTGATTTTCGGCGGCTGGCATCCCTTCCGCGTGGTGCTGGGCGCCTGGCTGTTTGCCGGTCTGCGGGCCGTTTCCTCCGACATCCAGAAGAATGGTCTGTCGCTTTTCGGCCAAACATTGGAATTCAACTTTGTGCTGTTGAATGGCCTGCCCTGGGTGATGTTGATCGTGACTCTGTTGCTGGTGAGCAGCGGCGCTATCGAACGTCTGCTGATGATCTTGCCGCACAGATTCCAGCGACGCATGCGCGCAGTGCTGCGCTCGGATCCACCGCGCGCAATCGGAACTACTTTTGAGGTTGACTGATGCCTGACAAACCCCACATCGTCATCATGAATCCGGACCAGTGGCGCGGCGACGTGCTGGGACACATGGGCAATTCCGCTGCCGTAACGCCCAACCTGGACCAGGCAGTGCGTGAGGACACGGTTTCTTTTCGCAACGCCTTCTGCCAGAACCCGGTGTGCACGCCCAGCCGCTGTTCCTTCATGACGGGCTGGTATCCGCACACGCGCGGCCACCGCACCATGTATCACATGCTCAAGCCCGATGAGCCCATGCTGCTGAAGTCGCTTAAGGACCAGGGCTGGTTCGTCTGGTGGGGCGGCAAGAATGACGTCGTGCCCGCCCAGCATGGCTATGCCGGCTATTGCGATGTGAAATACGTGCCACCGAATACGCCTGAACGCCCGCTGCGCCCGAACACGCACGCTGCGGACAGCTGGCGCGGGGCACCGGGCAGCGATAACTACTACTCCTTCTTCGTCGGGCAGCAGGACAAGGACCCGGCTGAGCACCACATCTATGACAGCGACTGGGCCTTCGTGGAAGGCGCGCTTGAGCTAATCCGCAACCCTCCGACGAACAAGCCGCTTTGCATTTACCTGCCCCTGACATACCCGCATCCGCCCTACGCGGTTGAGGATCCCTGGTTCAGCGCCATTGAGCGGGGCAAGTTGCCGCCGCGCATCCCGACTCCCGCTGCACCGGCCGACGAGCCATCGCTGCTTACCGGCATTCGTCAGCGGCAAAACATGGGTAGCTGGGACGAGGCGCGCTGGACTGAGCTGCGGGCGACCTACTACGGCATGTGCGCGCGCGTGGACGAGCAGTTCGGCATGATCCGTGCGGCGCTGCAGGAGGCCGGCATTTACGATGACACGGCATTCTTCCTGTTTTCGGATCACGGTGACTTCACTGGCGACTACGGCCTGGTGGAGAAGACCCAGAACACCTTTGAAGACTGCCTCACGAATGTTCCTTTTCTCATCAAACCGCCGGCCTCATTCCCTGTGCAACCCGGCGTGCGCGACGCCCTGGTGGAACTGATTGACTTTCCGGCGACGGTCGAGGCCGTGACCGGCATTGACGTGCAGCACACGCATTTCGGTCGCTCCCTGTTGCCGCTTGTGGCGGGCGAGGAGATTTCACATCGCGACGCGGTCTTTTGCGAGGGCGGGCGCATCCACGGTGAGCTTCAGGCGATGGAACTGGACAGCGACACATCAACGAAATCGCTCTACTGGCCGCGTAACAGCCTGCAGCGCAGCGAAGGGCCGGAGCATAGCAAGGCCGTCATGTGTCGCACGCAGACCCACAAGTACGTCTACCGGCTCTACGAGCGCGGCGAGCTCTATGATCTTGGCGCTGACCCGGGCGAAGTGACCAATCGCATCGACGATCCGTCGCTTGCTGAAGTGCGTCAGGAGTTGCAACAGCGCACTCTGCAATTCATGGTGGAAACTACGGACAACGTGCCCTGGGCCACTGACAAACGCAGATAGGTGTACCTGGTAGCCATGCAACTGTGCTATACTGCCGCGCCGTCTGCCTCGCATTGATTGTCTGCCCATGAAAGCCCGCCAGCATCCCTTGTTGCGTCTGCTTGCCAACACGCGCCGCTATCGTGGCCGGCTCATTCTGGCGACCAGCTTCTCCATTCTTAACAAGCTTTTCGACGTCATGCCGCCGATGTTGATTGGTGCGGCAGTGGACGTCGTCGTGCGTCGCGAAGAATCCTTCCTGGCCGACCTGGGCATCGTGGATATTCCAGCGCAATTGCTGGCGCTCAGTGCGATGACCTTGTTCGTTTGGGTCATGGAATCGCTATTCGATTACATTCAGCACATTTACTGGCGCAATCTTTCCCAGACAATCGAGCACGACCTGCGCCTGGAAGCCTATGACCATGTGCAGCGACTGGAGATGGCCTGGTTTGAGGATCGCAGCACCGGCCGCCTGCTGTCCATTCTGAATGACGACATCAATCAGCTGGAACGCTTTCTGGATGTCGGCGCCAACTACTTGATTCAGGTCCTGGCGACGGTGTTCCTGATCGGTGGCCTCTTCGTATCCGTGGCGCCACAAGTCGCCTGGCTGGCCTTTCTGCCGATGCCAGTGATCGCCTGGGGTTCGCTCTGGTTCCAGCGCAAGCTGGCGCCGCGCTATGCGGCTGTGCGCAGCCAGGTCGGCGCACTGAACAGTCTGCTCGCCAACAATCTGGGCGGCATAGCTACTATCAAGGGCTTCACGGCCGAGCAGCACGAGGTTGCGCGAGTGCGCGGCGAGAGCAACCTGTACCGCGAGTACAACCGTCGCGCCATCCAGCTCAGCGCCGCATTTGTCCCCCTGATTCGCATGGCAATTGTGACCGGCTTCATCGCCATCATGTACTTCGGCGGTCTGCTGGTGCTGAATGAGGGATTGAACATCGCCCTCTACAGCGTGCTCGTCTTCATGACCCAGCGCCTGTTGTGGCCGCTGACGCGCCTGGGCGAGACTTTTGACCTCTATCAGCGGGCCATGGCCTCGATTGAACGCATTCTCGACCTGTTGGATACGCCGGTGCGAATCCTTGATGGCGAGCGCAGCCTGCCGTTGGCAACCATCCGCGGCGACGTGCAGTTTGAGCAGGTGGGCTTCGCCTACGAAAACGGATTACCCGTGCTGCGGGACCTGACGCTGGAAGTTCCGGCAGGGGAAACCGTCGCCATCGTGGGCGCGACAGGAGCCGGCAAGAGCACGGTCATCAAGCTGTTGCTGCGTTTCCACGATGTGACGCACGGCACCATCACGATGGACGGGCATGATCTGCGCGAATTGCGGGCGGAGGACCTGCGCCGTGGCATTGGACTGGTGAGCCAGGACGTCTTCCTCTTCCACGGGACTGTGCGTGAGAACATCGCCTACGGCAGCTTTGGCGCAGATATGGATTCCATCGTCTCCGCGGCTAAGATTGCCGAGGCGCACGAATTCATTCAGGCGCTGCCGGATGGCTACGAGACGATTGTCGGCGAGCGTGGCCAGAAGCTGTCCGGCGGTCAGCGCCAACGCGTCTCCATCGCGCGCGCCGTGCTTAAGGATCCGCCCGTGCTCGTGCTGGACGAGGCGACTTCTTCTGTAGACAACGAGACCGAGGCGGCCATCCAACGTTCGATGAGCCGCATTACAGTGGGACGCACTACCATCGTCATCGCGCATCGCCTGTCAACAGTGCGTAACGCGGACAGGATTTATGTGCTGGAGCAGGGCAGGGTGACTGAAGCCGGCACGCATGAGGAACTCGTGGCCTGCGAGGGTCTATACGCCACACTGTGGCGCGTGCAGCTGGGTGAAGTGGTGACCGCAGCAGCTGCAGTGCCTGTGGTCTAGCCAGCTCGACGCACCTGCTGCACAATGTCGCGCAACTGACGCTCAAAGTCTGGATCGGCGGCCTTGAACTCCGTGCCGCTGATGACCAGTGGCGCGCCAAATACTACGATTTCCGCGCCCAGTGACAGCGTTTCAATCGCCTGCTCTACGCTCAGCCCGCCAACGGCCTGCACGGGGATGTCAACTGCGGCCAGCACGGCCGACAGGTCATCCAGCGGGCTGAGTCCCGGAATCATGTTGCGCTCGTCAAAACCGGTGTGCACGATGATGTAATCGACACCAAGTTCCTGTGCCAGGCGGGCGCGGGCCGGCTTGTCCGGGCAGAGCATGACATCGCACATGACCTTGCAATTGTAGCGTTGCGCCATCTTCACCTGCTCAATGATGCTGGCGTCATGCGCCTGGCCCATGACCACGACCATGTCGCCGCCCGCCTGGAACATCATCTCCGCTTCCAGTCCCGCGCCATCCATGGTCTTCAGGTCGACCACCAGCGGCACGTCAGGATGGGCAGTATTGAGCGCGCGCACGCCATGCAGCCCCTCCGCCAGTATTAGCGGCGTGCCGGCTTCCAGCCAGTCGACGCCGGCGTTGACAGCGGCCTCTGCCAACGCCAACGCCTCGTCGATGGTCGTTACGTCCAGCGAAATCTGGATTGTTGCATCCATAGTTGTGCGCCCTTCAGAGAATTAGAACAGACTTGACGTTTTCGCCGGCTTCCATGTGTTCGAATGCATGTCGCCAGTCTGCCAGGGGATACTGGCCGCCGATGACCGGATCGAGGTTAAGCTGGCCTGAGCCCATCAGGGCCAGCACGCGCTCCCAGGTGTTGTAGGTATGACTGAAGCTACCCTGCAGCGTAACAGCCTTGGCCACCAGCGGGTCGAGGTTGAAGCCTAGCGGTTGTGGGCCCCAGCCGATCTTGGTAATGAGCCCGTTGGGTCGAACCAGCGCCAGTGCCTGCTCCAGCGCCGCGCTCACACCGCTGCAATCGACGACCAGGTCGGCGCCGAAACCATCTCCCAGCGACATCACATGCTCAACCGGATCTTCCTGCTGGATGTTAATCACGCGGCTGGCGCCCAGCTCGGCGGCGACTCCCAGGCGGTGATCATCAACATTCGTGCCCAGCACGATGATGTCGCTGGCGCCGCGCAGCCGCGTGACCAGCAGCGCCATGATGCCGATGGTCCCCGCTCCCTGAATAACGACCGTGTCTCCAGGCTTCATAGCTGCGGTCTTCTCCACCAGGGCGTTGTAGGCCACGCAGACCGGCTCGGTGAGTGCGGCATGAGCGAAAGGGACGCCTTGCGGGATGGGGTGCAAAATCTCCGCACGGGCAGTCACGAAACGTGTGAATGCGCCATCCGCCAAGGCGCCGTAGCCAAGACGGTTCGGGCAGAGGTTGTAGGCTCCGCTCAGGCAGTAGCTGCACTGCTGGCAGATCTGCGCGGCCGTCTCGCAAGCGACTCGATCGCCACTGCGGACCTTGGTCACATTCGTGCCAACATCAGCGACCACACCGCAGAACTCGTGCCCCAGCACCAGTGGCAGGCTGATCTCCCAACTGTGATTCTCCTGCCACATGTGCAGGTCGCTGCCGCAGACGCCGGCCGCACGCACCTCCAGAACGACCTCGTTCGGGCCGGGCGCGGGCGGTTCGGGGATATCGCGCAACTCGACCGCGTCCGGGCGACTGTCGAACTTGACAAGGGCCTGCATCATTCAGTTATCTCCAAAATAACGGGCGCACATCTCTCGCAGAAACAGCAGCGATTGCTGCATTTCATCCAGGCCGTTAACGCCGTCTTCGATGCTGATCCAGCCACTATAGTCGTGATCCGCCAGGATCTGGAGGATTGCCGGATAGTCATTCATCCCCTGGCCGGTGACGCCGTGACGCAGATTGGGCGAGTAGCCCAGCGTGCCGTCACTCTGACGCAACCCGGCGAGCGTGGTGCCTTCGGCCAGCGAGCGGTCGCTGGCGTGCATGCTGACGACGCGTGGCGCCACCGCACGCAACAGTTCCAGCGGATCGTCGCCGGCGACGATGGCGTTGGAGGGATCATACTGCACGCCGAAATGCGGGCTGTGCGGGATGGCGGCCAGCAACTCCAGGAACACGTCCATCTTCTGCGCGAATTCAGGATATTGCCAAAAGCCGTCCTTGTAGTGATTCTCGAGTCCGAGCACGATGTCCAGCTCCCGCGCGACAGGCAATAGCGCCAGGATACACTCCGCGACCCATTCGACGCCCTGGCTCAGGTCAACATCCGGGTAACGCTGGCCGCTGAGTACGCGGCAGACTGCGCCTGGCCCGCCCAGCCGCCGCGTGACCTGCATAATCCCAATGTGCCGGTCGACGGCGCGCAGACGCTCGTCCGCGTCCGGGTTGGTGAAGTTGGGCGAGCAGCACATCATGGGCATGACGAAGCCGGCCCGCTGCAGGGCCTCGCCAACGCTGTCCAGGTAACTCTCCTCGTAGCTCTCGAGGAAGCCGTCGTAGAGTTCGAGACCATCGGCGTCCAGCGCCCGCGCCATCTCGATCCACTGGAACAGCGACAGTGTGCGGTCGCCGGCGATCTGATGTTCAAATGCCTTGGGGTAGGCGGCCAGTTTCATGCTTCAGCGCTCTCCGGGATGTGAGAACCAGGCGGCAGCCACTCTACTCGTGAAACTGCCTTTACGCCAGTGCACCTAGAGAGTGTAGGGAACGGTGCCACTTTCGTCGACGGTGTAGCCCCAACGGCGGATGTACTCATCGCCATGCAGGAATTGGTCACCACGCTGCAGCAGCATGGCGTTCAGACGCTCGTCCAGCTGGTCGCGGGCGGCTCGACAGGCCGGGTCGTCGACCAGATTGCGCTGCTGCCAGGGATCCTCCTGGTTGTCAAAGAGCTGCCATGGTCCTTCCAGTGTGCGCGTGTAGGTGTGGCGCCGGGTGCGCAGGCCGCGAAACTCGCGTCCACCGCTTTGACGCGACCACTCGCCGAAAGGATGGTAGCAGGCCAAAAGGGCTGCCCCGTCAGCGGGGTCCGGCGCGCCCATGCGGATGTGACTGCTGTAGTCGAGCCCTTCGACTGAAGCGGGCACGGTGATGTCGCAGAGCCCCAGTAAAGTGGGCATGATGTCGGGACTGTTAACCAGGGCATCCGTTGTTCGCGCAGGAACGTCGGGACAGCGCAGCAGGAAAGGCACGCGGATGGACTCATCCCAGGGTTTCTGTTTGCGCTCGGTGCCCTGCGAGCCCAGCATGTCGCCATGGTCCGAGGTGAAGACGAAGATAGTGTCCTGCGCCAGGCCGGTTTCTGTCAGGGTATCCAACAGCGCCCCGACACAATCATCCAGCGCTGTGCAATGCGCGTAGTAGCCAGCCAGCCAGGCACGCGCCTCTGCAGCACATTCCGGCGGGACGTTGGGGCGCAGCACGATGTCTTCTGCCCGATAGCGCTGGCGATATTCGGCCGGCGCCGTCTCATAGGGATTGTGTGGCGGCCCCAAGGAAAGCACGAGCAGGAAGGGCACCCTGCCATCTCGCTCGCGCAGATAGCGCTGAGCATCGCTCGTCTGGGCGATAGCGTCATAGCCATCCCAGTGCAGCTTCTCCTCACTGTCGCCGGCGTAGTAGGGCGAGTCGTTGTAGTCGTGCGTGCACTCCAGCGTCTTCCAGTAGTCGAAGCCGTGGCGTCGCTCCGGGGGAATGTAGACCGAGCGTCCATGCCCATCGATATGCCATTTGCCGATCCAGGCAGTATCGTAGCCTGCCTGCGCGAAGGCTTCCCCGAGGCGTGTGCCGCTTTCTGCAAGCGGCACGTCGTTGACAAAGATGCCGTGCGTCAAAGGATGTTGCCCGGTAAGCAGGCTGCCCCGCCAGGGCGAACAGACCGGCCAGCCAGAAACCGCGTGCGTGAAGTTGACACTTTCCCGCGCCAGTCGATCGATGCGAGGCGTCGCGACCTGGCGGTTGCCGGCGTAGCCGGTTGCTTGCGCGCGCCACTGGTCAGCAAAGACAAAGACGACGTTTGGTTTGCTCATGCTTGCTGCGGCTCCGGTTCTGCCCTGGTCTGCAACCAGGGAATGGTCTGTGGTCCCTCGGGCAAGACGCCGATGCGAGCGTCGGAGCCATAACGTCCTCGCAAGCGGGAAACGAGGTCGGCAATGTCGGCGCAGGGCAGCAGCAGCGCGTCCTCGATCCGGGCGTTGCTCAGGTGGTCGGAATAGACGTAGACGTCGGCGCGAGCCTGAATGCGCGCCTGGATTTGCGCCTGCCATTGATCCTGGCGGGTCTCCGGCGCTAGCGAAATGTTGTTCGCCAGCTCGGCCGGGCTAGAGGCTTCGCGCAGCAGTTGGCCGTACAAGCCATGCTCGGGAATCCCTTCGGCGCACTCGGCGGCGATAATGATACTGCCGCCTGGCCGCACGATCTGCTCGGCGGCGCTCATGCCTTTCACGGCCTGGTAGAGGTTCATGTCCAGCGGCCAGCCGGAATTGGTCGTGATGACGATGTCGAAGGGTTGCTCGACTGCCACCATCGAAGATTGACGTACGAACTCGATGCCAGCATCATGCGTGGCTTCCAGCGCCCCCGCGAAAACGCCTGTGATCTGTTTCTCACTGTTTAGTGTGACGTTAAGGAGCAGGTCCGGCCTGGTGAGCAGGGAGGCCTCACGCGCCTCTTCCCAGATCGGGTTTCCCTGCGTGATGCCCCAGGTGGCCCGTTCGTCCGCGATCATACCGGCGTCATGATTGCCGAAGACCGTGCGCTGACCCGCCATGCCGGGCATGACGGCCTTGCCGCCGCCGGAAAAGCCGGCGAAAAAGTGTGGCTCAATGAAGCCGGTCAGGATCTTGACGTCGGCCTGCAAATACTCGCGGTTAATCCACAGCTCGTGCCCAAAGGAAGAGCGCCCGATGCACTGCTGTGTGTCCTCGTTGACCGAGTCGTTTTGCACGATGCGATAGCGCTCGACCAGGTCATTGCCCAGCATTCGTGCCAACTCGCTGCGGGTGTTGGGGCGATGTGTGCCGAGTGCGTTGCATAGCAGGATGTTTTGCGCAGGGACATGGGCAAGTTGCTCCAGCACTGCTGGCAACAGGATGTGGTTGGGTGTGGGGCGTGTGATGTCGCTGAAGACGATGGCGATGCTGTCCTGCGGCCTGGCCAGCTCGCGCAGGGGACGCGCCTGCAACGGCGCGCGCAGGGCGTCGCGCAGCGCAGCGACAGGATTCGCCAGCGCTGCTACGAAGCGGTTCTCGATAACTTCGACGCGGACATCGTCAGGCAACTCAAGCAGCAGGCCTGATTTGCCGTAGGCCAGCCTGATGTGCATGGCAACTCTCAATTCTTCACTTTTGCGCGCAGGACAGTTTGCAATCTGGCAGCATATCCGCGATTATCCGCAAGTGTCGCCTGAATTGCCAGCAGCGGGAGAAATACGATGAGTGAAGTTCAGCATCCCAAGGTGGTCGTGATCGGCGCCGGCAGCCTGTTCTTCGGGCGCAAGTCAATCTGGCAGATGGTGCACTCACCACAGCTCAACCAGGGAACACTGGCGCTGGTCGATACCAATCCCGGGCGGCTGGAACGGATGGCGCGGCTGGCCGAAATGGTCATCGAAGAGACTGGTGTGCCGCTACAACTGGAGGCGGCCAGCGATTGGAAGGATGTGCTGCCGGGCGCGGATTTTGTGGTGCTCAGTTTCGCCGAGCGCACCGTGTACTTCCGCGGCATTGACTGCACCATCTCCGAAAAGTACGGCATCCGCATGTGTTCGGGAGACACGATCGGCCCCGGCGGAATCTTCCGCGCCATGCGCGAGCTACCGGTGATCATGGACTGCGCGCGTGACATCGAGCGCCTCTGCCCGGAGGCCTGGGTAATCAACTACATCAATCCCTCGACCGTGAATGGCATGGCCCTGACGCGCTACGCGCCGCAGCTGCGCAGCTTCGCACTCTGCGACAGCCTGCACATGCCGCACATCAAGAACCGCCATGCGCGTTACGCAGGCATCATTGGCGAGGAGGAGACGCTCAGCGAATGGCAGGAGCAGGCCTTCGACCTGCGCATTGCGGGCGTGAATCACTTCACCTGGATGCTGAAGGCCGGGTATGACGGCTGTGACGTGATGCCTCGCATTGCGAACTCCCTGCGACAGCTGGCGCAAAACGAGAGCGACACAGCGGGCGCCAAACGCAGGTACAACAGCGCCATCGGCTGCGCGCTTTATGACGCCTTCGGAAGCGTTCCGGTGTGTGTGGGACACACAAAGGAATATGTCCGCTTCTGGCAGGGACGTGGCGAGCTGCCGGGGGAAATTCCGCCCCTGGCAATCTGGGAGACCGAAGATCGCTACGAGTTACATGCGGCCATGTGGCAACAGGTGGACGGCTTCGTCACTGGCGAGACGCCCATCAGCGAGTTCATGCAGAGCTTCGGCCCCGACCATGCGACCGACATAATCGAGAACATGGCCGGCGGGTTGGGCAAGCCCTTTTATATCAACACGTCCAATCGCGGCGCAGTGTGCAACATGAGCGATGATGCTTTTCTGGAGTTGCTTTGCGACGTGGACATGGATGGCCCGGTACCGCGCCCGGTCGGAGAGATGCCGCGCGGACTGCGCGGGATGCAGGAAATTGTGCTGGACACGCATGAACTGACTGCAGAGGCGGTCGTCCGCTGTGACCACAGCCTGCTGCGGCGCGCCATGCTGAGCGATCCACTGGTGACGTCCATGGCGGATGCAGACGCGATTCTGGACGAGCTGCTGCTGGCGGAGCGGGACGTTCTGCCAGCCGGGTGGTTCGACTAGCCTGACGCCGCTTCCTCAGCGTCTGAGCTGTCATCCGCCTCACTTTCCATACGCTCCAGGGCCGCGATGGCGGCTTCGTCAAAGATGCTCACCAGTGAAGCCTGCAACGAGTTGAGACTGCTGGGACGAACGCCGACATAGCCGGCGCTCTCCCAGGCGGGGAAATTCTCTTCGCTGGCCATGTGCCACAGGAATGATTGCACGGCAGGCAGGGTCAGACGGGAGCGGTTCACTGTCAGCAGGGTAGTCTGCGTCAGTGGCCAGTTGCCGTCGCGGATGTTGGCGAACGAGGGCGACACGCAGCCCGCGCCGGCATCGAGCGACAGGAGCCGGATGCGTTCCTGACCGTTTTCCACCACACGCCCGAATTCTTCCCAGGACATGAAGGTCAGCGCGCCCGGCACATTTGCGGTGGCTGCGGCGCGGTAGAGTGGATCGTTGTCCAGTTCAATGTCGATTCGGCCAGTCAGTCCGGCAGCTGTGACGGCCAGCAACAGATCTGTCTGCGGGCTGCCCGGCGCCGGTGCAAAGAGCGTCAGCGTCTCGTCCGCGAATTCTGTGTTGACGTCGCTCCAGCGCATGATTGTTCCCGCTGATTCTGCGCGCCAGATCTCGCCAAGCTGCGCAGTAGTCAAACAGGCGGGCGCAGCGCTGTTCTCATTGGCCAGCAGCACCAGCGCGCGTGAGCCCAGCACCATGCTGTAGCTTTCGATATTTCTATCAGCGCAGACAGCCAGTTCTTCTGCACTCATGGCGCGCGTGGAGAATACAAGATCGAGCGCGCCGCCGCACAGCTCGCGGAAGGCAGCCGGCGCCCCCTCCTGCGTAATAGTGACCGTGAGGCCCGGAGATGCTGCCTGCAGACTGGCATTGGTGGCGTTCACGAATTCGTGATCGCTGCCGCTGCCACCGATGCGCAATGCACCGCCCAGGCCTTCGGGAATGTAATAGTCGCCAGCGGCCAGCGGGGCTGTCTCCCCCTGGAGTGCGGCTTGCAAACGCTCCTGGTTTTCAGTGGCGACGGCTTCCGTGACTGCGGTGAAACCTGCGGACGCGACGATCTCCGCGGCATCATCACCAGTGATCATGTTGAGTAGCTCGTTGATGCCAGGCTCGTTGACCAGGGCGACATTTGCATAGAGCAACAACTGCCCGGCAGCTGGATACAGTCCGTCTTCGACGGTCGCTGCCGAAGGCGCACGGCAGCCATCACTGTCCGCCGTATTAAGTGCAAGGACGTGCTGGCCCCGCGCCTGTTCCAGCGTGGCAACCCCGATGGCGCCCGGCTCCCCGGCAATTGTTGTGACCGCCTCCCGGGTGACGAGCGCATCATCGCGCAGCCCGTCACCGTTAACCAGCGTGTCCAGCAGACTGTACTCGGCGGTCAATGCTTCCGGCGCATACACGGTCAACGCCAGGTCTTCCGGCGCAGCTGAAACAATCTGATTCCAGCGCGTGTTGTTGCCAGCAGCGCTGGGCGCAAAGATGCCTGCCAGCTGATCTTCGTCGAGACAGCTGACGAACTCAGCGCTGGTCGGATGCGTGATGACAGCCAGAATGTGATGCCCCAGGGTAAACTCCGCCAGCGCGATGTCATTGTCGGCGCAGGCTCTGATTTGCTCTTCGCTGATGGATTGCGTCGAGCTGCTCAGTCCTGAGTCGCCAGTGCAGAGAAGTGTGAGGCCGGTCCTGGAGCCAGTGGTCTCGCTGTGCAGTTCCTGATCCACGCCAGCAGCATCAATCATGGCCTGCAGCAGGGGCTGGACAATCGCCGATCCCGTTATGCGCGTTGCTGGTTCCTGGGCGAGCAGGGCAGGGCCGGTCAGCAAGATACCGGACATCATCAGGAACAGGGCGCAGCGTCGCAGGGACAGGGTCATTCCGGCACTCCAGAAATGCAGGCAGGTCGCGAATGGATTGTACTGGCACGACAGGTATTTTTACAGTCGCACTTCCTGCAGTGATGATGTAGCCTGCCGGAGGAGGTGCCTGTGAACGACGAGTTTTCCCTGTACAACCTGGTGGGAGGAGATTCAACCTTTCGGCGACTGGTCGAATCGTTTTACGCGCGTATCGAGATTGATGAACACCTGCGCAAAATGTTCCCGGATAACCTCGAACCCGGCAAGGAACGCCAGTTCCTCTTCCTCAGCCAGTTCTTCGGCGGCCCGAAGCGCTACAATGAAATACGCGGCCATCCCCGGTTACGCTTGCGCCACAGCCCATTCGCGATAGATGCAGCAGCGCGCGAACGCTGGCTATTGCATATGCTGGCGGCCATTGACGAAGTCGGCATAGAGGAGCCGATGCGCGGCATCATGCGCACTTACTTCGAGAGCGCCTCCGCAATGCTGATTAATACAGAGTCTTCGGAAGTAGAGGAGCCCGGCCAGCAAACCTAACTGTCCGCCTTCAGCACCATGTTCTCGAAGGCTTCGGCCGTCCACGGCAAGGCCGGCCAGAAGAAGTGCTCGAAGATCGCCTGGGCATAGACCCGGATCTCATACTGGGCGTCCTCGGCCATGCGCAAGCGCAAAAAGTGCATCAGGTTGTGCGCATCCACTTTCATCACCCAGGTGTAATAGACGCTGAAGCCGGGCAGGAAGACTCGCGCCAGCTCCCTTGAAACACCTGCCGCCAGGGCCTTTTCATAGAGCGCAAAGGCGCGCTCGTAATGCGCGAGCAAGTCTCCTGTCAATTCCGCACCGACGTCCGCATCCAGTGAGCCTGCGCTGGCCTGGCGATTGCTGCGCGCCTGCTGGCGCCATTCCCCGGGCACGTAGAAATCATCTTCGGCAAATGGCGTATAGCGTCCCGACTGCGCGTTGGCATTCCAGGTGCGGTGCCGCACCCACTGCCACCAGGTCAACAGCGGCGCGCGACAGCGAAACTTGAACTCGACCATCTCGAAGGGCGAAGTGTGGCGGTTGCGCATCAGGTAAAAGAGCAGGCGTTTGTCGCGTTCCTCACCCCTGCTGTCGCCCAGGTAGGAGACTCTGGCTGCATTGACGATTGCCCGGTCGCCACTGACCTCAGTCAGCGGGTGCGGCATCAGGTCCACCAGCTCGATGTAACCCTTGTCCAGCACTTCAACCCGCTTCCCGATAAGGGAGACTGCTGTCATTGTGGCTCCAGATGAGGGCTCAGGTGAAAGACTGCAAGGCGAGGCGCACACGCTCCTCGATTGCGTCAGGTGCGTCCGCCGGCAGGGACTGCAGCGCTGTCTGTGCCTCGACGAGACTGAAGCCCAGGGCCGTCAGCGCGTCCAATACTTCACTGTCGCTCTCAGACAAGGCAGCCCCTGGCAAAATTCCCGTTCTGTCCCCCAGCTTGTCCCTGAGTTCCAGCACGATTTTTTCCGCAGTTTTGCGTCCCACGCCAGGCACACGTGTGAGCAGGTCGGCGCGTTCCCCCTGGATCGCCTGGCGTAAACTATCTGTCCTCATCGTGGCCAGGATCGCCAGCGCGAGCCGCGGCCCGATGCCGCCCACGCGCAGGAGGTTCCGAAACAGCTCGCTGGCGATGCTGTCGGCGAAGCCGTACAGCGAGAAGACTTCATCGCGCACAATCATTACAATGTGCAGGTACACTTCGCTGCTCAGTGGCAACAGTTGCGGGTCGGGCGTGAAGACCTGGTAGCCAATGCCGTTGACCTCGAGCACGACATGGTCGCGGCCGCTGCCGATGACCCGACCGCGCAGACTGACAATCACACCTGTTCATCCTGCATACTGAGGTAGCGCGCGCTATGCAAATCGGTAATGGCCACTGCCAGCGCGTCAGCAGCGTCATCGGGCCGCGGCCGCTCGTCCAGGCCGAGCAGGATGCGAACCATCTCCTGCATCTGCGGCTTGCGCGCACCACCATAGCCGGCTATGGCCTGCTTGACCACGTTGGGCTTGTATTCCGTGATCGGCACGCCGGCGTTGGCAAGGGTCAGCAGGATGACGCCCCGTCCCTGGGCGACGGTGATGGCAGTGGTCACGTTGCGCGCGAAGAAAAGCTCCTCAACGCCGGCCCGTAGCGGCCGCCACGCTTTGATAACTGCTTCCAGTTCCGCGTGAATGTGCTGCAGCCTGGCGTGCATCGGCAGGTTTGCTGCTGTGGTTATGACACCGTAGCGGACGGCCTGCAGCGCACCATCATCGAGCTCCCGCACCAGGCCCCAACCTACGCTGGCTGTGCCCGGATCGATACCCAACGAAAGCATCAGCCGCTTTCGAGGGCGGAAGCGAGTTCATCAGTGATCTGCAAATTGAAGAACACCGACTGCACGTCATCCAGATCTTCCAGGCGCTCGTGCAGACGCAGGTGCTGCATGGCCTTCTCCGGCGACAAATCAGTCGCGTTGTTCGCTTCCCAGCGCAACTCTGATTCGGCGACAGAGTAGCCCGCTCCGGCAAGCGCATGCTCGACGCTTGCGAGCATTTCGTAGGGCGTCCAGACTGCAATGACGTCCTCTTCTTCCAGCACATCGTCCGCGCCGGCTTCCGCCGCAACGAGAAAGACTTCGTCGAAACCGACGTCTCCATCCAGCGCAACGTATCCCTTGCGCGAGAATTGCCAGGAGACTGAGCCTGCTGACGCCAGGCTGCCACCGGATTTGTTTAGCGTGTGCTTGATATCGGCAAGCGTGCGGTTCTTGTTGTCAGTAAGGGTGTCGATGAGGTAGGCAACGCCGTCCGGGCCATAGCCCTCATAGGTGATTTCGACCAGGTCCTCGCCTTCGAGATTTCCTGAACCACGCAATACCGCGCGTTCAATATTCTCGCGCGGCATATTGCCCGCCTTTGCCTTGGCGACGGCCAGTTTCAGGCGTGGATTGCTGTTTTCATCTGCTCCGCCTTCCCGCGCAGCCACGGCGATTTCGCGGGCCAGGCGCGTAAAAATCTTGCCCCGCCGGGCGTCTTCCGCGCCTTTCTTGCGTTTGATGGTGGACCACTTGCTGTGACCAGACATGCCCTGCCTCCGCGCGATGGTACGCTCGAATTGTAGCCGATGCACGCGGCAGTGTCGAGAGACGCTGTGCTATACTGTGCATCCATTCAGACAATCGCTAATCGATCCCTGGAGCAAAAGAACAGTCAATGTCGGCGGTGGAGTGGGGGGCAAGTGAAGCTGGTCGCCGAGTTAACCCCCATCATCTGGCCTGGGGAATCTTGCTCGCCTGCTTTGCCCTGTTTTGTTTGCTGCTGCTCACTATCCTGCTCTCTGCCAACCATTTCCTCTTCCTGTCTGCGCTTCCAATGAATGCGATTCTTAATGTGGGCCGCGGAACCGTTGGCCTCTCAGACCTGGCAAACCCGGCCGAACAGGTTGGCGTCAATGGTTCAGTGATTGCGGGCGGCGTCATAATTCGTTCGGATCCCCAGTCCCAGGGGACGATTCTTTTCATGGATGGGGACGAAGAAAACGAACGTTTGCTTGCTTCACTGACTCTGCAAAGGAATTCGCGCGTCACACTGATTAGCGCCGATCGTCCGCGTTTTGCCTGGAGTCGCCGCGGCTATGAGATCGCCCTGCAGGACGTCATTGGCGAGATCAACGTCACAATTACAGAACATGCGGGGCCGCAGATGCGTATTCATGGCATTACACCGGGAAGGGCTAGGTTGCAAATAACTGGCCCCGGCACCTATACGATTGAGGGAGCCAGCGAAGAACTGCGGCTATTCAATCACAACGGACAGGTCCGGCTTGAGTCGGCAGACGGGCGGCAAATACGCAACGTGCCGGTCAGTGGCCAGGGGGCAGTGCTCTATGAAGTACCGCGAGTGGAGCTGCGTCCTGGTTATCAGAACCTGTTGCTGGATGGGGATTTCCGAAATCTTGGAAATGGATCCGGTGTTTCTGAAGTAAGGGTCTGGGCCTGTGACCATGATCCTGGCGACAATCCACCAGGTACCCATGAAATTGTCCCGGATATTGGGACGCAGCCGTTAAGATTTCTGCGTGATGGTGGGGTTACCTCACACGGCAGGAACTTCTGTGCCCAGAATATTGGCCAGGATGGCCTGAATTTAAAAGCGCGCAATTTTGATTATCTGGCCTTGCGCGTCACTTTCTCCGTGGATCATGCTTCTCTGGGCAATTGTGGCACTGAAGGCAGCGAGTGCCCGCTCATGTTGCGAATGGACTACCTTGACCAGACCTACCTGGATACGACAGAAGGTCAGCAGGCTGACGACGGAGTCGTCCGCGTCGTTCCGCCGGGCAGTGATGCCATCAGCTGGTTTCACGGTTTCTACATTCATTCCAGGGAGGACTGGCCCCTGCGTTGCAGCAGTTGTCTGCAGGATCATGAACTCATCAATGAGAAGAGCTGGTATGTCTACGAGAGTCCCAATCTACTGACTCTGTTCGCACCTGAACCGTCTCCCGAAACAATTGTTTCCATCTGGTTCTACGCCTCCGGGCATGAATACGACGTCCGCATTCGGGATGTCGCGCTACTCGCAGTCCCGCAGCAGACGGAAGACCTCTGATGTCCATCGCCATTGCGCCGGCCCGGCGCCACTGTTACATTCGCGACATGTTTGGCGATAAGCGCTATTGCTACGCTTGTCCGCGAGGGTTGCTGTGGACTGGATGATTTCGAACAATGTCCTGACCAGCGTTGCCCTGTACGTCGTTCTTGCCTTGCTGGCTGTTTGGGCCGCCCTGGCGCTGTGGTGCTGGCAAGACATGGCCGGGCGCTCGCGCAACACATCATTGCGCTTTCTGGCAGCCCTGCTGGTCGCGCTCCTGAATGTGCCGGGTCTGTTAATCTACTTGTTGTTACGCCCGCGCGATACCCTGGCAGAAGCTTACGAGCGTTCGCTTGAGGAAGAAGTCCTGCTACGGGGCATTGAAGAGAAATCGGCTTGCCCGACCTGCAAGGCCCATACGCACCCGGAATGGCAACTCTGCCCGGCCTGCCACACACGTCTGAAGAGCCCCTGCATCCGTTGTGGCGTCGCATTGCAACTTGACTGGGAGCGCTGTCCCATCTGTACTGCCCGTCAGGCCGGCACAGAAAGCAAGGAATGGTCGCTGTCTTCTCGACGTTTCCGGTCTGGAGAATCTTCACAGCAGGCTGAGGTCTTGCCATCGCGCGAAGGTGACGAACAGTCAGTCTGACAGTTAAAGCTCGTCCGCCTCACCAACCACATGCACCTTTAGGAAGTTCGTCTGGCCGCCAATGCCGAAGGGCACGCCAGCGATTATTACCAGATTGTCACCCCAATCCACCATGCCGGAGCGATTGGCGGCCCGTACCACCGTCCCGATCATCTCGTCGGTCGTGTTGAAGTGCGGCACCAGCATTGGGATGACGCCCCAGACCAGGGCCATACGCCGAAAGGTATGTTCGCTGGGTGTGACGCACAGAATCGGCGTGCGCGAGCGTTCACGGGCGATCTGTTGCGCGGTGTAGCCGGTGTGCGTCGATGTCACGATGGCCTTGCAATCCAGCACTGCGGCAATCTGGCTGGTCGCCTCGCTGATCGCATCTGAAACGCGTTCACGCGTCTTGTGTTCCGGATGTTGCACGACCTGGCCAGGCGACCAGCCGGAGAGCAAGGCCTTCTCGGCGATGACGGCAATGCTGGCCATGGTCTCTACTGCAATGACCGGGTATGTGCCGACTGCTGTCTCATTGCTGAGCATGACTGCGTCGCTGCCGTCCATGATGGCGTTGTAAACGTCGCTGGCTTCGGCGCGGGTGGGACGCGGACTGTCCACCATGGAATTGAGCATTTGCGTGGCCGTGATGACTGGCTTGCCTGCCAGGTTGCAAAGGCGAATGATGCGTTTCTGCTGGCCGGGCACCTCTTCCGCGGGCGTTTCTACGCCCAGGTCGCCGCGGGCGACCATGATCCCGTCAGATTCAGCAATGATGCTTTCAATGCTCTGCAGGGCTTCCCGTTTCTCGATTTTTGCAATCAGCCAGGGGGTGCTCTCCGGGTTTGCTTGCTGAATGAGTTCCCGCAATTCAACAAGGTCGTTGCCGCCCCGCACGAAGGACATGGCGATGAAGTCCGCTTCCTTCTCAAGCGCAAAGAGCAGGTCGTGACGGTCCTTGTCCGTGATCGCAGAAAGCGTCAATTTCGCGGTGGGTGCCGTGACACCCTTGCGCGAGTAGAGTGCGCCGGGAACGACGACCTGACAGGTCAGAGTAGTGGAATCCCTGTCAGTGACGAGAAACTCAAGATTGCCATCGTCCAGCAATAACGGCATACCTTCGTACACGTCACCCGTGAACTCCGGGTGTGGCAGCAGGATTGTGAGTTCGTCACTGTTGGCGAGCGTCACGTCGAGCGTCAGGCGGACTACATCTTCTTTCTGGAGCAACAGCGGCTCCTGCGAAATCATGCCTATCCGGATTTTAGGGCCTTGCAGGTCGCACATGATCGCCACCACCGCATTTTCTTCTGCGGCAACGCGGCGGATGCGGTCGATGGTGGCGCCATGCATTGCACGATCGCCGTGCGAAAAGTTGATACGGGCGACGTTCATGCCGCCTCTTATGATGGCGCGCAGGGTCTCTTCATCACTGGAAGCAGGGCCAATTGTCGCGACGATTTTGGTGCGCTTGCTGTCTAGTCGGGTGCCGGACAATGGTACCTCCAGAGTTAGCGACTAAATTGTGTGAGGTTGCTGAAGGCCTCGCGGCCCGGATACAGCGCGGCCGGGCCGAGTTGTTCCTCGATGCGCAGCAACTGGTTGTACTTGGCGACGCGATCCGAACGCGCCGGCGCGCCGGTCTTTATCTGGCCGGAATTCATGGCCACGGCCAGGTCGGCAATGGTGTTGTCTTCGGTTTCTCCACTGCGATGACTGGTGACGACCGTCCAGCCGTGGCGCTGACTCAACTGGCTGGCTGCCATGGCTTCGCTCAGGCTGCCAATCTGGTTCACCTTGCACAGTAGCGAGTTAGCCGCGCGCTCCCTGATGGCGCGTTGGACCCGCTCGACGTTGGTGACGAGCAAATCGTCGCCGACGATCTGCACCCGATCGCCGATGCGCGCGACCAGCTGCGACCAGTGCACCCAATCATTCTCGTCCAGGCCGTCCTCAAGGGAAATAATGGGATAGCGTCGTGTCCAGTCTTCCCAAAAATCAACCATTTCTGCGCCGCTCAGCGTCCGTCCCTCAATCTCAAGGTGATACGCTCCGTCGCGGTACAGTTCGCTCGCGGCAGGGTCAAGCGCAATGCATATTTGCTCGCCGGGCCGGTAGCCGGCCGCCTCAATTGCTTGCATGATGACGTCCAGAGCAGCCTGGTTGGAACCCAGTGAGGGCGCATAACCGCCTTCGTCGCCGACGCTGGTGCTATGTCCCATGTCGTGCAGGATGAGCCCCAGGCAGGCGTAAATCTCCACGCCCCAGCGCAAACCTTCGCTGAAGCTTTCCGCGCCCACCGGCATGACCATGAATTCCTGGAAATCGGTGCTGTTGCTGGCGTGCTTGCCGCCGTTCATGATGTTCATCATCGGCACCGGC
Organism: Phototrophicaceae bacterium; assembly: GCA_965205875.1. Taxonomy (GTDB): domain Bacteria; phylum Chloroflexota; class Anaerolineae; order Aggregatilineales; family Phototrophicaceae; genus JAGWBD01. The sequence goes on from CBDBIA010000004.1 coordinate 603,160, forward strand.
AGCATATGGGCATGGACTCCGCCCAGGTATGCGTAGAGCGGTAACTCGCAGTAAGCTGCCGCTGCGTGGGACAGTGCCAGCGACACGCCCAGTATGGCGTTCGCGCCAAGACGCGACTTGTCGCCAGTGCCGTCCAGCGCCAGCATGGCCTCGTCAACCGCCAGTTGCTCACGCGCGTCCATGCCACAAACCAGGTCCGCCAGAGGCCCGTTCACCGCAGCCACGGCCTTGAGCACGCCCTTGCCGCCATAGCGCGTCCGGTCGCCATCACGCAACTCGATTGCTTCATGTTCACCGGTCGAGGCGCCGCTCGGGACGATGGCACGCCCGCTCGACCCGTCGATCAGCCCGACCTCAACCTCGACGGTTGGGTTGCCCCGCGAATCAAGCACCTCACGCGCATGAACCCTGTCGACCTGCATTCGGCTTCTCCGTTTCGCCTGGGACGTGACCGGCGCCAAGTATACCCGCTGCTGCAAATTGCGCATCCACCCAAATGTGATATGGTGACGAGTATGTGTCGCGTCCATGCAGATTGACGTTGTAAGGCCCGGAGTGAAGAACGCGTGATTGCGGATCGTTACGTCTATCTTGACCACTCCGCGTCCACTCCGGTGGATGAACGGGTGCTGGCGGCCATGCAACCCTGGTTCACCCGGGACTTTGGCAACGCTTCCTCATTACATGGCCCCGGCCGTAAGGCCGAGCGTGCCATCGAAGACGCGCGCGAGACTGTAGCGCAGGTTCTAAACTGTAAGCCGCAGGAAATTGTCTTCAACAGCGGCGGTTCCGAAGGTGACAACCATGCCATTCGCGGCGCTGCCTGGAAGATGCGCCAGGCCGGAAACGGCGCGCATCTGATCAGCAGCCCCACCGAGCACAGCGCAGTCGGGCAGACTGTGCAGCAGTTGGCGCAGGTGCAGGGATTCACGCACACTCTGCTGCCGGTTGATTGCTACGGTCGCTGCCCGCTGGCAGAGTTCGAGCTCGCCTGTCAACAGGACTCCGTGCTCGCCAGCATCATGCTGGCCAACAACGAGATCGGCAGTATTCAGCCCGTCCCGGCTTTGGCCAGGGCGGCGCACGCATGTGGTCTGCTCTTCCACACGGATGCGGTGCAGGCGGCGGGACAGCTGCCACTGGATGTGCAGGCGCTCGGCGTCGACCTGCTCAATATATCCGCGCACAAGTTTTACGGCCCCAAGGGCGTTGGCGCGCTCTACATTCGCTCCGGCCTGCAATTGCTTGCCAGCCAGACAGGCGGCGACCACGAAGACGGGCGACGGGCCGGTACGCATAACACGCCGCTGATTGTGGGCCTGGCGATGGCACTGGAGTTGGCACAGGTCGAACGGAATCAGCATGTCGCTCACTTCAGGCAGATGCGCGACCAGCTAGTCGAAAGGGTGCTGGATGCCGTGCCCGGCGTGGTACTCAGCGGACATCCACAGGAGCGCCTGCCGGGACATGCCAGTTTTGTGCTGGATGGCATCGACAGCAGCATGTTGCTGATGCACCTTGACATCAATGGGGTAGCCGCCAGCGGCGGCTCGGCCTGCAAGACTGGGAGTCCGGAACCTTCGTCGGTGCTGCTGGCCATGGGCTTCAGTGAACAGGAAGCCATCGGTGGTCTGCGCATGACGGTGGGGCGCAGCACCACGGAGCAGGACATCCAGCACGCCGTCACTGTACTCGCCAGTTCTGTCGAGAAACTGCGCAAGCTGAGCGCAGTGTCATGAGCGAGCGGGTGGTCGTCGCCATGAGCGGCGGCGTAGACAGCTCGGTGGCGGCGGCTCTGCTGAAACGCCAGGGGTATGAAGTCATCGGCATGATGATGCGTCTGTGGGCGGAACCGTCGGTACAGGGCCAGACACACAATCGCTGTTGCACGCCCGGGCAGATGATAGATGCGCGCCGCATCGCCGACCTGCTTGACATCCCCTTTTATGTGCTTGATACGCGCGAAGTGTTTCACCGCGAAATCGTCAACTTCTTCATCGAGGGACACCGTCGCGGCACCACGCCCAATCCCTGCCTCGAATGCAACCGGCACATTCGCTTTGACTGGCTGCAGCGGCACGCACTGGCGCTTGACGCAGACTATCTGGCGACAGGCCACCATGCCCGCGTGCGCCGCGAGGCAGACGGCTCCTTTGTACTCTTGCGGGCAATGGACAGGCACAAGGACCAAAGCTACGTTTTGAGCGTGATGGGCCAGGGACAGTTGTCTCATGCGCTCTTTCCGGTGGGTGAATACAGCAAGGCGCAAGTGCGTGAGCTGGCGGATGAGTTTGGCCTGCCCACTGCCGACAAGCAGGACAGCCAGGATCTGTGCTTCCTTGGCGACGGCGATTACCGTAGATTCTTGCGCGACCATGCGCTGGAGTTGATGCAGGCAGGGCCCGTTCTGCGCCGCGATGGCACTCAGATCGGAGAACACAAGGGGCTGGTGAACTACACCATTGGCCAGCGCCGGGGTCTTGGTCTCAACACGCCCAGGCCGATGTACGTGGTCGGCAAGCAGGCGCAGCAAAATGCGCTGGTGGTGGCAGAACGCGACGAGCAAGGCGTGACTGACCTGCGCGCCGGCCGCGTCAACTGGGTGAGTGGATGCGTCCCGCAGCAGCCTTTCTCAGCGGCAGTGAGCGTCCGCTACGGGGCAACTCCGCAACCCGCGACGATCACGCCGCTCGCTCCTACCGACGTGGCAGTTCACTTCGAGAGGCAGCAAAACGGCGTTGCGCCTGGCCAGGCAGCGGTCTTCTACGATGGTGAGGCTTGCCTCGGCGGCGGAGTCATCACCTCAGCCGGGTAAGCGCAACAAATATGCGAATGCTTCCGGGAAGCGCATCACAAGCACAGTGCCGATGAGCAGAAATGGCGCGTAGGGCAGGGCTGAGTGGCGCTTGACCCGCCCTGTGGTGAGGAGCAGCAGAGCGCTGGCGCCGGCGCTCAACACAGCCAGCAGCAGTGCGGGCAGGATGAAGGGCCAGCCAACAACCAGGCCGCACAGCCCGGTCAGTGTCACGTCCCCGCCGCCGAAGGGCACTTCCTGCAACCGGATGCCGCGCCACCGGTGCAGGGCATGCAGATAGAGTTGGCCACCCAGATACATGCTGCCACTGAGTATCACGCCCATGAAGCCGCCTGCCAGCGTAGAGTGAAGCCGGGCTGAGATCATCGACTCCAGCAGGGCGAGCAGGGCAGCAGGCAGCAGCACGGCGGACAGTATGCGCCGATGCTCAATGTCGATGACGGCGATGAGTACAAAAACCGGCATCCAGACAAGTCGAACCGGTCGTGATAGCGCTTCACTCTGACCCGGAATCTCTGTCATCAAACACAGCAACACCACATTCGCAGCTGCTACCAGTACGTAGCGAATGACGCGACCGCCGCGGCCAGGCGCGCTATTCAAAGCATTGCCTGGTCGGGAAGACGGCAGGATTTCTGACAACCGGGTGACAACGGCTCCTGTGAACAGACCCGCGAGCAAGCAGACGAGCATTGTTAGGTTCAGGGCAAGGGTGGCGCGGGCGGCAACAGGGTCAGTGCCAGCCAGAGCAGCAGGACAACGGCCGCAATTGCACTTATCCAGATTGCGCTGCGCTGCGTGGGAGTTTCTTCGGGATAATCAACTTCGGGCAAAGTGTTGCCGACGTGCAGCGGAACGCGATCGACCTCGCCTTCTGCAATGCGCCAGGCAGCCAGTTGTAGCTGGCCGGAGCCGGTGCCAATTATCAGCTGACATGCCTCGGGCCATGAAGCTTCACGAATGTCTTCCGGCGACGGCAAGGGTTCGCCCTTAGGGTGTGAGTGCCAGATCGCGCATAGTTCGAGACCGTCACGCTCGAATTCAAAGAAAGTCTGCACCATCTGCTGCGCATCCAGCTCAAAGCGTCGCTCGGGCCTGGCGGCGACGTTTTTAATCGGGACGACGCGCGCAACACGGCCGTCCAGGCTACCGAGCAGGCCGCAGGCTTCACGCGGCGCCTGAGCGTGCGCATGCTGTAGCAGTTGCGCAACCTGGGCCCGGCTTAGCCAGAGCTGCATCAGGGGGCGTCCTCTGCCGCGGGCACCAGAAAGGTTTCAATGCGTTCATGCTGGGGTGGATTGCGAGATTCGTAGAACAGGCTGACGGTCAGCGTGTACAGCCCGGCGGGGTCGTCGTCTGTGCGCAGATGCAGGGTGAATTCCATGTCATTGCTCATGGTCTCAATCACATCCAGCTCGCTGACGATGCTGTCCGCTTCGTCGTGCGCCACCAGAATGAGATTGGGCCGCTCCAGAAATGGCGTCAGGCGCACATGTACGCGAACGCGCATCCGGTCTGGCCAGGGCGTCGCCGAGATTTCCGTGATGCGCACATCGTCTCGCGGCAGTGGCACTGCATCTTGCGGCAGTATCGGAATGTCCATCAGGCAACTCTCCGGGTCAGGGCCGACACTGCAGTTGGCGCAGGGCGCCGAGGGCGCAGTCCAGCTGCCCGGCCGGGACGAGAAAGTGATCGCGGCTGAAGGAGGCGAAGGGCAATACAGGGACGCCGGCTGCGACCAGAGCTTCGCTGATGCGGGCCACCAGCCCGGTCAGTTCCGGCTCCATGACGACGTCCACCGTGATCAGCCGGCACACTTCAGAAGCAACTTCCACATTAGGCAAGCGCGCCTGAAATTCAGTCAGCGCATCCCGGGGCAGGACGAGGGAGACTTCATGTCGGTCGATGACCAGCGCGCAGAAAGGCTCGGCGATCTGTGCGACGACTCCCGCCGCCGCAGTGATAGCGCCTGCCGGCAGTCGCAGCAGGCAGTAATCCTGCCCGTCACTCTCGAAGGTCGCGGTGGAGAGCGCCTGGTCGGCCGTCTGCGTCATACCTGCTCCTATTCGTCGAACTGGTACGTTGATTCAGCGTAAAAGCGAACCTGTCGTTGTGCAAGTTTCTGTTGCAACCAGGCGCGCATTTCTGCATTTTTCTGCGTGAGACTGAGCTCATGATCCTCAAGCTGCCGCATCGGATAATATATCTGCAAGGCGCGCCCGTGGATGATGTGGCGGCTAATCCCGGGAGGAATCCATGCCTTTTCGCGAGCGGCAGTGACGATATCGGAGGGTTGCAGGCGCGGAAATCGCAGCAGGGCTACCATGTCCGGGAAATATTCTCGAACCTGCATCGAATTTTCAATGATGCTGCGGTAGAGCGTCGCGTTCGTCTGGTAGACCGCGACTATCTGGCACAGCAGGTCGTTGCGCGTGTGCGGGTCTTGTGCAGCAGTTACCAGCGCCATTTGTCTGCCATCTGCCAGATGCATTTCGGCTACCGGGTGCGACTGCGGTCCGTCCTGAAGCTTCAGACCAGGCAAGGCATCCAGGCCGGCCAGCAGCGCAGGAATTGTCCAATTGCTGACTACGTGATTCCAGGTATCCAGCGCGACCTGATTGCTCTCCCAGGTGACGACCTGCACGGGCATATGCGGGTAGCCCAGGGCGCTCAGGGCATGGCAGCGGTTGGCTCCGTCCAGGATCACATATCGCCCTGTGTCCATCGGCGCGACGACCGGCGGGTTGATGATATACTTGTCGCTGCGAAAGCGCTCGATGAGCGGAAGCGAGCGTTGCGAGTCATGAGTCTCATGCGCGTACAGGCTTTTGCCCGGTACAATTCGAAGATCGGGAACAGGGGCTCTGAAACTGTCTGACACGGCGGAGAACTCCGGCTACTCTGAATTGCGAGCGTAGCACAGGCCCGCAGAAATATGCAAAGGAGGGAGCGTGGGAGCCACGGGGCAGGGCATTGATAAAATCGCCGGTCGCTGGTTGACGATCCCGCGTATGGTGGCCTTTGTGCGCAACGGAGATGATATCCTGATGCTCAGGCGTAGTGATGACAGCCGCATCTACCCGGGTCGCTACAACGGCGTTGGTGGACACCTGGAGCGAGACGAGGATCCGCTCAGCGGTATCCGGCGTGAAATCCTTGAAGAGACCGGACTGCAGGTGATGCATTTGTGTCTGCGCGCGCTTTACAACATTGACGCAGGAGGCCATCCAGGGGTCCTGCTGTTTGTATTCACTTGCCAGAGCGCCAGTCGCGAGCTGTGCCCGGCGACGCCTGAAGGCTTTTTGCGCTGGGTGCCCCGCCACGAGCTGATGTCGCTGCCGCTGGTCGAGGACCTGCCGCAGATGCTCCCGCTAGTGCTGGACAGGGCACCGGATGCGCCACCACTTTTCGTGCACTCCGGCTACGATTCTGACGACAGGCTGCGTTTGCGCATCGCACCAGAAGGCGCGCCCACCGCCAGCTCCACGTGAACAGGCGGCCGCAAGCGCGTAAAGCACTCAAACGTCTCATACGCGTGACATTTTTGTTGTTTTGGCTGGTTCTACTGATATCACCTTGCCTGGGCCTTGTATTGGCAGCGCGGGGCGAACTGCGAATCCGCACCGGCGCAGCGCCTGAGCAGGAGACGCGTCTTTGGCTGGTTCAGGAAGCGCGCCGCGCCGGCCTGGCGCTGTCTCACGTAAGCGAACGCTTGACGAATAGTGAACGCTGCTTCCAGACCGACGTGCGCTTTCTGCTCTGGCGCGGCCAGGAGTTGGATGGAGATACGGCAACCAGCTTCTGCAGCTGTTATGCACATGAAGACAGCGAGTTTCGCGAGCCGCGATTTGGAAATGGCAGTTGCGCGCCAGGCGCAGGATCAGGTGATGACTGAGTTACTTCAGTCGCTGGATCCGAACAATCCTCTCATCCTGGCTGGCGCCTGCGCGTTGTTATGTGTAGCAGGTCTGGTGCTGACGCTGGGCATGCAGGCCCTGAGCGGCGTGCTCGAAATAATCACTTCGCTGGCGGGCATGTTAATGGAGTTACTTTCCGGCGGGCCGGTAGCCTGGTGCGGCTGTCTGGCGCTGCTGGCCCTGATTATCGGCGGCGGGGCAGTGATGTTTCTGCTGGTGCAGGGCCTGACTTCCTGCGGGACCCCGGAGGCGATTAATTTTTGCAGTTTCCTGGGGCGCTGAGCCTGCGGTCAGCGCAGCAGCTCCGGAATTTGCTCCGGGTTCTCTGCTACACGGGCGCCAGCTTCGCGCAGGGCAGCAATCTTGGCGGCAGCAGTTCCTTCGGCACCTTCGATAATGGCGCCTGCGTGACCCATTCGCGTTCCCTCGGGAGCACTGGCACCGGCGATGAAGGCCGCGACAGGCTTGGTCATGTGCTCACTGATGTAGTCAGCAGCATCAATTTCGGCGCGCCCGCCGATTTCTCCCAATATGGCCACCTTTTCGGTCTGCGGGTCCTCTTCGAAGAGTTTGAGCACATCCACGAAACTGGTGCCGATTATCGGGTCGCCGCCAATGCCGATACAGGTCGTTTGGCCCATCCCGGCCTGTGAGAGCGCAAAGACTACCTCATAGGTCAGCGTCCCGCTGCGTGAGACCACGCCAACGTTGCCAGGCGCCGCTATAAAGCCGGGCATAATGCCAATTTTTGCCACGCCGGGGGTGAGCAGTCCCGGGCAGTTGGGCCCAACCAGGCGACAGCCTGCCTGCCTGACCTGCTGTATGACCTTCATCATCTCCCGCACCGGGATGAACTCGGTCAGGCAGATGATCAACCCAATGCCGGCATGGGCTGCTTCGCAAATGGCGTCAGGAGCGAATGCGGCCGGCACGGCGACCAGACTGACGTTTGCGCCAGTGACCTTTACCGCCTGCTCGACGGTATCGAACACCGGTTTGCCCTCGAACCATTCACCGCCCTTGCCAGGCGTCACGCCCCCTACCACACGCGTCCCGTATTCGATCATCTTGCGAGTGTGAAAGCCGCCTTCGCGGCCGGTGATGCCCTGGATGAGGATGATGCTGTCTTCGTTGACAAGAATGCTCATGCCTGCACCGTCTTCCCGACCGCTTCTACCGCCATGTGGGCGGCTTCGGTCAGGGTGGTTGCTGCGTGGATACCAGGGATTTTGGCCTCGTTGATGATGGCGCTGCCCTCTTCTGCGTTGGTTCCCTGCAGACGAATGATCATGGGGACTTTCGGCTGCACTTCGTCAAAGGCGCGGAGAATGCCGCGGGCGACCTCGTCACCCCGCGTGATGCCCCCAAAAATATTGCAGAGCACGACCTTGACATTGGCATCAGACAGGATGATGCGCAGGGCCGTCGCGACAGTTTCCGCCCTGGCGCCACCGCCAATATCAAGGAAATTGGCGGGCCCCACGCCCTTGGCCTCGCCGTAGAGCCTGGTCATATCCATTGTGGTCATGGCGAGACCGGCGCCATTGACCATGCAGCCAATCTGGCCGTCGAGCCGGACGTAGCTAATGCCAGCCTCGCGAGCCATGTTTTCAGCTTCAGTTTCTGAATTCGGGTCGCGCAGGGCCGCCAGCTCCGGTTGACGCGGCAGGGCATTGTCGTCAATGACCATCTTGCCATCCAGCGCCAGCAGCGCACCTTCCCTGGTGATGACCAGCGGGTTTATTTCCGCCAACTCTGCGTCACTCTCTACAAAGCATCGCACCAGCGCAGAAACAATCTTGCCGAAGGCGCGCCATTGTGGCCGCGGTAAATCAATGCCGCTGGCGAGCTTGACCGCCTGATAGTTGAATAGCCCGGCAACCGGATCCACGTGCTCCCGCACAATCGCCTCTGGCCGCAAGCGGTTAATCTCCTCGATTTCGACGCCGCCTTCCGCTGAAGCCATCAATACAGGTTTGGCAGCGGCGCGATCGTTGGCGATACCCAGATAGATTTCCTGCTCAATGTTGGCGGCCGGGTCAACCAGCACCGTATGTACTACATGATCCTTGATTGACATTCCAAGGATTTCACGCGCGAGTTCCTGCGCCTCTTCCGGTGATCTTGCCAGTTTTATGCCGCCGGCCTTGCCACGCCCGCCTACCAGTACCTGCGCTTTGACGACGACAGTGCCCTCTGCCTCCTGGACGAGAGAAAGCACCTCTTCAGGCGTGTGAGCGATGTCACCTACAGGAATTGGAATACCAAATTGGGCGAAACGCGCTTTCGACTGATATTCGTGCAGATTCAAGGTGCCTCGCTTTGTGTCACTGCCGGACAAGGCCCAGTATAGCGTATGCCGGTTGAGTGACTCAATTGCGTATCCCGACGAAACAGGCGCATTCCTGTGATGAGCCTGATATACTTGTCGCGGTTAAGACTTGGCCTGACTATCTTGGTGCCTGAGAGGGTGAGTTGGGTAGGACCATGACCCGCGCAGCTATGCTCAAGTTTCTGATATTGACTGTGCTCATGCTGTTCGCCGCCGGTGCCAACGCACAGGCCGTGAATGTGCTGACGAATCCCGGCTTTGAGGACGACTTTACGGAACGGGATGACGACCCCTTCCTGCAAGTTGCTGAAGGCTGGACCCACTGGTACAGGCAAGCGGTAGGGGAAGATGCTCCAACCTGGGAGCTGATATTGCCAGAATATCAGTCCGCGTCCGCCACTGACGAGTCCGCCCACATACGTGAAGGAGAGTCCGCACAATTGCTGCGTGCCTTCTACGCCACCTTTGATGCCGGCTTGCTGCAGGAAATCGAAGAGGTCGAGGTCGATTCCTGGTTGCGATTCAGTGCCTCCGCCTGGGTCTGGTCATCAAAACTGGATGATCCACTGCAAAGTGAATCGGACGGAGATGTTTTCGTCCAGGTGGGTATTGACCCTGATGGCGGAACCGACGGCGAGAGCGAGGACATCGTCTGGTCGGAGATCACCTATGAACTTTATGATGGCTGGCGCGACTTCGTCGTGGTGACCCAGGCCACTGCCGAAACAATCACCGTGTTCATCCGTGTGCTGGTGGAGCAGCCGGTGCGCAACAATTTCGTTTGGCTGGATGATTCAAAGCTTTATCTGGACGCTTTTGACGAAGATGTCGTGAATTCCCTGGCCCAGAGTGTCGGACTTACGCCGCTCCCGACCAGGATGCCTGTTTACCACATCGTGCAGGCGGGCGAGACACTGGATGACATTGCGGCTTATTACGGAGCCAGCGTTGAGTCGATTCTTACTGCCAATAACCTGAGTGGCGCACATCTGGTACATACCGGCAACCAGTTGCTCATTCCCGAGGGAGCGCAGCCACCCACAGCAACACCTGTGCCGGATGTTGATGACGGTGTCGCCCTCTATGTGGTTCGGGCGGGAGACACATTCTATGGCATCGCCACGAGCTACGGTGTTGAAGTGGAGGAACTGGCACAGTTGAACCGTGGTGTCAGCATTAATCTGCTGGATGTAGGACAGGCGTTAACCGTCCCGGCGGTTCCGGTGCTTCCGCCCTCCAGCCGTAGCTACACCGTCAGACGGGGCGACACGCTGCTTGATATCGCGCTGAAATTCAACGTTTCTGCTGAAGATATTGCGCGAGCGAACAACATTACAGTCGACGGCCTCCTTGACGTGGGGCAGACGCTGATCATTCCGTGAGACCCGCACCATGATGCGCTTCAACTGCGCAGCGCTCCTGCTGACGCTGCTTTCTGTTGCTCTGGCCCAACCAGCATTGGGTCAGGAAGCGGCGTCTCCTGGCCCACTCTACATCGTTCAGAGTGGTGACACGCTGTTTAAGATAGCGCATGAGCACAACAGTTCGGTTGAAGCCTTCACCGAACTGAACAATATCAACAATCCGTCGCTCATATTTGTTGGCCAGCAACTGCGCATCCCGGTAGATGAAACACTGGCGCTGCCACCAGCCCTGCCGGATTTCATCACGCCTGTGCTTCATTCCGGCTCAGGGCTTTTCCTTGTGCACAACGTAGCACGGGGAGACACGCTCTCTGAAATCGCCGCCGAATACGGGCTGGCGCTTAATGACCTGGCCGCCAGGAACCAGATTACGGACGCATCCCTGCTGCATGTCGGGCAAGAGATTCACATTCCGGGGCTGGAGCCCCAGACTATAGATGCGCCCTGGCCGGAACCTGTCAGCATGCTGCAGCTTGGCCCTGGAGAGTTGCTGCAAGGCCAGAGCGTACGCATCGTCTTGCAGACCTCACGTCCGGCGCTAGTGCACGGGAGCTTTCTGGGAAGTGATCTGCACTTCGCTGCTGACATAGACGGACTCAGCCATTTTGCACTGTCCGGCATCCCTCTGTATACGGCTCCAGGATTTCATGACCTCGGGATTACAGTAGACGATGGCGCCACGCAAACGGCGTTTCGGTGGCCGCTTGAAGTGAAGGCTGGCGTTTTTGGTCGCCAGGCATTGACGCTGCCGCCAGAGGCTCTCGATACGCTTGACCGGGATATGGAGAATGCAGAAATCGCCCTGGTGCATAATGCCATTGTCGGCAACAGACCCGGTCGCTGGTTCGATGGCCTGCTGCTTCGGCCCTCAGTCGGTCGCGTAACCTCTCGCTTCGGCACACTAAGAAGCTACAACCAGGGTCCCTACGATCGCACACACAATGGCGTGGACTTCGCTGCTGCCACAGGGACGCCGGTACAGGCGGCGGCAGATGGGTTGGTGGTGCTGGCAACCGAACTTAATGTGCGCGGTCGCTCCATCATCCTCGACCACGGGCTGGGCGTGTACTCTGGCTACTGGCATTTGTCGGAAATGCACGTCTCGATTGGTGACTTTGTGCGCGCCGGTGACGACATCGCCGAAGTGGGCAATTCCGGCCGTTCCACCGGCGCGCATTTGCACTGGCAGTTATGGGTCAACGAAATAGCGGTCGATCCGCTGCAATGGCTTCACTCCGACTTCAGCCGGCTGCAGGACGCGGCCCCCGTTCAGGAATAGCGCGCTTCGTCCAGCGCCTCGAAGTCAGTGAATAAAAAGTGGTCGTGATAATAATGAATCCACAGGAATGACAGGATCGCAGTGTAGTAGGCAATGTCAAAATGCCGGTTTGGTTCGATGTCGGGGATGATGGTGCCAGCAAGGGCGTAGACTAGCAGGAAGATTCCCAGTGAGCCGCCAAGCATCAGCGTGCTGAGCACATACAGGCCGCGCGTGTTTTCGCTGCGGCTGAAGCGTGCCACCAGGGGCGCCTGCCGCTCGAATTGCGGTCGACTACGCTGTTTCAGCTTGACGATGTAAAAGGTCAGCGGCAGATACTGGAATGAATGCCAGGTGTTGGCCCCCTGAAAGGCAGTGTCCAGGTTTTCGAAGCCAGCCAACGGGAAAAAGACCAGCACGGTCAGAGTGATGAAAATGGTTTTCGGCCAGTTGATGAGGCCCGCGCGAAACTCCATCACGGACTTGATGATGTAGGCGAAGAGCGCGACCAGGAAGATGCCCGCAGCAAGCTGAAAGAACCACGCATCCTGAAACAAATGCGGGATCACCGCAATAAGGTCGTTGGTGCCTACCTTGAATGTCCCTTCGCTGATTTTCAGGGCTGCCATTGGGAACAGGCAGGTGAGAATGAGGGCGTAATCGATGAGGCGGGCGGTGATGGTGATGGCCGGGCGCCGTAGCACCTTGTGCTCCCTGTGATTGTAGAGCTCGGTGACGTAGGTCGCCTGGTGCAGCACATGCAGCATGGCCCAGAAAAAAAAGATGGTCAGCAGCAGATTCAGATTGAGAAAGGCCAGCGAAACGACGATCAGCGGAATGATGATCGACGAACGCAGCAACATCGGGTAGCGCTTGCCGAAATCCTTGTCGAGCCCGGTGCGCAAAAAGGTGGACATCATGTGGGGGCCGCCGACTGCCACGGCAACGAAGGCGTTAATGGTGTTGCGGCTGATGTCTGGATCCAGCCCCAGATGATTAACTCCGAGGAGATAGAGGAGGTAGGGAACCGGCACGAGCAACACGCTGAGGATGATGTAGGTCATGTCCCAGCGTCGATCTTTCAACCAGAGGCCGGGTTCACTGCGCGCGGCAGGGCGCGTACCCAATGGTAGCTTGCGAGCCGTGACTGCCATGGCTGTCTCCAAAAGCCTTCAGGGACAGTATAGCAAATATAGTTCGTATTGCAAAGTATATTTTGATTGGCGCTACGCCCTACGGGGAGTTGCGGAGTTCGTGATGTTCGCGGCAGCGCGCCTCGTAACTTTCTTCGGCCCCGACAAGGATGATCGGATCATCAATGTGCGCGGGTTGTCCGTTGACCAGGCGTTGGGTGCGGCTGGCGGGTTCGCCGCAGACAGTGCAGATTGCGCGCAACTTTGTCACTTCTTCAGCTATCGCCATCAGTGCGGGAAGCATGCCAAAGGGCTTGCCGCGAAAGTCCGTATCCAGTCCGGCGACAAGGACTCGCCGGCCCTCGTCGGCAAGGCACTCAACCAACGTTAGTAGCCCATCGTCGAAAAATTGGGCTTCATCAATGGCAACCACCGCCGTTTCCGGATGCAGCAGGGCGGGTAGCTTGCTGGATGCGGCGATCTGCAAGGCGTCAACCTGCTGGCCACCGTGGCTGCTGACGTGACCGGGATTGTTGAAGCGGTCATCCAGGCTGTGTTTAAAGACCTGAACCTGACGTCTGGCGATAACCGCTCTCCGAATCCGCCGGATGAGCTCCTCAGTCTTGCCAGAGAACATGCTGCCGCAGATGACTTCCACTCGCCCGCTATGGGGACGCAAGCTGTTCCTGCCTTTCCTCACAAACAAAGGGCAGACACGCGTCCGGCGCGTGCCTGCCCTTCATTGACTGAATTCGTGTCAGGCGCCTTGACTCAGGCTCCTTCGGGAAGTTCGTAACCCAGGGTGCGCAGTTCACGTTTGACATCCGCCAGCACCTTGCGGCCAATGCCGGGAATTTCGAGGATGGCGCTGTCCCCCAATGCAAGGCGCTCCATGATCTGCCCTACAACCTCGAAGCCCTGTTCATTGAAAATATTCAGATGGCGTTTGGCAATGCCCAGATCCGTTACCGGACGCTGCGGCGAAATACGTTCAGCCTGACGAGCCTCCTCTTCATGCAAAATGTTCTCGCGAACCTGCAGGCGCTTCATGAAGCGGTCGACCTGACCTTCCGTGTCTACAATTCGCTGCTCGCCAGTGTAGAAGGGGTGGCAGCGCGAGCAAATGTCCGTACGGATCTCCGGGACGGTCGCGCCGGTTGTCCAGCTGTTGCCGCAAGCGCAGGTGACGCTGGCCTCGGCAAACCATTCCGGGTGGAGTGCCTCTTTCATGTGCTCATTCCCTCCTGTGGCCTCTCAGGAAGAACGCTGATTTGCTTGCGCCCACGCTTGCCACGAATGCGCTCGAAGGTGACAAAGCCGGTAGTGATGGCGAAGATAGTGTGGTCGCGGCCGATCCCCACGCCGCTTCCAGGATGAAACTTCGTGCCGCGCTGACGAACAATGATGTTGCCGGGGATGACCTGCTCTCCGCCATAGCGCTTCACGCCCAGGCGTTTGGAATTGCTGTCGCGGCCGTTGCTGGTTGATCCGCCGCCCTTTTTATGCGCCATTTCCGGCTCCTTCCCACTACGGGCTACAGGGAGATATCTTCTACGAGCAAACGCGTGTAGTACTGACGATGTCCGCGTTTGCGGCGATAGTTCGTCCGCTGCCGATATTTGAACACGATGATTTTCTTGCCGCGGCCCTGCTCCTGCACAAGGACACGCACTTTGGCGCCTTCGACGAGGGGCTGACCGATTACGGTGTTCTCGCCGTCCTCGACCAGCAGGACATCGGTGATATCGAAACTGTCGTTGACTTCGTAGGGGAGGCGCTCAACATCAAGTGTCTTGCCAACTTCTGCGCGAAACTGGCGACCGCCAGTCCTGATTACTGCATACATGGGTTTCTCCAGGCTTCACTTGCCGCCGCCGGGTCGCCAGTTCAGTAAGGGCTCCGACGGGGAAATCTGGTGACGCTGCAGACTTGTCTTCAGGCCGCCGGGCAGTATAGCCGCCTGGCGGCTCGTGGTCAACTGTGAATCCGCGGGCAGATGAACATCGCATCACCGAAGGAGTAGAAGCGATACCCATGTTCGCGGGCATGCGCGTAGGCGTGCAACACGCGCTCCCTGCCCGCGAGGGCGCAGACCATCATCAGCAGGGTGGAACGCGGCAAATGGAAATTCGTAAGCAAGGCATCAACTGCGCGCCAACGATAGCCTGGAGTGACGAACAGGGAAGTGTCGCCGGCAAAGGCGCAAACCCGCTCCCCCGCCGGGGCATGAGCAGCGGCGGATTCCAGCGTGCGGGCCGACGTCGTGCCCACTGCAATGATTCGTCCCCCGGCACGCGCAGCAGAATTGATAGTGCTCGCGGCCTCAGTATTCAGCCGGGCGTATTCGCTGTGCATTCGGTGCCTGTTCACGTCTTCAACGCGCAAGGGCAGAAAGGTATCCAGGCCGATGTGCAGTGTGCAGTGGGCCAACAGGACGCCGCTGCGCTGAAGACTCTCAAGCAGAGTGGTTGTGAAGTGGAGCCCGGCCGTGGGCGCCGCTGCCGAGCCAGTGTTACGGCAGTAGACTGTCTGGTAGCGTTCATGGTCTTCAAGATGGGTCTGAATGTAAGGTGGCAAGGGAGTTTGGCCCAGGGCCTCAAGTTCGCCCTGAAGTGACCGGCTGAAGCGCAGCACGCGCTGCCCCTGGGTCCCTTCCTCGACGACTTCCGCCGCAATGTCACTGTCGTGCAGATGCAAGCCGGCACCGACGCGGATGCCGCTGCCGCGCACGAGCGTTAGCCAGCGCTGTGCATCCAGCTGACGCAGCAGCAGAATCTCGGCCTTGCCGCCGGTTTCGCGTTTCATTGCAGCCAGGCGCGCCGGCATGACGCGCGTGTCATTGAGCACCAGCACATCGCCAGGGCGCAGGAAGCAGCCAAGTTCGTGAAAGCGATGATGGGCGATGCAGCCCCTGTCACGGTCCAGCAGCATGAGGCGCGAAGAGTCGCGCGGTTCGGCCGGAGTCTGGGCGATTAGACGCGCTGGCAACTCGTAATCGAAGTCGGAGACCTTCATGGTCGGCGGCGGGATGGCGCTTCAGACACCAGGCAGCTTCGCCTGCAGCTCCCCTTCTTCAGGAGCTGGCTCCAGACCCAGATGCTCCCAGGCGCTGCGTGTCGCGACGCGGCCACGCGGGGTGCGTTCCAGGAAACCAAGCTGGAGCAGGTAGGGTTCGTAGACGTCCATGATCGTACTGCTGTCCTCGCTGATGGAGGCGGCAATGGTATCCAGCCCCACAGGGCCGCCGTCGTACTTCTCGATGATGGTTCCCAAAATGCGTCGGTCTATGTCATCCAGACCCAGGGGATCAACTTCCATCAAACCCAGCGCTTCAATGGCGACCACGCGTGTGACCACTCCCCCGGCGCGCACCTGGGCGTAATCACGCACCCTGCGCAGCAAGCGCAATGCGACGCGCGGCGTGCCCCGTGCGCGGCTGGCAATTTCCGCAGTGCCGGCTGTCTCGATGTTGATCTCCAGCAGCGCTGCTGCACGCTCGATGATGTGCTGCATGGCGGCCTGATCGTAGAAGTCCAGCCTGAAGCGCGCGCCAAAACGATCGCGCAGGGGGCTGGCCAGCAGGGAGAGACGGGTGGTGGCGCCGATCACCGTGAAGCGCGGCAGGTGCAGGCGAACATTCTTGGCGGCCGGTCCCTTGCCGATGACGATATCGAGCGCGTATTCCTCCATCGCCGGGTAAAGTACTTCCTCGACGGCATGACCCAGGCGATGAACCTCATCGATGAACAGAATGTCGTTCTGGCGCATGTGCGTCAGGATCGAGGCCAGGTCGCCGGCGCGCTCCACCGAGGGCCCCGAAGTTATACGGATATTGCAGTTCATTTCATGGGCGACGACATGGGCGAACGAGGTCTTGCCCAGCCCGGGCGGACCGTAAAACAGGATGTGATCGACCGGCTCTTCGCGCGCCTGGGCTGCCTCAATGAGAATGCGCAGATTTTCGCGCACCCGCTTTTGGCCAATGATGTCGTCGAGCTGCTGCGGGCGCAGGGCGTAGTTTTCGCGCTCACCCTGGCGACGTCTGCCGCCGACCATGCGCTCCGTTGCGGACATCATCGCCTCTCGTCTTCGTCGTTGCGATTCAAGTATACTGGTGTCGGGGTCGCACGCAACTGCGGGGAAAGGCAGCATTATGGCAGGTCTGCACGTTTCTACGCACCCGCTCGCTATTCACAAACTGACCCAGCTGCGCTCTGTGGCCACGGATCATCGTTCCTTTCGCGAGCTGGTGCGCGAGCTGGCTCTGCTGATGTGTTACGAAGCCACCAGAGACCTGGACCTGACGCCGCAAAGCGTGGAAACACCCTTGGGGCCTGCCGCAGGGCAGAGCTGCCGCGATACTATCGGTCTCGTCCCGGTGTTGCGCGCCGGGCTGGGGCTGGTAGACGGGGTGATGGAACTGCTACCCAGCGTTCAGGTTTGGCACATCGGCCTGTATCGCGACGAAAAGACTCTACGCCCGGTCGAGTACTACAACAATCTGCCGACCGAGCCGACGGTCAGTGTCTGCATCGTGCTGGATCCCATGCTGGCGACGGGGGGATCTGCCGTGGCGACCATCAACATTCTCAAAAAGTGGGGTGTGCGCCGCATCAAGTACATGGGCCTGATCGCTGCTCCCGAGGGCGTGGAGCGACTTGGTGCAGCCCATCCCGAAGTGCCCATTCACGTGGCGGCGGTGGACGAAGGGCTCAATGAATTCGGCTTCATCATGCCGGGCCTGGGCGACGCCGGCGACCGTCAATTCGGCACCTGAACGCGCCGGCCCGAAGGCTTGCATCCAGCCAGCAGACCTGAAGTGGGGCAGGGCAGCGTCAATTGCTGGCGCTGCGCCCGCCCTTCACGCGGGAAGCGATGGCCACAAGTTCAGTGAAATCCTCAACGTCCAGGGAAGCGCCGCCCACCAGCGCGCCGTCAATCTCCGGCTGAGCCATGTACTCGGCCATGTTGCCCGGTTTGACACTGCCGCCATACTGGATGCGGATCTGCTGCGCGACCTCGTCGCCGAAGAGCCCGGCCACTGTGGCGCGCAGGCAGCCGCCGATGACCTCGCCGGCGAGCGCTGCACTGGCGTTGCGGCCCGTTCCGATGGCCCAGACCGGCTCGTAAGCCAGAATGACGTCGGCCATGCTGGCGGCGTCAACGTCCTGCAGGGCGGCGCGCAGCTGCCCTCCAACCACTTGCTGCGTCGTGCCGGCCTCATTTTGCTGCAGGTCTTCCCCGACAGCGACGATGGGCTTCAGGCCGCAGGCCAGCGCAGCCTTCAGCTTGAGATTGACTCGTTCGTCAGTCTCGGCAAGGTAGGCGCGGCACTCGGAATGGCCGATTATCGTGTATTGTGCGATCCCTGCCAACATGGCTGAGGATACCTGTGATGTGAAGGCGCCCTGAGCTTCGTAATGGGCGTCTTGCGCACTCACGCGAATGTTACTGGCGCGCAGCGCTTCGGCGACGGCTGGTAACGCGAGGTAAGTCGGCGCCACGACCCGTTCAACATTGCTATATTCCGCCAGGCGCGGCGCCAGTTCCCGCGCAAAGTCGAGCGACTCCTGCACTGACTTGTGCATCTTCCAGTTTCCGGCGATGATCGGGACCCGCATCTTCAACTCCTTTGTCTGGTTTGGAACAGACCTGATCTCAGGCTTCCCTTACGCAGGACGGTCGTCCAGCGCGTCCACACCGGGCAGTGTGCGCCCTTCCAGCATCTCCAGGCTTGCGCCACCGCCGGTCGAGATGTGTGTGACGGCGTCGGCGAAACCGGCAGCCTCGACTGCTGCTGCTGAGTCGCCGCCGCCAATGATGGTGGTTGCACCGGCCTGCGTGGCAGTGGCCAGCAGTGCGGCAAGTGCGTTGCTGCCCATTGCGAAAGGCGGTAGTTCGAAAACGCCCATCGGGCCGTTCCAGACGACAGTGCGCGCTTTGTTCAGTTGCAGTCCGAACTTCTCTACCGTACGCGGGCCAATATCGTAGATCGCCCAGCCTTCAGGCACCCCGGCGCTGACCTCAATGTTGCGGCAGTTGGCCTCGGCTGAGAAGGAGTCGCCGATGACCGCGTCCACGGGCAGCACCAGCTTCTTACCGCCACGCTGCAACAACCCGGCCGCTACCGACACAGCGTCTTCCTCAACAAGCGAGTTGCCGGTTGCCAGGCCTTGCGCCCGAATGAAAGTATTGGCCATGCCGCCGCCGATGAGCAGGCGATCAACCTTCTGCAGCAACGCTTCGATGACACGGATTTTGTCCGAGATCTTGGCGCCGCCCAGAATAGCGACGAAGGGACGTTCAGGTTGCTCCAGCGCCGTCGCGAGGTAATCCAGCTCGCGTTCCATTAGCAGGCCGGCAACCGCGGGAAGCTGCGTGGCCACGCCGACGGTGGACGCGTGGGCGCGGTGGGCTGCGCCGAAAGCATCATTCACGAAGAGATCCGCCAGCTCCGCCAGCGAGCGGGAAAAGGCGGGATCATTGCTGGTTTCGCCGGGCTCGAAGCGCGTGTTCTCGAGCAGCAGGATGCCGCCGGGGGGAAGGAACGCGAGCGATGAGCGAGTTACAGGGCCGCCACAGTCCGTTCCAAAATGTATCTTATTGTTCAGCAATTGCTCCAGGCGTTCCGCAACGGGCGCCAATGACCAGCGCGCATCGAAGACCCCCTGCGGGCGGCCCAGGTGCGACAGCAGGATGAGCGCCTGCAGCTTTTGCGCGAGGACGTACTGCAGGGTGGGCAGGGCGGCACGGATGCGCGCGTCGTTGCTGACAGCGCCATTGCTGAGCGGGACGTTGAAATCAACGCGTAGCAACACCCGCTTCCCGCTCAACGACACATCGCGGACGCCCAGTTTTTTCATAGAGTCAACTCTCTCCCTTGCCGGGAAGCCAGTATAGCCAGCGGCGTTGCGAATGCCAGACTGCGCGTTTCCTGGTTGTTAGCCAGGCCAGCAACAGGGACTCAGCAGCCGTCAGGCCCCCGAGGGCGAGTACGACGTCGAACCAGAATTGTTCCGGGAAGAGGCGAATCAGGGTGTCCGACCAGGCGAAGTACCAGGTTCCGCTCTCAAAGAAGAGTCGGTGAAAGCCGGTGAAGATCTGGTCCCAGCTGGCCACAGCGAGCACGACAATGCTTATGAGCAGGCCGATCGTGAGCAAGGCGCCTCGTAGCAAGGCAAAGGCCATGAGACCTTGCCGGCGACAGTGCAGCATGGCTGCTGTGAAGACGAGGGTGGCCAGCATGGCAGTGCGGAAGGTGATGCTGGTCAATTGTTTCACATCATGCATATGCCGCAGTTCGCGAGCGTTGAGCAGCGCCTTGCCATCCGCAAAGCGCAGTTCACCCAGCTCGTCCACTGATTCGGCAGTGCCCAGCCAGGAAGTAATCTTCGGCGCCAGTTCGATGCGCTGTTCGGTAGTGAAGCCGTAAGGGTCCTGCGGGAAACCCGGGCGCGCATAGGCTGCCGCCAGCATGAGAGGTGTCACGAGCAGGACGGTGTTGGCAAGGACGAGCAGGGGCGGCAGCAGCAGGGTGACCAGCAGGACGGCCAGACGCGTCACGCAGGAAACCAGCCTTCGGCGCCACCGCGCCGCAGATATTCCAGCAGGAAGGGGTTGCTCTGCCGCTCGTTGCCGATGGTGGTCGGCCCCATGTGCCCGGGCAACACGCGGGTCTCGTCCGGCAAGGTTAACAAACGCTCTGTGATGGAGCGCATGAGCGTGGGCAGGCTTGCATTGGGAAAATCCGTGCGCCCGATGCTCCCGGCAAACAGACAATCGCCCCCAAACAGGACACCCAGTTCTGATGAATGCAAAGCGACGTGGTCTGGCGCGTGACCAGGCGTGTAGATCGTGCGCAAGGGGATTCCCTCAATGCCGGTCAACTCGTCATCGTTGCCGAAGCAATGATCCGGGCGGGGCAGGGGCGGGAAGAGCAGATCCAGGAACGCATCAACAGGCGGGTCGGGCTGCAGCCGGGGCGAGTCACGGTGAATATGAAATGGTGCGCCGGTCAAGCGGACCAGGTCTGCGGCAGCGAGGATGTGATCGAGGTGACCATGCGTTGCCAGAATGAGGCGAATTGTCCAGCCGGCCGTGCGGGCACTGTGCTCCAGGCGGGCAGCATCATCAACGGGGTCGATGACCAGCGCTTCGCCGGTCGCCGTGTTAGCAACGATGTAGCAGTTGGTGACGAAGGCACCGAGCGTCAGAGTCAGGATTTCAGTCGTCAAATTCCCCTCCGGCTGGCGCGCGTCGCATTTGCCACAGTTGCAGCAGCATACGTGGCTCCGGCATTCGCAGCGCAAGCGTTGCAGCGAAGAATACCAGGCCGCCAACAAGAACCTGAGCGCCGACCATACCAAGCGAAGCCAGCAATCCAGGTGGGCGCAACCAGATGCCCAGCAGCGGCTCGAGCAGCACGATGGCCAGCGCCATGAGCAGGCTGGCCGCAGCCGTCTTGAGGACCGTGCGCGCAAGTGCGTCCTCGTTAAGACTCCGCCAGCGTCGACGAAGCACCCACAGTAACAGGCCGACCTCGAAGGTCGTTGCCAGGGAATTGGCCAGGGCCAGCCCACTCACGCCCACATTTACCCGCTGTGCAAGCTGCAAAAACGGACCAGGGAGAACAAGCACATCTGTCAGCAGCACGCCGCTGAGCAGGAAGGCGCCAATCAGGTTGATGGCGGCGCCGCCCAGCGCAGCCCACAGCGGCGTCAGGGTGTCCTTGTCGGCGTAAAAACTGCGCGCCACGACCTCGAGCACGGCATGTACGACGAGGCCAAGGGCGAAGAAGCGCAATGTGGCAGTGACCAGGCTTGAGGCAGAGGCGTCGAAGGCGCCGCGTTCCAGCAGGCTCACAACTGGATGGCCGAGGAAGATCAGGCCCACGGCGGAAGGGATGCTGGCAATGAGGATGAAGCGCAAGGCGCCGGACATGGCGTCACGTTTGCCCTGGTCGTCACCCAACTCGCTCAGGGCTGCGAGCGTGGGGAAGATGACTGTGCCCATCGCAGTGCCGATGAGCGTCTGGGGGATTTGCATGATGCGCCAGCCCCAGCTCAGGGCGCTCACCGAACCTGGGCCGAGACGGGAAGCAATGTTATTCATCACTATAAAGTTGAGGCTGAATACCCCCAGTCCGGCAATGCGGGGCAGCATTAAGTGCAGAATCCGGCGCAAGTTCGGGTCAGTCAGATCCAGCAGGGGCCACCAGCGCGCGCGGAAACGAAGCAGTCCCGGCACCTGAATACCGAGATGAAGTGCTGCGCCCAGCACGGCGCCCCAGGCGATGCCGTATACGCCGAACTGCGGGATGAGGAAGAGGACGCCAAAGAGAATCCCGACGTCATAAAGCACTGGCGCGAGGGCTGGCAGCAGAAAGTGATTGTGACTCTGCAGGATGCCCATGCAAATCCCGCTGACAGAGAAAATCAACGTGGTCAGCAGCAGGATGCGCATCAGGATGACCGTCTGCGCCTGCGCCGTCGTGTCAAAGCCGGGCGCGACCAGCGTGGCGACCAGACCGGGTGCGGCGAGAAAAGTCAGGAGGCTGAGCAGCAGGGTCACGAGGAAGACACAGTTGATGACTAGCGTGGCAGTGCGCCAGGCGCCGTCCCTGTCGCCGCGCGCCAGCAGGCCGCTGAATACCGGAATGAAGGCGTGGGCCATCGCTCCACCGGCAATGAGTGTATAAATCAGCTCGGGAAGTCCGTTGGCCGCCACATAGGCGTCCATCTCCGCACCCAGCCCGAACACCTGGGCAATGACGACGGTCTGTACCAGGCTGATGAGCTTCGCGCCGGCGAAGGCGCAGATGACCAGCAGCGTTGAACGGGCCAGACGACGCGTTCTGCGGGCGGGTTGCGGCCGGACATCCCGTGCCGGCAGGTCGCTCACGCTACTGGAGCTCTGCCAGCGCTGAGCGAGCCGCGGCATAGAAGTGATTGAGATTTAGAGACTGGGTGTAGGCGCCGCGCGCGCCCGCCACATCGCCACGTTGCTGCAGGACACGACCCTGCCAGTACCAGGTTTCTTCAACATAACGTGCGCCATTGGCCATGTTGACCTTGACCAGCGCCAGCACGTCGTCCAGGCGTCCGCTGTGAAAGTAGGCTTCGAAGGGGCCAAACTGATACCAGGTCATGCGCCATGGCAAGGTGCCTTCCCGACGCGCCTGGTCATAGGCCGCGGCAGCTTCCTCGTAGCGACCCAGGCGGGTCAGGGTAGTGCCCATGTTGAACCAGGCAAAGACATCGCTGCGGTCGGCACTGGCTTCTTCCCGCGCCGTCGCGAGGGCAATTTCAGCTGCGCCCGACGGTGCGGCCCAGTCACCAAGAAGCTGGCGCAACTCTGCTTCGCGCCCGGACTCGTAGATGACAATAAAGCTGCGATTGAAATGCTGCCAGTTGGCGTCCAGCTCGCGGAAGCTTTCTGTCAGGCCGGCTTCGTCCTCCCCGATCCCCAGATAGCTATCGTAGAGCCAGAAACGCCGTGACACATCATCGTAGGCGACCACAGTCTGATAATGGCCCAGCCAGTCATAGCCTTCCGGCATGAACCCGGTTTCCACGATGACTGGCATGCCCGCTGCCAGCAGGCGCCTTATCAGTTCAAGATCGCCGCCCACGCGAGTGAGCGCCCTGAAATCGGTAAACTCGTTGACGAAGGAAACCAGCTCATGCGGGCTGACGTTCTTGTCCTCGCGGCCGGGTTTCAGACGGTCGGCGATAAAAATCTGTCCGCGAGACCAGCCGTAGTAGCTCAGGGCCATGCCCAGATTTGCCGGACCACAGTTGTTCCAGCTTTGCAGAATATGGGTGAAGCCCTCCAGCCGCACAGAGAGCGGCCAGCCTGCAGCGCTCTCCTGGCTGACAAGGGTTGCTGCTGGTGGAACTGCAAGCGCAGGCGTCGGCGAGGGAGTAACTGTGGGTCGGGGCGTTGCGCTGGCCTGGGTTGCCAACTGAACCATTGTGGTCGCAGAAGGCTGCGCTGTGTGCGTGGCGGGGGGCAAGGTCGCTGTCACAGTCGCGCTTGCAGCAGGCAGGGTTGGCAAATCGGCGAGCAGGTCAGCGGGCGAGAGCGCGCCGGCAACAGGTACAACCGTCGGCAAGGTACCGCCGGGAGGCGTGGGTGCCATCAGGGCGCGCATGAAAGGAAGCTGGTCAATGATGCGCTGCTGCTGACTGGGAAGCAGTACATTGCGAAAGGTAAACACGCCACCCAGGCCAAGGGCAGCCACAAGCAGGATTGCCAGAAGCAGGAGGATCAGGAGCCACAGCCAGCGGCGCGTGCGCGAACTTCCGGTTCGCTGGTAGCGCATCAGGCGGCCCGGAGATTCAGTCTCACGACCACGAAAATGTGATAAGGGAGAGAGGTTAAGTGCCTGGGCACGGACTGTCCCTGTCATTGCTGCCAAAGAATTGCCGCCTGGCAGCGTCCGGACTGGTCAAGGGGGAAAAAGGCTGTCCAGCGGATTTATAAATTGATAAGTATCCTTATCGGCAGTAATATACCAAGCCTGTCAGCATCCACCGGTCAGCCTCGCTGGTTCAATTCCCTTTGCATCTGCCGCTCGCTGTCGCGTTGCGCAATTGCCTGACGTTTATCGTACTGGCGCTTGCCACGGGCCAGTGCTATTTCCAGTTTGGCCCGTCCGTGCGACAGATATAACGCGGTCGGCACTGTCGTATAGCCGCGCTCCCGCATTTGCGAGGTGATCTTTGCAATCTCGCGGCGGTGCAGCAGCAGCTTGCGCGCTCGTACGGGGTCGCTGTGGCCAAAGCGCCCCGCCTCTTCATAGACAGCGATGTGGCAGCCTACCAGCCATAACTCTCCCACCCGCTCCTGCACATAGCCTTCGCGCAGGCTAACCCGCCCCGCACGAATGGACTTGATCTCCGAACCCAGCAGGACAAGGCCGGCCTCGAATCTGTCTTCGAGGAAGTAATCATGCGCGGCCTTGCGGTTTCTGGAGATTATCTTGACGGTCATGCGAGGTGCCCTGCCAATTCGCCGATTTGCTACGGCAGACCATGAATTGTACCATAGTCGTCCGATGCTACATGAGGCAATCATGATGACTACTCTGAACCCCATGCCACTTGTACTCTACGCCAACGAAGATCAGCACCTGACCCTGCAGCTTGAGCAAATATTCCAGCGAGAAGGCTTTCGCGTGGAAAGCGTCGCGGATGGGAACGAGACCCTTTCGCGGGCACGCAGGCTCACACCGGCACTTATGATACTGGATACCGATTTGCCAGGCCTTGGTGGCCTGGAGGTACTACGACTGCTACGTGAAAGCGAGAATACCGCCAATATTCCTGCCATTATTCTCAGTTCGCAGCCACTGCGAGCTTCCGATGTTGACAGTGGTCTTGGTATTGGGGTTGACGACTGGCTGAACAAGCCTTTCAGCCCGCGGGAGCTATTGGCGCGCGCCCACAACAAGATGCGCTCCCGCCAGTTGCAGGCTGACCTGCAGCAACGCACCCGCGAACTGGAAGCCTTGCTCCACGCCAGC
The DNA here is from genome assembly GCA_965205875.1 of Phototrophicaceae bacterium. GTDB lineage: Bacteria > Chloroflexota > Anaerolineae > Aggregatilineales > Phototrophicaceae > JAGWBD01. The sequence goes on from CBDBIA010000004.1 coordinate 628,565, forward strand.
GAACAACTCAATCGCGTAAAGTCGGTCAGAGAGCTGCTGGAGATGGCGCCCAGGTTAACGCTGGAACTGTTGCCGGGTTCGCTGGTCGCCATGGGCCGCCTGGATGAAAACGGCGTGCTCCGCTCACATCGGATTTACCATAAGGACGGCAGTCCCTTGCCAGCTGAAACAGATGCTGCCCTGCTCTCGCTGCTGCAGGGCGAACGACGCTCTCGCGTCCTGAATGGTGAGACGGGGCTGCCACAGGGATGGTCTGGCGGCATGATTGCGGTGCTACAACATGGTGATTCGGCCCGGGCCAGCGCAATTGTGGCAAGCCCACAAGATTTGTATAACTCCCGACATTTGCATCTGCTTGAGGGAATTGGCCAGCAGGCTGTACTGGCTCTTCATGATGCCCAGTTGCACGAGATGCTCACACAGCAGAACTATGAGCTTGAGGAAACCGTGCGTGAGCGCAGCGCCGACCTTGAGTCTGCCCAGAATATGCTCATACGCTCCGAGAAGCTTGCGACAGTCGGACATCTGGCAGCGGGACTGGCGCATGAAATCAACAATCCATTGCAGCCAATTCGCCTGTTGCTCGATGACATGCTGGAGGACCTTGAGGCCGGTGTGATGCCAGAGGCCGAGGACGTTGTTCGCATTCAGGAAAGCATTTTACGAATTACGCGAACTGTCGGCCAGTTGCTGGGGTTCGCCCGTCGAAACGAGGCAGATTCCGTTTTTAGCCGGGTGGACCCGGGCGAGGTCCTGCGAGATGTCATTAATCTGAATCGGAAAATGTTTGAACAAAAGGATTTGAAGTTGCACGAAGATCTTCCGCGACTGCCAATGATCTGCGGAAATCGGGACCAGCTGGAGCAAGTGTTTATGAATCTGCTGCTGAACGCCTGGTCGGCGATGTCACAGGGAGATTTCTTGACACTTGAAGCCAGGAAGTGGAAAAACTGTGTCGAAGTCCACGTACGCGATTCGGGCCACGGTGTTCCGCCGGAGCACATCAAGGAAATCTTCGAGCCTTATTTTACGACCCGGGATGACGGACGTGGTCTTGGCCTGTTTATTTGCTACAACATTGTTCAATCCCACCGGGGCACCATCGAGGTGCAGAGCACGGTCGGTCAGGGCTCGACCTTTACTGTCCGGCTGCCGCTGGCCGCGAACTCATGCGAGCAGTTTACTCAGCCGACAGCTTCCCAGGAGGCCTGAAAGGCGGAAAGTTCAAGCGAGCCGTCGGTCCACAAAAGCGCGCTTTCGATGGTCGTAGCGATGATACGCAGGATGGTGCTTTCTCCCTGGCAGTCCATAATGCGCACGCCCAGCGCAGGCGCGCTGTTGCGCAGTTGTTCAGCAAACCCTGCCATCACTTCCATCGATGCGTTTACAGTGTCCAGCAAGCCCAGCCTCGCATTCAGGCACACATTTGCGAGCGCAGTACTGCCCAGACTTGATCCCTCAAGCAAGGGGGAGTCATAGGCAAGCTCCAGGCCAGCCTGGGTAAAGTCGGTGACGAATTGCGCGGCAAATTCTTCCGCGTCAGTCTGTGTTGGGTAAGGATAGGTCGGCGCCGGACTCGGAGTCGCCACCTGCGTTGCCGTCGCTGACACGGTCACTTCAGTCGGCGTCGCCACTCCACCTACAGGCGATCCCTCACCAGAATCCGCGTCCAGAGTCGCCTGCACTTCTACAAAAAATATGGCCGTCGCGCTTGCCTGAGCAGATGAAGACGTCCTTTTATCGACGTCATCAGCTGATGCCCTCCCCTCACCTTCAGCCGACCCTGTACTTCCTTCACTGTCCTGAGCCATCTGTCCTGCGACTGTCGTGACGGCAGTCGGACTTGCACTGGCATCTTGTGTCGAAGTTCCCTCCGACAATTGCGATTCCAGGTCGCCGGGCACGGCATCGGGGCCGTCACCAGTTGCTACTACCTGCGCCGTGTCTGTCTCGTCTGACGGGACCGGAGTGGGAAGCACGAGTTCAAAGCCGAAGTGTCTGAGCAAGAGCCAGCCACCGATCACTAGCAGCACGATAACCAGAGTAAAGCTCATGGGCCGCGCAAAGCCGCCCTCATCACCCCGAAATGGAATGGACGGCAGCCGCGGCCGTGGCAAGGACAGGCGACGTCGCCTGCCTGTTTGTTCTCCGGAAGGGAATCGCTCGTCCAGGGCGGCCAGCAGCGAACGAGCCTGCTGATCGTTGGGATCCAGGCGCAACACCTGGCCAAGTGCCTCACGGGCGGAGCTGTCATCACGCACCGAGTGCGCAAGCAGCCACCACGCATCCGTGTTATCGGGATCCTGCTCGAGAAGTGACCGGATCAGGCTCTCGGCATCTTCCAGATTCCCGGCTTCGATACAAGCGTGAGCCTGGGCCAGAATCTGACTGCTCGATCCGCTCATCGCTGCCTCCCGCTGCCGGCCGGCGTCAGGTCCGAATTGTAGCAGTGCGGCCCTCTGCCCCGCAACACGGGGCGCAGCGAAGTGACGGACTGATTAAATGCCCCGGAGAGGATTTGAACCTCCACCCCCGAAAGGACACAGCCCTCAACCGTGCGCGTCTGCCTGTTCCGCCACCGGGGCAATCGGCGAATTGTATAGCGACCGGCCTTCTACTGTCAATGCCATGCTACTTTCGTCGCAGAATGTGCTACACTCGCCTGCGACAGTCAGGAGAAAACATGCGCATAGCTGTCGATGCAATGGGCAGTGACAATTGCCCCGGGCCGGATGTAACCGGAGCCGTAATGGCAGCCAGCGAGACCGACCTTGGGATAATCCTCGTCGGTGATGACGAGCGGATTTCGTCGGCACTTGGCAAGCACCGCACGAACGGTCTGCCCATCGAAATTCGCCACAGCTCGCAGGCAGTAACGATGATGGACCGGCCGGGCATAGCCAGCAAGGGGAAGCCGGACTCATCGATGCATGTCGGCATGCGCATGGTCCGTGATGGACAGGCAGACGCCTTTGTCAGCATGGGCAACACTGGCGCAGCGCTGACCATAGCCACTTTATTTACACTGCGGCGCATCACCGGCGTGAGACGACCGGCGGTAAGTGGAATATTCCCCATTGGTGACAATATCGTTATTCTGCTGGACATTGGCGCGAACACGAATTCTCGACCGGAATGGTTGCTACAGTTTGCGCAAATGGGGCAAATCTACTCCCGCGAGGTACTTAACATTCCCGCGCCAAAAGTAGGCTTGCTCTCGAACGGGGAAGAAGAAGGCAAGGGGGACGAGTTGGTGCGCCAGACTGACCCCCTGCTGCGCGACAGCGGACTGAACTATGTGGGCAACATTGAGCCCGAAGATGTGTTTCGGGGCCGGGTGGATGTCGTCATCAGCGATGGTTTCCTCGGCAACATGCTCGTCAAGACCTTCGAGTCCACGTCGCGCTACGTCACCAGGCTAATCCGCGAGGAGATTCGTTCCGACCCACTCTCCTTGCTCGCAGGCGCCCTGCTGCAGCCCGCCATCAGTCGCGTGCGCCGGCGCGCGGATACCTTCGAGGTGGGCGGGGCTCCGCTCCTTGGCGTTAACGGAGTCGTTATAATTGGGCATGGTCGCTCCAACTCGAACGCAGTGTGTAATGCGATCAAGCAGGCCGCACGAGCTGTGGAAGGCAATGTGATCGAGGCGATCCGGTCTGGTGTGCAGGGCCGGACTGAAGTGCAAAAAGGACAGGAGCGCGGCAATCATGGATCTGTTGCGTAATGGCCGCCCACGGGTAGTTATCACGGGCCTTGGCGCTGTTACGGCCCTGGGAACGGCCCGGTCACTCTGGGAAGGGCTTGTCGCTGGCCGTTCTGGCATTCGCCAGCTGGAAACAATTAAGACTGAACATGTGCCGGTCAAAATTGGCGGGGAAGTGCGCGACTTCGACCCGACCCGGTTTATCGAGCGCAAGGAAGCCAGGCGCATGGGGCGCGCTTCGCAGTTCGCAGTCGCCGCGTCAAAGATGGCCGTGGAAGATGCGGGACTGGGCATAAGCGACATTGAGGCCGAAGGCGAAAAGGTGGGCGTCGTGCTTGGCACTTCGCTCGGCTCGCATGAAATGGCCGAGAACAGCACCTGGCGCTACAAGACCGGCGGCTATCGCAGGCCAAATCCGCTTTCACTCATCAACTCGTTGCCCAACATGCCCGCTCACTATGTCAGCCGCTTCCTGCGCGCGCTTGGGCCGCTCCACGCGCCATCCACGGCCTGTGCTGCGGGAACTCAGGCTGTTGGCGAAGGTAGCGAGCTCATTCGCGGCGGCCGCTCTGACGTCGTGATCGCCGGCGGCGTTGAGTCCGTGCTACAGGACTATGCGCTGGCCGGATTCGAGGCCATGCAGGCCCTCGCGGCCGGCTTCAATGACAATCCCGAAGAGGCCAGCCAACCCTTCGACCTGAATCGCTCCGGTTTCGTATTCAGTGAAGGCTGTGGTGTACTCATCCTTGAAAGTCTGGCGCACGCCATGCGACGGGGGGCCCGCATCTACGCCGAGATTCTCGGCCATGCCTCTTCTTCAGACGCCTATCACATCGCCGCCCTCGATCCTGAAGGCGGCGGCGCCATGCGTTCGATGAAGTGGGCGCTCGACGATGCGCATGTCAACCACAGCGACATTCAGTACATTAATGCCCACGGCACATCGACCCAGGCGAATGACAAAATGGAATCGCTTGCCATTCGGCGAATCTTCCGTGAACAGGCTTCCAACCTGGCCGTTTCCTCCACGAAGAGCATGATGGGGCACGCGCTGGGCGGTTCCGGCGCTATTGAGGCAATTGCCAGCGCCATGTCTCTCTTCGAGCGCGTATTGCACCCCACTATTAACTACCACACGCCAGACCCCGAGTGTGATCTGGACTACGTGCCCAACGAGGCCCGCAGTGTGCCCGAGCTCAGGTTTCTGATGTCCAACAGTTTCGGCCTGGGTGGCCAGAACGCCTCGATTGTGATGTCAAGATTCTGATCTGCGCGTGAGCCAGGATCTGCTTCGCGATTGCGAAGGCCTGCTGGCCCGCAACGAGCTGCGCCGGGCAGAAGTCGCCGTCGCCCGGGCACTGCGGACTTCACTTGGCCTGCGCACCAGAATAGCCCTGCTGCTGTTGCGGGCCAGGGCGCGACTGAACGACGCGCGCCCTGCCGAAGCTCTGGACGATCTGCAGGCCGTCCTCAAACTGGAACCACAGCGCTCGCATTCTCCCGAGTTGCTTGAACTGCGCGGAGATTGCCATCTTGTGCGCTACGAGCTGGCGAGCGTCGGCTTTGCGGACCACAGTGACACCGTTGTCGCTGCTGACTGCTACGAGCGCATCCTGCGGGCTACCCCCAATTATGAGAACGTGGGTCGGGTCTATTTCCAGCTCGGTAGTCTCGCGCTGATTGGCAATGATGTCGCGCTGGCGCGCGAACACTTCCTGAGCGCCCTGCTCGCCCCGTCGCATTTGGCGGCGCTGAGCGCCCTGTGCTTCGAACGGCTGGGGTACATCGCCTGGCACGAAGAGCGGAGCTTGCCACGTGCGCTGGGTTTGCTGGACAAGGCCATCGCAACCTGCCCTGCTGACGGGACCCTGTCGTGGCTGATTCAGGTTCATTTGCTGCGAAGTCGCGTACTGCAGGAACAAAAGAACTATCCTGCCGCCATCTACGCAGCGGAGACTGCAGTGTCGCTGGCCGCCAGTGAGCCCGCCGTCCTGGCCGAAGCCCTGCTCACTCTTGCGGAATTTCTTGCCGGTGCGGAGGGGCGTCAGCAGGAAATCATTCGTCATCTGCAACACTATCTGCAGATTACACAAGCGCCACCTGGTCAGGATGTCACCTGGGCCCGTGTCCACGAGCTTCTGGGCGACGCCTGGTTCGGCCTGGGACATAATGGCGAGGCAGTTGCAGCCTGGCAGGAGGCACTGCATTACAATCCAGACAATCCCTGGAGCGCCTCTGTCCAGCGCCGCATTGCCATGAGCCTGTACCAGCAAGGGGACCATCTGGCAGCCGCGCAGGTTTTCGAAGGATTGCTCGTTTCAGGGGAAGGCGACGATGTTCTTGCGGCCGATTTTCAGCTCTATGCGATGCTTGGCCACTCACGCTTGCGGCAAGGCGATTATCATGGGGCGCAAGATGCCTTCGAGCATGCTCTGAAGCTGGCGCCGGCCGGCACTGAAGGACTCGAACAAATGCGGCGTTACCAACAACAGGCCATGGAACGGGCTTTGCAGTCCGGGCGGAGACAATCATGAATAAAGCCATTCCTGTCATCGGAGGTGGGCTGGCCGGGAGTGAAGCCGCCTGGCAGCTGGCGCAGCGCGGCCATGACGTCGCACTCTATGAAATGCGTCCCGTCAGGCGCACAGGCGCGCATGTGAGCGACCGCCTCGCAGAGTTGGTCTGCAGCAATTCGCTGGGGTCACAGCTGGTCGACAGGGCTTCCGGATTGTTGCAGGCAGAGACGCGGCGCATGGGCTCGTTGCTACTGACCTGTGCCACAAAAGCTGCTGTGCCTGCTGGCGGGGCACTGGCTGTTGACCGCGAGCGCTTTGCCGGGCTAGTCACCGTGGCGGTGACGCAGCACCCGCGCATCCAGCTGACACGGGAAGAAGTTACGGACATTCCCGCCGGACCCGCAATCATCGCTTCTGGCCCACTCACCTCGCCGGCGCTGGCGCGGGCGCTCGGTGAGCTGGCGGGCGAGGAGCATCTCTATTTCTACGATGCCATATCGCCCATCGTCCACGCGGACAGCATCGACATGGACATCGCCTTTCGCGCAAGCCGCCATGACCGGGGCGAAGTCGCCACTGGCGACTACATCAACTGTCCGCTCGACCGTGAGCAATACGAGCGTTTCGTCGAGGCGCTCCTGAGCGCAGAGCGCATTGAACTGCGTGACTTCGAGCGTGAGGACCCGCAATTCTTCGAGCGTTGCGTCCCTGTCGAACATCTTGCCGAACGAGGCCTGGAGACTCTGGCGTTCGGCCCGATGCGCCCGGTCGGGCTGCGTGACCCGCGCAGCGGGCAGCGGCCCCACGCCGTGGTGCAGCTGCGCCAGGATAATCTGGCTGGCAGCCTGTACAATATCGTCGGCTTCCAGACCAACATACGCTGGGGCGCACAGAAGGAAATCCTGCGCATGATTCCCGGCCTCGGGCAGGCCGAGTTTCTGCGCATGGGGCAAATGCACCGCAACACCTTCCTCAATGCCCCTGCCCTGCTGCATCCGGGACTGAATTTGCGTTTGCAGCCCCAACTCTTTCTCGCCGGGCAACTGACGGGCGTCGAGGGTTATGTGGGCAATGTCGTCACCGGGCTGGTCGCGGCGCTCAATCTTGAACGTCATTTGCGGGGCCAGTCCGCCTGGGTGCCGCCACCAACCACCATGACCGGCGCCCTGTTATACTATGTCTCTCATGCAGACCCTGCTGATTTCCAGCCGATGAAGGCCAACTTCGGCATCCTGCCGCCATTGCAGACGCGCATCCGGCGCAAGCGGGAACGTTACCAGGCCTACGCTGCGCGGGCGCTGCGCGATCTGGAGCCATCCTTGCAGGAACTGGCAGATCCCCTGACAAGGTTCGGGGATACGCTGCCGGTTCAGAGTTGAAACGGGAGCCTGTGGACGAACTACGAGAAGATTTACTCGCAACCCGGGAACGCGCTTTTCTGGTCGGCGCTTCCATCAAGGGCGGCAACCCCTTGCTCGGCATCGAAGATTCTCTGGACGAGCTGGCCTTGCTGGCCGAAACCGCCGGCATGGAAGTTTGTGGCCGCGCCAGCCAGCAGGTCGGGCGAATCCACCCGGCGACCTGGATCGGCTCGGGCAAGGTCGACGAAGTAAGCGAGCTGCTCGAAGAGTGTGACGCACAGGTCGTTGTGTTTGATGACGAGCTTTCGCCCCGGCACCAACGCGAACTGGAAAAGCGCTTTGGTGAAGACATCAAGCTGCTCGACCGCTCGGCACTGATTCTGGACATCTTTGCGCAGCACGCCAGCACGCGCGAAGGTGCGCTGCAGGTCGAACTGGCGCAATACGAATATCGTCTGCCACGGCTGACGCGCCAGTGGACGCATCTGGCACGTCAGGCCGGCGGTGGCGTGGCCCGCGGTGGCTCTGGCGGCGTCGGCCTGCGTGGACCGGGCGAAACCCAGCTGGAGGTTGACCGGCGCGAGATTGAACGCAAGATCCGCAAGCTCAAACAGGATCTGGAGCAGGTGCGGGCCCATCGTGGGCGCTACCGGTCGCGCCGGACCCGCAGCAACACCCCCGTGGTAGCGCTTGTGGGTTACACCAACGCCGGCAAGTCCACGCTGTTTCGCACGCTGACCAATTCGCAGGTCTATGTCGCCGACCAGCTCTTTGCAACGCTCGACCCTACCACGCGCAAGACTCCCCTGCCCTCCGGGCGTGAAGTCCTGCTGACTGACACTGTCGGATTCATCCAGAAGCTGCCGGCAACACTTGTCGCCGCTTTTCAGGCCACGCTCGAGGAAGTGCTGGAAGCGGACATGGCGCTGCACGTCGTTGATGCCGCCCACCCCAACGCACGTCAGCATATTGAGGTAGTGGAAGACACGCTGGCGACCATCGACATGCCCGCAGTGCCGCACATTCTGGTCTGGAACAAACTGGATCTGGTGGATGCTGCTCCGACGTTGCCCGAGAATTCAAGCGTGGCGTATGCTGGAGTGGCGGCGGTCTCGGCGCTGCGCGGCAGCGGAATTGAGGAGTTGAGCGAGTTAATCGAGCATACGTTGGGTCAGCGCGAACTTAGCGTCAGGCTCAGGCTGCCCTGGGAACGTGGTGATCTGATCTCCGGCCTCTACGATGCCTCGACTGTGGAAGAGATTGAGCATACGGCGGACGGCGTGCTGGTCACTGCCTCGCTTTCAGCAGAACTGTACGATCGCTACAGCGAGTATCGTGTCTGAACCCATGGCAAGCGCTGAAGTCTGTATACGCCGGCTGCACACTTCAGAGGAAATGCAGGCGGTCGTTGAGCTTGAGGTGGCGGTTTGGGCGACGCCGCCAGTGGAGGTGTTGCCGGCCCACATCCTGATTGCCATTGTACACAACAGCGGCCAGGTGCTGGGGGCCTTCGCAGGTCAATCGTTGATCGGGATGTCGGTTGGTCTGCCCGCGTGGCGCGAAGGCGAGCGCTTCCTGTGGTCGCATATGGCTGGCGTTCACCCGGACTGGCAGGGAGGCGGCGTCGGCACTGCGCTCAAACACAGGCAGCACGAGCTGGCAGGCGTCGAGGGTTTCCGTAGCGTGCGCTGGACCTTTGATCCCCTGCAACGCGGCAACGCCAACTTCAATTTCCGTCTGCCCGGGGTTTGGGCCAGACAGTACTACGTCAACCACTACGGCCAGATGGACGATGGCATCAACGCTGGCCTGCCCAGCGACCGACTCGAAGCCCACTGGCCGATCCGGGTTGCGCCTGCGCGCAAGTCGCCATCACTGAAAACGTCCGGCCAACTCATGCTACTGGCGGATGCGCAGGGTCAGCCCGAAACGCGCGACCTGTCCCACGAAGGCACAGCCACGGGCATCGAGATTCCGCGCGGGCTCGCAGACCTGAAGCGCCATGACCCCGACCTCGCGCTGGCGTGGCGGATGGCAGTGCGCTCAGCCTTTGAAGCTGCTTTCGCACAGGGATACCGTGCCACAGCGTTCAGCGAAGTGGAGGGCCGTACGGCCTACCTGCTGGAAATGCCACAACCCTGGTTTCTCTACGTGCTGCGTTGCGGAGATGGCACGCTTTACACAGGCATCAGCGTGGACGTGCAGCGCCGTCTGCGGCAGCACAACAACGGCAGGGGCGCCGCCTACACCGCGGCGCGCCGGCCGCTGCAATTGCTGGCCTGCTGGCGCTATCGGGAGCGGGGCTCCGCTCAGCGCGCCGAGTCCGCTTTCAAGAATCTGGCCCGACCCTCGAAGCTGGCGCAAATCCAGGCTGGTGCGCCCTTGCGAGGGGGCGACTGGCAGCGCCTGTGAGCAATCTGCCCGACGTGGTAATATCTACCCGCAAGGCATTCAAACTGAGGACAATTCCATGAGAAAGAATTTGACACTTGCATTGAGTGTGCTTTTCCTGCTCATTCCGGCCTTGATGCTGGGAGCGCAGGACTTGCCGGATCTGATGGGCGCGACGATCACTGTCGCGGTTGAGAACGCCTACATCCCCTTCAACTACATCGACCAGGAGACTGGCGAAGCCATCGGCTGGGATTACGATACGCTGGGCGAGCTCTGTGCGCGGCTCAACTGCGTCCCTGAATACATCGAAACGTCCTGGGACGGCATGATCCTGGCCGTGTCCAACGGCGAATACGACATGGCTGCCGATGGCATCACCATCAAGGAAGACCGCGCCGAAATCGTGGACTTCTCCGATGGTTACGTCTCGCTTGAGCAGGTGCTGCTGGGCCGCATCGACGAGATGCGCTTCGACGGCAGCGAGGCCCTGGCCGCAGATGCAAGCCTGATCGTGGGTGTGCAGCCGGGCACGACCAACTACTGGGTCGCGCTGGATCTGGTGGGCGAGGAACGCATTGTTACCTACGAGACCTTCCCGGTGGCAGTGCAGGCGCTGATCGCGGGCGACGTGGACGCGGTGGTGATGGATGACGTGGCCGGACAGGGCTACGTGGGCGTCAACGCCGAGCAGCTGCAAATTGTTGGAGAGCCGCTGACCTCAACGGAAGAACTGGGCTTTATCTTCCCGCTCGGCTCTGAACTGCGCGATGCAATCAACGCCGGGCTGGACTCGATGCGCGCGGACGGCACGCTTGAAGCCATCAACAACAAGTGGTTCCTCGGCGCGGAAGCACTGCCGGACCTGATGGGCGCGACGATTACCGTCGCGGTTGAGAACGCCTATATCCCCTTCAACTACATCGACCAGGAAACTGGCGAAGCCGTTGGCTGGGATTACGATACGCTGGGCGAGCTCTGTGCGCGGCTCAACTGTGTCCCTGAATACATCGAAACGTCCTGGGACGGCATGATCCTGGCCGTGTCCAACGGCGAATACGACATGGCAGCCGATGGCATCACCATCAAGGAAGACCGCGCCGAAATTGTGGACTTCTCCGATGGTTACGTCTCGCTCGAACAGGTGCTGCTGGGCCGCATCGACGAGATGCGCTTCGACGGCAGCGAGGCCCTGGCCGCGGATGCAAGCCTGATCGTGGGTGTGCAGCCGGGCACGACCAACTACTGGGTCGCGCTGGATCTGGTGGGCGAGGAACGCATCGTGACCTACGAGACCTTCCCGGTGGCAGTGCAGGCGCTGATCGCGGGCGACGTGGACGCGGTGGTGATGGACGACGTGGCCGGACAGGGCTACGTGGGCGTCAACGCCGAGCAGCTGCAAATTGTTGGAGCGCCGCTGACCTCAACGGAAGAACTGGGCTTTATCTTCCCGCTCGGCTCCGAACTGCGCGATGCAATCAACGCCGGGCTGGACTCGATGCGCGCGGACGGCACGCTTGAGGCCATCAACAACAAGTGGTTCCTCGGCGCCTGATCAGGCGCCAGACCAGGGCCCGACCGGCGCGAGCGACTGTGATGACCGGACCACCGGTTCAACGATCCAGCAGCGAGGAACTTTCGCTGGAGACAGTTGCACAGGAATCGCGCGCGCGGGTCGGGCCCGTCGACCGCATCTACAGCTTCCCCTGGTGGGCGCTGGCGATGATTGTCGTCGGCGTGTTGATCGCAATCAGCATCGCTGCCGATCAGATCTACTCGGACATATTTGACAAACTTAAGGCGGGCATCGCTGTTACCCTGGTGGTAGCAGGAACGGCCTACGTGTCTGCAATTGTGATCGGCCTGCTCGTGGGCATGGTGCGTTCCAGTGTGCCTGAGCCCCGCAGCGGTTTCCCGGGGCGCCTTGCCAGTCTGGCGCACCTTTTGCTCTACAACCTTGCCTCTCTCTATGTGGCAGTCATGCGCGGCCTGCCGGTGTTGATTGTGCTTCTGATCTTCGCTTTTGTCATCGTGCCAGCCGTCCGCAAGTGGATCAACGCATTACTTGGAACAGACCTCACCTTTCGCGGCGGCTCCTGGGAAACCGCAGTCATTGCCCTGGCCTTTACTTACGGCGCATTCCTTTCCGAGACCTTCCGCGCCGGCATCCAGTCCATCAGTTCTGGACAAAAGGAAGCGGCCCGTTCGCTGGGCATGACCTGGTTTCAGTCCATGCGCTTCATCGTGTTGCCCCAGGCAATTCGTCGCATCCTGCCCCCGCTCGGCAACGACATGGTCGCCATGATCAAGGATTCGGCACTGGTGTCCATTCTGGGCGTGCGAGATATCACACAGATCGCCAAGGTGTCTTCCGGCTCTTCTTTTCGCTATGTAGAAACTTACGCCGTCACCGCCATGGTTTATTTACTGTTGACTTTTATCGGGATGCTCGGCGTGAGTTATGTCGAGCGGCGCAAGCAGAACGAACCCGGTCAGGGCTCCTGAGTCTCTCTTGCCCCCGGCAGTTGCGCCCAGTAGATATCCGGGCTGTACAGGCTGTGCACGAACAGGCGCATGTCTGGTGAGATCGTCAGGCCGGCCAGTGGCGCTTCCAGGTCGCTGTAGAGGACAAGCTCGACGTCCTCGTTGTTGCAGCCGCCCTGCTCGCTGCATTGCTCCGGCTGCACCCGCCCTACCACGCCACGCGTGCCAAGCGAGTAAGCGAAATAGAGCCAGCCATCCTCTGTCAGCACAAGGCCGGTGGTGTTCTGCAGGCCGGAGACCAGCGGCCTGGTAGTCGCCGGAATGCCGCTGTCAGAGAGAACTTCGTCGCGTGGTGCCCATTCGATGGCGCGCCGTGCGCTGCCAGTATTAGCGACGAAGACCCGCTCCTCGTCCAGGACAATCCCGGTGGGTGAGCGCAGACCGGTCAGTACTTCGCGCGCGGCACCGCCACGATAGATCAGGAGGGCGCGGTCCTCCTTCAGGCTGGTCACCAGGAAGTCCTGTTCGCCCAGCGACGCAATTCCCCAGGGGCCGCCAAGCTCGCCGCGTACTTCACGTACGCCGCTCCTTGTGACGCGCAGCAGCGCGTCCCGCTCGTAGTCCGGTGTCCAGATGGTGAGCGTGCCGGCATCGTCACGCTCCACGTACAAGGAATGGGCGTTTTGCACTCCGTAAATGTAGGGCCTGGTGCTCGCATCACGGGAGTTAATCTCGTAGAGCGTTGAGTCACCAGTACAGGCTGCGTAGAGGTAATCCCTGAACCAGAAGAGCGCGTTCGGGCGCTGGACGTTGCCTGTCAACAGGGACAGTTGCTCCTGGCGTAGCGGGAAGGTGATTTCCGGTTCAGGAGTTGCAGTCGCCGACGGGGTGGCCGTGGCTTCTTCCTGAGCGCCGAGCAGGAGGGCGCTGACCAGCAAAACAGCCAGCAGCGCAAGTGTGGACAGTGCGCGCGTCATCGTCTCGGCTCCAGTTTCTTCTACTCCATTATGGGCATGAAGGCCCTTCAGCGCCAGTGGCCTGATATACTTCCCCTATCGTCCGCCGGCCGGAGATGTCGGATGGCCACCCGCGTGAGCACAGTCCTGCCTGTTTTTGCGCTGCTCCTGCTCACAGTGCTGGCAGCCTGCAATCTGACATCCGTCCCGGCCCAATCAGAACAGGACGCTTCTCAGGCTGTGAGCCCGCAAGCACAGCGTACGCAGCAGCTCGCCAGTACTGTGGTTGTCCCCCTGGTGACCACGACGCCCTTGCCCGCTCCGGTCGTCAACCTTACGCCTGCGGACATTGCCCGGCCGTCCCTGCCGCAGGAAACGGAGACGACCGTCGTTGCCAGCGCGACGCCTGGCTTCAATATGGACGTCGAGGGCGGCCCTGCCCCGCTGACTGTGCAGTTCAGCCCGCGTACCAGTGAGGGGGAGGTGGCGTATCGTTGGGACTTCGACGACGGAGTGGTAAGCGAGGAAGCCAGGCCGACGCACAGCTTCGATACTCCGGGCAACTACAGCATCACCTTGACGATTACCATGGCTGACGGCAGCGTCAGCTACAGCCGGGGCCTCACAGTGGAAGTGCCCGTCATACCGGAACCAATCGCTGCGCTGGTCGCCAACCCCAGGCGGGGAGTTGCGCCACTCACCGTTCGTTTCGACTCCAGCGATTCCTCCGGCCTGATCGACAGCCACAACTGGGACTTCGGCGACGGTGTGCGCGCCAGCGGGATTTATGTTGAGCACCGCTTCGAGCAGGCGGGCAGCTATACGGTCACGCTGCGAGTATCCGGCCCCGGTGGGCAATCAACCCGGGAAGCCGCGATTGAAGTTTTGCCGTTGTCGACTAATAACGGGACAGCGCAACAGAATGGCTGAAGGAAGCCGCAGCGTTGCCTGGATGTTGTGGTTGCCCGTCCTGCTGTTCTGCGCCTGCAGCAGCAGGATAGCCGACCAGGAGCTTCTGATCACCCTGGTTGCGGATGGCAGTGAACGCGCTATTTTGCTGCCAGCCGCGCTCACAGTCGATTCATTGCTGCGCGACGTCGGCATTGAGCTGGGCGAGTTGGACCGGTTGGAACCGGCGTCAGGGACGCTGTTGCATGATGGCGTACGTGTGACAGTAGTGCGCGTCACCGAAGAGGAAGCGTGTGAGCGTCACGAAATTCCCTTCCAGGTGCTGGGCAGCTCGGGCGGGCTTCCCAACCGGATCACATCGAATCTGGAACAGACTGGTATCCCGGGTGAGGAACAACGCTGTTTTCTTGTCCGTACGGAAGATGGTGTACGCCGTGACGTCGTGGAACTTGGCCGCATCCTGATCCGTGAACCGGTTGACGAACTGTGGCAGGATAACTTGCAGGATGTGGAAGCGCTTCTGCCCATTGCCGGCACTCTGGCCTGGATCAGTAACGGCGACGCCTGGATCGCGCGCGGCGACAACAGCCGGCTGCAGCAGCTAACGCACAGCGGCGACCTTGACGGGAAGGTGCTGTCACTCTCGTCGGACGGAATGCGCCTGCTCTTCACGCGGGAGCCAGGGAAGGGAGAACTGGCTCCGCAACACAACCAGCTCTGGCTGCTGCCGGATGTAACGGAGCGTTCGACCGCGTTGAAGCTGCTGCCGGAAGAGGTGTTGGCTGCCAGCTGGCTGCCGGGCAGCACTGAGGAATTCGCCTATAGCACTTTCGCAAGCGGCGGCGATTTCGCCCGCATGCGCATCGACCCCGTCAGCGGCGAGGTGCTGGGATTCCGGGAATATCTGGCCCTCCCGGCAAACGCCGCAAGCGAACTTGCGGAGACGCGCTTCTCATGGTCGCCGGATGGCAAGTCGCTCGCCTGGGCGCAGGTGAACACTATCGGCCTTGTCGACCTGGTTGACGGGACACAACGAATCTTGCTTGACAATTCCGGCGCAGAAACCCCTGACTCCGGCTGCGCACGCCCATCCCTTTCCTGGTCGCCGGACTCACGTCTGCTGATGTCTGTGCAGCCTGATGCCTACGGGACGCAGCACGCTGTTTTCATGACTGACGTGGCTGGCGCATACGATGTCAGCGTGTTCAGCGAGGTCGGCCCATGCGCCGCAGCGTCTTTCGCTCCAGTGGCATCAGTTGAAGGCCTCGCCTTCCTGAGGGCGCGTGATCCGTCTCGCCCGAGCTCGCGCGCTGGCCACGACCTGATGCTGGCAGACCGCGATGGCAGCAATCAGCGCCGTCTTTTCCCGGAAGTCGGCCAGCCTGGCCTGCAGCCGCAGCAGCTCGCCTGGAGTCCGGAAGCGCGATATTTGGTCTTTGTCTATCAGAGTCGGCTGTGGCTGCTTGCCATCGCCAGCGGCGAAGCCCACCAACTTCCCTTCGTGGGCGAAGCTGCCTCTCCGGTCTGGGCCGGCTGATGCGACAACAGGTCCTCGTTCTCGCTTCGCTGCTAGCACTTGTGGGCTGTCTCACCGGCACGCTGGTCACCGTGGCGGAGCGCCACCGGCAGCTGCGCGGCCATGTTGACGCAACCCGTACGCAGGAATTGCCATACATCCTGCCGCGCCTGGGCGTCAATGCCGAGCTCAGCCAGTACATGCCTGCGGAACTTGCGCCCCAGCTTTCGAAGATGCAGGCTGCGCACGTCACCTGGGTGCGACAATTCTTTCCCTGGGATGAAATAGAGCTCGCACCCGGACAGTTCGACTGGGATCCCTGGGACGCGATTGTGGACGCAGTTGAATCATTTCCGCAGCTGGAGCTGGTCGCGGTCCTGATGAACGCACCGGAGCATGCCAGCGGCAGCCAGGAACTTTCCGCACCACCCAGGGACCCCGCGGCTTTTGGAGAATTTGCGCGCGCATTTGCGCAGCGTTACGGCACAGCCATCGACTTCTACCAGATCTGGGACGAGCCCAATCTGAGTGCCGCCTGGGGACAACGCGATCCCGAGCCTGCTCATTATCTGGCGCTGCTGCGGGCAGCATGGCAGGCCATCCACGGCGCAGACCCGGACGCGACAGTTATTGCCGCCGCGCCGGCGCCAACGGTTGAACAGGGGCCACGCAACTTGAGCGACCTGGTCTGGCTGGAGTCTCTGTATGCCCTGGGCGCTGCGGACTGGATGGATGCCCTTGCCGCCAAACCCTATGGCTTCAACAGCCCCCCTGATGAACGCAGGGTCGCAGATGGGCGCCTCAACTTTTCGCGCATCGTCGCCCTGCGCGAGCTTATGGTGCGGCATGGAGACGGCCACAAGGCGCTCTGGGCCAGCGCATGGGGCTGGAACAGCCTGCCGGCGGACTGGAGTGGCCCGCCCTCGATCTGGGGCCAGGTGACGGCGCAGCAGCGCAGCGACTGGACCCTGGCGGCGCTGGCACGAGCGGAACGTGAATGGCCCTGGTTGGGCGGCATGATCCTGCAGCACTGGCAGCCAGATGCCCCGCCAGATGATCCGCTACAGGGATTTGGGCTGCTGGACGCAGCGGGTCAGTCTACGCCCCTGCTGATTGCGCTCGCAGGGCGGCCCACGCCCACAGCTGCGGGCAACGGGCTGCATCCGGTGAGCAGTCCCTGGGCGGAATACAGCGGCATCTGGACATTTGGTGAAGCCGGCGCGGACTTCGGATGGGTCAATGACAGCGAGCTCCGCTTTGACTTCACGGGCGAGGAAATCGCCTTGCTGGTGCGCGAGGGCGACTATGTCGCCTGGCTTTATAGCACGGTGGATGGGGAGCCAGCCAACGCGCTACCCAGGGGTCCTGACGGGCGCGCCTATCTCACGCTGACCAGCGCGACGCGGCAACCTCGCCTGCGCCTCGTGACCCTGGCCAGCAACCTTGCGCCCGGGTCGCACCGGCTTGAGATTTCTGTCAAGGAACTTGTGCCTGACGAGCTTGAGGCGCGCTGGGCGCTGGCCGGCTTTGCGGTGAGCCAGGGTAATGTTGCCGAGTCATGGAAGCGCCAGATCCTCGCCGGCAGCATTGCATCCCTGGTGGCTGCCCTGGCATTGCTGGTGACAGGCCGTGCGCTGAACTGGCGCCCGGCAATGAAACGCCTTGCGTATCGACCCGGCTTGCTGGACAGTGGGTTGCAACCCGTCATCGGCGCGCTGGTCTCGCTCGTCCTGATGCTGGGCATGTTGCTCACCTGGGGCGACACGATTCCCGCGATATTTCGACGTGAGTCCCTGCATCCGCTACTGGCGCTGCTCACCGCCGGCCTGGTGCTGTTGCAGCCCGGCCTGCTGCTCACCCTGCTGGCGCTGTTGCTCCTGTTCATCCTGTTCTACAATCGGCCTGCGTTGGGCCTGATGCTCACCCTGCTTTGGGCCCCCTTCTACCTGTTCCCCCTGCAGCTGTTTCAGTATGCCTTCCCGCTCCCGGAAGTTCTCATCCTGCTGACTGCACTTGCCTGGGGAGCGCGCCAACTCGTGCAGCGGGCACGCCAGTACAAGAGCGGGTCGGAGTCATTTGAGCCGGCATTTCAGCCGCGCCGCCTGCAGGCGCTGGACATTGCGCTGCTCGCGTGGCTGGGTTTTGGGCTCATCGCAGTGAGCTGGTCCGCGCAACGTGGGCCGGCCCTGACTGAACTGCGCGTCCTGTTCCTCGAACCTGTGCTCTTTTATCTCATCTTCCGCAGCGAGGCCCGGGACTCCCGGACACGCATCCTTCTGGTTGACGCCCTGCTGACAGCCGGCTTGCTGGTCGCGCTGATCGGCCTGTGGTTGTTTTTCCGCGGCGATGGCGTGATTACGGCGGAAGGCGGCGTGAGGCGTCTCGTCAGCGTCTATGGCTCGCCGAACAACGCCGCCCTGTTCCTGGGGCGTTGCCTGCCCTTTGCGCTGGCCTGGGCGTTGCCGGGCAGCGCTGGAATTCGGCGCTGGCTGGCGCTTGTAATCTTCGCCCTCATTCTGCTGGCGCTGCTGCTAACGCAAAGCGCCGGCGCCCTGTTTCTGGGCCTGCCGCTCTCGTTGGCGGCAATGCTCCTGCTGCAGTGGCGACGCCGCGCCCTGTTGCCCCTGCTCGGGTTGGCGGTGGCGGGCGCACTGGGTACAGCCTTCGCGCTGGGCAGCAGCCCGCGCTTTGCCCGGCTGCTGGACTTCAGCAGCGGAACCGTCTTCATCCGGCTGCGCGTCTGGCAGAGCGCACTGGCCATGCTGTTGGATGATCCCTTGCGCGGTCCTGGGCTGGACCAGTTCCTCTATGCCTATCGGGACACCTGGATCCTGCCTGATGCCTGGCGCGATCCCAATCTCTCGCATCCGCACAACATCCTGCTCGACTTCTGGCTTCGCCTGGGGCTCGCCGGCCCAATGATACTGATCGCCCTGCTGGCGGCGTTCTGGCGCAGCGCCCTGCGTGCGTATCGCGTTTCAACGACTCAAGGGTCGCGCGTCCTGCTGGCGGGCAGTATGGGCAGCATGGTCAGCCTGATCGCACACGGGCTGGTTGACAACAGCGTGTATGTACATGATCTGGTGTATGTGTTTGTGCTGCTTGTTGGCCTGGTGGCCAACGCGGCCGAAGAGAAACTATAACCAGTCCCGCATGGCGACTTGTGGTAAACTGCCCGCGGCTTGTAACGCGACGGGAGTGAGACCTTGCGCGTATTAATAACGGGCGGGGCCGGCTTTATCGGCTCGCACCTTTGTGACAGGGCCCTGGCTGAAGGCCATGAAGTTGTAGCAGTTGACAGTCTCATCACCGGCGACCGCGCCAACATCGCGCATCTGACTGACAACCCTGCATTTCAATTTATGCAGCACGATGTGACCCGCTTTATCACATTCGAAGATTCGCTCGACGTGGTATTCCACCTGGCTTCACCGGCCAGTCCGGTCGACTATCACAAGCTGCCCATTCAAACTCTGAAAGCCAGCTCGCTGGGGACGCACAATGCCATTGGTCTGGCGCGCGCGAGGGGCGCACGCTTCTTTCTCGCATCGACATCAGAAGTTTACGGCGACCCGCAGGTACACCCCCAGCATGAGAGCTATCTGGGCAATGTGGACACCCTTGGCCCGCGCGGCGTTTATGACAACGCCAAGCGCTATGCCGAGGCCTTGACCATGGCCTACCATCGCGTGCACGGCATCGACACGCGCATTGTGCGGATTTTTAACACCTATGGCCCGCGTATGCGCCTGGCTGACGGGCGCGTCGTGCCCAACTTCATTGCCCAGTCCCTGCGTGGCGCGCCGCTCACAATATATGGCGACGGAACCCAGACGCGTAGTTTCCAGTACGCCAGCGATCTGATTGAGGGGATCTGGCGCTTGCTGGAATCGTCTTGCCACGAGCCGGTCAATATTGGTAACCCTCGTGAAATGACCATTCTCGACTTCGCCACCGTGGTCAACGAGTTGACCAACAATCCGGCCGGCATTGTCTTCCAGGAAAACTCGCGCATGGCCGGTGACCCCCAGACGCGCCAGCCAGACATCACACGCGCGCGCACGCTTCTCGGCTGGGAACCCCGCGTCAGCTTGCGTGAAGGGCTTGGCACGACCATCGACTTCTTCAGGGACGTGATGTGATCGCAGTCATACGTCGGCCTGTGACGCCAAGGTCGCGTACACTGACATTTCTTTTCCTTGCGATCACAACCGGGTGCGCGCTCGTACTCCTGCCTGCCGCTATCCTGCTCCCAATGTTTATTGGCGGCCTCATTGTCCTGCTCGCAACAATTTCTCCGCATGCCGTATTGCTGCCATTGCTGATTCTGGCGCCCCTGCGTGCGCTCATCGCCACTGAAGCGGACCTGCAGCTGCCACTCGACATCGGCCAACTGTTGTTGTTGGCCTGGCTGGCGGCCTGGGCCCTGCATCACATAGTACTGCGCCGGCGCTTGCCCCGACTGACCTGGTCTGCCCTTTATCTCCCTGTTCTTGTGTTTGTGATAATTGCAGGATTGACGGCGTTCAACGCCGCTTCGCCCAGCGCATGGCTTCGTGAATGGGCCAAATGGCTTCAGATTCTCACAATCATGGTGCTTGTGACCAGCAGTATGGCCGGGACTGCGTGGCGTTGGCCACTTTATGGCCTTCTTATGGCCGGCGCTGCCAATGCAATAATCGGGCTCTATCAATTTCTTGGTGGCAGCGGCGCCCTCCACCTGCTCATCAATGGACGCTTTTTTCGGGCTTTCGGCAGTTTTGGGCAACCCAACCCCTTCGGCGGCTTCATGGCCATGCTGGCGCCACTCGCACTCTGTCTCACGCTGGCCAGTCTGTTGCGCTGGTACCATCGACGCAGCAAGGGCTCGTTTGCCGCTGTGGCTGGACATACTGGAATGAGCGCACTTCTTGTTGCCGGACTACTTGCTTCCTGGAGTCGCGGCGCCTGGCTGGCCTTCGTCGCTGCAGCATTCTTCATGTTGCTGGCACTGCCCCGCCGCCTGCGACACGGCTTGCTGCTGGCCGGCAGCGCCCTGCTGCTTGTCACGCTGATATGGTCGTTCGGACTGTTGCCGACGTCCCTGAGCGCGCGTCTTGTCAGCTCTACAGCAGACTATTTTGCTTTCGAAGACATGCGTGGCGTACCGATCAACGCCGCCAACTATCCTGTCGTTGAGCGCCTGGCGCACTGGCAGGCCGCGCTAAATATGGCGAGCGCACATCCCTGGCTCGGCGTTGGCTTCGGCAACTATGAAGTGGAATATGAGCAATTTCGGCTGCTGAACTGGCCCGACGCCCTTGGTCACGCGCACAACCTCTGGCTCAACATGCTTGCTGAAACCGGCATCTTTGGACTGGCAGCTTACGCAAGCCTTTGGCTCTGTGTGCTGGCCTGGTGCTGGCGCGCGCGCTGTCACCCGGATCCGGGCTCCCGCCTGGTCATCATCGGCCTGCTCGGTACCTGGGTCAGCCTTTCTGTGCACAGCCTCTTTGACAGCCTGTTCGTGAACAATCTGTTCCTGCATGTCGGTACTCTCCTGGGTGTGCTGGCGATACTGAGGCGCCAGACGCGCAGCTTCCTCGTCTTTCCAGACATGACGCCCCGCCTGTCGTGACCGGGTTCAGACGCAACAACCCGCTCGACCAGGCTATCGAGTCGCTGGCCCGGCGTTCCGGCGACCGGGCGCAGGAAGTGGAACGCTTTCTGCGTTTCTCGGTCGTCGGAGTGATTGGCGCGGTGGTTGATCTGGGCACGCTCACCCTGTTGCAGGCATCACTCTTGCCGCCATCCTCCAGGTCTTACGTCGAACTCGCAACGGCCATCGCGTTTCTGGTTGCCGTCGTCAACAATTTCTTGTGGAACCGCTTCTGGACCTACCCGGATTCCCGTTCCCGTTCCATCCGCCGCCAGCTGGTACAATTCACGCTCGTCAATGCGGTTGGTCTGGCTGTGCGAACCTCCCTGATCTCCGCAACCTACGCATTTCTCGGCGTCACCCTGATGCCCCTGGCCCTGCTGCTTGTGCGCATGCTGAGACCGGATTACCTTCCTTCAGCGAATACTGAAGCCAAACTGGGAACCCTTGCGGCCTGGATGATCGCGGTCATCGTGGTCATGCTATGGAACTTTTTTGTCAACCGCTACTGGACCTACAGCGATGTCGACCAGCCCGGCGCGCATCGGCCTTGACTACACGCCCGCGTGGGAGCAGGGCGCTGGTATTGGCCGCTATGTGCGGGAGCTTGTGGCTGCTCTCGCAATCGAGGATCAGTCCACGGCCTGGTGCCTGTTTGTGGCCGGCGCGCGCAAATCGCAGTTGCCCCCTGCTCCCGGCAGAAACTTCTGCTGGCGACCGGTCGCCCTGTCATCACACTGGTTGATGCGCCTCTGGCATCGCGTCCGGCTCCCTGTACCTGTAGAGCTCTTCACCGGCCCGCTGTCGCTTTACCACGCCACGGATTTTGTGTTGCCGCCTGTCCGACGTACGACAACCACCATCGTCCAGGTGCACGACCTGTCATTTCTGCGCGTGCCAGACGCTGCTCCACCGGCCTTGAAGGCCTGGCTGGAACGCGTCGTTCCCGCATCAGTGCGTCGAGCCGATTTTGTGCTGGCAGACTCCCATGCAACGCGTCAGGATCTCATTGAACTCTTTGCCGTCACACCACACTCGAAGATTGGCGTGCTGCATGGCGGCGTTAATCCTCGCTTTGGTCCACGCGCCGCTTCGGCCCAGGTGGCGGTGCGCCGCAAATACGGGTTGGATGACTGGCCCTTCATCCTGTCAGTCGGCACAGTCCAGCCGCGCAAAAATTTTGGTCGTCTGGTCGAAAGCCTCGCCCGCCTGCGCGCGGATGGCCATGACCTGCATCTGGTCATCGCTGGCGGGACGGGCTGGCTCTCCGCCCCCTTTTACGAGCAGCTGCGTGACAGCGGCCTGGGCGACGTGGTGCATCTGACCGGTTTTGTCGCGGATGAAGACCTGCCCGCACTTTACAGCGCTGCGACTGTATTCGCCTTCCCGTCACTGTATGAAGGCTTTGGCTTGCCTGTGCTGGAAGCCATGGCCTGCGGCGTGCCTGTCGTGACCTCCAACCTGTCCTCGTTGCCGGAAGTTGCCGGTGACGCTGCCCTGTTGGTCGATCCCTACGACGTCGCTGAACTGAGCGAAGCACTCGGGCGTCTCGTGCATGACAGCGCGTTGCGGCAGCAGCTGGTGCAGGCGGGTTACAGGCAGGCAGAACACTTTTCATGGCAACGCGCTGCGCGCGAGCTGTTGGCTGTCTACCAGAGTCTGGGGGCCAGGGCGTGAAAGTCGGCTGGTTACTTCAACAAACCTGGCTGCTTGCGCTCGGTCTGCTCGCAGTATTACTGCCCTGGTCAAATGGCGCGAATGCAGCGCTGGTCCTGAATGCCTGGGACCTGGCGGAGTGGAGCAGCCTGCATCCCCTGTCACGCAACGCTGACCCGGCCCTGGCTGTGAGCTTAGGGCTACGGGCACTGCCACTTTTCCTGCTCGCGCTAACCCTGTGGCGGACGGGACTGACAAATCTGTTTCGTGCAGTGCTGGCAGTGCTGGTGGCTGTCGCCCTGCTGCCGCCACCACGATTCTTCCTTTCTGATCTGGCCGACCCGAACTACCGTCAGCAATTCTCGCTGTCCGTCGTCGCCA
This sequence comes from Phototrophicaceae bacterium, assembly GCA_965205875.1. Lineage (GTDB taxonomy): Bacteria > Chloroflexota > Anaerolineae > Aggregatilineales > Phototrophicaceae > JAGWBD01. The sequence goes on from CBDBIA010000004.1 coordinate 652,076, forward strand.
TTTTAATTGGTCTGGCAAGTTTCTGGCGCAAGACCAGGCTGTCCCGGTTGCAGATCTTTCTTTCCCTGATGGCGCTGGTTTTTGCCTGGGTTTCACTCACGGCCGCGCTCGATCTGCAACTTGGTCTGGGGCAGGAAGCACGCCCGGGCGTTGGGCTGGCGCTGTTTGCCCTGGCCATGCTGGCAAACTGCATGGTAGCCGGGTTAACAAGAAAAGGGCGATCCACAAGGGACCGCCCGGTTTAACCTGACGCGGAGCGCTCTATTCGTCGCCCATTTTCGCAATGTAGCTAACGGCTTCACCAACGGTTGTGATCGTTTGCGCGTCCTCATCCGTGATTTCACCGCCGAATTCTTCTTCAAAGGCCATGATGAGTTCCACCAGGTCCAGTGAATCCGCCTCGAGGTCCTCACGGAAGCGGGCTTCAGGCACTACCCGGTCGTCATCGACGCCCAACAATTCAATCACTATATTTTTAATACGCTCTTCGATCGAAGCCATTGTTTCCTCCCTGTCCAGGCGCGGGCCCGGGCATGTGCATTGCGCAGCGACTTCGCATTATACTCCTTCCCTTGCCGCTTGCCAATGTTGACAGTCAATTTTATGCCAGGTAGGATTGATGACCCGCCGCAGGAACTCCGGAATGGTCAACCCCCAGGTTTCAGTTGACATTGAAGGCCGTAAGGCTGATCACATTCGCATCAATCTCGACGAGGATGTGCAGTTCCCCACCCTGACCACCGGGCTCGAGCAATATCGATTCCAGCACCGGGCCTTGCCAGATTTGAGCCTGTCCGATGTGGATACCGGCTGCAGTCATTTTGGCAAATTGCTTTCTGCGCCCCTGCTCATCTCCTCAATGACCGGTGGTACGGAGCTTGCGCGGCGACTGAATCTGAACCTTGCCGAAGCGGCCCAGGCGCATGGCATTGCCATGGGCGTTGGCTCGCAGCGCGCGGCGATTGAGGATCCCGCGCTGGCGGACAGCTTGCGTGTGCGTTCGGTCGCGCCCGATATCCTGCTGCTGGCGAACGTCGGTGCGGTGCAGCTCAATTATGGCTACGGACCGGCGCAATGTATGCGCGCGGTTGAAATGATCGGGGCGGACGCGCTGATCCTGCATTTTAACGCGCTGCAGGAAGCTGTTCAGCCGGAGGGCGACGACAACTTCGCCGGCCTCGCGCGAAAGCTGGAGGCGGTCTGCCGGGCACTGCCCGTGCCGGTGATTGCGAAGGAGGTTGGCTGGGGCTTTTCCGTTCAGGACGCCAGTGACCTGGCAAGCGCAGGAGTTGCTGCGATTGATGTGGCGGGCGCCGGCGGTACTTCCTGGAGCGAAGTGGAGTACCACCGCGCGCCGGATCGCTTCCACGCACGCGTGGCTGCCGCCTTTGCCGATTGGGGGATTCCGACGGCAGTTGCCATTATGAATGTCCGGGAGGGCGCACCAGCCCTGCCAGTCATCGCCAGCGGAGGCTTGCGCGATGGTATCGACGTCGCCAAATGCATTGCGCTCGGCGCCAGCATGGCCGGCCTCGCCAGCCCCTTTCTGAAGGCTGCGGACCACTCAGTGGAGGCGGTCGACGAGCTCATTCGCGTGCTTGTGGCCCAGCTGCGCATTTCCATGTTTTGCAGCGGCGCGCGAACTCTTGTTGATTTGCAGCAAACTCCCCTGCTCAATGTGCGACAGGAGGAGTGAACGTGCTCGCTGCCCTGCAGGAGCGATACGCTGACGCGCTGGACGCGACCCTGCGAACGGTGCTGGACGACGCGCTCCCCGCTGATACGCCACAGCTGGCCACCATGGTGCGCTATCCGCTGGGTCTGGTAGATGCACAGGGCAACGAGACTGGCGTGGGCGCCGGCAAACGCATCCGCCCCCTGCTGTTGCTGCTCTGTAACGAGGCCGCCGGCGGTGACTGGCGCCAGGCCTTGCCTGCAGCAGTCGCCGTAGAATTGCTACACAACTTCTCGCTGGTGCATGACGACATCCAGGATGACAGCCCGCTGCGACGCGGCCGGCCCACTGTCTGGCGCGTCTGGGGACGATCCCATGCCATCAACGCCGGCGATTTGCTGCTTATGCTGGCATTCAATGCGTTGAACGGATTACGTGCAACCAGTTTGGCAGCGGAAGCGCAGCTTGCGGTGCGCGATGCCCTAGTCAGCAGCTGCCTGGAGCTCACCCGCGGACAGCATCTGGACATGCATTTCGAATCCTGCGACGCAGTGAGCGTGGATAGCTACCTGTCCATGATCGAGGGCAAGTCCGCCGCGCTGATTGCCGCCTGCGCGCGTATTGGCGCGCTGATCGCCGGGGCTGACGAAGCGCGGGTGGAGCACTTCACGACCTGCGCACTGAATCTGGGCCTGGCCTTTCAGATTCGCGATGACATTCTGGGAATCTGGGGCGACCCGGCCGTTACCGGGAAATCTGCAGCGACAGACATTCGCTCGCGAAAAAAGTCGCTGCCCGTGGTCTTCGGCCTGGAACGCAGCGCTTCGCTGGCCGAACGTTACCGTCATGAGCCTGGCGGGGACGCGGAAGTGCAGGATGTCATGGCCATTCTCGAGAGCCTGGGCGCACGCGAATTCGCACATGAGCAGGAAGCGCGCTGGGCACGTGCGGCACAGCAGGCTCTTGTGGCAGCGGAGCCGGAAGGTGAGGCTGGCATGCGCCTGCACAGCTTCACTGAAGCGCTGCTGCAACGCGATTTCTAGACCAGGTCTCGCAGGACGAGGTTGGCTAGCAGCCGACCTTCAGTGCTCAGCCGAACCCTGCTATCGTCAATTTCCAGCAGTCCCCGTTCCTCATGGTGGCGCAGCTCCGGCCCATGTATGTCCAGCAACTCCTCGCCAAAACGCTCGCGAAACCTGTCCAGGACAATTCCTTCCTGCGTGAGCCGCAGCCCCATGATCAGCGTGTCACTGATTTCGTCCGCCCGGGACAGTGTGTCGTAGCCTTCTGTTGCCGCAGTTCGCGGGTAACAGGCCGGCGCAGCACCAGAGTTGCACGCCTGAATGTAGCGCAACGGCGCCAGCAGGGTGCGCGTACGCAGGCCGGCTGCATGTCCGTGGGCACCTGGGCCCAGCCCCAGCCAGGACAGATTATGCCAGTACTGCAGATTATGGCGGCAGGCATAACCCGGCAGAGTCCAGTTGCTGATTTCATATTGCTCATAGCCCGCGGCGGCCAGCAGCTCGCTCGCCAACTCGTACTGATCTGCTGCCAGATCATCATCCGGCGCGGCGACCTGGCCCCGCTCGACCCACTCACGCAAGGGCGTGCCTTCTTCCAGGCTCAACGCATAGAGTGACAGGTGCTCCGGCAGCAGCAGCAGAATCTGCTCCAGCGTGTGCGCCCAGTCGGACAGGCTTTGCTCGGGGATGCCATAGATCAGGTCAAGATTCAGATTGTCGAAGCCCGCCCTGCGCGCGTCCGAGACCGCGCGCGCAACTTCGTCGCTGTCGTGCCGGCGCGCGAAGAGCCGCAGTTCCCGCGCATGGGTGGACTGCACGCCCAGACTAAGCCGGTTCACGCCAGCCTCATGGATCCCCTGTAGCCAGGTTTCGTCAAGGTCGTTGGGGTTGGCTTCCAGCGAAATCTCGGCATTTCTGCTCACAGAGAAGCTGCTGTGAATGGCGTTCAGAATCTCCGCGATTTGCGTTGGTCGCAGCAGGCTGGGGGTGCCGCCACCAAGGAAGATGGTGTGAACCAGGCTGTCAGTCGCGCCGGGCGCGCAGTTGCGCAATTCTGCGATGAGCGCAGCCACGAAGGGATCTATTAAATGCTCCATGCGAGTATAGGTGTTGAAAGCGCAATAGGTGCACTTCGAGCGACAGAAGGGAACATGGAGATACAGAGAAAGCGTTTCGTGCATGACCCTCCCCTGTCAATGCGATCAGGCCGCAGCGGTCCTGCTTGACGGCTGCTTCTGTCCGGCTATCATAGCGCAGGATAGAGACAAGGTTGGCTATGAAAGCAAGGGTGCCTGAAAGCGACCAGCGCGGCGGTGTTCGCGTTCTCGTCGTCGATGACGAGCGCCGCATGATCGGTTTCATCCGTATGAACCTGGAACTCGAGGGCCACCTTGTGCTGGAGGCCCACAACGGCTACGAAGCGCTCGAAGCCCTGCGCAAGAACCTGCCGGACATCATCCTGCTGGATGTCATGATGCCGGAGTTGGACGGCTTCGAAACCCTGCGTCTGGTGCGCGAGATTTCGGATGTCCCGGTCATCATGCTCACCGCCAGGGGTGAAGAAGACGACCGCGTTTACGGCCTCGAACTGGGCGCCGACGACTATATCACCAAACCCTTTGGCCCGCGTGAACTGTCCAGCCGCGTCCGCGCCGTGCTGCGCCGTTACGCCACCTCGACCAGCGACCCCCAGGAGGCCGTGCTCAAGATTGACGAGCGACTGAGTGTGGATTACAACCGGCGCGAAGTCATCGTGAATGGCGAGCATATCAAGCTGCGCCCGACCGAGTATCGCCTGCTCTATCATCTCATCCAGAACGCCGGCTGGACGGTGCCACACGAACAATTGCTGGCCAAGGTCTGGGGCTATGAATACCGTGAAGAGGCGCACTATGTGCGGCTGTACGTTAACTACCTGCGCGAGAAAATCGAGGAAAACCCTTCCGAGCCGGTGTATATCCTGACCGAGCGCGGCGTGGGGTATCGATTTGTGGACTTCCGCGCCGACAAAAACCAGCCGGGCTCAGGCTGATGCAGCGAGGTGCTCCGGCACCAGCCGGGTCAGTTGCTCGCCCACCTGCAGTTCCAGCGCAGCCTTCTCATCTTCAGGCAGCCAACTGGCGCGCACTGAGTTGAGCACCATCATTTGCAGTTCGTCTGCGCCCAGACCGCAGCAATTAACTATGGCCAGAAATTCGTCAGTGAGTGAGCTGGCGTAGAAGCTCGGCATCCCGCTGGCAGCAATCGGATTCAGTCCTTCGTCCACCAGCCGTTTAAGGGGATACGCTTCGTTGTCATCAATCAGACCAAGCGCGACTGCTTCGCCCATGGTAACTACCAGCGACGTGCCCTGCCCTGCCAGCTCTGCCACGAGCGCAGGGTCGTCCGCAACTCCCAGGCCGCCAATCAGGCGCTGTGGCTGCAGGGTTTCCAGCATCTCGCGCAAGTTGCTGGCTGTGTCCACGTTCGCGTTGGCATGAACTGCAGTCGGGACTTCCTTGCGCGCTGCAGTGCGGAAAGCGCGTTCAAATTGACCCGGCGGCTGGGCGTCTTCCGAACCCGCCAGGCAAATGCCGACGATACCGCCACGCAATCCTTCCTCGCTGCTGGCAAGTCGCACCGCTTCGTCAGCATGGCGCGGCTGATCACGAAAGACACTCAACACCCAGCGCATTTGTATCTGCCAGGCGACTTCCGCGCGCCGCCGCCCGTCGTTTAGAGCAGCCAGTAACTTTTCGAAGCCCCAGCGATGTTCCGTGAAGTGCGCCGGATTGACATGGATTTCGGCATACACCACATTCTGGCGCGCCAATGCCAGGCCAGTCTCATACACGACATGCGCGACATCATCGTCGTACTGGAGCCAGCGACTCGTCTCCGCCATGAGTTCGTAGCGCCGCTCTGCGTCTGGCTCCGTCAAGGTCTCCAGCCACGCCGCCAGCAAATCCGGGTCGTCGAACACTTCATTCTGGTCAGCGATGGTGAGCAGGCGATCGCGCTGCAGGGCGCCTTCCAGCTGAAGGAACAGCTCGACTTTGGGAATCGCATTCACGTAGCTGTCCAGTGACACAGGCTCGCTCCTGTTAGTTTCTGTCTTCAAGTGAGGTCTCGCGCGTGGAACGGCCGTTGGCCCCAGGCAGGCTGCGCCTGTTCTCGTGCGCCTTCGCGGCGCGCACGAAACTCAGGAAAAGCGGATGCGGCCGGTTGGGCCGGCTGAGAAATTCGGGGTGGAACTGGCTGCCGGCCATGAAGGGATGCTCACGCAATTCAGCAATCTCGACCAGACGGCCATCTGGACTCATCCCGCTGAACTGCATACCATGCGCCGCAAAGGCCTCACGATAGCTGTTGTTGAATTCAAAGCGGTGCCGGTGACGTTCCTGAATTTCTCCGACGGAATTCCAGGCGCGTCCACTGTGACTGTCCTGTGCCAGTTGGCAGGGATACAGCCCCAGACGCATCGTTCCGCCCATGTCCTCAATGCCGCGTTGCTCCTGCATCAGGTCGATAACCGGGTTGGCGGTATTGACTGCGAACTCTGTGCTGTTGGCATCTTCGAGTCCGATCACATTCCGCGCAAACTCGATGCACATCACCTGCATGCCCAGACAAAGGCCCAGATAGGGAACCTTGTTCTCCCTGGCAAACCTGGCGGCCAGTACCTTGCCCTCTACACCGCGCTCGCCGAAGCCGCCCGGAACAACAATGCCATCCACGCTCTGCAGCACATCCAGGCCTTTGCCGCGCACCAGATCACCGGAATACAGCCATTCAACTTCCAGCTTGCGCATTTCGGCGCTGCAGGCGTGCAGCAGAGCCTCGCGCACGCTCATGTAGGCATCCTGCAGTTCGACGTATTTGCCCACCACGGCAAGGCGCAGGGGCCGGGTGGCGGATTTCATAAGCCTCATCATTTCCGCCCAGTCGTCGAGCGCGGGAGGGTCTGTTTCCAGACCCAGCTGATCCACGAGATAGTTACCCAAACCCTGGCGCTCCAGTATGAGAGGAAGTTCGTAGAGCCAGTCAATTGTCTGCAGTGGCACGATGGCCTGCTCCGGCACATCGCAAAACAGGGAAATCTTCTCGATGACGTCACCGTTCATCGGATGGTCCGCGCGAGCAATGATCACCTGAGGTTGAATGCCTATGCCCTGCATTTCCCGCACACTGCGCTGGGTCGGTTTGGTCTTCAGTTCTTTTGTCGCGCCAATCCAGGGCAGCCATGTAACGTGCATGGAGAGCGTCTGTTCACGCGGCAGATTCATGCGCATCTGGCGAATGGCTTCGAGGAAGGGCAGACCCTCAATGTCGCCGACAGTGCCACCGACCTCGACTAGTACCACGTCGGCGTCGTTCTGCTTGCCCACCGCCACTATCCGGCGTTTGATCTCGTTGGTGATATGCGGCACCACCTGGATCGTGCCGCCCAAATAGTCACCACGCCGTTCCTTGTCGATTACGCTGGTATAAACCTGGCCGGCGGTTACGTTGGAATGGCGGCTCATTTCCACGTCGATGAAACGTTCATAGTGGCCAAGATCAAGGTCGGTCTCTGCGCCATCAGCCGTGACGAAGACCTCACCGTGCTGATAAGGGCTCATTGTGCCAGGGTCAACGTTGAGGTAAGGATCCAGCTTCTGCACGGCGACCGTAAGGCCACGCGCCTTCAGGATGCGCCCTACCGCAGCGGCTGTAACGCCCTTGCCCACCGAGCTGACCACGCCACCTGTACAAAAGATGTACCTGGGCCCTTGCATGCGTGCACCTCGTAAATACAAAGGCGGAGCCACCTCCGCCAATTGAGACCGCTGGCCAACAACCCGCAATCTCCACATACTATCATAACCTTCGGGGCCGCAGACAACAAAAACCGGGACCGGGCGGCCTGTTCATGCCAGCGCGCCGGGCGTATACTGATTGCGCCAATGATTGGGCCGGGGGCACAATGGTCGCTGGAGCACAGGGTGTCGGTGTGCAGGACGGGCAAATGTCACAGCGCAACATTGTGCAATACGTGGCGCAACAAATCGCCCGCAGCGTGAGCCATGTCATCATTGGCAAACGCAACGAAATCAGCCTGACAGTGCTGGGTCTGCTCAGCCAGGGGCACATCTTGATTGAGGACATCCCCGGCGTCGGCAAGACCATGCTGGCCAGGGCACTGGCGCGTTCAATTGGCTGCAGCTTCAGCCGAATACAGTTCACCCCTGACATGTTGCCTTCTGATGTAACAGGCGTGTCAATTTTCAACCAGAAAACGCGCGAGTTCGAGTTTCGCCCTGGGCCGATCATGGCGCAGATCGTGCTGGCGGACGAGATTAACCGCGCCACGCCCAAGACCCAGGCCGCGCTGCTGGAGGCGATGGAGGAAAGTCAGGTCACGGTTGATGGCGTCTCCTGGGAGATGGAGCAACCCTTCCTCATTCTCGCCACCCAGAATCCCATCGAGTATGAAGGGACATTTCCTCTGCCAGAGGCCCAGGTCGATCGCTTTCTGATGCGCATTCGGCTCGGCTACCCGGGGCCAGACGAGGAACTCGCCGTGCTGGGGGCGCAGCAATACAGTCATCCCATTGATAGCATGACCCAGGTTGTTAGCGTCGAGGAGCTCTCTGCTGCGCAACGTGCCGTCCGTGAAGTCTACGTCGCCGACGAACTCAAACGCTACATCATCGAGCTGGTGAACGCTTCCCGCCAGCATCCGGACGTATATCTGGGGAGCAGCCCGCGCGGCTCGCTGGCGTTGTTCCGCTGTGCCCAGGCGCGTGCGGCCATGGCGGATCGGGAATTCGTCATCCCGGACGATGTCAAGGCCCTTGCGGAAGTTACCCTGGCACATCGCATTATCGTCGGTCCCACCTCACGCATACGGGACGTATCTTCGCGCAGCATCGTTCAGGAAATCGTTGGCAACACCCCCGTCCCGGGGGCCTCGATCCAGTAAATTCCCGTGCAGAACCGGCGCCCCGCACTTTGGCTCCTGCTCATGCTGTGCTTCTCAGCCGGTATCTATACCGGTCGGGATTTTTTCTTCCGCATGGCATGGCTCTTTGCCGGTCTGCTGATCTTCTCCTTCCTGTGGGCGTGGCTCACGCTGCGTAGCATCAGCCTGGTACGTCAGACGCTGGCGCGGCGCGCCCAGGTCGGCCACAATCTGGGCGAAAAATTCATCCTGCAGAATAAATCCTGGTTGCCTGGCCTGTGGCTGGAGGTTCGTGACCATTCCGATTTGCCTGGCCATCGTGTCAGCCAGGTCGTGCCCTCGCTGGGCAGACGCGGCTCCTGGGGCTGGGCAGCAGAAACTGCCTGCGTGGCCCGTGGCGAGTTTCGCTTGGGCCCGCTGACCCTGCTCAGTGGTGACCCCTTCGGCTTTCACCATTCGTCACGTCGCCTGGGGCAGGTTTCCAACGTCATCGTTTATCCTGCCACCGTCGATCTCAGATTCTTTGAACTGCCAGCGGGAGAACTCACCGGTGGCAGTCTAATGAGACGCCGTACCCACTACGTCACGACCAACGCCGCCGGTGTGCGCGACTATGTCCCAGGCGACAGCTTCAACCGAATCCACTGGCGCAGCAGCGCCCGCAGTAACAACCTTATGGTTAAAGAATTCGAAATCGACCCCATGCTCGACGTCTGGCTGTTCATGGATTTCTCGGCGGAGTCGCTCGTGGAGCACGAGTCCCTGCAGCGTATCAACGGCGTCGGGCCGGCCATCTCGACAGGGCCCCTGCCCCGCTCCACCGAAGAGTACGGCGTGGTCGTGGCGGCCTCGCTGGCGCGTCACTTCATAGAGAATGAAGAACGCGCGGTAGGTTTCGTGGCCTGGGCACCCAAACGGGAATCGCTGCAGCCGGAGAGCGGTGACCGCCAGCTCAATCGCATCTTGCAGATCCTGGCCGTCGGGCGCAGCCTGGCCGACGCGCCGCTGGTCCAAATGCTCGCGCTGGAGACGCCGCATATGACGCGCGGCACCTCCCTCGTCGTCATCACCTCTTCCCTCGATATACGTTGGGTGCATGAACTGCGATTGCTGAAGCGGCGCGGCATTCGGCCGCTCTGTGTCCTGATAGATCCGGGTTCCTTTGGCGGCCAGGAATCTTCAGCTGACCTGCTCGCGTCACTGCATCTCGCGCGTATCCCATACTTTGTGGTCCAGATGGACGAGGACATGACCACGAGCTTGACCCAGCGTACGACCCTGCGACTGTGACTTCCCCGATGCGTCCTGTCCTGCTCTACATAATTGTATTTGTCAGCGGCATGTGTACGCTCGCAATTGAACTCTCCGCTTCACGCTTGCTCGGCAGCGTCTTCGGCACCAGTAATCTCGTCTGGGCCAACGTTATCGGGCTGATGCTGCTCTACCTCAGTGTCGGCTATTTCGTCGGCGGGCGCCTTGCGGACCGTTCGCCCCACCCGCGCACCCTGTACCGCATTCTACTGTGGGCGGCATTTCTCAATGCCTTAATCCCGCTGGTGGCGCGTCCCATCCTGCAGAGCGCTGCATCCGCCGTGATGAACGTGGACGCTTCTGTGGTCGTGGGCACTTTTCTGGCAGTTCTGGTGCTGTTCTCCGGACCAGTCACCCTGCTCGGCTGCGTTCCGCCCTTCGCATTGCGCCTCGCCATCAATGACCTGCGCCTGACCGGACAGGTTGCTGGCCGCATATTTGCAATCAGCACGCTTGGCAGCCTGATTGGAACCTTTCTGCCAGTGCTACTGCTCATCCCGCAGCTGGGTACCCAGAGGACATTTCTCTGCTTCGCCGCCTTGCTCTACCTGACCGGTCTGCTCGGCATGTGGCACACGCAAGGACGCCTCCCCCTGCGTTCGCTGTGGATGCCGCTGGCCATCACGCTATTTGCCCTGATGTCCTCCGGCGGGCCGCTGCGCGCCGCGCCACAAGGCAGGACCCTGCTGGTTGAGCTGGAGAGTGCCTACAACTACATTCAGGTGCAGGAAGACAGCGAAGGCTATCGGTACCTCTACCTCAACGAGGGCCAGGGCATTCACAGTCAGTGGCATCCGCAGCGCATGAACTACGGCCGTACCTGGAGCTTCTTTCTCACTGCGCCCTGGTTCAATCTGGCGCTGGAGAGCCGGCAGCAGGTCGAGTCGCTGGCCATTGTCGGGCTGGCGGGCGGCACCATTGCGCGCCAGTACCATGCTGTTTACGGCGACATTCTCATTGACGGGATTGAAATTGACCCGGCGCTGATCGAGGTGGGTGAGCAATGGTTCGGACTGGATGCTATACCCGGCCTGCGCACCTGGCCTGCCGACGGACGCCTGGCCCTGCGTCAACTGCAAGGCCAGTACAGTGTTATCGCGCTGGATGCCTACCGACCTCCCTACATTCCCTGGCATCTGACCACGCGTGAGTTTTTCTTCGAGGCCCGGGAGCGCCTGCTGCCAGATGGCACCCTTGCCATCAACGTCGGCCGGACACACAACGACCGTCGTCTGGTTGACGCCATGACGGCGACTCTGCTACAGGTCTTCCCGACAGTGCACAGCATGGACGTGCCGCAGTCCTTCAACACGATTCTCGTCGCAACCAAATCTCCTACGAATGCTGACAGCCTGGCGCAGAATCTCGCCGGACTGCCACAGTCCGCCAGCCCGGTGCTGCGTGACGCACTGGCGCTGGGCGTTGCAAGCCTGGTGCCCACCGTCGCCGGCAAGACCGTGTTCACCGACGACCACGCGCCGGTGGAACGCCTCGTCGACTCGCTCCTGCAGGACTTCCTGCTCTCGGGCGAGGCACAGCGCTTTCTTCCTGCCCCTGGCGCGCAAGGCACTTGACCCTGCTTTCGCGCGGGGGGTATACTCGCCGCCGGCTGGACACAGCCCAACCACTTCACTCCCCGACGGGGCGCCTCATGGAAACAGTCATCACCGGTTCAATCGCCTACGATTACCTGATGCGTTTCCCAGGGCGCTTCACTGACCATCTGCTGGATGGACAATTGCATCATTTGAGCGTCAGCTTCCTCGTGGAGGACATGACGCGTCACTGGGGTGGAACAGCCGCGAATATCTCCTACAATGCCGCACTGCTGGGGCTTCGCCCGCGCCTGATGGGCACCGTGGGCAGTGACTTCGGCGATTATCGCACCTGGTTGCAGACGTCGGGAGTGGACACTTCGGCCGTGCGTCAGATTGACTCCCTGTTCACTGCCAGCTTCTTCTCCAACACGGACATCGACAACAACCAGATCGCCTCGTTTTATGCCGGCGCCATGTCACGCGCCCGTGAATGCCGGCTCGATGATGTTCTTGAGGTTAAGCCGGACCTGGTCTTCATCTCACCCAACGACCCGGGAGCCATGCTCAACCTGGCCGCGGAATGCCGCGAACGAGACATCCCCTTTGTCTGTGACCCGAGCCAGCAGGTTGCGCGCTTTGATGGCGAACAGTTGCGCGAGTTCATGCTGGGCGCGAAGGTGCTGGTCATGAATGCCTATGAGGCCAGTATGATCAGCCAGAAGACGGGCCTGAGCACAGCCCTGCTGGCAGAACAGATCCCGATCGTGCTGATCACGCGGAGCGCCGAGGGCGTTGACATCCACGAGTGTGGTCGGCTGCACCATATTCCGGCCTTCCCGGTCTCTCACATTGCGGATCCTACCGGAGCGGGCGATGCCTTCCGGGGTGGAATAATTCGTGGCCTGGCTGCGGGTTGGTCGCTGATTCTTTGCGCACAGGTGGGTTCGTTGTGTGCCAGCTACACGCTGGAGCAGGTAGGTACCCAGACACACAGTTTTACGCTCCAGGAATTCATCGACCGCTTCCGCAGCGAAGTGGATGACAATGGTCAGCTGGAACACCTGCTCAGCGCCAGCACGATCACAGGACAATGAAACAGGGGGCTTCAACTGATGAATCGAAGGAAACGGGCATGACGGTCGAACACGATGTCGCCGATCTCGACAAGGCTACCGGCGGTCGCTATCGCATCAACTGGGCGGGAAACGACATGCCGGTGTTACGCTCCATACGTGAGCGCTTCAGCCGCGAGAAACCCCTGGCAGGCGTGTGCGTGGCGGCCTGTTTGCACGTCACAAGCGAGACCGCAAACCTGATGCACACGCTGCAAAGCGGCGGCGCCGATGTCGTCCTCTGCGCATCCAATCCACTTTCCACCCAGGATGATGTGGCCGCGGCTCTGGTCACGCAATTCGAAATCCCGGTGTTCGCCATCAAGGGCGAAGACAACGCAACCTATTACAATCACATCACTGCAGCGCTGGACCGGCAGCCGCATGTGACCATGGACGACGGCGCCGATCTCGTTGGCACCATTCACAAAAGCCGCAAGGAGTTGCTCAACGGCATTGTGGGCGGCACGGAAGAAACCACCACCGGCGTCATTCGACTGCGCGCCATGGCGGCCGACGGCGCCCTGCGCTTTCCGGTCATCGCTGTCAACGACAGCGACACCAAACATATGTTCGACAATCGTTATGGCACCGGCCAAAGCACGCTTGACGGCATCACCCGCGCGACCAACATTTTGCTGGCGGGACGAACCATAGTGGTTGCTGGCTATGGCTGGTGTAGTCGTGGCATTGCCAGCCGGGCACGCGGCATGGGCGCCAATGTGATCGTCACGGAAGTTGACGCAATAAAGGCGCTTGAGGCGGTCATGGATGGCCTGCGCGTCATGCCCATGCTTGAGGCCGCGGAAGTCGGCGATATCTTCATCACTGCGACTGGTGACATCAATGTGATCGATTGCCCCCACTTTGAACGCATGAAACATGGCGCTGTGGTTGCCAACAGCGGCCACTTCAACGTCGAAATCAACCTGACCGGCCTGGCAGCGTTGGCCGATGGCGAGCCGCAGCTGGTACGACCATTTGTCGAGGAATATCGTGTTTCCGGGCGCTCGATCTATGTGCTGGGAGAAGGCCGGCTCATCAACCTGGCATCGGCCGAGGGGCACCCGGCCAGCGTGATGGACATGAGCTTTGCCAACCAGGCTCTGGCTGCGGAATATCTGATCCGCAATGCCGACAACCTAACGGCCGGCGTTCACGTCGTGCCGCCGGCAGTGGATATGGAGATAGCGCGCCTGAAGCTGGCAAGTATGGGCGTGGAAATCGACGATCTCACGCCGGCGCAGGAGAAGTATCTCACTCAATGGGAAGAAGGCACCTAGTCGTCTACCTTCGCCTTGTCCCCTCCTGGTGACGGGAGCCAGCATGCGCATCCTGACAAGCGGCGCAACCGGCTTCGCCGGGCGGCATTTGCTGCGGTATTTGCGCGAGCAGTATCCTGACGCATCTTTGCACGGGACAATGCTGACCGGTGCGAGTCGCTTGCCTGGCGTCACGCTGCATCAAATCGATCTCTGCAATGCCACCGGAGTGTCCGGCCTGGTCGACACCTTGCAGCCGACCCACGTCGTCCATCTGGCGGCGCTGTCTTCACCAAGGCAGTCCTTCGCACGCCCCTGGCCAACAATCGAGAACAACCTCCGGGCTCAAGTTAATGTGCTGGAAGCCTGCAGTCTGCTGCAGCCGCAACCGCGGGTGCTGGTCGTCACTTCCGCTGACATCTATGACACAGTCGAAGACCCTGTCACTGAGGCCAGTCCATTCTTGCCGACCAGCCCCTACGCCGTGAGCAAGATTGCGCAGGACATGCATGCGCTGCAGATTCACCTCGAGCGCAATCTGCCGGTCATGCGCGCCCGCCCCTTCAATTTCACCGGGCCCGGGCAGGCGGAGGGCTTTGTCGCGGTTGACTTTGCTGCCCAGGTTGCCCGTATTGAGGCCGGTCTCCAGGCACCTGTCATTCGAGTCGGGAACCTGGCAGCCCGCCGTGATTTCAGCGATGTCCGGGATGTCGTCCGCGCCTTCACGCTGCTGCTTATGCACGGCGAACCAGGCAGTGTCTGTAACATTGCTTCCGGGGAAGCTCACAGCATTCAGTCCCTGCTGGATCTGCTGTTGGCCATGGCCAGCGTGCCGATTGAGGTACAGGTCGACAAGGCACGTTTCGTCCCGCTGGATGTCCCCCTGAAACGTGGCGACTATTCCCGACTGCGCGCGGCGACTGGCTGGCAGCCGCGTATTTCGCTTGAGCAGTCACTGCGGGATGTGCTGCAGGGCTGCCGTGATGCGTCGGGCGTATGATCGACAGCCACTGCCACCTGAATTTCGACAGCTTCGAGGAGGACAGGGTGCAGGTACTGGAGCGCGCAATCGGGGCCGGCGTTTCTGCCATCATCAACCCGGCAGTCGACTTGAACTCCTGCGAGGAAGTGCTCGCCCTGGCCAGGCTCTGGCCGCAGGTTTATGCGGCGGTCGGTGTTCACCCCAACAGTTGCGAAGACTTTGGACCGGAGTCATTACGCGCCCTGAGCGCCCTGAGCCAGCGATCCGGGGTCGTGGCCATCGGCGAAATTGGCCTGGATTACTATCGTGAACGCTGCACTCCAGGTCAACAACAGCGAGCCCTGCGCCTGCAGCTAGAGTTGGCGGCAGAACGCGACCTGCCGGTCATCATTCACAATCGCGATGCCAGCGCAGATTTGCTGCCGATCCTGGAGGCTTACGCCAGGGCGTTGCCGCCGGAGCAAGTGGAACGGATTGGTGTGCTGCACTCCTTCTCAGCTTCGGTCGAGGTGGCCAGGCAGGCCCTGGCGCTCGGTTTCTACCTGGGCTTCACCGGTCCGCTAACATTTCACAAGGCGGAATCGTTGCGCAAGGTCGCCCGCGAAGTCCCGTTTGATCGCTTGCTGGTTGAGACGGACGCGCCCTTCCTGTCCCCGGAACCATTTCGCGGCAGACGCAATGAGCCGGCGCGACTGCCGCACATCGTGGAACAACTGGCTGCGCTGCACGATGTGTCGCCGGAAGAGATGGGGTGCATCACCAGCGCAAACACGAGGCGTCTCTTCCGTCTGCCAGACTGACCCCATGCCCGGATTGGAGTACACTGGGCGCATGGTCGATCTGTCGCTCATAATCGTCAGCTGGAACGTCGCCGAACTGCTGGCGGAGTGCCTTGATTCTGTCAATCGCAGCCTGACAGAATCTGCACTCTGTGCCGAGATCATCGTCGTCGACTCGGGCAGCACGGACGATACAGTCGCCATGTTGCGCGCGCGTTTTCCGGAAGTAATTGTGCTTGCCCAGGAGGGGAATTCCGGCTTCGTACGTTGCAACAACCTGGGCCTGAAGATGGCTCGGGGCAATTACATTATGCTGCTCAATCCAGACACGCTGGTCATCGCTGATGCCCTGGAACGCCTGATGCAGGAACTGGAAACGTACCCTGCAGTCGGTATGGTTGGGCCGCGCACGCTCAACAGCGACGGTTCGATACAATCCACGAGGCGCCGCTTTCCCACTCTGCTGACCGCATTCTTCGAGAGTACCTGGCTGCAACCCTGGGCTCCATGCGGCTTGTTGCGCAACTACCGGATCGAGGATCGCGCCGACGAAGACAGCTTCGAGGTGGACTGGGTCCAGGGTTCTGCCCTCATGTTGCGGCGCGAAGTCCATGAAGCAATCGGCGGACTGGACCCCGGCTACGTGATGTACTCGGAGGAACTGGACTGGTGCCGCCGCGCGCAGGCTGCCGGCTGGGGCGTGCGCTACGTGGGCACTGCCACAATTATCCATCATGGCGGCCGCAGCAGTGAACAGGCGCCCGCACGGCGCCAAATTCATTTTCAGCAAAGCAAGTTGCGGTACTTTCGCATCTGGCACGGCTGGTGGAGCGCGCAGCTGCTGCGTGTGTTCTTGCTGCTGATGTACATGCAGCAGCTTGTGCTGGAAGCGGCCAAGAGTATCGTCGGCCACAAGCGCCATCTGCGCCAGCAGCGCGTTCGCGCCTACTGGCAGGTCCTGCGCTCCGGCCTGAGAGTGAGCTGATGCGCATCGGCATCGTCAGCGGCGAGTATCCGCCGATGAAGGGCGGCGTCGGTGCCTGCAGCCAGATTCTGGCACATCACTTGCACTCCCGCGGCCACGAGATTTATCTCTTCAGTGATGCCAGGGCCCGCAGCGAGACAATCCCGCTTGCCTGCACATCCGGTGGCTGGGGTCCCAAAGCGTTGCTGGCATTGCGACGATGGGCGCGGCAGCAACGCCTGGACCTCGTCAACCTGCAGTTTCAGACGGCCGCATTCGGCATGTCTCCCTGGATTCATTATCTGCCACAATGCCTTGGCCGCATACCTCTGGTGACCACTTTCCACGACCTGGCCGTCCCCTGGTTGTTCCCAAAGGCCGGGACGCTGCGCGAACGCATTGTTCTGCAGCTGGTGCGCAGCTCCAGCGCGGTCATTTGCACCAATCACGAAGATCATTCAAGGCTGGATAGTCTACTACGCTGCACGAAGATGATTCCCATTGGCAGCAACATCCTCGCTCAGCGCCCCGCGGATTTCGACGTCGGCCTGTGGCGTAAGCGCGCCAGAGTCGCGGACAGCGAAATTCTGTTAGCCTGGTTTGGACTGGTCAATCACAGCAAGGGCCTGGATACCCTGCTGCAAAGCCTGGCTGAACTGCGCGATTCAGGCCTGACGCTGCGTCTGGTGCTCATTGGTGGCGAGGCCGGTGACAGTGATCGCAGCAACCTCGCTTTCCGTGAAGCGCTGGAAGCGCAGGTCGAACACCTGGGGCTGGAGGAGGCCCTGCTCCGCACAGGCTACCTTGCTGCATCTGAGGTCGCAGCCTGGCTGTGGGCCAGCGACCTAATCGTCTTGCCATTCTGTGATGGCGCGTCATTCCGTCGCGGCAGTCTGATGGCCGCCATATTGCACGGCTGCGCCACCATAACCACCACGACGCGGGTGCCGGTCCCGGAGTTTGTGCATGGCCAAAACCTGTGGCTCGTGCCACCTGATGACGTGCAGGCCCTGGGCACTGCGCTGCGCACGCTCGCAGCCTCGCCCGAAAGCCGGGACAAGCTGCGCCTGGGCGCGTCGCAGCTGGCTGCCCGCTTTGACTGGAACGCAATTGCTACGGACTACGTCGCCTGCTTTGAAACAGTGCTCGGTGTGCGCCAGTGATGCGTTTGCCGACGCGCAAGGACCAGGCAGCGGCCGTTTTGCTGTTCGCGCTGTGGCTGGTTTTTTTCTGGCGTCTGTTCACCCCTGTTGCCGCTGACCAGGCCTCGCTGCGCCAGGGAGATTTTTCGGGGCAGTTTGTCGCCTTCGGCGCCTACCAGTTTCAGCGCATGAGTCAGGGCGAAATCCCGCTGTGGAACCCCTGGAACAACGGCGGCATGCCTTTCCTGGCAGACCCGCAGACGGCGGTCTTCTATCCGCCGAGGCTGCTGACCATTGCATTGAGCGGCCTGGCCGGAGGCTGGAGCTACCATGCGCTCGAGCTGGAAATGGCCGTTCATGTGCTGGCCTTCACCCTGATGATGTACCTCTTGCTGCGCCGCATGACGCGCAATCTGCAGGGCAGTGTGCCAGGGGCTTTGCTCGCAGCGATCATCTCTGGCTACGGCGGCTGGACGAGCGGCTATCCTCCGCTGCAACTGGCGATTCTTGAGTCAGGCACCTGGTTGCCCGTCGCCTTGCTGGGAGTCTATGAAGCCACCGAAGCCCGCCCCACACGATGGCGTTGGCTTTTGCTCAGCAGCCTTGCATTGGGTCTCTCCTGGCTGGCGGGGCATTCGCAAACCAGCTGGCAACTTGGTCTGGCGTTGGTCGCCTGGATCTCCTGGCGCACATGGGAGAAGCGCTTTCGCTGGCATCAGTTTCTGCGCATGGCTGCGGCAGTCACGCTGCTGGCCTTCGGTCTGGCAGCGGTGCAGCTGTTGCCTGGACTCGAGTATCTGCTGCATACGGGCCGCGCCACACTTGGATACGACGCAAAAGGCAATGGCTTTCCTGTGCGCGACCTGCTGCAGTTTCTGTTTCCGGCGCAGCTGAGCCTGTTTTCGCCACTGTACGTAAGCATTGCCGGCCTGGTGCTGGTACTCATCGCGCTACAGCAAGGTCTGCGCACTGTGCGTTTCTGGCTGCTGACAGCGCTGTTCGCCCTGACCCTCAGTCTGGGCAATAATGCCGCGCTCTTCCCGGCGCTTTACAATCTGCTGCCAGGTTTGCGCTGGTTCCGCGGGCAGGAACGCGCTGCCTACCTGGTCAGCCACAGCCTGGCAATCGCTGCTGGTCTGTCACTGGCGCAGCTGGGAAGCGCAGCAGACAATACGTCGCGTTGGCTTGGCGCGCGCCGCATCATCATCGTCATCATCCTTTCAAGCGTCCTGGTGATGGCGCTGGCACCTGACGGCTGGCCCGGCGTGGAGGCACCGGACATGCTTGGCGCGGCACTCTTCACCCTGTTGCTGGCTGCGGGAATATGGCTGGCCATACGTGGAGTCATGCTCCGCAGGGCTGCGCCTGGCTGGAGCTGGCTGCTGCTGGCGCTGCTCACCTTCGACCTGTTTTCGGTCAACATGGACGCGTCCGGCACCTGGGAGGGCGTAACGTCGGAGCAGCAACTTTCCATGACTCCGCCTCCACTGGTTGCCGCTGTTCTGCAGGACCAGGACGGACCGTTTCGCGTGGATGGGTTACGCGGCTTGCATGACAATTTCGGCAGCCTCTATGAGCTGGCGGACATGCGCGGCATCAGCCCGCTATTCCTCTCCGGGCCATGGGAGCTCATTGGCCATGAGGCCATCAACCCGCGCGCCTGGGAGCTATTTGCTGTGCGCTATGTCTACAGCGACTGGCGCGAGCTGCCAGTTCCGACCAATCAGGTGATGGAAGGCCATGATCGCTACGGTGCCATCTCACTGCACCATCTTGAAAACCCGCGTCCCTGGCCCCACCTGCTGCGCCAGGTCGAGATCGTCGCCAGTGACGAGGCCGCCTACAGTCAACTGGCTGACCCGGCCTTCACTGCGCGCCACACCATTCTGCTTGATCGGACGCCGTTCCCACTCCCTGACGAGCAGGTAAGCGGCGGCACTGCCACCATCACCCGATTCTCTCCGGAACGTATTGCGATTGAGGTGGACACAGCGGGCGCCGCTGTGCTCAGCCTGGCGCATCCCCACTATCCAGGTTGGGAGGCAAGCGTTAACGGCGAACCGGCAGAATTGCTGCGAGCCTATGGCGCCCTGAGCGCCATCGCGCTGCCAGCCGGCCAGCATGAGATCGAGCTAAACTACAATCCCCTGAGTTGGCGCATTGGTGGGCTAGTCAGTCTGCTAACGCTGCTTGTCTACCTGCTGGCCATGATACGTTCGCGCAAAGGGGAGGGAGAAATATGAGCGCTGCCCTGTCGCTGTGGCGGCCAGAGACGCGCCGCGCGCTCGGCATCGGCCTGACCATTGGCATTGGCGGCGGCCTCACCGGCCTTTTGCTGGCTGTGGCCGGGCCAGCAATTGCGACGGGCGCGGTGCTGGGCGTTCTGGCGGGGCTGTACATCCTCACAGATGTACGCGCGGCGGTGTATGCGCTCCTCGCGACTGTGCTGCTGCTGCCCTTCGGCACGTTGCCCTTCAAGCTTCTCATTACGCCCACCCTTCTGGATGTGGCGCTCGGCGCCTTTTCGCTGGTGTGGTTGATGCAATGGATGACCGGTCGCCACACGCGCCTGCAACTGACACCGGTGCACCTGCTGATCGCTCTCTATGCCTTGTGGTTGCTGCTCAGCTTCGCTCTGGGCATGCGTTTCGGAGCGCCCACGCCCAACCGTCTGCGCCAGTTCGCCGAGACTTTGCTGAGCATCGGTCTGGCCTTCATTCTGGTGGATTTACTGCGCAACCCGGCGCTTCTTAGGCGTCTGGTGGCACTCTTCGTGCTGCTGGTCGGCCTGCAGGCCTTGCTCAGCGTTACGTTGTACGTCTTGCCAGACGACCTCAGCGAAAGAATGCTGGTACCGCTCGCGCGCATTGGCTACCCCAATGGCGGTGTCATCAGATACATTGAGGACAACCCGGCGCTCTCCGAGCGCGCGATCGGCACTTGGGTTGATCCCAACCTGCTGGGCGGCACGCTGGCTGTCGCCGCTGCCATCATTGCTGCCCAGTTGTTCGCCGCGCGTCCTGTGCTGCGCTGGCGCTGGCTGACCCTGACAATCTTCGGCCTGTCTGCGCTTGCCCTCTTCCTTACCTATTCGCGTGCCTCCCTGCTGGCTCTGGGAGCCGGCCTTCTACTCATTGGCGTGTGGCGCTACCGGCGCTTCCTCGCCCTGCTGCCGCTGGCCGCCATCGCGCTCCTCGGGGTCCCCTGGGCTCGCACCTGGCTGGAACGACTGGTGCAGGCCTTCACGGGAACGGATCTGGCAACACAAATGCGTATCGGGGAATACAGCGACTCATTGCGTCTCATCAATCAGTACCCGATTTTTGGCGTCGGCTTTACCGGGTCCCCGTCGATTGATCTCTACACCGACGTCGCCAGCATGTACCTCATCATGGCCAACCAGATCGGTCTGGTCGGGGTGGCCCTGTTTCTGATCCTGATGTGTGGAATCTTCGTCCTTGGCCTGCGGGCATGGCAGTTCGCCCGTCGTAACCCGGACATCGACGCGATTCAGCTTGGCCTGCACGCCGGTCTCTTCACCCTGCTGGTCAATTCAGTGGCGGACATGTACTTCTTCCGTCTCGACTTTCAGGGCTCGATCACCCTGTTCTGGATTGTCATCGGGCTGGCGCTGGCCAGCTCAAGGCTGGCACTGAATCGACCGTTGACATCAAGCAGGCATTCTGGCAACATCAGGTCGAGTTGAACCAAAAACAGCAACTTTCCGCTTCACGCACAGTCCCACTGTGACAGTGAGGCAGCCCCGAGGGAAGGAGACAGAACCCCCAATCATGAAGCGTGCCTACGAGTTGGCTCTGGTCATCCGCATGGAATCCGGCGGTGACGACTCCATCAACGAGCAAATCACCAATGTTCAGGCCTGGGTCGAGGCGGAAGAACTTGGCCAGGTGACAAAGATTGACCGCTGGGGGCGTCGGCGCCTGGCCTACGAAATCGATCGCCAGCGGGATGGCTACTATGTCATCCTTGAAGCAAACATTGACCCCGACGGCCTGCCAGAGATTGAGCGCAACCTCAAGCTGGCGAGCGGAATCCTGCGCTACCTCATTGTGCGCGCAGACGAAGACTGAATGAACGCATGCCTTGCATCCCCGTCAGCAGTGAGCGCCCCTGCCCCCTTGTGGTATGGGTACCACTGCAGGGGTCAGCTTAACAGGAGAGCCAAATGAGTGACAATCCGCGCGCCGCACGCAGTTCCCGGCCACCGAGTTCACGTCCTGGAGGCGAGCGTCCACGCTTTGACCGGCGTGGTCGTCCTGGACAGCGCCGTCGCGGACGCCGCGTCATGCGCTACTGTCCGGATGGCAAGTGCTTCGATTACAAGGACATTGACAACCTGCAACGTTTCATCACTGAGTCGGGAAAAATCCGGCCGCGGCGTCAGACAGGAAATTGTGCGCGTTGCCAACGCCAGTTGGCCCGTGAAATCAAGCGCGCGCGTCACCTGGCGCTGTTGCCCTTTGTCGATAGTTCGGACCATTTCAGATAGAAACCGGCCGGTGTCAAGCCTGGCCTTGACTTGACCTGGAGGAACAGGAGCGCAGGCGATGGCCAAACGGCGGCGGCAGACTACCGGGCAACCCAGGCGGCGCAGCGCGCCAGCTGCAGCGGCAGAGGATGGCGGGCGCGAGTATGTTTCGCGGGCCGCGCGTGAATCCCGCATCCAGCGCTGGGTCCTTATTGGTACCGGTGTCACCATCGCGTTGGTGGTTCTCATTCTGCTTGGCGCCATCGTGGTGGAACTGCTCGTCACGCCCAACAGCACGGCTGCGCGCGTGGCTGATGAATCCATTTCGATTTCCGCCTTCCAGGAGCGTGTGCGACTGGAGCGAGCGATCCTGAACACGCGCATCAACAGCTACGTCTCGCTTCTGACGGCCAGCGGCCTGGACATCAATCAGTTCGCAGGCCAGGAGCCCTTGCGCGGCTGGCTGGCACAGGTACAAAATCCTGATCAGCTGGGCAGCACTGTCCTCGACATTATGATTGAAGATATAATCGTCCGGCAGGAGGCTGCTGCGCTCGGCCTCAGCGTCGGGCAGGAGCAGATTAATGATCAGATCGATGAATTCATCGGTCTGGAGCCCCCTTCGCCGGCATCTGAGGCAGAAGCCGCTCCGCTCCCGACTGCCGTGCCCGTCGCGACGCGCACGCCCTTCGTCTCACCTACCCCACGCACGCAAGCAACCGCGACGCTCACACCTGAATTCGTGGAGCCAACAGCCACAGCAACTTTGGTTGTCGAAACAACGCCGACCTACACGTCTGTTCCAGCCACAGCCACACCCACGATTGAAGATATCGAGGAGCAGCAGGCCGACGTACGCGAGCAAATTCTAGGTGATTTGGCCAGCAGTGCGCGCATCAGCATGGAACGGCTCAACGCCTTCTTTGAAGCGCTCGCACTGCGCGAAGCGCTGGCCGCGGAACACGACGAGCTAATGGACACCCTGCCGCACATAAATGCGCGCCATATCCTGGTTGCCGAAGAAGAGACGGCCGCAGACCTTTTGGCGGCGCTGGCCGAAGGCGAATCCTTTGCCGCGCTGGCCATCGCCAATTCACTGGATACCGCCAGCGGACAGAATGGTGGCGAACTGGGCTGGGCACCTGTCAGCAGCTACGTGCGACCCTTCGCCGAGGCCGCTCTCGCCGCAGAGCCCGGGGCAACTGTCGGCCCGGTGCAGTCAGAGTTCGGCTGGCACATTATCCAGGTACGGGCAATGGAAGAGCGCACTGTTAGCGAAACGCAACTGGAGAGTGCCCGCAACACCGCGTTCCGAAACTGGCTTGATGATCAGCGCGCAGCGCAGGAAGAATTGATCGAGATCAACCCGATCTGGGCGGAAAACGTACCGGATGATCCCATTCTGTTGCTGACCGGCCCAGCCTGAGCCACGCTCATGTCCGGCGAGACTGCCCTGCAGCTACTGCGAGTTCTCTCCGGCGCATTACTGGCAGGTATGCTGCCGATGTTACTAATTGAATTGTGGCGCTCGGCCAGGGACATCAGGTCAAGCTCCCTGTCGGCCGGCGCGGATGCGGAGAGTGATGGCGCCGGAGCAGATTAACATCGCTGTGATTGGCGGCACCGGGCTGTACGCCATGCCCGGAATCAGCGAACGCAGCAGCCTCCATATCTCGACACCCTGGGGCGATCCTTCTGGCGACATTGTCATTGGCACCCTGCGTGGCAAGCGTGTCGCCTTTCTGCCCCGTCACGGCGCCGGTCACCGGTTGAGCCCTTCGTCGCTTCCGTATCGCGCCAATGTTTATGCGCTCAAGTCTTTGGGCGTACGCTTCATTATCTCGGTCAACGCCTGTGGTTCCCTGCGTGAAGATTACAAGCCTGGGCACATCGTCGTCCCGGACCAGCTCTATGACAACACCCGCGGGATGCGCGCGGCCACGTTTTTTGAGCGCGATCTGGTGACCCATGTTTCAGTTGCCGAGCCTTTTTGCGATACCCTGCGCAGTATTCTGGCAGAGTCAGTAGCCAGTGCAGGCGGTATCGTCCACAAAGAAGGCACTTTCCTCATCATCGAGGGGCCGCGCTTCAGTACACGAGGCGAAAGCCGAATTTTTCGCCAGTGGGGCTGCAGCATCATTGGCATGACTGCCTGTCCCGAAGCCTTTCTCGCGCGCGAGGCAGAGATTGCCTATGCCTCGCTGGCGCATATCACTGACTACGACGTGTGGAAAGATGAGCCAGTCACAGTTGAAAAGGTCTTCGCGGTTATGCAGGAAAACCTGCGTGTCGTGCAACTCAGCATCGCCGAGGCTGTCGAACGCATCAACCACGATACTCCCAGCGACGCTCATAAGGCGCTGGACAATGCCATTCTGGTCGAGCGCGACCAGGTGCCAACTGACCTCTTGAGCAAACTGGGGCCGATCGTCGCACGTCGCTTCGCCTGATGCGCTCCCGCCCGGGAACTGATTCATTGTTGTTGTTGCTGGCCGGCGCGTTCCACTTTGTCAACTTTCTGTCGCTTGGACTCCAGCGCGAATGCGCCCTTCAAATCGCGCACTGGAGTCATCTGTTGGTCTGGCTGCTCTGCGCAGCGGCAGGCCAACGCTGGCTGGCCTGGCGTATGCCGCGGCGCGACCGGCTGGTTTTCCCGCTCATTATGCTACAGGCCGGATGGGGATTGCTGATCATCGACCGGCTTGTGCCAGATTTCGCCACAAGACAGACACTTTGGCTTTCAGGTTGGACAGTCATCGCGCTGGGCCTGGCTGCCTGGCCCCGGCTCCTGCAGCGAGCGCGCAGCATAGGGCGTTTCTCCCCAGTGTTGATTTCTCTGCTCCTCGTGGCAGCCGTTTTACTTGAAGGCGAAAACGCGGGACTGCCGGGCGAACTTCTAAAACTGGCCATGGTCGGCCAATTTTGCGCCTGGCTTGCCAGCCGACCAACTGATGCGCGATCCGAAAGCTGGTTGCAATCGTTCGGCTGGCGTTCGCTGCTATGGACCGTGCCACTGCTCATCCTCGCCTGGCAGCGTGACCCAGGCTCGGCCCTGCTCACGGGGAGCATCCTGCTCCTGCTGCTCAACGTGGCCACCAGCTCCAGCCGCCTGCTCGCAGGCAGTCTGGCGTTTGGTGCCGTCAGCAGCCTGGTGGCATGGTGGCAATTCGATGTTGTGCGCTTGCGGGTTGCCATCTGGCTGGACCCATGGGCGGACGCCGCCGACAGCGGCTATCAACTGGTGCAGGGCTTGCTGGCCTTTGCCGAGGGCGGTCTCACGGGCACAGGCGTGGGTCAGGGCCAGCCACTTTACATCCCTGTTGTTCACACCGACTTCATTCTGGCGGCCCTGGCCGAGGAATGGGGGCTGCTCGGCGTTCTCACCTTGCTGGCCTGTATGGCGGCCGTGACCTTACGTGGCCTGCAGATTTCGCTCCGGCTACGCGCGTGCAAGTATTATTGTCTGCTGGCCCTGGGCATGACCCTGTTGCTCACAGTGCAGGGGCTCATTATCTGTGCCGGTGTGCTCAAGCTGCTGCCACTGACCGGAGTTACCCTGCCGTTTCTGGGCTATGGCGGCAGCTCTCTGCTGACCAGCCTGCTCGCTGCGGCGCTGCTGATCCGTCTGTCCGGGGAGTCAGCGGAATCGCCTTCATGATTCAGGCGCGCAGCATCAGAATCCTCGCGCTGTTGCTATTGCTGACATACCTGGCGATCGCGTTGGCGGCGTCCTGGTGGACCATGAGCGGCCCAACTGGTATCGTGCAGCGAGTCGATAATCTCCGGCGCGCACCTGCCCCCACAGCAGCAGCGCAGCCTGGCGGCGAACTGCAACTCAGTCCTGACCTTTTAACCCCAGGCGCTTGACCCACTTCGCCGCTGTGCTGCTAAAGTGCACCAACGGTGAGCTTAAGCGGCTCAGTTGCCGGGCTGTACGCAGCGCGTCCAGAAAATCTTCCGGGTCCTGCGCGAAGGGGCGCATCAACTGAAGCGTCCGCCCGTATTCCGGGCTGGAGTGCGCGTCCGAGCCCACACTGCCAGTCAGGCCATGGGCCTGTGCGAATTGTTGCGCCCGCTCGTTGTCCTGCGCATTCAGGCAACGGGCGTTGAATACCTCGATCGCGTCCACCTTGTCGATGATGCGCTCCAGCTGATCCTGGCGCCAGCCGCCATGCCTCAGCCTGTCAAAGGGATGTGACACGCTGATAACAGCGCCCTGATCACGCAGGCGCTGAATCGTCTCTTCAGGCGTCAGGCCCGGTGGGACGCTCTCGTGCAGGAACCAGGCCAGCAATTCTCCCTGGGTAGTCATCACTTCCTCGCCAACGATGACCAGCTCCGGCGCCAGCTGTTGCAGGGCCAACGCGCCATCGGCCGTGTTGTGATCTGTGATGGCAATGCGGGTGATGTCTCGTTCCTGGCACAGGCGTAGAATGGTTTCCAGACTCGTCAACGAGTCCTGCGACCAGGTTGTATGGGAGTGTGTTTCAACTCTCCAGGTCATGCACTTTCTCCTGCGAAATAGCCGGCACCGCTTGTGCCTCGGTCTTGCTGGACACAAAGTTTACACCGAACAGTCGCTGTCGAAACAACAGGGTAACCAGCAGCCCCACAAGGACACGTAGCCACTTGTGGAAGAAGCTCTCGATGAGCGCGATTGCCCCTGCGCTGGCAACAGTTACGGCAGGTTGCTGCGGTGCGACGATGGTCAGCAGCATGGCGCTGACTGTCAATTCGGTGATGCCGGCGCCATTGGGCAAGCCGCTCAGCGCGCCGATCAATGGCGACAAGGAAACAATCAGCAGCGACTGAAACAGTAGTTCCTTGCTGAAGGGAATGTCGAATCCTCGCAGGATCACGAGCAGGACAACGGCGTCTACCGTAGTAGCCAGTAAACCGGGTAGCAATACCCTGCGCAAATGCTGTCGCCGCAGCAGCTCGCTGCTGCCGCCCAGAAACCCTGCCAGCCACTCCTGCGCGTGCCAGAGCAATGGCAAACGGGCCATAACGTGCAACAATCGTTGCCACGCCGTCGGGCTTTGAATGAACAGTAGTCCCGCGGCCAACAGGCCGGTGGCCAGCAGCAATAGCGTCAGGGCCGGGCCGGGCTCGATTACTGCAGCGCCCAAGAGTAAACTGACTGCGGCGAGGATGAGCACGGACAGGGTCTCCACCACGCGTTCAGCCAGGATAAGGGGCACCCCCTGTGTCAATAGCAGGCCAGACCAGCGCCTGAGCACCAGCGCTTTCAACACTTCCGCGGACTTGCCGGGACTAACTGCCATCGTTAAGCCAGCAAGATACAACAACGCGCTGTTGGTCACTCCAATCGCCTCGCGAACGCCAACAAGGCCGAGAAAATGTTGCCACACCTGAAAGCGGAGGAACCAGGAGACAGGCTTAAGGAGGGCAAGAGGCAGCAGCAATTCCGGCGGAAAGCGAAGAAGCTGCATCAGCAAGTCCTCTGTATTGACCGCAAGCAGCAGCGCTACGTAAATGCAGAAGCCAATGCCGACGCCAGCCAGCAATCGTCTGCGTGGCAACAGTCTTCCGGTCTCCTGCATTGGCTGCTCCTTGCGTTCTGCTGCTGCTCGCTATATTGGTTGTTGTATTATGTGTGAGTTAGAAATGACTATACGAAGGAATACTGAAGGTTATCTCATCCCGCGCTCGCCCTTGCGCGATAGCCTCACTGTGGTGAACTCCCGCTTCTACACGACCATCCGGCGGGTGGATAGCGTTAGTGCAGCGCGCGAGCAACTGACCACCGTACGCGCCGAGCTCGCGGACGCATCCCATCATGTCTACGCTTTCCGCGTCGGCTTCGGCAACAGCGTCACTGAAGGCATGAGCGACGACGGCGAACCCACCGGAACTGCCGGCCCGCCCGTGCTGGCCGTGTTACGTGGTACGGAGATCGGTGACATCCTCGTGGTCGTCTCCCGCTACTTTGGCGGAACAAAGCTGGGAACCGGCGGGCTGGTACGCGCGTACAGCGGAGCCGCCCGGCGGGGACTCGCCCGCCTGGAGACCGAACGCAAAATCGAGCGAAGCACGCTGGGAATCGAGATCTCCTATTCACTTTTCGAACAGCTAAAGCTCCTTATTGCACAAAACGACGGCGTGATCACCGGGACGGAATTCACAGGGACTGTCACGGTCCATGCGCGCTTCCCACGTAGCAAAGTCACAGCATTTGGTGAAGGACTCCGTGAACTGAGCGCTGGCCGCAGCGAAGCGCTGCTGCTTGACTAGGCACCGGCCATCAAGGCTGCTATGCGCATTCGCGCCTGAGCCAGCGCCGGGTGACGCGGCGCCAACGCCTCGGCCCGTGCCAGGCAACTGCGCGCAGCCTCTTCCTGTTGGTCTTCGAAAAGGCATTGTCCGGTCAACGCCAGCAGGGAAACGTCGTTGGGGTTCTGCGCCAGTCCCTTGCCCAGGTATTGGAACGCCAGCTCCATTTCGTTGGCCTGCCACAACTGTGCGCCCAGTAGCGCGGCCAGCTCGGCGTCCGCGGGAAAGCGCAGAAATCCATCGAGAAGCGTCTCCAGCGCGGCCGCCGCCTCATCCCAGCCGAGGTAAGCCCTTGCCAGCAAGGCGTGCGTACCGCCCAGCCCCGGCGCGCGGACGATAATCTCCTCCAGCCATTCAGTATCTTCACTGCTCAGGGTGTTGCCTGCGTCGAGCACGCGTTCAATCTCACCCAGGCGCATCTCAAATTCCGGTTCTTCCGCCATGAGCTGCAGGCGAGTAATCTCAGCCTGCGTTTCTTCGTCCCTGGCCATCGGCCGCAACTTCGAAAGCAATGCCTCCAGTGTCTCGTCGTCCTGCTCCAGCAGCAATACCTCTGCCAGGTTGAGGCCCAGCTCCAGGTTGTTTGGTTGTCGCGCAAAGGCGTTTTCCAACAGGCGCAAGGCCGGCTCCAGCGAGTCCAGCCCGTAGCAGGCGTCGATGACCTGGCGAAGCGCGTCGCTGCCGTTCTCCAGCGCAACGAGCTGTTCAAATGCCGGCCAAAATCGCAGGTCGTTGCTGTCCAGCTCCGCCAAAGAGACCAGCATCCGTTGCAGTAGCTGCGGGTTTTCTGGCTCCAGCCGCTGCGCGTCCTCCCACGCAGCCAACGCTTCCCACAGCTGAGTATCTTGCGGCTCCTGCTCCGGGTCGACGAAAATGCAGGACTCGCAGGACATCCCGCCAAGGTCCATAGCCTGCAGCAGGTCGCCATAATAGGTGAGCAACTCGCAGGTAGCTTTCCCGGCCTCGATTGCGTCCTGCAGCGTATCCACTGCCTCGCTAATGCGCCCGCTGCGACGGTAAAGGTCGGCCAGAGTCAGCACAAGTGCGGCGCCCGGCCCATCGGCCCTTGCCACCAGCAGATCGATAGCGCGGCCTGGCCTTCCTTTTGCGAACAGGGATTCCGCCACGATAACCGCCGCTGAACCGGATTCTGGAAACAACTCATCCAGTTGCGCCTCGGCTGGCAGCAATGCCTCTGCGTCATCGCTGAAGTGCAACCAGCGCGCCAGGCACTTTGCGCTGAGCCAGGCGCCAAACTCGCCCAGTGGACGCGTTTGTGACGCAAGTTGCTGCAAGCCCTCAAGTACCTGGTTGTCCGAACTCGTCAGCCCCCACAAATGCAGATAGAGGCGCAACTCTTGCAGGAAGGCCAGCTCCAGCGTTCCCTGCAGGGCTCTCTCTTCCCAATCCTCGCTTGCATACCGGGGCGAGTTTTTGCGCAGGGCGTCGACATCCAGCCTGGTCGCTATCTGTTTGACAACTTCCGGCAATTCAGCAACCAACGTTGCGAGCGTTCTGGCGCTTAGAGAAAAATCTGCCGGTTGCGCATCTTCAGCGAGACGATCGTCCTCCACGTGCAGGGTCAGGCGCAGGCCGGCAGCATTGGATTCCAGCTCGCCCCAGATGCCGACATTGTCGTCAAGTCCATCCAGCTGCCAGTCATCCACGCCAAACTGTGAGCTGGCCATCGACCACTGCCACTGCGATGGTTCTTCCTCCAGCCTGGCGGCAAGGCGATACACTCGCACACCCTGCCAGCGCTCCAGCAGGAATCCCAGCAGCGTAAACAGACCCATCGCCAGCGCCGGCTTTTCTACGGACCGCAGTGGCCACAGTCCGATGCGCAAGGCCGGCTGACCTGCATAGAGCACCTGCCCTTCGCTGCCGGCAGTGCCGAAGATCGCAGTTGGCACGTTGGTTGCTGCCATCTGGCCCTGCATTATCAGTCGCTGTGCAAATGCGCGCATCTCACTCCTCAACTTGATTCGGCAGAAGTATAGGCGCCGGTGCTGGCAGCGGCAATCGTGAGACCCGTCGCACTTGCGTGCCAGGCGGTTACCGCTATGATGAAGCAGCACAATTGCTGGAGAAAAGACAGTGACCAGGCAACTCCCGGGGCTCAACGGCCCCGCCACCAGTCTTCGTGAACACATGTCGGGTTTTGGCTACCGTCAACTGGACACGCCCGTCATCGGAGAAGCCAATCTGTTTCTGACACGCGCCGGCGACCGCATTGTCAACCGCCTGTTCACCTTCAGTCGTGGCGGCCAGGAACTGGCACTCCGTCCGGAATTTACCTCACTCGCCGCCCATCACTACGTCAGCGGCGCATATGAAGGGGTGCAGCGTTGGCAATGCGCCGGGCCGGTCTTTGAGGATGATCCTGATAGCGCCGTCGAGGAGTTCCAGCGCTACAGCACAGGTGCTGAGCTCTTCGGCCTCAATGGTGCAGCCGCCGATGCGGAAGTAATGGGCATGGCGCTCACCGGCCTGGAGCAACTGGGCATCTCCAACTGGCGCCTGGTCGTCGGCCACATCGGACTTATGCGTCTGATGCTGGCGCGCTTTCAACTCGACGAACGCACCGAACGCTTCCTCATCAACAACCTGCGCACATTGCGCGAATTCGGCGCAGCCCACGTCCTGCAGCACTTCGAGCGGCAACTGGCCGGCGCAGCCGAGCCATCCAACTCCAGTTTAGTAACCGGGGAAGCGCAGCAACTGAACGACTGGGGTGCCGACGCCCTGCTTGCCCCGTTGCTGGACCCGGCCCGGTCCGGTGCAGCCATGGGCGGCCGCAGCCGGGGCGACATCGCCCGACGGCTGCTGCGCAAAAGACAGCGCCTGAGCGAGCGGGAACAGGTCGCCGCTGCGCTGGAGACCCTGGAACACTGGAGCCAGCTGAGCCAGCCAGCCACAGTTGCCTTTGAGGCGTTGGCCAACCTGACTCCAAAAGAAGCGCTACCCCAGTTGCAAGAGTGGCAACAGAGCGTTGAATTGCTCTCATGTTACGGCCTGTCCATGGAGCAGATCGTCATTAAGCCGGATCTTGCGCGTAACTGGGACTACTACAGCGGCCTGGTCTTTGAGTTGCACACTGCCGACGGTCAGCATCTCGGCGGTGGCGGCCGTTACGATGAATTGCTGGTTTTCCTGGGCGCAGAGTCACCAGTGCCGGCGGTTGGATTCGCCTGCTGGCTGGAGCGTGTAGTCGCCGCCATTCCTGGAAACGGGCAATCGGCTACACTTGGCCCGCAGACCATCCTGCTGAATGACGCCAACAAGGTCGCAGCCACTCGCCTTGCGAATTTGCTGCGAGAAAACGGGCTGGAGGCCTGGCTGGTGAATCAGGCCGACGCCGACACTCTGCACATCAATCAGGCAGGCGGCATCACCTTGCGAGACCGCTGCTTCCTGTTTGACGAACCCGGGCCGCTGCTGGAGGCCTTACGCAATGGCTGAGCGCATCACCCTGGCGCTGCCAAGCAAGGGCGTGCTGGCTGGGCCAACCCTCAACTTTCTGCGCGATTGCGGGCTGAATGTGCACAAACCCAACCCGCGCCAGTACACCGGCAGTATCAGCAGCTTGCCCGGCGTCGATGTGCTTTTTCAGCGGGTGAAGGACGTAGTCGCAAAAGTCGCGGATGGCACCGCAGAGCTGGGCATCGCCGGTTACGACCTGGTGCTCGAACTGGGGCGTGAGGACCTGCTCGTCCTGCACGAAAAACTGGGCTATGGGCACTGCAAGCTGCAACTTGCCGTGCCGACAACATGGGTGGACGTGCAGGGCATTGCCGACCTGGTCGATGTCGCGCAGGACTTCCGCGAATATCAGCATCGAAACCTGCGTGTGGCGACCAACTTCACTCACCTCGCGCGCAAGTTTCTCGGGGAACAGGGATTACACCACTTCTCCCTGATCCAGGCGGAAGGGGCCATAGAGGCCGCTCCGACGCTGGGCTATGCGGATTGCGTGATTGATCTAAGCCAGACAGGAACGACGCTGCGCGAAAATCACCTGCGGCCGCTGCCGGACGGGACGCTCCTGGCATCCCAGGCGACGCTCATCGGCAATCGTCGTTTGCTAAAATCTATGAGCGATGGCCAGCGCATACGCCTGCGCACCCTGCTGGAACTGATCGACGCTGCTCTACAGGGACGGGAGCGTTATCAGCTCAGCGCCAATCTCACGGGCAGCGACCCGGCCCGGCTGGCCCGGGAGATTCTGAGCAATCCGGTGACCCGCGGCCTTGAAGGCCCCACGCTGGCGCCCACCTGGACCGCCGACGGTCAGCAAGGTTACGCGTTGACGCTTGTAATCACTGCCGACCAACTGCTGCCGGCAATCGAGTATCTGCGCTCCATCGGTGGACGGCAGGCCAGCGCCAGAACCCTGCGTTACGTCTTTCTGGAAGAATCGCCAACCTGGCTACGCTTGCAGCACGAACTGGACGAAAACGCTCAGAGTTGAGCTTCAAGCACATCAAGCGCATGATCCAGCCGGCTGCGCTGTCCCACGCTTTCGGCGCCCATCTCTATTGCCTGACTGAGCCCCAGCAGACTGATTGACGCCGGGAAACGTGAGTTGTCCGCCAGGTTCATCGTCAATAAGGGACAGCAGAACAGCGCCAGCTTGAAGTAACTGCGCCAGTCTGGCCGCAGCCAGTCGCGCGCTGCCAACTCTTGCAACAACGGAAACAATACTCGCACCAGTTTGCTACTGAAGAAGAGTTCCCGTACGGGCAGAATGTCGTAATCATGCTCCACGTGCCAGCGGCCATCCGCGCCTTCGCGAACCGAAACCTGTGTCAGAGCCGCCTTCTCATGCGGGAAGTACATCCACATGGCAAACACATTGTGGAAGAGCGGCTTGGCCAGATCCAGCAAGGGATGGTGCTGGCCAGCGAAAGCCGGATCGAAGTACACCATGCTGCGGCCACCATTGCGCAGAAAGACGTTGCCGTTGTGCGCGTCTCCGTGCCCGGCAATGGACGGCCCAGCCTGCTCGGGTCGAAGCAGTGACCCGGCCCGACTGACGAGCCCGGCCAGCGTATCCTCATAGCGTTGACCATTGATGGTCCAGCCTGCGCGCCACACCGTGTCCACCGACCGTCTGCCCTGAGGCAGATCGAATTCAGCTTGCGGCCCGTAGAAACGTGACCTGCGTCCACCGGTCAGGCGATGCCAAAAAAGCTGGTGCACGCCAGCAGAGCCTGCTTCGCTCCCGGATTGCCAGCGGAGTGAACGCTGATAGAGAGTCAGCAGCTCGTCGTCGCTGGCCTGTTGCGCTGCGCGCAGCGCATCCAGCTGCGCTAATTCACCGCACTCAATCTGCCAGGCGACGTCGAAGACCGTGGGGTCGTCCACGACTTCGTAGAGAAGCAGTTGGCGCCCCCAGGCCGTGGAACTGAACAGGGGCCGGATCACGGGCCATCCGGCCTCCGCCAGCGCCGTCGCCTGATAGTATTCGCTGATGGCGCTGTCCGGTTCGACGT
The DNA here is from genome assembly GCA_965205875.1 of Phototrophicaceae bacterium. Classification (GTDB taxonomy): domain Bacteria; phylum Chloroflexota; class Anaerolineae; order Aggregatilineales; family Phototrophicaceae; genus JAGWBD01. The sequence goes on from CBDBIA010000004.1 coordinate 686,064, forward strand.
GCGACTTGAAGAAGAGGCGGTGCCCGTCCGCCAGGGTCAGTGTGCCATTGATGGAGTTGAGCGAAACCGCCAGCGGTCGCAACTGGACGGCGCGGATGTCCAAAGGAAATATCTCGCGCAGCAGTTGTAGCAAAATACTGGCGGCCTTGTCTGGCTGCTCGAACTGCAAGTGCTGGACGTGCTGCAGGGCGTCATCGCTCACGTGCCAGGATCTCGTTACGGCGGCGCAGGGCCAGCGCATGCGCCGGGAAGCCCTCATAGTCCGCCAGCGTGGTCGCTACACCCTGCAAACGCTCGTAGCCTTCGCGCGAAAGATAACCAATGCCGCTGCGTTTCAGGAAGTCCCACACGCTGACTGAGGAGTAGCTGCGCGCAAAGCCTCCCGTAGGCAGGATGGCATTCAGGCCAAGACAGTAATTCGCCAGGGGAATAGGCGTCAATGGCCCCAGCAGGATTTCGCCTGCATTTTGAATGCGGTTGAGCGTGACGAAAGGCTCTGACGTAAGCAACTCGAGATGCTCCGGCGCGTACTCATTCACAAAGGCAATGGAGTCCGCCAGACTCTCTGTGAGCAGGATGCCGCCATACTGCCCCAACACCTTGTTCACGAACTCACGTCGCCATTGCGGCAACTCCGCAATGATGGTGGGCAACAGCTCGTGGACTTCGCTGGCCAGCGCGCGGCTGTGCGTGACCAGCAGGGACGCAGAATCCGGGCCGTGCTCCGCCTCGACCAACAGGTCAAGCACCGCCAGGCGCGCATCCGCGTGTTCGTCACAGAGAATGATGGCTTCGCTGGGGCCTGCCGGCAAGCCAACGTCGACTTCACCAAAAAGCAGTCGTTTGGCCGCCGATACGAACTGATTGCCGGGCCCGATAATCTTGTCGACGCGCGGCACAGTTTCCGTGCCACAGGCCAGCGCGGCAACTGCCTGACTGCCGCCCACAACGTACACCGCGTCCACGCCGCAAATCTCCGCCGCCACCAGCGTCCCGGCGTCCGCCCGCCCGTCCGGCGCTGGCGGCGTCACGACGACCAGCCGTGGCACGCCGGCAACCCTCGCCGGAGTCGCCAGCATCAACATGACCGACGGAAATGCGCCCTTGCCGCGCGGCACATACAGTCCGGCGCTGGCGACCGGCGTCACTTTTTCGCCAGCCATGACCCCTGGCTGCAGCTCGCTGAACCACATCTCCTCAGGCATCTGCATATGATGGAAACTTTGGATGTTGGCGTGGGCAGCTTCGATTGCTGCGATAACTTCGGTGCTGACTTTGGTACGCGCGGCCGCGAAGTCCTGTGCAGACGCTCGCAGCCAGGAAGCTTCGAATTCTGCACAGTCCCAGCGACGCGTATAGTCCACCAGCGCGGAATCACCGTCTGAGCGCACCCGGCCCACGACCTCCTGCACCTGTGGCAGCAGGGAGCGGATGTCTGTCTCTGCGCGACGCAGTAAGCTGATGCGTTCTTCGCCTGACAGCCGTGCCAGCTCGCGAAAGCGAATCATCGGGTTGCATCCCCGGCCAACGCCGTCGAACGACGGTGCGCGCCATCCCAGCGGATGTCTGGCAGAAGCAAATCCATTTTGGCGGCAATACGTTCGCGCTGTGGCAGCAAGTCCTGCAACATCAGGCCAATTTCCTGTTCGGGCGAACCGGAGGGACAGTATCCCAGCGCGCTCAAGTGCTCCCGGTCCGGTCGGTATTCATGGGTCTCGGCTTCAACGCGCGGGTTCTCAACCGACAAGATATCCACTGCCAGACCCAAAGTGCGCCCCACGTCCTGCACCATCACTGCCAGTTCGTTGACGGTGTAACAGGCATCGAACTGGTTGAAAACGCGATACTCCCCCGTATGTGGTGGATTATCAATCACCAGCGTCAGACATTGCAACACGTCACGCAATGGCAGAAATGCGCGCTTCTGCCCGCCCTGGCCATATGGCGTCAATGGATGTCCAACCACTGCCTGGCAGCAGAAGCGATTGACCACCGTGCCAAAGCACTGGTCGAAGTCCAGGCGGGTGCGCAGATGCTGGTCGATAGGCTGTCCGTCGTGGCGCGTGCCGTAGACCACGCCCTGCATAATGTCCGTGGCACGCAGCCCCCACAGTCCGCAGGCAAACATGGTGTTGTTCGAATCGTGAACCTTGCTCCAGTGATAGAAGCTGCCTGCCTGGCGCGGGAATGGCAGTCGTTCGCGCTGGCCGCGAAACTCGGGCTGAAAGAATCCCTCGGGGATGTCCATAGCCGGTGTGCCGTACTCCCCCATCGTGCCGAGTTTGACCAGGTGCGCGTCCGGGCAGACTTCGTGCATGGCCCAAAGCAGGTTGAGATTGCCGATGACGTTGTTGTGCTGTGTGAAGCTGCTGTGCGCCTGGTCGATCATGGACCAGGCCGCCGAGGGAATTTCCGCCAGATGCACGATGACGTCGGGCTCAAAGTCCTCCAGAAATTGGCGCAGAATTGCGTAATCCAGCATATTTCCGATGCGCAGATCTGGACGGAAACCACAATGATATTCCAGAGCCGCAAGACGTCCTTCCGGCGAACTGACTGGCAGAGCACTGTAAGCACCAATTTCTGTCACATGCTCGCGGCGCAGCAGCGCGTCCAGACCCGCAACAACGTGGCCGCGCTGCAGCAAATGCTGCGTCAGTGGCCAGCCAAGGTAGCCATCGTAGCCGGCAATGAAGACCCGGCTGTCAGGCATGTGCCAACGCAGGCAACGGCTGGAATGCGCCGAGGTAGCCCTCAACGGCGAGCAGTTCAGCGTTAAGGATGCTGCAGCCGGCAGCGCCGCGGATGGTGTTGTGTGTCAGAGCTGCGAAACGATAGCCGAGTATCGGACACTCGCGCAACCGCCCCACGGCAGTCGCCATGCCGCCACCGGCCATGCGGTCGAGGCGAATTTGCGGCCTGTCGTTCTGCGTGAAAACCTGCAGCGGACTCTCCGGCGCAGAAGGCAGCAGAGGCACAGGCTGTGGCCCGCGAAAGCCGTGCCAGGCATCGTGAATCTCGTCGAGCGTCGGTGCCGCGGCCAGCTCCAGTGAGATATTGACGAGGTGGCCGTCAATTACCGGCACGCGCGTGCAGGTCGCCGCAGAAATGGCTGGCAACCAGGCCACTTCTCCGTCCACCAGCTCGCCCAGCATCTTGTGCGGCTCGCTCTCCATCTTGCCTTCGTCGCCACTGACCCAGGGGATGACGTTGTCGATGATGTCCAGCGACGCCACACCTGGATAGCCCGCGCCACTGATGGCCTGCTCGCTGACCATGTGGATCTTGCGGATGCCAAAGCGCCGCAAGGGCGCCAGCGACATCACAACCGGCATACTGGTGCAGTTCGAATTGGCGATAACAGCGCCGCTGCGAAAGCCACGGGCAGTCCGCTGCACATCGATGAGGCGAATGTGATCCGCATTGGCTTCCGGCAATAACAAGGGCACATCCGGCTGCATACGATTGGCCGAGGCGTTGGTGCAGACCACATGCCCGGCCGCAGCCAGCTCGAATTCCCGCAAACGCGCGGCCTCAGTCGGCAGCGCCGAAAATACCAGTGGCGACTCCAGCGCCGCGTCCGAGGGCTTGACGCGCAGCCCGGCAACATCCTTCGGCGGACATCCTTCCAGATGCCAGCGCACAGCCTCGCCATAATAGCTGCCGGCGCTGGACGACCCGGTCAGCTCCGCCACTTCAAACCAGGGGTGATCCTGCAGCAATTGTACGAAACGTTGCCCTACAGCGCCAGTTGCGCCCAGCACTGCGACGCCAAGTTTCTCCATTCTCAAGACCTCAAATACCGACCAGTTGCATCCCGGTGCGGACAGCCGGGTAAGAGCCCAGTGACTTTACGAACGACGCCCGCTGCAGCAGGCCAGCCATCATTTCCTGCACATGCGGTTCCTGCCAGTGGCCCTCGAAGTCCAGATAGAACATTGGCTCCCAGGGACGATTGGGCCGGGGCCGTGATTCAAGTTTTGTCAGGTTGATATTGCGGCTGGCAAATTCCCCCAGACAATCGTAGAGGGCGGCGGGTCGCTGACGCGTCGCAAACACGATAGAGGTTTTGTTGTATTCCGCCACGGATGGGTCCTCATGACCCAGCAAGAAAAAGCGAGTGAAATTGAAGTCTGAGTCCTCTATTCCGCTTTCCAGCAGCTCAAGGCCGTATAGTTCGCCGGCCAGTTCAGTCGCAATTGCTCCGGTCGCAGCCTCCGGTTTGTCAGCAAGGTCCCTGGCCGAACCCGCAGTGTCAAACCACTGAACAGGATCCAGGTTGTACCTTTTCAAAAAACGTTGGCACTGGGCCAGTGCGTGCGGATGGGAACGCACTCGTCGCAGTTCCTCCAGCGTACAGCCAGGTGAGGCCAGCAAGGCATGGTGGACGTGCAACAGAATCTCTGCCTGGATGCGGAAGTCTGCATCCATCAGCAACTCGTATGCCTGGGTGACTGCGCCGGCATGGACATTTTCTACGGGTAGCAAGCCGTAGACCACTTCATGATTGCGGTGGATTTCGGCAAAGACATCCTCAAGCGTTCGGCAAGGAAATATCTCTACGTCTTCGCCAAAATGCTGGCGTATTGCCAGGTCGGAATTTGCGCCCGCAATTCCCTGAAATGCGACTACCGGTTTCATATACTGTGCCCCCACGGCGCGAAATCGTAGCATAGCAGCAGGCTTCGGTCAACGGAACCCTGGCTGCAAGGACTCACTGCTGTGGGCAGGCTATACTGTCCCGGATGAATTGATCGAGTGCCGGAGTGACCCATGAGCGACAACGTCCTGGACGCAGTCCCCATTCTTGATCGCTTTCGGCTGAACGGGCGCGTGGCACTGATCACCGGCGCCGGCCAGGGAATCGGGCGCGGCTACGCACATGCGTTGGGGGAAGCCGGAGCCGCGGTTGCGGTCTCCGATCTCGTGCGGGAAAAGGCTGAGCTCGTGGCCGATGAACTGCTCGTGAAGGGGATTGACGCTGTGGCCATCGGCGCCGACGTGACCGACGTATCGGACATACAACGAATGGTCGACACGGTGCTGGAACGCTGGGGCACGCTCACCATCGGCGTCAACAACGCCGGCATGGCAGACTGGACTGCCGCCGAAGAGGTCAGCGAAGCGAATTGGGACATGATTAACGACCTGAACCTCAAGGGAGTCTTTCGCTGCGCCCAGGCCGAGGCGCGCGTCATGCTGGCTGCCGGCTATGGCAAGATAATCAATACTGCCTCGATGTCCGCCAGCGTTGTCAACACGCCACAGAATCAGGTGGTCTACAACACGACAAAGGCCGGCGTGCTGCATTTGACCCGCTCGCTGGCCGCCGAATGGGCGCCACGCGGCATCCGTGTCAACAGCATCAGCCCCGGCTACACCCGCACGCAGCTGGTGGAAGACCTGCTGAAGACGCCGGTTGGCCAGGAAATCGCGCCCAGGTGGCTAGCGCTCACGCCTATGGGCCGCATGTGTGAAGTGCCAGATCTTCAGGGCGCCATCGTCTACCTGGCATCCGCGGCGTCCGACTTTATGACTGGCAATGACATGGTCTTGGACGGCGGCTACTGCTGCTGGTGAATCGTATTGAAGAATGAAAGGAAGCGAAGGATGAATCAGCCAGTCGTGCTCTGCACCAACAGCGTCCCGGATGATGTGCTGACGCCTGTGCAAGGTCTGGCAAAGGTGTTGCAGGGACCCGGCGGCGGCTACACAAGCCCACGCGCAGAAGTGTTGGCCCTGGCGCCCAGGTTGAGCGCCATCGTCAACCAGGGTGAACTTGCAATCGACAAGGAGCTATTGGACGCCGCGCCACAGTTGCGCATCATCGCCAACGTGGCCGCCGGTTACAACAACATGGATCTGGAACTGATGAGTTCGAATGGCGTCTGGGGCTGCAATACGCCCGATGCCTTCTACGAGTCAACTGCCGATTTCACCATGGCAATGATTCTCGCAGTGACACGTTTCCTTGCGAGAGGTGACCACTATGTCCGCGCCAGGGAATGGAAACGCTTCGAGCCTGGCGTGTGGGATGGCACCTTGCTTCGTGGCCGGACGCTCGGCATCGTCGGTTACGGTCGCACCGGCGCGGCTGTGGCACAGCGCGCCCGCGCCTTCGGTATGCGCATCCTTTACACTCGGCGATCAGTAAGCACAGATTCAGAGTATCGCACGCTGGACGCATTGCTGGCGGAGTCAGATTTCGTCTCGCTGCACACGCCGCTCACCGCCGAAACACAGCACTTGCTGAATGCTGAACGACTGGCGCGCATGAAGCGCGGCGCATGGCTGATCAACATGGCACGTGGCGCGGTCGTGGATGAAGAAGCGCTGGTGCAGATCCTGGACAGTGGCCATCTGACCGGCGCCGCGCTGGACGTCTTCGAACGCGAGCCGGAGGTCCACCCTGCCCTGCTCACCATGGACAACGTTGTGCTGGCGCCACATATGGGTGGCTGTACACAAGAGAGCCGGCGCGCTGCGCGTCTGGCCTGCTTTGAAAATGTCGCGCTGGTACTGCGGGGCGAACGCCCGACAACGCCGGTTAATGAACTCTGACGCGCTGCCTCAATTGCGGAAACCGGCCGCCTCGCCCGGAACCGGAGAATTTGTGAAGGTGCCACGCGCCCGCACAGCCGCTTCCCCGCCGAAGGCCTCGATCCTGGCGCGTTGATCCGCGCGCGCCTGCGCGTCAACTGCCTCGGGATCAAGCAGCGCACGTAGCCGGCGTTCCCGCTCAGCCAATATAGTCTGACACTCTGGCTGTAGCGCCAGGTCCTGCAGCTCCCACGGATCGTTCTGCATGTCAAAGAGCTGCGGCGGCGCGTTCACATAGTGCATATACTTGTAGCGCAGGTCACGCAACATGTAGAACCCGTGTGGTGTGCCTACTGCATGGTACTCCGAGAACACGCTGCGATCCTGATCTTCCTGTTGCATCAGCGTCCACAGCGAATCACCGGGCAGTTGCGCAGACCATGAATCAGGGCTTGCACCAATCCCCTCCAGCACTGTCGGCGCCAGGTCGAGCAGCGAGACCGGCGTCTGTACCACATTCCCGGCCGGCACATCCGGCCCTGCCATGATGAGCGGGACAGCAGCGGATTCTTCGTACATGGTGAATTTGCCGTAGAGGCCCCGCGCGCCCAGGCTCTCACCGTGGTCAGAGCTGTAAATCACTCGAGTACGATCATCCAGGCCCAGCTCACTCAGCGCACTCACTACCTGTCCAATATTGTCGTCCACGTACTCACAAACGGCGTAATAGGTGGCAAGCAACTGGCGCAGGGTCGTCTCGTCGAAGGGCTGTTCATAGTGAAAGAAGCGACGCATCCCCTGCAGCACCGGGTGTTGTGGCCAGTCTGCTTCCTGCCATTGCGGCGGCAAGGGCAACGCAGGCCCATCCTGCCGCTTGAAGAAGTCCGGCGGAGCGATGAAGGGTGGGTGCGGGCACACCAGGGACAGGAAAAGCACCCATGGCCGCTCATCCTGCGCGTGTCTGTTCAGCCAATCCAGCGCGTGGGCGGTGTTGCTGGCATCGTAGCGCAAATAGGTCGAATCGCCCGGGCCGGCATCATCGATGCTGTGCCGATTGTTACGCGTGGGCGGATCATCACGAATGCAGGAGAGCAGATCGCCCTGGCCTTCTACCACATGCAAGGGGTCGATTTCTTCGCTGAATCCGTTGTCGTCATCCGCGCTGCGAAAGTGCAGTTTGCCAATTGAGGTGACGTGAAAGCCCTGATCCTTAAGCTGATGCCCCCAGCCCCGAGGCTGTCCATTCCAGGGGAAGGCATTATCCCAGTTTCCAAGCTGGTGCACATATTGCCCGGTCGCCAGTGATGCGCGCGCCGGGACGCAGATTGGGCAGTTGCTGTAGGCGTTGGCAAAACGTGTGCCGCGCGCTGCCAGGGCATCCAGATGCGGCGTGTGAGCTGCCTCGTTGCCAGAGCAACCCATCACGTTGACATTGTGCTGGTCAGAAAGGATGAAGAGCAGGTTCGCCGGCTTCATACCTGACTGGCCTCCCAGCGCTCCCGCACCCTGGGCCACACTTCCGGGTTAAGCAGATGAGGCGGTCGCTCGCCGCGCAGCACCTGCTTCACCTGGGACATCGCATCCCTGTTCAGTTTGTATCTGCCTTGCGACGTCGAGCTGGCGATATGCGGCGTCATGAGGACACGTTCATGCGTCAGCAAGGGATTGTTCGGCATTGGCGGCTCGGGATCGCTGACGTCCAGGCCGGCGCCGAAGAGCTTGCCGCTGTTCAACGCATCCAACAGCGCGGCCTCATCGACGTGGCCGCCGCGTGCGACATTGATGAAGATGGCGCCGGACTTCATCTGCGCGAAGCGTTCGGCGTTCATGATCTTGCGCGTGCTGTCGTTCAGCGGCAGATGTAGCGACACCACATCCGATTCGGCCAGCAATTCCTCCAGCGAGGTTGCGGGCTGAACGCCAAGTTCCTTCATTCTCCCTGGTGCCAGCCAGGGATCGTATGCGTGTACGCGCATGCCGATGGCCAGCGCAATCTTTGCAACATGGCCGCCAATGCGCCCCAGACCGACCAGGCCCAGTTGCAGGTCTGCGAGTTCCACTGCGTGATACGGCGGTCGTGGCACATTCCTAAGCAGGTTGTTGCGCATATCCGCCTGAATGGCTGGCAGGCTCTTCGCCACGCCCATCAGCAGGGTGACAGCGAATTCGGCGGCAGAAATGGTGGGGCCATCTGGCGTATTAATTGCGGCGATGCCATACCTGGTCGCATGCTCCAGGTTGACCTTGTCATAGCCGATTCCTGTCCGGGCGATGACCAGCAAATGAGGAGCGCGAGACATCATCGCCTCGTCATAAATCAGCCCGCCCGCGATGGCGGCCTGAGCGCTTTCTATGCCAGCAAAGCGGTCGCTCTCGTCATGCGCTGCCATCCCCAGACGTTGCACATCCTCTCCGACCAACTCGTCATGGATGGGCGGAAACTTCACTTCAAACCAAATTCTGTTCATCGAACCTTCCTGTCCTGGCAAATGTGCGCAATGCACGACAGTGTAGTACATTCGGCGGCGCAGTGCATCGCCCACGAAAGGACAATGCCTTGATAATCACGGATGTACAGGCATGTGTTATCGGACGCCCGGAGCCACACAGCGGCGGCAGCGTCTGGACCTTTGTGCGCATCTATACCGACGAGGGCATCAGCGGCACCGGCGAATGCAATTCCGCCGCCGCCATGGCCTCCGGTTTCGCCGTCAAGGAAGCCATCCTGAGGCTGCGGCCACGATTGCTTGGGCAAGATCCACTAAACATCGCGCCACTCTACGAGTCCCTGCGGCGCAGCGGGCGTTACGGCGGCACGTCAACTGCCCCGCTCATCTTCGCCATCACCGGCATCGAAAACGCCCTCTTCGACCTCGCTGGCAAGACACTGCAGCTTCCGGTCTGGCAGCTGCTGGGAGGCCGCTTTCGCGATCATATTCGACTGTATGCGGACTGTCACGCAGGCGCCAGTAACGACGCCCAGGCCTGGGCCGACAAGGCGCTGGCGGTCATCGACGAGGGCTACAGTGCGGTCAAGTTTGATGTCGATCACACCGGCGTGGGCCAGCGGGACACCTGGAACTGGTCGGCCAGCGCGCAGGAGATGTCGCACATCATCGGCCTCATCGAGGCTACCCGCGAAGCCATCGGTCCAGACATCGATCTGGCAATCGACTGCCACGGTCAATTCGACCTGCCCTCGGCCATTACGCTGGCGCACGCGCTTGAAGACCTGCGACTCTTGTGGCTGGAGGAGCCGGTGCCGGCGGAAAACATTGACGCGCTGGCCCAGGTCCGCGCCAGCAGCAGCACTGTCATCTGCACCGGCGAGAACCACTACACCCGTTACCAGTTTCTCGAGCTGTTACAGCAGAAAGCGACCGACATCATCATGCCCGACCTCGCCAAGGCCGGAGGCTTGCTGGAGGGCAAGCGCATCGCCGAGCTGGCAGAGGCCTTTTACATTCCGGTCGCGCCCCACAACGTGTCCTCACCACTGGGCATGATGGCAGCCTGCCATTGCCTGGCAGCCATCCCCAACTTCCTCCTGCTGGAGTTTCACGGGCGCGAGATCTCCTGGTGGAAAGATCTGTGCGACGGTGACAAGCCTTTCGTGCAGGACGGCGCGATGGCGCTGTCCCACAGTCCTGGCATCGGCGTCGAGCTAAATGAGAAAGTAGCCCGTACACTCCTCTGGAATGGCGACCGCTATTTCGATGAGCCCTGAAACTCAGCCCATGGCGAAGCTGGAACGCTCAAGAATTGCCTGGTTTTCGTAAATCGAACCCTGACGCTCCGCCGGAGGCAGAGGCATCCGCACCGGCACGTCAGCCAGGCGCGGCACGATTGAAGTTTCGCCGGCCACCATCTTCGAGTTGAAAGTGGCCAGATCACCAGGCCCCAGCAGGGGCCAGGCATCCGCAGCGCAGAACTGGTACAGCATGAAGCGACGCGGGTACGCTGAAGTGTTGTGCGCCGAAGCGTGCAGCGTACGCGCGTGATGAATCGAGATTCCGCCTGCGCGCACTTCTATGGGCACGGTCTCGCCAGGTTCAAATTCCGGATCTGTCACTGCGCCGGCAAATGCGCCATTGTGATGATGAGTGATGATCGGGCCGCGGTGTGAGCCGGGCACAACCAACAGGCAACCATTGGCCAGGCTCATATCGTCGATGCAGATGCCTACTGCCAGCAGGTCATCGTTGGTATGCGGATAAAAGGCCCAATCCTGGTGCCATTCAACCGGGCTGCCGAATCCGGGAGACTTCATGTTCAGCTTGGTGCCGTTCTGGCGGATATTCGGCCCGATCAACCGGGACACAATGGAGATGATGTTTTCGTGGCGCATGATCTGATCGTAGAGGGGATGCACAGCAACAGGATCCTTAAGGCGACGCAGCCGCGGTTCGGCAGCGCTGTGACCTGGCTCAAGATCGAAAACGTTGTCGCTGACCGTGACGCTGCGTGACTTCTCGACAAATTCCTGCGTCACCCTGCGTAGCGACTCCACATCCTCCTGCGACAGGACGTCTTCCACACCCAGCCAGCCCTGTTCATGATAAAAGTCAATCTGCTCCTGCTGCAGCATGGCGATTTCCTCTCCTGAAACTGAACAAACTGATTGTAACCAACAGACACAACAGGGCAAATAGCTGCCTTTGACGGCGCAATGTGAGGCGCTATGCTCGCATCATGCTCACTTCCCGCCTGCGCGCTCCCTGGCTGCCCGTCTGCTTCGCCCTGATCCCGCTGCTGCTGCTCTATCTGGGGACCCTGCAAACCATCCCCAACGGGTCGAGCCACTACTTCATGATCGACGCCGGCGAGACGCAGATTGTCCTCAACGAGTGGGGCAGCCTGCACCCCACCGGCTATCCCCTGTACATCATCAGCGGCAACGTCTTGACTGCCATCCTGCGCTCCGCTGGCATCAGCCCAATCATTGCGCCAGCGCTCGTATCGCTGCTCTGGGGCATGCTGGCGCTGCTGCTGCTCTATGTGTTCGGCATGCATTTGGGCGCATCACCCTGGCTTGCAGCCGGAGTATCTCTGCTTTTCGGCCTCACGCGAACCGTCTGGATTCACAATGTCATCGCCGAAATATACTCATTCAACCTGCTGCTGCTGTTGACCCTTTTGCATCTGGCCTTCTGGCGTGGCCCACGGCGCTGGCGCGTCTATTGGATGGCCTTTATTGGCGGCATCGCCCTCGCCCACCATCGCGCCTTCATCACCATCCTCCCGGCCATGCTCTACGCAATCTGGCCAACGCTGCGCGCCAGCGGCCGAAAGTTCCCGCGGTTGTTGATTATCAGTTTGGTGCTGGTCACAGTCGGCTTTACGCAATACGCATGGCCCCTGCTGCGCGCGCAATCAGGAGCCGCCTGGGTGTATGGCGCACCCTCAACCTTGCCCGCCCTGTTAGACGTCCTTCTGGGCGTGGAATACAGCCGCTTCATTGGCCTACCGTCATCACTGACGGGGCTGCAACAGAACATTGAACTGGTCAACAACGTCCTCCTGCAGGAAATGTCGCTTCCTGGCATCCTGGCGGGCCTGGCCGGACTTGCACTGGCGCTGCGCACGCGCAGGCGCCTGGCCCTGACCCTGCTGCTCAGTGGGATGAGTGCCTGGCTATTCCATATACTGTTCTACAGAGACATACTCTCGGCGCTGATTTTGCCAATCACGCTCAGCATTGCCCTTGGCTGGTGCTTCGCAGCAGAAGCCTTGCTGCGGCTTGTCCCATGGCACCGAACGGCCACCCCCGGCTTGATGCTTGCCGTCGCGCTGGCGGCACTGAGCCTGCTAAACCACAACCTCATTTTCATCCGCCAGCTGACCAACGACCCTGCCGGGCTGGAGACAGTAGCCACGCTGGAGGCAGCGCCCCATGGTTCGACCGTCATGCTCGCCTGGGGGACGCGTTACTTTGCCGCAGCAGCCGCGCAATTATATTTGGGCAGTCTGGCGCATATCACCCTGACTGATCACAATCAGGATTTGCACCAGGCCTTCGAAAACGACACCCTGATTACGCCCGAATACACTTTCTTCAATCAACCTTCCGCCTGGTGGGCTGACAAGCTGGGTCAGACAATCTGGCTGCAGGCCGCCGGACCAGGTCTGGTACACATCCGCGGCGCGCCGGAAATCGTTGAAAGTGACGTAGCTGGCCCGGCAGTGCAGGATACCAGGCTTCATTGCCAGCACGACAGGCTGGCGTTAGAGGTTGTCTGGCAAGCTGGCGTAGAAGCACCTGACGAAGACCTCAGTGTGTTCGTCAAGGCCTTCGCTGCCGACGGCACCCTGATCGCCCAGGGAGATCAGTTCGCCCCTGTCTACGGCTTGCGTCCGACCAGCAGCTGGCTGGCCGGCGAACGCCTGCGCGACTTCTATCCACTGGACGTGAAACCGGAACAGGTATCCACTCTGGCCTACGGCCTTTACCGCGTCAATGCGACCGGCGAATTCGAGAATGTGCTCGACTATTTCACGAACTCAATTTGTCCACTGCCGTGAACGCTTCAACAAGTTGCATATTCTCGAATGCACCTGCTATTGTTGAGTTGTAATTGCTCCATGCTAAATAAACCATAAGGAGTATCTTGTGAAGCTTCGCTCGCTATTTCTGGTTTTGTTGGTTCTGGGCCTGCTGCCAGTTTTCGGCGTCTCGGCTCAGGAAACCTGGGTACTCGGTGTAGTGCAACCCTTTACCGGGGCGCTCGGTTCCTTTGGCGCCGATTTCGCACGAGGTATTGACCTGGCGGTAGAGCAGATGAATGCGGAACTGGAAGCTGCCGGTTCTGACATTCGCTTCGAGACCGCCTCCGCCGACACAGAAGGGACGCCAGATGGCTCGGCCCGCGCCGTGCAGACCATCGTACAGACCACTGGTGCAAATGTCATCGTTGGCCCGCTGACCACTTCCGAAGTGCTTGGCGCAAAGCAGTTTGCCGATGAGAATAACGTGATACTCGTCGCGCCGGCCTCCAGCGGCCCGGCAGGCGGCATCGCCGGAGATAACATCTTCCGTGTCATGTATCCACCTGACACCTTTGCGGCCAGGGCCTACGCCAGAATCGCGATCTCGCGCGGCTACCAGAACGTCGCCATTCTCAACCTTGATGATCCCTACGGTAACGGCCTCGCCGATCGCTTCCAGCAAGATTTTGCGGCGGCAGGTGGCGCGCAGACGACACGCATCACCTATACGCCGGATCCGCCGGATCTCAGCAGCGAGGTTGCGCGTCTCAGCGCGGATGTTGCCAGTCTGTCCGCCAGCGGTGAGACCGCTGTTTTCTGCGTATGCTTCCTGGGCGACGCCCAAAAGGCCCTGCAGCTCAGCCTGGTCGACCCCATCCTGAGCGAAGTAGACTGGATCGGTAACGAGGCCATGACCACGCCGGACATCCTGGAAGACGCCAGCGTCGCGTCCTTCCTGCAAAACGCAAATTTCGTCTCTGTGGGTTCCTACACCGGAACCAGGACGCCGCTGGTGGATCGCTTCGTGGCGAGCTTCACCGAACGCTATGAGAATCCACCGGGGCCCTTCACAAATTACGCTTTTGACGCGGCCAACATCGCCATGCTGAGCATGCTTGTCGCCGGCAACGACGGCGCTGCCGTCAAATCCATCTTGCCTTTCATCTCGGGCCACTACATCGGCACAAGCGTGCAGGGGCTGCTGGACGAAAACGGCGACCAGGCCATCGCCTACTACAGCGTCAAGCAGGTCAATGCGGACCGCAGCGACTTCGATTCAATTGGAATCTACAACGGTTCTACAGATTCGCTGGAACTGAACGATTGACAGAGTGTGGGTCTGTGATGCAGCCTGTCGCAGACCCGCCCACTGATGCCACCCGCCCTGCTCGTCACCTCGCTGGTGCAGTCGATTCAGGTCGGCAGCCTTTACGCGCTCATGGCCATCGGCATTACCCTGACCATGCGCGTCATTCGTCTGCCCAACTTCGCCCATGCGGAGTTTGTGACCACCGGTGCCTTCACTGCGCTGGTCGTCTCGCTCTTCGTCTCGCGCGAACCCGTCATCATCCTGGGGGCGGCGACCCTGGTTGCTGCCATGGTCGCCCTGCTCTCACACAAGCTGGTATTTCGTCCGCTGGCCAATCGCAAGCTGTCGACCTACACCATGTTGCTGGCCTCTTTCGCCGTCGGCCTAATTCTGCGCTACATCCTCTTCGTGCTTTCAGATACCTACCAGCTCTTTGACAAACGCATTCAGATCCCGCTGGAAATATGGGTGCGCAGCAACCCCCTGATTCTGACAAACATCTTCTTCACCGTCGTTCCGGTCACCATCGCCTGCGTAATCGGCCTCAGTCTCTTGCTGGGCCGCACCCCCCTGGGCCGCGAGATGCGCGCGCTGGCCAGCAACCCTGAGCTGGCACAGATCCTCGGCATGCGGGTGGAACGCATCCGCAGCCTGACCTGGCTGATCGTGGGCGCTTTGGCCGGGCTGGCCGGGGCGCTCTGGGGTCTCTATACCTTCGTGAATCCTCTGCTGGGCTGGCTGGCAATTCTCTCGGTTTTCGCTGCAGCCATCCTTGGCGGCCTCTCCAGCTTCACCGGAACTATTCTCGGCGCCTATCTCGTGGGGCTCTGCGAGAACACCCTGATGCAGGTCCTTAATCACTACATGGGCCTGTCCTTCAGCTTCAAGGCAGCCATACCCTTCGTCATCATCATCATCGTCCTGCTGCTACGCCCCCAGGGTTTGACCGGCTTCAATCGTCCGCCGCGAGACTTGCAGCGGTGAACATCGACCTGGCAGCCACGCTCATCGCGCTGCTGACTTTTTTCGGCATCGCCGCGCTGATGGCCATCAGCCTGAATCTGGAGTATGGGCTGGCCGGCATTCCCAACTTCGGCCAGGCAGTCTTCGTCTCCATCGGCGCCTATACGGCCGCCATCACCTACACACGTGTGTTACCGCTGCTGGCCGGGCAGGAGCCGATTTGGCCCTGCGGCACCACGCTCGGCCCCGCCTTGCAGCTGCGCTCGGAGATCATGCGCGCCCACCCGGTAGCCGGCATGGTCAACTTTGGCCTGACGCTGCTGCTGGCCGCTATCATCAGCGGCCTGGCCGGCTACTTCGTCTCGCGCGTGGCCCTGCGACTGCAGCAAGAGTGGTTCCTGGCGCTGGTGTTGCTGGTTGGCGGCGAGACGGCGCGCATCTTTGTTCGCGGCTACGAGCCAATCATCTGCGCCACCAACGGCATTTCCGGCGTTGCACAGCCCTTTGCCTCGCTCGGCGACCCACAACGTTCCTCAGTGTTATTCATGCTGCTTGTGTTGGCTATGGCCGCCCTGGCCTATGTCTACAGCGAGCGTCTCGTTCGCTCTCCCTTCGGCCGTCTGCTGAAAGCCGTGCGCGAAAACGACGCCATCGCGCGCAGCCTGGGCAAGGATGTCGCGCTGGCGCGAGCGCGCATCATGCTCATTGGCTCGGCCATCGCAGCCGTCGCCGGCGTGCTCTTCGCGCTGAACACCGGCTACATCAGCAGTAACGATTACGTCATTACGCTGACGCTGGACATGTGGGTGATGGTGGTACTGGGCGGCCTCGGCAACAACCGCGGCGCAGTGCTGGGAGCACTGGTGGTCACGTTGCTCGACCGCGTCACAGCCATCGCCACCATCCAGATGAACATGTCCGCCATCGAGCTTGAGTTTAACTATGTGCGTTACATCATCTACGGCCTCATCCTGTTGCTCATGTTGCGCTTTCGACCACAGGGCATACTGCCTGAACCGGCCCGCACAACCCAGGCCCACAACCTGCTGGCAGGTGAAATGAGCCATGCTGCAGATTCGTGAGTTGACGCGCAGCTTCGGTGGCCTGCGCGCCGTCGACGAAGTTTCGCTGGACGTGCCACAGGGCCAGATTATCGGCCTCATCGGGCCCAATGGCAGCGGAAAGAGTACCTTGCTTAACCTGATTGCTGGCCAGCTGCACGCTGACTCCGGCACCATTCACTTCGACGGGCATGACATCAGCAATGCGCCGCCGGATGAAATCAACCTGCTCGGGCTGGCGCGCAGCTTTCAGGACCCGGCGCTCTTCTTTCAAATGACCGTGCTGGATAACAGCCTGCTCCCGATAAAGGGACAACTGGGCGAATCTCCCTGGCATGCGCCCTGGCACAGTCGCTGGCGTGCGCAGGAGGAACACAACACATACAGTGCGGCAGACATTCTGCAGCGACTCCTGCTACGCAATCACTTTGGACGGCGCGCCTCCGACCTCTCCGGCGGGCAGATGAAGCTGCTGGACATCGGGCGCAGCCTGAGCGGTGAGCCGCGTATGCTACTGCTGGACGAACCAACCGCCGGTGTCGCGCCCAAACTGGCACGCGAAATCTTCGAACACATTGAGACCCTGCACCGCGAGCAGGGACTAACCTTTCTCATAGTCGAGCATCGCCTGGAGATTCTCTTTGACTATGTAGATAGCGTCTTTGTGCTGCATATGGGCAGCATACTGGCGGCGGGCAAACCGTCGCAGATCATCGAGGATGCCAGGGTGCGCGAGGTCTATTTCGGCGCATGATGCTGTCAATCGAGCATCTGTATGCCGGCTACGGCAAACTGACCGTTCTACAGGATGTCTCGCTGGCCTTCGCCGCCAGGCGCTTCACGGCGATTCTTGGCCCGAATGGCAGCGGCAAAAGCACTCTGCTCAAGGCCGTCTTCGGCCTGGCAGATGTGTTCAGCGGCTCCATTCTGCTGAACGGAGAGCAGCTGATTGGCCTGGACGGTGCGCAAATCAATCGCAGACGGCTGGCTTGTGTGCCACAACGGGACAATGTTTTCGCTGAGTTGAGCGTGCGTGAAAACCTGCAACTGGCGACGCGCCGTCTGTCTCGCAGCGAGGCTGCAGCGGCCCTGGACGCCGCTGTCGAACTCTTCCCGCTGGTGGCAAAGCGGCGCAACCAGGCCGCAAGTCAGCTCAGTGGTGGTGAGCGTCAAATGCTGGCCATCGCGATCGGCTGGCTAACACGCCCGAAACTCATGCTGCTGGACGAGCCGAGCGCCGGCCTTGCGCCAGGCCTGGTCAACGAGGTGTTTCGCACCTTGCTGCTATTGCGAGACCAGGGCATGACGCTCGTCGTTGTCGAGCAGAATGCGCGCAGTGTCCTGCGCCATTGCGACGAGGTGCACATCCTGCGCGAAGGCATGCTAACCTTCTCCGGCAGCGCCGGAGAATGCCTGGCAGATGAAGAAACGATAAAAACCCTGCTCGGTGCCGGATTCAGTGGCCACTCGCCTGTAGCGTGATATAGTTCTCCGGGTTGGATTCGGAGTAAATACAGTACATGTCAAACACCATTCGCGGCATATTCAACATACTGGCTACCCCCTTCTGCCAGGACGATTCGCTCGATCTCGCCAGTCTGCGGCGCCTGGTGGATTTCCAGCTGGAGCTGGGCGCCCAGGGCCTGACCATCCTCGGCGTGCTGGGCGAGGCGGCCAAGCTCAACGTGAACGAGCGCCAGGAGGTGATGGACACGGTCATGGCGACCGTCGCCGGGCGCGTACCGGTGGTCGTAGGCGCAAGCCACCAGGACGATGAAACGCGCCTGGCCCTTTGTCGGTCGGCAGAAGCAGCCGGCGCCGCCGGCGTGATGGTCGCGCCGCCGCGCCTGGCGGAAGCGCGCGATGAAGATGTGTACGCGATCTACAGCGCAATCGCGGATGCCTGTGACCTCGCCATCGTTGTGCAGGATTTCCCGCCTGTGAACGACATCATCATGTCGCCCGCGCTCATTGCCTCGATTGCCCGGGGCATTCCTGCAGCGCGTTACCTCAAGCTGGAAGATCCGCCGCTGATGCAGAAAATCAGCGCCATTCGCAAAGAGATCGAGGGGCTGGAAATCTTCGGCGGTCTGGGCGGGATGTTTCTGCTTGAGGAGTTGAAACGTGGCGCCTCGGGCACGATGACCGGCTTCGCCTTCACCGAGATCCTGGTCGCCGTCTTCGAGGCCTGGAGCAGCGGTGAGCAACAACGGGCCGGGCGCGTGTTTGACGAATATGTCCCGCTGATACGGTTCGAGAATCAGCCCGTCATCAACCTGAGCATCCGCAAGGAGTTACTGCGGCGGCGCGGCGCAATCGAGTGTGCCAGGCCGCGGCCGCCTTTTGCGCCCATCGATGCAGGTACGCTGGCT
Source organism: Phototrophicaceae bacterium (assembly GCA_965205875.1). Lineage (GTDB taxonomy): Bacteria > Chloroflexota > Anaerolineae > Aggregatilineales > Phototrophicaceae > JAGWBD01. The sequence goes on from CBDBIA010000004.1 coordinate 704,795, forward strand.
GAAATCGACTGGGTTTTCGCACGCGTCGGCATCAGCGACCCGACCCGTAAACTGAACCTCAACTGACAGGAGTGCATTCATGAATCTGGGACTGGAAAACAGGGTCGCGCTGGTTGCTGCAGCGAGCAAGGGCCTGGGCTACGGCGTGGCGCACGCGCTGGCAGCCGAGGGAGCGCGCGTCTCAATATGCAGTCGCTCGGCAGACGACATCATGGCAGCCGCCGGGAAGCTGAAGGAGGAGACCGGCGCGGAAGTGCTGGCCACACCCTGCGACGTGACTGACCCGGCGGCAATCAACAACTGGGTGGCCAGGACAGTTGAGCAATGGGGAACGGTGGACGCGCTGCTGGTAAACGCTGGCGGACCGCCTGCCGGCCACTTCCGCGAAATCAGCGAGGCGCAGTGGGAAGCCGCCTTCCAACTCACGCTGATGAGTTCCATACGCATGATAAACGCCGCCCTGCCCAACATGGGCAGCGGCAGCGCCATCCTCACTGTGACGTCTTCCTCCATTCGCGAGCCAATACAACGCCTGGCGCTCTCGACGGTGATGCGTTCGGGCGTGATGGGGCTGGTCAAGACTCTGGCTGACGAACTGGCCGGTGACGGCATCCGCGTCAATAACCTCATCCCGGGCCGCATTGATACGGATCGCGTCAAGCAGCTGGACGCCATCACCGCCAACCGGACGGGAATCAGCCCTGAAGAGGCGCGCAAGCGCTCGCTGGCAAATATTCCACTGGGGCGTCTGGGCAGCATCGACGACTTTGGCGCCGCCGGCGCCTTCCTGCTCTCGCCCGCTGCTTCCTACATCACCGGCGCCTCGCTGCGCGTGGATGGCGGCCAGATGCGCTCCGTCTGAGGCAAGCGCCTACAGGTTGACGCTCTGCTCGCGCACGCGCCCGGCATCCGCATTCACGGCTGCGCGAATCTCCTGAAACTCCGCCGTCAACATGCGCACAAATGCGGAAACATCCGAACTGTGCATGACGAGATTTGCGCCGGACTGCACCCAGCCGATCTGCTGTGGCATGAAGTTGTGATGGATGCCAACGCCCACGCCGGCCGCGCGCGACTTGGCGATGATGGTCTGGATGGCCTCTTCGAAAACAGGAAGTTCGTAACGTTCCGGAATGCCCAGGCTGCATGAGAGGTCATGCGGGCCTACCAGCACCGCGTCGATGAAGGGCACGGCCAGGATGTCGTCGAGCGCATCCAGAGCAGGCACGCTTTCAATATTGATGAACAGATTGTTGCGCGCATTCTTCTGCGCCAGGTAGGCGTCCAGCTCAGCCTCCGGTGCGTTGCCGTTGACCATGCCGCGCAATTTGCCGCCCTTAACCGGGCCGAACTTCACCGCGCCACCGAGGGCTTTCACCTGTTCGGGCGACTCTATGTAGGGCGCGATCACGCCGCTGGCGCCACCATCCAACACCATCTGCGCCATGTAGGGGTCGGGCGCAGGGATGCGCACCACCGGCGCGATGTCCAGTGCCGAGTAGGTCTGGCACATCCAGGAGATCATGCCGCGATCGTGCGGCGTGTGCTCGGTATCGATGAATACCATGTCGATACCCAGTTGTTTAACCCGGCCCGCCCAGGTCGGGGAGGGCGCGTAGATCGCCGTGCCGAAGACCAGTTCACCAGCATGCAAGGCGTGATTTAACTGCTTCCCGTTCACAGGCTCTGCCGTCCTTCCCATTGTCGGACTGAGGAGCATAACGCCTGCCCGCGTTAGCGTCAACAGCGACAGAAACGAGCTCTTGTCAGCACAGAGGGATAATCCAGTCAGGGTCAATTTGCAGCCGCAGCATTGCGCCAGGTGCTGGGACAGGACTCTCGCCAAGTGGTAGCCGGAAGCGCAAGGTTTCGCCGTCCACCCGGACTGAAAGTCGCCACCCTTCCCCTTCGTACATGCGTTGTTCAAGCGTACCCTGAAGGGTCAGCCAGTACTCCTGCAAACTGCCCGTATGAATGCCCGCAGGATGCAGCAACACCTGTTCGGCCTGAACTGAAGCGCCGGTTTGCCTTGAGAGCCAGGCGTTGCTGACCAGGTTGCCGAGGCCCAAAAAGCGGGCGACGGAGGCAGTACGTGGTCGCGCGTAGAGCGCCTGGGGCGTATCAATCTGCTCGATGCGGCCAGCGTTCATCACGGCGATTCGGTCCGCGATGGCGTTGGCCTCGCGTTGGTCATGCGTGACCGTGATTACTGTCTGCTTCAATTCCCTGAAGATGCTCCGCAGCTCCGGCATCAGCCGCTCACGAAGTCCGGCATCCAGCGAGGCCAGGGGTTCATCCAGCATCAGCAGTGCCGGTCGTGGCGCCAGGCTGCGCGCCAGCGCCACCCGTTGCTGCTCACCGCCGGATAGCGAGTTCACGTTGCGCGCATTCATGCCCGCCAGCCCCACCAGCGCAAGAATTTCACGCGTCCGCTCGCGGACATTTTCAATGTGCCTCATGCGCAGGCCAAAGGCGACATTCTGCTCGACGCTCATATGCGGGAACAGCGCGTACCCCTGGAACATCAGGCCGAAGTTGCGCTCATGCACTGGAATCTGCGCGAGGTCTTTCCCGCGAAACAGCTGCTCGCCGCGGTCGGCCGTCTCGAGTCCGGCGATGATACGCAGCAGGGTCGTCTTGCCGCAACCGCTCGGCCCCAGCAGGCAGACGATCTCCCCCTCGCGTAACGCAAGCGACACGTCGCGCAACACTTCCTGTCCGCCGAAGCTCTTGGCCACGCTCCGCAGCTCAAGCATCAGAAAGTGCTGCTGCCGGCCCGTTGTACGCGTTCTATCAGTACGAAGCCCAGGCCACAGGTCAGCAGCAATATGACGCTCATGGCCATTGCCTGGCCATTGTTGAGCGCGCCTGGTTGACCCAGCAGCCGGTAGATGACGACCGGAATCGTCGCCATGGCCGGGCGCGCTAGGAAAAGCGAGGCGCCGAACTCCCCCATACTTATGGTGAAGGCGAAGGTCGCGCCGACCAGCAGGCCGCGACTAACGAGTGGCAGATCAATCTGCCGCCAGACCTGCCAGGGCGTCGCGCCCAGCACCCGCGCCGACTCGCGCAAGGCCGGCGCAATGCTGTCCAAAGTGGGTAACACGCTGCGCACCACGAAGGGCAGCGCCACCAGCGTATGGGCGATCGGGATCAACAGCGGCGAGGCGCGCAGATCCAGCGGCGGCTCGTCCAGCGCGATGATGAAGCCGAAACCCAGCGTGACCGCGCTCGTCGCCAGAGGCAGCATGAAGAGCGGATCAAGCCAGCGGCCACCCCGTCGCTGCAACAAGGTAGCGGCGAGCAGGCCCAGCGTGAGCGCCAGCACTGTTGTCGCCAGCGCGAAGACAAGGGAATTGCCGACTGCGCGCAAGGGCGGCACGAAGAGCACCGAGCCGCGCACATTCTGTGACAATGCCGTGTACCAGGCCGTTGTCAGGCCCTCCGCGCCGCTGAGGGAGCGCAGCACCAGGGCGACCAGGGGCGCAGCCAGCAGCAGGAGCATGAAGCCGCTGACGAGGGCAACCGCCAGCCACTCGCGCGCGCCCTCTGGCCGGCGCGCCGAGGCGGGCTGCAGGGCCTGCGGCAAGCGTCGGCGAAGCCGCGTATAAACCAGCATCAGCGCGAACATCAGACCGATTTGTAGCAGCGACAGTCCAGCTGCCACGGGCAGATTAAAGAGGTTCACCGCCTGTAAATAGATTTCAACTTCGAGCGTCGCAAAGCGCAGCTCGCCAAGGATGATGATGACGCCGAAGCTGGTAAAGGTAAATATGAAGATTAGTACGGCAGCTGCCAGCAGTGCCGGCCGCAGCAATGGCAGGCGCAGTTCCCACCACAGGCGCCAGCCATGCGCGCCCAGCATACGCGCCGCCTCTTCGACTTCCACGTTGCGATTGGCCCAGTAGCCGGTGATGAGGCGCAGCGCCACGGCGAAATTGTAGAAGACGTGCGCTAGCAGGATGATGGCCAGCGTACCCTCAAGACGCAGCGGCGCTGCATTCAGATGCAGCACATCCTGCAACAGACTGTTGACCAGTCCACGTGAGCCGATCAATGCAGAAAACGCAGTCGCCACGACGACTGTCGGCAAGACGAAGGCCAGGGTGGAGAGCGAAAGCAAGAGCGAGCGACCAGGAAAGGACCAGCGCACGCAGATCCAGGCGGCCGGCAGCGCCAGGGTGATGGTCAGCGCGGTTGAAAGCAGCGCCTGAACGCAGGTGAAAATGAGGGTGTTCAGGTGGTAAGGCGAGACAATCTGCTGCAGCCGCGCCAGTTCCGGTTGGCCATCCGGCGCCAGGCCCAGCGTGAGGATGGAGAGCAGGGGCCAGACGAAGAACAGCGCCAGAAAGAGCAATGGCAGCAGCAGAGCGAGACGCGCAGCCTGGTTCACGAATCGCCGCGCAATACCGTCTCGGTCCAGGCCTGGATCCATTCCTCACGCATGGCACTTATGTCCTCCGGCGCCACTTCAACCGGCACTTGTGCCAATTCAGCGTACTCGACAAATACCTCGGGCAGCTCCGCTTCCTCATTGACCGGGAAGACGAACATCTGCAACGGGATGTCTTCCTGGAAGCGCTGGCCCAGCATGAAGTCGATCAGTTGCTGCGCCGCCTCGACCTGCTCACTGCCATCCAGCACGCCGGCGAATTCAATCTGGCGGAAGCAGGTTCCGTCCGCGACGATGGCGCCGGTGGGCGCATCATCGGGCGCTTCTTCCATGAAGTACACCTCGGCGGGCGGGCTGCTGGCGTAGCTAACCACCAGCGGATACTGGCCGCCGCTGATGCTGAACTCGCCCCAGTAGGCCGTCTCCCAGCCGCTGACTACACGCACTTCATTCTCGACCAGCTGACTCCAGTAGTCCAGCCAGGTAGTTTCGCCCTCCGTGCCAAACACGCCAATAGTCGCCAGCATGAAGGCCAGCCCGGGCGAGGAGGTCGCCGGATTCTCGACGACCAACAGGCCTCGGTATTCCGGCTCTGTCAACGCCGCCAGGCTGTCAGGCAGCGCCAGTTCCTGTTCAGCAAACCACGCAGCATCGAAGTTGAGGCACACGTCGCCGTAGTCGATGGGCGTGACGCGGTTCTGTTCATCCAGCTTAAACTCTTCGGACACATGCTCCAGCAAGGGTGATTCGTAGGGCAGGAAAATGTCGTATTCCAGCGCCCTGCCCAGAAAGCTGTTGTCGACGCCGAAGAGCACATCACCCAGCGGGTTGCCCCGTGACAGGATTGCCTTGTTGAGCATTTCCCCCGCATCACCGCTCTGCAGAATCTCCACGCGTATCCCGGTCTCGGCCCTAAACTCCGCCAGAACTTCCTCGCCGATGGCGAAACTGTCATGCGTGACCAGCGTCACGACTGTCTCCTGCGCGCTGACGGACATAAGTAGCGTCAGCAGCACCCCCACTGTCAGAAACACTCGCATTCCACGCTCCTCTCTGAAAATAAAAAGCCACCCCGACCTTCCAGGGTGGCTGCCAATCGCTCCTCGCACACTTCCTGCGCCGGCATGATCCGGATCAGGTTCGAGGGTCGATGCGACTTTACGCATCCTCTCAGCCCGCTCGCGCGGACTCCCCTGGTTGCTCAATTTCGCGCACTATACCCTGGTAGAAAGGGTTGCGTCAACCTCGAAGCAGACGTAATCAGGAGCGCGCGAGGAAATCCGCGAGCCAGCTGTCAAACTGACCGGCGTTGCATAGCTCCACATAACGCAGGAAAGCGTTGCTGTCCAGCGAATACAGTGGGTGGCAGCTGGCAGGCCAGGCGCCCTGCGGCGCCTCCACAATGATGTCAGCGCCGGGCGCGGGCAGGATGTGACCGTGGCCAGAAGCGCGCACATCTGCAACAAAGCGTTCAACCGTAACGATGACCGTGTCGGCGATGTACGCCAGCTCCATGTCGATGCCGAGATTGCGATTCAGCAAAACATTGCCCTGCACGTCAGCCTCAAGAGCGTGCAGTACTGCGACGTCCAGCGCAATCGCCGGAAAGGCCACCAGCGGCTCCCTTGCGTAAACATCAGGCACCAGCTGCACATCCGGCCTCAGGCGCGGCAAGTCTGTCCCACGCCACGCGCGCGACGGCATGAAACTGACGCCCGCCATCGTCGCGCGCATGCCTGACACAATGCTCAACTCGGTCTCTTCCAGAATACGCAGCCTGCCCTGTTGCGCAGCTTCAGTGAACATGGGTGCGAGGCCGAAGGATTCCAGCCCGAAGTAGACGCTGCGCACCGTGCCAACGCAGCCAGCGCCCACCAGCAAGTCAGATTCAAGGCCGGCGGTGAAACACAGCAGCGTCAGGTCACGCGGAGGCTGCGGCCGCTGCAAGAGCGCGCGCACGTAGGCCAGCGGCCGGCGGTAGAGCGTCATACCGCCCAACGCGAGGGTCTGCCCGTCGCTCAGCAGCGCAGCCGCTTCACTCAGTGTGAGGATTTCAGAAATTACTTAACTCGCTTAGGTCAATATCTAGGAGATCCGACAACCACAAGATGGCGGCCTTGCCACGATGCTCGTTAATGTCGTCTACTTCACGATTATGTTTGACTAAGTTGCGAAATTCATGGAAATCGGTCAGATTTCGCTGGGCTACGCCCTTGGACGGGAAGATCTTGGCAAAGTGGTTCCAGTTCTTCTTGTTTTCTATGATCCCTAAATAGTCAGAAACATCCGCGAAATCCCACCGCGCTCTCAAGTCTCGTTTATAGTCTTCGAGAGAATACCCAGGATTCTTCAAAATGTGGTCATCGATGCGCTTCTGAATGTTTCTGTGAATCGTTCCTCCCCCGACAGACTCCACGTTTTCCTTCCAGTACCCGGCTCCTTCCGCCGCAAAAAGCGAATTGTGAATGATGTCCCGCAGAGCGGTCTCCACTATGTCGATGGCCGGATTTCGCTGCTCTTCCCCCAGTCGAACTCTGGCACCGCTCAGATACTGGATTTCTTCTAGCAATAACGTGGATCGCTGTTTTAGAAATAATTGATAGTCGTCTCTCCAAATTCCGGAGTCCTTGCCCACCGGAATTATATGTGAGCGCATAACTTCCCTGAATCTGTGCTCGCCAAGCTTCTGGCGAAAGTCATCCATGTACTGGCTAGGAGGTGAATCGCCTATCTTGCGGTTCAAGTTCGCTGGAATGAAGCAGAAATTTGGAATCCGGTGCACATCTTTAGTCATGAATCCTTGCATTTTAAGGAAGCCTGAGGGGAAAATGTGATGGTTTTCTGCCCGTGTGAATCGCTCAAAATCTGGCCCGACAACCTGGAACTCCTCGCCCGTATCGAAACGGCGTGGCTGCTGCAAATTTAGCAGACACAGAATGCCGTTGCGGACAGCAGAAGTCGTAGCGCTCATAAAGCCTTGTGTCAGTGACTCAGCAGTGGTGGTAAGTGTCAGGGAAAATTCCTTTTGACTGTTGACCAACTCTCGAAAGGCTGTTGCGTCATTGGTCATCGCCGTTTGTGAGGCACTGCTATAGCGATTGCTGAACGCCGCTTGCCAGAACCAACTATCAATCTGCTCTAGGTGTATGCGGGAATTGCTTGAAACTGACTTTGAGACATAGAAATAGTGTTGCAAAACCGGCAGCATGGATTCGTAGGGTAGAAACTCCAACCGAACTACTTGGTAACGAGAACGAACGAATTCAACGCTCTGCAGCAAGCTCTCGATCGTTCTGTTCCAAGCAGCCTGAATATCTTCCGACTTCAAATTCATCTGAGTCTGGAATTCCGTATTGTTCCGAGTGTTCAAGGCAAGTGCTTGCGGGATACTGGTCTCGTTAAGTTCGCGAAACCCAGCCGGGAGCTCCTCAATTAGATCCACCTCAGTTTTTTCTCGCAGATCAAACTCTTCAGTCATTACCGAAGCAGCGATCAAATCATATCGACTAAGCCGTTTTCCTTGCTGGTTAATACGCTCAAATATTTCGATAGTCTCGCCGATCTTCATATTGCTGACTTCCACGACCGAAAAGGGGTAGTTTGTTAGCAGGCTGCGATAACGCTCAAAACGAGGTTTGAAATTTTGATGTGACAGGCTTTCATAGATGCTAAAGGGATTGGACCCCAGTAAGTCTTTCACTGACACCCAGCGTTTGTTGTCTGGGCTACGAAATGAGAAGAGTTCTTGTTCATGCGCATCTTCCACACTCAGATCAATGACCAGCCTGCCGAAGTCTTCATCATCGACCGCTAAACCCTTTATGACCGCATATAGGGAAGTCAAACGCTGCTGCCCGTCAATGATCATCATGTAATTCTGCTGAAGATTTATAGGTGGCAGTTTCAAATCCTCAACATTCCGGAGGAAATGGTTGTATTTAGCCGGAGCATCCCAAATAAATAGTGTGCCGATTGGGTATTCCTTAACCATACTGTCGAAAAGTTTACGGACACGGGGACGGTCCCAAATATATTCTCTCTGAAACCGTGGGATCCGCAGTTTCCCCTGCTCTATTTCTTGGGCAAGTCGAGCAAGACTGTATTTTTCAACCCTGATTTTTTCGATTTGCATATTCACCACTTTCGATTCGAACCCTTTCGCAATTCTACCAGTGTTGCGCCTGGCGACAACTTGCCATCCACAGTGTATTCATCCCGCGCTCACCCTCCCCGGCTATACTCGGGGCAGATTGATTTGGAGATGACTATGCCCGGCATTCGGCAGCACCGCCTCCCTCTGCTCATTCCACTCCTGCTGGCGCTCACGCTAGGCTATCTGCTCGGCACCGTTCGCAGTGAGCTGAACGCCCAGATCGGCACCAGCCAGGACAAAGACAGGGAGGAGATATTCGACACTTTCTGGCAGGTCCGGGATTACGTCCAGAATGAGTATGTTGATCCGAACGGAAGGGACATCGACCTTGCAGCCCTGGCCGATGGCGCCATCCGCGGAATGGTAAAGGCGCTCGGTGATGAGCACAGCGGCTATCTGGATGCGCAACAGTTTCCCGTGATGGAGGAGGACTGGTCTGGCTCAATTCAAGGCATTGGTGCTGTTGTGCAGCGGGACGAGACCAGCGGCTTCCTGCAGATCGCCTTCGTGCTGGAGGGCACACCGGCGGCAGCAGCCGGACTGCAGTCCGGTGACGTTTTCGCAGAAGTGGATGGACGCGACGTCCTCGATGCCAGCCAGCTCGAACTCGCCGCACTGGTGCGCGGGCCCGCCGGCAGCGCAGTGAAACTCACCATGTTCCGGGGCAGCGAAACACTGGATTTCACCATTGAGCGCGAGCGCATCGCAGTCCCCAACATTGAGTGGCGCCTCCTTGCGGACACAGGTTTTGGCTATGTGAGCCTGCAGCACTTTAGCGCCAGCGCCCGCGCAGACCTGGACGAAGCCTTCACGGCGATGAAGGTTCATTCTCTTGCAGGTCTGGTACTTGACCTGCGGGGTAATCCCGGTGGCTTGCTGGACAGCGCCCTCGAAATCGCCAGCGCCTTCATCGAGGAGGGCCCGCTTGCAATCCAGGATTATGGCGATCACGAGCGAATTCTAAATGCCGATGGCAACCATGCAGGGCTCACCTTGCCGCTGGCCGTGCTGGTGGACGGACGCAGCGCCAGCGCTTCGGAGCTGGTCGCGGGTGCCCTGCAAGATCGGGGCCGCGCCACCATCATTGGCGTGCAGACCTTTGGCAAGGGCACCATGCAGAACCTCTTCAGACTCGACAATGGCGGCGGGTTACAGCTCACCATTGCGCGCTGGCTGACGCCGGACGGAAACTGGATCCACGGGTCGGGCATTACACCTGACCTGCTGGTGGCACAGGCTGACGATTTCGCTACGACCGACGCAGATGCGCAGTTGCAAGCGGCCATAGCGCATCTGCTGTCCCAGGTGGCGGACATCGCCGCTTGAAACTTTCCTCGCTTCAGGTCAGTCTACTTACACGTTGCCGCTCGCATTGAGGCATTTGTCAGATGACATTGCAGCTTGCATGCCGGCCACGCAGCGGCCTGACCGGAGCGTTACCGGACTAATGACCTCCAGGTGACAACACCAACTACATCCCGCCGCGCTCGAATTCTGCTCGCCTGGCTAGCCTTCATCGCGATCGGAATCCCGGGCGGCGCCTTCGGCGTGGCCTGGCCCGCAATGCGCGACACATGGGGTTTGCCTACCGCCTCGCTGGGAATATTGTTGCTGGCCCTGACGGGTGGCTATCTTACAGGCGCCTTCGTGAGCGGACGTGTCGTCACCAGGCTTGGCATGGGCAGCACGCTAATCGTGTCCAACGGGATTGCTTTCTGTGGACTGCTGGGTTTTGGTTTGGCGCCGGGCTGGCTGTCCCTGATCGCTGCCGGATTCCTTCTCGGAATCGGTCAGGGAACGCTGGACGCGGGCCTGAACCTCTATTTTGCCAACCACTTCAACTCAAGAATGATGAACTGGTTGCATGCCAGTTTCAGCGTTGGCGCGACCCTCGGCCCTTTCATTGTGCAACTTACCTCATCGACTGACCTGGGCTGGCGCATTGTATGGCTCGCCATCGCGCTCGGCCATCTGCTGCTTTGCATCGCCTACTACCTCACGCGCGCTGGCTGGCATTTGACTGGCAGACCCGCTGAACATACTGGGGCCGACACTCCATCGATAATAGCCACCCTGCGCCGGCCCGCCGTTTTGCTAGGCATGGCTCTGTTTTTCGTCTTCGTCGGCATTGAAACTACGGCCGGTAGCTGGAGCTTCACGCTCTTCACTGAAACACGCGTCATCGACAGCGCGCTAGCTGCCACCTGGGTTGGACTGTACTGGGGCAGCTTTGCACTGGGTCGCATCGTCTTCGGCATGGTCGCCGACAAATTGCCGGCCGTTCCGAGCATTCGCATACTGCTGCTCGCCGTATTGCTGGGCGCGCTCATGTTCAGCGTGAGCGACAGGCAAAGCATCAGCGTGGCAGGGCTATTGTTGATTGGATTCGCCCAGTCGCCCATATTTCCACTGCTTATCACCGCCACGCCACAGCGACTGGGTGCAGCCCACGCGACCAACGCCATCGGCTTTCAGATTAGCGCGGCCGGCCTGGGGATCGCGGGACTGCCAGCACTGGTCGGTTACCTTGCCACTTTCAGCAACTTCGAAATTCTGGGGCCTTTTCTGGCGATCTCCGCCCTGCTCAGCCTGCTTCTGTTCCAGCTCATTGTCCGCAATGGCGCCCCAGGAAATCCATCGCCAGGCGCTGCCCTTCCATGACAGGCCGCTGAATCCATGATAATCCATCGCCTTGCATCCGGCCTTGATTCAGGTCAGTCTACCGACACGACTTCTCTCACATTGAGGCACATCAAAATATGGCGCTGCAAAACGCCTTGCGGCCAGTCAACAAATCTTCACAGGCCGTTGCCGGACAGCTACGTAACGTATGATTCACAACATAACAGCTCACAAGGTTCGCATCTTGCTGGCATTTCTGGTATTCGGCGCAGGCGGTGTTTCTGGCAGCGCAGTCGGAGTTGCCTGGCTCTCGATACGTGACACCTGGGGTTTGCCCACTGCTTCCCTGGGCATCCTGCTGCTGGCGCTCACTGGCGGGTTCCTCTCGGGCTCCTTTGTAAGCGGACGCCTGGTCACCAGGTTTGGCATGGGCAGCACCCTGGTTCTGTCCAACGTAGTCACAGCCATCGGCCTGCTGGGATTCAGTCTGGCACCTGGCTGGTTAGCGCTGATCGCCGTCGCCATTCTGTCAGGACTGGGAAAGGGAACGCTCGGCGCAAGCCTGAACATTTACTTTGCCAACCATTTCAACGCAAGAATGATGAACTGGCTACATGCCAGCTTCAGCATCGGCGCAACTCTGGGCCCTTTCCTTGTGCAATTTGCTTCCACTGACGGAAACAGCTGGCGCGTCGTATGGCTTGCGCTGGCGCTCGTCCAGCTGCTATTTTGCTGCACTTACTACCTCACGCGTGGGGGTTGGCACTCGACTCCCCAGACAGCCGCAGCAGGTGAGCCTGATGCGCCTTCCATGCTGGCCACACTGCGTAATCCAGCTGTATTGCTCGGCATGACCCTGTTCATTGTCTTCACAGGAATCGAAGCTTCGGCAGGAAGCTGGAGCTTCACGCTATTTAGTGAAGACCGCGTCACTGACAGCGACCTGGCTACGTTTTGGGTCGGGCTGTACTGGGGCAGCTTTGCGTTGGGACGCATTGTTTTCGGGTTGGTCGCCGATAAACTCCCGTTCGCAACGAGCATTCGCATTCTAATAATTGCAGTACTGCTTGGCGGGCTTATGTTCAGCCTGCGCGATTCGGTCGCTATCAGTCTGGCCGGGCTGTTGCTGATCGGCTTTGCCCAGGCTCCCGTTACGCCGCTACTCTTTTCAACAACTCGAGGGCGCCTTGGCGCAGGGCACGCGACCAACGCCATCGGCTTTCAGATGAGCGCCGCAGGCCTGGGATTCGCGGCATTGCCCGCTCTGGTCGGCGTCATTGCCAGCTACAGCAGCTTTGAAATTCTGGGGCCCTTCCTGGCCCTCTCCGCCTTGCTCAGCCTGCTCCTGTTCCAGCTCATTGTGCGCAACACAGGCGTAGCCAGTCCTGCGTAGCCAGGCCCTGACTGTTATACTGTTGCCCGCGACCCGGCAAGAGCAGGACGGATGATGGCAATTCTTGGAATCGACATCGGCGGCTCGGGCATCAAGGGAGCGCCAGTAGACACTGAATGCGGCCTGTTGCTTGCGGAGCGACACCGAATCGACACGCCACAGCCTTCTACACCCGACGCTGTTGTCGAGGTCGTTTGTGCGCTGGTCGAGCATTTTGACTGGCGCGGGCCTGTCGGCTGCGCCTTCCCGGCTATTGTGAAAGCGGGCAAAACGCTCAGCGCCGCCAACGTCGACGACGGCTGGGTCGGCCACGCTGCCGAGGAACACCTTCGTCAGCGAACTGGCTGTCCCTTGCTGCTCAGCAACGATGCAGATGCCGCTGGCATTGCGGAGATGGCCTTCGGCGCCGGCAAGGGTCACCGCGGCCTGGTCTTCATCATCACCCTGGGCACAGGTATTGGCAGCGCCATTTTTTACGATGGCGTGCTCATCCCCAACAGCGAGGTCGGCCACCTCGAATTGAAGGGGCGCGAAGCCGAAAAATGGACTGCCAGTGTTGTGAGGAAGCGCCAGAACCTGAAGTGGAAGGAGTGGGGCTCGCGGGTAAACAGTTACCTGGCACACCTCGAGTTTATCTTCTCGCCCGACCTCTTCATTCTCGGCGGCGGCGTCAGCAAACGCTTTGACAAATTCAGCCGCTGCCTGACCCTGAAAACGGAAGTCGTGCCAGCTGCCCTGCGCAACGAGGCCGGTATCGTCGGTGCCGCCATGGCCGCGCGCAGTCTGGTTGAGAATCAGCCCTGAGCGCTTGCCTTCACTGCCTCATGCAGGCGCGCGAGCACAAAGTCCCGTTCCAGCGCGGCCAGTAAATCACCGGCCCGTGGGCCGCTGCTACGCCCCAGAAAAATCATATAGATCGCCCGAAACGCATAACCCGCGCTGCCCTGCCCTTGCAAGGCCAACTGCATTATCGCTTCGTGGACGGCCACGCCATCCGGCGACGGCGCCGTTTCGTACCAGGCAAGCAAGGCAGCCAAAAATGTATTCTGCCTGTCGTCCATTTTGTCCAGAGCCCGCGCCGGCAACGCTGCCTGAACCTCGAAACGCGACCTGGCAGGAGCGAAGCGTGCCAGCCATTCACGGGCGTAGTCGCTGCGCATCTGCAGCTCACTGCGTTCCGCCGAAAGCAGGGGTGCGCCCTTGTGCTGCGTGAAATGCTGCAGCAGATCGATACCCGGAATTTGCGAGATGGTCACCACGTGGGCGAAGCGCGGCCGGTACAGCGCCTTAATTTCGGCATCGTGCCTGACCTGCGCCAGTTCGAAGAGCCGACGCTGCCAGGCTTCGCCAGTGTCTTCCCGGTAACGTTCTGCCGCCACGTCATAGTCGTCGAAGAGCCGCGGCACTGCGTCTTCACCCAGGCTAAAGTTGATGGCAGTGCGCGGTCGCGTGCGCACCAGCAGCCAGCGCAACAGCTGTGCTGGCAGCGCCTCGGTCGCTTCGCGCGCGCTGAGGCCGATGCCTTTTGAGGAACTCATCTTGCCGCCCTCGAGCAGCAGAAATTCATAAGGTAGATTGGCCGGCGGCTCCACGCCGAAAACCCTTCTGGAGATCGCCTCGGCGACGTCGCGCGCGCCGCCGGCGATGGAATGGTCGCTCCCCGCGCCCTCGAAGTTGACGCCCAGCACCTGCCAGCGCGCCGCCCACTCAAGCTTCCACGGCAATTTGCCCCTGCCGTCCCAGGGGAAGGCCGCGCCCTCATGGCCGCAGCCGCGTGCGTATGCCATTCCCGCCGGATCGCAGCGATAATGCACCCGCTCACCATCAAAGCGATGGACGCGCGTCATCGCAATCCGGCCACAGCGCTCGCAAACCGGGCTAAAAGGAATCCAGTCTTCGCTGCGTTCGGACTGGCTGACCTCGAGGTAAATCGCGCGCAGCTCGGCTGCCGCCTCAAGGAGCGTACGAATTACCGCGTTCATGCGGCCCGAACGATACAGTTCGCTCATGTGATAGGGCTGCGGCTCGACGCCCAGTTTGTGCTGCGCCGCCATGAATTCGTCAAAATAATAGCGCGCGTAGCTGCGCTCGCTGCCGTCCGGCGCCGGCACTTCACAGAGCGGGAATCCCAGCCAGGGCCTGTACTTTTTTGAAGACAGGCCGGGCGGAATTGAGTCCAGCGCGTCCATGTCGTCATTGCCGTAGTTGAAACGGCCGCTCCGACCGGCATCCAGCGCGCTACGCAAGAGCAGATTGTGAATGACCGGGCCACGCAGGGAACCTACGTGTGCGCTGCCGGAATAGGTCTTTGAATCGTTGAAGACGAAGGTCTCAATCGGGAGATCAACTATGATCTGGTCAGCCCAGTATTGCATCCCGTCCCTCCCGCGCCACTCCTGATGGCTGACTTACTTGAGGGGGTCTTCGCACCGTTGCGTCCTGCCCCTGAACTACGCTACTTCATGCCAGTGGTGGCGATGCCGGTGGTGATGAAGCGCTGCAGGAATGCAAACACAACCGTGATCGGCAACAGCGTCAGCACAGTCATGGCCAGCACATAGTGCCACTGGATGTTCAACTCCCCTGCGAAGGCGTAAAGACCGACCTGCAGCGTGAACACGTCGCTGCGGCTGAGCACGATCAGCGGCCACAGGAAGTCGTTCCAGCGCCACGTCACGGAAAAGATGGCCAGCACCGCCAGCGCCGGTCGCGCCAGCGGCAGCACGATCTGCCAGTAAATGCGCCACTCACTGGCGCCATCGATGCGCGCGGAGTCGAGCAGTTCGTCAGGGATGGTCAACATGTACTGGCGCAGCAAAAATACGCCGGTCGGCGTTGCTGCCCCTGGAATAATGACGCCCCACAAGGTGTTGTAAAGATTCAGCGAGGTGATGACGAGAAAGACTGGCACCAGAATGACTGAAATCGGGATCATAAGGGTGGCGATGAACAATACAAAAATGCCGTCGCGACCGCGAAACTGATACTTGCTCAACGCAAAGCCGGCCATGCTGTTGATGAGCAAGGTTATCAGCGTCGCAACTACCGTAATTACCACGCTGTTGCGCATGTATGTGAGGAAGTTGAAGCGGCCCAGAGGGTCGATGTAGTTCTCCAGCGCCATGCGAATCGAACGCACCGGCTCCCGCTGCCGGATGTTCACCTTGATAATTTCTTGCGGTGCGGCAGGGTCGATCAGCTGTGCCTCAATCCCAACGCGGCGCACCTGGGCCAGACGCTGCACACTGCCGTCCTCCATCGTGACATCATAGAGCGGCAGGGGCTCGTCATACCCTGCCACAGGAAGCGTGTCCTGCTGGTAGGGAAAGAACTGGGGCGGGAACTCGATCAGGGCCGCCTGGGTCTTGAAGGAGGACATCAGCACCCAGAAGACCGGGCCGAACATGACGATCGTCCCAAAGAGCAGCCAAAGGTAGGCCAGCAGGTCCGTCGAGTGCAGCTTGTTGCGGCCACGAGTGCGGGTGAAAATGTTGCGTGTCGCCGGCAAGGTCCCTGCGCTCATGGCGGAATCAGCCTGACTCGTTATTGCGGGCAGCACGTAACTGCAGCAACGTTAGCACGAGCAGGGTCGCGCCCAGCAATACTGAAGCCGCAGCTGCCAGCCCGAAACGTTTAATTGAGCTGGAGAAGCCAGTGGTGTAAATGTACTGCACGATGAAATGGGTAGTTGTGCCGGGCCCGCCTCCCGTCAAGGCATACACCTGGTCGAAGACCTGCACGGCCCGGATGAGCGAAAGCACCAGCACGACAAACATGGTCGGCATCAGGAGCGGCAGGGTTATGAAGCGAAGACTTTGCCAGCGGCTGGTGCCATCAATTTGCCCCGCCTCGTAGAGCTCGGCCGGAATCGCCTGCAAACCAGCCAGAAGAATCAGCGTATAGAAGCCCATAAGCGCCCAGATACTGATAACGATTACCCACAGGGTCGCCCAGTCAGCATTTACCAGGAACTGAATTCGCTCTCCTCCAAGTGAAAGCAATATTGAGTTCAGCACGCCGTCGCGCTGCAGGATCCATTTCCAGATGAGCGCAACTACAACGGGTGAGAGCAGCACCGGGTAGAAGAATACGCTACGAAAGAAACCGCGCGCCCGTATTTTGCTGTTCAGAACCAGCGCAGTCACCAGCGAAACCAGCACCATGCCGGTCACCTGCACAATCACAAAAAAGATCGTGTTGAATACGCCACGCCAGAACAGGTCTTCGTTGCAGGTATTCGGTTCGAAGACGTTCTGGCAGTCAAACAGGAATTCATAGTTCGCTGTGCCAACGAAGGCGCGGTCCTGTGGGTAAATGTTTGTGCCCGAAGTGAAGGAAATGTAAATGTTCAGTAGCATGGGGAAGAGCACAAATATGCTGAATATCAGCAGATTGGGCAGAATAAAGAAATAGCCGATACGCTCAATGCTAAGCCTTCGCTCAATCGGACGGATGAGAATTTCGAGCCCGTTCATCAACGCTGTGAACAGCACGCCGAAGCCGTCTTCCAGCGCCTGTGACACCCGCGCCAGTGGCCCGCCCTTTGCCATCTTTACATCGTTGGCCGTCGTCATCGGAACCTCTTGCCCCACACGCAACAACAAAAGGTACCGCCCCCGCCCTCTCGAGCGAAAGCGGTACCCTGTACTGTCACACTTCGTTTCGAACAGAAACTAGCTGCCCATTTGCTCGGCCAACTGCTCGTCCACATCTTCCTGGATGCGCGCAATGGCTTCATCCAGCGTCAGCTCGCCCACAATCGCCTGGGTCAGACGGTCGCGCGCGACATTGAAAACGATTCTGTTGAAGGGATAGCCTTGCAGATCAAAGGCAGTCTGCTCCAGCGTTGCGACCTGCGCAGTGAAGGTACCCAGGGCTGCCTTCGCAAGTTCGAGATCAGTCTCGAAGTCTACGCCATCCGTGGCCAGACCCTTGTGCGCCGGGATGAAGAGCGTACGAGCGGAGAACTCGCCCAGAATATCCTGGCTGGCCAGATACTCCATCACGCGCGCCACCTCGGCCGGATGCTCTGTGTCCTTGATTGCGACCAGTGACGCGCCACCGGGCATGCCGGTGCAGCCACCAGGACCACAGGGGTTGGGGACGACCTCCCAATCAAAGGCGTCGCCGATCTGCTCCGTGAACTGGCCAACCTGCCAGCTGCCGGACATGTAGAAGACGACCTGGCTGTTGCCGAACTCCTCGTTGGCGCCGGCGTAGCCAGTGTTGGCTGCCCAGATTTCGAGCGGCATGGTGCCGTCGAGATGCCAGTTAACGAAGAGCTCGGCCATGGCGCGGAAGCCCTCGTCGCCGGCGAGGAGCGGGTGACCCATATCATCGAAGTACTTCGCGCCCATACTGATGGCAGGGCCGGCGAAGCGATGGCCGCTACGATCCATGGCCATCGGGAAAGGAATCTCCAGCGCATCGGCAACTTCGTTGGCGGCCGCCGCCCACGCTTCCCAGGTCACCTGGTCAGTCATGTCGCTGGGAACTTCCACCCCCGCCTGCTCGAAGAGCGTGCGGTTGATGATGGGGCCGGTGATGGTCAGCTGGGTCGGGAAGCCATGGATGCCGCCTTCTGCGCCTGACAGGCGCAGCCAACCCAGGGTGCCGCCGAAGCTGTCAAGCCAGTAATCCGGGTCGCTCAGCAAGGGCGTCATGTCCAGGTAGAACTCGGCCAGTCCGCCGAGATCGGTGACGCGCGCCATGTCCGGGCCTTCGCCGGCTGCCAACTGCACTGGCAGGGTCTCGAGAATGCCCGCCTGATAGGGGACATTGTCCATGACCACGCGGATGTCGCTGTTTTCCATTTCGAAACGGTCGAGCAGGTCACGCATGACGACGTCTTCGTTACCGTCGGTGTACCAGGTCATGCGCAACTCAACGACGTCTTGCGCCATGCCAGGCAGGGAAAGCGCAAGCAACATGGTTGCCAGCAGCATTACTATTGTGATTCTACGCATCTTCATACTCCATCACTAAACCAACGTATGCCTCGAAGCGAAAGTCCGAGCCCGGTCAGCGTCGCACAGATTGTTTGCTATTTCAAGGTACTGTCGTCATGCTTCCTGCGAATGCAGTTCACACTCAAGCGCTTCCAGCAGTGTTTCCAGCTTGGCGCTATCAAGCCGGTGAGCAATGCGCGCCTGAGGATAACACATCAGGTTTGGGCCCTGGGCACAATGAGTCAGGCAGCTCGCGGTCTCGAGTCGCAGATTCAAGTGCGGGTTTTCGGCCAGCCAAGCCTTCAGCCGTTGCCGCAAGGGACGTGCTCGCCCGCTGTCGTTGCAATCCACCCCCATGCACAGCACCAGGCGCACAGGCAATTTTGGCAGCATCTCAGAAGGCCGCTACAAGGCCGTCAGCGCGTGGCTCACTGCCGCCCCGCAAAACGCCACTCTCCGCGTCCCGCAATATGATTTGTCCACGCCCGAAGACGCGCCTGCCAAAGCCAGTTACCGGGCGCACCCGATGTCCTTTAGCTGCCATGGCCGCCATGGCTTTTACCGGGATGCCTTCCTCCAGCAGCAGGTCGCCGTTTGGTTGACCGTCGGCCACCATCCAGCGCGGCCGGTTTAGCGCTTCCTGGGGATTAAGCCCGTCATCCAGCAGGGCGCTGAGCACCTGGAAATGTCCCTGCGGTTGCATATAGCCGCCCATCACGCCGAAGCAGCCCAGGAACTTGCCATCACGCAGCAACATGCCGGGGATGATGGTGTGGTAGGGACGCTTGCCAGGCGCCAGTTCGTTGGGGTGGCCGGGCTCCAGACTGAACCCCGAACCGCGATTGTGCAGCCAGACGCCAGTGCCGCGCGCCACGATTCCTACGCCGAAGCCCATGAACAAGCTCATGATGAAGGAACAGGCGTTGCCTTCGCCGTCTACGACACAGAGGTAGATGGTGTCGGATGCGCCGGGAGGCTGCCCTGGAGGCTGTGGTGGAAGCGTGCGCTGCGGGTCGATCAATGCGGCGCGTTGTGCTGCGTATTCATGGCTGAGCAGGAAGTCGAGCGGCGCCGGATTTGTCGCCATATCGGCAATGTGATAACGCGCGTCCGCCCAGGCCAGGCGCATGCACTCCACCATCAGATGCAGACGTTCGGGATCATCCCAGGCAAGGGCGCCAAGCTCCATGTTGGATGCCATGTTAAGCGCCATCAGGGCCGTCAGACCCTGACCGTTGGGAGGGCATTCATAGATTGTCGTGCCGCGGTAATCGCTGCAAATGGGCGCTTCAAAGGTCGAGCGATGCGCGCGCAGGTCTTCACGGGTCAGCAGACCGCCCTGCTCCTGCACCGAAGTGGCGATGGCCTCGGCCACCGGGCCTTCGTAGAAGGCTGACGGCCCGCCCTCGGCGATGCCGCGCAAGGTACGCGCCAGTTCAGACAGCCGGATGACCTGGCCGGGCAGCGGCGGTTTGCCGCCCGGCAGGTACTCCTGCGCATTGGCCGCCTGGCGCAGGAAATCTCCCTGCGCAGCCCAGCCCGCGCCAAAGACCGGTGCCAGGGGATAGCCGCTCTCCGCATAGTGAATGGCATCCGTCAGCACATCGGCCAGCGACATGCTGCCGTGACGCTCCAGCAGGTCCGCCCAGCCCTGTACCGCGCCCGGCACCGTCACCGCGTGGGCATGGCGCGGCTGCATCGCGCTCCAGCCCTCCCGGCGCAGGTCTTCGGCGCGCAGGGCCATGGGCGCCCGTCCGCTGCCATTCAGGGCGCTGACCTCGCCGCTGGCGGCGTCATAATGCAGAGCGAAACAGTCTCCGCCAACCCCGCAGGCGCCGGGTTCGGTCACGTTCATGACTGCCGACATCGCGACTGCGGCATCCGCCGCGCGCCCGCCCTGGCGCAGGATGTTCAGGCCGGCCTGGGCGGCCAATGGATTGCTGGCAGCGGCCATGCCGCGCCGCGCCAGCACCATTGAACGACGTGAATTAAAGTCCATGTTCATCCCTGACTCCGTGTCAGGCCGGAATCGTCAGACTCACGATGTCCCTGGGGTACCAGGTCATGACTTCCACGCCATCTTCCGTCACGGCCACCGTATCCGAATGGCGGAAACCGCCCAGGCCGGGATCGTAAAGTCCGGGTTCGACAGTGAAGACCATGCCCGGCAACATGGGCGTGTCGTCGCCAAAGTCCATAAACGGACCTTCGTGATAGCGCAGGCCAATGGTATGGCCGCTGTGGTGACGCCAGTGGGACATGAGGTCGTGCTGCCGGAAGTATTCAAGGACGACGCCGTCCACCTTCGAACAGGGCGCGCCCGGCTCCATCGCAGCGATGGCGGCGTCCTGCAAGGCCAGCATGTGGTCAAACATGCGTTTGCAGGCGTCATTGGGTTCACCGAGGAACATGGTGCGCTCCAGCTCGGAGTGATAGCCCCACACCAGCGACCCGGCTCCCGTAACCAGCACATCGCCGGCCTGGAAACGCATGTTGTTGGCGATAGCGTGCGGAATAGCCGCATTGCGGCCGATCTGACCACGATAGCCGGCATGGGCACCGGAGCCGGACATGCCGCCCTGGGCGCGATAGATGGGACCAATGGCCGCATACATGGCCAGCGTTGCCTCAGTGCTGGCACTGATTTCTACCTCGGTCTCGGAAGCGCCGACGCTGGTATAGTCCTGTAGCAACTGATGCGCCAGATTGCCCCAGCGACAGCTTTCACGGATGCAGGCCAGTTCGGCCGGGCTCTTGACCGCCATGGCATCCTCGATGAAGGGGCGTACATCTCGCACTGTTACATTCGCGACTTCAGACAGCGCCGGCCCGCGATAGCCAAATATCCAGGGATAACCGTCACCGTCAGCGCCAATCTCCCCCTTGATGCCCAAATCAGCCAGCAAGGCGGTCAGGTGCTGCAGCGGATGCACCTTGTCCGGGTACTCGTCGTAGTGCGCCACTCGCTCCACCATAGAGTTGCCACGAGCGTGCTCCAGCTCCAGGCGCGGCACAAACAGGGCGCGTTCGCCGGCGCTGTTCATCACCATGCCGATGGGCCGCTCGGTCGGGATGAAGTCGAAGCCGGCGTAGTACAGCACATAATTGCGGTCGAACAGCGTGACACCGCTCAGCCCACGTTCCTGCAGATGCGCCAGCAATCGTTCACATCGACCCTGCCGTTCGGCTTCACTGATTTCAAGTTGCATTCCCGCATTCCTCCTGTTCAACCTGAGTGCATTGTAGCCGAGGCCCGCAGCACTGGCGAACACAGGTTTGACCCAATTTCACGAGCGGGCTAAACTGGCGTCCTGCCTGTCGCCGCACATCGAGTTGATACAGGGAGGGCCCATGCGCACCGTGGCGTGGCAGGCCGGCAAGGTCCGCCTGATCGACCAGCGTCTGCTCCCCTGGGAACTGGCCTTCGTCGAGCTGGACACACACGAAGCCGTCGCGCTGGCCATCACGGATATGGTGGTGCGTGGCGCCCCGGCTATCGGCGCCACCGCGGCTTTCGGCATGGCGCTGGCCGCCCGCGAATGCAGGGCGGAGGCCTTGCCAGACATGCTCGCCAGCCTTGATGCCGCAGCAACACGGCTCAAGGCAGCGCGTCCCACCGCGGTCAACCTGGCGTGGGCGGTGGATCATTTGCTGGCGCTGGCGCATGGCGAGGACTTCGGCGACGCTGCAACGCTGCGCGCAGCCCTGCTCGAAGGGGCGCAGCAGATTGCCGACGATGACGTCGTCATCAACCAGCGCATGGGCGCGCACGGCGCTGCCCTGGTGAATGAGGGCGCGACTGTGCTGCATCACTGCAACACCGGCGCGCTGGCCACCGTGGACCACGGTACAGCCCTGGGCGTCATTCGCAGCGCCCACGAGCAGAAGCGGCAGCTGCACGTGCTGCTGGACGAGACGCGCCCACGGCTGCAGGGCGCGCGGCTAAGCGCCTGGGAGCTGGAACAACTGGGCGTCAGTTATGACATCATCCCGGACACGGCTTCCGGCTACTACATGCAACGTGGCGAGGTTGACCTCGTGCTCGTCGGCGCCGATCGCATTGCGGCCAACGGCGACGTCGCCAACAAAATCGGCACCTACCAGATCGCGGTGCTGGCAAAGGAGCACGGCATCCCCTTCTATTGTGTGGCTCCCATCTCCACCATTGACCCGACGCTGACCAGCGGCGCAGAGATCCCCATCGAACAGCGTGACCGCAGCGAGGTGCTGGCGCCCTACGGACAAGCGCTGGTGCCGGCGCACTATCACGCGCGCAATCCAGCCTTCGACGTCACGCCGCATCGTTACCTGAGCGGCATCGTGACTGAACAGGGCATCGCCCGAGCTCCCTTCCAGGACAGCCTGCGCCGCGCCCTCGCCGGCGAAACGCTGCAGGCATAAACTGCGCCTACGCCATGCGCGTCCTGATGATCTTCCTCGATGGTATTGGGCTGGGCACCGCAGACCCGCTTACCAATCCCTTCGCTATTGCAAACACGCCGACCCTGCACAGTCTGGCCGCCGGCAAGCGCTGGCTGGCACAAACCGGCCGGCAGCAGAGCGAACGAGCGCTCTTCCTGCCCAGCGATCCGCGCATGGGCGTTCCCGGCAGGCCGCAGAGCGGCACCGGCCAGGCGACCATCTTCACGGGGCAAAACGTGCCCGCCCTGATTGGCAAGCACTATGGCCCGAAACCGGACAAGGCCACGCGCGCCCTGCTGGCAAGGGACAACCTCTTCTGCCAGGTCGTCGCGCGCGGCAAGAGCGCAGCGCTGCTGGAGGCCTATCCGCCGGGCTGGCACAGGTCAATAGACAGTGGACGGCGGCTGCGCTCCAGTTACCAGCAGGCCGCCCATGAAGCGGGCGTGCCTATCCTCGGCCACGAAGAACTACACAGTGGCGATGCACTCCCGGTCGACTGGACGGGGGAGCAGTGGCCTGCTCCATCGGGATACCCGCAGCTGCCGTTACGCAGCGCTCATGAGGCAGGGGTACTGCTCGTCACCCTGGCGCGCCGTTATGACTTTTCGCTCTTCGCCCACTGGCCCAGCGACGTGATCGGCCATCGCGGCACGCTGGCAGAAGGCGTGGCCTTGCTTGAGCGTTTCGACGAGGTGATGGCCGGCCTGCTCTCGGTCTGGGATGACAATGAAGGCCTGGTGATCCTCTGCAGCGACCACGGCAACATGGAGGAAATCGGCAACCGCCGTCACACCTGTAACGACGTGCCAACCGTCGTCATCGGCCAGCGGCGGGGACTCTTTGACGAAAGTTTTCGGACGCTGGCAGACATTGCGCCGCGCATCCTGCGGGCCCTGTTCGGCGAGGGCAAAGGCGACACTGCCCCGGAATAGCCGCAGTTACTGGCCTCAGCCCGGGCCCAGATTCTCCAGCAGCAGCACAAACATCGCTCCGTCAAGCGCGTTGCTCTCCGCTGGCACCCAGGGCTTGGAAATGATGTCCGGCAGGCCGTTGCCCGTCACATCGCCGACGACGGCTTCATGCCCGCCCAGGCCCGCGTCCAGGATCACATGCTCGCGCCAGGCGCCACCTGCGCCATCGAGGTTTTCCTGGATGTACCAGCGTGGCCGACCGTCCCCGGCTACGTGTTCCATCTCGCAGGTGAAGATGTCAAGGTCGCCGTCGCCGTCGAGATCACCAACATACAGGCTGTGATACGCGCCGCGGCGACCCTCGTCGCCATTAGGGATTTCGTGACGCCGCCAGTTGTCGCCCCTGCCGTCCAGGTTTTCCATCCACCAGATCTTCCCGCCAGGGATTTCAGCGTCGCACAAGACGATGTCACTGCGACCATTGCCGTTCATGTCACAAACGACGGCGCGCGTAGCGTCAAAGGCAAAGTAGGGGTGGAAATCCGGCGGTGGATATGTGTTCGGGCCGATTGGCCGAACCTGCCAGAAACTGGCGTCGCCGTGCACATTCTCGAACCACACATTGCTACGCACAATGTCGAGATAGCCGTTGCCGTTAATATCGCCGACGGCCGCGCCGGCGTGAACGGCCGGGCCAATCACGGTCCTGGGCCACGGGTCTTCCGGCGCCGGCGGGATTTTGTACCAGCGCAGATCGTTCTGGTCAGACATGGTGATGACTTCAGCGCGGCCATCGCCGTCAAGATCTGCCGCAAGCACATCATGAACTCCCCTTGGGGTCGCGTCGAAGACGACACGTTCGAAGGGCCGTTCAGGATGCCGTGAATTACGATACCAGGCACCTCCGGTCACAAGGTCGAGCCAGCCATCGCCATCCACGTCGAGCACACAGGCGCCGACATCCGATGGCGACTCCTCGCCGAGCACATGCCGCGTCCAGAGCCCGCTTGACTGACGCCGATAGCGAAAGAGGGTGCCGTACTGTTGGCCGGTGATGAACTCCGGCACGCCATCCCGGTCAAGGTCCGCCAGGGCTGTCTGCGCGTACAAGCGTCCGGGCAGGTTACGGTCGATGATTTGTGGCCTGAAGCGAAACTTTGCCATCGGCTACTCCCTTTGTGTTCGCGTCAATCTTCCGGCAGCCACAGGTGAATGCTGTCCACTTCCGCCGGACGAGGCGCAGCGCCACGCAGACTGCGGAACGGTTTGCATACGATCCCGACCCGGCCATCAAGGCAGATTGCCTTTGATTCATGCGTGCCAAGGCCCCGGTCAATGACCTGCTCGCGCAGCTCGCCACTGCGATTGAACCAGATGCGCTGGGCCGGAGGATGCTCGTCGAGACCCTGTGGATCGCCCAGCTCGCCCACGAACAGATCCGGCGCGCCGTCGCCATCGAAATCTGCAACGATCAGTGAGTGGGGGTCAAGCAGGTCATCGCGCAAAATCTCGACTTGCCAAAGCGCCGTGATGTCGCGTCCGGGACGGCAGCGCGCGACACGCCCGTAGCGACCGCGCCCTTGCTGCGGGCCATAGATGGTGGCGTCTCCTTCAGAAAGGATGATCTCCGGTCGACCATTGTTTTCAAAGTCAGCGACAGCCACACGGGGTGAGAGGAAGTCCCTTGCAAAGGGGTAACGTCGCCAGGCATCACCCGGGCGCTCCGGCGGACGATACCAGGACTGGCCGGCGATGAGCTCCAGGCGACCATCTCCGTCCAGATCCGCCGCAGCCAGCCCTTCCTCGCGCAGCCCGCCAGCCACCTGGTGCACAGCGGTCCAGGGTGAAACGGCAGGGTCTGGCGGCACCGGCGCGCAATACAGCGCGTTGCCCAGCTGGTTCCAGAAGTAGACTTCGGGCCGGCCATCGCCGTCGATATCTGCCACGAGCTGGTCATGTGACATGGGGCCGGGCATTCGGAACAGCTCGCGTCCAAGCCAGGGTTGCGTCGCATCCGGCGGATTTTCCCACCACAGCACGCAGTTGTCGCTCGCCGGCGTGCCGGCGACGAAATCCAGACGGCCGTTGCCAGTCAGGTCTGCCAGGCAGCCCCCGGCAGCCAGGGGCTGACCCGCGGCGATTAGATGGCGCTGCCAGCGTCCGTCCGTCTCTCTGCCCAGCCAGAACAGCTCCGGCTCCGGTCCGCGGCTGGCAATCACAATGTCTGGCACGCCGTTGCCGCTCACATCGCCGACAACGCATATCGTGCGCTCTGCGGGAGGGCCGCTGTAGATTGTGTGGCGCCGCCAACGTGCCTGGTCAAGCATGGACCGGCTCCCACGTTGCTGCAGCGATCAGGATTCCCTCTTGCGCCATGCTGTCAGGGTCATTGAACAACGAACCCTGTTGCGCAGGTGTGGTCATCGTGTGGAGCAGTAGCGAACCGGTCGAATCAGGACCCTAGCCACTACCAGCGGCCCACAAGTTCACATAGCGACTGTCTTTCCAGCCGTGACTAACGATGCCGGGACGGCCATCCGCAAGCGAAATCAGCCGCGTGCCGTCATGGTGTTCAAAGCGATTGTCGAGCGTGTGACGCTTCCAGGCGCGTCCCTGCGCATCTGCCTTGCTGTAGACGAACAGGTTGCACTGGTTGCGATAGGGCCAGAAGGGATCGTGTTCGCCGGCGATGATTTCCGGTTCGCCATCGCCATCCAGATCAGCCACCTCGACAGAGTGCGGACAGCGCATGATATCAATGACGTGCATGGGCCAGGGTACAGTGCGCGGATCGGGCGGGCATTCGAACCAGGCCAGTTTCGAAAATGGGGCGACCTTGTTCGGGAAGTCCAGCACTTCCTCACCGAGTACTACATCCAGGCGGCCGTTGCCGTTGATGTCGGTGACGCGCAAGCGCGCGCTGTAAAAGTCCTCGTCGTCCACAAAGCGGTGCGGCCGGAAGTTGCCATCGCCGAGGTTCTCCAGCCAGTAAGGGCCGGCAACCACGTCCAGCAAACCGTTCCCGGTCAGGTCCACCGGGATCATCTCCTCGCCATAGATGATTTCCGCCAGCGGGCGGGCGGGCCAGGGGCCTTTGGTCGGGTCGTCGGGGACTTCAAAGAGCTGCGGGTAATGGTCGACGCCCTGGTTGGCGCTGTGCCAGGAGGCAATGAGCGCAAGGCGGCCACCCGGCAACAGGGGCGCAAGCGCGTTGCCATGCGGCCAGTCGCCGATGCCCCGGCCAATCGGGTACTCCCGCCATTGTCCCTGCAGCGGATCCACGGCTTTCAGCCACACCAGCTCGTTCGTCAGGCCGGGCTCCGCGTTGCCGATACCGTCAGCAGGCGGCTTCGTTGCGATAAGTTCGTCGCGTCCGTCACCGTCCAGGTCATAAGCGCAGATTGCCTGCGAGATGCCGGGGATGGCGATGCGCTCCCAGTCCGGACTGCGGTACCACCAGCGCGCGCAAACGACGTCCTCACGACCATCTCCGTCTACATCCGTGGCGAGAATATCGGTGCCGGTGGCCGGTTTGTCGCGGTCGATAAATGTGTGCTGCCAGTTCTCTATGGCCGAGCCTGCGCCGTTTGACGGTCGCCAGATGGTGACGCGCGGCCGCCAGCACTCCTTGCCCACGATTTCCATGGCGCCGTCGCCGTCAATATCGGTGGCCATGCCTTCGTGCGTGCCAGCGCCCTGCGCCAGCAGCTCGCGCTCCCAGCTGCGGCCCTGGTCAAGGGTGGTGTACTGGATCAGACGAGCGTCATGGTTGTAAGGCGGGCTCCAGCCACCCTGGGCCATCTCCCCTACGAAAATCTTCGTGGCCTCCGCTTCGTGCCAAGCCGTGAGCGAATGCGAATACAGCAGCGGCGACTCTTCCACCGGGTGCTCGCGCCAGGGGTCCTCGGGGTCTTGGGCCAGACGGTTTTCGAACCATGAGAGGCGCCCGTCCATATACTCGGAATCGGTGATCACGAGGTCGTCATAGCCATTGCCGGTGATGTCAATAGCGGCAACACGGCACATCTCGCGGAAGGAAGGCGCCCAGGTGCGCAGGTCCCATGTGCCCGCGAAGGACCCCCCGGCGGGCATCGTGAGCCAGCAGGGGCCGGCGACGATTTCCATGCGACCATCGCCATCGAGATCCGACACAGCGATTCCTTCAGTGAAGGTGCCGCTCATGACCTCGTGTTTACGCCAGGGAGCGGAGGCATCGACATCTGGTTTGTAGAGGAAGATGCCGGGTATCGGGCAATAGGCCGCGTTGGCGACCAGTTCGTTGCGGCCATCTCCGTCCACGTCCGCGAAGCAGACGTCATGGGCGCCACCGTTGCAATGCGGGTCAATCACGCGCATGGTCCAGGGTTGATCCAGCGTGGGGCCGGGTCGGAAGCGGACAATCATCCAGCGGTTCTTATGCTCCGGGTCTTCAAGACCGCAGACCGCCTCCAGCACGCCGTCGCCTTCAATGTCTTCCAGCGTCAGACCTACATGCACATGGCCCTCAGACACGACACCTCGTTCAAGGGTGTCTGGTCGGTACCAGAGCAGGCCGCCCTCACCGCCCACGAGAAGCTCGACATGGCCGTCGCCGTCCACATCACCGACTGCCAGCGCACCCAGTTGCTGCAGTGGTGGATTGCCATCCAGCACCAGAAGTTCCCAGGGATTCCTGATCGGCATGATCATGCTCCTTGCATTTCTGTGTGCAAACTTATTGGCGTGTCTCTATCTCACCCAGCTGAATCTGCGGCGCTATTCTGGCAGCAGTGATGACCTGGCCAAGCGTTTTGAAATCGTTGGTCTCCGCCAGGCCGACGCTGAATTGTGCCGGTGCACGCGTCAGGGATTTGTTCAGGCCGCTGCGACCGAAGCCAAAGACAGTCATCTGGCCTTCCATCGGCCAGTAGGAGTCTGTCTCACCGTCCGGTTCGTGCCGCAGCAGCCAGAGCGCGCGCGGGCTGTTTGCTGCCCCGAAGGCGATCCAGCCTGGTTTGGGAAGTGAATACTCCCAGCGGTTCGAGGCAGGGATGCGGCGGCCATCGGAGAGCCACATAAAATCGCCCTGCTCGTCCAGGACTCCACCCGGCGTTCCTTCGTAGAGCAGCCAGTATGGTCGGGCGGCTTTCAGCACGGTCAGACGCGCGCAGTCGGGGTCGATAGACCACTCGCAGGCCCAGGCATTGTCCTGCGAGCGCGAGCGAATCGTGACGCGCAGGGGGCCGGCAGCCAGGATTTCGCTGCTGCAGCCAGCACGGCCGGGATGAAAGTAGCTCTCGGGGTGCACCAGGTTGGGGATGCCGCGAAAATTGCCATCGGAGCCGCCCCAGGGGTGAAAGCTGATCCAGTCAGCGCCGTCGCCGTCAATCAGACCAGCGAAGCCGCCGCCCGTCAGGTGGAAGTACCAGGTCGCGTTCGGCGTCGTGATGCGGGCGCTTTCAAAGCCCTCGTGCTCCAGACCGGTGGCCAGCGCTACTGGCGCAGGCACAGCTTGCAAATCATCAGCCGTGCCCTGCTCATCAAAATACAACTGGTAACGGCGAGTTGTGCCGGCAGCAGTGCGGCCTTTCAGATTAAACAGCAGTCCCGCACCATTCGGCTGCAGAGTGATTGCGCGATCAAGCAACTTTCCTCCGGCATCAACTTCGTAAAGCCGGGGTCGCGCAACGCTGCCGCTTAACTCGAGACAGCAAACGCGCTCGGGGTGTTCGCAGGCGCCGGCTGACAGCGCAATACAGCGTCGATATTCCCGTTTATCGTCCAGCCAGGCGGTCATGCGCCCCCGTCGGCAGCGAGCCAAGGCTGCAATTCCAGCTCGTCCGCCAGGTGGCAGGCCACACTGGTCTGTGGGTCTGAAGCCAGCGGGCGCAGCGGCGGCAATTCATGGCGGCAGCGGTCAACGGCGTACTTGCAACGCGTGTGAAACACGCAACCTGAAGGCGGATTAACCGGGCTGGGTATATCGCCCTCAAGGATGCGCCGGCGCCGATGTCCGCCTGCAACCCGTCTCGGGATGGCGTAGAGCAGCGCCTCGGTGTAGGGATGCGTCGGCCGGGAGAAAATCTTGTCGCGCGAGGCGCTCTCCATGATCTTGCCCAGGTACATCACCATGATGCGGCTGCTGATGTACTCGACCACGCCGAGGTCGTGCGCAATGAAGAGGTAGGTCAGCCCCAGCTGCTCCTGCAAATCAGCCAGCAGATTGAGGACCTGGGCCTGCACTGACACATCCAGCGCGGAGACCGGTTCGTCGCAGATGACCAGCTTTGGCTCAAGGCTGAGGGCGCGCGCCACGCCCACGCGCTGGCGCTGGCCGCCGGAAAGCTGGTGCGGATAGCGATTGATCATGTCCGCGCCAAGGCCGACCTGCGACATCAGCTGTTCCACACGCTCTGCACGCGAACGCCGGTCACCAACTCCGTGGATTTCGAGGGGCTCGGCCACGACTTCGCCGATGCGCATGCGCGAATTCAGTGAAGAGTTGGGATCCTGAAACAGCATCTGGATATCGCGTCGGACCGGCCGTAGCTCGTTTCTGTCAAGACGCGCAACGTCCACCTCACCCTGCTCGCCATGGAAGCGAATACTGCCACCTGTGGGATCATACAGGCGGACAATGCAGCGCCCGGTCGTCGTCTTGCCGGAGCCGCTCTCACCGACCAGGCCGACCGTCTCGCCGCGATACACCTGGAAGGACACATCGTCAACTGCCTTGACGTGACCCACCACGCGCTTCATCAAGCCGCGGCGAATGGGAAAGTAGTGTTTCAGGTTTTCAACTTCGAGCAGCAGATCCTCAGGCATGCGACGCCCCGGCTTCCTCACCGTAGAGCCAGCAAGCCGCGCTGGTCGCTTCATTGACCTGAAAAACTGGCGGCTCCTGCGTGCGGCATATTTCCATCACATGGGGGCAACGCGGCGCAAAGGAGCAACCTGGCTGCCGTTCGTGCGGCCCGGGCACCGAACCGACAATTGAGCTAAGCCGCTCGCGCCGGCCGATCTGCGGCAAGGATTGCAAGAGACCCTGGGTGTAAGGATGTTTCGGGCCTTCGAATATACTGTCGACGGCCGCCGCCTCAACGACCTTGCCCAGATACATGACGATAACATGGTCGGCTACCTCACCGATCACGTTCAGATCGTGCGTGATCATGATGAGCGCCATGTCACGCTCTTGCTGAATTTGTCGGATCAGATCGAGAATCTGGGCCTCAATGGTCACGTCGAGCGCAGTTGTCGGCTCGTCGGCAATCAGCAGCTGCGGGTTGGAACTCAGCGCCATGGCGATCATGGCCCGCTGACGCATGCCCCCCGAATACTCGTGCTGATACTGGTCAACGCGTTGCTCAGCTTCGGGAATGCCCACCAGCCGGAGCATGGCGATGGCCCGCTCGCGCGCCACGTCCTTGTCCACCAACTGGTGCACACGGATGGCCTCCATGATCTGGTAGCCGATGGTGTAGACCGGATTCAGCGAAGTCATCGGCTCCTGGAAGATCATGGCAATGTCATTGCCACGGATGGACCGAATCTCCGCACCGAAAGGATCGAGCGTCGTCAGGTCCCTTGTGCCACTTTCTGGCGAGTGCCAGATAATCTCGCCGCCAACAATGCGTCCTGTCTCAGGCGGCAACAAACGCATGATCGAGCGCGCTGTCACGCTCTTGCCACAGCCGCTCTCACCCACGATGCCGAGCGTCTCCCCGCGACGCAACTGAAAGCTGACGCCATCCACCGCGCGGATGATCCCCTGCTCCAGATAGAACCAGGTCTTGAGATCCCGCACTTCCAGCAATTGCCGGGGTTCCACGGCGTTCTCCTGGTCAGCGAGCGAAGGGGTCGGCCATGTCACGCAGGCCGTCACCGAGGAAGTTGTAGGCAATCACAGTGACGAGAATGAAAATGCCGGGGAACAGCGTCCAGGGATAGAGAACAATGTTCTGGATGCGAATGGCGTCGTTGAGCAGCAGGCCCCAGCTGACCATGGGCGGGCGTACGCCAATGCCAAGAAAACTGAGCGCGCTTTCGCCCAGAATGGTTACGGGGACGGCCAGGGTTGCCGTTACGATAATGTGGCTGGCCATGTTGGGAATCATGTGCCGCCGGACAATGCGTGCAGTGGAAGCGCCGGAGGCTTCGGCGGCGTGCACGAAGTCTCGCTCTTTCAGCGACAGCACCAGACCACGCACCTCACGCGCCAGACCCGTCCAGTTGATGAAGGCCAGCACCACCACGATGCCGGCGTAAACCCATTCCGGCGGCCACTGCGGTGGAATGGCAGCAGCCAGAGCCATCCAGAGCGGCAGCTGCGGGAAGGAACGGATCGCCTCGATGGCGCGTTGCATGACATGATCGAACACACCGCCATAGTAACCGGAGAGCGTCCCGAGGACGGACCCCAGCACAATTGTGATCAGCACACCGAAAATCCCCACCGATAGCGAAACCTGTCCGCCGAAAATGATGCGCGAAAACAGGTCTCGTCCCCGCTGGTCAGAGCCCATGAGGTGCAACCGCTCAGCGCCGTCCCGCGGACCGAACAGATGTAAATCGCCCCTTATTAACCCAAGCGCCGTCCAGGCCTCGCCACGCACGAAAAGGTCGATGGGAATGCGCGCGCTGCGATCTTCTTCATATTCGAGCTGAAAGGTCTGCGGGTCGCGCCGGCCACGCAGCGGATAGAAGAAGGGCTGCAGGTAGAAGACCCCGGTCTCCGGGTCATGAAAGCGCAGGATCATCGGCGGCGAGAATGTCAGGCTGGAATCCGATTCGCGGGCAGAGTAAGGGGCGAAGAAACCGGCAAACAGCGTCATCAGGTAGACGAAGACCAGCAAAACACCGCACCATGTTGCCATGCGATTACGCAGAAACTTGCGCAGCATCAGTTCGCGTACGGAGAGCAGACGATACTCCTCCTCGGTGATTGCGCGCTGCGCCTTTGCGAAGCCAATGCGGCGCAGCCAACCGGCAGTTTGCTGCTGAACTTGCGATTGGCTACTCAATTTGAATCCTCGGGTCGCTCAGTGCCAGCAGCAGGTCTGCCAGAAAATTGCCGATCAGCAGGGTCACCGCCAGAATCATCAGCACGGTGCCCGCCAGGAACATGTCCTGGCGTTGCAGAGCGCGAATGAAGGGCGGGCCCAGGGTGGGCAAGTCCAGCACGATAGAAATGATGACCGTGCCGCCGAAGAGCACCGGCAGCTGCAGGCCGAGACGGCTGATAAGCGGATTGATAGCGATGCGCGCGGCATGTTTGTAGACCACAACCATTTCGCGCAGACCCCTGGCGCGGGCTGCCTCAATGTATTGCTGATCGAGCACGTCGAGCAGGTTGGCGCGCATCAGCCGGAAAGTGCCAGCCATGCCGCCCAGCCCCAGAATCAGCAGGGGCACAGGCAGGTGGGACAGGAAGTCGAGAAATCGCGCCCAGGTCCAGGGCGCGTCCTTGAACTCCATGGAAAACAGCCCGCCAGCGTATTCCGTCTGAAAGACGAAGACGGCCAGGAAAAGATAAATGACGGCCACCAGGAAATCGGGCACAGAGATACCAATGAAAGAAAGGGTGGATAGCAAATAGTCTGAACGTGTGTTTTTGTGCGTGGCCGCGTATATGCCAAAGGGTATTGCAAGACTCCATGAAATGAACAATGAGGCAAAGCCGAGGAATAGCGTCAGGCCGATGCGCCGACCGATGAGATCCGATACTGCAGTGTTGCTGTAGGCAATGGAAAAGCCGAAATCTCCCTCAGGGAAGCCGTCAATCCACTTGATATATTGCACCAGCAGCGGCTCGTCAAAGCCGTAGACGCGCCGCAGATTCTCGATCGTCTCCGGCGGCAGCGGGGTGCCCGAGGCAGCCTCCTGCTGGCGCACCCAGTTGGAAACCACATCGCCTGGCGGCAACTGGATGACCAGGAAACTGATGAGCGTGACCAGGAAAAACGTGATCACTGCCGAAATCAGGCGCCGCACGATGTAAATGGCCAATGATCAATCCTGTTCTGGCACTGGCTGCCGGGAAGCCGAAGCTCCCCGACAGCCACCTCGTTATGCCTGGCGCTTACGAGCCCTGTTACGGGCCTTCACCTGGAGCGTACTTCTCGAACAGCAGCATGGGCTGCCACGGCGGCATGTCATTGACCTGGCCGTTGCGCGACATCACGTCTGGCGTATTGCCCAGGCGTCCGCTCTTGATAAAGGGACGGCGCCAGAAGCCGGTCGACACGACCCACACATTGTCCGCATGCAGGCGTGAAATCTCGGTTACGACCTCCAGGCGCTCCGCGGGAATAACACCCAGGGCCTGCTGGTACAACTCGTTCATGAGCACGTAAGCCTCGTCGACCGGATCCTCCGCCCCGTTCTGGTGCCACCAGGGCGTTCCCGGACGCACTGAGGCGATACCAGGCGCCTCGGCGCTGAAGGGGTCGCTGGCTCCGTCTCTGTCCCAGGTATGGATCTCGAACTCTCCGGTCACGTAGCGCTCGCGCACCAGCGACTGGTCGTCCGCATCCATGAGGGCGTTGAGCCCGATGTCGGTCATGTATTCGGTCACAAGTTCGACGATGGGCGTGTAGAGGTCGTGTATGCCAACTTCGATGATGATCTGCAGCGCTTCACCAGAAGGGCTTTCGCGCATGCCATCACCATCCAGGTCAACGTAGCCGGCCGCTTCCAGCATGGCTGCAGCAGCCTCCGGGTCATAAGCGGACCAGAGTTTGGCAACTTCTGCGTCGTAAAAGCCCGACTCCGGTGCAAAGACTGATCCGGAAGGTGTGAACAGTCCGGCGTAGTAAAGATCGCCGATTTCCTGACGGTTGATGGCCATTGAGAAGGCGCGCCTGAAATTCACGTCGCGGAACACAGCGCGCTTCACCGGGTCGCTGTGATCCAGGTTGAAGTAGAAGGCGACGCCGTCGAAGTCCGCGAAGGTCAGGCTGACGTCGCGGCCTTCCTGGATAGCCTCGGTGAAGAGCTGGATGTGCTGCACGCCGACCCACATGGCGTCCAGGTCAAACTGGCCCGTGATGTTGCCCAGCGCCACTGCCTGGCGGTCTTCCACCAGCTCTACGCTGGCGGCGTCCATGTAGGGCAGTTGCTGGCCTTCGGGATCGACCTTCCAGTAGTAGGGATTGCGTATCATCTTGTAGATCTCGCCCGGAATGTATTCATCCAGCATCCAGGCCTGCAAGGTCGCCCGACCGCGCCCGTTCTCAAGCCGGTTCTCCAGGTTGAAGATTTCGTAGGTGGCTTCTTCGTTGTAGGCCGGGTGGAACTGCTCCAGATAGTGCCGCGGCCAGGCGATCTCGCGCATCGTCGCCAGCCCCTCCGCAAAGGCCGGGAAAGGCGATTCGTAGCTGAAGCGCAAGGTATTCTCATCAACAATCTCCAGCGCAGGCGGGTTGCCGCCCTGGGAAATGGGGCCTGGGCCGGAGACGCCGGTTACATTTTCGTCGAGCGCGGCATTGTTCCAGTAGAAGTCCACGTCCGCAGTCGTCAGCGGTGTTCCATCTGACCATTTGACGCCCGTGCGCAAATGAACTGTCCAGACCGTAAAGTCCTCGTTCGACTCCCAGCTTTCGGCCACGTTGGGACGGATCGGGCCGTCGCCGGTAACCGGCAGGTGCCACATCGTCAGCGGCTCGCGCGTGAAGTTATGGGTGAGGTAGGTGCCGAGATTGGCCGAACCACGTCTCAAGGTGCCACCGTAGGTACCAATCTCCTCCAGCGGCTGCAACACCAGCGGATTATCCGGCAGGCGCTCCTCAAGCGGAGGCAACTCGCCGGCGGCGACCTGCTCCGCCAGCACAGGCGCCTCGCTGTACATCATTTCCTGGGCGGTCAGGCCGGTGGCAAAGACCGACAGCATCAGCACAAGGACCAGACCCGGCCTCAAAATGCTTTTACGCAACATGTATCTTCTCCTGTCAACTCCAACATTTACCGTGGGCACACGATTAGTACGCGACAATAATCCGGTTATGATTTCAGTATCTGCTACCTCCCTTTCTACGAGTCTTCAATCCATCCGCCTTGTGGCGGCTTGTCAGCATTTTGGAGATTCCGGGCCCCGCGAATAGCGTTGGTCAATCTCATTCATGCGCTGAACTTTCGGCGCCGACGGGCTGCTCTCGTCGAACTCGGACTGCAGCCAGGTCGCCACGATGGCCTTGCCCAGCTCGGGGCCAATCACGCGCGCGCCCATCGTCAGGATCTGTGCGTCATTGCTCATGCGGGCGCGGCCGGCGGAGTAGGTATCGTGGCAGAGCGCAGCGCGGATGCCTGGCACCTTGTTAGCGGTGATGGACATGCCGATGCCCGTGCCGCAAACCAGGAGCCCTCGCTCACAGCGACCTTCGGCAACGGCATTGGCGACTCGCTCGGCCACATCCGGGTAATACTCCTCGCGACTGCTGGCCGGTGCGCTCAAGTCTTCCAACACGACATCAGCATTCGCCTGCAGATACTCGCCCAGCGCCTCCAGCAAGGGCGCGCCCGCATCGTCACAGCCAATTGCAATGCGCATCACTCTCTCCTCACAACAGCAGACGCAAGGGCTGTTCCAGCGTTGCGCGCAAGTCTTGCAGAAAGCGCGCGCCCTCTGTTTCTGATGGCGCACCCGGGCCTGAGGCCAATGACAGGGTCAGTGTCATTTGCGGTCGCAATACTGGCTGACCGGACTGGTCAGGGATGAATTGTTCATTCACGCTGCCGAGGCCGAGGCTGGCGATTAGGGGCGGGGTTACGCGGATGTTGCCGCGAGTGACGCCATAAGCTCCCAAGTCGCAGATGCGGAAGCTGTCAGCGCTGCGCTCTTCGGCGGTGAGGCGGTTGTCATGCGCCCGAGCAACAAGATCGTCGCAGCGCGCCAGCAAGGTGCGCATGCTCATTTGCTCCGCACCATGCAGGACTGCTACCACCTGACCCTCATCCGTACCGACGATGAATCCCGGATTGACTGGCTTCTGCTGCCCTGCCCTGCCCTGCCGTGGCGCTGCGTTGAGGCAAGGATGCTGTCCCAACGCCAGGACGCAGGCCCGCGCAACAAGTGGCAAATGCGTCAAGGCGCCCGCCTCTTTCGGCCACATGCGCTGCAACTCCGCGATGCCGCTCATGTCGAGAGGCGCTTCAAGGGAGATCGTGTTGGCCGCGCCTGCTCCAGGCCTGGTTACCTGGCGCACGTCGCTGGCCTGAATGCGGCCGCGCGGGCCGCTGCCACGCAGACTTGTCAGATCGATCTGTTTCACCCGCGCCAGATGGCGCGCAGCCGGTGTAGCGCGCGGCCTGACAGTCAGGAGCGGTGAGACTGCATCCATCCCGTTTGGCTCACGATCAAGCGAGACTTTTTCTGGCGGCGTCACAGAAAGAGCGACTGACGGTGAAGTCTCCACCTGGGGCCATGCCGGCAGGTCTCCAATCTCCTCGCCCTCAAGCATCAACCAGGCGATCACCGATGCTGCCGGCGCAAACGTTCCTGCCGGATAGCGCTGCGGGCCCAGCCTGCCGTCCGCGGGGGCCTCAACCTCCATGTTGACCTTGTCCGTCTCGACCTCGCACAGAGCGTCACCAGCGAGCACGGACCGCCCTTCGTCGACCAGCCAGCTCAGGATGCGCGACTGTTCGTTTCCGGGGTCAAATCTTGGTAGCCACACCGGCAGCGGCATCGTCACACCTGACCCTGCAGCAACAGGCGCGCTTCGCGGATGATGTCTGTCACGTCGGGAATAGCAGCCGCTTCAAGAACTTCGCTTTGCGGGATTGGCGTTTCGCGCCCGGCCAGGCGACGTGGCGGCGCATCAAGAAAGTCGAAGGCTTCGCTGGCCACAATCCGGGCCACGATTTCACCGCCAAAACCGCCCGTCTCCACCGCCTCGTGTACCACCAGGACGCGCCCGGTCTTGATAACAGATTCAATAATCGGCGTATCATCCAGCGGGCGCAGCGTACGTGGGTCAATGACTTCAATTTCGTACCCTTCACGCTCCAGCGCTGCCGCGGCCTCAAGCGCCAGATGCACCATCCAGGAGGTCGCCACCAGCGTCAGGTCGCGCCCCGCGCGCAGAATAGACGTGACGCCCAGGGGTTCGCGAATGGCATCCTGCGGGACAGGACCACGGGTGTTGTAAAGCTGCTTGTGCTCACAGAAAATCACCGGGTTATCGTCATCAATTGCGGCCAGCAGCAGCCCCTTGGCATCGCGCGCGCAGGCGGGCATGACTACCTTGAGGCCGGGCACATGCACAAACCAGTTTTCGTAGCTGCCGCTGTGCTGGGCTCCTGCACCAGTTCCAGCGCCGCCGGGCAGCCGCATCACCAGCGGCACGCTAACCTGGCCGGCGAACATGGTGCGCATGCGCGCGGCCTGCAGCACCAGCTGCTCCATTCCCAGCGTGATGAAATCGCTGAACTGCATGTCGCCTACCGGCCGCAAGCCACTTATCGCTGCCCCGACGCAGGCCCCTGTGATACCCGCCTCGGAAATCGGCGTGTCAATCACACGCTTCGGGCCGAAGCGCTCCTGCAGACCGCGGGTAACGCCAAAGGCGCCACCGTACACGCCAATGTCCTCGCCAATAACAATCACGTCCGGGTCCGACTCCATGGCCTGATTCAACGCTTCATTGAGCGCTTCGCGATAGCTGAGCTCACGCATAGACGTGGTCCAGCAGCTGTGCCGGATCGGGGTCAGCGCTGGCCTCTACGGCCGCGACAGCCGCATCCACGCGAGCGACTTCAGCTTCACGCAGGCGATCCGCCTCTCCTGCCGCCAGGATGCCGACGTCAGTGAGCGAATTGGCGAGGCGTGACACGGGATCCTGTTCCGGCTGCTGCCAGCGACGCACCTCTTCACGACTGCGATAGGCCTGACGGTCGCTGCGGGAGTGGCCCTTGATGCGGTAGGTCAGCGCCTCGATCAGGGTCGGCCCTTCACCCTTACGCGCGCGCGCGACCGCTTCATTGACGGTGCTATACACCTCCAGGAAATCGTTGCCATCGATGGTATGGCCGGGAATGCCATAGGCCGCAGCGCGCGCACTGATCGCCTCAATGTTGATGGCCTGTTCTACTGGCGTCGACATGGCGTAGCGATTGTTTTCACAGAGGTAGACGACCGGTAGTTGCCAGATTGAGGCCATGTTCAGCGCCTCGTGAAAGGCCCCCTCGTTGACTGCACCGTCGCCAAAAAACACGAGGCAGACGGCTTCCTCGTTGCGCAACTGAATCGCCAGGCCCACGCCCAGCGACATGGGCAGGCCGCCTGCGACGATACCATTGCCGCCGAGAAAACCGCTGCGTACGTCCGCCATGTGCATGGTGCCGCCAAAGCCGCCACAGTAGCCGCCGGCCTTGCCAAGCACGTCCGCCAGCACGCGCTCCGGGTTGTCCGTCCAGGCAAGGGCATGGCCATGACCACGATGATGGCTGAAAAAGCGGTCGCCTGGCGACAGGGCCGTCAGCGCAGCGACGTTCGTCGCCTCCTGGCCGATGGACAGATGCAGTGTGCCACGGGTGCGGCCCATCAGGTACAACTGGTCAAGGCGTTCCTCGAAGACCCGGATGAGCAGCATACGGCGCAAGGCATCTTTCAAGCCTTCAGGACCCAACTCCTCAAGCACCAGGTGAAGCGCTGAAATCTCTGGATATTTCTTGTTCATAAGCAGAAGATGTATACATTCAATACCAGTAATGTATATGGTGGCATACATCTTGTCAAATGCTGCCCGGCCTGTCTAACCTTGCATTCAGGTCAGGTATCCGATAGGATCTGATGCGATTGTTTGAATTGTATGCTCATGTGCATGACAGGTTAGGAAGTCCGCCAGATGCTTGAAAGGGATTCGGTTTGGCCGCTGTACCAACAGTTGGAGAGCTTGCTGCGCAACCAGATTGACGATGGCGGTCTGCGCGCCGGTGACCGCCTGCCCCCGGAACACACGCTGGCGCGACAGTATGGCATCAGCCGCATGACCGTGCGCCGGGCAATCGAGTCTCTGGTGACGGATAGTATTCTGGTCCGCCACCCGGGCAAGGGCACTTTTGTAGCCGGGGACAAGGTGCCGTTCATGGCCAGCACACTCTCCAGCTTCAGCGGCGTCATGCGTGGGCTGGGACTGGCGGTGACTTCCCGCGTCATCGCCCTGGAGCTCGCCACACCACCACCAAAAGTGATTTCAGAGTTGCAGCTGACGCCAGGAGATCAGGCTGCTTACCTGCGCCGGGTGCGCCATATCAATGGCGAGGCCATCGCCATTATGTCTTCGTGGATGCCCGCCCCCTGCTTCCCCGCCCTTGAACAGGCCGATCTGAGCAGTGAGCCCATCACACGGGTGATGGAACGCGCAGCTGGTATTACGATTGTCCGGGCCGAAGACTGGCTGGAAGCGACGCTGGCGCGGCCGGAAGAAGCCGAACTGCTGGAAATCAGGGCTGGTGCGCCAGTCTTTCTTGGCCGCGGCGTTCTCTATGATGACTTCGGGATGCCGGTCCGTTCCAGCAAGGTGATCTATCGCGGTGACCGATTCCGTATCAGCTTCTCGGCGCGCAGTTACACCGAGACCGAAATACGGCTCGCCCCGAACGGTCAGCCGGATGAGCAACATTGGCTGGCCCTCAGCTTTGACCTTGCGGAATGAAAGCCATGCCATGCGACTAGGTGGAAAGCGGGCGCTCATCACTGGCACCGGCCAGGGGCTGGGCGAGCAAATGGCCTTCGCCCTGGCTCGTGAAGGCTGCGAAATTGTCGGGTTTGAGATCCGCCCGGAATTGCTGGAGACGACTACCCAGGCACTGCGCGCCCTTGGGCACCAGGCAAGCGGTCGTGTCGTCGACGTGAGCAATCACGAGGCAGTGCACGAGGCAGTTGATGCAGTGTATGCAGAACTAGGCCCTGTCGACTTCCTCATCAACAACGCCGGCAAGGGTCAGCGGGAAGCCTTCACCCAGCTGACAAAGGATGTTTGGGATTACATGCTGGCGGTCAACCTGACCAGCGCCTTCAACATGTGTCATGCCGTCGTGCCGCGAATGCTGGCTCACGGCGAGCCGGCGCGAATCATCAACCTGGCATCACTGGCGGCCACCTCTGGCGGGCGGGTGCTGGGCAAGAGCGCCTATGCCGCAGCCAAGGGAGGCATCATCGCGCTCACAAAATCGTTGGCCATCGAACTGGCGCCACATGGCATTACTGTAAATTGCATCTCTCCCGGCGTGCACAACACGCCGCGCCGCGCCTTCGATTCCCCGGCAGAGCAACTACTCATCATGGACAACATTCCCATGAAAACTCTGGGCAATCCGGCAGATCTGGCGGAGTCTGTGGTCTTTCTGTGCTTGCCTTCCTCACGCTACATCACCGGAATCACGCTCTCGCAGGACGGCGGCCACTCGATCTGACTGGAGCTGGCATGAATCTGGCAAACTGTCACGTGATCGAATTGTCGCATTCGCTCTTCCCCGGCGCGGAAGAGTACCCCTACGAAGTGGAAAGCGGACCGGTAGAGGACTACATCCCGCACTATCGTGGCAAACGCGCCGAGGACCAGTGGTATATCATCTCTCAGCTCAGCCTGTGGAGCCATACGGGCACGCATATGGAGTCGCCCTGGCACTATCGCAAAGACGGGGCGGACATCGCCGGAGTCCCGCTGCAGCGCACGGTGGGCGAATGCGCTTTCGTCGATCTTCAGGGCAAGGCGGTCGGCGAAGCGATCAGCGCGGCCGAGCTACAGGCTCGCGGTGCCCATATCCGTGAGGGCGATATCGTCTTCATCTACACCGGCTACGGTCACCTCTACCGGACGGAGCGCTCCCATGACCGTCCCTGGTTCGAAAACGAAGCGATTCGCTGGCTGGCCGAGGACATGCGCATTGCGTGCCTCGGCGTGGACTGCTCAGGCACGGAAGACCGCAGTCAGGCACGGCAACCCAATCACAAGACCCTCTTCGAGCACGGCATTCCGCTGATTGAGCACCTGGCAAATCTCGATCGCATTAGCAAAAAGCGACTCTACGTCGTGGCCGTGCCCTTGCGACTGCACGGCAGCGACGCTTCGCCACTCTCCGTCATCGCCTTTGAGCCGCGCGACTAAGGCGATGTACGCCGTAATCGACCTCGGCGGCACCAACACCAGTATCGTTACCTTTGCCTCGCTCGCAGTCCCGCAATACACGCTCGTCGCACAGTTCCCAACGGATCAGGATTACGCGCGGCAGCTGGAGCGCCTGCTGGCAGCGCTGAACAGATCAGGTCATCAGCTCGAGGGCGTGGGCATGGCCATCGGCGCGCAACTGACGCCGGACGGGCTTTCGATCGAAGAGTCGTGGACGATGCGGGCGTATGTCGGGCAAAGCATTGTGAGCGACGTTGCCAGAGCGACCGGCGTAGCGGTGCGCGCGGCCAATGACAACGTTTGCGGCGTTCTGGCTGAAACGACGCTCGGCGTCCTGCAGCCATGGCAGCGCGCCGCCTATCTGACCGTGTCGACCGGAACCGGCGCGGGCATTCGTCTTGGCAAGGGAAATGGCTCTATCGCCTGGCTGGCCCAGGTCGGGCATCATGTCGTCCGCCTGGATGGCGAACCATGCATCTGCGGGCAGCGCGGATGTGTGCAAACGATCACTGGCGGCCAGCAGTTTTTGCGCCGCTACGGACGGCCCGCCGCTGAAATCCAGGACGAGGCAGTCTGGCGCGAAGTGACCGAGACGCTCGCCGTGGCCATCGTCAATCTCACCCGTATCACGCGGGTTGATGCAGTCTGTGTGAGCGGCGGCATCGGCTACAACAACGCCCACATTCGCGCAAACCTCGCTGCAAGGGTACGCGAACTGGGACCGGCCGCTGGCGTCCGCGTATGCTTCCCCGCCTTCGGCGAGCAGGCGCCAGTCATCGGCGCCGCCCTGCTACTGGCTGATCCGGACGTAACTATCCTGCACTAAGTTCTCAGAGCCAGAACATTTCACCGGCTTCCGTCACGATGGTCGCCGCCTGCAAGGTGTCGATGCCCTTCGCAAGGCCTTCTTCCGGCGACATCAGCGCATCTTCATGCTCGATCGAGATGACGTAGTCATACTCAACCAGGCGCAACGCGCTCATGATGTCCTTCCAGGCTTTCAAGTCATGTCCGTAGCCAATGGAACGGAAGGTCCAGGAGCGTTCGGGGATGAGCTCGTATGGCTGGTTGTCGTTGCAGCCGTTGAACTGGACGTTCATCATATCCACGGTGACGTCCTTGCCATGCACATGAAAGATGGCGTCACCCAGCCGGCGGATGGCTGCGACCGGATCAGCGTTGTTCCACCAAAGATGACTTGGATCAAAGTTGCAGCCCAGCGTCGGTCCTGCAGCCTCGCGCAGGCGCAGCATGGTATGGACGTTGTAGACCAGCATGCCAGGGTGCATCTCCAGCGCGAACTTCAGGCCATGATCGGCGACGAATTTCATGGCCTCGCTCCAGTAGGGAATGGCAACCTGTTCCCACTGGTACTCCAGCATCTCCAGAAAATGCGGAGGCCAGGGGCAGGTAACCCAGTTCGGACGGCTATCGCCTGGTGCGCCCGCCGGCAGGCCCGAAAAGCCATTCACTACCGGGACTTCAAGCAGTTGCGCCAAGCGGACAGCATCCTTGATCTCCCGCCGGGAGCGCCCGGCAATTTCGCTGTCCGGGTGAATCGGATTGTTATGAACGCTCAGCGCACTGAGGATCAGGCCGCGCTCGTGAATTGCTTCCAACCACTCAGCGCGTCGCACTTCGCTTGCCAGCAGCTCCGCAACCGGGCAATGTTCCGTGCCCGGGTAACCGCCCACGCCGATCTCCACCGCGCTGAGGCCTGCAGCCTGCGCCTTGTCCAGCGCAACCTCAAACGAATGGTTTGCCCACAGGGCTGTAAAAACTCCGATGCGCATCACGCTCCTCCAGATTTGGCAGGTACACCCTGTATGTATACAATCCCGTACAATTCTGGCGCGAATGTCCAGTCGCGGCAAGTACAGTCGCCTCGTCAGGCAAAGGAGCATAACCTGCGATGATCCCAATTGGCCTGCAGCTTTATACCATCGGGGAAGAAACGAAGCGTGACTTCCTCGGCACCATTCGCCGGGTGGGCGCCATTGGCTACGACGGTGTGGAGTTCGCCGGCTATTTCGACACTTCGGCTGAAGTCCTGAAACGGACGCTGGACGAGAGTGGCTTGCGCGCAGCGGGGACCCACCTGGGCGTCCCGGTGCTGCGCGATGATCTGGCCGCGCAGATCGAGTACAGCCTGGCCATCGAATGCCCCACTATCCTCTGCCCCTCCTTTCGCGTCGAGGAGCGCAGCGCGGCGTTTTTCCAGCGCATGGCAGATTTCTTCAACATGACGGCGCAGATCTGTCAGGCCAGCGATCTGGGCTTTGCCTACCACATCCATGGCCACGAATTCATTGATTTTGACGGCCAAACTGGAATGGACATTCTATTTGAGCACACAGATCCAACGCTGGTGGGCTTTGAACTGGATACCTACTGGGTAGAAAAGGCCGGGGTTGACGCGCTGACGCTGTTTCGTGACAACGCGCAGCGCTGCACCTTCCTCCACTTTAAGGACTCGAAGGACCGGGTGGACTGGCACGATACCGAGATTGGCGACGGCATCATAGACGTAGCCGGCATCCTCGCAGCCGTGCCCGGGTCAGCAGTCAAGTGGCACATCGTGGAACAGGAAGCCTTCGATATGCCGCCCATGGAAAGCATCGTCATCAGCCTGAACAACCTGCGACGCATGTGCGCCGCCACAGGAAAGGAACATGAATGAGCACTGAACTGAAGTTCAATCGTGAGACTATCTGGCAGGGAGTACCGAGCGAACGCACGCTTTGCGTGGTTGGTGATGTGACCGGCGACGGCTCGCCTGAAATCGTACTCGCCAGTCGCAGGCCGATTCCCGAACTCTACTATTTGCGCCGCGACGGGAGCGGCACCTGGCAGCGGCACGACATGAATTTCGACTGTGGCCAGCTGGAGGCCGGCGGCTACCTGGCAGACATCAATCGCAATGGCCTGCTGGATTTCGTGGCCGGCAGCGATGCCAGCGGCGACCGCATCTTCTGGTTCGAGAACCCCGGGGAGGTTGACGCGC
This sequence comes from Phototrophicaceae bacterium, assembly GCA_965205875.1. Taxonomy (GTDB): domain Bacteria; phylum Chloroflexota; class Anaerolineae; order Aggregatilineales; family Phototrophicaceae; genus JAGWBD01. Next base: position 749,751 of record CBDBIA010000004.1, read on the forward strand.
TCTGGCCGCTACACGAAATTGTTCAGATGTCGGCCAACCAGTCGCACGACCAGTTCGTGGCGGATCTGGATGGCGATGGACGGCTCGAGGTCTATTACTGGAACCAGCGTTCGCAATCCCTGTTCGTCGTACCGGTGCCGGATGACCCAAGCATTTCTCCCTGGCCAGATGTGCGCACCATCGTTTCCGGTGTGCGTCAGGAAGGCTTTGCCCTGGCGGACATCGACGGCGACGGGCGCATTGAACTCATCGCCGGACAATCCTGGTTCCGTCCGCCAACCACAGTGGACGGCGCCTGGGAGCGCCACATCATTGCCGAAGACTTTGTTTCGCCACGCGTGGCTGCCGCAGACTTCAGCGGCGATGGCAAGGTTGAGGTCATCCTCGCCGAAGGCGACGCCAGTTACCTGACCGACCGCTACTATGGTCGTGTTGCCCGGTGCTGGTATTCAGACGACCCGACTGCTCCGTGGAACGTTGAAATCATGCATGAAAAACTGGCGGACCCGCACTCGCTGGTCATCGCCGACTTCAACGGCAACGGCCGCCCCGACCTGTTCGTGGGCGAACTGGGCGACCCCAATGCGAAGGACCGGCATCCGCCGGCCCAGCGCGTGTATCTCAACAATGGGGGCACGCTGGTTGAACAGGTTATCGAGCGTGGTCTCGGCACCCATGAGTCGAAGGCCATCGTGCTCGACGGAAAGCCTGGCGTTGTCTGCAAGTCCTATCGCAACGTACGCGACAAAATCCCGCGCACGGCTGACGTGGACAGCATTCACATCTGGTTCCCGGAGGATTGACGCGCCTGGTTCCCCTGTCGGTAATCATGGCGGATATGATGCAGTAATTGTGCTGAACCAGGATCAGGCGAACTGTGAATTTCTCTCGTCTGATCCTGGCCAGACATCCGGTCACGTGGTATACGCGCCAGGTTCGACCCGAATGCGAAGCGCTGACAGGACGAGACCATGGCGGAAGCTGCGCAAACCATACCGCTCGAGTTTGAGACCTTAACCCCACAGGAGCAACTTCGTCGTTCGCGAGAGTTTCTACAGCGCACGCAAAGGCGTCGTACGGTGCGGGAATTCACACCGAGTCCCGTCCCGTTTGAGCTGATCGAAAACGCCATCCGCGTGGCCGGCAGCGCGCCCTCCGGCGCCAACCAGCAACCCTGGACTTTCGTGGCCATTAGCGACCCGGCGACGAAGAAGCAAATCCGCATTGCCGCCGAAGCCGAGGAACGCATCAGCTACGAAGGCCGCATGAGCGCCGAGTGGCTGGCGGCACTGGCACCGCTGGGCACGGACTGGCACAAGCCATTCCTGGAAATCGTGCCCTGGATCATCGTGGTCTTCCGCCAGGCGTACGGGCTACGGGTGGACGCGGACAGCGGCGTGGAACAGCGTTTCAAGCATTACTACAGCGAGGAGTCAGTCGGGATTGCCGTCGGCCTGTTGCTCGCCAGCTTGCATCTGGCCGGCCTGGCGACCGTCACCCACACGCCCAGCCCCATGAAGTTTCTGGGTGAATTGCTGGGCAGGCCGGCCAACGAACGCGCCTTCGTGATGATCCCGGTCGGTTACCCGGCCAGCGACGCGCGTGTCCCGCTCATCACCAAGAAGCCGCTGGCAGACATCATGGTCTGCATCACGGAAAGCTAGTGCCAGGGACCTTCAGTCTAACGGCTCCGTAACAGCAGGCGTTGCGCGTCGGCGTTAAGTTTTGCTGTCGCCTCTGTATAGTTCAGCGTGGTCAGCATTCGTTCCCGCAGCAGCCAGCGCCCGTCGACCATGACGTCGCGCACCTGTGAGCCGTTCACGCTGTAAACCAGCGCCGTGAAGGGGTCGTTGCCGGGCAGTGGCGTCCAGCCAGGCCCACTGCGATCCAGCACGATCAGGTCCGCCCGCATGCCTGGCGCGAGCTCGCCGATTTCGTCATGCAGGCCGAGCGCCTGGGCCCCGCCCCGCGTTGCCATGTCCAGCACTTCGCGCGCGCTGATAGCGCCCGGACGCCGCTCGCGAAAGCTGGTCAACTTCGCCAGGGTGCGCATTTCCATGAAGAGATCATAGTCATTGTTGTTGCAGACGTTGTCCGTCCCCAGGGCCGTGTTGATGCCGGCCGACCGCATGCCGAGCAGGGGCGCAGCCTCGGCGCCGGCGCGCATGCAGGCGCTAGCGGCGATCACCGCCGTGAAGGGCCGCCGGGCCAGCAGCGGCCAGTCCTCCGGCGGGATACAGATGCTGTGCGCGGCCAGCACGGGACGCTCAAACATCCCCAGCGCCTCCAGTTTCTGCACCGCGCTCATGCCAAACTCGCGTTGACAGTAACGATCTTCTTCGCCACTGGTGGAATGATGCGCATGCAGCCCGGTGCCGTACTTGTGCGCCAGCGCGCGCTCGGCGGCCATAGTCTCCAGGGCGTTGTCGACGAAGAAGGCGTGCGGCCCGACCCAGCCCTGCAAGCGCCCGGAGCGGTCGTTACCCATTGATTCGAGAAAGGCGTCCAGTTGCGCCAGCTCACGGGCGCGCGCCACTTCGTCGCCGAGCTCGACGACGCCGTAGGCCAGCGCGGCGCGCATGCCGCTGCCCGCGACGACCGGCACGATCTGATCCATATGGAAGTACTGGTCAGCGAAGGTCGTCGTGCCGGTGCTGATCATTTCGGCACAGGCAACCGTCACCGCCGCCGGCACCATGTCCGGCGTCATCACCAGCTCGAGTCGCCGAATTGTCTCGTACCAGCCTTCCAGGGTGAACAGCGAAACGCCTTCGGCCATGCCGCGGAACAGGGTCATGGGCGTGTGGGTGTGGGCATTGACCAGACCAGGCATAACGAGCGCGCCAGCGCAATCGACGCGCTCGTCAACATAACTGGCGGGCGATGTAGCTTGCCTGCCCACGGCGGCGATGCGCCCGTCCTCAACCAGCACATAGCCGGGATCGAAGATGCGATCCGCTTCACCGAGGGCCAACACCAGCGCATTCTCGAACAGAATGGTCGTCATGCTTCCCCGTCAAGTCAATATTTTGCCGCTGCATGGGTTGCGCGCTACACTGCCGCCATTGGTGAACGCGCCAATGGCAGCGAATCGCATGAAGCACATAGTGAGGAAGATAACATGAAACTTCGTCTGCTTTTGCTCCTGACAATGCTAGTCGGCCTTGCTGGCCCCACTGTGGTGCTCGCGCAGGACGAGATGATGGTCGATGCCTGTGAAGCCCCCATGGAAGAAGACGCCGAAATGATGGAGGTGCCGGACAACAGCGCCATCAGCTTCGAAATCATCCTGCCCAACCCGCGCGGTGACCGTTCCTTCATCGATTCCGCCGCAGCCGGTGCCGAGCGCGCGATCGCCGAGCTGGGTGTTGAGGGCGTCATCATTGAAACGCAGGGTGTGCAGGAACATGATGCTGCAGTCCGTCGTGCCATTCAGGACGAGCCGAGCATTGTCATAACCATCGCCGTAGATGCAGTGACAATCGAGGAAGTCGCGGTCGAGTTCCCGGAACAGAAGTTCGGGGCCCAGGAAACCTTCTTCTTCCCCGCACCGCCGGAACTGGACAACCTGGCGCTCTTCAACATCCTCACGCACGAGAACAGTTACCTCGCGGGCATTGCGGCCGGGATGCTGACACGCACCGGCACGGTTGGCGCAGTCGGTGGTATCGATGCACCAGGCATCAACCTCTTCATCGTCGGCTTCGAGGAGGGTGTGCTCTCGGTTTGTGAAGATTGTCAACTGGTGCGCAGCTACGTCGGCGACTTCTCGGATCCGGTAACGGCCAAGGAGCAGGCGCTGGCCCTGTTTGACCAGGGTGCAGACATCCTCTACCAGGTCGCCGGCCGCAGTGGTGAAGGCGTGTTGCAGGCCGCTTCCGAGACTGGCAATTTCGCCATCGGCGTAGACAGCAACCAGGACGATCTCTTCCCCGGCACCATCCTCGTCTCCGCCATGAAGCGCGTGGACAACGCCGTTTTCAGTTTCGTGGAGAGCGTGGTGAATGAAACTTACGTCTCGGGAACGACCACCGTGGGCCTGGCCGAGGGCTTTGCCGGCCTCAGCTGGGACGAGGGCATCTGCTCGCGCACCTTTGACGAGCACGGCCCGGAAGACATGGTGATGAAGCTGCCGGAAGTACGTGCGGCAATCGCAGAGGCGCGCGAGGCGATCCTCGCCGGCGAGCTGGAAGTCAGCAACGCACTGGAAATGGTCGGCTAGCAAGTCACCATCCGGAAACGGGAGAGGGGGCCCAGGCTGCCTCTCCCCAACCTGTGAGCCTGCTGTGAACCCAAAGCTCGCCGTAGAAATGCGCAGCATGCGCAAGTACTTCCCCTCTTCGGACGTGCTGGCCGTGGACGAGGTGGACTTCGCTGTGCGCGAAGGCGAAGTCCACGCCCTCGTCGGCGAGAACGGCGCCGGCAAGACCACGCTCATGAACATCCTCTACGGGCTGGTGAGCGCCGACCGTGGCGAAATCCAGGTAAATGGCGAGCGGGTACAGATCCACCACCCCAACGATGCCATCCGCGCCCGGATTGGCATGGTGCATCAACACTTCAAGCTGATCCCTTCCTTCACCATTGCCGAGAACGTTATGCTCGGCATCGAGCCAGGGCAGCTGGGCTTCATCGACTCGGCGGAAGAGGCGCAGGCGGTCAGCGACCTGGCGAAAAACTATGGCCTGCCGGTAGATCCACTGGCAGTCGTCGCCGACATTTCGGTCGGCATGCAGCAGCGCGTTGAGATACTGAAGACCCTGCAGCGCGACGCGCGCATTCTCGTGCTGGATGAACCTACTGCCGTGCTCACCCCGCAGGAAGTGCGCGAGCTCTATAACGTCATTCGCAATCTGGCCGCGGACGGGCGCACCATCGTACTGATCACGCACAAGTTGCTTGAAGTCAAGGAAGTGGCGGACCGCGTCAGCGTGATGCGGCGCGGGCGCATGGTTGCCACGCGTGAGGTCGCCGACGTCAGCGTGCGCGACATGGCCAACCTGATGGTGGGCCGCGAGGTCGTGCTGCGTGTGGACAAGCAGGCTGGCCAGCCCAAAGAAACCGTGCTCGACGTACAGAAATTACTGGTGGCGAGCGCCGGCGGCATTCCGGCGGTCTTCGGCATCAGCCTGGAGCTGCGCGCCGGTGAAATTCTGGGCATCGCCGGCGTCAGCGGCAACGGCCAGACCGAGCTGGTTGAGGCGCTCAGTGGCCTGAGACCGGTCGACGGCGGCAGCATTGCGCTGGCGGGCAATGACGTAACCGCCAGCGCTGTCCGGGCGCGCCGCGAACTGGGCATGGCTCACATTCCTGAAGACCGCCTGACCATGGGGCTCAACCTGCAAACCACGCTGGATGAAAACGTTATTGTCTGCGTCTATCAAAGCAGCCCCTGGTCGGATCGCGGCGTCTTCCGCTTCGCAGCCGTGCGCGATTTCGCGCAGCGCATCGTGCAGAGCTTCAACGTGCGTTCGGCGCGGATTGGTGAGGAGATTCACACGCTCTCCGGCGGTAACCTGCAAAAGCTGGTGCTTGGCCGTGAACTGGATGGCCAGCCGAGTCTGATCATCGCAAACCAGCCCACGCGCGGCCTCGACATCGGCAGCATCGAATTCGTACATCAGACTCTGATTGAGGCGCGCGACGCAGGCGCAGCCATCCTGCTGGTCTCGGTGGAGCTGGACGAAATCTTCGCGCTCAGCGACCGCGTCGCCGTCATGTTTGAGGGACGCATCATGGCCGTGCACGACATCGAGAAACTGGACGAGGAAAGCATCGGCCTGCTGATGGCCGGTCACGCGGAGCCGGAACCATGATCACCCGCGCGCGGCATCTGCTGGAAGGCGCTTCTATCCCGGTCGCTGCGGTGCTACTGGGCCTGCTGGTCAGCAGCGTCTTCGTCGTCATTGCCGGAAAACAGCCGCTGCCGACCTATTCCTTCATGTTCTGCGAAGGCTTTGGCGCGCGCGGCTGCGAGGCTTTCAGCCACCTGCTGTTCATCCCGGTCGAGGAGGAAGACGGCAGCGTCAACACCCACTTCGCGCCTACCCTGGGCACGAAGGGGCATAAGCTGGCCATTGTGCTGGAGCGCGCCACGCCGCTGATTTTAACTGCGCTATCGGCCACGGTCGCTTTTCGCGCCGGCATGTTCAGCATTGGCCAGGATGGACAGCTCATCCTCGGCGCTGTCGCGGCGGTGTTTCTCGGCTACTGGTTGCCTGACCAAATTTATCTGTTGAGCGGCTCGAGCCCGGAAACGGCGCCGCCTGCCCTGCTCACCCTGATGCGACTAACGATTCCGCCCATTGCGATGATGGCCGCCATGCTGGTCGGCGCCGGCTATTCATGGATTGCCGGAATCCTCAAGGTACGCCTCAACGTCAACGAGCTCATCAGCACCATCATTCTCAACGCCATTGCCATCCAGTTCGTCACCTTCATGGTCAACTTTCCGCTGCGTGCCGATTTCAACAACATCGCGCGCACCCGCACGATCGATGACACGGCCTGGCTGACGCCCTTCACACGCGCTTTGCTGAGTGACATCCAGTGGTTCCGCGGCTCGCGCCTGGGGATCGGGCTGCTGTTTGCGTTGTTGGCGGCTTTCATCATCTGGTTCTTCCTGAAACGCACGACCGCCGGCTACGAGCAGCGCATGACCGAAGGTTCCCGACTGTTTGCGCGCTATGGCGGCATTCCATCTGCGCGCGCGACCTTGCGCGCCATGCTGATCAGTGGTGCGCTGAGCGGTTTGGCTGGCGCTCTCATGATTCTGGGCGTCGAACGCCGCATCGTGGATGGTTTTGCGCTGGGCGGCACGGGTTTCGACGGCGTACTGGTTGCCATTCTCGCCCGAGAGTCAATCGTCGGCATCGTGCTCGTCGCCGGCTTCTTTGCCGGGCTGGAACAGGGCGCAATAAATTTGCAATTCGAGAATCTGCCGCGACAGCTGGGCGGAATGATCATCGCCTTCATGATTTTGTTCGCCTCCATGGAGGACTTTTTCCGCGAGAACATCACCCGTTTGCGTCTGCGCCTGTATCCTGAAACCCTCGCTCCTGCACAGCCCACGGGAGCCGACTGATCCGTGCTTGACTTGCTGAACACCCGGCAGCACGAGATCCGTCGTGTCCTGCTGGCAAGCGCCCTGGTGCTGACGTTTATCTTCCTCTTCGGACTGCCCGCCACGCTCGTGCAAAGCAGCATTCGCCTCGCGACGCCTTTCGTGCTGGGCTCGCTGGGCGCCTTGCTGGCCAGTCGCGCCGGCGTGCTCAACCTGGCGATCGAGGGGAAGATGTTGCTGGGCGCTTTCATCGGCGTCGCCGCCCTCTATCAGACCGGCCACGACCCGGTGGTCGGCGTGGTCGCCGCAGCCGTGTCCGGCGGTGTGCTCGGGCTGATCTTCGCCATCCTGTACCTGCGCATTCGCATCAATCTCATCATCCTCGCACTGGCAGTCAACCTGCTGGTGGCCAATGGCACGGTCTTCTTCATGCGCGCCAGTTTCGGCGTCTATGGCACCCTGGCCGACCCAAGCATCAGCTCGCTGCCTACGCTGGAGCTGCCGTTGCTGGAGCAAATCCCGGTCATCGGCACCCTCCTGAGCGGCTACAACGCCATCGTCTATCTCAGCTGGCTCATGGTTGCGCTGGTCTGGCTGATGCTTTTCCGCACGCGCTTCGGGCGCCACATCCGCGCGGTTGGCGAGAATCGGGAAGCCGCCGAGTCTGTGGGTATCAACGTGACGCGCGTACAAATATTTGCACTGACGCTCAGCGGCATGCTGGCGGGCCTGGCAGGTGCATTTCTTTCCCTGGGCGTACTCAGTCAGTTTATCGATAACATGACGGCAGGCCGCGGCTGGATCGCGCTCACCGTCTCGCTCTTCGCCTTCCAGCGCCCGGTGGCCGCCTTCTTCACTTCCCTCTTCTTCGGCTTTGCCGAGGCGCTGTCCTTCTACATTCAGGCGCAGCCACATCTCAACATTCCTGCCGACCTCGTGCTGGCGCTGCCGCAAATCGCCACAATTGCCGCGCTGGTGCTGGTCGCCCTGCGTGTCCGCGCCGCCGAACTACTGAAGCGCCGTGACTTTGCCGCCCGCTTTGGCCAGGAGGTCTATGACCTGAAAAACATAATACGTCCGGGAAAGGCAGAAGCTTCATGAGTGTACTGGCATGGCAAGAGGACCCCTGGACGCGTTCGCGCACCTGTCACGATTTTGCGGCTGACGAAATCATTTCTGCGCTGCAGAAGGAAATCCGGCGCGGCAACACGGAAAATGCGTCCCTGCTCGCCTTTGAAATGCTGAGCAGCAGCGCCGAGCTCGAAGAGATGTTGTGGAGCCGGTTGCAGGTCATCTCGGTTGAGGATGTCGGCTTCGGCGAAATTCAGGCGCCCCTGCTCATTGAGGCGCTGTTCCAGATGCATTTTCGTCTGCCGCGCCCGCGCGGCGACCGCTACCTCTTCGCCATTCACGCCGTACGCTTTCTGTGTCAGTGTCAGAAGGACCGTTCCAGCGACGAGCTGCTGAACTGGATGACCCGCGCAGTCGAGCGCGGCACGCGGCCAGAGATTCCCGATTACGCGCTGGACATGCACACGCGTCGTGGCCAGCAATTGGGTCGCGATTTCTCCCACTTTCTGAATGCAGGGTCGCAGGTGGCCCCCAGGCTACCAGACAGCGACAGCCGCTGGCGGGAAAGATTGCTCGCCCTGCTCGCGGAGGAGGACCCGCCTTGCGACTGATCATTGACACCGACGGCGGCGTTGACGACGCGCACGCGCTAATGATGGCGTTGGCCTGCCCTGACGTCACGGTCGACTGCATAACCACCGTAGTCGGCAACGTAGATCTGGCGCAGGTGGACCGCAATGTCGGTACGACGCTGGACGTAATGGACATGGACGTCCCCTTCTATACGGGAGCCAGTCTGCCGCTGGTTGCGCCCTGGAAATTCGAGACAGAATTTGTCCATGGCGCTGACGGGCTGGGCGACCTGCAGCAGCGCCCGGTCAGCGTGCACAAGCCTGCGGCAGGCCATGCCGTAACGCAGATTCTGGAGCGCAGCGCTGCTGCCCCAGGTGAGATTACGCTGGTCGCAATCGGGCCACTGACGAACATCGCGCTGGCCGTCCGCCTGGATCCTGAGCTACCGCAACGCATTGAGCGACTCGTCGTGATGGGCGGATCGCTGAACGCCGTCGGCAACACCGACTCGCTGCCGGCAGAGTTCAACATATACTGCGACCCCGAGGCCGCCCACATTGCGTTCGAGGCCTTCCCGAACATCCTTCTGGTTACCTGGGAAGCGACCCTCGCCCATCCGCTCCCCTGGCCGGTGTATGAGGAGCTCACCAGCCAAGGCGGGCCGCGTGCAACGTTTTATCGTGACAGCTGCGAAGGGATGTTGAAACGGCTACGCGGTGTCGGTCTTGGCGACGAGATCCTGATTCCGGACACGCTAACCCTGGCCGTTACGCTGTGCCCGGAGTTGAAACTGGCCAGCGAACGATACCACGTCGCTGTCGAGCTCAATGGTTCGCTCACGCGTGGACAGACAGTCGCTGACTATCGCCGTTATGCCGGCGTAGAGGCCAAGGTCGAAACGGTCACGCAAGTTGATATGGAAGGTGTGGCTGCGCTCTTCCGGCAAATGGTCAAAGAAGCCTGACGCTCAGCTTCAGGATTCGTCCGGGTTAGAAATCAGGTGAGCGCCCGGGCCAGGTCGGCTCAGCAGCGTACGCCAGGCGTTGCGCTCGTCCAGCGCCTGGACCGCCAGCAACAGCTCATCGGCCTGTTCCGCGGGACACAGCAGATGCACCGTCGGCCCGGCGTCCAGCGTGAAATAGACGGCCATGCCGGCCCTGCGCCAGTCCTGCACAGCACGGAGCAAGCGCAACGTGTCCGGCGTCCAGTAGAAGATGCCCGGGTGCCAGGTTCCAGCGTTTTCGTGAGCAGAGGTGAGCATGATTGCATGCAATTCCAGCGCCTCGGCCTCGATCTCGCGGCCGAAGCGGTGAAAGTCGCGCGTCAGCAGCGCCTGGCGCACAGCCTCCAGGCGCGCCGGAAGCGCTACGCTGCGTGCCTGCCAGAAAGGACTGTTGCTCACCAGCAAGTGTCCGGCGCTGGAGGGCACATCTTTCGCGCTTTGCGTAACCAGCACGGCCACATCGACAAGCTGCCAGTGCTGCGCCGGAGCCAGCTGAGTGGCGAAGGAACTTTCGCTGTCAGCGCCGGCATGCCACTCGGCGAAGCCCGCCGGTATCGAGCGACAGGCCGAGCCCGAGCCCAGGCGCGCCACTATGGATAACTGGTGTTCAGCCAACTGAAGCCCAAGCGCATGCGTCGCTGCCAGCGTGAGCGCCGCGAAGCCGGAGGCCGAGGAGGCGAAGCCGGTGCCGGCGGGGAAATTGTTATACGTGTCCACCTGGGCCCGCGTCGACACTCCTGCCAATGTACGAATGCGATCCAGATGCACGGACACGCGCTCCGCGAAGGCCGGCGCAGCGCTCCTGCCAGCCAGCGTGACCTTATCCCGGGCCAGGTCGCCATTGAAACGCACGGTGGTCGTGGTGAGCGCCCCGTCCAGCGTCATCGAGATGGAGTTATTCAGCGGCAGATTCAGGGACGCGTCGCGCTTGCCCCAGTACTTCACGAAGGCCAGGTTGGCGCAGGCCTGCGCAGTCGCAACTGTCATGTTGGCACACCTGTTATTCAATGTAGCCGCTGATTAGGATACCATAGGCCCTGGCGATGACAGGAACCTTATCCATGCACGTTACGGCCAGCGCCCCGGGCAAACTGGTGCTCTTTGGCGACCATGCAGTCGTCCACGGGCAACCCGGCATCGTGACCGCGGTGGATTTCCGCTATCAAGTGCGGGCGGAATGCCTCGCCAAGCCGCAGCTGCGCATTAAGACGCCCACTTTGCCGGAACGCGAAGTACCGTTCCCGGCGCCGGGCAGAAAATATCATGCGGAGACCGAGTATGTTGAGGCAGCCCTGCAGCAGTTGCTGGAGCGCTTCCCGATCGACTGCGGCTTTCACATTCGCACGCAGGGCCCGGAGCAACGTTTCGGTCTCGGCAGCTCTTCGGCCATCACCGTCGCGACGTTGGCGGCGACTGCGCGGCTATGCGAAATTGACCTGTCACGTCGTGACCTGTATGGAATGGCGCGCGCGGCTGTGCTGGATGTGCAGGGCGCCGGTTCCGGACTGGATGTTGTTGCTGCGGTGTATGGCGGCACTTGCTTTCTTGAGCGCGTCGGTGCCACGCCCGAGCCACTGGCAGCGGCAGGTTTACCGATTGTCATTGGCTACAGCGGCAACAAGGTCGGCACAAGCGCGCTCTTGCGCCAGGTCGCAATGCTGCGGTCCAGGCAGCCAGATCTGATCGATCCAATCTTCGCGCTGATGGGGCGAATCAGTATTCGTGCGCGGGCCTGTCTGCTGGAAGGGCGCTGGTGTGACCTGGGCAAGTTGACGAACATTCACCAGGGCCTGCTGGATGCGCTGGGCGTCAACACGGCCAGCCTTGCGCGGCTCATTTTCGCCGCGCGCGCTGCCGGAGCCGGGGGCGCCAAGCTCTCCGGTGCCGGCGGCGGCGACTGCATGTTCGCGCTGACGGACAAAGACCGGCGCCCAGAAGTGGTGGCACAGATCTCGGCAGCCGGAGGTGAAGTCATCAACGTCGGCTGCAATGCTCCTGGCGTCAGTTATCCATGAAGAGGTACAGCCTGATTCTCGCCATGGCCTTGTCTCCCCACTGGTCACATGGAGCTGCCCGGTGAAAGAGGAGCTCCGCGTCCGCGCCGTCGCCTTTAGTATCACAGCGCGCTTTGAAGGGGGTAGCTATCAGACCTGCCAGACAGACGATGCGGGCATCCTCAGCTACGGACGATTTCAGTTCACGCTGGCCTCAGGTGTACTTGGACGAATCGTAGAGCATTACACCGAAAACTCCAGCAGTCAGATCGCCGCTTCGCTGGGCGAATATCGCACCCGCATCGCCAGCCGGGATGCCCAGCTGCGTCATGATCCTCGCCTGCATGACTTGCTGATCTCTGCCGGACGCGAACCTGAGATGCGACAGATTCAGGATGATGAGGCCCGCAGCAATTTCTGGGAGCCTACGAGGCGGATTGCAGTTCTTCCGCGCCATCTCAAAATGCCCCTCACCCAGGCCTTGCTCTTCGACATCAGCATCAACTTCGGCCAGGGGGACGGCTTCCTGCGCATTGCCGAGCGTGAGTTTGGCGTGGCGGAACGCTCCCGTGTCGACCAGAACGGGATTGGCGAAGCGCAACTCATCACCCGCGTCGCCGAATTGCGCAAGCTCTCGCACGATCGCCAGGCTTCCCGCGACAACTTGCCGGGCCTGCGCGCGCGTGGTGAATTCTGGCTAAACCTCGTGCGCGCCGGCGACTGGCAGCTGCACGGCGACGCCAAAGGCGAAATCGTCGTCAAGAACCGGCCGTTGCAGGTTCGCGCTCCGGACCTGAGTCACGGCGACTCGCAGCCTGGACTCGACCCGGACCGCTTCTACGTCTCGCCCACAGAGAATCGCGTCCGCATTCGCGAGCAACCGGAAACCGGGATCACGCTGGCCATGACTGGCTTCGGCGATTTGCTCGAATCGCTGGAGCCGCATGCTGCCACGCGCGCCAAGGTTGGCAGCGAGCATGCCTGGCTGCATGTCCGCAGCCTCGATGGCTTCGAAGGCTACATCGCATGTATGTTCCTCGCCGTTCATCAGGACCCTGACCCGCAGGACATGCGCCCGCCCTCGCCACCTCAACCGGCCAGGCCTGGTTTTATGGCGCCCTTCGCGGCAACTCCAGTCACTCCCCTACTGGTGACCCCTGTGGAGGATCGCATCCGTGTTCGGGCGCAGCCAGTCGATGGCGAAATGCTGGACAGTATTTCCAGAGGCGATGTCGCCGAAGTGCTGGAGGGGCGTGATGCTGCCCAGTCCAAAGTGGGGGTGCAAGATGAATGGTTGCGGTTGCGGTCGCCTGGTGGCACCGAAGGGTATTCAGCCGCCTGGTTCCTCAAGGTCTATGAAGACGAAAGCGCTCCGCAGCAGCCGGAGCCATCCGTCCCTCCCGCACCGACAGTCTCGCTGCCACTGCCGGTACCGCCCACGCCGGCCGCGCCGACACCACGCTCGCCGCTGCGGATGCCCGGGATTTCACCGACAGCCCAGCTCTTCGTTTCACCGACTGTGGAACTGGTGCGTGTGCGCGCGCAACCGCTGGACGGCGAGCAGATCGCCGTGCTTTCACAAAACGATGTAGCGCTGGTGCTCGAGGATTCAGAAGCTGCCCTGGGAAAAATTGGTATCGAGGGCGAATGGTTGCGCATACGCACGCCCGATGGGGTTGAAGGCTACTGTGCCGCACAGTTTATGGGTGTCTTTGATGGCAGCCAACCTGCGGGTACGACCAATGCAGGACAGGGCCCCGACGTTTCTCCCGATGCGCCGGTCTATGTGTCTCCCACCGAAGATCGCGTGCAGGTGCGTGAACAGCCCGGCGAAGAAGGCGAACCCATCGGCACGCTTTCACAAGGCGACGTGGTCGAAGTCATGGAGGAGCGTGCCACAGCCCTCGAGAAAATTGGAATGCAGGACGAATGGCTGCACATTCGTACGCCATCAGGGGCGGAGGGCTACACTGCCGCCTGGTTTTATGTCATCGCCGAAACACCTGAGCAGCCGCGCCTGTACATCACGCCCGCCAACGAGCGGGTCCGCATTCGCTCCGCGCCCATAGATGGTGACCCGCTCGCCATTGTCCGCCCTGGTGACGTGCTGAAAGTCATGGAACCCTACCGCGAGGCCCAGACGCGTATCGGCCATGATGGCGAATGGATCTACGTGCGCTCGCGGGAAGGTGTGGAGGGCTACACCAACGCGGGGAACTACCTCGTCGTCGCGGAACCGCAGCCCATCATTGGCGACAACATCACCGGCGTCAACCTGGACCGCTACCACCGCCTGGGAACGCCGAATCCCAACCGCCTTGGAAATATTGGCTGGGTACGCTTCAATTACAACGTGTCGCTGAATCCTGCGCTTCCTCCGGGCCAACCGGAGCGTTATGGCAACCGCGACATAGAGTCTGCCTATGCGCGCTACAGCCCGGTCATCAATGCCTATATCAACGCCGGCCTGCGCGTCGTTCTGGTGCTCGCACATCAAACTTACGGAGAAGCGACGGGCGAATCCTGGCACCGCATGGACAGCCGCAGGTGGCGCTTGCTCAGCGATCAACTTGCAGAGATGTCCGGTCAAATAGCCGCCCAGTACAGTGGCAAGGGCATCGTCTGGCAAATCTGGAACGAAATGGACGCGCACACCGGCGCGCGCGCATCTGTGCCTTTGCCCGCTCAGGACTACGGACGCATGCTGGGGCAATGCATCACCGCCATCCGCGAATCTGACCCTGACGCCCTGGTCATCACCGGAGGTCACGCCAGCGGCCCACTCTCCGGCCCGGACTATGCCCGCCAGGCGCTGGAGGCCATGCCACGAGACCTGCGCCCGGACGGCATCGCCTTCCACCCCTATGGTCGTGGCCCGGCATTTGCTGCCGGGAAGTATCGGCACTTCGGTCTGATCGATGAGGCCCTGGATGCCTGGGCGCAGGTGTTGCCTGGAACACCCCTCTGGATTACCGAATTCGGCGTCCTCAACGCAGAGGATGAGCCCGCCGAGGAAATAGCGAAGTATGCCAGCGACTTTATTGGTTACCTGAAACAACGTTACGAAGGTCGCGTGGTCACCGCCATGTGGTTTGCCTGGGGCAGCGGGATGGATAACGGCTTCGGGCTGGTTGACAGTAGCGACATGCCACTCGCGGGGCTAACCGACGTGTACATCGCTCTCTAGCTTCCAACAGTGGAAAGCGCAGGCGCCCAGCTCAAGCCGCCTTCTGCGCTGGCCACCGCCAATCGCCACATGCGCTCCCCGGCCCTCAGAAACAGCCCTTCCGCTGCCAATAAAGCCAGGGCCTCTCCACCAGGTGACCAAGCCAGCGCCGGCCCGTCCAGCGGCGCGTCGGTCAAGCGAGTCAATTCGCCATCCGCCAGAGTCACCTGCCAGATGTGCCAGGGATCGCCATGCGCCAGCACCTTGCCAGGGGCACTCTGGGCCGCTGCTCCCTTAGCCTGTCTTGTGCCGGATGCGCTGAAGACAAGCGCGCTGCCATCTGGCGTAAAACGCGGTGAGGCGAGCGTACGAAAGTCATTGGCGGCCACCAGCTCGCGCGCGTCGCGGCCGTCGGCCTGCGCCAACATCAGACTTTGGGACCAGTTTTCCGGATCGACGCGCAGGTAGGCCAGCTGCGATCCATCCGCGGAAAGCGCGGCCTGCTCCGCTGCTTCAAGCAGAACCTGGCGCGCGCCGTCCAGCGCCACGCGTTCCACCGTCATGCGAATGGACTGCGCCTCTCCTGCTGCGTCACGCAAGGTCTGTTGATGCGTGGCCAGCAGCCAACGTCCGTCTGGCGACCAGAAGGGATCGCGCCAGGATTCCAGGGGATCTGCGCGCGTCAACAGCGGTCGCGGTTCCACATTCGGAATGGATGCCAGCCACAGATCGGTAGTGCCGGGCTGAAAGCCGCCTTTGCCGGGCATTGCCCAGGCCAGCGCCAGCTGACTCCCGTCCGGCGCAGCAGCCACGCCGCTGACCAGGCTGCCCGCTTCCGGCAGCCACCAGCGCTCGCTTGTGCCAGTGCGAAAATCATGGCGCCACAGGCCATCGAAGCCTTGCGTGTAGTAGAGCTGGCCTTCCAACTCAATCCCGGGCGGCGGGCCGTCGAGTTGCAGCAATCGCAGACCAACACGGTTTACCAGACCTTGTCCGAATGCCAGCCAGATTAGCAGCAGGGTTGCGGCAATGAACGGTCCGCGCCAGCGGGCTGTGCGCATGGCCGTCGCCTACAGGTAATAACGCTCCTGGCGACGCTCCTCTTCGTAGGCCGCGCGCGCAGCTTGAACGGCCTCGTTGTCCGAAACCTCGGCGACTGCCACGTCCCACCAGGATTCGTAGCTGCCCACGCGCTGATGGCGGTCTACCTCGATCACGATGCACACGGGCCGGTTTTCGATGGTCTGTGCCTCGCGGACGGCATCCGCCAGCTCATCGCGGTTGCTGGCTTCAATGACACAGGCACCCAGACTGGCACAGTTGGCGGCGAAGTCGATCGGCAGGGTTTCGCCGTCGAGGTGACCGGAGTCTGTGCGGAAACGATACTTCGTGCCGAAGCCGTCGCTGCCGACCGCGTTGGAGAGGCCGCCGATGCTCGCGAAACCGTGATTGTCCATCACAATGAAGGTGACCTTGATGCCTTCCTGCACCATGGTCACGATTTCGCTGTTCATCATCAGGTAGGAGCCGTCGCCAACAAACACGTAGACTTCTCGTTCGGGATCCGCCATGCGTTGCCCCATGCCCCCGGCGATTTCGTAGCCCATGCAGGAGAAGCCGTATTCCGTGTGAAAGCCTTTTGGTTGCCGTGTACGCCACAGCTTGTGCAGGTCGCCAGGCACGCTGCCCGCCGCGCACATGACCACGTCCTGTGGCTGCGACAGGGTGTTGACCACGCCAATCACCTCACCCTGGCTGATAACCGGACCATGCTCGAGGTTGTATATGCGCTCGACTTCAGCGTCCCAGCTCGCGTTGAAGCTGGCCGCACGGGCGCGATACTCAGGCGCCACCTGCCAGCCAGCCAGCATTGCGGTGAGCTCCTCAAGCGTGGCGCGCGCGTCGCCGGTGAGCGGCAGGGCCAGATGCTTGTGGGCGTCGAATTCGCTGACATTGATGTTGATGAAGCGCACATTTTCGTTCTGGAAGGCCGTCTTCGATGCGGCTGTGAAGTCACTGAAGCGCGTTCCTACGCCAATGACCAGATCCGCCTCGCGCGCGACCAGGTTGGCCCCGTCGGTGCCAGTCACGCCGACCGCACCGAGGTTCAGCGGATGGTCGTAGGGCAGCGCCCCCTTGCCGGCGAAGGTCTCGCTGGAGGGGATACCTGTCTGCTCGACGAAAGCGCGCAGAGATGCGGCAGCCTCGCTGTAGAGCGTACCGCCGCCGGATACGATGAGCGGCCGGCTGCTGCTGCGAATCAATGCCGCGGCCTGGCGCAACGCCTCCGCATCCGGTCGGTTACGCGGAATGTACCAGGTTCGCTTTTCAAACATCGCTGCCGGAAAGTCAAATGCCTCGGACTGCACGTCCTGCGGGAGGGACAAGGTAACTGCACCGGTATCGGCGGGGGAGGTCAGGGTGCGCATCGCCTCAGGCAGCGCGGTGATGATCTGTTCGGGGCGGTTGATACGATCCCAATAGCGCGAGATCGGGCGGAAGGCATCATTCACCGAGAAGTCCTGCGAATGTGCGGACTCGACCTGCTGCAGCACAGGCGCCTGAATGCGTTCGGCAAAGATGTCGCCAGGCAGCAACAGCACGGGCAGGCGATTGACCGTCGCCACTGCTGCGCCCGTCAGCATGTTGGTCGCGCCTGGCCCAATCGACGAGGTGCAGGCGAAGGTCTGCAGGCGGTTCTTCGCCTTGGCATAGGCGATGGAGGCCAGCACCTGGGCCTGCTCGTTGCGCGATTGATGGAAGCGCAGCAGATGTGCAAATTGCTGCAGTGCCTGGCCAAGGCCGGCCACATTGCCGTGACCAAAGATACCCCATGCGCCGGCGAAAAAGGGCTGCTGTAATCCGTCGCGTTCGGTGTACTGGTTAACAAGGTACAGCAGCAGCGCCTGCGACGTTGTGAGCCGTTTCGTGTTCATCCGCTCGCTCCTTTGTCCCTCAGCGCTGGCTGCGCCCGGGTTCCATACCCATGTCCACTATCGGCAACCGCGGGTCCAGCCAGGTCCAGCTGTCTTTCACCCACGCGTAGTCCGGGTCATCGCTGTTGGCCAGCGACTGGGCCGAGCCAGCCAAAAAGTTCAGATAGTAGGTCGTGTAGCCGTGCGCGCTGACCACCGGATGATAGCCCTCGGGCACCAGCACCGCGTCATGTTCCTGCGCCATCATGACCGAATCGATGCTGCGCTCGTCGTTATAGACGCGCTGATAAGCATACCCACCAGGGCGGTCGAATTTGTAGAAGTAGATTTCCTCAAGGTCAGCTTCGAGCAGGTTGCCTTCCGCGTCTACACGATGCACGTCGTGCTTGTGGCCCGGATAGCTCGACCAGTTCCCCGAGGGCGTGTAGACCTCCACTGCGACGATGCGCTGGCAGTTGAAGCCGGGCGGCAGGATGCCGTTGATCTGGCGCGTGGCGTTGGTGCCGCCGCGTATTTCGATGGCGCTGTCATGCGGCGTTACCAGTTGCGCGGGATAGTCACGTTCGGCGGGAACCTCGCAGGCCGCCACCTCAAAGCCGTCCGTGAGCGCCTCCAACTCCCAGGCCGTGTTGCGAGGCAGGTAGACCGCCCAGGGCATGCCGCTGAAGACGTTGGGCCGCCGACCCACATTTTCAAAATTGCCACAATCCGAGCGAACAGAACACATGCCGCCCAGGATCACCAGCGCGAGCTCGTTGGCGCCGGTGTGCGCCGTATGGCGCCGGCCACGGTTGAGGCGCAGAGCATACATGCTGAGGTACTCCCAGCCCGCCTGCTCAGGTGTGACCCGTGCAAATTCTCCCGTGCCTCCCTCATCGCCGGAACGGACCAACATCGTTTCTGCCGTGTATTGCAATGTCAACTCCCTTGCTGCCTAAGCCAGCCCGCCAAAGCCCGCTGCAAACTGCTCAACTTCCGGCATCGTCGGCATGAAGTTGGCGCAGCCGTGTTTTGTAACCACGATGGCGCCACAGGCGTTGCCGAGCCGCGCCGCGCGGTACCAGTCCCAGCCTCGCACCAGACCATAGAGGAAGCCGGCGCCGAATGCGTCGCCCGCGCCGAGGATGTTGTAAATCTCCACCGGAAAGCCGGGCGCCTCAATTACCTCGCCGCCACGCAGATGGATGCGCGCGCCCTGGGCGCCCACTTTCTCGATCACCGCCTCCGGCCCGAAGGTGAGCATACGTCCGATGGCCGCGACCGTGTCGCCGCTGACCTTTGCATCGGAGACTTGTGAATGCGTCAATTCCATTTGTTCAGTGCTGGAAAGCGTCGCGGCGTTAATTTCGTCTTCTGTGCCGATGACCACGTCAACGAAAGGCAGTACGGAGCGGGCCACGACGCCAAAGGCGCGAATATCGAACCACTGGTCGGGCCGAAAGTCGACGTCAAAGACTACGCGCGCGCCGGCCTGACGCGCCAGCTCGGCCGCGAACATGGTGGCGCTACGGCTGGGCTCCAGGCTGAGATTCGTGCCGGCGAATTGAAAGACCTGGCAGTCTGTGACCGGCGCTGCCAGCACATCGTCAATCGTCAGGTTGATGTCAGCACAGTTGTCGCGGTAGTACTGCAGCGGGAAGCGGTCCGGTGGCTCAATGCCCAGCAGAACGGCGCTGCTGCGCAGGCCAGGCTTGCGCGGAATGAAATCCGTGGTCACGTTCTCATTGCGCAAAAAGTGCAGGATGAAATCGCCGACCGGGTCCGCGCCGACCGCGGTGAGCAGCGCTGCCTTCGCGCCAAGTCGCGTTGCCCCAACGCTGATGTTGGTCGGCGAGCCACCCACATAGGCCGCGAAGCTGTTGATGTCGACGAAGGGCGCGCCGACGTCGTTGGAGTAGAGGTCAATAGAGCTGCGACCCATATGAAGCGTTTCCCAAGTTTTCGCCATGGTCATCTCCGCCAGGATAGCGCTCAGGCGAGCGGATTATAGAATGCGTTCTCAATCTCTTCCATACGCACGGGCCGCTTCTCGGCCACGGACAGAAAAGCCGCCTTGCCCATCACCACCGGCATGCGCCCGTCAAAGCCATCGACTTCAACCGGCGTGCCCTCGGCTACGGCCCGCACGAAGGATTCCATTTCGCGCGCAAAACTCTCCGTGTAGCGTTCCATGAAGAATTCGTAGGGCGGGTCACGCCGAATGCTGCTGCCATCGCTGAGCGTCACTGCGTTGTCATAACGATTATCGGTTTTGGCGGAGCCGCCGCTACCGAAGACCTCGACGCGCTGGTCGTAGCCGAAGGTTGCCTTGCGGCTGTTGTCAATCATCCCCAGCACGCCGTTGCTGAAGCGCATGATGAGCAGCGTGGTATCAAGATCGCCCAGTTCCTCCAGCTCCGGCACGATGTTGATGGTGCCGGTCGCGTAAATTTCATCGATCTCCGCACCGATGAGATAACGTGCCAGATCAAAATCGTGCACTGTCATGTCAACGAAAATACCGCCGGAGCTGCGCGTATAGGAAAGCGGCGCAGGGTAGGGATCCCGACTGATGATATGCAGGATGTGCGGCTCGCCGATTTCGCCGCTGGTCACAGCCTGGCGGACGCGCCGGTGATTGGGGTCGAAACGCCGGTTGAAGCCTATCTGCAGCTTGACGCCCGCATCCCTGACCGTCTCCAGGGCTTCATCAATGCGCGAAATTTCGAGGTCGATAGGCTTTTCGCAGAAAATGTGTTTGCCGGCGCGCGCCGCTTGCGCAATGAGTGAGGAATGTGTGTCGGTCGTGGTGCAGATGATGACCGCTTCGATTGAATCGTCAGCAAGCACCTCACGGTGATCCGAAACATGACGCGCAATACCGAATTTCCGAGCTGCCTCTTCCGCTACGGATTCAACGACATCGGCAATGACCGCTACTTCTGCGCCCGGCACACGCGTCGTCAGCGTCTTCAAATGCGTCTGTGCGATTCTTCCCGCGCCGAGCATTCCGAGCTTTACGACCATGTTCTGCTTCCTCTTAAGTACGATCTCGCCCGATTTCTCAGCCGCGTCCGGTCAGCAACACGCTGCCAGCCAGCGACAGGACGCCCATGATTACACAGCCCGCAGCATAGCGCCTGGCCACCCTGCTCCAGTTCTGCGGCGGCTCCGGGTTGCGATTGCGCCACGCGCGCTCCAGACTGAACAGACGCCACAGTCGCTGCGGATCAAAGCGGCCAACGAAAGCGAGCGCCAGAAACAGGCAGCCACCGATAAACAGAATTGGATCCGGTTCCATCAGCTGCCCGGCATCAGAATGATCTTGGCGTCTTCGCGGCTCTCCAGCCGTTTAAAGGCCGCCGGCGCCTCATCCAGAGGCACACGGTCGCTCACCATCTGGCGCATGTCGATTCGCCCGGCCGCCATCAGCCTGATCACGTTCTGGAAGACGCCTTTGCCAGCATGACCCAATGAACCAGCCAGCTGCACACCACGCTGCTTGTAGGTAACGATTGGCAGCTGTGGCCGCGCCCCGCCCATCCCGATGTCGATCAGCGTGGCGTTCACCGCGAGGCAAGCCTCCAACGGTTGCAGAGTTCTGTCAGCAAAGCCGGCGCATTCGACCACATAGTCGGCGCCGCGACCGCGAGTTAATTCCAGTATCGCATCATTCAGATCACCTGTCGCCGGGTCCAGCACATGCGACGCGCCCATGCGCGCTGCAATCGCCCTGCGGCTGGCAGAGGGATCAACCACAATCACCTGACTTGCTCCAGCTGCGATGGCCAGCGCCTCCGCCGCCAACCCTATTGGCCCCGCACCAAAGATGACCACATGATGCCCTGGCAACCAGGTGCCCGTTCGGTTGAACATGCCCTGATAGGATACGCCGGTCGGTTCGACCATGGCGCCCATCACCAGCGCTTCCTGTTCGCTGCCAAGGCGCTCTGCCAGTTCATCCAGCTTCCAGCAATAACGTTCGCGCACGGAGATGTATTCCGCCATTGCCCCGGGTACGGTGAAGCCAATCTCGCCCATGTGCTCGCAGTGATTGACGAAGCCCTTGCGGCAGGGAATGCATTCACCACACCACTGAATCTCTTCCACAGCGACCAGATCGCCAATGCGCAGGTCGCGAACGGCATTGCCGGTTTCCACTATGCGTCCCGCGAACTCGTGACCCAGAATGTTGGGCGCGGTCACGTAGCCAGGATAGAGCATGTAGCCGGCGGCGTCAGCTTCATACATATGCATGTCCGAGCCACAAATGCCTACCGCAGCTACCTGCAGACGAACCTGGTCTGGTTCCATCCCGGGTTCTGGCGCCGGGCCCAGCTCGATGCGCGGATGCTTCCAGACCATGTGGGCATTTCTGATATTGCGGGTCTCCAACTCACGCTCGCTGAGCGAGTATTCCGGCCGTGGCGTCCAGTCTGCATACAGCGTCAACGCCTGCATGAATCAGTCTCCCCGAAATGCATGAAATGCATCCCACTCTCGACGAAAGGCGGCAGTACCTTCCGCGACGTTCATCGACCGACGACCCAGCACCGAGCTGGAATATGCCACACTGGCGCAAGTACGATACGGTATCCGAATGTCGACATGTTCATCCAGCACTTTGGGATCTGTCGGCACGGCGGCGACCAGACTGCTGTCTACGTCAAAAGCCGAGGCAACCGCCCTGGCGAAATCCAGACGGCCAGTCGACTCGCTGCCGAAACAATGGAATATGCCGGTTTCGCTGCTGCTCCCCAGCCGCAGCAACATGTCCGCACAATCTGAAGCCAGGGTTGGATGAGCCTGCATGTTGGTGTTGGGACCCGTCCAGATTTCGGCGACCTGATTCTGCGTCACCCTGTCGGCGACGTATACACCCATCTCAAACCCCAGGGACTGTTCCCGGCGCAACAGGGCCGGGACGGCGTAATTCATCCCGTATACGCCCGCCAGACGGCCGACTCCGTAGTTCAGATCATCCATCGTCCCCAGCGCCTGCTCGCAGACGGCTTTCATGATGCCATAGTAGTTGACTGGCAAGGGCGGTGAATTCTCGCATACCAACGGTACCATGCCGTCGTAAACCCAGTCCGTTGAAACGAAAACCAGACGCGCGTCCAGTTCGCGACAGGCCCTGGCAAGTGACAGGGTCGACTCTACCATGATGGACCAGGCAAGTTCACGGTTGTTGCGCATCCAGACCTGGTCGACGGAAGCAGCCGTGTGAATGACGACGTCCGGGCGGTACTTCCTGATCGAACGTAGAATTGCCACGGCGTCGCTGATGTCGAGGGGGTCCAGCTCGTAGTCAAGCTCCCATTCCGGCTGCGGGCCGTATTGCGAGGCGATAATTTCGGCGTTATGCTGCGCTCGCGCCAGTCGAATGATGTTGCTGCCAACCAGGCCGGTGCCGCCGGTGACGTACAGCTTCATACACTCCACCTGTTTCAGTAGACCACGTGCGGAGTATACCATGCTGGAAGGCATCATCCCTGTCGTGTTCATCCCCTTCGACGCCCAGGGAGAAATCGATGAGCCGGGGCTTCGTCGCGTCGTCCGCTTCGAGCTGGATGGCGGCGTAGAGGGCATCGGCATCAACGGCTTCGCCAGCGAAGCCTACAAACTGACGGACGACGAACGCCGGCGCGCCGTTGAAATCGTCGCCGTCGAGGTCAGTGACAGCGTCCCGCTCATCATTGGCATTGCGCCTGGTAGCACAGAGGCGGCCATCCACCAGGTGCGTGAATTCACACGCTGGCAGCCGGCCGCGCTGATGACCCTGCCTCCCGCGACCATGAAGCTGGAACCTGTAGCGCTGGTGGAGCATTACGTCACTCTTGGCAATGCGTCTGACGCGCCAGTGATGGTGCAACAGTCACCGCACATTCAGGGCTACAGCGGCACTGCACTGGAATCCGCAGCACTTGCTGACATCGCCGACCGTGCGCCCAACGTACGCTATTTCAAGATCGAGGGGCCGGGCGCGGCGGCGCGCATTGCTGCCCTGCGCCCGCTCGTCGATACGCAGCGCGTCACCATGTTCGGCGGTGGCGGCGGCATCACCCTGCCAGATGAGTTGCGCGCCGGTTCTTCCGGCCTCATTCCGGGCGTCGGCTTCAACGAATACTTTAGCCGTGCCTGGCCGCTCTGGCGCAGCGGCAAGCAGGACGAGGCACTGCAGCTCCTCGCGCAGGTCCAGCCGTTGGTCGCGGCGGTCTCCGGTCCCGGCCACGAGTTCTCGTTGCACGCCCGCAAATACCTGATGCAGCGCGCCGGAATAATCTGCAATACCTGGGTGCGCCGCCCGACCGTTCC
This sequence comes from Phototrophicaceae bacterium, assembly GCA_965205875.1. Lineage (GTDB taxonomy): Bacteria > Chloroflexota > Anaerolineae > Aggregatilineales > Phototrophicaceae > JAGWBD01. The sequence goes on from CBDBIA010000004.1 coordinate 773,854, forward strand.
AGTAGATCCGGCCCGGCTGGCCGCACTGGACAGCATCGTCGATGCGCTCGATTTGCGAATTTCTCAACTGGCCAATTGACAAGGGGCGCAGGCCCCGGCAGGATTGCCGCGGCATCAGCGTGAATATGGAGGACAGCATGGGCGAGCCGCTACGCGTCGGACTGATTGGCTGCGGCAACGTCGTGGGCTACGGCCACCGGCCTGCGCTCTACGCGCTAAAGGCCGCCGGCGAGGTTCAACTGGTCGCGCTGGCGGACATCACGCCGGGCCGTCGTGAAATCGCGCGGGAGTGGTTCGGTTTGCAGGAACGCGATCTCTACGCGGATTATCGCGATGTGCTCGCGCGCGACGACGTGGAAGCCGTTGCTGTCACTGTGCCTCAGCAATTCCGGCGCCGCATCGTGCTCGACGCCTTCGCAAGGGGCATACATGTACTTAGCGAGAAACCCATCGCAACCGCGCCGGCCGTGGCACGCGAGCTCGTTGCAGCCGCAGAGGAAGCGGGCCTGACGCTGGGCATGGTCCACAACTACCATTATCTGCCTGAATACAGCAAGCTGCACCAGTTGCTGGGCCAGGGCCTCATCGGCGACTTGCGTGTGCTGACGCTGCATTACCTCGGCGTTATCGACATGCCGGGCGCCGCCGAGTATCAGGGAGACTGGCGCCATACGCTGGCGGCCGGGGGCGGCATCCTGATGGACATGATCCACGCGGTTTACCTGGCGGAGTGGTTCCATGGCGCACCCGCCGAACAAGTCATGGCCTTCGTCGATGCGCCGACCTACGCCGCGCGCCACCCCGAGGTCGAAGACCTGGCCCTGGTGCAGATCGCTTTTCCGGGCGGATACGCTGCCTTGCATCATGGCTGGGGCGCAGGCGTCGGCGGCGTGGACCTCAGTGGCAGTGACGGCTACCTGCGTATGCGTTACAAGTCGGGTCAGACCAGCGGCTTCAACCAGGCGACAGAGATTTTCAGCGTGCGCGACTGGCAGCGCAGCGAACACAAAGCCGACGACCTTGAGGATCAGGCCGCCAACATTGCCCGCTCGTTCACCAGGCTTTGGTCGCAGTTCGCCGCCGCTGCCCGTGACGGCAGCCCGCTGCTCGCCAGCGGAGCCGTTGGCGCGCGCGCGCTCGAAGTGGCGCTGGGCGCGTATCTGTCAGGGGTTACGGGCAGGGTCGTTCAGTTGCCGCTGGAGGAAGACCATCCCGTCTTCCTCCAGGGAATCGCCGGCCTTGCGCAGTCTGCCGTCTGGGAACACAGCCGCACTCTGCGCAGCGGTATTTTCGGCTTGCGCGACCGGGGCTAGAACGCTTTCACCGCATTCAGCGCTTCCGCCAGGATTCGCGGTACTTCTGCGCCACTTGTCGGGCTGTCACATACCAGCACGATGAATTTCTCACCAAGCGCCAGAGTGACCGTGCCCGGCATTCCTTTGTTGGAATCCACCGGCCGGTAGTCCGATGCTGCCGCTTCTGAAGTAAACAGGGCGACATACAGCCTTGCTGTCAACTCACCTGTATTCCAGGGGAGACTGGCTGCTACCCCATTGGCAACGTTCTGCAGCGAGCGGCCACCACGCCGCCAGGTGACATCACCGACCTGGACCTGGTCTGGCAACGCATCAAGCAGCAATGCCAATGTCAAGTCAACTGCCTCGCCCGCAGCAGCCGCAGCAGCGATGCCAGCCAGGGTTTCCTCAACAATCCTGAATGCCTGTCGCGACAGTGAGGGGAGCGGGTTCCCGGCTGTGCCGGAGAATTGCTCGATCCCGACCTCAATGAAGTAGCTCTCCTGCGAGAAAATTGCGTTCGAGCCATAGAGCCCGCTGCCGAAGAGATTGGGCAAGGGGAACTCGTCGCTCGATTCGCCATTCTCCAGCACAGTGCGCAGTTCGCGCACGAAGTCATAGTACACGAGGGCATCGGCTTCAGTGTCGAAGACGCCAAAGGTGAAGCTGGCCTTGCCGCCCTGGCGCTCAGTCAGGTAAATCCGTCTTGCGATCCCGTTCTGGACGTTGCGCACATTGCTGGCGCCGCGCTCGCTGTCGACACGCCACTGAACCGACCCGGCCGTGACGATATCCGGCACACTGTCAATGAGAACATCAACAAGTAGAGTCTCGGGCACTTCTGTGGGAGCTGGCACAGGCGTTGCCGTAGGTGTGGTCTGCGGCGTCGGCGTGATGGTAGGCACTGGCGTGGGCGTCGCAGTCGGCGTAATATCAATGTCTTCCGGCGCGCAGGCCACCAGCAAGGCAATCAGCAGCAGAACCCGCAGCAGTGGGCGATCAGTAATACGCATGGCTAGTCATCCGCCGTTTCAGGATCGAAGAGACGCAGCCGTTCCGGCACTACGCCGGACATGACCATCGTCGCCACTTCATCCTCGCTGACTTCCGACTTTGTGAAATCACCAAGCTTGCGCCCACGACTGATGATGGTGAAGCGGTCTGCGACCGCGTGAACCTGGCTGATGTTGTGCGTGATGAAAATCACGCTCATGCCACGTTCCTTGGCTGCAAAGGTATATTCCAGCACCTTGCGCGTCTCGCCCACCGAGAGCGCCGAAGTTGGCTCATCCAGAATGAGCAGCTTCTTGCCGAAATAGACTGCGCGCCCGATGGCGATCGACTGCCGCTCACCACCCGACATGCTGCCCACGACCTCGTTCGCATCGCGGATGTGAATGCCTACATCTTCCAGCGCAGCCTCTGCCTCGAGCGCCATGCGTTCCTGATCCATCAGTTGAATCGGGCCAAATTGTTTGGTCGGTTCCTGACCCAGCCAAAAGTTGCGCGCGATGCTCATCAGCGGCACCAGCGCCAGATCCTGATAGACCGTTTCGATGCCCAGCTCGCGCGCCCTGTGCGGCGAATCAATGTCGACAGCCTCGTTCTCGAAGACGATCTGGCCGCTTGTCGGCGTGTGAAAGCCGGTAAGCACCTTGATCAGCGTGGACTTGCCGGCGCCATTGTCCCCCAGCAAGCCGACGATTTCCTGCCGGTCCACATGAAAATCGATGCCACGCAAGGCGCGCACATTGCCAAAATACTTGTGGATGTCCCGCATCTCCAGCAGGGATGTGCCGTTCTGTTGCAATTCATTCATGGCTCATACCTCAGGTGGATTGTCGGCGCACGAAGGTGTTCAGCACCACTGCGAGAATGAGGATGGCGCCCACAACGCCCCGGAAGAGGCGGGCGTTCATGCCGATGATGACCAGCCCGGTATTTAGCATGCCAACGATCAGCGCGCCCAGCAGCGTGCCAATCACGCTGCCATAGCCGCCACTCAGCAGCGCACCGCCGATCACCGTCATGGCGATCACCTCAAGTTCCCAGCCCCCCCCTTTCTGCGGGTCCACGCCCGGATTGCGCGTGACCTCAAGGATACTGGTGACGCCGACCAGCAGCGCGACCAGCATGAAGTTGAATACCTTGACCCGGTTGACGTTGACGCCCTGCGCGCGCGCCGCGCCTGCGTTACCACCTACTGCGAACACGGCATTCCCGTAGCGGGACCGGGTGAGGACGACATGGAACAATAGCACCAGCAACAACCACCAGATGATCGAGTTGCGGATATTCGCTTCGGGCGGAATGAGGATGCTGAACAGGCCGCCAGAAACCTCTTGAAAGGAGAAGCCCCAACGGCCATTGATGAGGTCGAAGAAGCCAACCTGGAACAACTCGCCCCCCGCTCCCAGGTGGAACCCAATCACCATCACCAGCCAGAGCGCGACTACAAGCAGGGCCAGCAAGGTGACGAGCAGCACCAGCGTCGACAGGATCGCCTGGGTCGTGCCAAAATACCCGTTGTTGTTCTGGTTGGCCCATTTGTGTCGTGCCAGGTGCAGCAGGCCCGGCAGCCAACGCCAGGCCATGTAGGCCACTGCCAGCAGGCCGGCCAGCGCCAACAAGACTATCACCCACGGGCTGATCCAGACCTGCGGGAATTCGTCATAGTAATCCCGATAGCGCAGGATGCGGCCACCGGGGATGGCCACCAGGGGGATGGTGCGGTAAATCAGCAAGGTGCCCAGGGTCACAATGAAGGAAGGAATCCCTGTTCGCACCAGTATGAAGCCGTTTATGAAGCCGAGGAACATGGCCACAACCAGCGCCGCCGGCATCGCCAACAACATGGGCAGCGGATCAAGACCAATCCGTGGGAAACCCAAAGCGCGGGCTATCACGGTCAGGAAGGACATGTAGAAGAACGAGACCGCGCCCAGCATGGAACCGACGGACAGGTCAAATTCGCCGGATATCATCAGGATGGTGACGCCGATGGCGACAATGCCCTTGGTCGACACATTTGTCAGCACCGAAGCAATCGAGGTTGGTTGCAGGAACAAATCGGTGACGAAACTGAATACCAGAAAGATGAAAACAAAACCGACGATGGCGCCCGCGCTTGGCGACTGCGCCAGCTGCAGGCTGACGAACTGGCCAGGCGTCATGTCGCTCACTGCGGTGCTCAGCGCGCCTTGCGCCTTGTCCACCTTGTCGTCATAGACCTTGATGCCATAGGTCACGAAGCGGTAGCAAAGAATGCCGCTGACGAAGAGCAGCAGCCCGACAAGCAACAGCAGTTCCTCCAGCGGGGGTGTAGTCAAGTTGCTGATCTGCGCGATTCCGCCGGGGAGCAGGGCCTTCATCAGGAATATGGCGCCAATGAAGACGGCGAAGAAAGACACCCACTGCGACCAGGGCCAGCCGGAGCGGTCCCGGCGCGAGAGGCTCCAGGCGGTGCGCAAGGCAGCGGCTGACATCAGCAGGAAGACCACCACAACCAGCAACTCGATGAAGTTGATATCGCGTCGGCTGACGTTGACGCGTTCCCCCAATGCGACCCAGCCCGCCAATATCTGCTGCGCCATGAATAGCGCGCCGAGGCCGAGCAGGAACATGTAAATCCTGGTTAGCAGTACACCACGCGTAACGACAGCATTTTCTTCAAAATAAGCGAGCATGTTCAAACTTTCTACTTACTTGCCAAACCAAGCGTGGGACAGGCCGGGGTGTATCCGACCTGTCCCGTTTAGTTGAACGCGGGATGTCTAGCGGTAGCCCATCGCGGTCAGTTCGATGATAGCGTCGACGTTGTTGCCGTCGATGACGCCGGGGCCCGTGAAGATGTCGTTGCCAGGCGCCAGTTCGTAGCGGCTGTTCAGGTACAGCCACATGATGGTCTCGAAACCCTGGAGGTACGGCTGCTGGTCGATTGCCTGCAGCAGATAGCCATCCTGAATCATCCCGTAAATCTCGGAGCTGGTGTCATGCGTCGTGGCGAAGATCTCGCCAGGCATGCGGCCGGCTTCCTGCAGATACAGGTTGAAGCTGGTGGAGGGGTTCGGGCCAAGGAAGAAGGCCGCGTTCGTGTCCGGGTTGGCAGTGAAGTAGTCCGCCAGCGTACCGGCAGAAGCGGTCGTGTCGTTGTTGATGGTCAGCTCGTCCAGCGGGATGCCAGCTTCCTCGAAGACGCTGCGCACACCGGCACAACGTGCCTCAAGACCGCTGTGCCCCACTTCCTGGATCGGGCACACGCCACGAGCAATTGTCACGCCGGCAGCATCCGCTGCGTCGAGCACGCGGTTGGCGTTGCTGACGCCGCCGGTGAACTCGCTGGCGCCGATGTAGAAGAGGGTACCAAGCGCGTCCGGCCCGCCGGAGTTCGGATCAGCAGTGTTAAGCACGATCACCGGGATGCCTGCCTCGTTGGCGCGGCCAACCGCATCACGGATAACCTCGGGGTTGGGGACGGTCGTGCCAATGCCATCAGGGTTCGCGGCAAGCGCGTCATCCCAATAGCCGGCCATGTCATCCACACTGTCCACCGGGTGCGCCAGCCAGGCGCAGTCCGCGTCCAGAATCGCACAGGCATCTTCCATGCCCTTGATGACGACGATCCAGAAGGGGTTGCCGGCGCCACCGTGGGAGACGATGCGGAAGACCGGCTGGTCGTCCTGCGCGCCCACCGCACCAATGGCAAAGACTGCGAGGCCCAGTACCATTAGAAGCACTGGAACGATAGTGAAAAGTTTTCTCATGGTGATATTCTCCTGGTTAGCGAATAGTCTGCGCGGCAGCTTTCGCCAACGCATTAACTTCTGATTGTAGCCTGCCCTTGCGGACTGTGCAACTACGCACATAAATTTAGTCAATATCTTGTACAGAAATACTTCTTCCCTGTTCCGCTGCCAACTCCGCCGCAGCCAGAACGCGCTGCACGCGCAACCCGTCACGAAAATCCGGGCTCGCCGGACGGCCCTCGCGAATCGCCGTGATGAAGCCGCGCGCCATAAAATCACACTGGCGGAAGGTGTCGCGATAGGTATTGTGCACAGTGTCGCGCCGCGCGCCCTGCCAGATGTGTTCGGGGATCTCGAGCGGGCGCACTGCCCCCTCGCCCACGCGCGCGCCGGAGACCTGCTGCACACGGTCCCAGTCGGTGTAGCTGTAGAGCGTTCCTTCCGAGCCGTGGAATTCCATATGATGCGTCTGACCAAAGGGCGTGTCTTCATAACAAATCGCGGAGACGTGAATGATCCCCTGGGCCCCGCTGGCGAACTTCAGCGTCAACATGGCAGAATCGTCAACACTTTCGTAAGGCCGGCCATCCGGGCGTGGCCCGCGCTCATAAAACTGCGCCAGGTTACATTGCACTACCTGCACGTCGCCGAATAGCTGCATTGCAATGAACAGGAAATGCGAACCCAGGTCGCCAACGACGCCGCTGCCGGCCTCGCTGCGGTCGAAGCGCCAGCGATACTCCTCCGTTCTGGCGTAGCCGGAGAAGTATCGCAGGCCCAGATGATAAGGTCGTCCGATATAGCCCTGCTCGATCAGCTCGCGCAGGTAGCGGGTGGTGGGCATAAAACTGTAGGTGAAAGGCACCATGTGACAGACGCCGGCCGCTTCGGCCGCCACCAGCATTTCCTGCGCCTGGGTCACGTTGAGCGCCAGCGGCTTTTCGCACAACACATGTAAACCGCGCTCCAGCGCTGCCATCGTCAACGGATGGTGCAGCCAATTCGGCGTGAGGACGAGGACCGCGTCAAGACCCTTGTGGTCGAGCAGCGCATCAGTATTCGTGAATGCTGCGGGCACCGACCAGCGCTGCGCAAAGGCCTGCGCACGGCCTGCATCCCGGCCGCACACCGCCACCACTTCCGCGCCAGGGTGCGCCGTCAAGGCGGGCAGGAACATCGCGTCCGCCCACCAACTCGTCCCGATGACGCCGACCCGTACCCTGCTTGTCATGTTGTTCGCTCTCTCTTAAAATGTTCACAAGCCTGGGAGTGTAACGGTCGCGTGTACACGGGGCGAATGAAGACGATGCGGCATCTGTTGGGAGCGGAATGGCTGCGCGACGTGCTCTTTGAGCTGGTCTTGCCGGGGCTGCTGCTGGTGCTCATCGCGGCCTGACGCTACTTCAGCGCAGACCGCGAACTTCAGGACAATCTGGCCCTGGTCCTCCGTAGCGGCCAGCTCAAGGTCAAGGCCCAAACCACCAACGAAGCCCAGGGGCTTGTCGGCGCCGACAGCGCACGCCGCGCCCCGTTCGCACAACAGCTCAACGTCCTGATGCCTGGCGGCGATGGTCTGGCGCTGCTTTCTCTGGTCAGGCCGGGGCTGAATCGCGACAATTTCCTGCGCTGTCGCGAATCTCTGGTATCCTCTACGGAGGAGACAGTCTGATGAACACTGACGATCCGCAAGACTTTAGCCTGGGCGAACCACAGCCCATCGGCATCAACACGCGCTACGCCTGCTGGTTGACCGCCAGCGAGGAGCGCTATTTTCGCGCAATCCGCCGGGTTGGCTGCGTGGCGTCGGTGTCGGCGCCGCAGGACAATCGCGCCCTCGTGGAGATTCGCAACGATCACGACCCGGACGAGGCCTGGCACTGGGTGCGCACCGAGCTTGAAGAGACCAGCCGCCACGTCGTCCTCGACCCAATCTGGGAAGACGCACTCTGGCTGCTATGACCGCCCGCAACAACTGACCAACTTCATGCGCTTACCAGTTCGTCAGCGACCCGTCCGCGCGATGCAGCAAGAACCCACCGACCTCGCGCATGGGATGAGCGCGCGCAGCTTCACGGTCGAAGGTGATGCCAAGCCCCGGCCGCGTCGGCGGCAGCAACCAGCCATCGCGCCACTCGATTTGCTCCGGAAAGACGTCTGGCAACATGCTGCCGGGAAGCTGTGGCTGCTCCTGCACGCCAACCAGGGGCGACGCCAGGTTCAGGTGCAGACAGGCCGCTGATGAAACCGGCCCCAGCGGATTGTGCGTGGCCAGCTTGATGTAATGCGTTTCGCACCAGCCGGCAATCTTGCGTGCCTCCGTCAGGCCGCCGACGATGCACAGGTCGATGCGGGCGTAGTCAATCAGTTCTTCCTCGATCAGCTGCCGGAATTCCCACTTCGAGCTGAACTGCTCGCCGGCGGCCAGTGGAACCGTCGTCCGCGGACGCAGGGTTTTGAATGAATCCGGGTTTTCGCTGCGCAGCGGGTCTTCGATGAAGAATGGACGATACTGTTCGAATTCCTGACAGAGCCAGAGCGCATCGGCCAGATCGAGGCGCGTGTGCACATCAAAGGCAATCTCGATCTCATCCCCCACCGCCTCGCGCACAGCCTGCGCCTGACGAATGGCCGCCATTACAGACTGGCGCGGCTCCAGCGTCGTACCATCCTGTGGCAGATCCCAGCGCACGAACTTCCAGCCCGCCTCTGTCGCCGCCAGACAGGTCTCGACCAGCGGGCCAACTTCCAGCCCGCGTCCGTAATTATGTGGATAGCAGACGACGCGGTCGCGCGCCAACCCGCCCAACAGTTCATAGACCGGTACGTTCAGCGCCTTGCCCTTGATGTCCCACAGTGCAATATCGATCGCCGACATGGCCGCCGTCTGAATGCGCTGCGCCGGGAAGAAACCGCCACGAAACAGCAGCTGCCAAATATATTCGGTGCGGAAGGGGTCCATGCCGAGCAACAAGGGCCGCATGTGGTCAAGCGCGCCGATGACCGCGTGCTCGCGCCAGGTGATGCCCGCCTCGCCGACGCCCGAGATGCCCTCGTCCGTGTCAACAGTGACGAACAATAAGTTGCGTTTGCCGTTCCAAACCGGCCATGCATCAATTGACGTGATTTTCATGTTTTCCTTCCTTCCCCGACTCCGCGAAATGTAGCATTATGCCACGTTCTGGCAGTGCAGGGGAAGCCAGCCAATCGCGGATGGCATGCCGCACTGACGATTTTGAACAGGGCAATGCCCGGGAGCGGAGAGTGCGTCCCTGGCTGCCCAACCACCCGTTACTGCTTGACGGCGGGTCTGCCCCTTCCCCATTACATGTTCGTCAGCGAACCATCAGCCCTGTGCAGTGCCATGCGTGGGACCTCGCGCATGGGATGGGCGCGGGCCGCTTCCCGATCAAAGGTCACGCCCAGTCCCGGGCGGTCCGGCGGCAACCACCAGCCATTCTTCCATTCGATTTGCTCCGGGAACACCTCGGGCAGCAAGTCGCCGGGAACATGCGACTGCTCCTGGACCCCCACCAGCGGCGACGCAAGGTTCAAATGCAGGCAGGCCGCCGAGGAGACCGGACCCAGGGGGTTGTGTGTGGCCAGTTTGATGTAGTGCGTCTCGCACCAGCCGGCGATCTTGCGCGCCTCTGTCAGCCCTCCGACAATGCAAAGATCGATCCGGGCGTAGTCAATCAGATCCTCTTCAACCAGTTGCCGGAATTCCCACTTGGAACTGAATTGCTCGCCGGCGGCCAGGGGAACTGTTGTCCGCGACCGCAAGGCCCGAAAGGATTGCGTGTTTTCGCAGCGCAAGGGGTCTTCAACAAAGAACAGACGATAGGGTTCCAGCTCCTTGCAAAGCCACAGAGCATCAGGCAGGTCAAGCCGGGTATGCACGTCAAAGGCGATCTCAATGTCCTGGCCCACTGCCTCACGCACGGCCTGTACTTGCCGAATGGCAGCCATTATCGAGGGTCGCGGTTCAAAGAGGTTGCCTTCATGCGGCAGACGCCAACGCAGGAATTTCCATCCCGCCTCCCTGGTTTCCAGGCAGGATTCAACCAGCGCCTCCACGTCCATCGTGTAGCCGTCATTGTGCGGATAACAGATAACGCGCTCTCTGGCGAGCCCGCCCAACAGTTCGTAAACCGGAACATTCAGCGCCTTGCCCTTGATGTCCCATAGTGCAATGTCGATGGCCGAGATGGCAGCCGTCTGGATCCGCTGGGCCGGAAAAAAGGTGCCGCGAAACAACAGTTGCCAGATGTATTCCGTCCGAAACGGGTCCATGCCCAAAAGAATCGGCCGGAAATGGTCGATCGCGCCAGTGATCGCCAGTTCACGACTGGAAATGCCGACCTCGCCGATGCCTGAGATTCCCTCGTCAGTATCAACTGTCACAAAGAGATTGTTGCTCCTGCCATTCCAGACCGGCCAAGTGTCGATTGCGGTGATTTTCATGCTTTGCTCCCTTCCCCGACACAGCAAAGTGTAGCATTATGCATCGGACCTGTGTGCGAGCGATGCGACAGCGTATTCAAGGGAGAAGCAATTCATGCTGAAAAACTCAACCAAAGCGAAACTCCACAGGGGAGAGTGCGTCTATGGCTGCTTTTTTCGCACGCCGGATCCCACACTGGCTGAATTCATGGGATATCTCGGCTGGGACTTTTTGATATTCGATGCCGAACATGGTTCGCTGGCGCCCAACCGAAGCGAAGACATGGTGCGGGCCGCGGAATTGCGCGGGGTCACGCCGCTGGTGCGCGTCACCACCAACCAGGCCCATGTGCTACTACGCTTTCTGGATGCCGGCGCCCAGGGCGTACACATCCCCTGGGTTAACAACGTAGATGAAGCCGAGCGCGCGCTGCAGGCCATCAAATATTTCCCGCGTGGCAGGCGCGGTCTGGCCGGCGTGCGCCCCGCCACCTTCGGGCAAGAGATGAGCCTGGCAGATTACGTCGCTCGCGCCAACGAAGAGACCCTGACTATCCTGCAGCTGGAGAGCGAGGAGGCCGTTAACAACCTCGATGCCATTCTCGACGTGCCCGATGTTGACGTCCTCTTTCTCGGTCGCACCGACCTGTCGCAGTCGCTGGGTCGCCCGGGCCGGACCGGTCACCCGGATGTTGAAGCCGTGGTCGAGCGCGCTGTGGCCCGTATTACCCGGTCAGAAGTCGCGCTGGGCGTGGTCGTGCCCAACGTAGAGCAGGCATTGCTCTGGCGTGAACGCGGCGCGCGCTACATTGCCGTGACCTTTGAAGCAGTCCTGGGTTCCGCCAGCAGGGCCTACCTGGCGGGGGCGCGCGGGTGAGCAGCCACTGCCAGGCGGGGTCTGCTATACTGTGCCGAAGTCTTGCGTAGACACGCAAAGGAGCGACCCGTGAATACCAAACTGACGCCAGGCAGATGGCGTGGCCTGAAAGCGACCAGCACCAGCGAGCATGTCTTCACCATTATGGCCTTTGACCAGCGCGGCAGTTACGCGAAGATGTTGCCGCCCGGCAGCAGCTATGAACACGCCGTCGCAATCAAGTCCGAGGTCGTCGGTCAACTTTCGCCGTATACCAGCGCCGTGCTGCTGGACGCCGATTACGGCCTGCTGCCCGCCATGCAAATGCACCGCAACAGCGGCCTGTTGATGGCGCTGGAAAAGTCCGGCTACACCGGCGACAGCACTATGCGCCGCGCAGATTTCGACCCCGACTGGACGGTCGCCAAAATGCGCAGGGCCGGCGCCGCGGCGGTTAAGTTACTTATCTACTATCATCCTGATTCCGGTGCGCTGGCCGATGAGATCGAGGGAACCATCAGCGGCATCCTGCAGGATTGCCACGAGCAGGACCTGCCGCTCTTCGTCGAACCCATGTCCTACAGCCTCGACCCGGGCGTGGCCACCGACTCAGAAGCTTTCGCAGAAACCAAACCGGCAGTGGTCATTGAGACGGCGCGGCGCATCAGCGCGCTGGGCGTGGACATACTCAAGCTGGAATTCCCGATGAATGCGAAATACCACGATGACGAGACCAACTGGCTGGAGGCCTGCGAACAGGTCAGCGCGGCCAGTTCATCCCCCTGGGTGCTGCTCAGCGCGGGCGTGGACTTCGATGTCTTCGAGCGCCAGGTTCGCGTAGCCTGTCAGGGTGGCGCCAGTGGCTACCTTGGCGGGCGCGCCATCTGGAAGGAATGCGCCGCCATGTCGCCCGGCGAGCGTCACGAATTCCTGCTCGGAACGGCCATGGAACGCGTGGCCTGCCTCAACAACCACACGCTGCAGCATGGCCGGCCATGGACCGATTTTTATGATCTGCCAGATGGTAGTGCGGACTGGTATCAGCAGTACGGCTGAGCGTTGCCTTCAGGACTCAAGTTCTGCCAGGCGTTTGAAGCCTGGCGCGAGCGCTGGATACAAGGCGCTGTAGGAGTCATAAATTTCATCATACTGTGAGACGAGAGCGGGTCGCGGCCTGCTCTCGTCTTCGCGCTGCACCATCGCCGCGCAGGCAGCCGGCACATCCGCGTACGCACCTGTGCCAACCGCCGCCAGTATCGCCGCGCCGAAGGCGGCGCCTTCACTGGTATTGACGCGGTACAGCGGGATGCCCATGATGTCCGTGGTCAGCTGGCGCCAGAGATCGCTGTTGGCCGCCCCGCCCTGAATGACGGCGTCGCGCGGGCGCAGGCCCTGGGAGCGCAACAACTCCAGGTTGTCACGCATGCCGAAGGCCACACCTTCCATCACGGCCCGCACCATGTGTCCAAGGCCGTGGCGCAGCGTGAGGCCGACGAAAGCACCACGCGCCAGCGGGTCCGGATGCGGGTGGCGCTCGCCACTCAACCAGGGCGCAAAGAGCAGGCCCTCTGCGCCCGCTGGCACCTCGGCGGCCAGCACGCCCAGCTCGTCAAAGCTCTCTTGCGGCGCCAAGGCATCCCTCAGCCAGCGCAGCCCGCCCGCCGCGCTCAGCATAACGCCCATGCTTAGCCAGGTTCCAGGCATTGGTCCGCAGAAGGTGTGCAGTCGTCCCTGCGGCTCGGGTTCGAAGCGGTCGTTGATGGCGTAGGCCACGCCAGAGGTGCCCATTGCAAGGCTGAGCTGCCCGGCTGCCACGACGCCGCTGCCTACACCGCCCGCAGGTTGATCGCCTGCGCCGCCCACCACTATTGTGCCGACGGGGAGTCCGCTGGCGGCAGCGCCGGCCGGGCTGATTTCGGCGCAGACTTCCTGCGACTCGGCCAGCTGCGGCAACCAGTCGCGTGGAATCGCCAGCGTAGCCAGCATCTCCTCCGACCAGCTGCGCGCGCCCACGTCCATCAGGGCCATGCCCGAACCATCGGCCACGTCAGTGACCCGCTCGCCACAGAGCAGGAAGCGCACGTAGTCCTTGGGCAGGAGCACATGCGCGATGCGCCCAAAGACTTCAGATTCCTCATCGCGCAGCCAGGCCAGCTTGGGCGCGGTGAAGCCGGGCAACATGCTGCTGCCGATGAGCTGGTACAGCCGCTTCGCGCCGATCGCTACGGTGATCGCCTCACACTGGGCCGCGCTGCGCTGGTCGTTCCACAGAATGGCCGGGCGCAGCACCTCGTCACGAGCGCCCAACGCCGTCAGGCCATGCATCTGGCCCGTCAAGCCGAGTGCGGCCACCGAGTCCGAAGGAATTACCTCAAGCACCGCGCGCAGCGAGGCGCAGCTGGCACGCCACCATTCCGCCGGATCCTGCTCCGACCACAAGGGCCGCGGCGTCTCCAGGGCGTGGTCGTGACTGGCCGAGGCGACGACTTTGCCCTGCTCGTCGATAACGACGGCCTTGGAGGCCGTGGTACTGACGTCAAGGCCGATGAAATGTTCGCTCATGCCTGCTCCGTCTGGTTGATGCGCAGCGCGCCGTTGGCTCAGGCGGGGTTGTCCTTGTCATCCAGCAGGCCGCGCAAGGCGTCCTCCCAGACGTCGTCGAGCGGATCGAAGACTGGCTCCTCAAATTCGTCCGACAGCCGCTGCAGATAGGCGCGTACGCCGGCTTCGGGCGCTATATTCTCCAGTTCCTCCACCTTCGACTCGACCACTTCAACCAGCTTGCGACTCTTCTCCTCAAGATCATCAAGCGCGAATTCCGTCCGCAACATGAAGTTGATACGCTTCATCACGCCCAGCCAGGCCGTGAAATCGTTCTCGATGCGAATTGTGTTGGCCAGTTTGCCCACGTTTGAGAAATCGTAGGTGGGCACCAGGGCATGCATGCCGGCGTACTCCAGCTCCCGTTCACCCGCGCGGCTGCACAGATAGGAGCCGATGCTGGCGCCACCATGATAGTCAGACAGATTGACTGCCAGCCGCGCAAATTCGCCAGCCATGCGCCGCAAACTGAAGTTGCAGGAAACGATGCGTTCGCGGTCAAAGGGTAGCTCGCCGTAAACGCCACCCAGCCCCACGATGCGCTCCACCTTCAGCGTGCCCGCCACGTCAAACAGTGCGTTGGTGTAGCGGTCGATGTCCAGGTGGGGCTCGTCTCCCAGGAAAATGACCACGCCACACTCGCCGCTTTGGGTGAAGAACAATTCGTTGCTTCGGGTTTCCAGTGAGCGCGGATAGCCGTTATCGAAATTGACGACCGGACGCACCAGATCGTGCGTGCCAGGGATTTGATACAGATAGAATCCGTTGTTGTTTATGCGGCCGATGCGTTGCGCCTTGCTGCGTTGAACAAGATACTTCGGCAGGCCCGAAGACAGCGAACCTGCGTCGGCCCACTGACGCCAGCCGGCCAGCATCACCATGCGCTCCGCCTGTGGCGTGTCCCACAGCTCGACTGTTTCGGGCATGTGGTCTGCTCCCTTCGACGATATGTCTGGCGAGTTGCAGCGCGCTTCAGAGCACCGGCGCGTTCGCCTTGCGCGCGATGTAGCGCCCGGCGCCGTTCTGGCCCAGCCAGTCTTCGCCATCCACGATCTTCCGGCCACGCAACCACACCTGTTTGGGCTTGCCGCGGATGGGCATCCCTTCATAGACGATGTAGTCAGTGCGCATGTGCGTCGTCTCCACGCTCAACACATGCTCCTCTGCCGGATCCCAGATGGCGATGTCGGCATCCGAACCCACGGCGATGGTGCCCTTCTGCGGGTACATGCCGAAGATTTTGGCCGGATTGCTGCACATAAGTTCGACGAAGCGGGTAGGAGAGATACGGCCGGCGTTGACGCCATGCTCCCACATCACCATCATGCGA
This sequence comes from Phototrophicaceae bacterium, assembly GCA_965205875.1. Classification (GTDB taxonomy): domain Bacteria; phylum Chloroflexota; class Anaerolineae; order Aggregatilineales; family Phototrophicaceae; genus JAGWBD01. The sequence goes on from CBDBIA010000004.1 coordinate 789,121, forward strand.
TCTTCCATGCCGGGCATGCCGTTCGGGATTTTGGAGAAGTTGCCCAGTCCCAGCTCCTTGCCAGGCCGCCGGTAAGAGGGATCCTGAGCCTCATAGGCGACCCAGTCACCATTGTCATGTGCCGCTGCCCATTCCAGCCAGGGGCCGCGACCGCCCTCGTACCAAAAGTTGCAGTGGTCTGTGCTGACATGCTGCAGCGAGCCGTCGCGCAGGGCCTGCCACAGTACCGCGTGGTCGGACTCGCTGCGGATCGGCGGCGAACACACGTACTTCGAGCCCTCAAAGCCCGGCGCCGCCAGGTGGTCATCCACCGTCAGGAAAAAGTACTGCGTGCAGCTTTCGCCCATAACCGGGTAGCCCAGTGCACGACCGCGCTGAATCGCCTCAACGGACGCGCGCGTCGTCACGTGCACAACGTAAAGCGGGCAGCCGGCCAGACCGGCCATCACTACCGCGCGATTGGTGGCTTCGCCCTCGATTTCGGGCGGGCGTGAGCTGGCGTGATAGCGCGGCTCCACCTTGCCATCCGCCAGCAGACGCGGCGTCAGTTCCGCCTCGACATCGCCGTTCTCGGCATGCACCATGACGATCATGCCGTGCTGCGCAGCCACCTGCATGGCGCGGAAGAGCGTGGTGTCGTCAATCTGAAATACGTTCTTGTAGGCCATGAACAGCTTGAGGCTGGTGATGCCCTCGTCCAGCAGCGTGGGGATTTCGTCCATCACCTCATCGCGCAGATCCGTGATCGCCATGTGAAAGCCGTAGTCAACTTGCGCCAGGTGCGCTGACTTTGCGCGCCAGGTAGCCAGTCCGTCCTGAAAGCTACCGCCGATGGGCTGCACCACGAAGTCAATATGCGTGGTGGAGCCGCCGAAAGCCAACGCCTGATGTCCGGTGTCGAAGTCATCGTTGCTGACCGTGCCACCGAAGGGTAATTCCAGGTGGGTGTGCACGTCGATGCCGCCGGGAAGGAGGTACATGCCCGCGCAGTCCACAACCTCGTGGTCGTCCGTGGGCAGTTTCAGGCCAATGAGCGTGACGATTTCGCCCTCGACCAGCACATCCGCGCGCAGCATCTCGCTGGCGGTTATGACAGTGCCGTTGCGGAACAGGGTCCCCATCGCTTTCTCCCTTACTGAAAGTGCGGGATGATGTGCTCGCCGTATTCTGCGACGATGCGTTCTTCCTCACCGCACATCAGGTAGATATTGAACTGCGTCACGCCGGCGGCCTGCAGCGCTTCCAGCCTGGCAATGTGGTCCTGTGCCGGGCCAAGGATGCTGAAGCTGTCGATCACCTCATCGCTGATGAAACCCAGGTGTCCTGCATCCTTGCTGGCGTGTTCGTGATAGTCGTAACCGCGCCGCCCCTCAATGTAGCGCGTGAAGCTCTCCGGCACCTCGGCAGTCGCGCTGCCGTACTTCTCGACGATGTCCGCCACGTGGTTGCCAACCATCGCCGGGAACCAGCGAGTCTGCTCGCGACCCCTGGCCATGTCGCCCACCCACACCGGCGCCGCCGCCATCACGCGGAAGTCAGACATGTCGCGACCGGCAGCCTCGCCGGCGGCCAGCGCCTGGCCGAGGAACCAGCGGCAGAGCAGCGGCTCGCCCAGCTGGATGATGAGGCCGTCGCCGTGTTCGCCAGCGGCCTTCAGCGCGCGGGGCCCGTAGGCCGCGATCCAGAACGGCAACTCATGGCCCTGCGCCCAGGGCAGCTGAACTGCTTCCGGGATCTCTGCGTAGCGCACGCTGTCGCCGCGGACCATGCCCTTGACTGCGTGCACAAATTCGCACATGCGCGCGATGGTTTTCGGAGTTTTGCCCATCACACGCATGGAGCTGTCGCCGCGCCCCAGGCCGATGTCGAGCCTGCCGTCGCTCTGCTGCGACAGCGTCGCATACATGCTGGCCGCAACTGACCAATCGCGCACGCCCGGATTAGTGACGCAGGGGCCGAAGCGCATGTTTTCGGTGTGCTCCATGCACATCGCCATCGTCACCCAGGGGTCGCGCCACAGTATGTGCGAATCGTAGAACCAGGCGTAGCGAAACCCGGCCAGTTCGGCCTGGCGACAAAGCGCCACAGTGCGTTTGGGACTGATGTCGCCCTTGAAGGTGATCGCAAATTCCATATCGCCCTCCAGGCTCAGGGGCTGACCAGGCCCTCATAGGCGTCCGGCCGGCGATCACGATAGAACTGCCAGACCTGACGCACCTCTTCCACCACGCTCATGTCCAGGTCGCGCACCAGCAGCTCCTCTTTATGAGTATCGCCCACGTCGCCGACGAATTCGCCGCGCGGCGTACAGAAATAGCTCTGGCCGTAAAAATCGTTGTCGCCCAGGGGCTCGGTACCGACGCGGTTGATGGTGCCCACGTAGTAACCGTTGGCAATAGCGTGGCTGGTCTGTTCGATCTTCCACAGATGCTGCGAAAGGCCACGGCTGGTGGCCGAGGGGATGAAGACGATTTCGGCGCCGTTCAGGCCCAGCGCCCGCGCGCCTTCGGGGAAATGCCGGTCGTAGCAAATGTAGACGCCGATGGTGCCGACCGCCGTTTCGAACACCGGATAACCGAGATTGCCGGGGCGGAAGTAAAACTTCTCCCAGAAACCGGTCACTTGCGGAATGTGCGTCTTGCGATACTTGCCCAGATAGCGCCCGTCCGCGTCAATCACCGCGGCCGTATTGTAGTAGACACCGGTATGTTCCTGTTCGTACATCGGCACGATGAGCACCATGCCGGTCTCTTTGGCGAGCTCCTGCATCATGCGCGTGGTCGGGCCATCCGGAATGGACTCGGTGTAACTGTAGTACTTCGAATCCTGCACCTGGCAGAAGTAGGGACCGTAGAAGAGCTCCTGGAAGCACATGACCTGCGCGCCCTGGGCCGCCGCCTCATGGGCGTACTTCACATGCTTCTCAATCATGGAATCCTTGTCGCCGGTCCAAGTGGCCTGCACCAGCGCGCCGCGTACCGTTCGGCTCATCTTCCTTCTCCTTCCAGCTGACTGGCGTGTTCCCTGGCAGCCCGTTCAAGGGCGCGCCGCGCCTGGCGCACATTGATGCCAGGCGCAACTTCCGTGTAGAAACGTGACGCCGTCTCCGCTGCCCGACGCTGCCCGGCCACACTCACATCGTCAAGCTCGAGCGCGTAGTCATCGGAGTCCAGGCCATCAATAGCCTCCAGCGTGATTTCCAGTACGGCTTCGCGCCGTATGCGCGTCATCTTACTGCGCCGTTTGGCGCAAGCCGCAGCCAGCGCGCTGCTTCCGGCGCGTTCGTAGTAATCGCCCAACGCCGTCTCCAGCTCAATGGCCTGCGTCATGATGGCGCCGAAGGTGTTAAGCGCGCTCATCCTGGAACCACCGTTCAATCACCACCTTGCGGTCAGTATAGAAGTCGATTGAATCCCGGCCCTGCCCGTGCAAGTCGCCGAAGAAGGAGTCCTTCTGGCCACCGAAGGGGAAGGAAGCCGAAGGCGCCGCCACGCCGATGTTCACGCCGATGTTGCCGGCATTCACGCGATATTTGAACTCGCGGGCGTTCGCGCCGCTGCTCGTGAAGATGCTTGCGCCATTGCCATAATGCGAGCGGTTGATGAGCTCGACGGCTTCGTCAAAGCTGTCGGCACGCATCAGCGACAGCACGGGGCCGAAAATCTCTTCACGTGCCACCGTCATGTCCGGCGTGACATCCTCAAGAATGGTCGGGCCCACAAACATGCCGTCTTCATAGCCCTCGACCTGCAGTTCGCGACCGTCAACGGACACATTCGCGCCCTCGCGCTCGCCCACGCCGATCAGGTTAACGATGCGTTCGCGCGCCTGGGCACTGACGACCGTGCCCATCTGCGAGGTCTCTTCCAGACCATAGCCGACGCGCAGCCCCGCCACCTGCTTGACCAGCTCGTCACGCAACCGGTCGTAAGCGTCGCCGACGCCCACCGCGACCGCCGCCGCCAGACAGCGCTGGCCAGCGCAGCCGTAGGCCGCGCCCAGCACGTTCTTGACGCTGGCTTCCATGTCCGCGTCGGGCATCACGGCGATGTAGTTCTTGGCGCCGCCCTGGGCCTGAACCCGCTTGCCGTTGCGCGTGCAGGTCTCGTAGATGATCTTCGCGACAGGACTGGAGCCGACGAAGGATACGCCGGCCACGCCCGGATGCTCCATCACCGCATGGGCCGAGGCCACGCCGCCGTGCACCAGATTGACCACGCCCTCCGGCATATCGAGCTCGTCGATGAGTTCACAGGTGATCTGCATGCTCAAGGGAGTCTGGGGTGAAGGCTTCAGGATGAATGTATTACCGCAGGTGATGGCCGTCGGCAGGAACCAGATGGGCACCATGAAGGGGAAATTGAAGGGCGTGATAGCTGCGAAGACGCCAACTGGCTGGCGGATGGTCGTCTCGTCAATGCCGCTGCTGATGTCCTCCACGCCATCATTACGCATCATGAAGGGCACGCCAATGCTGAAGTCGATGCTTTCGATGCCGCGTCGCACCTCACCACGGGCCTCGTCGAGCGTTTTGCCATTTTCACGCACGACGATTTCGGCGATGTCGTCGAAGCGGTCCTCGACCAGGTTCTTGAAATGGTGCATGAACTGGGCGCGTTCCATCACCGGAGTGCTACGCCACTCTTCAAAGGCCGCCTGGGCTGCCTGCACCGCGCGATCGACATCCTGCGCGCTCGAATCCGGGCACTCTGCCAGCAACTCACAAGTGGCCGGGTTGTGAACCGGTGACCAGTCTTTCGTCTCCGCCTCAACCCATTCGCCGCCAATATAGTTCTTCAATTTTTCGACCATGACACTCCCGTCCCGCTGGCCATGGGCGCGTCCTGCGCCGGCCAGTCTGCATCCACCAGGTGCTGCGGAGTCTACCACATTATGGGGTATGCGCAGTGTAGCGGCAAGCAAGATGTGCTGGTATTCTGGCTGCAAGCCGTCAGCAACGGCAATGTCGATCTGTGTTCGCTTCATCAGGAGCAGCATTCATGACACAGCAGAACTCCAGCAGCGCAGCGCTGATGGAACGTTACCGGCAACATATTTTCCCTGCTGTCGTGCCGTATTACCCTGATCAGCCGATCATCGTCGATCGCGCGAAAGATCAGGAGTTGTGGGACGTCGATGGCAAACGCTACCTCGATTTCTTCGGCGGTGTGCTGACTGTCTCGGTCGGTCACTGCAACGAGGAGATCACCGGGCGCACCATCGAGCAGCTGCAGCGTCTGCAGCACACGTCCACGCTCTTCGTCAACGAGATTATGGTGCAGGTGGCAGAGAAAGTCGCCGCGCTCACGCCCGGCGCGCTGCAGAAATCCTTCTTCACCAACAGCGGCAGCGAGGCGGACGAAACCGCCATCCTGGCCGCACGTATGTACACCGGCAACAACGATGTCATTGCGCTGCGGCACGCCTATTCCGGCCGCACCTTGCAGGCGATGAGCCTGACCGCGCATGGCAACTGGCGCCTCGGCAACGTGATCGACCCCTACATTCGCCACGTGCGCTCGCCCTATACCTACCGCACTCCACTGGATTTGACGCCCGAGCAGGTCGTTGATCTCTGCATCGCAGACCTGGAAGAGTTGATCGCAACCTGCACCCAGGGACGACTGGCGGCCTTCATCGCCGAGCCGATCCAGGGCGTAGGCGGCTACATCGTGCCGCCGGCGGACTACTTCGGACGCGTTGCGCCCATAATTCGCGCGGCCGGCGGCGTCTTCATCAGCGACGAGGTGCAGACCGGCTGGGGTCGTACCGGCGACAACTGGTGGGGCATCGAACACTGGGGAGTCGAGCCGGACATCATGACCTTCGCCAAGGGCATGGCCAACGGCTCCCCCATCGGCTGCACGGTCGCCACGGCGGAAATCGCTGACGCGCTACCTGGCCTGACTTTCTCCACCTTCGGCGGCAATCCCGTCACCATGGCGACCGCGCTCGCGACCATCGAATACATGGAGCGCAACCAGGTCCAAGCCAACGCGGCCAGCCAGGGCGCCGTTTTGCGTGAGAAGCTTGAGGACCTTGAGGCCGAGTTTGATTTCATCGGCGAAGTGCGTGGCATGGGCCTGATGCAGGGCATGGAAATCGTCAAGCCCGGGCCGAATCGTGAGCCGGACGCAGCCCTCGCCATGCGGCTGATGGAGTCCGCGCGCGACCATGGAATCCTGATTGGCAAGGGCGGCCTGCACGGCAATGTCATTCGCATCGCTCCCCTGTTAAACGTTGACAGCGCGACAATGGAAGAGGGCTGCGAGCTGCTGGCCAGGGCGGTCGCCGGCGCCGTGGGCTAAATGTGACCGGCTTCCCGCTGCAGCAGACGCAGGTTTCAGCAGCGAGCCGTTCGCTTCGTAGCGTGTTGGCCTTGTTGTTGACGCTGGCCGCCAGCGTGCTCGCCATAACCCTGCTGCTGCGCATTGCTGCCTGGGCGCCGGCAGACCAACCCCTGCTTGACACTACGCCCGCTGCGCTGGGCATCTGGGTTGCCGCCCAGTCCGAAGAAGAATCGCCCCGCTCCCTGCTGGGTCAACTCGCCCGTGAACAGGCCTTGCGTGAGGGCGTTGCGCGCCTGCCGGAAGTACGCGTTCTGTCCTGGGCGCGGACGCTGCTGCTGCTCGCTGCCTGCCTGCATGTGGCAGCCAGCATGGCAGCTCTGCTCGGCATGGTGCTGAACAGCGCCTGGAATCGATCTGCATTGATTCTTGCGTTAGTGCTGACCATGGCCTGGCTCTTCGTGCTGCCGCCCGGCGAGCAAAACGAACATCTCATGCTCATCTTGCCAGGCGGCTTCGCGCTGTTGCTGGCGCTGATGATGTTGCCAGGCCCGGCAACGAAGACGCTGGGCTTCGTCCTGATCATCACCATACTGCTGCTGGGCGTGCAAAGCCTCAAGTTATTCGCAGCATCCCGCGACTATCGCATTACTACAAGTCTCGAGTCCTGGCGATACACGACCTTGCCTAACCTTGACATTGCCCTGGCGGCCCTTGAATCCGGTGAACTGGACGCCGTGCTGGCGGACCGCAGGGACCTGCGCGACATCATGGCGCCCCTGCCTGAGGACCAGGACATTGACCCCGCTGCGAGCGACTGGCCGGCGTTGCGCTATCTGACGCGCTTCGACAGCAACGACGCCATGCTCGGCATCCTGCCGGTAACTCCCCGTTACCCGGGCAGGCTGGCGCTGGCTACACGCGCGGACAGCCCGCTGACGTCGCTGCGAGAGTTACAATCTTTGCGCACAGGGGTGGTCGTCGGCGACTTCGCGGAGACGAACTATCTCGCGCAGGAGCGCAGGCTGGTGCTGCTCGACATGAAAATCCTGAACGACGTCAATCTGCCGCATTTGCAGCAGATCACCAAAGCCCTGCTGCAGCCGGCGCGACGCAACGGCCCCCTCCTGCTTCTGCGGATTCTGATTGAGGCGGCCGGCCACACCTGGAGCGAGGCGCTCTTTGGCTTCATCTTCGGCGCCAGCCTGGGCTTTGTGCTGGGAACTGTGTTCGCCCACTTCGGCGCACTGGAGCGCGGACTCCTGCCTTATGTTGTCGCCTCGCAGACCGTGCCCATTCTCGCCATCGCGCCCATGGTCGTTATCTGGCTGGGCGCCGGCCCACTCTCCGTTGCGGTCATCGCTGCCTATCTGACCTTCTTTCCGGTCACCATCAACACCTTGCGCGGCCTGCGTTCGCCCCACCCCAACGCCTTCGAGCTGATGAATTCCTGGGCCGCCAGCCGCTGGCAAGTCATGTGGAAGTTGCGCTTTCGGGCCGCGCTGCCCTACCTCTTCACCGCGCTCAAGATCTCCGCAACCGCCAGCGTAGTCGGCGCGATCATCGGCGAATTGCCTTCCAGCATCCGTAGCGGACTGGGCCGCGCCATCCTCGATTTCAGCTCGGATTACAGCGCCGTCTCCACGCCCAAGCTCTGGGGCGCGATTCTGGTGGCCGCCACTGTCGGGATGCTCTCTTTCCTGCTTGTCAGCCTCGCTGAATGGCTGGTGCTGCGCAAGAGCGGCGGGAGGGGATGATGACGAATGCGGTAATCCAGGCGCAACAGATCGCCAAGGTCTTCAATCCCGCCAGTGAGGATCAACTGGTCGCGCTGCAGGACATCACGCTTGATGTACAGCCCGAAGAATTCATCTCGTTACTCGGACCTTCCGGCTGCGGCAAGTCAACGCTATTGCGCCTCATTGCCGGCCTCGTAGCCCCCAGCGAAGGCGAGTTGCTGGTCAACGGTAAATTGCCGCAGCAGGCGCGCATCGACCGGGATTACGGCATGGTCTTTCAGGCACCAACCCTGCTGGAGTGGCGCAGCGTGCGCAAAAACATCGAGCTGCCACTGGAAATCCAGGGGGTCCCGGCGCAGGAACGGCGGCAAAAAGCACAGGCGGCGCTGGAGCTGGTAGAGCTGGACGGCTTCGGCGACCACTGGCCCTGGCAGCTTTCGGGCGGAATGCAGCAGCGTGTCGCCATAGCCCGGGCATTGGTTTTTCAACCCTCGCTGCTGCTGATGGACGAGCCCTTCGGCGCGCTGGACGAGTTCACGCGCGAGCGCATGAACATGGAATTGCTACACATCTGGCGCGAAACGGACACGACCGTCCTCTTCGTCACGCACAGCATACCGGAGGCCATATTTCTCTCCAGCCGCGTCGTCGTCATGTCACCACGCCCCGGTCGCATCACAGAAATCGTCGAGGTCGACCTGCCGCGCCCGCGCGCTTTTGAGACGCGCGCCCTGCCCCAATATCACGAACAAGTGGCGCAGGTGCGAGAACTGATGCGTGATGCCCACGGGGGGTGAGCGGTGAGTAACGGCGACACCAGGGCGCGCCTGCGCAGGCTCACCCTGCCCATCCTGGTCGCCGTCGTCTTCCTGAGCGTCTGGGAGCTGGGCGTGCACGTCCTCGGCATTCGCGAGTTCATCCTGCCGCCGCCCAGCAGCATCCTCGCCGAGTTCAACGAAGAATTTCAGATTTTCCTCGGCGCCAGCGGCGAGTCCATCCTCTTCAGCGCGGCCCGCGCGACACTGTGGTCGGCCGTTGGTGGCTTCGTGATTGGCTGCGGCGCCGGGATACTGACCGCGCTGATCACCTCACGCTGGACCATCATCAGCGAAGCGACCATGCCTTTCGCCATCGCCGCCAACTCCGTGCCCATCATCGCTTTCGCGCCCATCATGAACAACTGGTTTGGCATCACCAACCCGGCCTCCAAGATGGCCATCGTCGCCATCATCGTCTTCTTTCCAGCCATGATCAACACGGTTCGCGGCCTGACCATGGTGGACCCTGGTCAGCTTGAACTGATGGAATCCTGGGCGGCCAGCCCGGCACGTGTGCTGCGGACACTACGCATCCCGAACGCGCTACCCTTCATCTTCAGCGCTCTGCGCGTCGCCAGTTCACTCAGCGTAATTGGTGCAGTCGTCTCGGAATTCTTCGGCGGGCCGCGCGCCACGCTCGGCGTCTACATCACTCAGGAAGCCTCGGGTTTCAACTTCGCCAGCGCCTGGGCCGCCATCCTGATGGCTTCCCTCATCGGCATTGCATTTTATCTTGTGGTGCTCTTACTTGAACGGTGGCTGATGCCCTGGCAAGTGTCGTTGAGAGAAGGGAGATGAAGCGCCCGCCATCTCCCGGCCCCCCGCCGACCGGCCGGTGGCTTCGCGCCACGCATCGACGAACTGCACCGGGCACTGGACGAAGCGGTCATTGCTGCCTGCGGTCGGGAGGTTGCCGTGCTGGATGACGAGGAGGAGATCATACGACGGCGGCCGCTAAACCCGGAGCGGGCGGCTTGATTCACCGCAGAGGCATAGAGGCACAGAGAATGCCTCATTGACTGAACCAGGTCTCGTGAGACGTCTCAGATTGGGGCGCAATGGCAAGAAACCTGGGGGCTCTTCCCCAGGAACGAGGCGTTGATTCCTGGTCATTGGCTGAATGTCTTGCCAGCCGGTGATCTCGCTGGTTACTATGCCTGTGTGCAAGAATCTTTCAACACAAATATGAATACAAGGACTGCATAATGAAAATCCTTATCATGACCGATATGGAAGGCGTCAGCGGCATCGTTACCTGGGGACGGGTAGGCAGTGGCAAGCCGATGTACGACGAAGGGCGCAGGCTGTACACGGCGGAGGTCAATGCAGCGGTGCGTGGCGCGAGCCGGGCGGGGGCGACAGAGATTGTCGTGGTGGATGGACACAACGCCGGCGGCGATAATCAGGGCAATTCCCTGATTCCGGAAATGCTGGACCCCGCCTGCGAGTGGGTGGCGCATCATCCCTGGACGCGGTATACGGAACTGCTTGAGCAGGGCGCCGACGCCTGCCTGATGGTTGGCTACCACGCCCGCGCTCACACGCCGGATGGCGTCCTGAGCCACACCATCACCAGCGTCAAGTGGCACAATCTGTGGTTCAACGGAGAACTGGTCGGCGAGATAGCGGTTAACGCGGCGCTCTGCGGGCATTATGGCTGCCCGGTGCTGCTGATGACCGGCGACGAAGCCGTCTGCCGCGAAGCGACGGCACTATTCGGCGATGGACTGACGACCGTCGCGGTCAAGCGGGGGCTGACGCGCTATTCGGCCCGCCAGATTCCGCCCGTCCGCGCCCGCGAAATGATTGAAGCGGGCGCATATCAGGCGCTGCAAAATCTCGATGCTGTCCCGCTTTACGTGCCGTCATCGCCAGTAACCATCACGGCGCAGATTACCAAGGCGGAGATGCTGGAAGATTTCCGCGGCAGGCCGGGGCTGGAGCTGGACTATGCCACGACGAAGGTCAGCAGCCGCGCCGAAACCTGGATGAAGGCCTGGGACCAAATCTGGGACTGGTCAGTCGGCCAGTCTGGTTAAGCGCAAGGACTGCATCAGCGACTGCGTCAGGCCGACCGCCAGCACCAACCCGCCCGGCCTGGCGACAAGTTCCTGTGCCTGGACGAAGAGTGAAGCGCTGCCTGCGGCCGGGAACACGCCGTCTGAATGCCGTGGTAGCGATCCTGCGGCGGCTGGTGCAGAACCTGGCGCGGGCAGCCAGGCCAAGTCCCGTCTCCCCGCCCCGGTGCTGAATTCCGCCTTGTGCCCATTCCCCCGCTTAACGCTATACTTGACGTATCGAAAGTTTAACATTCATTTCATCAATGGGAGGAAAACCCAATGCGAAAACTAACAGTATTGCTTGTTCTTCTCGCGCTGCTATCGGGAGTTGCCTTCGTCTCAGCCGATGGCCACTTGACGCCGATCAAGCTGCAGTTGCAATGGGTCGCGCAATCGCAGTTCGCGGGCTATTTCGCCGCCGTCGATCAGGGATTTTACGAAGATGAAGGCCTTGACGTGACCATTCTTGAAGGCGCTGTTGAAATCGTGCCCCAGCAGGTCGTCACTTCTGGCGGCGCCGAGTTTGGCCTCGCCTGGGTGCCCAAGGTGCTGGAGTCACGTGAAGCCGGCGCCAACCTCGTCAATATCGCCCAGGTCTTCCAGCGCAGCGGCACCCTGGAAGTCTCATTCGTCGATACCGGCATCGAATCGGTCGAGGACTTCCGCGGCATGCGCATCGGCACCTGGGGTTTCGGGAACGAACACGAGCTCTTTGCCGCCATGCGCGCCGAGGATATCGACCCCAACAACCCGGAAGACGTGACCGTAGTGCAGCAGCCCTTCGATATGTCATTGCTGCTCAACGGCGAACTCGATGCTGCCGAGGCGATGACCTATAACGAATACGCCCAGGTGCTGGAAGCCGTCAATCCTGATACTGGAGAACTGTATCAACCAGAGGACCTCAACGTCATCGACTTCAATGACGTCGGCACAGCGATGCTGCAGGACCATGTCTTTGTAAGCGCTGACTGGCTGGCAGAAGAGGGCAATGAAGACCTGGCGGTCTCATTCCTGAAGGCAAGCTTCCGCGGCTGGATCTACTGCCGCGACAATCCGGATGAGTGCGTCGGGATCGTGCTGGAAAACGGATCGACCCTGGGCGAAAGCCATCAGACCTGGCAGCTGAACGAGATCAGCAAGTTGATCTGGCCCTCGCCGGAAGGCATCGGCATCATTGACGAAGACCAGTGGGCCCAGACGGTGGCTGTTGCCATTGAGGGTGAAGTCATCAGCGAGGAGCCGTCGGAAGGGGCTTATCGCAGCGACCTTGCAGCGGCGGCGCTGGAATCGCTGGGCATGAGCATGCCCGACACCGACGTGACCGGCGACATGTGGGAACCGGTCGAGGTCATGCTGCGTCCCGGCGGCGAGTAATCACCGTCGTAAAGTTCATCAACACAACACGCCCGCCTTCCGGCGGGCGTGTTCTCTTTTGGCAATCCGAAGAGAGAGAAGAACGCACTATCTTCTTGCAAGAGTGTCTCGCGCCGCCATAAAATTCGGGCTGTTTCTTGCGCCCCCTCCCCCCCCCCCCCCCCCCCCCCCCCCAATTTGCGGCTAATATTCCATTCGAGTCGAGCTCGACACAGTAGCTTTTTTACCAATTTGGACGGAGGCAAACTGGTCGATCATGATGCCGGTGCTGGTTTTGGCAGTGTCGCCCGTGATCGTCTTCTATATCTTTATGCAGCGGCATATCGTCGCCGGTTTGACGGCTGGCTCGCTGCGGGGATAACACAAGGTCTTTCAACCCAAATTGGGCAGACTGGGGACAACAAGACACGCCCGCAATCATGTGGGCGTGCCTGTTTTGTCACCTTCGGCTTTAGCTGCCATGCATGGCACGTGTGCGCGCCAGCATCTTCTCCCGCATTTCCGGCGAACCATCGTTGCTGGTGCCAAACCAGTAGTCGAAGGGGAACTCCGGTTCGCCATAGTTGCATTCAAAGTAACGATGGTGCAACTGATGGAAGTACGAAGCAACCGGCAGCTTGACGTTATCCTTGACCACCGCCTCGTCGAAGCCCACATGACCCTGGGCAGCGGAGAGCGCGGCATGGTGCCCGATCAAGATCGCGTGGATGGGATGCGCGGGAACGAAAAAGAAGATTAGCGGGCCAGTGAAATAGAGCAGGTGTTCGATCGGGTGCATCGACAGGCCGGACCAGGGGCCGATGTTGATGTTCTTGTGATGCAGGTAGTGTGCGGCCTTGTAGAGCGGCTTCACGTGCAGCAGTCGATGGGTCCAGTAGAAGTGGAATACCCGCCACAGCGGGATCAGGCAGAGAATGACGACAAAGTAGACCGGCTGCTCCCGCGGGTCCACGTAGGGGAACATCCTGTTGGCGTAGCCCCATAGCATGAAGACCTCGAACAGGGTCCAGATGCTGACGCCACTCGCCAGGCTCCAGAAGATGTTGTCGCGCACCTGGTCATTCCAGAGAAATGCGCGCTTGCCCTTCCCCATCCAGTCCGGTGTGTACTTGTAGCGGAATCCCTGCGACTTGCGCGACCAGAACCAGATGTGCAGGGCACTGGCGAAGACAGTCATCAGGACCAGGTTTCGCGCAAAAACCTCAAGAATCCAGTCGGCCCGAAACTCAGCCGTCCGCGTCAATTCCGGGGTGAGATACAACCAGGTCAGTGTCGCCACGATCATGTAAAAGACGTTCCATGGCCAAAGGTAATGATAGAACCACTTCAGCACGGCCACGGGCCGCGGCGGCCAGGCAAACATCGGGTTGGGTGCGCCGATTTCCTTGTCCGGCTGCCAGAAACCCCGCTCATCGCGCGGCATGCCATCGACAAGTCCTTCTCTTTCAGCGCTTTTCTGTGCCATCGAAAGTCACCTCAACACTTCAACACTATGTGTTTGCCTCATGTTTATCTTGCGGTCACGGCGAGTTCAACCATGCGATGCTCACAGGACTCAACTGCCGTGCATCGCGCGCATCCTGGCCAGCATCTTCTCCCGCGCTTCCGGTGAACCATCACAGTTGGTGCCGAACAAGTGATCAAGCGGCATGGTTGGTTCGCCGTAGTTGCACTCGAAGAAGCGATGATGCAGCGAATGCCAATAGTTGCCGTAAGAGATCTTCAAACCGTCTTTGACGATAATTTCCTCGAAGCCTCCATGACCCGTTATAGAGCCAAAGGTCACCTGCTGCCCTTGAAAGATCATATTGATCGGATGCGCGCCGATGACCCAATGGACAAGCATGCTCGAGTACATAATGACATGTTCTATCGGGTGTTGCGACACGCCGGACCACGGCCCGACTTCGATATTCCTGTGATGCACGTGATGCACCGCTCGGTACAGAAACTTCGTGTGCAGCACGCGGTGTCCCCAATAGAAGTAAAAGTTGTACCAGAGCGGTGAGAGGAAAAGGATCAGGAGGAAGGTCACCGGCTGCTCACGTGGGTCTGCATAGGGGATGAAGCCGTTGGCGTAAGCCCAGTGCATCAGCACCTCAACTCCCGTCCAAATCGTGCCCGCGCTGGCGATACTCCAGAACATGTTGTCCCGCACCTGATCGTTCCAGAGAAATTTCCGGCTTTTGCCCATCCAGTTTAACGACAGCTTGTATCGATATCCTTGTGTCTTCAGCGTCCACATGCGAACGTGCAGCACTGACGCCAGGGCAATCAACATCAACTGGTTCCGAACGAAAATCTCGAGAATCCAGCCAGCACGGAACTCTGTCATCCGCGAAGTTTCAGGCGTAAGGTAAGTCCAGGTCAATACCGACACAATCATGAAAGGAATGTTGAAGGGCAACAGGTATTCTTTCACCCACTTTGCGACCTCAATTGGTCTGGGTGGCCAGGAAAACACCGGGTTGGGGACGCCGATTTCCCCGTCCGGCCTCCAGTAACCGCGCTCGTCGCGCGGCATGCCGTCAACAAGGCCTTCGCGTTCAGACCGGATATCAACCACTCCTGCCCTCCCTGACGGCTATTGGCATTTGCCAGGTTGTCATTTCATGTTGCTATTTGCGCAACTGCGGGTCAAGCGCGTCGCGCAGCCCGTCTCCAATGAAGTTGATGCAGAGCACGGTGAGCGAAATCATCAGGCCGGGCCAGAAGACCAGCGCCGGCGTAAGCGTAAGATAGTCCTTGCCATCAAAGAGCAGCCGGCCCCAGGTCGGAAAGTCGGGTGGGAAACCCAGGCCGAGGAAGGACAGCGCCGACTCGGTGATGATCGCGCCGGCCATGCTGAAGGTCGCCGCGACGATGACGGGGCTGAGCACGTTCGGCAAGATGTGGCTGACCAGGATTACGCTGTCGGGCGAGCCGATGCTGCCCGCCGCGACCACGAACTCGCGCTCCTTCATGGAGAGCACTTCGCCGCGCACCAGGCGCGCGGTTGGCATCCAGCCCAGCAAGCCAATCACCACCACGATCAATACGAAAATGCCGATCTCGGGCCCAAAGGCCTTGCGCAGCGGTTCGCGGAACAACAGCGTGATCACGAGCAACAGCGGCAGTGTCGGCAAGGAGAGAAACATGTCGGTGAGGCGCATCAACGGTCCGTCAAGCACGCGGAAATAGCCGGCCAGAATACCGATGAACGTGCCCAGGCTCATGGCAATTACCATGGCCGTCAGGCCAATTGACAGCGAAACGCGTCCGCCCCAGATTGTCCGTGACAGGGTGTCGCGACCCAGATTGTCTGTGCCAAAGGGGTGCTCGGCGGTCATGTTGGAATAGGCATCGATGATGTCGATATATTCCGGGTTCGTGTGCCAGAAGAGCGGACCGGCCACGACCAGGCCGATGATCAGCAGCAGAACGGCCAGCGCCATCATGGCAAGCTTGTGCTTGCGAAACTGCCGCCAGGCGTCGCCACTCAGGGTACGCGGCGATCCAATAATCTCGGTGTCGTCGCCGGAATCGACCGGGAGGGTTATGGCTTTCATGGCATCACATCCGGCCGGCGGCTAATCGTAGCGAATACGCGGATCGAGTACAGCGTAGAGCAGATCCGCGACGATGTTGAAGAACACGATCATGACCGCGAAGATGAAGGTCAGAGTCTGCACTGTCGGCAAATCCCCGCCTTGAATGGCAATGATGAGCAGCTGACCGAGACCATTGACGCGAAATATCTGCTCGGTGATGATCGCGCCCTGAAAGACTCCGGGAATGCCCAGAGCAATCAGAGTCACCACCGGGATGAGGCTGTTGCGGAGGGCGTGCAGCCCTACCACCATCCGCTCACTGATTCCCTTGGAACGCGCCGTACGCACATAATCCAGCTTCAGATTGTCCAGCATGGACGAGCGTGTATGGCGGCTGATCAGCGCCATGAAGAACAGGGCGAGCACGATCACCGGCATCATGGTCTGGCGCATCTGGACGATAAAACTGGGGAAGTCGGTTACCACGTGCGTCGTATCGTAAATTGAGGGAAACCACTTAAGTTGCACGCTGAAAACGATGATGAACAGGAGGCCGGTAAAGAAGGTCGGCACCGAAAAGCCGATGGTCGCAAAAAAGGTGACAACCTGATCAAAAACGGAATATTGTTTGTAGGCCTGAATGACGCCTACAGGCACGGCAACGACAATTGCCAGCACATAGGACAACCCCACAACCCAAAGAGTCTGCGGCAATCGTTCGACGACGAGGTCAATGATCGGACTGCGTGTCTGCCAGGAGATATAGCGCAGCCGGGACTCTGAATCGCCGACGGTGATTCCGGTCATTTCCTCAAGAATGTTAAGCGGCTCGTTGACCATGAATTGCCGCAGCCACTTCAAATACTTTACGAAAAAGGGATCATTCACCCCCATGCTTTCGCGGATCTGTTCCCGAACTTCTGGTGGAATCGTCAGAGGCAAATTGCCGACCGGATCTGCAGGCGACAGTTCAAGGATGGCGAACACCACCAGGCTGATGACCAGCAGCGTGGGGAAGGCGATCAAAATGCGCCTTACGATGTACTGACCCACGGCAATCTCCTGCGCATGTCCGCAATGACAGGCAGGACGAACCTGCTGGCCCGCCCTGCCCGATATTGCTTTTGGACTGTCTAACCCATACGGGTCCAGTCAGCGATGTTCCACAGCTCGGAATCCCAGGCGTTCATCAGGATGCCGTCCAGCGAGTTGGCATGCGCAGAAACGTCACCGCGATGCACCAGCGGGATCATGATGCCTGCCTGAACCAGCATGTCATTCATTTGCATGGCAAGGCTGGCTCGATCTTCAATGGCCGCAGACTGGGACATCTGTTCCACCAGCGCTTCATAGTCCGTGTTGCACCAGCGCGGGATGTTGTTGCCCAGCCAGTTATTGTCCGGCCCACTGACTTCGCCGCAGACCCAGTTGCCCATGTAGGATTCAGGGTCCGTGCCCGAGAAGCTGTTGGTGTACATCTCGATGTCGGCGTAGAACTTGCCGTAGGTGTCCGGGCTGGCCGGGTCCCCACCGAAGAAGACCGCGGCATCAATGTTGCGCAGCTCGGTCTCCACACCAATCTCGGACCACCACTGCTTGATGAGCGCCTGTGTGCTCTGGCGCACGGCGTTGGTCGAGGTCTGGTACAGGATGCTCAGCGGAACGCCATCCAGCTCGCGCACACCGTCGCCATCACTGTCCAGGATGCCAGCCTCGTCCAGCATTGCGTTGGCACCGGCGACGTCCTGCACCAGGCAACCGTCGTTGCTGCTTGAAGCGTAAATGGCAGGAGCAGCCAGAACGTTGCAGGAGGCACGGCCGGCAGAGCCGTAGAGCTGACTGGCAATGAGGCCCCGGTCGACCGCCATCGAGAGCGCCTGCCAGACTGCATCGTTGGTCAGGAAGGGATGCGCGTTGTCACCACCCATAAATATCGAGCGGTCCTCACCTAGATCCGGGTTCGGATTGGTCTGGTTGACCATCAGTCGTTCCACGCCAGAGCCGTAAGCTACGACGACAGCACCCTGACCCGCTGCTTCCATCGCGCCCAGCACAGCCGGTGAAATCTGCAGGTTCCAGGCGTAGTCCGCCTCGCCCGTCTCAAGCACGGCACGTGCGGCAGATTCTGCATCGCCACCGCCCTTGAAGACAACCCGCTGGAAGTAAGGCTTGCCTGCTTCACGATAGTTCGGGTTGGCCGTGTAGACGATGACGTCGTTGGCGCGGAACTCGTCCACAACATAGGGGCCAGTACCGATCGGGCCGAAGTTCTGGTCTGTACAGTTCGGCGCATTCGCACCCACGCAATCAGCGAACTGTGCCGCCTGAATTATCGGTGACACCTGGCTCACGAAGGGGCCATAGGGGAAAGGCTTGGAGACGCCGAAGCTGACAGTGACCGTAAGGTCATCCATAGCCTCGACACTCTCTACGTCGGCAAAGTTCGACAGCGCATTGCAACCGGCGTCCGGATCCACGCAGTATTCCCAGGTGAACACCACATCTGCCGAGGTCAGTGGAGACCCATCGGACCAGGTGATGCCCTCGCTCAGCGTCCAGGTAATGCTGGTCAGGTCCTCGGCAATGCCACCATTGGCCAAAGTCGGGATTTCATCAACCAGCCAGGGAACCAGAGCGCCGCTTTCATCGTAGCGCGCCAGCGGTTCCAGCACGACTGAGGCAGCATGCAGGTCCTTGGTACCACCAGACAGATAGGGGTTCAGAATCGAGGCCGCCTGCCAGTATAGCAGAGTGACCTCATCATCCATCTGGGCGCTTACCGGAGCAAACACCCCGGCCAGTAACACAAGTACGAGTGCTGCCACTCCAAATCGGGTCCTAACCATCATTTTCTCCTGTTCGAATTCTCTGCAACGTCGAAGCGGACGCATATCGTCCACCTGTAAGTATAGCCGCTGCGCCCGTAGCCGCAACTTGACAGCCTTGACGCGCTATGATTCAACATCCAGTATCCAGGCCATCAGGGCTGCTGCAACCCATGTGGGCGCAGGCTGGTTGTAAAGAACACTGGAGTCGGTAAAGGTGATGTCAAGCACACGACCGCTCATCGGCCCGCGTAGCCAGCGATACACCTGGCCGCTGTCGCGCGCGTCGCTTTTGGCCAGCACACAGTGCTGGTTGTAGCCCCAATAGTCGCCGCGCCCCAGGATGGCCATGCCGTCTTCCAGCATTCGTTGTGCCCGCGCAAGACCCGCCGCATCCGGCCAGAACGCCTCGTCCGGCGCGTCACCATAGCCAATGCCGTGATGAAAAGCGTCCGCTGTCGAGACGATGACCGCATCCCTGGTGATTTCCGCCAGTTCCCCGATGCCCGGCATTTCGCCCGGCACGCCGCCTGCCAGGTAGGGATAGCGTTCAATGACCTGTGGCGCTCGCGCCGCGTCAAGGCCGCGACGTTCCAGTTCGGCCTGCCAGAAGTGGCGCCAGCTGTAGAGCGCATGGTCGCCGCGCCACTCCTCGCGACCCTCCAGTCCGGGCCCCTGAATGCCCCACAGGGCCTCGTCCCGTGGGTCGCTGCCAGCCGCCACGCGCTGCCGCGCATCCTCCATTTCGTCGTTGAAGGCGTGCAGTACGCTGATGACCAGCACCTTCTCCGCGCCGCTGTCCAGGCAGGCGCGCACGCAGGCCGCGATCTGATAGCCGCAGTCCTTGACTCCTGCATGCGGAAAGACCAGCACGCCGCCCGCGTTCAATACATTCGCCAGCGGAAAATCAGCCGCCCGATCCAGTATGGCCAGCGTACCGGCAGGGCCCAGTTCCTCATGTTCACGTCGGTAAAGCGCGTGTATGTCCTTTTGCAACTGATCGCGATCCAGCTTCATCCCCTCTCCCCTCCCCTTGCCCCTTACCAATGGAGTGCCGGGGCATGCTACGCAGCAAACGAAACAGCATGACGCCCGCTGTCAGCGAGGCTGCCAGCAGCCACAGCAGCGTTTCGAAGCCGGTCAAGCCAATCAATAGACCACCCGCCACAGGTCCCAGCACCTTACCGAGATTCTGCATCATGCCGACGAAGCCCATGGCAGCGCCCAGGTTGCCGACGCTGATCTGGCGCGAGACCAGCCCCAGGGTCGCCGGGAAAATCAGCGCCTGGGCGAAACCGGTCACAAGCGCCGGGAGCAGCAGCGCCGTCCCCTCCAACAGGGGCAGCGACGCCAGGCCGGCCGCCATTAACAGCATGCCGGAAGCGATCGCAGGCACGAAGCCAAGACGATCGGCAATGCGCCCGCCAACGGGCCGCGCCAGCAAATGCGCCGCTTCCTGAACGGCGAAGAACAAACCGACGAGCGCGACATTCGTTCCCGCCGCGAGCGCGTATACCGGAAGAAAGGTCTTCACTGCGTAGAGAGCGACAAACAATACCATCTCGAGCGCGCCAGCCAGCCAGATGCCTGGCGTGCTCCCGGCCGCCATGATCGCTTCGCGCAGCTGTCGCAAGAGCGGGATTCGCACACCCTGCGCCGGAAGGCGGCCGGCGCCCCACTGCAGCACCGGCAGCAATGCGACAGCGCTGATGAGGCCAATGAACGTGAATACCGCGACCGGATCATGGGTCAACAGCAACCAGCCTGCCAGAGCTGGCCCCACGATGTAGCCGCCGCTGCGGGCGATTCCGAACCAGCCGAGGCGTTCCGCCACACCGCTGGCGCGCAGTTCTGCGATGCTGGCCAGTGTCACCGGGCCGTAGATAGCGGTCGCAAGCCCGTGAAGCACCCGGATGATCAGGAGCTGTTCCGGGCTGCTCACGAAGCGATACAGGAAGGGCATCAGCACAAAGAAAGCCGTGCCCGCCAGCAGCCAGACGCGCCGGCCCTGACGGTCCGACAACATGCCGATGAGCGGCTTGAGCAGCAACCCGGTCAAGGTTGAGACAGACACGACGAGGCCCAGAAACAGGTCCGTCGCGCCCAGGGAAGCAGCGAAGATGGGCAGGAGCGGAGTCTTGCCCATCTGATAGCCGCTGCGGACGATGAAGTCCGCAGCCGCCAGCCTTAAAAAGTCGCGCGAAAGTTTCATGCCCCGACGGGCGGAACCTCCGCTTGCAACAGATGCCGGTTGAAGGCGGCGAGCGCCCCGCCCTCCAGCTCCGCCAGGCGCGTCAACTCTACATGGATCAGTTGATCGTACATCGCGAAAACTTCATTCGCCTGGTCAGTCGGGCGATAATCGCCGGAAGCAACGACGGCGGTAAGCGCAGCCAGCTTGCGCGTCAGCTGCACGCCATGGTTGAGGAATCCTGGCCAGCCAGGCTTCAGGTCTGGCAGCATCAAGACCTTCTCGATCTCCAGCACCCGCTCGTGTAGCTCGCGAGCCTGCCCGGTCGTCTCCTCGTCCACGTCAGCGCGCTCCGCCAGCGCATTGAGCCGGGTACGCAGCTGGCGCATGCGGTTAACTGCGCCATGCGCCTCCGACAGCAGGTCGCGGATGCGCAGTAACAGGTCGAACTGTTCCTGCAGATCTGCCTGAGGCGTATCTGACTGCGGATCCAGCCGCACCTCAAATGGCTGGCACAGGGTCTCGTCGCCAACGCAAAGTCGCAGCATATAGCTGCCTGGCACTGCCATCGGCCCGTCAACTGCGCCGGCATGAACATCATGCGCCTTAAGGCGCGTCGCCTCTTCGTAGCGCAAATCCCACACGAAGCGGTTCCAGCCTGCATTGGCCGTCAGGTACATTTTCCGCGGCGCTTCAGGTGGCAAGGCGGCCTGGGCCTTGCGGGATTCCTCATCCAGGCTGCAGAAGCTGCGCACGACCGCGCCCGTCCTATCCAGTACCTCGATACGAATGGCTTGTGCCGATTCCTCTGCCAGCCACCAGGTGAAGACGGCGCCCTTCGGCGGGTTGCAGCCAGAATCGAGGTAACTGCGGCTGACCTGATTCTCCGGCGACTTCGTCTCGGTGTAGGCGGCGACCACGCCCAACGTACCCATGTAGGTCTTGCCCGGCACGCCACCAAAGACGCGTTCGAAGACCTTCGGCATCAGGCGCAGGGCCGGTCGCGGCTGCAGCAGCGTCATGCCTGCCGGCGCTTGCTCAAGCTGACGCAAGGCAGTGAGGTCGTCGAGGATCCAGAAGGAGCGCCCGTGCGTCGCGGCGATCAGGTCACTGCCCTTGACAAGCAGGTCATGAACCGGCGCGACCGGAAGATTCAACTGCAGCGGCTGCCAGTTGTCGCCGCTGTCGAAGGAGACGTAGACGCCAGTTTCGCTGCCGGCGTAGAGCAGGCCTGGCCGTTGCGGATCTTCACGGATGACGCGCGTGAAGTCGCCCTCGCGAATCCCTGTGTTGATGGCTTCCCAACTGGCGCCAAAGTTACGCGTGCGCCACAACATCGGGCGCGTGTCGTCCAGTTTGTAGCGCGTCGCGGCCATCCATGCCGTGCCAACATCGTACGGCGAGGGCTCGATCATCGAGATGAGCGACCGTTCCGACAGCTCTGGCGGCGTGATTTCTGTCCAGGTGTCGCCGCCATCCCGCGTGATGTGCACCAGGCCGTCGTCCGAGCCGGCCCACAGCAACCCTTGCTGCAGCGGCGACTCGGCCAGCGCAAACACGGTCGCATAGGTTTCCGCGCCTACGGACTCGCGATTGACCGGGCCACCGCTGGGCTGCAGCGTGGCGGGGTCTGCTCGCGTCAGATCCGGGCTGACCTCTTGCCAGCTCTGCCCTTCATTGGTCGAACGCATCACCTGGTTGCCGCCGATGTAGAGCGTGTCGAGGTCGTGCGGTGAGATGATGATGGGATAAGTCCAGGCGAAGCGATAGCGCTCCTTGATCGGCGCTTCGCCGTGCATTTCCTCGGGCCAGGTCGTGATTAGGCGAATCTGGCGCGCGCGGTGATCGTAGCGCTGCAGCGAGTTGCCACCGCCCGGAGAGCTGCCGACCGCACCGACGTAGATCACATCAGGATCGTCAGGTCGCACGGCAATATAGCCGCTCTCACCGGTGCCCGCCGGCCAGCAGTCCGACCAGGTGATAGAGGTGCGCGGGCTGCGCGAGGGAACCGCGACACTGCTGTTGTCTTGCTGTGTGCCGTAGACCGTGTAGGGATCACGCGTGTCTGCCGCGACGTGATAGAACTGGGACGTGGGCTGGTTGAACTGGGTCGACCATGACGAGCCGCCGTTCAGCGAAACACAGGCGCCGCCGTCGTTGCCCTGAATCATGCGCTGTGGATTGGCCGGGTCAATCCAAAGATCGTGGTTGTCGCCATGGGGCGTCGAAATCTGCGCGTAGTTGCTACCGCCGTCGATAGACTTCCACAGCTTCAGGTTGCTCACGTACACCGTGTCGCCGTCCAGTGGATCGGGCGTGAGGTGCATGTAGTACCAGCCGCGCGAGATCAACTCGTCATTGTCTGCCACATGGTCCCAGGTTGCGCCGTAGTCATCTGAGCGGAACATGCCACCGCCGCCAGTCGCTTCCATCAACGCCCATACCCGTCCTGGTCGCGCCGGCGAGGCGACAATACCAATCTTGCCGCGCACGCCTTCCGGCAGGCCTGGATTACGCGAAATATC
Organism: Phototrophicaceae bacterium; assembly: GCA_965205875.1. Classification (GTDB taxonomy): domain Bacteria; phylum Chloroflexota; class Anaerolineae; order Aggregatilineales; family Phototrophicaceae; genus JAGWBD01. The sequence goes on from CBDBIA010000004.1 coordinate 812,473, forward strand.
CTGCCAGCTTTCGCCACCGTCGCTGGACATCCAGATGCCGCTGTCCGGCCCGCCGCTGGAGATGTTCCAGAAGTTGCGGTAGGCCTCCCACATGGCTGCGTAGAGGATGCGAGGATTGTTCTGATCGATTGACAGGTCAATGGCGCCGGCGCGCTCACTCTTGAAGAGCACCTGCTGCCAGCTGCGCCCGCCATCCACCGTCTTGTAGACGCCGCGTTCGCGGTTGGGACCGAAGGCGTGGCCGAAAGCTGCCACCCAGGCAATGTCAGGGTCCTGCGGATGAATGCGCACCTTGGCGATGTGGCGCGTGCCCTGCAACCCGCAGTGCGTCCAGCTGCGGCCGGCATCGGTCGAGCGGTAAACGCCGTCGCCGTGAGTGACATCGAGACGGATGGTGGTTTCGCCCGTGCCGGCATAAATCACATTGGGGTCTGCCTCAGAGACGGCCAGGGCACCAATTGAAGCCGTGTTGAACCAGCCATCCGTAATGTTCTGCCAATAGGTGCCGGCGTCGTCACTTTTCCAGATGCCACCTGCGCAGGCGCCAAAGTAAAACACATTTTGCTGCCGCACATCGCCCGCCACTGCGACCACCCGGCCACCACGGAAAGGGCCAATACAGCGCCATTCCAGCATCCCGTCCAGCTTCATCCTGCCTCCAGTTACCCTTCTGTGTTTTGTTCTGACCAGGCCAGCTCATGCCAGAGCCCGGCTGCCACATTTTTATACACCTGTTCGCTACCGTCCGGCCAAAGGATGCGCACTTCCGCGTGGCTTGCGTTGCCGAGACCAAAGTGCAGCCTGATGTCATCCCCCGCGCCCAGGCCAGAGCCGCTGCGCACCTCGCCCAGGCGGGCCAGTCCGTCCGGCGTCGTAACAATGACGCGCGCGCCGATGGCATCGCGATTGACCGGGCCGCCGCCACGCAGTTGCAGGCCCAGCCAGGCGTTATCGGTCTGCGTCGTGTTGCGCCAGAGTTGGTAACCCTCATTCCAGTTGCCCAGCACGATGTCGACACGACCATCGTTGTCGTAGTCCGCACGTGCGATGCCCATGGTAGGCCGCGCTTCCCCGCCGAGGGCGAGTTCACGGAAGCTGCCATCACGATTATTGACGAAAAATGGATTTGGCCAGGGGTCGTGCATGGTCATGGTGAAGTCGATGTCATCACGGCTCTGACCGCTGGCCGCCATGTAAAGGTCCAGCCAGCCGTCGTTGTCATGGTCAAGAAAGGCCGCGCCCCAGCCAACAGCGTGGTCAGCCTGCAGGTTGACGGCCACGCCGGCCTCAAGTGCGCGATCCAGAAAGGTGCCGTCGCCCTGGTTGTCGAGCAAGAACATCGGGTACACCATCTCGGTGAAGTAGAAATCAGTATCAAGATCGTTATCATAATCACCGACGGCAAGGCCCATGCCGTTAATGAGCGCGTCGGCGCCGGCCTCAGCCGACACATCCGTCCAGCACCAGCGTTCGCAACCGGGCCCGTCGTTGCGCCAGAGCAGGTTGCCTACCTCGTTCTGCAGCTTGTCATTGACCACGTAAATATCCGCATCGCCATCGCGGTCGTAATCCACGAAACTGACAGCAAAGGCGGCACCTCGCGTGCGCTCAAGATCGAGCCCGGCGGTAACGTCTTCAAAACTTCCGTCGCCCAGGTTGCGATACAGCCGGTCCTGCTGCAGCGCAAAGTCGACCGGGTCGCATTCCGGGAAGCAGGACCAGTTGGCAATGTAGAGGTCCAGCCAGCCGTCACCATCGAAGTCCGCCCAGGCCGCGCTGCTGCTCTTGGATTCTCCGCCAACGCCGGCCTGCGCGGTCACATCCTCAAAGCCAATGCCTTTCAGGTTGCGCCAGAGCACGTTGGGGCCGTCATTTAGCACGAGCAGATCGCGCCAGCCGTCGTTGTCGTAGTCCGCCCAGAGTGCGCCGCCGCTGGGCAACTGGGCCAGCGCCATCAGTTCTGCGAAAGGCGGCGGGCGGAAACTGCCGTCGCCCTCGTTGTGTAGCAGCACATTGGGGTCGAGGTTGCCGGTGAGGTACAGGTCAACATGGCCGTCGTTGTCGTAATCGCCCCAGGCCTGGCCCACCGCCAGATAGCCGCGCTGGCTCTCCTCCGGGTCCCAGACTCCGCGGTGCGTCGCATGAACGCCAGCAGCATCACTGACATCTGTGAAGGGGCCAGCCTCCTGGGCGGCGAGGGAGAAGGTGATTACGATCAGCAAGGCAAGGCTGCCTGTCACAATAACGCCGGTGCTCGGGATACATTGGTGGCGCATGGTAGCCCCTTTCCCTTCGCGCCTGACCCTGGGGCCGGCCCCCTAGAGTCGGCCTCCATCGATCGGCAGCACCTGACCCGTGATCCAGCCTGCATGCGCTGATGCGAAGAAGAGCACGCCCTGCGCAATGTCTTCAGCGCTGCCCAGGCGTCGCAGCGCCAAACTCTCGACGAGCGCGCGCTGACCCTCAGCGCCGTAGCCCTGCCACTGGCGCTCGGTAGTCGGATTGGAGCGCACGAAGCCTGGCGCAATGTTGTTGACTGTGATGCCCCAGGGGCCCAGTTCATGTGCCAGCTGTCGGGTAAGGTGGATTTGAGCCGCCTTGGCAGCAGCGTAGGCCTGAATGCCGGTCAGGCTGGGGCGCAGGCCCGCGCCACTGGAGATGTTCACGATGCGGCCGAAGCGCGCTGTCTTCATCCCGGGCGCTACGGCCTGGGTCATCCAGAAGGCGCCGCGCGCATTCACCTCGAAAATACTGTCCCAGTCCGCTTCATCGATCTCTTCCAGCGGTCTGCCGCTCTGCCCCAGCACGCCGCCGGCATTGTTCACCAGTACCTGCACCGGCAGCCCGTTCGCGCAGACCTCCTGCACGAAGGCCTGCACCTGCCCGCGCTCCCGGACGTCCACCAGGCGCGTTTCACAAAGACCGCCTTCGGCTATAATGAGCGTTCTCGTCTCTTCCAGTTCGTCAGCCAGGATGTCACAGGCCCAAACGTCCGCGCCGCGCCGGGCGAAGGCCTGGCTTATGGCGCGCCCAAAGCCATGGGCCGCGCCAGTGACAATTACACGCTGGTCTGTAAAGTCGACATGCATCGCTCAGGCCAGTTCCGCGGCGAGTTCGTCCACATTGGCACGCGCCAGCGGCCGCTGACCGGACTCAATTTCGCGAATCATACGCATCATGCGCCGTGTCAGCGGCATGAGTTGACCGTGCCTCATGCCCACGGCCAACACCTGCTCGTACATGGCGATTTCCGTCGGGCGCTTGCGCACTGCCAGGTCGCGCCAGATGCCGCTGTGGCTCTTGGCCGAACGGCGGTTAAATGCCACCATTTCTTCCAGTGAACGTCCTGCCAGAGCATCGCTGGCGCCAGGCAGGAAAGCCGCCGGATTGAAGCCGTTGAATGACTCAGGCCGGATTCCTTCAGCGCTCGCGACTGCCAGCAGCTCGCGGGCGATGGCAACGTACAAGCGTTTATGTTCCGGTGTAGCCAGCGAATCGGCGATGGACTCATTCGTCAGGGCTGTGACGAAGAGCATCGCGCCGTAGGCTTCCTTGCTCCACAGATAACCGAAGATGTTGTCCGTTAGAATGGCGTCGTCATCGAAGGCCAGCAGCGCCGCGCGCAGGGCCTGCACACGTTGAGAGATTTCGCCGTCTGTTTCACCAAGGACGACGGCGCCCCGCCCGCCATAGTGAATGACGCCCGGCTCGTGGTAATCGGCGCCGAAGTTGACGAAAGCGCCCATCGTCCGCTCCTCGCCCACCAGGCTGGCGATCAATGGCTCGTTGAGGCCGTTCTGCAGGCTGACGACGAATCCATCTGGCGCCAGAACAGACAATAGCATTTTGACCGCTTCTTCTGTGTGCTGCGACTTGACGCAAAGCAAAACGACGCGGAATTTGCCATTCAGCTGCCCCGGTGTGCAGGCATTGACTGGCGTCCGAAAGGCAGCGACCGGACCGCGCAGTACCAGTCCATGGCGCTGCATGGCGGAAACGTGCGCCTCGTCGCGGTCGACCAAAGTGACTTGGTGCCCGGCCCTGGCCAGATGGGCGCCGATACTGCCGCCGATCGCGCCGGCGCCGTAGATGAGCAGCTTCATCAATTCAACCGATGACCACGTTCAGGGCTTCAAGACAAGATCGCCCGAAACGCATACAACCGTCGGCAAGCAAGGAATCGCCCATGCCGGGCACCTCCGGGAATGGCAGTTCCGGCGTCCAGGCCGGGCAGCCATAGGTGGTCGCAATGTAGTTGACGGACATCCCTGCCTCAGCCGCATCCACGCCCTCGATGCCGACTGGCGGCGGTTGCAGTTCAGGGTGCAGGCGCGCCAGTTCCAGCTCGAAGTGCAACACCTGGCGTGCTGCGCCAGGATCGAGATGAACGCCGGGCGGCACGATCCAGATATAGGGCCGCGTTTCATCGCCGTGCAGGTCGATGAAGAAATCGACTCCGTCATGCTCGATCGCCCGTTTCACGGCCTCCACTTCAGGGCTATTGAGCACCGGCCGACTCCAAGCGCGATTGAGATCGACGCCGGCCGCATTGGCGCGCAAATTACCCAGGGCGCTGCCATCAGGATTAACGTTGGGAATTACCGAGATAGTCGCCTTCGCCTTAATCTCATTGGCGACTTCATCCTTCGGGTCCAGCAGGCGGCGCACCAGACCTTCGGCAGCCCACTCGGCCATGGGTTCGCCAGCGTGCTGGCGCGCGATAACCCAGATGCGCTGGCCGCCCGTCTCCTCGCCGAAGACCAGCATATCCAGCGAGCGATCCTGAAGCGAACGGCCGATCGAGCGACGTTCCACGCCCGGCGTGCCAGTCGCCACTGTCAGCAAGGCCCGCCGGCGCGCTTCTGGATATGGCACAAAAAAGGCGTAGTAAGCCACATCCGGCGCTTCCCTGTGTGTGAAATGCAGAACGCCGTTCTTGTAGCTCGTCGGCAGCCGCTGCCAGGAGACATGGTCAGAGGAAGCAAGCACCCGAAAGCCTGGCCAGGCGCCGGGATAGCTGGCGCCGGCAGCGTTGCTGATGCTCAGCAGTCGCTCTTCACCGGCCACGCCCTCGGCGCGAAAGTAGAACCACTGGTAGCAGTCCGCGTTACTGTCCGGGCGTATGCGAAGCGTTGCAGCACTGCCGCGGACGGCTTCAACGACGATGTTGCCGCTTTCGAAGTTTGCCGTGATTTCCATTGCGCGAGCTCCACAGGATCAACTGCAGAAGGTAGACCATGTTGCCAGGACGCGCAAGGAGCGAGCCCGGTTGGCAGGAATCATGGCGCGCAGTATACTGCGGCAGAGGTTGCGTCGCCCGTTGCCTTGCTTTGTCGGGCACGTCTGCCTTTACTTTAATCTGATCGGAGGAGAACATGAGGATTATGTTACGGGCCCTGCTGCTGTTACTAGTGTTGGGCATAACACTCGTTCCGGCTGCCGCCCAGGATGAAATGCTCACCTTTGCCGCGGCCGACTGTGACTATGGCGGGAACCTCAGCTCGATCGAGGCAGTTGACGCGTTGACCGTGCGGGTAACGCTCTGCAACCCCGACGCCATATTTCACCAGGAGATGGCCAGCCTCGGCATGTCCATTCACCCCAGCGAGTATCTGAACGCGACCGGCGGCACTGGCGACCTGCTGTCCAAACCAATTGGTACGGGCCCACTCAAGCTCGACAACTGGGAACAGGGGACCGAAATCGTCTACAGCCGCTTTGATGATTACTGGGGCGAGAAGTCCCTTGAGGAGACCGTCATCCTGCGCTGGGCATCAGAGTCTGCCGCCCGCGCAACCGAGCTGCGCGCCGGTACGATAGATGGCATGAAATTCGCCAACCCGGGCGACTTCCAGGTCTTTCGCGATGACCCCGACTACACCCTGGTTGACATCCCGCCGCTGACCGGCGTTTACGTCGGCATCAGCAATTACTTCGCGCCGCTGGACGACGTTCGCGTGCGCCAGGCAATTTCGATGTCCATCAGCCGCGAACGCATCGTTGACAACTTCTTCCCGGCTGGTTCGCCAATAAGCCCGGACTTCGTGCCGCCGGCGGTCTTCGGTCACGTGCCCGACATCGGCGCGCCCGGTTACGATCCCGACATGGCCCAGGCACTGTTGCAGGAGGCGGCCGACGAACTCGGCTTCACGCTGCCGCTGAATACAGTCACCGACCGCCGTACCGGCGAGGAGCGTCCGCTCACCTTGACCTGGCGCGACGTTGTGCGTGCTTACCTGCCCACACCAGGAATCATCGCCAACGATCTGCAGGCGCAACTGGCCATGACCGGTATCGAAGCTGATGTTCAGGTCATGGAATCCGGTTCCTTTATTGGTTCCTCGCTTTCCGGCAACGAACCGCTGCATCTGCTTGGCTGGCACGCGGACTTCCCGGACGCCTCCAACTTCCTGACCTGCTGCCTGGGTGAGAATCTCAACCAGTTTGGCGATTCCTATCCTGACATCTACGAGCCCCTGGTTGCAGCCGGCCAGGAACTGGACCCGGCCATTCGTCAGGAGCTCTTCCGTGAAGTGGCGGCCGGGATCGAAGCAAATATTCCCTATGTGCCCTTCGGCCACGCTGGCGCCGCTGACGTCTGGCAGGCACGCATTGCCGGCATCCATCCAGGCGTGCTCGACGGCACCGAGCAGTTCGCACGCGTCGAGGACCCCGATGATGACAACATCATCTACATGCAGGATGCCGAGCCCATCTCGCTTTACTGCAACGACACCTTCGACGGCGAGTCCTTCCGCGCCTGTCACCAGGTCAACGAAGCCCTGCTGGACTTCTCCCTCGGCGGCGTGGACGTAATACCTGGCCTGGCAGAGAGCTGGAATGTCTCTGACGACGGCCTGGTGTGGACCTTCAATCTGCGCGCTGGCGTGAAGTTCCATGATGGTTCGGACCTTGACGCCAACGACGTGGTCACCACCTGGCAGGCGGCCGGCGACTGCAGCAGCCCGCTGCACACCGGTACCGGCGAGGGCTTTGCCATCTATCTCACCATCTTCCAGCAATTCGTCAACGCGGACGCCTGCGGCTAGTCGTAGGTCGCGTTTCTCTGGCGCCGGGTCGCAACCTGACCCGGCGCCACCACAGGAGCACCCATGATTCAAATTGGCGTCTGTCAGTGGATCCTGGATTGCAACGGCGTGGACGCCCTGCATCGCGCCGCAGAACTGGGCTTTACGGGCATCCAGCTCGGTATCGGGGATGAAGACACGGCCGTCGCATTGCGTACTCCGGCCTTGCAGAAAGCCTACCTGCAGGCTGCGGAAGAAACCGGCGTCAAAATCGTCGGCTTCGGCATCAGTATCATGAACAAGCTGCCGCTGCACAGCCCGCCTGACAGCGATACCGGTCGACGCGCCTGGAATGTCCTGCGCAGCTCGCTCGATACGGCGCTGGCCATGGGCATCGGTCTGGTCTATTGCCCCAGTTTCTTCAAGGGACAAATTCGTACAGGCGAAGAATTTGAACGCGCCAGTGCCATGCTCCGTCGCGGCTGCGAATACATCAATGGCCAACCCCTGCTACTCGCCACAGAAAACAGCCTCGACGCCGCCGGACACATGCGTATCTTTGATCTTGTCGACCACCCTTCCCTGCGCGTGCTGATCGACGGTTATAACCCGGTCATCTTCGGACATCTCGCCTCCACTTTGGTGCGCGAGTTGCCCTCCAGCTACCTGTGCAACCAGGCGCATGCCAAGGATGGCCTGAACCACGTGATGGGTAGCGCGTCGCTGGGACAGGGTGAAGGTTACTTCGAGGCGTTTGTGCAGGCGTTGCAGGCCATCGACTTTGACGGCTGGCTCATCTGCGAAAACAACTATGGTAGCAACGCGGACGAACTCGTCGCGGCCGACCTTGCGGTGCTCAGGAATCTGCTCGGCAACAACTGACAGCCTGCCTCAACCACAATTGCTTTAGTTGCGATTCAGGCGCGGATCCAGCGCGTCCCGCATGCCGTCGCCCAGCAGGTTGAAGCCCAGCACCGTGACCATGATGGCGATGCCAGGATAGAACACCAGGTGCGGCGAAGTGAACACGTAGTTACGCGATTCGCTCAGAATCTGACCCCATTCCGGCGTCGGCGGCTGCGCGCCAAGACCGAGGAATGACAGCGCTGCTGCGTCGAGAATGGCCGTGCCGATGCCCAGCGTGCCCTGCACGATGATGGGTGTGATGGCGTTGGGCAGAACATGGTTGAATAGTATGCGTAACGGCCCGGCGCCCACCGCGCGTACAGCCAGAACGAATTCCTGCTCTTTCAACGAAAGTACGCTGGCCCGCGTCAGACGCGCATATTGCGGGATGAAAGTGATGGTAATGCCGAGCAGCGCGTTGGTCAGGCCAGGACCCAATATCGTCACGATGGAGATCGCCAGTAGCAGCGCCGGGAAGGCCAGCACGACGTCCATCAGTCGCATGATGACGTCTTCCGTGCGCCCGCCGGCGTAGCCAGCGACAAGGCCCAGCAGCGTGCCGCTCACGATCGACAGGGAAATGGTTATGATGCCAACCGACAGCGAGGTGCGCGTGCCGAAAATAACTCGGCTGTAGAGGTCGCGCGCATTCAGGTCAAGGCCCATGTAATGTGGCGCGTCCTGGCAGCCAAGCAGCGGGATGCAGGGCAATTTCGCCTGCAGTCGGCCGGTCTCTCCCGGCTGTCCGATCATCGAGAGGATGGGGTCGTGCGTTGCGAAGACTGGCGCGGCCAGCGCAATCAGCACCAGCAGGCCAATGACGATCAGCCCGGTGATGGCCGAGGGGTTGCGGCGCAGGTTGCGCGCAGCCTCGATCCAAAGGCTCTGGGAACCGGCGCGCTGACCTTCTGTCTTTAGCGAGACTGTTACATGGGCCATCGACTAGCCCTGCCCCAGGCGGATACGCGGGTCCAGCCAGCCGTACATGATGTCTACCAGGAGATTGAGCAGCACGAAGCCGAAGGCGATGATCACCGTGAAGCCCTGCACCAGGGAGTAGTCGCGCGAGGTGATGCTGTCCACCAGCGTGCGTCCCACGCCGGTCAGCCCGAAGATGGTTTCGGTCAGGACAGCGCCGCTGATGACCAGGCCGAAGTTCAGGCCGATGACGGTGACCACCGGCAGCAGTGCGTTGTTGAGCGCATGTCGCATCACGACAAGGCGCTCGGCCAGGCCCTTGGCGCGCGCCGTGCGCACATAGTCCTCATTCAGCACTTCCAGCAAACTGGAGCGCGTCATGCGCGCGATTATGGCCAGCGGGATGGTGCCCACGGCGACGGCCGGCAGAATTAGGTGCCGCACGGTATCGACAAACAACTGCCAGTTGAGTGTCAAAATGGCATTGAGCAGGTAGAAGCGCGACAGGAAAACCTGAAAGGCGTTGCCATCCGCGCCTTCCGCCACCAGCCCCCAGACCTCATACCAGGGGTCCGGGCTGGCGCCAGGCGACAGTCGGCCGGAAGGTGGCAGGGCCAGCGGCGTATCGCGAAGGATCACGGCAAAGATGTAGGCCAGCATCAGCCCCAGCCAGAAGACCGGCATCGACACACCCATGTTGGCGCCCACCATCGTGCCCACGTCCAGCGCCGACTTGTGGCGACGCGCGCTGAGCACCCCCAGTGGCACGCCCACGCTTATGGCGAAGAGCATCGCGCTGAAGCCCAATTCCATGGTTGTCGGCATGCGCTCGACCAGCAGCTCGGCCACCGGACGTCTGAAGCGGAAGGATTGCCCCAGTTCGCCCTGCGCAATGTTGCGTAAATAGACGAGGAACTGAATTGGCAAGGGCTGATCAAGGCCATTGCGGCGCGCGAATTCATCGCAGATCTGGTCGGTGGCACGTTCGCCCAGAATTGATCGGCAAGGATCGCCAGGAATGGCGCGCGCCAGGCTGAAGGTCAAGACCAGGATGCCCAGCAACACCGGCGCGGAAAAGAGCAGACGTCGCAGGATGTACTGGATCATCGCACTGCCCTTTTGGCGACCATGCGTCAGATTGTAGGCGATAGCCTGGCTGACTGCCAAACCTGCTGCTGGCAGCGGCGTGCCTCGCGGGATACGCTCTGCGCGAGTCCGCTGGAGGCACAGGATGCGCATTCGTTTCGGACCGCGTGACGTCGAATTTCCCGGCTCGACCCTGGGCAGACTTCACGAGAGTCTGCCTTTGGATGACCTTGATGTGCTGCGCGAACGCATGCGAATGGACGGCTATCTCTGGCTGCGGGAGCTGTTGCCGCGCGAGTCCGTGCTGGCAGCGCGCCACGTCATCCTGGAGCACATGGCTGCGCGGGAACTGCTCACGCCTGGTACGCCCGTGACTGAGGGAATCATGCCACCGGACGGGTCTGGCCTGCGCATGCATGGCACTGGTGGACTCGCCCATCACCCTGACACGCTGGCTGTGGTCGAGCATCCGAACCTGTTCCGCTTCTTCGGGACCTGGTTCGGCGAGCCTGCCCTCAGCTTCCATTTCAAGTGGCTGCGCGCGGTTGGCAACGAACGCTACACGGGCGCGCACATGGATTTCGTCTATATGGGTCGTGGCTCGCAGCGGCTGCACACGGTCTGGATTCCCCTGGGCAACACCCCGGTTGAACAGGGCACGTTGGCAGTTTGCGCCGGCTCACAGCGCCTTGAGGGCTACGAACGTATTCGCGCGACCTACGGCCGCATGGATGTTGACCGGGATGGCGTGGAGGGCTGGTTTTCGAGGGATCCGCTGGAACTTTCCGCCCGTCACGGCGGACGCTGGCGCACTACCGACTTTCGTGCCGGCGATGTTGTGATCTTCGGCATGCACCTTATGCACGCGTCAACCACCAACCTCACGCGGCGCTTTCGCCTCAGTTGCGACGTCCGCTTTCAGCCGGCCAGCGACCCGGTCGATCCACGCTGGGTGCGCAATGGTCATGGACATAGCAATGCTCCACCGCGCAAGACGATGCAGACGGCCCGCGCCGAATGGCAATTGTGAGGCAATGAAGGGCGTGAACGCATGAAATGTGGCCTGAGCATGTACAGCCTTGTGGTGCCGGTCCGCGCGGGCCAGCTGGAATTGTACGGCTTCCTCGACTACGCAGCGCGCGTGGGCGCCGAAGGCGTTGAACTGCTCGATATGTTCTGGACGGATGAAAACAGCGAAATCGTTGAAGTTAAGCGACGCTGTGCGGCTCTTGGGCTGGAGCTGCCAGTCTACTCCATCAGCACCAACTTCTTCCAGCCGGATGCGGCTGCGCGCGTGCAGCAATTGAAATCGCTGTGTCACGGCGTCGACGTGGCCGCACAGCTGGGCGCCGGCTTGCTGCGCGTCTTCAGCGGGGATCAAATCCCGGGATACTCACTGGAGCAGGGCATCAACTGGGTGGTTGACAGTCTGGCGGCGGGAGCGGACTACGCCGCCAGCCAGGGCGTCACGCTCGCGCTGGAGAACCACGGGCACGTCGCCGGACGCAGTGACCAGGTGCGCGGCATCATCGAGGTGGTGGATTCACCCGCCCTGCGCGCAAACCTGGACACGGGCAACTTCCTGCTGGTGGGGCAAGACCCCCTGCAGGCGGCCGGCTCGCTCGTCGACTTCGTCGCGTTGGTGCATCTCAAGGACTTCACCTACGCGGCGCCGGATGAAACGGGCCACGTCTATCAGGGCCTTGACGGCAAGCGCTACATCGGCTCAGTCGTCGGTGAAGGTCTGGTCGACCTGGCGGGAATCTACAGCGTGCTTGCCGGGCATGGCTACGATGGCTGGCTGTCGCTGGAATATGAGGGCAACGACGAGCCGCTGGAATACGCCGTGCCGCGCTGTCTGGCGGCGATGCGAGCTCTGCTGCAGTAGCGACCCGCGCCGCCGCGCCGCTCACAGCAGCGGCGCGTCCATGTCAACATCCTTGCCGAAGTAATCGCGCGCGACGACGCGGCTGATCCATTCGGCGATGACATCGTAGCCACGCTCGCCGGCGCTTGCCGTGGCCAGGGCCGGGTCGCCAATGTGCCCGTAGGGTGTGTGCGCCTTGTAGCTGCGAGTGGCATAGAAGATGCCGCCGCCAGTCTTTACATGCTCTGGCCCCTGCACCTTGCGCATGACTTCCGGCTCGACATGGTGCCGCACTGCCCTGTCAAGCTTCACCAGGCCGGGATGCGTGACCATGATGCGCGCGGTCTCGCCTTCCCCACCGTGGCCTTCCATCTTGCGCGAGGTCTGAATGTGATGATACACCTCGCTCAGGGGCGCCAGCCAGTTGAGCACCATGGCCTCGGCATCCCCGGTGCTGTCCACCAGCTCCTGGGCAGCGACCATCATACCGGGCAGGTTGCCGTCGTGACCGTGCACGAAGGCGAACTTGCGAAACCCGCTCGCATACAGACTCAGGCAGATCTCCTTCGTCAACGCGATAAAAGTGGTGGCGCTAAGCGATATGGTGCCGACAAATCCCATGTGAAAGCTGGAGATGCCGAAGGGGATTTCCGGCCCGATGACCACCGGGCAGCCCCGTTCCTCAAGCCGCAGTGCGGCCCGGCGACAGTTCTCGCGCGCCTCGTATGTGTCCGTCCCCAGCGGCAAGTGTGCGCCATGCGCCTCCGTGGCGCCGAAGGGCAGGAGCAGCACCTGCGATTGCTGCAGGCGCTCTTCAAGCTCCGGCCCGCTCATTTCCGGCAGCGCCGGCGGCCCCTTCTGCGAATAGACGATCTCTTCAGACATGTGCAACGCTCACCTGGTTTCCGCCGGCTGTGCCGGGCATTGTAGCGGCTGCGTTGGCCTGCGGGTAGAATCCCTGGCTAACTGTCAGCGTTGGTCATCGCTATATGAGACAGACCGGTCTCCGTAACCTGGGCCAGTGTCCTCACTGTGTGTCATAGTCCTGATGGCTGCCCCTCCCCTGCTCTCTCACCTGCAACCCGACGAGCCAGTCACTCTGGCGCAGCAGCTCATTCGTATTCCCTCCTTCCTTTGGCAGGAATCTGAGCTGGGCCACTGGCTGGCGGACTGGCTACGGCAGCGGGACTTCGAGGTCGAACTGCAAGAGGTGCCGCTCGCTGGCGGCGCCAGCACGCATCAGGCCATCGGCGTGCTGCGTGGTGATGGCAGCGGTCCTTCGCTGATGCTCTGCGGCCATACAGACACCAGCGACTGGAACGGTGAAGTCTTTCGGCACGAGGAATGGAGCCACGATCCTTTCGCCGCCGACATCGAAAACGGAATGCTTTATGGCCTGGGCGCCATCAACATGAAGGCCGGACTCGCGTCCATCCTGATGGCGGCGGAGACCCTGCGCCGCTCAGGCCAGCCGTTACGGGGTGATCTGATCGTCGCCTGCGTGGTGGCGGAGACCGGCGGCGGTGCGGGCGCGCAGCACTTGCTGGCCAGCGGTCTGCGCCCGGATTATTGCATCGTGTCCGAGGCGGGCAACCTGGATGTCGGGCTCATTTCTGTCGGTTATGTGCAGGGACTGATACGAGTCATTGGCGAATTCAGGCATCGCGTGCCCTACATCAACCCCATCGAGAAGATCACGAAGGTCATTGAAGCGCTGGGGCCGTCCTATCAGCCCCTGCGACAGGTGCAGGATGGCGGCTGGCTGCGCTTCGTGCCGCACCCCCTGCTGCCCGGTTTCCCGGCCATGGCCGTGCGCGACATCGAACATCACCAACACATCACCACACTATCCTTCGACCTGCGCATCGTGCCCGGGATGAGCGAGGAAGGCGTGCGCGAGGATCTTTATGCGCTGCTTGAGCGGATTCGCCAGGATGACCGGGAATTCCAGTTCGAGCTAGTCATCCCGCAAAGCGACCGTCACCAGAGTATGCCGGCGCGAGCAGCGACCGCTGTCGACGAGCCACTTGTGCAAGCGCTGGTGGCTGCCCACAACGAGGTAACCGGTCATGAACCACGGATCGGCGCCGGTCACCGCATTGGCGCCACGGCCGACACCTGTCATTTCAAGGGCGCCGGCATTACTTGTGTGGAATACGGTCCTGGTTATATTCCTGTCTGGCCCATGGTCGACGAATGCATCGAAATCGACCAAATTCTGAGCGCCACACAAACCTTGGCGCTCACGGCGGCAACGATCTGTGCGGAGAGTACACAACCATGAACGAAATACTTCCCGAAGTTGCGCTGGATATTTACCGACGCATCCTGAACATCCGGCGCTTTGAAGAAGAGGTCGCACGACTCTTCCGCAATGGCGAGTTGCCTGGCTCTGTCCATCTCTACATTGGGGAGGAAGCCGTCGCCGCGGGCGTGTGTGTGGCGCTGCGCACGGACGATTACGTGACCAGCACCCATCGCGGCCACGGCCACGTGGTCGCCAAGGGTGGCGAACCGAAACGCATGATGGCCGAACTCTACGGCAAGATAACCGGTTACTGCCGCGGCAAGGGCGGCAGCCAGCACATTGCCGATTTCACCATCGGCATGCTGGGCGCCTGCGGCATTGTGGGCGGCGGCATGCCGATCGCTACTGGCGCCGGACTGAGCATCAAACTGCGCAAGACTGACCAGGTCTCCGTCAGCTTCTTCGGCGACGGCGCAGCCAATGAAGGCAGCTTTCACGAGTCGCTCAACCTGGCGTCAACCATGTCGCTACCTGTCATCTTTGTCTGCGAGAACAACCAGTACGGTGAATTCACGCCGGCGTCGCAGGTCATGAACATAGAGGACATCGCTGCGCGCGCCGGCGGCTATGGCATCCCTGGGCACATTGTGGATGGCACCGACGCGCTGGCGGTCCATGCTGTCGCCAGCCAGGCGGTGGCGCGCGCGCGCGACGGCGCGGGCCCAACCCTGATCGAAGCCAAAACGCATCGGCGCGGCGGCCACGCAGAAGGTGAGAAAGCATACCTTGCCGGACAGACGTACCGGCTGCCAGAAGAAGAGGCGCGGGCACAAGCGCGCGATCCGCTGCTCATCCTGCACGAGCGCATCCTGCAGGATCGAATCGCCGACGCCAACGCGTTGGAGACCATCGACCAGGAAGCGACGGAGCAGGTGGTTGAGGCCGTGTCTTTCGCGCGGGAAAGTCCTAACCCTGGCCCTGAAACAGTTCTGGAGGACACCTGGGTTTGAGCGACAGACGAAGGGAGGAGGCCAATACATGCCGAGAATAACCACAGTCGATGCTATTCGAGCGGCCTTGCGCACTGAAATGCAACGCGACGAACGCGTAGTGCTGATGGGTGAGGATGTGCGTCTGGGCGTCTTCGCCGGGACGCGCTGGCTGCATCGCGAATTTGGAGATGAACGCATCATCAACACGCCCATCTCGGAGTTGGCGATTACCGGCGCCGGTATCGGCGCGGCTGCCACCGGCATGCGTCCTGTAGTTGATTTGATGTTCGGCACATTCCTCTTCCTGGCCTTCGATCAGATCGCCAACCAGGCCGGCGCCATGCGCTACATGTTCGGCGGCCAAACGACGCTGCCGCTTGTGCTGATGGCGGTAAACGGCGCCGGCATCAGTGCAGGCCATCATCACAGCCAGCCGGTGCATCCCCTTTTTATGAACATGCCCCTCATCAAAGTTGTTTTGCCCTCCTCCCCCTATGACGTGAAAGGTCTGCTCAGTGCGGCCATACGCGACGACAATCCGGTCGTGTTTCTCAATCCACTCTCGCTGGGTGGGCAGCGTGGTGAGGTACCTGACGAGGCTTACACAATCCCCCTCGGAGAGGCCGCCATTCGCCGCGAAGGCGACGATGTCACGATTTGCACGGCCGGCGCCATGACGCGGCGCTGCCTGGATGCGGCGCGAAAACTGGCGCAGGAAGGCGTCGATTGTGAAGTGATCGACCTGCGCACGCTTAAGCCCTGGGATGAGAGCTGTGTGCTGCGCAGCGTGCGCAAGACCGGCCGCTTCGTCGCCGTAGACGAGAGCTTCCCGGTCTGCGGCGCTGCCAGCGAATGGGCTGCGACCGTGGCAGAGAAGGCCTTCCATCATTTGCGAGCTCCGGTGCAGCGCGTCAGCAACCTGGACGTTCCGCTGCCCTTCAGCCCGGTGCTCGAGGAGGCCGTGCTACCCTCCGCAGATGCCATCATTGAAGCGGTACGGCGTTGCCTGCAACAGGAGAAAGCCTGATATGGAGCGGGTCGCAGTGCGTATGCCAAAATTTGGTATGACCATGGAAGCCGGAATCATCGTGGAGTGGCTGGCGCAACCCGGCGACAGCCTGCGCGAAGGCCAGGGCTTTGCCGTCATCACCACCGAAAAGGTGGAGGTTGAACTGGAAGCGTCCGCCAGCGGGAAGCTCACAGAGATCTGTGTTGAGTTGGATGAGGAGGTGCCGGTCGGCGACGTAGTCGCCTGGATCGAGTCAGAGGAGGCAGAATGACACGCCTGGCAGGCAAGACAGCCATAATCAGCGGCGCGGCGCGCGGCATCGGCGCCGCCATAGCGATGCGATATGCGCAAGAAGGTTGCAACCTGGCGCTTTGCGATCTCGACGAGCCTGGCGTGCAACAGCTGGCCGTCTCCCTGCGCGAAGCAGGAATTAGCGTACTGGCTCTGGAAGCGGATGTATCGCGCCGGGACCAGGTGCAGGACTTTGTGGACAGCGCCATCGCCCGCTTCGGCAGTGTTGACATTCTGGTTAACAACGCCGGCATTTTCTTCAATGCCGTGTTCGAGGAGATGAGCGACGAGCAGTGGGAACGCATGTTGCGCGTTAACGTGACCAGCGTGTTCCTGATGTCGCAGTGCGCCATCCGGCACTGGCTGGCAGAGAAGATCCCCGGGGTCATTGTAAACCTAGCATCTATCAGTGCGACTATCGCCTTTACAGATTCAGCGGCTTATGGCACTTCCAAGGCGGCTGTCGCAGGACTGACCCGTCACATCGCCCTGCAGTACGGCCCGCAGGGCATTCGCGCCAA
Source organism: Phototrophicaceae bacterium (assembly GCA_965205875.1). GTDB lineage: Bacteria > Chloroflexota > Anaerolineae > Aggregatilineales > Phototrophicaceae > JAGWBD01. Next base: position 829,339 of record CBDBIA010000004.1, read on the forward strand.
CGCCATGGCCCCCGGCATCATCAACACCGGCATGCTGCCCAGCCAGGAAGACATGCGGCGCTGGGCTGGCGAACGCATCCCGTTGCGGCGACCCGGCACTCCCGATGACGTCGCCGGACTGGCGCTCTTTCTTGCCAGCGATGATTCGCGCTACCTCACCGGGGACACCATCGAAGTTGACGGCGGCTGGCTGCTGGATTAATGATGAAATCTCTGGCGGGCCCTGTCGTCATCGTGACTGGCGGCGGCTCTGGTATCGGCGCGGCAACTTGCCTCGCCTTCGCCGCCGCCGGCGCCAGGGTCGTCAGTGCCGGGCGCACCAGGGCCCGCGTGCAACGTGTCGCCGGTGAGATTGAGGCCATGCAGGGAGAGGCACTCGCGCTCGAAGTCGACGTGAGTAAGGATGCCGCAGTACGTGACATGGTTGCCACCACGCTGGCCCGCTTCGGGCGCATCGATGTCCTCTTCAACAACGCCGGCATCAGTCCGACGGGGCGCGTCACCGAACTCGACGAATCGGCCTGGGATGAATGCCTGAACATCAACCTGAAGAGCGTATTCCTGGGTGCCAGGCACGTTATCCCCCATATGCGCGATTGCGGCGGCGTCATCCTGAATACGGCCGGCACCTTCGGCCTGCGCCCGGCAGCTGCCAAGGCCGCCTATTCCGCGGCAAAGGCCGGCGTCATCAACCTGACGCGCAGCATTGCGCTCGATTACGCGCGCGACAATGTGCGCTGTAACGCAATTTGTCCCGGCTTCGTTGAAACACCGCTGACTTCCGGCATCGCAGAAGCGGAGCGTGACGCCTTCCTCGCCCGCAATCAGCCATTGCCTGGCGTTATCCAGCCCCAGGACGTCGCCCAAATGGCGGTCTGGCTGGCATCGGATGCCGCGCGCATGATCACCGGCCAGGTGTTCGTCATTGATGGCGGCCAGCAAGCGGGACTCTTCGAATCATGAACGAAGGCAGGAGCATCGTTCATGCCGGACTGGCGCTGGTCGATGGTGTATTTCGCCGCAATGTTGCCCTGTTGATCGAAGGTGCGCGCATCAGTGATCGGGGCACACGTCAGTCGTTGGAAGCAAAATATCCGGCTGCGCCTGTGTTTGGCAGCGAAAACCTGCTCATGCTGCCGGGCTTCGTCAACAGCCACGATCACGGGCGCGCCCTGGGCACAGCGTCGCTGGGCGTTCCTGATGACATGCTCGAGGTCTGGCTCCTGGGCCTGGGCACCTTGCCGCGGATCTCACCTCGTCTGGCGGCCGAGTATGAAGGTCTGCAGCTAATTCGCTCCGGAGTTACCTCGGTCGCGCACAGCCACAACCCCGCCACTTATGAAACGATGTTCGACGAAGCACGCGAGACCCTGGCGGGCTACAGACTCGCCGGAGTACGCGTCGCCATGTTTCCACCCCTGGTGGACAGTAACTTGCTGGTTTATCACGACCAGGCTGCCTTCATTGCCTCGCTACCGGCTGACCTGCGCGAATGCGCGCTGACCCGGGCGCAGGCTCCCTGTCCGGGGCTGGATGACTGGCTCGCCGGGTTGCAACAGCTGTTTGATCAGTACCATGATCCTGAAGAATTCAGGGTGCACATCCAGGCCAGCCCGGTTGGTGGCCAATGGGCCAGCGATGCGCTCATCATGCGCGCGACGGAATGGGCCCGCGCCAACGGAACGCGCGTGCAGATGCACATGCTGGAATCAGCTTACCAGCGCAGTTATGCCTTTCGCACCTGGGGACACAGCTTCATTACCCAACTGGAGCGCCTGGGCGTGGCGGGAGACTGGCTGACGCTGGCGCACATGGTGTGGACAGAGCCGGAGGACGACGCGCTGCTGGCAGAACGGGGCGTCAGCGTCGCCCACAACCCCGGCAGTAACCTGCGCCTGCGCAGCGGCATCGCGCCCGTCGCGCGCTATCGACAGGCCGGCGTAAATGTCGGCGTAGGCATGGACGGTCATACCCTGGATGACGATCAGGACTATCTCCGCGAGCTGCGCCTGGCGCACACGCTGGCCAATCGGCCTGGCGCCGCTGCAGAAGACTTGCTGCCGCTCGACGTGCTCACCATGGCGACGCGCGCTGGCGCGATGGCAACATTCGGCGCCAAAGCTCCCCTTGGCGCGCTGAACGAGGGCTGGCTGGCGGATCTCGTGCTACTGGACTGGCAAGCAGTACGCGGGGACTGGTGCCCGCCGCACTATCCTGCTGACGCTCATCTGCCAGACTTCTTGCTGCGCCGCGCGACGAAGCGGTACGTGCGTCACGTCATGGTGCATGGTGAATGGATCTTGCACGAAGGAGTGCACACCCGGCTCAATGAGGACGCGCTCAACAAGGCCGTACGGGACGAACTGGCGCAGCAACAGCCGCCCCTGCCCCATAGTCTTGGCCCGCATGTGCGGCGTTTTTATGCAACCTGGGATAACGAAACGACAGATTCAGCCTGAATTGCAGCACAATTGTCGCAGACTCCTGACAAAGTCTTCATAATAGATGAGAGGGACTGGCAGCAACTAACAATTTTTGAAAAGGAGTGAACAATGAACCGGAAACTGTTTTCGCTCACGCTGATCCTGGTGCTTGTACTGGTGTCAGGCGCAGTCAGCGCACAGGAGCCGCAACGGGGTGGCACCCTGGTCGTAGCGGCCGAGTCAATGGGTTCTTCGCTGGACATCGGATTCTGGCATGGCTTCGGCGGCCTGCACATCATCGACTCGATCGGAGAGGGCCTGGTTCAGGCAGATTTCGAGACGGGCAACGCAAAGCCTGGATTGGCGGAAAGCTGGACAATCTCGGATGACGGACTGGTCTACACCTTCAACGTTCGTCCTGGCATGGTCTTCCATGATGGCGAGCCGGTGTCGGCCCAGGCCATCGTCCGCAGCATGAATCGTCCCCTCGCAACAGAAGACCCAAGCTACATTGAGGGGATGTACATGTACTTCAACCAGGGCTACGAAAACTGGGAGTCGCTGGAGGCGCTCGATGATCTCACCGTGCAGCTGACCCTGGTCGAGCCTAACGCCACCCAGTTGCTGGTCTTCACGCGCCCCGACGGCTACATCATCAGCCCGAAGGCGCTGGACGAATATGGCCAGGAAGTTGGCCTGAACATGTCCATGGCCGGCCCTTTCCGCGTTGAACGCTTCGTGCCTGGACAGGAAGCAGTGCTTGCGGCCAACGAAGACTATTGGGCGGGCCGTCCCTGGCTCGATCAGATCGTCATCCGCGCCTGGCCGGACGAAGCCTCCATTCTGGCGGGCCTGCAAGCTGGCGAAGTCGATCTGACCCTTTACGCACCCTTCACCTCGGTCGATCGAATCACCGCTGACGAAGGAGATGGCCTGCGCATCGAGGTGGGTGCGCCGCTGGTCAATCTCTTTATCGCCGCTAACGTCACCCTGGCGCCGCTGGACAACGTACTGGTGCGCCGGGCCGTCAACTATGCCATCGACCGCGACGCCATCATCGAGGGCGGTCTCAGTGGACTGGCCGTGCATCCTGCCAGCATCCTGGGCCCCAACGACCTTGGCTTCGATCCGTCCGGCATGGAGATTAGCCGCTACGACCCCGATCTCGCGCGCGAACTTCTGGCAGAGGCAGGCGTTGAAACGCCACTTCCCATCGAGCTGACCTTCGAGAACAATCGCTTTTGGCCGCTGCTGGCCGAGCTCATGGCAGTGGATCTGGAGGCAGTCGGCTTTGATGTGACCCTCGATCGGCTCGACACCGGTTCCTACATGGGCAAGACCCGCGATGGCCTGGCGCAGCTTTCGACGACCCAGCGCTCGACTTTCCTGCCTGATCCACATGACAAGACCATCATCATGCACAGCGTGTACGGTGGCGGGCAGAGTCACCACGGTGATCTCGACTCAGCGGCGCTTCTGGACGAACTGATCGACATGGGCATCGCCACGGTCAACCCTGTGGCTCGCGCGGAGGTCTACCGGGAAGTTCAGGCGCAGGCTCTGGATATGATGATCCTCATTTATCTCGGTTACCTGCAGCCGCCGATCTTCGTAAACGAGCGCGTACAAGGCGTGGATACCCAGGGCACAGCCGCCGGACGCGCTAACTTCCGCGAAGTGTGGCTCAATCAGTAGGCAAATCTGCCGAGGTCGCTGATGGCGACCAGGCACAGCGGGGACGGGACCAACGTCCTGTCCCCGCAATCCCGTTCCACTGCTCCCTTGTTGCTGCGCCTGTGGCGCACCTGGGAAATCGCGCTCCCTGGCGCCATGTTCTTCGCGTTCATTCTGGTGATCAGTCTGCTGGCGCCTGTTCTCGCTCCACGTGACCCTGGTCAGCGCGACATTAAAAACAGGCTCGCCTCCCCCTCACTCGAACACCCCTTTGGCACGGATGAAATTGGCCGCGACGTGCTCAGTCGTGTGCTCTTCGGTGGCCGCAGCGTTCTGGGCGCGGGTTTTGCGGCGCTGGCGTTCTCCTTCGCATTCGGTCTCGTTCTTGGCATCTTCAGCGGATATCTGGGCGGCTGGCCGGATGTGCTGCTCATGCGCATGCTGGATATTATGCTCAGCTTCCCTTCCGTCCTGTTGGCCATCCTCATCGTCACTACGCTGGGCACGGGGCCGGGAAATTTGATCATCGCTATCGGTGTGGCCCAGGTGCCGGTGTTTGCGCGTCTGACGCGCGCCATCGTGCTGCTGCTCATGAGCCGGGAATACGTTGATGCTGCGCTCGCCCTGGGCTCACGGGGTCACGGCATCATCCTGCGTCACATCCTGCCAAACATGTTGCCGCCCGTGCTTGTGCACGCCAGCGCCATGCTGGCCGTTACCATCGCCACCGCCACAGCCCTGAACTTCCTCGGGCTGGGCGTTGAGACCGGCACGCCGGACTGGGGCATGATGATCGCCGATGGCCAGTCACTGCTCTTCGATGCGCCGCACGTCCCCTTCTTTCCCGGTCTGTGCCTGACGCTGACGGTCCTTAGCGTCAACTTCGTCGGTGACGGCCTGCGCGACCGACTCGACCCGCACATGCGGCACGAGACCGGGTGAACCTGTGCTGCCCTGGCTGCTGCGCCGGCTGATCTGGCTGCCCATCGTCCTTTGGGCCGTAACCTCCCTGACCTTTCTCGCACTGCGAATCGTTCCGGGCAATCCAATTCAATCGGTCAGCAACCAGCTCGTGGACCCGGTGGCAATTGCACGAATCGAGGCACAGTGGGGACTCGATCAGCCAATTCACGTGCAATATCTGAATTTCATGGGCGACCTGCTATCCGGCGACATGGGGATTTCAATGAGCTCGGGCGTGCACGTCAACCGCCTGCTCTTCGAACGCGTCCCGCCGACAATCGAGCTGGCGCTGGTGGCCATGCTCTTCAGCACAGTCGTCGGTATCCTAATGGGCGTCATTGCCGCAGTCACACGTCGCCGTCTGGTCGACAACGGCCTGCGCATTCTGGCCATCACGGGTATGTCACTGCCCTGGTTCTGGGTTGCTATCATGCTCGTAATCGTCTTCGCCGTCCGCCTGCGCATTGCCCCCACCAGCGGACGCATCGACCCGCGCCTGAGTTATGAGACGATCACCAATTTCATGCTGATCGACCACTTGTTGAGCGGCAATCGCAAGGCTTTGTTCAGCTTTCTTCACCATCTCATTTTGCCCGCCCTGGCCATCGGCATCACCTCAACAGGATTCGTGACGCGCCTGACGCGCGCTTCCATGCTGGAGGAGCTGCATTCCGGCTACATCCGCACTGCGCGCGGCAAGGGCCTGCGCGAGCGCAACGTAGCGCTACGCCACGCCCTGCGAAATGCGATATTGCCGGTAATCACCTTGCAGGGGCTGCAATTTGGCGCGCTTCTGGGCGGCGCAGTGATCACAGAGGCGATCTTTGCCTGGCCGGGCCTGGGACGCTTGTTGCTGGAGGGGATACTTTCTCGCGACTACTCGGTCGTGCAGGCCGCAGTCATCGTCGTCGCGCTGGCCTACGTACTAATGAACACCCTCGTCGACCTGCTCTACTACCTTGTCGATCCGCGTCTGAATTAATTGCGTGGCCGCAAAAGCAGACAGCTCACGCTCCCACCAGGAACGCGGACCGTGATGTTGTCCGGTGACTCTGCTTCAAGTGAATCACCGGTCAGGTCAGCGCTAACCTGCATCCCTTCGAGATCGACGCGCTCGCTACAATCATCAGCGGCCGGGTTTACGAAGAACCAGGCCTGCTCGTCTTCCAGCAAGCGCCGCCGCCGCAACAGGCCGCCGCAGCGATCCGGCACCACATCAGCATCACGCATAAGTCGCGCCACAAAGTCATCTGTGCCTGGGTCAGCCTCACGATGTGCCAGCGCACTCAGACCGAGAAAGCTGCCGAGCAGCAGCGCCTGACCACGCCCGTAGCGCTGGCGCGTCGCCGCAACGCGCTCGCCGGCCAGCAGTATCGGCTCCGCCGTGGTCGGTTGCAGGGTCTGCAGCCAAAAGTTTGCCAGCACCTGCGCGCCCGCAAACTCACCCGTACCCTCCAGCCTGGAGCAGGGATCAAACTCGTTAAAGCGGCGTTCCTGTGGCATCCAGCGGCCTGGTCGCTCCGGTTCATGCACCAGCCCCAGACTCTCGTGCTGCGCGCCGAACAGCGCTTCGGCGCCATCCACCAACTGCGAGCGCGTGCACCAGCCGAGGCGATCATAACTGCCCGGGCAGGCCTCGCTAATGAGCGTGCCGCCCGCGCGCGCATAGTCCGCGAGATGCACAAACCAGTTTGCGTCCAGCGCCAGCGGCATGCACAGAATTGCCGCCTTGTAGTGCTGCAATGCTCCGGCGCTGACATCTTGCGCCTCGATGAAGTCCACCGGGATGCCCATACGCCACAGGCGCGCGTAGTAGCCGCGCAGGTTGTACATGTAATGATGGTGAACGTCACCGTTGCAGGCCTGGAAAAAGTGGTACAGGTCCTCGTTAACCAGCAAGGCTACCGGCGCCCGCGGCGGCTGGCTCTGCGAGAAGAAGCGCGCGTGCTGCTGCACGGCGCGTCCGATCTTGCTGGCGGCGGCCATGCGCTCCGTGTGTTCACCAATAGCGTCGAGCAAGCTGAAGCCATTGCCTTCTTTCCAGAAGCGCTCTGGCCGGTGATTCCAGAAGCTAATGCCGGTCATGCCGCAGGCCAGACCTGCCAGCAGCCAGCGGCGCATGTCTGCAGCGGTGGGTGTGCGACTGATGTGCAGCGCGGTCACGATCGGCCCGCCCTGAAACTCCGCGCCCCACAACGCGCGGTCGCGGCCATTGTTGCCGCGCGCCAGGTCGGTGCACATCATCATTTCTTCCCAAAGCTCGTTGCGCCGCGCGCCAGCTTCGTCAACAATCGGGTCATCCCAGGCTTGGCCATTGTTCCACATCGGATAATTGCTGGTGCCGAAAAAGTCAGCCACGCGCGCCCAGCGCCACTCCGCGCCGGAGCCGACGCGCGGCGTATCGGCGTGGCTGAAGACTGGCCGCTGCAGCGGGTCGTGGGTGCGGAGGGCCGCCGTTTTAAATTCCAGATTGCGGGTCAGGGTGACGTCGTCCATGAAGTAGCGCCAGTCGATGAAGGGCGCCACCGGCTCCTGGCGGCGCGGCGGCTCGACGTCCCGCCAGTGCGCATGGTTCAATTGCCAGGCGTGATTGAGCGCGCCAAGCGAACCATAACGCTCGCGCAGCCAGTCCCTGAAGCGTTCCAGCGTGTGCGGGCAATAGCAAAAGCCCGTCTTGCCCGCTTCGTTAGGCCAAAAGCCGATCTCCTGGAAGGTGTTCCAGGCCCAGATGTTTTCATGGCGGCCCAGAGCCCGCGCCAGCTCTCCGATGAAACGCTCTGCGGCAGCGCGCGCGCCAGGATGATCCCAGCAGGGGCCTGGCTTGCCGTCCATGGGAATGGTGTACTGCGTCGGCGTCATGTGAGAGCGGCCGTCCGCAGCGACCATGTGGCAATCCGGATACTTGCGCCAGAGCCACATGGGCGCCTGCTCCATGGTCAGCCCGAGGTAGATGCCCAGGCCCAGCTCGCCGGCACGCGCGACTAGCCTGTCCACACGGGAGAAATCGTAGTGGCCCTCCTCCGGCTCGTCAGTGGACCAATGCTCCTGAATTTTGATCATGTTGAAGCCGAGCCCCTTCAGCAGGGGCAGATCCGCCAGCACCGCCTCCAGATCGAGGCAAGGTTCGCGATACACATGGGTTCCAAAGGGGAAACGACCGCCAAAGTCCGGCTTCACAGTCATCGGTAACCTCGCAGTGGGCTGACTTGTGGCTACTCCTTAACGGCGCCCAGGCGGATGCCAGAGATGAAGTAGCGTTGCAGAAAGGGGTAAACCAGCAAAATCGGGACTGTCGCGACGATGATTTGCGCGCCGCGTATCGCCCGGTCGGAGAGTCGCTTTAACTCCTGCGGCGTTACGCCCACTCTGGTCAGGTCAAGCTCCACAACGACCGTGCGCAAATAGGTCTGCATGGGATAATTGTTCGAATCGGTCATGTAGATCAGGCCGTCGAACCACGCGTTCCAGTGGCCGACCGCCGCAAACAGGGTCAGCGTGGCGATCGCCGGCAGCGAAAGCGGAAGGTAGATGTACCACAGCACCTGCCAGTGTGAGGCGCCGTCGATAAGCGCCGACTCCTCCAGCTCGCGCGGAACATCGCGGAAGAAGTTCATCATCAGGATGACGCTGAATATTGGCACTGCATTGGGTAGGATCAGCGCGCCCAGCTTGTTGATCAGGCCAAGACTCCGAATGACCAGGAATGAGGGGATAAGTCCGCCATCAAAGAGCATGGCGAAGACGAACAGCCAGATAAACAGGGTACGGCCGGGAAAGGCACGCGATGATTTCGAGAGCGGGTAGGAGCAGAGCACGATGAGTACCATGTTCAGACTCACGCCAAATACCACACGCTGCACGGAAATGAACAGGGAACGCAGAAAAATGCCGGAACCAATCACCTGGTCGTAATTGTCCAGAGTGAAGTCCAGCGGCCAGAACGTGACGAAACCGCCGTTTGCCGGGCCGCGCCCGCTGAAAGACACCGCGAGGATGTGGATCAGCGGCAACAGGCAAAGAATGGCGAAGCCCGCCAGAAACAGATGATTGCCGATGTCGAAGAGGCGACTGGAAAGACTGCTCTCGCGGATCAAGGGGCCCGCCTACAGAATACGATAGCCCGCGTATCGATACGCGAGCCGGAAAGAAATCACGATCAGGACGAAGCCGATCACCGACTTGAAGAGACCCACTGCGCCCGCCAGGCTGTATTGAGCGGACACCAGGCCAACGCGGTAAACGTAGGTATCGATGATGTCGCCCGTGCGATACACCGCCGGGCTGTATAAGGTGAGTATCTGCTCGAAGCCGGCCTGCAACACATCTCCCAGACTGAGCGCGGCCAGCAGAACAATCGTCGGTCGGATACCCGGCAGGGTGATGTGCCAGATGCGTCGGAAACGCCCGGCCCCGTCGATTGCCGCAGCCTCGTGCAGGGTAGGGCTGATAGCTGTCAGGGCTGCGAGATAGATGATCGTTGAAAAGCCAACGCCCTTCCAGAAGCTGGAGCCTACAATGGTGATGCGAAACCAATCGTTGCTGCCCAGAAAGAGCTGTGGCGCGAATCCGAGCGTGCGGAACAGATTGTTGACGATGCCATACGGGGAAAGGATGTCGAGCAGGATGCCGCCCAGCACAATCCAGGACAGGAAGTGCGGCAGATAGATGAGCGTCTGAATGGAGCGACGAAAAAGCAGGTTGCGCGCTTCGTGGAGCAGCAACGCCAGCACAATGGCTCCCAGCTGGTCGAGCGCAAGTTTGAGCATTGCGATAATCAGGGTGTTGCTCAGAATGCGGCTGAACTCCGGCAGTGAGAACAGAAAGTCGAAGTTCTCCAGGCCTACCCAGGGTGAATTGGCGAAGCCCCTTGCCGGGCTGAAATCCTGGAAGGCGATGACGACGCCGTACATTGGCAGGTAGCGGAAGATCAGGATGAAGATCAGACCAGGCAGAATCATGACATAGAGTGGCCAGGTGCGTCGCAACCACGCGCGCAAGAGGTTACCCCGTGCTGTCCTACCCGCCATCATCAGCGCGCCTCCCTTGTCTGCTGCATCCAGGGAAGCGACCGGGACGTCGGCAGCGACGTCCCGGTCATTAAAATTAGCTGCTGTGCCACCATTCATTGACTTCTGCGACGATCCGGTCGCCGCCGCCGCTACGCCAGTCCTCCACGAAGGAATCGAAGCGATCCAGCGGTTCCTGGCCGATGATAATGTTGAACAGGGTTTCCTGTTCAAGGCCATCGAGCGACGTGCCGGCGCGTTTCATGGTCTCGGTCGGCACCGTGGTGAAGTGATTGCGGATGCCGTCAAGTTCCCAGCGATCCACCGCGAAGACGTTCGCCCGGTCCCAAAGTTCTGACAGCGGATCGCCGCCCAGGAATGCCTCCATCATGGCGTCGCGCTGGTCAGCAGGGGTATTGGCCCAGACTTCCCGGCGATGCTTGATCCAGTTGGCCTCGAAGTAGGGATCAGTGCGGCTGCCGCCATTGGTTCCGGGCGGGCCGAAGAAGTGCTTGGAGCTGTCAAAGCCGTTGAGGTCCAGCTCATCGCCATTCCAGAAATAGTCCGTGCCTTCCCAGCCGTGGTAGCGATTGACGGGATTTTGCATAAGCTCGGCCCACCAGCCAATCTGCTTCAACACCAGGTCAACATGCTCGAAGCCCTTGCGGAAGCAGTAGACGGTGTCCGGTACCGGGTTACTCCAGGATTTCTTCTTGATCCCGGTCGGGCCGGCCGGAATATCTGCGAACGTCCAACGGGCGTCCGGGTCGTTGTCTACGCTGTCCGGCAGACCAAAAACCGCAGCGAAAGCGGGCGAGAAGTGAATACCGGCGACGTTGGCGCCGACATGCGCGAAGGCCGTCTGTCCAGGACGCAAGGTGAAGAAGTCCTGCGCAAACAGACCTTCAGCGTACCAACCTTGCAGCACGCCGAGCACTTCCTTCATTTCCGGGCGCACGCTGTTGTACTCCAGGTCGCCGTTCGCATCTGGCGTCCAGGAGCCAGGCATCACACCCCAGGCGCCGAAGACCGGATCGAGCGAACCATACCAAGCGTCAAGTGTGTTGCAGGCCACGAGGCCGAGCGTCGTACCGGCGCCTCCCTGACCGAGGTCGGCATTCTTGAAGGCGCTGGCCACGGCATGCAACTCCTCGATTGTAGTCGGCGCGCCCATGCCCACTGCTTCCAGCCAGTCCTCGCGTAGCCACATCAGCTTGTCGTTCTGCGCTGCCTGTTCAATGTAGGGGAAACCCATCTTACGACCATTCACCTCGGCAAGACGCCAGGCGATACCATCGCCAAAGGACATGGCTTCCTTGATCCAGACCGGGTGAGCAGCCTCCTCATAGACATCGGTGATGTCTTCCAGCAGGTCATTCTCCAGAAGTTCGGAATAGACCTGAAGCGGCACCGTCTCCATAAAGTCCGGAAGTTCGCCGCTCGCGATTGCGAGGTTGTACTTCTGCAGGCCTTCATCCTCATCCACCCAGCTGAAGGCCAGCTTCCAGTTGATGCCCAGGGCGGCAGATGTCAGACGGGTAAAGGGTGAGTTCTCGATGTCGTCGCCCTCGGCAAATTCCCAGGGAGCGCGCCGGCTACCTGTGACCGTAACGGGCGGAGAGGCGGGCATACCTTCCGGAACGGGCGGCAAGGTCGTCGTCCAGCCCCGCGGATGCTGCGGGCTGCCGGGAATAAGTTCGGCCGGAATGCCTGATTCACCCTGGGCCAGCATCAGGCCGCGCCGCGCCGTCATGGCAGCGGCAACGCCCAGGCTGCTGCCGCGCAGAAAATCTCTGCGCGAGAACCCGTTGCTACGAATAGGGAATTTCCTGCTCATTTGAATTCTCCCGTCTCTACTTCACCAGCCTTCCAACGACTAAATTGCGTTCGCTTTGCCTCCTTTCCGTGAATTTTCCCCAGGCGCAGTCAGGGAAATCATCGTTTGCCAAACTTCGGTTGTAAACTGGATGTGGCGACCCATGGACCTGGCGGCCGCCTGCCGGTCTCGTCCGGCAATGGCATGGAAAATGTCCTGATGCGATGCGCCACCTTCGGCCTGGGCCGGCATCTCGTCAAATTTCGCCTCTTGCAGCACTTCCTCAAGCAAGTCAGCCAGATTGCTGACAAACTGCCAGATGATGGCGTTGTGGCTGGCCTCGGCGATGCGACGATGGAATTCCATGTCCGCGGAGAGGTATTCGGGAATGTCCATTTGCTGTGCACCCAGGCGCATGCGCTCCAGCTCGTGGGACAGATTGGAAAGATCCTGCGCTGTGGCGCGTTCTGCTGCTGCGCGCGCCGCCTCCACCTCTATCATCTCGCGGGCATCCAGAATCTCGATTATGGCCCCGCCCCAGGCCGCCAGTCCCATCCCCAGAATGCGCCCAAATTGTTCACCGGTTCGGGTGGCAAGGAAGGTGCCATCGCCGGGTCGCGACTCCACCAGACCCACCGCTTCCAAAATCTTGAGCGCTTCACGAACGCTGTAGCGGCCCACGCCCAGGGCCTCGGACAGAGCCCGCTCCGAAGGTAAACGTTCTCCCGGGCCCAACTCACCGGAAACGATGAAGTTCTTTAGTTGCTCCAGAGTTTGATCGCGAACGCTTGTCCGCGTTATTCTCTCCAGACCATTAATCGTTCCCTGTTTCTCGCTCACAAACAATCCTGCATTCATTGTTGAATTGGTCAGTGGTGCTACCAATTATGCGCACCCTTGCTGATCTGTCAAATTCCCGTTGTGGTGTGATTTGGCGTCATCAGACTGTGCCGGGCGTGCAGACAACCCGGCGCGTTATGCAGACACGGGAAGACGTTACAGGTGTACGACGTCGGACAGTCTCTACCTGGACTACCGTCGTCGGTAACCGGTAAGCCTGTGTTTGTTGAAGTCAGCGTGGCTTGTTGGCCAGCAGATGCAATCAGTCATGTGTCCAGGTTATCAAAAAACGTAAGGTCTGCACCATGGCTTTCCATTGAAACGACTGAGTCACCTTTCATGTATACCTTTATGTCTCGCGTTCGATGACGAAGCACAACACTATGTTTGGGTAGCGCCAGCGGCAGGTCCAGTGACTGGACAGTTGCCGATTGGTCTCTGTGCCAGTATCCATCCTCATATCGCAGGTTGTTACCTTCTGCCAGGGTGGCCGGGTCATCTTCAAACCAGTTTGGGACCCGGATAGCGAGAGGTCCCGGTTCATGCAAGTGAATTGACAGTCGATCTTGTTTGTATGGGGACTGCACCTGAAGTGTTGGCTTTGTCAGATCCAGCATACAGTGGACCCTGAACCCTGCAACGGGATCATACGTCACGGCTCTCCGGTAAAATTCACAGAGCGAGCCAACTGTGCCACCGACGATATCGAGATTGAATCGGACTGAAGGTAAATCCTTCGGTTCATGTCCGTAGGGGGCCGGAAATCCCCAGGCACCAACCAGGCGTTCAATTACAGCTGTCGCTGGCGCCTTAATGCTTTCGTCGGTTATATGGCCATGAGAGAAAGAAGTGTCACGTAGCTGTGACGGAAGTATGTGACAGCGTAGAATCCGTTCTGCATCGCCAAAGTACGCAGCATCCAGATGAGCGCCCAGAATCAAGGCGGTTTCGAGTATGTCGCCGCTCGTGTTCACCTCGCCACGGTCAGGGTTGGCCGTTGGCAGCGTTGACTCGATTGCCCAGCCAACTTCGTCCCTGATCTCCCACAACCCGTGATTGTAAAACGCCTCAACACGTCTCAAGAGGTCAGTATCGTTTGTTGTCTCCGCGAGTTGGGCCAGGGAAGACAGGGTTGAAGTGATGGAATGAACGTGATGACCCAGCCTGTCCGCGAGAAACCGACCGTCAGCCGGAAAAGCGCCAGTCGCCGCCTCGGCAATGTCAAGCGCCAGGGTCAGCGCCGGTTCGTACTGCGTGTTGTTATAGATCTTGACCAGCGGGCCAATAGCCCGACCGATGCCACTTACATGATGATCAGGATTGAATCCGGAGTTGCTTTCCGGAATCTGCCAGCCGTCGTGAGAATTCCATTTTTCTTGAAGAAAGGTGATCGCCTGCCGGGCCAGGTCAAACGCCTGGCTGTTTTCTGACGCCCAAATGAGTGCATTTAACCCATGAAAGCCTTCCCGCAGATTGTGAGCCAGAAATTCGGATGGGCTGCTGGCTGAAATGACGGCGCGATTCAGGGGCAAGGGTATTTCACCACTGAAGGAGAAGAATAGAGCGTCAGCATGTTTGTTGATTGCCTCTTCATCAACGTCTACGTTCATGACTTCCCTAGCCGCCACAAGAGCATTGAGATGCCGGCCAGGCACATGAGCGTCCGAGAAATAATTGCTCCAGCCAAGACAGGCAGTGGGACGTATGCAGGCGCTGAAATACGGACGATCCGCGTCATGACGGTTGAAGCCCCTTGTCATCGTGTGGCAGCCAAGCTCAACTGCACTTCGCAGGTCCGTATCGTTGACGTTTCGAAGTTGGGTCATGTGTCGCCTCTATTTTCTTGAGCATATTGGCCAGACAGGGAAGCGACGAGTTGTGTCGAAAATGTGGACGAGGTCAACCGACGCAGACAATGTCCAGGTCCTGCTGCCAGTCCTGTTGCTACTTTACGTCTGCTTCTTGCTGTCTTCAAACTCTTCATTCATGTCTATCCAGCGATAAACAGGACTGCATATGATTCTGTGAATGAGACCTGGTCCAGGGATCTCGACGGGATCCTCCTCACTTACCTGTATTAGTTGAAGTTTATTTGACACTCAAGGACTGTCTTGCTAGCATCAGGCCCGACTAGTATAGGGGGTTTCCATAATGAAGAATCATCTTTCACGTCGCGATTTCTTGTCCCTAGCATCTCAAACTACACTGGCACCTTTTGCAAGTCGTATGCTCATACGGCCTGGCCTGGCTGCGGCAGGGGCCCTGGGAACCGCCACGTCACTGATGGCGCAGGAGGCGACCATCGAATTGTGGTGGAGTTCCGGTTACATGGAAATCGGCGACTATTTTAATGCCAATATCGTGGAACCATTTGAGCAGGCAAATCCAGGTGTGAACCTGGAGTTTTCTTTTGATATCGATGAAGAACTGGAGCGCAAGATTCCCATCGCAATGCAGGCTGGTGCCGGCCCGGACATTTTCATGGGCAACGGACCATCTCATGTGCAGGCAGTAGCCCAGGAAGGCTGGCTCGTTGAGCTCGATGACTATGCGGAGCAATATGGCTGGGACGAAAAGTTTCAGGCCTGGGCCCTGGATACGGGCCGGGTAGACGGGAAACTGTATGCCCTGCCCAACTCTGTGGATCAGACCTGCCTCTATTACAACGAATCCCTGTTCGAAGACATGGGCTGGACCGTGCCAACTACCCGCAGCGAACTGGAAACAGTGGCACAGGCAGCCGTGGACGAAGGGATTATCCCCTTTGCTGGTGGAACTGCAGATTGCCCTCTCTGTGTGAACTGGCTGGTGGCGATTTTCTTCAACCACTACGCCGGGCCGGATGCCGTCCATGCAGCGCTCACGGGAGCCACGTCCTTTGCTGACCCACTCTTTGTCGAAGCCATTGAACTGCTCAATTCATACATGCAGCAAGGCTGGTACGCCGGTGGTGTAGCACAGTTTTTTGCCACGACCTTCGGTACCGTACGCGACCAGCTTCTGAACCGGGAAGCCGCGATGAGTATGGAAGGGACATGGTTCATCCCATGGGTGAACTCCGTTTTTTCCGAGAGCGATCAAAACTGGAACTGGGTGCCCAATCCCTCGCTGCGCGATGAAATTCAGTACCCTGTAATTCCCCTGGGCAGTGGCACTACACTGTCGATCACGACGCAAAGTGACAATGTCGACATCGCCGCAGCTTTCCTGGATTCGTACTACCAGGATACCGCTACGATCGGCCAGCGCATTGCAGATCACTCCAGTTACTTCATCGCACCACTTAACTTCCAGGAAGGCGATTTCCCGGCTGAACTTGACCCACGGGTACGCAAGTTTTTTGACTTGCTGGCTGATGGCAACCTCGGCTATTCGCCCTGGTCCTTCTGGCCGGCCCGGACGCATAACTATCTGTACGAAGAAGTGCAAAAGGTTTTCACGGGTGACCTCAGTCCTGGCGACTATTGCCAGGGAATGGCGGCACAGTTCGCAGAAGAACTGGAAGCCGGAGCTGTTCCTCCGGTCTTTGGCAGGGGCTGACCAGACGCCAGCGCATGCTGAATCGGAGAATACAGATCTCGCCCGGTTGAGAGGCGTATTCAGGACAGGCTCACCCCGAAACGGGGTGAGCCTGAGATGTAGTTCCTGTTGCTTGCGCAGTTTGATCGCCAGACACCCCCTTATACATAACTGCAAGTGGCGATTGCTGTCACGAGAATGTGTCACTCAGTGTTGATCAGGCAGTCACACCATGACACCGGATTCGCGTTGCATGTGACTTACAGCGGATCTGATGGAAAAGGGTTGGACAGATCAGAGTTGGCGGCGGAAACCTGAACAGCTTAAGGGTCAGGTCGATGAACTGGCTGCGCATTGCAAATCCCTTGCGAAGTCATCATGGCCAGGGCTGGCTCTACCTGCTTCCACTGATGATTACCACGATTGTGATTATCGTGGTGCCAACAATTGCGACCGTCGGGTTTTCGCTGACTGACTGGTCCGGTTTCGGTGAAGCAACCTACATCGGATTAGAGAATTTCCAGCGCCTGGCGCAAGATGCCACTTTCATCAAGGCCCTGGGCCACGCGGTCATTTGGACCGCAATTTTTCTCACCGTGCCAATTTTCATGGGTTTGCTGGGGGCTGTCCTGCTCAGGGAGGCAGGACGTCTTCAGACTGTACTGAAGCTTGTTTACTTCATCCCGGTGACGCTCGCAAGCGTCGTCAGTGCCCAGATTTGGCGCAGCCTTTATGATCCTTTCCGCGGTGCAGGCGCACAACTGGCTGAGCTGGGTTTTCCATTTCTGAAGAACGTTGCCTTCCTGGGCGAGAAACATCTGGCCCTGTATGCGGTGGCGTGGGTGGACGTATGGCGCTGGTGGGGCTTCCTGGTCGTGATATTCCTCGCCGCCATGCAGTCGATCAATCCCGAACTCTATGATTCTGCCCGGGTAGATGGTGGATCCTCGTGGCAGGAGTTTCGCCATGTGACCCTGCCCGGCATCCGGGTCACGCTCCTGTTTGTCGTGCTCATCACCATCGTAGGGTCACTTAACGTCTTTGACTACGTTTACATTCTGACACAAGGGGGTCCGGCCGGGGCGACGGAAGTTCCCGTCACCCTGCTGTACAAGTCCGCTTTTCAGCGTTTTGAGGCTGGTTATGCGGCCGCCATCGGCACGGCCATGTCATTCCTGAGCGGTCTGGTTCTGCTTGGCTACTTGATGATTCAACGACTGGGTTGGGAGGAATGATGGTCGTCGCCGTAGCCATGACAGGGGGTTGGGCAAAGCCACTGCGGCGCGCCCTGCTCGTTTACGCGCCCCTTGTCATTTTGGCGCTGATTGCCGCCGGACCGGTACTTGTAATAATCTTCAACTCGCTGAAAACCGCCAGGGAAATCATGCTGGACCCACTGGGATTACCGGACTCGCTGCAACTGGTGAATTTCGAGCAGGCATGGAAGCGCGGAAACTTTCTCACTACCATACGCAACAGTGCCATTTTGACAGTTGGCAGTGTTCTGGGCGTCTGTACGATCAGCGGGCTCGCAGCCTATGCCCTTGGTCGCCTGCGCGTCCGCGGCGCCAGCGGCGTGATTACCTACCTTTTTCTTACGACAACCGCGCCGGCTCCCCTGTTCGTCATTCCGCTCTTTTTTATGTGGACGCGCCTGGGTCAGATTAATAGTCTGTCGGGACTAATCATCATCTATTGGGGCGTAATGTCGCCCTTCGCCACCCTCTTACTGCGTTCGTTTATGCTCTCCCTGCCGCCTGAGCTGGAAGATGCGGCACGTGTGGATGGCGCAGGCGAACTCAGGGTGCTGCTGCGAATTATTCTGCCGCTTTCATGGCCTGGCTTCGTCGTGGTTGGCCTGATCACGGCGCTTAACACCTGGAACGAGTTTTTCTTCGCCAACACCTTCATTCACAGTCAGTATCTTAAACCTGTGACGACGAGTTTTCTCGCCTTTCAACATCAGTTCAAGACGGCCTGGGAACTGACGAGTGCAGCAAGCGTCATCACAGTGCTCCCCATCGTCCTTCTGTTCCTGTTGTTTCAGCGTCGCTTCATCGCTGGTATGACAGCGGGTGGTTTGAAAGGATAATGTGATGAGGTACGGTCGTCACGCCCTGTGATGTTCTCAGTAGATTGAGTGATGAAAATGAAAAGGGTGCAAGCCATTCCGCTTGCACCCGTGACGGGAGCGACGGGATTCGAACCCGCGATCTCCACCTTGACAGGGTGGCATGTTAACCGCTACACTACGCCCCCTTACGGTCGACCATAATGACTCGGCGTCCCCTCCGTGTCAAGCCCCGTCTGCAGTTGACATTGAAAGAAATCTCTCCCGGAATACTTCCGCTGCGCAGCGTCGTTTTTGGTGCCGCTCTGGTCATTTTGTGCCTTGGCATTCTCCTGTCCAGCAGAGCTAACATAAACGCACAGACACCGTTACTGGTCTTTGCCGCCTCATCGCTGACTGACGCCTTCCTTGCGCTGGGGGAAGACTTCGAACGCGAGCACCCACAGATCGATCTGCTTTTCAATTTTGCAGGCTCTTCCACCCTGGCCGCGCAACTGTTGCAGGGAGCGCAGGCAGACGTTTTCGCCAGCGCGGACGAGCAGCAAATGGCGCGCGTACGCTCGGCTGGCTTCACCATGCCGGCGTCGACTTTTGCGCGCAACAGCCTGATTCTTGCGCTTCCGGTGGACAACCCGGCCGGGCTGGAATCGTTTGAAGATCTGGCGGATCCGGGCGTGCGCCTGGTAATGGCGGCGCGCGGCGTGCCCATACGTGACTATTCGGAAGAGTTGCTGGGCCGTCTGGCGCTCCTGTACGATTTCTCCAGGACGGATGTCCTGGCCAACGTCGTCTCGGAGGAAAGCAATGTGCGCCAGATCCTGTTCAGGGTTGCCCATGGCAGCGCCGATGCCGCTTTCGTCTACAGCAGCGACATCACGCCGGAGTTGGCTGGCAGCGTCCGGACATTGCCCGTCCCCGAAATTGCCAATGTAAGCGTGCGCTACCCGGTCGCTGTCGTGTCGGACACATCCTGGCCACAGCAGGCCAGAGCCTTCACCGACTTTCTGCTTTCTCCCGCTGGCCAGCAGGGCTTGCTACGCAACGGCTTCGAGTCGTCGGTGCAGGGAACAAGACTCCCTCTGCCCTGTAACTGTTCCGCAACAGGCTGAGCATTGATGCGTCGTGCCGGAGGCGGCTTGCCCCTGTTGTCCGCGGCCATAGCAGTGTGCTTTCTGCTCTTGCCGCTGTTCGTGTTGCTGGCCCGAGGGCTTTCGTCGCACGTGCCTGCCGGGCTTGACGACCTTGCCCTGCCCCAGGCGCTCGCGCTCAGCCTGTTAACCACTGCCCTCAGCATGGTGCTCATCGTCACTTTCAGCACACCGCTGGCCTGGATGCTGGCGCGCAGGCAATTTCCACTGCAGCGATTCCTGGCCGTGCTCCTGCAACTGCCCCTGGTGCTACCGCCCGCGGTGGCGGGTCTGGCGCTACTACTCACACTGGGACGTCGCGGCTTTCTCGGACCTGTGCTGGACGCGCTCAACATCGACATCGCCTTCACCGCGACAGCAGTGATTCTGGCGCAGACCTTCGTCGCTGCTCCCTTTTATCTGCGCGCCGCCCAGGCCGGTTTCGCCAGCGTGCCACCCGAGATTGAAGCAGCGGCCCGCGTGGACGGAGCGCAGGGCCTGCAGTTGTTTCTGCGCATCACCCTGCCACTTTCCCTGCGCGCCCTCGGTGCAGGACTGACCCTGGCGTGGGCGCGGGCGCTTGGAGAGTTTGGCGCGACAATCCTCTTCGCCGGCAGCCTGCAGGGTCGCACCCAGACCATGCCCCTGCTGATCTACAACGCGCTGGAACGCAATCTCGACACGGCCATCCAGACCGGCATCATACTGGTGTTGCTGGCGCTGGCGGTGCTGGCACTGGCGAATCGGCTGCGCACGCCCGATTCTTCAAGCTATATCTGACCGCTTTGCCCCCGCGGCTGCTATCCTGTAGCCACATTGGCATGACTCAGGGACATATGCATGCGTGTTGAACTGGTTTCGCTCGATCTGGAAACGACCGGCCTTGATCCGCGTCGCGATACCATCATTGAGATTGGCGCCGTTCGCATGCGTGACGGGCGAATTGTCGACGAGTACTCGCAGCTGGTTGACCCTGGCGTGCCGCTGCCAGCGATCATCACGGACATCACCGGGATTCGCCAGGAACAGTTGCTGGGTAAACCCTCCATTCATGAGGTGTTACCCGCTTTCACCCGCTTCGTCGGCGCAGCCCCCGTTATCGGCCACAACGTCAACTTCGACATGGACTTCCTCGCCCGTCAGGGAGCGCTGCGGGAAACCTTGCGCCTGGACACTGTCGAGTTGGCATCCGTTTTGTTGCCACGGGCAGCGCGCTACTCCCTCGGCAACCTTGTCGCGGAACTGGGTATCGAGCTGAAGCAGGCCCACCGTGCCCTTGAGGACGCCCGGGCGACCGCCCTGCTCTACTGGCAGCTGTGGCAACTTGCGCTGCAGTTGCCGGCCGCCACACTGGACGAAATCGTCGGCGCGGCGCGTGGCCTGCACTGGAACGCGGAGCCGGTGTTCAAAGCCGCTTTGGAAGCGCAGGGCCTGTTCTCCACTGTCCCTTCCGGTCGAAGTGCCAGTGGCAGGCACAGCTTCCCCCCTGCCGAGGAAACGTCTGGTTTGCCTGAACCAGACGACGGGCCAATGCCACTGGCTCTCGATGAGATTCAGGTGGGCCTCAGCACCAACAGCCCGCTTGCGACCTGTCTGCCAGACTTTCGCGAAAGGCCGCAACAGCAGCAGATGGCCCGTGAGGTCAGCCTGGCCTTCAACCATGGTGACCACCTTATGATTGAGGCAGGCACCGGCGTCGGCAAGTCGCTCGCCTACCTGCTGCCCGCAGCGCGTTGGGCGCAACAGAATTCGCGTCGGGTGATCATTTCCACCAACACCATCAATCTGCAGGAACAACTGCTGCACAAGGACTTGCCGATTCTTCAGCGAGCGCTTGCGGAGCCCTTGCGCGCCGCCCTGCTGAAGGGGCGTGGCAACTACCTCTGCCCGCGCCGTCTGGCCGCCATGCGCAGACGCGGGCCTGCCAACCTTGACGAGCTGCGCACACTCTGCAAGGTGCTCGTTTGGCTCTGTGAAAGTACAACCGGCGATCGTGGCGAGATTTCCCTGCGCGGCCCGGGCGAATCCTTCGTCTGGTCAAGATTGAGTGCAGAGGATCCGCTCTGCAGTCTGGAGCGCTGCCGCTCGGAGATGGAAGGCACCTGCCCTTTCCACAAGGCGCGCAAGGCCGCTGAGAGCGCACATCTGCTCGTCGTCAACCACGCCCTGCTGCTGGCGGATGCCGCCAGCGAGCATCACGTGCTGCCAGGCTATAGCTCACTGGTGCTCGACGAGGCGCAGCATCTGGAACAGGCTGTTTCTGACGTCTTTGGCTTTCGTCTCGACGAACGTCTGCTTCGGCACCAGCTCGCAGAACTGGGTTCTGCCGATAGCGGCGTCCTCGGCGAGCTGCTGCGCAGTGCACACAGCCTGGTCTCGCGCAAGGTCTGGCAGCGACTGAAGGAAGTCATTGACACCATCAGCGACGCCGGCAAACTACTGGAACATCATGCCGGCGGCCTGTTCACCGCCTGCCGCAAATTC
Organism: Phototrophicaceae bacterium; assembly: GCA_965205875.1. Taxonomy (GTDB): domain Bacteria; phylum Chloroflexota; class Anaerolineae; order Aggregatilineales; family Phototrophicaceae; genus JAGWBD01. The sequence continues at coordinate 851,262 of CBDBIA010000004.1, forward strand.
GCCTCCGCTGTAGACCAATCCCGTTCAGACTACACGACCCGGCTGCGTATCGTCCCGCAGCTGCGCGAGCACAATCGCTTCGACCTTATTGCCGAGCAATGGCAGACTCTTGCCGGGTTCTTCGTCGGTATCAGCGAAACCCTTCGTCGTCTGACTGAGCAACTCGGCCCACTGGAACTGACAGGCGAAACAGAGCTCGGCGACCAGCTGATAACAATCGAAAATATCAATCGCTGGTTCGTCGCAACCTGGCAGCAGCTGGAGGCCTTTATTGAGGAGCCGCAGGAAAATACCATTTACTGGCTTGAGGTCTCGCGCGAACGCGCAAACCCGGTCACCCTGCATGCTGCGCCGCTGCATGTCGGCCCGCTGGTGGAAGAACATCTCTGGGGCAACCTGGAAACGGTCGTGCTCACCAGCGCCACGCTGCGCAGCAGCGGCAACTTTGACTATCTGCGCGAACGACTCAATGCCGATGAGATCCGGACCGTCGAAGTAGGCTCGCCCTTCGATTATCGCGCATCAACCCTGGTCTACGTGCCAAGTGACATGCCCGAGCCGGCGCAGCGCGAACGTTACCAGGCGGCCGTGGAACGTGGCCTCATCGAGCTCGCGGCCGCGCTGGACGGGCGCATGATGGCGCTGTTCACCAGCTACAGTCAGCTGCGCCAGACCGCACAGACCATCACACCGCGGCTGGCTCTGGGCGGCATCGAAGTCTATTCCCAAAGCAGCGGCAGCAGCCGCGCTGCCCTGTTGCGCAGCTTCCGCCAGAGTGAGAAGGCGGTACTGCTGGGCACGCGCAGCTTCTGGGAAGGCATCGACATTCCCGGCGATGATCTGAGCGCTCTGGTCATCGTGCGCCTGCCCTTCACCGTGCCCACTGACCCAATCTTCGCAGCCCGCTCGGAAGCCTACAGCGACGCGTTTGGCGATTATGCTGTGCCGGACGCCATTCTGCGCTTCCGCCAGGGCTTCGGCCGGCTAATCCGCAACCATGAGGACCGGGGGATCGTGGCTATCTTCGATCGGCGTGTCATCAGCAAGCGCTATGGTCAGCATTTCCTGAACTCCTTGCCGGACTGCACGCGCATTTCCGGCCCGCTCGCTGCGCTGCCGTACGAAGCGCTGCGCTGGCTGCAACGCAGAGTCTGACTGGCGTAGAAGCAAATATCGGGTCATACTGGCACTGTTCTGATGGAGCTCAGGGATGCGCACACCAGCCGGCAAGGAATGCCGCCACTACTTTCAGGACTTTCACCGCGGGCGCAACATCCAGCAATGTCGGCTCATCCGCGCCAATCCTGAGTCGCAGTCCTGGAAACCGGGAGATTGCGCGCGCTGCCAGGTGCCGGATATTCTAAACGCCAACGCCAGCCCGGAGTTGCGTCTGGAACTGAGCATCCGCAGCACCCTGCTGGGCATGCGGCGCGTGCTGGAGTTACGGGCCTGGTGCCGGGATGAGGAGATTCCGGTTGAAGCAGCCTACACCGGCTGTGTGTCGGAAGAAGTGGACCGCAAGCTGGATGCCTTTCGCGCGGCGCTGGACGGAGCGGCCGATGAGGATGAGAACAAATCCTGAAACCGCATAAGCGTTACGTACAGCGGTGGGCGCAATGAATCACAGGGATTCGAACGGACAGAGACGCCGGATGGACACAGAGCAGGGATTGAAGGCCGTCGAAAAGGCCATGTTCAGTGCGGTGGGCAGCGATGTCAGCGTTTTGCGCGATGCCAGTCGCCACATTCTCCAGGCCGGCGGCAAACGTGTGCGGCCGCGGCTCGTTCTACTTTCCTGCGCTGCGGCCGGAGGCGCTGAACTGGAACGTATCGTTCCGGTTGCTGCTGCGGTGGAACTGGTCCACACCGCCAGCGTGGTGCACGATGACATCAACGACCATGGCGTTATGCGACGCGGCCGCCCTTCGGTCAATTCCATCTGGGGCCGGACTTTCGCCCTGCTGACCGGTGACTTTCTCTTCACTTGTGTTTACGCGCTGATGGCACCATACCACGACCTCAACATCATTCTCTCCGACGCGACCACCGCCCTCGTCGAAGGCGAGACCCTGCAGGCAGCGGCAGTTCGCAGCGGTGAATTCACACGCGAGTCTTATATGCAGATTATAGGGCGAAAAACTGCCGCGCTGTTCGGCGCCGGCGCACGCCTCGGCGCCGAGCTGGCTGCAGCGCCGCCGGAGCAGATACAGGCCCTGGCCAACTTTGGCTACAACATCGGCCTCGCTTTTCAGATCACCGACGACATCCTCGACCTCACCGCAGACGAGACGCAGCTGGGCAAGACCGCGGGCGTTGACCTGGCGCAGGGCAAGGGCGTTGCCTCCGTGCAGAAAGATGGCGATAACAACAGTGGCGCGGCGCTCATGTCCGGCGGAGACCTGTTTGCCGAGCTCCGCCAGAAAGCGTTGGAGGGCAACACCATCGAGGAGGCCCGCATGCAGGCGCAGGTACTCATGCAACAGGCCGTCATAGAGCTTGATGCCCTGCCCCCCTCAGCTTCAGTCGACGACCTGATCGCGCTGGCGCGTTCGACGGTCGAACGCGACTCCTGAGCGCCTGGCATGCGCAATAAAATGTGCGGCTGCTCAAGGTAGCCTGCAGATGATTCGTATCGTCAGCGTCGCCCGCATGCGCGAGGTAGAAGCCGCGGCTGACGCCTCCGGTTTACGCTACGCGCAGTTGATGGAAAATGCTGGCCAGGCACTCGCGACACACGCCACAACGTTATTGGCAGAGCGCGACCCGGCGCAGATCCTCGTGCTCGTCGGCGCCGGCAACAATGGCGGAGACGGACTCGTTGCAGCACAAATTCTGGCGCAAACGGCAGGCTACAGAGTCTGCTGCTATCTGTCACGCCCACGCCCGGCAGACACGCTGCTCGACAGCGTCCGGGACGCCGGCGCTGAGGTCGTCCTCGCCGAAGACGACCCACAGCTGGACAGGCTGGACACCCTCTGTGCAGACGCCGACCTCGTCATCGACGCGCTGCTGGGCATTGGTCTGCGCCTGCCTTTGCGGCCAGAAGTCGCCCGTCTGCTGGTCAGGGTTGGGCAGACACTGCGCTCGCGCCGTCAACTGCAAGCGTCTTCCATCCGCATGCCGGCATACCCTCAGGCGGCTCAAGCAAACAAGGCGCCCCAGGTTCTCGCTGTGGATTGCCCTTCTGGCCTGGACTGCGACAGTGGAGCCCTTGCCGACGAGGCCCTGCCCTCCGACGAAACGCTGACGTTCATTGCAGTCAAACCTGGGCTGTTGCGTCCGCCAGGCGCGCTGGCCTGTGGTCGTCTCACAGTTGCCAGCGCCGGCGTGCCGGATGACTTTCCGCCCTTGCTGGATGAGCCACTGGTGCTCGCTGACGCGCAACTCGCACGCGCGCTGCTGCCGTTACGACCGAGCGATGCGCACAAGGGCACCTTTGGCAAGCTGCTCATCGCTGGTGGTAGCGCGAACTACCGCGGCGCGCCAGGGCTCAGCGCCCTGGCTGCCCAGCGCGTTGGCGCTGGCCTGGTCACTGTGAGCGCACCCGAGGCAGTGATCAACGCCCTCGCCGCGCAACAGCCAGGCGTAACCTGGCTGCCGGATTCGGCGGAGGAACTATGTAAAGCCCTGCCCAACTGCGATGCTCTGGTGCTGGGGCCTGGCTGGGGTGTCTCACAGGAATCGCGCCTGCGCCTGTGGCGGCTGCTGGAACTGGAGTTGCCGCCGCTGGTCATCGACGCCGACGGGCTAAATTTGCTGGCCGAGGAGGAGGACTGGCCGCGTCGGCTGCCTCCCCGCACCATCCTCACGCCGCATCCCGGCGAAATGGCGCGCCTGGCGCGCTTGCCGCTGGCGCAGGTACAGGAGCAGCGCTGGCAGCTGGCGCAGGAAATGGCCTCCCGCTGGCAGGTCACCCTGGTGCTCAAGGGCGCCTACACCCTCATTGCTTCGCCGGACGATGCCCTGACCGTGCTCCCCTTCTGCAGCGATGCGCTGGCGCGCGCAGGTACCGGCGACGTGCTGGCGGGCGCAATTGGAGGATTGCTGGCTCAAGGCTGCGATGCGACGGCGGCGACGATCGTGGGTGGCTACCTGCAGGGACTGGCAGGCCTGATTGCAGCCGAGGAGGTCGGCACGAGCCGCAGCCCGCTGGCAATCGAGGTGGCGCAAAGTCTGGCGCTGGCGCTGGCGCAGGTAGAAACGTCGTCTTAGCGCGTGCGTCGAGTTGAGCGGGTAAGCAGGTGAATAAACAACAGCGAACCCAGGGAGCAGAGGCTGGCCGGACCGACGTGAAGGGCGCCCACCACCAGAATGTTCAGCGCCAATGTAATTGCCAGCATTTGACCCAGCGCAAAGCCGGACCAGGCCGCCAGCATGTAGAGGGCCATGCGCCGCACATCCCCGCCGCTCAACAAATGAAACGCGGCACCATAAAGCGTCGCCAGAATGAAGCCAAATGTGATGGTCGGGCCCGGCACAGCTCCCCCTGCAAGTTTCTCCGGGCGCAGTGTAGCACAGCCCGCCGGATTGAACCGACGGACGAAATCGCTATACTGGTACCATGAACGAACTGGATCAGACCATACTCATCGCTGCGGCGCCTGACGCGGTCTGGGCGTATGTGAGCGACCTAAACCAGAATCCGGCCTGGCAAAGCGACTGTCAGAGCGTGGTTTTCCTCAGCAAACAACGTAGCGGCAAGGGCACGCGTTGGCGCTATCGCAATCTTTCCGACAAGGAATATGAGCTCGAGATCACGGCCTGGTATGACGGTCTCGGCTACGAGTATCGCTACCTTGACGGCCGGGCGCGCGGTCGCATCCGCCTGCATGAGATTGCGGAAGGCACCACCATTCAGTGGACCTTGAGCTATGAGACGCAGGGTCGCCTGGGGGGGATGCGCAATGCCCTGGGGCTGAAACGCAATTACCGCAAGTTTATGGATGACAGTCTGCTGGCCTTGCAGGTTACAGTGAGACGCAGCATCGGCAACGACAATTCCTTCGAGGCGCGTTCGCTGATGCGCGACTCACTCGCTTACGAAGCGCGCGTCAACTACAGGCCGCGCCATCCATCTTCCCTGCGCGACGGTGCCGGTGCTCCGTCTCTGCCACCAATCGAGGAACCGCCGGTTCTGGAAGAGGACACCCGTCCCCATCCGGCGCTTGCCGACGCGTCCGAAGACAGCCCGCTGACGCGTCAGCCCGTCGAATCCGAACCAACGCCGGAAGTCAGGATACCCGATGTGCCCCCGCTACCAGCGGCCCGGCTCGACTCCAGCGATCTCAGTATCTGGGATATCTTTGGTGTGCAGCGTCCGGACGAGCCCGCAGAGCCGCTACCACAACCTGCCACAGTGGCCGAATCAACAGTTGCCGAGCCAGCTTATAATACGCCAGCGTCTGTTCCGCTACCGCTACCTGTGGTGATCAGCAGCGCGCCAGAAGACATGCACTTCGGCCATCCTGGCCTGCGCAAATTGCAGCGTAACCGTAGGGCCTTGCGGCGCACCATGCCCAATTAACGGGCCATTCCAACGAGGGCGTACCTGGGTGGGTGATGGGGCTCGAACCCACAACACACGGAACCACAATCCGATGCTCTACCTTTGAGCTACACCCACCATGCGGGCGCAGTTTACCATGCCTGCTGCGGAATTCCAGCCACAGTCAGGGGCCTGCCGCTCAGCTCAAGGTTGCCAGCATCAAGTCCGGCCGGTCGCTGACAATGCCATCCACTCCCAGCGCCTGAAGCTCCAGCGCGCGCGCCGGGTCGTTGACCGTCCAGGTATTCACAAGGCGGCCGGCTTGCCGGGCAGTCGCCATGAAAGCGGTATCGACCTCTTCCTCTTGCGGGTGGTGCGCCTCGCAGCCGAGCGCCAGTGACTGTGCCAGCCACTCTTGCGGCATGTTTACAAAGCTGAGGCAGGCAATGGGGACTTGCGGCATGACCTTGCGGAAGCGTTGCAGGGCCAATGGGTTGAAGGAAGAAACCAGCACCCGCCGTTCCATCGCTGCGACACTGATTGCGCGCGCCACAACCTGCTCAATGCCGTCATCCTGGTGCGGCAGGGTCTTGATTTCCACGTTGATTAGCAGCCGTTGACCTACGGCCTTGAACACCTCTGCCAGGGTGGGAATGCCGGCGCCATGCCAGGCCGCACCGAACCAGGAGCCGGCATCCAGTTCCTGCAACTGAGCCAGACTCATGTCGCAGACAGTGCCGCTACCATCAGTGGTGCCGTCCACAGTGAAGTCGTGAATGATCACCGCGTGTCCGTCACTGGATAGTTGCACATCCAGTTCCACGCCGTCGGCGCCAATTTCTACCGCCAGCTCGAAGGCCGCCAAAGTATTCATCGGTGCCGCGGCGCTAAACCCACGATGGCCGTAGACCAGCGGTCGCTCACGAACCCAGGCCGTCATGTCAGTCGACATCATCGACCTCGACCTGCACTGTGCCGGCCTGAATGCGCACGGGGTAGACCCTGATTGGACGCACCGCCGGCGGCATGGTCACTGAGCCATCGCGCAGGTCGAAGCGCGCGTAGTGTCGCGGGCATTCAATCTCGCAGCCCACCAGTCGCCCGTCCGCCAGCGGGCCATCATCGTGAGTGCAGATGTCAGCAACGGCATGGTGTGTGCCATCCACGTTGAAGAGCGCGATGACGTGATGCGCGACCTCAAAGACGAAGCGTTCGCCAGGCGCCAGCTCGTCTGCTGCGGCAACTTCAAGCCAGGCCATCAGGCCACTCCTTCAGAGCCAATATACAGGGCCTTGAGCGGCAGCAGCGCGCACTTGACGCGATTCATGGCTAACGGAATGCCAATCATGTCCAGCATTGCCTCCCGTGTCAGCGAGCGCGCCTCGGCCAGCGGCATCTCCAAAATGTGCTCGGCGAGCATTGAGGCGCTCGCCTGGCTGATGGCGCAACCTTCGGCATCCCAGGCGACAGCGACGATACGCCCTTCGGCATCCAGCTGCAATGTCAGACGCAGCCGGTCGCCACAAAGCGGGTTACTTTCCTCGTGGTCGATGTCTGCCGGCTCGAGCACACCAGGAAAACGCGGATTGCGCGCATGGTCAAGGATGATCTCACGCTGCAGATCGTCCATTCGACGCTCCTTCAGCCAGTCGCGTCCCAGATACTCGCCAGCGGCCACACAGTCAGCGAATGCAACTGCGCCTCGCCGCCGATGGCGTAAAGCTCCAGGCCGTCACTTTCCGCGTCAGGAAAGACGCGGCCGGTGAGCACAGCAACTCCGTCGTTGGCGAAGACTTCAACCGAGGAGTGGTCGACGAAGAGTTGCAATTTGAGGCGACCTTTTTCCAACGTTACCTCTGCCTCGTAGGCCAGCGCAAAGCCATTGCTGAAACTGTCCTCACCTGCGCGAAAGCGATTAAAAAACAGACTTCCGCGAGCCACATCATAACGCAGATCAGTCGCCTGGCCTGAACCGGTCAGCAACTTGATGCCAACCACTTCGGCCCCTGCCGGCTCAAATTCGGCGACAATCTCCAGGGTTCTGCCACGCATTCCCGCCAGAAGGTTTTCGCGGGCCGTATCAATTCGTCCTGCAGGACTTGCGCCTCGCCGCGCAGTGCCTGCAGCGTCGTCACCGGCCTTTGCGCCAGACGCTTACCATCAGGGGTTGAGATCAGACGCAGCTCGCGCGGCAGGGTCATCGACCCGCGCCAGGTGGAGGTGGGAATCTGATTGGCGTAGGACCAGTTGTTCATCCAGCCGATGTAGACTCGCGCGCCATCCGGCGTGTTGTTCCATGTCGTGCCGGCGTAGTTGTCCGGGCCGTTGTCCAGCCACAAGGTGGTCCCAGGGGAATTTTCATTGCTGAAGATCTGGCCGTCAAAGTCACCGATGAAGTACTGCACGCCGAGGCCGCCGGGCCCACCGCCGGCGCTGACCAACAGCACCCAGCGCTCGCGCCCGTCAACTTGCAGTGGGAACAGGTCAGGTACTTCCCAGATCGTGCGCACGCTTCTTTGCACGCCGCCGAATTCGCTCGTCAGCGTCCAGTTGATGAGGTCGGGCGAGTTAAAGAACTGGATGTACCTGCCCTTCGCGAGGGCCATGACCCAGACTTCATCCGGCTCATACCAGAACACTTTCGGGTCACGAAAGTCGGTATTCGGCGACGGAATGATCGGATTGCCCGCATACTTCATCCAGCTTCGGCCGCGATCTGCGCTGTAGGCAATAGCCTGACTTTGATTCTGGTAGGAATAGATGGCGATCAGGCCACCATCCGGCAACAAGCCGCTGCTGTTGGTGTCATCCACCACTGCCCCGCCAGAAAAGATGGTGTCGATTTCGTCGGGGTACAGGGCGATGGGAAGGTTTTGCCAGTGCACCAGGTCCGCGCTAACAGCGTGTCCCCAGTGCATCGGCCCCCATTGCAGACCGCCGGGATAATGTTGGAAGAAGAGGTGGTACTCGCCCTGGTACCAGACCAGGCCGTTGGGGTCGTTCATCCACCAGGCCGGTGGACTGAAATGATACTGTGGCCGCCAGAGCTCCTTGAAGTCCGGTTGCGCCATGCTTCCCGTCCCCGTCACCAGCAGCCAAACTATAGCGAATGCCAGCGAAAGTAACCTGAAACGTTCGCTCAAGCGCCCGATCCGTTCCTGCCAACGATCTTGCTTTCGACTGTCGCCTGCAGACGCTCGCGGACGCGCTCGAAGGGCACGCGCGCCAGTAACTCGTCGAAGAAGCCCTTGATGACCATCAGTTCCGCCTCATGACGCGGAATGCCTCGGCTCATCAGATAGTAGAGCGGCTCCTCTTCCAGCGTGCCGAAGGTCGCCGCGTGCGAGCACATCACATCATCCGCCTCAATCTCCAGGCCTGGGATGGCGTCCATGCGCGCCTCATCGCTGAGCAGCAGGTTGCGGCAAGCCTGATAGCCGTCGATGCGTTGCATGCCAGGCAGCGACTTGATCATCCCCTGCCACAGCGTGCGCGCGTGATCGCGCGCGGCACCCTTGTAGAGCAGGTCAGAGTTTGTCAGCGGCGCATTGTGGTTCTGCTGCGTGTCGAGATCGAACATCTGTTGACCGTCGGCAAAGAAGAAACCGGACATGCGCCCGTTGCCTCCCTGGCCATCGATGTCCAGTTCAAGGAAGGCCTTGGTCAGCCGGCTACCCGTCACGCCCAGCACCCAGTCGAGGCTGGCATCGCGACCGATGCGCGCGCGCTGGTGGCTGAACTCCCAGGTCGACCGGTTCCAGTCCTGCAGCGAGACGAAGGTCAGGTTGGCATTCGTGCCCAGCAAAAGTTCAGTTGCGCCAATCCAGGTCGAGTGTTCATCCGCCGCCGCCGAGGCATACTCAACCTGCAACGTGGCCTGTGAATTCTCCTCCAACACCACTAACACGTGACCAAGACTGGCTCCCGGTTGCGTGCTGTACATTACAACATGGAATGGCAATTCCGCCGCCACATTTCGCGGCACGTACAGCATGGTGCCATGCGTCCACAACGCGGCATGCAGGGCCGCAAACTTGCCATCTGTCGCACGTACTGCCTGCGTCATCATATGTTTTCGCAGCAGCGACTCGTGCTCGCGGGCAGCGCTGTCCAGATCCTGGAAAACCACGCCGCGCGCGGCCAGCGCTGCATCGCATTCACTGCGCTGCAGCCGTCCGTCAACGAAAACCATCGAGCCGCCCTCGCCCGCGCCGACCAGCGGCTCCAGGTTTACGGCCGGCACTGCATCCAGACCGGCATCCGTGTCCAGCAGCCGTCCGGCCTCGTTCCAGCGTAAACCGCGATAGTCCGTGCGGCGCCACTCCTCGTCATTTAATGTGGGCATGGGCATACCTTCGGCGATGTCCCAGGCTTTCAGCCTTGATTCCAGCAGCCATTGCGGTTCATTCAGCGTAGCCGAAAGCGCTTCCACATCCGCCTGTGTCCAGGCCGGCGCGCTGCGCGTGGCGCGGCGCCTCCTTGCGACGACTACCATTGGTACTCCCTGATATGTGCTGTTGTACGCAGGCCAACCTGCCCCGGTTGTGGGCAAGTAAAGAACTCCGACGGCGTCATCTCAGCCGATGGAGCCTTCCAGCTGGATTTGCACCAGTCGATTTAGCTCGAGGGCATATTCCATCGGCAGCTCCTTGACCAGCGGCTCGATGAAGCCGTTCACGATCATCGCGTTGGCCTCGAACTCGCTGAGGCCGCGGCTCATTGCGTAAAAGAGCTGGTCTTCGCCCACCTTGCTGACCGAGGCCTCGTGGCCCATGGTGACCTTGCGCGAGTCAATCTCGATGTAGGGCCAGGTGTCGGAGCGGCTGGCACCGTCCAGCAACAGGGCATCACAGACCACGTTGCTCTTGATGTCCTCCGCCTCTTCGACCACCTTGAGCAGGCCGCGGTAACTGGCGCGCCCGCCATCCTTGCTGATCGACTTGCTGATGATCTGGCTGGTGGTCCTGGGGGCCAGGTGCGTGATTTTCGCGCCCGCGTCCTGATGCTGGCCAGCGCCGGCAAAAGCGATAGACAGTACCTCGCCATGCGCGCCTTCCTCCATCAGCAGTACAGCCGGGTACTTCATGGTCAGCTTGCTACCCAGATTGGCATCGACCCATTCCATCGTCGCATTTTTGAATGCCTGGGCGCGCTTGGTAACCAGGTTGAACACGTTGTTCGACCAATTCTGGATAGTGGTGTAGCGGCAGCGCCCACCTTCTTTTACGACAATCTCGACGACTGCGCTGTGCAGGCTGTCGGAGCTGTAGGTTGGCGCCGTGCAGCCCTCGACATAGTGTACCCACGCCCCTTCATCGACGATGATGAGCGTGCGCTCGAACTGCCCCATGTTCTTCGTGTTGATGCGGAAGTAGGCCTGCAACGGCATTTCCACCTGCACGCCAGGTGGCACATAGATGAAGGAGCCGCCGGACCAGACGGCGGTGTTCAGCGCCGCAAACTTGTTGTCGTTCCAGGGGATGATCGTGCCGAAGTATTCGCGCACGATGTCCGGATACTCACGCAGGGCGCTGTCCATATCAAGGAAGATGACGCCCTTGCTCTCCAGGTCCTCGCGGATGTTGTGGTACACCGATTCCGAGTCGTACTGTGCGCTGACGCCCTGCAGGAACTTCTGCTCGGCCTCGGGAATGCCGAGGCGATCAAAGGTGTCCTTGATTTCCGGCGGCACATCGTCCCAGTCGCGCTCGGTCTGGTCTGTGGCGCGCACGTAGTAGAAGATGTCGTCGAAGTTGATCTGGTCGAGCAGGGCCGTGTCGCCCCAGTCCGGCATCGGGCGTTCACAGAAGTGCTCGTACGCCTGCAACCGAATGTCGGTCATCCAGGCCGGTTCGCCCTTCATCGCACTGATCTGGCGCACCCGTTCAGCGTCCAGGCCCTTGTCGCTGACGTAGCTGTAGGCCACATCGTCGTCGTGGAAGCCATAGGTGCTGTCGTAATCACCACGCACATTGCGCAGCGCATTCTCTTCGGTCGTGAGCTGCTTTTCGCTCTGTACCTGGTCAGTCATGACGCTTCTCCCACTATCTGCTCTGGCTCACCGTACTTCGCACGCACCCAGTCGTAGCCGCTGTCTTCCAGCTTCAGAGCCAGCTGCGCATCCCCGCTTTCGACAATTTGTCCATCCAGCATGATGTGAACGAAATCCGGCTGCACGTAACTCAGAATGCGCTGGTAATGCGTGATGACCAGCACGCCCAATTCCGGGCCGCGCAAGCGGTTGACACCTTCAGCCACGATACGCAAGGCGTCGATGTCCAGGCCGGAGTCCGTCTCATCGAGCACCGCCACGCTCGGTTCCAGCGCCGCCAGCTGCAGGATTTCGGCGCGTTTCTTTTCACCGCCGCTGAAGCCCTCGTTCAGGTAGCGTCCGGCGAAGCTGTGATCCATGTTCAGCTCATTCATCTTGCGCCGCAGCATACGGATGAACTGCGGCACCGGCATACCCTTGCTCTCCGGATCCGCGGCCTTCATGCGCGCGCTGAGCGCGTGACGCAGGAAGTTGGCAACGGTCACGCCAGGAATTGAGACCGGGTACTGAAAGGCGAGAAAGAGCCCGGCGCGACTGCGCTCGTCCGGCTCCATCTCCAGCAGGTCTTCACCATCGAAGAACACACTGCCGGAAATCACCTCATAGGCAGGGTTGCCCATCAACACGTTCGCCAGAGTGCTCTTGCCGGAGCCATTGGGGCCCATGAGAGCATGCACTTCGCCCCGCTTAATTGTAAGCGTAACCCCGCGCAGGATGACCTCTTCAGTCTCCCCGATCGCTACATGCAGATCACGGATTTCAAGCGCCATGCAGTGGCCACTCCCTCAATTGTTTGCGCCTGTTAACTTTGCATTGTAACCAATGGTGAACATCCGCAGTATACCAGTCAGCGAAGCTACATGTCAACTGGCGTCCGACCGGGGCCTGGTTGGCCGACACCGGGCACTGTGGTAAGATGCGGGTTGAAGCAGCGATGAATTTCTGCCTCCTGACAGGGAATCCGCCATGACGGAACAACAGGAAGTACAAACCAGGGAAGAAGGACTGATGCAATCGTTGCGTCAGGTAATCGACCCCGAAATTGGCATGAACGTAGTCGAACTGGGTCTCATCCGCAGCGTAGAAATCTACGATGACCGTGGGCATGTCATCATGATTATGACGACGCCTTTTTGCCCCTATGCGCCCCAGTTGCTGGAACAGACCCGCCGCACTGCGCAGGACTTCCTCGGCCTGCCTGCCACCATCGAGATGGGCCTTGAAATGTGGGACCCTTCCATGATGGAGGAAGGCCTGGCAGACGACTGGGGCCTGCTCTAGCCGGAGAGTGTCGCCTGGCCGGGATTGCCCAGACCGCGGCCCGGCCTGTGCTGCGCGATGAAGTCCTGCGGATCAGTGTAGTGCTGCATCATGGTGAGATAGTTTCTTCCCGGCCAGTGTGTTGGCTGCCGCTCCAGCGCGGAGGTCGTGCACAGGTCAAAATGCAGGTGCCTCTCAGTGCCATTGTTCGCCAGGGCCGCGCCGGCAATCTGCTCGCCACGACTGACCCTTGTCCCGATCTGCAGCTGTGCATTCTCGATGTGTGAGTAACGGCTGGTGAGCACACGACCGCTGCCCGTCAGCGGATCGTGACGAATGATGATAATCTCGCCCCATTCTGGCAGCTCACCGACGAAAGTGACCACGCCGCTGGCGCAGGCATAGACCGCGTGTCGCCCACTTTGCTGTAGAGTAAGCGTCACGCCAGGTTGATAGGCTTCCGGCATTCCTCCCCTTTGCGCAAGCTGGCCAAACAGGCCTTGATCCTGCCAGTCGCCCGGCCACAACTGCGAACCGCGCCGTTCGACTGCCGCGCCCACCGGCGCGTCATAGCCATCCGCCAGTCCTGTTGAGCTGCCCGGCACAGTCGGGACGACGCTGCCCAGCTCACGCCAGCGCAAGGCATCAAAAGCGATTTCGCGGTCGTCTTCTCCGGTCAGATCGGTAATAAACACGCTGCCGGCACGACTCTCGCCCAACTCAAAGGCGTAGACCCCCAGGGTCACCCACTGGTTGCTGTGGCGTGACTGGTCGACCTCGACAGTGACCAGCGTTTCCGAGCCGCGCACTCCGTAAATCTGGTAGTTGGCATGTTGCGTGCTGGCATGTTCGTCCGGCACAAAAACGGCCAGCTCGTAAGTGCCGGAGCGCTGCAGCGCCGGAGTCCAGTGCGCCCAGGCAGCGCTACGGCTCCCTTGCGTGGGTCGATACCAGGCAGGCCACCCCAGTGCACCGCGAAACGACTGGAATCCTGCTCCTCCGATATATGCGCCCTTGGCGAAGCCCGAATCGTTCGGCCGCACCAACGCCAGATCTCCGTTGCCTTCCGGCGTAAGCTCCGGTTCGGACATATCCGTGCCGATTGCCTTGTTGAGCGCACTGAATTGCGGGTCCCCGATCACTCCCAGGCGCCACCAGCCCAGACCCGGCGCACCATGGCGCCTGGTCGCGAGGGTGTGCGCCATGCGGATTTCCCACGCATCTGCGTTCCCCTGCAACACCGGGACAATGGGTAGCCCGAAATCGCCCCAAACCTCCCAGGCTTCCTGCAAGGCCTCCTGCGGCAGGTTGCCAAAGGTCACCCAGTACACCTGAGGGTGGATACTATTGACAAAGGGGCGCCATTCCTCCGGCCAGATACCCTGATAATGATGTCGACGCGGATCGACTGACATACCGATGTGAAAATCAGCCGGCAATTGCCGCCGGATGCGCAGCATGAAAGGACGGATGCCCTCGCGGCCGGCGGACCAGAAACCCTCATAGGGCTCAACATCAAGGATGAGCGAACGCACGCCCGGCCGCTGGCAGGCCTGAACGATGATGTTGGTCTCGGCGACGGGGTCCAGCCCGCGCGCCACACACCAGGCGTGGAAATTCATGCCGTAACGCCCCAGCGCGCTCACCCAGCGGTCGATGCGTTCCGGGCCATCCAGCGCCAGATCAGGGCTGCTGTCCCAGGTGCCCTGCCAGTTGGCGCCGCCTTGCTCGGTGCAATCGCTGGTCTTGACAAATACTTCCGTTACCCGCGGCGCCGTCCGTTTCAGGCGTTGCGCCAGCTCGTCGATACTGTTATCCGGCAGTACGTCTCCTTTCCAGTGCCAGATTGCGATTCGATCGTCATAGGGGGTCTGCGCTTGCTCGGGTTGTTGTGGGAGATCTTCGATCGGCTCGAAATCCGCGACGAAGGTGGCCAGCCAGCCGGTCCGACGCCCTTGCTCGACCCACACCCAGCCATTTTGCGTGCGCGTGCTCGGATAATAACGCAGGATGCTCTTGTCTTCGATTTCGCCGATGCCGCGGTAGTCTGTACCGGGGCCGTTGCGCAGGTTGGCCCATGCGCCGGTGGTATTGACGATGGCTCTATGTGGCGCGCCTGGATCACCCGGTCGGGAAACCGGAGCAGGAACAGCACTCATCCACTCCTCCGAGTCAGTTTCTGAAAGCTGAAACCATCAAGCCGGTGAACGGCTACAGGGAGCTGCCAATGATGCGCACCTGGCCGCTACCCGGGACGACTTCGCCGATGAGCCGGGCAGCTTCGCCCGCCTCCAGCAGCGCATCCAGCAGCGCCTGCGATTGCTCCGGCGGCGCCGCCATCAACAGGCCGCCCGAAGTCTGCGGATCGTGCAGCATCATTTCCGCCACAGCATCCAGGTCGGGCCCAGGCGTCGTCCAGCGGCCAAAATATTCCTGGTTGCGCGTTGTGCCGCCGGGCGCGAAGCCCGCCTCCGCACAGGCGCGTGTTCCTGGCAGCCAGCCCAGAGCCTCGAAATCGATAATGAAGTCGAGTGAATTGCCGCGCAGCATTTCGTGCGCATGGCCCGCCAGGCCGAAACCGGTGATGTCGGTCATGGCATGAACTTCATGCGCCCGCGCTACACGGGCTGCGTCACGGTTCAGGCGACTCATGCTCGCCACTGCCACCGCGAGCTGTGCGGGATCGGACTGCTGCCGCTTCAGCGCGGTCGTTAGTAGACCGGTGCCCAGGGACTTGGTGAGCAGGAGCCGGTCACCAGGCTGTGCCCCGCCCTTGGTGAGCAGATCCTGCGGCGCCACCAGGCCGGTCACGGCCAGCCCGTACTTCGGCTCATCGTCCGTGACCGTGTGGCCACCGGCGATGACCGCGCCAGCCTCAAGCACTTTCTCCGCGCCGCCGCGCAGTATTTCAGACTGCACGCTCGCGTCCAGCGATTCCGGAAAGGCGACCAGGTTGAGCGCCATGATGGCCTCGCCGCCCACGGCGTAGACATCGCTGAGCGCGTTGGCCGCCGCGATTGCGCCAAAGTCGTAGGGGTCATCAACTACTGGCGGAAAGAAGTCCACCGTCGTCACCAGCGCGCGCCCGTCGTCCAGACGCCACACTGCGGCATCGTCTGGCTCGGCCAGCCCGGCCAGCAACTGCGGGTAGTTTTCACTTGCGAACAGCGTTTTTAGTGGCTGCAAAACTTGCGCCAGGTCCTCAGGACCACATTTCGACGCTCAGCCGGCGCTTCCTGCCAGGCTGGTCAGCCGTAGTTTCTCGCTCATTTTCTCTCCTCGCATCAGTTATTCGCTTCTATTCAAGTATAGGGTCGCGCCGGATTTCTGACAAGCAGCGCCAGCACATCCGTAACATTTATCCACTCGAGATACGAATGCTTGCGCACCGGTGTCACCTGCGTTATGCTGGCACTCATTCGGGGCGTGGCGCAGCCCGGTAGCGCGCTTGCATGGGGTGCAAGAGGCCCCCGGTTCGAATCCGGGCGCCCCGACTGGCCTGGCCAGTACAACTAATCGCCCTTGGTTGCGGTCTTCCTGTCCAGGCTTTCATGCGAAGGCCTCGTCCGGTTAAACGTACATGTTCACCAGGAGAGCAACAATGAGACGGACATTTAGTTTGGCACTTACTTTACTGGCGCTGATCCTGCTTGCCGTGCCGGCCATGGCTCAGGAAGGCGGAATTATCGTCCGGGGCAACGCCGGTGGTGACCCCTCTGCGCTGGACCCCCTTATCTCAAATGATACGACAGCTGCTGACATTCAGGCGTTGCTCTTCCCGGCTCTGCTGAACGTGGATCCTGCGACTGCCAGCTTCGTCAACGGGCCGGGTCAGGGTGTGTTTGCTTCAGGCTGGGAAATTTCTGAAGACGGTACGACCTATACCATCAGCCTGCGTGAAGACATGTTCTGGTCCGACGGCGAGCAAATTACCGCCGATGACGTGATGTTCGTCTGGAGGGCCATCAATGATGAAACTGTCAACTCACCTCTGAGCTTCATCACTGACACGGTCTCGGACGTGCAAATGATCGATGATTTCACTGTCGCCGTATCCTTCGCCGAGGCGGACTGTGATGCCCTTAGCGACGCAGGTGGCCTCCAGCCCTACCCCTCACACATTGCGCCGGAAGACCTGTCCACCCTGCCGGACATGGAATTCAACCAAAATCTCTACGTCAGCTCCGGACCCTATTCCTTTGGCGAAATGCGGCCGGCCGAGGCAATCACACTCGTCGCCAACCAGGACTGGCCCGATGCTGCGCTGGGCTATGTCAACAACGACGGCGTTGTGTCGCTCAGTGTCCCGGACCTGACAGTGATGGTGGAGCGCTTCCTCGCCGGTGAGTTGAGTATCATCTCCGGGCCACAGGAATCCCGCCGCGTAGATATTTACGCCGCTGAAGATGCAGGCGATGTGACGGTTTATACCTACCCTGGCAATGCCTGGGACTACCTCGCCTTCAACCTGGCTGACCCCGGAAATCCGCAAGACGCCACGGACGCAGATGGCAATCCCATCGACCAGGGCGAGCACCCGGTTTTCGGCAATACGGAGAGCGGACGCGACGTCCGCCGCGCGCTGAACCTGGCGCTGGATGTCGATGACATTATCGAGCGCGCAACTTTCGGCGAAGGTACGCGCATGGCCTCACACCTGGTGCCCGCCAGTTGGGCGCTGGATCCAACGCTCGAGCCTATACCGCAGAACGTGGAACTCGCCCAGGAAATGCTGGATGCCGCCGGCTGGGTCAACTCAGACGCCGCGGACCCCTCCAGCGTGCGCGTCTGCCAGGGCTGCGCTACGGCCGAGGACGGGGCAGAGATGCGCTTCGATCTCATGACCAACGAGGAGAACGCGCGGCGTACGGCTATCATCACTATCGCTCAGGAGAGCTGGGACAAGATCGGTGTCAAGGCCGAGATTCAGACGCTGGAATTTTTCACCATGCTCGACGTCCTGTTCTCGCAGACCTTTGATGCCTACGTCATCGGCTGGCGCAACGGCTATCCCGACCGCCCCGACGGCACGCAGCTGTTCACTCCCGCCAGCGACATCATTGGTGGCTGCAGCAACTGCATGTCCTACAACAACCCGGCCTTCACCGAGTTGAACGAGGCAGCGCGCGTGCTGCCTGGCTGTGATATTGAGGCGCGCAAGGCGCTCTACGCCGAAGCGCAGCAAATCACCCAGGACGACACGCCCTACATCTTCATGTTCGTGCGCAACGGCTTCTACGCTGCGCGCAGCGAGGTCTCCGGCTTTGACCCTGAGCCTTCCCAGATGTTGTGGAACATCGACACCTGGTCAGTGATGGCTCCCTGACCTGAACCTGCGCTTCACAAGCCACCCCCTCCCTTCCGGAGGGGGTGCACTCTATGCCCTGGCGGGCGGATAGCAGGCGGGTTTCATGGCGAAGTTTATATTCCGTAGATTGTTACAGTCCTTTCCAACCTTGTTCGGCATCAGTGTGCTGACCTACGCCCTGATGCTGGCGGCGCCCGGTGGGCCCGTCGCCGCACTTACTTTCGGCCCCAACACGACTCCCCAGGAACGCGCAAGGGTCGCAGCGCGCCTCGGCGTTAATGACCCCTTCTATCTGCAGTATGTGCGCTGGCTGCTGGGAGACGACTGGCTGCGCTGGGACAGCGACGGTGATGGCCTGGCTGATCAGGCCTTTCTGATTCCCCTGGACGCTGACGGGGACGGTGAGCCCGAGCCCCCTGGCGACCGTAAGGGAATTGTGCGCGGCGACTTCGGTCGTTCCTTCTATCAGGGGCGACGCCAGGTCCTGCCCATCCTCCTGGAACGCGTGGCGGCTACCCTTGAGCTGGGCGCAGCTTCCCTTGCCATCGGCCTGTCGCTCGGCATCCCGGTGGGCGTGCTGGCAGCCGTCAACCGTGGCGGCCTCTTCGATACAATTTCCCGCGTGATGGCGGTGGTCTTCAACGCCTTGCCCAGCTTTTGGCTGGGTCTGTTGCTGTTGCTGGTCTTCGGCGGTACCGGTCTGGGACTGTTGCCTATGGGCAATCGCTGCGGCGTCATACTTCTCGGCGGCTGTCCACCCTTCTGGTTGCGTGTAGAGTACCTCGTTCTGCCCGTATTCGTCATCGCAACTGGTGGTATCGCCGGCTTTTCCCGCTTCATGCGCGCTTCCTTGCTGGATGTCAGCAGCCAGGATTACATCCGCACCGCGCGCTCCCGTGGCCTGAGCGAACGCGCAGTCTGGTTCCGCCATGGCGTCCGCAACGCGCTCATCCCCATCGCCACTTTTCTGGGGCCGGCCTTCACCGGCATTCTTGGCGGTGCCGCCATCACTGAAACCATCTTTGCCTGGCCGGGCCTGGGGAGACTCGCGGTAAATTCGGTCACGCAAAAGGATTACCCCATCGTCATGGCCGTTGTCATGTTCGCCGCGGTCGCAACCATTTTGGGCTATCTGCTCTCCGACATACTCTACGCCCTGATTGACCCGCGTATCCGGTTGCACTAGTCTGCGCCAGGGAGACGAGCATGGCTGCACCAGTGTCGCTTGGCGCTCCGTCGCCCGCAAACGAGAGCGGCGAACGTCAGGAGACCCCTTCGCTGTTCCAACTGGCCATGCGCCGCCTGTGGCGCGATCGGCTGACCATGATGGCCTTTGGCGTGCTGCTCTTGCTGACCCTGCTTTCCTATGGTGCTCCGGTCATTAATTCACTTTTGGGAACTAACAGCCGCAGCATCGTCTCGGATTCCTTCCTGCCGCCACTTTCCCCCGGACACCTGCTGGGGGCCGACGACATCGGGCGTGACCACCTCGCGCGTCTGCTGGAGGCCGGCCAGGTCTCGCTGGCAATAGGCTTTCTGGCGGCCTTCCTCTCCCTGGCAATTGGCGTCTCACTGGGCCTGGTCACAGGATATTTTGGCGGCTTCGTTGACGATGCAGTCATCTGGTTGATTACGACCATTAACTCCGTGCCTCTGTTTTTCATCATCCTCATCGTCGCCGGCATCCTTTCGCCAGGTATGTCAACCCTGATCATCGTGCTCGGTGTGTTTGGCTGGACGGGCACGGCCAGACTGGTACGTGGAGAGACGCTCGGCTTGCGCGAGCGTGAATTCGTCATAAGTGCGCGCGCCATCGGCGCCAACCGCGGGCGCATCATGTTCAGTCACATCCTGCCCAATCTCATCTCTATCATCCTGATCAATCTGGCAATCGACATCGGCATCATCATCCTTATCGAGGCGGCGCTCAGTTTTCTGGGCGTGGGCGTCAAACCACCCCAGGCGACCTGGGGCAACATGCTCACCAACGCCAGGGGATTCTTCACGCACGGGCCGCACCTGGTGTTCTGGCCAGGCTTCCTGATTTTCGTGACAGTGCTGTGTCTGTACGTGCTTGGGGATGGGCTGCGGGACGCCTTCGACCCAACGACTGTTGACTAATCCCGGTCTCGTCTAGTTCACCTTCAAGACGTTGGGCTGCCGGCAGGTCTTGTAGTCTTCGCCGATGATGACTTCATAGTCGACTTTGCGCGCCGGATCCGCGTTGACGACGATCTGATCCTCGTGAATGTCTAGCAAGTTCGCGATGCGCTCATTGAGGCTTCCCTTTGTGGCACCGCTGAAGTCACTGAGCGTCGTTTGGGCGGCACTCCTGATCAAGGTGGGTCCCGCTGCAGTGGCGTTCAGACCCTCGCGCACGAGGTGACTGGCGGCAATGCGGTCCCACGCCGGCTGCGAAGACCCGTTTACCACACGAATGCCCGGCCCAACCAGCCGCAACTGCATGTCCGTGGGCGGCAGGTAGAACTCACGCAGTACAGGTAACAGCCGCTCGAAGACCGGCAGGAGCACCTCTGCGCCGGCCGGAGTTTTCCAGGGGATAGTATGTTTCTTCATCTGCAATGAATGGTAGGCAACGTCATCCGGCCCCAGGCCGAGCCCGACGGGCAGCAAGCTGGCGAGCACGTCAACGGACAAATCTGTGGTAACGATCGACTGCGCCAGCTGCCACAGCCGGTACAGCTCACCAGGGTCTTGCAGCTGCCCGTTTTCACGTAGCCGGCTCCAGACTCCGCGCAGGATTTGCTGCTGGCGACGTCCGCGCTCGAGGTCTGTCGCGCCCCGCCGCGAGCGCGCGTACCACAGAGCCTCCAGCCCATCGAACTCGTAGACGCCGGCATCCAGCACGGAATATTCGCCTTCGACCTCGCGTGCCTCGTCCGGGATGCGGGTGTCGTCGTGCTCCTTGTCCTTGATGGCACACTCCACCACGATTTCGACGCCAGCCACAAAATCAACGATCTGGCGCAGCCCGCTGAAGTCGATAATCACATGGTAATGCACGTTGATGCCATAGTTGTAGAGAATCGTCTGCCGCAGCAAATCAAAACCGCCTGACCGCCAGCCGCCCCGTTCCCCATGCGAATACACCTGATTCAGCCTGTGCATGCCCCAGATCGGCACCCAGGCGAGCAGATCCCGCGGCAGGCTCAACATGGCCGCTGTGCCGGTCGTTCGGTTGACCGAGAGCACGATGATAGTGTCGGTGCGAAGGTTGGCAAATCCCAGCTCGGAGTCGCTGCCCAGCAGCAGAATGTTGACGAGGTCGTTGCCCTGTCGGTCAAGTGGCTGCAGACGCGGCGGGACAGCCGTGATGTCCTGCTGGCCCGGCACCGGATCCCCCAGGTAGCGAACGGTTGGCAACGGCGGCGGCGTCCCAACCACCACTTCCGGCGTCACCTGCAGTGGCTGCGCCAGAGAAACCCGCGCAGCCAGCAGATGGTTCGAAACTGAGGGAGCTTCTTGCGACGCCGCAATGTCCGTGGCGATCAATGCCACCTGTTCCCCTAGCCCCTCAAAGTATGAACGCTCTTCCAGCCAGCGCCGCAGCTCGGCCAGCGTAAAAACCAGGGTGAGGAGAATCAGGGCCAGCAACAGCAGGGGCAGCGCCCTGTCGAACAACACATGGATGAGATTGCGCAGGAAGGTCATGGGGGAATTCCGGTCGGACATGGGCACAGTATAGCGGTCGTCTTTGTACATTCCAGTTCGAATTCGCGGACACAGGAGCAGGCCCCATCCGTTGACGCTGCGGCACGGCGCGGCTAGACTGGGTGCCCGGTCACGTGGACAGGAGCGCGCATGGCGAGCTCGTCAGGCGGCCCGGGCAGCAGAAGTCGCCGCAACCGCCTTCCCCTGCTGCCCATCCTTTCCATATTGCTACTGCTGGGCGCAATCGCGCTGTTCATCATCGAGTTGCTAAGCTTCAGCCAGCAACAGGATCGCCTCGGCACCAGTGTAAGCGTAGCGGGCGTTGACGTTGGCGGCATGTTGCCCGGTGAAGCCGTCGCCACCTGGGAAGCCGCCTTTTCACAGCCCCTGACGCTCTGGTACGAAAGTAGCCCCATTTTGCTGGAGCCAACATCCATCGGCTTTCGCATTAACAACGCTGCCATGCTGGCCGAGGCGCGCACTGCCAGTTCCGGCGGAACGGCGAACTGGTTGCGCTTTTTTAACGGTCTGATTGGTGAAGAATCGCGCAGCAACGTGAGCATTGAGCTCAACGCCACCTGGCAAAACTCCCTGCTGGAGCAGTCCCTGCGAGAGATTGGCCTACGTTACGACCGGCCGCCGGATGACGGCGCCTGGGAGCTGGAGACGCTGACCATCCTGCCGGGCGCCGGCGGCCGCTCGCTGGACACTCCCCGTGCCTTGCCACTCATCGCAGACGCCTTGCGCAGCGCGCAACAGCGCGACGTCACGCTGCCGTTGATGGATACACGCCCCGGCCAGATACACCTTGGCATTCTGGCGGACCTCATCCGCGCCTGGCTGGATGCGCAAGGCTTTATTTTTGACGGTCAAACCACACTCGCCTCCATTTACATCGCCGACCTTCAAAGTGGCGAAGAAATCAACCTGAATTCGGATGTCGCCGTCTCGGCTGCCAGCACCATCAAGTTGCCCATCCTGCTGGACTACTATCGCGCCCTCAACCTCGCACCCAGCGATGGAGAAGCCTGGTTAATGGCCAATTCGCTGCTCTGCAGCAACAATTCATCCTCCAACCTCATCATGGAGATCATCGGTGGCGGCGAGAACATATTCCGTGGCCTCGCCAGCGTGACGGAAAACACACGCTACCTCGGCGCCCGCAACACCTTCATCACCGCTCCCTTTGTCCTCGGCGTCGACGGTCAACTCTTTGGCGCCAATGCGCCACCGCTCACCACGCCCAATCCGCGCTACGACACCAGTCCGGACCTCTACAACCAGACGACTGCCGAGGATCTGGGTTCTCTGCTGGGCATGATTTACGATTGCGCCTACCTCGGATCCGGACTGCTGGCTGCCAGGCCAGACGGGGAGTACACGCGCAATGAGTGTCGCCAGATGATTGAGTTGATGAGCGGCAATGATTTGCTGCGCCTGTTACAGGGTGGCCTGCCGCCCGGCACACGCATCGCCCACAAGAACGGCTGGCTGGACAATTTGCATGGCGACGCAGGCATCGTCTTCCCGCCCAACGGGCGCAACTACATCATCGCCATCTTCGTCTGGGAGAACGTGGAGTTCTTCAGCTACGAACGCGCCTGGCCGCTGATCGAGGGAATCTCGCGCGCAGCATGGAATTACTTCAGCCCGCAACAGGCGCTCACCTCGGCGCGCAGCGATTTGCCCGAAGGTGGCGCCGCAGCCTGCGACGGCCCGAATGGCTTTCTGCCGCCCTTTGGCCAGGTGAACCTCAACGACATCGACGCCTGGCGCAGCTAGTCCGGTTCGCAGGCAACAAGCCCGGACGCTACAATCGCCTGCTGGAAACGATTTGGAGCGCATAAATGAACGGCGGTGTCGTGCTGCTGCTGACCATCGTGCTGGGCGCAATGTTGCTGCTCATCCAGCGCGCCGAGAAGCGCCGCCGACGGCTCGCGACGATCGTCATGGCCAGCGTTGCCTTTCTGCTCTGGTATTGGGCAGCCTTCCGCCAGCTGAGCGGCGAGTTCACTGCCGCGCTGGCGCTGGCGGCCTTCATGAACCTGCTGTTCTGGCTGTTGATCGGGCGTTACAATCCGGTGGGCGACAGCGACAAGGGCATCCGTGTTCTGGGGATGGACGACTGAAGGCGTAACCTAGCCAATGATGTCAATTGGGATGACGTCGTTGCTCTGCAGCATCATGACGCTGGCGCGTGCAGCCACGGCCTGTGCCACTGCCATCAGCGCCTGGCCGGCCGGGCTTTGCGGCGCCGTGACCACTAGCGGCCGGCCATAATCGCCGCCTTCCCGTAGCGCCGCAGCCAGCGGCACGCGACCCAGAAAGGGCAGCCCGCGCTGCTGCGCCAGGGTCTCGCCGCCGCCGCTGCCGAAGAACTCACCGCTCATGTTCTCCACCACGCCCAGGAGCGGCACTTCCAGGGTCTCAAACATCGCCGCGCTGCGCAGGGCATCCGCGACTGCCACATCCTGCGGCTGCGTGACAATCACCGCACCAGTCAGCGGGAAGGACTGCGCCAATGAGAGCGGCGCGTCGCCAGTGCCAGGCGGCAGGTCCACGATCATGTAGTCCAGCCGGCCCCAGTTGACGTCCGTAAAGAACTGGCGGATTGCGCTGTGCAACATTGGCCCGCGCATAATCATCGGCTTGTCAGGCGGCGTCAGAAAGCCGGTGCTTATAATCTTGACGCCCCAGGCTTCAAGCGGCTGCATCTTGTTGTCGATGACCTTGGGGCGACCGTAGCCGAGGCCGGTCATAACCGGGATGTTGGGATTGAGGATGTCCGCGTCCATCAGGCCTACGCTCGCGCCGACGTCAGCAAGCGCCACAGCGATGTTGGTCGCGATGGTCGTCTTGCCCACGCCGCCCTTGCCGCTGGCCACGGCGATGATGCAATTCATCGGCACATCCAGGCGACCATGGATGCGACGATCTGCCGGCACTTGCGCGTCCCAACGGATGTCCAGCCTCTCGACGCCCGGCACCCTGCCCAGCACGGCCGCGTTACAGCGCTCGATGAACACGTCCTTCAGCGGGCAAGCCGGCGTGGTCAGCACGATGGTGAAGCGCGCCACAGGCCCTTCAACCTGCAAGTCCTTCACCATGTCGAGCGAAATGATGTCCTGGTTGAGCTCTGGCTCAATGACCGTGGCCAGTGCTTGACGAACTGCTTCGTTGCGCTCGCTCATACTGCTCCGGTTTGTCCAGGTCTAGTTGCGGGATGCTGGCCTGCGCGCGCGTGCTGCGCCACGCTCGGCTTTGGCCTTTTCCTTCAGCACATCCTTGTGTTCCCAGCCACCGCGCACTTCCATTTCTTCCTGCGCAGTCGTGGGCGCAATGCGCTTCCAGTAGCTCACTTCTTTCGAGAGCTTCTGTTTGTCATAGATGTGCGCGCTGGTGCGGTCGTAGCTGGCCAGCTCGTAGTCATGATCCATCTTGATGGCATCGAAGGGGCAGAACTCGGCGCAGTAGCCGCAGTTCATACAGATGTCGATATCGATGTAAAAGGCGTCCGGTTCAGGAATCGGTCGGCCGGTCTGCGGATTCTTGCCGCGCACAATCCAGATGCACTGTGGCGGGCAGACCTTGGCACAAATACCGCAGCTGGTGCACCAGTCATGACCGGGACGCTCTTCGTGGTCGTGGTCTTCAACGATCAAAATGGGGATGAAGCGAAAGCGTTCCGGCACGGCGACCTTTTCGTCCGGATACTGCACTGTGTAGGAGCCAGTCGCCTGCATGCCCTGGCGCATGCCAAAGTTGCCTTCGCCACTGTATTTGCGCCCGGCGTAGCGAATGTCATCCATGTACGAGCGGGCGATGTGCTTCATGGTGATGAGCAGCCCGCGCGCAATTCCCTGTCCGTACATCCGTCCTCCCCTGCCTGGCCAGTATAGCGCCGGCTCAGCGATCTGTTTCGCCCAGAACGATGTCGATACTGCCCAGAATGGTCACTACATCCGCCACCTTGTGTCCGATGCACATGGGCCCTAAAGCAGTCAGGTTGATAAAGCTGGGGGCGCGCACATGATAACGCCACGGGTTTTGCGGCCCTTTCGGATCCCCTTCCGAGACGACGTAGTATCCCAGTTCGCCCTTGGGATTCTCTACCCGGCCGTAGGCCTCACCGACCGGTACGCGCGGTGTATGCCCCACCTTCGTCACCGCTTCCTGGCCCTGCGTCTGTTCCAGCCGCGGCAGAATTTGCTTCAGGATGCGCACACTCTCGCGCATCTCCTGGAAGCGCACAAGATAGCGGTCGTATATGTCGCCGTTGCTGCCGACCGGGACGTCAAAGTCGAGCTCGGGGTAAATGCTGTAGGGCTCCGCGCGGCGCACGTCATAAGGCACTCCGCTGGCACGCAGCAGCGGCCCGCAGGTGCTGAGCGCAATGGCGTCTTCCCCCGTCAGAATGCCCACACCCAGCGTGCGTTCACGCAGGATTTCGTTGCGCGTCAGCAGCCTGTCATATTCATCGAGGAAGCGCGGCAGACGCTCGTTCACCATTTCGGTGAGGTAGTCCATCGTGTTGTAGTCGCGCACCTTGTCGTTGACCAGGTTGGCCACGCTGCGGATTCGTTGCGGAATGTCGCGGTAGACACCGCCGAAGCGCATGTAATTGCACATCAGGCGGCTGCCGGCCGTGGCCTCGAAGAAGTCGAGGATTTTCTCGCGTTCGTTGTTCGCGTAGAGCATGGGCGTGAAGAAGGCGCCCAGGTCGTTGAGCAGGAAGCCCAGCGACCAGAGATGATTGACGATTCGCGTCAGTTCCACCATCAGCACACGCAGGCACTCGGCTCGGCGCGTGGGCGGTGAATAGCGCGCGCCCTGGGACAGAAGCTGCTCAACTGCCAGCGCATAGCCGAGGTTGTTGCTCATGCTGGATATGTAGTCGAGCCGGTCCGTGAAAGGCAGGTTGTGCAGGAAGGAGTTGCGCTCGCCGATCTTCTCGTGGTTGCGATGCAAATAGCCCATCACCGGGTCCAGCGACACAATCGTCTCGCCGTCCAGCGTCACTACCATGCGGAAGACGCCGTGCGTGCTTGGGTGGTGCGGCCCCAGGTTAACGATCAGTTTGTCCGTGTGCAGGTCGTCGCTGTCCAGCGCCTGCACATCCACGCCCAGTCCCAGGCCCTGATACAGCTCTGACTCGGAGACGTCGTTCAGCCGGCCCAGGTCAAGGTCGTCCGGGTAATTTACATTCTTGCCGAAGATGTTCTTTTCCTCGGCGCGATACACCTGACCGCCAGGCCAGCGGCTATCAAAGGGCTTGTGCTCCTCTTCGTAGTAGGCTTCCTTCCAGTCCTTGCGCATCGGGTGGCCGGCAAAGCCGTCCCACAGCAGGATGCGCCGCAGATTTGGATGGCCTTCAAAGTGGATGCCGTAGAGGTCGTAGACCTCGCGTTCCTGGAAATCCACGCCCGGCCAGACATTCACCAACGACGGCAACTGCGGCTTCTCGCGCTCTGTCTGCGCCTTGAATACCAGCGCCGGGCCACCGCTCGTGCGGTAGGCATGGTACACGACTTCCATATGGTCCGAGATGCCATGATAATCGACGCCGGTTGCGCTTGACAGGTAGTCAAAGCCCAGTTCGTCGCGAATGGCGAGCGCGATTTCGGACAGGCTCGCAGGGTCAACAAGGATGCCGCTGAAGCCCTTGCGACTGTCCTCACTGACCGCATCCGGCCAGCGTTCCTTCAGCAGGTCGATCGACGCGCCCAGCTCCAGCTGCGTGTTTTCAGCAACGACATCCATGCTCAACCGCCTTTCGCCGCGCGTCGCGCTGCCAACCGCGCCAGGGCTTCCTCGCGCTTGCGCATGCGCGCCGCCTGCGCCGGGTCGACGCCATCGCTGGCGCCGTCCTCAACAACTGTCTCGGCGACGGCTTCCTGCGTAAGTTCAGCAGGATTCTGCCAGGCGGGCAGCTGGCGCACGCCGTAAGGCGCATCCAAAGCGGCCTGTTGCGCCTGCTGCCGGATCAGCTCCATTTGACGTGGGTCAATGATGTCCGGCCCCAAAATTGGCACTGGCGTTGGCTCGGCCGGACCGACGCCATACCAGGGGACATCGTCCAGGTTCGCCAGCGACTGGCCGTCAATCTTC
Organism: Phototrophicaceae bacterium; assembly: GCA_965205875.1. Classification (GTDB taxonomy): domain Bacteria; phylum Chloroflexota; class Anaerolineae; order Aggregatilineales; family Phototrophicaceae; genus JAGWBD01. The sequence continues at coordinate 879,147 of CBDBIA010000004.1, forward strand.
TTCTGCAGCGCGATCATGCCATGCAGCAGCGCCTGGGGCGTGGGCGGGCAACCGGGTACGTAGACATCCACTGGCAAATACTTGTCAACACCCGAAACGACGTTGTAGCCCTCCTTGAAGGGGCCGCCGCCGCTGGCGCAGGCGCCCATCGCCAGCACATATTTCGGCTCTGGCATCTGGTTGTAGAGGCGCACGATGGGCACGATCATCTTCTTGGTCACCGTGCCCGAAACGATCATGAGGTCCGACTGACGCGGGCTGCCGCGCATGACCTCAAAGCCGAAGCGCGAGAAATCGAAACGAGATGCGGCAGTGCCGATCATTTCGATGGCGCAGCAGGCCAGGCCAAAAAGCATCGGCCACATCGAGGAGCGCCGGCTCCAGTTGTAAATCTTGTCCAGGCTGGTGATCGCGATGTTGGCCTGTAGCTCGGCCGGCACCGGGAACTCGGTATCCTGCAACGCTCCCAGGTCAGTTTGCGCCATCCAGAGAGACCTCCTCATACCAGTCGCGCAGCACGTCGGTCAAGATGCCATCATTGACCAGCGCCGGGTCATCCATAAACTCCGGCAATTCCAAAATCCACGCGTTAAGCTGCTCCAGACCCAGCGTATCAAGCTCCACGTCCGGGTGCGCGTCAATCAGCGCCAGCGCCAGCGCATGGCTGGACTCCCAACTCAACATGAATCTACCGCAGAATCCCGCGCATCACGAATCCCCCTGCGCTTGCAGCAGGGCATCCGTGTCGATCTGGGCCCGTTGCAATCGGCCGCTGTAATCCACGTAGACCGTCTTCCACTCAGTGAAAGTGTCCAGGCCCGCCTGGCCCGCCTCGCGCATGCCGTTGCCGGTGGCGCGGATGCCGCCAAAGGGGAACTGTATCTCGGCGCCGCTGGTCCCGTGATTGATGTAGACGATGCCGCTCGACAGATCGCGAATAGCGCGAAAGGCTTTGTTCACGTCCGCGGTGAAGATGCTGCTGGACAGCCCGTAACGCACCTCGTTGTTGAGCTCGATCGCCTCGTCAAGCGTGTCCACCGTCAACAGCGACAGCACCGGGCCAAAGATCTCCTCGCGCGCCACCCGCATCTCCCGGCGCACGCCATCCAGCAACGTCGGCTGGAAGAACCAACCCTGCCCCATGTCGACACGCCTGCCGCCGGTCAGTACCCGGGCGCCTTCGTCGTGCGCTATCGTCATGTAGCGCTCGACCTTTGCCAGCGCAGCCTGGTTGACCAGCGGGCCGACGTCGACGCTCTCGTCCAGCCCGTCGCCAAGCTTCAGCGCGCGCGCCTTCTCCGTCAGCGCTTCAGCGAGCTGCGCATGCACACTGCGCTGCACGATGAGACGGCTGGCCGCCGTACAGCGCTGACCGCTGGTGCCAAAGGCGCTCCAGGTAATGGCCTGCGCCGCCAGCTCGAGATCGGCGTCTTCCAGCACAATGATGGCGTTCTTGCCGCCCATCTCCAGTGACACCTTCTTGCCCAGACGCGCGGCCCGCTCATAGACCTGCAGGCCAGTCTCAGTGGAACCCGTGAAGGAAATGACGCGCACATCCGGGTGTGTCACCAGTGCCGCGCCGGTCTCGCCTGCGCCACACACCAGGTTCAGCACACCGGGCGGCAAACCGGCTTCTGCGCAAATCTGCACGAACATGGCCGCCGTTGCCGGCGCATCTTCGGCTGGCTTCAGGATGACCGTGTTGCCGGCCACCAGCGCCGGGAACAGCTTCCACGACGGGACGGCCACCGGAAAGTTCCAGGGCGTGATGAGCCCGACCACGCCTGCCGGTTCGCGCAGCGCCATGCCGAACTTGTCCGGCATTTCCACCGGCGCCGTGTGGCCAAAGAGGCGTCGACCCTCACCGCCCATGTACCAGGCCATGTCGATGGCTTCCTGCACATCGCCACGGGCCTCGCTGATGATCTTGCCCATCTCGGCAGTTAGCAACTGCGACAGTGCTTCCTTACGCTCGCTGAGCAGTTGCCCAACGCGAAACAGAATCTCGCCGCGCGCGGGCGCGGGCGTCAGCCGCCAGGCCGGGAAAGCAGCTTTGGCCGCTGCCACCGCGGCAGCAACGTCTTCCGAACTGCCCTGCGCGACCTGCGCCACACAGGCTTCCGTCGCCGGGTTAGCGCTACAGAAGGTCGCGCCATCGCTGGCCGGCCTCCATTCGCCGCCGATGTAGTTGTGAACTTGAGCGACCATGCGCTCCGATACCCTGATTAGCTACCTGCAGTATAGCCTGTTGCTACGAATTTCACAATGTGCTTCACAGCAGTCCCGCTCCGTCCCCGTTCACTTTGGTAACGGACGTCCGACAGCGGATACCTGCGGCAAAATAGAGAGCGAGCAGTGCGGATTCGGCTGCGTCCGCACTGACATGGCTATCACATACCGCGCACAGGGTCGGCCCCGCTCCACTGATCACCAGCCCCAGTGCGCCCGCGTCCTTCGCCGCCGCGCGCGCCTCGGGCAGCAATGGCATCAGACTGGCGCGCGCCGGCTCGACCACGCCATCGGCCTCCATCGCCGTCGCCAGTGCGGGCAGGTCGCCCTCAAACAGGGCCGCGACCAGCCGGGCAACCGCGGCAGTCTGCGCGACCATCTGTGTAAGGCTTACATGCTCCGGCAAGACTTCACGCGCCAGCCGGGTCGGCACATCAACCGCGGGTATCACCAGTGTCAACCACAGCGAAGACGGAATGGGCAGGTGCCGTATCTGCCCCACCTCCGAGCCGGAAATCAGGCAGATGCCGCCCAGCAGCGCCGGCGCGACGTTGTCCGCGTGCCAGCCACTGACGGCCGCCTCTGCTTCCAGGCAGGCCGGCAGCAATTGCTCCCGCAGCAACGGTTCACCAAGGCAGACGTTGGTCGCGAGCGCAGCTGCCACCGCGCTGGCAGCGCTGCTGCCGAGGCCGCTGTTGAGCGGCAGGCCCTTGTGCAGCCGCACAGCCACACCGACGTCGGCACCGGCCAAACGCAGCACGGCCGCGGCAGCCACCGTCGCCGTGTTGCGTTCCGGGGCCCGCGGCAACATACCCCCGTCTCCCTCGATGGACAGCAAGGCAGCACCTGGCTCCGCACGCAGGGCAACCTCGACACTGTCGCCAAGCCCCTGCACAGCCATGCCCAGAATGTCGAATCCTGCGCCCAGGTTGGCAACGGTGGCCGGTGCGAATGCCCTGACAAACGACATGTAAACTGGTATCCTGTGGCGGCTTCTGCTCGCGAACGGTGGCGCTGATGCCGAGTATCCTGCAATGCATGGACTGCGACCGTCAATACCCGGTTGACCAGGTGGCCTACATTTGCACAGCCTGTGGCGGCTTGCTGGACGTCCAGCATGACCTGCACAGCCTGCGCGCCAGAGTCTCCCGCGCCACCTTTGACGGGCGCCTCGGCGCGCTCCATGCGCCTTACAACAGTGGCGTCTGGCGCTATCGCGAACTGATCTATCCCGACCTGGCCGACGAAGCGATCATCACCCGTCCAGAAGGCAACACCAACCTCTACCACAGCCCCCGCCTGGCGGACTGGGCCGGCCTGGGAACCCTGTGGCTCAAGCATGAAGGTGAAAACCCGACCGGTTCCTTCAAGGACCGTGGCATGACCGGTGGCGTCACCCAGGCGCGTCTGCTGGGCATGCAACGCGTCGCCTGCGCCTCCACCGGCAACACCTCCGCTTCTCTGGCCTCCTACGCCGCGCTGGCCGGCCTGGAAGGCATCGTCTTCTTTGAAAATCGCGAGATTGCTCTGGGCAAGCTGGCCCAGGCCATCGCCTACGGCGCGACATGCATCCAGGTGTCCGCCGATTTCGACCGCAACCTTGAGCTGGTGCGCAATATCAGCGAGGAACTGGGCATCTACGTGCTCAACTCGGTCAATCCCTTCCGCCTCGAAGGCCAGAAGAGCATCATCTTCGAGACCATTCAGCAGTTGGGTTGGCAGGTGCCGGACTGGATTGTCTGCCCCGGCGGCAACCTCGGCAACAGCGCGGCCTTCGGCAAGGCGCTGCAGGAGTTGCTGGAGCTGGGTCTGATCGATCGTGTGCCGCGCGTCGCCATCATTCAAGCAGAAGGCGCTAACCCGCTTTACCGCGCCTGGCGCAATGGTTTTGAACGCTATGAGTCCTTGCAGGCCCACACCATCGCCACGGCCATCAAAATCGGCAACCCGGTCAACTGGAAGAAGGCCGCGCGCACCCTGCACTGGACGGAAGGCGTGGTAGAGATGGTCAGCGACCAGGAGATCATGGATGCCAAGGCGCGCATCGATGCCCAGGGCATAGGCTGCGAACCCGCCTCCGCCTGTTCACTGGCCGGCGCACGCAAACTGGCCCAGGCGGGCGTCATCGGCGCTGACGAAAGCGTCGTCGGCATTCTCACCGGCAACGTGCTCAAGGACCCGGATGCCACCATTAACTATCACCGCAACACGTTGCCCGGTCTGCGCGCCAGCTGGCCCAACCACCTGCATCAGGCCGAGCCCTCAATCGAGCAGATTTCGCGCATTCTGCAGCCCGACGAGCCCGTCCCCGCCTAAAGACGAGGAATGACTATATGCCACCCAAACTTCCCGATGAGGGTCAGGGCCTGGTCGAATACGCGCTCATACTGGTGCTGGTCGCGGTCGTGGTGATTGTGATCCTGGCCCTGCTGGGCCCGGCCATTGGCGACCTCTTCGCCGACCTGGTCGAAGGTCTGCAGAGCTGAAGTCCTCGCCTACAGGCGCGCCAATGCCTGCTCGAGGTCGCGTATCAGGTCGTCCGCGTCTTCTATCCCCAGCGAAAATCGCACCAGATTGTCCTTGATCCCCAGCGCCAGCCGTTCTTCTGTCGTCTGTTCGTAGTAACTCATCAGCGCCGGTTGCTCGATCAGACTTTCGATGCCTCCCAGGCTGGGCGCAATGAAGGGGATTTGCAGGTTGTCGATGAAACGTCCGGTGCCCTCCATATCCGCCGCGACCTCAAAGCTGATGACGCCGCCACAGCCTTCCATCTGCCTTAGAGCGACAGAGTGGTCCGGGTGCGAGGCAAGGCCGGGATACCAGACGCGCTCGATGCAGGGATGCCCTTCAAGATACTCGGCCACCGCCTGTGCCGAGCGGTTTTGCTGCTTCACGCGCACGCCCAGCGTGCGAATGCCGCGCTCCAGCAAGAAGGCGTTCTGTGGGTCCACGACACCGCCCAGCACCCCGCGCGCCTCCTTCAGTGCCGCAATGCGCTCCTTGCTGCCCACCACCACGCCGGCCAGCAGGTCATTGTGTCCTGACAGATACTTGGTGGCGCTGTGAATGACCAGGTCAATGCCCCATTCCAGCGGACGCTGGTTGACTGGCGTGGCGAAAGTGCTGTCGATCAATGTGCGCACGCGGCGCCGGTGCCCGATTTCGGCGATGCGCTCAAGATCCGCGACCCGCAGATAGGGGTTGGTGGGGCTCTCGGAGATGATATAACGTGTCTTGCGGTTGCTGCTGACGGCGGCTTCCAGCGCATCGTAATCGCCCATGGCTACGACCGTGGTGGAGATTCCCAGTCGTTTGAGGAAGGTGCCGCAGAACTGACGCGTGCGCCGGTAGCAGTCGTCGGTCATCACCACGTGCGTGCCCGTTGACAGCGAAGATAGCAGCACCGAAGTGACCGCGTTCATGCCCGAGGCGAACAAGGCCGCGTCCCCGCCGCTGTCCAGCGCGGCCAGACGGCATTCCACGGCAGCCACCGTCGGGTTGCCGTAGCGGCCGTATTCCTCATTTTCGACGCCGTCGCCCCAGGTCTTGGCCTGCATGAAGTCGATCAGCGCCTGGGTATCGGCGAAGGTGTAGGTTGCCGTCTGCACGACGGGTGTGGTCAGGGAGTTGAAAGCCTTGCGGCGTGGCGTGCCGCTGTGAATGGCGCGCGTGCTGCTGCCCAGCGCCTCTCTCAAGGGCTGCAACAGCTTCGTCGAATCTGTCATGTTTCACCCTCCCGCACAGTCAGGGGAATACAAAAACCCGGATCGGGTCCGGGCCACCTGACGACTTCCCAATGAAGTCCCTGTATTCGGTTGGTTGCGGTGCTACGCTTGTTACCGCTCTCATCTCCCGGCCATTAATGCGCCGACGGAGTTGGCACCTTCCCGTTTAACAGGGGTTGCCGTGGCTTCGCAGGGCCGTTCCCTCCACCACTCTGGATGACTCTCTGAGCTTGTCAATCTACCGCGCATAGCCTGACACAGAAATGCGTGGGAGTCAAGCCACAGCCGGTTACAGGTGCTCGAGAATAGCCGCGGCCATCTCCTCTGTGCTGACCGAAGCGCCGCCCCTGGGTGCGATGTCCGCCGTGCGCGCGCCGCTGGCCAGCGCCCCGTCGACCGCCGCCTCCAGCGCCTGCGCCTCGTCTTCCAGCCCCAGACTGTAACGCAGCAGCAGCGCCGCGCTGAGAATCATGCCGATCGGGTTGGCGATGCCCTTGCCGGCGATGTCGGGTGCAGAGCCGTGGATGGGTTCGTAGATGCCGAAGGTGCCCGTGCCCAGAGAGGCGGAAGGCAGCATCCCCAGCGACCCTGCCAGCACCGAGGCTTCGTCGCTCAGGATGTCGCCGAACATGTTGCCGGCCACAATGACGTCGAAATCGACCGGGCGCGTCAACAAGTGCATGGCGGCGGCATCGACCAGCAAATGCTCCAGTTCCACGCCGCTGTAGTCCTCGGCAACGATCATCACCGTGCGTCGCCACAGTCGCATTGAGGCCAATACATTGGCCTTGTCAATCGAGGTCAACTTGCCGCGCCGTCCCTGTGCAGCGCGAAAGGCCACGTCCGCCACCCTTCTGACCTCATCCGTGCTGTAGAGCATGGTGTCATGCGCGCTGTCGCCGTCACCAGGCTCCTGGCGCTCCCCAAAGTAAATCCCGCCCGTCAACTCGCGCACAAAGAGCATGTCCACGCCCGCCAACAGCTCGGGTCGCAGGGGCGCGTGCTGAGCCAGCGCCGGCCAGGCCTTAACCGGTCGCAGGTTGGCGAAGAGGCCAAAGTGCTGCCGGATCTGTAACAGGCCTTGCTCTGGCCGCACCGTCGCGTTGGGATCTGACCATTGCGGCCCCCCGACCGCGCCCAGCAGCACAGCGTCCGCCTTTTCTGCCAGGCGCAGCGTCTCTTCCGGCAGCGGCTCGCCTGTCTGGTCGATGGCGACGCCTCCCATGAGCGCCTCTTCGAAGTGGAAGTCATGCCCAAAGCGCCCGGCCACCCGCTTCAGCGCCGCAGCCGCCTGTCCCGTAACCTCAGGACCAATGCCATCCCCCGGCAGCACCAGAATGTTCGCCTTCGCCATCATTGCTCCCTGAATGTCAATTTGAAGTCAGCGGCCTGCTACGCGTCGGCGATCGCCTCGTCTTGCGCGATGCGCAGGCCATATTCGATGCTGTCCACCAGCGCCAGCCAGCTCGCCTGGATGATATTTGTGCCGGCGCCCACCGTACTCCAGCGCTCCGTACCGCAAAGCGTGTCGATCAGCACTCGCGTCGTTGCGGCAGTGCCGCTGGCGCTGTCGAGGATGCGCACCTTGTAGTCCGCCAGCTGGAACGCTTCCATTTGCGGATACAGTGGCTGCAGGGCCTTGCGCAGCGCCTCGTCCAGGGCATTGACCGGCCCATTGCCCTCTGCAGCGGTATGCATCACCTCGCCGTCCAGCGCGATCTTGACCATGGCCTCAGCCACTGTGCCCCTTCCCTGACGCTGTTCGACGATAGTCGTGTAGTCGATCAGTGTGAACAGGGGCTGATAGCCTGGTCGCGCCCGGAACAGTCGGATGGCCACCGAAGCTTCCGCGCCCTCAAAGGCGAAGCCCTGGCTCTCGAGTTGCTTGATCTCCTGCAACACTTTCACCGCCTCGGCACGCGTGGTGTCCAGCCCCAGCTCTTCCGCCTTGCTCAGCAGGTTGCCGCGCCCGGAAAGGTCCGAGACCAGGACGCGCATCTCGTTGCCGACCATCGTGGGCTCGATGTGCTGGTAACTGTCCGCGTTGCGGCGCACTGCGGCAACATGGATGCCGCCCTTGTGCGCGAAGGCGCTGCGCCCCACATAGGCGAGATGGGTGTCAGGCGCGAGGTTGGCAATTTCAGCAACAGTGCGCGCCAGGCGAGTCAGTGTAGTCAGACTGGCCGGCGGCACGCATTCGTAACCCATCTTGAGCTGCAGGTCCGGGATGACGCTGCACAGGTTGGCGTTGCCGCAACGCTCCCCATAGCCGTTGATCGTACCCTGCACCTGAGTCGCGCCTTCCCTGACGGCCGCGATGGTGTTGGCCACAGCGAGCTCGCCGTCATTGTGCGTGTGGATGCCCAGCGAAACCTGCGGGAAGGCTTCCGTCATCATCCTGAAGTAGCGCGCAATCTCCCAGGGGAGCGAGCCTCCGTTCGTGTCACAGAGCACCACGTGATCCGCACCGCCGCGCACCGCCGCAGCAACCGTCTCCATGCCGTATTCAAGGTCCAGCTTGAGGCCGTCAAAAAAGTGCTCCGCATCGTAAACTACCTCGCGACCCAGTTCCTTCAGGTAGCAGACGCTGGCCTCGACCATGCGCAAATTCTCGTCCGGCGTCGTCTGCAGCACGTCGTTGACGTGCAACATGGAGGACTTGCCCACCAGGGTCACGACCGGAGTTTCGGCGTCCACCAGCGCGCGAATGTTGACATCCTCGGCCGGTTCCACTCCCTTGCGGCAGGTTGAGCCGAAGGCCGCGATGCGCGCATGTTTCAGCTCCAGCTCGCGCACCTGGTCAAAGTAGGCGACGTCGCGCGGGTTGGATCCTGGCCAGCCGCCTTCAATGTAGGCTACGCCCAGTTCGTCCAGCAGCAGGGTAATGCGCAGCTTGTCCGCCACCGACAGCGAAACGCCCTCGCGCTGCGTGCCGTCCCGCAGGGTCGTGTCGTAGATGGCGATCGCCATGCAATTCACTCCAGCTTTCCGTACGAAACGGGCTCAGCCCGGCGTAAGCGTGTTGACGCGCGCAGGATTGGCAGTTTCCCAGGCGAGGGTTTCGTCCTCGAGGCTCTGCAGATAGCCAAGCTGGTCGATCCCGTTCAGCAGACAATGGCGCGAAAAACCGTCAACCGGGAAGCGCACCTCGCGCCCGTCCGGCAGGGTCAGCATCTGGTGTTCAAGGTCAACACGGAGCTTCGTGCTCGCATCTTCCTGAGCCAGACTGATGAGTTGCTGCTGCGTCTCTTCATCCACCTGCAGCGGCAGCAGACCATTCTGCAGTGCATTGTTGCGAAAGATGTCAGCGAAGCTGGTGCTGACGACAGCGCGAAAGCCCGCGCCTTTCAGCGCCCAGGGCGCATGCTCGCGCGAGCTGCCGCAGCCGAAGTTGTCGCCGCCCACCAGCACCGTGGCGTCGGCATGCTGCGGCTGGTTGAGCACGAAGTCCGCCTTTGGTGTGCCATTCGCCTCGTAGCGCCAGTCCGCAAACAGATTCTTGCCCAGGCCCTCGCTGTCAGTCGTCTTCAGGAAGCGCGCCGGGATGATCTGGTCGGTATCAATGTCGTTGATTGCCAGGGCCACGATCTGGCCCACGAAGGCCTTGACCGGTTCCATCAGACGACCTCCGGCTGCAACTGGCGCACATCAGCGATGGCGCCATGAATCGCGCTGGCGGCAGCAGTCAGGGGGCTGGCGAGAAAGGTGCGCCCGCCCTTCCCCTGCCGTCCCTCAAAGTTACGGTTGCTGGTGCTGACTGCGTATTGCCCAGGCTGCAGCTGGTCGCCATTCATGGCGATACACATTGAACAGCCCGCCTCGCGCCATTCCGCGCCGGCAGCCTTGAAGACTTCGTCCAGTCCCTCGGCCTCGGCCTGGCGCTTGACCTGCTGCGATCCTGGTACCACCATCATGCGCACGCTGTCCGCCACCCTGCGCCCGCGCATAATGCGCGCCGCTTCGCGCAAATCCGAGATGCGTGAGTTGGTGCAGCTGCCCACGAAGACCACGTCCACCGGCTTGCCCAGCAGACTCTGGCCCGGCTGCAGGTCCATGTAATGCAGCGCCTTGTCCAGTGCCAGCTTCGCGGTCGGGTCACCAAGTCGGTCGGGATCCGGCACGCGCTCAGTGATGCGCATCCCCATGCCTGGGTTGGTGCCGTAGGTGATCATGGGCGGCAGGTCATCCGCCTCCAGCACGACCTCGCGGTCATAAGCCGCGCCCTCATCTCCCGGCAACGCGCGCCATGCTTTCACAGCCGCATCCCAGTCAACGCCCTGTGGCGCATGCGGCCGGCCGCTGATGTACTCGAAGGTCGTGTCATCCGGCGCGACCATGCCGGCGCGCGCGCCGCCCTCGATCGACATGTTGCAGACAGTCATGCGGCCTTCCATACCAAGGTCGTGAATGGCCTCACCCATGTATTCGATGACATGGCCGGTGCCGCCGCCGATTCCGATGCGCGCGATGACCGCGAGGATAATGTCCTTGGCTGTGACGCCGGGTTGCAGCCTGCCGTTGACGCGTACCGCCATTGACTTTGGCTTGTCCTGCAGCAGCGTCTGGGTGGCCAGCACATGTCCGACCTCGCTGGTGCCGATGCCGAAGGCCAGCGCGCCAAATGCGCCATGTGTGCTGGTGTGGCTGTCGCCGCAAACGATGGTCATGCCCGGCTGTGTCAGCCCCTGCTCCGGGCCGATCACATGCACGATGCCCTGATTCTCCGAGCCCAGTTCATACAGCGGGATGCCGAAGTCCTCGCAGTTCTGGCGCATCACATCCAGCTGCTTCGCCGCCTGAGTGTCAAACACCGGGATTACCCCGGCTGCGTTGCGCGGCGTTGTTGGCGTGCTGTGGTCCATGGTCGCGATTGTACGATTCGGGCGGCGCACCTTCAGACCGCGCTCGCGCAGAGTCGTGAAGGCCTGCGGCGAAGTCACCTCATGCACCAGATGCAGGTCGATGTAGATGACGGCAGGAGAATCTTTCGCTGCGGGCCGCACCACATGGCTCTGCCACACCTTTTCAAACAGCGTTTTGGGCTGGTTGCCGTTTCCGCTCACGGGCTGCTCCTCTCCGCCACGTTGTCTGGCTGATAGTCTGCTGACTTAATGGATGCTCACTGTGGCCGCCATACCTTCGGGTGTCCTGCCGCCGGCGCCCGTAACCGCAAGCATGCGGTTGACCGCGGCCAGGTAGGCGCGTACGCTGGCAACAATGACGTCGTTGTCCGCGCCATAGCCGCCGAAGGAGCGCTCCTCGCCTTCCGGACTGATGCGCACCGTCACTTCGCCCACGGCGTCGATGCCTTCGGTGACGCTGTGGACGCTGTATTCCAGCAGGGTATTGGGCGCCTGCACCACCTCATCGATGGCCTTGAAACAGGCATCCACCGGCCCGGTTCCAACCGCCGGCTGTATGACAACGCTGCCGTCTTCACAGCCCAGCTTGACCGTCGCCGTCGGCAGGCCCATCGTGCCGCAAGACACCTGTACGTCGATAAGATTGAAAAATTCCTGCAGGCCCTGCACCTCATCAGCGACCAGCGCCTCGAGGTCTGCGTCCGTCACCGTCTTCTTGGCGTCCGCCAGATCCTTGAAGCGCGCGAAGACATGCTTCAGTTCCTCGTCATCCACTTCGTAGCCCAGCTCCCGCAGGCGCGCGCGCAAGGCATGGCGGCCGCTGTGCTTGCCCAGCACCAGTTCGCTGGACACAAGACCCACATCCTCCGGCAACATAATCTCGTAGGTACTGGCTTCTTTCAGGACGCCATCCTGATGGATGCCGGCCTCGTGCGCGAAGGCGTTGCGCCCCACAATGGCCTTGTTTGCCTGTACCGCCAGACCCGTATAGTTGCTTACCATGCGGCTGGTCTTGATCAACTCGCGCGAGTTGATGTTCGTATGCACATGATAGAACTGAGGCCGGGTGCGAATCGCCATCACGACCTCTTCGAGGCTGGTGTTGCCGGCCCGCTCGCCAATGCCGTTGAGCGTCACTTCCACCTGACGCGCGCCGCCCAGCACGCCCGCCAGGGTGTTGGCTGTGGCCAGCCCCAGGTCGTTGTGACAATGCACCGACCAGATGATGCCGCTGCCCGGGCCGCCGCCAGGCGTCTCGGCGATGAGGGCGGCAATCGTCTCCTGCCATTCCTCCGGCGTCACAAAGCCGACCGTGTCCGGGATGTTGAGCGTCGTCGCGCCGCACTCAATGGCCAGCGAACACACCTCAACGAGATAAGCCTGGTCCGTGCGTCCAGCATCCATCGGGCTGAACTCAACATCCGCGCACAGGCTGCGCGCCAGCGTGACGGCCTTGCGCACGACCTGCAGCCCTTCCTCGCGCGTCAGGCCGGTCTGATACTTCAGGTGTATGTCGGAGGTGCCGAGAAAGGTGTGAATGCGCGGTTTGGTCGCTTCCTGCACGCCTTCCCAGCACGCGAGGATGTCGGATTCAACCGTACGCCCCAGGCCGCAAATAACCGGGCCGTCCTCTGTGCCCACTTCGCAAGCAATGCGCTGTACCGCGGCCATGTCGTCCGGCGACGCCGCCGGGAAGCCGGCCTCGATGATGTCCACGCCAAGCAGCGCCAACTGGCGCGCAATTTCCAGTTTTTCGGCGCTGGTCAGGGTTGCGCCGGGGCTCTGCTCCCCGTCACGCAGGGTGGTGTCGAAAATTCGTACGACGTTTTCACTATCCATGGGACGTGTTCCTTTCAAGGTGTTGCCAGGGCGATTGCGTAATTCTCAAAAGGTCAGCAAGACCGTCTTCTGACACTGCAATCACCCCCTTTCCTCGCTGCGCCGCAGGGTGTCATAAAGCGCCTGGGCGACGTTATCCCTGTCCCTGCCGTACCTTCTTCGCCGCCAGGAAGGACATCATGTCACGCAACTCTTCACCGACCTCTTCAATCAGCAGGCTGTGTTCCTGCTGACGCCGCTGTGTGAAGTTTGGCAGCCCGTCGCGATTTTCCTGCACCCATTCCCGCGCAAACTTGCCGGACTGAATGTCCTGCAGCACGCCGTCCAGATCTTCGCTCACCATGCCCTCAATGCGGTCGCCGATTTCGTAGCCGCCATACTCGGCCGTGTTGCTCACGCTGTACCACATGTAGCTCAGACCACCCTCATACAGCAGGTCAACGATAAGCTTCAACTCGTGCAGACACTCGAAATAGGCCACTTCCGGCTGATAGCCCGCCTTGACCAAGGTCTGGAAGGCCGCACGCACGAGCGCAGTAACGCCGCCGCACAGGATGACCTGTTCGCCGAAGAGGTCGGTCTCGGTTTCCTCGCGAAAGGTCGTTTCAATCACTCCGGCGCGGGTGCAACCGATGGCATGTGCATAGGCCAGCGCCAGCGCCTTTGCATTGCCGCTGGCGTCCTGCGCCACGGCCAGCAAACCGGGGGTGCCGGCGCCTTCACTGAAGATTTCGCGCACGCGGTGGCCTGGCGCCTTGGGCGCAATCATCGTGACGTCGACTTCGGGCGGCGGTTTGATCTGGTCGAAATGAATGTTGAAGCCATGTGCGAACATCAGCATGTTGCCGGCCGACAGGTTTGGCTCGATCGACTCTTCGTAGACCTGCGCCTGCTTCGTATCCGGGATCAGCACCATTACGATGTCAGCGGCGGCCGTGGCCTCGGCAACAGACATGACCTCGAGTCCTTCGGCGGCGGCCTTCGCGCGGCTGCTGCTGCCTTCATGCAGACCAATGATTACGCGCTGCCCGTTGTCGCGCGCGTTCAGGGCATGGGCGTGCCCCTGGCTGCCGTAGCCAATCACTGCGATGGTCTTGCCTTGCAGCAGCCCCAGATCCGCATCATTGTCGTAGTAAAGTGTCGCCATTCGCTTCCTCTCTGTCCCCCGGGCGAAAAGTGCCCCGGGCTCGTACGGGCCGGCAGAACAGCTCTGCCGGTCTACAGGATAGTCTTTTGCACACCGTTACTGCGCGCGCCGCTGCGCATCGCCGGCGGCTCGTATTGCGTGTCCTGAATGCGAATGCCGCGACCCATGGCCACGACGCCCGTACGCACCATCTCCAAAATGCCGATGGGACGCAGTTCCTCAATCATCTGCTCGACCTGCTCCTCGTGCGCCGTCACCTCAATGATGGCGACCATGACGCCCATGTCCACGATGCGCCCTGGATAGCGCTCGCAGATTTCGGTGACCAGATTGCGCGATTCCGGGTCGTCAGTGCGCACCTTGATGAGCGCCAGGTCGCGGCTGACATGCGGCTCATCCGAGACGACCCGCACCTCGATGACATTGACCAGCTTGCGCAGGTTTGCCGCGATGATATGTACATTGGCCAGGCGCGCATCGACGACGATGGTCATCCGCGAGATGTGCGGTCTGTGAGTGCGCCCCACGGTCAGGCTGTCGATGTTGAAATTGCGTCGCCGGAACAAGCTTGCAATGCGATTTAGAACGCCAGGCCGATTATCAACCAGCGTTACCAGCGTGTACTTCTGATTCGTCTGGGTCCGCGTCTCGGCGTTCATGCGTCAGTCCGCTCCCCCGGCAGCGGCCGTCGAATCATGGCGTGCAAATCCGCGCCTGAAGGCACCATCGGATAGACGATATCCTCCTTTTCGATGACGTACTCGATCAGCACCGGACCGCGCACGCTGCGCGCAAAGGCCACAGACTCCTCAATTTGTTCGCGCTTCGTGACGCGCATGTTGGGGACGCCATAGGCGTCGGCGAAAACGCAGAAGTCCGGGTTGAACATGGGCGTCGCGTGGTAGCGTTCTTCGTAAAAGAACTCCTGCCACTGACGAACCATCCCCAGAAAGCCATTGTTGAGGATAGCAATGTTCACGTCGATGCCTTCCTGCACCGCCGTCGCCATCTCGCACATCGTCATCTGAAATCCGCCATCCCCCACAATTGCCCAGACTTCCTCGTCTGGCAGGCCGTACTTCGTCCCTAGCGCAGCCGGCAATCCGAAGCCCATCGTGCCCAGGCCGCCGCTGGTGATCAAGGTAGCCGGGCGTTGATGTGGATAGTACTGGGCCTCCAGCATCTGGTGCTGGCCCACGTCAGTGACAGTGATCGCGTTGCCGCTCGTGTGGAGCCACAAATCGTTGATGACCTGGGCGCCCAGCAGGCGCGCGCCTGTGTCCTGATGCAGAATGTCGCGTTCGTCGTCGTCCTCCTGCCAGTCGCGAATGCGCGCCAGCCAGTCGCTACGTTGACGCCGTTCGATCTTCGGCAGCAGCTGAACAATCACCGTGCGCAGATCGCCGGCGATGCCAACGTCCACCGCTACATTCTTGTTTATCTCGGAGGGATCGATGTCGACGTGAATCTTGCGCGCTTTCTGCGCGTAGGTCTGCAGGTTACCTGTAACGCGGTCGTCAAAGCGCATGCCCAGCGCAATCAGCAGGTCAGCTTCCTGGATGGAATAATTCGAGGTGGCCGAACCATGCATGCCCATCATGCCCAGCGACAAGGGGTGGCTTTCCGGCAGCGCGCCCTTGCCCAGCAGCGTCAGGGTCACCGGCACGCCGGAAACCTCGACCAGATGCAGCAACTCGTCCGTGGCGCCAGACATCATAATGCCGTGACCCGCCAGGATAATCGGGCGCTCAGCCTCGTTTATGAGCCGCGCGGCCGCTTCCAGTTCGTCTTCAGCAGCGCGCGAACGTGGCTGGTAGCCGGGCAACACGATTTCGCCCTCGGGATACACAAACTCCGTGCTGCCAATCTGAATGTCCTTGGGGATATCGATCAGCACTGGCCCCGGCCGGCCGCTGCGGGCAATGTGAAAGGCCTCGCGCACGATCCAGGCCAGTTCGTCAATGTCCATCACCAGGTAATTGTGCTTGGTCACCGGCAGACTAACTCCGGTGACGTCTGTCTCCTGGAAGGCATCCGAACCGATTGCGGCGCGTCCCACCTGGCCCGTTATGCACACGATGGGCGAGGAGTCCATCATGGCGGTAGCCATGCCGGTAACGAGATTGGTCGCACCCGGGCCACTGGTCGCAATTGCCACGCCCACGCGCCCGGTCGCACGGGCATAGCCATCCGCCATGTGCGAGGCGCCCTGCTCGTGCCGTACCAGCACATGATGAATTTGCGGGTACTTGGTCATGGCATCGTAGGTCGGCAAAATGGCGCCGCCCGGGTAGCCGAACATCACGTCGACGCCCTCGCGCAGCAGGCACTCCATCAGGATTTCCGAACCCGTGAGCTTCATCTCGCCCCCTCAGCCTGATTTCAGGTGACCGGACGCGCCACCGGCACTGGCGTCAGCCAGTCGTGACGGTCTGGCACCTCACCCGAAGTGATTGCAAAGAACTGGTCCTGGGCTGCCTTCGTTAGCGGCCCACGTTTTCCATCGCCAACATCAAGTCGGTCAATCGAGCGCACCGGCGTAACTTCTGCAGCGGTGCCAGTAAAAAAGACTTCGTCTGCCAGGTAGAGCATGTCGCGCGAGATGGTCTCGAAACGCACTTCCACGCCCATATCACGGAAGATGGTCAGAACGCTGTCGCGCGTGATCCCCGGCAGGATGCTCGCCCAGCTGCCCGGCGTATGGACGACGCCATCAATGATGACGAACACGTTCTCGCCGGCACCCTCGCTAACATTGCCG
This sequence comes from Phototrophicaceae bacterium, assembly GCA_965205875.1. Lineage (GTDB taxonomy): Bacteria > Chloroflexota > Anaerolineae > Aggregatilineales > Phototrophicaceae > JAGWBD01. The sequence goes on from CBDBIA010000004.1 coordinate 895,710, forward strand.
GCAACATCCAGCGCCAGACCCTCATCGAAGCCGTTGTCATGCGCTTCCATGCTGATTAGTTGGCTGTTGACATACTGGCCACCGATCTTGGCCATGGAGGCACCCGTACCCGGCGCTAGACGCCGCCACGAGCTGATCTGAACGTCCACGCCGTTCTCCAGCGCTTCCTTGCCCAGATACGCGCCCCATTCCACCGTGAAGATCGTCACGTCAACCGGGTTCTTGCGTCCCTCCAGCCCCAGCGGGCCGGCGCCGCGATACACCAGCGGCCGTATATAGCAGGCCTGATGGCCGTTACGCGCAATGGTCTCGAGGATGGCCGCGTTTATTTCATCCTCACTGAATGGCAAATCGAGCCGCGCGATTCTGCAGGAATGCCGGAGTCGCTTCGTGTGCTCGGCGAGGCGGAATACGGCTGGCCCGTGGGGCGTAGTGTAGGCACGAACGCCCTCGAATACGCTGGAGCCATAGTGCAGGGCATGAGTGGAGACATGAACCGTCGCCTCATCCCAGCGCCTGAATTCGCCATTCAGCCAGATCCACTCCGCATTCATCACCTTCTCCTGTTCCTTGTAGCAGACAACTCCTGCCGGTACTAAAAAACCCCCTGCCCGGGGGTTTGCCTTCGCTTTGCCTTGTTATCGGCAATCAGCAACCACCCGTCGCGCTATGCGCCGCCAATAATGACAAGAACGAGTATTACAATCACGTTGCCGAAGCCGCTGAAGGCTGTGCGCCGCACTGGATAACTCCTGCTGACCACTGCACATGTACAGGCGCCATTGTAGCGCAGCCGCGCACACTGTCAAGCATTGGCCCTGGCTTCCCCCTGGCGGACAAGTTTTCTGGCATTCTGCCGTTGTTTCCCTGTATATTATGCATAAGTCACTGCGCAAGCACATCCTGCGCCTCTGCCAACTGCATGGCGACCGCGGCCGGCGCTGTGCCACCGGCTGCGCTCCGGCTGCGCACTGACGCCTCAAAATCGAATACCGCGCGCACGTCCTCGTCAAATAGCGGGCTGCATTCACGCAGGGCCTCCAGCGGCAGCTGTGACAGGGGCAGCTGCGATTCCGCCGACTTGCGCACCACAGCCCCCACCGCGTGGTGCGCCTCTCGGAAGGGCAGGCCCTGCGCCACAAGATAGTCGGCCAGGTCCGTCGCCAGCAACTCTTCATCCAGCGCAGCGCGCATCCGCTCAGGGTTCACCTGCAACGTATGCACAACGGCGGTCAGCACCGGCAACAGCGCCATCAGCGTGTCCACCGCGTCGAAGAGCGCCTCCTTGTCCTCCTGCAGGTCCTTGTTGTAGGCGCTGGGCAGGCCCTTGAGCGTAGTGAGCAGACCTATCAGATTGCCGATGAGACGCCCGGCCTTGCCGCGCGCCAGCTCCAGTGGATCGGCATTGCGCTTCTGTGGCATAAGGCTGGAGCCAGTGCTGTAACGGTCGTCCAGCGTGAAAAAGCCAAAGAGCGGATTGCTGTAGTAAATGACGTCTTCGCCCAGGCGACTGAGATGGATGCCCGCCAGCGCCAGCGCGAACAGGCTCTCGGCCACGAAGTCGCGGTCACTTACGCCGTCGAGGCTGTTTTGACTGACCGCGTCGAAGCCCAGCTCGCGCGCCATGGCTGCCCGGTCAACGGCCAGCGGCGTGCCGGCCAGCGCACCTGATCCGAGCGGCAACACGGCGGCGTTGTTGCGCGCCACCGCCAGGCGTTCGCGGTCGCGCTGGAGCATCCAGAAGAAGCTCAACAGCCAGTGTGCCAGCACGATCGGCTGCGCCGGCTGCATGTGCGTGTAGCCGGGCATCAGCGTCTCAAGCTGCCCTTCCGCCCGCTCGACCAGCGCAGCCTGCAGGTCACGAAGTTTCTCACTGACGCGCTCGCAGGCGCACATGCACCAGAGTCGGAAATCCGTCGCGACCTGGTCATTGCGGCTGCGGCCAGTGTGCAGCTTGCCACCCAACGGGCCGACAATTTCGGTCAGGCGGCGCTCGACCGCCGTGTGGATGTCCTCGTCGCCGGGCTGCAGCACGAAGACATCCGCTTCAAACTCTCTCATGACCTGGGACAGACCCTGCACCAAACGGTCCGCCTCCTCCTGGTCGAGGATGCCGGCGCCCACCAGGGCCCGCGCCCAGGCCTGGCTGCCGGCGATGTCTTCGCGGTACATGCGCCGGTCAAAATGGATGCTGTCATTCAGCGCACGCAGGTCTTCGTCCGTTGGTCCGGAAAAGCGCCCGCCCCACAAAGCCATGGTTGTGTCCTTTACTTCCTGCCTACACCGGCTTCCGGTAGGGGCTGCTGCCGCTACGCTCAATGGCCTGCTGGGCCTCGACCTTGAGCGGCAGCCCGAACAGGCGGATGAAACCTTCTGCATCCGCCTGGTCGTAGACGTCCTCTTCGCCGAAGGAGGCGTAGTCCTCACGATACAGACTCGTGGGACTTTTGCGTCCGGCCAGAATGAGGTTGCCCTTGTAAAGCTTCAACCGCACCGTGCCGGAAACCTGCTGCTGCGTCACGTCCACAAAGGCGTCCAGCGCCTCACGCAAGCGCGTGTACCACATGCCGTTGTACACCAGCTCGGCGTACTTTGAGGCCAGCAGGTCCTTGTATTGCATCACCTGCTTGTCCAGCGTGATGCTTTCCAGCGCCTGGTGCGCCCGCAGCACCACAGTGCCCGCCGGAGTCTCGTAGACGCCGTGGCTCTTCATCCCGACCAGGCGATTCTCGACGATGTCGCTACGACCGATGCCGTGCTCACCGGCGACGCGGTTCAGCTGCTGGAACAATTCGACAGGGCCGATAGCCGCGCCGTCGAGCGAGACCGGCACTCCCTGCTCGAAGCCCAACTCGACCAGCACCGGCTCGTCGGGCGCGTCCAGCGGACTGCGCGACAGCTTGTACATCACTTCTTCAGGCTCATTCCAGGGGTCTTCCAGCAGGCCGCCCTCGTGACTGAGGTGAAAGATGTTGCGGTCACGGCTGTAGATGTCACGCTCCGTATGAGAAACCGGGACGTTGAACTCCTCGGCGTAGGCCAGCGCGTCCTCGCGGCTGCGGATGCTCCACTCGCGCCAGGGCGCAATGACCTTCAAACCAGGGTTGAGCGCCATCGCGGTCAATTCGAAACGCACCTGATCATTGCCCTTGCCGGTACAGCCATGGGCAAGGGCGTCTGCCCCTTCGCGCTCGGCAATGTCGACCAGATGCCTTGCGATCAGAGGGCGCGCGAAAGATGTTCCCAGCAAATATTCGCGCTCGTAAACCGCACCCGCGCGCAGGGTCGGGAAGACGAAGTCGGTGATGAACTCCTCGCGTAAATCCCGTACATACAGCTTGCTGGCGCCGGAAGCGCGCGCCTTCTCGTCCAGGCCGTCAAGCTCTTCTTCCTGGCCAAGGTCTGCGCAAAAGCAGATGACCTCGCAGTCGCGATAGTTGTTCTTCAACCACGGAACAATCACCGACGTGTCGAGCCCGCCGCTGTACGCCAGTACGACCTTCTTTACATCCGCCCTGTCCGCCATTGCTGTCCTCCTTCTCTGTCAGGGCACGGCGCGATTCATGCACCACCCCGCCGCCATGCTCTGCTACCTGTTCACGAAACTGCAGCCACCTAATCCATCTGCGGTACCAGGGCCCGATGCCGCTCTACCAGTGAGCGTAAATGATATACCAGTCGCTCCACATGTGCGCGCGTGCTGTGTTTGCCCAGCACGAAACGCATCTGCCCCATCAACCGGTCGCTGTCCACGCCGCAGGCCAGCAGCACGTGACTCGGTTCCTGCTGACCCGTCGTGCAGGCGCTGCCACCGCTGGCACAAATGCCCAGCTCAGCCAAATCCAGCAAGATCGAATCGCCGTTAAACCAGCGCAGCACGAAGCTGCTGTGGCTGGCCAGGCGCTGAGTCGGGTGCCCGGTCAGCGACGCTTCGGGAATGCTCGTCAGCACTTGCTGTACCAGTTCGTCGCGCAGGGCGGCCAGAGTCACGCAGGTCTGCTCGCGTTCTGTCTCCGCCAGCTCCAGGGCGCGCGCCATGCCCACGATAAGCGGCAAGGGCTCCGTGCCGCTGCGGCGGTGCGCCTGTTGGCCGCCACCCACGATCTGCGCCTTCAGCGCGATGGCGCGCCGAATCACCAGCACGCCGATGCCCTTGGGCCCATAACACTTGTGCCCCGCCAGAGTCATCAGGTCGACGTTCAGCGCCTGCACGTCCAGCGGCAACAAGCCGGGCGCCTGAACCGCGTCCGTATGAAAGGGCACGCGTCGATTCTCACGCTTTATGGCCGCGCCAATGTCAGAAATCGGATTGACGCTGCCAATCTCGTTGCTGGCGTACAGCACGCTTACCAGCACCGTTTCCGGGCGCATGGCCGCCACAACCTGCTCCGGCGTTACGCAACCATAGGCGTCGACCGGCAAGAAGGTGACGTCAAAGCCCTCGGTCGCCAGTTCCTGCGCGACATCCAGCACGGCGTGGTGTTCGGCCGCTGTCGTAATGATGTGATTGCCGCGGCCGCGGGCGCGCATGGCCAGCGCAACGCCCTTCAGCGCCAGGTTGTCCGCTTCCGTGCCGCCGCTGGTGAAGACCAGCTCCGGCGGCCCGCCGGCACGGCAGTTCAGCACATTGGCGATGGTCGCGGTCGCGCGCTGAATGGCCGCTTCGGCAGCCTTGCCCACGCCGTGCAAACTGGAGGCGTTGCCGTAAATCTCGCCCCAGTAGGGCTGCATCGCCTCGACCACACGCGGGTCGGTCGGCGTGGTCGCGCTGTGATCCAAGTAGATTTCTTCGTTCATGGTTGTACCTCGCCGGCCAGCGCCGGATCGTCAGCGCGATAGTGCGTGCCGCAGCTGTGACGGTTGCGCAGGGCCGCCCAGGTCACCATGCGCGCGACTTGCACCGCATTGCGCAGACCGACCAGCTGATCGTTGAGCTGCGTCGTGCGGTAAAACTCTTCGATCTCGTGCCACAGATGGCGCAACTCGCGCTGGGCCCGCTGCAGACGGTCGCCGGTGCGCACCAGGCCCACATAATGCCACATCAGGTTGCGGATGGTCGTCATGTCACCTTCCAGCAACGCCGGGTCAGGGAGTTGGCTGCTGCGCACCACCCAGCCAGGCACGCGCGCATCGTCAATCGGATCGCAGAGGTGTTGCGCGATGTGCCGCGCGGCGCGATCGCCCCAGACCAGGCCCTCCAGCAAGCTGGTGCTGGCCAGTCGATTGGCGCCGTGCAGCCCGGTGCAGCTCACCTCGCCGACGGTGTACAGGCCACGGATGTTGCTGCGCCCCCACGCATCAACCATCACGCCGCCACAGGCGTAATGCGCCGCCGGCACCACCGGAATCGGCTCGTTGGTGGCATCAACTCCAAAGCGCGCGCAGCTCTCGACGATCTGCGGGAAGCGTTCGCGAATGAAGGCGGCGGAATGTCGCTGTGAAATATCCAGCCACACATGCTCAAGGCCACGTTCCAGCATCTCCCGGTGGATGGCGCGCGCGACCACATCGCGCGGCGCCAGATCGCCCCACTGTGGATCATGGCGCTGCATGAAGGGCTGGCCATCCGGCGTCAGCAGAGCTGCGCCCTCACCGCGCAGGGCCTCGCTGATGAGCAGGTTGGGCGCGCCACGCACGCTAAGGGTCGTGGGGTGAAACTGAATGAACTCCATGTTGATGATGCGCGCGCCCGCGCGCTCGGCCATCGCCAGACCGTCACCGCGCGCTCCGCCGGGATTGCTGGTGTTGCGGTAAATCTGTCCCATGCCGCCCGTCGCCAGGATCGTCTCGCCAGCCAGCACGCGCACTATTTCCCCGGTTTCGCGCTGCAGCACGTAGGCACCGTGGCAGGCCGGCTCTTCATATATGGTCAAAGGATCCAGCGCGTGATGCGGAAATGTGATCAAGTCGACGGCGGTGTGTCCGCTCAGCAGACGGATGTTCGGTTGCGCCGCCAGCGCCATTAACATGGCATCTGTGATAGCTGCACCAGTCTTGTCACCCACGTGAACCACGCGCCGCGTGCTGTGCGCGCCTTCCAGGGCAAAGACCGGCTCCCCCTGCTCCGTGCTGTCGAACTGTACTCCGGCACGCTCCATCAACACCGAGCGCACCAGGTCCGGGCCTTCAGTGGCCAACAGCCTTGCGGCTCTCGGCGAGCTCAACCCGGCGCCGGCACGCAGGATGTCTGCCACCAGCATTTCTGGCGAATCGTCCAGCCCGCGCGTGACAATGCCGCCCTGGGCCCAGCCACTGTTGCTGTCCGCGGCGTCGTGTGCGCGCGTAATGATGGTGATTTCATGGTTGCGGTTCTCGCTCAGGCGCAGCGCCGCAGTCGCCCCGGCGATTCCGCAACCAATGATGAGGGTATGCGTCTGAATTGCATCCACAGCAGGCGCTTACCTGGGGATGGCCAGCATGCGGTTCAGGGCCTGGCGCGCGTTGCGCTGGACATCCTCCGGCACCGTAATCTGGTTGATCACCCGTCCCTCGACCAGATTCTCAAGCACGTTGGCCAGGTCCAGCGGACTGATGCGATACATCGTGCTGCACAGGCAGGAAAATGGAGAAAGCAGCTGCACCATGCGATCGGGATTGTCATTCTTCAGGCGGTTGACCATGTGCATTTCGGTGCCTACGGCCCACTTGCTGCCAGGCTCGGCAGCCTCGACCGTACGAATAATGGCGGCTGTCGAGCCAACGTGGTCCGCCTTCTCGACCACTTCCATCATGCATTCCGGATGAACGATGACCTTGATGTCAGGGTGATGCCGGCGCCACAGGTCCACGTGTTCGGGCCGAAATTGCTGATGAACGCTGCAGTGTCCCTGCCACAACAGCACCTTCGCGTTCATGATTTCCGCGTCGCTGAGGCCACCATATGGCTCAAACGGGTTCCAGAGCGCCATCTGTTCCAGCGGAATGCCCATGTCGCGCCCGGTGTTGCGCCCCAGATGCTGATCCGGGAAGAAGAACACCTTGTCGCGTTCGGCCAGCGCCATCTCCAGCGCGCCGCGCGCGTTGGATGAGGTGCAGACCGTGCCGCCGTGCTCACCGACGAAAGACTTCAGGTTGGCCGCGCTGTTGATGTAGGTAACCGGCATAATGCTGTTCGCCGGGTCGTCCATCAGCACGTCGCCGAGCTCGTCCCATGCGCTCAACACCTGCTCCAGGTTGGCCATGTCGGCCATGCTGCAGCCGGCTTTCATGTTGGGCAGTATGACAACCTGGTCTTCGCGCCCGAGGATGACGGCGCTTTCGGCCATGAAATGCACGCCGGCGAAAATGATCACTCTTGCGCTGACGCGGGCGCCTTCCACGCTGAGCTGATAGCTGTCGCCGACGAAATCCGCGAACTGCACCACCTCGTCGCGTTGATAATGATGACCCAGGATCACCACCTCGTCGCCGAGAATACTGCGCGCGCGCCGAATGCGATCCTGCGCCGCTACTTCCTGCTCAATGAGCGTCTCTTCTGCAGTCGCTTCCGCGAACAACACCTGATCCATGTCACTCTCCATCCGGGAGTATTCTCATCGAACAGTCCAGCGCCGGTGCCGAGTGCGTCAGCGCACCCACGCTTATGAAGTCTACACCAGTAGCTGCCACCGCGGCTACACGCTGCAGCGTCATATTGCCCGAAGCCTCCAGCGGCACACGGCCGCGCGCCAGAGTCACCGCCTCGCGCAATTGCTCCAGTGACATATTGTCCAGCAGAATGCGCTGTGGCGCCAGTCTCAACGCTTCCTCCAGCTGGGCGAGGCCCTCAACTTCGATGATGACCGGGAGGCCGCGCGCCGCTGCGCAGGCCCGCGTGCGCATCAGCGCGGCAGTAATGCCTCCGGCCGCGGCAATGTGATTCTCCTTGATGAGCAACGCATCGTATAGCCCGGCACGATGATTGCAGCCCCCGCCCATGCGCACCGCATACTTCTCAAGCTCGCGCCAGCCAGGCGTTGTCTTGCGTGTATCAAGGATAGTGGCGCCAGTGCCGGCCACGGTATCAACGAAGCGCCGCGTAAGCGTGGCAACGCCGCTCAGATGCTGCAGAAAGTTCAGGGCAGTGCGTTCGGCGCCCAGCAGGGCGACCGCCCGACCCTCAATCTCGCAAAGCAGATCGCCTGCCTGAACGCGCTCACCATCCGCTGCACGCAGCCGCAGGCGAATCTCTGTATCCAACTCCCTGAAGACAGCGGCCACAACCTGCATACCCGCCAGCACACCCGTCGCTTTTGCCACGATTTGCGCCCGCCCCTGTATGCCAGCTGACATTGTGGCCAGCGACGTGACATCGCCGCGCTCGCCGAAATCTTCGGCAAGCGCCATGCGTACCAACGCGCTTGCGCAGTTCACGACCGTCACGGCTGCTCCCTGAGGGGACTTGCAACGCCTGTAGCGACATGCGGCCAGCCGTCGCTCTATGTTAATCCTATGCCTTTGCCTGATTGCTGTCAAGAATCCACGCAGTGGCCCTTCGGCAATTGACGCATGACATCGCCTGTGACACGCAACGCGCCGGCCGCCACGCCGGCAGTTGACTGCCCGCGGTGAAAGAATATTCCGTGCGGCCAGGCTCGTGGCGCGCCAGCCAGCGCACTGCGAGTGGTCCTGGCCCTATGCGAAATTTGATGTTGCGTTCGGTCAGATAGCTGCGGCCGCCAGCAACGAGTCGCATCTGGAGTAACGGTGGAGTAAGGCGCTGCAGCGGGCGCGGATCTTCATGAAACTGCTGCAATTGTCTCAGGGTGCCGCGCATTTTGCTACGCCGGACAAAGATCTTTCAGCCATTCGGGTTCGGCTTCATGGTAGACTCTGTTTGGTTATAGAATTGAACTGCGTGCCCCCCTCGTACGTAGGCTGTCATATCGACAATTACACGAGGAATCCAAACATGAAGAAGAACGTCTGGCTTACCGCCGTACTCTTCCTGCTTTTCTCACTGACGGCCGTCGCACAGGCCGCCGAGCCCGTCTTTTGTGGCGACCTGGCCGCAGCGGACTGCGCCCTGCTGCAAGATGCGCAGACGAACGTGGCTGCGCAAACCTCCGGCGGCGTAACCATGGACGTGGACCTGACGCTGCGTAATGTAGACGAATCAATGCCTGGCGAGCAGGTCATCTCGCTGGACGTCGACGCGATCTGGAACGGTGATTTCTCCAGGTTCGAGTCGATGGAAACTGAAATGCTGGCCAGGATGGATGACCCGACGCAGTTGATGGCCATGATGTCTGAGATACTCGCAGAGGTGAGCGGCACAATCAGTCTGTCGCTGGACATTCCCGAAGCGCTTCAGGATGATGCTTTCTTCGAAGATTTCCCCGCGGATTTCGCGCTGGAAATGAGCCTTGTCGACGGCATTGCCTATATCGACCTGTCCAGCGTTGCCTCGGCAATGTCCGCCGAAGCGGGATTTCCTGCCGGCTGGCTCGGCTTTGACATTACGGAAATGATGCAAATGGCCATGCTGAGCGGCCTCGGGGAAGCAGACGACATGGCTCCCCATGGCGACGGCAAGGCAGACAAGCAGGATCCCCGGGAGCCAAAGGGCGCTGATACCATGACGGGCCTGGCAGTTTCTGCGGATATGCAGGAGATGGTCGAGGCCTGGACCGATCCGGAATTCCTGGGTCAGTTCATGACAGTCGAGCGCCTGGCAGACCAAAGCGTAGCGGATCAGCAGGCAGCCGTCTTTCAGACGAACATCGACCTGCGCGCACTTATGAACAGCGCAGGGTTTCACGAGCTGCTGGGGATGACCGGTGAACTAGGCGGCATGGACGAGGATGAGGCTAGCGGCATCGCCATGATGGTCGGCATGCTGACCCTCGGCCTGGACATTGAAGCCCTGGAGTTCATCAACCTTGATGACGGGTTGCCGCTGCGTGACGAGTTTCACATGAACTGGGACCTTTCGGCCTTGATGAACCTGGCTGAAGGGTCAGAAGACTCTTCAGAGCTGGAAAGCGCCTTCGGCCTCGATTTTCTCGTTGACTACAGTTTCTCCGATGAGGTCTTGACCGTAATGGCGCCTGATGACGCTCTCTTCATTACGCCGGAAATGATGACGGGGTCATGGGCGCCCCTGCCTGACGACGCCTGATCCTGCCTGGCGGGCGCGCCAGAAGCAAAGGTGCGCCCGCTTCTGCTCCGCGCTACCATCCTCTTTTGAATGACCAGACCAGGTACACAGTCAGGGGAGCGTCATGTTGCAGGCAAGCGCGGTCGCAGCGGATGGGCAGCTGCTCTCCACTGACAGCATTCGTGAAGCGCTATTCGCCGGTCTGGAAGGTCGCTTTAAAGGCGCGCGTGTGCTGGCCCTCATCCCGGACCGCACGCGTACCCTACCCCTGCCCCTGCTCTTCCCCATGCTGGTCAATTGCCTGGCCGACGTGGGCCAGCTGGACTTCATGGTCGCGCTGGGCACACACCCGCCACTGAACGAGGAAGAGCTTTGCGGCCTCGTCGGCCTGACGCCGGCACAATATCGTGAAGACTATTCCCACGTCGATCTGCTCAACCACGAGTGGGACAATCCCGCTGCGCTGACCGAGCTGGGCGTCATCAGCGAAGATCAACTGCGCGAGCTCTGCGGGCCCGCCTGGCATCATTCCCTGGGCGGCGATGTACCCGTCAACCTGAATCGCGCAGTGCTGGAGTATGACCATATCCTCATCGTCGGCCCCAGCTTCCCGCATGAGGTCGTTGGCATCTCCGGCGGAGCGAAGTATCTCTTTCCCGGCATTTCCGGCCCCCAGCTCATCAACAAGTTTCACTGGCTGGGCGCGCTCATTACCACCATGAACATCATCGGCTGCAAGGATACGCCGGTACGCGACATCATCCACCAGGCGGCAGAACTCTTGCCAACCCCGTTGACTCTGCTCGCGCTGGTCGTCGTCGACGAGGGGCTCGCCGGCATGTTCATCGGCGATCATCTCAGCGCTTGGGATGCGGCCGCGCAGCTTTCGCAGCAGAATCACATCCGCTGGCTGGACAGGCCATACGAGCGCGTGCTCTCCTGGTGCCCGCCCATGTATGACGAACTGTGGACCGGCGCCAAGGCCATGTACAAGCTCGAGCCGGCCGTCGCCGACGGCGGCGAACTCGTCATCTATGCGCCGCACCTGGACACGGTGAGCGTGACGCACGGCCAGCTCATTTATGAGCTCGGCTACCACGTCTTGCCCTGGTTCTTGCAGCAGTGGCCGCGTTTTTGCGACTACCCCACCAGCGTCATCGCCCACAGTACGCACGTGAAAGGCATTGGCACCTTTGCCGACGGTCTTGAAGAGCCGCGCATCCAGGTCACGCTATCCTCGCGCATCTCACGTGAAGACTGCGCCAGGCTCAACCTGGGCTATCGCGATCCCGCTTCGTTGGACCTGCAAGCATGGCGCGCTTGCAAAGACACGCTCTTCGTGCCAAAAGCCGGAGAGACACTTTACCGGGTGCAGGGTGACAGTCGCTGCGGCGCGGGCTGAGCGAGTAGCTGTGGCCGACTACAGCATCGATGAGCTGATTTCAGTCTGTATCGCGCGCCAGGTCGTCGATGGTGAGGTGCTCGCGCAGGGCATCAATACGCCCCTGGTGCTGGCCGGTTTCATCCTCGCCAAATGCACTCACGCGCCGGGCGTGAGCTTCGCCTGTGCAGTCGGCCAGTCCCTCTGCCAGGAATGGGCGCCGCTCTCCGTGTCCCGGGTGGAGGAGCTGTGGCTGGACAGGTCACTGCTAAATGTCGGCTTTGCTACGGCCGCCGCCGACCTGTTGCCCGGTTATCACCCGAAGGAGTTCTTTCGTCCCGCCCAGATTGACACGGCCGGCAACACCAACAACCTCGCATTCGGCGCAGATTATCACCGGCCGCGGCTGCGCCTGCCGGGCAGCGGCGGCATCCCGGACGTCAGCCCAGGCGACCGGCCACTCTATTTCTATGTGCCGCGCCACTCACGCGTAACTTTCGTCGAGCGCTGCGACTTTATCAGCGGCGTGGGCCATGCGTCCTGGCGCAGCCCAGGCAGCGGCCCCCGCTATCTCATTAGCGACCTGGGCCAGTTCGACTGGCACGAGGGTCACATACGCCTGACCAGCTGGCACCCAGGCGTTTCATTGGCGCGCATCCAGCGCAAAACCGGCTTCGTTCTGCCGGTCGCGCCAAATGCAAGAGAAACGCCCCCGCCGGCCGCGGAAGAATTGCGGCTTCTGCGCGAGGAGATCGATCCCCTGGGCGTGCGTCGCCTGGAGACCCTCGGAGGCGGCGCGCGCAAGGATCTGCTGCGAGCTATTCTTCAGGCCGAAAACTAGCTCTGGTTCTGCTCGAGTGACCACTCGTTCAAGGTCGCGAAACGGTTGCTGGCGACACCCGCCAAACCCAGCTGCACACCCTGGACGCGCGCCGCAGTGGCATAGCTTTCCAGCGTAAAATATAGTGGGATGGCAATAGCTCGCTCTACAAACACTTGTTGAAGTTCCGCATACAGCGCAGCGCGATTGATGTTGTAAGGCTCACGCCGCGCACGCTCCAGCAACTCGGAGACACGACGATCGGCAACGCCACCATGATTGAGTCCCGCAAGATACTGTCCCTCGTGCCAGAATGCGTAAATGTCCGGATCCGTGCTGTGCCCCGCAGACAACTCGACCAGCGCAGCGTCGAAATCTCCTGCTTGCAGACGCAGTTGATACCGGGCTGCAGGCTCCGGTGACACCCGAACTTCAACACCGAGTTGTGCCCATTGGGCAGAGAATTCGCGTATCATGCCGACCAGGGCCGCATCTTCCGGCGTGAGGATGGTAAAGGCAGATGGGGCGCTTGCCGTTTCAGCGTCAGCAGCGACCTCCCGCGTGCGAGCGGTTTCGAGCAGCCAGCGCGCCGCGTCGAGGTCTGCAGCCGGCCAGGCAAGTGAAGACGTCCAGCCCCAGCTGCCAGGCCACAAAGGGCTGTCCGCCAGCACCGCGCGGTTGAACAGCAGCCGCTCCACCACCGGCGCCCGCTCAATGCTGCTGGCCAACGCCAGGCGTACGCGCTGTTCTTTGAAATATACGGTCTCTTCACGCTGCCAGTTGAAGATCAGGACACCCAGCGTCTGCCCAACCGTGTTGGTCAGATGTAGCGAAGCTGACTGCGCTGCCGCCAGCAGAGGTTCGCGCTGCTGCCAGGTTCGGGCGGCAAGCCCGTCGATAGCCCCTGCCTGCAACGCCGCCAACGCCTTGTCGTAGCCCTGGAACACCTGGAAGCGTATGCGCCCGATGGCAGGGCTGGCCCCGGCATCAACACGCTCATGCCATGTCGGGGCGGGCCGCAAGTCAACCTGTGTAAGTCCGCGGCCCTCCCTGCTGCGCAGCGCTTCCAGTTGCCAGGGGCCTGTGCCGATGGGCGCCAGGTTGAAGGGATGCCCTGCCAGCTGAGCGGGCGGAGTACCCTTTATTGCGTGCCAGGGCAAAATGGGGATACGCAATCTGTCCGGAAAGCTGCCCAGCGGCTGCGTCAGGCGAAAGCGCAGGACATCCGCTGCCAGCACCTCGACTTCCACCGTGCGCCAGAATCGCCCTGCGGCAGCATCGCCTGGAAAGTCCGGCGCCTGCAAAAGCGAAATGGTAAAAATCACATCGGCAGCGCTGAAGGGCACACCGTCCTGCCACAGCACGTCATCGCGCAGCGTGACGACATACTCCAGGCCATTTGCAGCGATCAGCCATTCTCGGGCAAGTGCCGGCACGGGTTCACCACGCAGGTTGTTGCGCGTCAACCCTTCAAAGATCAGCCCACTGACATCCGCCGTTGGCGAGCCGGGTTCTGCCAGCATGGGATTCAGATGCTGCAGCGGCCCAACGAGTCCCTCACGAAAAGTGTTGGCCTCATTAATGCTGACTGTCTCTTGTGTGTGGACTGGTATTGCGGACGGAACAGGTACGTCGGGGAGAAGCGTGCTGGCAGGTACCGGGTCCGGGCTGCCTGGCTGAAATGAGGCACCGTTATTGGCGACTATGCGCCAGAGCAGCACTGCACTGAACAGCAGCCCCGCCAGCAGGAAAAACAGCACCTGCCAGCGAATGCCGCGCAACATCGCCGCTCTCCACAGCGCCGGTATTCGCCTGACTTACTGGAAGACCAGCACTGCCACGATGGAGATCGCCAGGAACAGCACCGCAATGACGATGGTGATCTGGTAGAGCGTCTTTTCCAGCCCGCGTCTCGTACGCGCGATTCCGCCGCCGGCCTCGCCTCCCAGCAGCGAACCGAGCCCGCCTCCCTTGACCTGCAGGAGGATCAGTACGATTAACAGTAGTGAAATGATGACAGCTGCTATTTGCAGCGCAGCCTGAATGTCCATGCTTGCCCCCGAACTGTTCAGCCAGGAAGTCTAGCAGGATGTCCCGCTTTCTTCAAGCGTGGACAGCCTCGCAGCGCCGCGCTATGCTGCGCCAACTTCCGCGATGCCGACCGTCAGGAATTCGCCATGCCAGCCCCCGTACTCCTGCTAATCCTCGACGGCTGGGGAATCCGCGCCATGCGTGAGGGAAACGCCGTTGCCCAGGCGCACACGCCCCGACATGATGGCTGGCTGCGCAATCACGAGCGCGCTATCCTCAACACCTCTGGCGCAGCGGTTGGGCTCGTGCCCGATCAAATGGGCAACTCCGAAGTAGGCCACCTCAACCTCGGCGCCGGCCGGGTCGTGTATCAGGACATCAGCCGCATCGACAAGGCCATCATAGATGGCGAGCTGGCGCGTAATCCTGCACTGCAGGCCGCGCTGAATGCGGTACATGGGCGTGGTCGCAATCTGCATCTCGTCGGCTTGCTGGGCCCGGGCGGTGTCCACAGCCACCAGCGCCATCTGACGACGCTGCTCGAGATCGCCGCTGCTGCAGACGTTGATCCCCTGTTGCACATCATCACCGACGGCCGTGACACGCCGCCGGATGGCAGCGAAGGATATCTCGACGGGCTTGATGCTGCGCAGCGTGCGACGGGCGTGGGCCACATCGTCACCCTGGCCGGCCGCTACTACGCCATGGATCGCGACCGCCGTTGGGAACGCACACGACTCGCTTTCGACGCCATGGTCAGACGCGTCGGTCTCCGCGCAGAAAGCGCCGCTGCCGCCCTGAAGGCGGCCAGGCAACGTAACGAGAGCGACGAGTTCATCACCCCCACGGTCATCGGAAGCGCGGAGTTTGCCGTGCAGCCAGGCGACTGCGTCCTTTTTTACAACTTTCGCGCCGACCGAATGCGTCAGCTGGTGCAGGTCTTCACGCTCGATGATGTTAGTAGAGCCACCGGGCTTGACCGCCCGCCTCAGCTCGATGTGCTCACCTTCACCAATTACATGGAGGAATTGCCGGCGACAGTGCTCTTCCCTGCGCAAGTGTTGCGCAACACGCTGGCTGAATGGCTCAGTGCTCAGGGCCGCAGCCAGTATCACAGCGCCGAAACCGAGAAGTATCCGCACGTCACTTTTTTCTTCAACGGCCGTCGCGAGCGCCCCTGGCCTGGGGAGAGCCGCGCCATCGTCCCCTCACCGGAGGTCGCGACCTATGATCTCGCGCCGGAAATGAGCGCTCGCGAACTGACGGCGACCGCGCTGGCGCGACTGGCGCAGCACGACGACGACTTTTTGCTTGTCAATTTCGCCAACCCGGACATGGTCGGTCACACAGGGTCGCTGTCCGCAGCCATCACTGCGGTGGAATACGTCGATGGCTGCGCCGGCCAGTTGGTGGACGCAGTGCTGGCCAGGGGCGGCGTCGCCGTTGTCACAGCAGACCATGGCAACTGCGAGCGCATGATCGACCTGGTCAGCGGCGGTCCGCACACCTGGCACACCCTGGGCCCGGTTTCCCTCTTCGTCATCAGCACGGACTATCACGAATTGCGCGCCAGTGGCTCCCTGGCGGACGTAGCCCCAACAATCCTGCATTTGCTGGGCATCGAGCCGCCGCCCGAAATGAGCGGGCGCAGTCTCATTCTGTAACAGGGTAAAATTCCTGACATCCCGCAAGTGGCGCCGGGCATGGGCTTGCGCTACTCTGTGCGCGCAGATTCAGCAGTTGAGACGGAGGACAATATGGTGAAGGCACTGGTTGTGCAGGGCGGCTGGGAAGGTCATGAACCCAAGGGCGTAGCGACCTTGTTGGCAGGGTCCCTGGAACGTAGCGGGGTTGAGGTCACGCAGGCCGATACACTCGACGCCTTCGTCAACAATGACCTCTCCACTTTCGACCTGCTGGTACCCATCTGGACCATGGGCGAGATCAGCAATGAGCAGCTGAAGCCCGTGCTGCAGGCCGTCCATGAACAGGGCGTGGGCATCGGCGGTGTGCACGGCGGCATGTGTGACGCCTTCCGTCAGCAGACCGAGTGGCAGTTCATGTGCGGCGGCCAGTGGGTGGCCCACCCAGGCAACGACGGCGTGGATTACATCGTGGAGATGAACCCGGCGGAACCCGACCCCATCACGGACGGCGTCCCTGACCTGCACATCTGCTCCGAGCAGTACTACTTGCACGTCGACCCCTGCATCCGAGTGCTGGCGACCACCACTTTCGACGATGGCACCGTCATGCCCGTCGTCTGGACCAAATACTATGGCAAGGGTCGGGTCTTTTATTGTTCGTTGGGACATCATGTCGATGTTATCGAACCGCCGGAAATCCTGGCGATGATCACGCGTGGCCTGCAGTGGGCCGCCGCCGGTAACTGAGCCTGGAATCTGGCCATTTGCCAGTTTCAACTTTTGTTTGCTTTTGCCAGGCCCCTCCCGTATAACTATTGTAATTACCTGGAGAGTTCGTCAATTCCGGGTAATTCGGTCTCTTTTGCCGGAAGCTCTTGCGAGGGTTTGCAATATCTGGCAAATTGACGGCCTTTCTGTTGTGGAAATGTAACAATGTAATCAATCCTGATCTATCCCAAAATGCAACATCGTCATCATCTGGACTTCGGAGGAGCGTTACGAATGCACAAAAGGCGAATCGGGTTCAAGCTTCTTTTCCTGTTCGTACTCGCCTGGGCCGTCAGTAGCTTGTTGACCGGTCTGGTCTTCGCGCAGGATGATGCAGCAGGAGAAGAGGCTGCCGCGGAAGAAATGATGGAGGTCGAAATGGCCACCGCGGAAGACTTGGGGGGCGTCATCAGTAATCTGGACACTGTCTGGATGCTGATCGCAGGTTTCCTGGTCTTCTTTATGCAGGCAGGCTTCGGCTTGCTGGAGGCAGGTCTGGTTCGTGCCCGCAACGTGGTCAACATTCTGATGAAGAATGTCTTTGACCTCGCAATCGGCGCGATTGGCTTCTGGGCGATTGGCTTTGGCCTGATGTTTGGCGCAGGCAACGGCATTTTCGGCCAGGAGTGGTTCTTCCTCAGCGACCTGCCTGATATCTACCCCGGGCTCAGTGTTCCGAGCTACGCCTTTTTCTTCTTCCAGTTCGCCTTCGCGGCGACAGCGGCCACTATTGCCAGCGGTGCGATGGCAGGTCGAACCGAGTTCAAGGGCTATCTCTTCTACAGCCTTATCGTCACCGTCCTCATCTACCCTGTCGTCGGTCACTGGATCTGGGGTGGAGGCTGGATTGCTGAAACCGCTTTCCACGATTTTGCCGGCTCAACCGTCGTCCATTCCACAGGAGCCTGGGTGGGTCTGGTCGGCGCTATCTTCCTTGGCCCACGCAAGTATCGCTTCGGCGCGGACGGCTCGCCCATGCCCGGCCACAGCATGACCCTGGTCACCCTTGGCACCCTGATCCTCTGGCTGGGCTGGTTCGGCTTCAACCCCGGCAGCCAGCTGGACGCGGATGCCATGAGCATCGCCAGTATTACGGTGACCACGAACCTTGCTGCAGCGGCAGGCGCGCTGGTGGCGCTGTTTGTCGGCTGGTATCACGGCGGCAAGCCACAGCTCCCCTGGGGCCTTAACGGCGCGCTCGCCGGCCTGGTTTCCATCACTGCACCCACTGCGGTCGTCACCCCCTTCGAGGCCATTATCATCGGCGCCATCGGTGGTATCATCATGTACATCGGCGTCAACACGCTGGAACGCCTTGGCGTTGATGACGTGGTCGGTGCGACTTCAGTGCACGGTTTCTGCGGGGTCTGGGGCACACTTTCCGTGGGCCTGTTCATGGCTGATGCCGGCCTGTTCCATGGCGGTGGCCTCGACCAGTTGATCGCACAGGCAGTGGGTGTCGTTGCAGTTGCCGCTTTCGTGCTCATCGCTTCCTGGATTATGTTCAGCATCATCCGCTCAACCGTCGGGCTGCGTGTCTCTGATGAAGGCGAGTCTATCGGCCTGGACATCTTCGAACACGGCGCGGTCGCTTACCCCGAGTTCACCAACTCGCCCAGCGAGCCCGTTCCGTCCGGCACGAGCCAGTAGCAGGGGGCTAACCCATGATCAAAAAGATTGAAGCCATCATCCGCTCCGAAAAGCTCAAAGCAACCATGCAAGAGCTTTCAGCCATCGGCATCGTCGGACTCACCGTACAGCCCGTCAAGGGACGGGGCCGCGGTGCAGGTTTACAGTTACAATGGCGCGGCGATTCCTACAACGTTGGACTGCTGCCCAGGACGATGATTTCCATCATCCTCAGTGAGGAAAACGTCGACGAAACTGTCCAGGCCATCATCAAGGGGGCCGCCACAGGGGAAAAAGGTGATGGCGTAATCTTTGTCTCTCCGGTCGACAGCATCGTACGCATCAGCACGGGTGAGACCGACCGCGCGGCGATAAGCTATCAGGGCGACATCGATATGCGCAAGCAAATGGAAGCCTGAGCTAGTCCAGGCACCATAATTCAGTTTCCGGGGCTGGTCTGTTGACCAGCCCCGTTGTTATTTATATGCTTCGCATCAAAGGAGTATAGCCATGAAAATTACAGTGGAAACTGGCGCTCTGCACCAGCAGACTGCTGACGCGCTGGTCCAGTTTGTCGCTACGGAACAGAATGACAGATTGGAACGGTTCGGAGCAACAAATGGAACGCTGGAAGCCTTGCTGGCAAGCGGCGACTTCAACGGCGCAGAACACCAGCTCGCCACGCTCTACCCGGCCCAACCCGGCCCGCGCCTGTTGCTGGTCGGCCTCGGTAACTCAGGCAACATCAGCGCGGCGACCCTGCGCAAGGCCGCCGCGCGAGCCATGCGTAAATCCCGCGAGCTGGGGGTCGAGCGCGTTGCGCTGGCCCTGCCCGACGCGCTGCCGGCTGAAGCAGCTGCCGAGGCAGTCAGCGAAGGCGCATTGCTGGGCCTCTATCATTATCAGGGCCTAAAGTCCACGCCTGCGCCAGAAGCGCTCCCGCGCGAACTCATCCTTGTCGTCGCAGCGGAGCGTGACCTGGCGGCGGCCAGCAGCGGGGCGCGTACGGGCGAGGCAATTGCGCAGGGCGCCTGCCTCACGCGCGAGCTGGTGAATACGCCCGCCAACTTCTGCACACCCGCGGATCTGGCGGAGGCTGCCGGCTCACTGTCCGGGCTGCGGGTCGAAGTGCTCGAGCGCGCAGATATGGAGGCGCTGGGCATGGGCGCCCTGCTGGGCGTCGCGCAGGGCAGCGAAACGCCGCCAAAATTCATCGTCATGGAACACAATCCCGAACGCTCTGACGCGCTCGACAGCCTCGTACTGGCGGGCAAGGGTGTCACCTTCGACACCGGCGGCTACAGCCTGAAATCGTTGACGGGCATGGTTGGCATGAAGAGCGATATGGGCGGCGGCGCGGCAGTGATCGGCGCCATGCAGGCCATCAGTGCCTTGCAGCCGGAGCTGCACGTGGTGGGACTTGTACCAGCGGTCGACAACCTGGTCAGCGCAAAAGCCATCCGCCCCCAGGATGTACTCACCGCCAGCAATGGACTCACCATTGAGATCATCAGTACCGACGCCGAAGGCAGATTGATTCTCGCCGACGCGCTGGTCTATGCCACGCGCTATCAACCCGCCGCAGTTATTGACATCGCCACGCTTACAGGGTCCTGCGTGACCGCGCTGGGCTCCGCCGCCGCCGGTCTGTTCAGCAGCCACGGCGGACTGCGGGATGCCTTGTTGGCGGCATCCGGCCGCTGCGGCGAAAGCGTCTGGCCACTGCCGCTCTTCCCGGACTACGACAAGGCGATTGAGTCGCAGGCAGCCGACCTGAAAAACAGCGCGGCGCCCTTGACCGGCGTCGGCACCTCGGCAGCCTTCCTGCAGCGCTTCGCGAACTATCCGGCCTGGGCGCACCTCGATATTGCCGGCATGGTCGGCATCGAAGGGCTGGGCAGCATCAATCGTGAAGACCCGCTGATACCGGAGAAGGGCGCCACCGGTTTCGGCGCACGCCTGTTTATCGACCTGGTCCGTAACTGGAAGGCACTGGACTAGTCCACCCGGCCCTGTGGCCAGTAGTCGTATTCCATGTGCCGCGCGGTTGTCGCGGCATGTTCCGCGCCCAGCAGACGCTCGACGACGTGCAGGGACATGTCGATACCAGCCGAAACTCCGGCCGAAGTAATGATGCGGCCGTTGTCCACATAGCGTGTGTCGCGTTGCACCTGCGTTTGCGGTGCCAGTGTGCCCAGCAGCTCCAGCGAGCCCCAGTGGGTGGTCGCGCCGAGACCCTGCAACAGCCCCGCCTGCGCCAGCAGCAAGGAGCCGGTGCAGACCGAGAGCGTCAGCTCAGTGTGCATGTGCTGCTCGCGAATCCAGCCGAGCAGCAGGTCGTCCTGCAGCAGGGGGCGCGTGCCCTGGCCGCCAGGGATGACCAGCAAAGCTGGCGGCGGACAGTCCTTCAGGCTGAAGTCCGGGTTGACGCTCAACCCGTTGCGGGCGATGACCGGGCCTGCCTGCGCGGCGATCGTGTAAACGCGGAAGGGAGGCACATCGCTGTGTGAAGCGGCGACCGAAAAGACCTCGTAGGGACCGCAGAAGTCCAGCAACTCCACATCGTCAAAGATCAGGATGGCCACGTTGCGGGTTTCAGTCATTACCTGTTTCCTGCGTCAGCGCGCCTTCCATGCGCAAGAGCCAGCGCTTGCTTTCAAGGCCTCGTCCACCACTGTAGCCTGTCAGTCGGCCATCGCTGCTGACAACGCGGTGGCAGGGAATTACAATCGGCACCGGATTGCGGCCCAGCGCCTGGCCTACAGCCCGGCTGGCGCGGGGAGATCCGAGGTCACGGGCGAGCTCTCCATAAGTGCGCATTACGCCGGCAGGGATGGCGCTGGCCATTTGCAGCACCCGCTGCTGAAAGACTGTCATGCCACCCAGATCAACGGGCAGGGTAAATTCCCGCAGCCGCCCGTGAAAAAAGGCGGCCAGCTGTTCACGCTCAGCCCATAGCGCTTCGGGATTACGCTGCGCCCGCGCCCGTGCCGGCAAGTCTGCACGGAAGAAATCTTCCGCCACTCCGAACATCAGCTTGCACAACCCAACTTCGCTGCGCGCCATGTAGAGCTCACCCAGCGGCGATTCCATCTCCGCCCACTCAATCAGCGGCGCAGTTTGCGCAAACCAGTCCAGCACCCTGGCGCGCGAACGTTCGATTTCCCCTGTCCCTGCCTGCATGTCATACCTCCTCCAGTTCCCGGCGCAAGCGGCGAATGCCAAGCGACACATGCGCCCGCGCGCTTTCCTGAGAACAACCCAATATTGCGGCGATTTCCTCGTAGCGCAGCTCACGGCCGTAACGCAGCAGGACGGCGGCGCGTTGCCGTGGCGGCAGGTGCTCAATATGCGACACGACCAGCGCCAGCAGTTCGCCACGCTCACAGCTTTCTTCCAGCAGCAACGAGCTCGAGGGTATTTCCACATCCTCGCCCAGCAACACTTCACGACGCCTGCGCTGCAGCGCGCTGAGCGCACAATTTGTCGCGATGCGGTAAAGCCAGGAGCGCGCGTTACTGTTCGGACGCAGCTTGTCATAGGCCTTCCATGCGCGCAGCCAGGTCTCCTGCGTGAAGTCGGCGGCATCCAGGCGCGTGCCGCGCAGCATGTGCCACAGATAGCGGAAGAGCTCGTCGTGGTGGCGCTTGATGAGCGTTTCAAAACGAATCAATGCGCGTGCTCCCTGTCCCTGCCTGTATAACTCTCAACGCGCAGAAATGTGAAAATTCCTGAAGCAGACGTGCTGCGACGCTCGTCAGGACCTGGACATCCTTGTTGCTATAGAGGGGTGCTCCTGACGAGAGGTAACCGGCCCGTTGCTGTCAATCCGACGCTGACAACGGGTCTGCGGCCACCAGGCGCACAAAGTGACGCTTGCCCACCTGCAACACCGTTGGCAGCGAAGTGAGCGGCACCAGGGCCTGCACGTCCGTGACCGCCACGTCGTTCAGGCGAATGCCGCGCTGCTTCATCAGCCGGCGCGCCTCGCCGCCGCTGCTGACCATCTCCAGGCGCCGGAGCAAGTCCAGAACGCGTTCTTCGTCGTGCAGCGCAACCTCGGCAATGTCCTGTGGCACCCCGCCCGAGCGAAACACCTCGTCCCAGCGCTGACGGGCAGCCGCGGCCTCTGGCGGGCTGCAGAAGATGCTGACGATTTCCTGCGCCAGGCGCAGCTTGATTTCGTTGGGATGCTCGCTGCCGTTCTGAAGGCCGCGCTCCATCGCCTCCAGTTGCGCCGGTGAATAGCCCAGAATCAGTTTGTGATACATGGGCATGGCCTTGTCAGGGACGCTCATGACCTTGCCGAACATGTCCCAGGGTTCAGCCAGCAGGGGGATGTGGTTGCCCATGCTCTTACTCATCTTGGCATCGCCGTCGGTGCCGGGCAGCAGTTCGCCCATGATGAGGGCGATCTGCGGCTTTTGGCCCAGCCCCTGCTGCAACTTGCGACCGGCAACGAGGATGTTGAAGAGCTGATCCTGGCCACCAACCTGCACGTCAGATTCCTGGGCGACTGCGTCGTAACCCTGCATCAGGCCGTAAAACAGCTCGTGCAGGTAGATGGGCACACCGGCATCAAGGCGCTTGCGGAAATTCTCGCGCACCAGGAATTGTTGCACGGTGAAGTTACTGGCGAGGCGAATGATGTCCGCGAAGTCCAGCGGCGACAGCCACTCATCGTTGTAACGCACGCGTGTAAGCTGGGGGTCGAGGATTTTGAAGGCCTGTTCGGCATAGGTACGCGCATTCTCATGCACCTGTTCCCGCGTCAGCTGCTCGCGGGCCTCATCCTTGTCCGAAGGGTCGCCGATGAGGCTGGTGAATGAGCCCACCAGAAAGGTGACGTCGTGGCCGAACTCCTGAAACTGGCGCAGCTTGCGCATTGTGATGGTATGGCCGAGGTGCAGGTCGGAAGTGCGCGGATCGTAACCGCAGTAGACCCGCAGCGGGCGCCCTTCGCGCTCTGCCTCCAGCAGGCGCTCGCGCAATTCCGCGCGCATGGTTGCGGTCGTTTCCGCATCGCCTGACTCCGCGCCGGACATCAGCACGGCCACCTGTTCGTCGATCGTCATCGTCTGTGTCGCCGTCGTCACTCCGCCCGCCTTCCCTCTCCCAAATGCGCGGCCAGTATAGCACAGCGGGAGATTCAACCCGTTGGCATGCGCTGCAACCACAGAGCCGAAAGCGCCGGCAGATCCAGCGTCACGCTGAATTGCTGGCCATGTGCGGAGCGCGCTTCCGCCGTGAACTGACCACTTGCTCCTGTGCCGCTACCCCCGAACTCCGCCGCATCGCTGTTGAGCAGGACCGCGTATTGCCCAGCTTCTACCACGCCGAGGCGATAATCATAAAGCGGGTCAGGCGAGAAGTTGCATAGCGTAATCACCTGTCCGGCCTCGCCGAGCCCCTTGCGCAGCCAGGCCAGCGTACTGTGCTGCGCGTCGTGCACTTCAATCCAGTGAAAGCCGTCGCCATCGAAGTCACGTTGCCACAAGGCCGGCTGGGCGCGGTACAAATGGTTGGCGCTGCGCACCAAATCAAGCAGGCCGCGGTGGAGGGGCCAGTCCAGCAGCTGCCATTCAAGCGGGCGCGTTTCACTCCATTCGCGCCACTCCCCGATTTCAAGCCCCATAAACGTCAGTTTTTTGCCTGGGTGCGCCAGCATGTAGAGGTAAAGCAGGCGCAGCGTTGCGAACTGCTGCCACCAGTCGCCCGCCATCTTGCCCAACATGGAGGCCTTGAGGTGGACGACCTCGTCGTGCGAGAAGGGCAGCACGAAGTTCTCGGAAAAGGCGTACATGAGCGAGAACGTGAGGCGTTCGTGCAGAAAGTGACGGTCTGCCGGGTGCGCGCGCAGGTAGGACAGCGTGTCGTTCATCCAGCCCATGTTCCACTTTAACGTGAAACCAAGACCACCTTCATGCACCGGCCGCGAGACTCCGGGCCAGGCGCTGGATTCCTCGGCGATGGTAATTGCGCCCTGACACTCGGCGTGGACGGCAACATTGAATTCGCGAAGGAAGCTGATTGCGTCGAGGTTTTCGTTGCCGCCGTGCTCGTTGGCGACCCATTCTCCCTCTTCGCGCCCGAAATTAAGGTAGAGCATCGACGAAACAGCGTCCACGCGCAGGCCATCAATGTGATACTGCTTTAGCCAGAACAGCGCGTTGGAGAGGAGAAAATTGCGAACCTCGTTCCGGCCATAATCGAAGATGCGCGTCCCCCACTGCGGGTGCTCGCCGCGGCGCGGGTCCTGATGCGAGTAGAGATGCGTACCGTCGAAGGTGGACAAGGCGTAATCATCGCGCGGAAAGTGCGCCGGCACCCAGTCCAGCAGGACGCCGATGCCAGCCTGGTGACAGGCATCAACGAAGGCCATGAAGCCCTGCGGTTCGCCGTAGCGGCTGGTCAGTGCATAGAACCCGCCGACCTGGTAGCCCCAGGAGGCGTCCAGCGGGTGCTCGGCCAGGGGCAGAAACTCGACATGTGTGTAACCCGCATCGCGCAACCAGGGGATGAGCTGCTGCGCCAGATCGCGAAAGTTGAGCAGACTTCCGTCCGCGTTGCGCCGCCAGGAACCGGCGTGCACCTCGTAGATGAGCATCGGCCCGCCGAGCGCGCCAGCGACTGAACGCGACTGCATCCAGGCATGGTCGCCCCAGTGATACCCGCCCAAATCGGCAACAATAGACGCGGTATTGGGGCGCAGCTCGCTGCGGAAGCCGTAGGGATCGGCCTTCAACGCATTGTAGTTGCCGTGGCCGACGACGTCATACTTGTAGGCCGTGCCGGCGCCGAGCCCTGGCAGAAACAGTTCGTGGATGCCGCTGTTCGCGCGCGGCTGCATGGGATGAATTCGTGCATCCCAGCCATTGAAGTCGCCCACCACGCTGACGCGCCACGCGTTTGGCGCCCAGACGGCGAAATTGACGCCATCAACACCGTCGTAGTTGCGCAGTTGCGCGCCAAGTTTTTCGTGGCTGTCGTGCAGCCTGCCTTGTCCGTAGAGGTAGCGGTCGTAATCTGTCAGCAGCGGATCGCGGAAAGCGTAAGGGTCGGCGACGCTGTAGTTCCAGCCGGCAGAGTTACGCTCTTCAAAATGATAGCGTCGCCAGTCGCCGTCCACGGTCGCCGTGAAGTAACCATCGGCCTGCGTCGGTTCCAGCGAGACGCGCGCGCCACTTTCTTCGTTGATGGCGACCAGGGAACATGCCCAGGGCCGAAAGGCGCGCAAACGCAGGCGGCCATCTTCCAGAAGCTGCGGCCCCAGAACTTCGAAGGGCATGCCGCAACTGCCAATGGCAAGGGCCGCGACCAGTTCTTCTGCTCTGTTCATGTGCGCCTTGTCGACTTGCCCACAACGGCATTATGCCCCTCTGCCAGTCCCTTGTGAAGAGTCCGCGATTTGCCTATACTTTTGGCTGGCTGGAAGTCCCCACAGGAATCTCTGACATGAAGCGCATGAGCAGTATCGAGGCGCGCGCGGCCTTTCTGGACTACTTCGCGCGGCAACAGCATCGTGTGGTGGCGTCCTCCTCAATGGTACCGGCCAACGACCCCACCCTGCTCTTCGCCAACTCGGGCATGGTGCAGTTCAAGGAAGTCTTCCTTGGCTCCGAGCAGCGAGACTATATGCGCGCGACGACCTCGCAGAAGTGTCTGCGCGTCAGCGGCAAGCACAACGATCTGGAGGAAGTTGGCCCCTCTTCGCGTCACCACACTTTTTTCGAAATGATGGGCAATTTCAGCTTCGGCGATTACTTCAAGCTGGAGGCCATGCAATACGCCTGGGAACTGTTGACCGAGGTCTACGGTCTGCCGCCAGGGCGCCTGGCAGTCACAGTCTATGAGAAGGATGACCAGAGCTATGACCTCTGGCGCGACGAAATTGGTATAAGCCCGCAGCGCATCGCCCGCCTGGGCCCCGAAGGCAATTTCTGGCAAATGGCCGAGACTGGCCCTTGTGGCCCGAACAGCGAAGTACACTGGGACAAGTTCCCAGAACGCGGCGAAGCCGGCATCATCGCCTCGCTGGAGGCGGACGACGACCGCTTTCTCGAACTGTGGAACCTTGTCTTCATGCAGTTCAACAGGACCCGGCCCGATCCGCAGCACACGGGTGACCATGATGTGCCGCTGCCCCATCCCGGCGTAGATACCGGCCTCGGCTTCGAGCGCCTCGTCAGCGTGCTTCAGGGAGTCGACGCAAACTACGATACCGACCTGTTCCTGCCAGTGATGCAGGCCGTGCAAGCCATGACCGGCCACAGCGACGCGGAGCGCGACGCCGACATCGTGCCCTACCGCGTCATCGCCGACCACATGCGTGCCTCCGTCTTCCTGATCGCCGAGGGCGTATTGCCAGGCCCCAAAGGCCGCGATTCGGTCACGCGCCTTGTCATCCGGCGCGCCGCGCGCTTTGGGCGCAAACTGGGTTTCGAAGAGCCATTCCTCGCGCAAATTGCGGACTCCGTCATTGAGATAATGGGCGGGCACTTCAGCGAACTGGTAGAACGCCAGCAACAAATCCGCCGGGTCATCACACTGGAGGAGCAGCGTTTTCACCGCACGCTGGGGCGCGGTCTGGGCGAACTGGAAAGCATGCTGGCCACGTTGATGCGGGCTGGCCACCATACGCTTCCGGGCGAACAGGCCTTTTACCTGACTGCCACCCTGGGCCTGCCTTTCGAGGTCATTCGCGACATCGCCTCCGAGCGCGACATGGCAGTCGATCTGGCCGGCTTCGAGGCGGCGCAGGAGCGGCACTCCGCGGTAAGTGGCGCCGGGCGGGCGATGGGCGTGCTGGAGGGCAATGAGGCCTGGGGCGCTGTGCTCGCCGATCTGCGCACCCAGACTGAACCGGTATACGATCCTTATGGTCCGACCGAAGGAAACACGACATTGCTGGCGCTGCTGCAGGATGCGCAACCAATTTCTGAAGCCATAGCCGGAGACAAGGTAGAAGTCGTGCTGGCCGAGACTCCCTTCTACGTGGAGGCGGGCGGTCAGGTAAGCGACCACGGCACAATCCGCGGTGACGGCTGGCTGATTGAGATTGAGGATATGCGCCGACCGGTTAGCGGCCTGGTCGTGCATGTTGGCGAGGTAATCGAGGGCCGCCCGCGCGCTGGCGACAGCGCCCGCGCCGAAGTCGATGTCACCCGGCGCAGGGACATCATTCGCAACCACAGCGCAACGCATCTCCTGCACGCCGCGCTGCGGCAGCGCCTCGGCAACCACGTTCAGCAACGCGGTTCACTGGTCGCGCCGGAGCGTTTGCGCTTCGACTTTGCCCATGACGCCCGGCTTGGGGACAAGGAAATCCGGCAAGTTGAGCGTGAGGTGAACGAGGCGATCCTCGCCGACTATTGCGTGCAGGCCGCCACCATGCCGCTCACTCAGGCGCGCGCGGAAGGCGCCATGGCGCTCTTTGGCGAGAAATACGGTGAAGAGGTGCGCACCATTCGCATCGGTGAGGGAGACGAGCGCTACAGCTACGAACTTTGTGGCGGCCTGCATGTCCGCAGCACCCAGGCAATCGGGCAACTGCGAATCATCGCCGAAGGCAGCGTGAGCGCTGGCGTACGCCGAATTGAAGCGCTCACTGGCCGCGCTGCCCAGGATCATGTGCAACAGGCCCTTGGACAGCTTAACGGCCTCGCTGCACAATTGGGCGGCGGGGCGACGGAAGCGCCTGCGCGTCTGAACGCGCTGCAGCAGCGATTGAGCACGAGTCGCCGTGAGGTCGCCAGCTTGCGCCGGGAAATCGCCCGGCACGAGTTTGCGCAACGCCTCGCAAAAATCGAGCAGATTGGCGAACTGCCCTTGCTCGTCACACAGCTCGACGGGCAGCCCATGGAGTCCTTGCGCGAAATGGCTGACTTGTTCCGGCAGCAGGTACCCGAAGGCGTACTGGTGCTCGGCAGCGTCGTCGAAGGGCGACCCCTGCTCATGGTTTCGGTGGGTGACGGACGCATCAAACAGGGGTTGCACGCCGGCCAGCTTATCAGGCCCCTGGCAGCCAGGGTCGGCGGAGGCGGAGGCGGACGCCCCACGCTGGCGCAAGCCGGCGGTCGGGATGCAGCCGCCCTGCCGGAAGCGCTGGCCAGCGCCCGTGCGTTGATCACGGATCATTGGCAACCCGCATAACATGCCGCCACGCCCCGACTTGTTGCAACTGGAGCGCAACGAAGATGTCGCCTCGGTACGTGGCCGTCTTCTCGCGCTGGCGCAACGGCGGGTGCTGCTGATCTGGCCAATTCGCGGCTCGGCGCTGACACGCCGGCTTGACCTGGTGCTTGTTCAGCGTGAGGCCCAGCGCCTCGGCGTACAGCTGGCGCTGCTGACCCAGGATCCCGATGTCATTCGCCACGCCCGCGAACTGAACCTCAGCACTTTCGCGACCGTGGGCGCCAGTGAGCGCGGCCGCTGGAAACGCGGCCGCGCCCGGCTGTTCTTGCCGGAACGCGCACAGGATTCTGAAGCGTCGGATGCAAGCGCCCAGGATTCCGCCATCGCCCGCGCCCATGCGACAAGGCGGCGTCCTGCGCCCGTGCTTCGGCTGACGGGCGCGTTCATTTTGATTTTTATCCTGCTGGCCCTGGGAGCTGGCGCAGTTCTGCTGATTCTGCCCACGGCCACCATCACGCTGCATCCGGCCCGCAGCCTCGTAGAGACCGAGGCCCTCATCACCGCCAACCCGGACGCCACGAATGTTGACCTGGAGGGCGCTGTCATCCCCGCCATACGCCTCAGCATCACCGTCGAGGAAAGCGCCACCCTGCCGCCCGGGGGTAGCCAGCAACTTTCCTCCACGCCGGCAAGCGGCCATTTGGTGTTCGTCAACCTGCGCGCCACAGCTGTGGAGATTCCGGCAGGTACGCTGGTGGGAACCAGTGGCGCAGACCCCGTCTGGTTTCGGACTGTGACAAGTAGCAGGCTGGAGGCAAGCACCGGCCATCAAGTTGAACTCGCCATTGAGGCTACAGCGGGCCATGCAGGGCCGGGCGGCAACGTGGACAGTGGCATCATCAACATTTTGCGCGGTGAACTGGCGCAGAACGTGAGCGTAAGCAATCCTCGCCCGACAAGCGGAGGCGGCAGCCGCAGCGTCGGTATCGTCCTGCCGGAAGATCATGAGAGCCTGCTCGCCACCGTGCGCCAGCAGATCAAGTCACAGGCCTACATCGCCCTGTTGTCGCGCCTGCAGGAAGGCCAGCACCTGATCCTTGAATCCATGAACATTGCCACCGAACGCAGCGACTGGACCAGTTTCAGCGCAGATGCCGGAGAAGCGACGGAGTTGCTCAGCCTGGACATGAAGGCGATCGTAGAAGCTATTGCCATCGAAGAGGATCTGGCGCAACAGGTGATCCTCGACCGGCTTCAGGAGGAGGTACCACAGGGAAGCAGCCTCCTGCACCAAACTGTTAACCACGAGCGAGGTCCGGTCGTGAGCGACTATGCCGATGGCCTGCTGCGTTTCTGGCGCCGCGCCCATGTGCTGGCAGAAGCTGAGGTGGATGCTGATGGCCTGCGCGAGCAACTCGTCGGATTGACGTCGGCAGAAGCCAGGGCCAGGATTCACCAGGTGCTGTCGCTGCAACCTGGAACGACGCCACGCATCGACATCGAGCCGGACTGGCCGGGGCGCATGCCCTTTCTGCCCTTTCGCATCCAGGTGCAGTTCGCGGAACAGGCATGAAGCTGCTGGCGATCGACTACGGGCAACGGCGACTCGGCCTCGCCACCTGCGACGCCACCGGCCTGGTCGCGCGTGAGCTGGGCATCCTGACCCGTGGGTCACGCGCGGAGGACTTTGCCACTATCCGCCGCATCGCCAATGAACAGCACATTGAAGCGCTGGTGGTCGGGCTGCCGTTCAATGAAGAATCGCCTGAGCGTCAGTCTGAGCGCTGCACCGTGGTGCGCCGCTGGGCTCGTCGCCTGGCAGCAGCCACCGGGCTGCAGGTGACGTTATGGGATGAGCAACTCTCCAGCGTTGACGCCCAGGAGCTGGCCCGCGCGCGTAAACGCGGGCCGCGCGCGCCGGTCGATGATCTGGCCGCGCGCGTCATTCTGCAGAGCTACCTCGACGCCATGAGCGACGGACTCGCTGGTGAGCCGGAGCAGATTTCGCCGCCGCAAACTCCCGGTTGATCAGTCCGATCAATCAGCCATTGCTGCAGCCAGCGTTTCTGACCAGGTGAGCAGTAGCTCATCCTCTCCATAGCGACTGCTGACCTGCAGACCCAGTGGCAAACCGTTCGCTGCGCGCCCGGCGGGCAGGCTCACAGTTGGCAGGCCGGCATGCGTCCAGGGCAGATTCATCACCGGGTCGCCGGTGGATGCGATGCCCGCTGGCGCAGGCCCGATAGCCGGTGGACTGAGCCACAGGTCGATTCCGTCTGCTTCCATTCGTTCCTGCAACAGTTGCCGCGTCTGCATTCTGCTGGCGCGCGCCTCTTGCGCTGTGTCCGCCGCGACGCGCTGCCCGGCCCGGATGAGCTCCGCGGTGCGCGGACGGTATCGCGCTTCGTATTCTGCAAACCAGGTTCGATGCTCCTGCGCCATTTCACAGGCCATCAGCGCCCGGTGCAGCCGGCCCATATTGTCGAAGTCGTCGAACAGCGTCACTCGCTGCAATTCATAACCGGCTGCCTGCAGACGCTGGAGCTGCAGCTCGTATCTGGCACGTCCTTCCGCTGCCAGATGCTCCAGCAAGGGGCCTTCCAGCACGCCCAGGTGAGGACGACGTGACATGGACACTTGCCGCCAGTCCCGACACAGCAACGACGCTGCTATGCGCAAGCCCGCGACGTCCTGGGCGAAGAACCCCACGTGATCAAGCGAGGGCGCCACGTAGATCACGCCCGTCGCATCGATGCGTCCGAAGCCTGGCTTGAAGCCTGTCACGCCGCAGAACGCCGCCGGCCGCATCAACGAGCCGATCGTCTGAGTGCCCAGCGCCAGAGGACAGATTCCGGCAGCCACCGCCGCCGCAGAGCCGCTGCTGCTGCCGCCTGGCGTGTGCGCCAGGTTGTGCGGATTGCATGTTGGACCCGGCTCGAAGTATGCGAATTCTGTTGTCACGGTCTTTCCCAGGACCAGCGCGCCTGCTGCTTGCAGCCGCGACACGCAATCTGCCTGCGCGCCGTCGAAGAGCGCGGCGGGCAATGTACTGCCGGCGCGCGTGGGCAGTCCCTCCACGCGGAAAATGTCCTTGACGCCGAGCGGAACGCCGTAGAGTGGTGGCCGCCCTTCAGGCTGCGGCCAGCATTCAAGCAGCGACTCCGCCGCGCGCATGACCCGCTCGTGCCGACCCGGCTCGGGCACAAAGGCCTGCAACTGCGGCTCCAGAGATTCCAGCCGCTCCAGGGAGGCGCGTGTATGTTCCAGTAAATCCAGCTCGCCACTACGCAAGGCCCTGGCAGTTTCGGCCAGAAAGGCTTTTTTGAGCATGGGATTCCTAACTCATTATTGTGCCCGGATCAGGGATGTCTTGAGAACATGCTGACAATCAGTGTAACCATTACTGAGCAACAGGCTGTCCTGATTTCCGCTTGCTTCGGACCGCATTGTCAATCCACAAACTCAAACTGGCGTTCTGGTATATTAGTCGCCCGGAAGTTGAGGAGGGCCACATGCAAAGCAAGGTTGAAGCCGTTCGCCCTGGCTGGGTTTCCGATGATCTGTTTCCTTTGAGAAGCAGATTTTACTCAACGCCTGCTGGTCATCATATGCACTATGTCGATGAGGGCCAGGGCAAGCCGGTTGTGTTTGTACATGGCAATCCGACCTGGTCCTTCGAGTTCAGAAAGCTCATCGCCGGGCTTCGCTCGTCATACAGATGTATTGCGGCTGACCACATTGGCTTCGGTCTGTCCTCCCGCAGTGACCGGAGAGAAGACTATCATCCAGCTGCCCACGCAGATAATCTGTCCGCGCTTATTGTTGACCTGGACCTTGCCGAAATCACACTCTACCTGACGGACTGGGGCGGCCCCATTGGTCTTGATTTTGCCCGTAAACATCAGGACAAGGTTAGTAAAATCGTCATTGCCAACAGCTGGTGCTGGCCTGTTGCCGGTGACTTCCACTTTGAAATGTTCAGTTTCATGATGTCATCTATCATCGGACAGTTATTGATCCGGCAGTTTAACCTGTTTGTCAATCAGGTAATGCCCCGTGCTGTTGGCAACAGGGAGTGCCTGTCACAAGATGTCATGCAACATTACCGCATGGCCCTGCCCACGCCAGAAGCACGTGCCGCCTGCGCCGCACTGCCAGGCCACATTATTGGTGCCAGTGACTGGTTGAAGGAGGTTTGGGAGGACCGTTCAAGCTTCATCTCGATACCGGCGCTGGTGCTTTGGGGCTTCAGGGACATCGCCTTTCGTCACAAGGAACTTACAGTCTGGCAGCGAGAACTTATAGATTGCGAAGTTCACGAATTCAGGAATGCCGGGCATTTCCTGGCCGAAGAAATTCCTGAGCGGCTGCTCCCGGTTCTTCGTTCATTTCTCGAACGGGAGTCCTGATCCCGGATTTATTTCAGCCATCCGGTAACAATTAGCTCCTGTTAAGCAACGCCCTTTAACTTGCTAAAATTGCCCCGAATTCATGCAGGAGACTATTCTGGCCTCACGTGGCAAATGCCTGCTGATCGTCGCAGCTGCCCTCGGCGCGCTGCTGCTGTCCCTGTCCCTGCCCCTCCTGCTCAGCGGAGGCGCGGGCGGGCTCGGCGGACTGGCGCGGCGAGGACTGACGCGCATCAGCCTGTTGACGCGCTCGGACGGACTTGGGCGCACTGCCGGCAACGACTCGACCCCACTGCGCTTTGTTGTACGTCCGGGCGACACGGCCAGCTCCATCGCAGGGCAATTGCTCATCGCTGGCCTTGTGCACGACGCGCAACTCTTCGTCGACTACGCCTTCGCCAACGGCTTTGACGTGCAGCTCAAGGCTGGAGACTATTTCCTCAACCAGACACAGTCCATCCCGGCCATCGCGCAACAACTCGCGGACGCGCGTGGCAGCGCCCTGCAATTTCGCGTGTTTGCCGGCTGGCGCATGGAGCAAATCGCCGCTGCCATCGACAGCAACGAGCGCTTCAACTTCGGCGGCGCGGAATTTCTGCAGCTGGTCGGGCCTGGCGCCTGGCTTGACCCGGCCCTGGCTGCGCAAACTGGCTTGCCGCCCGGCGCCTCGCTGGAAGGTTACCTCTTCCCTGGCAGCTACAGCCTGCCACCGCAACTCACCGCCCTGGGATTGCGCCAGGCCATGCTGCAACAGTTGATGGCGCAGTTCACGCCCCAAATGCTGGCGGACGCAACTGCCCAGGGACTCTCCCTGCACAGCGTGTTAACCCTGGCGGCCATCGTGGAACGCGAATCGCTGCACGAGGATGAGGACGCGCGCATCGCCGGCGTTTATCGGCGGCGCCTGGCGCAAGACATGAAGCTGGACGCCGACCCGACAGTACAGTATGCCCTGGCAACGCTGGTTGGCAGTTGGTGGCCGCAAATCACTGCCGCACATTACAGCTCGGTGATTTCGCCCTGGAACACCTATCTGCAAGCCGGGCTGCCGCCCGGGCCCATCGCCAATCCCGGCCTCTCCGCCATCCGCGCCGCCATATATCCCGCGTCCGGCGACGAGCTTTTCTTCCGGGCGGCCTGCGATGGCAGCGGCTACCACGTTTTCGCACGCAGCTATGCCGAGCACCTGGACAATGGCTGCGATTCCTGAACGACTGAGATACTGGCTCTTGCCGCTATTGTTGCTGGCCGCCTGCAGCGGCGCGCCGTTGGAGGCGCCGCGCAAAATCGCCCTGCTGGCCTCCTTTGAAGGGCGCGAACGCGTGCACGCCTATGAATTGCTCGCCAGCGCAAATCTGGCGCTGCAGGATGCGGCGCGCGATGACCTCGTTTTGCTGACGGTGGACAGCGGCAGCTCCGTGGCGGACGCAATCAATCGCGTCCAGGCCCTGCGCAGCGATCCGCTGGTACACATGGTGTTGCTGGCGGGCGAATATGCCGGCGCCGGGCAGACCCTGGCGGCGCTCGACGATCTGCCGGTCCTGCTCATCAGCGAAGGGAGTGTCGGGTTCGTCCGGGACGGGGAGCTGGTTTTGCACGCTGTTTCCCC
Organism: Phototrophicaceae bacterium; assembly: GCA_965205875.1. Lineage (GTDB taxonomy): Bacteria > Chloroflexota > Anaerolineae > Aggregatilineales > Phototrophicaceae > JAGWBD01. The sequence continues at coordinate 930,215 of CBDBIA010000004.1, forward strand.
ACCATCAGCAGGGTTCATCCAGCGCTTCCACGAAAGTATTCCCGCTACACGTGAACCCGGTCTATTGGCCGTGGCAGGCTACGAAGTTGCCACAATCGCGTTGACGGTGGCCGGCGGTAAGGATCGCGAATCTGTCGCGAAAGCCCTGGCAGACTGGTACCAGGATTTGAGCAGCGCCCCCTGAAACGCGCGCAAGCCCTCAGGCGCTTCGGCTTTTGCGCCGACCGTGCAGAACATCGAAGATCAGCGGTAAGGGCTCGACTGCCACATTCGCCAGCGGGATGAGCCCCAGCAATTCGGCGCGACAGCGCACCAGCCGCTCTTCATCATTGGCAAACATGGTCACCAGCGGCGCGCCAGCAGCCACACGCTGGCCAACCTTGACGTGCACCCGTAGCCCCACAGCCATGTCAATCGGGTCGCCCTTTTTCTCACGGCCCACGCCCAGGGCAAAGGCCGCATGCATTACTCCACGCGCCGGAACGGCCTGCACCACGCCTGTCTGCGGTGCAGCGAGCGTTTCGACGAGACGCGCCTGAGGCAGGCGCTCTGGCTCGTCCACCATACGCACATCGCCGCCCTGGGCGATCACCATGTCGCGGAATTTCGCCAGGCCTGTGCCTGAGGCCAGTCGCTGTTCCAGGTTCGCGCGAATCGTGGAGTCCTCCGTCCAGCGTGCGCCCTGACCCGCCAGGCTCAGCATATGTCCGGCTATTAAAAGGCTATGTTCGCGCAGGTCAGCAGGTCCGCCGCCCCGCAACGTGTCCAGTGCCTCGTGCACCTCCAACGCGTTGCCAACCGCCTCACCCAGAGGCTGATTCATGTTAGAGATTACCGCGATCATGTCGCGGCCGGCGTCTTCGCCGATGCGCACCATCTGCTGCGCCAGTTCACGTCCCTGAGCCAGCTCGCGCATGAAGGCGCCCTCGCCGACCTTGACGTCCAGCACGATGCCGTCCGCGCCGGCGGCGATCTTCTTGCTCATGATGCTGCTGGCAATGAGCGGGATGCTCGGCACAGTGCCCGTCACGTCGCGCAGCGCATAGATCAGCCCGTCAGCCGGCGCCAGATCCTCGTTCTGTCCGCCAATCACGAGGCCCACCTCGCGCGCCAATTGCGCAAATCGTTCCGGGCTCGGCGCGACGTCGAAGCCGGCAATCGATTCCAGCTTGTCCAGCGTGCCGCCGGTATAGCCCAGCGCGCGCCCGCTCATCTTGGCTACTGGAGCGCCGCAGGCGGCCACTAGCGGCAGCACGACCAGCGAGACCTTGTCGCCCACACCACCCGAGGAGTGCTTGTCCACCGCGTAGCTTCCCAGCATGTCCGCCATGCTCAACTGCTTTCCGGAGCGCGTCATGGCCTGCGTCAGTTGTGAGATTTCCGCGCGCGTCATGCCGCGCAGCAGGATGGCCATTAGCAGGGCCGACATTTGGTAATCGGGCAGGTCGCCGGCGCTGAAGGAGGCGATGACCCAGTCGATTTCCGCCTTTGTCAATTCGACGCCGTCGCGCTTGCGTTCCAGAATATCGATCATACGCATGGTGTTGCTCCTGTTCGTCTGCGCATACTCTGGCGCAACCAGGCCCGGCTCGCAAGAGTCTGCTATACTGCCGGCGCTTGCAGTCAGGGAGTTTTCATGCCCGCAGAAAAGCGCAATATTACCGCTGCCGACCTCTACCGCATGGTACTGGTGGAAGAGCCACGCATCCGCCCCGACGGTCGTTATGTCGCCTGGGTGCGGCAGCAGGCGCAGGAATTCAGCAACGATTACCGGCGCGATATCTGGCTATCGCCCACGGACGGCGGCGCGGCCATCCAGCTCACGCGCGGCGGCACAGACAGCCAGCCGCGCTGGTCGCCCGACGGCCAGACGCTGGCCTTCGTCTCGGCGCGCGACGCTTCGGCGCAGCTCTACCTGCTGCCCCTCGGCGCGCCGGGCGGTGAAGCCCGGCAACTGACAGGACAGATGCGGGACGTAAACCGGCCAGTCTGGTCGCCCGACGGACGCCACATCGCCTTCCTCGCGTCAGTCAACGCTGAAGAGCGCGCCCGCGAGGACGGGGGCGACAGACCGCCCGAAGCGGCAGACAAACTGGCCGCACGACATCAGCAGGAACGCCATGAGCTGGAAGAGACCCTGAAGCATGATCCACGCGTCATCAACGCCATTCCCTATCGCGAAGGCACGACCTACCGGGATGGTCGGCACGCACAGATCTACCTTGTCGACGCTGAGGAAACCACTGGTGAAACGCCTGTGCCGCGTCGTCTCACTGACGCAGCAACCGACTACAGTGCGCCTGCCTGGTCGGCAGACGGCAACAGTCTATTCTGCATCCGCAGCGCGTATCCCGAGCGGCCAGAACCGCGGCGCTGGACCAGTTTGTATCGCATCGACATGGCCACAGGCTCGGAACAACGCCTTACCGGCGACGAGATTAATTGTGTCGATACGGCTCCTTCGTCTGCCGGTGACATGGTGGCCTTCCTGCTCAAGCCGGCCAGCCGTCGGCCCGAACGGCTGTTTAGACTCGCCATCATTTCGGCACAGGGCGGCGTCGCGCAGGTGCTAACAGAAACCTTCGACCGTCAGGTGGATGAAGGCAGCCTGCGCTGGAGTGCGGACGGATCCTCCATTATCTTCAGCACTGCCAGTGAAGGATGGCGCGGACTGTGGCGCGTGCGCCCGGGTGACGAACCCAAAGCCTTGCTCACCGGTGCACTGGAAGTCTCCGGCTACGACATGACGGCAGACGGGGACATCGCCTGCGTGCTCAGCAAGCCCGCAGATCCTTCTTCACTTCACTGGTTGGGGGCAGGTACGAGTGATACCCGTCCACTGGCCAGGCCCAACGCGGACTTCCTCAGAGAGATTGACGTGCAACCCGTCCACGAGCAGCGTTTCACCGGCCCGGACGGCAGCAACCTGCAGGGCTGGCTGATACTGCCACCTGACCACCAGGAGGGCATGCAAAATCCGCTGGTACTTCACATCCACGGCGGGCCACAGATGATGTGGGGAGCGGCGCACCGGTCCCTGTGGCTCGAGTGGCAATTGCAGGCTGCGCGCGGCTATGCGATATTTTTCTGCAACCCACGCGGTGGGGACGGCTATGGTGAAGCCTTTCGCATGGCCCTGCACCAGGCCTGGGGTGAAGTGGCCCAGGCGGACATCATGGCCGGAGTTGACCACGTCATCGCCGGCGGTCAGATTGATCCTTCACGACTGGCGGTCACCGGAGGTTCCTACGGCGGCTACATGACCGCATGGATCGTCGGTCACAGTGACCGCTTTAGCGCTGCCGTGTCCCATCGCGGCGTCTACAATCTGGTCAGCTTTTACGGCGTCACGGATATTCCGCTGTTTCTCAGTGACCAGTTTGACGCCACCCCCACGCAGGATTACGAGCTTTTGTGGCGGCACTCGCCCCTTGCCTACGCCGATAACATCCAGACGCCCTTGCTGATCATAGGCAGCGAAAACGACTATCGCGTGCCCATTTCCGATAGTGAGCAGCTCTTTGCCTTCATTCACTTGCGCGGCGGCGTGGCGGAATTGGTGCGCTACCCGCGTGAGGGGCACGAACATACCCGCAGCGGCGAACCGCATCATCGCGTCGATGGCCTTGAACGCAGCCTGGCCTGGTTCGATCGATACTGCAAAGACAATTCATGACTCTTGCACCTGCAACCTGCGTCGTCACGGGCGGCGCCGGCTTCATCGGCTCGCACATCAGCGAGCGCCTGCTACGCGACGGCCATACGCTGCGCATCGTCGACAACTATCTCACCGGCTCGCCGGCCAACATCGCGCATTTGCGGCAGCACGAGCACCTAAGCATGCACGAAATTGACATTGCGGACGCAGACGCCCTTACCGCAGTCTGCAATGGCGCCGACTACCTCATCCACCAGGCCGCGCTTCCTTCAGTGCCACGCAGCGTGGCGCGACCGCTGGAATCCTGGCGGCACTGCGCGACGGGCACCCTGAACGTGCTGGAGGCCGCGCGCCGCAGTTCGGTGCGCCGCGTGGTCTACGCCTCCTCTTCTTCGGTCTATGGGGATGCACCTGGCGAAAGCAAGCATGAAGACCTGCCCCTGCATCCGCTCTCGCCCTATGCCGCCGCCAAGCTGGCCGGGGAGGCCCTGTGCCAAGCTTACAGCGCCTGCTATGACCTCGAGACGGTTTCGCTGCGCTACTTCAACGTTTTTGGGCCGCGCCAGGACCCCGGCTCGGCCTACGCAGCCGTGATTCCACGCCTGCTGACGTTGATGCTGGACGATCAGCGTCCACCAGTCACCGGCGACGGCCTGCAATCGCGCGATTTCACCTACGTTGACAACGTGGTCGAGGGCAATCTGCTCGCGCTCGCAGCGCCGGAGGCCGACGGGCAGGTCTTCAATCTAGGCACCGACGGCAGCGCAAGCATCCTCGAGCTGGTTGCCACGCTCAACGAGCTGCTCGGCACCGGGCTGCCACCCCTCCACATTGCGGAACGACCCGGTGACGTGCGCCACTCCCGCGCCGATATCAGTCGCGCACGTGTGGTGCTGGGCTATGCCCCGACCGTGGACTTCAGAACCGGACTGGAACGCACCGTGGCCTGGTTTTCAGGTCAGCCTGCTGCAGATTAGCCCGGATAGCCACCGCTGGCGTCGATGGTGCCGCGTTCGCGGGCAATCCGACCGGAGTAGTCATCCGCGCGCAGCACGGCCAGCGGATCCGGGTCACGCCCGGTCTCCAGGCGCACTTGCGCCAGCAGGGGCCGAACGTCGGTATCGTAGGCCGCAGTCAGCAGACAGTGCGCGCCCAGCACATCGCCCGCCAGCTGCAGCTCCAGCAGAGCCGCCTGGTCCACGAGCAAGGCTTTGGCGTAGGCCGTCTGGCAGTTGAGCACGCTCAGCACCATGGCTTCCAGCTTGGGCTCGATATTGTGACTCTGGTCAATCATGTAGGCCACGTCATCGGCAAGCGGGCCGGCGCTGACGAGCTCGCAGAAGATTTCGAAGAGCTCGAAGGGGTTGTTGGTGCCGACAATGAGGTCATCGTCCGCGTAACGCCGAGCGTTGAAATGGAAACCGCCCAGGCGACCTTCATCCAGCAGGAAAGAGACGATGTGCGCGATGTTGGTGCCCTGGGCATGATGGCCGGTATCGACCAGCACCTGCGCCTGCTCGCCCAGTTTGAGCGCGGTCGCGTAGGCCATGCCCCAATCCGCCAGGTCCGTGTGGTAAAAGGCCGGCTCAAAGAACTTGTACTCGATGAGCATGCGCCCGCCCGGCGGCAAATGGGCACAGGTTTCGGCCAGGGCCGCCTCCATGCGCTGCTTGCGGCCGCGCATGCTGTCCTGGCCGGAGTAATTGGTGCCATCCGCAAACCACAGGCTCAACAGGCTGCTGCCGGTCTGCGCCATGACTTCGCAACACTCGACCATGTGCGCGACCGCTTCCTCGCGCACGGTCGCCGATGGATGGGTGATGCTGCCCAGGCGGTACTGGTCTTCCTGAAACACATTGGGGTTAATGGCGCCGATGCCCACGCCCTGCTCCGCCGCGTATTGCGCCAGCGCGTCCCAGTCATCCACCTTGTCCCAGGGGATGTGCAGCGCGACAGTGGGCGCCACGCCGGTCAAGCGCTGCACGTAGCCGGCGTCCGCCAGCTTCTCGTGGATGTTGCGCGCCGCTCCGGGCCATGAGTAGACCTTGAAGCGCGTGCCGCTGTTGCCATAGCCCCATGAGGGCGTTTCAATGTGTTGCGCCTTCAGTTTACGCTTGACCGCCTCGACGTCGATGCCCTGCGCGTCCAGACGTTCGGCCAGCCGTTCGTAATCCGCCTGATGCTGCATATGTATTGCCCTGCCTGTTTTGGTAAACTGTCGCCGGGTTCGCGCGCAAAGGGTAGCGTCCGGCCCGCGGACTGTCAACCAGCCTGCAGAAAGTGCAAGGGAGATTGCGACCCGTGGCGAAACAGTGCAGGGTACTGGCCATCGATATTGGTGCGGAGTCCGGGCGGGTGCTGAGCGTCGGCTTTGACGGACGTCGTTTCGACTTCAAGGAACTGCACCGTTTCCCCAATGTGCCCGTAATGGCGAAGGGCACGCTCTACTGGGACGTGTTGCGCCTGTGGGGGGACATCAAGGCCGGCATTGACGCCGCTGGTCCTGGCATGGCTGGCCTTGGAATCGACACCTGGGGCTGTGATTTCGCCCTGCTGGATCGCGACGGCGAACTGCTGGGAAATCCTGTCCATTATCGTGACAGCCGCTGCGAAGGGATGAGCGACCAGGTATTCGAAAAGGTACCGTGGCCCACGCTGTTCGAACGCACCGGAATCCAGAATTTGACAGCCAACACGATCTTCCAGCTCGCGAGCATGGTATTCGCAAACAGCCGGCAGCTCGCCAGCGCCGAAACATTCCTTCCCTTCCCGCAGTTGTTCAACTACTGGATGACCGGCGACAAAAGCGCGGAATTTACCCACGTCAGCACCATGCAAATCTACAATCCCCGGACACAGGACTGGGATTACGAAACCCTGAACGCCATCGGCGTGCCAACACACATGTTCGGCGATATCGTCCCACCTGGAACAAGACTGGGTGAATATCAGGGCATTCCGGTTTTCGTGCCTGCCTCCCACGACACGGGCAGCGCCGTGGTTGGTGTGCCGGCTACCCGCAGCGACCATGCCTATCTGAGCAGCGGCACCTGGAGCCTGTTCGGACTCGAGGTGCAGGAACCGGTCATCAATGACACCGCCTGTGCAGCCAACGTCACCAACGAGGGCGGAGTCGAAGGCACTTTCCGATTGCTGGTTAACATCATGGGGCTGTGGCTGGCACAGCAGTGCCGTGCAACCTGGGCCGCCGCCGGCAATGATATGGATTATGGACAACTCACCAGCGAGGCATGCTCGGCCAGGCTCTTTCGCAGCCTGATTGATCCGGATGACGAACGCTTTTATCCTCCGGGAGACATGCCGGCACGAATACTGGACTATTGCCGCGAGTCTGGTCAGGCAGTGCCGGAAAGTACCGGGGAGATCATGCGCTGCGTCAACGAAAGTCTGGCGTTGAAGTATCGGCATGCCCTTGATCGTTTGCATGCCGTTTCCGGTCTTCCGGTGTCGCAATTACATATCATTGGCGGTGGCTCGCAGAACACGCTGCTCAACCAGATGACAGCAGATGCGACAGGAATCCCCGTTGTCGCCGGTCCAGTGGAAGCGACCGCTCTGGGCAATGCCATCGTCCAGTTCATCGCCCTCGGCGAGCTGAAAGACGTGGCCGAGGCGCGAGGCATCCTGGCCGAAACGGTCGGCACAGTCCGCTATGAGCCGCGCCAGGACAAGCGCTGGCAGGAAGCCTACCAGCGCTTCTGCGCCATGCTGGAGCAGCCGGCGTGAGCCTGCAGCAACTGGTCTCCATATTGCGCAATCTCTGCAGCGACCACGCTCGCCTTTACGCTGCCATTTAGCCGAGAGTGGCTGAACAGGACTCCTTGTGACCACAAGCCATCAGCACACATTCGACCGTGACGAAGACTGCGACTTCGAGTACTGGCGCAACCCCCAGGGCCGCAGTGTCGCATTCGACGCGCTGAAGTTCCTGTACATCCCCGACCAGGTCGAGTCCCGGATGGTGGCCGAGCTCGCGCAGAAGGTGTTCGCCTGGCAGAAGGAACACCATGCCAGCGGCGACCAGATCACGCAGGCCGTGATGGTAACCATGGGCGGCATGTTGCCCGGCGTGCTCCTGCACGACCACCTCGCCTGGCATCCCGACCCGGACATTCCCACCGTCGAGTTTGGCACCCTGGGCGTGAAATATTATGCGGGGCCCGCCCAGCCGCTGGATAAACCTATCGTGGTGCAGGACGTGACTCTCAACGTGCGGAACAAGGTTGTCGGCGTGGTTGAGGATCTGGTCGACCTGGGCGGCACGGCACGTTTTGTGGCGGAGTACCTTGCCAATCACGGGGCCCGCGCCTCCGTGCTGATTGCGCCCTGGCTCAAGACGCGCGAGGTACTCTCGGCCATGCCGGTCATCAACTTCGGCTTCGTGCCGGCAGACACATGGATAATCATGCCGCGCGAGCGCGTGGAAACTCTCATCAAGCGCGTACCGCACTGGCGCGAGCGCGGTGCCAGCAAGGCCGACTGCGCGGCGAATCTGCGCGCAATCGGCTATCCGAACTATCTGATTGAGCAATATCTGACTGCCGCATTCGAAGCCTGAGTTGGCAGCCTGCCCCGCCAGGCCTCAACGATGCAGGTATGTTTCCCAGTCCAGATACTTGCTGAAGGCCTCGTGAATGGCGCTCGCCACGCGCGCCTGGTTGATCGACACGTGATGCTCGTAACCCCGTTCGCAGATGTAGGCCAGCAGCTCCTGAAAGCGCGGCACGCGCACGACGCCGTAGCCGCCGAAGGTGTCGACCGGGTCGTTGGTGAACTCGCCTTCACCAGCGTAGGCCACGATGCGTCCGCTGAAATCGTCGGTGGAAATGCGCAGGTAGGTGAAGGGTGATTCGCTGATGCGACCGTAAATCGTGCCGTAGGTGTTCTCGGCGCCCACAGAGCCGGCGATAATCTCCTGATAGTCCATCACCGGGATGTCGTCGGTGAAGACGTCCTTGGGCAGGTTGGAACAGTGGAAGACGACCGCCTTGTCAGGGTCTTCGCCGTAGTTGTTGTTCCAGTCCACCAACGCGCTGGGCCGGGCCGAGGCCAGCTGCAGCGCCAGCATGGCCAGCGCCCCCACGATGTCCGTTTCGCAGGCGGAGGGGTTAAGGCTGTTGCTGCTCATGCTCATCAAGGTGCAGGGCACCACGCCGAAGTACTCTTCCATCGACGTCCAGCACTGGATAGCCGTCGCATCCAGCTGGTTGTCCGCCATCCAACCATCCAGCACCACGCCGAACTTCGCCATGCGCAGCAGTGAAATCTCCGGCACGCCTTCCGTTCGGGCATAGCCGCGGATGCCCGCCAGGCGCGATTGCACGACGTCGTCTGCATCACCGAGGCGCTCGACGCGTCCGAACACTTCGGAGAGGTCCAGCGTCTCCACGCTGATGCCGGCCTTGTCCAGCAGCTTTTCGCTGAAGCGCACGGTCTTGAAGGCCTCGGGACGGGCACCCATCATGCCGAGGCGCGCGGTGCGCATGCCGCGCGTGACGCGACAGACAGCCGCGAATTGCTCCAGGTCCGCGCGAAAGGCCGCGCCGGTCGGATCCATGGTGTGCTGGCTGGTGAGACTGTAGCGGATGCCGTACTGGCGCAGGTTGTTGCAGGCGCTCATCTTGCCGCAGAAGCTGTCGCGCCGGTCGGCAATGCTCATGCGGGTCGCGTCATCGGGGAAGGCGTGAATCAGCACTGGCACGTTCAGCTGCGCCCAACGCAGCGTGTTGGCGATGGCGCGCTCGTCGCCAAAGTTGGGCAGCGTGACCAGCACTCCGTCAATCTCGTCGCGGTGCTGGCGGAACACCTCCGCACAGTGACGCGCTTCGGCCAGAGACTCTATCGCGCCGACATTGCTGTCGCCCGCGTCGGGCAGCACGGCACGGATGCCGGCGTCAGCCAGCACTTGCAGCACCTGCTCGCGTCCGCTTTGCGCCAGATGCGCGGGGAAGAAGCCGCGATTGCCGACGATGACGCCCAGCGTCAGCGGACGGGCAGTCAGGGTTGCCGCTGCCTGCGGCATTGTCATGGGGCTTGTTGCGCTCATGGTTCGCTCCTGTGGGTTCTCACTTGCACATCAGGCCGATTGCCTGGTCATGTTGCCCTTGTCGGCCGCGTCGGCGTTGGCGCGGGCTTCGGCGCGGTCCTGCGCCATTTGGGCGACCGTGCGCGTTTCCAGTCGGGCTGCGCCGCGCCACTCGCGAAGTGCCACGCGCGTACCATTGTGCTCATGCGCGGCCAGGCGTTCGCGCGCCGCCGGGATGCAGTCCGCATAGTTTGGCAGCCACTCCGCCTGCGCCACCAGCATTTCGTCGGTCAGTTGCCAGATCTCCTCCGGATTACAGATCGCGCCAGTCAGCGGGTCGTGCAGCATGGCCTGCTTGAGCAGGGTCACGTCACCGCTTACGGCCGCTTCCACCGCCATCTGCTGCACGCGCACGCTGGCCGAGCAGGTCGCGGCGCAGGCCAGCGGCAGGTCACCCACCACCGGCATGCTGATGCCGTTGCCATCAACGTAACCGGGAATCTCCACCACACAGCCATCCGGCAAGTTGGTGATGTGCCCCTGGTTGACCACGTTGAAGTGGCCGCGATAGGGCCGCCCGATCTCCAGTCCCTCGATAATGTAGGAGCCGTGCTCTTCGCTGCGGTTATCGGCGCTGAACAGCGGCGGCGTTTCCTCAAGCCAGTTGGGGAAGTCCGTCTCGAACCAGTTGCGGCCTTCGGTGCAGACGCGCAAATAACCGCCAGTCTCCCCGTGAATCCAGCGCGACAAATCGATCCACTGCGCAATCTCATCCTCGCGATTGCGATACCAGGGCAGGTATTCACTCAAATGACCATTGCTTTCCGTGCTGTAGTAGCCGAAGCGGCGCAGCACGTCGATGCGCACCTTTTCGGTAACCGAGTATTCCGGATGCGATTCAAAGAGTTCGAGCAATAGCGGCAGCATGTCGCGTCCCTGCCAGTGCACCTGCACGTACCAGGTCTGATGATTGATGCCCGCGGCGATGATGTCGACGTCATTCTTGTGCAGGCTTTCATCCATGCCCAGCAGGCCTTCACGTTGCGCCCAACGCTCGATGCAACGCGTTATCTGCCAGTGGCCGCCCTGGACGCCGTGGCACAAACCGACTGTGTTAACCCCGCCGTACTGGTTGCAGGCCCAGGTGTTCATGGCCATCGGGTTGCTGTAGTTCAGGAAGAGCGCATCCGGGCTGGCCAGCTCGCGGATGTCGCGGCAGATGTCCAGCAGTGCGGGGATGGTGCGCTGGCCGTACATGATGCCGCCGGCGCAAAGCGTGTCGCCCACGCACTGGTCGATGCCGTAACGCAGCGGGACATCGATATCGAGCGCGAAGGCGCGCAGCCCCCCCTGACGAATCGTGCTGATGACGTAATCAGCGTCCGTGATAGCCTCGCGACGGTCAGTGGTAGCCTGCACGCGCGCAGGAAGCCCGTTGGCGGCGATGTCGCGCTCGGCCAGCTGCGTGATCATGGCCAGATTGCGCTCGTTGATGTCCATGAAGGCGAAGTGCGTGTCGTGCAGTTCCGGCACGGCCAGCAGGTCGCCCATCAAACGGCGTGTAAAGCCGATCGAGCCCGCGCCAATCATTGCGATCTTCAGAGCCATGGCGTCATACCTGCCTGTCAGTCCTGTCCGTAAACGTTTTGATAACGATCGTAGAGCCTGTCGATGTCATCCGGAGTCAAGGCCAGGGGAGTCCCGAGCTGCAATGCCGTCCAGACGATAGCAGCATTGTCCTCGGTCATCACCGCCGCCTTCACCGCCGCTTCAGCGGAAGAGCCGGTCGCGAAGACGCCATGGCTTTGAAGCAGGCAGGCGGGACTGCGACTGTCTGCCAGCACGTCCACGACCACCTGGCCAATTTCTTCGTCGCCGATCAGGGCGAAGCCACCGCAGGGAATCTCCCCGCCGAACTCGTCCGCCATGGCAGTAGTCACGCAGGGAATTGGCCGCCCCAGCACGGCGAAGGCTGTCGCATAGCGCGAATGGGTGTGTACGATTCCCCCCACCTGCGGCATGTGGCGGTAGATGGCGCAGTGCGAAGCGGTGTCTGAGGAGGGATTGAGTTGCCCCTCCACCGGCGCGCCATGTTCATCCACGATAACCATGCTGGCGGGCGTCAAGTGCTCGAAGCGCAGACCGCTGGGCTTGATGACCACGAGGCCGCTGGCCGGGTCGCGTGCGCTAATGTTGCCGCTGGTCCAGGCGACCAGGTGGTTGCGCGGCAGTTCGGCGTGCAGTGCGCAAACTTCCTCGCGCAGCGCAGCCAGCCTCACGCTGCGCCCCGCGCCGCCAGGCGCAGTCGCCTTAAACGCTTCATCACATCGTTGGCGCCGCGACCGAAATAGTCGTGCAGGATGCGGTAGTCCGCGTAGAGCTGATCGTAGACCGCCTGATGCGCGGCGACTGGCTGCACGAATTCATCACGCAGCTTGCCCATGTACCCGGCCGCGGCTTCAATGTCCGGGTAAATGCCGGCAGCGACCGCGGCGTGCATGGCCGCGCCCAGCGCCGGCGCCTGGGAGGAGCCAGCCAGGCGAATGGACTTGCCGGTGACATCCGCGTAAATCTGCAGCAGCAGCTGGTTCTTCTCCGCCAGTCCGCCCGCCGCGACAATGTCATCAATCGGAATAGCGGCCTCTTCGAAGGCAGCGATGATTTCGCGCGTGCCGAAGGCGGTTGCCTCGATGAGGGCGCGGTAGATGTCGGGCGCGCTGGTGCCCAGCGTCGCGCCCAGCAGCAGACCACCCAGGTCGGCGTCCACCAGCGTGGAGCGGTTGCCGTTCCACCAGTCCAGCGCCAGCAAGCCATGTTCGCCAGGCTGCTGCTGCGATGCCAGCTCAGTCAGATATTCGTGCAGGTCAAGACCCGCTGCCTGGGCCGCGGCATGATACTCGGGCGGCACAGCATGGTCGACAAACCAGGCGAAAATGTCGCCCACGCCGCTTTGGCCGGCTTCGTAACCATAGTAGCCGGGCAGGATGCCGCCACGCACCACGCCGCACATGCCCGGCACCTCGCACAACTCCTCGCTCACCAGCATGTGGCAGTTGGATGTGCCCATGATGATGACCATGCTGCCTGGCCGCGTCACTTTGACCGCCGGCACGGTGGCGTGAGCATCGACGTTGGCCACAGCGACGGCAGTGCCGGGCAGCAGCCTGGTCAGGGTCGCGGCCTCCGCACTCAATCCGCCGGCGCGGTCACCCAGCTGCGCCAGTTCCCGGCTCATTTTCGTATCCACCACGTCAGCCAGGCCAGCGTTTAGCGCCGCGAAGTAGTCGCGCGCCGGATAGCCCTCATCCTGCACGAGCGCCTTGTAACCGGCGGTGCAGGCATTGCGCGTCTCTACGCCGCATAGCTGCCAGATGACCCAGTCCGCCGCCTCGATGAGCCGGTCTGCCGCTGCGTAAACCTCAGGCGCTTCTTCCAGAATCTGCAGCGCCTTGCTGAAGAACCACTCCGAGGAAATTTTGCCGCCATAGCGGGGCAGCCAGCTTTCGCCGCGGGCTTCGGCGACGGCGTTAATGCGGTCGGCCTGGGGCTGGGCGGCGTGGTGCTTCCAGAGCTTGATCCAAGCGTGCGGCTCCGCGCGCCACTCTTCGAGGAAACACAGCGGCGTGCCGTCGGCGCGTACCGGCAACATGGTGCAGGCCGTGAAGTCGATGGCCACGCCTTTCACCTGCTCCGCGGCAACCTCGCTGGCGCGCAGTACCGCCGGGATGGTGACGCCCAGCACGTCGAGATAGTCTTGGGGATCCTGCAGGGCCCAGTCCGGCGGCAAGGGCCGGTCGCTGCCGGGCAAGTGCTGGTCGATCACGCCGTTGGCATAGTCATGCACCGCACTGGCCACCTCGCGGCCGTCACGTGTATTGACCAGCAACGCGCGTCCCGAAGCAGTGCCAAAGTCCACGCCAATCGTGTACATCGCAACTCCAAGCAGAGAATGTCGAGGCGAGTCTAGCACCATCAGTGAAATCTGCCATTTGTGCGGCTTCCGGTGTATCATCACCACGTCACTGATAGACGTGAAAGGCTCCAGCGTGCCGCCGATTTACCTGCCGGAAGACCGCTATCTCGACCCCGCCAACCGCGACGTGGCCCTGCGCCTGTATCACCAGGTCAAAGACCTGCCGCTGGTCTGCCCGCACGGGCACGTGAAGCCGCTGCTCTTTGCCGACCAGGACTATCGCTTCGGGTCACCGCCTGAACTGTTCATCACACCCGATCACTATGTCTTCCGCATGCTGCACTCACAGGGCATCGCCCTGGCCGATCTGGGCATCCCGCGCGTGGATGGCGGCCCGGTAGAAACGGACCCGCGCAAGATCTGGCAACTGTTCGCGGATCACTATCACCTCTTCCGTGGCACGCCGACCGGCAGCTGGCTCGACTATTCCTTCCATTTCATCTTTGGCGTGGAGGAGAAGCTGAACAGCGCCAGCGCCCAGGCCATTTACGATCAGATCGCCGCCTGCCTGCAACGGCCGGAGTTTCGGCCGCGCGCGCTGTACGAGCAATTTAACGTTGAGGTACTCACCACCACCGACGCCGCCACCGATCCACTGCAGCAACACATGGCTGTCCGCGATTCGGGCTGGCAGGGGCGTATCCTGCCCACCTTCCGCCCGGATACTGTGGTCGACCTCGACACGCCCGGGTGGCGCGACCATGTCAATCTGCTGGGTGAGCGCAGCGGCATCGACGTAAATTCCTACCCGCGCTATATCCAGGCGCTGGAAGAGCGGCGGGGCTTTTTCAGGGAGATGGGCGCCACCGCCACCGACCATGGCGCCATGTCGGCGTATTCAGAAGCAATGGGTCAGCGCGAGGTTGAGACGCTCTTCGAACGCGCCCTGGGTGGCGATGCCACAGCGGAGGATGCGCGGCGCTTCACTGGCCACATGCTCGTGGAGATGGCGCGCATGAGCGTCGAGGATGGCCTGGTCATGCAATTGCACGTCGGGTCCCTGCGCAATCATGACCCTGCGCTGCATGCAAGCTTCGGCACGGGCAAGGGCGCGGACATCCCCGTCGCCAGCGAGTGGACGCGAAATCTGCGGCCGCTGCTGACGAAATTCGGCAGCAACCCGCGCTACGCGCTCATTCTCTTCACGCTGGACGAGAGCGGCTTCGGCCGGGAAATGGCGCCGCTGGCCGGCTATTACCCTGCCGTCAAGCTGGGGCCGCCATGGTGGTTCTTCGACAGCGTCAACGGCATGGCCCGCTATTTCGACCTGGTGATGGAGACCGCCGGTCTCTACAATACCGTCGGTTTCAATGACGACACACGCGCCTTCACGTCTATCCCTGCGCGCCACGACGTCTGGCGCCGCACCGCGGTCAACTGGATCGCCGGGCTGCAAGTGCGTGGCTTCATCGACATGCAGGATGCGGAGGACATGGCGCAGGAGATGGCCGTCGGCCTCGCGCGCCGCGCCTATCGCTTCGACCAGGGCTGAATTGACTCAGGGCTCGACGAGCAGCTTTTGTACGCCAGGCTCCCAGGCCGCATAACTGGCGAAGGCCGCCGCCGTTTCGGCCAGGGGATAACGGCGCGAGATCAGCGCCTCCAGTTCGAACGCGCCGCCGAGCGCGAGGCGAATGGCGCGCGGGTAAGTGTGCTTCATACGCCGGGACATGAGGATGGTCAGGCCCTTGCGGCGCGCGGTGGAGTGCTTCATGGTCAATGTGTCCGCCGAGGGAATGCCCACCAGCACGACGCGGCCGCCGGGACGGGCCATCTCCGCGGCTTCTGCGACAGACTCCTCGGCCCAGGCGGCCTCGAAGACCACATCAGCGCCCCTGCCACCCGTCAACTGCTGCACGCGCGCGACTGAATCCTCTGTAGCGCAGCACCAGGCCTCGCTGGCGCCCCAGGCCAGCGCCGCCTGCGCGCGCCATGGGAAGCGGTCACAGGCGTAGATCGGGTCAGCGCCAGCCAGTTGCGCCAGGCGGATGATGAGCAGGCCGATGGGGCCGCAACCGAGCACGACGACGCTGCGCGCCAGACGCAAGCGCCCCAGATCCAACGCGTGCAGCGCCACGCCCAGCGGCTCCAGCAGGGCCGCGTCGGCATCGCTGAGCGCGTCTGGCACCGGGAAGCAGCCGTGCGCCGGCACGAGCATGCGTTCACAAAGCGCGCCATCTTCCGGCCACAGCCCGCAGAAGTGCAGACGACGACAAAGGTTGGGGTGGCCGGCCAGACAGAGTTCGCAGCGTTGACAGGGCTGGGCCGGATCGACCGCCACGCGTTGACCCGGGCGCAGCGGCTGGTCTTCCCCGTCGCGCGCGTCCACGCCACTGGCCAGCACCTCGCCGCTAAATTCATGGCCGAGGATGAGTGGCTGCTGCACCACTGTGTCGCCGATGCGCCCGTCTACGTAGCTGTGCAAGTCCGAGCCGCAGATGCCGACCGCCGTGACCCGAATGAGGGCCTGGCCGGGCCCGGGTGCAGCCGGTTCATTCACTTCGTCCATGCGGATGTCACGCGCATGGTGCAGTCTGGCTGCCAACATGTTCGCCTCCCGGGCGCGTCAGCAGCTAACGTCCTTGCCTTCTTCGCCAAACTGGCGCAGGCGTTCGCTGCTGTCACCGAGCGGGCTGACGCTGGCCGGGCGATAGTGGAATTGCAGGGCGCGGCGGCGCAGGTCGGAGCGGCTGGGCGGCGTACCGTGATGCATCAGGCCATCAAAGAGCAAACAGTCGCCAGGCTGCATAGGCACGGCCAGAGAGCGTTGCGTCTGAACTTCAGTATCGCAAATTTGCCAGTCACGACGCTGAAAATGCACGACCGGGCCTTCGCGGTGTGAGCCAGGCACAATATGCATGCAGCCGTTCTCCACCAGCGCCTCGTCCATTGCAATCCAGACGCCAACGACCTGCGTGCCCGGCGGCAGATCGAAGTAGGCGCAGTCCTGATGCCAGGGCTTCTCGCGGCCGATGCGCGGCGGTTTCAACAGCGCCATGTCCTGGAACAGCAGCGGTTCGTCGGCCAGCAGGCTGCGCAATACAGAAAGAAGCCCGTCATGCTCCGCCAGATCACGCATCCGTGGCTCGAGCCGCACAAAGTCGTTTAGCTTGCGAATGACATCCTGGCGCGCTTCCGGCTCCAGTGAATCCAGTGTGCCACGTGCACCACGTGCGCTGGCTTCGTAACGGAAATCGTCGAATCCAGGCACATTGCCGGCACACAAATCCCCGGTAGCTGCAAGAGCGCTGGCAATTTCTGCGGCACCCAGTGCGTCCCGGATGAGCAGAAATCCATGCTTGCGAAAGTGAGCCAGGTCTGCGTGCCCAATCTGCGCCAAACCGGATACACCGCCGGCATACTCCTCACAGAATTCGTAAAGCTGTGGTGGCGCTTCAGGGATTGCCGGTTCGAAGCCCGCCACGTCGGTCGGGGGCGTGTTGGCAAAAATCAATTCATCACTCATCTCAGGCAGGGACATGATTGCTCCTTCAGGCGCCAGAGACGCGCGGCATCCACATTGGCTCGGCAGCCATACGCGCGAATTGCAAGGCCAGCAACATGCGGCCACGCTGTACGCGGCAGGTCGGGTCATCCCAGCGGTCTACGCCGGCCGAGCCGGGATATTGACCCGTATCGATCAGCTCATAGCGCTCATGCGCCGGATCCATCGTGATACGCCAGCGGCCGCCGTCAAAAGTCTTTGCGTACATGTCAGCCGACTTGTTGGGCCAGGCAAGGCGCGCTTCGTCAAGCGGCTCTTCCTGCTCCATCTCTGCAAGCAGCATACGCTGCACCAGGTCGTCCTTCAGCGCTGCGCTGCCAGGCTCATCCCACAGGTTGCGCAGTTCGTCCGGGTCTGTATTCAGGTCAAAGAGCTCGCCGTAAGGCCGGTTGCAGTAGACCGTGAGCTTGTGGCGATCTGTCACCAGAGTGCGCAGATGCATGGTCGTTGGCTGATGGTGATTCTCCACCAGCACCTGCTCGCGGGCGGAATCCATCTGCCCGGCCCAGACCGCGCTCTGATCCACGCCGGTCATGTCCGGCGGGACTTCGATGGCGCAGGCGCTCAGGAAGCTGACAGGCAGGTCAGTCAAAGATTGCAAGGCAGCCGAACGCGCGCCGGCCTCACACACGCCCGGCCAGCGGACGATCATGGGCACGCGCACCATGTCTTCATAGTGGAAGGGCCCCTTGGCGACCAGGCCATGCTGGCCGAAGAAGTGGCCGTGGTCACTGGTGAAGACCACGAGCGTATTCTGCGCCAGGTCCAGCGCATCCACGCATTCGAGGATGCTGCCGATGTACTTGTCCATGCAGCTGATCATGCCGTAGTAGCAGGCGATGTCCTGCGCCAGCTCATTGCGCTCATGCAGATGGGAATGGCAGCCATGCAGGCCGTGACCGCCACGCTCGAACCAGGGCGTGAAGTCCGGGTTGGGCTGCTGGGTCAAACGGAAATGCGGCGGGTTGACGTCGTGCTCGCCGGGCGTGACACCGGGAACTGTGAGGGTCGCCGGGTCGTACATCCTGTCCCAGGGTTCCGGCACGAGGTACTTCGGGTGCGGATCGAAGAAGCTGGCCCACAGGAAGAAAGGTTCCTCCGCAGCGGCGTACTGCTCCAGCAAGGCGTTGCTGCGTTCGGCAATCCAGGCGTTGTAGTGGTAGCGCTCCGGAATGAGCCAGGTGCGCACCTGGTCATCGTTGTTGCCGGTCGGCGTCTCGTAGTAATCGCGCCAGTTGTCCAGGCCCTGCGCCTCCATCCACAGCGCATAATGCTGGCCCACGTGCGCTTCGGTGGTGTGATTGCGCGCCAGCTCGACGTGCTCGAAGCCGTAGAAGGGGCCGTGAAAGTCGCGCCAGTAGTCCAGGTCCTGCAGCAGGGGCCAGGCTTCCAGCGAGGGGAATTCCTGCGTCCCCTGCAGCGGCTGGAAGTGCGCCTTGCCGACCAGCGCGGTGTGGTAGCCCGCCTGTTGAAAAATCTCGCCCACTGTCGGCTCATGCTCTGGCAGCTTCATTCCCAGCGCGACCGCCCCGTGTTGCGACGGCGCCTTGCCAGTAATCATTGATGAGCGCGTCGGCGTGCAGGTCGGGTTGGGACAGTAGGCGCGCGTATAAAGCGTGCCTTGCTCAGCCAGCCGGTCAAGCGCAGGCGTTCGCACCTCCGGATTGAGACAGCCGAGGGTGTTCCAGTGCTGCTGATCGCTGGTGATGAGCAGGATGTTCGGCGCTGGCACAGGCGGAAACCTCCGCGGATGCTGGCAGGGTTACTCAGGCACGCGTATTATATTGCGCTCCGGCTGCAAGGGCCAGGGGAGGCAAGCGGTGGACTACGAACTCATTCGCGGCGTGGACGGCAAGCTGCTGCGCATCAGCGACGCTCTGCCGCCCGGCTTTCATGGCGAGCAACAGGGTGATGCCTGGCTCTGTCCGCTGGATGCGGCCAACGCCGCCGCGCTGCGCAGCGAGTTGCCCTGGACAGCGCCGCAACCTGTCGGCCTGCGCAAGTCCGTCGGCTGCGGCGATCGCCTTGGCCTGGCGACGCCCGGCCATATAAGTGCAGTGCGCAAGAGCGACATGGTCGGCGTCTTCGCGCAGCAATCGATCCGCGAGATGGAGCGCTGTGGCCGCAGCGCGCAGGACGTCATCGATGACGCGACCTGGGGCGTGCTGCAGATGGACTACCGCAAGGGCTACGGCAGCGATGCCGACCATCTGAAGCACATCAGCGACATCGACGACTGCATCGACGCAGGCTTCACCGGCTTCACGCTCGACCCCAACGAGCACGTCGACAACGCCGCCCACAGTGATGACGCAGCCACGTTGCTGGCAAAATTCGACGCCCTGCCGGGCGACGTGCTGGAGATGACCCCCGTCGATTTGCGTCAGCATTATCTCGGCGCGGGTTCTGGCGGTCCCCTGAACGAGGAGAGCCTGCTGCGCGCCAGCGGCAAGTACAGCCGTGCCATCGCCCACGTGGCCAGGCTGGCTCGCCACATTGAGCAGCGTTTTGACGGCCGACCCTACGACCTGGAGGTTTCGGTCGACGAGACCGACACGCCCACCAGCCCGGCCGAGCATTACTTCGTCGCCTCGGAGCTGCGTCGACTTGGCGTGCGCGTTGATGGCCTGGCGCCGCGCTTCATCGGCGACTTCGAAAAGGGCGTCGACTACATCGGCGACCTCGCCCGCTTCGAGAAGGACTTTGCCGCGCACGCCCGCATCGCGCGTGAACTGGGCCCTTACAAGCTGAGTATCCACACCGGCTCGGACAAGTTCAGCATCTACCCCATCATTTATCGCCATACCGGCGCTCTCGTGCATCTGAAGACCGCCGGCACCAGCTGGCTGGAGGCGCTGCGCGTCATCGCCATGCGCGAAGTCCCGCTCTTCCGCGAAATTTTGACGCTGGCCCGCGAGCGCTACCCGATTGACCGGGCCTCCTACCACATCTCCGGCGAACTGGAGCGTGTCCCACAGAACCCCGCGGACGAGGAGCTACCCGCGCTCTTCGAGCAGTTCGATGCGCGCCAGGTACTGCACGTGACTTTCGGTTCTCTGCTTGATCGCTTCCGCGAGCCGATCTTCGCCCTGCTGCGCGCCCATGAAAGCGACTATGAGGCCGTGCTTGAGACCCACTTCGACCGTCACATCACGCCCTTTCAGGGCGCCACAGGACAGGACTGATGCCCTACACGATTGATCTCAACGGCAAGGTGGCCGCGGTCACTGGCGGCAGTGGCGTGCTCGGCAGCGCCATGTGCAAGGGGCTCGCCGCCGCCGGCGCGACCGTCGCCGTGATGGGCACTACTGTCGAGAAGGCCGCCAAAACTTCGGACGCCATCGTCGCTGCCGGCGGCCAGGCCTTGCCGCTGGCTGTGAACGTGCTGGAGCGCGAGACTCTGGACGCCGCGCGCGAGGAGATACTGTCTGCCTGCGGCAGCATTGACATCCTTGTCAACTGCGCCGGCGGTAACAATCCGCGCGCCATGACCTCGCCCGATAACACGCAGAACCTGTTCAACATCGAACGAGAGGCGCTGCAGTGGACCTTCGACCTGAATTTCCTTGGCACGCTGTTTGCTGCCCAGGCGCTGGCGCAACCCATGGCAGAGGCGGGCACGGGCGTCATTGTCAACATTTCCTCAATGGCGGCGCAGCGGCCGCTGACGCGCGTGCTGGCCTACGCCGCCGCCAAGGCCGGCATCGACAACTTCACGCGCTGGCTGGCAGTGTATTTCGCCCAGGAATACAGCCCGAACATCCGCGTCAACGCCATTGCACCTGGCTTCTTCATTACCGAGCAGAACCGGCTCATCGTCAGCAACGAGGACGGCTCGCTCACGCCGCGCGGCCAGCAGATCGTCGACACCACGCCGATGGGGCGCTTCGGTCAGCCAGATGAACTGGTCGGGACGCTGTTGTGGCTGGTCTCGGACGGGGCGTGCTTCGTTTCTGGCACCGTTATCCCGGTGGACGGCGGCTACAGCGCTTACGGCGGCGTATGACACAGAGGCGGCGTCCGGGCAAGTCGTCCCGGACGCCGCAGTTGACTGCTACTCGTTCGTCTTCGGCTCGAAGTTCAGCGCGACCGAATTGATACAGTAACGTAGTCCGGTCTGGTCGCGCGGGCCGTCGTTGAACACGTGGCCCAAATGCGAATCGCAGCTGCTGCAAATGACCTCGGTGCGGCGCATGCCGTGGCTGTTGTCCGGTCGCCACTCGACCGTCCCTTCCTCGACCATGTCCCAGAAGCTGGGCCAACCACAATGCGAATCGAACTTGCTGGAAGAGGCGAAGAGTTGCTGCCCGCAGGCCGCGCAGCAATAGGTGCCGTCGGACTTGTGGCTAACATATTCGCCGGTGTAGGGGCGCTCGGTCGCCTGTCGCCGTAGCACGTTGTACTGCTGCGGTGTCAACTGCTCCGCCCACTCGGCCTCAGTCTTGCGGATCTTGATCTTGTCGGCCATGTCTCTGCTCCTGCTAGCGCGGTCAATTGCAGCCAGTATGCGCCTCAATTCTTGCCAAATTCTGAACAAGGCGTCAACGACGCTTTAACATTTCACAGTGTACCGCCCAGATTCCAGGGGTTGAATTCCGCTTCGCCGACGCCCTGCGCCTCGCTCTTCGAGAGCGTACCTGAAGCGACCGATATCATCATCTCCAGCAGTTCCTGCGCGGCATCTTTCATGGCCAGGCCATCAAGGATACGACCGGCGTCAAAGTCCATGTCTTCTTCCATGTGCTGGTAGAGCGCTGAATTGCTGGCCAGCTTGATGCTGGGCGCCGGCAGAAAGCCGAAGGCCGAGCCGCGCCCGGTTGTGAAGATCACGAGGTTGGACCCTCCGGCGACCTGGCCGGTCACTGACACCGGGTCATAGCCAGGCGAATCCATGAAGGTGAAGCCGCGCGTGGTCACCGGCTCCGCATACTCGTAGACGCCGGTCAGCGGAGTTGTGCCACCTTTCGCCACTGCCCCCAGCGACTTTTCATAAATCGTGGTCAGGCCGCCCAGCTTGTTGCCAGGCGAGGGATTGTTGTCGATCTCCATGCCATGCATATCGCTGTGGCGCTCCCACCAGCCTATCAATTCCAGCAGGCGCTCACCCACCGCGCGGCTGACCGCGCGCCGCGTCAAAAGCTGCTCGGCGCCGTAGACTTCTGGCGTCTCGCCCAGCACTACGGTGCCACCCTGGCGCACCAGCAGGTCGGAGGCTGCGCCCACCAGAGGATTGGCCGTAACGCCAGACCAGCCGTCGCTGCCGCCACACTGCAGGGCGATCATCAGCTCCGACACCGGTTGCGGGCTGCGCTGACAGGCGTTCACTTGCGGCAGCAGCTCCTCAATGGCCGCCACGCCGGCCGCGATCGTCTTGCGGATGCCACCCTCACCCTGGATGGTGATCCCGGGCGGCGCCATCATGCCGCTGCCGTTCAGGCTGTAGTTTGCCACCAAGTCGGCGATCTGGTTGGCCTCGCAGCCCAGACCGACGATGAGGTAGGCGCCGATGTTGGCATTGCGCGCCATGCCGGCCAGGGTGCGCTGCAACAGGACATAGTCCGCGCCGCCGATTTGCACCGCGCAGCCCGAGAGATGCGCGAAAGCGAGTACGCCGTCCACGTTGGGGTAATCAGCCAGACGCTCGGGCGTGAAATGGCGCGCGATCTCACGCGTGGTGTGCGCCGAACAGTTGACGGTCGAGATGACGGCGATGTAGTTGCGCGTACCAACCCGGCCGTCCGCGCGTCGGTAGCCATTAAAGCTGAGGCGCTGCGACGGGGGTACACACGCCACGGGGGTCGCTTCCAACGCAAACTCATACTCACGAATGAAGTCCTGCACGGCCAGATTGTGCGAGTGCACATGCTCGCCGGCCGCGATGTCCTGCGTGGCGAAGCCGATGATCTGGCCGTAGCGCCGCAGCTCGGCACCGGTCGGGACGTCCGCCAGCGCGAACTTGTGCCCGTCGGTTACGAAGTCACGCAGTGTGAGCGATACATCTACGCCCGCGAGCATGCTGCCGGCCTGCAGGGGACGGCGCGCGATACCGACGTTGTCGCTTGCGTGCAGCCTGATGGCGACCTCGTCGAAAGCCACCTGCGTCTGAGGCAGTTCTGTGAAGAAATTGACGTTCTGGTCAGCCATGTTGACACCCCCTCCGGGCGCTTACACTACTTGCACAACGTTCATCAATTCGCCGATGCCATCGATGCCAATGACGATCACGTCATCCGCGGCGAGCGTGAACTCTGCCGGCGGCACGATACCGGCTCCGGTCAGCAAGACTGCGCCCTGCGGCACGCGGTAATTGCGGCCCAGAAAGTCGCCCAGCTCCGGAATTCGACGGCGGATGCGGTCTGTGTGTACCGAACCGCTGAAGACCTGCTCGCCCGCGCGCTCAATTCGCATGTGAATCCGGGTATCCGGCCAGGTATCCGTGGCGCGCAGAGCGATGCCCGGCCCAAGGGCGCAAGAGGCCGTGTACATCTTGGCCTGTGGCAGGTAAAGCGGGTTGGCGCCCTCGATGTCGCGGCTGCTCATGTCGTTGCCCACAGTGAAGCCGACGGCTTCAAGCGCCGGGTTGAAGACCACGCCCAGTTCCGGCTCAGGCACAGACCAGCTCGCATCAGAGCGGATGCCGACTACCCCGCCGGGCCCGATGACGCGCCAGGCCTGGGCCTTGAAAAAGATCTCCGGTCGCTCCGCCACATAGACCCGCGCGTAGACGTCGCCGCCGTCGTCAGCTTCTTCCTGACGCGCTTGCCGACTCTGTTCGTAGGTCACGCCTGCCGCCCAGACTTCCTGCTCATCCAGTGGCGCCAGCAGCGGCAAGGCAAACTCACCGCGCGGCCAGCGCGTCTCTGCTGCAGCGGCTTGTTCACGTAACGTGTCAATGGCAGCTGCAGCGCGTCCGACACTGCCGGCCAGCCAGTCCGACAGCGAGCCAACAGGTTCGCTCACGTCGGCGACGGTCTCGCCATCCTGCAGGACGTAGCGCGGCCCTGTTTCGGGATGCTGCACGCGCAGCAGCAGCGGATCGCTCATTGTGAATCTCCCTCGCTCCTGAATGTGATTTCCGGTAGCGGGCTGGTGACCGACCAGCCGCCATCGACGACCAGGGTCTGGCCAGTGATGTGGCTTGCGTTATCCGAAAGCAGGAAGAGTGCAGCAGCAGTGACATCCTCGACCGTGCCCACCCGCTGCATCGGATTCAGGTTCCCCCAGGAAATCTCAAAGTCCGGGTCGTCGAGCAGGTTGCGCGGCGTCAATATCGCGCCAGGCGCGATGGTGTTGATGGTGATGTTGTACGGCGAGAGCTCAAGCACAAGGCTGCGCGCCAGCATCCTGAGCGCGGCCTTGGTCATGCCATAGGCAGACAGGAAACGCACGGCCTGCAGCCCGGTCACGGAAGAGGTGAGCAGAATGCGCCCGCCATCGCCCTGATCGCGCATCTGACGGGCCGCGGCCTGCGCCAGAAAGAAGGAGCCGCGCAGGTTGACGTTCAGCAACAGCTCCAGCGCAGCCGGTTCGTAGTCGAAGAAGTCGCCGTAAAGCGTGAGACCTGCGTTGGCGACCGCGATATCCAGCCGGCCCCAGGCATCTACCGCAGTGTCAACCATGCGCCGGTTGATTGCCACATCCCCTGCATCACCGGCAAAGGGACGGCACTCGCCGCCCCCGGCGCAGATGGTAGCGGCGGCCTTTGCTGCGCGGGTTGTGTCAACGTCATTCAGCAGTACCTGCGCGCCCTCTGCCACCAACTGACGCGCAAGCTCGAGACCGATGCCTTCGCCGGCGCCCGTCACCAGCGCGACCTTGCCCTCAAATCTCGCCATGCATTGCCTCCTGCGGGCGTCCCGCGCTAGTATAGCCGCCCGTGCCGGCCCTTCACAACACACGACAGGTGCCCATGAGCATGCCGATTGCCGCGCCTTCCCTCAGCGACATTCTTGACGCCACCACGCCTGTCACGCGCAGTCAGGGCGACGGCCCCGCCGGCGCGCTGCCGCTGACAGAAGAACTGCTGCGCAACGCAGGCAGCGGCGATCTCTTCGGCCTGACGCAGAACGCCGGCATGGGCTGGGATCCCGCCGAGGTCACCCGCCCGCAGTATCTCATTCTCAGCACCCAGGGCGGACTGCGCGCCGAGGACGGCCAGCCCCTGGCACTGGGCTACCACACCGGTCACTGGGAGGTCAGCCTGCTGGTGCGCGCCGCCGCAGAGGCCTTCCGTGAGCAAGGCGGCCTGCCCTTCGCGGCCCATTGCAGCGACCCATGCGATGGCCGCACGCAGGGCACCGCAGGCATGATGGACAGCCTGCCTTATCGCAACGACGCGGCCATCGTGCTGCGGCGTCTCATCAGATCGCTGCCGCTGCGCAAGGGAGTGCTGGGCGTGGCCACCTGTGACAAGGGCCTGCCCGCCATGTTGCTGGCGCTGGCCGGCACGTCCTGGTTGCCGGGCGTGATCGTGCCTGGCGGCGTGACGCTGCCGGCGAGGGATGCCGAGGATGCCGGCACGGTGCAGACCATCGGAGCGCGCTTCGCTCACGGCCTGATTACCATGGAATACGCCGCTACCATGGGCTGCCGCGCCTGCGGCTCGCCGGGCGGGGGCTGCCAGTTTCTGGGCACGGCCGCCAGCGCCCAGGTGGTCGGCGAAGCGCTCGGCATGGCGTTGCCACACAGCGCGCTGTCGCCCTCCGGCGAGCCCATCTGGCTGGACATGGCGCGGCGTTCGGCGCTGGCCTTGTTGCGCCAGGAGTCGCTGGGGCTAACGCTGGCAGACATTTTGACCCCGGCGGCGCTGGAAAACGCCATGCTGGTGCACGCGGCTTTCGGCGGCTCCACCAACCTGCTGCTGCACATCCCGGCGATTGCGCATGCCGCCGGCCTGCCCTCGCCCGGCGTCGCCGACTGGACGCGCGTCAACCGCAGCGTGCCGCGCCTGGTGGACGCCCTGCCCAACGGCCCGCGCAATCATCCGACCGTGCAGGTCTTCCTGGCGGGTGGCGTGCCGGAGGTCATGCTGCAGCTACGCGCGCTCGGCCTGCTGGACTGCACTGCCCTCACGGTAACCGGCGCAAGCCTGGGCGAGCTGCTGGACTGGTGGCAGGCGAGCGAACGCCGCGCCAGCCTGCGCCAGCAATTGCGCGAGCGCGACGACATCGACCCGGATGACGTCATCCTGTCCCCCGACAGCGCGCGCAGCCGCGGCATGACGAGCACGGTCGTATTCCCCGTCGGCAACCTCGCTCCCGAAGGCTCGGTCGTCAAGGCCACCGCCATCGACCCGGAACTGGTGGATGAGGACGAGATCTATCGTCACCAGGGCCCGGCACGGGTGTTCACTTCCGAGCGCGCAGCCATCGCCGCCATCAAGGGTCAAGGTGAACGAAAGGTAGAAGCCGGCGACGTACTGGTCGTCATCGGCGTCGGGCCGCAAGGCACCGGCATGGAGGAGACCTACCAGCTCACCTCCGCCTTGAAGTTCCTGCCCTGGGGTAAGCAGGTTCCACTGTTGACTGATGCGCGCTTCTCTGGCGTGTCCACCGGCGCCTGCATCGGCCACATCGGCCCCGAAGCGCTGGCGGGCGGCGCGCTGGGCAAGCTGCGCGACGGCGACCTCATCGCCATCCAAATCGACCGCGCGGCACTGGCTGGCAGCGTCGACCTGGTCGGCACTGCCGACGGGCAGCTGGATCAACCGGGCGCGGCCGCGCTATTGAACGAGCGCGAGCCGTATCCCGGGCTGGCGCCGCATCCACAGCTGCCCGCGGATACGCGTCTCTGGGCTGCGCTGCAGTCGGTCAGTGGCGGCACCTGGGCGGGCTGCATTTACGACAGCGAACGAATCCTCACCGTGCTCGAGGCAGGCCAGAAAGCGCTCGCGGCACAGCAATCCGGTGAACCGGAAAAGGAGCAGGGGTGATGACCCTATGCGGTGGCAACAGCATCGCGGGTGAATGGCGCGCGACCGGCAGAAACACCTTTCGCAGCGTCAACCCGCGCACGCGCCAGCCGGGCGAGACTCGCTTTCACAGCGCTACCGGCACAGAAGTCGACGCGGCCCTGCGGGCAGCGGCGGACGCCTTCGCGCAGACGCGCCTCTTCCCCGCCAGCACCCTGGCGGACTTTCTGGATACGGTCGCTGAAGAAGTCGAGAGCCGTTCAGATCTGCTCATCGTGACTGCCGACCAGGAGACCGCGCTGGGAGTCCCGCGTCTGACGGGCGAACTGGCGCGAACCACGGGACAGTTGCGCGCTTTCTCGACCCTGCTGCGCGAGGGGTCGTACGTGGAGGCCGTCATTGATACCGCACTCCCCAAGCGACAGCCGCTGCCGCGCCCGGATATTCGGCGCATGTTGCTGCCACTGGGCCCTGTGGCGGTTTTCTCCGCGAGTAACTTTCCATTCGCCTTTGCCACGGCCGGCGGCGACAGCGCAGCCGCCTTCGCAGCCGGTTGCCCGGTGATCGTAAAGGGGCATCCCGGCCATCCGGCGACCAGCGAGCGCTTCGCCAGCGCGCTCAACGCGGCGGTCAGTGCCTGCGGCTTTCCGCCCGGTTTCTTCTCCCTGCTGCAGGGCGATGGCCACGAGGTCGGCCGCGTCCTGGTTGAGCATCCGCTGCTGGAAGCCGTAGGCTTCACCGGTTCGCTGCGAGGCGGACGCGCCCTGCACGACATTGCGGCGCAGCGGCCACGGCCGATTCCTGTCTATGCAGAAATGGGCAGCGTCAACCCGCTGGTTATCACTGATGGCGCATTGGCGGAGCGTAGCGGGCAACTGGCGCAGAGACTGGCCGGTTCGGCGACCATGGGCGCTGGCCAGTTCTGCACCAATCCCGGCCTCGTCTTGCTCCCGGCGGGGGCAGCGGCCCAGGCATTCATCGCTGACTACACTGCGGCCATGCAGTCCATCGAGCCAGGCATCCTGCTCAACGCCGCCGTTGAGCACCGCCTGGTTCAAACTGTGGGTCGTAGCGCCACCGCGGAAAATGTACAGGTACTCGCCGGGGCGGAGGCCGACAAAACCGAAGGGTTCTGCTTCCCGCACACTGTGCTGCAGACAAACGTCACGACTTTCCTCGCGAACGCTGATCTGCAAGAGGAACACTTTGGGCCGGTCACGCTCTTCGTCACCTGCGCCAGCGACGAGGAACTGCGACAGGTCATCCATTCGCTCGCCGGCCAGCTGACCGGCAGCGTCCACAGCGGCGCGGGCGAGCTGGATGAGCTGCGACCCTTACTGGATGCGCTGCGCGAGAAGGTTGGCAGACTGATCTGGAACGGCTTTCCCACCGGCGTGGAAGTCACACAGGCCATGCAACACGGCGGCCCCTGGCCGGCCACGAGCGCGCCGGCAACCACGTCGGTAGGCCAAAGCGCGCTCAAGCGCTTTATGCGTCCACTGGCCTGGCAGGATGTCCCCGACGCGCTGTTGCCGGAAGCGCTGCGGGACAACAACCCGCTCGGCATTCTGCGGCTGGTCAACGGCGACTATACGCGCGCGCCGCTGGCCTGAGCGATGCTTCAGCCGGCGCCTGCCGTTCCTTGCGCCAGGTGGCCATTGCTGCCGGCCGCCGCTTCGTCTTCGGCGCGGAACTGGCTCATGTAGAGCGAATGGTAGGCACCTTCGCGGGCCAGAAGCTCGCGATGCGTGCCGCGTTCGGTGATGCACCCATCCTGCAGCAGGAGCACCTGATCTGCGTTGCGGATGGTGCTCAGCCGGTGCGCTATAACGAAACTGGTGCGGCCTTCCAGCAAACGCTCGAATGCGCTCTGAATGAGACGCTCGGTGCGAGTATCCACGCTCGAGGTTGCCTCGTCCAGGATGAGGATGCGCGGGCTCATCAGCGCGACGCGTGCGATGGCGATGAGTTGGCGCTGCCCCTGGCTGAGGCCGCCGCCACGTTCACCCAACACGGTCTCGTAGCCCTGCGGCAGACGCTCGATGAAGGTATCGGCTGCAACCGTTCTGGCCGCTTCGATGACTTCCTCGTCGCTGGCATCCGGCCGTCCGTAGCGGATGTTGTTCATCACGGATTCGGAGAAGAGAAAGGTATCCTGCAGCACTATGCCGATCTGCTCGCGCAAACTGCCGACCTGCACATCGCGCACATCATGACCGTCAATGGCCACCGTGCCCGAGCTGACATCGTAGAAGCGCGGCAGCAGGTTGATGATGGTCGTCTTGCCGGCGCCGGTAGGCCCGACAATCGCAATGATTTCCCCAGGCTGCGCCGCGAAGCTGATTTCGTTAAGCACTGGCTCGCCGGCGATGTATTCTGCGTCCACCCGCTCAAAGCGCACTTCGCCCCTGATCTTTGGCATGGGAATGGCATCCGGCTTGTCGACGATCTCAATCCCTTCGTCCATCAGGCCAAAGATGCGCTCGCCACCGGCGATGGCGCTTTGCACGTTGGTCCACAGGACGGCAATTTGTGAAATTGGCTGACTGAAACGTTGTGAGAAGGCCACGAAGGCGAAGACGGTGCCCAGCGAGATGGCCGCGCCGCCCAGCAAGGGTTCGTTGCGAAGCACAGCGATGCCGCCGGCCAGCACCACGATGGCCAGGGCTACGAAGCCCAGCGCTTCCAGCACCGGGCTTAGCGCGCTGGTGAAAGCTGCCGCACGGACGTTTGCTGCACGATTGGCAGCGTTGGAGCGCTCGAAATCCGCGATGGTCTCGTCTTCGCGGTTGAAGGCCTGCGCCTCACGTGCGCCGGCGATACTTTCCTGCAGGTCCGCGTTGACGCTGCCCATTTCCAGACGCGCCTGACGGAAGGCCTTGCGCGCCTGGCTGGAGAAATAGATGGTGGCCACGGCCATCACCGGCACGATCGCCAGGCTGATGAGCGCGTAGGTCACATTGGTCTCCAACATGCGCACCATAATCCACACGATGATCAGCGCGCCTGAAATCACTTGCATCAGCGCGAAGCTGAAGGCCTGCTCAATGGTGTCCGAGTCATTCGTAACGCGACTCATGATGTCGCCGGCTTCGTTGCGGGCGTAGAAGCCCATGGAGAGTCGGTGGATCTGGCGGAACAGATCCTGGCGCAACTGACGCAAGACATGCTGGCCAGTCCATGACATGGCATAGAAGGCCATGCCCGCCAGCACGGAGCCCGCCAGATTAATGCCGAGCAGCGCCAGCACGAGCTTGCCCAGCCCCTGCACGCGGACTTCCTGATCCATGTCCAGCGTGATGGCGCTGAACCAGCAGTTGCCCGGGTCGCGCGGGAATAGATAGCAATCCACCGCCTGGCCGATCAGCTCGGGCGTGACCACCTGGCTCCACGCCTGGCCAGTGATCAGCAGTATCGCCAGCAGCGCGCCCGTCCAGTGGCGCCGAAAGTAGCTGCCAAAGCGGCGCAAGGTCTCGCTGAGATCTTTGGGCTTAAGCGTTTCTTTCTCGAAAAGACGGCGACCGCCGTCCATGCCCATCATGCGCTGTCGGCCTCCACGCTCACGTCCTCGACCAGCTGGGAATTGTAGATTTCAGCGTAGATGGCGCTGGTCTCCATCAGTTCTGCATGGGTGCCCATGGCAGCCACGGCGCCGCGCTCCAGCACAATAATGAGGTCCGCACTGAGCACGGTCGAGATGCGCTGCGCAATGACGAAACTGGTGCGGCCAGCCATGAGGCTGTCCAGCGCAGTCTGAATACGCCGCTCGGTCGTAAAGTCCACCGCGCTGGTTGAATCGTCCAGAATCAGCAACTGCGGATCGAGCAGCAGAGCTCGCGCAATGGCAATACGCTGCTTCTGCCCGCCGGAAAGCGTTGCGCCGCGTTCGCCCACCGGCGTTTCGTAGCCGCGCGGAAATTCCATGATGAAGTCGTGGGCAGCGGCAGCGTGGGCGGCGGCCTCCACATCCTCCGCCGAGGCTTCTGGCCGGCCATAGGCGATGTTGTCGCGAATGCTGCCGCCGAAGAGATTGGTTTCCTGCAACACGATGCCAATCTGTGAACGCAGGCTGTCCAGCGTCACGTCCCGGATGTCCTGGCCATCGATACGCACGACGCCTTCGGTCACGTCGTAGAAGCGCGGAATGAGGTTGATGATGGTCGTCTTGCCGCTTCCGGTCGCGCCCAGCAGCGCGACGGTCTGCCCCGTCTCCGCGCGGAAGCTGACGTCGTCCAGCACGTTCTCGCCCGATTCGAAGTAGCGGAAGGTCACACCTTCGAACTCGACGACGCCGGTGATGGTAGATAGATCGGTGGCGCCTGGCCGGTTGCTCACATCGCTTTTGGCATCCAGGATTTCAAAGATGCGCGTCGCGGAAGCCGCGGCCTGCGCCATCAGCGAGATGATAAAGCCGAGCTGGCCGAGCGGGAAAAAGATGTAGATGAGGTAGAGCGTGAAGGACTGGTATTCGCCGAGGCCGATGATGCCAGGGATGATTTGCAGGCCGGCAAAGTAGAGGACAATCACCTGGCCTACGTTCGCCAGCAGAAAGATGAGCGGGAACAACACAGAAAAGGTGCGACTGATGTTTAGCCGTTGCCGCATCAATACGTTGGTGGCCTCGTCGAAGCGCTCCTGTTCGCGCCCCTCGCGCACAAAAGACTTGACGACCCGGATGCCGGCGACGTTTTCCTGCAGCACCGTGTTCAGCGCTGATAGCAATTGCTGCGACTTCTCGAAAAGTGGTTGCGCAATGCGGCCGAAGATGGCAAAGAGCACGATCGTTACTGGCAGGATTGGCAGGATCGACACTGTGAGCTGCCAGTTGGTCGTCAGCAAGATGATCAGCGTGGCGATCAGTAACAGGAAGGCCTGCACCGCCAGAATCAACCCCTGGGCGATGAAGAGGCGCACTTTCTCCACGTCATCGGTCGCGCGGATCATCAGCTGGCCGGTCTGGGTACGATCGTAATAGCTGAATGAGAGACGCTGCAGCCTGGAGAAGATGTCGTTGCGCAGGTCAAAGGCCGCCCCCTGCGAGGTCGCCTCGGCCATGTAGGTCTGCACGAAAGCGAAAACGGCCCGCAGCGAAGCGAAAATCACGATGGCCGCCACGCCGTTGATCAGCAGCGTCTCGGCGGACTCTGCAGTGAGTTTCAGCGCGTCAACGCTGGTGCCCATCAGTTGCGCCGTCGCGCCCTGCACGAACTCCGGCAGGGCCAGAATTTGGTTGGCGCTCACGCCTTCGGTGACGGCGTTGATCATGTTCTGTACGAGCCGCGGCACGGCCAGCTGCGCCAGTGTGGCGACAATTAGCGCGCCGTAGGCCAGCGCCGCCGTGCGCCGCTGTCGCCCCAGATAGCTGATCGCCCGGCGCAAGCCGCTCATAGCGACAGCCGGACGGCCGCCAGCCTGACCCTGTCTTTCCCTGTTTCGTGTCCTGGTCCGCAAGGTGGCCTCCTTTGCCGAGCGCATGGATGTCGTCCCGGCCACTTGCTGCCGCCAGCATAGAAGCCGCCTGGGGGATAATCAAGACCTGCTCATTGAACTCACAGGCAACTCATGCTGAGTAATGAATTCCTGGCAGCCACTTGCCTAGCGAATCATAATACGGGCAGGCGTGCAAATCCTTCAGCGTACAGTTGCCTAACCCGGTCAGGAGTCACCCGGCAGGGCTGCAGGGGCAAAGTTCCGGCGCAGCCCCATCTGGACGCCAATGGACCAGGCAAGACTGCAGGAAAGAAACAGGGGCGGTGCTGCATTTGTGGCACCGTCCCTTTATAGTGAATACTATTCGCCAGCATAGTGACAGCGTTCAAACAGAAGCATGGAGATGAGATGACCAGCTTTCCCGTCAGAGCCATCGCACAAACAGGACTGGAAGTCCCGCGCGTGGCCCTGGGCTGCGCTCACATCGGCAAATTCGGCCATGCGGAGGCTGTCGGCATCGTCAACAGCGCCCTGGAACTGGGCATCAACTTTCTTGACACCGCTCCCCTGTACAAGACAGAACCATTTCTGGGCGAAGCGTTGCAGGGCGTCCCTCGCGACAGTTACATCCTGGCTACCAAGATCGGGCGGCTGCCGGACGGCGCGGGCGGCTTCATATTCGATTTCTCGCGCGACGGCGTCCTGCGCAGCCTCGACAACAGCCTGAATGCGCTCAACCTGGACCGCGTTGATATCCTGCACATTCATGATGCGGACTGGGATGACCGCTACGACGAGGCCCTCAATGAAGCCTGGCCGGTTCTGGACGAGTTGCGCAGCCAGGGTGTCGTCAGCGCCATTGGCGCCGGCTTGAACCAGTGGGAGATGGAACTCGACTTTTCACGCGCCGCCCACTTTGATTGCTTTCTGCTGGCCGGTCGCTATACCTTGCTGGAGCAGACCGCGCTTGCGGCGTTGCAGGAGTGGCAGGAGCGCGGCATCGGCATCTTTGCCGCCGGCATCTTCAACAGCGGCATCCTGGCTACCGGTGACAGTGAAAACGCGCGCTACAACTATGAGACTGCGCCGCCGCAGATCCGCGCAAGGGCCCGCCAACTTGAAGCCATATGCAGGCGCCATGCCGTCCCGCTCAACGCCGCCGCCGTCCAGTTCGTCTGGGCGCACCCGGCCTATACCTCGCTTGTCATCGGCGCCGACCGAATCCACCATGTTGCGGAAAACCTGGCTGCACTGAATTTCGACATCCCGGACTCGTTCTGGCAGGAGCTGGCAGAAACCGGATCGTTGGATGCAAGGGCACCTCTGCCTGGTTCAGCTGAAGCGTGGTCGTAGCGCAATTTCTGGCCGATTACTCACGGGAACAGGCACAGGAGGAATCATGTCATCCGGGCAACAACAGCGACAAAAGCTGCTGATTCTCTACCTCAGCACCTCGGCCCTCGACAGCGACGTGAAGGGCTGGACGATCTATGACGGCACTGGCCAGGAGCAGCACACGACCGGCGACAGCGACACGCCGCCCTATGTCAACGGCATGGACGCCCTGCAAGATGGCTGGCGCGTCATACAGTTTCCCCAGCTCATTCCGCCCTATCCGGGCATGGAGTACACAACTTCGTTCAAGAAGAACGAATATATTTTCGAGAAACTGGAGATGATCGACTGATGGACAAACAGCATTTACTCGATTCGCGCCAGATTGCGGAATTCGTGGCGCGCGGTTTCCTGCGCTTCGACGAAATCGTGCCGGACGAGATCAACCAGGCGACGATGGCCGCCTTCGAAGCCGGCCGCATCAAGAGTTATCCTGCCGGCACGCCCTTCAACGAGTGCTATCCGGCGCCCTCGCCCATCGGTGCCATGCTGCGCATGCCGCAGATCCAGGGCGCCCTCGAAAGCCTGGTCGGCCCCGACTCACTCTTTGACCATCACGCCATTCACGTGCGCCAACCCATGGAGGGCAAGGCCCAGGGCCTGCACGGCGACTCAATCATTGACACGCGCCTGCACTTCGACGTGCAACTGATGTACTTCCCGCACGACGTGCCGCTGGAGATGGGCGGCACCTTGCTGCTGCCCGGCAGCCACTTCCGCCGTATTAACGAGGCGGAGGTCTCCCGCTACCAGAATTTCATCGGGCAGATTCCCATGGTCTGCAAGGCGGGCAGCATTCTCCTCCTGCATCACGGCATCTGGCATTGCGGCCGCCAGAACCGCACCGACCGCATCCGCTACATGTACAAGATTCGCCTCAACCCCTCTGTGCGCCAACTGCGTCTGTGGAACACAGACGATCTGGACGAGAGCACCAACGCGCACCAGCCCATCTTCGCCGGCGAAAAGCGCGACGATGTCCAGGCGATTCTTGCCCGCCTCGAGCCCTGGTTCGAGGCCGGTGACGGCCGCCTCGAGATTGTCAACCGCACGCTGCTGTGGCGTTTTCTGACGGGCGACGAGGATTTCGACGTGCATTACTGGCTTACGCGCCTCGAAAACATGCCGGAGGCCCGGCTGAGCGCCTGAACGGGTTCACGGGGCAGCACACATGAAAATCACAAAACTGGAAACCATTTTCGTCCGGCCACGCTGGCTCTTCCTCAAGATGCACACAGACGAAGGAATCGTCGGGCTGGGCGAGCCGGTCGTGGAGGGCCGCGCGCAGACCGTTGCCGCGGCCGTGCACGAAATCGGCCGCTACCTGATCGGCCAGGACCCCACGCGCATCGAGCATCACTGGCAGGCCATCTTCCGCGGCCAGTTCTACCGGGGCGGCCCGGTGCTCACCAGCGCGCTCTCCGGCATCGAACACGCCATGTGGGACATCACCGGCAAGTGGCTGGGGCAGCCGGTGTACAAACTGCTGGGCGGCGCCGTGCGGGACCGCATCCGCGTCTATGGCTGGCTGGACGACAGGTCATACGGCGACTACGTCGAGCAGGCGAAAGTTGGCGCGCAGGCCGGCTTCACGGCCTTCAAGCTGGGGCTGCCGGGCGCCGTCAACATCGTCGATACGCGCCAGAAGGTGGACGAAATCGTCGCGCACTTCGCGCGCTTCCGCGAAGCCCTGGGGCCAGAAATCGACATCGGCATCGACTTTCACGGGCGCGTCAGTCCGGCAATGGCCGTTCGGCTGGCCAGCGCGCTCGAACCCTTGTATCCCTTCTTCATTGAAGAGCCGGTGTTGCCGGAGAACGTGGACGCGCTGGCGACCGTGGCGCGCAGCACCAGCATCCCCATCGCGACCGGCGAGCGTCTATTCACCAAATGGGCCTTCCGTGAAGTGCTGGAGAAGCAGGCCGCCGCCATACTGCAGCCGGACCTGGCGCACGCCGGTGGCATCCTTGAAGTGCGCAAAATCGCAGCCATGGCCGAGTGCTGGTACGCCGCTGTGGCGCCACATTGCCCACTGGGCCCGATCGCGC
The DNA here is from genome assembly GCA_965205875.1 of Phototrophicaceae bacterium. GTDB lineage: Bacteria > Chloroflexota > Anaerolineae > Aggregatilineales > Phototrophicaceae > JAGWBD01. The sequence continues at coordinate 966,180 of CBDBIA010000004.1, forward strand.
TCGCGGCCAGCCTGCAGCTGGATGCCTGCATCCCCAACTTCCTCGTGCAGGAGCACTTCACTACCGGCGCAGGTTATCTAAAGGAACCTTTCCAGATCATCGACGGCCATATCCTGCTGCCACAGGGGCCAGGCCTGGGCATCGAGCTGGACGAGGAGGCGATTGTTGCGAAGGTCTACGACGGCTCCTGGGAAACGCCGCGTCTGTGGCACAGCGATGGCTCAGTCGCGGACTGGTAGTGTCAGTCGAACCGGCAGCGCGCCGGTGATCCCCTTTGCGCCGGGCAATTCGATAGCCGGGGATGGCACTAACCTCGTATTTGCGGCGCTGTTACAATGGCGCCCGTTTCATCTCTGTGGCGCGCCAGCAGCCCGCCGCAATGGGCGAAAACCCGTTCTTGCAGATTGATGCCCAGGAGCATTTGATGGCCAACAAAGTCCCTTCCCTCGCCCTGCAACTCTATTCGCTGCGCGCCGAGCTCGACGATGATTTTGAAGGCATCGTGCGCGAGGTTGCCGCAGCAGGTTTCGCGGGCGTCGAGCCCTTCGGCTATCCTGCCCGCGACGCCGTCGCCGATGGGCGTCTCTTCCGTGAGCTGGGCCTGCAGGTGCCCAGTATTCACGCCGGCTTTCCAGCGGGCGATGACGCCGACGCCGTGATCGAGGCCGCCCAGGCCGTCGGCACACAGCGCATCATCGCCGGCATCGGTCGTGGCGACACCTGGGACACGCGCGCCAAAATCGAGGCAAACTGCGCGCTCATTAACGAATCGGCCGCCAACGCCGTAGCCGCCGGCCTGCAGGTCGGCTATCACAATCACTGGTGGGAATTCGACACTTTCGTCGACGGGCGGCCAGTCTGGCTGCACATGCTTGATCTGCTCGACGAGCGGGTCTTTTTCCAGGTTGACACTTACTGGACGCAGGTTGGCGGCGCGGACGTCGTCAGCGTGCTGAATACCTTGGGAAAGCGCGCCCAGGTGCTGCACATCAAGGATGGCCCGGCTGACGACCCGGCTGCGGACATGGTTGCGGTCGGCAGCGGCGTGATGGACTGGCCGACCATTCTGGCTGCCAGCGACGTCGACTGGGTCATCGTCGAGCTGGACCGCTGTGCCACGGACATGTTGCAGGCCGTGCGCGACAGTTGCGCCTGGATGACCGGGGAGGGTCATGCCCGTGGACAGGGTTAGGGTCGGCATCATCGGTTGCGGTCATATCAGCGACCACTACTTCAGGGGTTGCGGCCTTTTCGACATCCTGGATATGCGTGCCTGTGCCGACATGGACATGACGCGGACGCACAAACTTGCCGAGGCACACGGCGTCCGCGCGCTCAGCGTCGAGCAGTTGCTTGCTGACCCGGAAATCGAGCTTGTCGTCAATCTGACACCGCCAGCCGCGCACGCTGAAGTCGCCCTGGCAGTCATCGCTGCCGGCAAGCACGTCCACAACGAAAAGCCGCTCGCCCAGACCCGCGCCCAGGGCCGGCGCATTATGGAGGCTGCCGAAACAGGGGGGCTGCGCGTGGGCTGCGCGCCCGACACTTTCCTCGGCGGCGGCCTGCAAACCTGTCGCAAGCTGCTGGATGAAGGCTGGATCGGCCGACCGGTGGCCGCCAGCGGCTTCTTCCTCAGCCACGGCCCGGATACCTATCATCCCAACCCGGATTTCTTCTACAAGCCCGGGGGCGGGCCGCTGTTTGACATGGCGCCCTACTATTTGACCGCTCTCATCAATCTGCTGGGACCGGTCAGGCGCGTGACCGGATCGGCCTCCGCCTCCTTTGCCCAACGCTTTGCCACCCATCCGGAGTTGCCGCCGGAGAAATTTGGCTATGCCATCGACGTGGAAGTGCCCACGCACATTTCGGCCGTGCTCGATTTCGCCGACGGTAGCATCGCCACGCTCATCACCAGCTTCGACGTCTGGTCCCAAAATTTGCCGCGTATCGAAATCTACGGCACTAAAGGCACGCTCTCCGTCCCGGACCCCAATCACTTCGGCGGCCCGGTGCGGATTAAACGCGCCGGCGCGGATGACTGGAGCGAGATCCCGCTGACGCATCATGCGGAAGTGCTGCGCGGAATCGGCGTTGCCGACCTCGCCCATGCCCTGCGTTCGGGACGCGCCCAGCGCGCCAGCGGCGCTCTCGCCTGGCATGTCCTCGACCTGATGCACGCCATTCTCGAGTCCTCGGACAGCGGCCAGCACATCGTCATCCACAGCAGCGCCGAACGCCCGGCGCCGCTGCCCACAGATCTTTTGCCCGGTCGACTTGATCAATGAGCGTGACATCCGGGACATGAAAGGAATGCCATGCCCAGCCCTGTAGGAGTCGGTATCATCGGTTGCGGCAACATAAGTGACAGGTACTTCAAATGGTGTGCCCGCTTCGTCGATATCGAGATCGTCGCCTGCGCCGACCTGCTGCCAGAACGTGCCGGGGCCAAAGCCGCACAATATGGCGTGCGCTCGCTCAGTATAGAAGCTCTTCTGAATGACCCGGACATCTCGATCGTGCTTAATCTCACGATTCCCCAGGCGCATGCCGAGGTGGATCTGGCAGCGCTTGAGGCGGGCAAGCACGTGCACAGCGAAAAGCCGCTGGCGCTCAGCGTGGCAGACGGGCGGCGCATCCTCGCTGCGGCCAGTGAACGCGGGCTGCGCGTCGGCTGCGCGCCGGATACTTTCCTCGGCGGCGGCCAGCAGACCAGCCGCAAACTGATCGATGACGGCTGGATTGGCCGGCCCGTCGCAGCGACTGCCTTCATGGCCGGCCACGGCCACGAATCCTGGCACCCGGACCCGGCCTTCTACTTCAAGGCTGGTGGTGGCCCCATGCTGGACATGGGCCCCTACTACATCACAGCGCTGATTAACCTGCTCGGCCCGGTGACGCGCGTCACCGGTTCCAGCAAGACCACGTTTCCGCAGCGCACCATTACCAGCCAACCTAAACATGGTGAGATCATTGACGTCGTCGTAACCACGCACCTGGCGGGCGTGCTTGAATTCGCGGCGGGAGCCGTCGCGACAGTTGTGATGAGCTTCGATGTTTGGGCTCACAACCTGCCGCGCATGGAGATCTACGGTTCCGAGGGCTCAATGGTCGTGCCAGACCCGAACAGATTCAGCGGGCCGGTACTGCTGCGCCGGGCCGCTGCGGAAGAGTGGAGCGAGGTTCCGCTTTCACACAGTACGGATGTCGAACGCGGCATCGGCGTCGCCGACATGGCCAGCGCTATCCGCAACGGTCGCGCGCACCGCGCCAGCGGCGAGTTGGCCATGCACGCGCTGGAGGTCATGCTGGCGGTGGATGAGGCTTCTGCCAGCGGCCGACACGTGGCCATCGAGAGCAGCGTCGCGCGCCCGGAGCTGCTGCCTCTCGGTCTGATGCCCGGTCGCGTCGAGTTGTAGCGAGGGGACACCATGTCGGGTGAGCGCTTTTTCGTCACCGGCGCGCTGGGCTGCATCGGCGCCTGGGTCACACGCAACCTGCTGCGGGCCGGGCATCCGGTCACGGTCTTTGACCTGGGCAGCGACCGCAAGCGCCTGCAGCTGATTCTGGAGCCGGCCGAGCTCGAGCAGATCGACTTTGTGCAGGGCGATGTTACCGACACCGCCGCCGTGGAGGCCGCCCTGCGCGCTTCCTCTGCGACGAGAGTCATTCACCTAGCGGCGCTGCAGGTGCCCTTCTGCAAGGCCAATCCGCCGCTTGGCGCAAGCGTCAACGTCATTGGCACGATCAACGTTTTCGAGGCTGCCAGGGCGCTGGGCATCCCTCACATCGTCTATGCCAGCAGCGCGGCGGTCTATGGCAGCGGCGCAGACTACGAGCGCGACATTATCGAGAATGACGCGCCCTTCCTGCCGCGCAACCTCTACGGCGTCTTCAAACTGGCCAATCAGGGCACGGCGCAGATTTACCACCAGGATTACGGCATCAACAGCATCGGCTTGCGTCCCTACACTGTCTATGGCCCGGGCCGCGACCAGGGCATGACTTCCACGCCCACGCGCGCCATGCTGGCCGCCGCCGCGGGTCAGCCCTGGCATATTTCCTTCGGCGGCCGCAACGGCTTCCAGTTCGCAGACGACGTCGCCAAAATCTTCATTCAGGCTGCCAGCCTGCCGGACTGGAAGGGGGCGGAGTCATTCAACCTGGGCGGCTCAATTGCGCACATGAGCGAAGTGATCACAGCCATTGAGCAGGCCGCGCCGGAAGTCACGGGCCGCATTACCTTCGAGGATGATGCTCTTACCCTGCCCGCCGGCACCAGCGACCGCGCACTCGCTTCCGCCATTGGCCTGCTGCCACACACAGGACTGACTGAGGGCGTCGCCTTCACCATTGCACACTTTCGCGAAGCGCTTGCCACCGGGAGGATCAATCTTGACACATACGACGCCTGACGCCCCCGCCCTGCGCGAGCTCTTCATGATTGATCCCGAGGTCGCCTTCTTCAATCACGGCTCCTTCGGCGCCTGCCCGCGTCCGGTCTTCGAAGCCTACCAACGCTGGCAACGGGAACTGGAATGGCAGCCCGTCGAATTTATGTTTTATCGCGTTCCCGAAGTCCTGAGTGAAACGCGGGCTCACCTGGCTCGCTGGCTGAACACTGCGGGCGGGAATCTGATCTTTACGACTAACGCGACCATGGGCATGAACACTGTGGCGCGCTCACTGCCACTGAAACCCGGCGACGAAATCCTCACCTGCGACCACGAATACGGCGCCATTAACAACACCTGGCGCTACATCTGCGAGAAGACCGGCGCGTGCATGGTCGTTCATCCCGTGGCGCTGCCGCTGGGTACGCCAGAGTCTTTCGCGGAGGAATTCTGCGCGGCGATTGGCCCGCGCACAAGGATCATCAGTCTCAGCAACATCACTTCGCCCAGCGCGCTCATTCTGCCGATCGCCGCAATATGCCGCCGCGCGCGCGCAGCCGGCGTGCTCACGGTCATCGACGGCGCCCACGCGCCTGGCCATGTCGAGCTGGACATGGAAGCCATCGGCGCGGACTTCTACGCCGGCAATTGCCACAAGTGGCTCAGCGCACCCAAGGGTTCCGGCTTCCTTTACGTACGTCCCGAGCATCACGAGCTGGTCGATCCGCTCGTCATCAGCCACGGCCAGTATGCCGGGCCCAGGGCCATCGACATCAGTGAGAAGGGCCAGCAGCGCTCCAGCCTGTCCGAGCGGCATGACTGGCAGGGAACGCGCGACATGGCCGCCTGGTTCGCCATTAAGGACGCCATCAACTTCCAGCGTGAGCACAACTGGCCCCTGGTGCGGCAACGCTGTCACGGAACGGCGCTGGAACTGGCCGGGCGCATCACGGCGCTCGGCGGCGGCTTGCCGTCCCTCGCCAGCGACCCGGACAGCTGGCACGGCCAGATGATCTCAATTCCGGTGCAGGCAGACGACATGGCCGGCAAGTTCCGCCAGCTGTATGAAGACTGGAAAGTAGTGGTGGCCGGCAGTGAAATCCAGGGTCAAGCCTGTTTGCGCCTATCGGTGCAGGGTTACAACACCGAAGAGGAATGCGAGCGACTCGTCACGGCACTGGCGGCAGTTGTGAAGTCCTGAGCAGGCCACTTTCCTGAAGCCTGCGTTCCAGAATCTGACCTTCAATTGGCCGACGCAGAAGCAAATCACTGCCGGCGGCCGCGTCCACCGCGGCCTGGGGGATCAGCCCCACCAGTTCGCTTGAATGCAGGGAAACGACCTCGAGTGTGGCTTCGTGGCGCAGGGCCGCCATGACCTGCGCCAGGCCTGTGCGTCGGTAGTCGGCCAGATTCATGGAAACCTGGGCGCGCCCGCCGACCAGCATTCCCAGCGCCTGCACGCCCACCAGGCCGCCGCCCGAGGCGCGTATCCGCCGCGCAATGCGCTGCGCAATGCGAATGTCTGTCGTGGTCAGCCACACATTGAAAGCGATAAGCGCGTTACGCGCGCCGATGGCAACAGCGCCCGCGCTGCCCATGTGTGACGGGCCATAATCCGGTCGTCGCTTCTCATCGATGCCAATCACTGCGCGCAGGCCCTCGTAGCCACCGCGGCGCAGGTCGACCAGTCTTACGTTGCGAGGCCTGCGGGCGGATTCTGCATAGAGATAGACCGGCAACTGCAACTCCTGTCCGACGCGCAGCCCCAGCATTCGCACCAGCGCGTTGCAGCGTTCCATGGTCACATTCTGCAACGGCATGAGTGGTACGACGTCCGCGGCGCCGAAGCGCGGATGCTGCCCCTCATGGGTCTCCATGTCGATGCGTTGCGCGGCGCAGCGGATTCCCGCAAACAGACTGTCCGCAAGCGCCTGTGGCGGACCGGCGCAACTCAACACGCTGCGATTGTGGTCCACGTCGCTGTGTACATGAAGCACGCGCACATCCGGATGCGCCGAGATTTCCGCGACCAGGGCGTCGATAACCGACTGCCGCCGCCCTTCGGAGAAATTCGCCGCACTGAACACCAGCATCGCCGCCTCCACAGAAATGCAACTGTACCGCAGAGCGCAAAACCAGCAGCTGATTGACAGGACCTGACTCGCATGTCAGGCTTTGCGCCAGGGTTCGACAGTGACAGGAGCCAACATGCAGAAGAAAAGCGCCGTGCTGCTGGGCGCCGGCAGCCGCGGCCTGATGGCCTACGGCCCCTACGCCAGCGCACACCCGGAGGAGCTGGAGTTCGTCGCTGTGGCCGAGCCGCAGCGCGAGCGTCGTGAACGCTTCGCTGCCGAACACTGCATCCCGCCCGCACGCCAGTTTGACTCCTGGGAAGCATTGCTGGCAGAGGGCCATATGGCAGATCTGCTTTTCAACTGCACGATGGACCAGATGCACAGCGCCTCCACCATGGCCGCAATCAATGCTGGCTATGACATCCTGCTCGAAAAGCCCATGGCGCACACCTTGCAGGACAATCTGCGCCTGGCGCAAGCTGCGGAAGAGAGCGGACGCCTGCTGGCGATCTGTCATGTGCTGCGCTACACGGCCTTCTCCGCACGCTGCGTGAGGTCCTGCGTTCCGGGCGTTTGGGGCGAATCGTCAATGTTGACCACCGTGAGAACCTGATCTACTGGCACATGGCGCACAGCTTCGTGCGCGGCAACTGGCGCGATGAGGCCAGCTCGGCGCCCATGCTGCTGGCCAAATGCTGTCACGACCTCGACATCCTGGGCTGGCTGTTGGGCCAGCCTTTCACCCATGTCAGTTCCTTCGGCTCGTTAACAGCCTTCACACCGGAGCACGCGCCGCCGGATGCGCCGCTGCGTTGCACGGACGGCTGCCCCCATGCCGAGGCCTGCAAATTCTACGCACCGCGCTTCTACGCCAAAGATGGCGACGGATTTCTGCTCAACGCGGTCGCCATGAATGCCAGCGCTGCCGAGCGACTGGAGTTGCTGGCCAGCACCAGCCCCTACGGCCGCTGCGTCTGGCACTGCGACAACACGGTCGTCGACCACCAGACCGTGGCGCTGGAGACGGCGGATGGCACCACTGTGACGCTCATCATGCAGGGTCACGGCTTCGAGGAGTGCCGCACCATGCGCTACGACGGCACCCTGGGTACCCTGCAGGCGCGCCTGGGCGGCAGTGGCGGCAACAAGATAACGCTGCGCGATCATCACAGCGGCAGGAGCGAACAGATCCCGGTACAGGACGCCGCCAGCGGACATGGCGGCGGCGATTTCGGCATCGTGGCCAGCTTCCTGCGAGCCGCGCGCGGCGAGCCGGACCGGGACCTGCCGACGGCACGCGAGTCGCTGGAGAGTCACCTGCTGGCTTTCGCCGCCGAAGAAGCGCGCCAGAGCCGCAAGGTCGTAAAGCTGAAACGCTATCGCCGCAAGGCTATCAAAGACCTGCGAAGGGAGCTCAAGACGCGCTGAAGCCGACGGCTCCAACAAGCCTCTGCATTGCAATTCCTCTCGCCGTGTGGTTAATAGTCAGTAATGGGCACGTGAAGCGTGTGCCAGAATCTGACCAATTGTCATCGGGAGTTTCAGTATGTTGCGATCTCGTCTGTCTTTTCTCATCGCCCTGCTCTTCGTCTTCACTGCTATCATTCCTGCCAGCATTGCCCAGGACGCCAATGTGGATGTCTTCGGTCGTGCATTGCCCGCCGACGCCGCGCCCTACGACCAGCAGGTCTTTTCAGATGTTTGTGAGCCCGAGCGCACACGCGTCAGCTCCTCGTCGATGGTTTCGGTGTATCGGCGCCTCTGCCTGGTCGACATGCATTCCGACCCCCTCGTCGATCTGGACAACAACCTGCAACTGATTCCGGCTGCCGCTGAAAGCTGGGAGCCTTCCGAAGACGGCCTGACCTGGACTTTCAACCTGCGACCCGGCCAGTTCTGGAATGATGGCGAGCCGGTTACTGCGCACGACTGGGAGTCTTCCTACCAGTTGACGGCAGCGCCGGAAACCGCCTACGACTTCACCTGGATGTACGCTGGCATCATCAAGAACTACCAGGAAGTTGTCGCTGGCGAGCTGCCGCCTGCAGAGCTGGGCGTTGTCGCCGTTGATGACAACACCCTGGCAGTCTCGACCGAATTCCCCTTCCCGCCCCTGCCCAACATGCTGGTCTTCTGGCCGCCACTGCAGGCCAAGTCACTGGCGGAGCATGGTCCTGACTACGTGTTGAACCCGGAGACGGCCGTTTCTTCCGGCCCCTTCATGCTGCAGGAGTTTGTGGCGGGCGAGAAGGAAGTCTACGTCGTCAACCCGGACTACAACGGCTATCGCAAGCCCTGGCTGAGCCAGGTCGACGTCGTCTACAGCGGCGTCTCCCGCTTTGTTGCCTTCCAGGATCACCAGGTCCAGCGCGTCAACTACAACTACCTGACGCCGGCCGACTTTGAGGTCATCTCCTCCGACCCGGTGCTCAGTGAAAACTACTTCCACACGCCGGGCGACTTCCGTACGGACTACCTCGGCTTCGATACCTTCACGCCACCCTTCGACAACGTGCAGGTGCGCCAGGCCTTTGCCAAGGCTCTGGACCGTGAGGCCATCGTCGACAACGTGATCGGACGCCAGTTCGCCGTGCCGGCCTACTCCATGCTGGCGCCCGGCTTCCCGGCCTCGGATACTGCCGGTGAGCTGCGTCAGTACCAGGCTTTTGACTGCGAGGCAGCCCAGGGCCTGCTGGCTGAAGCCGGCTATCCTGGCGGCGAAGGCTTCCCGGCGACCACCATGCAGATGCGTGGCCAGACGGATGCCATCCTTGCGCGTTACGTGGCCGGAGCGGCCTCGATCAGTGAATGCCTCGGCATTGACATTGAGGTCAACAACATGGAATTTGGCGCCTTCATGGACGGCCTGCTGGCCCGCCCGACCACCATCAGCTTCTATGGCGTAGACTACGGCATGGACTACCTCGACCCGGCCAACCTGCTGGGTACCCTGTGGAAGTCCGATGGCCGCCACACCTGGCGCAACACGGAGTTCGACGAAATCGCCACCGAGGCCAACTCGCTGGTCGGTGACCCCGTACGCCGTGAGCAACTTTACCGCGAGGCCGAGCGCATTCTCGTTGAGGATGTGGGCGCGGTCTTCTTCTATCACCGCATCCAGGGTGACCTCTTCCAGCCCTATCTGCAAGGTGGCTTCCGCGACCTCAACGCGCAGAATCTGCCTGGCTGGCAGTGGTACAACCTGTGGATGTACGGCACCTTCTACCTCGACAACACCGTAGGCGACTACGTCAGCGGCTAGTCGAATTCACAGAAGGAACAAGGGGGTCTGGCGCAAACGGGGTCAGGCCCCTTTCCCCGTATAGCGGAGTATCCATGACGGGCTACATCATCCGGCGGCTGGTATCGCTGCTCTTCGTCCTCTGGGCCGTCGTGACCATCGTCTTTTTCCTGATGAATGCTGTGCCAGGCGGCCCCTTCACCCTGGGGGAGCGCGGCTACTCCGAAGAAGCCATGCAAAACGTTCTGGCGAAGTACGGCCTCGACAAGCCCGTCCACGAGCGCTACTTAACCTATCTTTCCGACATCCTGCGTTTCGACTTCGGCAACTCGTTTTCTGTAACCGGCAATCCACCGGTGACCGAGGTCATCCGTTCCGTCTGGCCGGTTACGCTGCACGTGGGGGGTTACACGATCGCGCTCGCATTCAGCCTCGGCATCCTGCTAGGCGTGACAGGCGCCTGGTGGCGCAACAGCTGGATTGACAGCACGGTGACCTTCGTCGCCACCCTCGGCATCACCATCCCCAGTTTTGTGATCGCGACCTGGTTCCTCATTGTCTTCGGCTTCCAGGTTGGCTGGGGACAGGAAGGTAAATGGATCATTGGCCCGCTCGTTGCGGGCGGCAAGCCCCTGCTTTCCAGCGATTATTTTCTGCCAGTCATCACCTATGCGCTGGCGCCGCTCGCCATTGTGGCGCGCTATACCCGCTCCAGCGTCAGCGACGCGCTGAGCGCGGACTACGTGCGCACGGCACGCGCCAAGGGGCTGCGCGAGCGTAACGTCATGGGTCGGCACGTGATGCGCAACGCCCTCATTCCCATGGTTACCGTGCTCCTGCCTGAAATCCCCAATTTATTGACCGGCTCACTCTTCGTGGAAGTCATCTTTGGCATTCCCGGCCTGGGCAAGTACTTCATAACCAGCATATTCGCGCGTGACTATCCCATGATTATGGCACAGGTATTGCTGGTCGCCTTCTTCTGGGGCCTGACCTACCTCATCACCGACCTGCTTTATACCCTGATCGACCCGCGCATCCGCATCACCGGGAACCGCTGAACCGCCATGTCTGATACCGGCCCCTTCTTTGCGAGCGATCTGCTGCTCGATGCGCAGCAGGTGCGGCGTTCGCTGTGGGGCGATGCGTTGCGCCGTTTTCGCCGTAACCGTCTCGGAATGCTGGGTCTGATAATCGTTTGCTTCCTTTTCTTCCTCGCAGTCTTCGCCGACCAGCTGGCGTGGTATGACTACAAGAAAGTGTTTTTTACCATTCGGCATCCCGTGTTGCCCTTTGTGGACCCCGAGCATCCGCTGGGCACGGACACGGCGGGCCGCGACTATCTCTCGCGCCTGATTTATGGCGCGCGCACTTCGCTCTTTATCGGACTGCTCTCGCCCTGCATCGCTTTCGCCATCGGCCTGCCGCTGGGCGCCGTAGCGGGCTACAAGGGCGGCAAATGGGATTTTTTCATCAGCCGTCTGATCGAAATTGGCACCGGCCTGCCCGGACTGATATTCGCGTTGCTCCTGCTCAGCGTGCTCGGCACGGGCGTGATCAACGTCATTATCGTGCTCTCGATCACTTCCTGGATCGGGCCGGCGCGCATCACGCGCGGACAGTTTCTCGCTACCCGGGATCGAGAATTTGTGCTGGCGGCCAGATCCCTTGGTGCGCCCGAGTTGCGTTTGCTGTGGCAACACATTCTGCCGAACGCCTTCTCGCCGCTGTTGATTGCCTTCTCATTCGCCGTGCCCGGCTTTATCTTCGCCGAAGCCGGACTCAGCTTCCTCGGGCTCGGAATTACCGAACCGACGGCGAGCTGGGGTAAAATGGTAGGAGGCAGTGTCGGCACCACGGTGACCGTCTACTGGCATCTGGCGCTTCTGCCCACCATCCTGATCGCCCTGACCATGCTGGGCTTTTCCTTTCTGGGCGATGGCTTGCAGGAAGCCCTGGATTTCACTCGTTCCGAGACTTGAGGGCTCCGACGTGTCGAACGAAAGCAATGGCAGGCGCTCCTGGGCTATCCTGTTGATAGCTGCGCTGCTGCTGACCGCCTGCAGCCCTGCTGCTCCAGAGGCTACGTCCACGCCAAGTGCAACGCCCACGCCTTTCCCGACTTTCGCTTTCATCCAGCCCACGCTTGCGCCCCAGGTTGCCGCCGGTGCCACCGAAGTTGCCGCCACGCTCGCCGCAGACAGTGGTTTCGTGCTCGATGTGGACAAGGCCGGCTACGGCCAGGGACGCTGGGACTTCCTCGAATGTGGCAGCTGCCATGGCGCGGATGGATCCGGCACAGACAAGGGGCCTTCCCTGCTAGACTACACAGCAAGCGAAACAGAGTTTATCGACACGATTCGCACCGGTGGTGCTGCCGGCAGCATGCATCGCTTCCCGGCCGAACGCCTTAGCAACAGCGGAGTCAGCAACCTCTATCACTATGTACGCTCGCTGGGCAGCGCCGGGTGACAAGAGCAGTCTGCTTGCGCGCACTGACATCCCTGCTGCTTCCGGTCATCCTGCTGACAGCCTGTGCCACAGCGCCGGAGCCAAAGCCGGAGCCGGCGTCCCCAACTGCGGCCGCAGACCATTCCATGGCTACCAGCGTCGCACGAATTGATGCGCTGCAGGTCGCCACGCCTGTCAGCGGGGAAGCCGCGCGCACACTGGAGGCGCTTGAGCGGGTGATCTACTCCTGTGCCGACTTGAGTGATGCGCGTCGTGAGCAAATGCTTCAGCACATTGCCTGGCTACGTGTGCCGGACAGCATCCCTGGCGACGTTGCGATGGCGCTCGGGATGCGCGGCAACATCGGCGCTGCGCTGCTGCACGGCATGGCGATTTACACCTCAACGGAGTGGCGTCTGCTGGAACGCCCGCCGGCTTCCTGTCTCGTACTGATTGGACGCGCGCTGGACAACCTGATGCGTGATGCCGGCGCAGCGCCGCTCGGCATCTACGACGAATAGCGCGCAGCAAGCTTCTTCGACTCAAGGTTGCGATTGATGAGCTGTCGGAGTTGATGCAGGGCTCGTGCTGCTGGTGCGTTAGTTCGCGTCGGTCTAGACAGGCTGGGGAATGAAGTCCAGGCGTTCACCAACCTCCCGGAAGGCCTGCAGGGCCCGGTCGAGATGCTCTTTGCGGTGGGTCGCTGTGTAGCTGGTGCGCAACAGCGCGAAGCCGGGTGGCGTGCCCGGCGGGACGACCGCGTTGGTGTAAACGCCGGCCTCGATAAGGGCGTGCCAGCCGAGCGCCACCCGGAAGTCATCACCCAGGATTACCGGGACGATGGGCGTGTTGCTGGGTCCGGTGTCATAGCCCATGGCCTTAAGCCCGTAACGCATGTAGCCCGCGTTCTCCCAGAGATTAACCACGTGTTGACCTTCAGTCTCGATGATGTCGAGCACCTTGAGCACCGTCGCCACGTTGGGCGCGGGCAGTGAAGCCGAGAAAATCAGTGAACGGGCCCGGTGCTGGATGAAATGCACCGCCTCGGCAGTGCCGGCGATAAAGCCGCCAATAGAGGCGAAACTCTTGCTGAAGGTGCCCATGATCAGGTCGACCTCGTCGCTTAGGTCGAAGTGCGCCGCGGTGCCACGTCCGTCGCCGGTGACGCCAATGCCATGAGCATCGTCAACCATGATGCGCGCACCATGACGTTTGCAGATTTCGACGATCTCTGGCAGCGGCGCCAGATCGCCCATCATGCTGTAAACGCCATCCACCACGACCAGCTTGCCAGACTCGGCGGGCAGACGCGCCAGCACGGTATCCAGGCTGCTGATGTCGTTGTGACGGAAACGCTTCATCTCGCCACGCGACATGATGCAGCCATCGACGATGCTGGCATGGTCATCCTTGTCCACAATGACGAAATCGCCCTTGCCCACCATTGCCGAGATGGTGCCGACGTTGGTCTGGTAGCCAGTCGGGAAGACGACCGCGGCTTCCTTGCCTACAAATTCGGCCAGACGACGGTCAAGTTCAAGATGCAACTCCAGCGTGCCATTCAGAAAGCGTGACCCGGTCACACTGGTGCCATAAAGTTCCACAGCTTCGATCATCACCTGACGCACGCGCGGGTCGGTCGTCAGGCCCAGATAGTTGTTCGAGCCCAGCATGACGACGTCCTTGCCGTTGATGGTTGCAGTCACGCCTTCGGACTGGCTGAGCGCACGGAAGTAGGGGTAGATGCCGATGGATTGCGCTTCCCGTACGCGCCTCATGTCGTTGTCAGTCGCGATTTTCTCGTAAAGATCAGTCATGTACGGTTTCCTGCTCAGTACTGAAGAGCGCACCCTGTAACGGCGGGGAACGACCCGCACCACAACCTGACTTCACCATTATGATTTGCTTGACGATTTTTTGCCACATAAGCGCAGCAGGTGCGCAAGGCAAGGCTTGCCGCCGGCCCGCGCCCGCGCTACACTGCTGCGCAATTGTCTGCCTGCCAAGTTCGGGGGAGCCGCTGCATGTCCTCGTTGACCATCAAACGCATTTTCGTCTGGGTCGTCTCGTCGATTCTGGGCCTGCTCAGCGCCTGGCTGATCATCACCCTGGGGTTCGCGCTGCTGCCCTCAATCTTCCTGCCGCCCATCATCACACCGGTCAATTCGGAAGCCATCAGCATCGCCCGATATGGCACGATCTATTTCCTGACCACTGCCCTGCCGCTCGCCCTGCTCTTTCTGGTCTGGCTGGATCACTTCCTCAGCACCAGGATCCTGCCGGACTAGCGCTACGTCGCAGGCTGTGCCCCATCGTTCAGCCAGTCGCCCCGCAGCAAGGCAGCAAAAGCCGCAAGGCTCAGGTTCCTGTTGACGCGCAACCGCGGAAGTTCGAGGCGTTCACTGCTGCTTTGCAACATTCCGGCGCGCGTGCTTACTGCCATTAGATAGCCTGCCTCTTCTGCTATTTGCAGCGCCAGGGCATCGTAGCTGCCGTAGGGCCAGGCGAGCACCCTGGGTGCCACCCCCGTGAACGCCTGCAGACTTTCGCGGCTGCCCAGCAACTCAAAGACCAACAGGTCGCGGTCGCGGCCGACCAGCTCGCGATGCGAACGCGAATGAGCTTCCATCTGCATGCCCGCCGCGGCCATGGCCGCGACCTGCTCACGGCTCAGATGGTTCGGGTCGCCGTTTTCCGCCCTTTCGCTGATGACGAAGAAAGTCGCGGTGTAACCCGTCTCCAGCAACAGGGGCAACACAGTCGAGAAATGACCGCTGTAGCCATCGTCGAAACTCAGAATCAGGGGCTTCGGCGGCAGCGTTGCGCCCAGGGTCAGGGCAGCGTGCAACTGGTCAAAGGAGATCGTGTTGAAGCCGGCTTCACGCAACCAAGCAAGCTGCGCCCTGAAGGTATTCGGCCGCACTGTAAGACCGATGCGAAGCGGGTCTGCGTTCGGTGGCAGAGAGTCGACATAGTGATACATGAGGATGGGAACGCGTATGCGCCGCAGCGTGCCGTCCTGCGCCATGAGCAGCCCGGCATGTGCCAGCAGCCACAGCAGGCAGAGAAGCAGGATTCGGCGCAATGTGTGCTTCATGTCTGCCAGCATAGAAATCGTTTGGGCGGATGTCAAACCTGCACAAAGTCCGATCTGATAGCAATTGAGAGCGGGGCGCTGCTACAGTCCGGCGCATGAGTAAATCCCGCAGTTCGCGTCTGCCTGCACTGCACCGTCTGACGCCGGATGAACGCCTCGCGTTTCTGGCGCGTCAGGCCGGCTTGTCAGAGACTGAGCAGGCACTGCTGGCAAATGGTAGCGGTCTGGGCATCGAACAGGCCGGACAGATGATCGAGAATGCGATCTCCGTTTTCGGCCTGCCCCTTGGCGTCGCGCCAAACTTCATCATCAACGGCCGCGAACTGCTCGTTCCGCTTGCCATAGAAGAACCCTCGGTGGTGGCCGCTCTCGGCAACGCCGCGCGAATCTTCCGCATCGGCGGCGGCTTCTGCGCAAGCTGTGACGAGCCGCTGATGATCGGCCAGATTCAACTGCTAGACGTCCCCGATCCCACGGCAGCGCAGGCGGCTATCCTGGAAAAGAAAGCGGAGCTGCTGGCACTTGCGGATGAGCCCGGCGGCAGTATTGTGGCGCGCGGCGGCGGCGCGCGCGATCTGGAGCTGCACCATTTTCCGCATACTTCCGCCGGCCCGATGCTTGTCGTTCACCTGCTCATTGATTGCCGCGACGCGATGGGCGCCAATCTCGTTAACAGTGTCTGTGAGCGCCTGGCACCACGCATGGAAGCGCTCAGCGGTGGCCGCGCCAACCTGCGCATCCTCAGCAACCTGGCCGACCGGCGCCGCGCGCGCACACGCTGTCAGTTGCCGGCGCGGGAGCTGGCATTGGCGGGACAGTCTGGCCTGGAAGTGGCGCGACGAATAGTCGAAGCTGCGGCCCTAGCCGAGGTCGACCCCTGGCGCGCAGCAACGCACAACAAGGGCATTATGAACGGCATTGACGCCGTGGCCATTGCCACCGGCAACGACTGGCGCGCTATTGAAGCCGGCGCACACGCCTGGGCAGCGCGCGACGGCCGCTACCGCAGTCTGTCACTGTGGCGTCTGGACGAGCATGACATTCTGCACGGCTCGCTCGAGTTGCCGCTGGCCGTCGGCACGGTCGGCGGCGCCACCCGGGCGCATCCGCTGGCGCACGTCGCGCTGAAGATTCTGGGCGTCGCCACTGCGCGGGAACTGGCCCAGGTGATGGCCACAGTTGGCCTGGCACAGAACTTCGCCGCCCTGCGCGCGCTGGCCACCGAAGGCATCCAGCGCGGCCACATGAGCCTGCACGCGCGACAGCTGGCGCTGGCCGCCGGCGCGCCGCCGGGACGTGTTGCCGAGATCGCCAAGGCGCTGGTGGACTCAGGAGACATTCGCCTGCAACGGGCGAAGGAACTATTGGACACCCTCAAGCACAGGGAAACCTGAACGTAAGAGAAATGGAATACGCATGACCGAAAACGGAATCTTGTCAATGGCGCCCACTACATTCCCTGAAGGTAAGGTCGGCATCGTCGGCTACGGCGCCTACGTCCCCCGCTACCGCCTGCCTGGCAGCGAAATTGCGCGCATATGGACGCAGGGCATGGGCGGCAGTCCGGTGCGCGAGAAAGCCGTCGCCGGACTCGATGAAGACGTCATCACCATGTCCATCGAGGCAGCGCGCAACGCCATCGCACGCGCCGGGATCGACCCGGCCGAGATTCGCGCCGTCTGGGTCGGCAGCGAGAGCCATCCCTACGCTGTCAAGCCGAGCAGTACCGTCGTCGCAGAGAGCGTGGGCGCAACGCCCGCAGTCATGGCGCCGACCTGGAGTTCGCCTGCAAGGCCGGCACCGAAGCCGTGCAAGCCTCCATCGGCATCATAGGCAGCGGCATGGGACGATACACCCTGGCCATCGGCATGGACACCGCCCAGGGGCGGCCCGGCGATGACCTTGAGTACACCGCGGCTTCCGGCGGCGCGGCCTTCCTGCTGGGTCCAGCGCAAGAGGCCTGCGCGCGCTTCCTCGGTAGCACCAGCTTCGTCACCGACACGCCCGACTTCTGGCGGCGCGAGGGCCAGCCCTATCCCAGCCACGGCGACCGCTTCACCGGCGAGCCAGCCTACTTCAACCATACGCTAAACGCCGCCCGCGCGCTCATGCAAGAGATGGGTACGCAGCCGTCGGACTATGCCTGGGCGGTCTTTCACCAGCCCAACGTCAAGTTCCCGCAACGCGCCGCGCGCAGCCTGGGCTTCAGCGCGGACCAGGTGAGCGCGGGCCTGCTCGCCGGCGACATTGGCAACACCTATTCCGGCTCCTGCATGCTGGGATTGAGCGCGGTGCTGGACATCGCCGTAGTAGGTGACCGCATCCTGATGGTCAGCTACGGCAGCGGCGCCGGTTCCGACGCTTTCGACCTGGAGGTCACGGATCGGCTGTCAGAAATGCGTGGACGGGCGCCCTCTACCCGCGACTACATCGCGCGCCGCAGCGAAATTGACTACGCGACCTACTGCCGTTTTCGCGGCAAGCTAAGGATCTGAGTCGTGAGTACCCTGCGCCTTGGAATCATCAGTTTCGCACACGCGCACGTACGCGCCTACGCGGATGTCATGCGCGATTTCGACGATGCAGAGATTGTTGCTGCCTGGGACGACGACTCCGCTCGCGGCCGGCATTACTGCGAGCAATTTGGCCTGGACCTTGAGCCGCAGCTGGATGGCTTGCTGGCGCGTCCGGAGATTGACGCAGTCTTCATCGCCAGTCCGACCAGCCAACACGCCGCTCACTGTATCGCTGCCGCCCGCGCCGGCAAGCACATTCTGCTGCAAAAGCCAATGGCGCTCAGCCTGGCCGACTGCGATGCCATCGCCGCCGCAGTGCAGGATAGCGGCGTGATGTTCAGCCTCTGCTACCAGATGCGCGCCGACCCGGTCAACCAGAAGATGAAGGCCCTGCTGGACGAGGGCGCGATTGGCAAGGTAGCCATTCTACGACGGCGCCACGCCATCCCCATGCTGCTGAACCCGGACTTTGCCTACGCCGGCAACTGGCACATCGACCCGGCGCAGAACATGGGCATGTTCATGGACGACGCCTCGCACGCCGCGGACTGGATGTACTGGATGCTGGGCGCGCCGGTGAGCGTGATGGCCGAGATCGACAACATCGTCACCGACGTCGCGCCTGACGACAACGGCATCGCCGTCTATCGTTTCCCGGGGCGCGAGCTGGGCATCCTGCTCAACAGCTCCACCACGCTGGCAGCCGAAAACACCACCGAGATCTATGGTGACAAGGGCAGCATCATCCAGAACCACGGCGATTTGCCTTCGTCCAATGTGCCGCTGCTGCCCGGTGCGGTCGCGCTCAAGGTCTATCGCGCGGCAACCGGCGCCTGGGAGTCCTTTGACTTTCCGTTGCGGCCACAAGGTGAGCGCATCCGCGATGTGCCGCGACCCCTCATCGACTACCTGCAGGGCCGACGCGGCCCGTTGGCGACGGTCGCCGACGGGCGTGTGTGCATCGAGATGATCCTCGGCGCTTACGAGTCGGCCCGTACAGGCCGCCGCGTCTCGCTGGGCCACTCTGCGTGATTCGCCTGAAGTCAGGGAAATTGTCAGTATGTGAGCGTTGCTGACAGGAAATGACAGGTTTTCAGCTGCTGAACGACTTCATCTGACAGGATTCGGCAGGGATTCAGCCTCCCTTGACAGCAATTGACAGGCATCCGCCCATATCCTGTAAGCAGCGACAGCACGGTCAGGGGACGGAACAGCACACATGCAAATCTCGCGCAACTGGCGGCTCAACGCACAGCGCTATCGTCTGCAAGGCTTTCGCCATCGTGACGGCCAGTTGAGCCTGCAGCAGCGGCCGCAAATTATTCAGGCAGCGATGCGCCCGGCCCCGGCCCTGCCGCAACCCGTAAGCGCCTGACGCACCCCGTGATTCCTGATCCAGCTCCAGATGCGGAGCATTTCCAGTTTGCCGGTACGGGCGAGATCTACAGTTTCACCACGCTCGGCAATCCACCGTCCGGCTTCGAGGACCAGGCGCCCTATACGCTGGCGCTCATCCGTCTCGACGAAGGCCCGCTTCTCACCGCGCAACTTACCGACCTCGACAGCCCGCCGCGCATCGGCGACCGGGTGGAGATGGTCACGCGCCGTCTCTACAGCGAAGGCCAGAGCGGCATGATCGTCTACGGTTACAAGTTCCGCCACATCCTGAAACGTAGCAAAGTAACAGACTAAAAAGGCGACCCTCAAAATGTGAGAGCCGCCCTTTGCCACTTGTGTGAGTTGAGGGTCAGCCGACAGGCGCAGAGGCCAGCATCGGCGCAATCACCAGCGACACAATCGCCAGCAACTTGAGCAGGATGTTCAGCGACGGCCCCGAAGTATCCTTGAAGGGGTCGCCGACCGTGTCGCCGACAACAGCGGCCTTGTGTGCGTCGGAGCCCTTGCCGCCGAGATTTCCGGCCTCGATGAATTTTTTGGCGTTGTCCCATGCGCCGCCGGCATTGGCCATCATCACAGCCAGCATGAAGGCCGAGGCCAGTGAACCCACCAGCACACCCACCAAAGTCTCCTGCCCCACAAAGCGCTCCAGCGAATTTCCCCGACCCAGGACGGTCAGTAAGGCAATAAGCACCGGCACGGCCACAGCGACGATGCCAGGCAACAGCATCTGGCGAATGGCGTTGTCCGTGCTGATGGCCACACAACGCTCGTAGTCCGGCTCTCCAGTGCCTTCCATGATGCCGGGGATTTCACGGAACTGACGCCGCACTTCCTCCACGATGGACTGCGCCGCATCCCCCACCGCGCGCATGGTCAGAGCGCTGAAGATGTAGGGCAGCATGGCGCCGATGAACACGCCGGTGATGAGGCGCGCATCCAGAATCACTTCGGCGAAGGTGGTTGGCACATCCGTCCCGCCCAGTGCTGTGATGAAGGCCGTGGTCAGGGCCAGTGCCGTCATGGCCGCGCTACCGATGGCGAAGCCCTTGCCGGTTGCCGCCGTCGTGTTGCCGAGGCTGTCAAGCGCATCAGTGCGCTCGCGCACGCTGTCGTCGAGCTCGGCCATTTCGGCGATGCCGCCGGCGTTATCCGCCACCGGGCCATAGGCGTCGGTCGCCAGCGTGATTCCCAGGGTGCTGAGCATGCCGACGGCGGCCAGCGCGACGCCGTAGAGCCCGGTCGCCGCCGTCGCCACCAGGGTGACGATAACCACGATGATCACCGGCGCCAGCGTGCTGAGCATGCCCAGCGCCAGACCGCGGATGACGACGATGCCGGCGCCACCATTGGCACTTTCCGAAAGGCCGCGGGTGGGCCCGTAACTGGTGGCGGTGAAATACTCCGTGAAGTAGCCGATGAGGACGCCGCCGATGAGACCGGCAAGGGTTGCACCAATCACGCCCGTGCCCAGGCCCAGCAGCGTACCGATGACCACGATCGCCAGGCCCACCAGCGCGCTGGCGGTGTAGATGCCGCGCCGCAGGCTACCCAGCAACATCTCCTGCGTGGCGCGCTCCTCGGTGCGTACCAGGAAGGTGCTGCCCATGCCAATGATCAGGCCGGCGGCCGCAACCAGCAGGGGGAAGAGTTGCCCGGCCAGCTGCAGATCTTGCGCAAGGCCGGCGCCCAGGGTCGCCAGCGAAATGGCGGCGATGATGGAGCTGGCGTAACTTTCGAAGAGATCGGAACCCATGCCGGCGACGTCGCCGACGTTATCGCCCACGTTGTCAGCGATGGTGGCCGGGTTACGCGGATCATCCTCGGGGATGCCGGCCTCAGTCTTGCCCACCAGGTCTGCGCCGACATCGGCCGCCTTGGTGTAGATGCCGCCGCCGACGCGCGCGAAGATGGCGATCGAGGTGCCGCCGAAGCCGAAGCCCGCCAGCGCGCTCGCCGCCTGCTGTGGCGGCAGTTGCCCGGTGAGCAGCACGAAGAGCACGCTCACGCCCAGCAGGGCCAGCGAGACCACGACAGTGCCCATCACGGTGCCGCTGGCAAAGGCCACGCGCAGGCCCCGGTTCAAACTGTGCGAGGCGGCCTGGGTCGTGCGCACGTTGGCGCGCACGGCGATGTACATCCCGATGTAGCCCGCCAGGCCAGAGGCCAGCGCGCCGCACACAAAGGCGACGGCCGTCCAGATGCTCATGCCGCTGCCTTCCAGCGTGGAAAGTACTACCAGCACCAGCGTGATGATCACCACCAGGATGCCAACTGCGCGATACTCACGAGAGAGGAAGGCCTGGGCGCCGCGCTGAATCGCGCCCGAGATGCGCTGCATGGTCTCGTTGCCGGCGTCCTGGGCCATGACAAAGTTTCGTTGCCAGAGCGCAAATCCCAACCCGATCACACTGGCGATAACGCCCAGCGCGCCTGCGTCCTGAATGGTCAGTTCCATGCACTCCCCCTCGTTTGTCTCCCGCGCAGCGGATGGTAGCCGATGCAGGGCCTCATTTCAATCCCGCCACCTTGCAGCGGCCCGCCAGCAGGGTTAGGCTCGGGCCATGCAGACGCTACGCACCGGTCGCCACGGGGAGGCGCTGGCGGCCCGATTCCTGCGCCGGCGCGGCTACGACATCCTCGATACCAACTGGCACTGCGCCCAGGGCGAGCTGGACATCATTGCGCGCCAGGCCGATGTGTTGGTTTTCATTGAGGTGCGCACGCGCCACCAGACCAGCACCGAAGACGCCTTCGCCAGCATCACAGCGCGCAAAAGGGAGCGACTCACAGCTGCCGTCTGGTCCTGGCTGCAGGCTCATAAGTCGACTGCCTCCGCCTGGCGCCTGGATGTGATCGCCGTGGCTCTGGGTGAGCGGACGCAAATTGAACACGTGGAGGATGCGCTTGGCTGGTAGGCCGCCGCTGATAGTCATCCTGGGCGCCACGGCCAGCGGCAAGACCGGGCTCGCCCTCCAGCTCACGACGGCGCTGAACGGCGAAATCGTCGGCGCCGACAGCCGCCAGATCTATCGCGGCATGGACATCGGCACGGCAAAGCCGGACGCGCAGCAACAGGACAGCGTGCCGCACCATTTGCTAGACATCACCGACCCCGACGAAAATCCAGGGCTGGCCGAGATTCAGCGCCTGGCCAACAGCGCCATCACAGACATACAGCGCCGCGGCCGCGTGCCATTTCTGGTGGGCGGCACCGGGCAGTACCTCAGCGCCATCATCGAGGGCTGGCGCATCCCGGTCGTGCCGCCCAACCTGGCCCTGCGCGCGGAGCTGGAAGCCTTCGCCGCGGAGCAGGGTCGCGCGGCGCTGCACCGGCAGCTCGCCAATGTCGACCCGGTCGCCGCGGCCAGGACGCATCCGAACAACCTGCGCCGCGTGGTGCGTTCGCTGGAGGTCTGGCACGAGACCGGCCAGCCAATCAGCGAGTTGCAGCAGCGTCAGCCACCGCCTTGGGACATCTTGCAAATTGGCCTGCACCTCGAACGCCCGGCGCTGCATCAACGCACTGACAAGCGTCTTGAGGCCATGATCGACGCCGGCTTCGTGGAGGAGGTGCGCGCGCTGCTACAGGCCGGTTACTCGCGGGACCTGCCTTCGATGAGTGGCCTGGGCTATCGCGAGCTGGCCGCGCATCTGTTGGACGACCTGCCGTTGGACGAAGCCATCCAGCAAGCGAAATATGCCACGCACGATTTCATTCGGCGTCAACTCACCTGGTTCCGTGGCCACGATGGCGGCATACGCTGGCAGGACGCAGCCAGTTTGCAGCCGGACACCCTCGTAGAAGAGCTGCGCGTCTGGCTAATCGGGGCTCGTTGAGTCGGACTGGCTGCTGTGCAATTCCGGATAATCTTCCAGCACCATGTCTTCAGCATCCACGCCGAGGATGGTCAGCATTTCCTTTATGCGCGTGGCCTTGTCACCCGCATCCGCTGCTGACCAGGTGCGGCTTTTCAGCTCGAGATAGGTCTCTTCGCCGGGCGGACTGATGAAGCGGTCCACATTGACGTAGAACAGCACACCCTGGAACATAATGTGCCAGCGGCGCCGATCCTTTTCCAGCGCACTTTCTGCCACGGGCCGAAAGTACTCACGGTAAAAGCGCAGCGGCCGGTCCGCCTGGGCAAAAAAGCGGGAGCGCGAAAGCATGACCGCCAGGTCGTAGCTGTCGACCTTGTTGTAGCGCGTCAGGGTCAGGCGGCTGCGCGTCGATTCGACGCCGCCATCCGCATCCAGCAAATCATCTTCACGGTAACGCAAACGGCCGTCCGCCTCGTTTTCAAAGCTGAACCAGGTGTCGTACTGGCGATATTGCACCTGCTTCAGCACCTGAACTGCATCGTGAGCGAGTAGACGCTCCAGCGCAGCGGCATCGCGCAGCACAAGCTTGGCCTGCACCTCGAAGCTCTCGCCCCGCTCCATCCCCTGGGTCACAGTGAGCAGCTTCGAGAGCACGTCGCCGGTCTTCGCGCGCAGGAATTCGTCGATACGCTGCGCCTGCTCCTGCGACTTTGCGATTAAGTCTTCCTCGTTCAGGGTTAGCAGCTGATGGTCGCGCATCAGCCAGCGCCCGTGGCAGATTACGTGAGCCACATCCGTGCTCTTGCCGGCGTAGACGATTTGCGAGTAGATGGCGTCCTCGCTGCGCTGAAAGTGCGGCATGTTGTGCGTGCGCCTGGCATTCATCACGATCACATCTGCCAACTTCCCCGGTTCCAGGCTGCCCGTCTGCTCACTCAGGAACAGGGCTTCGGCGCCCTGGCGCGTCGCCATCAGCAGCGCCTGACGCGCGGGCAATGAAGTTGGATCATTTGCGTCCGTTTTCGCCAGGATCGCTGCCAGCCGCATTTCCTCCAGCATATCAAGATCGTTATTGCTGGCCGGCCCGTCCGTACCGATGCCGACCGTGAGCCCGCGTTCCAGCATGGCTGTCACGGGCGCAATGCCGCTGGCCAGCTTCAGGTTGCTGGTCGGGCAATGTGCAACGCTGCAGTCGTGCGCGTGCAAGGTCTCCATTTCAGCAAGATTGATGTGCACACAGTGCGCAGCCAGCACCTTTGCCTCCAGCAGTCCAACCGCACCGACCTGGTCGACCACGCGCTGGCCATGCTGCGCCAGGCTGTCTTCCAGCTCCTGGCGCGTTTCGGCAATGTGGATGAGCAGCGGCACATCACAGGTCAGGGCCAGCGCAGCGCATTCCTCAAGCATTTCACGCGTGCTGGAATAAGGCGCATGTGGCGCGACTGCGGGCGTGATGAGCGCGTGTCCTTTCCAGTCCTCTATGAAACGGCGCGTGCGCGCCAGACTGTCTTCGTAACTCTCCGCGTCGGGCGTCGGAAAGCGCAACACGGTCTGTCCCAGCACCGCGCGCATTCCTGCTTCGGCGGTTACTTCGGCGATCTCTTCCTCGAAGTAATACATGTCCGCAAAGGTGGTAATGCCGCTGCGGATTTGCTCTGCGCAGGCCAGGCGCGCGCCCAGGCGGCAGAACTCCGGGTTGACGAACTCGCGTTCGGTCGGCATCACGTAGCCCAGCAGCCAAACATCCAGGCGCAGGTCATCCGCAAGGCCGCGCAGCAGGGTCATGGGCGCATGCGTGTGTGCGTTCACCAGGCCAGGGAGGATGTAGCTGTCGCTGCAATCCAGCACTTCAGCGGCCTCGCAGGCAGCCATCAGCGTTTCGCGCAGGCCGACGGCCACTATGCGCTCGTCGCGGATCGCGACAGCGCCGTCCAGGTAGAGCGAGAATTCCGCGTCCATCGTGACGACCGTTCCGCCTGCCAGGACAAGATCAACCTGTTCCATTGTCGAAGCCTCGTTGCCGGGGAGATTTCCCCCAGTATAGAGCCGATGCGGCTATTGGGCACAGCCCGCTTTGCAAGGCGTTGCAGCGCAGCTATCTCCCGGCCCTGCCCCTTGAGCCAGGTACGCGACGACAAGTCGACAGGATTCCCGCCAGAGAGTACACTGCGTCCAAATCGTACGCTGCCGGGGGCAGAGATGTCGCGCAAGGTCCTGGTTTCCCTGCTGCAAACAATCGAGGTCGCGCTGGTCGGGCTCTTCTTCGTCCAGGCCCTTCGTCGTCTGCCTGGTCTGCTGCTCAACCGGAACGCAGGCGCCAGCCTGTTTGAAGCGGAAGCAGCGCGCAACCCGGCAGCGCTACAGGGCATGGTCGACCTTGCGCAGTTCAGCGGGGAAATCATTTTTCTGCTACTCATGTTGGCCCTGCCGCTGCTGGCCCAGTGGTTCAATCAGGACCGCCGCGCGTTGCCAGTCAGCGTGATCTTCATCGCAGTCGCGCGCGCCCTGCCGGCGCTGGGCATCGGCCTGGCCGAAAGCCATGTGAGCGCCGCCGTGCTCGGCGGAGGGCTCGGCTACATCGTGCTGATCATGCACCGGCGCGTGATGCAATTCCCGCAGCTGATGATCCTCGGCTTCGCTGCGGACCAGCTCTTGCGTTCCGCCAACTTCACCCTTGACCCCTCCTGGGGGTCCGCCTGGGCCGCTCCACAAATCCTGCTCTCCGCCGCGGCGATTGCGATCACCATCTTCCTCATGCGCCGGGCCCAGGAACCTGTGCTCGCAGAAGTCACCGCCCAGCAGGGCCTGATGACGCTCCGCGGCGCGCTCGGCCTGGGCGCCCTGCTTTACCTGGAGCTCACCCTGCTGGCGCTACCCAACGCCATTGCGGCGCGCACTGCCACGCCACTGAACCACATCGCGCCCCTTATTATTGCCGCCACCCTGCTGCCGCTGCTGCCGCCTGTTCGCAGTCTGGCGCGCAGTCTGTTGCAAGCCTTCTATGGCGGACTGCGCGGCTGGCTGTGGCTGGCACTGATTGCGCTCTTGCTGGTAATCGGGCTGCGCCTTGATGGCCTGCCCGCTGCCATCGCCCTGGTGTTGCTGCAATTTGCCGTCAGCCTGATGTGGTGGTGGCTGTTGCGGCCGCAAGAGGAGGGCGATCGCAATCTCGTCTCGGTCGTGTTGATACCGGCGCTGCTCGTGACTGCCCTGCTGCTGCTGGGCAATTACTTCACGGTCGCCGTCCCGCTGGCGGCGAGCCCCTTCCCGGCGCTCGCTGAAGCGGGCGAACTGGTGCAGAGTATGCTGCGCGGCCTGCGCGGGATGGGCGCTGCGCTGTTGTTGCTGGCCGTTGTCCTGGCGGCCCTGCCCATGACGCGCACCCGCCACCGAATCGCCTGGGCCAACGATTCAGGCGGCAACAGTCTGCCGGCCTTCCTGCTCGTCCTCGCCGCCACCGTGCTGAGCGTCGGCCTCAGCAATCCCCCGCCGCCAGACGAATCACTCGACGCCTCCACCTTGCGGGTGGCCACCTGGAACATCGGCGCAGGCTCGAATATCTACTGGCAGCGGGAGCTCGAACCCATCGCGCAGACTATTCTGGCCAGCGGCGCGGACGTCGTTTTGCTACAAAATGTCGATGCCGGCCGCAGCACCAGCTTCTGGGTCGACCAGGCCTACTGGCTGGCGCGACGGCTGAACATGCAACATCGCTTCTACCCGACGGCCGAAGGCGTGAACGGGCTGGCGCTGCTGGCCCGTGCCGAGCTGGGCGAGCATAATGGCTGGCTCGCCGTCGGAGACGGTCAACAGGGCGGCCTGCAACGGGCTTCACTGGATGTGCAGGGCGAGACGCTTACTCTCTACAACTACTGGCCGGGCCAGGCGCCGCGCAGCCTGCAACTGCAAATCGGCGCGATGAACACGCTCATCGGCGCACTCCACAGTCGCGAGGAACCGGAATTGCTGGTGCTTGGTGCTTCCTTCGCTGAAGCGCCAGACGACCAGCTTCTGCAGCCGCTACGCGCCGCCGACTTCAACGACCCCTTCTTTGGCCATGCCCCGGACAGCATCTGGACGGCGATGGCTGAGGGCGAGGAAGTGCGTACGGACTTCCTGTGGCTGCGGGCGCCGCTGCGCGGACTTGGCACGGGCGTTCTGGCAGCCGAGGCCGCCGGCCATCGTCTGGTCATGTTTGGGCTATCACTCGGCGCCGGGCCCGGGTAGACGGCCATCCCGGAGCAAGGTGTCGAGCGCTGCCCTGGCAGCGGCCAGCGCGGCGGACTGTTTGCTACGGCCACAGCCGGTGCCCAGTTGCTCGTCCTGAATCCGCACGGCGACAGTGAACATCTTCTCGTGATCCGGGCCGGTCTCGGCCAGTAGTTCGTAGGCCGGCGTGGCGAAGAACCTGGCCTGGCTCCATTCCTGCAAGCGACTGCGCGCATCCACCAGACCTTGCTCAAGCATGCCATCGATGAGCGGCAGCAAACGCGGCACGACAAAGGCTTCGGCCGCGGCCTGTCCCTGGTCAAGATAGAGCGCCCCCAGCAGAGCCTCGAAGGCGTCGCACAGGATGTTGCGACGCTGACGTCCGCCGCCTTGCGCTTCGCCACGCCCAAGACGCAGCATGTCGCCCAGCTGCAATTGCCTGGCGACGTCTGCCAGGGTTTCGCTGCGCACCAGAGCCGCGCGCAGGCGCGTCAGCTCGCCTTCGGGCATGCCGGGAAAACGCTCGTAGAGCGTGCGCGTCACGGCGAAAGCCAGCACGGCGTCGCCGAGGAATTCCAGGCGCTCGTTGTCTGCTTCGTGCGCCGCGAGGCCGACCTGTTCGTGCGGCCAGGAACGGTGTGTCAGGGCCTGCTGCAACAGCTGCTCGTCGCGAAAGAAGAGGCCGTGGTGTCGCTGAAAGCCGGCGAGATCCATGGACCTGGCTACAACCGGGAAAAGATCAGCGAGGCATTGTGGCCGCCGAATCCGAAGGCGTTGCTCATCACCTTGTCCAGCGGCAGCTCACGCGCCACGTTGGGCACGTAGTCCAGGTCACACTCCGGGTCCGGCTCGCTCAGGTTGATGGTGGGCGGCGCCAGTTGATCGCGCAAGGCCAGCACGGAGAACACAGCCTCCATCGCCGCCGTCGCGCCCATGGCGTGACCGGTCATGCTCTTGGTCGAGCTCACCGGAATCTCGTAGGCTTGCGCGCCGAGCGCCCGCTTGAGCGCCTTCGTCTCCATCACGTCGTTGAGCTGCGTGGCGGTGCCATGGGCGTTGATGTAGTCGATGTCGCCGGCGTTCAAGTTGGCATCCTGCAGCGCCTGAGTGATGGCCGCGGCGGCACCCCGCCCTTCGGGGTCCGGCGCGGTGGAGTGGAAGGCGTCCGACGTCGAGCCATAGCCCACCAGCTCCGCCAGGATCGTGGCGCCACGCGCCTGGGCCGTATCCAGGGCTTCCAGCACCAGCGCGCCGGCCCCTTCGCCGAACACCAGCCCCGTGCGCTTGCCGTCGAAGGGCCGCGAGGCGCTTGCCGGGTCATCCGCTTCACGTGAGCATGCGCCGACGCGGTCGAAGGCGCCGACGCCGATCGGGATGATGGGCGCGTCGCTGCAGCCCGCCACAGCCTGGTCGATACGGCCAATGCGAATGAGCTCGAAAGCGCGCCCGATGCAATCTGCCCCGGTGGCGCAGGCGGAGACGGCAGAGCCGCTGGGCCCAACAGCGCCGATTTCAATGCTGACCAGGCCACTACCGCCATTGACCATCAACATCGGGATACCAAAGGGCGTAATGCGCCGCGGGTCGCCGGTTTCGATAAGTACCTCCGCCTGCTCGAAATAGCTTTCCACGCCACCTACGGAGGAGCCCATCACCACGCCTGTGCGCCCGGCGTTGGACTCGTCTATCTCCAGGCCCGACTGGCACAGCGCTTCGCGCGCGGCCACCAGCGCCATCTGCTGGTAGCGATCGCGACGGCGCGCGTCGCGCGCGCTCATATGTTGCGTCGGCTGCCAGTCGCGCACCTCGGCTGCAACCTTCACCTTGTGTGTTGAGCAATCAAAACGGGTGATGAAGCCGGCGCCGCTGCGGCCCTCACACAGGGCTTGCCAGTTGCTCGCCGCTGTCTGCCCCAGCGCCGAGACCACACCCAGTCCGGTTACGACCACCCGCCGCATCATCAACTCACTCATGCCGGTCTGCCGCTTGCGGATGATAGCTACCCTCGACCCAGGCACTGCCGGACGGGCCCTGTTCACGTTTCCACACAGGCACGATCTCCTTCAAACGGTCGATGCCGTAACGCGCGGCCTCAAAACAGCCTTCGTCCCTGTGGGCGGAGGAGCAGGCGATGAGCACCGTGTTCTGGCCGACGGCAAGACTGCCGACCCGCTGCAGAATTGCGATGCCCTGTACCAGCGGCCAACGGGCGCGGATTTCAGCGCCCACCTGGCGCATGCGGGCCAGCGCCATCGGTTCGTAGGCTTCATACTCCAGCAACGCGGTCTGGCGCGGGGCGTTGCCGCGCGTCGTACTGCCGCGCACCATGCCGCTGAAGACACAGACTGCGCCGGTCTCCGGCACGGTGATGGCCGCGATGATCTCGTCGTGGTCGATGGGCGCCGGCGCCAGGCGATAGATTTCAGGCGGGCCGGAGCCGCCGCTGACCGGCGGGAAGAATGCGACCGTATCACCGGCCTGCACTTTCTCGTCGTCAAAGGCGAACTCCTCGTTCACCGCAGCAATCGCCGCGGCCACATGCTCGCGCAGTTGTGGCAGCTGGCGCGTCAGCGCGCTGCGCACCTCTGCGACCGTGGCCGGTTCCTGCGCCAGACGCAGCGTCAACTGCCGTTGTCCGGCAGCCTCGCGCAGGGTAGCGAAGAGCAAGACTTCAATCTGCATCCAGACGCTCCTGCGCGACAAAGTCGCCGCGCTGTCCACCACGTTTCTCCAGCAAGCGAATCTCGCCGATGCGCATGCCCCGATCCACCGCCTTGGCCATGTCGTAGACGGTGAGGGCAGCGACCGTGACGGCAGTCAGCGCCTCCATCTCCACGCCGGTCTGCGCGCTTGTGCGCGCCAGCGCCTGAATGCGCAGCGCGCTGGCCGCCGCATCAAGCTCAAGCTCGACGTTGACGTGGGTCAGGGCCAAGGGATGACAGAGCGGGATGAGCGCAGCCGTTTGCTTGGCAGCCATGATGCCCGCCAGCCGGGCCACAGCAAGGACATCGCCCTTCTTCAGCGCGCCTTCACGAATGAGCTGCAAGGTGGCCGGCTGCATGTACACTGTGCCTGCGGCCAGCGCCATACGCTCGCTCTGCGGCTTGGCGCCGACGTCCACCATGCGCGCCACGCCCTGGCCGTCCAGATGTGTCAGTCCGTCACTCATGGCCATGCTCCTGCCCCTGGCCAGTATAGCGCGAGTCTTGTCGCGCACGGAACGCCCGGCTATACTGCCGAACAGCGTTTCCCCCGCAGTGGAGTTTGCTCTTGAGTGTATTCGGCCGTGGCCTCTCCCGCACGCGGCGCTCTTTCTTCGGGCGTATCGCCACCCTGCTCTCCGGCAACGACATCGACGAAGACACCTGGGACGACATTGAGGCCCTCCTGATTCAGGCGGACCTGGGACTCGCGGTTACGCAAAAGGTGCTGGACAGCCTGCGCTCAAACAACTGGGGCGACAGTGATCAGCTGCAGGAAGGTCTGCGCGCGACCCTTGCCGGGATGCTCGCCGCGCCACCGCCCCTGGACCTCAGCGGACGCCCACTTTCGGTCGTGCTGGTGGTCGGCGTCAACGGCTCGGGCAAAACCACGGCGATCGCCCGCCTCGCCCAGCGCTTCAGCCTGGCCGGGCGCAAGGTCATGCTGGCCGCCGGCGATACCTTCCGCGCCGCCGCCATTGAGCAACTGCAGACCTGGGGAGAGCGCGTCGGCGTGCCGGTCATTGCCGGCCACTCCGGCTCGGACCCGGCCGCCGTCGTCTTTGACGCCACAAAAGCGGCGCAGGCGCGCGGATTCGACATCCTGATAATCGACACCGCCGGCCGATTGCACACCAATGCCAACCTGATGAACGAATTGAAGCGCATCCGTTCGGTCTCGGCAAAGGTCGTGCCGGATGCGCCGCACGAGGTGCTGCTGGTGCTGGATGGCACGACGGGCCAGAACGCCCTGCAGCAGGCGCGCAAGTTTCAGGAGATGGTGGAGGTGAATGGCGTCATCGTGACCAAGCTGGACAGTTCCGCCAGGGGTGGCATGGTCTTCGCCGTCCATGATGAACTTAATCTGCCGGTGCACTATGTGGGGCTGGGCGAAGGACTGCATGATCTGGTTCCCTTCACACCTGACATTTTTGTAAAGAGTCTCTTCGACGAGAATTGAGCGAAACTTCATGGATCAGCTTGTCAGCCAGTTGCAGGCGCTCAAGGAAACGATTGACGGCCTGATTGCGCGCCTCGGAATCGTGGACAAGGAAGCTGCCATCGCCGTCATCGAGCAGGCTGCCAGCGCCACCGACTTCTGGGAAGAACCGGAGGCTGCCAGCCAGCAGATGCAGTCGCTCTCCACCCTTAAGGCCGAGGTCGGGCGCTGGCGCAACATAGCCCGCCGCATTGATGACGCGCTCGAACTGGCGCAGCTGGAAGATCCGGGCCTGCTGGATGAACTTGGTGAGGAGTACCATGCGCTGCAGCCCCTGGTGGAGCGCATGTCCTTTCACGCCCTGCTCTCCGGCCCGCACGACCAGGAGAGCGCCATTCTCGCCATTCACGCCGGCGCCGGCGGCACGGACTCGCAGGACTGGGCCGGCATGCTTGAGCGCATGTATCTGCGTTGGGCGGAGCAAAACGGCTACGCCACTACGGTCATTGACCGTAGTGAAGGCGAGGAAGCCGGCATCAAGAGCGTCACGCTCGAAATTGGCGGCCAGTACGCCTATGGCTATCTGCACAGCGAGCAGGGCGTGCATCGCCTCGTGCGTCTCAGTCCCTATGATTCCGCCAGCCGCCGCCACACCTCCTTCGCCAAGGTCGAGCTGTGGCCGGACATCCAGGGAACAATCGACATTGAGATCAACGAAGCCGACCTGCGCCTGGATGCCTTTCGCGCCGGTGGCGCCGGCGGTCAGCACGTACAGAAGAACGATACTGCCATCCGCATCACGCATATTCCGACGGGAATTGTGGTGCAGTGTCAGAACGAACGCAGCCAGAAGCAGAACCGTGAGCGCGCGATGCAGATCCTCAAGACGCGCCTGTTTGAAGAAGAGCGCCTGAAGCAGGAGGCCGAGCTGGCCAGCCTTAAGGGCGAAAATGTAGATGCGGGCTGGGGCAACCAGATTCGCTCCTACGTGCTCCACCCCTACCAGATGGTCAAGGATCACCGCACCGGGCACGAGGTCGGCAACACCGGTGCCGTGCTGGATGGCCGTCTCAACGAGTTCATGGAAGCCTGGATGCGCGCCCGCGTCGCTGCCAGGGCGCCTGCTTGACAAACCAGGACAGCTGCGTTAGGCTGTAATCATTGTTCAGACAGTTCACATACTCACACGCGAGGCTGGACCGGACTTGACAGACGGGCCCTGCCAGGCTATGCTTTGCTGCAGTCTATGGTAAAGCATTGCCACATCCTGAATACGCAGCGGCGTCATGTGCGAGCCCTGCGTATTGCTGCGCCTGATTGCGCTACGCAACTGGCTGTTGCCAGCCTGAACCGGACGTCAGGCCGTGTATGGCCGCTTGTCCGGAATGCCATTTCACCATCCTGAACTGCAGAGGAGGTCACCTTGGAAGCGAAGGATTTCAGCGCACTTCGCATCAGTCTTGCCTCACCGGACCAGATCAAGAACTGGTCCTACGGCGAAGTCACCAAGCCGGAGACGATAAACTATCGCCGCCTGCGCCCGGAGAAGGATGGCCTGTTCTGCGAGGCGATCTTTGGCCCAACACGAGACTGGCAATGCTATTGCGGCAAATACAAGAATCTGCGCTACCGCGGCATCGTATGCGACAAGTGTGGCGTGGAGGTGACGCGCTCCACGGTTCGTCGTGAGCGCATGGGGCATATTCAGCTGGCCGCGCCAGTCGCTCACGTCTGGTACACCCGTCGCGTCCCCAGTTACCTGGGACTGCTGCTCGACGTCAGCCGCCGCAACCTGGACCGCGTTCTGTATTTTGCCCAGTATGTCATCACCAACGTAGATAATGACGCCCGCAAAAAGGCCCTGATGCGCGTTGAACGTGAACTGGCGCAGCGCGAGATGTTGAAGGGCGGCGACCTCATCGAGGAGATGGGCGCGCTGCGCAAGGAGTGCGACAGCTTCTGCGAGTCCGTTGAGGGCCGCAAGGCAGAAATCCACAGCAACTTTGACGAGGAGCTGGCGCGCCTCAGCGATGAGCTGATGCAGGAAGCACAGAAACTGCATCAGCGAATCGAGAGCATGCGGGGCGAAAAGGCGACTTCTTCGGTGGTGCTGGAAGCGACGGGCAAGGTCATCGTCGCCGAAGGCAAAAAGGTGAGCGCCAACCACCTCACCAGCATGCAGAAAACCATCAACGATCAACTGGGCGATTTGCAGGAGCGTATCGAGATCGAACGCCAGGACAAGTTGGCCGAACTCGCCGCGCAGGAAAAGCAGCTCGTCGCTGATACCGACAAGCAGCTGACCGTGCTGCAGGACCAGCTCAACGAGATGATGGCCACCGTGCGTCACAGCGCGGACAATGCCCGCAGCGAACTGCAGGACCTTGCTGTGCTGCAGTTCCTCTCTGAAACGCGCTATCGCCAGCTGAAGGGGCGTTACGGTCGCGTCTTTCAGGCCAACATGGGCGCCGAGGCCTTTTATGAAATCCTGAAGAATATGGACCTTGAGCGCCTGTCGCTTGAACTCTGGCAAGAGGTGCGCGAATCCCGTTCCATGCAGCGCAAGAAGAAGGCGACCAAGCGTCTCGGCGTCGTCGAAAGCCTGCGCAAGAGTCAAAACCGGCCGGAATGGATGATCCTCACCATGCTGCCGGTCATTCCGCCCGACCTGCGCCCGATGGTGCAGCTCGATGGCGGCCGCTTTGCCACCAGCGACCTCAACGATCTTTACCGCCGTGTCATCAATCGCAACAACCGCTTGCGCCGACTGCTGGAGCTGGGCGCGCCGGACGTCATCGTGCGCAACGAAAAGCGCATGTTGCAGGAGGCTGTCGACAGCCTGGTGGACAACAGCCAGCGCGGCAAGGAGCTCAGCCGCCGCGGACGCCGCGAGTTGAAGTCGCTAAGTGACATGCTGAAGGGCAAGAAGGGGCGTTTCCGGCGCAACCTGCTGGGCAAGCGCGTCGACTACTCCGGGCGTTCGGTAATCGTCATCGGGCCCAGGCTGAAGCTGCATCAGTGCGGCCTGCCGAAGACGATGGCGCTCGAGCTGTATCGTCCCTTCGTCATCAGCCGCCTGGTAAACCAGAACTATGCCAGTAACGTGCGGGGCGCCCGGCGCATCATTGAGCGCGAGCGGCCCGAGGTTTGGGAAGCGCTGGAAGAGGTCATCAAGGAGCGGCCAGTCCTGCTCAACCGGGCCCCCACCCTGCACCGTCTGGGTATCCAGGCTTTTGAGCCGCTGCTGGTCGAGGGCAAGGCCATTCAAATTCATCCACTTGTCTGCTCGGCCTTCAATGCCGATTTCGACGGTGACCAGATGGCCGTGCACGTGCCCCTCAGCGAAAGGGCCGTGCAGGAAGCGCGCGAGCTCATGCTCAGCACGCGCAACCTGCTTAAACCCGCGGACGGCTCCCCCATCGTTGGCCCGTCCAAGGACATGTTGCTGGGGTGCTACTACCTCACCATGGACCCCTCGGTCGAGATTCTGGCGCTGAAGGCGCGCGCCAATGAGTTCCGTGCGATTGACAGCGTGCTCAACACAGATGTAAACGTTGGCATCGCGCTGCGCAGTAACGCCTGGTACTTCGCGCTACAGAACAGCCTTGACAACGTCAAGCTCTACGCCGACGTCACTGAAGAAGACGACACCGGGCGCGTCCGGGTGGTGGAATCCGCCATTGACCGGACCGTGCGCGCGGTGCTTGAAGGCGAAGTGGACTGTACGCTGGCCAACGCCTATGAGGCGCGCAAATACCTTCGTCAACACGGACTTGAAGATCAGCTGGAGATCGCCAACCTGCACGAACGTCGCCTCATCGTCGACATGGACGAGGTGCAGTACATCTACCAGCTGGGTCTGGTTGACCTGCATACACCCATCCTGCTTGGCAACATATATGACAATCGTCCGCCGCAGGATGAAGTCGAGGTAACCACAATTGGTCGCGCGCTCTTCAACCGCATCCTGCCAGACGAAATGCGTTTCGTGCAGGAGACGCTGGGCAAGGGCGGACTGAACGATCTGGTCGCCCGCTGCTACCAGCGCATCGGCTCCGAACTAACGACCGAAGTCGTTGACCAGATCAAGAACTTCGGCTTCCACTACGCAACGATCTCGGGCACGACGATCGCAGTTTCCGACCTGACAATTCCCGAAGAGCGCGCGAATATTCTCGGCAGGGCCGAAGCCACAGTCGTGCGCGCCGAACGAGATTTCCGTCGCGGCCTGCTCACCGAGGAGGAACGCTACCAGATCACGATCGACGAGTGGACCAACGCCAAGAATCTGCTGCAGGACCACATCCGCGATGCGCTGGACCCTTACGGCCCCATCGCCATCATGGCCCTCTCCGGCTCAACCAAGGGAGGCTTCGGCCCCATCACGCAGCTGGCCGGCATGCGCGGCCTGATGGCGGATCCCTCCGGGCGGATCATCGAAATGCCCATCACGAGCCATTTCCGTCAGGGCCTGACAGCGCTGGAATACTTCATCTCCACCCACGGCGGGCGCAAGGGTCTGGCTGACACAGCGCTGCGCACCGCAGACGCCGGTTATCTGACGCGGCGCCTTGTCGACGTGGCCCAGGATGTGATCGTCAATCGCAGCGACTGTGGCACCGAGGCCGGTATGCTCGTCAGTCGCGCGCAGGATATCGCCGGCCAAACCATGTATGAACGCAGCATCGGCCGCGTCGTCTCCGACCCCGTCTATCATCCTGAAACCGGCGAGTTGATCATTTCGCGCAACGAGTTGGTCGATGAGGAAATCGCGGAGCGCATTCAGCAGAGCGACGTCGAGGAAGTCTACGTTCGCAGCCCGATGACCTGCTCGCTCATTCATGGCATTTGTGCTCTCTGCTACGGGCGCGACCTGGGGCGTGGCGACATGGTCAACATTGGCTCCGCAGTTGGCATCGTGGCTGCCCAGTCTATCGGCGAGCCTGGCACGCAACTGACCCTGCGTACCTTCCACACTGGTGGTATCGCCCAGGCCAGCGGCGACATCACGAGCGGTTTGCCGCGCGTGGAGGAACTCTTTGAGGCGCGCAAGAAGCCTCGTGGCGAGGCAGTCATCGTCGACATCGGCGGCATCGTACGCCTTGGCCGGCGTTCCGGTGTGCGCATCGCCACAGTAATCGACGAGCAGGTGGACCAGGAGGAACATACGCTGCCGCAGGGTTGGGAACTGCTGGTTGAGGAAGATCATGAAGTCAAGCCTGGTGACCCGCTCGCGCGCTCCGGTGAAGATTCCGACCAGACGTTGACGGCCGGCATGGTGGGCAAGGTGCATGTTGAGGAAGACAGCATTTCTGTTGTCTGGCGCCACAGGCACGAGGAGGAGTACGAGATCCCGTCCAGCGCGCGCCTGACGCCAGAAGTCTATGACGGCGCCGAAGTGAATCCCGGGCAACAGCTGACCGAGGGCGCAAGCAACCCGCACCGCATCCTGCGCATCCTGGGTGAAGAAGAAACGCGTCTTTATCTACTCTCCGAAGTGCAGAAGGTCTATCGCAACCAGGGTGTGAACATCGCTGACAAGCACTTTGAGGTCATGATTCGCAAAATGCTCTCGAAGGTACAAATCTCCCGCAGCGGCGACAGCGAGCTATTGCCTGACGAATTGATTGACCGGCTGCGCTTGCTGGATATCAACGAGAAACTGCTGGCCGAGGGCAAGGATCCGGCTGCCGGCACGCCAGTGCTGCTGGGCATTTCGCGCGCGGCACTGAGCACCGACAGCTTCCTCTCCGCCTCCAGCTTCCAGCACACTATCAAGGTGCTGGCAGGCGCAGCAATCGAGGGCAAGCAAGACAAGCTCTTCGGCCTGAAGGAAAACGTCATCATCGGCAAGCTGATCCCGGCAGGCACCGGCTTCCACACCTATCAGGATCGCGAGCTGGTTGCCCCTGAGGTCTCGCTGGAGGATCAGGGTGCGCTGCTCATCGAGGACCTGGATGGCCTGGATGACTCCGAAGATGTGGACCCCCTGGACACCTTGCTTGACGACGTTGTGGCAGAAGGCGGTGAAGCACTCGCCGAGGTAATCGAGGACGCTGAAGCCGGAGCAGACAGCTTTGAAGAGGCTGATGACGGGCTGGACGCGGTCGTCTGAGCGAGCCGAATTCCTGAAATACAGGGGCGGTCCCTACGGATCGCCCTTTTGCTTTAAGCGCGCGGCGTCAATCGTAGCTTTGGAGCTGTAGATCCGCTCGTACCGAATCGTAGATCATCCAGTACAGCGGGCGTTCCTGCGGCTGTAGCGGCACCAGCAGGCTGTAGGCGGCGCGCTCGTCACGGCTGCTCACCAGGTGCGGCAACCAGGCGAAATTCATGTTCCACAGGATCATCGGGCCCACATAGTCCAACTGCTGGCCAATCTGGAAGGCGCGCAAGGTATTGGTAGCCTGGCGCCATTTGTCGTTGTAGCCGACAAATGGCTCCGGCGGCTCGCCAGGCAGGCTATCCCAGGTGGGCCAGCCAAACTCGGTTACCCAGATGCGCGCGTCGGCATCGCCGTAATTCAGCATGATGTCGCGATAGGTGCGGAGCGTGTCGAGGAAGAAGAACTGGGGCGCATCGTCCCAACCCTGATTCGCAACCGCGTTGCAACAGCGCACATCGGGTGGGTTGCCCCAGCCGAAGGGATGCGCGCCGATTTGCACAGCGTCCAGACTTGCCAGACCGGCGTTGTACATTTGGCGCAGATAGCTGCGATCGTCCACAGACCAGGAGCTGTTGCCGGTGGGCGCCAGGCCGGCAGTGAGCACAATGATGGGAGTATGGCGTGGTTTTTCCTCGTCGAACTGCATGCGGTAGGAATAATTGTTGATTGCGTCACGGGCGACCCGGAAGTAGCGCATGTACTCGCTACCGTTAAGTGGCCGGCCCGTCCACTCTCGCAAGAGATTGGGCTCGTTCCATACCTCAACGGCGTCAATCACGTCGCCAAACTCTTCCAGCATCAGGTTCAGGAATGAAACCAAAACCTGCGGGTCGTCTGGTGGGCCGGCTTCATTGTGATCCGAGCGCGCCCAGTCCGGAGCGCGTGCCACACTGGCCAGCACATTGTGACCCCTCCGTTTCAGATCCTCAAGATACAACTCCTGACGCCTGAAGTCTTCTCCCGTATCACCGGGCCCATTTGACTGCAGCAGCTTCCAGTCGATCTGCACCTTCACCCAGCCAAGCCCCAGCTGTTCGGTAAGCCGCGCCACTTCATTGAATTCCTGTTGGCTGAGCAAGGTATGCAGCTGAATGCCCATGCCCGACGGCTCAAGATAGGGCAGCGGAGTGGCTGTGGGAGGCGCTGGTGTGAACGTGGCAGTGGGAAGTAGCGGTGTGTTGGTGGCTGTGGGCACAGGGACATCAACAGGAATATCAACTGGAGAGGGAATCGGGATTAACGAGGCAACCGGGACGCGTGCCTGTAACTGTGGCTGCAGGACAAGCGTGGGCGTTACATAAACCGGGATGGGCGTTTGAGGCACACAGGACGCAATTATGAGGAAAAGCGCGACGAAAATCAGGTGCAGGGACAGACGTTTCATACCGGACATTGTATCACAACCCCTGCTCATCACCTGGAAAGGCGGCATGGCGCTGTGTATAATCGTGATACCGGATACGAACAAATGTTCGTGTCTCCTGCAACGGCTCACAAGGATGATGCATGAACGCAACTCCCGTACAACCCGTCTCTATCGACCAGGAGATGCGCAGCGCCTACCTTGATTATGCCATGAGCGTAATCGTTGCCCGTGCCCTGCCCGACGCGCGCGACGGCCTCAAGCCGGTGCACCGCCGCATCCTCTACGCCATGCACGACATGGGTCTGCGCGCCGACACGCCGTGGAAGAAGAGTGCGCGCATCGTGGGGGAAGTGCTGGGAAAGTATCACCCGCATGGCGACGCAGCAGTCTACGAATCGATGGTGCGTCTCGCTCAGGAATTCAACACGCGCTACGTGCTGGTCGATGGCCAGGGCAACTTCGGCAGCATAGATGGTGACAGCGCCGCAGCCATGCGCTACACCGAGGCGCGAATGACTCCCGTTGGCCAGGAGCTGCTGGTCGATCTGGAACGCGATACGGTCGATTTCCGCGAAAACTTCGATGGCAGCCTGACTGAACCCGCGGTGCTGCCCGCCGCCTTCCCGAATCTGCTCGTCAACGGAGCATCCGGCATCGCGGTCGGCATGTCGACCAGCATCCCGCCGCACAATCTGGGAGAAGTCTGTGATGCGCTGATCCACATCCTTGAACGCCCGGAAGAGTCAGAGAGCATCACCCTCGCCGAACTCATGCACTTCATCAAGGGGCCAGATTTCCCCACCGGCGGAATCGTATACCGTCACGGCTCAGGCCAGGGAGATGAGGATGATACGCTGGCCACGGCTTATGCCACCGGACGGGGCAAAATCACGGTGCGCGCCCGGGTGCACGTTGAAGATATGGGGCGCGGCAAATCCCGCATCATCGTCAGTGAATTGCCATACCAGACCAACAAATCCACTCTGACCGAACGTATCGCCAACCTTGTGCGCAATGGAAGACTGGAAGGCCTGGCAGACCTGCGCGACGAGTCGGATCGCCAGGGCCTGCGGCTCGTCATTGAGCTGCAGCGCGGCGTCGACGCGAACACGGTGCTGGCCGACCTCTACCGGATGACTCCCTTGCAGGAGACCTTCAGCATCATCATGCTGGCGCTGGTCGATGGTGAACCGCGCGTGCTCACCCTCAAGCAGGCCCTGCTCGTTTACCTGCAGCATCGTCAGGAGATCGTCCGCCGCCGCAGTGAACACGAACTGGAACGCGCACGCACGCGCGCACACATCCTGGAAGGCCTGTTGCGGGCGCTCGACCAGCTGGAGGAAACCATCCGGATCATTCGCACTTCACGTACAGTCGCGTCCGCACGCAACAACCTTTGCAAGAAGCTGAAAATCCTGGAGCAGCAGGCCCAGGCTATCCTCAACATGCAACTGCGCCAGCTGGCCTCGCTGGAGCGCCGCAAACTGCGCGAGGAACATCGCGAGTTGCTCAAACGGATTACCTGGCTTGAGACCCTGCTGGGCAGCGAAGCGCAGATGCGCGCGGTAATCGCCGACGAGCTGCGTGAGGTGCGCCAGAGCTGGCAAGATCCCCGCCGCACGCTCATCGCCAACGCCCAGGCCAGCGGTGAGGAACAGCAGAATCTGCCGGAGACCTCGACCTGGATCTCGCTGACTGTCAACGGGCGCCTGGGACGCAGCCATGAAGACCGGCCTCCCAAAGTCACCACATCACAACGCGAACCACCCCGCTTCCTGCTACAAGGCAGCACCTCCCAAATCCTCTACCTCTTCAGCGCCAGCGGTCTCTGCGCCTCACTGCCCGTGCAACAACTTCCGGCGGTCGATGAGCCCGCAGAAGGCGCGTCGCTGCACAGTTTGTGTTCCCTTGACGGCGAGGAGGACATCATCGCGCTGGTCGCCTTGCCGGCTTACGCCGGGGATGGCTTCCTGCTGCTGGCCACGGCAGGCGGACAGGTCAAGCGCATACGCGTGCAGGATCTGCCGGGCGTGACGGCCAACGCCTTTTCCGTGATGAAGCTCGCAGCGAAAGATACGCTGCTACAGGTGCTGCAAACGGACGGCAGCCGTGATATCCTGCTTGTCAGCGCACAGTCGCGCGCCATCCGCTTCGACGAGAACGAGGTGCGTCATACCGGGCTGGCGGCCGGTGGCATGCGCGGTATCAAGCTTGCTGACAGGAAAGACCAGGTGGCTGGCGCCATGCCGGTGCGGGACGGCCTGCATGTCTGGTGCATTACTGAGGATGGCCTGGCCCAGTCCGCCCCGGCTGTCGAGCTCCCCCGCCAGGGACGTGGCGGTCAGGGAGTCCGGTTGACCCGTCTGCCACAGGGAAGTCGTGGACTGGTCGCCGCGACGGTCGGCCGGCTGGATGACAACATCCTCACGCTGACCAACCGCGGCAAGGCCAGGTACATGCGCCTGGGTCTGGCGCCCAGATTGAAGCGCGGCCAGCCTGGCAGCGACTACGTCATCACCCTGCGCGCCAGGGAGAAAGTGGTCGCAGTCGTCCCCTACCAGCGCCAGGTCATGCCGACTCTGCCAGCTGCTCCAGCGCACGATCCATGAGTGGCGCCTGCGTCTCCCAGTCATAGTGGGCCACGCAGGCGCGCAGCTCGTCGCGGGCCAGGTCGAACTGTCCATGCAGATGTCGCAGTAGCAGGGGCGCCAGCCGCTCGCGTCGATAGAGGCAGTGCGCGTGCCAGGCTGGCGGCACCAGCTGCGGGTAGTTCAGACGCTGTGGCAGGATGGGCACACAGCCACAGTAGATCGCCT
This sequence comes from Phototrophicaceae bacterium, assembly GCA_965205875.1. Classification (GTDB taxonomy): domain Bacteria; phylum Chloroflexota; class Anaerolineae; order Aggregatilineales; family Phototrophicaceae; genus JAGWBD01. The sequence goes on from CBDBIA010000004.1 coordinate 1,007,871, forward strand.
CGACCACCGCCATGCCGAAGAAATCCTGGTGCGCCGTACTGACCACGAAATCTGCCTCCCACAGCATACGCGCGTAGGCAGCTTCATTCTCGACGTAGCCATAGTGAACGACGCGTACACCAAGCTGTGCGCGCGCTGTTTCGAATTCAACAGGATTACGACGCAGGTTGGCCCCCGCCAGCGCTACGCGAAAGGGCACGCCGTCCGCCGCCAGCGCCAGCAAGGCTTCCAGGAACAGCCGGGGATTCTTGTCCTCGTCCCAGCGATGGTTCCAGAGGATGAGCGGTGGGTCTGCGCGCGTCAGTTCAGTCGGACGCAGTCGATCCAGGCGCTGCAGATCCATACCCGGCGCCAGCACGTCAGACTTCGCGCGAATTCCGGCCACGCTGCCTTCCTCGTTATGGTCGCCAAAGTGACGCAGCATTCGCGGCAGCTCCTCAAGGAAGACATCGCGATGCCAGGTACTGTTGAAGAACACCCGGTCGGCGGCCAGCGCGCTTATGAAGTTCACGAAGCCGTACTGCCAGCCATGACGTTGCCGCGCGTTCTGCGGGTAGGTCAGCTGGTTTTCGTGCAGATAGAGCGCCAGCGGCGGCGACTGCGGCAGCAGCGCGCGCAAGGTCGCCAGATTCATCATGCCCGAAGCGAGCACGACGTCCGGTTGCAGCGCGCGTTCGCATATCCAGCGCGCCAGGGTGATGGCAGCGCCCTGCATGCGCCACTTCCAGAACTGCGCCGGCATGGTGAGCAGCTGGACCTCATGCGCAGAGCGACTGGCATAACCCTCGGCCCAGACGCGATGACTGCCGCCAAACCAGGGCTCGAGCAGCAAAATCTTCACGACGAGGTTGCGGTCTCGCGTTCAGTTACCTTTGTGGCGACGCGCTTCGATGACATTCTTGATTCCCTCAAGTCGCGTCAGAATGCGCATTAGCTGTTCTGCGCTGCGTATTTCGATAGTCAGCTTCAGGGTGGCGATATTCTTTGACGTCACCACGTGGACGGAGGACATGTTGACGCCGGCGTCCGTCACCACGCTGCTGACATCGCGCAGCAGCCCTTCCCGATCCCAGGCGGTGACTTCGACAGGCACCGGATAGCGTTGCTCGTCGGCTTCCTGACCCCAGCTGACTTCGACCATTCGCTCTGTTTCTGTGCTGGCGCGCATGTTGCTGCAGTCTTCGCGATGCACCATGACGCCACGCCCGCGCGTGATGTAACCGACCACGCCGTCACCGGGCATGGGATTGCAACAGGAGGCCAGGTTCACCAGCAACCCGCCGGTACCCAGGATATCGATTGCCCCGGTGGGCCGGGGGGCGGCTGGCCGGGACTGCGGCTCATGTTCAGCGGCCTCCAGCATTCTTTCGATAAGCGATTCTTTCTCCTGCTGACGTTCGGATTCCAGAATGCGGTTGGCAATGCGGGAGCTGTTAATGTCGCCGGCGCCGATCTTGACCAGGAAATCATCAAGCTTTGACTTCTCAATATCGAACAGTCCCGCCACAAACTCGAAGGACATCGAGTCCAGCAAACCCAGGCGACGCAGTTCGCGTTCCAGCACGTCACGGCCGGTGGCGAGGTGCCGGTCACGATTCTGGCGTCGGAACCAGAGCTTGATTTTGTTGCGCGCGCGCGAGGTCTGCACGTGACCCAGGTCGGGATTCAGCCAGTCCAGGCTGGGGCCGCCGTGGCGGGACGTCAGAATCTCGACCTGGTCGCCGGTTTGTAGCACATAGTCGAGGCTGACCAGACGCCCGTGCACGCGTGCGCCCCGACAGCGGTGGCCGATGTCTGTGTGGATGTGATAGGCGAAGTCGATGGGCGTGGCGCCGGCGGGCAGGTCGCAGATGTCGCCCTTGGGCGTGAAGGCGTAGACGCGATCCTTGAGCACGTCACTCTTCATGGTGTTCACGAAGTATTCCGGGTCGTCTTCCTCCGGCCCGAATTCCATCAGGCGCCGCAGGAAACTGACGCGCCGCTCGTACTCCCTGTCGTTTTCCCGCACACCCTCCTTGTAGCGCCAGTGGGCGGCGATGCCGTACTCGGCGTGCTCGTGCATGTCGCGGGTGCGGATCTGCACCTCCAGCGTCTTGCCCCGCGAATCCAGCACGGCGGTATGCAGGCTTTGATAGAAATTGTCCTTGGGGGAAGCGATATAGTCGTCAAACTCCACCGGAATGGGCCGCCACAGGTTGTGAACGATGCCAAGCACCAGATAGCACTCAGGCGTACTTTCCACAATGACGCGCAGGGCGCGCACGTCATAAATCTGCTCGAAGGGCAGCTGCTTGCGCATCATTTTGCTATATATGCTGTATATGTGTTTGGGGCGGCCGCTGATGAGCGCCTTGTCCAGGTTGTACTGGGCCAGCTCCTCGCGCAGGCGTTCTGTGACCATCTGCAGGTGTTGCTCACGGTCGACGCGGCGTTCGTTCATGCTGGTGGCGATGCGCCGGTACTCCTGTGGATGCAGGTAGCGGAAGCTGAGGTCTTCCAGCTCCCACTTGAATTGCCAGATGCCCAGCAGATTGGCCAGCGGCGCAAAGAAATCCATCGTGTCGCGCGAAATGCGCATCTGCTTTTCCGGCGGCATGTAGCCCAGGGTGCGCATGTTGTGCAGGCGATCCGCCAGCTTGACGAGCACGACGCGGACGTCGTCGCCCATGGCCAGCATCATCTTGCGCAGATAATGTTGATCGCGATCGTTGCGCCGTTGCATCGTATCCGACAGCGGCAGGTTGGACAAGCGCGTGACTCCGTCTACCAGCGCGACCACGTTGCGCCCGAACTCGCGTTCCAGCTCAGCGCGCGTGATGCCGGTATCTTCCAGCGTATCGTGCAGCAAGCCGGCAGCAATGGCCTCCGCATCCATGCGGATTTCAGCCAGGATGCGCGCCACCGCGACGCAGTGCGTAAAGAATGGTTCCCCCGATTTACGCCTCTGGCTCTGGTGCAGTTGCTCGGCTCGCTGCCAGGCACGTTCCACGAGCGAGCGATCATGCGGGGACAGTTCCGGCAGTCCGTCCAGCAGGCCTTCCAGATTCATGCGCCCTCACAGCAGAACGAACAACAGCCTCCAGCATAGCAAAACACGCCGCTCCGCGCATCAATTCCTGACCAGACGCATGGTATACTGCGCCCAGCCACGAGGAACCTGACATGCTCTCGGTCGACGAGGCCCTGCAACACATTCTGCGCGACCTGCAGCCGCTTCCGGTCGAGCTTGCGCCGCTGGATGAGGGACTGGGACGTGTGCTGGCCGAAGACCTGATCGCCGCGATCGACCTGCCGCCCTTCGCCAACTCCAGCATGGATGGCTTCGCCCTGCGCGCCGCAGACCTGCATGGCGCAAGCGCCAGCGTGCCGGTGCAGCTGGAAGTCGTGATGGACATCCCGGCCGGAGCGGCACCGGAGGGGGCGCTGGGCCCCGGACAGGCTGCCCGCATCATGACCGGCGCACCCCTGCCAGCGGGCGCCGACGCAATCGTCCCGGTCGAGCAGACCGACGCGGACTGGACGAGCGCGGAGAACAGCACGATAGCGCGCCAGGTCGCTGTGATGACGCAGGTTGCGCCCGGCGACTACGTGCGCCCCGTCGGCGAGAACGTACGCGCGGGACAGCAGGTGCTGGCTGCCGGCACACAGTTGCGCCCCCAGCACCTGGGGATGCTGGCGGCGCTGGGTCAGGCACAGGTTCCACTGCACCGGCGTCCGCGCGTCGCCATTGTCAGCAGTGGCGACGAGCTCGTTGAAGTGCATGAGCCGCTCGCGCCCGGACAGATCCACGACGTCAACAGTTACACAATCCAGGGCATGGTCAGCGAGCTGGGCGCCACGCCGCTGCGCCTGCCCATCGCGCGCGACAGCCAGGACGCCGTGCGGGTGCTCTTCCGCGAAGCGCTGCTGCTGCAACCCGACTTGCTCATAAGCACGGCCGGCGTCTCGGTCGGCGCCCACGACGTAGTGCGAGACGTACTGGAGGAGCTGGGCGAGCTCAACTTCTGGCGCGTCAACATGCGCCCGGGCAAACCGCTCGCCTGGGGCCAGGTACAGGGAAAGCCCTTCTTCGGCTTGCCCGGCAACCCGGTCTCGGCCATGGTGACTTTCGAGATATTCGTTCGTCCGGCCTTGCTGCGTCTGGCGGGCCGCGCGGAGGAAAAGGATGTTCAGCGCGCCACAGTCTGCGAGGAGTTGCACTCCGACGGCCGCCGCAGCTATCTGCGCGTCACCCTGCAGCGTGACGACGGGCGTCTGCTGGCGCACAGCACCGGCACGCAAAGCTCGGGCGCACTGCTATCCATGGTGCTGGCGGACGGGCTGCTGGTTGTGCCCGAGGGCGTTACCTTCGTTGCGGCGGGCAGCGAGCTTGAGGTCCATTTGCTGAAATGAGTGCGCTGCACAATGCTGCCGGCTTGCGCCGCGTCAGCCTGTTGCTGGTGGGGGCCGGCCTGCTCATCAGTGGCTATCTGAGCTACGTGAAAGTCAGCGATACCGCAGTGGTTTGCGTGGACAGCGGGGCCATCAACTGCGATGTGGTGCAGAACAGCGTGTGGTCTCGACTGGCCGGCATCGACATCGCCCTGCTGGGCCTGCTGGCATGGCTGTTCCTGGGCGCATTGCTCACGCTGGAAGCGCACAACCATATCGTGCGCAGTCATGGCCCCCTGCTGGTGTTTGGCCTGAGCCTGTTTGGCTTTCTGTTCTCGCTGTGGTTGATCTACGTGCAGGCCGGCATTCTGGCCGCCTATTGCCTCTGGTGCCTCGGCCATGAACTGGTGATGACGCTGATGTTCCTGAGTTCCGCCGCGCGCCTGCGGCTGATGTTGCAGGATTGACTGGCCCCGGCAAGGGGTGCCGCGTCAGGTCTGATGGTCGCGCAAGGTCCGAGACATGATGTCTTCCTGATAGCGGCGCTGCTGCTTGCGTGACTTTGTGCGCTGCGGCGCTTCGACAACTGTACGCTCCATGGCGCGACGCAGGGCCAGTTCCATGGCGGTCGGAACTTCCTCTTCTTCCTCATCTTCCAGCTCCGCGAAGCTGCCGAGCCCTTCGTCGAGCTTCATCGAGAGGTCGATTTGCCGTTTGCCGCGATTGACCTTTAGTACCCGCGCCTCAACGTCGTCACCGATGTTAACGACGTCCGACGGAGAACGCACAAAGCCATTGGTCAGCTCCGAGACGTGCACCATGCCCGGACGTTCGGCGCCAAAGTCCACGAAGACACCATAGTTCTCAATGCGCACAATCTTGCCATTAACCGTGACCCCTTCCCGCAATTCATCCCAGTTGAACGCCGGAGGGCGTGACATGGACAGCGCAATCCGTCCCGCGGCGGCATCCACTTTCAGGACGTAAACGGTAATCTCTTCGCCGACCTTCAGCACGTCTTCCACATTGCGTACATTGGGTTTGTTCAGCTGCGAGATATGCAGCAGGGCATCCCGACCGGCGCTGACATCCACAAAGGCGCCAAAAAGCTCAAGGCGCTTCACGGTGCCGCGCAGCTCCATCCCTGGCTGCAAGGCTTCTATCGAGACCGGGGTGGCAGATTCTGCACTCATACGTGCGCTCCTTCTCTTCTTCTACGACCTATGGCGTCGGAGTCAGGGTCACGCTCGGAGTGACCTCCGGCTCCCCCTCCATGTAAAATTTGTAACTTCCATAGCCTTCCCAGCTGTGCAGTTCAGTCGTTTGCAGCAGCAGATCGACGGAGTCCGGTGCGAGATACAGCGAACCAATCAACTCGCTGGCAGCACTGAGAGCGCCCTCTTCAACGCCCGCGACAAAGACGTAAATAATCATCGGTACGTCCTGATAGATCAGGCTGATCACTGCCTGGTCTTCAGAGAATTCCTGGCCAGCCAACCAGTCAGGCGCGCCGTGCGCGTCAAGCAGCTGGCGCAGGTTGTGGTTGGGCGCCGTGCGCAGAAAAACAAGCGCAACGGTCTCGCCATCCTCGGTCACCATCTGGCAACAACCAGGGGCATCCGGGCCTTGTTGCCAGGAAATCTGGATGGTCGTCTCGCCTTCCTCGGGCCCCTGCTTCTGGATATTTTCGAATTCCGGGTCATCCTCGATGAGGGTCAGGGCATCCGCCCAGGCAGTCTCGCCGGGAGTAATCCCGCGAAAACAGGGAGCGGCGCAGGGCTCGCCGGTGATCAGACTGTCATCCTGAAACAGCGTTTCGTCAATCAACACGGTTCCCGGCGAGCAGGCCACGAGCAACAGCATCAGCACAAACACGCAAGGGACAACTCGGGTCATGGCGTCCTGGCACCTGTGCGGTGCGCTCTCCTTTTGTCCGCGCCAGGAGCAGGAACTGAGTCCCTGGCAGGTACGCCCGCGAGACCTGTCGCACTCACAAGCTGCAGTTCACACGGGGCGGCGCCATTGTAGCGCAACTCAGCCCGCGTTCAAGCGTGAGTACAGCAAATCGTAGGCTCCGGTCGTCCCGCCATAGCCCAGGCCAAAGTGCGTCGCGAGGACGTAGTAGCGGCCGTCTTCCGGCAGTACCTGCTCGCGGATGAGCGAATCTGTGCTTTCACCGATAACGGCATCATCGTTGTCCGCCAGCCGGAAGCCCTGCGCGTCAAGCAGGACCAGGACCGTATCCAGCCGGCCGGCACTGGCGACCATGCTCAGCGTCACTACATCGCCTGCCCGGCCATCAAAGGCGTAGAGATCGAAATCGTCCAGGTTGGTGATGCTGCCGCTCACCCGTTGCCCACTGGTGAGCAAGGGCGCTGCCTCCAGCTCCGGGCGGAAGTCCACAGAATTCAGGCTGAGCGTCTCCAGCCCCGGGCCGCGGATTCCTATGAAGCCGCCCTCGCCCGCCTGCACCTGCTGGTCCACACCGATGATGAAGCTGGTGACATAAACCTGTCCCGCCACTGGTCGCGCCAGACCGGTGAAGGCCGGCGCCCCGTTTACCAGTACATTGAGCGCAAACGAGACCGGGGTAATGTCATTGCAGGAATTCTGGTGCCAAACTTCCACCTCGTACAGCCCCGGGGTGAGCGTGCCCTCCGGCCAGTAAACGTAGGAAACCGGGCTGACCTGCGACACGCTGCAATTTACGTTACCGGCGGCGGCAAGACGCCCGCCACTGGGCACCTGGGGCGTGTCATCGAAGACCGAGTTGCCGGCCGGGTCACGAACCAGCAGTTGCAGATCTGCGGTGTTGTTCCACGACAGCGCAATCTCCAGGTCGCCGCGCGGCAGACCCAGGGTCTGCACATCCTGCGGCAAATCCCCGGCCGGCCCGCTCAACAGGATTTCGTAGTGCCCTTCGGTGCCACCAAGTTCCTTGCCATAGCGCGTCGCCACAATTCGGTAGTCGCCGTCGGCGAAGATGCGGTAGTTCAGAATGCCGGAATTCGTCGACGTCCCATCGGCAAGATCATCGTTGGCGCCGAGAATCGTGCCATTACTGTCCAGCAGCTGCAGCAGGGTGTCGAGGCTGCCGCTGGTAGCCGACATGTTCACGCTGACGAGCTCGTTGGCCTGACCCTGGAAGCTGTAAACATCCAGATAGTCAGAAGTGGTTAGCAGCCCGGTCTGCGTTTCATTGCGCGCCAAGGGCACGGCCTGTTGCAACTGCCCGGCAATGTTCGCCGGCGGCAGAGTCGCGTCAGTGGCGACTCCGTTCGCGCCAGGGCGGAGCATGCCGGCTGCATCTACCGTCACGCTGCCGACCCAGGTCTGGCCAGGAGCAACGCTGCCCACCACAGGCGCAGCGCTGCGGTCATCCAGGCGCAGGTCAATGCGAAAGTCAGCAGCACTGCTTGTCGGGCAGTCACCAAGTCGCTGGTTGTAGACCAGAATCTCGTAACTGCCAGTGGGAATGCTACCGGCAGACCAGTTGGCCTGTTCGGTTGGCAGCGCGCTACTGCGAGTCTCGCACACACTGTTCACATTTACGCCGAAGAGACCGCCGCTTGCTGTGACCGGCCGCGAGAAATACACGCTCCCGCCAACGGGATCGCGCACTTCGAGGTCCAGGTTGGCCAACGACTCCCACTGCAACTGGAACTGGAGGCCACTGATGACCAGTATCTCGCCAGGAGCGAAGGGAACAGTCGCTTCGCCCTGTTCAACGATCTCCACCATGGGCGCAGCTTCCTGCGCGAAGGACAGGCTGAAGTCCAGCACACCGGTTTCCGGCAGACCACCCGCCGCCAGTAGCGTCACGTAGTAACGGCCAGCCGCCGGCAAGCTGAAGCCTTCCATCGCCGTGCCGGAACCCTGGGCAACCATCTCGCCAGCGGCATTGGTAAGAAGAATCGTTAACTCTGCCCCATTGTCCGCCAGCGCCAGAAGACTAATCTGATCGCCCGCGTTCCCCGAAACAGTGTAAACCTGGGCCACCTGGTCGGCAGACAGGGTGCCGGTTCTCGTCTCGCCGGAAACCAGCTCGCGCGTAGGCTGCGCCACAAGAGTCGCAGCACCCGCAAGCAGCACAAAGGCCATCAACAACCACAATGCCCGCGCCCGTTGTCCCGGCATGAGAGTCCCTCCTGATCTGGACCTGCACAGCGCCAGTGTACAGGATTACCGCCTGACGCGCCAATGTCAACGGGTGCGTTTCAAGTGGCGCAACACAATTTTCCTTTCGGCCCTGACAGCAGCAGGTTCCGGTGGAAGCAATACGCAAGCGGCACACAGCATAGAGTCATGTGTTCCTGCTGGTTGGACTCTTCGACGGGTGTCGCCAGCCTGCAATTCCTGTACAATTCAGTCAGTTCACTAGCAACCCAGGAGTTAGGCATGAAGGAGCTTTCCCGTCTGCTCGGCAACGTGCCCGGTTCGGCAACCATGGCAGTTTCCGAAAAGGCCAGACGACTCAAGGCAACCGGCAAGGACGTGATTGCGCTGGGCGGAGGCGACCCGGACTTTGCCACGCCCGACCACATCATTGCAGCAGCATTTTCTGCAATCGAGGACGGGGCAACTCACTATCCTCCGTCCAGGGGCATTCCGCTGGCGCTGGAAGCCATCGCTTCCAAGATGGCACGCGAAAACGACGTGCAAGTCGATCCGGCCAGCCAGATCATCATCACGCCAGGCGCTAAATGGGCCCTCTACCTGGCGCTGGCCGCGCTGAGCAACCCCGGCGACGAAATTCTGTATATCGAGCCTTGCTGGGCTTCCTATCCCCCCATGGTCACCCTGGCCGGCGCCACGCCGGTTCCCGTCAGCCTGTTACCAGATGACAATTACACAGTCACAGCAGAGATGCTGCGTTCCTGCATAACGGACAGGACCAAGGCCCTGATGGTCAACTCACCCTGCAACCCGACCGGGCGCGTGCTCACCGCTGACGAAGTTGACGCCGTCGTAGAGGTCGCGCTGGAACACGACCTCTACGTCCTTTCCGACGAAATATACGAGCATCTGGTCTATGACGACAACCAGCACATTTCACTGGCTGCACGGCCTGGCATGGCGGAGCGCACGCTGACGATCAACGGTCTTTCCAAGGCCTATGCCATGACCGGCTGGCGCCTTGGCTGGCTGGCTGGCCCAGCACAAATTATCAACCTGGCGAACAAGCTGAGCAGCCAGACGGTCTCGATGGCCGCCAACTTCAGCATGCACGCCGCCGCCGCAGCGCTCAACGGCCCACAGGACTGTGTGGCAGAGATGGTCGCTTCCTACGCAGCGCGGCGCGACTTCATGGTCGAGGCGCTCAACGCCATTGATGGCGTACACTGCCGCAACATTGAGGGGGCCTTCTATCTGTTCCCCTCCTTCCCCGGCAGCGACAAGGACAGCGTGGCGCTGGCGGATGCACTGATTGAGGGAGTTGGCATCGCCGGCACGCCGGGCATCGCATTCGGCAGCACGGGCGAGGGACACATTCGCTTTTCCATCGCCACGGCGATGGGCGAACTGGAGCGTTCGGTCGATCGTCTGGCGCAGGTCGCGTCACGGCTTTGAGATCAGCGTCAAAGCTGGCGCAGAAAAGCCAGCAGAAGCTGCGTTACATTCCCCAGCGACTCAGCTTTCGTGATCTCATAACCATGAGAGTTGAGATAGGCGGGGCCAAACCCGATCGTGCGCGCCGCCAGGCCAATGCGCTGGATGCCGCCAGCGTCCGAGCCGGCAAAGGGAAAAACCACGGCCTGGGAGCCAATGCCCAGTTCATCGGCAAGGCGTATCAGGGTGTCGCAATCAGGGCGGCTGTTGCCTGGCTCTCCCACCCAGATCACTGGTCGGGTATCGAACTCCGTCGGCGTATCCGGCGTCAGTGGCGAGGTGTCAATTGCGATCACGATCTCAGGCTGCAGCAGCTGGGCCACCCGAATGGCGCCCAGATAACCGGTCTCCTCGGCGGTAGGCGCTGATATATAGATATCGGCGCCAGGCGAATCCTTGACCAGCTGACGCAGCGCGTCAATGACGATCAACACGCCAATCCGGTTATCGAAGGCGAAGCCGCCCACGTGGTTGTTCGCCAGACGCAGCAGGCGTTTGCGGCTACGGGCCACCACCGCCCGGCTGCCAATGCGCACGCCGGCAGCGCGTAATTCATCCCGTGACATGCCCGTAAAAACGGTGACGTCTTCCCAGGCAGGCGTCCGCGTGCCCTTGCGATACTCGCCCACCGGTCCAGTGCGCGTGTGGGTGGCGCCGTAAGACAAAACGGAGGGGACGATCGTGCCATCTGTAGCAATAATATCGATCGGTCCTTCCCCGTATTTCCAGGGCCACGGGCCACCGAGGGGCATCACTTTCAGGACGCCGTCCTCCGCCATGTGCGTAACAATCATGCCTAGTTCGTCCTTGTGCGCTGCGATCAGGACCTTTGGCCCGTCGCCCGGGACGTGCGCGGTGATGTTGCTCATCCCGTCCTGCCAGACCCTGGCACCGGTTGCCTCAAACTCACGCAATATGACCGCCTCAACCTCGCGTTCGTCGCCGATGGGACCGTGGGCGGAAATTAACTCATCCAGCAGTTCCAGCATTTCTTCCTGATTCATTTTCGATCCGCTCCCTAATCACCTTTTCAGTCAATGATTGAGAAATGATTCGCCTGATTCTATGCTAATTATTCACTTCCTCCCGTCGTATAGGACCTGGGGCCGGCAAGCCAGCAGCCATCCGGAATCATCGTGAAGCGAACCCGCACGCACGATATCGTTAGCGTGTGACTTGGTGAGCGCGAAGCTGAAGGCCGTCGTGCGGCGGCCAGGCGCAGTAGTAAAATTTACGTCAGACTTGGCGCAGGTAGGCCACCAAAAGTTGGGTCACGTTGCCGATCGCTTCGGCTTTCGTGATTTCGAAGCCATGGGAATTGAGGATGGCCGGACCGAAAGCCATTGTGCGCGCAGCAAGTCCGATTTTCTGCATGCCGCCGGCATCCGAAGCGAGCCAGGAAAACACGATGCCCTGGGCGCCAATGCCCAGTTCATTGCCCAGCCGCATCAGCGTGTCGCAATCGGCTTTGGTGCTGTAGGCCCCGGCAGCCTCGGTGTACCAGATGACCGGCCGCGTATCAAACTCGGTAGGCGTGTCCGGCGAAAGCGGCGAGATGTCCAGCGCGACGATAATTTCCGGCTGGATAACCTGACCCACGCGAATGGCGCCCAGGTAGCCGGTCTCTTCGGCGGTGGTCGCTGAGTAGTACAGGTCCAGCCCTGTTGGTTCCTGCGCAGTCTGCCGCAGGGCGTCGATCAGGCTCACCATACAAACCCGGTCATCAAGGCCGAAGCCGGCAATATGGTCGCCGGGCAAGCGCATCAGGGACTTGCGTTCATGGGCAATGACGGCGCGGCTGCCGATGTGAACGCCGCGCTGCAACAGCTCAGCGCGATCCAGCCCGGTAAACAGGGTGACGTCGCCCCAGTCCGGCGTCCGCGTCCCCGCGCGAAATTCGCCAACAGAGCCGCTGCGCGTATGTGTTGAGCCAAAGGACAGGATTGAAGACACAATCGACCCGTCGTCAGCGATGACGTCGATCGGCCCTTCGCCGTATTTCCAGGGCCGCGGGCCGCCCAGCGGCTGCACATTCAGTTTGCCGTCATCTGACATATCCGAGACGATCAGGCCCAGTTCGTCCTTGTGCACGACCACCAGCACGCGCGGCCCGTCGCCAGGGATATGAGCAACGATGTTGCTCATCCCGTCCTGCCAGGTCTTCGCGCCGGTCGCGGCAAACTCGCGCATGAGGACGGCATCGATCTCACGTTCATCGCCAATGGGACCATGGCCCATTAGCATTTCTTCAAGCAAAACCAGCATTTCTTCCTGTGTCATCATTACGCTTCTCCTTTAATCTGTAAATCTGCTCCCGATCAATTTGGTTCGCCTGCCAGACAAGGCAATGCGTCTGCTCCCTGCAATGTTTCCAGCACAACAGTGGTGTGCTGCTCCAGCGGAACACTGCGGCTGGCCGCGACCAGATTGCAGCCTTGCCTCATCAGAGCTGGCGCACATACGCCAACAGCAGGTCAGTGACGTTGCGCAGCGACTCCGCATGCGCGATTTCGTAACCGTGAGAATTCGTGCGCGCGAAGCCGAAGGCCATCGTGCGCGCGGCCAGGCCCATACGCTTCACGCCCCCGGCATCCGAGCCGGCGGCGTCATAAACCACAGGCTGCGCGCCGAAGCCCAGCTCATGCGCCAGACGCAATAGCGTGTCGCAATCCGCCTTGTTGTTGAAAGCCACCTCGCCGTACCAGATGACCGGCCGCGCATCCACTGCTGTGGGAGTTTCGGGCGTCACCGGTGAAGTATCCAGCGCGATCATGATTTCCGGCTGCAGCACCTGAGCCGCGCGAATGGCACCAAGGAAGCCAATCTCCTCGCCAGTGGTTGCGACCAGATAGAGGTCAGCGCCTGGTGGCTCCTGCACCAGGTGTCGCAGCGCAGCGATCAGGCCCACCAGGCCCATGCGGTCGTCAAGCGCAAAGCTGGCGATTTGATCATGCGGCAGGCGCCGCAGCTGTTTGCGCGCGCGCGCGACCACAGCGCGACTGCCAACGTGAACGCCGCACTGCAGCAGCGCAGCGCCATCAAGGCCGGTGAATAGCGTGACGTCATTCCAGTCAGGCGTCCGCATACCCCGACGAAACTCGCCCATCGGGCCGCTGCGCGTGTGCGTCGACCCCAGCGACAGCAACGAAGGAACGATTGTCCCGTCGTCGGCTATGATGTCGAGCGGCCCCTCACCATACTTCCATGGGTAGGGGCCGCCCAGTGGCTTCACGCGCAGCTGGCCATCCGCCGGCACATGCGTGACGATCAGGCCCAGTTCGTCCTTGTGCGCCGCGACCATCACACGCGGCCCGTCGCCGGGCACGTGCGCGATGATGTTGCCGGCGCCGTCCTGCCAGGTGCGCGCGCCGGTCGCCGCGAATTCGCGCAGTACGACTGCGTCAATCTCGCTCTCGGCTCCGTTCGGCCCGTGGCAGGCCAGCAACTCCGCCAGCAACGCGAGCGACTCTTCCTTGCTCATTTCCACCGCAAGCTTCCTCCCCAGTTTGGTTCAGACCCGGAGTAACGACAATTGCTGCGTGGCTTCCGCGCTACGCAGATCTGCGCGGTCAACAACAGCGGTGAGAGGCAGGAGCCCTGTTTAGAGCTGGCGCAGGTAGGCAACCAACAATTGGGTCATGTGGCCAATCGACTCCGCCTTCGCGATTTCGAAACCATGGGAATTTAGGATGGCTGGCCCGAACGCCAGCGTGCGCGCGGCCAGACCGATCCTTTGCATGCCGCCGGCATCCGAAGCGAGACTGGTAAACACGATGGGTTGGGCGCCAAAGCCAAGCTCGTCAGCCAGGCGCAGCAGGGTGTCGCAGTCAGGCTTGCTGCTGTACGACCCGTCTGACTCGGTGTACCAGATGACCGGTCGCGTATCAAACACTGTCGGGGTGTCTGGCGAAAGCGGTGAAATGTCCAGCGCGACGACAATTTCGGGCCGCAGCACCTGCCCTGCGCGAGTGGCGCCCAGATAGCCGCTTTCTTCGGCGGTCGACGCCACGAAATACAGGTCCAGTCCCGTCGGTTTCTGTGCGAATTGCCGCAGGGCATCAATCAGGCTGACCATGCACACACGGTCGTCAAGGCCGAAGCCGCCCACGTGGCCGCCGGGCAAACGCGTCAGAGCCTTGCGTTCATGCGAGACAACGCCGCGGCTGCCAATGTGGACGCCGCGCTGCAACAAGGTGTCGCGATCCAGCCCGGTAAACAGCGTGACGTCGCCCCAGTTGGGCGACCGCGTGCCCTGCCGAAACTCACCGACCGGTCCGCTGCGGGTGTGGGTTGACCCGAAGGACAGCACCGCGGGCACAATGGAGCCATCCTCGGCAAGGATGTCGACCGGCCCCTCGCCATACTTCCAGGGCTGCGACATGCCCAGGTCCTGCGCCTTCAGATTGCCGTCCTCCAGCACATTTGAAACGATCAGTCCCAGTTCGTCCTTGTGCACGACCACCATCACGCGCGGGCCATCGCCCGGGAGATGCGCATAAATGTTGCTCATGCCATCCTGCCAGGTCTTTGCGCCCGTCGCTGCAAATTCCCGCAGGAGGAAAGCATCGATCTCGCGCTCGTCGCCAACGGGCCCGTGGCACTTGAGCATTCCGGCCAGCAATTCCAGCATTTCTTCCTGCGTCATCATTACACTTCTCTCCAGAAATGAATCAGTTCACAATCACTCTTGTTCGCCATCCAGGCCAAGTGATGTAGCCGCGTTCTGCATCGCCCCCAGCACGACAGTGATGTGCTCCTCCAGCGGGACGCCGAGGTTTGCTGCCGCGTGTTCGATCTCCTGTCGATTGACCGGCGCGGCGAAGGCGCGATCCTTCCACTTGCGGCGCACGGAGCGCAGCTTCACGTCATGGACACTCTTTGAAGGCCGCACCAGCGTGACGGCGACCAGAAAGCCGGTCAGTTCGTCAACAGCCAGCAGCGCCTTCTCCATCTCGCTCTCCGGCGCAACCCCGGTGATCTCCTCCGCGTGCGAGAGAATGGCGCGGATGATGGTCTCGTCCACGCCCAGCTCGCGCAGCAGGCGGGAGCCCACGATCGGGTGTCCGTCCACCGCCACGTCCGGGTTCTGTTCGTAGTCAAAGTCATGCAGCAGGCCGACCGTGCCCCACAGCTCTGCGTCAGCGCCAAAGCGCGGCGCATAGGCGCGCATGGCCGCCTCAACCGCCAGCATGTGTCGTCGCAGCGACGCGCTGGCCGTGTGCGTCGTCACCAGTTCCCAGGCCGCTTCACGCGTCAGCATGTTTCACCCCCTGCCCTGTGCCATCCCTGCACCTCATTGAAGAATACCGCCGCGCGTCATGGCCGCGGCATCCAGCGCTGCGTCCGCCGCCGCAGCATCCAGATAGCCCAGCTCAACGACCACGTCGCGGATGCTGCGTCCTTCGGCCAGCGCCTTCTTTGCCACTTCCGCACCACGTTGATAGCCGATGAGCGGATTTAGCGCCGTCACCAGAATCGGGTTGCGCGCCAGCCAGGCCACCGCCGCCCCGCGGTTGATGATGAGGCCGGCCACACACTTTTCGGTAAAGGCGTCTATGGCACCGATCATCACCTGCATCATCTCGTTCAGATTGTGGGCGATGACGGGCATCATCACGTTCAGTTCGAGTTGACCGGCCTGCGCCGCCAGCGTCACCGTCAGGTCGTTGCCCATGACGTGAAACATGGCCATGTTCAGCATTTCTGCCATCACCGGATTCACCTTGCCCGGCATGATCGAGGAACCTGGCTGCACCGGCGGACAGCTGATCTCCGCCAGGCCAGTGGTCGGGCCGCTGGAGAGCAGGCGGATGTCGTTGGCGATGCGCGTAAAGTCCTGCGCCGCAGCGCGCAGCGCGCCGGAGAAAAAGCAGGCGTCCTGCATGGACTGCATCGACTCAAAAAGGTCGTCCGATTCGTAGAGCGTCAGACCGGTGCGTTGCGCCAGTTGCGCCACCATGCGCGCGTGATACTCCGGATGCGCATTGAGGCCGCTACCGTTGGCCGTGCCGCCGATGCCCAGTCGCCGCAGTCCCTCGGCCGCCAGGCGCAGCTTCTCGCCGTCGCGCTCAATGGCGCTGGCATACGCGCCGAACTCCTGGCCAAGGCGAATGGGCACCGCGTCCTGCAAGTGCGTGCGCCCGCTCTTGACCACGTCGTCCGCCGCCCGGGCCTGCGCGCGAAAGGCCGCGGCGCAGCGCTCCAGGCTGGTCAGCAGCTCGTCCAGCCTCCACAGCACGCCCAGCCGGATTGCCGTGGGGATGGTGTCGTTGGTGCTCTGCGCCATATTGACGTGGTCGTTGGCGTTGACCGGCCCGCTCGAGCTGCCCAGGTCGTGGCCCAGCAACGCGTTGGCGCGGTTGGCAATGACCTCGTTGACGTTCATGTTATGGCTGGTGCCAGCGCCGGCCTGAAATGGATCGACGACGAACTCTGCGTTCAACTTCCCGTCAATCACTTCATCCGCGGCCTGCACGATGACCTGCGCCAGTTCCGTGTCAAGCAGTCCGAGCGCCTTGTTCACCTCGGCCGCGCTGCGTTTGATGACGGCCATGCTCCAGACAAAGGCCGGCCAGGGCCGCAGCCCGCTGACCGGGAAGTTTCCCACCGCGCGCTGCGTCTGTGCGCCATACCAGGCGCCAACCGGCACACGCACTTCACCGAGCGAATCCCGCTCGACCCGAACAGCCTGCATCCTTGCCTCCTTACTTACCGACCACTTCGCCTGTAACCAAAAAAAAGACGCCACGATTGTAGCGTCTTTTGATGGAAGAGAATTTATGGCGTTCAGCCCATGGCCGCGTCGTAGCGGCGCGAAACCTCGGCCCAGTTGACCACATTGAAGAAGGCCGCTATGTAGTCTGGTCGCCGGTTCTGGTAGTTCAGGTAGTAGGCGTGTTCCCAGACGTCGAGACCCAGTATCGGTGTCATGCCATCCATCAGCGGTGAGTCCTGATTGGCAGTGGACGTAATACTCATGACACCGTCGCTGTCCGAAACGACCCAGGCCCAGCCAGAGCCAAAGCGAGTAGCCGCTGCCGCGCTGAACTTGGCTACGAAATCATCATAATCTCCAAAAGCTGACTGAGCTGCGCGTCTTGCTGAATTGCTGGCAGCATCCAGATCATTGGCGCCTGGCGCAATCACGCTCCAGAAGAGGTTGTGGTTGACGAAGCCGCCACCGTTGTTGCGAACGGCTGTCTGGATACCATCCGGCAGACTGCCGAGGTCGGCCACAAGGGCCTCGGCCGACATACCCTGCAGATCGGCATGACCCTCAAGCGCGGCGTTTAGGTTGGCTGTATAGCTGGCGTGATGCTTTGTGTGATGAATCTCCATGGTACGCGCATCAACGTGCGGCTCCAGGGCGTCATACGCATATCCGAGTTCTGGCAGTTCAAAAGCCATTTCGATTCCTCCAGTCTTCTGCAGGGATCGTAATCCCGGCAACCGTCACAAAAAGATGTTTCAATTGTAGCACCTTTCGCATCAAAGGGAATGAAGGAGGCTCAACTCGTTGCAGCTTCGTAGCGCCGCGACACCTCGGCCCAGTTGACCACGTTGAAGAAGGCCGCGATATAGTCCGGCCGGCGGTTCTGGTAATTCAGATAATAGGCGTGCTTCCATACGTCCAGACCAAGGATGGGAGTCTTCCCATCCATGACCGGCGTGTCCTGATTCGGTGTCGAGGTGATGCTCAGGCTGCCATCGCTGGCTGCGACCAGCCAGGCCCAGCCGGAGCCGAAACGCGTCACTGCCGCGGCGCTGAATTCTTCCTTAAAGTTCAAATAGCTGCCAAAGGACGAATGCAAGGCTTTCCTGAGCGCCTCGCTGGCATAGTCGCTGTGGTTGCCACCTGGCGCACACACCGTCCAGAACAGGTTGTGGTTGGCGTAGCCACCGCCATTGTTGCGAACTGCCGTGCGGATGCCCTCCGGCAGGCTGCCCAGGTCAGCCAACAATGATTCCGCTGACATCCCCTGCAGATCCGGGTACCCCTCCAGCGCAGCGTTCAGGTTGGCTGTATAGCTGGCGTGATGCTTTGTGTGATGGATTTCCATGGTACGCGCATCAATGTACGGTTCCAGGACGTCCCAGGCATAACCAGGTTCAGGCAATTCAAAAGACATTGTTGCTTCCTCCAGTCTGAATGCTGAGCCAGCAACACCTGCAGCCGCCAGTGACAAGACTTCACGCCGTGACAACGCATCCCTGTGTCTCATTAGCTCACAGCTCCATAACGACCGTCAACAAGCGTTTATGAATCAATCAGATTTTAGTCTGAGTTACAGCAGAAAACGATTTTCCAATGCAACGCTTCGTTTCGACAATGAACCCGGTGCCTTATGGCCAACTATGGCCAATTCCTGTCAGGAGTCGGGCGCCTGTGCCAGGATGTGCTGGCACGCTTCTGAAGAAAGTCCGGCATGGCATCTGGCGCAACAATCGAGTTACACAGTTCTCGCACAGCGCCGCATGTCTGGCCGGTTCCTGCCGCAGCCTTTTACACCGTAACGCCTGCTTCCATTTTCTTCTGGTTCGGACTTAATGGGCAGGCACCAGCGCCGGTCAACGCGGCCACGCTACAGAGCATCGTCGCATTGGTGTTGACAGCCGTCATACCTGGCCGTCACCGCGCGCAGCACAATCTGCTCACTGCACGTGACCAGCTGCTGAAATCCCTGACCGGGCGGGCACTGCCCATGCAACTGGCGGGCAGCGACAGCATGCTTGTCGACATCATGCTGGCCACATCGGGCCAACCGGAGCAGCGATGACCCCGGTGGCCCGCAGCGTGGCGAGACCCGCGTCACAAGGAGTTGCGCTGCTGGCGCTGGTCGGTGGTCTGTTTCTGGCGTCCACCGGCCTGATTGCGATTCGCTTCGCCCAGCAGGACGGTATGCCGACTTCGCTGATCGTCATGCTGCGCCTCGCTATCGGCACGCTGGTGTTCACGCCCCTCACGTTACCGCGTCACCTGCCACGCATTCGTCGCATGCCCAGGCGGGCCTTGCTTCTTCTCTTGCTTGCAGGCATCAGTTTGTGCGCCGACCTTATGCTCTTCGTCGAAGCGATCAAGTACGTCAACATCCTGCTGGCCACAATTATCGTCAGCCTGATGCCCCTGATTACCGCGCTGATGGAACGCTATCTGCTGAAAGCGCCCCTGCAACGCTCCATGTACGCGGGCATGGTGCTGGCCATGGCCGGAGTCCTGATCATCGCCTTCGGCAGTTCGAATGGAAATTCAGACCTGGGGCCCAATCCGTTGCTGGGCACCCTGCTCGCCTTTCTCAGTGTGCTCAGTGCCTGCACCTACCTCATCATAAGTCGCAAGCTGCGGGCCCGCATCCCGCTCTTGCCCTACACCTGGATGCTCTTTGGTACCGCGGCGATTGTTTCCATGGTGGTTGTTCTGCCGACAGCAGGTAACCTCGGCGCATTCTCCACTACGGGGCTTGTTTGGGCCCTGTTCGCCACGATCGTCAGTCAGCTCATGGCGCACCCGGCCTTCATCTTTGCGGTTGGCACTCTATCGCCCACTTTGATCAGCATTGCCTCCCAGTCCATAATTCTGTTCGGCAGCGTTCTGGCTTTCCTGTTTTTGGGGCAGACGCCGGGAGTCGCGGAGCTAATCGGCGGCGCAATCATCCTCGCTGGCGTGTTCCTTGCAATTAACGGGCAACGTCAGCCATGAGTGCAGCCGTGGCAGCCATGACCGCGCGCCTGAGCGCGGGCACGCGCAGCAACGCCTGGCCTTACGTCGTCATCTTTCTGGGGTTCGCGGTTGGGTCCTGCGGTCCGCTGCTCATCCGGGCCGTACAGGTTGCCGGCATGCCCGCGTTAGCAGTCGTTGCCGGGCGTCAACTCATCTCCAGCCTGATATTGACGCCTTTCATCCTGCGCTACCATAGACATGAACTACGTCACCTTTCCCGCCGTAATCTGATATTCGCGCTACTGGCAGGGAGCGTGCTGGCGGTGCGTTTCTATTTTCAGTTCGAAGCCTTCAACAATTCCAGCGTGCTGCTAACCGGAGTATTCGGCGGATCTGGCCCCTTGTGGGTCGCGATGATCGAGGTGTTGCTGCTGCGCGCCGTATTCACGCGCAGGATTTGGGCGGGAGTGCTGCTCTCACTGGCCGGAGGCATATTGATTGCCATTGCCGGTTTTGACGGCGGCACGTCGCCGGGCAACAACGCCGTCCTCGGCGCCGTCTACGCGCTGACCGCGGCATTCCTCTCCGCCTTTTATCTGAACTTTGGCAGGCTGGCTCGCGGCCAGATTTCCTTCTGGCCCTATCTCTGGCTCATCTTCAGCATTGCGACCGTGGTATCCTTGACGGTCGCTTTCACAGCGGGCGTTCCGCTGACCGGTTACAGCACTGATGCCTGGCTGGCGCTGATAGCCCTGACCATCACCGCCCAGTTCTTCGGCCACGGCTCCATGAACTACGCGCTGGGCTATATGCCAGCCACTTTCATCAGCGTATTCGCCCAAGTCTCCACAGTGATCAGCGCAGTTGGAGCCTACATCGTGTTTAGCGAGCAGCCGGGCCTGGGACAGGTGGTCGGCAGCGCAATTATCATTGCCGGCGTCGTGTTCGTCACTTTCGGCCGCGCGCCTCAGAAATCAGACTGAAGCAACAGGTTTTCGATTGCCGCCGCGGGCATTACCGGCGCCAGCAACTGCGCCAGCGTCCCGTCCTGCAGCATGCCCTGCAACGCGGCTTCCACCTGACGCCGAAACTCATTATCATTTTTGGGTAGCGCCAGAACGCGCCACACGCGACTGTACCAGGGGTCACAGCCCTGACAGCGCGTGGTCAGTTTCAGCCAGCCAGAGCGCGCCAGCAACGGCTCCATCACGCGCAGACTGTCTGCGAAGACCGCGTCCACATCGCCTTCGACGGTCAAATGCCAGTTGATGTCCTGGTCGCGGCTCACCTCGAACAAATTGATGGCGACATTGACGCTTTCAGCCAGTGCCTGCGCCCGATCTTCACTGCCTGACTCGCTGGCAAGCACGCCCAGCGTCTTGTTGCGCAGCCCGCGAAAGTTGTTGATGTCACTCTCGGCCGGCACCAGCATACGCTCCCCGTGCAGCATGAGCGGCGCACTGAAGTCCACCCGATTCGCCCAGCTCCAGTCCGGCTGCACCCCGACGGCCAGGTCCGCCTCGCCGGCAGCGACCAGCTCCAGCGGCGAACCGGCTACCGGCTGCAGGAGGACTCCCAGGCGCACCGCGAGCTGTTGCGTCAGTGTGTTGCGCCAGCCCGCCAGACGCTGCTCGCTGACCGCAGCATCCGGCGGCAATGGTTCAAGGCCCGCCACGCGCAGCGCCAGCCCCTGTTCCAGCCGCGCCACCACAGATTCTGCTGGCGCAGACATCGAAATTGCGTAGTCAGCCAGCTGTGGCGCAGCCTCACCCAGGCCATCCCAGATCACGATCTGGTCGTGTGGCAATCGACTGTCAGGAAAGTTTGCGTCGTGAATTTCCGCCATACGCCCGGATACCGTCAGGAATTGCAGGCTACGGTTAATCAGGTCGCGTAGCGCGGAATCGCCCTGACGCACCGCCAGGGCGTGCGGCTCCTGCTCCAGCACCTCGTCCAGCAAGCGTAACTCGCCTGGCAAGAGGATGTCGCGCAAGGTGAGGCGGCTGTCGACCAGGCCGTCAATTTCGCCCTGCAGCAGGGCCAGTCTGGCGAGGTCGAGCGTGTAATATCTTTGTACGCTGACGCGGTACCCACTACGCATCTGCCAGCGTGTCACCACATTCTCGGCACGCGCTCCGGCCACCACACCCAGCACGCGCCCGTTCATTTCTGCCAGAGCGCGCGCCTCATCGTCCTGGCGCAGCAAAAGCGCCTGCGCGCCGCGGTAGTGACTCTGGCAGAATTCCATAATGCGCCGCTCGTCCTGGCGCTTCACCAGCGCCGCCGCCAGGAAGTCCACAGCGCCGCTGCGAAGCATCTCCGACGCTGACTGCCGCGTTACCTGCAGGAAGTCTACGTCGACGCCCCAGGCTTCGCCCATGCTGCGCGCGATGTCCGCCTCCATGCCCGCCAATTCACCGCGAATGTTCAGCAAGGCGAAGGGCGGCGCGTTGAAGAGGATGCCCACACGGACGCGACCGTCGCGCAAGATGCGCGCCACAGCGGGTTCCTGCGGCCCTGCCAGCTCAATCGCTGGCGGCCAGGGCACCGGCGTCGGAGGCACCAGAGTTGGCACAGGTCCCAGCTGCGCCTGCGCGGCTGCGGGCAGTAGCAACAACAACAGGGCCAGCAGCCGGGTCAACACGTGCGATAAAGCCCGTGTTCGGCAATGAAGTCGAGCACGACCTGTGGCAACATGCCGCTGACATCTTCGCCCACGCACAGTCGCGCAGCAATTTCGCTTGAGGCAAGCGGAAAAGGGCCGCAATCGATCATGTCTACGCGCTGCGCCAGGCCAGGGAGCAGATCCTTGTGCATGTCCGGTTGGGCCGCCACGCCAGGGCGCGGCACGACTGCCAGCCGGCAGAGCGCGACCAGCTCCTGCGGCCGGTGCCAGTCCGGCAGGTCGCGCAGGGAATCCGCGCCCATCACGAACCAGAGCTGTGCGTCAGGATGGGCCGTGCGCATCAGTCGCATGGTATCCAGCGAGTAGTGCGGACCCGGCCGATCGATGTCCAGCCGCGAGAGACGCATCCCTGGCTTGCCCTCCAGGGCGCGCTGCAGCATGGCCACGCGCAGCGCGACGGGCGCAATGGGCTGCCCAGGCTTGTGCGGCGGATTGGCGGCAGGTACGAAAAGCAGCTGCGTCAGGGCCAGCGCGTCCCGAACTG
This sequence comes from Phototrophicaceae bacterium, assembly GCA_965205875.1. GTDB lineage: Bacteria > Chloroflexota > Anaerolineae > Aggregatilineales > Phototrophicaceae > JAGWBD01. Next base: position 1,030,680 of record CBDBIA010000004.1, read on the forward strand.
CCTGCGCCAGCGCCAGATGGCCGTTGTGGGGTGGATCAAAGGTGCCACCCAGCACCCCGATGCGCTCCCCGATCGTCACTGGCGGCCGTATCCGGCGTGGCCATTCACTCCGACCACTCCAACTCATGCTCGCCAATGTAGACCGTGTCCCCAGGCTCCACGCCCGCCGCTTCCAGCGATTTCGCCACGCCCAGCGCGTCCAGAATGTGCTGAAAGCGCATCACCGCCTCGTCGTGATCCCAGTAGGTCATCGAAGCCGCACGTTCGATGCGCGCGCCACTCACCCTGAAGCTGCCATCCACGTCGCGGTGAATAGCGAAGTCAAGCTGCACTTCCGGCAGATCAGGCATGGCGACGATGTCCAGCATGGCTTCCGGCGCAGTTTCCGGCAGTGAAGCGTGCACGCGCTGCAGTTCGGCAATGAAAGCCGGCAGCTGCTCGTGCGTCACGGCCGAGATGGCCAGGGGTTCCACGCCAAGTTCGCGCAGTGTGCTGGCCAGCAACGGCCAGCGTTCTTTCGCTTCAGGCAGATCCAGCTTGTTGAGTACGACAATCTGCGGTTTTTCGGCCAGGCGTTCATCGAAGAGCGCCAGTTCTACATTGATCTGGTTGTAGTCCGCCAGGGGATCGGGACTTGAGCCATCCAGCATATGCACCAGCATGCGACAGCGCTGCACGTGACGCAGAAAGGCGTGCCCCAGGCCGACGCCCATGTGCGCCCCCTCGATCAGGCCGGGGATATCCGCCAGCACAATCTCGCTGTCATCCACGAGCATGACACCCAGATTGGGCTCAAGCGTCGTGAAGGGGTAGCTGGCAATGCGCGGGCGCGCGTTGCTGAGTACGGAGAGCAGCGTTGATTTGCCGGCGTTGGGCACGCCCACCAGGCCGACATCCGCGATCAGCCGCAGCTCCAGCTGCAGCCGGCGCTCGCGGCCCGGCTCCCCCTTTTCGGCCACGCGCGGCGCCTGCCGTGCCGAGGAGCGAAAGCGCGCGTTGCCGCGACCGCCACGGCCGCCACGCGCCACCACCAGTTGCGCATCCGGCCGCACCAGATCCCCCAGAACAGCGCCGCTGGCAGCGTCGCGCACGATAGTGCCGGCCGGCACCTGCAATTCAAGCGACGCCGCGCTGGCTCCGGTCTGGTTGTTGGGGCCGCCGCGCTTCCCGTCGCTGGCCTGAAAGCGGGAGCGCTGTTGGTACCAGGTGAGCGTACTGACCTTGGGGTTGACCACCAGCATGACGTCGCCGCCACGGCCACCGTCGCCGCCGGCCGGGCCACCGCGCGGCACAAATTTTTCGCGCCGGAAGTGAATGAGGCCATCGCCGCCGGTGCCGCTGCGGACGAGGATTTCGGTTTCGTCAATCATTGCGTCCGCCTTCGCCCGGCAATCAGGCGGCGGGCGTCAATCGGCCGTCCGGCAGCCATTCAAGGCGCCGCTCATCCGCGCCATAGAGCAAGGGACGCTGCTCACTGCGGATGGACGACCCGGTCAACACCACCTTGCGAATGGCGTCGCTACCGGGGATCTCGTACATCACGTCCAGCAGGGCGCGCTCGATGATGGAGCGCAGGCCGCGCGCGCCCGTACCCTGCGCCATCGCAATTGACGCGGCGGCTTCAAGCGCGGACTTTTCGAACTCAAGCGCGACGCCGTCCAGTTCCAGCAGGTGACGATACTGTTTCACAAGCGCATTTTTTGGTTCCACGAGAATGCGCAGCAGCGCCTTCTCGTCCAGCGGCGCCACGTCGACCAGCACCGGTAGGCGACCGGCGAATTCCGGGATCATGCCGAAGGACACCAGGTCCTCCGGGCTGAGCTGTCGCAGCAGGGAGGCTTCGTCCCCGGTTGTGAGCATGGCGGCAATCCCTTCCACGCCCGTAGCAAAGCCGACACGGCCGCGTTTCCCCAGGCGCGTCGCCACCACATCCGACAGACCGGCGAACATGCCGGCGCAGATGAAGAGAATGTTGCCGGTGTCGATCTGCAAAAACTCCTGATGCGGGTGTTTGCGGCCGCCCTGGGGCGGGACGTTTGCGACGGTTCCCTCGATAATTTTCAGCAGCGCCTGTTGCACGCCTTCGCCGGATACGTCGCGCGTGATGGAGGGGTTGTCGTTCGACTTGCGAGCGATCTTGTCGATCTCGTCAATGTAGATGATGCCGCGCTCCGCCCGCGCGATATTGCCATCCGCCGCCTGGATCAAACGCAACAGGATGTTCTCGACATCCTCGCCTACGTAGCCGGCCTCGGTTAGCGCTGTCGCGTCGACGATGCAAAACGGAACATCCAGCATGCGCGCCAGCGTGCGCGCCAGCAGCGTTTTGCCGCTGCCGGTCGGCCCCACCATAAGGATGTTGCTCTTTTCCAGTTCCACCCCATCCGGCTGCGAACCAGCCTGTACGCGCTTGTAGTGATTGTAAACTGCCACGCTCAGCACGCGCTTGGCGTGAGTCTGACCCACGACGTATTCGTCGAGGCGGGCCATTATCTCGCGCGGGGGGCGCAAGGGGCTGTGCTCAGGTTCGGGCTGCAGGTCGGTGCGGGCGTCGTCCTCGGCCAGCATGTGCTGGCACAGCTCAACGCAGTTATTACATATGCAGACGTTATCCGGGCCGGCAATCAGGCGTTCGACTTCCTCACTGTCACGCTGGCAAAAGGAGCAGCGTTGCGGGTCCTGCGGCTCCTCCGTCACGTCACCGGCTCCTTCTCATTCACGCCAGTCAGCACCTTGTCAATGATGCCGTATTCAGCAGCCTGCGACGCGCTCAGAAAGAGATCACGATCCTGGTCTCGCTCGATGACGTCGCGATCCTGCCCGGTGTGGTGGACGAAAATCTCGATCAGACGTTCCTTCAGGCGCATAATCTCGTTCGCCTGGATGACGATGTCGGAAGCCTGCCCCTGCGAGCCTCCCAATGGCTGGTGCATATGAATGGTGGCGTTGGGCAAGGCGTAGCGATGGCCCTTCGCGCCGGCCGTCAACAGGACGGTGCCGAAGCTGGCCGTCAAACCCAGCGCCACCGTACTCACGGGCGCGGTCACCTGCTGCATGGCATCGTAGATGGCCATGCCGGCGTAAACGCTGCCGCCGGGAGAGTTGATGTACATATTGATCTGGCGTTCCGGGTCCTGTCCGTTGAGGTAGAGCAGCTGTGCCACGATCAGGTTGGCAATCTGGTCATTGACCGGTGTCCCCATCAGAACAATGCGTTCTTTCAGCAACAGGGAGTAGATATCGTAGGCGCGTTCGCCCCGGCTGCCCTGCTCAACCACCATCGGGATCACGTTGTGTACGTCCATGTCAGGGAGTGTCTCCTCCTGCTTCAGTCCCTTCGGTCTCCGCTTCGGTCACCGCATCTGTCAGCTCACCCCGGGCAATGCTGGCGACGCGCTCCATCACCTGGCGCGACTGCAGCTCGCTGCGCAGGCTTTGGCGCATCCCTGGATTGTCATAAATGCTGCGGAAGGCTGCGGCCTGCTCGCCGAAGCGTGTAACGTTGCGATCGATTTCCGCCTCCAGCGCTTCTTCACTCACTTCAATGTTTTCAGCGCTCTGCAACCCGGCCATTGCCAGCGAGTGCTTGATGAGTTCAATAGCGTTGTCGCGCGACTGTTCCTTGAGCTCGTCGCGCGTGGTGTTGGTCATGCGGATGTAGTCTTCCAGCGTCAGGCCGCGCTGCCGCATGTCCTGATCCATCCGCTGCAGCAGATGCTCCAGTTGATCCTGTACCAGTGCCTCGGGCCAATAGAAGGTCGCCCCTTCGATAATGGCGGCCAGCACCTCTTGTGCATACTCCGCCGTGGCGCGCTCGTCCGCTTCGGTATTCAGACGCTCCCGGGTGCTGACGCGCAGGGTCAGCAGATTCGCCGGCCCCGTTTCTGCGCCACTGCCGGCATCCTCGCTGGCGCTGACCCGCGCTGCGAAAGCATCGTTGAGTTCAGGCAGTGTCACGATTTCGATCTTCCGTACCAGCACCGAGAAGGCCACGCTTTTGCCGGCCAGGGTACCATGCCGCTCTTCATCATCAGGGTATTGCAACTCGAATTCGCGTCGTTCGTCCACGCCGGCGCCGACCAGCGCCTCGCTAAAACCGGGCGCAGGTTCGCGCTCAGGCGTCAGCGAGAGGGTCAGCTCTTCCTCGTTCATGAAGCTGCGCCCATCTTCGGCACCATCTTCGGCACCATCTTCGGCACCATCATCCTCAGCGAGGATGGTGCCGGTGACCGTGACCTGCGCGCGGTTGCCGGCAGCGACCGGGCGTGGACTCTCCTCGACCAGCGCCTCGCGTTCCTGCAGGGCAAGCAGGGCGTCATCAACATCACTGTCCGCCACCTGCGGCTTCGTATACTCGCGCCGCACAGCGCGATAGTCGCCCAGGTCCGTGACCGGCTGCAAGGGCAGCGTGAAGCGAAAGGTCGGTTCTGGCTCCTGCTCGAATTCCTCGAGCGTGCCTGGCCCGTAAGGCTCCAGGCCGGATTCGTTCAGCGCATCCGGATAGAGCGCGCTGCCCAGGTCTTCTACGGCCGTCTCCAGAATTACCGCCTCGCCGACGTGGCTGGCGAGCACGCGATAGGGCGCCTTGCCCTTGCGAAAGCCCGGGATACGCACTTCGCCGGCAATCTTTTTCGCGGCGCGTTGCCTGGCCTCGTCCATGCGGTCTATGTCAATGGACACCGTCAGACTGGCCATGTGATTTTCAAGCTGTTCGGTTTGAACGTTCACATTTGCTTCCTGCATTCAGGCTAGTCGCTCCGTCAGTATAGCAGTGGCAAACCAGCCCTGACTATAGGCGTTTTATTGGAAAGTGTGCGTTGCGCTTCTCACGTAAATGTACGCGTTCCGGAATGAGGAACGTAGCCGTAAGGGTAAATTCAGGAATCGTTTGGGAAGCTGTATGAAGCTGGATGAACTGAAGACGGGCATGCGGCTGATCAGGGCTTCGAGTAGTCGCTGCGTCAGCATCATTTGCCCGGCCCGTCACGAATCGGTACAGTCCTGTCAGCTCCCAGGCGCGGAACGCTGCGTCTGCCGGGACAATCGCATCGTTATACGGAGGATGTGGTAATGAAACGTTTTGCTGTACTGCTCATCGTGCTGCTGCTCGTCGGCGCCATCGGCGCAACTGCCCAGGATGAGGTCACCCTGCGACTTGCCTCCTGGCAGTGGGAGGATCCGGCCTACCTGCCCTTCTGGGCGGGAACGACGGCCGCCTTCATGGAGGCCAATCCGGGCGTGACCATCGAGCGCTTCTCCTTCCCCTACGATCAGGTGTGGGACCGCATCAACCTTGAGGTCGCGGCCGGCACGCCGCCGGACATCATCGAGGTCACCGGCTTCAACGTTTTCGAATACATTAACCTGGGCGTGCTGGAGCCACTGAACGCCTGTTTCGAAGGCACGGACATCGTGGAGAAGGTCGCCGGCCAGGATAGCTACGCGGTGGATGCCGAGGGCAACATTTATGCGCTAAACCTCTCGGCGCGCACGCTTGCGCTGTGGGTAAACCAGCCCCTGTTTGACGCTGCCGGAGTAGAAGTTCCGACGGACTTCGCCAGCTTCAAGGCCGCCGCGGAGGCGCTGACCAACGCGGAGGACGAGCAATTCGGGCTGGTGCTGACCAACACAGCGCATTCGCGGCTGTATGAAGGCGTGCTGATCATGGTCGTCGGCCATGGCGGACACTGGACCAAGGACGGTCAGCCGGGCTTCATGGAGCCCGAGGTTATCGCCGGCGTACAATACTTCAAGGACCTCTTCGATGCGGGCGTGATGCCCCGCGGCGTCGACGGGGCCGGTTCGCAGTGGCCCTATTTCAACAGCGGCAAGGCCGCCATGACCATCGACGGCCCGTGGTACTGGGCCTCGCTGGGCAACGCCTCGCCGGAAGTGCAGTCCACTGTGACCATCCACCCCCTGCCGACGGACTCGGCGCGCCCGACGGGTGGGCCAAATAACCTGGTGGGCATCGCCGCCGGCGGACCGAACCAGGAACTCGCCTGTGAATTCATCAAGTCGATCGCCACGACCGAGTGGGGCGAGGTGTGGACCAACAACTCTGGCACGATCAACCCGATCGAGGGTGCGGTCACCGGGAATTTCCTGATGGAAAACCCCTGGTTCCAGGCTTTCGCGGATGACGCGCCGAAGTTCGTACCGGTGGCGGCTCCGGGCCTTGAGGTGTATCACACGGACATCGTACGTATCATCAGCAACCGGCTGGTCGAGGTGCTTTACGACGACCGTCCGGTCGAGGAAGCCATGGCCGATTTGCAGGCCGATGTTGAGGAATTCCTCGAAGACATGATGTAAAGCCAGACGCGCGGGGGCGGACGCTGTCACTGTTCGCCCCCGCGCTACCGGAAACGCAAGCTGTATGATCACATCACGCACTACCCTGCCCTGGCTGCTGTTGGCCCCGGCGGCAGTGTTGATCGTCGCCGTAATTTTTGTGCCGCTGGTTTACAGCGCTCTAATCAGCATCACTGACGCAAACCTGCTACGCTTCAGCAGCGCAGAATTCATCGGCCTTGAGAATTACGCCCGCCTGCTGGCGCGCGACCGCTTGCGCGTCTCCCTGTTGCGTACCCTCACCTACAGCGCCGGCACGGTAGTGCTCAGCTTCTTCACCGGCCTCTTCGTCGCGCTGCTGCTGAACCGCACGACCGTGCTGCGCGGCCTGGCACGGACGCTGCTGATCATCCCCTGGGCCACGCCCTGGCTGGTGGTGACGCTGATCTGGTTCGTGATGTTCAACCCGCAGTTCGGGCCAATCAACGAAATGCTCAATCTGCTCGGCGTGCTCGAGGTCGGGCATTCCTGGCTCTACAGCAGCGAGACGGCCATGTTGGCCATCGTGGTCGCGACCAGTTGGCGGCTGTTCCCGGCCGTTACGCTGATCCTGCTGGCGGGGCTACAGGGCATCCCGCCGGAACAGTATGAGGCGGCCGAAGTTGACGGGGCCAGCGCCTGGGCGCGTTTCCGCTACATCACGATGCCTGGCATTCGCACGGTCAGCATCACGATGATCACGCTGTTGACGATCTGGTCTTCCAAGTTGTTTACCATAGCGTGGACGCTGACGCAGGGCGGACCGGGCGACGCAACGCGCGTGCTCTCGGTTTATACGTACCAGGAGGCCTTTTCCTCAAACCGCCTGGGACGCGGCTCGGCGCTGGCCATGATTTCGTTCCTGTTCAGCCTCTTGCTCGTCAGCGTCTATTTTATCGTGCTGCGCCGCGATGAAGCGCGCGCACAGGATTGACGATGACTGCACTTGCGCAGCGCAGGCGTGACGAAGTGACCCGCAGGGCCGGTCGGCGCCGGCGCGCAGTGCAGGGATTCGGCTTCGTCGTGCTGATCATTACCACGACCATCGCCGTCGTTTACCCCTTCTACTGGATGGTGATGGCCTCCTTCACGCCCCAGGGCTACAGCCTGGGCGGCCAGACACCTCTCTTGCTGCCGGGGGAATTGAGCATCGATGCCTGGCTGTCGATTTTCAGGGACAAGCCGCTGCTGCGCTGGCTGGGGAACACCACGGCAATCAACGTCGGCGCGACGCTGATCGTAGTGCCGGTCTCGCTGCTGGCGTCCTACAGTCTTAACCGTTTTCGTTTTCGCGGGCGCATGCCCTTCATCTTCTTCGTCCTGCTCAGCCAACTGCTGCCCGCTTCGGCACTGATCGTGCCACTCTTCCTGATTTTTCGTGACGCTGGCCTGCTGAACACGACGAGCGGCGTCATCATCGCCTACACCACCTTTATGCTGCCCCTGTCGATCTGGGTGCTGTGGGGCTATATGCAAGGCATTCCGCTGTATTTCGAGGAGGCGGCGCTGGTCGACGGCTGCAACCGATTCCAGGCCTTCCGGCTGGTAACCTTGCCGCTGGCCATGCCGGGCCTCGCGGCGACGGCGCTCTTTGTCTTTCTGGAAGGCTGGAACCACTATTTGCTGGCATTCGTGCTGGCCAGCAGCACGAATCAGTGGGTAATTTCGCTGGGGCTGTTTTCCTTCATTGGTCAGTACTCAATCGATATCGAGCAGATGATGGCTGCCTCGGTCGTGGCTGCCGCGCCAGCGCTGGTCATCTTTGCCCTGCTGCAACGCCATCTGCGCGGCGGTCTGGCACTGGGCGGGATGAAGGGCTGATTGCTGCTGCGACTGTGGGGAAGGAGGGATTCGAACCCTCACCTCGTAAGAGACATGATCCTAAGTCATGCGCGTCTGCCAGTTCCGCCACTCCCCCGTGCTCCGGTGCGATCCGGAAAGTATAGCGGCTCGCTGTCTGCTCCGTCGACTGTGGTTTATGGAAGCCAGGCGCAATAAATGGTATTCTCGCGCGCGAATCGCAAGAGACAAGGGCGCACGTGGAGCTTTATGTCAGGCAGCAACGTACTTTCGACCCAAATCCCGGACATTGTCATCGGCAGGTTGCCGGTGTATCTGCGCGCGCTTGAACGCCAGGCGCAGGAAGGCAGCGAAGTCACCTCCTCGCATGAACTGGGACTGCGACTTGGCATCAGCTCCGCACAGATTCGCAAGGACCTGTCGCACTTTGGCGGTTTTGGCAAACAGGGCACCGGCTATCACATCAGCTACTTGATGGAGCAACTCAAGAGCGTGCTGAAGGTTGACCGGGTCTGGAATGTCGCGCTGGTCGGCGCCGGCGATCTGGGGCGCGCCGTGGCCAACTATCGCGGCTTCGCCGAGCGCAGCTTCCACATCGCCTGCGTTTTTGATTCAGACCCGGACAAATTCGGCCAACTGGTGGGTCACTGTCGGGTGCAGGACTTTCGTGACGCCGGCCCGGTGATCAGCAGTCTGGGCGTGCGCGTGGCCATGATCGCCGTGCCTGCCGAAAGTGCCCAGATGGTGGCCGACCGCCTGGCCGAACATGGTGTACGCGCCATACTCAACTACGCGCCAATCAGCCTGAATGTGGCCGAAGGCGTGCACGTCCAGTACATCGACCCGGTCGTGCACCTGCAACACATGACCTATTATCTGTCAGAATGAAGTTTGCGCCGTCTGCAACACGCGCCGCAGAATTGCCGGATCCTCAAGGGCGCGACTGGCTCCCATAGCCGTCGCGATCAGGGCGTTTTCGGCGCGATAGACCGGAACGCCGGTGGCGCGCGTCAGATACTGGTCCAGTCCCCGCAAGAGGGCACCACCGCCGGTCAGCACGATGCCGCGGTCGATGATGTCCGACGCCAGCTCGGGCGGCGTATCGCCCAGCACGCTGCGCACCACGCCGGAGATCATGGCGAGCGGTTCCGCCATGGCCTCAACCACTTCGCCCGTGGTTATAAAAATGGTGCGCGGCAGCCCGCTGACGTTGTCGCGCCCCTGGATCTCCATCGACATATCCTCGGCCGGCTGGATGGCCGCGCCAATCTGGAGCTTGACCGCCTCGGCGGTGGGCTGGCCGATGCCGAGATTGTACTTGCGGCGGATGTAACTCATGATAGCCTCGTCGAGCCGCAACCCACCCAGGCGCCCGCTCTCCGCCCGCACGATTTTATTCAGGCTGATGACCGCGGCCTCGGTGATGCCGCCGCCGATGTTGACAACCATATCTCCGGCAGGCGTACCAACCGGCAACCCGGCGCCGATGGCGGCCGCCAGGGGCTCGTTGATGAGCCAGGCCTCGCGCGCGCCGGCAGCGAGCGCCGCCTCATGCACAGCCCGCTTCTCGACACTGGTAACACCCCAGGGCGCCGCCACCATGACAGTCGGCCTGAAGAGGCGGATGCGGCCGCCGACCTTGCTGAAAAAGTGGCGCAACATGGCTTCGGTTACTTCGTAATCGGCGATGACGCCGTCGCGCAGGGGCCGCACGACCTGGATGTCCTCGTCGTCGGTCTTGCCCAGCATTTCACGCGCCGGCTGGCCGATCTCGACGATGCGCTCATCCTCGGCAGTCAGGGCAACCAGCGACGGCTCCTGCAGCACAATCTGTCCATTGTCACAAATCAGCACGTTCACCGTGCCGATGTCGAGACCCAGTTTGCGGGCAAACAAGCCCATAAGCGCCATCCTGTCGCCACCTGCCTGAGGTTATACTCCCTGCCAGCCCCGAACGCAACGCCCGGCTGCATGAGCCGGGCGTCTGTCAGCGAGGGGTGAAGCGGGACTCAGTCTGCGTCTTCCTCGTCCTGCTCGAGAATGCGCATCGCCCCGCCGCGGTTCTGTATGCGGCGATGAATGCGCAGGCCCAGCTCTGCGCGGCGCAGGGCCAGCAGTGTCTCGCGATTGTGGTCGCCAGGGACACCTTCCGCCAGCATGCGGCTGGCGCGCTCCCGCGCGGCCTCGATTTCGCCAAGGTCCAGCGTAAAGGAAGACTCCGCCAGGTCCGCCAGCACGACGACCTTGTCCGGCCGCACGTCGACGACGCCACCATAAATCGCGAAGCGTTCCTCGGCCTGGCCCTTGCGCACGATCAGCTCGCCGAAGCCCATCGTCGTGAGCAGGGGCGCGTGCCGTGGCAGCACGCCCATCTCGCCCTCGGCGCCAGGCAGCACGACAATGTCGGCCGCCGGTTCCTCGAAGACCTTGCGCTCCTGCGTGACGACCTCGACGTGGATGGCCATCAGCCGGCCTCTGCTTCCTCGTAACGCTGCAGCACATCCTCGATGGCGCCGGCCATGTAGAACAACTGCTCCGGGATGTGGTCGAGCTCGCCATCCAGGATCATGCGGAAGCCGCGCACGGTGTCGCGCACCGGCACATAGCGCCCTTCGCGCCCGGTGAACTGCTCCGCTACAACCATCGGCTGCGACAGGAACTGCTCAATCTTGCGGGCCCGCGCGACCAGCTGCTTGTCATCGTCGGAGAGCTCGTCGACGCCCAGGATGGCGATGATGTCCTGCAGGTCCTTGTAGCGCTGCAGCACCTGCTGCACCTCACGCGCCGTACGGTAGTGCTCCTCGCCGATGATCTGCGGGTCGAGAATCTTGCTGGTGCTCGCGAGGGGGTCCACCGCCGGGAAGAGCCCGCGCGCCGAAATCGAGCGCTCCAGCGCGATGGTGCCATCCAGGTGCGTGAAGACCGCCACGGGCGCCGGGTCGGAGTAATCGTCGGCGGGCACGTAGACCGCCTGCATCGAGGTGATCGAGCCGGTGCGCGTCGAGGTGATGCGCTCCTGCAGCAGCCCCATCTCGTCCGCCAGCGTCGGCTGATAGCCCACTGCCGAGGGCATACGCCCCAGCAGCGCCGATACCTCCGCCCCCGCCAGCGAGTAGCGGAAAATGTTGTCGATGAAGAGCAGCACGTCGCGGCCCTCATCGCGGAACTGTTCGGCCATCGCCAGGCCGGAGAGCGCCACGCGCAGCCGCACGCCGGGCGGCTCGTTCATCTGACCAAAGACCATCGCCAACTTGTCCAGCACACCAGCCTCTTCCATCTCGCCATAGAGCTGGGTGCCCTCGCGCGTGCGTTCGCCCACGCCGGCGAAAACCGAGAGGCCGTCGTGCTGCGTGGCAATGGAGTTGATCAGTTCCTGAATGGTGATGGTCTTGCCCACGCCGGCGCCGCCGAAAATGCCGGTCTTGCCGCCCCTGGTCATGGGCGCGACCAGGTCCACCACCTTCATGCCGCTCTCGAACTGCTCGATTGACGTCGACTGTTCCTCGAAGCCGGGGGCCGACGCGTGAATGGAACGGCGCGGCGCGTCATCCGGGACTTCCGGCTGGTTGTCGATAGCGAGGCCCAGCACGTTGAACACGCGACCGAGCGAGGCTTCGCCCACCGGCACCGTAATCGGCGAGCCGGTCGCGATTACCGGCAAGCCACGCTGCAGGCCGTCGGTGGAGTCCATGGCCACCGTTTTGACGAGGTTGTCGCCCATGTGCAGCTGCACCTCCAGCACGAGCTCCTGCTCGTCCTCGCGGGGCACGCGCAGCGCTTCGTTGATGTCGGGCAACTCGCCCGCGGGAAACCTGACGTCAATCACATTACCCAGGATCTGGGCGATGCGGCCCTGAACTTCGCTCATATTCGCACTCCTTGCTCGCTCAAGCCTGCCTGTCTCTCAATGCGTAGCGCCATGGCGTCCATGGCGTCCTGCAGAGCCTCGGTGCCGCCCACGATGTCCAGAATCTCGGCCGTGATGGCCGTCTGGCGCGCCTTGTTGTAATCCAGCGTCAAATCGCCCACCAGCTGCGAGGCATTGTCCGAGGCGCTGCGCATGGCCACCATTCGCGCCGCATGCTCGCTGGCCTGGCTTTCCAGCAGGGCCTGATAGAGCTGCAGTTCCGTGAAGCGCGGCACGATCTCCTGCAGAATGGCTTCGGGCCCCGGCTCGTACTCGTAGCTGGCGGCCCCCGCGCTCACGGCCGGCACATCCTTGACGTACTCAGCGGCCACCTGATCTTCGATGGTGTGCGGGATGAGCGGCAGCCAACCCAGCACGGCCGGTCGTTGCGTCAGCATGTTGATGAAGTCGGTGTAGGCGATGAAGACGTCGTCAACTTCGGCGGCGAGGAAGGCATCAATTGCCAGACGCGTCGCCGGCGAAATGTCGCTGATGCCCGGCTCTGACGGCAGGTCGCTGAACTCCGCGACCACATTGCTGCCGGCGCGCACCAGTGCATCACGGCCCTTGCGGCCGATGGTGACGTACTGCACCGGCTTGTCCAGGCGTTCCGCGAAGCGCTGCGACGCGCGGATGATGTTGGCGTTGAAGGCGCCGGCCAGGCCTCGGTCGGAGGTGATGAGCACGATCATGATGTTGCGGATTTCACTGCGCTCTTCCAGCAGCGGGTGCATAATCGCGCCGCCACCGGCACCGGCCTGTACGTTGAGCAACAATTCCCAGGCTTTCTCAGCGTAGGCGCGGCTGGCCAGCACGCGCGCCTGGGCGCGCCGCACACGGGAAGCGGAGACGGCCTCAAGGGCGCGGGTAATCTGCGAGATGTTGCGGACGCTGCGAATGCGCTTCTGGATTTCCCGGGCAGTAGCCACCTGTGTTCTCCTTCGGCAGCCGCTATGCCTGGTTCCAGCGTTCGTTGAAGCCCGTGATGGCGCTCTCCACCTGCCCGGCGACCGCGTCATCCCAGTTGTCGGGGTCGGCCTGGATGCTGCCGGAGAGCTCGGCGTTGTTCGTGTTCCAGCTGCGCAGGAAGGCTTCCTTCCAGGCGCCCACGCGCTCCACCGGCACTTCGTCCAGCAGGCCGTTGGTGCCCGCGTAAATCAGCGCCACCTGATCCGATACCCGCATCGGCTGGTATTGAGGTTGCTTCAGCAGCTCGGTCAGACGCAGGCCGCGGTCCAGTTGTTGCTGCGTCGAACGGTCGAGACCGGAGCCGAACTGGGCGAAGGCCGCCAGCGAGGCGAACTGCGCCAGGTCCAGTTTGAGGCGACCTGCCACGCGCTTCATGGCAGTCGTCTGCGCGTCACCGCCAACGCGGCTCACGCTGATGCCCACGTCCATGGCCGGGCGCTGGCCCGCATAGAAGAGGTCGCTGATGAGGTAGATCTGCCCGTCGGTGATGGAGATGACATTGGTGGGCACGTAGGCGGAAACGTCGCCAAGCAGGGTTTCGATGAAGGGCAAGGCGGTCAGACTGCCGCCGCCGCCCGCTTCGCTGAGCTGCGCGGCGCGCTCCAGCAGGCGACTGTGCAGGTAAAAGACATCGCCGGGATAGGCTTCGCGGCCGGGCGGGCGGCGCATCAGCAGGGAGACCTGACGGTAGGCCCAGGCGTGCTTGGAGAGGTCGTCGTAGACCACCAGCGCGTCCTGACCGTTCTCCATGAACCATTCGCCGATGGCGCAGCCGGAATAGGGCGAAATGTACTGCATGGCCGCCGGGTCCGAGGCCGAGGCCACGACCACCGTGGTGTACTCCATCGCGCCGGCTTCCTCAAGCAGGGCGACCAGGCGCGCGATCTCGCCCTTGCGCTTGCCAATGGCGACGTAGACACACTTCATGTCCTCTTCCTTCTGGTTGAGGATGGTGTCGATGGCGAGGGCGGTCTTGCCAATCTGACGATCGCCAATGATTAGTTCACGCTGGCCACGGCCCACCGGCGTCATGGAGTCGATGGCGACGATGCCGGTCTGCACGGGGCGGAACACGTTGCGCCGTTCCATCACGCCCGGCGCGATGCGTTCCACCGGGTAATATTCGTCGGAAGCGACCGGGCCGCGCCCGTCCAGCGGGTTGCCGAGGGCATCCACCACGCGCCCCACCAACGCGGCGCCCACCGGCACCGAGGCGATACGATCAAGCGAGCGAACCTCGTCGCCCTCGTTGATCTGGTCGTATTCGCCCATGATGATGACGCCGACGTGTCTGTCTTCGAGATTGAAGACGATGCCGGCCGCGCCATTGGCAAAGGCCACCAGTTCGCTGAAGCGCACATGCTCCAGCCCGGAGACGCGCGCTATGCCGTCGCCCACTTCTTCCACATAGCCGACCTGCACCGCTTCGAAAGTGCGATCGTAAGACTGCACCTGTTCGAGCAGCGAATCAAACATTGTGCCCGTCACATTCGCCATGAACCGGTCTCCTGACTCCCCTCGCCCCGTGGCAGAGCCGCGCCATACGCCCGGGGCACTGAATGGGGCGGATTGTAGCCGCGTTGCGGGCGAATGTCCATAGTTTCACAAAGACCTGCTACGGCATCAGGCGTTGCCATTCAGGCTGCGTACGGACCCGGCGCCGCCCAGCGCAGCCGAACGCTGCCAGGCCGCCCACACCGCCTGTGCGACGACCGTGCGCAAGCCGCCCCGCTCCAGTTGATAGAGCGCCTCGGCCGTGGTGCCGCCGGGACTGGTGACCTGGTTGCGCAGCTCCGCCGTATGCAGCCCCGAGCTCTCGGCGAAGGCCACCGAGCCGGCCATAGAGGTCAGCACCAGCTGTTCGGCCTCACGCCGCGCGAAGCCCATGTGCACGCCGACGTCGATCAACGCTTCCATGAAGAGGAATATGTAGGCTGGCGCGCTGCCACTCAGCGCGGTGGCCATATCAAGCGCTTCCTCTTCCTGCTTGTAGAGCTCCTGGCCGAAGGCGCAGAGCAGCTGCCGCGCCAGGTCTCGGCCTTCGTCATCCGTGGCCGCGTTCGCCGTCCACACTGTGATGCCCTGGCCAATCTGCGCCGGGGTGTTGGGCATGGCGCGCACCACTGCCGTGCCGGCCACGCTGTCCTCAATGGTCTCGATGCGCACGCCGGCCATAATGCTCAGCACGAGACGGGCCCGGCAGGCGCGCTTCAGCTCCGGCAGCACTGCCGGCAGGGCCTGCGGCTTGATGGCCAGCACCACGACCGCGGCATTCTCCAGCGCGGCAAGGTTGTCCGCCGTAACTCGTACCCCGTAGCGTTCCTGCAGCTCCCGGCCACGCTCCAGGCGCGGATCCGCCGCTACGAGCTGCTGCGGTGTTAGCGTCTCCTTTTCCAGCAGGCCGCGGATCATGGCCTCGCCCATCACACCGCAACCAATAAAGGCCAGCGTGCCCTCGCCCAGGTTCATCTGCGCTTCTCCGTCATCAGTTAAGTCCAACTTCCTGCGCCAGCTCGCGCATCCACTCGATCTCCCGCCTCACACCATCCTCCGGACTGGTACCGGGCGCAAAGCCCAGCAGCTGCCGCGCCTTGCGGATGTCCGCCCAGGTGCGCAACTGGTCACCATGACGCCGCGGCTGCAGGGACAGGCGCGCCGGCTCACCCATCAGGGTTTCCACGAGGTCGATTAGTTCGCCGGTTTTGTGCTCCTGGTCGCTGCCGATGTTGATGATCTCACCGACACAACTGTCCTGCCGTTCGATAGCGTGTTGGAAGGCCGCGACCACGTCGGCTACGTAGGTGAAGGAGCGTGAATGGTCACGGCTGCCCTCGTAAAGCGGACAGGGAGGACCGCCCAGGGCGCTCCCGATCAGACGCGGCAAAAGCTTGTCGGGCCGTTCGCGCTCGCCATACACTGAAAACAGTCTCAGTGAACAGGCCGGGAAGCCTTCCTCACGCTGACGCGCCATGACCAGCTGCTCGGCCGCCAGCTTGGTCACGCCATAATACGAGACCGGCTGCGCTGCTGCGCTTTCCGGCGCCGTCGCCTCATGACCGTAAACCGAGGAAGTCGAAACGTTGATGAAGAACTTCAGTGATGGTGATTTGCGCAGGGCCTCCAGCAGGCACCAGGTCGCATGCAGGTTGTTGCGCACAAAAGCCGCAAAGGCGGTCGCCGCCGAGTTACCCGGCTGGGCTGCCGCGTGGATCACAATCTCGCTGCCAGCCACCAGCCCTGCCAGCCCCGGCTCGGTCAGGTCCGCCTCACGCAGCGCGCAACCCGCCGCGCGCAAATCGCGCGCATTACGCACTTTCAATGGACGCGCATAGAAGTTGTCGAAGTTGTCGAGTCCACGCACTTCATGGCCGGCGGTGACCAGGTGTTGTGCCACGTGGGAGCCGATGAAGCCCGCCGCACCGGTGACGAGAACTTTCACGCTTCCGGCTCCTCCTGGAGGGCGGGCGTTTTGTAGGGATAGCGTTCGCGCCAGCGCAGCACGGCCGCGCGCAGGCGTTCCGGCTGCACCTCGACGCCACTGCCCGGGCCCACCGGCGTCGCAATTGTACTGTTGGCGCCCAGCACAAAGGCCGGCTCGGTGATGTCCGGATCGTAATAACGCGAGGTCGCCGAGATGTCGCCGGGCATGGTCACGCCCGGCAACGCGGCGAAGGCGAGGTTGGCGGCGCGCCCCACGCCGGTCTCCAGCAGACCGCCAATCCACAGGGGGACTTGCTGCGCTACGCAGAAGCGATAGACCTCGAGACTCTCCGTGTAGCCGCTGACGCGCGCCGGCTTCAGGTTGATGATGCGACAGGCACCCAGCTCCATGGCCAGGCGCGCATCGCTGGCGGTGTGGATGCTCTCGTCGAGGCAGATGTCCGTGCGCAGCTGCGGCTGCAGTTTGCTGTGCTCGTGGATGTCGTTCCAGGCCAGCGGCTGTTCGATCATCAGCAGGTCGAACGCATCCAGCTGCTGCAAGTGCTCCGCGTCCTGCAGGCTGTAGGCGCTGTTGGCGTCCAGCATCAGCGAGATGTCTGGCAGCGCCGCGCGCACGCCGCGCGCCAGCTCAAGGTCCCAGCCAGGTTTGATCTTGAGCTTGATGCGCCGGTAGCCCTCGCCCAGACGCTTCTCAATGATGCGCAGCGTAGCCGCGACCGAGTCCTGAATGCCGATGCTGACGCCGACCACGGCCTGGGCGCGTGGCTCATGACCCGGGGGCAGGTAGCGCGCGAAGAGCTGCGCGAGCGACAGGCCATTGTGCCGCGCGAGCGCGTCCCAGACCGCGGCCTCGAGGCCATGTTTGGTCAGGGGGTGGCCCCGCACCTGCGCCAGCATGGTCGGGATTTCGGTGGCGCTGCGCAGGCATTTCCCCAGTACACGCGGGATGAGGAACTCCTGCAGCAGGTGCAGCGCCGTGCCCATCGTCTCTGCGCTGTAGCCAGGATTGATTTCCGCCGAGGTTTCGCCCCAGCCCACGACGCCTTCTTCAGTCTCGAGCCGGATCAGGATGGCGGCCTTGAAGGGCTCGTTGCCGAAGCTCGTCTCCAGGCGTTCCACCAGCGGCAGCGCCACCGGGTACAGCCGGATGGAACGGATTGTAATTGACTGCAAGTCTGCCTTGTTCACGTGGAACGCTCCCCGTTAACCGTACTTGCTACGTAACAGACTCTTTCCTGGCCGGCCAGCGTGCCGCGCACACAATCCTGCAGCACGTAGCCGGTGGCGAACAGCGCGTTAAGCGCCGCGCACATATGAGCGCGCCAGTCCTGCGCCAGGGCCTCGTCCACCTGCGCCAGCGCCGGGAAGTCCCCGGGAATTTCCAGCAGCACTTGCGTCGCCTCCGGCAGCGCGTTCATGGCACAGGGTACCGGCAGGCCGCGCGCATCCCGGGCTGCCGGGTTCAGCAGTGTCACCCCTGCCGCGAGCAGGGTGGCCAGATCCACGCCACAGTCCGCGCCCGCGGCCAGCGCTCGCGTTCGTTCGCTGTCCAGGCGCCAGTCCACCATGAGGCGATCCGGGCTGCCACCCCCCGGCCCCTCTGCGCCGAAGTAGTTTTCGTGAAAATGCGTGGCCTGCGCGCCCAGTTTGCGCAGGTTCAGCCAGGCGTTGGGCGCCAGCAACGGGTCGAAGGTCCAGCGCACAAGGCGGATGCCCTGCGCCAGCACCTGCTCGCGCTGCGCCAGTTTCAGCCGCAGCGCCAAGCCCCGCTTGCGCCAGTCGGCGTGCACTACCATGCGCTTGGACACAAGATAGGGGCTGTCTGCTGCAACGGCGCTGTCGCTGGCAACTCCCGGCAGACCAACGAGGATGGCGACCAGGCGTCCGCCTGCGCGTTCCTGGGCCGCCAGCACGTGGCCGCCGTGCTGCGCCAGGGTGAAGAGCATGTGCCCGGGCACGATGGCTTCCGGGTCATCGCCCCAATAACTGCGCTGTAGCGCGACCGCCGCGTGCATATCCTGCAGCGTGCCCAGGAGACGAATGTCACAGTCCGTCATCCGGGACTCCCCCGCGGACGAGGGCGCAGCGTGGCGCGCAGTAACTCGCGCCAGCCGTAGCGCCCCTGCCATGCGAGCAGGCTGTCTTCGAGGCGTCTTGGCCGCACGCCGAAGTAACTCCAGGTGTTGCCAATTTGCGTCACCCGGCTGATGGCCAGCAGATCAAGCAGCTGCGGCGTCAACATGACGCGCGGCAACAGCCGGCTGTATAGCACCGCCATGCGTCGCAACAGCCAGGGGGGCAAGGAGATGACAAGGCGCGGCATATGCCAGACCCGCATCAGCGTGCGCAACAGGTCGCGCAGCGAGATGTATTCCGGCCCGCCGATCTCGACCAGTGTGTCGACCAGTTGCAGCCGCTGCAGACAGGCCGCCAGCGCGCTCACCAGATCATCGACGTGAAGCGGCTGCAGCACGATCTCGCCGCGACCGGGCATCAGAAAAAAGAAGGGGTTTGCGCGCAACGACAGAGCGAGGGCGTTGATGAAGGAATCGTCTTCACCAAAAATCAGGCCACTGCGGACGATGGTCCAGGCCAGACCACTTTGACGAACGATTTCCTCAACCTGGCCCTTGACCCGCAACAGGGGCCAGGCAGCCGTGCGGGCTGCGCCCAGGTGACTGAGCAGGACGATGCGCCCTACGCGCGCCGCCCGCGCCGCCCGCACGAGATTGCGCGTGCCGGCCAGCTCATAGCGTTGCAGGTCACGCGTGCGCCCCCACCATTGCGCGCTTGCCAGGTGAAAAATGACATGCACGCCGGTCACCGCACGAAACAGGGACTCTTCATCCAGCAGATGTCCGCCCGCCAACTCCGGCGGCGGCAACCCCGCCGGCATGAGCAGCGACACGTCCCGCTCCGGTGGCGCCAGGCAACGCACCGCCAGACCTTGCGCCAGCAGGTGACCCACGAGGCGACGTCCGACAAAGCCCGACGCCCCTGTAACCAGTATCAAATGCCCCTCCCCCGTCGGCGGCAGTATAGCACAGGGCCGCGCCTTGCTGTCAGAGCGGCGCGCCTGTGTTATACTCACATAAGGACCCTCGTAGCTGCAGCGGGGCTGACGTGGAGGAGCCAATGGGAGAGCGCCGTCGTGTGGTGGTAACCGGGATGGGCATCATCTGCCCGACCGGCAATGACGTCGATGAGGCCTGGGGCAACGCCAGCAAGGGCGTAACTGGCATCGACACCATCACCAGCTTCGATACCAGCGGGCTGGAAAATCATTTTGCCGGTGAGGTACGAAATTTTAGCGCGATGGACTTCCTCGGCCGGCGTGAGGTGCGACGCACGGACCGCGTCACTCATCTCGGGCTCTTCGCCGCGCAACAGGCCATCGACGACTCCGGCCTGGAGGTGAACGAGGAAAATCGCTACAGCGTAGGCTGTGTGATGGGTTCCGGCATTGGCGGCATCGGCTCGCTCTTCGAAAGCATCCGCCAGTTCCTCGAGAAAGGCGCGAGCAGCGTCAGCCCGCTCATGGTGCCCATGATGTTGCCCGACAGTCCTTCCGGCAAGGTTTCCATGAAATGGGGACTACGCGGACCCAATTTCGCCCTCTCGACTGCCTGCGCCACCGGCAACAACAGCATCGGCGAGGCGAGCGAAATCATTCGTCGCGGTGCTGCCACCGCCATTCTGGCCGGCAGCAGCGAGGCCGCCCTCAGCGCCATTACCATCGCCAGCTTCAATAACATGCGCGCCATTTCCCGTCGCAATGACGAGCCGAAACGGGCGTCCCGTCCCTTTGACGTCGACCGTGACGGCTTCGTGGTGGCCGAAGGCGCCGCCATGCTGATGCTGGAGGATCTGGAGCATGCAGAGGCGCGCGGCGCGCGCATTCACGCCGAAATCCTCGGCTACGGCCACACCTCGGACGCCTTCCACATCACCGCGCCACTGGAGACCGGCGAAGGCGCGGCCACGGCCATCACTCTGGCGCTGGCCGACGCGGCGCTGCAGGGCACACAGATCGATTACATCAACGCCCACGGCACCAGCACGCCGCTCAATGACAAGAGCGAGACCTGCGCCATCAAGCAGGCCTTCGGCGAAACCGCCTATTCCATTCCCGTAAGTTCCACCAAATCGGTAACTGGCCATTTGATGGGCGCTGCCGGCTCGGTGGAGGCCGTCTTTTCGATCAAGGCCATTCAGGAAAACTTCATCCCGCCCACCATCAACCTGGACAACCAGGACCCGGAGTGTGACCTGGATTACACACCCAACCAGGGGCGTGCGCGCAAGATCGACCTTGTTATGAGCAACTCCTTTGGCTTCGGCGGACACAACGCTGTGCTCATCTTCGGCGGCTACCACCCCAATGGCAGCGCACAGTAACGGGCGCGATCCCCGGCAATTGCCCGAACCCCAGGGCAGCTACGCCCACATCGTCGGCTGGGGCATGGCTGTGCCCGAGCAGGTGCTGACCAATCAGGATCTGGCGGCCATTGTCGAGACCAGCGACGAGTGGATCCGTACCCGCACCGGCGTCAGTGAACGCCGCATCGCAGCAAGTCATGAATCCACGTCCACGCTGGGCCTGCGCGCCGCGCGCAACGCCCTCGAAGTCGCCAACATCCTGCCGCTCGAACTGGAACTGATCGTTGTTGCCACCTCGACGCCGGACAACGTGTTCCCGAGCACGGCCAGTCTGATTCAGGATCAGCTGGGGGCGACGCGGGCGGGCGCCTTTGACCTGAGCGCCGCCTGCGCCGGCTTTGTCTACGCCCTGAACATGGCCGCCCAATCCATTCGCAGCGGCAGTATCGAGAGTGCCCTCGTCATCGGCTCTGAAACCATGAGTCGCATCATCGACTGGCGCGACCGCAGTATTTGCGTACTCTTCGGCGACGGGGCCGGCGCAGTCGTGCTCAAGGCCAGCGAGACGGAGGGTGGCATTCGTTCTGCCGTGCTGCGTTCGGATGGTTCGGGCCGCGATTTGCTGGGCCTGCCCGCCATGGTCAGCCCGAAGCACATCTGGCCGGAGTCCGCCCCGGCCGGCACCCAGGGCCACAAAATGCACATGAACGGGCGCGAGGTCTATCGCTTCGCCACGCGCATCGTGGGCGAGAGCATCAGTCAGGCGCTGGAAAAGGCGCAACTGGACATCAGCGATCTTTCGCTGATTGTGCCGCACCAGGCCAACTTCCGCATCATCGAGGCCGCTGCGCGCAACCTCGGCGTCACCACGGACATCTTCATCAGCAACCTGGAACGCTACGGCAATACCTCCGCCGCCTCGATCCCGATCGCTCTGTGCGAAGCCATTGATGCCGGGCGTATCAAGGAAGGCGACCACATCGCATTCTGTGGCTTCGGCGGTGGCCTCGCGTGGGCGGCCATGGTGCTCACCTGGACGGGGCGCGAAACCGGGGAACCGCACCCGCTCGGGCGTCAGCGACGCCAGCTCACCTACGCCAGCGCGGGCTGGCGCCGCCGCGTCCGTCACCTGGAACGCCAGATGGGCGATCTGGTCAACAATCTGCAGCCCCGCCGCGGCCGCCTGCGCCGCCTGCGCCGCCGCTTCGAGCAACAGAAGCTGGAGTAATCGCCTCGGTTGCGGCGTTGTGCCAGACTGATGTAGTACGGCAACTGCAGCACTGCCGTCACCGACACTGCCATTCAGGCAAGCATCATTCCCACAGCAGAATCAGTCCGCGTCAACGTAAAAAACGCGTAAATTCGCGCGCTCAGAGGCCCAGAGGCGTCGGTGTGGGGATGGGCTCGCTCAGGTAAATGTTGACCGTGCAGCCGGGGCCGGGCGCATTGAAGATGTCGAATACGGACAGGCGGAATTCATAGACACCGGGCATGTAAAAGGCCGGCACGAATTGCCCCAGCACGCCGCGCTGCCGCACTGGCAGGGTGTGATCGCCAAGCGGGGCGAAACTGCCGCCGGTGGATGGCCCGCGGATCTCGAAACGGTAAAAGGCGAAGTCGTCCATGAAAGCCGTGCCCGTCACGGAGACCGGCTCGAAAACGCGCATGCCATTGGCCGGCACCTGCAGCGTGGCGCCCGCTTCCGTGCAACCGCTGGCCGGTGGCGCGTTGGGCACGATGGTGCCGACGGGTGTGGGCGTCAGCGTGGGCGTGGCCAGCACGCGCAGGGCCGGGTCGTCGGGCGTCAGGTTCACGCCACTGGCATCGATCTGCGTATCGCTGCTGAAGCCCGGCACAGGGGTGTTGAACTGGCCATCAGTCACAATCTGGCCAGGCGTGAAATCGCTGAACTCCCTGATCGTGGGAGCGACAACCAGCAGCAAGCCGAGCACCAGCAGCAGCAGCTCCATGAGCAGCAGCAGCGAGGTCCAGGCATCGCCCCGGGCCCGACGCGCCAGTTCCTGCTCCAGCTCAAAATGGGTCGCGCGCAAAGTGCGACGGGCGCGCAGCAGGCGCCGCGCGCTCAACAGAAAGCCCAGCGCGAGCAAAATGAACAGACCGGGCGCCAGCTGCTCTACGAGGAAGACGACACGGCTCATGTCAAGGTGCGCAAGACTCCGCGCAGCAGGGCCGTCAAGCGCGGCACCAGCACCAGGCCGGCCTCAAGCACTTCCTCGTGGCTCGCTTCAAGCTCGCTGTTCACTTCGTCGATAGCCACGTTGGTGATGCCGGAGCAAGCCATCACGCGAATGCCGGCGTGGCGGGCCACCACCACCTCGTGCGCGGTGGACATGCCGACCGCGTCGGCACCCATGACGCGCAACATGCGAATCTCCGCCGGCGTCTCAAAATTTGGCCCGGAGAGGCAGACGTAAACGCCTTCGCGCAGCGTGATATCTTCCTGCGCAGCGACCTGATGCGCGCGCTGGCGCAGCTCAAGGTCATAGGCCTGCGACATGCCCGGAAAGCGCGGGCCGAAGCTCTCGTCGTTGGGGCCCATGAGCGGATTTGCGCCCGTCATGCCGGTCAAATTGATGTGATCGTTGATCAGCATCAGGTCGCCTGTGCGCCAGTCCGGCCGCAGGCCACCGGCGGCATTGGTCAACACCAGGATCTCGATGCCCAGGCGAATCATCACGCGCACGGGAAAGGTAATCTGTTGCGGCGTGTAACCTTCGTAGAAGTGCACGCGGCCCTGCTGCGCCACTACCGACTGGCCTTCCAGCTTGCCCAGCACCAGGTTGCCGCTGTGTCCTGCCACGGTGGAATGCGGCCAGCCGGGCAGCTCACGGCTGTCGATCACGTCGCGCTGCTCCAGCGCATCTGCCAGGCCGCCCAGGCCAGAGCCCAGCACCAGCCCTATCCGCGGCTGCCGGCTGCTTCGCTCGCGAACGGCAGCTGCCGCCTCGTCATATGCAGTTAAGCGCCCGTTCGCCATGTCGATTGCTCCTGTGATTGTGGCGCCTGGCTCAGGGCAAGCCGGCCAGCCTGCGCTCGCGTTGATAGTCGGCCGGCGTATCGACGTCGCTGAGAATGCAGTCATTTGTCACCTCGATCAGCGCCAGCTCATCGCGCTGGCGACGCAGCACCTCGCGCGGGGCCGCCCCGGCAGGCAATTCCAGAATTTCCTGCCAGAAACGCCGCTCAAACAGAATCGGATGGCCGCGGCGGCCCTGATGCACCGGAGCGACGATGCGGCCACGGCCCTCGGCCCAGCCCATTAACACCTGGTTGATGACCCGGGGGGTAATGCGCGGCTGATCTCCCAGCAGCACCAGCGCACCGCCAATCTGCGGCGGCAGCGACGCCAGGCCGGCCTGCAGCGAGGACAGCATTTCGCCCGTTGCATGGGCGGGATTGTGCACCACATTGACATCGTACTTCTGCGCGAGGCGACCAGTCTCGTCGGCGCAGTGTCCCGTAACCACAGTAATGTGGTTGACGCGCGCCAGCAACAGCTGCATGATGATGTGCTCGAGGATAGTCACATCATCCGTCCATGGCAGCAGCTGTTTGGGGCGACCCATACGACTTGACATGCCGGCCGCCAGCACGATGGCGCCCACAGGCTGCTGCACCTCATGCACCGGGTCGCTGCCGCGCACCGAAGCAATCGCCACGCGCTCCAGCCGCGGCGAACGCAACATCAGGCGCGCAATCAGCCGCGCCCGCGCGCGCCCGATGCCGCGCGCCTGCACCTGATTCAACAGCGCCGCCACGCGCGCTCCCGGCGGCACGCGCGCCAGCCCCAGCCGCGGGTCGCGCAGCACCTGTGCCACCCAGGGCGATTTCACGCGCTGTCCTTCGTTAAATCCGTAGCGCTCCATCATCGCGCGCGGGTTGTAGACATGGTCTTCGTCCAGCGCCTGACCCAGGACCGACACCGAGGCCATGGGCACCACCAGCGTGGTCTCCGACGGAATGACAGGCTCATGCGCGCAGGGCGCCTTCAGCGGCAGACCGGCCGCATCGTCAGCCTCGATCAGGAGCACGTCCGAGTCGACGCTGTCCAGCAGTTGCGTGACGTATTCAGGCGGGGGCCCACTCACCTGGCCACCGTGAATGCGATCGTAGAGAAACACCATGCCGGCTTCGTCCAGCGCCAGCGAAAGCATGCCGCGGCCCTCGCCGGGCGTCAGCGCCCAGGGCATCAGCTCCAGCTCGTCGGCGCTGATCGTGCTGGTCGTCGTGGCCACCACGCGCCAGCCCAGCCCGGTCAGTTCGTGGCCCAGATTGATGAGGGCGCTGGTCTTGCCGCCCGCGCCGATGAAGGCGACCACGTCTCCGCGGGAGATGTCCAGCGCCTGGTGCAGCTTCATGGTCGGGCTGGCAGGCGCAGTCTCATGACGCCTGCTCCTGCGCAGCCTGCAGCGCGCCCAGCACCCGTTCAGGCGTCAATGGCAACTGATCGACGCGGACGCCGGTCGCGTCAAAAATGGCGGCGGCGATGGCCGGTGCCAAGGGCAGCAGCGGCATTTCCGCCATGCCGCGCGCGCCCCAGGGACCATGCGGATCCGGGCACTCGAGCAGCACGGTCCTGACGCGCTGCGGCACGTCCAGCACGGTCGGGATGAGGTAGGTGGAGAGGAAGGGATTAAGGATACGGCCGTCCCGCACCTGCAGGTTTTCCATCAGGGCGTAGCCCTGCGCCTGCACCACTGCGCCCTCGGTCTGGCCGACAATCTGGTCGGGATTGATGGCGCGGCCCACATCATTGGCGGAGATGACCTGCAACAGCTGCACCAGGCCGGTCTCCAGATCGACCTCGACTTCCACGGCCTGGGCAACATAGCCATAGGCAAAGTTTGGTCGGCCACGGCCGGTCTGCGGATCGAGCGGCGTGGTTGCCGGCGGCCGGTAGGTGTAGCTGGCCACCGCCGGACGCTCCTCATCCTCCCACTTGCGCAGCGCCAGTTCCGCCGCGCCGCGTATTGAATTGCCGGCCATGAAGGTCAGCCGTGACGCAGAGGCGCTGCCCGAATTGCCGCTGGTGGCGGTATCCGCCAGCAACATGCGCACCTGCTGCGGCGGAACGCCAACCGCGTCGGCGACCATCTGCCGGAAGGCCGTGTGCGCGCCCTGCCCCACCTCGGAGCCGGCGTGATGCAGCACCACTTCCTCAATTTGCACGCCGCCGTGCAACTCCACGGTCGCGTCACAGCGCTCCGGAAAGCCGAAGCTGAAGCCAATATTCTTGAAACCGCCCGCCAGTCCGCGGCCGCGGCGCAGCCAGGGACGGGCGGGATCCTGTTCAGCCGCTGCGCGCGACCAGCTGCCGTCCGCCGCTTCCTGCCAGAAACTCTCGCGGCCGCAGGCCTGCCACACCTCGGGCATGGAAACGCCCGGCGGGAAGGGCTCGCCAGTTACGAACGACTCGCCATCGCGAATGCTGTTCAGGAGGCGCAGTTCCAGCGGATCCATGTCCAGCGCCGCCGCCAGCCGGTCCATCTGGCCCTCTGCGGCGAACAGGCCCTGGGGGGCGCCGAAACCACGAAAGGCGCCGCAGGGAATGTTGTTGGTGTATACGCCGAAGGTGTCAATGTAACAGTTGGGAATGACGTAGGGCCCGCTGACCGTCAGATTGGCGTTACCCATCACCTTGGTGCTGGTGTAGTTATAGGCGCCCACATCGCCGATCACGGTCGTCTCGGCGAAGACCAGCTGTCCCGCGCGCGTGGCGCCCCAGCGGGCGCGCACTGTTATCGGATGGCGCTTGTGGTGGTAGAGGATGGATTCCTCGCGGCTCCAGATGACCTTCACCGGACGCCCGGTGCGCTGCGCGGCCAGCGCCAGCACAATCTGTACCGACATGTCCTCGCGGCCACCAAAGGCGCCGCCAATTGCCGGATGAATGACGCGCACCTGCCCGGGCGGCAGACGCAGCGCGTGGCTGATCTCCTCCTGTTCCTCATGCGCCCATTGCCCGGCCACCGCCACCGTGATGCGGCCGTCCTCATCGCACCAGGCCAGGCCGGCTTCCGGTTGCAGATAGGCGTGCTCCTGCCAGCCTGTGCGATACTCGCCCTCGACGAAGACTTCGGCGGCCTTGCGGCCGGCATCCAGGTCGCCGTGCCGGATGCGGTAGTGACAGCGGATGTTGTGCGGGCAGTCGGCATGCAGTTGCGGTTGACCTGGTTGCATGGCCAGTTCCGGGTCAGTGACCGCCGGCAGCTCTTCGTAATCGACATCTATCAAGGCGACAGCAGCGGCGGCCTGGGCCTCACTGTCGGCAACGACCACCGCCACCATGTCCGCATAGCAGCGCACCACGTCGCTACCCGGCACGTCACTGCCTGGCCCGCAGAGCACCGGCTGATCCTTGATTATCATGCCGTATTGGTTGACGGGGACATCTGGCGCCGTCAACACACAGTGCACCCCCGGCAGGGCCAGCGCTGCCCGAGTGTCGATACGGCGTACGCGTGCGTGCAGCCGGTCGCTGAAGCGAATCTTCAGCCACAGCTGACCGTCCATGTCGATATCGCCAGGATAGGCCGCTGCGCCGGTCACCTTGTCGCGCGCGTCCAGTCGTTTCAGGGACTGACCGATGGCATTTGTGACTTCGCTGGACATAAGCGCTTTCAACCCTGCACCCTGACCCTGATCTTGTGAATCAGCCGGCATTCCCGCCCACATGGTTCGCAGAAGCCGTCACCTTGCCGGCGGCGGCCATGGCCTCGACAATCTTGTAGTAGCCGGTGCAACGACAGAGGTTGCCGGTGAAGCTCTGACGGATCTGTTCGTCAGTGGGCTGCCCGCGCTCGGCCAGCAGACTGGCGCCGGCCATGAGGAAACCGGGCGTGCAGTAACCACACTGCACGGCGTTGTGTTCGATGAAAGCTTCCTGCACCGGGTGTAGCGTACCCTCGCTCGCCAGGCCCTCAACGGTCTCAATCATGGCGCCGTGGGCACGCGGCGCCGGCACCAGACAGGCCATCACGGCAACGTCGTCCAGCAGCACCGTGCAGGCGCCGCATTCCCCTTCGGCGCAGCCTTCCTTGGTGCCGGTCAGACCCGCATCCTCGCGCAGCCAGCGCAGCAGGGTCTTGTCCTGCCCGCCGCGGCGACGCAGCGCCTTGCCGTTGATAGTGGTGATGATTTCGTCGCCCTCAGCGTGCTGCTGCGCCTGCCCCAGGCCATTTAGCACCAGCGCCTGTTGTGGCCCCCACAGCATGGCCGGGTCTTGCGGCAAGCCCGCCGCCTGCTCATCAGCGGCCAGCGCGCGCAGGGCCCGTCGGGTCAATACTTCCACCGTGTGTCGCCGATAGTCCGCGCTGCCGCGCACATCGTCGATGGGGCTGGGCGCAGCTGCAGCCAGCGCCGCCGCCCTGGCGATGGTCGCCGCGTCCAGCGATTGACCCAACAGCGCATCTTCCGCGGCTGCAGCGCGCAAAATGGTTGGCGCGACGCTGCCCAGCATGATGGACGCGTGGGTAACCCGCACGGCATCCAGGCGCAGCACCACTGCCACATTGACGACCGCGATGGCCTGGGCGCGCCGCAGCCCCAGTTTCAGGAAAATGCCGCGTTCTGTCCGGGCCATGGCCGGGAAGCTGATCTGCGTCAGCAACTCGTCGGGACGCATCACCGTACGGCGCAGGCCAGTGTAGAAGTCCGCCAGCGCTACCTGGCGTTCGCCCTTCTGAGAGCGCAGCGTGACCTGCGCCTGCAGCGCCATCAGGGGCGTAATGGTGTCGTTGGCCGGCGAGCCAGTGATGAGGTTGCCGGCGACGGTGGCGCGATTGCGAATCTGCGGCGCGCCGACCTCCCAGCTGGCCTGCACCAGCGGCAGGCCCCGCTCGCGCAGCAAGGCGCTGCCGACCACGTGATTGTGCGTGACCAGCGGCCCCAGGCGGATGTGGCCCTCATGCTCTTCGATACGGTCCAGCCCCGGCACGCGCGTGATGTCCACCAGCGTGTCCACGCCGGGGCGCTGGCCGCGTTCCAGTTCAATAAGCATGTCTGTGCCGCCGGCGATAACGCGCGCGCGCGCGCCGTGTTGCGCCAGCAAGGCCAGCGCCTCGTCCAGGCTGCTGACGCCATGGTAGCCCTGCCACATTTCAGTCGCCCGTCCCTGATCGCAATTCAGCCACTACCGCCGCAGTATAGCGAACAGCCGCTGTCCTGTCGCGCTGTCAGTTCAGGGCTGTCTAAAGGGCGTAGCCGTCGGCAAAGGTGTCTATCATCAGCTGCACGTCCGGCCCCAGAGGATAGAGAATGGGACAGGTCGCGCCGGCCGCGACGTATTCGCGCACCTTGGCGCGCACTTCCGCCGCCGTCCCGGAAGCAGTAATCATCTGCACCACGTCATCGGGCACGAGGCGCATCGCATTCTCAATCTGCTCTTCCGTGGCGGGCCAGGTGAGCACCTGGTTGATCTCGTCGAGCAGCTCCTGGCTGACGCCGCTGGCCTTCATGATGTGCGGCTGCTGCCCGAGATACTGCGTCACCAGCTTGCGCGAGCCATCCAGCGCCCGTTGCCGGTCATGATCCACCGAGCAGACGACCAGCTGTGGTCGGTCAACCTCGTCGATCCGGCGCCCGGCGACGCGCGCGCCCTTCTCCAGCTGCAGCATGGCCGACTCGTTATATTGCGGCGAGACGAGGTAGTTCAGCACCACGCCGTCGGCAATTTCGCCGGTCAGGGTCATCATTTGCGGCCCCGTGGCGCCGATGTAGAGCGGGACGTTGCGCGGCTCCTTGCGGCCATGCACGACGTCCAGTTCGACGCCGTCCAGCTGCACGAACTCGCCGTCAAAGTTAACGTGCTCCCGCGCCAGCAGCCGACGTACGACCGTGACCACCTCGCGCATGGCCTTGAGGTTCTTGCTGCGGCGGATACCCACCTTGCTTGCCAGCGGATCCCACCAGGCGCCAATGCCACAAATGATGCGGCCAGGCGCGAGATCATCCAGCGTCAGGAAAGTGGCGGCAATGACCGCCGCGTTGCGCGTCCAGTTGTTGATGACGCCGGAGCCGATCTTGATGCGCTCGGTGGTGGCCGCGAAGGCCGCCATGGGCACGATTGCGTCGCGCACCAGGCGGCTCTCTGCCTGCCAGACCGCCTCGAAGCCGGCCGCTTCCGCGTATTTCACATATCTGATCGCATCGCGCAGGTCGTGGGCATCCTGCAGATACATGGCCACACGGTCACTCATGAAGCTTTCCTTCCCCTGCAATGGCGGGCAACTGTTCCATGTACCGATAGTACTGCTCCAGGTCCGAGGCGACGTCAATGTCCAGCGACAGGCAGTCTGAATGGTACTCACGCACCTGAATGCCGGCGTCGCGCGCCAGGTCGCAGTGACGCGCAAAGCTGCCCTCGCCATAGGCGAAGCCGATGGCGCCCGGCGGGCGCATAAAGAGCGCATTGGTGCCGTCACGCTGCTCGTCGGTCGCGATGACCACAGATGGTGTGTCGGCGCCCAGATCAATCATTTTGCCGAGATCCGCTGCTTCCAGCAGCGGCAAATCTGCCGGCAACACCAGCACGGATTCGCCGCCCCATTCGGCCACGACCTGCGTGGCGCGGCCCAGCGCGGCGTTCAACTCCGGCGCGCCGGATTCCTGCACGGTGCGCAGGCCGTATTCGCGCGCTATGGCCAGGACGCGACTGTCGCGGCTGATGACCAGGGTGCCGAGGATCTGCGGCACCGTGCGCACGACCTGCAACACGTGGCGCAACATGCGTTCGGCCAGCAGGAGGCGCTGTTCCGGCGACAACACATTCGCCAGGCGGCTCTTGGCGCGTTGCAGTGGCTTGACGGGCACAATTACCCATGTACTCATGGTCCTGCCCTCTCGTCTACGCCCCCGCCCGCCAGCTACTGCACCAGTCCAGGATTTCCTGCGCCAGGCGCGCGCGCGCGTCTTCGTTGTCCATGATGGTGTCCGCCCCCAGGCAGCACAGGTCGGGCAGCTGCGGCGGCGCATCCCGCACATCATACACGAAAGCCGCCAGAATATCGTGATACAGCTGCGCGACTGTGGCTGACGCCGGCCTCAGCCCCAGGCCGGCCATCAGTTTGCCCGCCGGGCCCTTGAGCGCGACGCCGCGTATGATGGGCGTGACGGCTACGACGGGCGCCCTGCCCCGGCGCAAGGTCGCGCGCAGACCCGGCACGGCCAGAATCGGCAGAATGGACAGCCATGGGTTGGAGGGCGCAATCAGCACCAGCTCCGCCGCGGCCAGCGCCGCCGTCACTTCCGGCGACATGCGCGCCTGGTCAATGCCAGCCAGGCGCAGGGAACGGACGGAGGGCTGCCAGCGCTTGCGCACGAACCAGGTCTGAAAGTCCAGCTCGCCCTCTTCTCTGGTCCACACCCTGGTGGCAACCGGGTCGTCGCTCATCGGCAGCAGCGCGCAGCGCAGCCCGAGGGCGGCGGCCAGGCGCGCCGTCACCTCCGTCAAGCGCTGGCCCTGCGCCAGCCACTGCGTGCGCAGCAGATGCGTCGCCAGGTCCTGGTCGCCGAGTTGAAACCAGCCCGCCTCGCCGTAACGCTGCAGCGCGGCCAGCATGTACGCGCTGTCCTCGCGCAACCCCCAGCCCCGGACTGGATCGGACAATCCGGCGAGGGTGTACATCACGGTGTCGAGATCGGGGCTGATGTGCAGGCCATAGTGGTGAAAGTCGTCGGCGGTGTTGACTACAAGCGTCAACTGGCCGGGAGCGAGGACCTGCGCCAGGCCCTGCGCCAGGCGCGAGCCGCCCACACCGCCGGCCAGACAGACGACCGGCCCTGTCAGCGCCATTGAACCAGCTCCGCCAGCGGTCGTCGCCCGCGACTGCGCGTCTGCGCCGGCCAGCCGAGGGTTATCAGACCCTGCGGCTGCCAGTCCGGCGGCAGCGCCAGCTCGCGCGCGACCACCTCCGGGCAGAACAGCGGCGCGCACATCCAGCAGGCACCCAGGCCCAGCGCGTGCGCCGCCAGTAACAGATTCTGGCCGGCCATGGCTGTACCCTGCACCGCCATCAGGTACTCCGCCTGGCCACGCCCCGCATCCGGATAGTCATCCATGTCCTGCATGCTGAGGCAGAGCAACACCAGCACCGGCGCCCCGGTCATCCGGGCGAAGGAACGCTGCGCATCCGCCTCAATGACCTCCGCGGGCAGCCCGTCGGCCTGCAGGTCACTGCGCAACTGCGCGCCCATGGCCCGCGCCAGGCCGGCCTTTTGCTGCGCGTCGCGCAGCACGACAAAGCGCCAAGGCTGACGATTGTGGGCCGAAGGCGCCTGGATAGCCGCATTCAGCACCTGTTCCAGCAGGGCCTGGGATGGAACTTCGGGATGGTAACGACGCAGCGAGCGACGCGTGTGCAGCGCGGCCAGTACGGGATCAGCAGGGCCTGAAGGCGAAGCGCTCATGTCCCCGTCACTCAACGATAGAGATCGCGGTCGGGCGGGCGCAGCAAGTCGCTGGCGCTGCCATCCTGCGGCGGATATTGCAGGCCGCGCAACAGGATAACCGGGCGCCCTTCGGCGCCCTCGCCGCCCGTCAGTTGCGCTGCCGAGGCGATCATGTCGGCGTAGCCCTGCATGCTGACGCGCAACTCGCGGCCAAAGAGGTCCGTCCTGCCGCGCAGGTCGAGCAGGGCCGGCAGGCCAGCCACGCCGATGGCCACGCCAACCGTACCCAGGCGAAAGGGACGCCCGTGTGAATCCATGATGACCACGCCCGGTGCTACGCCGCTGGCCGCGGCCAGGCGGGCGCGCAAGTCAGCAGCGCTCGCGTCCGGGTCCAGCGGCAGCAGCAGCACCTCGTCGTCGTCGCCGCCGACGTTGGAATGGTCGATGCCGGCATTGGCGGAAATGAAACCCAGACGATGCTCACTGATCAACACCTCCTGCGCCTGGCGCGAAATCGAGCGGCTTTCGCGCAGCACCAGCTCCACCATGCGCGCGTCCTTGCCAGTCACAGCCGCGCGCTCCCGGGCCTCTGCGCCCGGCTGCACTGAAGACAGCACAACGCTGCGCCCCTCGGCACGGGCGACGATTTTGGAGCTGATGGCCAGCACATCCCCGTCACACAGTTCCAGACCGGCGCGCGCCAGGGCCGCCATGATCAGCGCGGCCAGGTCAGCCCCGGCCGCGACCAGCGGGATGCCCGGCAGGGCCAGCAGCTGCAGCGCTGAAGTGCTCACGCGTTCGCCAGACCCGTGATGCGGATGCCGCTGTGCTGGCTGCCGTAGCGGCGGTTCATGAAGAGCAGCACCGGCGTCAGCGCCTCGACCGCGACGGCGTTGGCCAGCTGTCCGGCGTGCAGGCCGCGCATGCCGGCCGCCGCCGCCAGTCCCACAACCAGCTCGCGCGCGGCGGGATCGTTGCCGCAGATCAGCACGTCGCAGTCCACGCTGGCACCGTCATCCGCCAGTGCCTCGGCGCTGACATTCTGAAAGGCGGCCACCACGCGCACCCCCTCCCCAAGCAAGGTCTGGGCTTCCAGCGCGGCGGCCTGCCCCGGCGGCAAATGCACCCGGCGCACTGCCGGGGGTTGCAGCGGCACGGTCAGGTCCACCAGAATCTTGCCCTGCAGCGCCGGGGCCACGCGCTCAAGGGTGGGCCGATGGGCGCTGTAAGGCACGCTGAGCACCACCAGCTCCGCGGCCCTTGCCGCGTCCAGATTTTCTGCGCCAGCCAGCTGTGCCGCGGGCGCCTGCACCTGCAACGCGGCGGCGTGCACCACGGCGCGTTCGGCCACGCGCGAGCCGATGGTCACCGGATGGCCGGCCCGCGCCCAGCGCAACGCCAGGCCGGAGCCCTCCGCGCCCGTGCCGCCCAGCACCGCGATACTGAAGTGCCTCCCCGCTCCGGTCACAGGTTTCGCTCCCTTTCGCTGTTCACTTGTTTCAATTCAATGCCGCGTTGGCAAATTCTGTGTAGCGCTGCCACAGGGCCGGCGCCAGCGCGCGCGCCTCGGCGGCAATGGCCCCTTCGTCAAGCGTCAGCAGTTGCCGCTCGCGCATCAGCAGACGCCCGTTAACGATGGTCGTCGTCACCATGGAGGCCTCGAAGCCGAAGAGGATGTGCCAGGCCAGGTTACCGGCATGCAGCGGCGTGAAGGGATGATAATCGACGAAGATCAGGTCGGCGGCCGCGCCAGGCGCCAGCTCGCCGAGACGCGTATCCGGGAAGAATTGCTGCGCCAGGCGCGCGTTGTGATCGATGGCCATGTGCGCTACGGCGGCTCCGTCTGCGCGGCGTGGATCGCGATTAACCACCTTGTGCAGCAGGTAGGCGGCTTTCCACTCGGCCCACATGTTGTTGCTGAAGCCATCGTTGCCGAGACAGAGCGGAATGCCCGCCGCGAGCATGTCGTCCAGCGCGGCAGCGCCCACGCCGTTGTTCATGTTGGAGCGCGGCTGGTGCGTGATCCACGTGCCGCGCGCGCGCAGCAATTTGCGTTCCTCTGCATCCGTGTGCACACAATGCGCGGCAATCGAATTGGGCCGCCACAGCCCGTAGCGATCGAGGCGCGGCACGACGCGCAGCCCGCTGCGCTGCAGGCTGTCCTGCTGGTCGGCCTCATGCTCGGCCACGTGAATGTGGACGCCCAGCTCCGGCGGCAGCGCAGCCGCGCAGGCGCGCAGCGTGGCGTCGCCCAGGGTCAGGCTGGCGTGCAGGCCGAAGGTCGCCGCGACCAGATCGCGCTCCGCAGCCGCTGCGAGGAAGCGCAGGTTCTCGGCGATACCGCCTGAGCCCGCTGCGGGCCGTCGCGATCGCTGACCTCGTAGCAGAGCACGGCGCGCAGACCGGCCAGTTCCACGGCGTCGGCGATGATGTCAAGGCTGCCTTCAATGCAGTTGGCGCTGGCGTGATGGTCGATCAGCGTGGTGGTGCCGTGTTTGATGGCGTCCACCAGGCTGACCAGCGCGCTCAGTCGCACGCCGTCGGCGTCGAGGGCGCGGTCCAGCGGCCACCACAGCCGCTGCAGGATTTGCGGGAAGTCGGCCGGCGGCGCGCCGGGGATGGCCATGCCGCGCGCGAAGGCGCCGTAGAAATGCGTGTGGGCGCAAATGTTGCCTGGCATGACCAGCTGGCCACGTGCGTCAAGGCGCGGCGCGTCCGGGTAGCGCTGCAGCAACGCTGCATCAGGGCCGAGCGCCTCAATGCGCCCGTCACGCAGGAGAAGTGCGTGCCCGGGCAGAACTTGCGCGTCAGCGCCCCAGGTCACCAGCGTAGCATTGTGAATCAGCATCGATCTCTCCCGTCCGGACGGGGCCCGGGACAGCGCAGGGGGCGCAATGCAGCTGTCAATGCGCCTGGCCGGACAAGAACTGGCAGTCGTTATCCAGCAGCGGCTGTGCCGGCAAGCGCCAGCGCGCGCGCTGCCAGGGCATGGGCGCCGGAACAGCGCAGCGCAGCATGTCATCCTGAGGACGAACTGTGCGCTGCAGAGGTCTGTCGCGCGTGACGAAGCCCGGCGCCCGGCTGGTCAGGTCGCTGATGCGGCGCGCCTGGCTGAAGCGATCCCAGGTGCTGTGGATGAAGGCGAAGGCGCGCCCCTCCGGATTGAGTATCGGCCGGGCGCAGGTCTGCCAGCCGTCCAGCTGCAGCCGGTAATAGAGCTCGTCGGCGCGCTGACTCTCTTCCGGCAGCAGGTCGCAGCGGCGCAGCAGCTCCACGCCGGCCAGACGCGCGTACCAGTAAATGCCGCTGCGTTCCTTGCCAGCCACGCGCGCGGCGGTGAAAAAGGCGAGATATTCTGCCGGCACGCCCAGCGGCATGCGCGCCAGCGGAATGCGATACCAGCGCGCTGCGCGCGCCAGGCGCAGGTCCTTGCGCCGCGTAATGGCCGCCACCAGCACCCGATCCTCCGCTTGAGTCATTGCCTCACCATGCGCTCGTCGCGTCGCTTTCAGGACTGTGGCGCCGCGTCTGCTGCGCGCTGGCGCAGCAGACGCGCATCGATCGCGCCCACGCGTTGCTGTTCCGCTTCCCACCAGCCCGGATCCCGCTGCGCGTCCAGCTCCTCGACTGACTTCCCCTGTTGCTCAACCCAGGTGTAGTACTTCAGGTTGTGCCAGCGCGCCCGCACCTGCGGCGTGCCGGGCTGAATCCAGTCCAGGCCTGCGCCGCGGAAGATGCGCTCGATGCGCCCCGTGGCCGCGGCTTCATCCAGGCTGCCATGCCGCTGCGCCATGTCGGCCATGACCGAATGGTAGCGGTCGAGCGCGTCGGTTGCCACCGTGACGACCAGGTCGTCGGCGCCGAAACCATAGTGCCGGACAGTCTTGATGGCGCCGAGAATGTTGCACACGCCGCTGATGCCCAGGTGCGTGCCCAGCAAATCGACCAGCGTCGGGTCCGCGCCGTAGCGCTGAACCAGCACCTGGCGCGCGCGCGGCTCGCTCAGCAGTTGCAAGCCCTGCTTGCAGGCCTGGTCATCGATGCACATCAGGGCGTCCATATTGAGCACGTTGTGGATCCAGGTGACGTGCTTGTCGCCAATGCCCTCGATGTCATGGGCGCCGTAACCGTTGTTGTAGAGCGTTGGACACTGCTGTGGCTCCAGGCCCACGATTTTGTGCTGCGGCCAGAGCTGTTTGAGCCGGTCACCGGCAGCAATGGTGCCGGCGCTGCCCATGGCCGAGACGAAGGCCGAAACATGGCCGCCGCCGATACCGGCCGCGGCCAGCTCCTGAGCCAGCGCTGCGGCCGTATTGCCGGTCACATGATAATGAAAGCGGTAGTTGCCCATCACCTCGAACTGATTGAGGATGCGGATGTGCTCACCGCTATCGCGCAGGCGCTTCGTCTCGTCGTAAATCTCCTTGACGTTGCTCTCCGAGCCGACTGTGCGGCGGATGCGCGCGCCGTAGCGCTCGATGCGTTCGAAGCGTTCGCGGCTCATGCCCTCCGGCAGCACCACGATGCTGTCGCAGCCCATGCGTCCGCCAACC
Organism: Phototrophicaceae bacterium; assembly: GCA_965205875.1. GTDB lineage: Bacteria > Chloroflexota > Anaerolineae > Aggregatilineales > Phototrophicaceae > JAGWBD01. Next base: position 1,067,472 of record CBDBIA010000004.1, read on the forward strand.
CAGGCGCCACCGATGCCGTAGTTGCCGGTGGAGGGCCACACCAGGGTGTGCTGCGCCGGGTCCACCTCGCCGAAAAGTTCCAGTTCAAGCAGAACCGAGTAGGCCGCGCCCACCTTGTGGCTGCCAGAAGGAAAGTCGCGGCCATAGAGCACGGCGATCGGCGTCTCGACGCCGCTCAACTGCGGCGGCAGCAGGAAGTACATGATGCGGTCGTCGCCATCGCGCCAGCTGATGTTGAAGAGGTTGTGCGCGTCCAGCGGATCCTGCGCGCGGGCTTGCAACGCGCGCTGCCGCGTCTGCGCCTCAATCGTGGCGGGCTGCAACATCTCGGCAAAGGTCGGCCCTGTAATCACTCCGGTTCCTTTCTGCCTGGATTTCCAGATTTGTCTTGCTGCTGCGGATTGGCGCCGGCCGGCCCTGTCGCAGCACGCTGCTGCTCCCGCGCCGCATCCTCGTCGAAGCCCAGGCGCTGAGCCACCAGATACAGCGGGCGCCGCCGCACCTCGTCGAAGATGCGCGCCACATACTGCCCCATCACGAAGAGAAAGAACAGCTGGAAGGCGCCCAGCAACAGCAGCATGACGATGGTCGTGACCTGGCCGCCGAGAAAGCCGGGGCCCAGCGCCACGCGCAGCAGCGAAATGACTGGCACGGCGAGCACCGAGAGCAAGCCCAGCAGCAGGCTGAAGTAGATCATGATTTGCAAGGGAAACCATGAAAAGCCCGTGATGGCATCCAGGGCAAAACGCAACATCTTGCGCAGCGGATACTTGGTCTCGCCGGCGTGGCGCGCCTGACGCACGAAGCGCACGCCCGTTTGACGAAAGCCGACCCAGCTGGTCATGCCGCGAATGAAACGATTGTGCTCGCGCATGGCGTTCAGCGCATCGACCACCTTGCGGTCCATCAGGCGGAAGTCGCCGGTATCGAGCGGGATGTCCACGTCAGTGATGTGGTAGATGAGACGATAGAAGACCAGCGCCGTCAGCTTCTTGATACGGCTCTCGCCCTCGCGCTCGCTGCGTATCGCGTAGACCACCTCGTGACCCGCCTGCCAGCGCTCGATCATCTCCAGAATCAATTCCGGCGGATCCTGCAGATCCCCGTCGATAAGGATGACCGCATCCCCGGCAGCGTGGTCCAGACCCGCAGTTACCGCGATTTGATGGCCAAAGTTGCGCGCCAGGCACAGCACGCGGATGCGCCCGTCGCGCGCGGCTTCGGCTTCCAGCAGCGCCTGCGTGCGGTCGCTACTGCCATCGTTGACCGCCAGCAGCTCCCAGTTCGCGCCGGTCTGTTCCATCACCGCGCGCAGGCGCTCGCAGAGCGCAGCGATGTTCTCCTCTTCGTTGAAGAGCGGCACCACGATCGAGAAACGCGGTCCTGTACTCATGAAGCCTGCTCGCGCAGGGCGCGGCGAATCGCCCCGGCATCAGGCGCCACGCGCAGCCCGCCCGACACGGCGCGGCGCGCGCTGCGCACATCCTTGAGCCCGTTGCCGGTCACCAGCAATACCACCGAGCTCTCTTCCCCAAGAACTCCCTCAGCCACGGCGGCCTCCAGCCCGGCCAGAGCCGCCGCCGCCGCCGGCTCGGCGAAGATGCCGCTGGCGCGCGCCAGGCGCGGAATGGCCGCGAGGATAGTCTCGTCCGGCACAGACAACCAGCTGCCCTGCGTCTCACGCACTGCACGAAGGGCTTTGGCGCGGTCGCGCGGCAAGCCGGCCGAGATACTGTCGGCGAGGGTCTGCGCCGGCTGCGGCTGCATGTCCGCCGCTGCGATGCCCTGCTGCGCGGCATGCACCAGCGCCGAACTGCCGGCAGCCTGCACGCCAATCAATTGCGGCTCATGTTGCGTCCAGCCCAACAGACGCAACTCACGAAAGCCCTTGTGCAGGCTGCTGACAATGCTGCCATCGCCTACACTGACCACCACCGCGTCAGGCAGTTGCCAGCCCAGTTGCGCCGCGATCTCGAAGGCTACGGTCTTCTTGCCTTCCGTGGTGAAAGGGTTGATGCCGGTGTTGCGGCAGTACCAGCCCTCTTCCTGCGAGAGCGCAAAACAAAACTCGAAAGCGACATCGTAGCTGGCTTCGACCAGCAGCACCTGCGCCCCGTAGATCAACAACTGGGCGATTTTCGCCTCCGGCGCACTGGCCGGCACGAAGATGATTGCCTCGATGTCCTGCAGCGGGGCGCTGACGCCCGCCAGGGCCGCAGCCGCGTTGCCCGTGCTGGCCGTGCTGACTACGCGTCGGCCAGTCTCCAGCGCGCGCGCCACTACCATCGCGCTGGCGCGGTCCTTCAGCGAGGCGGTCGGGTTGCGGCCCTCGTCCTTGAGCCACAGCGCACCCAGCCCCAGCTCTGCGGCCAGGCGCGGCGACGGCAGCAGGGGCGTGTCGCCCACTGGCAGGGGCGGCACGACCGCATCCGACGCCAGCGGCAGCAGCGGGCGCCAGCGCCACATGCTGCCTTCCTTGCCCGCCGCGAGGGCGTCGCGATCCAGCCGCGCGCGCAGATTTTCATAATCGTAGAGCACATCCAGCGTGCCCACGTCGCCGCAGTCCGGGCAGACGTATTCCAGCTCGCCGGGCGCATAGTCCCGGCCGCAGAGCACACAGCGTAGTACACGGATCGCGGCCACGGCCTAAACCGGTCCAGGCAGGATGCGCGTGCCGGTCTCGCCGTGCAAGGCTCGCGTCAGATTGGGCGGATCGGTGATGATGGCCTCGGGGCCGCCGTTGCGAACAAAATCCAGGCAGGCCTCAATCTTGGGCAGCATGCTGCCCACCGCAAAGTGACCTTCGTCGCGGTAGCGCTCGGCCTCGGCCAGTGTGAGGACATCGAGGTCGCGCTGTTCAGGTCGGTTGAAGTTGAGCGAAACCTTCTCGACACCGGTGGAAACCATGAACAGGTCGGCGCGCAGCTCACGCGCCAGCAGGCTGCCGCCGCGGTCCTTGTCAATCACCGCGCGCACGCCGCGCAGGTGGCCCTGTTCGTCACGCACCACCGGCACGCCGCCGCCGCCGCAGGCGATCACGATGTAGTCGTTCACCACCAGCATGCGAATGGCATTGGTCTCCTGCAGCGTCAGGGGTATTGGCGAAGGCACCACCCGGCGCCAGCCGCGGCCGGCATCCTCCTTCACGGACCAGCCTTCCGCCCGCCGCTCCAGCGCATCTTCCTCGCTCATGAAGCTGCCCACCGGCTTTTCAGGATTGCCGAAGGCCTCGTCAGCGGCGTCTACCAGGGTCTGGGTCACCACAGTGACGACAGTGCGGTTGATGCCCCGGCGACGCATGGCGCTGTCCAGCGCCTGCTGCAGCATGTAGCCGATGCTGGCCTGGGTATGTGCCACAATCAGGTCAAGCGGGATCTCGTACAGGCCGAATTTTTGCGCGATTTCGAAGCGGCGCATGTTGGCGCCCACCTGAGGGCCATTACCATGCGTGATCGTGACGCTCCAGCCGGCGTCAATCATGGCGGCGATGTGGCCGCAGGTCTCGTGCACCGCGCCCCACTGACTCTCGATGTCCGGCTTGCCGGGGTCGCGAATGAGCGAATTGCCGCCGATGGCGACCACTGCCAGTTTTCCTACCATGGCGCCCTGTCCCTCCCCGGGACTGCGTGGCTATCCTCAGCGCATCGTCAGCGCCATGGTCGCTTTCTGGACATGCAGGCGGTTCTCGGCCTCGTCGTAGACGATGCTCTGCGGCCCGTCCAGCACGCCGTTGGTTACCTCGATGTTGCGGTCGGCCGGCAGGCAGTGCATGTAGACCGCATGCTCCTGCGCCAGCGCCATGCGCCGCTCGTCCGTAATCCAGTCCGTATACTGACGTCCGATGCGCGCCGATTCTTCATCGTCACTGGTCGTCAGCAGCGCGCCCCAGCTCTTGGGATACAAAATGTCGGCCCCCTCGAAGCCGGCGTCGAAGTCATCCAGAAGCTCCAGCGAGCCGCCATGCTGGCGCACATTGTCGCGCGCCTGCTGCACGATGTCCGGCATCAACCTGTACTCCGGCGGATGGGTCAGGCGCAGGTTCATGCCGAAGCGCGACATCAACAGGATGAGGCTTTGCGGCACCGAGATCGGTTTCTGATAACTGGCGGCGTAGGCCCAGCTGACATTCATGGTGCGGCCGCGCAGATCGCGCCCGAAGCGTTCCATGATGGTCATCAGGTCGGCCAGAATCTGGAAGGGGTGGTAGACGTCGCACTGCATATTGAGCACAGGCGAACGGCTGGCCGCGGCCACGTCGCGGATGTACTGGTTGCCAACGTCCCAGTCGCACTGACGGATGGCGATGCCGTCACAGTAGCGACCGACAATTTCACCGATCTCTTTCGCCGTGTCACCATGGCTGATCTGTGTGGTCTGGCTCTCGATGAACTGGGCGTGGCCACCCAGCTGAGCCATGCCGGCCTCGAAGCTGATGCGCGTGCGCGTGCTGGAGAAGAAGAAGATCATGGCCAGCACCTTGTCGCGCAGCAGGGCGTGAGCTTCGCCGGTCGCGCGGCGGCGCTTCAAGTCCCAGGCGACATCAAGCAGCGTGTCAATTTCGTCACGCGTCCACTCCTGGGTGGTGATCATGTCGCGCCCGCGCAAATCCGTCTGCATTGCTGCCTCCCCACCTTCAGCCGCCGAGCTGCCTGAATTGTACCCTGCCTGAACGCCCGCGCCACGGCGGCGCCGTGACGCTCAGTCCAGCAGCGACGGCAGTAGCGCATACCACTCCGTGGAGCGCACTACGTCGTCCAGCGGCACCTGGTCCAGCACGGTGTGGGCGTGCACCTCGTCGCCAGGGCCGAAGCCGATGGAGGGAATGCCGGCCTTGCCCGCCCAGAACACGCCGTTGGTGGAAAAGTTCCACTTGTAGGGCGGCACCATCGCGCCCCAGAGTTGCTCGCCGGCGCGCAACCCGGCCTGCACGAAGGGATGCGCCTCCTCCAGCGCCCAGGCGGGATAGATCTTGTCCAACGGATAGACGTAGCCGGTGTAACTGGGCACTTCGTAGCGCAGGATGGAGACGTCCATATCCTTGCGCTCGCCGACGAGGCCCTGGATACGGCGCAGTTCCTCGTAGGGGTCCTCACCGAAGGTCAGGCGGCGGTCGACGAAACAGGTCGCCTGGTTGGGCACGGCATTTATGCTGGGCGTGTCTACCTCGATGTCGGTCACGGTGATGCGGCCATCGCCGAGGAAGGGGTCGTCGCGAAACTCCGGTTCGAGGCGGCTGATGCGCTCAATCAAGGGCAAGAGCTTGTAGATCGGGTTATCGCCGAGATGGTTGGAAGCCGCGTGGCAACTGCGGCCGCGGGCCACCACCTGCATCTCGACGCGGCCCTTCTGGCCGCGATAGACCTGCATTCGGGTGGGCTCGCCGATGACCACGAAATCCGGCCGCACCCCTTCCACGTTATAAAGCGCGTCCGGCGCGCTGCCGTCGTTCCATTCTTCCATGTTGCCGAAGTAGTAGCCGGTGACGCCTTCCAGCAGGCCCAGTTCGCGCGCCAGCGCCAGGCCATAAATCATGCCCGGCGTGCTGCCCTTCTCGTCGCAGGCGCCGCGGGCAAACAGGATGCCGTCACGCACCACGCCCGCGAAAGGGTCCCAGTCCCATTCGTCCTCGTTACCGATGCCCACAGTGTCAAGGTGACTGTCGTAGAGCAGCTTGCGCGGGCCGTCGCCGATGCGCCCGACGACGTTGCCCATGCGGTCCCACCACACCTCATCGAAACCAAGACGCTGCATCTCGGCTTCGGCGCGCTCGCCCACTTCACGAATCTGGCTGTCCATGCTGGGAATGGCGCAGAGCTCGCGCAGAAACGTGAGGATCGGCTCACGCTCCCCGGCCACGCGCTCGCGCAGTTGCTCAATCGTCCGTGCATCCGTCATTGGTGATCTCTCTTCAAGGGTATGGCAGGCATCAGGGTCGTCTCGCTGCAGTATAGCGTCATTTCCTCACCCCATGTTCAGTCGCCTTCGTCGCGCCACAGGCGTCGCGCTGCTGAGCGATGCTGTGCCACCAGCGACGTCAGATCCTGACCGACAAGCTGTCCCTCGCTGACAAGAATGCGCCCGTTGACGACAGCAAGAGCTACGTTCGGAGGCATGCAAAAGACAAGCGCTGCCAGCGCGTCCTGCTCCGCACCGGCCAGCGCGGGCTGGTCGAGACGGAAGGCGATGAAATCGGCCGCCATGTCCGGCGCCAGGCAGCCAATATCGTTGCGGCCCAGCAGCGCCGCACCACCACGCGTGGCCAGTTCAAGAACGTCGCGCGCGCCAACGCCGGCCAGCTCGCCGCCGGCGCGCTGCAGCAACATTGCCAGACGCGCCTCGTTGAGCAGGTTGCCGGCGTCATTGGAGGCGGAACCATCGACGCCAAGGCCGACGCGCAAGCCGGCGGCCACCATTTCGCGCAGGGGCGCGATGCCCGAGCCGAGGCGCAGGTTGGAGGCCGGGCAATGACAGACGCCGGTGCCAGTGTGCGCAAACAACCCGATCTCGTCGCTGTTGAGCTTCACACAATGCGCATGCCACACATCCCTGCCCGTCCAGCCCAGCGCTTCAGCATAATCGCCGGGGCGCAATCCGTAGCGTTCCAGACTGTAGGCGACGTCATAATCGTTCTCGGCCAGGTGCGTGTGCAGTAATACGTCGGCGCTACGCGCCAGATGGGCGGACTCGCGCATCAGGTCAGCAGTCACGGTGAAAGGTGAGCAGGGCGCCAGCGCCACGCGTAGCATGGCATGACGCGCCGGATCATGAAATGTCTCGATGACGCGCTGCATGTCGTGCAGAATCGCGTCCTCGTCCTCGCACAGGTCATCCGGCGGGAGGCCACCCTTGCTCTCGCCAAGACTCATGGCGCCGCGCGTGGCGTGAAAGCGAATGCCGGTCTCGCGGGCCGCCAGGATTGTGTCATCCAGGGTGACGTTGTTGGGATACAGGTAGAGATGGTCGCTTGAGGTGGTGCAGCCGGAAAGCAGCAGTTCACTCATGGCCAGGCGCGCGCTGACCTGCACCGCCGCGCTGTCCAGCCTGCTCCAGAGCGGATAAAGCGAGCGCAGCCAGCCGAAGAGCTCGAGCTCCTGCGCCACGGCACGCGTGAGCGTCTGAAACATGTGGTGGTGGGTGTTGACCAGGCCGGGCAGCACCACGTGGTCGCTCAGATCCAGCACGCAGTCGGCCGATTGTGCGGGCATGTCGGCCAGAGTGCCGACAGCCTCAACCACGTTGTCGCGCACAAAGAGCGCAGCGTCACGCAGCTCACGACGGGCATCGTCCATGGTCGCCAGGGTGTGGATGTTTTTCGCCAGCAGGGTCGTCATGACTCTCCCGTCACCTGCTTCGGAAATCGCGCCAGGCCTTCGCCCGGCGAAGCCCGTCCTCCCTTCGCCTGCCTCGTGAGCAAGCGCGCGGCAAAAGTCACTGTGCCAGGCCGACGCTGCGCTGCGCTGCCAGCAAGGTGTGCTGCAGCAGCATGGTGATGGTCATGGGCCCCACCCCGCCCGGCACCCGGCTGATGGCGCCCGCCACCTCGCGGGCGTTCTCGAAGTCAACGTCGCCGACCCAGCGCCAGCCGCGCTCCGTCGAGGGATCATCAATGCGGTTGGTGCCTACGTCGATCACTGTCACGCCAGGTTTCAGCCAGTCCGCCTGCACGAAAAGCGGCCGACCGAGGGCGGCTATGAGCACGTCCGCCTGACGCACCAGGGCGGACAGGTCGCGCGTATGGCTGTGACAGAGAGTCACGGTCGCGTTGGCCTTCTGCAACATCATGGCCAGGGGCAGGCCGACGATGTTGCTGCGTCCCAGCACGACGGCGTGCGCGCCTGCCAGGGTCACGCCCGTGTCCGCCAGCATCACCATCACGCCGGAGGGCGTCGCCGGCGCAAAGGCGGGCTCACGCCCCTTCATCGCCAGCTGTCCGATGTGCACCGGGTGAAAGCCGTCGACGTCCTTTTCAAGGCTGACCAGCGCCAACGCCCGCTGTTCGTCAATTTGCGGCGGCAGGGGCAACTGCACGAGAATGCCGTGCACGGCCGGATCTGCGTTGAAGGCCCCCACGATTGCTTCCACCTCTGCCTGGCTGCTGCCTGTGTTTAGTTCCCGCGTCAGCGACTCGATGCCCACACGCTCGCAGGCGCGCCGTTTCATACGCACATACTGCGCCGAGGCGGGATCATCGCCGGCGAGCAGGGCGGCCAGACGCGGCGTCACAGCGCTCCGTTCGCGCAGTACAATAACGTCCTGCGCCAGCTGCGACTGCAGGCGTCCCGCCAGCGCGCGCCCGTCAATAATTCTTGCGCCCATCGCTGCCTCATCCCCTCTGGATTGTCTCCCAGTCTACACCCTGTGGCCGTGAACTCACAATGCAGATGTCCCGGCACACACTGGTCTGTGCCCGGCTTTCTGTTACACTGGATGCGAACGCTCCTGCAGCCACGAAGGGAGACAGGTTGAGCGCCAGCCGCGGATGCTTCTTCATGGTGGTCGGACCTCCCGGCGTCGGCAAGAATACGCTGATAGACGATGCACTGGGGCATTGCCCCTGGCTGCAGCACCTGGCAACCTGCACGACCCGTTCGCCCCGCCCCGGCGAGCAGGAAAGCGGCAAATATCAATTCGTATCGTTGCCACGCTTCCACCAGATGATCGCCGACGACGAGCTGCTGGAATGGCAAGAGGTACACCCGGGACGCTACTACGGCGTGCCGCGCGCAGCCGTCGAACACGCCCTCGACACCGGCCAGCACCTCATCACCGACCTGGATGTACTCGGCGCAACCTGCCTGCAAACTGTCTACCCCGAAGACGCGGTGTTCATTTTCATCAATCCGCCCGCGCCTGATGCGCTGGTGCAGCGCATGCGGGCGCGCGGTGACAGCGAGCGGGACATTCAGTCGCGCATTCAGCGCGTGCACATGGAGCTGCAATACGCCGACCTCGCCGACCATCTGATTCTGAACGACGATTTGCAGGCGGCCTGCGCGCGTTTTCGCACTGTCATCAGCGACCGTCTGCGTCAGCAGCAGCGCAATTCCGGCGAGTTCCAGCGCCGTCACTATGAGTCGCGGTTGCTGGTCAGCGACGGTGAGCGGGTTCTCGTCAGCGACGAAAGCGGACAGTTACCCTTCAGGGCAGTGCGTAAGGACGAACTGCCCCAGGACGCCGCCCTGCGTTGTCTGCAAGACTTGCCCGACCTGAGCGCAGGCTGCCTGCACAACCCCTCGGGCCATGCCGGATCCTTCCTGCCGCCCGTCGCCGTTGCGGTCGAGCGCGGCGCAGCCCTGCACCTGGTGCGCCTCACCTGGGTCTATCGACTGACTGACAGTTGCGCGCCCGCCCCGCCTGGCTGGCGCTGGCAGAATCTCGGCGCTGATGCACTGCCAGCAGCAATTGGGCAGTCGGCGGGCCGGGACGAGCGCCTGGCCGCTCCTTCCGCATGAACCTGCATACGCTGCAGCAGCGCCAGGGGGCTCAGTTCGCGGCGGACGGTATCCCGCTACACTTCGGCGCAGTGGAAGAAGCCTGGCAAGCGGCCCTGAGCAAGGTCGTCCTGCTCGATCGCAGTCACGAGGCGCGACTGCGGCTGGAAGGCAGCAGCGCGCTCGATCTGCTGCAACGAATCTCGACCAACGACGTCGCGGCCCTGGCAAACGGCAGCGCTTGCCCGACGATCTTTACCAATTGGCACGGCCGAATCCTCGAGCGCGTGGAGGTCTACCGTCAGGAAGACGCAGTCCTGTTGCTCGGTGGGCCGGGCCGGGCAGCGGCGCTGGCCGACTATCTGCGGCGCAACATCTTTTTCAATGACGACGTGCGCATACAGGACCTCGCGCCGGAGCTGCACCAGTTCGATCTGGTCGGGCCGGCGGCGAACGCCCTGGTTGACGCCCACGAACCTGCGGGCCTGCAACTGTGGCGCAGGCAACTGGCCGGCCACGAAGTCCTCATCGCGCAACGAACCCCGACGGGCGTCCCGCGCCGTTCCCTGCTGCTGCCGGAGGCAGGAGCCGCAGCGGTCTGGCAGTCCCTGTGCGCGGCCGGCGCCCGACCTGCCGGCTCGCTCCTGTTCAACGCCCTGCGCGTCCGCGCCGGCCGGCCGGCGCCGGGCAGTGAGCTGACTGCCGACTACATCCCGCTGGAGTTGGGGCTGTGGGACGAGGTGAGCTTCAGCAAGGGCTGTTACACCGGCCAGGAAATTATTGCGCGCATGGAAAGCCGCGGCCAGCTGGCCAAGATGATGGTGCTGCTGCGGCCGCAGGGCGAGGTAAACGCTCCCGCCGAACTACGGCACGAAGGCAGGGTCGTCGGGCGACTGACCAGCAGCGTCATGGCGCCCGACGGCATGCGCCATGCTCTGGGCGTAGTGCGCCGGAACCTGGCGCAGCCGGGCACAGAGTTGCAGGCGCAGGGGACGATGCTGACAATATGCGCGCTGGCAGGTGCGCAGCCTGGTTACAACCCTGAAAAATCGGGCGCAGGGTGATCGAAGAACAGCGACCACCACAGCATCCAGTTGGGCGGCCGGCGCGGCATGGTTCTAACTTCGGCGAAGCCGGCGGCGCTGGCCTCGCTGGCAGTGACCGGCGCCACGTAGAGCGTGTCTCCGGTCGGCACAGGAATCACCAGGTGCTCGCCGGCGCGCACCATCTTGCCCTCGTCACGCGCCCAGCGCTGCACGTAGGCATCGCTGCGGGCATGATCGCGTTCGGCGATGAGACGCGCCTGATCTTCGCGCAGCAGCTCGATTTCAATCACGACCAGGCGATAGGCGTCCTGCAATGGCTGGCCGGCGCTGATACGCGTGCTGAAGTTGATGGCCAGGGTCAGACCCGCTGCCAGGATGATGGCGAAAACCACCTGGGAACCGTTGATGCGCGGGACTGACCGGCGGGTGCGCTCTTCCATGACTCACAGTATAACCGGCAGCGTCGGCTGAAAGGTGGGGAAGAAAGCATGGCGGTCGTTCAGCACGGGCAACAGCCTGTATGGCGCACGAAGCGCAGTGGCCTGGAGACGCGCACAATCGTTTCGCAGGACTGTGGCGCGGGCAGCGTGGTGGTGTGGGAACAGCGGCTGCTGCCCGGCCAGCGCATCCCGCTGCACTATCACGAATTTGAGGAGACCCTGACCTTGCTGGAAGGCGAATTGCTGGTCTCACTGGCCGGTGTGCAGTATCTGGCGCCCGCTCGCAGCACCATCTTCGTGCCAACTGGCGTCGCGCACAGCCTGCAAAATGAGGGGACAGCACCAGCCCTGGTGCTGGCGCATTTCATCAATGACGAGCCGACCATCATCCCGTTGCCGGATTCCGCCTGACGCAAAAGCAGCTCCGCATGGAGCTGCTCGCCTGTGCCGAAGGTGGGAGTCGAACCCACACTCCCCAAAGGGAACTACGCCCTGAACGTAGCGCGTCTGCCTGTTCCGCCACTTCGGCCAACTGCAAGGAATTGTAGCAGCATTCCCTGCCCTGTCAACGATGGTCTTGCGCGCGCGCAGGCCCCGCCCTACGATGACCTCATCGTCGGCTGACGCCAGTCTGGAGCGTTGCATGCTGCGCAGACTTTTTCTGCTGATCCTGTTCCTGTTGCCGGCGCTGCAGGTCCTGGCCCAATCCACCGCAGCCGTAAGCGCCGAGGCGCGCGGCCAGGCCAACCTGCGCGCGGCGGCGGCGCTCGAGTCTGCCTTGCTGGGGGAAATCCGGCAGGGCCAGCGCTGGCCGGTGCTGGCGCGCAGCGAGCACTTTCCCTGGCTACTGCTGGGGGACGCGGCGGGCCAGCCGCTCGGCTGGGTGTACGAAGACCTGGTCACACTGAGCGGAAGCGCCGCATCCCTGCCTGTCTCAACGCTGGTGCTCACCTCACAGCGCGGCGCGACCATCTCCCCGCCCGTCCCGGCCCGGCCGGTCGCGACGGAGGCCGCGCCGACTTCAACCGTCTATGGCAGCCTGACCGGCACCGTCAACATCCGCCAGGGGCCGGGCGTGGAGTACGCGCGCGTCGCGGTGGGCCAGGCCGGCGAACACTACCAGCTCAGCGCCCGCCACAGTCAGCTGCCCTGGGTGCAGATTGTTGACGCCCGTTCACCGGGAGGTTTCGCCTGGATTGCGCGCGAGCTGCTGCAGATTCAGGGCGATCTGGCGCGGCTGCCCGTGATATCACAGACCGTGCTGCACCTGCCCACCCTGACACCCACGCCCTCCCTGGCCCGCATCTCGGCGCCCGCCGATGACTCTGGCCGGCTGCCGGAGCCGCCGCCAGGCTTCGTCAAGCTGGGGCAGCAGGCCTGGGATATGCTGCTCGAAGCCGGATTCGAACGTGAAAGCGGGCGCCCTGCCGCGCTCTACCTGCTGGATCTGGCAAGCAGCGTCGGCCTTGGCTTTCATGAAAATCTGGCCTTCAGCGGCACCAGCATCCAGAAGATAAACATCCTGACGTCCCTGTTCAGCGTGCTCGACGGCCCGCTGACGCGCGACGATGCTGTCGACAGCGCCAACACCATGATCTGCAGCGAAAACGTGGCCACCAACCGCTTGCTGGCCCGCATCGGCCAGGGCGATGCCTGGTCCGGCGCAACTGCCGTAACCCGGCTGCTGGAAATGCTCGGTATGTCCCGCAGCTTTATCGTCACGCCCTACACCATTCCGGGCCAAACGCTGCAGCCGCCGGCCGGCACTGTGGTGACGCCGCCGCAACTGCCCGGCGACAGCGTGGCCGGCGCTGACCCCTGGAACCGGATCGTGGCCCGCGACGTCGGGCAGCAGCTGGGTGACCTGTATTACTGCGCGCAGGAGCTGGAGAACCCACTGTCAGCACAGGGTCTGCAGCCACGCGAATGCCGCCAGGCGTTGCAGTTGATGAGTAACAACACCGTCGACGCGCTGCTGAAGGCCGGCGTCCCGGCGCAGACGCGGGTGGCCCACAAGCACGGCTGGATCGCCGACACCCACAGCAACGCCGCCCTCTTCTTCACGCCGGGCGGCGCCTACGTCATCGTGCTGCTGCTGCGTCAGCCGCAGTGGCTCAACTTCCAGCAGTCGCTGCCACTGATGGCTGAAGTGTCGCGTCTGGTCTACAACTTCTACAATCCCGATGAGCCGCTGGCTGCTGTACGCGAAGGTTATATCCCGGAAGCGGGCAGTTGCGACTTCACGGCCGATCCCCTGATCGAAGAATTGCTGTCAGCGCAATGATTGAGGACGCGCCCTGACTGCAGCTCAGGATTCTGCCGCTACCTCCTGCGGCGGGCAGAGACGGCGCAGGAAGCCCCAGCTGTAGATGCCGGTGGAATGGCCGTCATCCCAGGTGGGTTGCAGCGCATAGGAACCCACCATGACGACCGAAGTCATGCGCCACGAACGCATCGGTTTCAGCTCCAGCAGGTTTTCCGGCTCATGCGCCTGCCCCATGTAGCGATGGCCGCCACGACAGGCTACACAGGGGCAAGCCTCTCGCAACTGCGCCCATGGGTAGCGGCAAACGCGGCCATCCTGCCAGCGAATGATCAGGGCTTCGGCGGTTTTGTCGAGCGTGACACCCAGCGGACGCATGGAACTCCTCCCCAAGCCTGCCCCTCTTGCATCGGCCCCGCCCTTTGTTACAATTGAACAGTGGCGACAGCGACGATACATTCCGAATTGCAGTGGAGAATACCATGCATCGACGGGGGCTAATATTCGTCGTCCTGCTCGGGCTCCTGGCAAGCGCCTGTGAAGGCCCACCTCCCACGCAAATCGTGCTGGTCGTCACGGCCACGCCCCAGGGGTTCGCAGCACAAGGCGCCGCCGACGCCCAGAAAACTACCGCTGACGGGACTGCGCAGACCGAAGCAACGCCGGGTTCGGAGATCGCTATTGCGACTCCCGTGCCGGGTCTGGCCACCTTCACGCCCCTGCCCGTGACAGAAACTCCGGCAGTCATGCAGCCGACGCCGACAGTGCGCCAGATCCAGGTCGCCGAACAGATTTTCGAGGGCGGTCGTATGTTCTGGCTGCAACCCACGCGGCAAATCTGGGTGATGGTCGTCTCGCGCGAGGGCGCGGGCGAGTGGTATGTCTACGAGGATTTTTTCGAAGAGGGTGACCTCGAGTTCGACCCCAACGTCGTGCCCCCCAACGAAGACTTTAAACAACCGATACGCGGCTTCGGCAGACTCTGGCGCGACAACACCCTTGTGCGCCAGTTGCTGGGCTGGGCCACGACCGATGAATTCGGCTTTGTCACGCGCTACGAGTATCACCCGGCTGTACAGTACGTAGACGGCCAGTATGTATCTGCGCCGGGACAGCACGTACTTTTCAGCCTTTACGGCGAGGGCCTGCGCTTCATCGAGGAAAGCAGCAGCTGGCGCCTGAACACCTGAGCCGGGGCTCCATCAGGATGACTTCAGCCGGCCATGGCGCGCGGCGCGCCGCCGCTCAGGGTCTGCCACGTTGATCGAACTGCTCACTTCCGTCGTTCCGGCCTTGCTGGCGCTGGCGCTGCTCTGGCTGGCCTGGTGGTTGCTCATCGCCAGCGAAGGCGTGTACCTCGGCCAGCGCGCGGTCATCTGGCTCTACAACCTGTATGCCAGTCGTTACGATGCCATCAAGCGCGTCCAGCCCTTGTATGAACGGGCGTTGCTGGCACAACCCCTGCTTGACGGTATTGCCCCCCAGCGCGCGCCCATGGTGCTGGACGTCGCGACCGGCACCGGCCGTCTGCCACTGGCCTTGCTGGCGCACCCGGATTTCCAGGGCCAGGTTATTGCCACGGACCTCAGTCGCGGCATGTTGCGCATTGCCGCGCGCAAGACCCGGGACTGGTCGGGGCGCTGCTGCCTGTTACGTTGTCCGGCGCACTCCCTGCCCTTCGGCGACGCCAGCTTCGATGTGGTCACCTGCCTGGAAGCGCTGGAGTTCATGCCCGGGCCAGCGGCCGTGCTGGCAGAGCTGCTGCGCGTACTGCGCCCGGGCGGGCTGCTCTTCATCAGCAACCGCATCCACACGCGTTTGATGCCTGGCAAGATCTGGAATCACGCGCAACTGACCCGGCTGCTGCGGGACTTCGGCGCCGCTGAAGTGTGGGTCGAACCATGGCAGGTCGATTACGAACGGATCTTTGTGCGCAAGACCGGCACTTCGGTGCCGGTCGGCGCGCGGCCGCCTGGAGAGTTGCTGCGCTGCCCCTGCTGTGGCGCCACAGCGCTGGTGACGGAAACAGAGGCGGGCCTGCATTGCAGCAGATGCGGAGTCAGGATCGCGCCGACCAGAGACGGCATCCTCGACCTGGAAGCCCTGGGCTGCTGCTGCTGATTGTGGATTGCAGGACGCTGCCCGATGCGCCAGAATGCGGACCCTGATACCAGCCTTATGGAGCGAGCCTTGATCGACCTGAGCGCAGCGCATGCCCGGTTGGTAGCGCAGGCCCTGCAGGCTGCCCAGGCGGATGGCAAATTGCCCACCTGCGATCTGCCCAACGTCGAAATTCGCCCGCCGGCCCGCCCGGAGCTGGGCGATTACGCCTGCGCCATCGCGCTGCAGTTGGCGCGCAGCATGCGCCGCAGCCCGCTCGAAATCGCGCAGCGCATCGCTGACTGCCTGCCGCCGGCTCCTTTCCTCAGCGGCGTCGAGGTCGCGGCGCCCGGCTTCCTCAACTTCCGCCTGGACGAAGCATGGCTCTGCGCCCAGGTAGACGCGCTCTTGCTGGAAGGCGAGCAGCTGGCGCAGCTTGATATCGCCACAGGACAACGGGCCCTGGTCGAATTCGTAAGCGCCAACCCCACCGGCCCGCTGCACATCGGGCGCAGCCGCGGCGCCATCGTCGGCGATACGCTGGCGCGCCTGCTGCAGGCCGCCGGCTACGAAGTCGAGCGGGAGTACTATTTCAACAACGCCGGCCGCCAGATGCAGCTGCTCGGCGAGAGTCTGCGGCTGCGCTATCTGCAGGCCCTCGGCCACAACCCGGAGCTGCCCCCGGAAGACTTTTATCGTGGTGACTATCTGGTGGAGCAGGCGCAGGAATTGCTGGCGCAACAGGGCGACGCCCTGGCAAGGGCCGACAGCATGCAGTTCCAGCGCCTCGCCGAAGAACGCATGTTTGCCACGATTCGCAATACCCTGCAGCGCATCGACATACGGCATGACTGCTATTTCAACGAGCACAGCCTGTATGAAAATGGCTCGCTGAAGGAAGTCCTGGACGCGCTCGAAGAGCGGGGCCAGCTCTACAGCGCGTCCGAGTGGGAGGGCGCCAGCGCGGAGGAACAGGCCCTTGCCAGCGAGCGAGCGCCGGCCACCTGGTTCCGCGCCTCGCGCTTCGGCATCGACAAGGATCATGTGCTGGTGCGAGGCGACGGCACGCCCACCTACAGCCTGCCCGACATCGCCTATCACCGCGACAAGCTCGCGCGCGGCTACGACCTGGCAGTGAACATTCTGGGCGCGGACCACTATGTGCAGCATCAGGTGGTGCGCGCCGGGCTCGAAGCGCTGGGTGAGGATACGTCGCGCCTGCGCGTCGTCATCCTGCAATTCGTGCGCCTGCTGCAGGGCGGCAAGGAACGCAAGATGAGCACACGCAGCGGAGACTACGAGACCCTCGACGACCTCATCGACGAGACCGGGCCAGATGCCGTGCGTTATCTGCTGCTGGCGCGTAGCGCGGACGCGCGCCTTGATTTCGACCTCGACCTGGCCGTGGCGCAGAACAATGACAATCCCGTCTTCTACATTCAGAACGCGCACGTGCGCTGCGCCGGCATTCTGCGCCGGGCCACTGCCGCCGGGCTGGAGGAGCAGCCGGTCGACCTGGCGCTGCTCGGCGCGGCGGAGCGACGCTTCCTGCGCAAGGCGCTGGAACTGCCCGCCGTCATCGACCAGGCCGCCAGTGAGCTGGAGCCACATCGCATCGCCTTCTTCGCGCACGAGCTGGCCGGCATCTTTCATCCGGTCTATGAAAACGCGCGCGTGCTGGGCGAAGAGGTAACGCCGAAGCTGGCGGCAGCGCGCCTGCGCTTTTATCGCGCCGCCGGAGTCGTTTTCCGTCGCGTCCTCACGCTGATGGGCATGAGCGCGCCGGAGCAAATGTAAGGCCGGCCTCTACCGGCAGGGAGCGCATTATGAGCCTGAAGCCCGACCACTGGATCCGCCGCATGGCGCGGGAGCAGGGGATGATCGAGCCCTTCGTCGATGGTCAACGGAGCGAGGGCGTCATCAGCTACGGCCTTTCCTCCTACGGCTATGACATGCGCATGGCCGATGAATTCAAGATCTTCACCAACGTGCGCTCCGCCATCGTGGACCCCAAGAATTTTTCCGACGATTCCTTCGTAGACCACAAGGGCGCAATCTGCGTTATCCCGCCCAACTCCTTCGTGCTGGCGCGCAGCATGGAGTACTTCCGCATCCCGCGCAGCGTGCTGACGCTCTGCGTCGGCAAATCCACCTACGCCCGCTGCGGCCTGATCGTCAACGTGACGCCCTTCGAGCCGGAGTGGGAGGGCTTTGTAACACTTGAGATCAGCAATACCACCCCCCTGCCCGCCCGCGTCTATTCCAACGAAGGCATCGCCCAGGTCATCTTCCTTGAGGCGGACGAGGACTGCGAGGTCTCCTACGCGGACAAGCGCGGCAAGTACCAGCGTCAGGATCGGTTAACGCTACCGAAGCTGTAACGTCCTGCAGGCGCCCTGCATGACATCGTAATCCCGACTGTCTACCAGCAGGGCTGGCACTGATTAGCATACAAGTGCGCTGGTGAATACCGTGCTTCGAACGCCGATTGGCATGTAGCTGCCTTTCACCAGTTGCCCTCTGCAAGTTCAATCCCGAGTCAAGTATTTGCAGCCGAAGAACATGATTGTTATGTTCAGGGTTGATTTCGTTACTGATAGGAGGCCGCTGACACATGAAACTTCGCAACCTGACTGAAACCGGAATTGGCAAGGCAACTCGAATCCTGGGCCATCTGTTTGTTCTGTTATTTCTGATTGCGTCTGTCACAGCCCAGGATGAGGAAGGTACTTATACGGTTGAACCAGGTGGCGAGCAATTCCCCTACTACATAAAGAACTACAACCTCCCCATCAGTGTTACTCCAGCTGGCCGGGTAACCTGGCAGCATGTTCCGGATGCAATCGCGGACAGCCGATTTTGGTACAACTACACTCTAAAATGGAGTGAGTCTGGCGGGAGAACAGGCGAAAAATATCTGAACTTCTATTTTGAACGCACGCCATCTACGTCAATTCCCGATTTCAATCCTGGTCTGGACTACACGATCAGCATTTCATACAATATCGCTGATCTCAGTCATGAAGATTTTCCCGAGGTTTTTATTGGATGGGGCTCATATGGTACTGCCTTGTGGAATGGGGCTACGGGGACAGTTTCCAGCGGGATGGCGGACGGCCGCATTTCGCCGCACGCCGGCACCACCTTGCTCGTATGGATCGAGGATGGCGAAATCGTTGCCCGGGACTACACACTGGATGTCGAGCTCACCGCCCCGGCTGATTGCAGCGACGGGGAGCAGATTTTGGCAGAAAGCGACGAGCTGAAGATTGAATGTACTGCCGTGGACGAGTTCCGCGTCACCCAGCTGGTTCCGCAGCACCCTGCCGACGGTCGCCGCGACATCCTAATCTTTGATGCTGCGCTGACCACTTGCTACCGCGCCTACGAAGACCTCGAGAGCGGCGCCCTCGAGGTCTTCTGGCGCGAATGCTGAGCCGCTGCATGCTCCCCGCCGGGCTTGCTGCGCGCAGGCCCGGCAGTCAGCTGGCTGTTTAAGCCAGGCCAACTTTCCCTGACAGTGTTACAATGTGCCAGGCTTGGATTGTGCAGGAATCAGGGACATGATGGCAATTCATCTGTTACCGGGTCGACGTGCGCTGCTGGCGCTGCTTGTGTTTCTGCTCTTGCTATTTGCATCCACCGCTGTAACGGCTGCATGTGAGTACGACGGGCCGGTGTTCACCTTTCTGGAGCTCGACGAGAATGGCCTGATCACCTGGGATGATCTGTCGATTGCAAGCTATGAAGTCATGGTTTGTGAAGTAGATGGCCCACCTTATCACATGGGATGTAACTACCCTGAAGAATATTACACAGTTACAACTCCCTCGTACCAGGTACCTGACTTTGACCCCGAGAAAACATACTGGTATGGCATCACAGGGATTACATCAGACGGCTGTTATATATCCGGGAGAGCAAGGGATTACTGGCCCCCGGAGGAAGAAACCGAGGAAGAAACCGAGGAAGAAGAAAGCACGGGCCCGCCGTCCATCCCGGTGCTGCTGCCACCGGAAAATGTGGCCTTCGATCCTGGTGGCACAACCGTCACCTGGGATGCCGTGCCGGATGCCGACGGTTATATCGTGGAGTGGCGCCAGGACGAGGACGATCCCTGGACCCGGGTCGAGACCGATGACACGTCCTACGACATTCCCAACTTCGACACGACGATCCCCTGGTCAGTCAGGATCCTGACAGTTAACAGTGAAGATGTTGCCGGTCCGGCTTCGGACACAGTGGACTGGACGCCGCCGGAGGCGCCACGGAACCTGCGCATCAACAGTGACGGCAGCGTCACCTGGGATGACGCGGAGGACGCCGATCATTACCTTTCCGGCTGGAACCAGCATGCCCAGAGCTCCGCCCAGTTCCGGGCCCAGGCGGGCAACCAGATGCAGGACCAGCGGACTGAAACCAACCAGTACAACATCCCGGATTTCGATCCCGGCTCCGATTACGACGCCAATACCCGCTCCGTGAACGAACACAACGCCAAAAGCGCGCGCGCCTTTGCCCGCTACAATCCGCCGCCCTCGCCGAGTAACCTGAATATCGATGAATACGGTGTGGTTACCTGGGACACAGTGACCGAGGCCGACCATTACCTGGTTGACTGGATCAAGGGCCCCTCGCCCTGGAACCGGGAAAACCAGGTGACGACGAACAGCTTCTCGATTCCCGACTTTGACGCTGCGTCGGACTACATCGTAACGGTTCGGTCCGTCAATTCGAGTGATGTAGAAAGTTATCCACCCATTGGCAAGGCCTGGGTGCCACCGACAGTCGGGCCACCAGAGGACGTGAAGATTTCGAGCGTCGGCTTTGTTCATTGGGACGCTGCCGACGATGCCACCAGCTACGAGGCGAACTGGAAGCTTACCGATGGCTTGTGGAGCACATTTATCATTGTCGACGCGGCCGACCCGCTCAACTTCACGATCCCGAACTTTGATGCCGAACTGGTCTACGAGGTACGGGTGCATTCCTTGCTCGCCATTGGCAACGCGACTATCTACAGCGATTACGCCTACCAGGACTGGCCAATGCCGGTGTCCCTGCCCTCCAAAGAAGAAGGCGGATCCGGCGGATCGGGCGACTCAGACGAAGTCGCTGCGAGCGACCCCCGGTTGCTGTGTCAGGTATCTCCGCACAACGGTTCCTCTCTGCTCGTATGGGACTGTAACAACATGGTTGAAGCTCGCAGCGGCGAGGAAGGCACCAGCCTGTTCACGAGTGAACGCTGTTCCGGCTTTACGTCCCGACTGATCACCACCAGCACAACCATTGAGATCTGGTGCAACGCTGACAACCACTATCTCGTCATCGAGCTGGTTCCGCAGCACCCGCAGGATGGCCGGCGTGACATGCTGGTCTTCGATGATCTGGTGACTGAGTGCTATCGCGCTTACCAATACCTGGCCACCGGCACAGTCGAGGTCTGGCACCGCGCCTGTCGCTGACGGTCCCTGCTTAAATTTCTCCCTTGCTGCAAACCCGACTGGGGAACAATAGCAATATAGCGAGCCGGCCGCCGGCAGGTCGGCCATGCGAATCTTCTCACCTGTTTCCCGTGTTCTTTGGTTGCCGTCCGAGCTTCCTCTGGCACGTACTGGATCGATTCGTTACCCTCACTCTACTCACTCTGGGTGAAAGTGTCACTGGAGGCAGAATGCGCCATTTATTCATGTTATCACTACTGCTGATCATGGTTTCCCCGATCGCCGCTCAAGAGTTGGCAACCCCCGTCCCAGGCGTTCATGTAACCCTGGACCCCGTAACCGGGATTCTTGCCTGGAGTCCCAACACAATCACGGGGGTGTCAAGGTACGAAATTCTCTACAGCGGCAGGTGCCGGGAGCCCATAACAAGATTGAACAGATCTGCGCCTGGCTCACTCACTATCCACGACTATGATGCCACTGAGCGTTTCATTGTCGACATCACGGCCTTTGGCCAGCGTGATGGCAGGGAAGTCTGGCTTGGACATGGCAAAGCCGACAACGGCGTCCCGTGCGGACAATTGAATTTTTCCCTGAACCGGGAGACTGGAACTATTGCGTGGAGTCCCAGATCGATCACGGGAGTACAAAGGTACGACCTTTACTACAGCGTGTGTCATGGGGAAACAAACACCTTACATCCAACAGCGCCCGGAACTTTCACAATCCCCGACTATAATCCCACGCTGAGTTACCTTGTCGAAATTGTGGCCACTGGCCGGGATAATGCTGGACAGGAAACCTGGCTGGGACATGCAAAAGCAAACAACGGCATTGTTTGCCCATACCTGCAGGAGCATCTGGATTTGATGCAGACGCCGTTGGGTACTGGCGTCTCCACGCAGCAGCAGGTAAACACCACAGGCACTTTACCAGATACGACAGATCCGGTTGGCCTCAATCTGGAGCAGGTGGGCTCTACAGGCCTTGCAGAGGGCTACGTAGCATCCTCAGTTCCCACGCCGACCCCCGTGGCCCCCGCCGCCACACTGGTGTTGACGAGCATGAACGTCTCGCCTCATCCCGGCAGTACACTCCATGTGCGAGTTGAAGGCGGCAATATTCATGCCTTTGATTCCGCCAGGAGCGTATCCCTGTTCGCACACGGTAATTGCTACGCCGGCTACCTGCTTGCATCCAACGACTCGCTAGAGATATCCTGTACTGCAGACGCCAGATTCAGAGTGTTGCAGGTGCATGCGCAGCACCCGGCCGACGGTCGACGCGACATCCTCGTCTTCAACGCCACGCTTACGGATTGCTATCGCGCCTACCAGTACCTTGCTACCGGCAGGGAAGAAATCTTCAGCAGCATGTGCTAAGCACCCGCTGATCTGGCCCGCCTGCTGCTGTTGCGCGCAGCGGGCGGGCAACCAGCGTTCCTCCCGAACAGCGTTGCCAGACACAGCCAGCTCCGCTACACTTGTGGCAGCGGGCCGTTGGCTCAACTGGCAGAGCGATTGACTTACATTCAATAGGTTACAGGTTCGAGTCCTGTACGGCCCATGCCCGCGGGAGGCCGCAGCGCAGCCCATGTCACCAACCTGGACACCAGCCACAACAGCAATCTGATGCGCTTTCGGCTGATGCTCGTGCTGGCAGGCGCCATGCTGGTGGCAGCAACCTGGAGCTACCCTCTCTGGCGCCCACTGCTCGTGGATGACGTGGTCAACGAGGCCTTTCCCGGCCTGCAAGGTACGCTACAGGACGACTTCCGCCTGTTGAGCGCGGCCGAACAGAATAGTTTCCTGCAAATGGCGCGCGAGGACCCTTCCATGGCGCTGGCCATGGTGCAGGCCGCGTTGCAGGCGCCGGCGCTCGTTGCGGAAGCGCAGCAAACCGTTGCCACACGCTACTCGCAGGGCAGCTTCGTACGCATCGACCCGCTGCACTGGGCGCAGGGCAGTGCGGTCATCTACACTCTGGCGGAAGGAAAGCATCTGTTGCGCCTTGAAAACTTTCGCTCCGCCAATGGCCCGGACCTGCGCGTCATGCTTTCCGCCAGTCCCGCGCCACGCAGCCCGGCCGCGCTGAATGAAGGCGGCCTGGCGCTCGATCTGGGGCGCCTGAAAGGCAACGTCGGTGACCAGAACTACGAAATCCCTGCCGGGCTTGACCCCGGCCTGTATAATAGTGTCGTGATCTACTGTCGCCGCTTCAACATCGTCTTCAGCACGGCGACACTATGACCCCGGCCTGGCGCAGCGCGCCGGATGAGAGCGAGTATGACCGTCATTGAAGCGTCCCGGCAGAATGTCCTCGCAAAAGGTAGCGCTTTCCCGCTGGACCCTGAACACGGCGCCCTGCGTACCGCAATGTTGTTGAGCTTCGTCCTGATCTGGATCGTGGCCTTCGTGCTGGGCGATGCGTTGCTCAGCGGGGATGGTGCGACCATCATTGCGCTGGTGGCCGGCTTTGTCGTGGCTGCGCTGGGGGCGCAACGGCTGGAACGCTGGCTGAAGCCACGCTGGCCCAGTGGGCGTATCGTAAGCATCGAAGACGGGTACATTCGTCTGCTGCGTCGCGGCAAGGAGCAGGATTCGCTGGACGTGGCGAAGTCGATCAACGTGCTCACCTGGTGCTTTCGCATTAGTCGACGCGCGCGCGTGCCGAAGGGCTGGTACATGGTCGCCTGCGCGCTTGAACAGGACGAACGCTACATTCCGGTCTACGCCTTCCTCTCGCCCGAAGACTATGAGCGCTTGCCGGCGCAGGGTCAGTTCACGCTGCTGCAAGGTCGCAAACAGCGGAAGCAGGATGGCGACCTGCGCCTCGCCGGCGCGCAGAAACGTCTGCACAGCGCCGAACAGGTTCGCTGGCTGCTGGGCGGGGAGATGAGCGCCGACGATTTCTCCGGCTATCTGCGTCACCTGCAGCAGCGTTTCCCCGACTGGATGCCAACCCTTGTTTGAGCAACAGCGACGATGCGCCCTGCTGCCCTGAAGTGCGTTGCCCTGCTGGCGCTGCTGCAACTGTGGCTGGCGGCGGCCACGTCCTCCGTCGCCCAGGAGCAAACACTCAACTTTTTTGAAGCTGTACAGGGCAGCCTTGAGCCAGGCGCGCAGGAGAGCTGGCGCTTCAGCGCCCCGCGCGGCAGCATGATTTCACTGGTTGCCCGGGCGCTAAATGACAGGCTCGACCCCCGACTTGACGTCCTTGATAACGGAGGCGTCCTCATCGCCAGCAACGATGATGTGGACTGGCCCGCAAACACCAGCGCCGTTATCGAGGCCTTGAGTCTGCCCGCCAGCGGGGACTACAGCGTACGCGTCAGCGGGGTCGGGAACAGTGCGGGCAACTACGAATTGCTGCTGTTGCAGGGCTGGTCAGATCTTGTCTGGGATGAAGACTTTAATGACGCTGACGCCTGGCAGGCCAGCACAATTGCCGCCGACACCTACCTGGGAGAGGGTCGCGCAGTGCTCGTCCTCAAGCCTCCGGTTGAAGCGGTGACGATCACGCGAGCACTTGAACTACCGCCGGAAGGCTTTGCCCTGTACGCCGACATCGCCGAAGTTGCCGGAAACCTCGGCTGGCGACTGGGTCTCGTCAGCCATTGGCAGAGCAGGAACGAATGGGCCCGCTACACGGTCGACGATCTCGGTCGCTGGCAATTCCTGGTCAACGCAACTGATGGCCTGAAGGTGCTTCAAGGCTGGGCAGAGCATCCTGCCATTCGTGAGGGGGAAGAGCCCGCCAGCCTCGGCCTTGCCTTTTATGGAGACAGTGTCGAACTGTTCTACAACAATAAGTCGCTCGGGCGGATCACAGAAGGGCTGCCGGAATCACCCGGCCGCATCGGCCTCTATGTTGGCACAGGCAACCAGCCCGACGCCCAGCTTACTGCCTGGATTAGTGGCCTGAGGCTTACGGCGCCTGTAACCACTACAACGGGTGCATTGGTGCCCGCGCAACTGCACGGCGAGGAATTTCTTACCATCCTGCGCAATCTGCAGCGTCAACAGATCGTGCCTGGCGCAGGCGAGCTCTCCATGCTCGTGCCGGAAAGCTACGTCATCAGCAATCGCGCAGGAGTAAGCACCATCCGCCTCGGCGGCCAACAAGAGTTAAGCCACTATGTGCTGGGTGCCAGTTTCGTGGCAGAACCCAGCTCCAACAAACTGGTCGCCGGTTGCGGTCTCATCCTGGAAGCGAGCGAGGAATTCAGCTACAGCCTCGCCTGGCTGGACAATGCGGGCAGCGCCGGTCTGTCACGGCGGGAGGGAGCTGTGTTCACGCCCGGCCCTGTTCGCGCCGCCTTGCCAGTCGGCAATTCGCCGCATCAACTGCTTGTGGTGGCGGACGACGAACGACTCCTGTTTTTTGCTGACCAGCATTTTGTCGGGCAGCAGCCGACAGCCGTGTCTACCGGCACAGTGGGCAATGCCGCGCTCAGTTTCGGCAACCTCACGACCACCTGCCGCTTCAGCGATACCTGGCTGTGGCGCTGGCCCGATGAATAACGAGGGCCTGGTTTAGCCCTGCAACCTGTCTCTGGCGGCTGCGCGCAGGGTCTCAAGTTTGCGCGCAGGCGCCTCCTGTCCCTGCTGCCGTAACATCCGCTCTACCGCCTCCAGTATTTCCGGCAGGGCCTCGCCGAAGCGTTGCAGGCCAGCGTCCAGTACCGTCAGCGCATCCTGCTGGCTGCGTGCGCTCAGCAGCTCGTTTACGAAACGCAGCCCGGGCTCCATGTTTTCCTGCATCAAGGCAACAATTTTCTGTTGGATGGCTTTCAGGCGGCTGCTGGCCTGGATGTCTGCCCGCTTTTCGGCCTCACGAATGTTTGCCGCCAGCACCGCCATGAAGCTGTCGTCGATCATGCTGATGTGTTCACGGACAGCCTTGTCCGTGTCGGCGCTGGCCATGATAGCCCGCAGGGCAACAGTCGCCTGCTGCAGCGCAGCTTGCGCCTGGGCATCCGCCATGCGCGTCAACTCGCCAAGACGGTCGCGCAGCGCTTCCAGGCGCGTCCGTTCAGCCACTGGCGCCTGGTCAATGCGCAGCGTCAACTCCTGGAAGAAAGGGTAGTCGAAGGCCGGGCGCAGCAAGCCGACGAGAGCCTGTAACTTTTGCTCATCCTGCGCCAGGCCCAGCGCCAGCGCCAGCAGGTCCTTGCGCTCCGGGCTGTCTCCCAGCACCTGAATGCGCCGCGTCACATCCTGCACAATTTTGTCGCGTGCTTCGGCCTGGGCGGTCATTTGCTTGCCAAAGCTGGAATGTTGCGCCGCGGCTTCCTGGATGGCGGCCAGGGTGTTTACGAGGCCTTCCTGCCCTTCCTGTGCAGCCTGCTGCATCATGACGAGCGCTGCCTGAAAGAAACCGGCGTCGATTTCCGCGTCATGTTTGCGCAGCAGTGCCCTGAGCCGGCCCGGTTCGGCCTGTGCCAGGGTGTCCAGCAACGTAAAGCGCGCGCGCTGCTCGTCCATCATTTCCTGCGTGACGCCATCGCCTTCCATGATTTGTTCCACCAGCCCCTGCAGCGTCAGGGCCTGCTTCGGCTGAAACATGTAGCCGCGGAACTCTTCCCTGGGGATGCTGGCGGTCAATTCCTTGAGCAGGTCGCCCATGACCTGGTCGCGCTGCTGCGCCTGCAGGTTCAACTCCGGTGGCACGAAGGCGATCAACAACTCGTTCTCCGCGTCGTGATAGAGAATGGGAGCCGCCACTGCGCTGGCCGCGCCGCAGGCGCTGCAGTGAACATTGTTGAGCTGGCCGGAGAGCAAGGCAGCCTTCAGTTGCGGTTGCCGCTTCACATCAATGAGGCGTTCCAGGCTGACCTCGGCGGGTGCCTGGCAGGCCGGACAGGCTACGGTCATGTTCCTCGGCATCTCTGCTCCTGTGTTTATGCGGATTCAGATTGCTGGCTGCGCAGCCCGGGCGTCGTGCGCGGCAAGGTGAAGTGAAAGGTGGCGCCCCTGCCGGGGCGGCTCTCTACGCCGATTGTTCCGCCGTGCGCCTCCACGATGGAGCGCGCCAGGTACAGGCCCAGACCGGTTCCCTGGGTGCGCTGGCCAAGCGTGTTATTGACGCGATGAAAGCGTTCAAAGATCTGTTCCTGCTCGTCGGCGCTGATACCCACGCCCTCGTCGCGCACGAAGACGGTGACTGCCGCGGCGTTCGCCTGACCGCCCACCTCGATGAGCCCGCCTTCGGGCGCATACTTGACCGCGTTGCCGAGCAGATTGTCCATCACCCGTCGCAAACGCGCCTCGTCCGCCTCAATCGTCGGAAAGGTCTCCGGGAAGGCCAGGCGAAAGTCGTGGGCCGTGCCCTGCATCTGGAAGCGCGTCACCACGCGCGCTGCCAGGGCGGCCAGATCTACAGAAGCCAGGTCGAGCCGCATCTTTTGCGCCTGCAGTCTGCTGGCCTCCAGCAGGTTCTCGATCAACCCGGTGAGGCGATCGGCCTCGTCCTCAATGACCTCGAGGCCATCACGGATTTCTGCCGGGTCCCAACTGGCGTCCTCGCGTCGCAGGGTGCCGGCGTAACCCTTGATGAGCGCAACCGGCGTCTTGAGTTCGTGCGAAACGCCCGAAACAAACACGCTTTGCATCTCCTGCGCCCGCCGAAAATGCGTGATGTCGCGAACGTTGGCGAAGATATTCGCCAGCTGCCCATCCTCCCCGTGCAGGGGCGCGTAAGTAATGGCGATGCTAAGCGTTTCGCCGTCCCGGCGCAGAATGTCGCCCTCTACGTAGAGCGTGGAGCCGGCGCCGCCCTCCTGTGTCAGCGACGGCCAGCCGCCGGCCATTATTTCGTGCAGGCTTCCCGGCGTAACCGTGCTCCACGCAATGACTTCCTCCTCGCGCCGGCCAATGGCCTCGTCCACGATCCAGCCGGTCATACGCCCCAGCGCCGGATTCAGCTGCAGAATACGGCGTTCGGCATCCAGAATCATGACGCCATCCGCGCTGTGTGCGACGAAGGCGTTCAGTCGCTGGCGCTCGCGATCGATGTTCTCGTAGAGTCGGGCGTTGTGTACGGCAATGGCGGCATGGTCGGCAAAGCTGCGCAGAATCTGCAGGTCGTCAGGCGTGACGGCACCAAGATTGTCGCGAAAGACGATGAGTATGCCAACTGGCTCATCGGCGATCACCAGCGGCATGGGGAAGAGTTGACGCATGCGCGGATCGATCTCCGCCGTCATGCGTCGCAGGGTCTCTTCCAGATCCCTGAACTCCAGCCCCTCGCTGACGCCAGCCACCAGCTCCTGCAGCAGGCCCTCCAGACGCTGGATGCGCTCGCTGTCAATATTGAGCAAGGCGTGAATGCGATACTCTTTGGTGGCAGGATTGCGCAGGGCGATAAGCCCCGGCCCCTCACCGGCGACCATGGTGACAGAGGCCTTCAGCACCAGGCTGAGCACTTCGGTCAGGTCCAGCCGGGAGGTCATCGCCCGGATGATTTCGAGCAGCAGGTCGCGCTGACGTACGCGATAGTCCGGGATCAGGAGCATGTGCCGATTGTAGCGGCCAGAGCGCAAGTCTCAAGTCGCGGTTCGTCCTGCGGGCAAGTGACCTGCAGCTGTGCTAACATCGCATCACCTGTTTGGTTCGGGAACCACGGCCCTTGAATCGAGTGAGCGCGCTTCTCTGCAGGAATCCCTGGCTGTGGACGCTGCCACCGCTGCTGCTGGCAGCCGCCCTGGCCACCAGTCAGCTGGACAACCGCTCCTTCGCCTACGACGAGATGTATTCCCTGTTTGCAGCGGGGGCGCGTTTGCGCGCGCCACATGCAATTAGCGAGGTGTGGAACACGATTGCCGCCAATTCGCCCGAGCAGGCCCTCGGCTGGCCGGTTCTGCTATCCGTCTGGGTACGTTTCAGCGGCTGGAGCGAAGTGGCTGTGAGGGCCCTGCCGCTGTTTGCAGGCCTGCTTGCGCTCGCCTGCGCCTGGCGCGTCGGCCGTGACCTCTTCGCTCCGTCCGCCGGCCTGGCTGCTGTTCTGTTGCTCTCAACTTCAGGCTTTTACATTGGCTTTATGCGCTATGCGCGCGCCTTCTCTATGGTGGCGCTTTTCGCGCTGGTCGTGATCTGGTACTACTGGCGTATCGTTCTGCACCCCGGGCCGGCGAAACGCGCCTGCGCTATTGGTCTGCTGCTGGCAAGCATCGCCTTGTGCTACATGCATTACTTCGCAGCCTTGCTGTTGCCGACGCTGACGCTGTTTCATCTATTGTTCGTCCGCAGAAATGGTCGCTGCTGGTGGCTCGCGCTGACAATATTCGCCCTCGCCGCGCTGACAGCTGCCCTTCAGCTGCCCGTTTTCCTGCAGGGCCTGGAAAGCAGCCTGACCAACGCTAACGTCAAGCTTAGCGTGATGAGCGTACCAGAGACCCTCTCCCGCTTTCTGAATTTCCTGGGCAACAACACCCTGTTTGTTCCTGCGGTCTCGGGCTGGCTGGCGCTGGTCCTGTTGCTTGCGCTGCCATACCTTGCCTGGCGCCGCGGCAGAGGCAGGGACAGGATTAACACAGGCTGGTTTATCGTTTTTACCTTCGCAACCCTGTTCCTGCTTTACCTGGCAGCCAACGAGCTGGTCGGGGTCCTCACCTCCGGCTCCATGCGCTACCTGATGCCCCTGTGGCCCCTGGCTGCCCTGCTGGTCGGGTTGCTCGTCTGGCGCGGGCGTAAACACAGGCTGCGCCTGGCCGAGTGGGCGTTGGTTGGCATGATCGTAACCGGGTTGCACGCGAGCAATCATCCGGAACTGAAATACAGCTTCAACTACGGCACGGTCCATCTACCGCTGCATCTGGCGTATCGGGAGTTGCAGGCAGCAGGCGGCGAGAATGATCTGCTGCTTTTGAGAGGAGAAGCGTTGCCGCAGCAGGGCGCGCTGCAGGAATTCTATATCCAGGCGCTAACGCTACAGAAGCTCAACGTCAATGCAGACGGGCCGAAACCTGCCCTGTTGACTGCGCGCCAGTTTCCTCGTGTCTGGGTGCTACAGGCTGGAGGTGACAGTGAGCAACTGCGGGAAGCATTCACCTTGCTGCCCGAGGATGCCATACACTGCGGCCAACTGTTGGACCTGGCTGGCCTGGTGCTGGAGCTTTACGCCTGGACTGAAGAATCCTGCACAGCTGCTGCACCAGCCTGACACCTCGCTTCGCAGGGATCAGCGCGGCACAAGCTGTCCGCCTGCGCTGCGCACCAGTACCGCCGCCCCCACCAGGCTGACGTCCTCTCCCAGAGCCGCCAATTCAATGCGTAACTCGCGCGTATAGCCTTCATAAATCACATGCTGGCAGATTGTCGCTCGCATCGGCCCCAGCAGGGCTTCGCCAATCTGGCTCACGCCGCCGCCAATGACCAGCACCTGTGGATTGAAGAGGTGCAGCAGGCTGGTCAGGCCCAGACCGATAAGCATGCCGGCGCGTTGCACCAGCTCCAGCGCCAGGTCGTCGCCCTGTTGCGCCGCCAGGCCGACCAACTCGGCATCCAGGCGGGCCAGGTTACCGTCGACCAGCTCGTTCATCAGGGACTTCGCTCCTGCGACGATGCGTTGCCGGGCCTGCTGCGCCAGGGCCGGGCCGGCAGCTTCGGCTTCCAGACGCGTTGCGCAACCGTTGACCAGCAGCAGCATGCTACCCACTTCCGTCGCCAGGCCACCATGCCCCAGCAGCAGACGACCGTCACTGAGCACGCCGCCACCAATGCCCGTGCTGAGCGTAATGTAGATTGCATCGCGGCAGCCCTGTGCAGCGCCGCGCACCACCTCTGCCAACAGGGCAACGTTGGCGTCCTTGCCCAGCCAGACCGGCACCGCGAAGCGCTCCCGCAGCAGGGCCACCAGCGGGACATGATGCCAGTCAGGCAAATTGGGCGGCGCCAGCACAACGCCGGCGTGCGGGTCCAGCGGGCCGGGCGAGGAAACGCCGATGCCGGCCACGGGCGAGTCCTGTGGCCACACCGCCTCAATGAGCGCGACCATGCGCGCCAGCACGGCCCCCTGCCCCTCCGCGGCCAGGGTGGGCGTTTCCCGGCGCGCCAGCAAGTTCAGCTCACCGTCCAGGCAGGCGGCCCGAATGCGCGTGCCTCCCAGGTCAACTGCGATAATCCGCATCCGCGCCTCCCTTGATGCCGATGTCAACACGCCAGGCGCTTGTCACGCAGCGGGCCGGCCGCTACAATGGGCCCGCTCCGGAGTACGGGATCAGCCATGGCCAGAGTCACGCCACTGCGCCAGCAATACCTGGACATCAAGGCCGATTATCCCGATTGTATCCTGTTCTTCCGCCTGGGCGATTTCTACGAAACCTTTGACGAAGACGCGGAAGTAGCAGCCCGGGCGCTGGACCTGACGCTGACCAGCCGCCCTGTCAGCCCGGGCAAGAATGACAGCCGCATCCCCATGGCCGGCGTGCCCCATCACGCGCTGGAGAACTACATCGCGCGTCTGATCGATCAGGGCTTTCACGTCGCCGTTTGCGACCAGGTGGGCGATGCGCCGGCCAGGGGCATCATCGAGCGCAAGGTCTCGCGCGTCGTCACCCCCGGTACGGTCATCGAGCCCGAACTGCTGGCCGAAGATCGACCCAACTACCTGCTGGCGCTCTTGCCTGACGGCGACGCCGCCAGCGGCAGCTGGGAGGCAGCCGGCCTCGCCTGGGTGGACATCAGCACCGGCGAATTTGCGGCGACCAGGCTGGACGGCGAACATTGCGCCGTGCTGGTGCTTGAAGAACTGGCGCGTCTGGCACCGCGCGAGGTGCTGCTGCCGGAGAGCTGGGCGCAGCGTGGCGTATCGCTGCCGGAGGGCATCCATCTCAGCCCCCTGCAGGACTGGCGCTTTGAACACAGCGGCGCGCAGCAAGCGCTGTGCAGCCAGTTTGGCGTGCAGACTCTCGCCGGCTTCGGCCTTGAGGAAAAGCCACAGGCCGTCTGCGCCGCGGGCGCCATCCTGCATTATCTGCGCAAAACACGGCGCGACAGCCTC
This sequence comes from Phototrophicaceae bacterium, assembly GCA_965205875.1. Taxonomy (GTDB): domain Bacteria; phylum Chloroflexota; class Anaerolineae; order Aggregatilineales; family Phototrophicaceae; genus JAGWBD01. The sequence continues at coordinate 1,099,197 of CBDBIA010000004.1, forward strand.
GCCCAGCTGACCGGCGTCCGCGTCTACGAAACCTCGTCCTTTATGGTGCTGGATACCTTCACGCGCCGCAACCTGGAGCTGACCGGCACACTGCGCGGCGGGCAGACGCGCGGTAGCCTGCTGGAGGTGCTGGACCGCACTGTGACGGCCATGGGCGCGCGGCGGCTGCGCATGTGGATCAGCCAGCCCCTGCTGCAGCCGGAACGCATCCAGGCGCGTCTGGATGCCGTCGAGGCGCTGGCCGCGGACGCGGCGCGGCGCGAGGCGTTGCTGGAAACCCTGCGCCAGGTCGCCGACATCGAACGCCTCGCCAACCGCCTGCTGGTCGGGCGCGCGGGGCCGCGCGATGTGCTGGCCCTGCGCGCCAGCCTGCTGGCAGTGCCGCGCCTGCGTGCGCTCATCAGCAACCTGCCCGCACTGCAACCCCTCGTCGAACGCCTCGATCCCTGTGATGAGGTGGCGGGACAGATTGCGCAGGCCATCCACGAAGACGCGCCCGCCACGCTCAACGCCATCGGCGTCATTCTGCCTGGCTATTCGGAAGAACTGGATAATGTGTTGCAGGCCACGCGTGAAGCCCGTGACTGGATCGCCGGCCTGGAACAGGTCGAGCGCGAGCGCACCGGCATCCCGCGCCTCAAGGTCGGCTTCAACAAGGTCTTCGGCTACTACCTCGAGATCAGCAAGTCCTGGGAAGCCAGTGTGCCGCCGGAATATCTGCGCCGCCAGACCCTGGTCAATGCCGAGCGCTACATCACGCCCGAGCTCAAGGAGTACGAGGCGAAGGTGCTCAGCGCCGAGGAGCAGATTCTCGCGCTGGAGCGGCGCCTTTTCGACAAGCTATGTCATCGCCTGGCGGAGGCCGCGCCCCGCCTGACCGGCACGGCACGCGCCATCGCGCACCTCGATGCCTTTCTTTCGCTGGCCGAAGTGGCCGTGCGCGAGGGTTACTGCCGCCCGCAGATTCGCGAAGACGGCCAGTTGCGTATCCTCGCCGGTCGGCATCCGGTGGTAGAGCGAATGCTGGGCAGCGGCCTGCGCTATACGCCCAACGACAGTCGTTTCGACAGTCAGGCACGCATCCACATCATCACCGGGCCCAACATGTCCGGCAAGTCGACCTACATCCGCCAGGTAGCGCTCATCACCCTGATGGCGCAGATCGGCAGCTTCGTGCCCGCCGACGAGGCCAGCATCGGTCTGGTGGACCGCATCTTCGCGCGCATCGGCGCCCAGGACGAGATACATGCCGGTCAAAGCACATTCATGGTCGAAATGGTCGAGACGGCGCGCATCCTCGCCGGCAGCAGCAACAGCAGCCTCATCATTCTCGATGAAGTCGGCCGCGGCACCTCCACCTGGGACGGTCTCGCCATCGCCCGCGCCGTCATCGAATACATCCACAACAGCCCGCAGCTGAACTGCCGCACGCTCTTCGCCACGCACTACCATGAACTGACTGCCCTGCCGCTCATCCTGCCGCGCACGCGCAATTTCAATGTTGCCGTCGCGGAACAGGGCGAAGACATCGTGTTTCTGCATCAGGTACTGCCCGGCGGCGCCGACCGCAGCTACGGCGTCCATGTCGCTCAAATTGCCGGCATGCCGCGCCCGGTCGTGCAGCGCGCGCACGAGCTGTTGCGTCAGCTGGAACTGGCGGGCAATGCGACAAGTTCAAACGGGCCGTCTCCGGCAGCAGCAGCGAAGACAACTGTCGCAGAAATCCGCCCGCCCTCGGCCTTGCAGCAGACGCTGCGTGAGCTATCCGTCGATGAGCTCAGCCCGCTGGAGGCGCTGACCAAGCTGTATTCGCTCAAACACCTGGCCAACGAAGAAGCAGGAGAGGAAGCCCCGTGAACGAAACTGACTTCTGTTCAGGACGGTCGCTGGCAGCCAGCGAGCCCCTTTACGGCTCTGCGCCACAGCGGCGCATCTGGTTGCTGCTGGAAGTGAACGCACCATGGGGCGCGCAGGCCCTGGCCGAGAGTGATTTGCCGCCGGCAGTGCGCGCGCATCTGGAGCGCTATCTGACGGCGACGCCGGAAGCCGGCATCCTCTTCATCCGCCAGCCAGTCACACACGCCGGACTGCGCTTCTTCCTCGCCGTCGGCGACGCGTCCGCCCCGGCGCTCTACCAGTTCACGCTGGAGTGCTATGAGGATCTGCTGGCCTTCGACTTCGCCGCGCTGGCTGACGGGCAACGCCCGGAACAGCGCGACGAGCAACCGCTCTTTCTGGTCTGCACGCATGGCAAGCGGGACCAGTGCTGCGCCCTGGCCGGCATGCCCATGTTCACGGCCCTGCGCGAACGGGTCGGGGCGCGCGCCTGGCGCTGCTCCCACATTGGCGGCCATCGCTTCGCGCCCACAGTGCTCTTCCTGCCAGAAGGGCTCTGCTACGGTCGCATGCCGCCGGAGGCAGCCGCCAGCGTCGCCGATGCCCACCTGGCGGGCCAGCTCGAACCGCGCTGGCTGCGCGGACGATGCGCCTGGCCCGCGCAGGTGCAGGCGGCTGCAGCCCTGTTACGCCAACGCAACGGCCTCAGGGACATCGATGGCCTGCAATTGCTGGACGAGCAGGAAGTTGGCGAGCAGCACTGGGTGGTGACTTTCCGCGCTGATGGCGAGCCGCAGCAGTTGCGGGTGCAGCGCCGCCAGGGCGAGAGCGTGATCCGCACCAGTTGCGTCGGCGACAAGGCCGCCGTGGTGATGGACTGGCAACTGCTTCAGGCCTGATCGGCAGCAGCCAGCGTCGGCGAGACGGCCTCCAGGTTCGGCGCCGGGATCTGCGCCTCCTCGCTGGCGAGCAGACCTTCCGAGACCAGCACGCGCTCGAAGGCGACTATGGCGACCTCCAGCATGTGCAATTCCGGTTGACGCGTGGTCAAGTGCTGCAGCGCCAGATTCGGCTGTACCAGCAGGCGCACCAGGGGATTGTGGAAATTGCGGGCCGAGAACTGAATCACCTCGTAGGCGATGCCGGCCATCAAGGGTATCAGCACAACGCGCGAGAGAATCAGCAAGGGCAAGGGCGGGCGCCCCAACAGCGAGAAGACGAAAACGCTGACGAAGGCGACCGTCAACAGGAAGGCCGTGCCGCAGCGCGGATGCTCAATGGGAAAGTTTGCCACGACCTCCGGCCGCAGCTCCGCGTCAGCTTCCCAGGCGTTGATGGTCTTGTGCTCGGCGCCGTGGTAGCCAAAGAGGCGCTTTACATCCGGGATGCGCCCGATGGCCCAGATGTAGCCGATCAGCAGGGAAATCTGGATGACGCCCTCGATCAGGTTGACGAGGAAGGCCGCGAAGCCGATCGGCGCCGAACCGTCCGGCGTCAGGCCCAGCAGGTTGCCGATGCCGGCGGCGCCCAGAGTCGGCAGCAGGAAGAAGAGCCCCATGCCCAGCAAGAGCGAAAGCGCAATCGTCGCCCAACCGATCGGCCCGTTGAAATCGACATCTTCCTCATCGCTAACAGCCACGTCCGCCGCCCACATCAGCGCGCGCGTGCCCAGCCCCAGCGCGTCCCACAGGCCCACGACACCGCGTACGAAGGGCGTGCGAATGATGCGGCCGCGATAGAGCCTGCGGCTTAGAGGAGTCTCGTGGACTACGATCTCGCCATCCGCGTTGCGCACCGCCACCGCAGCGCTGTGCGCGCCGCGCATCATGACGCCCTCAATCACCGCCTGGCCGCCGTAGTTAAAGGGTCGACGCGGCTTTCCATTTCCCTGTTCAGCCATCTTGCTCCTCAGGCGCAGATCCGAAAGGCCCACACCGGTTATCCGCTCCCGACGATCAGGGAGCCACAGCGCCATCATACCATAGGGAAGGGTCAGCCATCGCGCGCCGGGCGCATGTCCTGCACATTGAGTTGCAGACGACGGCGCCCGTCCCAGTCGTTGCGCTCCAGTTGGAAAACGAGATCGATCTGCGCCGGCAATTGGTCGGACTGCGGGCCCTGGCTAAAGGCGATGGCGTCCAGGGCATGCCCCTCGTCCGCGGCCAGGCGCAGCTTCAGGTGAGTGCCGTCGCGACCCACCAGGCGCCGCTCCGTGATGCGCGCCTTGCGTAGCAGGAACAGGGGTTGCGGGTTGCCAAAGCCAGTGGGCTCCAGATGTTCCAGTTCATCCAGCAGCTCGGTCGTAAGCTGCCTGGCGGTCACCTCGGCATCGATGTCCAGCATGGGTTGCAAGGCCTGGCAGGCCAGCGCCTGCTCCGCCAGCTGCGCCAGCCGTTCCCGCAGGGCGGGCAGGTTATCGTTGCGCACAGTGAAGCCGGCCGCTTGCGCGTGACCGCCGTGACGTAGCAGCAGATCCGCGCATTGGTCCAACGCATGGGTGATATCGAATTGCGGGATGCTGCGGCAGGAGGCGCGACTCTCCTGCGCCCCCTGCTCCATCACGATCGCCGGCCGCTGCCATGCCTCGCAGAGACGGCCCGCGACCAGCCCGACAATTCCGGGAGAAATGCCTTCGCGGGCGGCGAAAATTAGCGGCTTCACGTCATCCAGCGACTCCAGCTCCTGGTTGATGTCTTCCTGGGCGGCCTGGGTCAGGGCGCGGCGCTCTTCGTTCAACGCCTGCAACCTCTCCGCAAGACCTGCTGCCTCGGCAGCGTCGTCGCTCGTGAGCAGCCGACAGGCGAGCATGGCACTGTCGATGCGCCCCGCCGCGTTGATGCGCGGACCCAGCCGGAAAGCGATGTCGCGCGCTCGCACCGTACCCGGCGCCAGTCCCGTCACTTGCAGGAGGGCGCGCACGCCCGGCCGCCGCGCTTCGTTAATGACGCGCAGGCCTTCGCGCACGAGCGCGCGGTTTTCCAGGTCGCCCAGGTCGGCCAGATCGGCGACCGTGCCCAGCGCGACCAGGTCCAGCAGTTCCCGCTCCTGCAGACGAAGGTCACGCCGATCGTTGCGAGCCGTGCGCAGCAGCGCCTGCGCCAGGCGAAAGGCCAGACCGGCGCCGGCCAGATTCTGCGACCTGCTGGCGCAACCCGCCTGTTTGGGATTGATAACCGCGAGCGCCGGTGGCAGTTCGGCGCCGACCGAGTGATGGTCAGTGATGATGAGGTCAAGTCCCGCCGCCATGCCGGCCGTGACCTCGTCCACGGCGCGGACGCCGCAGTCCACGGTGATGATCAGGCGTGCGCCTGCTTCTGCCAACCTTGTCAGCGCAGCGCTGTTCAGACCATAGCCTTCGCTGACGCGGTCGGGAATGTAGGGCCGTGCCCTGGCGCCCAGAGCAGTCAGGGTTTGCAGCAGCAGCGCGGTTGCAGTGACGCCATCGGCATCAAAGTCGCCATAGACGACGATGGCCTCGTCATTTCGCAGCGCCTGGCGGATGCGGCTCACGGCGGCCGACATGCCTTTTAGCGCAAAGGGATCGACTGTGGCGCCGGGCCCGTGCAGAAAGACGCGGGCATCGTCCGGCGTGGTCAGACCGCGCTGGTAGAGCAGCTGTGTCAGCAAAGGTTTTACACCGGGGAATTTGCGCTGGAGCGCTGCCGGCGCGGGTGCAGGGAGCAGCCATTGCGTCGACCCGGTCTTCATATCAGTCAGCCTCTGTGAAGTCAACGCGCGCTGCCTTGTCGGGCAGGCCAACGGAGTTTACCATGCCCATAGCTGCCCATCATGCAGGATGTGCCATGGCCGCCGTCGTATTCATGGGAACGCCGGAGTTCGCCTTGCCGGCGCTGCGCGCACTCATCGCCCGCCACGAAGTCACGGGCGTCGTCACCATGCCCGACCGTCCGGCCGGCCGGGGCCGCGCGCTACACATTTCGCCCGTGAAGCAGCTGGCGCTGGAGCACGGGCTGCCGCTGCTACAAGCGCGCAGTTTGCGTAGAGATGAAGCGTTCGCGGACCTGTGCCGCTGGCGTGCGGACGTTTACGTCGTGGCCGCTTTCGGCCAGATTCTGCCACAGCGCGTGCTCGACATTCCGCCACAAGGCTCGCTCAACATCCACGCCTCACTCCTGCCGCGCTGGCGCGGCGCGGCGCCCATGCAGGCGGCCATTCGCAATGGTGATTCGCGCAGCGGGGTCAGCATTATGCTGATGGAGGCCGGCCTCGACAGCGGCCCCATTCTTGCACAGCAGACCGTTCCCCTTGCGCCGGACGAAACTGCCCAAAGCCTGCACGACCGTCTCGCGCCGCTGGGCGCGGAACTGCTGATGGCGATGCTTCCAGACTGGCTGGCCGGACGTATGGAATCGCAGCCTCAGGATGAAACGAAGGTTACGCTGGCGCCGCAATTGCGCAAGGAAGACGGGTTAATTGACTGGGCGCAGCCGGCGGATTCCATCGAGCGCCAGGTGCGCGCGTTCACACCCTGGCCCGGCAGCTTCACTGCATGGGACGGACGCCAGCTAAAGATACTGGAGGCCGCGGTCGCAGCAGGCACGGCAGCCCCAGGACTGGTCGTGGCGCATGGGGCGGGCATCGCTATTGGTACTGGCGCGGCTCTGCTGCTGCCTCTGCGCCTGCAACTGGCGGGACGCAGCGCGCAGGCTCGCGATACTTTCCTGCGCGGTCAGCGCGGCATCATCGGCGCGCAACTGGACACGATTGCTCAGTAGCCCAGCACGTCCACCACTGACTTGACGGCTGCGGCACTGTGCTCCAGCATGGTGCGCTCCTCATCGTCGAGCGCCATCTCGATTACGCGCTCCACGCCGCCCGCGCCCAGAACTGCCGGCACGCCAACATAGAGGCCATCAATGCCATATTCGCCGTTGAGCAGGACGGCTGAAGGGATTATCCGTTTTTGGTCGCGCAGAATGGCCTCGACCATCTCCACCGTTGCGGCGGAAGGCGCATAGAAGCCACTGTAACCGAGCATGCCGACGATTTCGCCGCCGCCCTGACGCGTGCGCTCGATGATGACATGCAGGGTCTCTTCATCCATCAGCTCGCGCAGCGGGATGCCGGAGACTGAAGTGTGGCGCGGCAGTGGCACCATGGTGTCGCCGTGGCCGCCCAGCACCATGCCGTGCACGTCGCGCACGCTGACGCCCAGCTCCGCGGCAATGAAGGCCTTGAAACGCGCCGTGTCCAGTGCGCCGGCCTGGCCGATTACGCGCTGCGCCGGGAAGCCGCTCTCCTGCAGCACCACGTGGCACATGGCGTCCAGCGGATTGGAGACGACCAGCAACACCGCTTCCGGCGACAGCTGCGCCACCTTGCGCGCGACGTCGCCCACGATGGACTGGTTGGTGCGTACCAGATCGTCGCGGCTGGGGAAGGCGCCGGTATTGGGATCCTTGCGCCGCGGCACGCCGGCTGTGATGACGACCAGGTCAGAACCGGCCGTGGGCGCGTAGTCACCCGAGCCAGAGAGGGAGATGTCAAAATTCATTACCGGGCCGGCCTGCGCCAGGTCGAGCGCCTTGCCACTGGCGGCGCCTTCGATGATGTCCACCAGCACGACATTCGCGAGCTCCTTGCCCGCGATCCAGTGCGCGCAGGTCGCGCCCACGTTGCCCGCGCCGACGATGGTGACCTTGCTGCGTCTCATGTACCCTCCGCTACGGTCCATATCTTCCAGCCACAGGCGCGGCAGTATAGCACAGGCACAGGTCACACTCCACGGCTTGACGCGCGCGCAGTCAGGCGGCAGAATAGCGACAGCGCATTCAGCAAGAGGAACTGCCGTGACCGGGAAGTCTCCACCTCTCTCACTCGCAAGCACGCTGGCCTTTCTGGCCGGGCTGGGCCTGACCCTGATGGTGGTCAGCGCAGCGCTGGGCGTCATCGGCAGCGCTGGCGGCATCTCCCTGGGCGTGCTCTTCGCGGCAGGCACGGCCATGTTCGTCAGCGGCATCATTGCCTGGTTCGCCAGCAAGCGCCCCGATACACAATTCGACGACATTAACGAGCCCCGATATCACGGCCACGACGACCACTGAGCGTGAGCCTTCAACGCCAGGCAGTCAGCGACCGGTTTGAGGGCAGCGTAACATGCCTGGATGGTGTCGCGCTGCTGACAACGCTGGCATCGGCGCCCGGCGAGCTACTGGCGAGCGGGCCGCTGCTGTCGCGCTATGGCATCGTCTGCCTGGAAATTCCGCAGTTGTGTATCGTGCCGGAACTGGTCGTGCTGGAATACGGCGAGCAGCTCAGCGGCGAGGACGCCTGGGACTTTCTGCTGCATCACAGCAACCTGCACCCCCGCGCCGAAGCCCACGGCTACCGCGACGACGGCATCGAGGACCAGTTGCGCGTCAGCCGCCTGGATCTGGCGCAGGCACCACGCGTTCTGGTCTGGCGCCAGGAAGACGCGAACAACGCGCTGCCCCTGGCCCGTCCGCAGGCCCTGATCGGCGCCAACCCGGACGCGCTGCCAGAACGACTGCGACAATATCTGCCCTGTCACCCTACCTTCATTGACTGGTGCAATGACCGGGGCTGAGTCGGCCTTCACGGAGGACTGGCCCGAGGAGCATCGCTCGGGCTACGTGGCCGTGGTGGGACGCCCGAACGTGGGCAAGTCCACGCTCATCAACGCCATCCTCGGCCAGAAAATTGCCATCGTCACGCCGCGGCCACAGACCACGCGCCGTCAGCAGCTGGGCATCCATACAAGCGACGACTCCCAGCTCATTTTCATCGACACGCCCGGCCTGCATCAACCGCAGCATCGCCTGGGCGAACACATGGTGCGCGCCGCCAACGACGCCTTGCGCGACGCCGATGTGCTGCTGTGGCTGCTGGATGTTTCACGCCCGCCAGGCGAGGAGGACCACAGTATTGCCGCGAGCATCGCCCGCCGTCGCGGTGAGGCGCCGGTCGTGCTCGCGCTCAACAAGGTCGACCTCCTGCCCCAGGCGCCGGACGCCGAAACGGGCGCAGCACACCGTGGGCTGGTAACGCATGAGCATGCCACCCTGTTGAGCGCCTTGCGCAATGAAGGCGTGCCCGAGCTGGTGGCCCTGTTGCGCAACCTGGTGCCGCAAGGACCGCGCTTCTTTCCTGCCGACCAGGTCAGCGAGGTCAACCTGCGTTTCATGGCCGCCGAAGTGGTGCGCGAAAAGGTCATGCTGGCCACCAGCCAGGAAGTCCCTCACGCCGTCGCCGTCGAGATCGAGGAATATCGCGAGCGCAGCGCGAAGATGACCTACATCAGCGCCACGCTCTACGTCGAGCGCGACTCACAGAAGGGCATTCTCGTTGGCAAGGGCGGCAACATGATCCGCGAGCTGGGACGCGCGGCGCGGCTGGAACTGGAGGCCATGCTGGAGACGCATGTTTACCTTGAGCTACGCGTGAAAGTGCAGCGGAACTGGCGCAAGGATGACGACTTTATGCGCCGGCTCGGCTTTCGCATTCCGGGGCGCGGCCGCTAGCTGCCCAGCAAATTTCGGCTGGCAGCGGCGTCTGCAGCAATTTGCGCGACGAGCCCGTCCAGACTGTCAAACTTCTGCTCGTCACGCAGGCGCTGCTCGAAGCTCACGCACAAGCGGCTGCCATAGATGTCGCGCTCAAAATCGAGGATGTAGGGCTCGACGGTGACGGTCTCCTCGCCAAAGTGCGGCCGCACACCCACGTTGGTGGCTGCCACGAAGCGCTCCTCGTCCAGCCACGCGTAACTGGCATAAACGCCGTTGGCCGGGATGACCTGCTGCTCCCACACGGCGACGTTGGCCGTCGGGAAACCGAGTTGCCGCCCACGTCCGGCGCCACGCACTACATCGCCACAGAGCACGTGGCTGCGCCCCAGCCAGCGCCGCGCGCGCGCCGTGTCGCCGGACTCGAGCGCCTTGCGGATGGACGTGCTGCTGATGCGGCCATCCTCGCTCTCCACCAGGTCGGTGATCATCAGCTCGAAGCCCAGCGCCTGGCCCAACTCGCACAGCCTGTTAACATCCCCCTCGCGGCGATGGCCCAGCGCAAAGTCGCGCCCCACCGCCAGCGCGCGCATGTTCAGTCCCTGGCGCAACTGCGCGCAGAAATCTGCCGCGCTCACCCTGCGCAGCGCATCGTCGAAAGGCAGCGTGAGCACCTCGTCCACGCCCGTCGCGCGCAGACGCTGCACTTTCTCTTCCGGCGTCGTCAGGTAATAGCGACCGCGCAGGCCACGCAACACGATGTCCGGATGTGGAAAAAAAGTGACGGCCACCGCCTGCAATTTCGCAGCGCGCGCCTGGGCAACGAGACGGGCCAGCAACTGCTGATGGCCCAGGTGTACGCCATCGAAGACGCCGATGGTCACCAGCGCGGGCTCGCGCGTTCCGGTCGCTGCCAGGCCGGGAATAATCTGATCGTGGCTCATTGCGGCGGAAACACCTTGCGCGGTCGCCACAACGCGCCATCCCGTTCGACGATAGCCAGCAGCGATCCGTCCGGCCCTTGCGCCTGAGCCAGCGTAACGTCGGGGTCGCTGGCACTGCAGGGAATCGCGCGCCCCTGCAGCAGCTGCGCGCACACTGTGGCATCCGGTTGGACGGGCGGCAATTTCGGCAGGGCATCACCAGGTGAAACGAGCAGGCGTTGCCACTCCGGTGCTGCCAGCACCTGCTCCGGCGTACGGGAATCTTCCAGCCGGAAACTGCCGCTGACTGTTCGAGTCAGCGCCGTCAGATGTGCGCCCGTGCCCAGCGCTTCGCCCAGGTCATGCGCCAGACTGCGAACGTAGGTGCCCGCGCTGCAGGCGAGCTCCAGCGTGAACTGCGGCGGCGACCAGTCGACCAGGCGCAACTCCTGCACGCAAACCTGGCGTGGCCGGCGTTCGACGGTCTGTCCGCCCCGCGCCAGCTCGTAAAGCTTGCGACCGCCCTGTTTAACTGCGCTGAACATGGGCGGCAGTTGCTCAATGTCGCCCCGGAATTGCGCCAGCGCCGCCTCTACGTTCGCCCGCGTCAATGCGGAGGCGTCACGCTCTTCAGTGACCCGCCCCTCGGCGTCATAGCTGTCCGTGCTCACGCCCGCCAGGATCCCGGCGCGATAGCGCTTGACGCCCCGCATGGCGTATTCGCTCAGGCGCGTGGCCGGCCCCACACAGAGCACCAGCACGCCCGTCGCCATGGGATCGAGCGTGCCAGCATGACCCAGTTTGCGCAGACGCAATTCACGGCGCAAGCGCGCCACTACATCGTGACTCGTCATGCCGGCCGGCTTGTCGATGTTCAGGAAGCCAAAGGGGTTCATGCGTCGGCAGCGGCGTTGCCCACGTTCACAGCCTCGCGCAGCAGCGGCAACACCCGGGCCTGCGCTGCAGCCAGCGGCCCGGCGATGGTCGCGCCGGCCGCCTGGGCGTGTCCACCGCCACCCAGTTCCTGCGCCACGCCGGCAACATCATAAGGTGGTTTGCTACGTATGCTGAGAGAGACCTGCCCATCCCCCAATTCCCTGAACACGACCGCGATGCGGGCCTCGTTTGTTGCGCGCATCTGGTTCACCAGACCGCCGTCTTCGCCCGGCCCGGTTCCCGCAAGCGCACTGTCCTCTGCGCTGATTTGCGCAGAAACCACGCCGTCTGCCATTGTCAGAGACTGTAAACCGCGCCGCCAGAGCAGTAAATCTCGCCAGGGACGACTCTCCAGGGTGCGAGCCATGATGTCATACAGCGAAACGCCGGCTTCAACAAGCTCAAGCGCGACGCGCAGCGTCTGCGGCGTCACGTTACTGGTGCGAAAGCCGAGCGTATCGGTGACCAGCCCGGTCAGCAGCGGCAGCGCGACATCCAGGGTCAGTGGCAGCGACAGCTCTTGCAACCAGTAGAACACCACCTCGGTCGACGAAACGGCCGCGGGCATCACCAGCTGAATGTCGCCGAAGCCGGTATTGCTGACATGATGGTCGAGGTTAATGACAGAGTTACAGCGCGTCAGGCCCAGCGCACCGACTTCCCCCGCGCGATCTTCACGGTCGGCATCGACGGAAATGAGCAGGTCCGCACTTATGTCCTGCAACCCGGCGCGTACCTCCTGCGCACCGGGCAGAAAGCGCAGAAAGTCCGGCACGCCGCCGTCTACCGCGCAGTACACTTCCCGCCCCGCCGGGCGCAGGGCATTGCCCAGGCCCAGCAAGGACCCGATCGCGTCTCCGTCCGGCTTGACATGAGTGACAATGAGGATACTACGCGCAGCGCGCAGGGCCGCGCTGGCTGCCGCGAAGTCAGTCTTGTGGCACATCAGGTGCGGGCGTCACTTCCGGCGGGATGTCCAGGCTGTTGATGAGATCGTCCATGCGCGCGCCCTGCTCCAGCACAGCATCCCAGTGGAAACGCAACTCCGGCACGATCCGCACCCGCAGGCGTCGGCCCACCTCACGCCGCAGAAAGCCATTGGCGCGCGCCAGCCCGGCCAGCACTTCAGGCGCGCGCTCCTCCTCACCCAGGGCGTTGACGTAGACGTCGGCATATACCAGTTCGGGGTCCAGCGTGACCTCGGTAACAGTGACGTTCTGCAAACGCGGATCCCGGACCGCGCGCAACAGCAGCTCGCCAAGGATGGCGCGGATACGCCCTTCCACGCGCTGCTGGCGAATGCTCATGCGCTGGCCCGGCTGCCACGCCGAATCACATAAAATTCAATGATGTCGCCTTCCTGGAAATCGGAGTGGCGCTCCAGACTAATACCGCACTCAAAGCCGGCGCGCACCTCGCGCACATCATCCCGAACGCGCTTGAGTGAACCAATGCGCAGATCTTCCGCCAGCACCTGGTCGGCGCGAATCACACGCGCGCGCGCGTTGCGCTGCACCGTACCCTCACGCACATAGCTGCCGGCGATGTTGCCCACGCGCGAGTTGCTGAACACCTGGCGCACTTCTGCGCGACCCAGCCTCTCCTCGACATCCTCCGGCTCCAGCATGCCGTGCATGGCCAGTTCGATATCTTCCAGCAAGTTGTAAATGATGTTCCAGGTACGAATATCCACGCCCTGAGAATCCGCCACGCGCCGCGCAGTGCCATCCACCTCGACGTTGAAGCCGACGACGATCGCGTTGGAGGCCGCGGCCAGGTTCACATCGTTTTCTCCAATGCTGCCGATGTCCGCCGCGAGGATTCTGAGCTGGATGCCGTCGCTGTTTTCGTCGGACATCCTCTCCAGCGATTCGACTACAGGCTGCAGCGTGCCCTGAAAGTCCGCCTTGACGATGAGCGCAAGGTCTTTCGTGTCGCCCCGACTGAAACGCGCAAATACGTCATCGAGAGACAGCACATCCATGCGGCCACTGCCCTGTTCCACATCCCCGGCGCGCTCATGCAGCAGGCGACGCGCGCTCTTGTCGTTTTTCATCCATTCGAAGCTGTCGCCAGGCTGAGGCAGATCACCGAGCCCCATCACCGCTACCGGTGTGGAGGGGCCGGCAGCGTTGATGCGCCTGTCATTCTCATCGAACATGGCCTTGATACGCCCGGAAGTGCTGCCGGCGATCAGGGTGTCGCTGCGCTTCAGTTCGCCATTCAGTACCAGCAAGGTTGCTATCACGCCGCGCGACGGGTCGATCTCCGCCTCCAGCACGACTCCCGAGGGATTGGCGCGCGGATTGGCGACGATGTCATGCTCGCCAGCAGTGAGCAAAATGGCCTCCAGCAAGTCATCAATGCCATCGCCGCTAATGCCGGACACGGCCTCTACCATCGTGCTGCCATCCCAGATAGCGGGCACCAGATCTGCCTCGGCCAACTGCTGATAAACGCGCTCCAGGTTCGCGCCAGGCAGGTCCATCTTGGTGACGGCGACCACGATTGGCACGTTGGCGGCGCGCGCATGGACGATGGCTTCGCGCGTGGTTGGCATGATGCCGTCATCCGCAGCGACCACCAGCACGGCGATGTCTGCGCCGTGTGCGCCACGGGCACGCATGGCTGTAAAGGCTTCATGACCCGGGGTATCGAGAAATGTGATTTGCTGCCCGTCATGTTGCGCGCGGTAGGCGCCGATGTGCTGTGTGATGCCGCCGGCCTCACCATCCGCGACATGCGTCTTGCGAATCGTGTCCAACAGGGTCGTCTTGCCGTGGTCCACGTGACCGAGGATGGTGACGATGGGCGGGCGGCGCTTCAGGTCTTCCGGCTTTTCATCAATGTAAATCTGGCGCCATTGCTGCGCCTGGGCCGCTTCTTCCTTCTCCGCCAGGTCTGCCAGGCTGGATTGCGACAGCGCCTCGATGTCGAATTCCGAGCAGACGATTGAGGCGGTGTCGAAGTCTATTTGCTGGTTGATCGAGGCCACAATGCCGTTGGCAATGAGGACCTTCATCACCTCGATAACGCTGATGTCAATTGAGTCCGCCAGTTCGCGGACGGTCAGGCTGTCCGGCAATACAACAACGCGCTCTTCCACTGCCATACACTTCCTCCCTTGTTTGCGGAGACCGGCCGGGAGAGCATCATCGTATCCGGTCTTTCACATTTATTGATTGCCGTCCGACACAATTCAGCGTCGGACTCCTGGCTCAGGGCTTGCCCCGCAGCAACTGCAAACGATCTACGTCCGTGAGTTCCACTGACAGCGCATGCGCCAGGGCCGGGCCGTTTGCGGCGCTCTCCCAGCAGGCTGCCTGTCCACAAAGATAGGCGCCCCGTCCTTCCGCCTTGCCACCAGGGTCAAGCTGCAATGACCCTTCCCTGCTCACGATGCGCGTCAGCGCGCGTTTATCCTGCTTGCTGCGACATACGACACAACTGCGCTGTGGCCGGTGGCGCGGGCGGGCACCCAGCTGTCGGGACTTCATCGGCAGTGCCTAGTCCAGAAAGTCGTCCCACTCGTCGCGGCCGCGGTCCTTTTTGCGTCGCCGCACCGCAACGACCTCGCCCAGTTCCTCGTCAAAGACCAGCTGCCGCCGCTTCAGCTTGCTGTCGCGCCGTTTGCGCTCCTCATCCTGCTCGTTCAGCGCGTCGAGGTCGCCTTCAGGTTGCTCCAGCTCTTCCTCAAATTCCGGCTCTGGCCGTACCCTGCGGAACACGCGTTTCGCAGATTGCGCTTCATCCGGCTGCGGCACTGGCGCCTGATCGTCGGCGAAAACGACCGGGGCTTCTTCCTCCGCTTCCAAAGCTGTATCCGCCACGACCTCCGCGGTAGCAGCGTCTTCGGGCGCTGCCACGCCCTCAGCTGCGGCATCCACCACAAGGGCTTCATCGGCAGCAGCCTCGGCTACAGGCGCTTCAGGGTCCGGGATGACGATGGATTCGTAGGCGCTCAGGATTTGCGCCAGCGCCTCTTCCGGCGAATCCAGCCGGCGCAGCAAGGAGGCATCCCGCAGCAGACAGCGCCACATCACCTCACCGACGTTTTCGAAGGGCTGTAGCGTCTCCAGCACCTCATCCGGCAACTCAAGGGTATCTACCGGCACCTGGAAGACGCCTGGTGGCAGCGTGTCACGGGCAGCGTTGATCTCCGTAAGCCGCTGCGCACGATTCGCCTCGCGCACAAGCAACTGCCGACTCTCGGCCATATCAGCAAAGCGGCCCAGCGTGCTGTATTCCTCCGGCATGATCATGCGGCCCTCGGTCTTGCGGCCCATGATTCGTTCCGCCTCGGCACAGAGTTCCGGCTGCTGTTCTGCCAATTCGGAAAGTGGTGGCGTATCCATGAGTTCAAGCGCCTCGCTCACGGCCTCGGCCACGCTCTTGATGTCGATGCGCCAACCGGTCAACTTGGCGGCCAGACGCGCGTTCTGCCCCTCGCGGCCAATCGCCAGCGAGAGCTGGTCATCGGGCACGATGACCAGCGCGGTGCGCCCGCTGTCAATGTCATCATCCAGATAGACGCCGTTCACACGCGCAGGACTGAGCGCCTTGGCGATGAAATCGCGCTGCTCAGGCAACCACTCGATGACGTCAATCTTCTCTTCATGCAGTTCACGCACGATGTTCTGAATGCGCATGCCGCGCATGCCGACGCAGGCGCCGACCGGATCTATGCCTTCCTGCAGCGCTGCGACCGCGACCTTGGAGCGATAGCCCGCCTCGCGCGCGATGGTCTTGATTTCTACCTGGCCGTTGTAAATCTCCGGCACTTCATACTCAAGCAGGCGCCTTAGCATGTTGCGGTGGCCGCGGCTCACGATGATCTGCGGGCCGCTGTTGCTGCGCCGCACCTCCAGCACATAGGTGCGCACCTTGTCGTGCGGCCGGTAACGCTCGCCGGGAATTTGCTGCGAGCGGGGCATGATGGCCTCGCCGCGTCCCAGGCTGAGGGTGATCATGTGGGCGTTGGTACTTTGCACGGTGCCGGTGATAAGGTCGCCTTCGCGCTCCAGATACTCTTCATAGAGCAAGTTGCGCTCGGCCTCGCGGATTTTCTGCAGGATGACCTGCTTGGCGGTCATGGCCGCGATGCGCCCGAAGTTGCGCGTCGTACGCTGCACCTTGACCATGACGGTGTCGCCTTCCACCGCCTCCGGCTCATAAAAGCGCGCGCTCGCAAGGTCCACCTCGGTGGCCTCGTTAATAACGGAATCCACGACTTCCTTTTCGACAAAAATGCGGGGCCGCCCCGTGGTGGGGTCGATGTCTGCCTCGACCTGCTGGGCTTCGCTGGCGCCCGTGTCGCGACGATAGGCCAGCACCAGCGCCGATTGTAGCGCGTCCAGCACGACTTCCTGCGGCAGTTCACGCAACTCCGTTATTTCGTTAAAGGCGACTTCAAACTCGCTTCTCATGGTCCCTGTTCCTGACCCATTGCCTGACCCTGCTGAGGGAAGCCCCCTGACTGAATGCCTGGTGCTCCCGAACGGCACAACAACAGAAGTGGGGCCAAATCCCCACTTCCTACTCTAACCTACCATAATACGCAGTCTTCTGCAAGTTATTAACGGTAGTGCCCCGATGGCTCAGCCAGGCGCTGAATCCAGCGGAAAGGCCGGGAATCCCAGGATGCGCCCGCTGCCTGAATCCGCGAGCCAGACCTCGCCCAACGCGTCGACCGCGAGACCGGCGACAGCGCCGATGCGGCTGCCGGCCGGGCTGTTGCCACCGGGTTCGCCGAAGGAGCCCAGGCAGTTGCCGGCCGTGTCCAGCACCAGCACGCGTCCGGCGTCAGGATCGCCGACGTAGAGCAGGTCGCGCGCGACGTCCAGCGCGAGATAAGGGCGGTTGCCCTGTTCACCATACCAGGCGCTGAGCGGGATCAGATACTGGAAGCTGCCCTCGCTGTCAAACACGGAGATGCGACGATTCCAGGTGTCGGCGACGAAAAGGCGACCGTCCGGGTGCAGCGCCAGGCCGCTGGGCTCGTCCAGCTGACCCGGCCCGCCGCCGCCGCCGCCGATGTCACGCTGCCAGTCTCCTTGTGCCGAGTAGACACGAATCCGTTTGTTGCCCGTGTCCGCCACATACACCTGCCCGTCCTCATCCAGCACCAGGTCGCGCGGCCCCCACAGGCCCGTTACAGGCAATGTATCCGCCCCCAGGCCGAATAGCCCCGGCTCGCCCCAGCTGCGCAGACTCTCGCCTTCCGGCCCCAGCACCTGAATGCGGTAGTTCCAGGTGTCTGCCACGTAGAGATTGCCGTCCGCAGCGAAGCGCAAGCCGCCGGGCCGCTCCAGCAGCGCATTCTCCCCTGTCGCAGCCAGCGTGCCGAGGAGTTCTCCCTTTGGTGTGAAGAGCGAAATACGATTGTTACCTTCTTCGCTGACGGCCAGCCTGCCATCTATGCTCAGGGCAAGGCCGATCGGGCGCAGCAGCTGGCCGGGCTGACTGCCAGCTTCGCCGATGATGGTATGTGCCTCCAGCGCTTGCCAGTTTTCGTTACACAGGTTGGGGGCCAGGTCGGCCAGCGGATTGATCACCTGCCCGTCGCCAACGCCCAGATCCCAGATGCGCGCCGCGGTGTCCTTGCGCAGGAACAGGTACATGCGGTCCGCGACCGGCCACTGTTCGAGCGCGTAGCTGCGCCCCTGCTGGCGGCCGAGCGCGCTGTAATCACGCGACCACCAAATATCAAAGATCGCCTGGCGCAGCGCGGCCGCCTGCGCGTTTGCCGGGCTGAAATCCAGAGCGTTGGCAATTCGCGCGGCCGACATACCGAAGTAGTCCTGCATCGGCCACCACATGCGAATGTACTCGAAGCGATAGTAGCGATCTTCCAGCAGCGGCTCAAAGGTGCCCAGGTTGCCGGCGCCCAGCAGCACGGCCTGCGCCTCGTCCAGCACCTGTCGCGAAGGGCTGTCGCCGACGAAGCGCGCGTTGCTGAAGTCCCGGAAGTACCAGCTGTAGGGCCAGGAAACCAGGTCGTCATAGGCGAAGACCATGCCCTTGCCATCCGCGACACGCAGGCTGGTCTCTTCCAGTTGCTGCAACACGGTCTTCACCGCCGGCGCGGCGTGCGCATAAACCAGATACTCGGTCGCCAGGTCGTGGTTGATGAAGGAGGCGCGCAACGCCGCGCGCGCGGTCAACAGGGCCAGCAGCGCGAAGAGCGAGACCGCGAAGAGGCGACGCAGCTGCGGCCAGCCGTGACGTTGGCCAAGGCGGAAAAGCCAGAAAAGGACAAGCCCGCTCACTGCCAGCACGCCCAGCCAGCGTCCGCTGCGCGCAAGCTGTTCCTGCTCCAGCCCGGCGAAGATGCCGCCACCGGCCCACAGAGGCTGCAGCACCTGGAAGAGCGTCACCGCCAGCAGGGGGAAGAGCAACAGCGCCAGCCAGGCGCCGCGCCGCAAACGTGCCAGGTCAAGCGCATCAAAAATACGCCCGAAATACCAGCCGCTCAACAGGATCAGCGGCAGCGTCAGATGGGTGGTCAGCCAAGGCATCTTTTCGCCGGCAATGGTGTAGCCGAAAAGCCCCAGGACGGCCCACCAGGCCAGCAACAAGAGAAATGGCAGCCGTTGCAGGCGCTGCGCACGCCGCCGCAGCGGGGCGGGCGCTTCCGATTGTGGCTGTTGCAGGGCCAGTTGCTGGCGGCGGCGACGCCAGAACACACCCAGTCCGGTGGTCATGGCGAGCGCGCTGCCCAGCATGGGCAGAAACTCGTAAACTGGCAGCAGCAGACCGACGTAATAGTATTGTGGCTGGTTGCCGCGCCGCACACCCTGCTGTTCAAGCCAGTAGCCAAGGCTGCCGATCATGCCGGTCGCCAGACCATTGACATTGGTCATCATCGTCGTGAAGAAGAACACGAAGACTGCGTAAAACAGCAGCGCGCAGGGCAACCAGCGGCGCCAGTCCCAGGCGAGGCCCAGGCCGATGGAGACCGCCAGCAGCGGCAACAGCGCCAGCAGCGCGCGCGTGATGCCTTCCTGCGAATAGTCCGTGGCCTGGGCGCCAGTCAGCGCAATCAGAAAGGGCGCAGCCCAGGGCAGGATCAGGCTTCCGATGACGATGATGAGGTCCAGCTCCGGATAGCGCCGCAGAGCCTGCCACCAGCCCCGGCGTCGGCTCACAAGCAGCGCCAGCAGGATGAAGACCGCGCCGGCCCAGGCGAGCAAGAGTGGTAGTAGCTGGATGACGTTGACCGTGTCCGCGGCTTCCTCACCTGGAACATGCGGTTCAACCGGCTCGTTCGTGAGCTGAGGAGCGCTGTGCGAAACGGATTCGACCAGCAGCAGGCCACCGCAGACTATCAGCGCCAGCGCGCAAACGAGCAGCACGTCGCGCCGGCGAGGCCCCAGGTCAGCGTTGCGGAAGACACTGCGCAGCGGCAGCAACAGGGCCGCCAGCAAGCCTGCCAACAGCACGACGAGGCCGAGCAACAGGGTGCGGGCCTCGATTACGTCCCACCAGCCTGCCATTGATACGACCCCGAGCGCCGTCTGCAGCGGCACTACAGTCAGCAGCACGATCAGGCCCAGGGCTGCCAGCGCGCCAAAGAGCACTGCGACGATGAGGAAGTTAAAGACGGTACGTCCCGGCAGCTGCCAGCGCGCCTGCGCCAGGCGTGTCAGCCAATAGAGAAAGAGAAAGCTGCCCAACAATGCGATGTAGATGAAGGCGGTTTCCTTGGAGCCCAGATTGCCAATCATCGCGAGGGCAACCAGCAGCAGCCAGTGCAGGCGGCGACGCGCGCGCAGCGGTCCGTTGAGATACATCAGCACGGC
This sequence comes from Phototrophicaceae bacterium, assembly GCA_965205875.1. Classification (GTDB taxonomy): domain Bacteria; phylum Chloroflexota; class Anaerolineae; order Aggregatilineales; family Phototrophicaceae; genus JAGWBD01. The sequence continues at coordinate 1,119,177 of CBDBIA010000004.1, forward strand.
GTAAATCAGCAGCAGCGCGAAGAAGATCGAGGGCGTGTCATGGCGGATGTAGCGCTGGTAGTAGAGCGATACCGGTGAAATGAGCAGCATGAAGGAAGCCAGCAGCGCGCCACTGCGTCCCAGCCAGGGGCGGAAGAGCGCCGGCATGAGCACCACCATGACGCCCAGGGCTGCCGTGTAAATGCGCGCCGTAAAATCGCTGTCGCCAAAAAGGAAGTAGAAGAAGGCGGTCGCGTGGAAGAGGATCGGCCCGTGCATCAGGGGCGTGTGCTGAAAGGAACCGTCGGCGTAAAGGTTGTAGGCGTAGCGTGTGTGCAGGCTCTCGTCGTGGCTCATCACGCGCTCGCCGAGCAGCCAAAAGCGCGTTACCAGCGCCAGCACAAGAATCAGCGCGTAGAGCCACAGCTCGCGTCGGGTAACTCCCCTGAATATCCGGGACAGCGTCATTGCCTGGACAACCCTCTCCCCTCATCTTGCGACATGCCGTCGTAAACGTCCCTGCGCAGCCAGAGCACCAGCGTTTCCGGCGAGGCGACAATGTCGTTGCCGGCGAGTAACCAGCCTGCCAGCGGCCCGGTCGCAGCGCCGCTGCGGGCCCGACGCATGACGAATCTCTGGCCTACGTAATCTCCTGCCAGCTCCGGCGGCTCGGCTGACCAGGGAACAAGTAGAATCCCGGCGCCACTGGCATCGCTTGCCCGCTCAATGAATTGCAGGCGCGTGAAGTCGCGCAGCAGCCACCCGACCAGACTCTGGTGGTCCGTCTGCGCATAAAGCTCCAGCCGCGGGAAGCCGCCGCTCTCGCGTTGCGTCAGAGTCTGCAAGGTCTCCCGCAGGAGCCAGGCTTCACGCGCAGCCGGCCGAACTTGCCACAAGCCCTCCGGATCATCCGCGCGGGTCACAGCCGTCGTCCAGCCACTGCCCAGCGAAGCAGACAGCACAAGCACGAGCGCACCACCGCCACAGGCGCGCAGCGCAACTGGCCAGCCCCATTCCTGCGCCAGCCAGGCGCATCCCAGCCCCGCAAACAGAAGCGTCAGCCCCATCCAGACCAAATGAGATATTCCTGCCGCCGACAACTCCGCATTGCGCGCGTATGCCTGCAGGTGCAGGCTGAAAAGCGCCAGCAGGGCGAAGCTCGCGATCCCCGCCAGCAACCTGAGCCACAGGGGCGTGGCTCGCTGCCCCTCTGCCGGCGCGCGCAAGCTCGTAACCAGGCCGCTGGCCAGGCCTGCCAGCGGCACAATCAGCCAAAGCGCATGTTCCGGCCCGGCCCCGCGCCACAGCAACAGCGCTGCGACAGCCAGCAGCGTCCAGACGATCAGGAATCGATCGACTATGCCGGGCTCGCGGAAACGTAGCTGCAGCAGCCGCAGCAAGGACATCAGGAGCAGCAGCGGCTCGAAGGACAGGGCGACCTGAAGCGCCTGCAGCGGCAGGGCCCCTGGTCGGAGCGTAACGAAGCCGGTGATGAACGATGCCAGCAGTTCCCCGACAGCTGCCAGTCCGCCGGGATGCAGCATGAACAGGGTCGCAACCAGGAAGGCCGTCAGCAGCGCCGGCGGCAGCGAACTGCCAGTGGGCCAGCTGCGCAACAGGTCGCGCGCAAGCGGCAGGGGATCTTGATGCGCAGCTGATCGCCGAGACCACAGCAGGGCGGCAATCAGGGAGCCACCAGCCATCAGCGCCAGCGCGATTGCGGCCGGTTCGCTGAGCAGGAGCAGCCAAACCAGCATGGTCGTCGCCAGCGCTGCATGGTGACCTTGCCTGGATTGCGCAAAGCGCAGCATGGCCCACAGCAGCAGCCCGGTTAGCAGCAGCGAAAGGACTACCGCGGCGGACTGGCGCGAGGCCAGCAGCAAGACTGGCGACGCGGCCAGCAATACGCAGAAAGCAAGGGCGCGGGCCCGTCCCAAAGCGCTCTGCAGCAGCAGCGGCAGCAGGGGCAGCAGCGCGCCCGCCAGCGCCACCGGCAAGCGGGCCGTGACTTCACTGGCGCCAAACAGGCTGAAGAGCAGCGCCTGCAGCGCGAAGAGCAGCGGGCTTGCCGGCAGGAGCTGCGCGCCTGGCAGCTGTGGATTCAGGAAGCGCCAGGCGGCCAGCGCCTGCAGCGCCTCCCGCTCATTGGGCAGGATGCGATCCAGTTCTGCCAGGCGCAGCAACAGGCCCAGAGCGAACAGCGCAGTCAGAGCAAGCGCTGCGGAAGGCAATGATAACGCGCGCCAGGTCCGATCAGCGGCGGCTGGCTGTGAATGCGTCATCTTCTGCGCAGTCATGGCCGACCGTCTCCCGGCCCCGTTCCCGAGAGTGAAGCGACGCGATAAAAGCGGCTGTCACCGAACTCACAGAGTGAGTCGAAAGAGTCGCGGAATTTGCGCTCACCAGCCATGCCGTACTTCATCACCTCACTGCTGCCGTAAAAGACATACTTGATGTCATAGCGCGCGAGGATCTCCCTGGTCTGCTGCATGTCCGGACTGCGAAAGAGGCTGTCGAGATCATCGGCCCGGCTGCCGCGCAACGCATCCCAGGTTGCACCGCGCCATTGTCGCTGGTGCCCTTCCCAGTTGAGCAGCACCGGCATCCCGGTCAAGGTGCCCACACGTCCGAAGTTTCCATCGTAAGACGAACCCGGAGCTTCGGCAACCACGGGTTGCGCAGCGCCCACCTGGGCCTCCAGACAGCGAATCGCCGCATAGTCATCGCCACTAATGAAGCCGGGGCCGCCATCCAGACTGAGGGGCGTGGACTGAGCCGCTACCATACGCCCGCTTTCGACGAATGCGCGAGTGTATACGCCGGCCAGCGGATAAAGCAGTCCGGGCAGGATGGCGCAGGCGGTCAAGGCGCCCAGCGCGCGCCGCAGGGCCCTACCCTGCTCTTTTGCAAAGAACGAACCAACTGCCCAGGCAGCCGCCACGCTGAACAGCAGCCAGGCCTGGTAGTACAACTTGAAAATAGTGTTGGAACGTGCGTTGAAGACGTCGCGCAGAAAGACGAACTCGGGAGCCAGCACGAGCAGCAGACCGCCCACAGTGAGCAACAGGGCGAAGCCTGTACCGGTGTCGACCCGCGCAACAGTTGGGGGCTGCGCCGGTCGCAAGCGCGGGAACAGTTGGGCCAGAGCCAGGCCGACGCCGCCGCAAAGCGCCAGCAATCCTGGCAGACCAGCCAGGCGTCGCTCCCCAATCCTTTGTATAACCTGGGACGTATCGCCGCTCTGTCTTACGAATTCCTGCAGCAGCGTGGCTTCCCCCTGCAGCAAGGCGCCGGCCAGAGTCAGCACAAGGACGAGGAGCAGGAGCAGCAGCGGGCCGCCGACCGTTACCAGCAGCAGTAGACGCCGGTTCAGCGTCGGCCCGGCCCGGCGGCCCTCAAGCAGCAGCCATGCGCCCAGAATGAGCGCGAAAGGCGCGAATATCAGGAAGAGCTGACGCAGACTGGAAGGATGCTGCAAGTTCGGCAGAAATCCACCAGCCTGGGTGCGGAAGCCGACATAAAATGGCAGGTAGCAAAGCAGCGCCAGCAACACAAGTCGCAGCCCGAGCCAGGCCGCCGCCAGCAGATCCCTCAGATGCAGCCTCCCTCGCTCGCTGCGCAACAGGCGGCGCAGCCCCTCGGCGCTCACCAGCAGCAGCAGATAGACCGGCCCGTCCCAGGCATTCAGGAACAGCATCCCGCCGCCGACCAGGCCGTAGAGCACGACCTGCGCCCCGTTCGGCGCGTGCCGGGAGAACACTATGTTCAGGGCGAAACCAATCGTCAACAGCGCAAAGGGCAGCGCCAGGACATGCGGGTGCACATCGGCCAGCAGGAAACTGAAGGCCGGAAACTCGCTGATGGGCTGGAAAAACGCCTGGCTGCCGTCGAGATTGATGTCGGTCAGCACGCGGCTGGCGCGGAACCACCACCACCAGAAGTCCTGGTCCGCCAGCATGCCTGATAAATCTGCCCCGACCGGAGGGGCTTGAGCCGCGAGACGCAAATGCTGGCCCCAGAACGCAAACCAGGCATCCCTGCCGAGGCCAGTTTGCCAGGGCAATTCGATGAGGGGCAGCTGCCAGTTGCCGAGCAGAACGACGAAGCAGGCCCCCAGCAACCCGCTGCGGCGCCCTGTCCGTCCAGGCCGTGTGCGCGCCAGGTTGCCGGCGACGCCATAGGCTGTCAGCGCGCCCAGTGCAAAGAGCAGTGCGATGCTCATGTTGAAGGCGAGTGTGCTGCCGATGCCGCTCAGACTAGCCAGGATGGCCATCAAGACGTAGCCGAAATAGTAGTAACTGATGGCGTGGCCCGCGAGCCAGGGGTCGGCCGGAGGGAAGCTGGCGCTGCGCTGCGTCGCGCTCAAAAAGGCCAGCTCCATCGGCTTTTCAGTGCCGTGCAGACTGTTGTTGTGGGCGCGCAGCAGCGCAAGAGCCAGCAAGGCGACCAGGAACAGCAGTTCGGCGAGCAGGATGAAGCGCCGGTTCGCGCGCCACCAGCCGCGCCAGTCACTACCATGCGCGCGCCGCAAGAACAGCGCTGCGCCGCAACTCGCCAGAATCAGCCAAGCAAGTACCATGCTGCCCGGCGTGTTGCTCAACAGTCCGAGGCTGGTTCCCAGCCAGAAAATGAAGCCCGTCAGCAACAGGCCCAGCGCGCGCGCCAGCGTATAGCCACGGTCCGGCAGACTCCGCAGCAGGCTGAAGGTCAACGGCAGGGCTCCGGCGCCCGCCAGACTGGCCAGCAACCACCAGCTGAAGATGATCCAGCCTTCGCGCGCCAGCCAGTCAGCAATCACGCGGCAGCTCCGTCAACCTCGTAGATGGTCGCACTGCCCTGCTCAAAGACCTTGCTCAACCTGCCCTGATCGACCATGCGCTCAAACTTGGAGAGGCCCGTCGCAGGATACCAGGCGCGCTCCAGCCCGCTCACGATCACATAGCGCACCTTGTAGAAACGCAACATTTCCCAGGCGAGCTCGCTGTCGCTGGTGCTGTAAAGGCCGTTAATATTGGCGCGACGCTGGTCGATAAACAGGCTTTGCTGTGGCAGGGTGCGTTGCTGTGTCTGATGATAGCGCCAGCCCAGCAGGGTCGGCAGACCGGTGTAGATCGACACACGCCCGCCCCAGCGATACTCGCCGGGGCCCTGGGCCTCAAGGATGACCGGCGCCCCGGTCACCTCTTCCTGCAACCAGCGTATGAGCGCGAAATCGTCCGCGAGCTGCAGAGTCACGCCGTTTTCGTGGTGTTCGGCCAGACTCATGTAGGCCATGCCGTCCAGCGTGGGGCCAACTTCTGGCGCCATGCGGTCCAGCGCGCGCGCGGGCGTCGCTACCAGCGGGTAAAGCGCGGCAGTGAAAAATAGCAGGGCTCCCGGCACTGCCCAGACGAGACGCAAAGGGATCGGCCAGCGCGGCAATCCGGCCAGCAGCCAGGCGCAGGCCGCCCCGCCCGCCACGCTGAAGAGCAACCACGCCTGCAGGTAGAACTTGAAGACTGTGTTCTGGCGCCCGATGTCGCCTGCCAGCACCAGAAACTCCACGCCCAGCGTCAGGGCCAGCGCCAGTGCAGCCAGGCCGAGCGTCAATTGCAATGCGCGCGTCTGACCCGGCCGCAATATGAGGATGGCACTCCACAGCAGCAGTGGCAGCACTGGCAAGGCCGCTTGCCAGCCGGTCAGCGCCAGCACCATGGCGAGCGCCATGACCGCCAGCAGCGCCACGCCCAGCCAGGCCAGCAACCTGCCCTGCCCGCGCAACTGCCGCACGTTCGTTGCGCGGAACCAGCGCGCCGTATCCCACAGCAGCAGCGAGAGCAGCAGGAAAACAAAGAGGCCGTGGATATCCAGCCACGCCCATAGCGGCGTGCGACCGCCCTGCCAAAGACGGATGCTGTTATAGCCCGTGGTGTACCAGTAGGTGTAGGGAAGCGCGAACAGGGCCCCTGCAAGGAGGAATCCGCCGCTGCGTGTCAGCAGTGCCCGCAAGGAACGCAGAGTGACGCGTCGCCAGTTCAACCACCACGCCCAGCCCAGACCCACGATGCCGAGCAAAGTGTAGGTCGGCCAGTCCCAGGTGTTGGTGGCGCGCAACAAGCCTGCCGCCAGCGCGCCGAGGCCCAGCGCCAGCCAGCGCAGACGCGCGCTGCGCTCGTCACGCCCGGCCACTCTCACTTCGTGCCACACAAAAAGCATCACGAAGAGCTGCAGCGGCATGGCGATCATGTGCGCGTGCAGGTCACCGTAGAGGAAGGTGAACCAGGGCATCTCGGTGATGGCATTGCCTTCCACGCCCGGCGTCTCGGCGAGCACGCGTGTGGGAGCCCAGTACCAGCGATGACTGGCCAGGGGCAGGGGCTCCCCTGCCAGCCAGCGCGCTGTGCCCTGCAGCAGGCCAGTCCACAGGCTTCGCGAATTGTGCGCTTCATAGCGAATACGGTCTGAAAAATGGTTCACCTGCGCGGCTTCGAGCAACTCCTGACGTTCGACGGCGAGCGGCGGCATGCCATTTTCAAGCGTGAACTCCTCCACGAGAAACTCCGCCAGGCCCTGTGGCTGCGCATGGCCGCCCAATGTCGCCAGACCGTTGCCGAAGACTCGCAGGGTGTCCAGGTTGCCCAGCACGACTGCCAACAGCAGCGCCGCGAAACCGGCCACCCAGGGGCTGGCGCGCTCCCGGGTTGCACGACTAGTCTGCGCCGCGCCCGCCTGACGATGGCGCTGAACCAGATTGAAGGCCACAGCAAAGGCACCCATGCCGGTCAGGGCGAACAGGGTGGGCACAATCAGAGTGTAGGCAATGGACGGTTGAATGCCGGTGAACAGCACGGGCGCGCCAACCAGCACATAGCCGAAGTAGTAATAGTTGAGGTAGCCGCCGGCGTACCAGGGGTCCAGCGGCGGGAAACTGCTGCTGCGCAGAACAGCGTTGAAATAGGCGAAATCCATGGGCTTTTCGCCGCCAAAATACTGGTGCCACAGGTCCGGGTTGCTCATGCGCACGAGCAGAAAGCCGAGGAAGAGCACTAGAAGCAGGGCCTCAAACGCGAGCAGACGCCGCCAGTGTGCGCGCAGCCAAACGCGAAATCCCTTCCCTTGCCTGTGTAACATGAACATGCCACCTGCCAACAGCAGAACCAGCAGGACTGCGATTCCACTCGCGTTCCACAGCGGCAGACCCACGCTGCTGCCCGCCCAGGCCAGCCAGGCGACCAACAGCAGACCGACCAGGCGAGCACAGCAATAGCCGCGATCGCCCAGGCCTGGGAAGAGCAGGAATAGCCAAGGCCACGTGGCCAGCCCGAAGCCGGCCAGGGCCAGCCACCAGCCCGCGACCGTGAGCAGTGGGACGCGGTTGAGCAGGCTGTCGCTGTCGAATCTATCGCGCCAGCCGCCGCCCTCCGTTTGTAAACTCAGGCGGGTCTCGTCCAGCTGCAGCCAGGTCGGGTTTTCCTCTGCGGCCAGCGAACTACGGCGCAAGGTATCCACCAGGGTCGTGTCGCAGCCGCCGCCGCCAGGATTGCGATAGAGCGTGGGACATTCTGCGACCGGGCCGCTGCCGCGCGCGGTCAGCGTGTTTAGCGGGGGCTCGCGCAACAGGGCCTCTGTCGCGGCCGGATCGTAATCCGCCTGTTTGGCAAAAACGAAGACCGTCGGATGATCGTAGACGTGGAAGGCTTCCTCGGCCTCGAACTCGTTCAGCCAGGCCGGGCTGTCCCAGGTCGGCAGATGCTGGTCGGAGACGCGCAGCGGCCCCAGTTCGAAGCTCTCTTCGAACTGCGCGACCAGCTCGAAGCCCAGCTCACCGGCGAAGAGCGCCTGGTAGTAACGGCTGGTCAAGGGCCAGCGCAGTGGGTTGCGCGTTTTCGTGTCATAGAAGCGATTGCTGCTGATAGTGAAATAGTCGCTGCTGTGCAGGGCACTGAGCAAACGCTCCCGCATCTGCTCGTCATCCTCGCTGGAAAGCCACAGTTCGATACCGAGCACGAGTCCGGTCCAGGCGTTGCGTCCCTTGCAATTGTGCGCGTCCAGCAAGCCCGGCTGGGGATCATCGTCCAGTGTGATGCCGGATGGCAGCGTGCAGACCAGGTAAGGAATCGCATCATCCCAGACGCCTTCCTGCGCCACCACCGAGCCGGCAGTGACCAGCGGCCCGCCCTCCAGTACTTCAAAGGTGAACAGCAGCTCCAGCCCTGCCTTCAGCTGCAGGGCTGGCTGCAGAGGCAGCTCATAGGCAGCGCCCGGCGCTGCCCCGGCCCGCGCCAGATCCTCACTGAGCTGCGCCTCGGCCAGCAACTCGCCGCTGGCGGCATGAGTCAAGGTGATGCGCAGGGACTCGATGCCCGGGTCCGCCAGGGGATCGGCGAGGTGCGGGATGAGTACACTGGAGACGCGGCCGTCGGCCGGCACACGGATGTACTGGTTGTATGGCTGGCCGGTCTCATACCTGCTGGCCCGGTCCAGGAGGTCACCATGATCGCCGCGATTGGGCACTGCGATGTTGATGAGCGGCGGATCGTCTTCCCCGCCCTCCAGCTGCAAGGCGAAATCGCCCGGGACGCGCTCCCAGAACCAGTGGCTCGCCTGCACGCGAGTCAACTGGTGCCGGTAGATGTTGCTGAACATGGCAGCCCACAGCCAGGTCAGGGCGATAACTGCGCAGGCCGCCGCCAGTGCCAGGCCACGTCGCCAGCCATTTGTGCCGGCTCGGCGAAACAGCGCGCAAATGCACCAGGCCGCCAGCAAAGCAAGCGCGGGATAGAGCGGCAGAAAGTAGCGCATGCTCGTCACCCAGCCGCCACCCAGCAGCCCGAAGAAGCCGAGCACCCATACGACTGGCAGCAGGTTGCGCAGGGCTTCCGGGCGCCGCTGCAGCAGCCTCAGCGTGGCCCACATTGTGCCCGCCACTGCCGCAAGCCCGAGTGCCGGCCCCAGGCCCCACAACAGGATGTTGTTCAGCGGGAACAGCCAGGGCGCACGCGCCAGCCATTGCCAGTTTGGCGGGAAGTCGACCAGGCCACTGACCTGGCGGCGCGCTTCGCCAATGTCCTCCAGCCAGCGCGGGTTGGGCAGCAGACCGAAGAATCCCGGGCCGCTGAAGGCGTAGGGGTTGAGCACGCGAAAGATCAGAAGCGTGAGGCCGCCGGCCAGCAAGAGGCCGGCACCATCCCTGCGCAACATCCCCGGCATCGGGTTGCGCGCACGCAACTGTGGCAGGATGCGCGGCACAGTTGCCAGCACAAGCAGGCCAGCAAGCGGCGCAAGGTTGATGCGGCTCGCCAGCGCGCAGCCACAGCACAGGCCAAAAAGCGCGTAGTCGGCAAGGCTTGCCCTACGTTGCACGCGTGCGGCGAAGAGCAGACACAGGGCACAGAACAGGTTTGCGATGGCGTCCACCGTGCCGAAGTGCGCTTGCTGGATGGAAAGCACTGCCGCCGCGTACAGCGCCGCCGCCAGCAGCGCAATGCGCCGCTCGTGGAGGGTCACGCCAATGAGGAAAACGATGAGGATGACGGCCGTCTCTGCCAGCGCGGAGAGACTGCGCCAGACCAGGTGCAGGCCAAAGAATCCTTTTGGTGTCGGGTCTCCACTCAACTGCGCCAGCAGCTCGCCCGCTGCGCGCGCCGCAAAGAGCGGCAGTGTGCCATAGACGTAGTAGCCCATGCCCACATTGTTCGGGTTCAGCGTGGAGCAGTCCGTATCAAAGTACGGGCCGGCGCCGTTTTCAGCTGGATAGCGCTCCCGGCAGCGGGCAAGCTGCGCGCTGCGCGCTTCTTCGCTGACCGCCGTGGAGCGCAGCCCGCCGCCAATGGAAGAGGCGACATCCGTCAGGAAGCGCTCGTCCGGATGCAGGAAGGTGTAATCGTCCCAGTTGAGACCGGTGAAACGCAGCCAGCTCCCTGCCAGCAGCAAGCACAGCAGTAACGCGCCCGTCAGCAAATCCTTGCGCGAGACTGTCCTGCCACGACCCCGGATCCATCTGCTCACTGCAGCGTCATTTCTGCCTGTGCTGGCGAGGTGTCTGGCGCATTCTACACGACCGGGCGTTTGGACTCAGGATTCCTCATGCGCCAGTCGCCGCAGCGACGCCTCGCCTGGTGGCGGCACCCGATAGAGAAGAAACTCGTCCCGCTCCCGCTCACTGTGACGTTGTTGCAACTGTCCCTGCGGGAACCAGGCCTGCAATCTGACCACGCTGTCTTCGTCTTCCGGGAACAGGAAGAACAGCAGGTCACGTTCCGGCTCGAGCCGATACGCCCCCTGACGCGCCATTGCCAGGGCAAGGAAATCAGGCAACTGTTCTATTTCAATTACGCCATTGGGCCACTGCTGCAAGCCGGCCGCTATCCCGACCGCGCGGTGATCCCACCAGTGTGGCCAGGCGATGATGAAGGCGTTGCCAGGCGCATCGGTTACAGCGACAAAGGCCGACAACACCTGACCGGCTGTCGAATACGGGAAGGTAGAATTCGTCCACGCATTCAGGTTATCGACGAAATAGCGACGCTGAGTCGTTAGTAGCGCCCCGGCAAGCAGCAGCATGACCAGCCCGGACGCACACAGCAGTCCCATGCGTCCGCGCAACAAATGCCGCAACAAACCGACCAGCTGCGCCAGTGGCAGTGCTGCAATCAGAAACACGACGGGCAGGGCGCCGCTGGCGCGGGTGTGACTGGGATTCTCGATCGGGAAGGCCAGCGCGAACACCGAGGGCAGTAACATGATGAGCAGCGCCAGCGCCAGCAGCAGCTCCAGTACGCTGTGTCTGCGCTGGATGCGCCGGGCCCAGGCACCCAGCCCCAGAATAAACAGGGCTCCTGTCCATGGATCGAGCGCGGGCTTGTCCGGCGCGCCACTGATCCAGGAAGCATCTCCCTTCCAGTTAAACATGAGGAGCGCATCACGCAGGTTCACGGCCAGTTGAGACAGATTGGTAGAGGCTGCTGCCAGCTGTTCATCAATGCCGCTGACAGAATCGCCCGTGATTGCCTCGTCACCCATTACACGGCTGGTGGTGCGGCGCAAGAAGTCCTGCGGATACTCGAGGGTATAGCCAGCCAGCGGTACGAAGGCGACGAGGGCGATGAGCACCAGTGCAGCGAAGTTGCGCAGCAGCGACAGACGTTGTCCCCCGGAACGCCAGAGCAGGATCAACCCCACGCCCGTCACCACGACCAGCGGCAACATGCGCGCCGCCTGGTAGGTATAGAAACCAAAGCCGATGACCAGACCGGCAGCCAGATAGTCGCCACGGCGATTGTTCCGCAGGGCGCGCCACAGAAACAGCAGCAACAAAGCCACCACGCTAGTGGTAAGGACGATGCGCAATCCCATGCGACTGAGCAGAATGTGCCAGTAGCCGACCGCGACCAGGGCGCCCATGAGCAGGCCGGCGAGGCGACCTTCCCGCCCGCCGATGAGCTCGCGCCCGGCCCGGGTCATCAACAGCACGGCGACGATGCCCTCCAGCGCCGTCAGCAGCTTCAGGGTGTAGAAGTTGAAACCCAGGCCCGGCAACTGCGCCAGCAGCGCCATGGCGTACATTTGCAGGGGTTCACGACCGCCATTGTTTGCGAAGAAAACATTGTACTGGCCCCTGCTGACGCGCCAGGCATCCCTGATTTTCTCGACATGGTCACTGTTCATTTCCGGCATGACCGTGTCCAGCTGCCCGAGGCGCAGGCCGGCCGCCAGCAGCAGAATAATCCCGAGAGCCAGCATTTCCCGGCTGCGCCAGTGCACACGCTTGAGCCGCGCCGGCAGGGCGCGCCACCAGACACGCAGGTCATGGTCGCCGGGTGTCAGCGCGCGCAGCCAGAGCAGGATGCTCGCCAGCCATGCGCACAGACCGATAAAAGTGAAGCTGTTATGTGCCGTGAAGCGCCAGGCCAGCCCGCAGCACAGCGCAGCGGCAAGCGCCGCGCGCAACCTTTGTCCACGGCGGCCGGGCACAGCGCCGGGGCTTGCTGCATGCGGCAGACTACGCTCGCGCGCCATGCGTCGCGGCCAGGAGTACAGACCATCCGCCAGCAACCAGAGGGCCAGGGCTGGCAACAGAAACAGCGCCCCCCTGGCCAGCATCTCACTGTCCCTGCGCCATGGCTCTGCGACCAGAATGTGGCTGCCCCACAGGGCCAGCAACAGGGCCAGCAGTCGCATCCCCAGGCTCAAGCCGGCAGCGGCGGCGCGCGGAGTCCATGAATGTGTCGCGCCAGTCAGCCTGCCCTGCACCGGCACCGGCTCCAACGGTTCCTCGTCCATTGGCGCTGCGTGGATGACCTTGCGCAAGTCACGCAGGGTTTGTCGTGGCTGCCGCAGCAAGCGGGCGCAGAGTTGTGCCAGCGTCAACGCTTCAAGGGGTGTGTTGTTTGGCCCGTCAGGATCTTCTTTCAAAGTGGCTTGCTCGCCTTGATGGCCAGATTAACGGTGGCGCGTCCTGGCGGTTCTTCATGTTGATTGTGTCGATCGCACCACTCCAGCAGCCGAATTGCCAGACGCAGGAGGTTGAGCGGGCTGCCGTCCGGACGCGCGAAGCGGCTACGGTCTGCCACGTTGGCCAGCGCCTGCGGCAGCAAGCCGGATTCCAGCAGTGGTTTGCCAAGACCGTACATCAGATTGTGACTGAAGGGAAAGGCAAAGTGCGTGAAGGCGCGCGCAACATTCACCTGAAAGCCGGCTTGCTGCACCCGCTCGCGAAGCTGATCCGGTGAATAAAGGCGCAGGTGGTTGGCCCAGATGCCAGCCAGCGGTCCGCGCCGGATGCGCGTGTTGAACAGCGTCTCCAGGGTTTTGTTGACCGGGTCCCAGGAAAAAGGATAGTTCGCATGGGGCACCGTGATGGCGGCTACACCCCCCGGCTTCAGCACGCGCAGACACTCACGCAAGACGGCGACATCATCCTCCACGTGCTCCAGAACCTCCGACAGAACGAGGGCATTGAAACTGTTGGCCGCCCAGGGGAGCGCAGCGGCGTTGGCGCATCCCAGCCTCAGGCGCGGCAAGTGGCCGACCGTGCGCTGCGCCTGCTGCAGCACCTTCCAGTCCAGGTCCAGGCCCGTCAGATGACAGTCACTGACGTGGCGCAATATATTCAGATAAAAGCCGCGACCACAGGCCAGGTCCAGGATGCAATTGCCCTCATCCAGGGGCATCCACTCGAACACCGTGCGTACCCGCCTCCGAAAAGACATGTCCGCCTCATTGCGAAGCATCAGGTTTAACGCACGCTGGTCAATTCCTGGCGTATTGGCGGAAGATCTGCTCATATTGATCCACGGTGTCCCTGAAGCAGAATGCTTGCTCGATATCTGCTCGTGGCCGCAGATAGCGTTCCGGATCACCCAGCACGGCCACGAGTGCTTCTCCGAATGAACACCAGTCATCCACCCGTGCCAGTCGGCCCATTCCGGTCAAGCGGACGGGGACTCGGCCACCAGGCGTGTCTGTCATGACCACCGGTGTGCCACAGAGCATGGCTTCAGCCTGTACCAATGCAAAACTATCCGTATCACTGGGCATGGCCAGTACATCACAGGCAGCGTAAAAGTTCGCCATGGCCTGCCTGCCGTTCAGCACACCGAGGAAGAGGATCTGGTCGCGCCAACGTTGCAACAGTTCCGCATGGCGCTCGCGGTAATTCTCGTACTGGATGTTGTGTTGCCCGGCGAAGACCACGCGTGCTTGCGGGAATTTGGCACAAACCACTTCAAGCGCGCGCAGCAGCAGGTCAGGGCGTTTTTCCTCGACGAAACGTCCGGCATAGCCAATTATCGGCCCACCTTCCGGTGCCCATGTGGCACGCAGTTCAGCTGCACGTCTCAGGTCGGGCGTCGGCATACGAACCGGCGGCAAAATGACCCGAACTTTTTCACGGAACGGACCCAGCCAGGTCGAATGGTCTGCATAGTCTTCACTGTGAGTGATCAGCCGGGCGGCGCGGTACGCCAGCAGAGTGTAAAAGCGATACATCAGGCTGCTGATGATCCGGTTGCGCGGAGTCGCCGGCAGAATGAGGTCGCCGTGATGCGTCGCCACGACAGGGCGCCTGCCAAGCAGGGAAACCAGCGCCAGCGGGACTGTCTCCAGCATGGGCACATTGCCCCAAAGGACATCATGCTGCAAGGCCAGCATTAGCGCGGCCCAGGGCCAGGCTGGCATCAACATGCCACGGCTGATCGTGAAGGGCAGCGTCCACAGGCGAACGACTCTCACCCCGTTGTGCATTTGCTCGTCACGCGGCAGCGAACGATCGTAGCGCGCTGTCAGTACAGTGACTTCATGACCGCGACACACCAGTTCCTCGGCCACGTGCTGGACGTAGATGGTCAAACCGGTGGAATGCGGATGGTAGTAGAGCAGCGAAACCAGAATCTTCAGTTTGCGCGGCTCACTCCTGGTCACAGTCATGTTGCTCCCGTCGGATTCTGAACTCTCCCAGGCTCCTGATCAGCGAAGAGAGTGTAACATTTTCGCGCAGCAGACCAATTATTCCGGTCAGGGCATACATGAACAGATTGATGGCGTGCACTATAATGGCCAGGGAAATGTTGGCTGCGTCAGTGGCCGCGCCATAGCCGCCGGCAGCCAGCGCCAGCATGATTGCCCACTGATAGGTACCGATATTCAAGGGCACTGCGGGCACCGCAATCACCAGCGCCGCGGCCACGATGCTGAGCGCAGCAACCGCCAGGTCAGCCTGCTCGTAGAACATCAGAATTAGCAGGTAGCTGGCGCAGAGCGACAGGATCCAGCCGATCAGGGTCAGGGCGATCACGCGCAGCAACAGCCTGGGCCGCGTCAGGGGTTGCAGGCCGTCCAGCAGCGCTTCCAGCCAGGCGTTCAGGGGCAACTTGCGTACACGCGCCGGCCAGGGCAGACGCAACAGCGCCGTCAGCAGACGTCGGGCCCAGGCCCGGCGCTGTGCCAGCGTAAACAGGACGAGCGCCAGTATCAGCAACAGGGGAAACATCAATCTGGCTACCGTCCGGTACTCCGCACCGGCCCCCTGGATGGCGCTCAGGGAGGCAGCCAGCAACAGCAGTACGGCCAGGGTGTCCAGCATTCGTTCCAGCAGCACACTGCCCGCTGCTTGCAGCGAGGAAATCTCTGGTCTGACCAGCCAGATGCGCACCAGCTCGCCCATGCGTAGCGGCAGAAAGGCGTTGGCCAGGTAGGAAATGTTGAGGATGTGAAAAGATCGCGTCACTGTGAGGCCGTCATCCAGCAGGGCGCGCCAGCGTAGCGCGCGAAGCACCTGCCCAACCAGCAACAGCAGGAAGGCCGGCAGTAGCCAGCCATAATGCGCTGTGCGCAGGGCCGTTGCCAGCTGCGCAAGATCCAGCTGTGTGACAAGTGCCCAGGTCGCCAGTAAACTGATCAGCAGTCCGGGCAGACCGATACGCCAACGCTTCACCGCTTCTCCATCCCCTGCTGAGCCTGGTACATGGTAGCGAATCGTCACCCCAGTACAATGCACAGTCATACTTGTGTACTTGACAGGCTACCTAGCCCTGCCTATACTCCGGTCGCGGTTGCGGGTGTAGCTCAGCTGGTAGAGCACTTGCTTCCCAAGCAAGGTGTCACGGGTTCGAGTCCCGTTACCCGCTTTCGGTGAAATGCGCCCGCCGCCCGTGGCGCGTTTTTCATGCGTAGCACAGGGCGACCTGGGCGATTTGAGGCGGATGAGGAGAACATCGTGGCAGAGTTTGCGATTGAAGCGCAGCCGCGCAGTATGACGGGCAAAAAGGTGCGTAGGCTCCGCAGCCAGGGCCTCGTGCCGGGAGTCGTCTACGGGCCGACCATCGAACCCGTCAGCGTTCAGCTTCCTGTTCGTCCACTTGAAGTATTGCTTATGAGCGCCGGCGGCACCAACCTGATCGACATCAGCATCGCCGGGGAGACCCACACTGTGCTGGTGCGCGATGTACAACGGCATGTGTTGCGCGATAACATTTTGCATGTGGATTTCTTTGCCCTGCGTATGGACCAGGTCATCGCCACTGACGTATTCCTGCGTTTCACGGGCGAAAGCCCCGCCGTTGCTACCGGCCTGGGCATCATGATTACCGGGACGAGTAACCTGACGATCGAGACCCTGCCCATTCATCTGCGCAACGAGATCGTCATCAACCTCGACGGACTCGAGAATGTTGGCGACGGCATCTATGTCAAGGATTTAGACCTCGACGACGAGATTCGCATCCTTAACGACCCTGAAGAAATGCTGGTGCGCGTTGTCATACCGGCAGCCATCATGGCCGAAGAGGATGAAGATGAAGTCGGAGATGAACTGGACGCCGACGTTGATGTAACTGATGTCGAGCGTGTCGGTGAGGTAATCGACGACGACGAGGAGTAGCTCGCCTCAACCTTGCGCCAGCGCCTCGCCGATGGCAGCGCGCTGGTCAGCAGAGGATGACTGCATCGGCGCGCGCGGTCGGCCAGCCGGCCGGCCCTGCAGCGCAAGGGCCGTCTTGACATTGGCCGGCAGGTTGTCCCCTTCCAGCGCGTTCCACAGACGCAAGAGCCAGCGATGCTGCGTCATGGCATCCTCATGCCGACCCTCACAAACCGCATTCCACAAGGCCACGCAGCGCTCTGGCGCCGCGCTCAACATCGCCGCGATGGCGCCCCGGGCCCCGAGGCAAAACGAGGGATAGAGCAGCGCATCCACGGCGGAAAGAATTGCGCCGTCATTCCCGGCCAGCAGCAGCAGATCCGCCAGCAGTTTCATGTCGCCCGCACTCTGCTTGACACCGATCACGCCATCGATTTCACGCAACATGCGCGCCAGCAAGGCCGGTGAGCAGTAGGACCAGGGCACGACGTTATAGATGATTACGGGCTGACGCGCGGCTTCCGCCAGGCTCGCGAAGTGGCGAAACATGCTTTCGTCATCGGGACGAAAGAGGTAGTGGACGGGTGTGACCTGCAGTGCCGCCAGTTCCAGGTCGGCGAGCGCCTGCGCTTTCTCGAGCGCCTGGCGCGTACTGTCCACGATCACGCCGACGATAACCGGCACCCGTCCCGCCGCTGCATCCAGGGCGGCGCCGGCGCAGCAGCGCAACTCGTCAGTGCTGAGGGTGTGCCCCTCGCCCGTGCTGCCACCGACTGCCAGGCCATGTACCCCGGCTTCCTCGATCAGCCAGCGCACCTCACGCTGCAGCGCTGCTTCATCCAGCGTCTCGTCCGCCGCAAAGGGCGTCACCATGGGCGGGATGATGCCGCGCAGCCGGGCTGAATCAGACATGGCCGTTCTCAACTCCTGTACCATTCAGGTTGGCAGCCGCTTCTTCTTCCAGGTCGATCACGGCAAGCCCCACCACACTGACACCATCGGCCAGATCCATCACCCGTACGCCCTGGGTGCTGCGTCCGGTCTCGCGGACTTCGTCAAGGCTGGTGCGAATGATGACCCCCATAGAGGACATCAGCAGGATGTCATCGCTTGACTTGAGACAGCGCATGGACACCACCGGTCCGGTCTTCTGATTGCGCGCCAGGGCGCGTACGCCCAGACCGTAGCGGTCCTGCGGCCGGTATTGCTCCAGCGCGGTGCGCTTGCCGTAGCCGAAGCGGGTGACGACAAGCTGGTGCGTATCTCCTGCGTTAATCACATCCATCGCCGCCACGTGGTCTCCAGGATGCAGGCGAATCGAGTTGACGCCGGCGGCAATCCGCCCCATCACGCGCACTTCGCTCTCGTGGAAGCGAATTGATTTCCCGGACTCAGTAACAACCATGACATCCTGGTCGCCATCGGTCCGGCGCACCTGGATGAGTGTATCGTTCCCCTCAAGGTTGATGGCGATCAGGCCGCTGGGTCGCACTTCAATCATGTTCTGCAGGGGTACGCGCTTGATGCGCCCGCAGCGCGTGGCCATCACCAGGTGCCCGGCCACAGCGCTGCCGTTCGTGTGCGCGACCGGCAAAATGGTCGTAATGCGCTCTCCCGAGGAGAGCGGCAGCACGGCGTGAATCGAGATGCCGCGGCCCGTGCGCGAAGTCTCCGGAATGCTGAAGGCGCGCTCGCTGTAGACCTTGCCCCGGTCGCTGAAGAAGAGCAGCTGGTCGAGGCTGCCGGCAGCGATGAGGTCCGTCAACGCGTCCTCGTCGCGCGTGGTCATGCCAATCAGTCCCTTGCCGCCACGGCGCTGGGAGCGATAGGTGGAGGAAGGCACGCGCTTGATATAGCCCATGGTCGTGAGCGAAACCAGCACGCGCTCGTCGCGCACCAGGTCCGCCTCGTCAAACTCGGTACTGACGCCGTGAAGAATTTCGGTGCGCCGATCGTCGCCGTAAGTGGCTGTCAGCTCCTCAAGATCCGCGCGGATGAGCGCCAGCATCTTGTCCTGCGAAGCCAGCAGTTCCTCAAGCCAGGTGCAACGCGCCATGACCTCGTCGTATTCATCCTGCAGTTTCTGCTGCTCCAGCGCCGCCAGACGACGCAGCTGCATCTCCAGAATGGCGTTGGCCTGCAGCTCGTCAAGGCCGAAGCGCCGCATCAATTCAACGCGCGCCGTATCCGTGTCCGCCGAGGAGCGAATGCAGCGGATGACCTGCTCAATCTGCGATAGCGCTTTCAGCAGGCCCTCGAGTATGTGCGCCCGCGCGCGAAGTTTCGCCAGTTCATGGCGCGAACGTCGCTCAATCACTTCAAGACGATGATCGACGTAAATTTGCAGCGCTTGCTTCAGACCCAGGGCACGCGGCTGCATGTTAACCAGCGCCAGCATCTGGATGCTGAATGTGCCTTGCAGCTGGGTGTACTTGTATAGCTGGTTGAGCACCTTCAGGGGCTGGGCATTGCGCTTCAGTTCAACCGTCAGACGCATGCCATTGCGGTCGGATTCGTCGCGCAGATCGGCGATGTTATCGATGCGCCCATCGCGCACCAGCGCCACAATGCGTTCGACGACGGCCGTCTTGCCAACCTGGTAGGGAATTTCGCTCAACACGATGCGATGGTGGTTATCTGCCTCTTCGATCTCGGCGCGCGCGCGCACAACCACCCGGCCGCGCCCGGTGGCGTAAGCCTCACGGAGGCCCTCGTCCGCGATAACGAGCGCGCCCGTCGGGAAATCCGGCCCCTGCACGAAGGTCATCAACTCATCGACCGTGATCTCGCTGCGGCGCTCATAGTTGTCAATGAGGTGCGTGATGGCCGCGGCCAGTTCGCGCAGATTGTGGGGCGGGATATTGGTCGCCATGCCGACGGCGATGCCGCTGGCGCCATTGAGCAGCAAGTTGGGCAAGCGCGCCGGCAGAACCAGGGGTTCCTCGGTGCTGCCATCATAGTTCTCGTCGAAATCGACGGTGTCCATGCCAATATCGACCAGCAACTCGCTGGCGATGCGCGCCAGGCGCGCTTCGGTGTAGCGCATGGCTGCGGGACTGTCGCCGTCGACGCTGCCGAAGTTACCCTGTCCGTCCACCAGCGGATAACGCAGCGAGAAGGTCTGCACCATGCGCGCCATCGCTTCATAGACGGCGCCGTCGCCATGCGGGTGATACTTTCCCAGCACGTCGCCAACGACGCGCGCGCTTTTCTTGTATTGAGAGTTGAAGCGCAGACCCATCTCGTGCATCGCGAAGAGGATACGTCGATGCACCGGCTTGAGGCCGTCGCGCGCATCAGGCAGCGCGCGCGCCACGATCACGCTCATGGCGTAATCGAGGTAGCTGCCGCGCATTTCCTCGTTGATGCTTACCGGACGGATTTCGCCGACTTCTTCCACAGCTGTGCACCTGCTCCCTGCCCGACTCCCTGATTATACCTGTCAGGCAGGCCCGGCGCGACCCCGACGCCGGCGGCTGGCACGCTTCTAACTACGGGATATTTCGTTCAGCTGGCACGTAGCCAGCGTCCGTCGACCAGCCTGAAATGCACGGGGACGCTCGCAGCGGAGTCGCGCACGTCAGCGCGCAAGAGCGGCCCGCTCTCCGTGGCGCTGACCAGCGTGACGGCTTCCACCGAGAGCGCGCCGGTAAACTCTCCAACCGCGAAGCGCGCCCGGGCCAGCACATTCAGCGCCCCGTCGCTCAAATCGTAAAGCGCGAGAAAGGCGTCCCGGTCTCCGCGCAGACGGCGTTCAGCCTCCTGCTGCAGTTGCCACGCGAGCAGGTCGCTCCAATCCAGAGCTGCTTCGTGCGGCGAGCTCGTGCCGGTCGCTGCGTTGAACAGTGTCAGGGAGGATTCCGGCCGCAGCGCATCAATCAGTCGCGCCACGGCGGCCTCGCCATAGTTCGTCGCCAGGCTCTCCAGCAGTTGCTGCCCGTTTTCCTGCTCCTGCATCCGCCCGACCAGCAAAGCCCTGGCAGAACCGTGCAGCCAGTTGGCCTCCTGCGTCCAGTCCGGCCCAGGCTGTCCGGCACGCTCATTCAAAAGGCGCCCGGCCAGCAGCTGCGCCAGGCTCTCGCGCAGAGCGGCATTCAGAGGCTCGTCAGCCTGCGTCAACTGCGCCCACGGTGAAGGCACCTGCAGCGTCCAGATTGCATTAGGCGACCAGGCCGGTGCGCCAGACTGCGCCAGGATGCGCGCTGTCAACCGCGGCGTGGAAGGACAGTCCAGCAGCGAGCAGCCACGTGCCAGCCAGGCTGACAGCTGCGGCGCCAGTGCCTGCGCCAGCGGCTCGTCGAGGCTGTCGTATTCAATGCGCAGGTTTTCCGCGTGCAGGGTTCGCGCCTGGCCGCGCCAGCCTTCCCGTGCCGACACGTGGCGCCAGCCCTGGGGCGCCAGGCGGTAGTGCCAGGTATGCAGCCAGGGCTCGCCGGCGATGAACTCCTGTACCTGCACCCAGGCCTTTTCGCCTTCCAGCCCCAGCGCCATGATGTCTCCGCCTGGAGGATTTGCACCCTCGAGCTTGCGCCGTTGCCAGGCAACGAAGTTCTCCTGCTGCGCCAACTTCCAGGCAGGGACGCTGCTGTCCTGCAAATCGAGGAAGGCCTGTTCATCGCCAAGGCGCAAGGCCGTAACTTCGGCCTCCACAGTCGCGCGCAGCAGGTTTTGCTCCTGCCGCTCCAACTCCTGCAAGCGCAAGTAGAGCGCTCCCGCAAGCAGCGCTCCCAGCAGCAGCAGCAGCAATAGTTGCAGAAAAAGCTTCCTGCGCCGCCCCCGGCCAGGCCCGGCTTCGCTCAGCTGGCGCGCCTGGTCTTCAGCGGCGTCGATGTCCCACTTCAGTTCAACGCCCATCGGACTCCTGACGCTCTGACAGCAATTCGCCACCATGCAGCTGATGCAGAGCGCCGTCTGCGTCACGCAAAATCAGCGCACCGTCCGGCGCTACGCCCTCGGGCACGCCCCGCAGACCATTAATCAACACCGGTTCCGTGGGCAGGCACAGGCGCGCGCGCCAGGTATGGTATATACCTTCGCTGTCGGCCTGCCCCAGCCAGTGTTCCACCCTCTCCAGCAAATGAACCAGCAGCTGCGCCCGCTCCAGACTGCGGCCGCACTCGGTCTCCAGACTGGTGGCTTGCCCCTCCAGGGCGCTGCCGCGAAAGTCAACCCGCACATTGATGCCCATGCCCAGCACCGCGCCCGTCAACTGATCGCCCTGCCACACCGCCTCGCAAAGCACACCGGCCAGTTTGCGTCCCCCAACAAGCACATCGTTGGGCCACTTCAGACTGACATCCCGCGCGCCAACAGCAGAGGCCAGTTCCGCGATAGCCAGCGCGCCCAGCATTGTCATGTGTGGCAGTTCCTCCACTGCGGGCAGCAGAATGAGCGAGACCGCCAGCGCAGCGCCCGCCGGCGTATGCCAGCCGCGCCCGTGCCGCCCCCGCCCCTGCAGCTGTTCGTCGGCCAGCACGAGGGCCCCTGCCGGTGCGCCGTCGTGCAACCAGGCCAGCGCCTCTGCATTGGTGCTGCCAATCTGTGCATACCAGCGGAATGGCCGTTCACCCACTGCAGAACGAATGCGATTCTCGTCAAGCATGGTCGCCAGCCCTGAATTGCGTCGTGACCCTGACAGTGTATCATTGCCTTTCCTGAAATCATTTTTCATTGGCTTGCCAGTTGCCAATGGATGAAACTGCCTGCATCGCCTGATTCCCTGATAACACGCCGCTCAGTGAAAGGACTGCCATGCCAGCGCGCATTCCGGCCTGGCAACAACGTACCCTTCCACCGCTCACCCTTCTGGCAGCCTTCCTGCTTGTCGGCCTGCTGTATCTGTGGGCAACGCCTGTTCTGGAGGCGTCGGATGAACCTCAGCATTTCGCATTCGCCGACTTCATCAGTCGACACTGGAGCCTGCCTGTTCAGGTCCCTGGAGAAGTAATTCCGCTAGCCCAGGAAGGCAGCCAGCCCCCACTCTACTACATCCTGGTCGCGGCGCTGGTTGCCCCTGTCGACACGAGCAATCTGCCCGAACTCATGCAACCAAATCCGCACGCCATCCTGGGAGACCCCTCCGCAGTCAATAACAAGAATCGTTTTCTGCACGACACGACTGGCCCGGAACCCAGTGGCGCCGCGCTCGCGGTTTATATCGCTCGACTGTTCAGCCTGTTGCTGGCCTGCGCCAGCGTCAGCGCCGTCTGGCTGGCTGCCCGCGAACTGGGGCTCCTCACCGGCCAGAATCCGCGACGTCTGGCCTTGCTGGCAGCCGGCCTGGTGGCTTTCAACCCCCAGTTCCTTTTCATCTCTGCTTCCGTCAACAACGATAACCTGATCACGCTGCTGGGCAGCCTGGTCATCTGGCAAATGCTGTCCCTGTTGCGCAATGGCCTTACTCCCCGGCGCAGCCTGCTACTTGCGCTGCTGCTCGCCCTGGCGTCATTAAGCAAGCTGAGTGGATTGCTGCTCTATGCGCCGGTTGGTCTGGCAGCCCTGTGGCTGACGCAACGCAGCCGGAACTGGCGCGACTGGCCTTGCTGGCCGGCATCTGCTGGCTCGTCATCGCCGGCCCCTGGTACGCCCGCAACCTGACCCTCTACGGTGAATTCACCGGCTCACAAACCATGCTCGACATATTTGGACGACGCCCGGCGCCATCACTGGAAACCATGCTGACTGACGAGTTCCGTGGCCTGCGTTACAGCTACTGGGGAGTATTTGGCGGATTCAACATCTTCAGCCCGGCGCCCTTCTACCTGGTGATGGACCTTGTAACTCTGGCTGGCGTGACGGGCCTCTTTCTCTGGGTGTGGCGCAAACGAAACATGCCCGACGCACTGATCCCGGTCTCACTGGCGATGCTGTGCATTGCCCTGTTTGCCGGCGCCCTGGTCATGTGGACGCTCCAGACCTCCGCCTCCACGGGACGGCTCCTGTTTCCGGTCAGCGCCGCAAGCGGCACATTGCTGGCCCTGGGTCTCGGGGCCCTGAAGCTTCCGTCCCGCCCACTTGTGGTTGCGCTGGGCCTGGCCGCTATTTTGATGCCCTTTCTTAGCATTCGGCCGGCCTATGCGGCTCCAGCCCTGGTCGATCAACTACCTGCTGATGCCACAGAGCTCACTCTCTTGTATGACGACATCGAGTTGCTGGGTTACCTGATTCCCCGGCAACAATTCGGTCCAGGTGACACAGTTCCGGTCACGCTCTACTGGCGCCCGGTTCAACCTTCGGTTCTGAACTACAGTTTCTTTGTGCATCTGCTTAACGATGTGGGGCGCACTCTTGTCAGAAACTACGGTTTCCCGGGTGGCGGCCGCCTGCAAACCCGGAAGTGGGAGCCGGGGAGCATCTATGAAGACCGTTGGGAACTTCCGATTCCAAAGAGCGCGCGAGGAGAAACTCCCCTGCATGTACAAATTGGCTGGTGGAAGTACCCGGAAGACTTCCACATTCTCGCAAGGACACACAGTAATTCAATAGCGGACCCGGTCCTGCTGGAGGCAGGTGTTTTCAGCGACAATGGAGCTGACGATGAGTTCCAGCTGGAACATGCCATCTGGCCGCTGGATTTCGGCAACAGCATGCGCCTGCTGGCCTGGGAACAAAATGGCCCGGATATTACGCTCCTGTGGGAAGCGACAGCCCGCCCGGAACCCGACCTGCAGGTGTTTGTGCACGTCCTGAACAACCCTGTTCCTGGTGAGCCGGACCTTATGTTGGCCCAGGGTGACAGCCCTCCGCATACGCCCACTACTGACTGGCAACCAGGTGAGCGCTACCTGACCCATCACAGTCTTGCAATGTCTGCCGCAGTGGACCCGGGCGTTTATCGTTTGTACGTGGGCTGGTACCACATGTCGCATGGGTGGCGGCTTGAAGCTGACTGCCCGTTCAACTATTGCCCGCTGGCAACGCTGACCCTGCCCTTCTAGCCACAACGCTTCAGGTGAAGGTCATTCCTGTGGAAGGCCATTGGCCCTGGGATGCGCAGATGCGCACTTTGTTGAGCGTGTACAACTGCCCCGGATGGCACCCACAAGTTACAATGGTTTCCTTGTGCTACGCGGGTCGGTTTCGCCCGCGAAACTTGCGGACAGGAGCCGATGAAACATCTCTGGACACCCTGGCGTGTGGCATGGATACGTGACGACATGGATGAAACTGCCTGAATCGTCTAAATTCCTTTTTCGTGCCGCTCGGTGAAAGGACGGCCATGCCAGCGCGCATTTCGGCCTGGCAACAACGGAACGTTCCACCACTCACCCTTCTGGCGGCCTTCCTGCTTGTCGGCCTGCTGTATTTGTGGGCAACGCCTGTTCTGGAGGCGTCGGATGAACCTCGTCACTTTGCATTCGCCGAATTCATCAGCCGACACTGGAGCCTGCCTGTTCAGGTCCCTGGAGAGGTGCCCCCCTGGAACCAGGCGGGCAGCCAACCCCCGCTTTACTACATCCTGGTCGCGGCCCTTGTTGCCCCCGTTGACACCAGCGACCTGCCCGAACTCATGCAACCCAATCCACACGCTATCCAGGGAGACCCCTCTGCAGTCAACAATAAAAACCGCTTTCTGCATGACACGACTGGCCTGGAATTCAGTGGTTCCGCGCTCGCGGTTTATATCGCTCGTCTGTTCAGCCTGTTGCTGGCCTGCGTCAGCGTCAGCGCCGTCTGGCTGGCTGCCCGTGAACTGGGGTTGCTGACCGGCCAGAATCCGCGACGTCTGGCCTTGCTGGCAGCCGGCCTGGTGGCTTTCAACCCCCAGTTCCTCTTTAACTCGGCCTCCGTCAACAACGATAACCTGATCACGCTGCTGGGCAGTCTGGTCATCTGGCAAATGCTTTCCCTGTTGCGCAATGGCCTTACCCCCCGGCGCAGCCTGCTCCTTGCCCTGCTGCTCGCCCTGGCGTCGCTGAGCAAGCTGAGTGGCTTGTTGCTCTATGCGCCAGTTGGTCTGGCAGCCCTGTGGCTGACGCAACGCAGCCGGAACTGGAAGGAACTGGCACGTCTGGCCTTGCTGGCCGGCATCTGCTGGCTCGTCATCGCCGGCCCCTGGTACGCCCGCAACCTGACCCTCTACGGTGAATTCACCGGCTCACAAACCATGCTCGACATCGTTGGACGGCGCCCGGATCCATCACTGGAAACCATGCTGACTGACGAGTTCCGTGGCCTGCGTTACAGCTACTGGGGGATATTTGGCGGATTCAACATCTTCAGCCCGGCGCCCTTCTACCTGACAATGGACCTTGTAACTCTGGCAGGCGTGGCGGGCCTGCTGCTCTGGATGTGGCGAAAACGGACCATGCCCGGCGCACTGTTCCTGGTCTTCCTGACGACGCTGTGCATTGCCCTGTTCGCCGGCGCCCTGGTCATGTGGACGCTCCAGACCTCCGCCTCCACGGGACGGCTCCTGTTTCCGGTCAGCGCCGCAAGCGGCACATTGCTGGCCCTGGGTCTCGGGGCCCTGAAGCTTCCGTCCCGCCCACTCGTGGTTGCGCTGGGCCTGACCGCCATTCTGATGCCCTTCCTCAGTATCCTGCCCGCCTATGCGACTCCCGCAATTGTCAGTGAACTGCCCGCAGAAGCGACAGCGCTCAATCTCCACTTTGACGATATCGAATTGCTCGGCTACCACGTCCAGCAGCGACGCCTCGGCCCAGGCGACACCTTGCCGGTTACACTCTACTGGCGCCCGCTGCGCCACTCCGACCTGAACTACAGCTTCTACCTGCACCTGTTGGACAGCGTTGATCGCGTCCTGGTCAGGAATTATGGCTTTCCCGGCGGCGGCAGCCTGCAAACCTCGCGTTGGAAGCCGGGTGTCATCTACGAAGACCGCTGGGTTCTCGAAATGCCAGAGGACGCGGGAGGTCAAACATCCCTGCGCGTGCATATCGGCTGGTGGAAGTATCCGGATGGCTACGCAGTGCCGGGGACGGATCCTGGCGGTTCAGAAGTTGACCCCGTCCTGATTCCCGCTGGCGCTTTTGCCGACGGGAATGACGTTAACCTGATGCTCACGCAAGAGATTGAGCCATTGCTGTATGGCAACAGCATCCGTCTGCTGGCCTGGGAACGGGAAGGCCCGAATGTCGCGCTGCTATGGGAAGTGATCGAACGACCGGAGCCCAACCTGCATGTGTTTTTGCACGTGCTGGACAACACGGTGCCTGGCGAGCCCGTTGTGGTGCTGGCCCAGGGCGATGATGAACCGTCCCTGCCTACGCGTTACTGGCAGCCTGGCGAGCGCTTTATCACGCAGCACCGCCTGCAACTGACAGCAGCCGCTGGTCCAGGCGAGTTCACGCTGCGGGTCGGCTGGTACAGCACCTCACGCTACGGACGCCTGGTGGCAGATTGCCCGGACAACTCTTGTCCGTTGGAAACTCTGACCCTGCCCTTCTAGCAACGTCGCTCCAGGTGCAGGTCAGTTCCAGCCAAAGACCTTTCTCGCAGGGACGCGCGGATGCGCGCTTCATTGAGCATGTACACCTGCCCCGGATGGCGCTCACACGCTACAATGGTTTCATTGCGCTGCGCGGGTCAGTTTCGCCCGCGAAACCTGCGGACAGGAGCCGATGCAACATCTCTGGACACCCTGGCGTATGGCATGGATACGGGACGACAAGGGCGAGCGCGCGTCGCAGCAGGGCTGTGTATTGTGCCGTCCTGGGGATGAAGACGACGACCTGGTCGTCGCCCGTTCGCAGCACGTGTACCTGATGCTCAATGCCTACCCCTACAACCTCGGCCATTTGATGGTCGTGCCCTTCGAGCATCGCGCCAGCCTGGAAGACCTTGCGCCCGAGGCGCTGCTGGACCTGATGCAGACCAGCAACCGGGCGCTCAAGGCCCTGCGCAGCCTGTATCAACCGCAGGCTTTCAACGTGGGCGCCAACATCGGCGCTGTTGCCGGCGCCGGTCTGCCCGACCACTTTCATCTGCACATCGTGCCGCGCTGGCAGGGAGAAACGGGCTTCATTACCACTATCGGCGACACTCGCGTCATCCCGGACACCCTGGCCAACACCGCCCGTGAACTCAGGGAGTGTTGGCATGCGCAGTGAGCGTGACGTCCTCATCCTGGGGGCGGCGCGCACGCCCCAGGGTCGCTTCCTCGGCGCGCTGGCCGACCACGACGCGGCCGCCCTCGGCACGCACGCCGTGCGCGCGGCGGTGGCGCGCAGCGGTGTGGCACCGGACGATATCGAAGAGCTGCTGCTCGGCAACGTCGTCAGCGCGGGCACCGGCCTGGCCCTGCCGCGTCAGATCAGCCTCGGCGCCGGCCTGCCCGAGCGAGTCGGAGGCACGCTCGTCAACAAGGCCTGTGGCAGCGGCATGAAGAGCGTCATGCTGGCCGCCAACGCCATCCAGGCGGGCGCCGGCGAGCTCTACGTGGCCGGCGGCACGGAAAGCATGAGCCGGGCGCCCTTCCTGCAAAGCGGTCTGCGTCAGGGTCACAAGTTCGGCGATGCTACCCTGCGCGACTCATTGCAATCGGATGGGCTGTGGTGCAGCCTCAGTGACTGGCGCATGGGCGACGCGGCAGAGTTCATCGGCCGCAAGCTGGAGGTCGCGCGCGCGGAGATGGACGACTTTGCCTTGCGCAGTCATCAGCTTGCACACGCAGCGACGGAGTCCGGCGCCCTGGCCGATGAAATAGAGCCGCTGCCGGACGGCGTTTCAACAGACGAGCCGATTCGCCCCAACACCTCGGCGGAACAGCTGGCAGCCCTGCGGCCGGCCTTCGCGCCGGACGGAATGGTAACCGCCGGCAACGCGCCCGGCCTGAACGATGGCGCCGCCGCCCTGGTCCTCGGCAGTCGCGCCTACGCTAATGCGCACGATCACCTGCCGCTGGCACGTATTGTCGCCAGTGCCCAGGCCGCACTGGCACCCGAGTGGATCTTTTACGCGCCGGTCAAGGCCATCCCGCTGGTGCTGCAGCGCGCAGGCTGGAACATCCAGGACGTGGATCTCTTCGAACTGAACGAGGCTTTCGCCGCCCAGGTGCTCGCGGATCTGAAGGGGCTTGAGCAGGAAGGCTATCCTGTGCCGCTGGAGAAGGTCAACGTGCATGGCGGCGCCATCGCCCTTGGCCATCCTCTGGGCGCCAGCGGCGCGCGCGTGCTGGTTACGCTGGTGCACGCGCTGCGCCGGCATGGCCTGCGGCGCGGACTGGCGGCGCTTTGCCTGGGTGGCGGTGAGGCAGTCGCCATGGCCGTGGAGCTGGAAGACTAAAGCGTCTGGCTCAAATTACTGAGTGCGGCAGAGGCTCGCCGTGCAACCCCGCCAGCAAATTGGCCGCCGCGATTTCTGCCATTTGATTGCGTGTACGCACGCTGGCGCTGCCGATGTGCGGCACGATCGTCACATTGGGCAGGGAAAGCAAGGGATGATCGGCGGCGATGGGCTCGGGATCAGTCACGTCCAGCGCCGCGTGCGCAATCTCGCCGTCACGTAGCGCAGCCTCCAGCGCGACCAGGTCAACGATGGGACCGCGCGCCGAGTTGACCAGCACTGCCGTGGGCTTCATCTTCGCCAGCGCCGCTGCGTCAATCAGATGCCGCGTTTCCGGCGTAAGGGGCGTGTGAACTGTAATGAAGTCCGCATTGCGCAGCAGAAAGTCGAGCCCGACCGGCTCGGCGCCCCTTTCGCGAATGTCATCATCCGCAAGCACCGGATCGCTGGCAATGATGCGCAGGTTGAAGCCGCGCGCGCGCTGCGCCATGGCCACGCCAATGCGCCCCAGGCCGATGATGCCCAGGGTCGCGCCGCTCAAATCCGCACCCAGCAGCGTCTCCGGCTCCCAGGTCTCCCATTTGCCCTCACGGATATAGCGCACCCCTTCAACGATGCGGCGCGCGCCGGCCAGCAGCAAGGTGAAGGCCAGATCGGCCGTAGCCTCGGTCAGCACACCGGGCGTGTTGCCCACTGCGATGCCCCGCTCGCGCGCGGCGTCCAGATCGACGTTGTCGTAGCCAACGGCCATCTGGCTGATGACGCGCAACTGCGGCCCGGCCGTGTCCATCAAGGCGGCGTCGATGCGGTCGGTAAGCAGACAAAGAAGACCGTCCACGCCGCGCACATGCTCGCTCAGGGTTTCATAGGGTGGTGGCATCCGATCGGGCCAGACTGTTGCGTCACAGGCTGTCTGCACCCTGTCGAGACCAGCTGCCGGGATAATACGACTGACGTACACACGCGGACGATTCATTGTCTGTAGCCTCAATTATGCAATTTGAACCGGGACACAAAAACAGTTTGTCTCATTTTGCTTCACGGCGCCCTGTTTTGCACAGATCCGCCAGCAGGATACCCCTTGCCAGTGCGCGAATGCTGGCTGCCCTGTCACGTTGCCCGTGATGCGCGCCGGAATTGGACTCGGAATATATGCCTTCTCTGCGCTAACATAGGCTCCATGATAAGCACTCAGAAAGCTTCATGAGCGTCGAGTTTCAGGCTGGAAGCGTCTATAACAGCAATTACAGTAGCCCGCTCCGCTTCGTTCTCTCCCATTTGCAGCGTCACTGGTATATCGGCGTACTGATGGTGCTGGGCGCTTTCTGCAACGCGGCCCTGGGCGTCACCATTCCGCTCAACATCGGTCAGGCATTCACTGCCATCCTTGAGAATCAGGATCTGCAACTCGCGCTCAACGCCTGCATTCTCATCGTCGTCGCTTCATCTCTGCGCGCTATCGTGCAATTCATGCGCAACTTTGGCGCACAGGTTTATGGCCAGCGCATAGAACGCGACGTCCGTGACGAACTTTATGCCAGCCTGCTGGGCAAGAGCATGGCCTTCCACAACCTGCGCCCCGTGGGTGAGACAATGGCGCGCGTCACCAACGACGTCATCGAACTGAACCTGATGATTAACACGGGCGTCAACCTGCTCATCGGCTCAACCATGTTTATGTTGATGCCGCTGGTCGCCAGCCCCTACCTTCATCCGCAACTGATCCTCGTCCCCATCGGCTTCGTCGTGCTGCAGATCATCATCCAGGTCGTTTTTGTGCGCCGTCTTTATCCGCTGGCACGCCAGGTGCGCAGCAGTTTCGGCGAGATGAACGCGCGCCTGGAAGAATCGCTGGAAGGGCTGGAAGTCGTCAAGGGCGCCGCTCGCGAAGGCGCGGAGATCCGACACATCAACGGCCTGATCACAAAGTTTCGCGATCGCTACATCGCCCAGGGAGAAATTGAGGCTCGCTACCTCTCCAACCTGCTCTTCCCGCTCACGCTTTTCCTGGGCATTTTGCATGCTGTCATCCTGTTTCGCGCCGGTGAGATCATTACCGGCGACATTGTGGCCTACGTCGCGATTCTGCTCTTTTTCCAGTTTCCGGTTTTCACTTCCCTGTTTACCCTGCCGCGCATTGCGCTGGGTCACGCCGCCGCCGGCCGCATCCTCGAACTCATCACAACACGAACCGCCATGGACCAGAACGTAGCCGGCCATAGTCGCCCATTGCGCGGCGAAATTCACTTCCAAAACGTCAGCTTCAGCTATCAGGGCGACCAACTCAACCTGCATGACCTTAGCTTCAGCGTCCGACCTGGCCAGACCGTTGCCATTGTCGGTCAGACCGGCTCCGGCAAGACCACCGTAACCCGCCTCATCAACCGCACCTGGGACGCCGGGACTGGCCGGGTGCTGATGGACGGACTCGACGTGCGTGACTGGTCCATGGCCAGCCTGCGCTCGCAAATCAGCATCATCGAACAGGACATCTTCCTCTTCAGCCGTTCGCTGGCGGACAACATCAGCTTCGGCGCTGCCGACGCAAGCCAGGCGCAAATCGAGGAAGCGGCGCGTATGGCCCAGGCCCACGACTTCATCATGTCCTTCCCTGCCGGTTACGACACGGTCGTCGGCCAGCGCGGCGTCACACTTAGCGGCGGCCAGCGTCAACGCATTGCGCTCGCCCGCGCCTTCATCACCGATCCCCCTGTGCTCATTCTTGACGACAGCACCAGCGCGATTGACAGCGCTACCGAGGACCTCATCCAGCAAGCCATCTGGACTGCTGCGAAAGGCCGCACCACCATCCTCATTACGCATCGACTTTCCCAGATTCGCTGGGCCGACCACATCATCGTGCTGCGCGAGGGAGAAATCGTCGCCCAGGGATCGCACGAGCAGCTGCTGCAGGACTCGCAGGATTACCGGCGCATCTTTGACCGCTACGAATCGCATTCCGACCCCGCAGAAGTAACGCTCTCAGAAAGCAATGCGGGATGGTAGCGCTCTTCTCCGGTCTTGACGGCGACAAGTTCGACCGACAATACAGCGACGGAGTCCTGTTCCGCCGCATCCTGAGATACTTCACACGCTACCGGCGACAGGGCTTGATCATCATCGCGGCCTTTACCGTCATGGCCGTGCTGCTGGCCGCGCGGCCGCTCATTATTGCCATGGCCGTCAGTGACCTGGAGGCCGGGGCCGGAGCCGGTGACAATATCCTGATGCTGCTACTTGGCGCCCTGTTCGTCTCGGCTTTCTTTGAGTTCGGCTTCAACTGGGTGCGGCGGCGTTGGCTTACAGTCGTCATCGGCCATGTGATTGCACAGATGCGCGAAGATGCCTTCGCTTCGGCAGTGCACCGCGACATGGTCTTCTACGACGAGAACAACACCGGCAAGGTCGTCAGCCGCATCACCAGCGACACGCAGGAATTCGGCGACGTCGTGCTGGTCAGCAGCGACATCGTCTCGCGCTTGCTGCAGGTCTTCATTCTGGTGTATTTCATGTACCAGCGTTCACCCCTTTTGACAGGGGTTCTGCTGGCCACGACTCCGCTGGTGGTCGTTGCGGCGCTAAGCTTCCGGCACCTGGCGCGAAAGGTCACACGGCAGGCCTCACGCCAGCTGGCTGTCGTAAACGACACAATCCAGGAAAGCGTCAGCGGCATCAGCGTGGCCAAGAACTTCCGTCAGGAAGCGATGATCTATGGCGAGTTCGTAGAGGTCAATCGTCGCTCCTATCGCATCAACATCCGCCGCGGCCTCGTGCTTGCCATGATCTTCCCGGCGCTCACCACGCTCTCCGGCTTCGCGACCGCGCTGATGGTTTATGTCGGCGCGCAATTCGTAGTAAATGCGACAATCAGCGCCGGCACCTGGTTCCTCTTTGTGCAGGGTGTCGACCGTTTCTGGTTCCCCTTCACCAACCTGGCCTCATTCTGGAGCCAGTTCCAGCAGGGGCTGGCCGCCGTCGAGCGCGTCTTCGCGCTTATTGACGCGGACAACAGCATCATCCAGTATGATGACCAGCATGTGCGGGACCTGAAGGGACAAATCACATTCGACAATGTCACTTTCGGCTACTCTGACGAAGAAACGCTGTTCAGGAATTTCAATCTGGAGATTGCGCCCGGCGAAAGTGTGGCCTTCGTGGGCCATACCGGCGCCGGCAAAAGCAGCATCGCCCGCCTCATCACGCGCTTCTACGAGTTTCAGGGCGGGCAAATCCGCATAGACGGCAAGGACATTCGCTCCTTCAACCTGCAATCCTGGCGCAGCCGCCTGGGCATCGTGCCCCAGTCTCCTTTCCTCTTCAGCGGCAGCATCATGGATAATCTGCGCTACAGCCAGCCCGATGTGAGCGACGCCGAGATCGAGGCTATGGCGCGCAGTATCGGCGGCGGCGAATGGCTGGAGACGATCCCCGGCGGTTTACAAAGCGACGTGGGCGAGCGTGGCACGCGCCTGAGTATGGGCCAGCGTCAACTCGTCAGCTTGCTGCGCGTGCTGCTGCAGAAGCCGGCCATCTTCATCCTTGACGAAGCCACTGCCAGCATCGACCCCTTTACCGAGCTGCAGATCCAGGAGGCGCTTGATCTCATTCTGGCGCAATCCAGCTCCATCCTGATTGCGCATCGCCTGAGCACTGTGCGCAGCGCGGACCGCATCATCGTCTTTCGCGAGGGCAGGATCATCGAGGAAGGCAACCACGAAGCCCTGATGGCCATGGGCGGGCATTACGCCGAACTTTACGACACCTACTTCCGCCATCAGTCACTAGGCTATATCGAGAGCGCCCGTGACCGCTTCGAAGCCAGTCATGTCGGCGCAAACGCGACCTGAGCGCCAGCGCACCACGCCGTCCCCACTGCTGCTGGTCGCCTTTTTACTGGTGGGCCTGCTTTATGTCTGGGCCGTACCGGTCTTCGAAGCGCCGGATGAATCCAACCACTTCGCCTTCGCGGACTACATCAGTCGCAATGGAAAGCTGCCCCGGCAAATCCCGGGCGAAGCAACCCCATGGGGGCAGGAAGGCAGTCAGCCACCGCTCTATTACATCCTGGTAGCGGCGTTAATCGCCCCTTTCGACACCAGCGACCTGCCAGAGCTGACCCGCCCGAACCGCTATGCTGCCCTCGGCGATCCAGCGGCGGTCGACAACCAGAATCGCTACCTGCACGACCAGCCAGGCCCGGAGCTGCGTGGTACTGTACTCGCGCTTTACCTTGCCAGGCTCTTCACCCTGTTGCTGGCCAGTGGCAGCGTCGCCGCTGTGTGGCTTGCTGCACGTGAGCTGGCACTTCTCAGCGGCCAGCAACCCGGACGTCTGGCCTTGCTGGCAACCGGTCTCGTCGCTTTCAATCCCCAATTCCTCTTTATCTCTGCTTCCGTCAACAACGACAACATGGTCACACTGCTGGCAAGCCTGACTATCTGGCAAATGCTGGCCATGCTGCGCAGCGGTCTCCAGACCCGACGCAGCATCGGTCTGGCTGTGCTGCTGGCGCTCGTTGCGCTGGCCAAACTCAGCGGGTTATTGCTGATCATTCCAGTCGCGCTGGCAGCCTTGTACCTGGCCCGACGCAGCGGGAACACACGCAGGTTACTGCGCCTGGCACTGTTGATGACCGTCTGCTGGCTGGTGATCGCCGGCCCCTGGTATGCGCGCAATCTGACGCTGTACGGTGAGTTAACCGGCTCACAGACCATGCTCGACATCGTCGGGCGCCGGTCGGCACCATCCCTGGGAGAAATGCTGGGCGAAGAATTCGAATTACTGCGTATCAGCTACCAGGGACTCTTTGGATGGTCCAACGTGAGCAGTCCGGCGCCCGTCTATCTCGTGATGGACATTGTCCTGCTGACCGGCATGGCGGGTCTGATGCTATGGTTGTGGCGCATGCAGCACGGGACCAAAGCCGTCATTGCCCCTGTGTTGCTGATGCTTTGCATCGCGCTGTTCGCCACCACACTGATCGTCTGGACGCGTCAAACAGCTGCATCCTATGGACGTCTGCTCTTTCCCGTCAGCGCCGCCAGCAGCGCACTGCTCGCGCTGGGCCTGACAGCATTCCGCATTCCGGCACGCCTGCCAGTGATCACACTGGGCCTCGTCGCGATCGCGCTGCCCTTCATCAGCATCCGCCCGGCCTACGCACTTCCCGCGATTGTTGATGAGCTCCCGACCAGGGCAACACCCTTTTCTCTCCAGTTTGGTGACGTTGAGCTGCTCGGCTACCACCTCGACCGGCAACGCCATGCACCAGGCGACACACTGCCGGTTACGCTTTACTGGCGTCCACTGCGCCGCTCCAGCAAAGATTTCCGCTTGTATCTACGTCTTCTGGACAGCGCGGACCGCATTCTGGTCAACCGTCACGGCCACCCCGGCAGTGGCAATTTGCGCACCTCCCGCTGGGAGCCGGGCCTCATCTACGAGGACCGCTGGGTTTTGCCATTGCCGGAGGACATGCGCGGGCGAACGCCGCTGCGCGTGCACATTGGTTGGTGGAAATATCCCGATGGCTACGCGGTACCCGCCACAAACGGTATCGACGCTGTTCCGCTGGACCCCATACTCCTGGAAGCGGGCGCCTTCACAGACGCTGATGATTCAGGGAAACAACTTCCGCATTCCATTGAGCCACTGGATTACGGCGACAGCATCCGTCTGCTGGCTTACGAACTGGAAGGGTCAAATGTTTCGCTGTTATGGGAGACGCTGGCCAGGCCAGAGCCCGACCTGCACGTCTTTCTGCATGTCCTGGCCGACACAGCGCCTGGCGAGCCAGTCCGGGTGCTCGCCCAGGGCGACGACAAGCCGGCTTTGCCAACCCGTTTCTGGCAGCCTGGCGAGCGCTTCATTACGCGCCACCACATGCAAATATCAGCGGGGGCTGATCCAGGCAAGTACACGCTGCGAGTTGGCTGGTACAGCACGGCACGCTACGGACGTCTGGCAGCAGACTGCCCGGACAACTCCTGTCCCCTGACGACCTTGACCCTTCCCCTGTAGCCGCACAGCACTCAGGCGAAGATCGGTTCCAGTTCTGTGCTACCGGCGATGAGCGCCGCCTGTTCCTCATGGGTCAGCGGGCTGTAGTTCTCGGCCGCCTGCAGCAGCAGCGGCAACAGCACTGTCTCGCCGGCCATGGGGATGCCGGTCACGCCAGGTTGTGACAGCGCGAAGTTAACGCTCTGCTGAATGCGATCCTGCGTTTCCCAGGGCTCGTACCAGGTGTGCCAACGCCTGGCCTGCGCCCCCCAGGGGCCCTTCGCGATTGACTTGATGGCCATCACGCCCACATCACGGTCCTGGCAGCGCGCCAGCAAACGTTCAGCGTGTCCGCGATACTCCGCATTGGCGAAGAGCACCGGGTTAATCGGGAAGAGTACGCTGTCGAAATCGAAGCGCTCAAGCGCCTCGAAGTACAGCCGCGGCGCCTGCAGGCCATGTCCAGTGATGCCGATGTGGCGCGTCAGGCCTTCGTCGCGAGCGCGCCGCATTGCTTCCAGCGCGCCGCCCGGCCCGGTTGCGGCATCCAGCTCGTCGTCGTCAGTGACCCCGTGGATCTGCGCCAGATCGAGCTGCTCACAACGCAGCAAGGCCAGCGAGCGATTGATCTCCGCCCAGGCGGCCGCATATTTGCGCTGGCCGGTCTTGGTGCCGATGAACACCTGTTCTCGATGCCGCTCCAGCCAGGGCCCCATGCGCGTTTCCGCCATGCCACTGCCGTAGCCGGCGGCAAAATCATAGTGGTTGATTCCGGCCGCAAAGGCGAGCTCCAGGGCCTCTTCGGCCTCCTCGCGTGAAATGGTGCCATGAAAGGCCGCGCCGCCAAAGATGGCGATCGTGCTCATATGCCCGCTGCGTCCGAAGCGTCTTGTCTCCATACCCGCTCTCCCCTCCCAGTCTCGCGCCCAGCATACAGGAGGCCTGGCCATCGTGCTATACTGCCGCGTCCGGCACCGGGGAACATCATGCTGGCATGGATTCTGGCGTTGCTGCTGCTGCTCGCCGCCTGGCCATGGGCCCGCTGGCTGGCTGGCGATGGCCATGAGGCCGACTCCAGCCTACTACCCGCGCTGCTGACCCTGGCGCTGGGCAGTGGCGCGCTCACCCTGGGCATGTTGTGGCTGGGCCTCGCCGGCATCCCCTTCACCCTGGCCAACACCTCGCTGCTTTACCTGCTCCTGATGACGCCCGGCGCCTTGCTATGGTGGCGCGGCGGACATCCCCCGCCGCGGCTGTCGCTGCCAGGCAGTCGCCTCACCCGCGCAACCCTGCTGCTGCTGCTGCCGCTCTGCCTGGGAGTGCTCTTCAACAGCGTCTGGTGGCCGTTCTCGCGCCCGGACGCAGTCGCCATCTACGAGCGTTTCAGCCTCGAGATGCTCGCCAGTGGGACGCTCGTGCCCCTGCCGGGGGCGCAGACGCTCTACGAGGCCTACCCCATGCACGTCCCGCTCGGCTACACCTGGAGTTATCTGGCCGCGGGCTGGCCCAACGAATTCCTGGCACGACTCTTCACGGCCCTGCCCGCGCTGGCTTGCCTGGGAGCTGTCTGGGCGCTGGCCAGGACCTTGCGCAACAGGATGACGGCTGCGCTGGCTGCGTTCTTGCTGGCCTGTACGCCCATGTTTGGCAATTGGGCTTCTTCCGGCTACGTCGATCTGCCATCGGCCTTTTACACGCTGCTGGCGCTGCTATGCGTCTGGCGGCTGTGGCGTCGTGGGCGCTGGCAGGATGCCTTGCTCGCGGGCCTGCTATGCGGCCTGGCCGCCTGGACCAAAAACGCCGGCCTGATCAGCTGCGGCATGCTGGCGCTGTGGCTGCTGCTGGCGCTGCTGCGTGGTCGGGCACGGTGGCAGCATCTCGCGCTGGCGTTGTGCGCTTCTGCGCTGGTTGCCGGGCCCTGGTACCTGCGCAACCTGCTGGAGGCTGGCCTGCTCCTGCCGGACACCGCCTGGACGGGCCAGGCGCGCCCGACCCTCAGCTCGGCGCTCATCCTGATTACGCAACCCGGCAGCTTTGGTCTGGCCGGCCTGCTCATGCTGGTCGGCCTGCTGTTCTCGGTACTGCGCGCGCGTCGGGCGGACATGCCAACGGCGCTGCTGCTGTGGTGGGCCCTGCCCTGGTTTGCGGCCTGGTGGCTATTTGCCAGCTACGACCCGCGTTTCGTCCTGCTCTTCATGCCCCTGCTGGCGGTCATCGCTGCCTTGCGTCTTGAGGAGTGGCTGAGTGCGCTGCCCGGACCCTGGCACAACATTCTGCTGGCGCCGGCCGCCTTGCTGGCCTTGGCTGTTGCCCTGCAGGCGGGACTGGGCGCTGTTGACTACAAGGATGATATTCTGCGTGACCCGCTGATGAACATTGAGGAAAGACGAGAGCTAGTCTGGAGTGAACGTCAGCCGGAGCGCCTTGTGGCGGATGCACCCTGAACAACCTGGATGCGGGTCGGCAACACACCAACATGCCCCTCCAGCGTCTGCCCACCGCTCGCTGCCAACCGAACAATTTCGCCCGCCTCGTCAATCCGGTACAGCACCACCAGGATTTGATAATCGCCGGGGGGCATGCCCGGCGGCAGACGCAGGGCGCGGTTGTCCAGCACTGGCACAGCGGGACGCCAGCTGTTGGTCGGCGCGAAGCCGGCCTGCATGGCCCCGTCCTGGCCCTGCGCTGCCGGCGGACTGTCCGCTGCTGCCAGGAACCAGGCCACTTTCCAGGAATGTGTGAGCTCGGCAAGCGACAGCCAGTAGAAGGTCACCGGCAGCGACTCGCCTGGCTTATACTGCAAGCCGCGCGGCAGGCTGTAGCCGGTCAGATAAATGTGCTCTCCATAGCGCAGATCGGCGCGCCAGTCTGGCACGCCCGGCAGCAGGGAATCCGGCGCGGGCATCGTGTCGTATTCCAGCAGACGCGCGCGCGGCCCGCCTTCAATCTCGCGCAAGCGATAGTAGTTTTCGGCCATGAAGCGTTCGACCGGGCGTATGCTCCACGGCAGGTACGGCCCGTTGCCGGCCAGCAGCCAGATACGCTCACGCGACCCCGCCAATGCCATGATTTGCTGCGCCGCGCTTTCCTGCAGCAGCACTTCCGGATTGTCGGAGCGGATCTCGGGTGGTTGCTCCGGGCTGGCCCCTTCGCCGGGATGGAAAGGCAGGCTGACCAGGCGAGGCCATTCGAGCTTCGCATAATTCACGAGGTAGCGTTCCAGCTCCAGGTCGTTGAGCAGCACCACATCGCCCGGCACGGTCTCCTGCGGCAAACGCTGCAGCAGCCCGGCAAGGGTCACGTTGGGCGCGTCGTAAAGCGGGTCGGGCGGCAAGAGGGCCAGCGCGAAAAGCATCAGCAGCAGCATGGCAGCCGTTTGCAGCAAGTCAGTCTGGCGGGTCGGACACGACACTGCGTCTGCCTGCCTGCGCAACTGGCGCCGGATTTGCCACAGCGCGAACGCGGCTGACGTGCCGAACAGCAGGGGCCAGGCCATGGCCTGCAGCCGCAGCCAGGCGAAATCCAGTGGCATTTCAGCCCACAGTTCGGGAATGACCGCCCAACGCAACCAGCGCAGCATATTGAGCCCGCCGCCCCATTCGCCGAGGCCACCGGCTTCCGGCGGAAGCGCGCTGCCGTAGACCTCCCAGGGAAGACTGATTGCGCTGATTTGCACCCATACGCTATATCCGGTCAACAGGGCTGCGGCCGCCAGCAGCCAGCGTGGCCGCGGACCATGCGTCAGGCGCTCAAGGACAGGGAGTGCGAGCAGTAGCAAAAAAGGCACGACCGGGATGAGATAGCGTGGTGGCCAGGAGAGGCCGCCGAACCAGTGAATGCCCTGCCAGAAGGCGAAGGTCAGCGCGAATGCCAACACCATCATCAGCGCGACCAGCACGTATCTGACCCGTCGGCTGCGCCACAGCAGCCAGGCTCCCGGCAAGGCCAGCAACAGCACTGGTGAAGTACCCCACAGGCTGCCACCGGGACTTATCAGATAGCTGTGCAACACCCTGGCGCTGAACGCGAGATCCAGTTGGGCCAGTCGCTTGCCGAGTTCATTCAGAATTCTGCCCCATCCCGATCCGAGGACCAGAGTGGCCAGAATTGCCGCCGCCAACACCCCTGAAGCCAGCAGCAACCATTGCCTGACACGGAGGCGCGAGCGCAGGTCCGGCAGGACGATGACCACGAGCGCTGGAACAGCCAACAATGCCGATTGCCGGGCCAGCGGCATCAACAAGAGGGCCGACAAGGCCAGCAAGACCGGTAGCGGCGCGCGCCAGCCGCTGCGACGCCAGCGTTCCAGCTGGAAGGCGGCCAGCAGGATCAGCAGCAGGGTCAGTGGCGCCTGGAAAAAGCTGTCGCTGTAGGGCCAGACGATAGTAGCCAGACCCAGCAGGAGCGAGGCCAGCAGCGCGGCCCTTTCACTGTGACCAAGTGTTCGGGCATAGTGAAAGAAAAGGCTGACGGCGGCCGCGCTGACCAGCACGTTGAACAGGTACACCGTGTGCGCCAGACCGGGCCCGGGCAAGCGCAGTGCCAGCCAGTAGAGCGGTGTCGCCAGCCAGGCCTGCAGGGGTTCAACCCGGATTTCGGGCAGGGACTCGTAGCCCGGACCGGGATTGAGTTGCCCAGGCGAGTTGGGCGTGTTACCTGCTCCAAGATCCGCCCGCATGTCGCCATATCGGACCAGACTGCTGCTCGCATTCAGCAGCAGCAGCGCATCGTTGCTGTTGATGCGCCCGCTCCAGGAGAGCATGTAGATGCTGGCCAGCAGCACAAAGAGCGCCGCCGGCAGACTGACTCGCCAGTGATTGAAGCCAGAAACGATCTTTCTGCCTCTCACGCCCGGCAGCAGTTGGGCCGGTTCGCCGGATTGCGCCTCGTGCGCCTCATGGACTCACGTTGGCGTTGCGCCGGGATCGTCCGGTGACGGCTCTGCTTGCCCGGCGTCGACGTCCGCTACGATATCTTCACTTGGGCGCTGCTGTTGCTCCAGGCGCGGCGGCAAGGTCCGGGCTTCACGCATGCTTAGCACCAGTTCAGGGTTGACCTTGTCCAGCATGCCCAGGTCCTCAAGCGTCCACAGCGTGGTGACGTGACCGCTGACGTTGGGCCACTGGTCCTTGGCCCAGATGTAGCGCTGGCGCGCAAACTGCCACACAGCTTCCGGCTGTTCCTGCCAGCCAAATTGCTGGAATTCCTGCCAGATTTTTTCTTCCGGCGTGCGCGGGAAGAGGGCCCGGATCATGGAACGCTGCACGGTGGTCTCATCGCGGTTGGCGCCGGCCCAGTTGTGACTGTATTTGTCGATGAAGGTGTAGATGCCATAGTGTGAGAAGTGCTCTATGGTCGCCAGCAACTTGTCCCGGCTGTTCCAGGCAGCATGGAAACAATCTTCCAGTTCCTGGCTGGGTTCTTCAATGCGTTCATCATGATCGTGGGCCACCCTGGCCAGCGCCCAGGCCTCAGGCAAAACGTCGTGCGTATGGCTGATCAGTCGGCGAATGCGATGAGGCTCCACATTAAACTTGACCAGCGCGCCACTGCTGATGAGCCATTCGACAACCCCGGCAACGCCATGCTGACGCGCCTCGTCGCGGGCGCGCTGGTGGCCACTACGGTAGAGGCGAAGACGACCCGGCAGCTGCGAGAGGCGGATGTCCTCGTTCGACACAGGGAAGATTCGCCTTAGTCCACCGCGTTGGATGAAAAGCTGGAAGAGCACGATGCAGCCCGCCCCCAGCAAGATGGGCGGCAACGCGGCGGTCTTCTGTGTGATGAGCACCAGCAGCATCGCATAGCTGGCAACCATCCCGCGCAATCCGGCGAAGCGCAGGGCTTTCGCCTCCGCAGAACCTGGCGTTATGCCGCGCTTGCGCAGCACGTCGTCACCCACAAAAAAGATGGTCGTGCTGACAATGACGAATTCGCTAACGAAGCCGAAGGCGTAATAAGACTCCACTGTCGTGACCGTGCGGATGACCGGGATCAGCATGGCGGCGAAGGCCCAGATGACCACCACGCCGATGCGGTCATCTTTGAAGGGGCGCGGCAGTCGCCCCAGACGCGCGGCATTGGCGGCCACTGCCGCACCACCCACATAGCCGCCACCCTGCGCCAGCAGCAGGATAAACGCCAGCAGAACACCGGCAATCCACAGCAGCGACGTGCCCTTGCCAAAGACAAGTTCGTACTGAATCAGCAGCGTGCTGTAACCTTCCGTCGCTGGAATGCGCCAGGTCGAGGCCGCGAAAAGCTGGATGATGCCCGTGCCAATAAGAAATAATGCGGCAACGATCAGCGCGGTGTTGATGACCTTCCACTTGGGACGCGCTGCGTGCTTGCCGCTGGCCGGAATGACTTCATAGCCGGAAAAGCCCAGCATGGCGCTGCTCATCGAGCGCAGGAAGAACTGGAAAAAGAGCGCGGCAGACAGCGATGAGGCGTCGCCACTGGCCTCCACCACGTGGGTGACCACGCCGCTGGATTCCAGCCCGCTGACAATGGCGGGCACGGCATCCGCCAACTGTGGCTGTGCGGCTGCCTGCAGTGCTACCCAGGAGAGCGCAAATATAGTGAATATCGTGAAAGCGCCGCCGCCGACCAGGAACAGCGGCACGGCGCGCCTGGGGCCAATCATCGAGAGGACAGCCATAATAAAGAAGGCGTAGGCCTCTGCCAGCACAATGCGCCAGGGCGCCAGCTCGGGGAATATGAGCAGCGTGACATCGGAAGCCGAGATCGAGCTGATGATGATGGTCAGCACGGCGTCGATGAAGAAGAGGCTGGTGCCGGCCCAGGAGAGGAAGCGCATGCGTGGCGGGCCAATCGCTTCCACCAGCGGACCGGTGCCGCCGGCGTTGGGCCGCAGATACGCGCCGGCCTTGTAGGCGGGCACCACGCCGAAGAAAAGCATCACCGAAAGCACCGCGAAGGCCAGCATGGCGATTTCGTGATAGCCCTGGGCGCCATCGATGGCCAGCAGCGTCTGGTAGGCAGCGACGCTGAAGGCGTCCGCGGCGATTTCGAAGACCAGCGCCAGCACGCCCAGCCCGGTGCCGCCCAGCAACAGGCCTTCAACCATCAGCCGCGGCAGCTTGCGGTCGGCGGCTCTGCGTTCGGACAGACTGATGTAGCCATTGAGGAAGAACATTGCGTCAGTGAACTCCTGAACCAGGGAGCAAACGTCTACGTATGCAACCGCGCCACTATATCACAGGCGCGCGACAGGATTCAGGGCAACGCCGGCGAGCCTGCTCGCAAGTATTGACATCCCTGTCCGAGGCGTTACACTCCTGCCTGAATGTCAGGTTCGCAGATATTTGAGAAAGGTTTCTATCATGAACCAAAAGCAAAGCCTGTCGCGTCGTCAGTTCCTGCAAACCACTGGCGTAGCGGCCGCCTCGGTCACCGCGCTGGGCCTGCCGGTGAACGCCGCACTGGCGCAAGACGCGCCACCGGCCGATACCGCGGCCCAAATGGCGATCTACAACTTCGGCGGTGACAAGCAGCAGGAGATGTTCGGTTCGGCCATCAACCGCTTCAACGAGCGCTACCCCAACGTGGCCGTGGAGGACATCTACGAGCCCTGGCCGCAGGGCTGGGGACAGTACATCACCAACCTCGCGCTGCGTATTGCCAGCGGGCTGCCGGTGGACGTAGTCGCGCTGGCAATCGAGGGAACGGCCGAAAGCATCTTCCAGGGTCTGGTGCTGCCGATGGACGACTACATCGCCAACGATCCGGAACTGCAGGCCGTCGTCGATGAAGTGCATCCCTCGCTCCACAATGCGCTCAAGGTCCCCCGTGGTCCTGAAGGCACCACCTACTATCTCACGCGCGAGTGGAACAACATGATCATCCACTACAACCCGCGGATGTTCGATGAAGCCGGCCTCGACTATCCGGCGTCCGACTGGACCTGGGACGACTTCCTCGCCACCGCGCAGACCCTGACCAGTGGCGAGGGCGGCGACAAGGTCTTTGGCTTTGCCATCCCTTACTTCAACTTTGGCCTGACCCCCTGGTGGCACACCAACGAGACGGCCACGATCACCGAGGACTGGAGCGACTCCAACCTCGACGACCCGAAGATGCTGGAATCGGTGCAGTTCCTGCACTCGCTGGTGCATGAGCACGGCGTCTCACCCGACGTCTTTGGCACCAGTATGACCGAGCTCTTCGTGTCCGAACGTGCGGCCATGAGCGCTGCCGGTCGCTGGCCCTTCACGACCTATATCGCCAACGAGTTCTACGATGTGGACATCACGCCCTGGCCGCGCAAGCGCGCCGGCACCACCGTC
This sequence comes from Phototrophicaceae bacterium, assembly GCA_965205875.1. Classification (GTDB taxonomy): domain Bacteria; phylum Chloroflexota; class Anaerolineae; order Aggregatilineales; family Phototrophicaceae; genus JAGWBD01. The sequence continues at coordinate 1,163,046 of CBDBIA010000004.1, forward strand.
TTCGGTTCCGGTGGCTGGGCCATAACCAGCTCCACGCCCAATCCCGACCTGGCGATCGAACTCATCAAGGACCTTACCAGCGTCCAGACTGACCTCGACGCTGTCGCCGCCGGCACCTCGCTACCCGCGCGCGAATCGGTGACGCTTACAGAGGATTTCAACGCCTTCCCGAAGAGCGCGCATTATTACTTCGAGAGCCTTGACGACATCAAACCGGTGCCCTCGCCAGCCAACTTCTCGGAGCTCGAGAGCATCTTCATGCGCAACCTTGGCAACATCATGAACAACTCCGTATCCGCGGAGGAAGGCCTCGCTGCGGGCCACGAGGAGCTGTCGGAAGCGATGGCCAACCTGCGCGAGCGCATGGAAGGCTAATCCCGAACCGGTATCGCAAATTCGCACCCGGTTGACAGAACCAACCGGGTGCGGAAGTGCATGAGAGCGACTGGTGACTCTGAAGTTCAATAGTCTTTTGGGGCACAAACCCGGTGTTTCCTGCGGCGGCGTCAGTGATTTGGCGCGTCCGATAGACACAGCAGCCGAGCGTCCACGTCCCCTGGCCATGCGCCCGGACCCCGGTCAACGGGTCGACTGGTACCGTACGCCCCTGCCCCGCGAGACGCTCGCTGCGCTAAACCGCCGTAGCGACGTCAAGGGTCTTGTGCAGACCCTGGGAATTCTCGGCCTGTTCATACTGTGCGGAGGCGCGGCCTGGTATTCGTCATTGCATTTTCCCTGGCCATTGACCCTGCTGCTGGTGTTCGTGTACGGCTCCTTCTACGGCTTTGCCATCAACGCCGTCCACGAACTTTCCCACCGCAGCGTCTTTCGCACAAAAATGCTCAATGAAATCTTTGTGCACTTCTTTGCTTTTCTTGGAATGAACAGTGTGGTCTACTTTCGCACCTCCCACCTGCTACACCACCTCTACACCCTGCATCCGCCGGATGATCTCGAGGTCGTCCTGCCACTGGAATACAACCTTCGCTGTTTTCTCAAAACCGCCTTTATTAACCCGCGTAGCGTGCGTTTCAAGTTTCAGACCCTGATCCGCTGGAGTCGGGGCCGTTTTGCTGAAGGCTACGAAGGAGACGTCCTCTTTCCGCCGACAGAACCGGAACGGCAACGGGCAATTATCCGGGAGGCCCGCTTCCTCCTCGGCGGCCATGTATTGCTGGCGGTTATTTCACTGGTCACCGGCCAGTGGATGCTGACGCTGTTGATCACCTTTGCCAACTTCTATGGTGACTGGCTGCTCTTCCTGTGCAACAACACCCAGCACGTCGGCCTGATGGACAACGTGCCGGATTATCGCCTTTGTACACGCACCTTTTTCCTTAACCCCTTCCTGCGCTTTCTCTACTGGCACATGAACTACCACATTGAGCATCACATGTACGCCGCTGTGCCCTGTTACAACCTGCGCAAACTGCACGACGCCATCGCGCATGACCTGCCCTCCTGCACGGACGGACTGCTGGCCACCTGGCGTGAGATCGTCTCAATTATGCGCAAACAGCATAAGGACCCGGCCTGGCAGCATCGCGTAACATTGCCAGCCAGTGCCAACGCTGCACGCCACTTCCCTCCTGGTCCACATATCACGCAAAGACCGGAACCTGCATGAGCGCACTGCGTCTGCCAACCCTCTCGCCCAAATGGAGTGAAGCGCTAACGGGCTATTTCTTCATCCTGCCCACTTTTATCGGCTTCGTCCTCTTCATTCTCTACCCCATCGTCGAATCCATTCGCATCAGCTTCATGGATTACAACATCCTGAGGGGTTCGGAGTACATCGGCCTTGAGAACTACGTCGACATCCTGAGCGACCGGCGCATCCGCACCGTCTACGGCAACACTGTGGTCTTCACGCTCTTTGCCGTCTTTTTCAACGCCGGTGTGGGGCTGCTGCTGGCGGTCGCGCTCAACCGCCGCATGTCCCTGTTCATTCGTAACCTGTATCGCTCTATCTTCTTCTTCCCGCTGCTGGTTGCGCATACCTACATCGCCGTCATCTGGCGCTTCCTCTACCAGAAGGACACCGGCGTCATCAACTATTACCTGGGACAAATCGGCATTGCGCCCGTTCCCTGGCTGAGCCAGGCCGGCTGGTCCATGGCCGCTATCATCATCCTCGACGTCTGGAAAAATACCGGCTTCGCCATGCTGGTCTTCCTGGCCGGCCTGCAGAACATCCCGAACGAGTTTTATGAGTCCGCCCAGCTGGATGGCGCAAACGAGCGCCAGATTTTCTTCCGCATCACCCTACCGCTTCTCAGCCCGACAATCTTTTTCATCCTCGTCATATTCATGATCGGTGCGTTGCAAGTCTTCGACACCATCATGGTGTTGACCGAGGGCGGCCCTGGCGACTCCACCCGTACCGTCGTCATGTACATCTTCGAGAAGGCCTTCCAGCGCTTTGACATGGGCTACGCCGCCGCCATTTCGATGACGCTCTTCGCCATCATCCTGGTGCTGACCCTGATTCAGTTCCGTATCAGCCGTCGCTGGGTTCACTACGAATGAAGGACAGGAACGAGGCATGACCACACAGTCCAGACGAATCGCAGGAGTTCAGGCCCTGGCGGAGCGACGACCGCCGCGCAGGCGGATGAAGACCGGCGACGTAGTCACCTTCTTCGTGCTGACCTTCGCCGCCATCCTCGTGCTCATGCCGCTGCTGTGGATGTTCTCCACCTCGTTGCGCCCGACCGCGGAAAGCTACAAGTTGCCGCCTGCCTGGCTGCCCACCCAGCTACGTGTAGAGAACTACCTCAAGCCCTTCGAGTCCAGCGTGCCCTTTCTCCAGCTGTTTGTGAACAGCCTCAGGATCACGCTGGCAGTAACCCTGGGTCAACTCGTCACCTGTTCCCTGGCCGGTTATGCCTTCGCGCGTTTGCGTTTCCCCGGCAACAACACGTTGTTCCTGATCCTGCTGGCCTCGCTCATGGTACCCAACCAGGTGACCATCATCCCCATCTACCTCAGCATGGTCTCCTGGGGCTTCATGAACAATCCCCTCGCCATTATTTTGCCTGGCATCATCAGCGCCTTCGGCGTCTTCCTGATGCGCCAGTTCTTCAAGACCCTGCCGCAGGAGCTGCTGGATGCCGCGCGCGTGGATGGAGCGGGGCACATTCGGGTCTTCCTGCAAATCGCCGTGCCGCTCTCCGGCGCTTCGCTCGCCACCCTGGCCATCATCACATTCAATTCCGTCTGGAACAGTTATTTCCTGCCGCTCATCTTCCTGAAATCCTGGGACAATATGACCCTGCCGCAGGGAATTGCCCTGCTCACCGGCTACATGGGTTCCGGCAACCCTTCGGTCGTGATGGCCGCCGTCACCATGGCCATCTTGCCGGTTCTGATCGTCTTCATCATCGCCCAGCGCTGGATCATCGAGGCGCTGACGCGCACCGGCATCAAGGGCTGACCTTCACCTGCACAATTCTGGAGATAACATGACCGCTTCAGCTTCCAACGACTGGCCCGTCCTGACGCGCTACGAAGGCGCCAACCTGCGCCGCGTCGCGCTGCCGCTGGGCGGCATCGGCACCGGCACCGTCTCGCTCGGCGGTCGCGGCAACCTGCACGACTGGGAAATCGTCAATCGCCCGGCCAAGGGCTTCCAGCTGGACAAGACCTTCTTCGCGCTCTTCACGCGCGATGCTGACGGAAATACTTGTGCCCGCGCACTGGAAGGCGCCATCCCGGCGGAAGACTTTGAGGGCGCGACCGGCTCACTGATCACCAATCATGGTTTGCCGCGCTTTCGCAACTGTCGCTTCGAGGCCGCCTACCCCTTTGGCCAGGTCTTGCTGGCTGACGGGGATGTTCCGCTGCAGGTGCGCCTGCAAGCCTTCAACCCGCTGGTGCCTGGCGATGCGGCCGCCAGTGAGTTGCCGCTGGCCATGTTGCGCTTCGAGTTGACCAACCCAGGCAACCAGTCGGTTGAAGCCAGCGTTTGCGGCAGCCTGCTCAACTTCATCGGCAGGGATGGCAGCCAGGGCGAAACCAGGCGCAATGTCAACGAGTATCGGGACGGCGCAGTGCGCGGCCTTTTCATGCGCTCTGATGGCGTTGACCCCGGAGCCGAGCAATTTGGCACGCTGGCCCTAGCGACTACTGCCGGGGATGACCTCAGCTGGCGCACGGCCTGGCAAACCTTCGATAATCGTCCCTGGGGCGATTCGCTGCTGGACTTCTGGGATGACTTCAGCGATGACGGGCGGCTGGAAGACCGCGACCTGGGAAACGAACAGGCGCCAATTGGCTCGCTGGCCGCCAGTGTGACGGTCGCGCCCGGCAGCAGCGAGTCCGTCACCTTCCTGCTGTGCTGGCATTTCCCCAACCGCCTGGCCTGGCCCCACGGCTGGCACCAGCCCGAAGCCAACCCGGCCAACGGCGTGGTGGTTGGCAATCACTACACGACTGGCTTCGCTGACGCCTGGGAAGCAGCAGAGTACTGCGCCGCCAACCTGGCGCAACTGGAAAGTGACACCCTGCTCTTCGTCAACAGTTTCCTTGCCAGTGATGTACCTGACGTCGTTAAGGAAAGCGCGCTCTACAATGTGAGTACGCTGCGCTCGCAAACGACATTCCGCACGCCGGATGGCTACACCTTTGGCTGGGAAGGCTGTCACGACAATGCCGGCTGTTGCTTCGGTTCCTGCACTCACGTCTGGAACTACGAACAGGCCACCGCCTTCCTCTTTGGTGAACTGTCCGCCGGTATGCGCGAGGTTGAGTTTCTCTACGCCACGCGTGAAGACGGCGGCATGAGCTTTCGCGTGCATCTGCCGCTGGAGCAAGCCCGCAGCTGGTCGATTGCTGCGGCTGACGGGCAGATGGGCTGCATCATGAGAATGCACCGCGACTGGCAACTCAGGGGCGATGACGACTGGCTGCGCAAGCTCTGGCCTGGTGTGCGTCGTTCGCTTGAGTTTTGCTGGTATCCGGGCGGCTGGGATGCGGACCAGGACGGCGTGATGGAAGGCTGTCAGCACAACACCATGGACGTCGAATACTACGGCCCCAACCCGCAGATGGGCATCTGGTATCTGGGCGCGCTACGCGCCAGCGAAGAGATGGCGCGTCACCTCGGCGAAACAGAATTCGCCGACAAATGTCGTTCCCTCTTCACGCAAGGCAGCGCCTGGCTGGATGCCAACCTCTTCAATGGTGAGTACTACGAACACGAAATCCGCCCGGCAGACAACCGGCTGGCCGTGCGAGACATGCTGACGAGCGACATGGGCGCGGCGGACCCTACCGAGCCCGTACTTCAACTGGGCCCGGGCTGCCTCGTCGATCAGCTGGTCGGGCAGTTTCAGGCGCATGTCAACGGCCTGGGCTATCTCGTTGATGAGGCAAACGTGCGCAGCACGCTGGACAGCATCATGCGCTACAACTTCCGGGAGAGTTTCTACGGCCATTTCAACCACATGCGCAGCTATGTTCTCAACGATGAGTCGGCATTGCTGATGGCCAGCTATCCGCGCGGTGGTCGTCCGAAACGCCCCTTCCCCTACTTCAACGAAGTCATGACCGGCTTCGAATACACCGCAGCTATCGGCATGCTCTATGAAGGGCAAATGGAGAATGGCCTGCGCTGCATCAAGGCCGTCCGCGCCCGCTACGACGGCCAGCGCCGCAGCCCCTTCAACGAGGCCGAGTGCGGTCACCACTATGCACGTGCCATGATTAGCTGGGCCGCCCTGCTCGCGCTCAGCGGCTTCCAGTATTCCGGTGTGACGCAGCGCATGGCCTTCGCCCGCAGCGAGAAAGCCTCGCAGCAATTCTGGTCGAACGGCTATGCCTGGGGCATGTTCCGCCAGACGCCCGATGCCGACGGCGTGCAGGTCGAGCTTGAAGTGCTGCGCGGCGAGTTGTCGCTGCGTGAGTTCGCGCTGACGGACTACGGCTCAGTCACGTTTCCAGAAGCGCAGGAAATCGGTGAGGGTGGCAATTGGCGAGGTCACATCCACCCGGCCTGAAGCAGTTTCAGGCGATGCCGGCAATCGCAGAATCAGCGGCAGCGCAAGTAGTGATGCGACGATCGATATTGTGAAGGCCGCCTCCAGACCCATGCGCTCGCCGATTAGTCCCAGGATCAGGGCGTTGACCGAACGTGTCAGAAACGCGTAGAGGATGAAGATGCCGCTGGCTGTGGCGCGATTATCCGGAAACTGATCCTGTACCACGGCCTGCAGCACTGGCGTCACCGAGAGCGAGGCGAAGCCCAGCGGTAGCAGGGCCAGCGGAATCAACGCCGGACTGACGTTGACGACCAGCAGGAACAGAACCTGCAGTGCCGCGCCCAGCACGGTCGCCATGAATACAGTGCGTTTGCGCCCGATGCGATCGCTCAGCATGCCGCCAGCCAGCGCGCCGCCCACGCCCGCCAGTTCATATAACGCCAGCATCAGCGCGGCATTTTCCAGCGCCATGCCAACTTCCTTGCTGAGAAAATACACGAGGTAAAAAGAGAGCGAGGAAACGAGCATGCCGCGAAGAATCATCACGCCCAGCAGGGGGAGAAAAACGCGCCGCATGTGGGGCAGCATACTCCGTATATTGAGTGTCTTGCGTGTTTGCGCCGGGATGCGCCGCAGCCGCCAGAAGAGGATCCCCGAGGCCAGCCAGCCGAAGAACATCACGCGCCAGGTGCCCTCCAGGCCCCACTGGGTCAATGCAAATGCGACCAGCAGCGGCCCCAGCGAACGGCCCAGCTCGCCGGCGGCCATGAAGAAGCCCATGCCCTTGCCCAGCTGCCGCCCGGAGAGGCGCGCGACCATGGCCGGCGCCGGCGCGTGAAATGCCGCCCCGCTGATACCGGCCACAAAGAGCAGAACGACCAGCGCTGCGTAGCTTGGCATCAGGCCCATGAAGGTTATCAGGGTAGCGGTGATGGCAGGCATAAATATGACGAGGTAACGCACGCTGAAGCGGTCCCCCAGCCAGCCTACCAGCACGCTGAACAACGAGGGAATCGACATGGCCAGTTGCAGCGTGCCGGCCAGACCCAGCGGGATCGCCAGCTTCTCGAGGATGACGGGCAGCAGAGCCGGCACAAAGGCCGGGTACATGTCGTGCACGAAGTGTCCGCCAACGATAGTGAGAATGTTTTGTGTCTGGAAGGTCTCGGAGGAATCAGGCGCGTCTTCACGAACGGGACTGGCAACAGCTGTCATGGACTGACTTTCGCTGGGTCGTTGTCAGCGCCGAGTATAGAGCGGCGGGTGTTCCTGTCAAAAAGCGGACTGTAGCCCCCGCGCTGCGCTATACTGGGTATCCTGTTCGTGATCCGGTTTCAGGCGACCATGAGCAAGCGTTCCCGTTTCTTCATCATCGACGGCCACGCGCTGGCCTACCGCCAGTATTTCGCGCTGCCGGTGCAGGCCTTTCGCACTCGCGCCGGCGAGCCCACCAACGCTACCTATGGCTTCACCCGCACCCTGCTGGACATATTGCAGCAGGAAGAACCGGACTATCTCGCCGTCAGCCTGGACCGCGGCCTGAGCGGCCGTGACACCATGTTCAGCGAGTACAAGGGCACGCGCGAGAAGATGCCCGATGACCTGCGCCCGCAGATCGAGCGCATTGAGGAAGTGGTGCAGGCCTTCAACATCCCTGTGCTCGCGCAGGAAGGCTATGAGGCCGACGACGTCATCGGCACCGTGGTGCGCCTGGTCGCAGAACAGGACGTCGAGATCCGCATCATCACCGGCGACCGCGACATTCTGCAGTTGCTGTCCGGGAAGGTCAGCGTTCAGCTGCCCAAACGCGGCCAGCAGGACGTCGTCTGGGACCTGGCCGCTTTCCGCGATCATTACGGACTGGAGCCCTGGCAGCTGGTCGAGCTGAAGGGCCTGATGGGCGACAGCTCCGACAATATTCCTGGCGTGAAGGGCATCGGCGAAAAGACCGGCCTTGCTCTGCTGAAGAAATACGAATCCGTCGCCGGCATCTATGAACATATCGAGGAAGTCCGCGGCGCCATGCGCAAGAAGCTGGAGACTGGCGCGGAACTGGCGGAGCTCAGCCGCGAGCTGGCGCTCATTCAGCGCGACGTCCCGGTACCTTTCGCGCTGGAGGACTGCGTCGCCCACGATTTTGACACAAGTGTCGTGCTTGAGCTGATGCGCACGCTGGAGTTTCGCAGCTTCAGCGACCGGCTCACGAAAGTTGATCAGCTGGACATGTTCGCGCCGGAAGCGCCGGCGCCAACCCTGCAGCAGGCCACAGAAGGCGTCGAGACGATTCTGGTGCGCGACGAGGCTGCGCTCTCTGCTCTGGTGGAATCGCTCAAGTCGGCAGCGGGAATAGTCTGGGACGTCGAGACGACGAGCGTTGACCAGATGTCCTGCGACCTGGTGGGCATCGCGCTGGCGGTGGACGGAACGCGTGGCTGGTACGTCCCGGTCGGGCATACCGAGGGACAACAGCTACCGCTGCAGGAAGTACTGGATGCCCTGCGCGGCCCACTGACCGACCCAGGCATCCCCAAGTTCGCCCACAACGCCGCCTACGACCTGGTCGTGATGCAGCGTTACGGCGTCGACGTATCACCGGTCGCCTTCGACACCATGATTGCGCAGTGGCTTTTTGACACCTCCTCCAAATTCCTCGGCCTCAAGAATTTCGCCCGCTTCGTGCTTGAGCCGCCGGTGGAGATGACCGAGATCAGCGAGCTGCTGGGCACAGGCCGCAAGCAGATCAGTATGGACCGGGTGGAGATCGAGCAGGCTGCGCCCTACGCCGCGGCCGACGGCGCCATCACCTGGCGCGCCGTCGACTATTTACGGCCGCGGATGCAGGCGAACGAACTGCTTAACGAAGTCTACACGACGCTGGAGATGCCGCTGATCCCCGTCATCGCCGAGCTTGAACGCGCCGGCGTCGTGCTGGATACGCAGCATCTGCAGCAATTATCAGTCACCCTGGGCAAGAGACTGGGCGAGCTGGAAGAGACCATCCACAGCCTGGCCGGCGGCTACGGCGCCTTCAACATCAACAGCCCGCGACAACTCAACGACGTGCTCTTCGGCAAGTTGGGCCTGCCCACGAACAACCTGCGCAAGACCTCGCACGGCTTTTCCACGGACGCCTGGTCGCTGGGCCGTCTGCGCGACCAGCACCCGATCATTGGCCACATTCTCGAATACCGCGAGCTAACCAAGCTGAGGGGCACCTACGTTGATTCGCTGCCCGAACTCATCAATCCACATACCGGTCGCCTGCATACCAGCTACAACCAGACCGGCACCAATACCGGTCGCCTGAGCAGCAGCAACCCCAATCTGCAAAACATCCCCATTCGCACCGAACCGGGCCGCGAGGTGCGGCGCGCCTTTGTGCCGCAAGCGGGTACGCAGTTGCTGGCGGTCGACTACAACCAGATCGAGCTGCGCGTCATGGCGCACTTCTGCGAAGACCCCACCCTGCTGGAAGCCTTCCGCCAGGAGCAGGACATCCACGCGGTGACCGCCGCTACTGTCTTCGGCATCCCGCTGGATGAAGTCAGCTACAAGGAACGCGACTTCGCCAAACGCGTCAATTTCGGCCTCATCTATGGCATGGGGGCCTACAGCCTCGCCAGCGACAGCGACCTCACGCTGGCCGAGGCGCGCAAGTTCATCGACGACTATTTTGGCCGAATGCCGCGCATCCGCGACTGGATGGACGCGACCAAAGCGCAGGCGCGCAGCGGCCCTGTCACAACGCTCTTCGGGCGGCAGCATGAATTCCCCGTGCTGCTCGACAGCCGCCGAAGTAACCCGGTCGCCGTTAGCCGGGCGGAGCGCGTCGCCATCAACCTGCCCATCCAGGGCAGCGCCGCCGAAATCATGAAGCGCGCCATGATTGATCTGCATCACGCGCTCGCCGCCCACAAGCTGGACACGCGCATGATCCTGCAGGTGCACGATGAGTTGGTGCTGGAAGTGCCCGACGGGCAGCTGGCGGAGACCAGCAGCCTCGTCGTGGACGTGATGGAGCAGGCTGTCGAACTGAAGGCGCCGCTGCGTGCCAACGCCGAAGTCGGCCTCAACTGGCGCGACATGCAGCCCCTGGCACCGTAGTCTTAAGGTTGGCAGACCCGCTGGCGAACGCTATGATTAGGCAACATCGCCAGTCGCACCACAGGAAATTGCCCGCCATGCCTCAACACTTGCTCTCCCTCGAGGACTGGTCTACATCTGACCTGCAGCGACTGCTGCATTTGGCGACGGAATTGAAGTGTGAATGGTTTGCAGGCGGCAACCGTCCCCTGCTGGCGGGCCAGACCCTGGGCATGCTCTTTCAGAAGGCTTCGCTGCGTACGCGCGTCTCCTTCGAGGTTGGCATGAATCATCTGGGCGGGCACGCCATCATGATGGGGCCGGAGGAAGTCGGCCTGGGCCAACGCGAAAGCATCGCCGACGTTGCGCGCGTGCTCTCCGGCATGGTGCAGGGCATCATGGCCCGCGTCTACGCGCACGAGGACGTCGAGCAACTGGCACAATGGGCGTGGGTTCCGGTCATCAATGGCCTGAGCGACGACCGTCACCCCTGCCAGACCCTGTCCGACATGCTGACAATCACCGAGCACTTCGGCCGGACGGACGGCCTGCGGCTCTGCTATCTGGGCGACGGCAACAATATCGCGGCCTCGCTGGCACTGGCCTGCGCGCACTTCGGCACGCACCTCACGCTAAGTTCGCCAGAGGGCTATGGCCTCGACGAAAGCGTGCTGGACGCTGCCGCGCAGATCAACCCGAACATCGACATCCGGCTGCAATCTGCGCCATCCCGCGCAGTGCAAGACGCGGACATCCTCTACACCGACACCTGGGTGAGCATGGGGCAGGAGGCTGAAGCTGCCGAGCGCCGGGCCGCCTTTCGCCCCTGGCAATTGAACGCCGAGCTGGTGGGCCTGGCGCCCGCGCAATCGGTCGTCATGCACGATTTGCCTGCCTACCGCGGCAAGGAGATCACCGACGAAGTGGCCGACAGCGCTCGTTCGCTCATTTTCCCCCAGGCCGCCAACCGCCTGCACGCCCAGAAGGCCATCCTGGTCGAGTTAATGGGAGCGCGCGCCAGCGCCTGAAGTGTAGCGTAACCGGCATGCGCCGGACTGGAAGACAGCCGTGCAGGAACTGTTGTGGGTCTTCGATAACCTGAGTCTGAGCGCGCTGGTTGATATTTTGCTGGTCGGCCTCTTGTTCTTCGCCCTCAGTTATCTCATCAGTTCCACGGCAGTCGCGATGCTGCGCGGCGTCATTTTTGTCGTGGTCGGCATGGTGCTCGTCTCACGTCTCTTCGAACTTACCGCGCTCAGCTGGCTGATTGGCCTGGCCCTGCCCCTGCTGCTCATCGCACTGCCGGTCATTTTCCAGCCGGAGCTGAGGCGTGGGCTGGAGCAGCTGGGTGGCGCCGGCATCTTTGGCCGCGGCCGCCGCCCCTCCGCCACCGTGCGCCAGCACCTCATTGACGAGATCTGCGCAGCCACTGCACTGCTGGCCGAGCGCCGCCATGGCGGCCTCATCGTGCTCCAGCGCAGCAGCAATCTGGACGAGTACATCCGTACCGGCATCCCGCTGGACTGTGAACTCTCGTCACAGCTGTTGCTGACCATTTTCTGGCCACGCACCGAGCTGCACGACGGCGCCATCATCGTCGATGACCTGGGGCGCATCGCCGCCGCTGCCACCGTGCTGCCGCTTTCGGCCAGTCGTAATCTCAACAATCCTTCCCTGGGAACCCGCCATCGCGCTGCATTGGGCATCAGTGAAGTCAGTGATGCCGTCACCGTGGTCATCTCCGAAGAGACCGGCCGCATCACCATGACGGACGGTGGTCGTATGACCGGGCGCATGGACGCCCGACGCCTGAACACGGTGCTTGGCGCAATTTATGCGACTGACCCGCCCGCCGTCAGATCGCTACCGGCCTGGGTGGGCGAACGTCTTGTGTCCCTGCCCATGCCGCGGCGGACCCGTCGCGAGCCATCCTCATGAGCCAGGCGCCTGCGCCACAGCGGGCGACATCAGGCCGGAACCTTGCGTGGCTGGTGGCATCGATGGTGCTGGCATTCATGGTGTGGTTCGTCGCCACGCTGGACCGCGACCCGGTCAGTGAACGCATCTTCCGCAATGTGCCCATCCTCATCACCGTTGCGGAGAGCATGATCGTAACCGGGCAAAGTCGCGAATTCGCCACGGTAACAGTGCGGGCGCCCAATTCTACGCTGGCCCTGCTGGCGCTGGATGACATTGTGGTGCAGGCACGCCTTGATGACCTGGGCCAGGGTGAGCACAACGTCGCACTGCAAACCAGCGTTTCGCGGCGCGCCATCCCGGATACCTCTCCCCGGCAACTCTACGTCCAGCTGGAGCCCCTGCTGGAAAGGCAGGTGCCGGTTGCAGTGGACGTGATGCAATCCCTGCCGCGCGGTTTCGAAATCGGGGAGGACGGGCTACAGCCGGCGAGCCTGAAAGTATTGGTCAGCGGGCCACAAGGAAGGGTGGAGGAAGTGGTCGCCGCCCGCATTGCGCTCAACTTATCGCAACGGCGCAGCGATTTCAGTGACGAATTGCGCCTGCAGCCGGTCAACGCCGACGGCAGCATCGTCAGCGACGTCAGCCTGTCACCCCCGACGATGCTGGTGGAGGTGCCCGTGCGCACCCGCTCGGACATCCGCCAGGTCAGCGTCCAGCCCAATATCCTCGTCGACACTTTGCCCGAGGGTTACACGCTCAGTGCAGTGACCTACAATCCGGAAGTGGTGCTGGTCAGCGGCAGCCCGGAAGCGCTGGAAAGCGCGCCAGACACCCTCTCCACCGACCCGATCAGCCTGGAAGGTCGTAACAGCAGTTTCGAGCTACAGACACGGGTCAACACCGCCGGTGAAGACCTGTTTGTCTTCGGCGGCCAGGGAATCACCGTCTCTATCGGCATCACGCCGCTGCTCACCAGCCGGCAGTTTGACCTGGCGCCGGTTGAATTCATCGGGCTGGCGGACGAACACACAGCCAGCCTGTCGCCGGACACAGTGACGGTGCTCATCACCGGTGCGCGCAACGCACTGGAGACCATGAGCGCGGCCGATCTGCGCGTACTGGTCGATCTCAATGAACTGGATGCGGGTAGCCATTCTGTTGCGCCGGACGTCAGCCTGAATCTGGACAGCGATGATGTGGAGAATATCTCCGTCCTGCCCTCCGAAATCGATGTCGCTATCAGCACAACAGAGTCCGACTCAGGCGATGCGGCGGCGGCGAGCGCAGACGGCGCTTGACAGTGATGGCCCGTTCTGTTGAAATCGGGCTGCACAGGGACACACAAGAAACTCATGGCTCCGAAACCGCTTGTTGCGCTCGTCGGGCGTCCCAACACCGGCAAAAGCACGCTGTTCAATCGCCTGGTCGGGGGCCGCGTAGCCGTCATCGATGATATCCCCGGCACTACGCGCGACCGCATCCAGGGAGAATGCGAGTGGACTGCCGTGCCCTTTCACGTCGTCGACACAGGCGGGATTGAGGTATGGCAACCCGGCGGTAGCCGCGATACGCGGCCGTTGGCCGAAGGCAGCGTCGATTTCATCCCGCAGATTGAGGGCCAGGCGATGCTGGCCGCCAATGATGCGGACGTCATTCTCATGGTCGTTGACAGCGAACAGGGCATCACCGCCGCAGACGAACACATCGCGCAGGTGTTGCGCGAGAACAGCGATGGGCGCCCGGTCATCGTGGCCGCCAACAAGGCCGACAACGATGCGCGCAATGAAGACGCCTTCGAGTTCTATGGCCTCGGCTTCAGCCAGGTGTTCCCGATCAGCGCCTATCACAATCTGGGCGTAGGCGATTTGCTGGATGCTGTCGTCGACGCCTTTGGCAATGTTGCCCGCCTGCAGGCAGACGATGACGCAGAGGATGACACGCTAAAAGTCGCTATCGTTGGCCGCCCCAACGTCGGCAAGAGCAGCCTGCTCAACCGCTTGCTGGGCGAAGAGCGCGTCATTGTCAGCCCGCTCGCCGGCACCACGCGCGACGCAATCGACACGCAAATCCTCTGGCAGCGTATGCCCGTCACGCTGATCGATACGGCCGGCATCCGTCGCCGTGGCAAAATCGACCCCGGCGTGGAGAAGTTCAGCGTGCTGCGCGCCATGCGCGCCATCGAACGTGCGGACGTCGCTCTGCTGGTGATCGACGCGCTCGACGGCGTCACCGAGCAGGATCAGCACATCGCCGGCGCAATCCTTGAGGCGCGCTGCAGCGTGGTGGCGGTGGTCAACAAGTGGGACGCGCTGAAAAAGGACGCGTACACCATGCCCGCCTTTCTGGAAGACATGCGCGAGAAATTCAATTTCCTGCCGGAGGCCCCGGTCATCTTCATCAGCGCGCTCACCGGGCAGCGCATCCATCAGGTGCTGGAAGTGGCCAACCGCGTCTACGAGGCGCGCAGCATGCGCCTGCCCACTTCCACGCTCAACCGTATTCTGCGCGAGGCCATGCACGATCATCCGCCGCCGCGCCGCGGCACACGCCAGCTGCGCATCTTCTTCTGCGCGCAGGTGGCCGTTGATCCGCCCGTGATCCTCTTCCACGTCAATGACACGCGCCTGGTGCACTTCAGCTACAAACGCTTCCTGGAGAACCGCATCCGCGCCGCCTGCCCCTTCGAGGGCACCCCCATCGTGCTCAGTTTCCGTCCGCGCGACGGCAAGCTGTGAGGCTCCGCGCATTGCCACGCCCCGGTGCAAACGCTACACTGCGCGCGGGCCAGACTCAATCTTCATGATCCTGGGAGGCTCCATGCACGCCGCCCCCTACAGCCTGCCGCGCCCGCGTCTGCGCCGCCGTGGCCTCTTGTTCGAGCTCGTCGAGTCGCTTTTGCTCATGGCGATGATTTACGCCCTGGTCGACATGGCCTCGGTACGTTTTTACGTCGATGGCCCGAGCATGGAACCCACTTTTTACAGCGACCAGCGCGTCATTGTGTCGCGCGTGAGCTACTTTCTGCGCCAGCCGGCACGCGGGGAGATCGTCGTTTTTCAGTCGCCGGACCGCCCCGGTATCGATCCGCCGCTCATCAAGCGCGTGATCGGCCTGCCGGGAGAAACAGTCGCGCTGCGCGACGGCCATGTCCAAATCAACGGGCGCCCGCTTGACGAGAACTTCATCAATGAGCCCTGCAGCGACAGCCGCTGTCGCGACCGGGAATGGCAACTGGGCGCAGACGAATTCTTCGTGATGGGCGACAACCGCAATCACAGCCGTGATTCGCGCGTGTTTGGCCCGATCAACCACGCCAATCTGATCGGCGAGGCGGTTTTCCGCTACTGGCCGCCGAACGACTGGAGTCTGCTCGCAAGCTATCGCTTCCCGGCAGATCCTTTCGCCTGAGCGCGCCAGGCTGCGGGCGCTGTTGCCTTGCCCACCCCCGTGCTATAGTCGCATGGGAACAACGCCACAAGGGAGACAATGCGGGGCAGGCTTTCTGACGGACTGGCGTTCCGTGCTCCCCGTAAACCCGACCCCTGCCCGCCAGAATTGCCAAACCCGGGCGGCGCCGGCCAGGACTGTGAACGCCATGCCCGGAGCTGAAATTCCCAGGAGATTTTATGCGACTGATCATGCTTTTGTGCGCGCTGCTGCTGATTACCACGCCGCTGCTGGCCCAGGATGAGGCGCCGCCCGGCTGCAACACTGACACCATGGCAGGCATCTTCGCCTCGCTTGCCGAAGGACTGCCACAGCAGACGATCCCGGTTGACCAGGCCATTTTCATTATCGACATTTTGCAGGACACGTTGGGCGCCCTGCGCTCGGCTTGCGCTGGCGAACTCTGGTCCGACCCCGACGCGCCGGACTACGACAGCATCCCCCAGGCGCGTGCAGCAGATGGCGCCTTCGTGCTCGGCGACCCGGATGCGCCGATCACCGTCGTGGAATTCGCAGACTTCCTCTGCCCGCACTGCCAGACTTACCACGCAACCATGCGTCAGGTGATCGAGACCCATGTTGTTAGCGGCCAGGCACGGTATGAGTATCGCATGTTCCCGGTCGTCGACCCCTACGCCTCGACGCTGACAGCCAACCTTGTCGAATGCGCTGAAATCCTGGTGCCAGGCAGCTTCTGGCGCGCGCACGACCTCATGTATGCACTCGTCAGCGCCGGCTACAGCGGGCTTACTCCATTCACCTTTGCTTCTCGCGCCGGCCTGAACTACAACGCCATGACCGCCTGTGTCAACGAACAGGCTGACCAGGTCGTCGCAGACAGCGAGCTGGCGCAGAGCACCGGCGTCACCGGTACTCCTTCTGTCCTGCTCCGTCACGCTGACGGCGAACTGGTCTTCATCGAAGACCAGAACGGCAATCGGGTGGCAAGCAGCGTTCCCTTTTTCGTCCTCGAGAGCGAGATTGCAGCATCCCAATGACCATGACCGAAACTGAACTGCGCGAACAGATTTGTCACATTGGCCACCTGCTCTATCAAAACAATTTGATAGACAGCGCCAGCGGCAACATCAGCACGCGCCTGGCGCCAGAGCGCATTCTGTGCACGCCCAGCGGCCTGGCCAAGGGCTTCATGCGGCCGGAGCAACTCATCGTGGTGAACATGGCGGGCGAGCGCGTCGACACGCCGAATGCGGACAACATTAATTTGCGTCCGACCTCGGAATTGCTGATGCACCTGGAGTGCTATCGTCAGCGCGTCGATGTGCAGGGCGTGGTGCACGCCCATCCGCCCAACGCGGTCGCCTTAACCCTGACCGGGCACGGCTTCAGCGAATGCGTCATCCCCGAGGCCATCGTGCTGCTGGGCGTCATCCCGGTAACGCCCTATGCCACGCCTTCCGGCCCCGAGAACCGCGACGCCATCAGCCGTCTCGTGCGCGAACACGACGCCATCATGCTGGCCTACCACGGTTCCCTGACCGTCGCCGGGAATCTTTGGGACGCCTACCTGCTGCTGGAGACGCTGGAGCACACGGCCAAAATTATGGCCACGGCGCGCAGCATCGGCCCAATTCAGCCCCTGCCGGCGAGTCAGGTGCGCAAGCTCTTCGCGCTGCGCAAGCAGATGGGGAAAGGCCGGCCCGGTGACGAGGCGCGCTTCGAGGCGGCCTGGGGCCTGGGCGCAGCCGTCAGCGAGGCGTTGAACACTGCGTCGGACGGCGCCTGAGCGGCGATTTTCGCTTGACACTCTCCACTCCCGCCGCTACACTGCGAGCGCTACAAGGCCCCATCGTCTAGTGGCCCAGGATGTCACCCTTTCAAGGTGAAGACACGGGTTCGAGTCCCGTTGGGGCTATGCAAAAGTCGCCTTACGGCGGCTTTTTGCATTGGGGCGGAACTGGAGCAGTTTGTCAATTGTTTTGACACAGCACCCTGAGGCTGTTACGATTCCGCCCGGTTCGTCAACGTTGCGGCTTGCGACGAGCCGCCGTTGCCCGACTATTGTCGCTGGTGCGCAAAGGCATTTCGCCGCGACCGATTCGCTCAGGAGGAAGTGTGTTTCGGATGCACCCGCATTTGTGGTTGCGACCATTGCGCTGGCGGACATATCCGGCAACTTCCGCCGCATCGCGGATGAAACGCCCTGCCTGGGCGACATCCAGCGCCTGATGGACAAGCAGACAATCCTCTTGATCACCGGCACCCGTCCGCTGGACCAGTTCGACGACTTCGTCAACGAGTTGAACATGGCCTGCATCGGCGACCGGGTCAGTGCACCGACGGCCCGGTACAACGAAATGGCAGGCTAATCCAAAAGGAGTATTGCGGGGCGTCGGTGTCGGCGCACCGTTTATGCCATGAGCGCCCCCAATGTACTTTTCATCGCCGTAGACGACCTGCGTACGGCCCTGGGTTGCTATGGTGATCCCCACGCGATCACGCCCAACATCGACCGCCTGGCCGCGCGCGGCATGCGCTTCAGCCGGGCCTGCTACCATCAGGCCGTCTGCAACCCCTCGCGCGCTTCCCTTATGACCGGCATGCGCCCGGATACCATCCGCGTCCGGGACATTAAATCCCACTTCCGCGAGGAACTGCCGCCGGAGCTGGCCAGTTGCCGCAACACAACTGCGGCACGCACTTTCGCGACGCGCGTCCCGCAGCCGTGACCTTGTCGCAGTACTTCATGCAACATGGCTGGCATGCGCAGTCGGTCGGCAAGATCTACCACAGCTCGCCCGAGATGCAGGATCGACAGTCCTGGTCTGTCCCGGAAACCATGAACGTCGACTGGAAGCGCATGGACTACCTGTTGCCCGAAAACCAGGCGCCACCGGCCGCGTCGCTGCGCTCGGCGCTGATCATCGTCAGCACGGTGCCGGTGCTATTCATTTACCCCTTCATCCAGCGCTATTTTGTCAAGGGCATCATGATCGGAGGCGTAAAGGGCTAATGAGCAACACGCTCGAACTTAAGGGAGTTATTCCCCCAATCATCACACCGCTGGACGCCAGCGGCGCGGTCGATGAGGACGCCGTCGCGCGCCTGATCGACTTCCAGCTACACAGCGGCGTATCCGGTATTTTCATCATGGGCAGTAGCGGCGAAGGCCCCTGGCTGGACAGCGCGCAGCGTGAAGCGCTGTTGCGCGCCAGCGTACGCGCCATCGACGGACGCGCGCCGCTGCTGACCGGCGTCCTGGAGCCGGTTGCCTCGCGCGTGATTGAGCGGCTGCCGCAGCTGCAGGACATGGGCGCAGACGCCGCTGTCGTGGCAACGCCCTACTACTTCCAGGCCGATGAAGCTGCCCAGCGCGCCCACTTCGACGCGGTCGCCGCTGCGACTCCGCTGCCGCTCGTCCTCTACAATATCCCGCAGATGACGCACAATCCGCTGACGCCGGCGACCGTGCGGCACGCGCTGCAGCATGAGGCCGTCGTCGGCATCAAGGACAGCGGCGGCGACTGGCAAGTTTTCAGCGAGCTTCTGACCCTGCGCGAGCAGCGGCCGGACTTTCAGGTGCTGCAGGGCGCGGAGCACCAGTCGGCGCGGGCCATGCGGGCCGGCGCTGACGGCCTTGTGCCCGGCATCGCCAACCTCATCCCCGCCCCCTTCTGCCGTCTGGTCGGAAACCCGCTGGACGAGACCATGCAGCAGTTGGCCATCGACCTGGGCGCGATGCGCGAGCATGGCCACTTTATGAGTACGCTCAAGTACGCCATGGCGCTCTGCGGCTTCGGCAGCGGCTGCTGCGTCAGTAGGCCGGATGCACTCAGTCACGAAGCCAGGATGGACATACAGCGTCTGGTCGCCAGATACGCGCCAGAAGCGCTGGCCTGCGCCCCTGCCTGAGATAGGACCCTGCATGTACATCCCGCCGCGTTCGGTCGCGCACAAGGTCTTCGAGATCTGGCGCAACCCGGTGCGCTTCACCAAAAATCCTGACCTGATCGCCCTGCCATCCGGCCGGCTCATGCTGATCTACGCCGATACCGACGCGCACTGGTCGATGAAGAATCAGGTGTTGACGCTGCTGGCCAGCGATGATGAGGGCCGCACCTGGTTCAAGCATCACGAAATCGATCGCGCCGATTTGACGCGCGGCGACGAACGCCTGGTCACGCCGCGGCTCAGCCTGCTTAATGATGGCCGCCTGGTGGTCATCGTCGACCACGATGACGACGGTCACTTTCACGAAGAGCAGCCGCCTGGCAACTGGCTCTACTGGAGCGAGGACGAGGGCGACAGCTGGCGCGCACAGCACGACAACGGCATCGGCGGCTTCGAGCCCGACCGCGTCTTGGACCTGCCCGACGGCACCCTGGGCGTGGTCTCGCACCTCATGCGCGGCGAGTACCAGGAGTTTGCTGAAGTGCTGTGGGTCTCTGCTGATGGCGGAGCCACCTGGAACGAGCGCGCCACTTTGGCCTGTGATGGCCACCACCGCTTCTGCGAAGGCGCGATTATCCTGTTACATGGCGGATCAAAGCTGGCCTGCGTGCTGCGCGAGAACCATTCCGGCGGCATTCCCTCCTTCGTCACCTTCTCCGAAGATTGCGGCCACAGCTGGTCGGCGCCGCAGCAACTGCCCTTCGCCATCCATCGCCCCTACGCCAAACAGCTGGCCGACGGCCGGGTTCTTGTCACCGGACGCCACGTCAACGGTGGCCTGGGCACCTACGCCTGGGTTGGCGACCTGGAGGCTGAGGCAGGTCGCCACGAAATTGGCGGGCCACGGCGCAAGTTCAGCGCAAGCCTGGAGGCGGACGCACTGGTCATCGACAACCGCCTCGAGCAGGAAAGCCGCTACACGCTGCTGCCACCGGAGTCGAGTTTCAGCGAGGTCGATTTCGAGGCCGAATTGCGCGTGGAGGCCTCCGGCAATGGAGAAGTGGCCTTCCTCTCGATCTCGCGCCTCGGCGTGCTGGTCACTGTGACGCCCGAAGGCCTCCGCATGCAGCGCGGACGCCACCAGGTTCAGCATCAGGCCGACATGCGCGAGTGGCACCGCCTGCGCCTGCATCACCGGCGTGGTTGGCTTCGCGTGCTACTGGATGGCGAGCCGGTATTCCACCGCAGCATCTACCGCGAAGAATGGCCCGCCAGCGATTTCCATGGCGGCAAGCCGCTTATGCGCACCCAGTTCGGCCAGTACGGCGACAGCGGCCGCAGTTTCTGGCGCCGTCTGCGCTATCGCCTTGGCAATCCCACGCTCGCCGATCATGAGTGGCGCTGGGACGCAGCGGACGGCGCATGGCCCGACCAGTACCAGCGCGAGCGACTCATCCAGGTCCATGGCAACCACCCGGCGCAGCAGCCCATGCCCGACCACGGCTACTCTTCCTGGATTGAGCGCAATGACGGCCGCATCTTCCTCGTTGACTACACAAACTGCGGCGACGTGCCCAACACCAGCCACCTCGTTGGCGTATATCTTGAGCCGGAGGACATCGTCTGATGACGCCCAACATCCTGTGGATTTGCACCGACCAGCAGCGCTACGACACGATCCGCGCCCTCGGCAACGAACACATCCATACGCCGAACATCGACCGCCTCGTGCAAGAGGGTGTGGCCTTCACGCACGCTTTCTGCCAGAGTCCCATCTGCACGCCCAGCCGCGCCAGCTTCCTGACCGGCATGTATCCCGGCAGCGTTCATGGCTGTATGAACGGCAACGAACGTTGGGCGGAAGCCGCGCCGCTGGTGACGAAGCTGCTGGCCGATACCGGCGTCGACTGCGGCCTGAGCGGCAAGTTGCACCTGGCCGGCGCGCAGGGTCGCGTTGAGCCGCGCCCGCTGGACGACGGCTATCGCGTCTTTCACTGGAGCCACGGCTCCAGCACCGAATGGGAGCCTGGGCAGCACGCCTGGGGCGACTGGCTGCGCAGCCAGGGCCATGAGCAACGCGAGTTTCTGGAAGACCCGGACAACTTCCCGCCTGAACTGCATCAGACGACCTGGTGCACCGACCGCGCCATCGAGCACATTGAGACTGCCTCGGCGCCCTGGCTGATGAGCGTCAACATCTTCGACCCGCACGTACCCTTCGATCCGCCGCTGTCCTACATGCAGCGCTACGACCCGGCCGCCCTGCCCGGCCCGCTCTTTCGCGAGAGCGACCTGCAGGCGCAGGCTGCGCTGGCCGGCATCGACTTTCAAAATCCCGTACGCCGGCCAGCAGAGTTCGACGCAACCCGCATCCAGGCCGCCTACTACGCCATGATCGAGCTTATCGACGATAACGTGGGGCGTATGTTGGAAGCGCTGGAACGGACTGGCCAGCGTGAAAACACACTCATCATTTTCATGAGTGACCACGGCGAGATGCTGGGAGACCACGGTCTGGTGGCCAAGGGCTGTCGCTTCTACGAGGGGCTGGTGCGCGTGCCACTGATCTTCTCCTGGCCCGGGCAGATTGAATCCGGCCTGGTCAGCGATGCGCTGGTCGAGCTCATCGACATCGCGCCCACTCTGCTGGAACTGGCCGACGTGCCAGCGCCAGCGCGCATGCAGGGGCGCTCGCTGGTGCCTATCCTGCGCGGCGCAGCCGACCCCGGACAGCACCGGGATTTCGTGCGCAGCGAGTTTTACAGCGCGCTCAACTCCATCGAGCGCCAGCATTTCACCTGCTCCTACGCCACCATGCTGCGCGACCAGCGCTACAAGCTGGTCGTCTACCATGGCTACGAACCGGGCGAACTCTTCGACCTGGACAATGACCCCGGAGAGTTTGACAATCTCTGGAATGACCCGGACTACAGCGACATAAGGCACGCACTGATGAAACGCAGCTTCGACGCCCTCGCCTTCGCCGTTGATGTGGGTACGCCCCAGATCACTCGCTTTTAGCGCCGCAGGAGATCTATAATGAGCAGCGAGCCCCTGTTCTCGGTCGAGACCCTGTTTGCGGCAGGCGACGACGGTTATGCGAAATTTCGCATCCCGGGCGTTTGCGTCACGCCCGGCGGAGTCGCTCTGGCGCACACCGAGGCCCGACGCGGGCGCGGCAGCGACTGGGATGACAGCGACCTCCTCATGCGCCGCAGCGAGGATGGCGGCCAGACCTGGGACGCCGCAAGCGTGCTGGTGCACGGCGCGGACTACGGCGCGGGCCCGGTGCACAACTGCAACACACTCGTCGATGCAGAGCATGGCGTCCTGCATGTCATGTTCTGCACGGGCTACGCGCGCGCCTTCCACATGGTCTCGCGTGACGATGGCCGCAGCTTCAGCGAGCCGGTGGAAATCACTGAAACCTTCGAGCGCTTTCGCCAGGAGTACGACTGGGGCGTGCTGGCCATCGGCCTGCCCAGTGGCATCCGCCTGCGCAGCGGCCGCCTGCTCTTCCCGATCTGGATCTCCATCTCAAAGACAAAGGCCCATCGCCCCAACCGTTGCGGCGTCATCTATAGCGACGACGAGGGCAACAGCTGGCAGCGCGGCGCACTGATGCCGGACGTCGTGCCCAGCCTCAACGAATGTTGCGCGCTGGAGCTGGAGGACGGGCGCGTGCTGCTCAACATGCGCAATGGCGCCGGCGTGCAGCGGCGCATCATCAGCGTCAGCGCGGACGGCAGCGGCGAATGGGCCACGCCCTGGCTCGACCCTGCCCTGCTCGAGCCCACCTGTCAGGGCACTTTGTTTCGCTACAGCAGCGCAGCGCAGGGCTGCAGCCGTGTGCTCTTCAGCAACCCGCACAATGTGGCAGGCACGGACCGCAAGGGCTCCGGCAACTTGCGCACACGCAGAAATCTGAGTGTCAAGCTTAGCTACGACGAATGCCGCACCTGGCCGGTGGAGCGCGTCATCGAGCCTGGACATTCAGGCTATAGTGCGCTGGCCGTTAGCCCGGACGGGACGATCCTCTGCGCCTTCGAGCGCGGCAGTCCTGATGGCCGCGATTCGGACGACTTGCTGGCGCTGGCGCGTTTCAATCTCGCCTGGCTTGGCGAGGGCCAGGACTGCGGATGATGCCGCGGCCGCCCAACATCCTGCTGATCATCTGTGATGAGTTGCGCGCTGACGCGCTCGCCTGCATGGGCAACCCGGTCATTTGTACGCCACAAATCGGTCGTCTGGCCGGCGCCGGCACCAGCTTTACGCAATGCATGGTCACCCAGCCTTCCTGCACGCCCAGCCGCGCCTCCCTGCTCAGCGGCTGCTGGCCCTCGGCACTGGGGACGCGCATGGTCGGCTGCCACACGCCCGACGATGCGCGCTTTCTGCCCCATGTACTGGCCGCCGCCGGCTGGCGCACAGCCGCGCTGGGCAAGCTGCACTTCGTGCCCCAGCGCGATGAACCGGCCGCGCTGCAGGCCGCGCTGGCGCAGCAGGGCCACTACTTTGGCTTCCGTGAAGTGGACCTGGTCGACGGCCATGGCGACCATTGCTTCGGCCCGCAGTACACGCCCTGGCTTGAAGAACAGTGCCCGGACTGGCAAGCTCGCCTGAAGCGACGCAAGCGTTTGCCGCGCGGCGTGGATTGCTGGAGCCAGGAGCTGCCTGAACAGGTTCATTCCAGCAACTACCTCGGCATGCGCGCCGAACAGTTTCTCGCGGACGCGCAACAGGACGGGCGACCCTTTTTCCTGCAAGTCTCCTTCCCCGACCCGCACTATCCCTTCATGGCGCACGAGCCCTGGGGCAGCATGTATAATCCGGCGGACATGCCGCCACCCCTGCCCCCGCTGACTGAGTCGACCGGGCTGCCCGAGCTGCACGAGCAGGTTTACTATCGCCGCGGAGGACAGGTCACGCGCGCTGACGGCCGTCCGGCCGACCGCGTCATCGGCATTCCGCCGCAGGAGTGGTCGCGTTATTCGCTCGCCGACTGGCAGCAGGTCAAGGCCCTATACTACGGCATGGTGACGCTCATCGACCACAACGTGGGCCGCATCCTCGACGCGCTGGAGGCCAGCGGCCTGGCGCAGGACACCATCGTGCTTTTCGTCTCGGACCATGGCGACCATCCGGGCGACCATGGCCTGTATGGCAAGGGCCTGCCCTATGACGCGGCCCTGCGCGTCCCGCTCATATGGCGCGGCGCAGGCATCGCAGCCGGGCAGCAGCGTCAAGAAGTCGCCAGCACGCTCGACATCGCGCCCACGCTGCTGGAGCTGGCGGGCGTCGAGCCGCCGGAAGGCGTGCAGGGACACTCGATGCGCGCCCAGCTCGGCGGCGACCCGGCGCCCCTGCGCAGCGCAGCGCTCACGGAGAACGATGACGACTTTGTGCCGATGAAAATGCGCGTGTTGACCAGCGCGCGCTGGAAGCTTGTGCATTACCTCAACGAGCCCGTTGGCGAGCTCTATGACCGCGTCAAGGACCCGGGCGAGATGCGCAACCTCTGGGCCGAACCCCAACACAATGCCCTGCGCGCGCAACTGACGGCGCAACTGCTCGACGAGGTCATCTGCAGCCAGGAGATGCGCAACGGCCGGCGGCAGTCGCCGACGCCAGCAGTGCCGCACTGGATTGCCAAGTCACCTTAAATAAACCAGGCCGGGCAATTGTCTGCCCGGCCTGGCGGTGTGTTGCGAGACTGTCGCGCTAGCCCATTTCCTCAAGGGCCTCGGCGATCAGTTCGTTGGCCTCATTCTCGGCGGCGATGGCGGCTTCCGTCACATCCTGGCCGCCCGTGGTGATATTGGCGATCAACTCCTGCACCACGGAGCCAACCCTGTCGGAACCGACGAGCACGGGCTCAGACCATAGCCTGGTGCCGCTGTCCAGCAGCACTTCGCGAATGCTGTTGAACTGCGGGTTCCCGGCGAGGAAAGCATCGCTCAGACCTTCAAGACCGGCCCGGGTGTAGGGCTGGTACTGCGCGTATTCGGTCCAGGTGACCTGCGACGCAGGCGACGCCAGGTGCTTGAGGAATAGCCAGGTCGCCAACTGATTCTCCGGCGAGCTGACGTACAGGCCCATGCTACGCTGGTAGACCTGCAGCGTGCGATTGTCGCCGCTCCAGGGCACGGTCGTGTTGACCCAGTCAATGTCGCTGCCGCTGGCCTCGATGTCTTTCTTGATGAAGGGCACGCCGACGCTACTGCCAACGGCCATCGGGTTCAGCGCGAAGGCGAAGTCAGCCGTGTTGACGTAGGGGCCGTCCGGAATGTAGGCGCAGCCGTCACTGTAGAGGTCCTGGAAAAACTGCAGCACTTCTACCGATTTCTCGTTGCTAAAGCTGTAAGCCCCGGTCATCTCGTCATAGATGTAGCCGCCATTGGCGACGATGAAGGAGTAGAGGTCATTGTCGTTGGTGCGCAACGGGAAGCCCTGCACGTCCTCGCCTGCTGCCCCGGACAACTCGTTGGCCGCGCAGGCCGCCTCACGAAAACTCGCGAGGTCAGACGGCGGGCCATCCATGCCCAGCCCGGCCAGCATACCGAGGTTGACCGACAGTACATTGGCGGACATACCGACCGGCCAGGCCAGCAGCTGGCCATTAAAAGGCTCGAAGGGCACGCGATTGATCGCCAGCAGGTCATGGTTGAGGTTCTCCATGCCCATGTCGTCGAAGCCCCAGACCGGGTGATCCAGATAGGCGTCCAGCGGGACCAGTACGCCATCCAGATAGTAGCCCATGGCGTTGTTGGAGAAGACCGCGCCGCTCAGATTGGGCAACTCGCCGCTGACGATGCCAGTGCTCAGCTGGTCGATGAGGCCGCCGGTGTTGCCCTGATACACCTGCTCGACGGTGATGTCCCACTCGTTGTTGCTGTTGAAGTCGTCGATGATCAGCGTCATGGCTTCCGCCTGCGCGCCATCCCATTCGTGCCAGTAGTCGATGGTGAGGCCCATGGGCAGTTCGTCGGGAATGCTCATCTGCGCGCCGGTTACGCCGACTGCCATCAGCATCACGATCAGGGCGAAAAGAAAGGCAATATGTCTCATGTTCGACGTTCTCCCTTTACTGAAAATGTTTGCTGCATCGGCATCAGCCGCAGCCAGGCCACATCAGCAATCCTACTCTAGCCCTTGGTGCCGGTTGTGGCAATCCCCGCCGTGAACTGCTTTTGCGTGAAGAAGTAGAGCACGAGGATGGGCACGATCATGATGACCGAGGCCGCCATTTGCAGGTGGAACTCGTCGCCGGCGTCTGCCTGCACAAACTTGGTCAGGCCGAATGCGACCGGCCGCCATTCGTCCGTCTGGATCACCAGCAGCGGCCACAACAGCGCGTTCCAGGAACCGATGAAGGCAAAGATTACGACGGTCATGATGGCCGGCCGCGACAGCGGCACGACGACGCGCAGCAGGAAGAGCAGGTGGCCCGCCCCGTCGATGCGTGCGGCATCCCAGAGTTCGTCAGGAATCTGCGTGAAGAACTGGCGCAGCAGAAATATGGTGAAGGCCGAGGCCATGAAGGGAACCGTCAGCGCGGGCCAGCTGTTCATCCAGGCGCCCGCCGGCCCGAAGAGGCTCTGGCTAAGGCGGTTGATCCAGACCACGGTCAGGAAGTTGGGGATGAGCGTGACAATATCCGGGATCATCAGGGTGGCCAGCATCAGCGCAAAGAGGACGTTGCGCCCCCAGAAGCGCATGCGCGCAAAGGCGTAGGCAGCCGGGATACAAAAGAGCAGCAGACCGCAGACTGTAATGGCCGTGATGCGCGAACTGTTCCACATGAACTGCGAGAAGTTGGCCTTGTCCCAGGCAATGCCGTAGTTCTCCCACAGCACCTGCGCCGGAAACACGCGCCCGACCGTGACTTCGATGTTGGCCATCAGGGACCAGCTCAGCATCCACAGGAAGGGCAGAAGCGCCAGCAGCCCGCCGGCCGCCAGCACCACGTAGACGAGCATACGGGTGCGGCGCGATTTGCTCGTCGACGGCGCGCCCAGACCGACGTCGTTTTGCGTAAGCTCAGCCATAGAACACCTTGCGCCCCACAATGCGATTCTGGATGAGCGTCAACATCAGGATTACGGCGAAGAGCACGAAGGCCATCGCCGAGCCGTAGGCGTAATTTGGGTTGCCCGACTGGATCTCCTCGTAGATGTAGATGTTGAGGGTGTCCACCGCCTTGTAGGCGCCAGGCCGCCGCATCAGAAAGATTTGCGTAAAGGCCTGGAAGGTGCCGATGGTCGCAATCAGGATGAGGAAGAAAGTCGTCGGGGAGAGCAGCGGCAGCGTCACATGGCGGAATTGCTTCCAGCTGGTGGCGCCATCAATGCGCGCCGCCTCGTAAAGCTCGGCCGGGATGTTGCCCAGTCCCGCGAGGAAGATGACCGTGCTGTAGCCGGCATAGACCCACACGTTGTAGAGAATGATAACGACCAGCGCCAGACCCGGCCCGGCCAGCACTGCCGGCACCTGATCGCCGAAAATCAGGCGCAGGACGCCGGTCGGCTCCAGTAACCAGTTTTGCGGCTCGATGCCAAAGGTCGAGAGAAACTGGTTGGCGGGCGAGGCACTACGATGCGAGAACAGCAACGCGAATACGGTGGACGTCGCGACGAAGGGCGTGATGTAGGGCAGGAAGAAGAGGATGCGAAAGAAGGACTTGCCGCGAATGTTCTGGAAGAGTAGCACCGCCAGGCCGAGTCCCAGCGTCAGCTGCAGCGGCACGGAGAAGAACGAATACATTACGGTGACGCTGAAGCCCTGCAGCATGTCATCATCAGCCGCGGCCAGGGCCTGCGGCAGCTGTATGATGAGCAGGACGGCGCCGAGCACGGCCATGATGACCAGCAGGACGCGGCCAATAAAATGACGGTCACTGAACTCGGTCGGAGTCCCCTGCCACAACTTGAGGGCGACGCCCATCAGTCCGGCGCCCGCGCTGATGAGGATGATTTGCGTCCAGACTGGCAACGCGGTGCCTTCCGCGCGCGCTTCCGCGACAGCCAGTCCCAGCTCATCCAGGGTCAGCTGCAACATCAGCGCGCCAGCAGCCAGGGCCAGCGCCAGCCCCGCCGCCAGCAACAGGAAGTAGCCGGCGCGCTGCGGCCGCAGCAAACGCCTGAGCAGCAGCAGCGCCAGCAAAAACAGCGCCAGCGCCAGCCACATCAAATTTGCCGCCTCAATCACCTGCGGGAACTGGAAGCTGGCGAAGAACTCGCCGATGAACAGTTCGCGCGTCATTTCCTGGCCGCGCAAGCGCACCGGCACGTTCAGCACAACCGGCAAGAGCAGAAAGAACCAGTTGACAAAGGCCAGAAAGGCGCCCGCTCCCAGGAAGCCCGGCAGCAACCAGACAAGGCCGCCTGGCTCGTCGCGGCTCGCGCGCCGGATGCGCCACAGCGCGTACAGGCCTGCCAGCAGCAGGCCCAGCGCCAGCCAGAAGAATACGACATAGCCGAAGTTGCCCAGCGCCTTGATGTAGCTGTCAAGGCCGCGCCATTCATCCGGAAAACGGCGCCAGCGATGCAGGCTCACAAAGAAGGAGAAGGTAACCGGGAATATGCCGAAGAGGAAGATGATCGCGCCGGCGGGCGCCAGAAAGAGCCAGGCCGTCAGGTTCTCCCGCAGGACGCGCCTGCGCCGGAAGGTCAGCAGGCCCCGCTCTACCACCATTGCGCTCGCTTTCACTGTCACTGGCTGACCCGATTGTAACACGCCTGGCGCCTGGGCGCGTTTGTGGCGCCCGGCGCGCTGCGCTAGACTCGCTGCGCCGCGAACAGGAGCCTGCCATGTCGCCAAGTGAGTTGCTGCCCGGTCGCTTTCAGCCGCTGGAGCATGTCCTGTTTTACGACGACTTTGACGAGGGTCTGCGCGGCTGGACGGCGCTCATCGGCAACTACGAGCACAGCCTCGACAGCATTCTGCCGGAGTACAGGGACCTGCGACCGCCGCAGCTCAGCAACCAGAGCATGTGGGATACAGGTACGGCCGGCTCGATGACCGGCGCCTGGTCGCTCAAGCTGGCCACGCGCGCCCGCCCGGGCAGCCTCGCTGTGGCCGTCAAACGTCACACCTTTCGCAAGCTGACCAGGCTGCGCTTCGAGTGTTTCTTCTGCTTCAAGCCGGAAGCCGATTCGCTGCGCCTTTCGGCGACGGACCTGCGCGCCTTTGGAGTGCTCTTCGATATACAGGACGGCTTCCGCCAGCCGCGCCACCGCTGGATGCCGCATTTGCGCTACCTCAACGCGCAGGACGGTGAGCGTATCGGTCGCTGGCAAACCAAGCCGGAGACGCGGGCGGTTCATCGTATTGGCGACAGCGGCGAGACTGTTTCGCATTTTCACCTCGGGCCGGAAGGCTGGGTCGACGTGCCTGACAGCGACCAGATACTCTGTTACAACGAAATCGCCACCAAAATGAACTGGAGCTACCTGCGGCTGGATATCGATCTCGCCGCCCTGGGGTTCCTCGGCTTTCAGTGCGACGAGCAGCGCTACCCTGCCGGCGGCACCCATGTCATCAAGTTGCCGCCCATGCCCAACCTTTTCAACATGCTCAATATCGCTTTTTGGGTGGAGGCCGACACGGCGAAGCGCAGCTTGCTCTACGTCGATTCCTGCCTGCTTTCCGTAGCGGAGCTTTGACATGCCTCAATTGCGCGAGAGTTTCACCTTTCCCCTGGAGCGCAACGTCACCTGGCGCGGCGAATTCGCAACCGAGCCGGCGGAGGCCGCCTGGGCCAACGAGGCCATCTTCTTCGTCCGTGTGCTGGAGAGCGAGGGCCCATTCGACGGCGCCGTCGCGCGGGCGCAACTTTCCCCTGACGGCATGCACTGGTGTGACGAGGGCACGGTCTTCCCTCTGCCCACCGACGCCGGCGAAACGGACTTCTGCCGCCTGCGCCACTTCGGCGGCTGGCTGCGCATCTGTGGCGAGCTACCGCCAGGCGCAGCGCTCACGGTGATCGCCTACCTCGTGCTGAAGGGATGAGTGGCACGGCCCTGATGAACATCGAAGCGCCTGACGACCTGCTGCGCTATCTACGCGACGCCGGCCATATCGAAGAAATCGAACCACCCCTGATTACCGTGCTGCACGGCGGTGTATCCAACCGCACGGTGCTTGTCGAGCGTGATGATGGCAGCGCATGGGTACTCAAACAGTCATTGCCACAGTTACGTGTCGAGGTTGAGTGGTTCTGCGATCTGGATCGCACTCACCGTGAGGCCGCCGGCCTTCGCTGGTTGTCACGCATGTTGCCCGATTCCGTGCCGGACTACGTCTTCGAGGATCACGAGAACCACGTGCTCGCCATGAGCGCCATACCGCAACCCCATGTCAACTGGAAGGAATCGCTGCTGGCCGGACAACTCGACGATGCACACGTTGTTCAGTTCGCGCATCTGCTGGCACATATTCATCGGCTAGGCAGCGAGAATCTCGATGAAGTCGCACGCACCTTTGCCAATCGCAATTCGCTGGAGAGCCTGCGCCTCGAACCCTACTATCTTTACACAGCAGGACAAGTTCCACCCGCGGCAGACCTGTTGCTTGCACTCACCGACGAGACGCGCGCCACCCGGCTGACGCTGGTGCACGGCGACTACAGCCCCAAGAACGTACTACTGCGCAAACAGCGTCTCATCCTGGTTGATCATGAAGTCATGCACTTCGGAGATCCGGCCCTGGATGTCGGCTTCGCGCTGTCCCATCTGCTCTCCAAGGCGCATCACGTGTTCGCCCTGCGCGCCCGCTTCGCTTCAGCTTCACTCCTCTTCTGGCGCGAGTATCAACAGAACAATGCGGCCATGGCGGATGACGTGCTTGAGGCACGCGCTGTGCGGCACGCCATGGCCTGTGTACTGGCGCGCGCCGCTGGCCGTTCACCACTGGAATATATGAACGAGGCTGCCCGCGCGCATCAGGTTGAAGCGGTGTTGCCCCTGTTTGCGCATCCCCCGACGACCATGAACGACCTGGTGCCAAGCTTTTGCGAAAGGCTCTGATTTGCCTGTCATAACCCGACTGCATGCCCTGGAAATACTTGACAGTCGCGGCCGCCCGACACTGATGGCCAGTTGCCAACTGCGTGGCGGCGCGCGTGGCAGCGCTTCAGTTCCATCCGGCGCATCAACCGGCGCCGCCGAGGCGCATGAGTTGCGGGATGGCGACCCGCGCCGCTATCGTGGGCTGGGCTGCCGCAAGGCCGTAACCAACGTCCGCGGCGAGATCAATGATGCACTGGTCGGCCAGGATATCGGCGACCAGGCTGCGCTGGATCAGCTGATCGTCGAGCTGGACGGAAGCCCGCAGAAGTCCCGCCTGGGCGCCAATGCCCTGCTGGCCGTCTCACTGGCCTGGGCGCGTGCCTGCGCTGCCCAACAGGATCTCCCGCTCTATCGCTATTTCGCGCAGTTACCCGGCTTCGCGGCGCCCGCCCGCCTGCCGCGCCCGACCGTCAACCTCTTTAGCGGCGGCGCGCACGCCGGCGGCCAGGTGCCGCTACAGGACCTGCTCATCCTGCCCCTGCGCGCGCAGCAGATGGATGAGGCGCTGGAAATCTGCGTGGCGGTTTACGAGGCTGCGGCCGACCTGATCGCAGCAAAGTACGGCGCGCGCCGGCTGACTGCGGACGAGGGCGGTCTGGCGCCTCCCTTCGCGAGCTGCGAAGCCATGTTCGAGGACGCGCTGCTGGCTATTGAGTCCGCCGGATACCGGCCGGGCGAGGATGTGGGCCTCGCGCTGGACGTGGCGGCCAGCCAGTTCTGGCGTGAGGGTCGCTATCAACTGGAGGGGGGACTGGAGTCCGCAGAAATGATTATACTACTGGCGGACTGGACCCGACGTTGGCCCGTCAGCAGCGTGGAAGACGGCCTGGCGGAAGAGGACTGGGCACACTGGCCTGCGTTGAAACGCGCGCTCGCCGGCAAGGCCCTGACCCTCGGCGACGACCTGCTGTGCACGAACCCGGGGCGCATTCGGCGCGCCATCGCTGTCGACGCCGCTGACGCCCTGTTGCTCAAGGTCAACCAGATTGGCACGCTCAGCGAAGCCGCGGCGGCCTGTCAGCTGGCGCGTGAGGCCGGCTGGCACGTGACCGTCAGCGCGCGCAGCGGCGAAACGGAAGACCACTGGCTGGCGGACCTGGCGGTTGGCTGGAGCGGCGAGCACATTAAAATTGGTTCGATCACACAGTCGGAGCGTCTGGCCAAGTACAATCGCCTGTTGGAGATCGCAGACGCAAGCGGGATGCCGCTGGCAGATTAGCCAGCTTCCAGCCTGGCTACATGCGCCTCCAGGCGCGGCACCACCAACGTCCAGAGTATCAACGGCATCAGACTGATGATTGCCATCAACAGCACGACCTGGCGCACCAGGGCCACTCCGAAGAAATCGATCAGCAGCCCGGTCAGCAGAATGCTGAACGCGCCCACGAACTGAAAGTTGGTCATGTCAAGCGAGAACATGCGCCCCAGATAGCGGTCGGGCACGCTCTTCTGGATGATGACCGAGCTGTAGGTCCAGCAGACCGAGCTGCCCATGGCGCGCAGGGTCAGGGCCAGCGCCACCAGCGGCAGCGTGCCCGCGCCGCTCATCATCAGCCAGCCAAGCGACATGAACAGAAACCCGAAGCGGATCAGGCGCCGCATCACGTGCACCTGGCCATCGTTGAAACGGTTGAGCAGCAACGGTCCGGCCACTGCACCGGCGCCATAGGCTGCGTACATGATGCTGAGCGGCGTGCTGCTGTCCTTACCAATGGTGAACAATTGCGACGCGTAAATGATCATCACCGTATCGACGCTGCCCAGGCTAACGCCCGCCTTTACCAGCAACACGGCCAGCGTCGCCGGCGAACGCCGCAGATAGCGCAGTCCCTCACGCAGGCCGCGGTTTTCCTCCACCTCTACGGCTTCCACGACTTCCACGATCTTGCGCGTGCCAGCGCTCACGCTCGTGTTCGTGCGAATGCTTATGATCAGCAGCGCCGAGACGACAAAGGTCAGCGAGTCGATCACCAGCGCGGCCGAGGTGCCCAGCTGTGATGCCACGATGCCGCCTGCGATGGCTCCGGCAGCCAGCATGGTGGACCAGGTCACGCTGCCCAGGGTGTTGGCCAGCACCAGGCCCTCCTTCGGCAAGAGGGTGGGCAGCAGGGCGTTGCGGCCCGGCTCGAACACCGCGGACAGGGTGAACTGCAGTGCGGTCAGCACATACACCAGCCACAACATCTGCGGCCCGTCCGCCAGCAACAGCAAGAGCACGACCAGCGCGCGCAGCAAATCGCTGAGGATGAGCAGACGCTTGCGGTCCAGACGGTCGACCAGCACGCCGGCCCAGGGGCCCACCAGCATGGGCGGCACGAAGCGCGCCAGCAGAAAGAGACTCACGGCCAGGCCGGAGCCGCCACTGTATTTCTCGACCAGCACGGCCAGCACAATGGTGTTGAACCAGTCGCCCAGCAGGCTGACGACCTGAGCCAGCCACAGGCGGGTGAAATCGGGATTGTTGCGCAACAGGCGCCAATAAGCGTTCATGCAGGTGCTTTCGTTTGTCCGGCTGTTCATTCTGGCAGCGAAAGCACTTCGGGCGCAAGGTTCCGCCGTTGTGGCGGAATGCGCCCTTCGCTATGCTGGGCGGCATGCAAGCAGTCACCTTGATCAGCATCGGCGCGGGCGGCTTTCTGGGCGCCTGCGCGCGCTATCTGCTGGGCGCCTGGGTGGTCAGCCGCCTGGGGGGCGGCAGCCCGGTCGGCACTCTCGCGGTCAACTTCGCCGGCTCGCTCTTGCTGGCGCTGTTTCTCGGCTGGTCGACGCGGCAGAGCGCCCTCGCGCCACAGACGCGCCTGCTCGTCAGCGTCGGCTTCTGCGGCGCCTTCACGACCTTCTCAACCTTTGCTTTCGAGAGCGTCACGCTGGTTCGTGAGGGTCAACTGCTGGCCGCCGCGGGCAACATCCTCGGCAACAACCTGCTGTGTCTTGGCGGCGTCTGCCTGGGCCTGGTGCTGGCCAGCCGGCTGTGAGTGCTGTCGGTGAATGATGCGCTCGCGGCGATTCTGCTCGGCATCCTCGAAGGCCTGAGTGAATTCCTGCCAATCTCCTCTACCGGCCACCTCATCATAGGGGTGTCCCTGCTGGACCTGCCGGCGGGATTGCGCGGCAGCTTCGAGATTGCGATTCAGTCCGGCGCGGTGTTGGCGCTGCTGCTGCATTACGGCCGTCATTTGTGGTCAGAGCTGTGGGCAATGCGAAGCGAAGCGCGGGCGCGGCGCTTCTGGTGGGGCGTGCTGATCGCCTGCCTGCCGGCAGCACTCATCGGTCTGCTGTTGCGGGACTGGATCAAGGCCACGCTTTTCACGCCCGGCGTCGTCGCGCTGGCGCTGATTACGGGTGGAATCGTGATGCTGCTCACCGAGCGTCATGCCCGTCCAGCAAGTTCCAGTGAAGAGACCCCGATCACGCTACGCCAGGCGCTGCTCATCGGCTGCATCCAGACGCTGGCCCTGATTCCGGGCGTGTCCCGTTCCGCGGCGACCATCATTGGCGGCATGCGGGTCGGCCTGGATCGCAGCAGCGCCACGCGCTATTCGTTCTGGCTGGCCATCCCGCTGCTGGGCGGCGCCACCCTGCTCGAGCTTGTGGAAGTCGCGGACCGGATAACAACGGCGGACCTGGGCGTTCTGCTGACCGGCTGCGTCGTGTCTGCTGTAGTCGCATGGCTGGCAATCACCTGGTTGCTGCGCTTCGTCATCCGACACAGTCTGGCGCCCTTCGGCTGGTATCGCATCCTCGCCGGCCTGCTGCTGCTGCTGGCGCTGCAGACTGGCCTGATGCCCTTCGCGTAGTTGCCTGGCGTCACGTCCGGTGCTACACTTTTAGCGGCAGTTCGGGAGAGGTCCCTGGCTATGTGCAGCGCAGGAATTCGCCTGACAAGATGGTTCAGCCTCGTGTTGTCCCTGTTGCTGGCTGGCTGCTATCAGGACGCAGGCCAGTCTGTCCAGCAGGATTCGCAGTTGCCTTCGCGCGTCGCGACCTTTACGCCGCAGCCGGCCGGGTTGCCAGTGACGTCGCTTGCCGTCGTTGATGAGGAGCCGGCTCCAGTCCAGGTGCCTGCGGCAACCCTGGAAACTGGCAGCCAGGAAATCGATCCGCTCAACCTGACTGCTACCGCCATCATTGCGCGTGCCACACAAACTCAGGCCGCGCTCCTCGTGGCCGGCCAGGCCACCGTGCAGGTACCCGTCGCTACGCTTGCATCGCCGACTGTCACACCCGCTGGAATCGTGGTGGCGACGGCAGTTGGATCGACTGACTGCATTCACGTGGTGCAGGCTGGCGATCGCGGCCTGAGCGCAATCGCGACCCTCTACGGCGTGACTGTGGCCGACATTCAGCAGGCATCCGGCCTGCTCAACGTCGAAGTCATTCACGTGGGCAACGAACTGGTGATTCCTGGCTGCGGCACGACCGGTTACCGGCAACCCGAAACACCTGGCGAGAGTTGTGAGCCGGCGCAATGGCGCTTCGTGCACACGGTGCTGGCAGGCGAGAATCTCTTCCGCATTGCGCTGCAGTACGGTCTCAATGTGGACGAACTGGCCCTGTTCAACTGCATCCCCGACCCGGCCCTGATCCGCGTCGGCCAGCAAATCTACATTCCCTGACAGCCAGACCAGCCCTTGTTGTGGTCAGATGCGCCATGTATACTGCCCTGCGCTCTGTGAATTCAATGATTTGCGCCTGCGCGCGCCGGGGAATGCCGCCATGTCCAATCTCGTTGACGAGCTGGTCGCACAGACGCCTGCGCACGAGCATCCGCAGATTGCATCGGGCGACACGGTGCGCGTGCATTTGCGCATTGTGGAAGGCGAGCGGGAGCGCGTTCAGGTCTTCCAGGGCGTGGTGATTCGCCTGCGTCGCGGCGGCAACGAGGCCAACTTCACCGTACGTCGCATCGCCAGCCACGGCGTTGGCGTGGAGCGCACCTTCCTGTTGAAGAGCCCGCGCATTGAGAAAATCGAGATTCTGCGCAGTGCCAAAGTGCGGCGCGCGCAGCTGTATTATCTGCGTGACCGCCGCGGCAGGTCCGCGCGACTCAAGGAGCGCCGGCGCCCGCGTCGCCAGACGCAGTAAGCGCCCCGCCGGCCGTCAGTACTGTCCGGGCTGTTAAACCCCATCAGGGCTCTGCTGAGTTCCATGCTTCAGGATGTAGTAGGTTCCCTTCTTGGTGCCCACCTTGAGCAGGATGCCCTGTTCGACCAGATCCACAAGGTCCAGCCGCAGCGTCTCGGAAGAGACCCCCTGACAGCGAGTGCGATATTCGCGGTTGGTAATGGAACCGTGTTCGCGCAGATATTGCAGGGCTCGTTGCTGGCGCGGGTTGGCGCTGGCGACCCAGGCTGGCAGCGCTGCCTGTTCGCGCGAGTTGCGCAGGGTCACGGCGAAGCTGTAGGGCTGCGCGTCGAAGCCGGGAGGTTCATGGCCGGCCTGCTCCATGACCTCCAGCATGCGGTCGATCCCCAGGCCCAGTTCCTCGATCAGGCCCCACTGGAACAGCCCGCTGACGATGCGCGGATTACGGCTGAAATGCTCGCCCACGAAGTTTTCAATCGTGATGAAGCCTGGCAATCCTCCTGGCGACACCACCTCCAGGCGATCGGCAAACATGCGAATCTCGATGCGCCGGCCCTTGATGCGATAGTCCCGGTGGCAGACAGCATTGACGATGGCCTCGCGCACGGCAAAGCGCGGGTATTCCAGGGTCTCCTCGCGCTCAAGGTCCTTCACGACCGCGCTGACCGCCATTTCGCTCCAGACCAGGTTCCAGGCGGTCTCTACCATGCGCGAGAGAGGACCGGTCAGTTCCTCGCGGCGGATGTAGCCCGCCAGTCCGTCCTCGCCGCGCGGCGTGACACCAGCAA
Organism: Phototrophicaceae bacterium; assembly: GCA_965205875.1. Classification (GTDB taxonomy): domain Bacteria; phylum Chloroflexota; class Anaerolineae; order Aggregatilineales; family Phototrophicaceae; genus JAGWBD01. The sequence goes on from CBDBIA010000004.1 coordinate 1,200,270, forward strand.
AACGCACGAAAACCATCCCGCTCTGGGGCAGCCAGCGTTGCGGCCTTTCGCAAAACAGCAGAACGCCCGTCACCGTGGGACGCCCTTCGGCGTCAAGCGCGCCGATTTCCTGCAGCAGCGCTGCGCTGGCTTCGTCCGTCGGCTGTCGCAGCCGCAGCGAACGTCGCGCCATGTAGGCCGTGATCATCTCCTCACTGAAGTCGTTGCGGCTGGCGCCCGGCACGACCTCATTCTCAAAGTCGCCCACATTGCGCGCGCTGGCCAGGCGTTGAATCTCCCGGCCACCAAGCGGACGATTACAGTCGCCGCTGCGAACGAGCACGCGCCCGTCGCCGAGAGAGTGCATGTCCAGGCTGCGCGGCACCTCAATGCGCCAGGCCGTGCGCGCCTCCGCCAGTGCCACCAACGTCCGTTCGCCAGTGAGCACCGGAGGATCGCAGTGACCCTGCGCCTCCCCCAGGGCGCTGTCCAGCGCCTCCTGCGTGATGGAAACTGCCGTCGCGGCGCCATCCGCCGGCGCGCCGAAGAGCAGGCTGCCGCCCTCTGTGTTGGCAAAGGCGACCAGTGTTTCGGCGATTTGCTGCGGCTCCAGCTGCTCCACAAAGACGGTGCGCGGGCCGGGCCCGGCAGAGGTGGGCGGAGTGTCGCTGTTCATGATGTTGCTGGTCCTGGGCGGCGGACGGGCGGCTACTATAGCACAAACCCGCCAGCGCAAACTTCAGGGCAAGGGTAGCGATGATTCGCCGCCGGACCCCGAAAAAGGTACGCTGGTGGAGGAGGAACACATGAACATCATGCTGATCCCGGTGCTGGTCAGCATCGCCTTTTTTCTGCGCATTGGCCTGATCATGACCGGGATGCTCAAGGGCCCCATCCTGCGCACCTTCGAGAAGTACGGGGGTGACGAGGAGCTCTATTATCCCTTGCCGGCCCTGCTGCTCTGGTCCGGCGTGATAGTCATCAGCCTGACCGCGCTGCTGGTGGATAGCGCCAGCATATTCCTGCCCACCGGGGTGCCCGGCCTGCTGCTGCTGGGCCTCGCCTTTATTGCGCGCAATCACCCGGAATTCGCCCGTGAACACCCGGACATTTTTTTGCACTATCCGCGCTGGTATCACCAGCTGCGCGCCCGCACTTCGCGCTACGAGCGGCGGCGCCTGTCCTACATGTGGCTATGGTTGCCACGGCGACTGCGCCTGATTTACAACGGCAGCGACCGCGCCTTCGATCAATGGGCCGACCTCGTCATCATGGCGTCCATGCGCTACGACGAGGAGGATCCGACACTCTGGCGCGAAAATCCGCCGGAAACCTACGAGGCCGTGTACCGTCCCGGCGCCTGAATGTTTACAGGTAGTCTGCTTTCCGGGAGTTCAGCGCGCCTGCTGGCGGCGTTGCTGCAGCCTGGCCCACTGGTCGCGCAGGGTGGCGGTGCGGTTGAACACCAGCCTGTCTTCGCCTGAGTCCTCGTCGACCACGAAGTAGCCGATTCGTTCGAACTGGTAGCGTGCGCCGGGCTCCGCAGCGAGCAGCGAGGGTTCGACGAAGACCTGCGGCAGCACCTTCAGCGAGTGCGGGTTAATGTGCGAGCTGAGGTCGAGGCCGTCGCTTTCGTCGTTGGGGTTTTCCTTGCTGAACAGCTTGTCATACAGCCGCACCTCGGCCGGCAACGCGTGCGCCGCCGAGACCCAGTGCAGCGTCGCGCGCACCCTGCGCCCGTCCGGCGCGTTGCCGCCGCGCGAGTCGGGGTCGATAGTGCAGCGCAGCTCGACGATTTCGCCCTGTGCGTCCTGCACGACCTCACGGCAGGACAGCAGCCAGGCGTTGCGCAGACGCACCTCACGTCCTGGCGCCAGGCGGAAAAACTTGCGCGGCGGGTCGAGCATGAAGTCCTCGCGTTCGATGTAGATTTCACGTGTGAAGGGCACCTGGCGCGTTCCGGCGGAGTCGTCCTCCGGGTTGTTGACCGCCGTCATCCAGTCCACTTCGCCTTCCGGGAAATTCTCTATGACCACTTTGAGCGGATTGAGCACAGCCATCACGCGCGGCGAATGCCGGTTCAGGTGCTGGCGCTGGTAATGCTCCAGCATTTCAATTTCGATCAGGTTGTTGCGCTTGGCAATGCCTGTCGCGGCGCAGAACTCGCGGATGGCCTCCGGCGCATAGCCGCGCCGGCGCATGCCGCGCAGGGTGGGCATGCGCGGGTCGTCCCAGCCGCCCAGCACGCCCTGCTCCACCAGGCGCCGCAGCTTGCGCTTCTGCACCACCGTGTGATTCAGGTTGAGGCGCGCGAATTCAATCTGGCGCGGCCGGTAGATACCCAGTGTCTCCAGAAACCAGTCATAGAGCGGACGATGATCCTCGTATTCCAGCGAGCACAGCGAATGTGTGATGCCCTCGATGGAATCTGACTGGCCATGCGCAAAGTCGTACATGGGATAGATGTGCCAGCTGTCGCCGGTGCGCGGGTGTGCCGCGTGCAGGATGCGATAGAGCACCGGGTCGCGCAGGTTGATGTTGGGCGAGGCCATGTCGATTTTCGCGCGCAGCACACACTCACCTTCCGCGAAGTCGCCGCGCTTCATGCGCTCGAAGAGCGCCAGGCTCTCCTCCACCGGGCGGTCCCGCCAGGGACTGTCGCGGCCCGGCTCGGTCAACGTGCCGCGATACTCGCGCATCTGTTCCGGACTCAGTTCGTCGACGTAGGCCTTGCCAGCGCGTATAAGCTGCAAGGCCCATTCAAAGAGCTGGTCGAAATAGTCCGAGGCGTGGAACAGCCGCTCGCCCCAGTCATAGCCAAGCCAGCGAATGTCCTCCTTGATGGCGTCAATGTATTCCTGTTCTTCGCTGACCGGGTTGGTGTCGTCAAAGCGCAGGTTGCAGCTGCCGCCAAACTCTGCGGCGATGGTGAAGTTGATCCAGATGGCCTTGGCGTGGCCGATGTGAGGATAACCATTTGGCTCGGGCGGGAAGCGCGTGCACACGCCCTTGTAGCGGCCGGCCTGCAGGTCCGCCTTGATGGCCTCACGAATAAAGTCCGCGCGTTCCGTTGCTACGGCGTCGTCCAGTGCCTCGCTGCGATCGCCTGGTATTGGCACAGTTAATGTCCCTGACTGGTGATTTGGCCTTGCCAGAATGCTGCGAAAATCTGGGAGACCTGGATTCGAACCAGGATTCCCGGTTCCAAAGACCGGTGTTCTGCCGTTGAACTATCTCCCACCAGACGGCAATTCTAGCACGGCAGGGCGGACGGCTACCAGAGTCGCTTATGTCCTGGTGCGGCAATGTAAAAAGCGGCGGGCATATGCTGGCCGCTTCGCTGCTGGGAGACCTGGATTCGAACCAGGATTTACGGGGCCAGAACCCGTCGTTCTGCCGTTGAACTATCTCCCACTGGCGGCAATCCTGGCACAGGCGCGTCGGACTGTCAAGACTCGCGCTGCAGGGTGACGAGCGCCTGATCGATGCGCCGCAGGCACTCGTCCAGACCCAAAATCTCCATCGTTTCGAAGAGCGGCGGCGACACGCGCTGGCCAGTTACGGCCACCCGCAGCGTGCCGAAGAGTTGCCCGACCTTGAGCCCAAGTTCCTCAGCCAGGGCGCGCATGTCCGCTTCCAACTGCGCGCAGTCCGCAGCAGCCAGCGATGCCAGGCGCACGCGCACCGCCTGCAGGGCGTTCAAGGTATCCGCCGCGTTCATCTTGCGCTGAATGAGTTCCGCCGCGGCGGGCGGCACGACATTCTCCTGAAAGAAGAAGCCCGCCATGCCCACAAAGTCATGCAAGGAGCGCATGCGCGTCTGCATCAGCGGCGTCACCTTCAGTAAACGCTCCGTGTTGACCTCGAGCCCGGCCTCTTGCAACAAGGGCCGGACGCGGCGCGCCAGCTCCGCAGCCGGCAACTCACGGATCCACATGCCGTTGAGCCAGTCGAGCTTCTCGGGCGGGAAAACGCTGTCGGCGGAGTTGACGCGCGCCAGATCGAAGCTGGTGATGGCGGCGGCGGCGGGGAAGAATTCGCGCTCGTCGGGCATGCTCCAGCCGATGTTGGTCAGGAAGTTGCGCACGGCCTCCGGCAGATAGCCCGCGTCGATGAATTCCTGCGCCAGCACCAGCACCTGGCGTCCGTTCTGGGTGAAGCCTGCGTGACGCTTGCTCAGCTTGCCCTTGCCGTTCGGGTTAAGCAGCACGGGCAGATGCGCGTACTGCGGCGGCGTCTGGTCGAAGGCCGACCAGAGCTGCCAGTGTAGCGGCAGTGAGGGCAACCATTCGCTGGAGCGCAGCACGTGCGAGATTTGCATGTCGTGGTCGTCGACCAGATGCGCCAGATGATAGGTCGGGAAGCCATCGGATTTCAGCAGCACGGCGTCCTGCAGCTGCGCGTTTCCGAAACGCAGTTCGCCACGTATGGCATCGTGCACGACCGTCTCCCCCTGCAGTGGCATGCGGAAGCGAATGACGGGCTTGTTGCCGTCAGCGGCCAGCGTCGCCCGCTGCTTCTCATCCAGCTCGCGACAGTGCCGGTCATAGCCGCTGGCCTCGCCGCGGCTGCGCTTTTCGGCGTTCACGGCGGCCAGGCGCTCCGCGCTGCAGTAACAGGGATAGGCGGCGCCTTGCTGCACCAGCCACTGCGCCTGTTGCGCGTGCCGTTCGCGCCGTTCGGATTGCACGTAGGGGCCGCAGGGGCCTCCGACATCCGGGCCTTCGTCATAGTCCAGACCGTAACTACGCAACATCGCCATGATGTGCTCCGCCGAGCCTGGCACCAGACGCTTGCGATCGGTGTCCTCAAGGCGCAGGATGAAGCTGCCGGCATGGTGCCGCGCGAAGAGCCAGTTGAAGAGCGCCGTGCGCAGCCCGCCGATATGCAGCGGGCCGGTCGGGCTGGGGGCGAAGCGGACTCGCACGGGCCGGGGTATGGACATCAAGGCTCCTGTCTGTAGCAATTGTTGAAGACTACCACGACTTCAGGTCACGCGGCGACGACGCGCTATGACGCTTTGGGTGAGGCCGATGCCGGCCATCGTGGACAGCAAGGAGGTGCCTCCCGAGCTGATGAAAGGCAGCGTCAGGCCAGTCACCGGTACCAGCGCCAGGTTCATGCCGATCGATGTCACGGTCTGAAAGAAAATGAAGGCTGCCACGCCATAGCATAGCAGACTTCCAAATGGATCCACGGCGAGGCGTGCGCCGCGCAGAATACGCATCAGCACAATGCCGATCATCCCCAGCGTGACCATGCTGCCGATGAAGCCGAACTCTTCGGCGATGACGCTGAAAATAAAGTCCGTGTGGCGCACGCGCAGGAAGCGTCCCTTGTTCTGCGTGCCGACCTGATAGCCCTTGCCCAGCAAGCCGCCCGAACCCACGCTGATGAGCGCCTGGCGAATGTTGTAGTTGGCATCTTCATCACTTTCCGAGTCGATGAAGGTCGAGATGCGCCGCACCTGGTAATCCCGCAGCGGCCCCTCGATGAAATCGAAGGCCTGCAGCAGCACCACACCGCCGCCCAGCGCGACCAGCAGCAGAAAAATGACGAGATGTCGCAACGGCAGCCCGGCGCCCCAGATCATGGTGAACCAGATGGCGAGCAACACTGTGACCATCCCCAGGTCGGGCTGGATGAAAATCAGCGCCGCCGGCACGCCGATATGCAGTAGCGAGAGCGCGATATTCGGCAGATGGCCGATGCGCCGGAAGCGGCGTGCCAGAAAGTGACCGAGCGTGATGATGATGAGCAGTTTTGCCACTTCAGAGGGTTGAATGCGAATGCCGATGTTGATCCAGCTGCGTGCGCCGGCATCCCCCTCCACACCGAAGTAGAAGACCATCACGAGCAGCAGCAGCATAAGCAGATACAGCCAGAGATGCAGTCCGGCCAGCAGTCGGTAATCCAGCAGCGCAAAGCCCAGCATAAGCACCAGACCCAGCACGGCAAAGCGGATCTGGTCCGGTACGCGCGCGATCAGGGTCGGATCGATGGCATCCTGGGTCGCGCTGCCGATCATGAGCACGCCAAAGATAATCAGCAACAAGGTGACGCTGAAGAGGAGATAGTCGAAGCGTTGCCAGATACTGCCGGTGGTGATCATGAGTCAGCGGGCATCATTTGCGCGGACGTACAGGACCTCAACGTGGTTCCGGGCGCCTGCCCAGGCCCGCGCCTGCCCCGCTAGCCAGAACTGCTACTCGCCTGCCCCACGCCCGGTTTCGGCTTTGAAAAGGGAACTTCGGCGACAATCAGATTGTCACGGCGACGGTGCTCCAGGGCGAAGTCCACGCGGTCACTTTCTACTGCGACGTAGCGCGAAATGACTTCGAGAATTTCTGCCTTCATTCGATCCAGCTCCTCCGGAGAAAGATTGATCCGGTCGTGGAGCAACACAAAATGAAGGCGTTCCTTCGCGCTCTCGGCACTGCCCGCGCGCGCGGCACGTTTCAGGAAGGGGAGGCGTTCCAGGATTCCTGCCATTTTTTATCCCTGCTTCAGAAGCTGGTTTCCACCGGAAAACAGACGGGACAGTCTTCTGATTAACCCGTCTTCCTCTTCGAGCGGCAAGAATGGAACGGTTTCGCCGTTAAGACGGCGCGCGATGTTGTGGTAGGCCATGCCTGCCCGCGAACCTTCATTAAGTACCACCGGCACGCCCTTGTTGGAGGCGGGCACGACAAACTGGTCTTCCGGCACAATGCCGATCATCTTGATGGCGAGAATGTCAGTCACGTCATCCGCGGAAAGCATCTCGCCCTTGCGCACCATGTCCTGGCGCACGCGGTTCAGCACCAGCCGGCCAGGACCCTTGCCGGCGGCTTCCAGCAGCCCGATGATGCGATCCGCATCCCGCACAGCAGAGACTTCCGGATTGGTCACAATCAATACGTCGTCAGCCGGGGCGATCGCGTTGCGAAAGCCGCTCTCGATGCCCGCGGGCGAGTCAATCAGCACGAAGTCAACTTCCGGGCGCAGCCAGTCCGCCACCTGAATCATGTCAGACTGGTTGACTGCCGATTTGTCGCGCGTCTGGGAAGCGGGGATGAGGTGTAAATCCGGCAGCAGCTTGTGCTTAATCATGGCCTGGCGCAACTTGCAACGACCTTCAGCAACGTCTACCAGATTGTAGACGATGCGATTCTCGAGTCCCATCACGACGTCAAGGTTGCGCAGGCCGATGTCAGCGTCTATCAACACCACGCGCTTGCCCATTTGCGCCAGCGAGACACCGATATTGGCGGTGGCAGTAGTTTTGCCTACGCCACCCTTGCCGGACGTGATGGTAACAACCTTTCCTCCCATACTGGTCTCCCCTGCCATTACCAACTCTCGACCAGAATGTTGCCATCGCGCACATGGGCCACTTCCGGTTGGGGCCTGTCGCCATTGTCCGCCGGTGAAGTAACGACCAGATTGGCGATGCGCAATTGCATGGGCGCCATGTCCAACGCGCAAACCACCGAACTGTCGTCACCATTCGAGCCGGCATGTACGTTGCCGCGCAATCTGCCCCACACCACCACATCTCCGGTTGCGACGACCTCCGCACCAGGGTTGATGTCGCCGTAGACCACGACATGTCCCTCACTACGCACCACGCTGCCGGAGCGTATGGTATGACGGATGAGGATACCGCCGGAGCCTGACGCCTCAGCGCTTGCAGCCGGCTTTTCTTCATTTGGCACATCAACGAGACCGGCCAACGCCGCGCCCGCGCTCGTGCGCAAATCAAGCGCCTTGGTTGAGGCGCGCGTGGTTTCGCTCCGGCTCAACACGGCCCACAGCGACAGGCCGCGCCGCTCCAGCAAGGCCTTCAAAGAGGTAAGCTCATAGCGCGGAACCGGTCGTTCGCCCACCTCCAGGATGATGCGTCCGCCCTCGTAGAACTTGCCCTGCTCATCAAGATGCGCCGCCAGATCGGCCGTTGTGGCAGTCCACTCAACACCGGGATCCACCTGAATCAACAGGCCGTCGCGCACACCCTTGATGGCAAATGCTTTCCCTTCCATCAACCCTCCGTGAAGGACTGTTCGCCCCGTGTCACCGGTTTCAGGCAGCACCCGGCAGGTGGCGACTCGCGCCAGTATACTATTGTTGGTTAACAATTGCTACGCAGGGGTCAAGCGCTGCAGCAGGAGCCAAACGGGCAGCAGAAAATACAGCGCGGCAACCAACCAGCGCAGCTCGCGCCCCGGCGCCATCACGCTGCGCTGCAGCCAGTCGCCCACAGCCCGCACCGCGACCGTCATCCAGGCGATGCCTATCATGTGCAGGGGAAGCAATAGCACGTCGCTGTCACGCCCGAAATAGATCAGACCGAAGAAGGCCCAGCTGGCCCAGGCGAGCATGGTTACGATGCCGGTTGCGGGATACCAGCGCGACAGGCGCGCAAGCCCGACCAGCGCCAGCGCCCCGCCCAAAGGAGTGAGCTGGTCGCGCACGATCGACAGCAGCGCCAGCCAGCGAATTGCCTCGCGCCAGCCATCCGCAAGCAGGTACGGCAGCACCAGTCCTTCCTGCTGCGCCTGGGCCGCGGGATAGAGCCACCAGTCAGAACTGAGGTAGCGACCCACGTAACCAGCTGCTCCCAACACGCAAACCAGCAGGAACAGGAGCCAGTACCAGCGTGGCAGGCGCAGCCGTGCGAGCAACAGACCAGGAACCAGCGCCGGTACGAAGAGCACGAACAAGGGCGTGTTTATGGTACCGATGGCCAGCAGAATCAGGATGGCATAGGCGTGACGCGCTTCAGGAGCCGCCTGCGCAATGTCGTCCGGATGCGGGTTGGCGCGCTGCAACATGTCCAGCAGCAGCACCAGCAGCCAGGCGCTGGCCAGCGCAGTGAGGCGCAGGCTGCCCACCTGCCCCAGTTGACTCCAGAAGACCAGAGCAAAAAGTGCAAATCCCGCCACCAAACTGAGCATCAACTGACGAATGAAGCGCAGCAGCAACAGTATGGCCAGCGTTGTGAGCGCCAGTACCGCCAGCACTGATGTAAGCTCCTGGCTGGCAACGCCACCGGTCTGCGTCCAGAAGGCCGGGCTGAAGGCCAGCACCAGGCTGCCGCAGAGCGCCAGCGCGCCGCCAAAACGTCGCAGCAGCAGCGCCATGGCCACAATCACAAGGGCCATGCCCGAAGCGCGCAGAAGCGGCGTTTCGCCAGGAAACAGGAAAATCGACCAGGCCAGAACGCCTCCCGCCAGTGCCGGCAACCAGTACGGCAGGCGCTGGCGTAAATTCTCGTCAGGACGTATTGCCGTTCCGCTCATGTACCTGCCGGCGGGAAGGCCAGCACACCGCCCCGCTGATTCTGCAATTGCAACCACGCCTCCATCGTCTCGACCACTACTGGCAGCGCCACAAGGGAGCCCTCGCCGCCATTGTAGACGAAGGCAATGATGATGATTTGCGGGTTATCTGAAGGCGCATAGGCAGTGAACCAGGCGTGTGCCGGCCAGCCGCCCGGGATGCAGAGCCCCAACGGGCGTGCAATGTCATCACAATACTCCGCTGTGCCGGTCTTGCCCGACACATTGATGAAGGGCAGGTCCGCGCGCGTTGCAGTGCCGTAGGTGACCGCCCCGCGCAATCCCTCGCGAACGATTTCCAGGACATTCGCATCCACGAAAGGCGGCTGATAGTCGTCATCGAAGCGCAGGGGATCGCAGATTCTTCCGTTGAAAGGATAGTTAAGCGGGATATGGACGCGATATTCGCGCAACTGCTCCATAAAGGGATCGGGGTTGATATCGACCGTGTTGACGTAGCCTGCCGGGTCGCAGCGGGCAGGATTGTAGAAATCGCTGTCGGGCTCGCAGTTGCAGGCCAGGCTGGCCGGCCCCTTCATGATCATGTCCTCCAGCTGCGTCAGCGACAGACGCTCGCCTTCTGCGACTTCCTCCAAAACAAGATGTCGCAGCGCCTGCGGCTGAAAGGAGCGGAGCACCGCGCCTTCCGCGTCCAGGAAGCTGCTCACCATAGTCGGTTGCCACAGCGTGCCGCCGTTGATCACAGCCGCCACGGCCGAAATCAGCTGCAGCGGGGTCACTGTGACATAGCCCTGGCCAAAGGCCGCATTGTAGGTATCGCCGGTCGACCAGTTTTCTCCATAGGTGCGCCGCTTCCAGTCGGGGTCGGGCATGCGTCCTGGCAACTCACCTGGCAGCTCCACGCCCAACTCGCTGCCAATACCCAGCGCCGTGGCATAGCGAAAGAGATCAGGGATGCCCAATCCCCCTTCTCTCAGCGTAAAGGGGCTGATATCCGGGTTGCCGCCGCCCACCTGATAGAAAAACACGTCCGAGCTGTTGGCGAGCGCCCCGACGATATTCAGCAGGCCGAAGCCTTCGCGGTTCCAGTCGAAGAAGGTCTGCGCGACGGATTCGTCGTTGGGCGCATAGCGGTTGGGCAGCGTCAGCGAGCCAGGGTTGAAGATCGACGTCTGCGGCGCGATGACCTCTTCTTCCAGCACGCCGACGGCCGTCAACACTTTCCACACCGAGCCCGGCGGATACAGCGAACTGATGGCGTGGTTGTTCAGTGGATTCTGCTCGGCGGCGAGTACCTCCAGATAGTAATCCGCGTCAATTGCGCGGGCGAAGCGCGAATTGTCGTAGGTTGGCCAGCTGACCATGGAAAGGATTTCACCCGTGTCGGGATGCATGGCGATCACCACGCCGGATTGGGTACGAATTCGTCCTGCCAGCGCGTTGACCTGATTGATGCGCTTCGTCAACGCCTCCTGGGCAGCGGCCTGAAGTTCCGTATCGAGGGTGAGACGCAGGTTTTGCCCGGGCAATGGCTCGCTGCGGCTGATTTCGCGCAGGACTTCCCCGGCCACATCGACTTCGCGCAGGACCGAACCGCGCAAGCCGCCCAGTTCATTCTCCATGAAAAATTCCACACCGGAATAGCCGATGCGGTCGAAGAAGGGATTGTAGCCCTGTTCCTGCAGCGCCACGGCCTCCTCTGCCGGGATGGGGCCCATGTAGCCGATGATTTGCGACGTGAGGGCGCCGGTCGGATAGCCGCGCACGCCACGGATGTCGATGTCCACGCCCGGCAGGGTGATGCGCTCTTCAAGGATTTGCATTGCCGCCGAGGCCGAGACGTCCGGGGCAACGACCACCGGCCGGAAGGGTGCCAGACCCTCACCTTCCAGCACCAGTTCCTCGATGCTGCGCACACCGCTGCCCTCCGCCAGAGCCGCCGTTGGCGGTACGTCCACCAGCGCGGACAGCCGCGTAAAGATTGACAGGTCGGCTTCTTCCTCGCCAGGCAGGGCCGCCGGCACGATGGTCACATTGAAGGCGGGTTCGTTGAGTGCCAGCGGCACGCCAAAACGATCGAAAATGACGCCGCGTGGCGCACCCAGCGGCAACTCGTTCAGGCGGTTGTCGTCGGCGCGCAACAACGCGATTTCCTGATTGACGAGCTGCAACTCATAGAGCCGCAAGGAAAAGAGCAGAAATACAGCGAGAATCACACCTCGCAGAAAAGTCAGGCGCCAACCCTGGAATGGTTGCTGCAGCTGCATCACTGCCCTCCCGCAGCCCGGCGCGTCAGGCGAGCGCGCGTTCCGCTTCGACTCGCCTTTGCAGAAAGCGCATCAAGGCGTAAACTGGCCAGACAAGTGCCAGGTTGTAGAGCACTGTCGGAAAGATGACGTAGCCAAGATCATCGAGAAAATCCATCGTAAAGCCTTGCAGGGCAAACAACAGCCAAATCAACAATTGATGCGCCAGCGTGCCGGCGCCGGTAAGAAGCGCCAGGGTAAGCAATCCGGTGCGGCTAAGCTGCTGTGCGATGAAGTTTACGGTGAATACCAGCAATACCAGCCCGACAGCCGACTGGCCGGTCGGCGCGACAGAGAGCAGATCCTGAAATATTCCGCCTGACAATGCCCAGGCGGCGCTTTCGGGCAGCGGCGCCCGCAGCGACCAGGCCAGCACGCAGAGAAATACGAGGTCCGGCCCGCCATCCCACAGCCGAAGCTGCGGCACCAGCGTGGTTTGAAGCGCCACCGCAAGCAGCAGAATTGGCAAGCCAACCCAGGGACCCACGTCCTGCTCAGGCCTCCATGTCGTCGAATACGCCAGGGTCGACCGGCTCAAAGCTGGTCATGACGAGGACGATTTCCAGGGTCTCAAAGCTGTTGAAACTGGTGACTTCGGCCTCCTGGAAGAGTTCGAATTCGAACTGGCGCGAGCTGGCTACCACGCCGATTACGATGTCCGCCGGAAAGTTGCCGCCGAGGCCGGAGGTGAGCACCAGGTCACCAACAGCGACCGAATCGCCAGGCGGCACCATGGTCAGACGCAGGTTACCGGAGAGCTGACCGCGCAGGCTGCCCTCCACGCGGCTGGTTTGCAGGCGCGCGCTGACGGCGCTGTCGCGGTCCGTGATGAGCAGGACGCGCGCGGCGTTGGCGCTTATATCCAGCACACGTCCCACCAGGCCCTGGTCCGTAACAACTGGCATGCCGATTGCGATGCCGTCGCGCGTGCCGCGGTTGATGGTGATACTGCGGCGCAAGCCGGTCTGGTCAAGGTTGATGACATTTGCGGCCACGAAGTCCTGGTTGGCGGCAGTGCTCGTGTAATCCAGCAACTGCGCCAGCCTTTCATAGTCACTGGCAATTTCGCGCAGCTCAATCAGTTCAGCCTGATAGCGCGCCAGCGCATCTTCGAGATCGGCGTTGCGGGCTTGCAGGGATTGCAACTGCACAATATCACTGACACCGCCGGTGAGCTGCAGGGTAGCCCGGTTCAGCACCCCGGTCGCCAGGTTGAGCGGTATCGTGGCCAACTCTTCCAGCGGCGCCAGCAGGCCGGCGCGACTGAGTCCTATCAGGGCAAGACAGAGCAGCAGGCACAGTACGAGGAAAAGTATGCGGTTGGCACGCCATGCCCGAACCATCGGCCACCCCCGCGGGACTGCCTGTGGTCAGTATAGCAGAGTGCGTGAATGTGCCGGAACAGGGTTGGCGACCAGCGACAGGGTGCTAGTGCTGGGTGCTGCCGCGCTCCAGCCCGGCCAGCAGACGGCGCAGATTGTTGTAATCCTCAAGCACGCGCCCGGCGCCTCTGGCGACGCAGGTGGCGGCGTCATCCGCCAGCCAGACCCGGATGTTCACCTCTTCAGCCATGCGTTGTGGCAGACCCATCAGCTGGCTGGCGCCGCCCGCCATACATATTCCGCTCTCCATCAGGTCCGCGACCAGCTCTGGCGGCGTGTCGTCCAGCGCGTCCTTGACGGTATCGACCAGAATCTCCACCGAGCCTGCGATTGCCTCGCGTATCTCGATTGAGCTGACCTCCACTGACGTCGGCAGCCCGGTTACAAGGTGGCGTCCCTTCACGTTCATCACGCGCTCGTTGGGCAAGGGAGAAGCGGAGCCGATCTCCAGCTTCACCTTTTCGGCGGTCGGCTCGCCAATGAGCAGATTGTGGCGCGCGCGCATGTGCTCCACGATGTCTTCGTCCATCTCGTCACCGGCCACGCGGATTGAGCGGCTGATGACGATACCGCCCAGCGAAAAGAGCGCGATTTCGGTTGTGCCGCCGCCGATGTCGATCATCATGCTGCCGCGCGTTTCCTGCACCGGCAGCCCCGCGCCGATCGCCGCGGCCACCGGTTCCTCAATAAGCCAGGCTTCACGCGCGCCGGCGCTGATGGCCGCATCGAACACGGCGCGTTTCTCCACCTCGGTCACGCCGCTGGGAATGCCGACCACCACGCGCGGGCGCGGAATGGGCACCCAGACCTGTTCGTGCGCCTTGCTGATGAGGTGGTTAAGCATGGCTTCCGTGACTTCAAATTCGCTGATGACCCCGTCCCGCACCGGGCGCACTACCAGAATGTCGCGCGGGTTTTTGCTCCACATTTCCTTCGCGCGCACGCCAACTTCGATCGGCCGGCGGGTTTTCCGCTCCAGCGCCACAAAGGATGGCTCGTTTATGACGATTCCCTTGCCACGTACGCTGACCAGTGTGTTGGCCGTACCAAGGTCAATGCCGATGTCGAGGGAGAACAGGCCAAGAAAATAGTCGAGCGGGCTGAGCACGAGGCACTCCTGCTACAGGGTAGGCGCAATATTATAGCACAGCACCCGCAGGCGCTGCGTCTGTGCTACCATGGGGCCAATGTTTACGGCCACCCGCATTGTGGCCAGAAGTGTCATGACCCTTCAGCAACGTACTGCCCTGCTCATTCGTCAGCAGCAAATGATCCCGCCTGGCAGCCGCCTGTTGCTGGCTGTCTCCGGGGGCACAGACTCGTTGGTACTTATGCATCTCTTCAGTCGCCTGGGTCCCGGGTTCGGGCTCAGCCTGCACGTCGCCAGCCTGGATCATGGCCTGCGCGGGGCGGATGGCGCAGCCGACGCGGCCTTCGTGCGTGAACAGGCGGAGCAACTCGGGCTACAGGTTACACTGGGAACTGCCGAAGGTCTGCGGGGAGAAGCTGACGCCCGCCGCGCCCGCTACGACTTCCTGGCGGCCACGGCCGAGGCTACTGGCACGCAGTATGTCGCGGTCGCCCACCACGCGGACGACCAGGCGGAAACAGTGCTGCTCAATCTGCTCCGTGGCAGCGGACTTCGCGGCCTGGCTGCAATGCGCCTCAGCGCGCCTCTGCCCGGCCATCCGCAGCTGACCTTGCTGCGCCCATTTCTCGGCGTCTCGCGCAGCGAGCTGCAGGACTGGTGTTGCGCCCAGGGCTTGGAGCCGCGTCAGGACGCCAGCAACCGTGATCTGCGTCTGCGGCGCAATCGTCTGCGCCACGAAACGCTCCCTGCACTGCGGGATTTCAATTCGAATGCTGACCATGCGTTGCTGCGGCTGGCAGACAATGCAGCGCAGGATTACGATTACATTCAGCAACAGTTGGCCGCTGCGACCGAAAACGCGCTGCGTTGCAGTCCACAGCGAATCCGCCTCACACGTTCGACCTTTGACGATCTGCACCCCGCTCTGCAACGGCACTTCGTGCTGGATTCGCTGCGGCGCCTGGGCGGGCAGGAGATCGGCAGCAACAACGTGGAAAGCATGGTGGCCCTGGCAGAGACTGGCGTCACCGGTCAGCGGCTAACCCTGCCTGGAAAGCTGCAGCTGCGCCTTGAATATGAAGACCTCATCATCGAACACAGAGAAGCGGCGCCGGACTGGCCCGGACCGCTTTTGTGCAGCGACGGCCCGCTGGACGTATGCAATCCTGGCGTCACCTTACTGCCAGGGGGAAACTGGCGCCACGATATCAGCGCGGCACGTATCGCGGACAGATGTCCGCAGGTTCGCCTGGCGTTGCCGCCTGACGCCACTCTGACTCTGGATACCCGTCGCGCTGGCGACCGATTCGATCCACCTGGGCTGGGCGGTCACACACAATCCCTCAAAGACTGGATGATAAACCGCCGCCTGCCACGAGAGCTGCGCGCGCAGATTCCCTTGCTGCGGGTGAACGGCGTCATCGCCGCAATATTCACCGGCACGCAGGCAGTCCCGTCAGCGCGCTTCATGGCAGAAGCTGACGCCGCAGACAGCTGTTACTGTGCAATCTACCGGAACAGGTAGCCCATCAGGAAGAAACTGACTATACTACAATAGAATCCCGCTTGCCGGGAGAACAACGACAGACAAGGTGGACCCCTCTCATGAACGCATATTCGCCGGGAGCCAATGTACTCGTTGTCGATGATGAAGGTGCCATCCGCTATTCCATCAGCCGCACGCTGCAGCGCGTCGGCTATCAGGTCAGCCAGGCGGCCGATGGTGAGCAGGCGCTGGAATCCCTTCGTCAATCCAGTTTCGATGTGATCCTCACGGATATTCGTATGCCCGGCCTGACCGGGACCGAATTGCTTCGTCGCATCCGCGATCACGCTCAGGACGCCATTGTCATCATGATGACGGGCTACGCCAGCATGGAAACTGCAATTGAAGCCTTGCGCCTGGGCGCCTCCGATTATCTCGTCAAACCCTGCTCCAGCGAGGAGCTGCGCACCAGCGTCGCGCGCGGTGTCGAACATGCGGGTTCGCACCGCCGCCGTCACGGCTTGCTGGAAGCCTTGCGCGGCAATCTCAACGAGCTGATCCACGCCAACGTCGATCTGTCGCCCGATCCGCAGGAAGACTTCGAACATGATGACCTCGATGAAGTCGTCGATGAGGGGGAGTCGTTTGCCGGGTCATCCATTGGCAAGAACCTCACACTTGGCCCCTTGACGATCTACCCGGGACGTTACCAGATCGAGGTCAAGGACCGTCCGGTCGATTTGACTCCGACCGAATTTGACCTGCTGCTCTACCTCGCGGCCCACCGCGAACGCGTCGTGCCCTGCAGCGAGTTGGTGCGCGAGGTCCGTGGCAACCGCCTTGACGAAGAATCTGCGCGCGACGTAATTCGCCCGCACATCAGCAATCTGCGGCGCAAACTGCGTCAACATGACGCGGAAGTGCAGTTGGTAGACAATGTCCGGGGCATCGGCTATCGCCTGAGCAGTTCGGCTTCCTGAGGCCGCGCCGGGAAGCACTATTGGCTGGCCTGCCGCGCCTGAGGAGTGGTCGCGCCGGATTCACCTGAACTGAGGCTCGCACAGGATCGCGGCCATGACCAGTACGCTCAACCCGACCCTGCTCGCGAGCGATTTCGACGCGATACTCAACGATGCCGCGCGTCTGCAACAGGAATATCGCCAGTCAACGCTGATGCCGGAGCTGATCCTGCTGGCCTTGCTGCGGCGCAAGGAAACTCTTGCAGCTCGCGCCCTGGCCGTCTTCGAGCGCAGCCGCGGCGTGGAGCTTGAGCAACTTGAGCGCCAGGTACACCTGGCCTGCGCCAACCGCCGCGATCCAGGCGGCAGCCTTGGTTTCGTCACCGGCGACGGGCGCCATGTGCCGATCTCGCGCCAGAGCATCATCCTCATTGACGACGCGCTCGCCACAGCCGGCAAGCATAATGAGTTGCGCGTTGACAGCGCGCATATTCTGCAAATGCTGGCCAGCGACAGCGTCAGCACCAGCGGCCTGCTGCGACCCCATGGCATCACCGCGCGCACTGTGGCAGATGTGCTGGATGCGCTGCGCCCGGGTGATGCGGCATCCGGCAGCGCCGACGCCCGCAACCATGCAGACCATGAGCGATTCAGCCCCCGTCGCGCAGTTTACGAGCGCGAGGACTTGCTGCGCACCATGCTGAATATCATCACCCAGGCAATCAACCGCCATCTCATCCTCGTGGGGCCGGTGGGTGTGGGCAAGCGTACGCTGGCAGCCAGTCTGGGCATGTTGATTGAGCGGGGCGAGGGCCCGCAGGGCATCCACGGCTTCGTGTACGTCGCGGAAGCGGAGCTACTGGATGACGACCTGAAGGCCATCAACAATGGGCTGGACAGGGCGCGCGGCGGCATTCTCTTCCTGCCCAATTTACAACGCTTCTTCGGCGGACCAGGCAAGGCCCAGTTCACGCGCTCCACCGCCCTCATCCAGAAAACCTTCCTCGCCAATGACCCGGTCCTTATCGCCACGGCGAGCGACAGCGACTGGAACACGCGGCTGGCCGGCGAGCTGAGCGTCAGCGAGCACTGCCAGGTTCTTCGCGTGCCGGAACCGTCCAGCAGCGAGACTATCGAGATGCTTGTCAGGTTGCGTCCGCAGCTGGAAAGCGACTATCAGTTGCAGATTGCCGACGAGGCCCTGTCACTGGCCACCAGTCTCGCCAAACGTTATCTGACTGCGACGCCCCTGCCCCGCAGCGCCGAAGGCCTGCTACATCGCAGCGCCGCCCTTGTCAACATGAGCAAACAGACCCAGCTCGCCTACCGCCCGGAGCTGGCAGACAGCTCAACCCTGGATGCGGAAGATATCTTGCTGAGCGCCAGCCAGATGACCGGGGTCCCGGTTAACAAGCTGGGGGAAGATGAGCGCCTGCGCTACGCCAGCATGGTCGAGCATCTCAGGGAACGCCTCATCGGGCAGGACCGGGCGGTGCTGGCCGTCAGCCGCGCGATCAAGACGGCGCGCGTCGGCCTGAAGGAGCCGCAACGACCCATCGGTTCTTTCCTTTTTCTGGGGCCTACCGGCGTCGGCAAGACCGAACTGGCGCGCACTCTGGCCGGTTTCATGTTCGGCTCTGAGAGCGCCATGCTCGCGCTGGACATGAGCGAATTCAAGGACGAGGCCAGCCTGAACCGTCTGCTGGGATCGCCCAGTGGCTACGTCGACAGCGCTGTCGGCGGTCAGCTTACGGAGCGGGTGCGCAGGCAACCTTACCTGATCATCCTGTTTGATGAGGTCGAAAAGGCCCATCCGCGCGTTATGGACCTGCTGCTGCAGATGATAGAGGAAGGCCGTCTGACCGACGGGCGCGGCCGCAGCGCCAGCTTCAGCGAAACTGTCCTCATCCTCACCAGCAATCTGGGCTCAACAGTGCTGGCCACGCCCGAAATCTCTGAGCAGGTGCGAGCCGTCGCCATGGAACAGGTACACACCTGGTTCCGCCCGGAACTGCTCAACCGCCTCGACGAAATCGTCATGTTCAACGCCCTGGCCCCGAAAGATCTGGATGCTATTTTGAGGCTGGCGTTGCGACGTGAGCAAGATTTGGCCCGGGAACGCGGTCTGCAGCTGGAGTTCAGCGAGGCGGCCATACAGTGGTTGCTACAACAGAACGACGAGCCTCAATACGGAGCGCGGCCGCTACTGCGTATCATCCGCCGCGCGGTACGCGTGCCGCTGGCGGACTTTCTGCTGCGCGCCGGTCCGCCTGCCAGCACCACCATTTCCATCGATGCTGACGCCGCCGGCCTGACTTTCGTTACAATCGCGGCGGACGGCAGGCAGGTCAGCCTGCAGGATTGACCCGGACATAATCAGAGCCGCCACCAGGGGGCGTGAATTGTGAGGAGCTTCGTTCATGACGTTCAGGCTTGACCCGAGTATCTTTCGCGCCTACGACATCCGCGGCACGGTAACCGGCGACGACCCGCAAATCACACCAGAGCTGGCAGGGCGGGTCGGGCTCGCTCTGGGCACCGTACTGCCGCGTGATTTTGGTAGCGAGCGAGTGTTTGTTGGCTGCGACAATCGCCCGTCCTCCAGCGCGCTGCGGGCCGCCATGATTGCCGGCATCGCCGCCACCGGCATGGACGTCACGGACATCGGCGAGGTCATCACGCCAACCGTTTATTTCGCCTCCGCCAGCCATGGCGAGGCAGGCGCGGGCGTCATGATCACGGGCAGTCACCTCGACGTACGCTACAACGGCATCAAAATGGCCTACGGACCGCTGGCCATGGCCGGCCAGCAAATCACTGACCTTCTCACCCTCATTCAGAGCGGCGAATATGCCAGGGGCAAGGGGGGCGTCACGCAGGACTTCGACATGATCCGGCGCCACATGGCCACGATTCAGACGAAAGTGCAGATGCAGCGCCCGCTGACCGTCGTGCTCGATGCCGGCAACGGCCTGAGCGGCACCTGGGTGCCACCAATGCTGCGCGCGCTCGGCCTGACCGTGCACTGCCTCTATTGCGAGTCCGACGGCACCTACCCCAATCATCTGCCCAACCCTGAAGACCCTGAGATGACACGGGACCTGGAGGCCATGGTGCTGGAGACGGGCGCTGACCTCGGCCTTGCCTTCGACGGGGATGCCGACCGCGCAGGCTTCATCGATGAACGCGGTCATCACATCGCCGCGGACCGGCTGCTGGCCTTGCTGGCGCGCGACCTGCTGCAGCGTCAGCCGGGCGCAACCGTCGTCTTTGACGTGAAGGTCACGCAAACGCTGCCGGAGCTCATCGTCGAGTACGGCGGGGTGCCGCTGATGTGGAAGACCGGCCACAGCCTGATGAAACAGAAGATGCACGAAGTCGGGTCGCCACTGGGCGGCGAAGTCAGCGGACATCTGTTCACGGGCGAGGACTACTTCGGCTTTGATGACGCGCCGCTGATTGCGCTCAAGGCCCTGCAGATCTTCGCCGCCTCTGAGCGGCCGGTGTCCGCGCTCTTCGACGACATTCCGCAATTGCCCGCCACGCCGGAAATCGTGCTCGGCGCGCCCGACGACCAGAAGTTCCGCATCATCCAGGAGATCCGCGACGAGCTGGCGCGGGATTACGAGGTCGTCGACATCGACGGTGTGCGCGCCAAATTCGAACATGGCTGGGGCCTGGTGCGCGCCAGCAACACACAGCCGGCCATTACGCTGCGCTTCGAGGCGCAGGAGCGGGCCCAGGTGGCCGAATACATCGGCCGCTACAAGGCCCTGCTGGATCGCTATCCCGCAGTCGACCAGAGCAAGTTGCTGGTTCAGTTGCAGGCCTTCGGGCAGCCCGCCTGAAACGTGGAGACCGACTACAGGCAGATCTATGCCAGCGAGGCCCGGCGCTACGACGTCTTTGTCGCAGCCGAAGACTGGCAGAACAATCTACTGCCAGCGATCGCAGACATCGCAGCGCTGAACGGAGCCGCCATCGTCGAGTTCGGCGCGGGCACCGGCCGGCTTACGCGGCAGCTCCTGCCTTACGCTCGCAGCCTGCGCGCATTCGACTTTTCGCCGCACATGCTGCAGATCGCCCAGCGCCACCTGTCAGGGATGTCGCAATCGACCTGGTCGCTGACGGTCGCGGACAATCGGGCCATGCCGCTGCCGGCCCGCTGCGCAGATGTCGCCATCGCCGGCTGGAGCTTCGGCCATAGCACGATCTGGAGCGAAGGCAACTGGCGCGCGGAAGTCGACCGGGCGCTGGGCGAAATGTTGCGCGTGCTGCACCCGGGCGCCACTGCAATAATCATCGAGACACTGGGCAGCGGCAGCGAGACGCCGCAGGCGCCCATGCCTGCCCTGGCCGACTTTTATCGCTGGCTTGAAGAGGAGCGCGGCTTCACACGCCACTGGCTGCGTACGGATTTCCGCTTTGCTTCAGTTGAGGAGGGTGAGCATTTGCTGCGCTTCTTCTTTGGTGAGGACCTGGCCAGTCAGATTAGAAGATCAGGGTCGCGCATATTCCCGGAATGCACCGGCATCTGGTGGCGCAGGCGTTAGGCCCGGGACTCGAGATAAGCGTCGCAGACGGCGCGTAGCGCTCGGGGGGAGCAGTCATCCGGTACCAGCAGGGAGAGCCGCAGCGCGCCTGCATTGCCGACATAGAGCAGGCAACTCTCCTGCAGATTCGGAGAATCGACGAGGAACAAACTCGCAGCCATCTGGCTGCCGGCGCCATTTGCGCCCAGCGCATGAATGCTGGCCGCCGTCGCCTCGTCCAGCCCGCCAACACTCGCGACACTCTCGCCGTCCCGCGTCAGCACAGCGTAGACGGCGCCCGTCGCCTGCGCCAGCGCCGTCAGGTCGGCCGGCGGTGTCTGTACTTCCCCATCGCCGGAAACTTCTGCTGACGCGGAAGTCAAGCATTGTGTCTCGTCATCAGGCAGCGAACCCGCCTCTTCGATGTCAGACACAGTGGTGGGCACGGCCGGCACATAGCCCCGCAGAAAGTCAGGCTCGCGCACAAAGCGCCAGCTGCTCGCATCGCTCTCGTCCCCGGCGAGCGGTTCCAGTGGCGCAGCGTCCATCTCGTCAGCGTCTGGTTGCAACTGTTCCAGCGCAGCCTCGACGCCCGCGGCATGCGGCGTGAAATGAACGGCAAGACCGGGTTTGGTCTCCCGCAACTGCTGCACCAGCGCCTGGCCGGCTTCCTCATCCAGGCTGTCCAGCAGCACCACCCCTTGCTGCACCCGTGCCAGGGCCGTGGCGCTGTCGCTCACCAACGCCACCCGGTACGCGCCGCGCTGCGCCAGGGCAACGCCCAGCTCGCTCCCGAAATCCGCCGCTGCGCTGATGATCATCACTTCTGTACACATGTTTCGCGCCTCAGTTTCGCGAGATCGTTACGTCAAGCCTGGCACTGTTATTCGTCTCGTCACTCTCTTTGATCTCGCCGTCACTGTCCACTGTAGCCACGAGGATTTCCTGCTTCGGGTCGCTGAAGGAGAGCGCGTGCGAAAAAGAGATGCTTTCGCCCGGACCAAGGCCGCTGACGACCTGGTCAATCGAGCCGACATCAGGAACGCCGGTCAGCGTCACGCTGAACTGCCCGCTGGACGCCTTACCCTGGTTGCTGATCGTCAATTCGTAATTTCCATCAACCGGGCTGCCGCCCCTTGCCAGCGTCAGACTATCCGGCCCCCGCAGACTGGCGACAATCAAATCGGGCCTGTCCACTCCACCAACTTCTGAATTGCCGGCATCCCCTGTATCCCCGCTGTCTACGGGGGCGGCGGTTGCCACCGCCGGCGCCGGCGTCACTTCACCTGAAGCTGCAGTGGGTTGTGGCGGCGCAAGCGCGAGAATATGCGTGCAGTCGCCGTAGATACTGATAAACTGCTCGGCCGGGTTGCCCGGATCGTGCCGGGCCACCCAGCCGGCTGTGCCATCGCGCAGGCTGACCTGCCACCAGGAGCTGTCCTCCAGGCGGCCGATGACGGGCGCCTGGCTGCCATCAGGCAGCGTCGTGATGCGTGAAAAGCCGGTGCCCGCGTTGGCGCGCACGTTGAGCGCGACGTTGGTCAGCACGCGGCAGGTCGGGTCATTGGGGTCGATCACGGGGACTTCCGGCCGCACCACAGGGGTGGAGAGCAGCTGGCTGCGTTTGGCGCGCACCGTCACGGAAACGCTGGCCGGGTCGCCGGGGACGCTGCCGCGCCACGCAACCACCTCCAGGTTGAGCGTGCCCGTCACCACCGGCCGATAATCCAGCGTGACTTCCATGCTGCGCTGTCCAGACGGAGACTCGGCCGAGACGGTGCGCACAATCCGGTCGTTGGCGATGAGCTGTACGCGTGTGACGCCCTGTGCGTCGCTCGCCTGGCCCTTGATCAGGATGTCGGTACCCACGACTACTTCAGCGCCGTTTGCAGGTGCGGTGATAGTGATGAGGGGCCGGCTTGCGCTGGCTGTGGCCAGCGCGGGCGGCAACAACGTGGCCTGCGGACGTTCCGTGCTGATGTTGCAGGCGCCCGTCAGCAGCACAATGAGCAGCGTGGCGAAACGGGTACGAAGGCTCATGCCATTCCCTTCGACTCCCTGACGCTGCATTTCATTGGTCGATGCAGGGCAGCAGTGTGACAGCGCTCAGCCACTAACGGACAATCCGGGCGGTACGGGAGCCGTCTGTGGCAGGCGGCCCTGCAGGCTCCAGGGGCCCGTCCAGGTAATCTCGACATCTACCACCTGGCCCCGCCGCTCTGTAGTATCCTCAAAGAAGACCAGGCGATTCTGTGGCGTGCGACCCCGCCAGCGCCCCTTGCTGCGCTCCTCCACCAGCACCGGCAGCTTCTGCCCCAGCCAGCGCACATTGATCTCGGCCAGGATACCGGCCTGCAAGGACTCCAGCGCCTGGTGCCGCCGCTTCTTCTCCGCCGCGCTGACGTCATCCGGCATCTTGCGCGCGCTGAGCGTGTGCGGCCGCGGGCTGTAGCGCGCCAGGTGCACCTTGTCCAGTCGGAGCTCCGCCAGCAGGTCGTGAGTACGCTGAAACTGCGCTTCGCTCTCCCCTGGAAAGCCCACGATGATGTCGGTATTGATGGACACGCCCGGCACGCGCGCGCGAATGCGCTCGACCAGGCGGCGATATTCGTCCACCGTGTAGCCGCGTTTCATACGCCGCAGCACTTCATCATCGCCGGCCTGCACCGGTACCTCGATCTGCGGCATCACGCGCGGCAACCCGGCCACGGTATCCAGCAGCCGGTCGGTCATCCAGTTGGGGTGGCTGG
Organism: Phototrophicaceae bacterium; assembly: GCA_965205875.1. Lineage (GTDB taxonomy): Bacteria > Chloroflexota > Anaerolineae > Aggregatilineales > Phototrophicaceae > JAGWBD01. The sequence continues at coordinate 1,224,035 of CBDBIA010000004.1, forward strand.
TGAGGAAGCGGATGCGTTCGAGACCGCAGTCTTCCGCCGCCCGGTGCACCACGCGCAGCAACGCGGCCAGGTCCGGGCCGTCGTCGATGTCCATGCCATAGCGGTCCACGATTTGCCCCAGCAGCGTCACTTCCTTCACACCCTGGCGCGCCAGACTCCGGACGTGCGCCACGATTTCGCCCACACTGCGGCTGCGTTCCACGCCGCGCCGGAAGGGGATGATGCAAAAGCTGCAGGCGTGCGAGCAGCCGTGTACGACCGGGATATGTGCGCTGACCAGACTGCCCTGCTCCAGCCGCGGCAGCAACAGTTCGCCATCCTGCAGCACGTCTCGCTGTTCCCGCGCACTACGTTCCTGCGCCAGCGCGCCGCTTTCCTCCGCACGGGCTACCAGAAAACGGGTCATCGGCGCTGGATCCGAGGGCGGCATGAAGACATCCACGAAGGGCAGTCGCTGACGCAGTGCCAAAGGATCGCGCACGCCCACCATGCAGCCCATGACACCGACCACCTTGTGGGGTGCGGCCTGCTTCACGCTGCGCAGCGCCAGCAGCCGCCCGAGTCCCTTGTCCTCGGCACTCTGACGCACCACGCAGGTGTTGACCACGAGGATGTCCGCTTCCTGTGGGTCGGCCGCGGCGCAATGACCCTGACGCTCCAGCTCCGAAGCCAGGTGCTGCGAATCCGCCACATTCATTTGGCAACCAAGAGTCCAGATGTGATAGTTCATGCGCAGCCCGCCTGCCTGTCCCTGCGGGATTGTAGCCGCTGGCCAGAGGAGCGTCAATGCAGCCTCAGCCGCCCCGCGCCAGACACTGCAGGCGCGCCAGCCGTTGCGGTTCTTCGGCCTGCAGCCAGGGATCCTGCGCCAGCTCCGCGTGCGCCTGCGCAAACCAGGGCCTGGCCTCGTCGCCGCGTCCCAGCGACAACAGGCACTCACCCAACTCCTCAAAAGTGTAGCCCGGCTGCGCGCCTTCCGCCTCGTATTCGACCTGCAGAGCCTGCTGCATGGCCAGCGCCTCATCTACCTTCCTCAGAGAGCGCAAACAGCGCGCAATGCACCAGTTCGCGATACGAATCGTGTCAATTGCGCCCTGCCGTTCGCGCCAGACCAGCGCCTGGCGAAAGTGGCCCAGCGCCCGCTCAAAGTCGCCCTGCTCATGAAATGTCCAGCCGATGTTGTTGTGTAGTGAGCCCGGCCACTTCGCCACGCGCTCGTCGTCGCTGGCCTCGGCCAGGGCCAGCGCCTGTTGCGTCCAGGCCAGCCGGTCTTCAGCCAATGGTTCGGCGATGGCCAGCATGTGCGCCGCATCCACCGCGTGGAAATCCTCGCCGGTAGCGCGCGCCAGCTCCCAGGCTTCTCGAAAGCAAGGCAAGGCGCGCTCCGCCGCGCCGGCGGAATTGTGACATCGGCCTGTCTCCAGCAACCAGCGAATGTGCGCCAGCTCTCCCGCATCCGCCAGCAGCTCCGCGGCTTCAGCCAGCACGGCGCGTGCTTCGTCAAAGCGACGTTGCAGGCCCAGCGCACGCGCGATCTGCGTCAGCAGCTGGACACGCAGGGACAATGGGCCACGCTCGCTCAAGACAGGCAACAACGCGCGAAAGCGCTGCTCGCTTGCAGCGGGGTCGTCGTAGTCCCAGAGTTGGTCGAAGTCCGCTGCGGTCATGTCAACTCCCTGTCCCTTCGTTTGCCCCTGGCAAGGTACTCTGCTAGTGTAGCCTGGTAGCGCTGGCCGTGGCCTGAAACAGATCCGGGAGTGAGGTATTGTGATTAAACAGTCGGCCTCATGGTGGTGCTTCGTACCGCATTTCATGAGTGATCGGGAATTCCTGCGTACCCTGGCGGACAGCGGCTACGACGGAGTTGAGCTGGTTGCGGAAGAACACTGGCCACTCATCCGTGATCACGGTTTGCAGGTCGTTGCGACATTTGGTCACAACACACTCGACGATGGTCTGAACAAACGCGCCAATCGAGAACGTATCCTGCGCGAACTTGAAGCCAATCTACGCCTGGCTGAAGCCTGGAACATCCCCAACCTCGTCGTCTTCAGCGGCCGCCGCGACGGGCTGGCTGACGAAATTGGCGCGCAGGTTTGCGCGGAGACCTTGTGCGCAATCGCCCAACGCGCGGAATCCGCCGGTGTGACGCTCCTGCTGGAGCTGCTCAACAGCAAGGTCAACCACCCGGACTACCAGTGCGACCGCACGGCCTGGGGCGTTGAGGTCTGCCGGATGGTCGATTCGCCAGCCGTTCGTCTGCTCTACGACATCTATCACATGCAGGTGATGGAAGGCGACATCATCCATACCATTCAGGATCATCACGCCTGGTTCGGCCACTATCACACGGCCGGCGTCCCCGGACGCAACGAACTGAATGATGACCAGGAACTGAATTATCCAGCAATCTTTCGGGCCATCGCCGCCACGGGTTTTACCGGCTACATCGGCCATGAGTTCATCCCGCTGGGCGATCCCGCCGCAGCCCTGCAAGCCGCCCACGCATTAACTGTGGCCAACGTACATCCCTGAGCGACTTGTTCTCGTTCCGTTGAGACTGACCGTCCTGCTGCTGCTTGCCGGCACGCTGAACGCCTGCGCGCCGGCGCCTGTGCCTGCCCCCGGCGTTGCCTCCACGCCGGCAACCAGCTTGTCTGGCGACGCCGATCTTGCCCGGGGCGAGGAGCTGTTTCGTCGCTATGTGCCGGAAGCGCGCTACGCCTGCATCTCCTGTCACTTGCCGGACTCGACGCAAACCCTGCTCGGCCCCGGCCTGCGCGACATTGGCGTCAGCGCGGCCAGGTGCGACCCGGAGCAGAGCCTGGAAGACTATCTGCGCGAGTCCCTGCTGGAGCCGGATGTCTGCCTCGTTTCTGGCTACAGCGCCGCAGTGATGCCGTCAGTCTATGCGGAACTCTGGAGCGAAGGTGAAATCGACGACCTCGTCGCCTGGCTGCTTACCCTGCGCCCATCCACCTGAGTCGCCCAAATCAATGGTATCATCAGAGCGACTGCAGGCTGTCTGACCGGGGCTGTATATGGTTGATCAGGAACAGCAGGGCAGACAGGGTCAGCCAACGCCAGCAGAAATCGAGCGGGTATTTGGCGAAGAATATGCCCTGCGCGCTCCCGACCCCGAGGTCGAGCTGGCGCCGGTCAAGCGCGTGGCCATCATCGCCGAAGCCTTCCTGCCCAAGGTGGATGGCGTCGCCAAGACAGCCTGGCTCACCTTGCGCTACCTGCAACAGACCGGGCGCGAGGTGCTGGTCTTTGCGCCGGATACCGCCCCACCAGCCGTCGGTAACAGCGAAGTCGTCGCCCTGCCCTCACTGGGTCTCATCATGGCGCCGGAATCGCGTATGGCCTTGCCCAGCCCGGCGGTCGCCAGCCGCCTTGAGGAATTCAACCCGGACCTCATCCACATGTTTAGCCCCGCCCTGCTCTCGGTCAGCGGCATGTTGCTGGGACGCATGCGCCATCTGCCGGTCATCGCCAACTATCAGACCGACCTGCCCGGTTACACCCAGCAATACGGTCTGCACGTTTTCACCCAGCCCATGCGCGACTGGCTGCGCTTCATTCACAACGGCTGTCACCTGACCCTGGTGCCTTCGCGCACCACGCACGACCAGTTGCAGGCCTGGGGCTATCGCCGCTTGCGCTACTGGGGCCGCGGCGTCAACTGCAGCCGCTTTGACCCCGCCAAGAGGTCGGCTGAATGGCGCGAGCGTTTGCTGCAAGGGCGCGCGCCGGACAACCTGATTTGCATTTATGTCGGGCGCCTCGCCAACGAGAAGCGCGTCGAACTGCTGCTGCAGGTGGCGCGCACGCCAGGCATCGCACTCACCATCATCGGCGATGGCGCCCGCCGCGAGGAACTCGAGATGATCTTCGCCGGCACCAGCACGCACTTCACCGGCTACCTGCTGGACGAGGAGCTGGCCTGCGCTTTCGCCAGCGCGGACCTCTTCGCCTTCACCGGCCCCAACGAGACCTTCGGCCAGGTGGTGCAGGAAGCGATGGCTTCCGGCCTGCCCGCCATCGTCATCGACCAGGGCGCCGTCAAGGACCTCGTGCTCGAGGGCGAGACCGGCTTCATCTGCCCGGGCGAGCCCCAGGCTTTCGCCGACGCCGCCATGCGCCTGCGCGAAGACAGCGTGTTGCGCCAGCGGATGTCGCGCTGCGCGCGCGCGCTGGCCGTGCAGCGCCCCTGGGAAAGTGTAATGGCCGAGCTGGAAGCGCACTACCGCGAGGCCATAGTCGTAAACAACCGCCTGTTGCGTATGTTTCCGCCGAGCGGCGGCATCCATCTCCCTCTGCCCTTCTTCTTTGGACGCTGAAAGGCGTTGCCATGCCCCGCAAGACCAAGGCCCGCAAAACCATCGCGCTCATTGCCCACGACGGCAAGAAAGCCGAAATGGTCGCTTTCGCGCTGGCACATCTGGATGTGCTGGAGCGCTACGCGCTGGTGGCGACCAACACGACCGGCAAGCTACTCACTGAAAACACCCGCCTGACGGTGCGCCGCATGCTCTCCGGACCTCTCGGAGGTGACGCCCAGATCGCGGCTCTGGTGGCCGCAGGCGATGTGGCAGCCGTCTTCTTCTTCGTCGACCCGCTCGGCAAGCATCCGCACGATCCCGACATTCAGGGCCTGCTGCGCATCTGCAACGTGCACAATGTGCCGCTGGCGACTAACCCCGCCTCGGCGACCTTCATCATCTCCACCGATGCCCTGTGAGCCCGCAGCCGCAACGCCCCAACTTTCTCATCATCATGTCCGACGAGCACGCGCCGATGTTCAGCAGCGTGTATGGCCATCCCCTGGTGCAGACTCCCAACATGGAGCGCCTGGCGGCTCTGGGCGCCACCTTCGAGAACGCCTACTGTAACTCGCCGTTGTGCATGCCCTCGCGCATGTCCTTCATGACCGGGCGCTATATCCACCACCAGGACACCTGGGACAACGCCTGTCCCTTGCGCCCGGATGCGCTGACCTGGGCGCATCTGCTGCGTTCAGTCGGCCATGAGGTTGTGCTTTCGGGCAAGCAACATTTCTGCGGCCCGGAACGTCTGCACGGCTTTCAGCAGCAGCTGGCGCGCGACCTGCACGCGGAGCTGGCCCACCCAATATTCGACTGGTCACAGGGCGCTATCCCGGCACTGCAGCCCTGGGGCGCTCCGGCAGCCGCCGGACCAGGCAGCACGACCGAAATCGAAGTGGACGATCTGGCCCAGCAGCAGGCCCTGGCCTGGCTGGCCGACCCGGCGCGCAGGGAACAGCCCTGGGCGTTGAACGTCTCCTTCATCGCGCCCCACTTCCCCTTCGTCGTGCCACAACGCTTTTGGGATCTGTATCCGCTTGAGGACATCGACCTGCCGCAGATCCCGGCTGGTCATCTGGAGGCATTGCACCCGGTCTATCAGCGATTGCGCCGCATGTTCGGCCTGGTCGACTTCCCGGAGGAACTGGTACGTTGCGCCCGCGCCGGCTATTACGGCCTCATTACCTACCTCGACGAGAAGATCGGCCAGCTGCTGGATGCGCTGGAGGCGAGCGGCCAGCTCGAGAACACTGTCATCATCCACCTCAGCGACCACGGCGAAATGAACGGCGAACATGGCCTGTGGCGCAAGTCGAACTTCTATGAGGCATCGTCGCGCATACCGCTGCAGATTGCCTGGCCTGGCCAGCTACCGGCGGGGATTCGCATTCCGCAAGTGGTGTCGCTGGTGGACGTGATAGCGACACTGCTGGAACTGGCCGACGTCGAGCCGCCCGCGCCGCTGGATGGTGACAGCCTGCTGCCACTGCTGCAGGGCCGTGACGCTGCGTGGAAGGACGAGGCCTTTTCGGAATACTGCGGGCACGGCGTGCTGCGCCCGATGGCCATGCTGCGGCGCGGTCGCCATAAACTCAACTACAGCCTGGGCGACCTGCCCGAGCTTTACGACCTGCTGGATGACCCGGGGGAGTTTAAAAACCTGGCCGGGCTGCCACAGCATGCGCAGACCCTGACCGACCTGCAGTCGCGTTTGCTGGCGCACTGGGACCCGCTGGAGATTGAGGCGCGCGTGCGGCGCAGCCAGGCTGAGCGCATTCAGCTGGAAGCCGTGACGGACAGCGCCTGGCGTGGCGGCAGCACCCGCCCCTTCGCACCGCCCGAATGGCGCCGCTAGTCCGCGCGGTTGTCGGCCTGCAGCTCGAGAAGCGCGAACGCCTCAAGATGTGACAGTGCGCCTTGCCATTCGGCCGTCGGCACCACCACATCCAGCGCGTGTTGCAGGTAGTGCACCTGCACAGTAAGCGCGGAAGCCTCAATGTCGGGATGTTGACAGACTGCCTCGGCGTAGATGCACAGTTGCATGTGATGACGCCGCGTGTGCTCGCGCGCAGCAGTCTGACTCACCCCTTCACCCAGCCAGGCCGTCTTGAAATCCACCAGCGTCCAGCGCCCCACGGAATCCAGCATGAGCAGGTCGAGACGGCCATCAATCTGGTAGCCGTCGCGCTGATAGATGAAGGGCAACTCGCGTAACAACTGGCGAGCCTCTTTCATCTGTGCACAGAGCGGGCTGCGCTCGAAGTCTTCAAGCAGACCCGACGCCCGCTCTACCAACGACTCAGTCCGTGACAGGTTGCGCAGCCCCTGCGCCCGGACGGTGCTCCGCAATTGCTGTCGCATAGTATTAGCATCCAGGCGAGCGTCTGGCAGCCACCAGTGCAGCATTTCGTGCATTACATCGCCCAGCACGCGGCTCGAACGGTCTTGCCCTTCATTATCGCCCCTGCTCGCCTCCATCCGTTCGTAGTGCCGTGAAATGCTGGTGACGGACAGCTGCTGTGGCGCGCGTGCAGGATACGTCGGCAGGGCCGGCAGCAAAGGGGGCGGCGTTTCGTGATTCTGTGCCGCCAGATTTTCTCGCTCACCGACTTGTGGGCCTAGCGGCTTCACAGCAGGCTCAGGGACAGAGGGCACAGCGAGACTGCGCCAGTTCACCTGGCCGCGCCCGACAGATTTTTCCCCGCTTGCCGACAGATCTTCCATCCCGAGCGCGTTCAGCAGCCAGGCAAGCCAGCTGTTTTGCGCAGGCTGGCCCTTCAACTGGCTGCAGACGAGCAAATAGTCCTGGGCGCGCGTGGCGGCCACGTAAAAGAGACGGCGCCGCTCGGCCAGTTCACGCTGCTGCTTGCGCCTTGTCGCCAGCTGCCAGGCGACAGTCGGCTGATGCTTCCCCTGTTCCATGTCGAATACCTTGCAGGCCAGGCCGCACGCTTCGTCACGCATGAGGACGGCGCTATCGCCGGGCCCGCCTGCGCGTCGTCCGGCATCCGCCAGCACGACCATCGGAAACTCGAGCCCCTTGGCCTGATGCACAGTCATCAGGGTAAGCGCACCATCGGACTGAAGCGCCGCCTCGCCATCGCGCAACTCACGCACGCTGAACTCGCCGAGCATCGCCTCGAAGTCCGTGAAGTGCAGCGCTCCGCTTTCGGCAGCTATCTCAACCAGCTTCTCCACATTGCCGCGGCGCCGGTGACCATCGGGTAGACCGGTCAGCGTCGCCTGATAGCCTGTGCGTTCCAGCGCCGCGCGCAGCAAGTCGTCAACGCTGAGGCGCCCGGCCAGCTGCGCCAGTTTGCGCAGACAATCACTGGCAGCGCGCGCCAGCGGCACTTCGTCCTCTGTCATCCCACGCGGCTGCTGCAACGCGTCCCACAGCGGCAGACGCGAGTTTTTTTCGTCGCGCATCAGTCGCAATGCCAGCAGCGCATCGTCGCTGAGTGCGAAGAGCGGCGAGCGCAGGACGCTGGCCAGCGCGAGCTCGTCGTTATGGTTGTGCAGAAAGCGCAGCAGATTGAGCAGGTCAAGCACTTCCTGGCGGCCGTAGAAACCACGTCCGCCCACGGTCACATAGGGCAGCGCCAGCTCCTTGAACGCTTCCTCAAAGAAGGGCATGCCGCGATACGTCTGAAACAGCAGCGCCACATCGCCGTAGCCGAGCGGGCGAGTCGTGCGGATCGTCCGGTCATGGACGGGGACTTGCTGCTCCACCAGTTCGCGCAGCCGGGCACCAAGCTCCCGTGCCAGCCGGCGGTGCCCCTGGTCGGTATTGAGGTCGGCCTCCTTGCAATCCAGCAACATCATCTCCAGCGCGGGATGCGGGCCGGGCGCTGCCTGACGCTGAGCTTGCAGCACTTCGCCGAATTCAACTTCGTATTGAGCCGCCGGCCCGCTGCTGGCGCGCTGCAGCACCCTGCTGAAAGTTGTATTCAACAGGTCCAGCAACGGCTGATGCGCGCGGAAGGAGCGTGACAGCGAAATTTCTTCGCCACCGCCCTCCAGGATCTGACGACGCGCCTCGCCAAAGACGCGGACGTCCGCCCCGCGAAAAGCGTAAATGCTCTGACGCGGGTCGCCGACGATGAAGAGGCGGCCCGGCTCGCCCGGGTCCGCCAGCGCGCGAATGATCTGCCACTGGAGCGGGCTGGTATCGTGAAATTCATCGACCAGCACCTGACGAAACTCGCTACGAAAGCGATCGCGTATATCCGGCATCTCGAGAATGTCGCGGGTCAGCCGCTCCAGGTCTGTATAGTCGAGCAGGTTGGCATCCCGCTTGCGCGCACGGAAGGCATCCTGCAACAGGCCAATCAGTCGCTGCCAGTGCGGCAGCAACTCTGCTGCGCGATGGTCAAGGTCCGTAATGCCGTCGCCTGCCGCCGCCAAAGAGACCTCGAGTTGCTCTCTAAGGACACGTAACTTGCTCTTTGCCTCGGCCAGTAATTGCGGGTCTCCCCATTTCTTTGGAGACCCCCCACGCAGATTAATGACTTGTTTTAGTGTGTTCATCAGCTTATGCGCGCGTTCAGGCTCCGGCGCGTCTTCCAACTCGGCGAGCATAGGCCCACACGCTGCCCAGATGTCGCCCAGCTTGTCGCCAACTGGCCAGCCCAGTGACGGCAGCCAGTCAACCGCAGCAACAAAAGCCTCTGATTTGCGCAGGGCATCCAGTTGCGTCCGCGCTTCGGTATCCCAGGCCTGCTGCCAGTGCTGCAGCAAGTCCTGCGGCAGCGGCGTCAGGATCGGCTGCTTAACCTGTTCGAGCAGCGCATCTGTGATTTGACTTTGGTCGTATGCGCCGAAGAGCGTTAGCGCCGGATCATTGTCCGCAGCCAGACGCGCCAGTTCCTGCTCGAGCGCGCGCTCCAGCTCGATATCAATGAGTTTCTCGTCCAGCACGTCAAAGTAGGGGTCGATGCCGGCCTCGGCAGCGCTGAGACGCAGAAGCCTTGCGCATAGCCCGTGAATGGTGCTGATCTGGGCACTTTCGACGCTGGCCAGATGCGTCTGCCACAAGCTGTGTTGCGGCGCTTCGGCAGATTGCGCACGCTGTTGCAACTCCCGACGCACCCGTTCGCGCATCTCGCGCGCCGCCTTGCGCGTGAAGGTGATGGCCACCAGTGATTCCAGCGGCCAGTCCGGATTGGCAGCCAGCAGCGCCAGATAGCGTTCGACCAGCACATGTGTCTTGCCCGAGCCGGCGGCCGCCACGACGACCAGATTGCGATCATGTACTTTGATGGCGCGTTGCTGGGCCCCGGTTCTCTCCAGGCTCATTCGCCGAACTCCGGCGCCGGACTGTGCGTGACCGCCACACGACAGAGCTGCGAGAATTCGCAAAAGCGCGTGCAACGCCCGCTTCTGTCAGGTCGGCGTGGCTCCACGCTGAAATCGCCGCGGCGCGCGGCAGCAATGTTTTCGCCGATACGGCTTTCCGCTGCGCGCAATGCTTCCTCACCCTTTGCATCAGACGGAATCCAGCCGCTGCTATTGCTGCCACCGCGCAAGTGCAGGAACAGGCCGCCAGCCAGTCCTTTGTCCGGCTCACTTTGCGCCAGCAGTTGCGCGGCTGCGCGCAGATAGACCAGCATCTGTAGGTTGACGCCTTCACGCAGGTCGTCCAACGAGATGGGCGAACTGCCGCTTTTGTAGTCGAGTACGAGCATTCGCCCGTCAACTTCGTCCACGCGGTCAATCACGCCACCCAGCCGCAGTTCTTCTGGCCGCCCATCTACCAGCAGCGGGATGCTGAAATCCTCTTCATCATGGCCGAAGCGACGCTCCAGCCAGCGGGCACGTCGCCCGGTCCCGGGCAATCGTTTGCTCACGGGGCCACTCTCGCCGAAATCAAGCCGAACGAACGCCCCGAGTCGCCTGTGGATGATCCGCTGCTGCCACGGCCACAATTCATCCAGTGGTCGCTTAAGAATCAGCGGTGTCTCGTCAAAGACGTCTTGCGCAGAGCAATCCAGGAGGTACAAGGCACTGTCAAGATTTCCCGGCTCAATCGTCAATTCGCGATTTTCAAGCTCGCTGTAGACACGCTCAAGAATGGCATGGTTAAGCGTGCCCAACTCGAGCGCATTCAGGCCAGTTTCTGGTTGCCACAATTCCTCCAGCTCCAGCACCCGGCTGGCGAAAAAACGGTAGCGACAGGCGCCCAGATTCTCCAGCTGAGTTGCGCTCCACACACGCTGCGGGCCCAGGTCTGCGGCGACCTGCGCAATCAGCCGCTCATCCGCCAGCACACCTGAGTAATGGTTGTGTGCGCTGAAGCGCGAGAGTCTGCCTGACTCAACCCGGCCTGCGTGCGCCACCTGCGACAGCAACGCGCCCTGCTCCTGCTGCAGCCAGCGCCGCAGTGATGCACTGCCCGCAGCATCCGGTTGCGCCACCAGCGCGACCAGCGCCTCCTCCACCGAAGCGGCCTCTTGCGCGGTGACCACTGCGCCGGCACGTAAATGCGTCACGGGCTGTTCAGGACAGATCCTGAGCAGCTCTTGCCACAGGTGACTGGCGACCAACGGCGTCCCGTTTTCCACGGTGGGACGCGTGAACATGAGCGATTCGCGCGCCTGGCCCAGCAACTGGAAGAAGAGGGCGGCGTCTGCCGCGACTGGACGCGCGCCCAGGTCAGCGCCGCGCTCCGCCAGTGCCTTGCGTTCGCTGGCGAGATGCAAGGGATCGACGGGTTGCTGGTCTGGGAAGATTCCGGCGGACAGGCCAGGAATAAAGACATGCCGGTGTGGCAGTCCGCGCGCCTCTGACGCCGGCGCAACCAGCACCCCGCCCGCGCGAGACGCGTGCACCTCGAGTGGCGTGACTGCGAGCGCGGCGCGCAACTCGCGCATAAAGAAATCGAAGTCAGGTTGCGCTGCGCTGTTCAGCTGCGTAGCCAGCTGCGTGGTGCGCGACTTGTCCCACAGCAGCTTGTCAAGCGCAGCCAGCGCCGCGAATTCGCGCTCGCGCAGCTGACCTAAAGATTCTGGCGGTATGCAAGCGCACATGTCCAGCGTGTACGCGTCGGTTTCGACGTCAGCATTCAGCCCACAAAGTCCTCGCAGCCAGCCCCACAGCCCGACATCATCGCTCTCTTGCGACGGCGTCACAGCATCCATGAAGTCGCACAGGGACTGTGCCAGCGCCTCGTTATCTGCGCAGTCGCACTCCCGCACAGCCGCCAGCCAGGCCTCGCGTCCAGCGCGCAGGCGCCGCTCCCGGCTAACTTGCTCAAGCAGAGCGACCTGCTCCTGACCCAGACCCGCAATCGCGAAGCAGGGCGCGTTCAGCACATCCAGCAGTTCCTGACGCGGAAAGTCCGCAGCAGGCAATTGGAGCAACTTCAGCAGGGACAGGATCGTCGGGATTTCCTGCAGCGTCTCGCGACGCTGCAGGGTCAGCGGCACCCCGTGATCGTGGCCGGCGGCACGCAAATGCCTGGCGTAGTGCGGCCAGTCGCGCACTGCGATCAGACAGTCCTCCGGCTGCGCATCCGTTTCGAGCAGCAACTCCTTGATGCGTCGCGTGATTGCGCGCGCCTCCTGCGCCGGCCCAGGCGCCTCGACCAGCTGCAGCTGTCCCAGCACTGGCAGTGGCTTCGCATCCTGACAAAAGATCTTCGCGACCAGCTGCTGCAACCCCTGCTGCCGCACGTCGTCTCCGACTGTCAGCAACGTGACATGCGGCGCTTGCGGACTGTGATTCTGCAGCAGGGTCAACGTCTTATTGAAGCGGTCGCCAACTCCATCCTCCAGGCCAGGCGCTGCGGGCAGGGTGATGAGCGCGCGCCGGACGCAGCTTGCCAACTTCATCAGCGTGCTTGCCTGCAAGGGTGAGAACTGGTCAAAGCCGTCGACCAGCAGGAAGTCGACGCGCGCCAGCTCCCGTCGCAACGCTGCAGCGTCGAGCGCCTCGCGTGCCAGCCAGTTCGCGCCCTCAAGATCCAGGTAGCCATGGCTGGAGAGATACGAGCGGTAGCGCGTTGCGATGAGCGCAAGTTCCCTGTCCCGCTCACTGACCGCAGCAGCAGCAAAGGCCTCCGGTGTCACCAGCTCTCGCTGCAGCTCGTCGAGAAAGTCGCTGATGGCGCGCAGCAGACCGGGCGTGTCGGCAATTCCGCCGAAGATCTGTAGCGCACCTTCTTGCGCCAGGTCATTGAGCAGTGTACGTAGAATGCCCTGACGTTCCGTCTGCCCTACCAGGCGCGCTGGAGTGCCCGAGATCTGCAACAGCCGCTGCGCAAGTTGGTTGAACCGGAAAAAGCTGAGGTTGAAGTACATCTCCCGCTCGCACCTGCGTGCGAACAAGCGCTGACGCAAGCGCTGCTCCTGCAACCCGTTCGGCAGCAGCACCCAGACCTGCGGCCAGCCATCCGTTTCCAGTACCTCGCAGAGCTGCTGCAACACGAATTGCGTTTTGCCGGCGCCGGGAGGCGCGAGCAGGATCTGCGTGCGTGCGGTAGCCTGGACAGTTTCTCCCGACATTGCTCCTCCATCCCTGCACTTTGAAGGTAACGCGCGTCCCTTGCCCGCGCCATGCACCACAATTGCGCGGCAATTTTCTGACTGCTACAATTCGGCTTGACGCCTCTGTCCCTGGAATACAGGAGCGGCCGCAAGCCCGGCATGAACGTCCTCTACGCCAGTGCAGAAGTCAGCCCCTTCGCCAGCACCGGAGGCCTCGCCGAGGTTGCCGGTTCGCTGCCGGTGGCATTGCGCGCGCAGGGGGCGGATGTGCGGGTCGTGACGCCGCTTTACGGCTTCCTGGACTACGATCACCACGGCCTCAGCTACGATTTCTCGTTTAACTTTCCACATCGTACTGGCATGCTTGAGGTGCACGTACACAGCGTCCGGCGCGGAGACGTCCTGCATTACTTTCTGCAGTGCGCGCCCTGGCTTGGCGCTGAGCAAACGCTGTATATCGACAATGCCCGGGACAATACGCGCTTCATCCTCCTGTGCCAGCTGACGCTCGCCTGCGCCTGGGAGTTGCGGCAGCGCAGAAACTGGTTCCCGGACGTGCTGCACGCCAATGACTGGCACTGCGCGCTGATACCTTTCCTGCTTTCTGTCAGCCGCAGCAACCCGGACTGGGCCTCAATGCGGTCCCTGTTGACCATCCACAACCTGGCCTATCAGGGGCACACTGCCGGTGGGGCCCTCTACTATTGCGGCATCCCGGCGCGCAGTCAGCCCGACCTCATCTACCAGAATCTGGCGGACAACCTGCTGGCGACCGGCATCGCTTACGCTGACACCCTGACGACGGTCAGCCCACGCTACGCCGTTGAGATCCAGTCGCCGGAAATGGGCCGGGGGCTGGACGGGCTTGTGCGTGCCCGCAGCGCCACCCTCTTCGGCATTCTGAACGGCATAGATCGCGAGCGTCACAATCCGCAAACGGATGCGCATATCGCTGCCCCCTTCGGCACGAAAGACCTTCACGAGCGTCGCTGCCTCAACCGGGCGGCTCTGCGGCAGCGCCTCGGCCTGGACACGGAAATGAAGGTGCCGCTGGTCGCCATGGTTGGCCGTCTCGATGTACAGAAGGGGCTGCAACTGGCCCTGCCAGTGCTGCGACGCCTGTTGACCAGAAACGAGCTGCAATTCGTAATCTTGGGCGGTGGCGACCCGCGCTATCGCCACGAAATTTCGCTGATGGCCGGGCAGTGGCCAGAGCGGGTCGCCGGCATCAATGAATATGATGACACGCTGGCCCGGCAGATTTACGCGGGCGCGGACCTCATTCTGATGCCCAGCATTTTCGAGCCCTGCGGCATTGGCCAGTTGCTGGCGATGCGCTACGGCGCCTTGCCACTCGTGCGCGAGACCGGCGGCCTGGCGGACACAGTGGAGAACTACGACGACGCGCGCGGCTCTCGCGGCACCGGCTTCGTGTTTAGCTGGAGCGAGCCGGACGCGCTCTATCACACGCTCGATTGGGCTGTCAGGACCTGGCACAGACGCCCTGCTGCCTGGCGCAGGATGCAAAAGCGCGCCATGAAACAGGACTTTGGCTGGGACAAGAGCGCCCGCGCCACAATGGATCTTTACCGCGAAGTACTGCTTGGGGAGCCCCGACTGTGAGGATCAAGGCCGTCATACTAGCTGGTGGGGAAGGGACCCGACTCGCCACCCTGACCCACAAACGCGCCAAGCCGGCCGTACCCTTTGCCGGCAAATACCGCATCATTGATTTCACGCTCAGCAATTGTGTCAATTCCCAAATCTTCGACGTCCTCATCCTGACCCAGTATCGGCCGCACAGCCTCAACGACCACATCCGGCGCGGCCGTCCCTGGGACCTGGACCGCTCCTTCACCGGCGGCGTGCTGATGCTGCAGCCCTTTCTCGGTCGCCGCGATACGGACTGGTATGCCGGTACCGCCGATGCTGTCGCGCAGAATCTGCCCTTTGTGCGCCGCGGCCGCCCGGAATATGTGCTCATACTCTCCGGCGATCACATTTACCAGATGGATTACGCCGAGATGATGCAGTTTCACCACGAGAGCAACGCCGATGCCACCGTCGCCACCATTCGCGTGCCCATGGACGAGGCCAGTCGCTATGGCATCGTCGATGTCGAGACGGACTTCAGCGTGCGTGATTTCGTGGAGAAGCCGCAAGACCCGCCCGGCAACCTCGCCAGCATGGGCGTCTATATCTTCAACTATGATGCGCTTGAGCGAATGCTGCACCGCGACCATGAGCTCGGCGACTCCAGCCACGACTTTGGCAAGGACATCCTGCCACGCATGCTGACCGAGAAGTTGCGCGTCTTCGCCTGGCCTTTCGGCGGCTACTGGATTGACGTCGGCACGATAGATGCATACTGGGAAGCCCATATGGACCTGCTGGGGACGCCCCCTTCGCTCAATCTCAGTGACCGCACCTGGATCATTCATACGCGCAGTGAGGAACGTCCGCCAGTGCAGATTCAGCAGGGCGCGATTGTGCGCGACAGCCTGATCTCCGAAGGAGCCGTCATCGCCGGGGGCGCGCTGGTGGAACGCTCGGTGCTCTCGCCCGGCGTCATCGTCGGCCCCAATGCGATCGTGCGCGAATCCATCCTGCTCAATGACACCTGTGTCGAGGCCGGGGCTGTCATTGAGCGCGCCATCATCGACAAGATCACCATCGTTGGCCACAACGCCCGCGTTGGCTGCCTGGGACAAGTAGGTGACCTGGGAATCACCTGCGTTGGCAAAAACACCCATATTCCGGCCGGCTTCACCATCGGCAGCTCCTGCATCATCGGCACAGATTTGCAGCCAGGTGACTTCAATGCCTTCCCCAACCGGCAGATTCTTGCTGGCGAGCAGCTGGGTTTTCAGCTTGCGCGCAAGTAGGAGGCCATTGGGTTACATATCAATTGGTTTTCGGGACATCATTGCCCTTCACTTTCGCCCCTTTGCCGCAGCTTGTGAGGACTTCGCATGATTAAGCCGGTTGTTACCATCAACGTTACCCCCAATTTACCCGCGCCCCTGGAACAGTTGCGTGAGCTGGCCTTCAACATGCGCTGGTCCTGGGATGCGGACTGCATTGCGCTCTTCCGCCGGCTGGACCCGGAGCTTTGGCGCGAAACCGACCACAACCCGGTGCAACTGTTGGGCATGTTGTCGCAGGAGCGGCTGGACGAAGCGGCGACGGACGCGAGCTTTCTGGCGCATATGCAGCGCATCTGCGCCAGTCGCGCTGCCGAGCGTGACAGCCGCAATACCTGGTTCTTGCGTCAACATGGCGAACAGCCGCAGGGCGCCTGCATCGCCTATTTTTCAATGGAGTTTGGCCTGGCGGAATCACTGCGCACCTACTCCGGGGGTCTGGGCATACTCAGCGGCGACCACCTCAAAAGCGCCAGCGACCTGGGGCTGCCGCTCGTGGGCGTCGGTCTGCTGTACCAGGAGGGCTACTTTCACCAGTATCTCAACGCCGACGGCTGGCAGCAGGAGTCCTACCCGATCAACGACCTGTCGAATCTGCCACTCACCTTGATGCGCGATGAGCAGGGTGCTCCCCTGCGCATCAGCGTGTCCATGCCGGGCCGCGAGCTCTACGCTGTCATCTGGCGCGTACAGGTTGGCCGCGTGCAACTCTTCCTGCTGGATTCAAACATTGAGGAGAACTCGCTGCCGGAGGACCGCGACCTCACCGACCGCCTCTATGGCGGCGACCGACGGACGCGCATCCGCCAGGAAATCCTGATGGGCATCGGCGGCATCCGTGCGCTGGACGCGCTGGGCCTGCGCCCCACCATCTGCCACATGAACGAGGGTCATTCCGCCTTCCTGGCCCTGGAACGCATCCGTCAGCTGCAGCACGAGAAGAGCCTGAGCTTTGCGCAGGCCCGGGAGATCACCGTGCCGGCAACATTTTTACTACGCATACGCCCGTGCCTGCCGGTCTGGAGCGCTTCGAATTCGACCTGATTGACGAACACTTCAACCACTACAGCCGTGAACTGGGCCTCTCGCGCGAGGAGTTTCTGAATCTGGGACGCGAGCATGCCGGAGACCATGAACAGTTCTCCATGCCGGTGCTGGCGCTGAGGCTCAGCAGCGGCACAAACGGCGTCTCTCAACTGCACGCCAGGGTTTCACGCTCAATGTGGCAATCGCTCTTCCCCGATACTCCGGTGGACGAGGTGCCAATTGCAGGCGTTACCAACGGTATCCACGTACAGACCTGGGTCAGCGATGAGATGGCCGAGCTCTTCGACCGCTATCTGGATCCCGCCTGGCGCGAAGAGGACTGGCGCCCCGAGCTATGGGCCGGCGTGGACGAGATGCCGGACGAAGAACTGTGGCGCGTCCACGAACGCCAGCGGCGCCAGCTCATCGCTTTCACACGCGTGCGTCTGCACCAGCAGCTGCTACGTCGCGGCTTCGCTCGCAGCGAGGCCGCCGCCAGCAGCAATGTGCTTAACCCGCGGGCGTTGACCATCGGCTTTGCCCGGCGCTTCGCCACCTACAAGCGCGCCACGCTCATCTTTCGCGACGTGCCGCGGCTCAAGCGGATGGTCAGCGACTCACAACGACCGGTGCAATTCATCTTTGCCGGCAAGGCACACCCGCATGATGGCGGCGGCAAGGATTTCATCCGCCACATCATCCACATGGCCCAGGACCCCGAGTTGCGCCCGCACATCGTGTTCCTGCAGAACTACGACATGCACGTCGCGCGCCAGCTCGTGCAGGGCGTGGACGTCTGGCTCAACAACCCGCGCCGGCCACAGGAAGCCAGCGGCACCAGTGGTATGAAATCCATCTACAACGCCGGCCTGAATTGCAGCATTCTCGACGGCTGGTGGGACGAGGGCTACGCGCCCGAGCTGGGCTGGGCCATCGGCAACGGCGAGGAATACCCGGGACACGATGAGGGCCATCAGGACCACGTGGAGAGTCAGGCCCTCTACAACATCTTCGAAAAGGACATTGTGTCACTCTTCTATGAGCGCGATGAAGAAAACCTGCCGCGCGAATGGCTCCGCCACGTGAAGAATTCAATGCGTCAACTTGCGCCCGCCTTCAGTTCGCATCGCATGCTGCATGATTATTGCGAACGCTTTTACATGCCCGCCATGCAACGGATGCAGAAGATGCACGACGACGGCCTGCGTCAGGGATTGGCCTTCAGCGCCTGGCGCGCCAGCATAGAGCAATATTGGCACGAGATTCGCATTGAGTCGTTGCACTTCAGCGAGACGAATGTCGTGGTCGGCATGCCGTTCACCGCAGAAACCAGGGTGCATATGGGCCGCTTCAGCCCGGCCGACCTGTGTGTGCAGCTCTACTCCGGCTCACTAAATCTACAGAGGCAACTTGGAGCATTTGCCGGCGAGACAGTCGATATGCAGCCGATCGGCGCAAACGAGCATGGCTTCCAGCGCTTCCGCGCGCAGTTCACCTACCACAGTGGTGGCGAACGCGGGCTTTCGGTGCGGGTGCTGCCCAGGCACGAGCTGCTACCCGACCAGATCCACGCGGGACTCATTACCTGGGCGGAGGGCTCGGGCTGAGAACCTTCAGCTCCTCAGCAAGTGCGGCAGTTCGCGCAGCTGCGGCATGCGCCCGGCCAGCAGCGTGTGCACACGAAAGACGCGCCCGGCCAGCCACATCAGCGCTGCGATGGTCAGCAGCAGCAGGATCACGCTGAGCGCGATCTGCCAGGCCGGCACCTCTGTAATGAGTACGCGCTGCAGCATCGTCAGGGGCGCGGTGAGCGGAAACAGGCTGAGCGCAACGGCCAGACCTCCATGCGGCGCTTCCAGCAACGCGACGCTGACCCACAGCGGCGACACGGCCGGCAGCGTGAAGATCACAGCGTATTGCGGCCCCTCGCGCATTGAGGCCGAGAGCGCGCCGAGGATGCCGTAGGCGCAGGCGAACATCAGGTAGGCCAGCACGAAGTAGAGTAGCATTAGCGGCACAGCCCCCTCCGGCAGGGCGTATTGCGCCAGCAATGCCAGGGCGCCCTGAACGGGCAGTCGCTGTAATACCAGCAGGATGCCCAGCAACCACAACAGCAGCTGCAACAGCCCCAGCGCGCCGTAGGCCAGCACCTTGCCGCAGAAGAGCTGCGCCGGCCGCAAGGAGGACAGCAGGATTTCGACGACGCGAGTCTCTTTCTCCTCGATGACGCCCTGCAACAGATAGCCGCTGGTCATGAAGAGGCTGATCATCAGCGCCATGACGAAGGGGTAAATCACCAGCAGCGACAGGTCCTCGTCCAGCGGCGCGACGCGTTGCTCGCTGATGATGGTCAGCCGCGCCGGCCGTCTCAGACGCGCCAGCAGCGCTGCATCCAGCTCATCGGCCAACGAGGTCAAAATGTGCGTGCGAATGGCTGAACTGCTGACCTCGTCGATGCTGAACCTGGGCAACACCTGAGTCACTGTGCCCGTTTCCAAGTAGTCCGCCGGAATATGATACCAGCTGCTGATCTCGCCACGAGCCAGCGCCGCTTCGGCCGCAACAGCGTCTGCATAGTGTTGCAACTCGCCGCCAGAGGCGAAGCGTCCGGTCTCGTCTACCAGACCGCGCGCATCCGCCCCGGCTGAGGTGACGCCGGGAACGCCAATTGTAGGGAGATTGATACCCGGCAGGTTGTCGCCCGGCCCAATTAACTGCGAGCCTTCCAGCAACACGAGCGCCAGCAGCGGCACAGCGACAGCCATAAAGAGATAACCGCGCCGCCGCAGGTTGCGCCGAAACTCGAAGCGGAACACCTGCCACAGGGGCGAGTTCATGGCCGCTGGCTCCCCTGCGCCGGGTTGCGCAGGATACGCCACAGTTGCCGCGGTGAGGGCCGCGCGCCGTAGAGCAGCAGCGACCAGCGGAACAGACGCGCCGCGAGCGGCACTGCTGCGACCATCGTCACGAAAAGCAATGCCAAACTCAAGGCGAGCTGCCAGGCGGGCATGACGCCGAGATTCAGGCGGATGATGGCGGTAAGCGGCGCGGTAAGCGGGAAGAGCGTCAGCACCACGCCAAGCGTCCCGTCCGGCTCTGTCAGCAGGACGGCGTAGGCCATAAAGGGGATAACGGTGACGAGGGTGAGGATTCCGGCCAGCTGGCGGCTTTCCGGTTCGCTGTCAGTGATGGAGCCAATGCCGACGAAGATGGTGGCCATCAGAAAGTAGCTCAGCAAGAAGTAGGCCAGGGTGACCAGCACCAGCTCCGGCGGCAACTGCAAGGCACTGAGCCCCGGCATCTCCGGCTTCAGGAGCCGCAGCGTCAATGCGAAGCCCAGCCAGACTCCCAGTTGCGTGAGACCAATACAGCCGAGGCCGGCTATCTTGCCGAACATCAGTTGCAGCGGCGACACGCTGGTTACCAGAATCTCCAGCATGCGGCTGCTCTTCTCTTCAACCACACTGGCAATGAGGTAGCCACTGGTCGTTTGCAAGGCGATGAAGAAGGCCAGCGCGTAGAGAAACTGCAGCATAAACACGCCGCCGACATCCTCTCCTTCAAGGCTGAGTCCCGGCGCGCGGATGCGCAGTTCGACCGGCCGCGCCAGGCGGTCAGGCGGCAGGGTGCTTTCGGCCCGCTGCGCGAGGTTCGCGCGCAGAAAGTCGTCGATGCTGTCTTGCAAGGCCTCGCCGCTCTCGTTGCGACTGTGCAGCGTGATATTGCCGCTGTCCATGTAGTCGGCCGGGACAAGGAACCAGGCGTCAATTTGGGTCGCGTCATAGGCGCTGCGGGCCTGTTCCACATTGGGAAAGCGCGTGAAAGGCCCATCCACGCTGACCAGACCGGCCTGGTCCACAAAAGCGGTCGAGCTGGCCTGCCCCGGGCCGGTACCCGCGCCGATGACGACCTCAATGACTACGAAGCTCACCAGTACAGCCAGCATGGGGACGCCAAAAGTGGCGAAGAGGAAGCCGCGGCTGCGCAGCACGCCCATGTATTCGCGCCGCGCTACCAGCAGGGCAACGCGCATCAGTCGCCCTCAACTACCCGGATGAAGATTTCGCTCAACCCGGGCGTCGCCAGTTCGAAGCGGCGGATGTGCATGTCGCCGGCGGCGGCGATGGCGGCCAGCACGTCATCCGCCGACGTTGCCGGCGCCAACTGCAGCAGCGCTTCCCCTTGCGCGGCGCCGGCATCCACAGAGCGAACGCCCGGCAGCCGCGCCCAGTCTCCCTCCCCCTCGACGAGGATGGCGTGGCTGGCGAATTGCCGCCGGATTTCCGCGACCGGGCCGTAGAGCTTCTGCTGCCCGCGACTGATCATCAGCAGCCGGTCGGCCATGGCCTCGACCTGATGCATCTGGTGCGTGCTCATCACGATCGCCACACCGCGAGCGCGCATTTCCTGCAGCAGCTCTTCCAGGACCTGGGTGTTGACCGGGTCGAGGCCGGAGAAGGGCTCGTCGACGATGACGAGCTGCGGCTCGTGCAGCACGGTCACGGCGAACTGCACCTTTTGCTGCATGCCCTTGCTCAGCTCGCGCACCTTGCTGCGCGCCTGTTCAGCCAGATCAAGGCGTTCCAGCAGCGCGAGGCTGCGCTCGCGCGCGGCGCGCCTGTCCAGGCCTTTCAGCTGCCCGAGATAGACCATCACGTCCAGCACCGGCGCGTTGCGATATAGCCCGCGTTCTTCCGGCAGGTAGCCGACGCGTGCTGCACTGGCCATACCAGGCGACCCGCCCAGCACGCGGATGCTGCCGCTGTCGGGCCGCAGAATGTCGAGGATCATGCGGATCGTGGTGGTCTTGCCGGAGCCGTTGGGGCCCAGCAGCGCGAAGACCTCGCCCGGCTCCACGCGGAAGCTGAGCCCGGCTACTGCCTGCACATTTCCGTATCGCTTGCTGATGTCCTCGACGACGATGGCGGCTTCAGTGTCGGACATTCTACTCCTCTGTCAGGCTGTCAGCCCGAACAGGACGAGAAAATCACTGCGCAATCGCTGACGCCATACAGCGTTCGATAGACGTAGTGAAAGCCGTATATCAGCTGTACGTAGTTGCGCGTGCTCTCAATGTCGATGGCCGCAAGGAAGCGGTCCGCATCGCCCTGTGCCGCCTGTTGCCACTCGAGGGCGCGTCCAGGCCCGGCATTGTAGCCCGCCAGCGCGACCAGCGCGTCCAGGCCGAAGCGCTCCAGCTGCTCGGCCAGATACCAGGCGCCAAAAGTGACGGAGGCCTGCGGCCGGAACAGGTCGCTGTGTTGATAGTTGGGCCAGCCGATTTGGCCAGCGATGTAGTCGCCGGTCGTCGGGATGACCTGGGTCAGGCCCTTTTCACCGGCGGCGGCCTCCGCCCAGGGGTTAAAAAGACTTTCCAGCCGGATGAGCGAGAAGAGCAGCATGGGATCCATGGCATGCTGTCGCGCCACATCCTGAACCACATCCTGCCAGTAGACGGGGTAGCGCAACCGCGCCAGCCAGGGTGGCGCCTCCAGCGTGGCCACGCCGGCCGCGTTCAGGATGTTGGCGGCAGCGAAGATCGAGGAATAAAAATCACCCAAACCACGCAAATACACGGCCAACTGGTAGGAGCCCAGGCCATCTTCACTGTGTTCGTCCAGCAGCGCCGCGAACTCTTCGCGGGCCGCGCTGTGAAGCCCCAGCGACCACAGCACCTCCCCACGCTGCAGACGCCCGTCCGCAAGCAATTCACCACTTGCGGGCCACAGCGGACTTTCCTGCGTGATGGAGAAAGTCGAACGCAGCCAGTCCTCTGCCCGCGTCAATTCGATCGCCTCGTCAAAGGCGAAGCGCAGCGCAGACGCAGGCTGCAAGGGTGAGCGCCCGCTCAACAGGTCTCTGGAGCGCGCGGCGAAGAAGCTGTCCGGTGCAGCAGCAATGGCCGAGTTGAAACCGGATTTCGCGACCTCCTCGTCGCCGCGTTGACGCGCCAGCTGGCCCACGCGCAACCAGGCATCCGCGCTGACAACGCCGCTCACGGCTTGCGCCACGCGCGTATAGAATTGTTCGGCGATCGCAGAGTCTTCGTGCCGCACGGCTGCCTCGGCAGCCAGCCACAAGCCGCTACGCGCCTGCGCTGTGTCCGGGTACTGCTCCGCCAACTGCTCGAAGGTGGCGCGCGCCTCCAGCGGCAGATCCAGCGAACCCTGCAGGAAGCCGACGCGCCACAGGGCTTCCGCTGCCTCGGGCGAAGCTGCCTGGCTGGCAGCGACCTGCGAATAGTGTTCGATCGCGCCCTCGATGTCGCCGCTCCTGAAGCGCGTACGGCCCAGCTCCAGCAAGGCCTCTCCGAAAAGCACATCGTCATCGGCAACATTGTTGAATGCCGCTTCCGCCGCATCGCTGTCGCCCAGATCGCGCTCGGCGCGGCCCAGCATCAGCCACAGGGCCGCCGGAAAATCGGCATCCTCTTGCGCGAGCGGCGCCAGGGCAGCCTGCGCGCGCTGCACGTCGCCCGCGAAGTAACTGACCCGGCCAACCGCGACCCCGTCCAGCGCCACTTCACGCTCCAGCAATATCAACATGGCCTCGTAGGCGGCATGAGTGCCCGGCTGCTCCTCAAAAAGCGCCTGCATGCGACCCAGCGCGTTTGCTTCTTCACCAGCATCCAGCAGCGCTCTCGCCGCCGTCAGCCGAATGCTCGCGCGATAGACCGCGTTGTTTGCCAGCGTAAGAATAGTCTCGTACTGCGCCACAGCCTCTGCCACACGGGCGGCTTCCAACAAGGTTCCGGCCAGCTTCTCGCGCATGCGCAGCGCGGCTGTCAGGTTACGCCCACTTGCTGCCGCGGCGCTGTAACTCGACAGCGCAGCGTCCAGTTGAGCGGATGCCAGCTGCGCGTCACCGATACGCTCCAGCGCGTAACTGTCGATGGCACCGGGCCGCAGCTGCATCCAGGCCGCGTAATCGGCGACAGCGTCCGGCCAGTTCTCCAGCCCGGCCAGGGCGCTGGCGCGCCAGAAGAATGCGCGCGCATCGCGCTGCGCCGGTGGCTGAAGCTCCATGTAGAGCGAAATTGACTCGCGCGCCGCATCAAATTGTTCGTCACGTAACAGCTCTTGCCCCAGCAACAGGGCTGCAGCCGCGGCCTGCGACGGCGCGGGCGTCTGGGTTAGCAGAGACTCCAGCGCGAACAGGCCGCGCACCTGGTCACCATCGCGCAACAGTTTGTCCACATGCTGCAGCAACAGCTCAGGCGCCACCGTTGGCGTGAGAGTCGGCACAGGTGTCTGCGTGGGCGTGGCAGTGGCGGCCGGCGTGACAGTCGGCACGGACGTTGCTGTGGGCGTAGACGTGGGCGCAGCGGCCGGGCTACAGGCCGCAACCATAATCAACAGCGCAACCAACAGGCGCGACAGAGCAAAATCTTTAGCAGGCAAGGGCAGATTCAGCATGGTCACATTGTAGCACAGGGCGGCCATCACGGCGGTGGTTCCAGCTCGCCTGCCAGCCAGGGGATGCCGTAGCCAACCAGAAGATGGCCCGCTTCTGCGAGGGCCGCGCCCAGGCCAACGCTGTCGCGCCAGTCCCACCAGTGCTCCGCCGAGGGCAGAATCGGCACGCCGAAGTCCGTCACCACCAGCGCGCCCAGGGTGCGCCGTTGGCCCCCGCGCAAGAGCGTGATGCGGAAGCGCGAGGGCATTTGCGGCACCCACTCGTTCGCCATGCCGGCCAGCAATTGAAACTCGATAGCCCGATCGTCCGCAACAGTGTCTCGGTAGTGGAAGCGAAAGCGTCCATTTGCCTGGCTGACTTCGTCCTCCTCCAACGCATAGCCGGCCGCCGCCAGCGCCTGTCCCAGCACGGTCAGCAGCAGCATACGAAAGCTTGCCACAACTGCCTCTGCCGCAGCCATCAGTTCAGCGCCAGAATGTACGAGGGTTTGCGCGGGAAGAGAATGTCAAGCAGGGCCAGCGCGCGGCCAGTGGCGCGGGTCTCAGGAAACACGTGTCGCAATTCATCAAAGCTGTGATCGCCGACAATCAAATTTAGCAGCACGTCCCGAGTCATCCAGGCGTCGCAACCCAGCTCATCCTTAACGTCCACGCTGATGTTCTGTACCTGCGTCAGATGGCCCTCCTCCAGCCGGAGGCGCAGCCCGCGCATGTTGTAAAAGCTGAGCTTGATTTCGCCGCTATAGCGGTGGGCGCCGGAGTGCTCAAGACGGCTTTCCAGCACCGGACGGATGGCCAGCAGCAGCTGCGCCGGTTCGCTGGCGCGCAGATACCAGGCGTAGGGATGACGCTCAATTGCTGTAGGGCCCGCTTTCTCCAGCAATGTCGCCAGGGTCTGTGGATAACCCGCCATAAAGCCAATGTGCATTGGCGCGCTCTCGCCCGGCCATTTCGTCTGCGCAAAGTCCCGGATTCCGCGCAGCACGTCATTAAAAGTCTCAAGCAGCGAAGACTCCGGCCCGACCACCAGCAACTCGCAATTCAGCCAGGAGGAATCAGGATAGCGCCACAAGGCCACATAGCCCAGCGGCGTCGCGTCGCGCGCGATGATGGTCAACAAGCTGGTGGGGCGCTGCGTCAGCCAGTGCGCCCAAAATCGCGGCGGGTTGATCGCCGAGAGCGCAAACTGTGGTGCCACAAATTCGTCCCATGTACCAAACAGCGGGAAATCCGCCTCTACAGCATGTCGCAGCGAGCAGAAGGGCTGCTCACCTGGCTTCAGGGCCGGGACGGCCGCCAGCGGCAGCGAGGCGCTGCGCCCCAGCGTCACGGCCATGGTGTAGCCAAAGCGGCGGTAAATGTGCGGGATGCCGGTGATAGCCTGCAACATGTGGCCGAGTGCATTGCTACGTTCGTGTGCGGTCGCCATGAGCGCGCGCATCAGCCCACGCCGGCGATACTCCGGGTGGGTCGCCACCATCTCGATGCGGCCGACGCCCAGGGGCAGGGTTTCGTAGCGCCAGCGTTCCCGACTCAGCAGCAAAGTGGCGACGGGCAACTCGTCACGCGCCGGGTCCACGATCAGCCAGACGTTCTCGTCCGAGATGCTGGGGTGCAATCCGCCGAGCATGTTCTCTACCCACAAGTCGTCGTCGGGCGAATCCCAGTCATCCACCTCGCGGAACACCTGCCGGTAGAGCTGTGGCAGGCGGTCACGGTCACTGTCATGGCCGTCAGCCAGTGTGCGCAGAACGAGCCCGTCAGGCAGGTCGAACTGCACGTCAGTCGCTACCTGCGCCGGGTACAGTCGCAACCAGCTGCGCACGCAACGCCTCAGGCTCGTGAACCGGCAGCTGACAGGCAAAGTTGCGACATACGTAGGCCGTCGGCAGGTCATCAAGTTGTGTCCGGCCGCGCAGCAGGGGCAAAGCCGTTTCGAAGTCAGCGTCCGGCTCTCTTAACGCCAGAACCGCGTTGGGCAGCCAACTCCCCTGCACTTCACGCAGCAGTGCCCCGCAGCGCTCGTCCTCAACGGCGCCGACAATGGCGACTTCCTGCATACCCGCCGCCAACATGTCAACAGCGTTGAGCGCCTCGCCGAAGGCCTGCGGGTAGCTGCGCAGGGCCTCGACCAGCAGGCGCAGCGCGTTCTCTGCGGAGGACTGATAGCGCTCCTCGCCCGTCCAGGCCGCCAGGCGCAGCAACTGACGCGCCAGCATGGCGCTGCCGGAAGGCGTGGCATTGTCCTGCAGGTTGCGTGGCCGCACGATGAGCGCTTCATGATCATCACTGGTATCGAAGAAGCCGCCTTCCTGCGCGCCGAAATGCGCCAGCGTGTGATCTGCCAGTTCGCGAGCAGCGGCGAACCAGCGCTCGTCAAAGGTCGTCTGATACAGCTCGAGCAGGCCGTCGCAGAGGTTGGCGTAGTCCTCGAGGAAGCCATTGATATGGCTCGCGCCGTCCTTGTGCGTACGAAGCAAACGTCCATCTTCTGTGAGTAAATTGCTGAGCAGAAAGTCCGCATTGCGGATGGCGGCCGCACGCCAGTCCGGACGCTGCAGCACGCGGGCGGCCTCCGCCAGGCTGGCGAGCATCATGCCATTCCAGGCGCTGAGGATCTTGTCGTCAAGGCCAGGATGCACGCGCTCCTCGCGGGCCGCGTAAAGACGGCCGCGGATGGCGTCGATGCGCTGCGCCAACTGCGTTTCGTCGATGCCATACGCCTCTGCAACTTCCGCCGGGTCAACGGGCACATGCAATATGTTGCTGCCTTCAAAGTTGCCGCCAGGCGTGACGCCCCAGTAGTCGCAGGCCAGTGTCGCGTCAGTGCCAAGGATTTCGTAGAGCTCCGCCTCGCTCCAGACGAAGAAGCGGCCTTCCTCGCCCTCGCTGTCCGCGTCGGTCGCGCTGTAGAAGCCGCCCTGCGCGTGCGTCATCTCCCGCAACACGTAGTCAAAGGTCTGTTCGGCGATGTCGCGGAACAGCGACTCTCCGGTGACTTGCCAGGCATGTAGATAGCAGCGCGCCAGCTGCGCGTTGTCATAAAGCATCTTTTCGAAATGCGGCACCAGCCAGACGGCATCCACGCTGTAGCGGTGGAAGCCACCGCCAATCTGGTCGTACAAACCGCCGTGCGCCATCTTCGTCAGCGTGAGCTGAACCGCCTGCAACGCGCGTCGGTCGCCTGTGCGCGCGTGGGCGCGCAGCAGAAACTCGAGGATCATCGGCTGCGGGAATTTGGGCGCGCCGCCAAAGCCGCCGTGGTGTACGTCCATGTTGCGCAGCACGCCCGCTGCCGCCGCATCCAGCAGCTCCGCATTAAGCTCCTCTGCCGGGCCGCCGATGCCCAGCGCCAGCCGCCCCAGCGCGGAAGTCAGCGAGTTGGCGGCCTTGTCCACTTCTTCGCGCCGCTGGCGATAAGCATCCTCGATTCCCCGCAACAGATCGCGGAAGGCCGGCATGCCCATGCGCGCCTCGCGCGGGAAGTAGGTGCCGCCATAGAAGGGGCGCCCGTCCGGCAGCAGGAAGACGGTCATGGGCCAGCCACCATGGCCGCTCATGGCCTGCACCGCCTGCATGTAAATGTCGTCTACGTCCGGGCGCTCTTCACGATCGACCTTGATGTTAACGAAAAGCTCATTCATCAACGCGGCCGTAGGACCGTGCTCGAAGCTCTCGTGCGCCATGACGTGGCACCAGTGGCAGGCGCTGTAGCCCACGCTCAACAGCAGCGGCTTGTCCTCGGCGCGAGCGCGCGCAAAGGCCGCCTCGCCCCAGGGGAACCAGTCCACCGGGTTGTCGCAATGTTGCAGTAAATAGGGGCTGGTTTCGTGCTGCAGACGGTTCATTGGCGCTCCCTGTGCAATCCTTGCACAGTTCTAACACGGTTCGCAGACCCGTGCAGAGCGTGTATGATACACTGTCGGCAAGTTCTGTGCGTCAGTAGAGCAGTGATGAGGGGAACAGGCTAACCCAATGTTTGGATTCAAAAAGTCCGGTGACCAGGATTCCGGGGAAGGCCCGCCCCGTTTCCGTATCCCGAACTGGGTGTGGCCAGCGGTCTGGCTGCTCATCCTGCTGTGGCTCTTCTTCCGCGTGCCAGGCATGGTCAGCGAGTTCGGCGGCGAGCAACCCATAGAAGTACCCTACTCCTTCTTCTTCGAGCAGGTAGAGGCCGGCAGGGTCAGCCAGGTCACGCTCGAAGACATCAACGTCACTGGCCGCTTCCGCTCGATGGTGACCTGGCCACCGCCAGGCACGATCAGCTCAGTGCAGCCGCGCACCTCCACCTGGTTCACGACAACTCTACTGCCCGTGGATGACCCGCAGCTCACGGCTGCCCTGCGCGAAAACAATGTCACGGTCGTCGCGCGCATCAGCGAGACCTCGCCCATCCTGCTCTTCCTGTTTAACTTTGGACCAATCCTTCTCCTGCTGGGATTCTTTGTCTGGTCTGCGCGTCGCGCCCAGGGACAGATGGGCGGCATTTTTGGTTTTGGGCGCTCCCAGGCGCGACAATACGACGCCGAGCGGACCCAGGTCACCTTCAAAGATGTGGCCGGCCAGGACAACGCCCGACAGGAGCTTGAGGAGATCGTCGATTTCCTCAAGGAGCCGGACAAGTATGTGGCACTTGGCGCGCGCATTCCGCGCGGCGTGCTGCTGGTCGGCCCGCCCGGCACCGGCAAGACCCTGCTGGCGCGCGCCGTCGCCGGCGAAGCCAACGTGGCCTTCTACAGCCTGGTCGCCTCGGAATTCGTGGAAATGTTCGTCGGCGTCGGCGCCAGCCGCGTCCGCGACCTCTTCAACAAGGCCAAGGAGAATGCGCCCGGCATCATCTTCATTGACGAGATCGACGCTGTCGGCAGGCGTCGCGGCGCGGGCCTCGGCGGCGGACACGACGAACGCGAGCAGACGCTCAACCAGATGCTGGCCGAAATGGACGGCTTCGACCAGAACGAAAGCGTCATCGTCATGGCCGCCACAAATCGCTCCGACGTGCTCGACCCGGCGCTGTTGCGACCAGGTCGCTTTGACCGCCAGGTGATGGTTGGCTGGCCCGATCGCAAGGGACGCTCCGAGACCTTGAAGATCCACACGCGCGGCAAACCTCTCGACGACGACGTCAGCCTGGAGGAGATGTCGCGCACCACCATTGGCTTCTCTGGCGCCGATCTCGCCAATCTGGCCAACGAGGCCGCGCTTCACGCCGCGCGTGCTTCACGCAAGTTCATTCGTATGCGCGACTTCTACGAGGCCTTCGACCGCATCGTACTTGGCATCAAGGGCTCGCCGCTCATCGACGAGGAAGAGCGTCGTCTGACCGCCTTTCACGAGGCTGGACATGCGCTGGTCGCAGCCCTGACGCCAGGAGCCGACCCCGTCTCAAAGGTCACCATTGTGCCCCATGGCCAGGCGTTGGGCGTAACCGTATTCCAGGCAGAGCACGATCGCCGCACTCATTCGCGGCGGCAGCTGCTGGCCCGCATTCAGGTCGGCCTGGGCGGTCGCGCCGCCGAAGAGATTGTGCTCGACGACATCAGCTCCGGCCTGCGTGCCGACATCACCATGGTGACGCGCATTGCCCGCAGCATGGTCACCGAACTCGGCATGAGCGAGAAGCTGGGCCTGGTCGACCTCAGCAATGAGGATGAACAGCCCTTTCTCGGCTACACCATTCAGCGCAACACCCAACTCAGCGACGAGACGCAGGCCCTGATTGACCAGGAAGTCAGCGACATCATCTCGGACTCTTACGAAAAAGTGCTGATCCTGCTGAACGCGCATCGCAGCGAACTGGACCAGATTGCGCAGGAGCTGCTGGAACACGAGACCGTCGAGAGTAAACGCATTCGCGAAATCCTGGGTCAGCAGGAGCCTGTAGACGAGGCCGACGAGGCGCCTCGGGAAGCTGACGCCGAGCCGGCAGCACCCGAGCCGGCAGCCTCAGTCGAACCCGAAGAAGACCAGTCTGAGGAGGAAAAGCGCTCGCCGGAACCTGAAGTCGCCGTACGCGCACAACATCCCTTGCAGGGCGGTGATGGTAGCGATGTCGCCTGAGTTCGCCATATTGTTTGTGTCTGCCTGCAACAAAAGAGGCCCTGCCGCCATAGCGACAGGGCCTCTTCGTTGTCTTCGTGGGAAGAAAAGTCTAGCTTTCTTCCGCCTCGCGCCGCGCCGCAGCGATGACTCCTTCAGTCAAATGCGATGGCACCTGCTCATAATGTGACAGGGTCATGGTGTAGATGCCGCGGCCACCGCTCATCGAGCGCAGGTCGTTGCCATAGCGGATCATTTCCGCCAGCGGCACCTGCGCGTTTACGATGCTCTTGTTGCCTTCGCTTTCCATTCCCTGCACCCGGCCGCGCCGTGTGTTCAGGTCGCCCATGATGTCGCCCATCATCCCTTCCGGCACGGTGATGCGGACATCCATGATGGGTTCCTGCAGCACCGGCCCGGCATCGCCAAATGCCTCGCGGAAGCCCTCGCGGCCCGCGATCTGAAAGGCAATGTCCTTTGAATCGACCGGGTGTTCCTTGCCGTCAAAGACGACCGCCTTCACGTCCACTACCGGGAAGCCGGCGATGACGCCTTCCGGCAACACGGATTGAATGCCCTTGTCAATGGAAGGCAGGAAGGAGTTGGAGATGGCACCGCCGTAAATCTTCGATTCGTATTCGTAGCCGTTGCCGACATTGGGCTCCAGGCGCAGGCTGATTTCTGCGAACTGACCGGCGCCGCCGGTCTGCTTCTTGTGGCGGTAGGTGGCCTCGCCGGTGCGCGTGATGGTCTCCTTATAGGGTACGCGCGGCATCCCGGTGTCCAGGTTGACACCCAGCCGTTCCGCGCGGCTGATAGCCAGCTTCACATGCGCCTCGCCCATACCCTCTAGCAGCGTCTGACGCGTGTCGCCATCATGGCGCCAGCGCAGCGTCGGGTCCGAGCCAGCCATGTTGCTCAGGATAGTGCCCATGCGCGTGCCATCCGCCTGGGTGCGCGGCGTAATAGCCACCATATACAGTGGCGAGGGCAGCTCCGGCCGGTGCACCTGCAAATCCGCAGCCTTTGTGCTGATGGTGTCGCCCGTGCGCGTATCGGAGAGCTTGGAGACGACGCCGATGTCGCCGGAGTGCAACACGGAAACATTGCTCTGCTCCTTGCCCCGCATCACGATCAGCGGCCCGAAGCGCTCTTCGTTGCGTCGCGTGCTGTTGTAATAGCGCGTATCCGCCTGCACAGAGCCGGAGAAGATGCGGAAGAAGGTCAGCGTGCCGACGTAGCGGTCGTTGATGGACTTGAAGACCCAGGCGACCAGTGGCTCGCCATCTTCCCGCGTGGTCACCAGCTGCTGCGTTTCTTCCCCCCCGCCTTCCAGCTGGATGCTACGTCCGCCGGGCTGCGGGCAATAGGCGACCAGCGCCTCCAGCAGCGGCACAGTACCGATATTCTTCGTCGCTGAAGTCACGAAGACGGGTACGGTCATGAGATCCGGGTCGCGCGCCGCCTGACGCATGCCGTTACGAATCTCCTCGTCGCTGAGGTCACCTTCCTCAAAGTACTTCTCAATTAACTCGTCGTCCGATTCAGCAGCCGCCTCGACCAGCTCCAGCCGCGCCACTTCGACTTCTTCCTGCATATCCGCCGGCAGCTCCGAGCGCTCGACGCCAGTGCCATAGTAGGCTTTCTGCGTCAGCAGGTTGACTACGCCCGAGAATTCGTCCTGCGCGCCGACGGGCAACATAACTGGCACAAACTTGAAGTCAGGGAAGCTCGCTTTCAGGCTGTCCAGCGCGCCTTCAAAATTCGCGTTATCACGGTCCAGCTTGTTGATAACGACCATGATAGGCTGATGGCTGGCTCGGGCGTATTCCCAGGCAAGCTCGGTGCCGACCTCCACGCCAGCGACCGCGTCAACCAGCACCACGACCGAATCCGCCACACTGACAGCGTTGATGACCTCGCCCTGAAAGTCCGTGTAGCCGGGCGTGTCGAGCAGGTTAATCTTGGTCTCGTTGAACTCGACCGGCACCAGCGAGGTGGAGAGCGAAAGGCCGCGCTCCTTCTCGTCATTATCCCAGTCAGAGACCGTGTTGCCCTCCTCGACAGTGCCGAGGCGGTTGATCGCTTCGGTGTTGAAGAGCAGCGCCTCGACCAGTGAGGTCTTGCCGGAGCCCTGATGCCCGGTCAGCGCAACGTTGCGGATGTCTTCGCTCGCGTATTCCTTCATGGCCTTCCCCGCGCCAGACGCTGCCGCCCGGCCTCCTGTACATGACGAAATAGTTGCCCCGGTCGCGCCACTACCGACCAGGCTCCCTGGAAAAATTGATGGTGAACGGCCTGATTGTAGGGCGAAGGAGGCGGATTGTCAAAACGCTGCGCGCCGCGCC
This sequence comes from Phototrophicaceae bacterium, assembly GCA_965205875.1. Lineage (GTDB taxonomy): Bacteria > Chloroflexota > Anaerolineae > Aggregatilineales > Phototrophicaceae > JAGWBD01. Next base: position 1,256,601 of record CBDBIA010000004.1, read on the forward strand.
TTGTCTGTACCCCGTCCTGGCGCCATGCTATAATGCGCGACCCTGTCAGGCACAATCAGGATGCGCCAGATGTCTGATTTTCTGTTTCGCGGAAGCCTTGCGGAGCTGGATCCCGCTGTTGCCGAACTGGTGCGCCATGAGACCGCTCGTCAGGCCCGCTACCTTATCCTGATACCCTCCGAAAGCATGGTGCCGGCCGCCGTACGCGAGACTCTCTCCTCCGCCTACATTAACATCTATGCGGAGGGCTACCCGCTGGAGAAAACGCGGCGCATGAGCGAGGCTGAGATCCTCGACTATAACGCGCGCCTGCCCGAATATCGGCGCCAGGCGGACCTGCGCTACTACAAGGGCACCGAATACGCCAACATGATCGAGGCGCTCGCGCGGCGTCGCTGCGCCGAGCGCTTCGCGACTGCTGACTACAGCGCTGACGAGCTCTTCGTCAACGTGCAGGCGCTCTCCGGCGCGCCGGCCAACAACGCCGTTTACTCCGCCCTGCTCAAGGTCGGCGACACCGTCATGGGCATGGACCTCATCCAGGGCGGCCACCTGTCCCACGGCAGTCCGGTCAACCGCAGCGGCATCAACTTCAATATGGTGAGTTATGGCATCGACCCCGTCAACGAGCGCATCGACTACGAGGTCCTGCGCTCGCTGGCGTTGCAGCACCGGCCAAAGATGATCATCGCCGGTTTCAGCAGCTACCCCTACGCACCGGACTTCGCGCGCTTCCGCGCAATCGCCGATGAGGTCGGCGCGTATCTACTGGCCGACATCGCGCACGTGGCCGGCCTGGTCATCGCCGGCGTCTACCCCAACCCCGTCGGCATCGCCGATGTTGTCAGCTTCACCACGCAGAAAACACTCAACGGCCCGCGCGGCGCCGCGATTATCACGCACCGCGCCGCTCTATCGCGTAAAATTGACCGCGCCGTCTTCCCCGGTGAACAGGGCGGCCCGCACATGAACACAATCTCCGCCATGGCCGTGGCCTTCCGCCTCGCCAGCAGCGAACAGTTCGCCGGGCTGCAACGCCGCACCTGTCACAACGCCCTGCGCCTGGCCCATCATCTGCAGGAGCATGGCCTGCGCCTGCCCTACGGCGGCACCGACACGCACTTGCTGCTGGTCGATTGCAGCACAGTTCGCGGCGCTGATGGCACGGCGCTCAGCGGCGACATGGCCGCGCGCATCCTGGACCTCGCCGGCATCGTGCTCAACCGCCAGACCATCCCCGGCGACAGCAGCGCCCTGCGTCCGACCGGCATCCGCATCGGTACGCCCTGGATCACCCAGCGCGGCTTCGGCGACGCGGAGATCGATCGCCTCGCCGAAATCATTGCGACCCTGCTCAAGGCCTGCCGGCCCTTCTCACTCACCGGGCGTCTGCGCCCGCAGCCGCGCGCCAAAATCGACTTTGATGTGCTGCACGACATGCGTAGGGCGGTGCGCGAGCTGGCCGCCAGCGTCGGCATCGATACCGATGTAGTGGCCGACGGCTACCCCCACTTTCATGACCTCGACAGCGAGCCGGAGCATGATGGCTGGCTCGGCGTGGAGATACGTGGCGAACGCGCGCGCGACTTTCTGCACATGGCGTTGACCAGCAACGTGCAGGCGCTCGCGCCCGGACAGCAGCAAGCCGCCATAGTCTGCGGAGCGGATGGCCAGATACTGTCGCGCGCTGTCCTGGAAAATTCGGGCGAGCATTTCAGACTGCATCTTGAACAGGCGCAGGGACGCATCGTGGCCTGGCTGCGCGCCCTCTCCGACGGCTTCGTCACCTTTGATGACGCGGATTTGTACGCCAGATTGCCTGGCCCGGTCGATGTGCGCGTCAGCGGTCCGACGGATCTGGTGCAATTGACAGTCGACATCAGCAGCGCATGGCCCTCAGAGCACGGCTACGCCGACAAGATTCGCTTCATCGGGCATCAGGCGCGCCCGGCCTCCAGTCCCCTGCCTCAGTTCCGCTTTGAAGCGGCGCCGCAGGAATCCCTGCGCAAGACACCTTTGCACGGCCTGCACCAGCAACTCGGCGCCAGGATGGTGGACTTCGCCGGCTATGATATGCCGGTCTGGTACAGCTCGGTGCGCGAGGAGCATCTGGCGGTGCGCCAGGGTGCCGGCCTTTTCGATGTAACGCACATGGGCGTGCTCGAGTTTGAAGGGCCAGGCGCCGGCCCCTTCCTGAACCAGGTGACCACGAACGACGTGAGCAGCCTGGCGATCGGCATGTCGCAATACAGCTTCCTGCTGGATGCCGGAGGCATGCCGCTTGACGACCTGATGCTGTATCGCCTGGCGGGCGAACGCTGGCTGATGGTTGTCAATGCCTCCAACAATGAGAAAGTACTTGCCTGGCTGCAGGCCGTGCGCGACGGCGCTGTGCAGATCGACCCAGCTTTTTCCGGGCGCCGCCTTGAGAACAGTGAACGCTTCACCCTGCGCGACCTGCGCGCCGCCTCCAGCGGAGTAGAACGACGCGTTGACCTGGCTTTGCAGGGCCCTCGCAGCCGCGAGGTCCTGGCCGCGTTGGGCGCTGACCAGCGCGACCTGGCACGTCTGGCTGCCCTGCCCTGGGCAGCAGTAATGCAAGCAACATTCGGCGGCTACGATCTGATCGTCTCGCGCACCGCTATACCGGTGAGCGTGTGGCCTATGAACTCTTCGTCTACCCGGATCAGGCGGCGACGCTAACATCGCGCCTGCTGGAGTTGGGCGCCACACCCTGTGGTCTGGCAGCGCGCGACAGTCTGCGCATTGAAGCCGGCCTGCCGCTCTACGGTCATGAGCTGGCGGGGCCGCTGGCCCTCAATCCCGCCGACGCCGGCTTCGGCAGCTATGTGCGCCTCTACAAGCCCTTCTTCATCGGCAAGGCTGCCTTCATCGCGCATGAAAGGGAGCGTGACGCCCGCGTGACCCGCTTCCGCCTGGATGGCCGACGCGCCCGTCCGGCGCATCAGGGGGACGCGCTCATCGATGAGCGAGGGCGCGTGGTCGGTTTCGTGACCAGCTGTGCGGCGGACGGCGAAGGCACACAGCTGGGTCAGGCCTGGCTGAAGCAGGCATCAAGGCGCGCAGGGACGAGCCTGCATGTTGCAGCAACGACAGAACCTGGCAGCAAGGCGGCCAGTATGCGCCTGGGCGCGCGCGTCGCTCTGCCCCGGCCCGCTACTGTGCTCAGTCGTTTTCCGCGTCGAAAATAATCAGGAAGCCTGGCCGGTTCAGCGCAGCGCCGCCACAGCCGCTAGCGTTGTGACCCCGCTCAACTGCCCGGCGGCCCGGGCGACAAGCGCGTCGAAGAGCGCCTGCTGCAGCGGATCGATTTCGGCCGACACTTCCGGGTGCCATTGCACGGCCAGCAGCCAGGGGTGGGCAGGCATCTCGACGGCCTCGATGATGCCGTCCGGCGCATGCGACACTACGCGCAACCCGGGCGCCAGATCGCGCACTGCCTGGTGATGCAAGGACACAGTCTTCAGCTCCGTCACGCCGGCGCATTGCGCCAGCAGCGAATCCGGTGCAACCGAAACTTGATGTGACGACCAGGAGCCACTGGGGCTGCTGTGAATGTCCGGATGAACGTGGTCCGGAATGTGCTCGATCAGCGTGCCACCCAGCGCGACGTTTAGCGCCTGCAGGCCGCGACAGATCAACAGCGACGGCAGATCGCCCTGCGCCAGCCAGCGCATCATTTGCATCTCGGTCTCGTCGCGCTCCTGGTCGGGCTCCGCGATCTGCGGATGCGCGCAGTCGCCGCCATAGCGCGCCGGGTCGATGTCCCCGCCGCCGGTGGCGACCAGGCCGTCCAGCCGCAGACCATCCATCCAGGCGGGATGTCCTGGCGGCAGCATAACCGGCAGACCACCAGCGCGCCGAATCGCATCGACGTACTGGGCCGGAACCGTGTAAAGCTCGTCATAGTGCCGGCTGGTCACACTGTTCTCGCGGCGACCCTTCGTCGCCAGTCCGATAACGGGTCTCATGACACCGGCTTCAGTTCATATGATTCAGGCTGAGGGTGCTGCGGCTGCCCCGGTTTGCGGCACGCCTGCGGCTTGCGGCACAGCTTCCTCGTCGTAGAGGAAGCACTTGACGCTGCGGCCCTGGACTTCGATATCGCGCGGCACCTTGTGGCGGCAAATGTCCATCACCGCCGGGCAACGCCCCGCATAGCGGCAGCCACTGCGGGTGTATTCCTCGGTATCCATCACCGCCAGGCTGGCATCGCCCTCCCAGGTCTTGTCCGGGTCAGCCTCAGGGATGGCATTCTTCAGGTTGACCGTGTAGGGGTGCAGCGGCTCGCCCAGCACCCGTTCCACCGGCCCATTCTCGACGACCCAGCCGCGCAGCATGACTGCAATACGGTCTGCTGCGTAATAGGCAGTGGTGAGATCGTGCGTGATGTAGAGCACGCTGACCTTGTGCTCGTCGCGCAGGGTGCGGAAGAGATTTACGATCGACATGCGCAAGGAGGCGTCCAGCATGCTGACCGGCTCGTCCGCCACCAGCAGGGAGGGTCTCGTAATCAGGGCGCGCGCAACCGAAACTCGTTGGGCCTGGCCACCGGAAAGCTCATTGGGATAGCGACCGCGGATTTCTGCAAGAGATAGGCCAACGGCATGAAGGGCCTCGTCGACGTGCTGCTCGATGCCCTCGCTCGTCGTCGCCATCTTGTAGTTGCGCGTGGTCTCGTAGAGATAGCTGTCAATGCGTTTCAGCGGGCTGAAGGTAGCGAAGGGGTCCTGAAAAATGGGCTGAACTTCCTTGAGGAACCAATCACGCCGTTCCTTGCGTGTCAGATGCAGGACATCCCTGCCCTTGTAGTACATGCTGCCGGCGGTCGCCTGCTCAAGACCCAGCACCAGGCGCGCCAGCGTGGTCTTGCCACTGCCACTTTCACCGGCCAGGGTGTAGATTTCCGGCCTGTCGTTGCGAATGGTGAAACTGGCGCCGGCCACCGCTTCCAGGCGAGTAGTGGAGAAGCCTTCCCGCGTTACGAATACGCGCGTAAGGTCCTCTACGCTCAGCAGGGCGTGTTCCCTGTCAGTCTGCACTGTGCTCCTCCCCGGCATGTGCCAGTTCGCCGGCCTCAAGTGGCGCTTCTACCGGGTGGAAACAGGCCACGCGGTGCGCAACGCCTGCCCCGTTGCCGATCCCTTCAACCGGCAGGAGCGGCGGAACTTCCACGCGGCAAATGTCGGTTGCCAGCGGGCAACGTGGGTGGAAGCGACAGCCATCCGGCGGATTGTCCAGCGCCGGCGGCCGACCCGGGATGCCGACTCGTTCGCTGCGGTCATCCATACGCGGCAGCGATTCGATCAGATAGCGCGTATAGGGATGGCGCGGGCGGCGGAAGATCGTGCGTGTGTCCGCCTCTTCTACCAGCTTGCCGGCGTAAAGCACGGCCACGCGATTGGTCAGGTTGGCGTGTACGCCCATGTCATGCGTGACCAGTACCAGCGTGCTTCTTTCCCGCTGCTGGATCGTCTTCAGCAATTCGATGACGCCGCGCTGCACCACCACGTCCAGCGCCGTTGTGGGTTCATCGGCGAAAATCAGACGCGGCGTCAGGATGGTCGCCAGCGCAATTGTGACGCGCTGGCGCATGCCGCCGGACAACTGGTGCGGGTAGTTGCCCAGCACTCCCTCACGCAAGCCCAGTTCGTTCAAATAGTTGCGCGCCATCTCGATCGACTGTTCACGATTGGTCTCCTGGTGCGCCGCAATGAAGTCGTGGAAAGTATCGCGGATGCGCCGCACCGGATTGAGCACGTGCATCGAGCCCTGGGGAATATAGGATACCCGGCGCCAGCGAACGGACTCGCGTTCCTCTGGCGTCTGGTTCAGGGCATCAATCTTGCCCGTATCAAACTCGTAGTTGACGCTGCCGCCAACTATGGTCAGAGGTGACACTATTTCGCCAAGTAGCGCCTTCAGCAGGGTCGACTTGCCGCAGCCACTTTCACCGGCAATGCCATATATCTCACCCTCACGGATATCCAGCGTCAGGTCATCCACGGCCTTGACGGTGCGCTGCACGCCGTAGGCCTGGGTGATGTACCAGGCCTTCAGTTCCCTGGCCTCGACAATGTTGCGCGTTTCTGCGTCCACTCCTGCCTGCTCCCATCCGGCGCCGCGCGCCGCTGCCTCCGGGCTCATGAGTCACTAACGCCCAGGCGTGTCAGGCGCGTGCGCGGGTCGAGATAATGGGTAATGCCGATGGACAGCATGTAGAAACCCACCACCGTGAAGGTGGCAGCAACCACGGCCGGCAACAGCACCCAGGTCTCGTTGACCAGCAGCGCGTTGTAGTAATTTCCCCAGTAGAGCATGGAGCCGATGCTGGGGACGCTGAGTTGGCCCAGACCAAGATAGGCCAGCGTGACCTCCATGCCGATGGCCCACAGGAAGCCGCTGACCACGTCGGCCAGCAGGAAGGGCACGAGGAAGGGTAAGTGTTCCCGCACAACGACCTTTACCGGATTCATGCCGGAAAAGACAGCAGTATGCGTGAACTCGCGCTCGCGAAGGCTGAGCACCTGCGCGCGGTAGCGTTTGGAGGGATGCGCCCAGTCCATAATGCCCAGCAGCACGCCCAGGCCCAGCGTCGTGAGGTCGCCGCGCAAAATGGAAGCAATGAGAATCAACAGCGGCAGGCGCGGCAGGACAATCAGACTGTCAATGACCGTCGAGAGAATGCGGTCAAACACACCGCCCATGTAGCCGGTGAGCATGCCTACCAGAATGGCGATGCTGCGCCCGATGAGCACGGCCGTCCCCGCAATGATGAACGTGTTGCGAATGGCGTAGGTCAACTGCCAGAAGACGTCCTGTCCCTGCGAAGTCGTGCCAAGCAGGGTGCGCGAATAGATGCGTTCGCCCTCTGCATCCCTGCCGATACTGATCTCCGTCAGCGGCGGCTTGCTGCGCGGCGTGTCGCGACGGTGGTCCTCTTCGTAGGGAGAGAACCAGGATAACCCGGCCATGATGACCACAAACACCAGCACAACAAAGCCCCAGCGAAAGGCCGCGCTGTACTTCATCAGGTCGCGGATGTTGGTGAACAGACCCTTGATGCCAGACATTCCCGAGAGCTCCCGTGGCGCTAGCGGTAGCGGACCCGCGGGTCCACCAGCGGATAGCTGAGATCGACGATCAGCGAGGCGGTTGCGATTGCGACGATGGAAAGAATCGTAACGCCCATTACGACGTTGTAATCCGCCTGGTAGATGGCCTGCAACAGCACGTCGCCCAGGCCGGGGTAGCCAAAAACGGCCTCCGTAATCAACGCGCCGCTGAAGATGGTGCCCATGGAAAGCCCCAGGTCGGTCATTTGGGGCAGCATGGTGTTACGCGCCACGTAGCTGTACATCAGCCGGCGGTCCGGCAGACCGGCCATGGTGGCGTATTGCACGTGGTCGCTGGAAAGCTCGGCCGTGCCCAAAGCGCGCGCCAGGATGAAACGGAAGGAAAGGCCGCTGATCAGCAGCGTGACGGCCGGCAAAAAGGTGCTGTGAAGATAGCTGGTAATGAATTCTGCGTTAAATCCCGGCTCACCACGGAAGACTCCGATGAGCGGGAAAAAGGGAATGTAATAGGTAAGCGCCATCAAAAAGATGAAGGCGATGATGAAATAGGGAATCGGGTAGATCACCACCAGCACGCCCGAGACGAGATTGGTGGCGCGGCCCGGATAGTAGGCGGCCAGGGTGCCGATGATGATGCCGATGATCCAGCCCAGTATGGTGGTGAACGTCAGCAACGCCACCGTATAGGGCAGCGCCCTTCCGATCATGTCGTTTACCCGGGTCGGAAAAGCGCCAAAGGATGGCCCCAGGTCACCCTTGAGCAGATTCTCCCAGAAGCGAAAGTACTGTTCAATGATGGAGCCATCGAGGCCGAAGTTGGCCAGTAACTGTTCCTTTAATTGAAGGACAGCCTCCGGCTCCAGCGCCTGAAACATGGTCAAACGACCGAGTGCGTCCTGGATGGGATTGACCGGTGAAAGGCGCGGAATGAGGAATGTCAGCGTGACGCCGACGATGATGACGATGACCCACTGCAGCAGGCGCGGCAGGATGAACTGTTGCAGCAGCGTCATGGTCTGGCTCCGCCCCTCTACCTCGCCTCATGAAAGCGGGGCGGTGGACCGCAGCCCATCCGCCCCATCGATGATTGAAACTATGCGCCGGTGGATTCCAGACCGGCAAGCGAGAAACGACCGCCCTGGAACCAGTAGAGCGGCATGTAGGCCGGGTTCTCCGAACTGGGGAAGCCCGTCCAGTAGAGTTCGTTCCAGGTCACGAACTTCTTGAAGCTGACCGTGGAGATGTAGTACATGTTCTCCACCCAGTGCTGCAGGAACTCGTGCATCAACGTCACATTCTGCGGGTCCTCGGGGTGGACGGTCTCCATGGTGTCGATTAACTCGTCGAGCGCCATATCCTGCAGGCGCTCGGGCCTGCCGCCGCCCAGGGCGTTGTAATTCTCGCCGGCCGGCACGTAGTATTTCGAGTGATAGCTCTGTACGTTGGGCCAGCCGTCACCATCCGGCAGCACCTGGCTCGTCCAGGGGGAGTCCACCTCGAACTGGCCCACGTTGAAGTTGGCGCTCCAGACACTGCGCTCCAGACCCTGCAGTTCGACGTCGATGCCGAAGTCGTTCCACATGTCCGCCGCGGCATTGGCCGTGCGGAAGGAGTCCGGCTCGTCCGGCGCGGCCTGCAGCGAGAAGCCGAAGCGCTCGCCTTCGGGCGTCCACCAGTCACCGTTATCGTCACGGGTGTAGCCGTTGTGCTCCAGCAGCGCCGCGGCCGTGTCCGGGTCGAACTTCCACCAGCCACTGCCATAGGAGGCGGCCGCATCCGCGCCCGGCATGGCGTAACCCTGCTCGCCGGCCCACTCGGAGATGCGGTCCGCTACAGTCCCGTCATAGGGCTTGTAGGCTTCGCCCGCCACGTCGATCTCAAGGTTCTCCACCCACTCCAGCATCCGCTCGTCGTTGTAGTAGAGCTCGGACAGTTTCGGCGTATAGGGGATGGCCATGTAGACCACCTTGGCGACGCCGCCGATGTACTCGGTCTGCAGCGTGACGATATCCAGCGACAGCGCCAGGGCCCAGCGCACGTCCTTGTTGTTGGTCCAGGGCTGGGTATCGAAGTTGAAGCGGATAAAGCGGCTGCTGGTCTCGTTCGGGTAGGCCCAGGGGAAGTCCGGGAACCAGGACTGCGCCGTGGGGGTCGATTCCGTCACGGACAGGAAAGCCTCGAAGTCGACGTTGAAGAAGGCGTCCAGTTCGCCGCGCGACATGGCGATGGCCTTCTTGGTGCTGTCGCCGTAGAGGATGGTCAGCACGTTGGGCGCGCCGCAATTGCCGTCACGCATGAGGTACTGGCAGACGGCCGTGTTCGCCGGGTCTTCCCGACGCTGGAACAAGGTCCAGAAGCCGTTGGGGTCCATCTCCACCACATGGTAGAGACCCAGCACCGGGCCATCCTGGTAGGTGTAGGCCGCGAGGTCTTCAATCTGCGAGAAGGCGTGCTCGGGCATCATGTAGATGCCGTTCCAGCGCGCCTGGAAGAGCTTGTGGAAACGCGGGTTCGTCGAAAGCAGATTGAAGGTGACCGTGTAGTCGTCAACCCTTTCGATCGAGTCCAGGAACTGGTTCAACTGTGCATTCCAGCCGCTGGCGTTGAGACCGTCGTTGTCCTTGAGCGTCTGAACAGTGAAGATCAGGTCGTCGGCGTCAAATTGCTCGCCATCGGACCACTTCAGGCTCTCAGAGAGCGTGACGGTCATCTGCGTGTAGTCGTCGTTGTAGACGGGTGGGTCGTTTGAGGCGCCTGGCAAAATGTCGCCGGACTCCTGGTCCAGGTACCAGAGCGTTTCATACATCATGGCGTGGCGGTGGGGCTGCACGCCGCTCAAGGCTACCCAGCCGTTGTAGTTGTCGATCACCTGGTGGCGGAAGATCTGGTCCATGACGAACAGATCCTCGCGGGGCAAGGTCACAGGCAGGCCAGAGGGCTGCGCTGTAAGGTTCAGCGCGGGCACCAGCAGCAGCAGCGCGATGACCACAAATATGGACTTTCTGATCACGATTCTCTCCTTCTCCATACGGATTTACCTCACGGGATCCTTGGGGCCCCGTGTCACTGCCTGGCTATTGTACAGATTGTGGCTGCTCATGCAACACCTTAATTTTGCAAGGGGCTGATGCCGACTTCGCTGCAGCCGATTCGCCCTTCCTCGCAGACCAGCGCGACGCCGCCGCTGCTGAATGCCCCCTCCGGGTCGCTCGCCTCGATGACCGGCTTGCCATCAATGCTGCCAAGCAGCCGGTCGCCCTCCACTGCCAGCTGCAGCTCGCTGGTCTCGCCGAAGGCCCAGCCGCCAGCCACCTCTGCCAGCACGGTCTCGTCGCCATTCAGCATGCGCACCAGACGCACGCGCTCCTGGTCAAGCAGCAGGGTGTAGTAGCGGCACAGCCCCTGCACGCGCACCGCAATGCCGCCGGTCTTGCACATGTGCGGCGTCATGGTCGCCCGGAAGCGATAGTCTTCCCACTCGCGCGTGCCGTGCAGCGCCATGCCGCGGCCCTCGTTCTGGATCAGGCGGAAAAACTCGGGATAGCGATCGGAATTGCCGCTGTCGAGGGCGTCCACCCAGGCCCGCTTCCACATCAGGGAAAGATGCTGGCGTGACTGGCGGGTGGGACCCTTGTGCGGATTCTTCAGCACGACGTCCGGCACACCGTCCCAGGTCAGCCAGTCCAGCACGACCTTGCCGCTGACGCCGCCTGCCCCGCTGATTTCAACACCGATTGAGCAGATGGGCTGTCCACCGGTGTCCGGGACTGTCCAGCAAAGTTCCGCGTCAGCACCTGGCGCCAGCGCCAGCGAGTTCGAGCCGATTGACGTCCGTTCGTCACCCAGGTCGTAGTGCTGCGCCACCAGGCGCAAGTTGACGCTGGCCTCATTGTTCGCATCCGCCAGCACGCGCGCCCGCACACACTGCCCCGGGCCGAGCGTCGGCGAGGACAGGAGCCGGTAGCTTTGCGCGCTCTCAAAATAGTCCCGCGCTTCCTTCGTGGGGATGAAGGTCGGTGTGGTCACCCGGGCGACCCGCCCGGGGGCGAGGCGCTGGAAATTGATGCCCAGGCCGTGCCCGTCAGCCCTTGCCACGTTGGCCACCGTCGCTGTGCCGCTCGCATCCACTGAATCTTCAAGCATGAAGCCATGGACAGAACCCGGCTGGCTGAAGTGAAAACGGGCGCCGTTCTTGGGCGCGAGCGGCGGCTCACCCTGCAGGGCACGGCCGATGTTGACAACCTTGACGCTCTCACGCAGCGCGTCGGTGATGGTGGTGCCGGTCTCCGCCGAGGGCATGTACAGGCGGTCGGCGACCGGCCCGCGAAAGTCCGGGCCCGTCTCCAGTCCGGCCAGGCCATTTTTGATGCCCAACAGACAGCCGACGTTGCCGGAATTGCAGTCCGTATCCCAGCCGCAGGTGTTGACGATCATCAGCGACTTCTGGAAGTCGTCGTCGCCATAGAGCAGCGACAGGATGATCAGGCCGTGGTTGGGCACCATGTGGCAGTTGCCACCGTACTTGTCGTAGCCATAGTGCTCCTTCATCAGTGAACGGGCATCGTGCCAGTTCGGCACGTCCTCGTGCCACTCGCGGATGTCGTTGATCATGCGCGCGATGACCGAATCCTGTGGAATGAAGCGCACCGCCGTGTCGATCAGCACGTTAATGTCGTTTTCCACGAAGGCCTGGGCTTCCATCGCCGCCAGCACCTGCGCACCGTAGATGGCTTCCCCGTCGTGGCTTACGCTGCCGGCCTTGCGCGCCAGCTGCGCGGCCTGCTCCGGGTCACCAGGCGAGACCAGCGCCCAGCCGTCGATGAAGATTTGCGAGCCAATCTGTTCGGCAACGACCTTGCCGTTGGTGGCGATCGACCCGCTCATCGGCGCGGGGATGCCACTCTTGAGGCGTAGATAGGCCGTATGCTCGGTCGAGTTGCCCAGCCCGCCCCACCACAGCACGGTACGCCCCTCGATTAGATAGTTCAGCCATGCCTGCCCAATCTGTTCGGCGCTTATGTCCAGGCTGTTGCCATTGTCCGGAAGGGCGCGCAAAAAGCTGAAAGTGCCGGAGATGTCGTCATCCGGCACGATCAGCGGTGCGCCGAATTGTTCATGCACGTAGTAGTTAATCTCGCCCAGATGCTCCATGATCGGCTCATAGTGCCAGCCCTCAAAGGGCCGACCCAGATAGACGCCGATAATTTTGCCGAGCACGCCGGCGTAGACGCGTTCCATATAGTCCGTGGGCAATGCCATGGCTTTCCTCTGTTCTGACAGATGGGAATTCCTTGTACTTCAGGATGTTGAGAACTCGTTGGTGATACAAATGTTCAGTACATACGCATTCAATGCGAGAATCTGATATACAAGTGATCTGTTACATTGGTCCCTGTTATTTTTCGATCACGATCAGCATTAAATTCATCCTGCAAAAGGCGTTGGCCGAAGTATACCTACCAGTTCCCAGTCTGAACAGTTTTCATCAATTACTCGACAATAGGTTGAGCTTCTGCGACAGCAAGTACCGGTGCATTCACGTCGATATGTACATCTCTGTGTCAATGGCGCGCCTACAGGACAGTAGCCAACCCTTGTCTCTGTTCTGCTGTAACTGTCGATCCTGATGCACTCCGGCACAACCGTCGGCGGCACCGGCGTGTTGGTCGGGTGCACGTAGCCAGTGCCATCATCATCATCGTCATCGTCATCACGCTCTGGCGGGGTGAAGGAGATTTCGGCCTGCGTCCAGTCGCTGCTGAGGGAGGTGGAACCGTTGCCCAGCGCGATGACGGCCACGCGATGCGCCACCTGCGCCCGCAGGCCGCCGGGCTTGTAGTCGGTGGAGTCGGCTGACAGCAGGCCGGAATTGACCGTGATGACGGTTTCATTGCCGGTGCCGGTGATGACGACGACGCGGTAGCCGCCGGCGCCACTGACGGCATCCCAGCGGATGCGATCGCCATCGGCGCGCAGGTTGGCGGGTGCGCCGAGCCGCGTCTGCGGCAGGGTCACGGCATTGCTGGCGGGGTTGTCCATGACGTAATTGTTGCCATCCCCGACCGCGCTGACGCTGGCGCTGTAATGCCCACCGACCCCGGCGTTGGCCAGGGTGTAGGAGGTCGTGTCTGCGGCCACGCTGACCGAGGGATCGTCGGACCAGCCGAAGCCGCCGTCCGCCGCCAGCTGCAGCGCGCGCTGCGTCGCTGAGCAGAAAGTCCGGCACCTTGACCGCCGTATCGGCGTTGGGTGAGGCGGGATTGCTCAGTCGATGCCGCCGGTCTCCAGATTCAGCAACGGCAGATCTGCAACATCGCCAATCGGCGCCAGGTAGATATTCGAGTAGTCGCTCACGTTGGTCGTGAACAGCACGTGCTGCCCGTCCGGCGTGATGTGCGGATGCGGATGACAACGCTGGCCGCTGAAGCTGCTGCCATGGTAGGCCAGCACGTGCGCCGGCCCCCAGCCCTGCCCTGCCCCCTCACGCTGGTGCAGCAGGATGAAGGGCCAGGTGATGGTCGTGTTCAGCATACCCGGCAGCAAATAGACCGGCATGCCGTCACCGACCACCAGCGAGCCATCCAGACTGTGGAAATGCCGGCTGTAAGGCAGCACCGTCTCCACGTGATTGCTGTTGTCGTAGCGGATGCTGCCGAAGCGCGTGTCGTTGGCGGCGCGGTTGTGGCTGCGGAAGCCCAGCGTCTCGCCATCAGCAAACCAGTGCTCGGCGATGACAGAGTACTCGCCGTGCTGCGGCCGGATGTTCCACTCCTCGCCCGTCTCGACGTTCAGGCCATGAATGCGCTCTTCAATCAGGTGCCAGGGTCCCTCGTGACAGAAGGTCATCAGGTCCGGCCGCGTCGGCGAGGTGTTGAGATGGGTGATGTAGCGGCGGTCCTCATGCAACACCACCGCCTCGCCGGTCGCCACGTCGATGCGCGTCAGGCGCGACAGCGGCGGCGTGAAGAAGGGGCTCTGTTTTTGCCGATCGTAGTCTTCCGGGGGATCTTCCAGAATGGTGACGATATGGCGCCCGTCCGCTGTGGCGCTTATTTGCGAGCCATGCTCGCGCGGCAGAAAGGGCGGCTCGGCCGTATAGACCGGCCGTTCTTCCAGCGTATTCAGGTCGAGTTCATGTAGCGTGTTGCCGTTCCAGTGGTAGAAGCATTCCGTCGCCGGCGCAAGGCAACTGTTGAAGAATACCTCACCCTGATTGTCCGTTAGCTGGACGATGTCGCCCGTCGCCAGTTCATAACGAAAATAATTGCCGGCATTGTCGCGTTCGGAATGAAACAGAAAGGCGCGCCCTCCGTCGATCCAGCAGGGATGCGTGAAGTAGAACTGCCAGGAATGTCCCAGCCAGTCCGTCAGCCGCGTGATCTCGCGCCCACTTAAGCGGTCCTGATAACGGACCTGTTTGTCCTTGAATTGCTTGCCCACACCCATTTTTCACTCCAGTTTCAGATTGGCACCTTGTAAAGACACGTGGCGTCGGCCGCGATGGCCTCCACTCAAGCCTGGGCGCCGCCGTGCTTCCGGCGCCGGTCAGGCGAAAAGGTCCTGTGACCGTCAGGATCTGGCTTGCCCCACCTGAGAATGCTGACGTGGCGCCAGGGCAACATCTGCTAAATGCCTCGCACGCGCACACCCGCTTCGACGTCCAGCAACGGTAAATCCTGAAGGTCCCCGATCGCTACAATATGGATGTTCGAATACTCACTCATGTAGCTTCTGCGGTTCGTCGTGAACAGCACCTGCTTTCCGTCCGGCGTGATATGTGCATGCGGATGCGTGCGCTGCCCGTTGAAGCTACTGCCGTGATGCGCCAGTATCCGCGGCTGCCCCCAGCCCTCGCCCTCGCCCTCGCCCTCACGTGGATAAAGCAGGATACAGGGCCAGGTTACAACCTGGCTGCCCAACCTCTCCAGCTGGAAGGAGGGGGTGCCGTCGCCAACGACCAGCGACCCGTCGAGACTGTGAAAGTGTCGGCTGTAGGGCAGCACTGTTTCAACGTGCTGCGTGTTGTCATAGCGAATGGAGCCGAAACGCGTGTCTCCGGCCGAGCGCTTGTGGCAACGAAAGCCCAGGGTCTCGCCGTCGGCAAACCAGTGCTCGGCGACGAGCCTGTAGTCGCCGTGCTGGGGTCGAATGACCCGGTTCTCGCCCGTTAGCAGATTCATCCCGTGAATGCGCTGGTCGTCCTCGCGGATTGGCCCTTCGTGCGTATAGGTAAAGAGATCTGCCCGCGTCGGAGACGTATTGACATGTCCCAGGAAGCGGCGGTCCTCTAGCAGCACTTCAGCCACTCCGCTGGCAACGTCAATGCGCGTCAGGCGCGTAAGGGGCGGCGTATGGTAGGGATGCAGTTTCAAGGGGTCGTAGCCTGCCGGGACATCTACCAGCACCGCGACGACGTAGCGCCCGTCGGCGCTGGCACTGAGCTTCGTGCCCATGTCGTCGGGGAGAAAGGGTGGTTCGACCTTGTAGACCAGCCGCTGTTTCAATGAATCGACCTGCAACTCAATCAGTTCATTGCCCGACCAGTAGTAGAGACAGCGGGTCGCCGGACACAGACAACTCTTGAAGAAGGCCTCTTCACCCTGCAGGTCCGTCAACTGGACAATGTCGCCTGTCGCCAGTTCATAGCGGAAATAGTTGCTGGCATTGTCGCGCTCGGAGTGGAACAGAAAGGCACGACCATTGTCAATCCAGCAGGGATGCGTGAAGTAAAATTGCCAGGAATGCCCCAGCCAGTTCGTCAGGCAAGTGATTTCGCGCCCGCTGAGCGGGTCTTCATAGTGGATTTGCTCGTCGCGAAACTGCTTGCCAATCCCCATATCTATTGAAGCTCAAGGTCTACGACGTGCAACTGGCGCGTGCCATCGGCCGCGATGGCGTCTACACAGACCTGCGTCCCGCTGCGGTTCCAGCGCGGATGCAGGTCGCAACGAAGGTCACCATTTACCCATGGGGACAGTTGCATGTCAAAGCGGTGCAGCAACTGTACGGCCTCGTCCTCAACGCGCACCAGCAGCAACAACTTTTCCAGCGTTGCACCGATTGTACGGTCGGTCACCATCCAGCGCCCATCCGGCGAAAAGGTCATGTGCCCGTCAAAGTCCAGCCCACCGCCACCCATTGGACGCAACTCCGCCCCTTCGCGGTCCTCCAGCATAAAATGCTGCCGCGAGCCTCTTTCCTGCGGCTGTGCCGTGGTGCAGGTCACGGCCATGCTCTTGTCGTCGCGCCAGTCCAGATGCGAGACAAAGCCACCAAAGTCAATCAGGCAGCGCAGCTCGCCCCCGTCCATGGCGCCGGTGTACAGCGCGCTCTGCAGATGCGTGTTCTCCACCCCGCCGGACCAGGCGCGCGCGAGAAAGTAGAAACGTGTGCCGGAGGGATTGATGGTGGTGTGGTTGAACCACATGTGCCGCTCGTGCAATTCCGGGTGCCGCTCGACAAGCTGTTCCCACACCTCATGGATCGAGTAAAGCAAGGTGACCTCGCCACTCTGCATGTCGAGGCGGAAGATCCCGTCTCTTTTTGGATGCGGATCGTTGGGGTAGGGGTCCTCCGCGCCCTGGTAGCCAACGACCTTGCGCATGCGCCCCATACGGCCGTAATCGAGGCACAAGGCGTACCTGCCGTTGCGGCTGAGCGCGTTGATCGGCCGCGGCAGAATGCGGCGTTCGCCGCTATCAATGTCGTGCACCACGGTGACCAGTCGTCCGTCAACGCGGTCGTTGTGGACGATTTCGCGGCCGGGCGCCAGAGGGTTCCAGTAGAGCCAGGTGCCCTGCTGCAGGTTCCAGGCGTCGGTCGTGGTGACTGGCGTGAAGTCGTCCGTCTCCGCATCGGCCAGGCCGATGACACCTCGTTCACCCGGCAGCGGCAGATGGTCCTGAAACTCGCTTTCGATGCACAGCAACTGCGTCTCCGCCGGATTCCAGAGGGGCACGCTGTAGTAGCCGAAAAAGTGATGCCGCGGCCCGCGGGTCAGGGTGCGCAGCTTGTGAGGAATATCCACGGCTCCTCCCGAAAGTGAATGGTACAAAAGAACCGGGGCAGAGTCACAACCCTGCCCCGGCATTGAAAATCATGCTACGCGCCCGCTCAGCTCATGGACTTGAAGAAGAACTGCTCCGGGTAAGCGACGCGCACGTTACGCAGCGACGTGTCGTCGACGATGTCGTTGGGCACGTTGCGCATGCGATTGCTGACGATCACCGGTTGCGGCGCCTCGCCCACAGTGCCGATGGCGAAGGGCGCCTCGGCGTGGACGCCCATGAGCTCCTGCATCAGGGCAGAGCGTTTGTCAGCGTCAGGCTCAACGGTGACCTGTTCCCAGATGGCCCAGATGCGCCTGATCGGATGGTCCTCCGGCGGTTCCTCGCTGTTCTCGCCCTCGCCGCTGGTCCGCCAGCGATTGTATTTCAGCGCCCAGGTTTGCTGCGGTGAATCGCCAATGTAGGAGCGCGGATCGGCCTGAATAATCAGGCTGCGGTCGACGTCCCAGGTGCCAATATCGACCTGATTGTTGGCCGCGCGTTGCTGATAAAGCGAGCGCTCGACGCCGTCCTCGGTAACATTGACGCCAATCGCGCGCCAGTAGCCAATGACTTGGCCGACTTCGTCTGTGCCCGTCTGGCTGCCCACCCACGCGTGCATCAGCTGGAAGTTGATCGGCTCGCCGTCGGGGGCTGTGCGGAAACCGTCTCCACCCATCGCCATGCCCATATCATCAAGCAGGGCCATGGCCTTCTCGGGGTCGTATTCCGTCCAGCGCTGCTCCAGTTCGGCGCTGAAGTCCGGCGAGCCCGAGACCGGGCTGCCCTGGCGCGGTTCCAGCAGACCATCGTAGATCAGGTCGTTGATGGCATGCCGGTCGATCGCGATCGACAGGGCCTCACGGAAACGCGGGTCGCTGAAGATGGCGCGCTTGCGCGGGTCGTCGCTGCTGGTGTTGGGATGATAGGCATTGGTGGTGGCCCCCCTCCACAGCAACACGCGGTAGTCGCCCTCCTCCTCCAGCTCCTTGTAGAGCGAGAAGTTGGCCGCATTAACGTGCCGCACCTGCATGTCGATCAGCCCCTGGGTGATCCACAGGTCGAACACGGCGGAGTCTTCGAACAGCTTGTGTTCAATGCGGTCGATATAGGGCAGTTGCTGGCCCGTCTCATCCACACTGTAGAAGTAGGGGTTGCGTACCAGCACGATCGGATCGTTGAAGGGCAGCGGCTTTTCCATCCACCATGCTTGCACGACCGGCACGTCCGGGTTGGTCGCCCACCAGGAGATCGGGCCGCGCGGCGTGCCGCCGGTACCGAACAGCTCCTGCCAGGTGGAGACTTCGTTGCTCGCCACCGCCGCGTCGATCATTTCCTGGTTGGCGTTTTCATGATCCTGGACGAACTGGGAGAGATAATGGGCCGGCGCGGCCATGGTCGGCCCGCCGTGCTGCCCCTCGGTATCGTCACGCGCCACCTTGAAGGGCAGCAGGGGACTGGGCTGGCCCAGGCGACAGATAAAGGTCTCCTCGTCAACGATCTCAAGATCCAGGTTCTGGCCGCCCACGTTCAGCACAGCGCGCGTGGCGCCGATTTCGCCGTTTTGATACCAGTCATACCAGAACTGTACGTCTGTGGTGGTGAAGGGGTGCCCGTCCGACCATTTCATGCCCTCGCGGATGTGGAATGTGTACTCGGTCGAGTCATCGTTCTGCGACCACTCGTCGTACAGCCCGGGCACAATGATGACGCTGCTGAGGTCCGCCGTGTACTGGAAGTGCAGGCCAAAGGCGTAGAACAGCTTGGCCGGCCCCTGCATGTCCGCGCGTCCCTTGAAGCCGCGGCGCCAGGTCCCGCCGTGCTCACCGATCTCCTCGAAGACCGGAATCACGCGCGGGTTGGAAGGCAGACGCTCTTCCACCGGCGGCAGGCCCATGTCATCCAGCATCGGCGCCTGGGAGTACATCATCTCCTGGGCGGCGGCGGGCAGGGCCTGGATCAGTGGCGTGGCCGCCACAGCGGCCGCTGCCGCGCCGGCAGTGGCCTTCAGAAACTGTCTGCGATCAAGCGTGTGTTTCTCGTCCATTATCCTTAACCTCTCTTGTCGGACTGATCAAATTCAGCGAAGTCCGCTGTCTTGCGAGCAATTTCCCCCTCTCTACACCTCCCCTGCTCACTGACCCAAATGTAGCTGCCGATTTCACAACGACTTGTTTTTACCCAACGTTCGGCAGCGGCGCAACATATCACATCATACCGGAGCGATATCCAGCCTGATGTTGCCCGTCTGACGGGCTGTGCGAAATGCGAAAATGACCCTGCGGAGGTCACGTATCTCGTTGAAGAGCGCCACCTGCGGCACCAGTTCCGTGCGCTGTTCCAACGCCTCGCTGTCGAAGTCCACGCGCAAGGCCGCCCGTTCGCCACGAATGATGACGTGACCCTCGCCCTCCTCGACCTCACCGAAGGTGATCAGCACGCTTTCCAGCATGCCCGGGCCGCTGGCAAAGCGCACTTCGTCCCGCAGCTCTATGCGTCCCGCCGGACAGTCTCGATGAAACGTGACCGTCCGCACCAGCGACTCCAGGTCGGCTGCCTCGTCCCAGGCATCGACCAGCTCCAGCCTGAGCAGGTCCTGCGTATCGTCGGCGCGATGTTCGAGCAGACGCGCGTGATAACCGGCGTCGATTCTCCTGTCGCCATGGCGCACGTGAGTCAGCGGCCCCTGCATCTGGCCATTGGGCACCGGACAGGAGTGGCCAAATGACTGGTTGACCAGCAGATCGTAGCGACCGGCGCCGAAATACTCGCGGCTGAAACGGCCCCGGCCCGGGTCGACAATCAACGACTCGCCACAAAGATGGACGATGATCGAACCCAGATCGTTCTGGTTGTGCATCTCGCCGTTGTGGCCGCCCTTCGCGACCAGCACCAACGCGTCCGGGTCGGCCGGGTCCCTGCGCGCAAACATCCAGTGCATGCCGCGGTAGAAATCGTGCCTTGCGGGTGTGTAACGATCCTCATCCCGGACTGCCGGTTGCGCAGCGCGCCACAGCATGCTGCGCAGGTCCCAGGTCAGCGGCGCCTCGCGCCAGTCAAAACCAAGGCGCAGTTGCTCCCGGGCCAGGGCATGCAGGTCGGGGATGTCGAGCCGTTGCGCCAGCCAGGAAATCAGCCACAACGGGCATTCCATGTTCGGGTGAATGTCGGAGATTTCGGCCCATTTCCCCGGACTGATCAGGGTGCGCAGCGGGAAACGCGCAATGTCGCGCATGCGCACTTCGTCAGTCAGGAAGCTGAGGCGTCCGTTTGTGCGCTGTTCCAGCAGCGCGGCTGCCATGATGAAGTTGCCAAAGCCAAAGGCCCAGCAGGAAACCCCCTCGGTCGAACCGCCGTCGCACTCAAAGCCGTCAATGAAGTCCGCCAGCGAGTGCGCCGCCCGCACCACCAACTCCGCCAGGCGTGACGGGTCTTGCTCCAGGTGAATGGCCGCCGTGAGCAGGTTGCCGTTGCACACGCCGTTCCAGTTGTTGACCGTGCGCTCCTCCCCGCTGTACATCCAGTGAAAATCATGGCGCAGCAGCCAGGGCGTGAACAGGCGCCGGTCCATTTCATGGCGAATGCGCAGACCGAGCGCGGGTTCCATGTCCGCGCCCAGCAACAGGTCGAATTCGGCCAGATAGGCGCCGGTCATCGTGGCCATCAGGTCGATGTGTGGCCGCTCCATGTCCGTTAACGCTCGCTGGTGGGCCGCGATGGACCAGGTGCTCTCCTCGCAAATGGCCCAGGCCAAGTCAAGCAACGGATCGAGAAAGCGCCCTTCGTACTCAAGGCACTCCGCCAGCGTCATCCAGTTGAGCCGGCCGCGGCGCAGGCCCCAGCAGGCATCGTAGGCATTGCGCTCACCCAGGCGCTGAAATTCCAGAAAGAGCGTGGCCGGCAAGGCGGTGATTCCGGCGCGGGCCGCCTCTTCCCCTCGCCGGATAATGCGCCTGCACTCTTCCTCGCCCAGACCGGCCCGGACAGCCTTCCAGGCGTCCCGGTCGGCCGCCGGCGGGAAGGGAGGTCCAGGCTGTTCCTCGCGTAGCGCGCGCTCAATCTGAATGGCGTTCAGGTCGCGTAACATGCTGCCTCCTGTAACTGTCTTCAGGCGAGTTCGGGCAGGGCTTCGCGTCGGGCCAGCACCGGCCGCAGCCAGCGCCCCGTGTAACTGGCGTCCTGCAGGGCGACGTCCTCGGGTGTGCCGGTGGCGATGACTTCGCCACCGCCGTCGCCGCCTTCCGGCCCCAGGTCAACGAGCCAGTCCGCCACCTTGATGATGTCGAGATTGTGCTCGATGACCAGCACCGTGTTGCCATTATCCACCAACTGCTGCAGCACCGCAATCAGACGCTTGACGTCGGCAGCGTGCAGGCCGGTGGAGGGTTCGTCGAGGATATAGAGCGTCTGACCGGTGGCGCGTTTGGCCAACTCACGACTGAGCTTGACGCGCTGCGCCTCGCCACCGCTGAGCGTAGTCGCCGGCTGGCCGATGCGGATGTAGCCGAGTCCCACGTCGTTCAGGGTCTGCAGCTTGTTGAAGATGGTCGGATGATTGGCGAAGAACTTCAGGCCCCCGCTCACCGTCATGTCCAGCACGTCGGCGATGCTCTTCTCACGATACAGCACCTGCAGCGTCTCGCGATTGTAGCGCGAGCCCAGGCACACATCGCAGGCGACGTAGATGTCTGGCAGGAACTGCATCTCGATCTGCAGCTGCCCCTGCCCCTGGCAGTTTTCACAGCGCCCGCCCTTCACGTTGAAGCTGAAACGACCAGGCATATAGCCGCGAATCTTGCTCTCCGGCAGTTCGGCGAAGAGTTGGCGGATCGCGTCGAACATTTTGGTGTAGGTGCCGGGGTTGCTGCGCGGCGTGCGCCCGATGGGACTCTGGTCAATATTGATAATTTTGTCGATGTGCTCGACGCCTTCAAGCGCCGCCAGCGCACCGGCACGCTCGCGACTCTTGTTGATGCGGCGCGCCAGCTGGCGATAAAGCGTGTCGATCATCAGCGTGCTCTTGCCGCTGCCGCTCACGCCAGTAATGCAAATCAACATGCCCAGCGGCAGGCTGACGTCGATGGTCTTCAGGTTATTCTCGCTGGCGCCACGCATGGTCAGCGCGAGCCCGTTGCCGGCGCGCCGCGTTTCGGGCAGTTCGATGCGCAGCCGACCCGAGAGGTAGGCGCCGGTCAGGCTGTCCGTGACCAGGGCCACTTCCTCTGGCGGGCCCTCGGCGACGACATAACCGCCGCGTTCGCCTGCGCCCGGCCCCAGGTCAATCAGCCAGTCCGCCGATCGCATGGTCTCCTCGTCATGCTCGACGACCAGCAGTGTATTGCCCAGGTCGCGCATGCCCTTCAGCGTATCGATAAGGCGCGCGTTGTCGCGCTGATGCAGGCCAATGGAGGGCTCATCGAGCACATAGAGCACACCGGTCAGGCGGCTGCCAATCTGCGTGGCGAGGCGAATGCGCTGAGCCTCGCCACCGCTCAGCGAGCCGGCGAAACGCGAGAGTGTCAGGTAATCCAGGCCGACGTCGTTCAGGAAACGCGCGCGCGCGCCGATCTCGTTCAGCACCTGGCGCGCAATATGTCGGTCACGTGCGCCAAGTTCTGTCCCATCTTTCGCCTGGCCCTCACCGCGCAGCCCCTGCACGCTGTCCAGCAGCGCGTGCACGGTCATCGACGTGTATTCGTGGATCGACTTTCCGGCCACGGTGACCGCCAGCGCTTCCGGTCGCAGGCGACGCCCGGCGCAGGTAACGCAGGGCGTGCGCACCATGCATTGCTCGATGCGGTCGCGGATGAACTCGGAGCTGGTCTCACGGTAGCGGCGGCTAAGGTTGTTGACGATGCCCTCGAAGCGGGTATTCCAGCTACGCTGCTGACCCTGGCTGTTGAGATAGCGCACTTCAAGCCGGCGCTTGCCGCAGCCATACATGACGACTTGCTGCTGCTCCGGCGTCAGATCGCGCCAGGGCGTGTGCATGTCAAAATCGTAGGCCTGTGCCAGCGCCCGCATCAGGCCGGTCGACCAGCCGGACGACTCGGTCAGGTTCCAGCCGTTGGCGTCGATGGCGCCGTCGGCAAGGCCGACATCCGGGTCTGCGACCAGTTGCGCGGGGTCGATCTCCAGGCGAAAGCCCAGCCCCTGACAGTCGGGACAAGCGCCCTTGGGCGTATTGAAACTGAAGAGACGCGGTTCCAGCTCCGGCAAGCTGCCGTGTCCGTTCACGCAGGCCAGATGTTCGCTAAAGAGGATGTCGCGCGGCTGCTGCGAGTCCGTGACATCGTTGATGACCACGAGGCCCTTGCCCAGCTTCAGCGCCGTCTCGATCGAGTCCGTCAGACGTGTGACGAAGCCGCGCGCCTCCTCGCTGGCCGGGTCTTCGTATCGGCGCAGAATGAGGCGGTCAACGACGATCTCAATGTTGTGGATCTTGTAACGGTCGAGCGTGATCTCTCCCTCGAGCTCATGTAACTCGCCATTGACACGCACGCGCTGGAAGCCGGCCCGTCCGATCTCCTCGAAGACCTTCTCATGATGTCCCTTGCGATTCTGCACTACCGGCGCCAGGATTTGCGCCCGCGTTCCCTCCGCCAGAGCAAGAACGGCATCCACGATCTGTTGCGCGCTCTGCGCCCTGACTTCATCGCCGCAGACCGGACAGTGTGGCACGCCGATGCGCGCGTAGAGCAGGCGCAGGTAGTCGTAAATCTCGGTGACTGTGCCCACTGTGGAGCGCGGATTCTGGCTCACGCCGCGCTGGTCAATCGAGACCGCCGGGCTGAGCCCCTCGATCTGGTCGACGTCCGGCTTCTCCATCTGCCCCAGGAACTGACGGGCGTAGGCGCTCAGGCTCTCTACGTAGCGGCGTTGCCCTTCGGCAAAGATGGTGTCGAAAGCCAGCGAGGACTTGCCTGAGCCCGAAAGCCCGGTGATGACGACCAGGCTGTCGCGCGGGATGTCAACGTCAATGTCCTTGAGATTGTGCTCGCGCGCACCACGCACCACAATCTGGTCCAGCGCCATGGTTCCTTCCTGTATACGCTCCTGCGGACGAACAATTGTAAGGGCGCGCAGCCCCGCTGACAAGCGCGGTCGGCCGCAGGCTCTCACTACCGGCCCGCTTGTCCTGCTTGCGGCGGGACACGGGTCCTGCGGTGAAGGCCAAAGGCGCCCACATCCGACAGGTATTGCGAGGAATGGCATGCTATATTGCCGGCCAGATTTGGGCACAAGGGGCAGCATCGTATGCGTGATGTGTACGTTCTCGGCGTCGGCCAGACGCCCGTCGGGGAGTGGTGGGAGCGCAGCCTGCGCGACCTGGCCGCTGAGGCGCTGCAGGCCGCGGTGGCCGACGCCGCTATCGGCCGGCCACAGGCGCTTTTCGTCGGCAACATGTTGGCCTCGCGCATCAGCAACCAGACACAGCTGGGCGCGCTCATCGCCAGTCACGTCGGCTGGCGTGGCCTTGAGGCAACCACGGTCGAGGCGGCCTGCGCCTCGGGCGGCGTGGCCATTCAGGCGGGCGTTCGCGCCGTCGCCAGCGGCATGGTCGACCTGGTCGCCATCTGCGGCATGGAGAAGATGACCGACGCAACCAGCGGCCCGGTGACCACGGCGCTGGCCACCGCTGCCGACGCCGACTACGAGAGCGCGCACGGCGCCTCTTTCGTCGCGCTTAACGCTCTCATCATGCGCCGCTACATGCACGAGCACCACATCGCTCACGTCGACTTCGCGCCCTTCAGCCTAAACGCCCACGCCAACGCCGTGCACAACCCCAACGCCATGTTCCGTCGCGCCATCACGCTGGAAACCTGGCAGCGCGCGCCGGTGATTTCCGACCCCGTCAACCTGTTCGACAGCTCGCCCGTCGCCGACGGTGCGGCAGCCCTGATCCTGGGGCCAGCCGAACTGGCGCGTAGCTCCGGCAATGCGCCGCTGCGAGTGCTCGCCAGTGCCTGCGCCACCGACAGCGTCGACCTCGCCAGCCGGCAGGACCCGATCGAGCTATTTGCTGCCCGGGCAAGCGCGCAGCGAGCCTACGAACAGGCCTGCCTGACGCCGCTGGACATCGACGTCTTCGAGCTGCACGATGCCTTCACCATTATGGCCGCGCTAAGCCTGGAAGCCGCCGGCTTTGCCAGGCCCGGCCAGGCCACACAACTGGCCGCGGCGGGCGAAATCGGCATCAACGGGCGCATCCCCATCTGCACGCTCGGCGGGTTGAAAGGACGCGGACATCCCGTCGGCGCGACCGGCGTCTACGAAATGGTCGATCTCGTTTCCCAGTTACGCGGCGCGGCCGGCGCGGCTCAGGTGCCCGGCGCCGCAATCGGCATGACGCAGAACATCGGTGGCACAGGCGCCACCGTCGTCACGCACATCCTGAGCGCCGAAGACTGACTCCCTCGTTTCGCACAACTGGAGGCTGATCCGTGAGCGAATTGCGCAGCAAACGCTGGTTCGGCAACGACGACAAACCTGGCTTTGTCGGCCGCAGCTGGCTCAAAAACCAGGGCCTGCCCGATCACGTCTTCGACGGACGCCCGGTCATCGGCATCTGCAACACCTGGTCAGAGCTAACGCCCTGCAACGGCCATTTTCGTATACTGGCGGAGTTCGTGCGCCGCGGCGTTTACGAGGCTGGCGGCCTGCCGCTGGAGTTCCCGGCCATGTCGCTGGGCGAGCCGCTGATGCGCCCTACTACCATGCTGTATCGCAACCTGGCCAGCATGGAGATCGAGGAGACCATCCGCGCCAATCCGCTGGACGGCGTCGTGCTGCTAACCGGCTGCGACAAGACTACGCCCGCCTGCCTGATGGGCGCAGCCAGCGTCGATCTGCCCACTATCGTCGTTAACGGCGGCCCCATGCTCAACGGCAAGTTTCGCGGCCGCGACATCGGCTCCGGCACAGACGTCTGGCGCCTCAGCGACGACTTGCGTCTGGGTCGCATTACAGTCGATGACTACCATGAGGCAGAAAGCTGCATGTCTCGCAGCGACGGCCACTGCATGACGATGGGCACTGCCTCCACCATGGCCTGCATGGTCGAGGCACTTGGCGTCACGCTGCCCGGCGCAGCCGCCATCCCGGCGGCGGACTCCAGGCGGCGGCGTGTGGCGCATCTCTCGGGCCGGCGCATCGTCGAAATGGTGAAGAAGGACCTGCGCCTGTCGCAGATCCTGACCCGCCCCGCGCTGGAGAACGCCATCCGCATCAATGCGGCCGTGGGCGGCTCGACCAACTTCGTGCTGCATTTGCTGGCCCTGGCCGGCCGCCTCGGCATCGCGCTGGAGCTGGATGACTTCGATCGCCTCGGCAGCCAGATGCCGCTGCTGGTTAACCTGATGCCGTCCGGCGAGTACCTTATGGAGGACTTCTACTATGCCGGCGGCCTGCCAGTGGTGATTCAGCAGCTACGTGCGCTGCTGCACATGGATGCGCTTACCGTCAACGGGGGAACGCAAGAGGAAAACACGGCGGGGGCTGAAAATTACAACCGTGAAGTCATCGCCGACTTCGACGCGCCCTTTCAGCGCGAGGCCGGGATCAGCGTCCTGCGCGGTAATCTCTGCCCGGATGGTGCCGTCATCAAACCCTCCGCCGCTGCGCCGGAACTCCTGCAGCATCGCGGTCGCGCCGTCGTCTTTGAGAATATCGACGACTACCACCAACGCATCGACGATCCTGACCTTGAGGTCTCGGCGGACAGCGTGCTGGTGCTCAAGCAGGTCGGGCCGCGCGGCTTTCCGGGCATGCCCGAAGTCGGCAATTTCAGCCTGCCGAAGAAACTGATGCTGCAGGGCGTGGAAGACATGGTGCGCATCTCGGACGGGCGCATGAGCGGCACGGCCTTCGGCGCGGTCGTGTTACATGTTGCGCCGGAATCTGCGCTGGGAAGCGCGCTGGCCCTGGTTCATAACGGTGACGAGATCGAGCTTGACGTGCCCGCGCGACGCTTGCAGCTGTTGGTCAGCACAGATGAACTGCGGCGGCGGCGTGAGTTATGGCAGCCCGGCCCTGCTCCTGGTGAACGTGGCTACACGAAACTTTACGTTGAGCATGTGGAGCAGGCGGACAGCGGCGTCGATTTCGACTTTCTGCGCGGCAGCTCTGGCGCAGCGGTGAAACACGCCGGTCATTAGGCCGCCTGTCCTCAAGGGCGCGATGTTCAGCCACTGCTCAGGTTGGCATTCGCCAGGGCCGGAAAGTCCGTCAAATGCTCGGACAGCGTCACATTGGCCAGACTACGCACGATCGAGATCCAGCTGCGACCGGGCTTGAGATGGATTGGCTTGTCGCTCCCAGTGTGGGTGAGCTGCAACGCCACCGTCGCTGCCCGGCTTGAGCGGGTCCAGCGGCCGCTGTACCAGCGTCCGTGTCGCATCACCAGCGCCGGCCCACTGCCCCACAACTGTATCTCCAGCGATTCGTCGATGGCGCCGGGCGCAAAGAGGTCCGGTCGGCGCACATGGGGCACCTGCAACACAATCAGGTTGTCCGCCCATAACTGTTGGCCATCCAGTGCGTCAAAGTGCGCCTCGTTGTCGCTGAAGCGCAGCCAGCGAGCGCTTTTCGAGTCGTATTGCCATTGCCCGTTGCCCTCCCCCCACCAGTTGACCGCAACCTCCTGGACAGGCTGCCCGCCAATGTCCGGCTGGGTAGCAAAGGCGAAGCCGCGTGCCTTGTAACCATAATTGACATCGCGTGCATCGGCCAGAAGGTACAACTGTTCCGTGTCAAGAAAAAGCGTGTGTTCATAGCTGAGGTCGGGTCGCCCGAAGCGGCAGAAGCCGGCCTGCAGACAATTGTCGCCCGTCAGCGGTGAGAAGACGAGCCCTGCGTACGGAGAGCTCCAGATCATGCGCTGGATAGGGATGCTGGTTCCGGAGTAGGCCAGAAAGGCGCTGTACATCGTCATCAGTTCCAGGTCCAGCAGACGCGAACTGCGCACCGAACCTACGTGTCTCGGCGCATTGCTGCGGTAAATTGCGGCGAAGCGCGTGATGCCGCTCTCGGATTCAACCTCGTAAACCAGGTCCGTCTGGTTCATGCCGGACTGCGGGCGCACGACAGGTGGAAAGTTGGAGACCTTAACAATCAGGTTGCGGCGTGCCATGGACGCTTCATCCGGATAGGGCAAACCCGTCAGGGAATTGTAGTCAAGCGGATATTGATCCGGGCCGATCGGCTCGGGCGTGGCACCAGCTGTCGATTGAGACAGCTCCTCCGCGCCCGCCAGCGGAACCAGCAGGAGCAGGGCCAGCATCAGTACAGACAGACGAGCCGTGAGCATAAACGGGATACTCCGGGGCTGGATGATTCCGGCGGTAGTATATAGCGCGAAAATAGAATCTGAACAGGGACAGTTGCTGCAAACAGGTTATACTCTGGCCTGGTTCAGGAGGATGTTCATGTCAGACCGGCGCATATTAATTTCCGTTGCCCATCCCGACGACGAAACTTTTGGTTATGGCGGCCTCGTCGCCAGGTACGTGTCGGAGGGCGTGGACGTCTTTGCCATCGTTTCTACCAACGGTGACGCAGGAACGATGGACGAGTCTTTCGTCGAACAGCACGGTTCGATCAAGGCCGTTCGCCTGGCGGAGCTGGATTGCGCCGTGCGCAAGCTGGGGTTCCGCAAACTGTTCCTGTTTGGCTATCGCGACAGCGGCATGATGGGATCGGAGACCAGTGAGCATCCCGATTGCTCGTGGCAGGCCCCGCAAGAAGAGATGTCCCGCCGCGTCGTAGAGGTCATCCGCGAGGCGCGGCCACAAATCATCCTGACCCACAATCGCTACGGCGGTTACGGCCATCCGGATCACATCGCCATCCAGCGCGCCACGACTGTCGCCTTCAACCTTGCCGGAGACGCCAGTTTTGTTACGGAAGGTCTGGCGCCATGGCAGCCGCAAAAGCTCTACTACAGTTCCTCCCCCACCCTGATGCTGCGCTACGGCATAATGATGATGCGCCTGCGCGGCATGGACCCGCGCGCCGTGGGCCGCAACAAGGACATTGACATGGTCGCCGTGCTGGAGAACATCGAGCCGCCGCACGCCCGCGTGAACGTGAGCGAGTGGCTGGACATATGGGACGAGGCCAGCAGCTGTCACGCCAGCCAGCTTGCCGGCCGACGCTCGCGCCCGCCCCACTGGATGCGCCGTCTCTTCCAGTCTCACGTGCGCTACACGCGCATCCAGCCACCGCCGACACACAACCGCATCGACGAAAATGACCTCTTCGACAACGTACAGGTTGGCGACTATTCCCCGTAACGCAGGGGCATATGCCGCTGCGCCAATACAGACTGACCGCCCGGGCCCTGCGCCCAGGCGATAAAGCTGCGCAGCCGCTCGTCCTGCGGTTCCCTGGCGCCGGCAATGAAGAGCGTGGTGCGCAGCGGCCAGCTTCGGTCAGCATAACTCTGTGCCCCCGGCGCGATGCCCGCGATGCTCAGGGCCTGAACCGAGTTGTCCAGCCAGCTGGCCGCGAGGTAGCCGATGGCGCCAGGCTGACGCGCCACGCTGGCCCGCATGGCCGCGCTGGAATGAACGACAAGGACAGCGGGCGACGTGCGACGCTCGCCCATCACCAGGCGCTCGAAGGCCGCGCGCGTGCCGGAGCCATCTTCGCGACTGATGATGTGCAGCGGCTGGCCCGCAGCCAGGCCAGCGTCCGCGCCGCGGCCCTGAAAGAGCGCCCGCAGCTGCTCCAGCGTCAGGTCGCTGACGGGCAGCTCCGGATGGGCGATGATGACGATGGCATCGTGCCCGAGCGGCGCAGCCCACAGGTCGCTTTCCGCCGATCCGGGCAGCCAGTTCGTCAGAAACCAGGCCGGTTGGGCGCGCTGTGCCATGGCAACTACAGTCGCGAAACTATTCACCTGCAGCTCGAAGTGCAGCGCCGGGTTGACCAGGGCGTAACGACCCGTCAGGTCCTGCGCGAGCGGCAGTGCAGCCGAGGTGCTGCCCAGCTGGATCACGGCAATTTCGGAATCAGGCATAACAGAAGGCGTTATCTGGCCGCGACAGCCGGCCAGTGCCAGCGCTGCAATGACCAGGCTGCGGCTCGCGGGTCGCAGCACGGATCCGGGAAGGGGCTCCATCACGCCTCTTCAGGCCTGTGACGCAAGGCCCCGCCCTTCGCGGGACCAGCGCTGATGAAACGCTGCGCGCCAGGCTGCCAGCTCGCCCGCCAGAATTGCTGTGCGCATGGCCGCCATCAGCCCGACCAGAAAGTGAATGTTGTGCAGGCTGAGCAGCATGTATCCCAGGAGTTCGCGCGACTTGATTAGATGTCGCAGATAGGCGCGTGAATAGTCACGGCAGGCCGGGCAGTCGCAGTCAGCGTCCAGCGGGCGTTCGTCGCGCGCATAGTCGAGGCGGCCCACGTTGGTGCGACCGGTCGCCGTAAACACGGCGCCGTGTCGCGCCAGGCGCGTCGGAATGACACAATCAAAGAGATCAATGCCCTGCCATACGCCCTCGACCAGGTCATCTGGCTCGCCAACGCCCATCAGGTAACGAGGCTTGTCTTGCGGTAGCAAGGGCGCAGACAAGGCCAGCGCCTCCAGCATGTCTGCGCGCGACTCGCCAACTGACAGTCCGCCCAGCGCATAGCCCGCGAAGCCGATCTCCTGCAGCGCCCGCGCCGACTGCTCGCGCAATTCGCCAAAGATGCCACCTTGTACAATGCCGAAGAGCACCTGTTGCCCGTCATCCGGGTGGGCGGTCCGACATTTACGTGCCCAGGCAGTCGTACGCCGCACGGCCGCCTCAACACGCTCGCGC
Organism: Phototrophicaceae bacterium; assembly: GCA_965205875.1. Taxonomy (GTDB): domain Bacteria; phylum Chloroflexota; class Anaerolineae; order Aggregatilineales; family Phototrophicaceae; genus JAGWBD01. Next base: position 1,287,555 of record CBDBIA010000004.1, read on the forward strand.
TCGCGCGGGGGTGGACATTCGTCGAAGCACATCAGGATGTCCGCGCCCAGATTTTGCTGGATCTGCATCACCTTCTCCGGCGTGAAGCGCAACGGGCTGCCATCAATGTGGCTGCGAAAGCTGACGCCTTCGTCGTCAATTCGATTGATATGTTGCAGGCTGAAAACCTGGTAGCCGCCTGAATCCGTCAGAATTGGCCCGGGCCAGTTCATGAAGCGTTGCAACCCGCCCTGCTCTCGCACGAGCTCGTCGCCGGGGCGCAGATACAGATGATAGGTGTTTGCCAGGATGAGGCTGACGCCGGAAGCCTTCAGGTCACGCGGGAACACGGCCTTGACCGACCCCGCTGTCCCCACGGGAGCGAAAACGGGCGTGGGGACGGGCCCGTGTGAGGTGTGCAATACTCCGGCCCTGGCCCGGCCCTGTTCGGCGAGAATGTCGAATCGTGCCGTCATGCCAGCCTGTGTATCGAAACCGGAGGGATTATAGCAGTAATTTCCGCCCCTTGTCGTCTGCTGTGCTGGCAGCAGACGCATGGCGACGCTAAACTGACGCCATGCATACGCCGCCTGCTACCCGCCCCGCTGGCGCAACAACCTGGCTCGAGATCGACCAAGACGCAATCCTCAACAACGTGCTCCGGCTGCGCAGCCTCGTCAACTCCCGGGCGCGCCTGATGGCGGTAATCAAGGCCAACGCCTACGGCCATGGCGCAGTCGCCACGGCCCGCAGCGTCCTTGATGGCGGCGCAGATAAGCTGGGCGTGGCCAGCCTGGCGGAGGCGCTGGAGTTGCGCGCTGCGGGCATCAGCGCGCCCGTCATGGTGCTCGGCTATGTCCCGCCGGAAGCCGTGTCGCAAGCGATTGCGCAGGAGCTCACCCTCACGCTCTTCGACGCAGCGCTGGCGCAGGCCTGTGAGCGGGAAGCCCGCAAGACCGGCAAGCGACTTAAGGCGCACATCAAGCTGGACAGCGGACTGGGCCGCATGGGCACGCTGGTCGCGGGCGCGCTCGCCTTCCATGATAGTCTGGCTGGCCTGCAGGCGCTGCAACTCGAGGGATGCTATACGCATTTCGCGCTGGCCGATGAAGACGAGGCCTGGACGCGGGAACAGTTGAAATGCTTTCTGGCGGCGGTCGCAGCCCTGCGCGCGCGCGGCGCGCGCTTTCCCCTGCTGCACAGTGCCAACTCACCGGCGACGCTGACCCTGCCCGCCAGCCACCTCGACATGGTGCGACCAGGCATCGTGCTCTATGGTCTGTCGCCATCGGACAGCGTGCCGATCCCGCCCGCTTTCCAGCCGGCCCTGACCTGGAAGACCCTCGTCGCGCAACTCAAGACCTTGCCTATGGGCCACAGCACGGGATATGGCCGCACCTGGGTCGCTGACGCAGCGACGCGCATTGCGATATTGCCCGTGGGCTATTCACACGGCTTCCGGCGCCTGCCGCACGAGCCACGCACGGTGCTGCTGCACGGCCAGGTCGCTCCAGTCATCGGACGCATCAGCATGGAGAAGTCTGCGATCGATGTCTCGGCAATCCCGGACGTTGCAGTCGGCGATGAAGTGGTGTTGCTGGGGCGCCAGGGCGAGGCCTGCATCAGCGCCGAAATGCTGGCCCGGCGCTTCGGCACGAACAATTACGAGGTCGTCACCGGCATTTCGGCGCGCCTGCCCCGGCTTCAGTTGAGCAGTTCGACCACGTAGTCAGCGATGACTTCCGGCGCAGTGCCCACGGTGAACATCGTGCGCAAACGTCCCACGCGGTCGATGAGGAAGCTCGAGGTGCTGTGGTCGATCAGGCCGGGGCGGTCGCTGGTGCCCAGGTAGAGGCCGAAGTCTGCGCCGATACGGCGAACCTCCTCGCGCGCGCCCGTCATGCCCAGAAAATCCGGGTCGAATTTCGCCAGCCAGTTTCGCATGAGCAGCGGTTGATCAACCTCGCCGTCCACACTGATCATCACGAAGTGGACGTCGCTGGCGAGTTCTCCCAACGCAGCCTTCACCTGCGTGAAGTCCGCCAGCGTCAGCGGGCAATAATCCGGGCAGCGCGTGTAACCGAAGACCAGTAGCGTTAATTTGCCCGCCAGATCGCCCAAACCCAGCGGCAGCCCGTCATTGTCTGCCAGCGTGAAATTCGTCAGAGTCCGTGGCGGCTCAATGACTGTCGCGCCGTCAAACCAGGAAGCGGAATCCACCAGCGCAACCGAACTGCCAGTGACGGACGGGTTCGCGAGACGCCACACGATAAAGAGTATTGAGCCAATGGTGATGGAGAGGCTCACTACCAGCGCTGCCAGCAACGCCGGTCGCATGGGTCTGCGCACACTGCCCTCTTCTGTCATGCGTCCTCTCGCGCCTAACCGCCGACTGCATCGTAGCACAGCCCTCAGCCGTGCTCAATCGCTTGCAAGGGGCTGCGAATTCGTCTAGACTGCGGCGTATACAAGGGCTGTCGCGAGAGCGCGCCGCAGGGCGCCACCGAAGGGGCAAGTGGTCCGCTGGCTGGGCTGGCCACGAAACTCTCAGGTCCAGGGAGTGGCAGACCGCAGGACTCTGGAAGTGATTCGACTGACAGGGGCGCACAGCATTGTGCGTCCTTTTACATTTCTGCAGGAGGCTGCAACAATGGGCAAGTGGAAGACGCCTGAGGACCTTAAGTATCAGGACAGCGACGAATGGTTGCGGCTGGAGGGCGCTGAAGCCATAGTCGGTCTCACGGACTACGCGCAGGATCAGTTGAACGACATCGTCTTCCTTGAGTTGCCGGCCGTGGGCGAGACCTTCGCCCAGGGCGACAGCTTCGGTGTGGTGGAGTCGGTCAAGGCAGCTTCGGACCTGCACCTGCCGGCCGGTGGCACGGTGACTGCCGTGAACAGCACGGTCGAAGACGAGCCCGAATTGGCCAACGCCGACCCATACGGAGCGGCCTGGTTGGTGAGGATTCGCCTTGGTGACAAGAGTGAGCTGGCCGGCCTGATGGACGCTGCGGCCTATGACGCCCACTGCGACGCGCGCTAGTCTGCCATGAGCTACATTCCGCACACAGAGACCGAACGCCAGCAAATGCTGGCGACAATCGGCGTCAGCGCCATCGAAGACCTCTTCGGCGCGGTGCCGGCGCGCCATCGCTTCCCGTCGCTGGCCCTGCCGGAGGCGCTCAGCGAGCAGGAAGTTCAGGCGGAGATGCTGGCGCTGTCCGAGGCCAACGACCACGGCCAGGACTTTGCGATTTTCCGGGGCGGCGGCGCATGGCAGCACTTCATCCCCTCCGCACTAAATCACATCCTGCTGCGCGGTGAATTCCTCACTGCCTACACGCCCTATCAACCCGAGCTCAGCCAGGGAACGCTGCAGGCGATATTCGAGTATCAGAGCATGCTTTGCGCACTGACCGGCATGGACGCGGCCAACGCCAGCCACTATGACGGCGCCACGAGTTTCGCTGAAGCGGTGTCAATGGCCATCGACGTTGGCCGTGGCCGCCGCAAGAAAATTCTGTGCAGTCCCTACATCGATCCACAGTATCGTGAGGTAGCGCGTACCTATCACCAGGGCAGGGACACGCTGTTCCGCGGCGACTCAGGTGCTTCCAGTCTGGACGACCTGGTCGACCAGCTGGACGGCAACACAGCCATGCTGGCAGTCGCCTACCCTGACTTCCTCGGCCACATCGCGGACTTCCGCGGCCTGGCGCAGCAGGTGCATGCAGCCGGCGCGCTGCTGGTTTTCGTCGTCAACCCGCTGGCGCTGGGCCTGCTGAAGAGCCCCGGCGAGCTGGGCGCCGACATTGTCGTGGGCGAGGGCCAGCCATTGGGCATTCCCCTTTCGTATGGCGGCCCTTACCTCGGCTTCTTCGCCACACGAACGCGCTACGTGCGCAAGATTGCCGGCCGCATTGTCGGCGAAACCGTGGATGAGGATGGCCGCCGCGCCTGGGTTATGACGCTGCGGCCGCGTGAACAGGACATCCGCCGCGAAAAGGCCAGCAGTAACATTTGCACCAATCAGGGGCTGATGGCGCTGGCCGCCGCCGTCTATCTTGCGTTGATGGGCAAACAGGGCTTGCGCCAGGTAGCGGAGCTTTGCTGGCACAAGGCCCATTATGCCGCGGCGCAGATCAATGCGCTGGACGGCTATGAAATCGTGACGCAGGCGCCTTTCTTCCACGAGTTTGCGCTGCACTGCACGCGCCCGGTCGCAGAAGTAAACGCCTTTCTGCGCGAGCGCGGCATTATCGGCGGCCACGACCTGGGCACTGAAGACCCGCGCCTGCGAGACTGCATGTTGCTGGCCTTCACCGAGATGAACAGTCGCGCAGAGATTGATGCCCTCGTGGTCTGTTTGCAGGAGCTGCAAGCCTCATGAGCGAAGCGACCATTTACGAACTGGGCGCAAGCGGCAGGTCAGCCTTGCGGCTTCCGCAATGCGATGTCCCGCCCACAGAAATGCCGAAAAAGTTGCTGCGCAAGGAGCTTGACCTGCCGGAAGTGAGCGAGCTGCAGGTCATCCGCCACTTCACGCGCCTGAGCCGCCGCAATTTCGCCATTGATACGGGGTTCTATCCGCTCGGCTCCTGTACCATGAAATACAACCCGCGCCTCAACGAGGATGTTGCGCGCCTGCCCGGCTTCGCCCAACTGCACCCGCGCAGCGACGAGGAGAGTTCGCAGGGTGCGCTGGAGCTGATGCACAGTCTGCAGGGCTGGCTGGCCGAAATCAGCGGCTTCGCGCGCGTCAGCCTGATGCCGGCAGCCGGCGCCCAGGGCGAGCTGGCCGGCATCCTCATGATGCGCCGCTATCACGAGCGGCGCGGCGACAATCGGCGGACGCGCATCCTTGTGCCGGACAGCGCCCATGGCACCAACCCGGCCACCGTCACCATGGCGGGATACCAGGCCCTGGAGTTGCCTTCAGACAAGAACGGCAATGTCGATCTGGAGGCGCTGCTGGCCGTCTGTGACGAGACCGTGGCCGGCATGATGGTCACCGTGCCCAGCACGCTCGGCCTCTTCGACGTCAACATCCAGGAAATCACCGCGGCAGTGCACGCCTGTGGCGGCCTGATGTACATGGACGGCGCCAACATGAACGCGCTGATGGGCGTCGTCAAGTCGGGCGAGCTGGGCTTCGACGTCATGCACTACAACCTGCACAAAACCTTTTCCACGCCGCATGGCGGCGGCGGCCCGGGCTGCGGCGCAGTCGCCGTGAACGAGCGCCTGGCGCCCTTCCTGCCCGGCCCCAACGTGGAAATCGTTGCGTCAGGCACGGAAGACGAGCCGCCGCGCTTCGGCCTGCGCATGCCGCCACATTCGATAGGCCGCCTCAAGGCCTTCCACGGAAACTTTGGCATGCACGTGCGCGCCTACGCCTACACCCGCATTCACGGCGCACAGGGCATCCGCGACATCTCGCGCCACGCCGTGCTCAACGCCAACTACGTACGCGCGTCGCTGCATGACAGCTACACCATCCCCTACCCACGCATCTGCGCCCACGAATTCGTGCTCGAGGGTCAATTCGACGGAGTCGAAGAGGTGCACGCGCTGGACATTTCCAAGCGCCTGATGGATTACGGCTTTCACCCGCCCACCAACTACTTCCCGCTGATCGTGCCCGAGGCGCTTCTCATTGAGCCTACCGAGACCGAAGACAAGGCCACGCTGGACAGTTTCATCGCTGCCATGCGACGCATCGCGCGGGAAGCGCGCGACGAGCCCGACCTGCTGCGCAGCGCGCCGCACACGCTCGACATCTCGCGGCTTGATGAAGTGCGCGCAGCCCGTCAACTGATGCTCTGCTGCGTGCCCATCCCGGACTGGCCCGCTGCGCATGGATAGCGCCGCGCGGTCCTGATGGCTGAATTCTGGTTCGTCTCCGCGCCGCTGCCGGGTCACCTTGACTGGGGCGGACTGCTGCGGACGGCGCAGGCCCTGCGTGACGATGGGCATCAGGTGCATTGGCTGAGCGGACCGCAGGTCGCGCGCACGCTGGCGCAGGCGGGTCTCAACTTCCTGCCCCTGAACGAAACCGGCTGGCTGTGGCCGCCACCGCCCCTGCCCGACATTCGCTCGCTGCCGCCACAGGAAGCCGTCATGCTGCGCTACCGGCGCGCGCTGGATACCTGGCTCAGCGTCGACAAGGTCGCGGCCGCCGCCGAGGAGCTGATCGCCCTGGCGCAGCGCGTTGGTAGACCCGACCTGCTGGTCACCGATCCGTTCCTCAGCGCCGCCGCCCTCGCCGCCGAAGCGCTGGACGTCCCGCTGGTGGTCGGCGGTTGGCCGGCCCGCGCCGAACTGGACGGGGAGCGCCTGCTGGCAGTGCAGCGCACGCTCGGCGCCGACAGTCGCGCGCGCCTGACGCAGCTGCTGACACGGTTTGGCCTGCAGGGCCGCAACTTTTCACAGGGCGCCACGCCCTCCGTCCTCAGTCCGCTGCTGCACCTTTGCTACTTCTCCGAGGACTGGTACGCCGAGGAGCGCGGCAGCCTGCTGCCGCAAAACGTTTACGTCGGCGGGGCGCCGACTGTGCCGGCAGACGGCCCACCCGACTGGCTGCGCGCCATCCCGCTTGAGTCCCCGCTGGCGCTGATCACCCTTGGCACTACCTTCACCGGCGACCTCGGCTTCTTCAGCTGGGCGGCCCAGGCCGCGGCACGCCTCAACCTCGTCCCTGTTGTCGTCATTGGCTGGAATCCGATAGAGGCGGAGCGCAAGGCCGAACTGGTCGCCGCCCTGCCCGGACAGGCTCGTCTGCTCAACTGGGTCGATTTCCACCACGTGCTGCCGCGCGCCCGCCTGGCCATCCATCACGGCGGCATGGGCACGACGCACAGCGCCGTCGTGCACGCCGTGCCGCAGCTGGTCGTGCCCCACGCCGCCGACCAGCGCACCCAGGCGCGCCGCGTCGCCCAGGCGAAGGTCGGCCTGCATTTGAGCGCGCACGACGTACGTAACGGCGCCCTCTTCACCGGCGCGCGCGCCCTGCTGTTGGATGAGAAGGTGCAGCAGCGCGCGCGTCAGCTGGCGGAGGAGATGGCCGCAGGCGGCGGGCCACAGCGCGCAGCCGCATTACTGCTGAACGTTCTGGAGCGGAGCGCACAACTATGAGCCCGCCAGCGGGCGGCGGCTGAGATGGCCTTCTCCGGCGCCCTGCTGCGTGAACGTGCGCTTGAGCTTGGCTTCAATCTCGTCGGCATCACCCCCGCGCACCCCTCGCCCACGCTGAACGCCTACCTGCGCTGGATCGGCAGCGGCATGCACGGCACGATGCACTGGATGGCGCGGCCCGATCGCCAGGCGCGGCGCCGCGACCTCAATGAAATCCTGCCGGGCGTGCGCACCCTGCTGGTCGTGGGTCTCGACTATTCACAGGCGCATGACATGGAGGCCACGCTCGAAGATCCCGCGCGCGGGCGCATCGCTGCCTACGCCTGGGGCCTGGACTATCACGAGCTCATGACCTCGCGCCTGGAGAAGTTGGCCAGGTGGCTGCAGCATGCAAGCGGTCAGCGCAATGCGCAGCGAGTCTACGTCGACACAGGCGCCCTGCTCGAGCGCAGTCACGCGCAGCAGGCCGGCCTCGGCTTCTTCGGCAAGAACACCATGCTCATCCATCCCCGCCGCGGCAGTCACTTCTTCCTTGGCGAACTCCTGACCAGCCTGGAATTCGACGAACACGACCGACCGCAGGAGGGCGCTTCCTGCGGCAGCTGTACGCGTTGCCTGAATGCCTGTCCGACCGACGCCTTCCCGCGCCCCTTCGTGCTGGACGCGCGCCGCTGCATCAGCTATCTGACCATCGAGCACAAGGGCTGGATCGAGCGTGAGCTGCGCCCGCTGACCGGCAACTGGATCTTCGGCTGCGACATCTGCCAGGACGTCTGCCCCTTTCAACGCTTCGCCCTGCCGACGCGCGAGCCGGCCCTGCAGCAGCGCGACCTGGCGCGCATTGCGCCACCGCTGACGGAGCTGCTGCAGATGGATGAGCAGGAGTTTCTGCGCCGCTGGCAGGGCACAGGACTGCAACGCACGGGCCACGAACGCCTGCTGCGCAACGCCTGTCTCGCCGCGGCCAACGGCGCGGTCATGGCCGCTATCCCTGCGTTGACCCGGCTGCTGGAGGCGGCGAGTCCCCTGCTGCGCGGCCATGCTGCATGGGCATTGGCGCAGCTGGATGCTGACGCAGCGCGTCCCCTGCTGGGGGCGCGGCTCAGGCGCGAGCGCGATGACGAGGTGCGGCGCGAATTGACGCTGGCCCTGGCCGGAGACTGAAATCCGGTCTGCTACGGGATAGAATAGAAATGATCAGGGAGGGACTTATGACCAGCAAAACCTTTCACATCCCCGACATCGGCTGCGACGGCTGCGTGCGCGCCATTCGCAACGAGCTGGAAGAAATGGCCGGCGTACAGGTGCTGGCCGCTGAAGTCGAGGGGCGCAACGTGACCGTCGCCTGGGAAGCGCCCGCTACCGAGCAGGCCATCGTGCAGGCCCTGGCTGCGATCGACTACGCGCCGGCGCCGGCCTGAGCGCGAGGTTCAGACGCGCAGGCGCAGGCGCCGCAGACGCAAGGAATTGCTGACGACGAAGAGGCTGGAGAAGGCCATCGCGCCCGCGGCCAGCATGGGCACCAGCGCGCCCAACATGGCTACCGGGATGAGCACGATATTGTAGACGAAAGCCCAGAAGAGATTCTGGTGGATTGTGCGCATGGTCGCGCGGCCCAGATGAATGGCGCGCATCACCGACAGCGGATCCGCGCCGGGCAGGGTCAAATCCGCGGCTTCCATGGCGATGTCCGCCCCGCCGCCGATGGCCATGCCTACGTCGGCCTGCGCCAGCGCCGGCGCGTCGTTGATGCCGTCGCCCACCATGGCGACACGCTGACCGCCCTTCTGCAATTGTGCTATCACCTCCGCCTTGTCGCCCGGCAGAACTTCCGCCCGCAACTCCTGAATGCCCAGTTGCGCTGCGATGGCCCGCGCCGTGCGCTCGTTGTCGCCGGTGAGCATCACGACTTCCAGGCCGGCCGTCTGCAGGGCCCGCACCGCCGCGTGCGAACCTTCGCGCAGCGTGTCAGCAATGCCGAGCAGACCGGCGACCTGACCGTCAATCGCAACGGCCGCGACCGTCTGGCCCGCTTCCTGCAAGGCCCGCGCCTGGGCCAGTAGATTCTCGTCCAACGCAAGTTCTGCTTGCGCCAGGTAGCGCAGACTGCCTACCAGCACCTCGCGGCCTGTCACCGTAGCGCGTACGCCCATGCCCGCGTCAGCCAGAAAGGTCCCGGGCTCGTCCAGCGCCAACTCGCGCTCGGCGGCGGCCTGCAGCAAGGCCCGCGCCAGGGGATGTTCGCTTCCACGCTCCGCGCTGGCGGCCAGATGCAGCAGCGCCTCTTCCGTCCAGCCCGGCAGCGCATGGATCGCTGTAACTCGCGTCTCGCCCAGTGTGAGCGTGCCGGTCTTGTCCAGCGCGATAACCTGCAAGCGGCGCGTGTTCTCCAGCGCGGCGCTGTTGCGGAAGAGGATGCCGTTCTCCGCGCCGAGCCCGGTGCCAACCATAATGGCCGTTGGCGTCGCCAGACCCAGCGCGCAGGGACAGGCGATCACCAGCACCGCTACGGCATGGGTCAACGCCAGCGCGAACGCCACCTGCCCCAAGGCCAGCCAGGCGACGAAGGTCAGCAAGGCAAGCAGCAACACCACCGGGACGAAGATGCCCGAGACGCGGTCGGCGATGTGCTGGATGGGCGCGCGCGACGCCTGGGCCTGCTCCACCATGCGGATGATCTGGGCCAGCGCGCTGGCCGCGCCCAGGCGCCACGCCTCAATGACCAGGCGACCCTGGTGGTTCAGCGTGGCGCCGATGACCTCGTCGCCAACTGTCTTATCGACCGGCAGGCTTTCCCCGGTGAGCAAGGACTCGTCCACCGCCGACTCGCCCTCGCGCACCACGCCATCCACCGGGATGCGCCCGCCGGGCCGCACCAGCACCAGGTCGCCCACCAGCAGCTCACTGACCGGTACCTCGCGTTCAACGCCATCGCGCAAGAGCGCTGCGGTCTGCGGCGCCAGCTGCATCAAGCGACGGATGGCCTCGCTACTGCGGCCGCGCGCCCGCGCCTCAAGCAGCTTGCCCAGCGTGATGAGCGTCAGAATCACGGCGGCCGTCTCGAAGTATTCGGCGGTCTCTGGCAGCAGCCCGGTCAGGGCGGCCACGCTGTACAGATAGGCCGCCGCGCTGCCCAGGGCGACCAACGTATCCATGTTGGCGCTCCCGTTGCGCAAGGCCCGCAGCGCGCCTGACAGATACTGTCGACCGAGCACGACGACAACCACCGTCGCCAGCAGCCAGAAGACCAGCGGCCAGCCAGGCCAACCCAGCCAGGGCGCCAGTTGTGCCAGTGCAGGCACGGCGGACGACAAATGGCGCGCCATGCTCAGCGCCGCCAGCGGCACAGTGAAGAGAAGGCCAATGCGCAGCAATTGCGTCTGCTTCTGAATCGCCGCCTCGCGCGCCTCGCGCTCGGCATCCTCGGGGACTGGTTCGTCCTGAATTTCGATGACGCCGTAGCCGGCTTTCTCGACGGCGCTGACCAGTTGCGCCCATTCCACGCCCTCCGCGCCTGGCAGGACGCTGGCGCGCTCGGTCGCCAGGTTAACGCTGACCTCCAGCACGCCCGGCTGCCGCACCAGCGCGCGCTCGACGTTGCGCACGCAGGCGGCGCAGGTCATGCCAGTGACGGGCAGCACGATCTCGTTTGCGCTCATGATTGTCTTTTCCGCTGTCTTCTGCATGATGTGCCCGCCCCGCGCTTACCCGCGTTCGTAGAGCTCGACCAGTACACCGCCGCTGCTCTTCGGATGCACGAAGGCGTAGCGCGTGCCATCTTCGCGCTGCCGCGGCCGCTCGTTGATGAGCTCAATGCCGGTCTCTGCCAGCTGCTGCATGGCCGCCTCAATGTCTGTCACGGCCAGGCAGAGATGGTGCATGCCTCCGCCCTTCGCCTCCAGAAAGCGCGCGATGCCGCTATCCCCGCTCGTCGGCAGCAGCAACTCGACATGCGCGTTCTTCGTCTCCAGAAAGGCGACATCGACGGCTTCGGCGGGCACTGACTCCACGCGCTGCAGCTCAAGACCCAGCGCCCGCTGCCAGAATCCCAGCGCAGCGTCCATGTCGCTCACGACAATGGCGATGTGATCGATGGCGATACGGGCCATGAGCCTTCCGTCCCGTTGTGCTGTTGCCTGTTGTTATACTACCATGCTGCCGGGTGAAGCCTGCGCTGGAGATTTGATGACTGCAGCGAGCGAAACCTTACTGCCCCCGCTGACAGACGAGCATCGCATGTTACGCGGCACGGTGCGCGACTTCGCGCAACGCGAGATCGCACCCGTGGCGGCGCAGCTGGACGAAACGGGCGAGTTCCCGCAGGAATCCGTGCGGCGCATGGGCGCGCTGGGATTGATGGGCGTCGAGGTGCCGGAGGAATACGGCGGCGCGGGCATGGACGCGCTGGCCTGCGCCCTGACGATTCTCGAGCTGGCGCGCGTCGATGCCAGCCACAGCGTCATCGTCAGCGTTAACAACTCCCTCTACTGCGGCGCGCTGCTGGCCTTCGGCAACGATACGCAGAAACGCGAGTTTCTAGTCCCGGTCGCCAGCGGTGTACAGACCGGCGCCTACAGTCTGAGCGAGCCTTCTTCCGGCAGCGACGCCGGCACGATGGCCTGCCGCGCGCGGCTCAACGAGGCCGGCACACACTGGCTCATCAACGGCCGCAAAAGCTGGGTGACCAACGGGCCGGTGGCGCAACGCATCGTGCTCTTCGCAGTGACCGATTCGGCGGCCGGCAAGCGCGGCATCACGGCCTTCCTGATCGACGCAGCGCAGCCAGGCCTGACGCGCGGGCGGGCGGAGCCCAAGCTGGGGATCCGCGCCAGCGCCACCTGCGAACTGCACTTCGAGGACTTTGCCTGCCCGGTCGAGAATGTGCTGGGCGAGCCGGGCGCAGGTTTTCGCATCGCCATGAGCGTGCTTGATGCCGGGCGCATTGGCATTGCGGCGCAGGCGCTGGGCATAGCCGAAGCGGCCTTTGCGGCCAGCGTAACTTACGCCCGACAGCGCGAGGCTTTTGGCGGGCCCATCGCCCGCTTCCAGCTGATCCAGCAGAAAATCGCCGACATGAAGCTGCGCATCGAGGCCAGCCGCCTGTTGCTCTATGACGCCGTCGCCGCGAAACAGCGCAGCGCCGAAAGTGGCGAGCGCTACACCTTGCAGGCCAGCATGGCCAAGCTCTTCGCCAGCGAGACGGCGGCCTTCGTCACCGACGAGGCACTGCAGATTCATGGCGGCATGGGCTACAGCCGTGAGTTACCGCTTGAGCGCTACTGGCGCGACGCCCGCATTACGCGTATTTACGAAGGCAGCAGCGAAATCCAGCGCCTCGTTATCGCCCGCAACGTGCTGGGGCAGCGTTGATGCGGGCGGCCGTATTGCAGGCGCATGGCGGGCCTGAGGCGCTGTCCTACGTTTCTGATTTGCCGCGGCCCGAGCCGGGGCCGGGCGAAGTACGACTGCGTATGCGCGCCGCCGCGCTCAACCGGCTTGATCTGTGGGTGCGCGCCGGCTGGCGCGGCCTGACGCTGAACATGCCGCACATCATCGCCGCGGACGGCGCCGGTGAAGTCGATTGTTGCGGGCCAGGCGTCAGCGGGTTGCCAGCGGGTACACGAGTCTGCATCGACCCGGCCGTCATTGCTGACGATGACCCGGCACGACGCAGCGGCCTGGAGAACCAGGGGCGGCTGCGGATCCTGGGCGAGCAACTGCCCGGCACGGCAGCAGAATACGCCATCGTGCCCGCGCGCAACCTGCTGCAGATGCCCGGCCACATGCGCTACAAGGACGCGGCGGCGGCCGGCCTGGTCTACGTCACTGCCTGGCATTCGCTGCTGACGCGCGGCGGCCTGCGCGCGGGCGAGACGGTGCTCATCGTCGGCGCGGGCGGCGGCGTCAACACAGCCAGTATCCAGATCGCCAAACTGGCCGGCGCGCAGGTGCTGGTCCTCGGCAGCACAGAGGAGCGCTGCGACACGGCGCTGGCCCTCGGCGCGGACCAGGCAATCTGTCGCGCGGACACCCCCGCATGGTCGCGCGCGGTCTGGCAGCTGACCAACAGACAGGGCGTGGACGTGGTAGTCGACAACGTCGGCAGCGCCACTATGGCAGACAGCCTGCGCGTTGCACGGCACGGCGGCCGCATCCTCGTCGTTGGCAACACCAGCGGCCCGCAGGCCACGTTGGACCTGCGCATGGTCTTCGGCAAGCATTTGAGCATCATCGGCAGCAGCATGGGTCCGCACCGCGACTACTGCCAGGTGATGAGCCTGGTCTTCAGTGGCGCGCTGCGCCCGCTCATAGGCGCGGAATTACCGCTGGCGGAGGCGCGCGAGGGTATGCGTCTGCTGGAGGAATACGCAGTCAGTGGCAAGGTCGTGCTGCGAATCTGACACAGGGGAGTTTGCTCACCATGGACAGCGACCACAGCGAGGTCGAGCTCAAGTTGTATTGCGCAGACCTCATGCAGGTGCAACGGCGTTTGCAGCGCACAGGCGCGCGCCTGGTCGCCGCACGCGTACTGGAACGCAACCTGCGCTACGACCGTGCTGACGGCGGTCTAAACTCTGACGGCATTGTCTTACGCCTGCGCCAGGACAGCCGCGCGCGCCTGACGCTCAAGATGCCCGACGACTCAGCGCCCGGCCAGGACGCCATCCTGCAGCGTTTCGAGGCCGAGGTCGAGGTCAGTGACTTCGACACGGCGGCGCTCATCTTCGAGCGGCTCGGCTATCACGTGCAGCTGCGTTACGAGAAGTATCGCACGACCTGGGCCCTGGGCCGCACTGAAATTGTGCTGGACGAACTGCCCTGCGGCAATTTCGTTGAGATCGAGGGGGATCCTCAGCAGATCGAGCGTACGGTCAAGGCGCTGGGGTTGGAACAGGCGCCGCGCCTGCCCCTGAGCTACGCCGTGCTCTTCGGCGAAATCCAGGCTCATCTGGGCCTGCCGCTACACGAGCTCACTTTCGCCGCCTTTGCCGGCATCACCTTGCCCCCAGGCTTCTTCGCCGACCTGGCCGTCGCTGCCGGCAGCGATGTCTGACGCGCGCCAGCGCCATGTCCTGCTCGCCCTGTTCATGCTGCTGGTCCAGTTCGGCGCCCTGCACAACCTGACGACCATCCCGCCGGAAATCGCTGCGCAGCTCAGCCTCATCCTGCCACTGGAGCGCGCGTTGACGCTGGCGTGGGCATTGATTTTCGCCTGGCTGGCCGTTACCCTGTGGCGTGGGGCGCAGACCCGTCGGCAGTGGCAGACGCTTGCACTCTACGCCGTCGTCAGCGTTATGCGCCTGCTGCTTTTCGCGCGCGCAGATTATGACCGCGGCCGGCTACCTTTCCTGTTGCTCACCCTGCTGCCGGCTGCGTTCCTCCTGCTCCGCCGCCGGACAAGAAACCGACGGGAGTCGTGAACATGACTGCGAAACCTGAGGGTAACCCGGGGGTCGACCTGTTGCGCAGCCGCCGCGCGCTTGGCCAGCTGGGCGGCGGTGAGGAGCGCATTCGCCGCCAGCACGATACCGGCCGCCAGACCGCCCGCGAACGCCTTGACATCCTGCTCGACCCCGGCAGCTTCCGTGAACTGGACGCCTTCGCAGAACATCGCAGCACGGACTTCGGTATGCAGCACCGGCGCACGCCGGGCGACAGCGTGGTAACCGGCTGGGGCACCATCGATGGCCGTCTGGTGTACGTCTTCTCGCAGGACTTCACAGTCATCGGTGGAACGCTGAGCGAGGCCCACGCGCGCAAAATCGTCAAGATCATGGACATGGCGATGAAGGTCGGCGCGCCAGTGATCGGCCTCAACGACAGCGGCGGAGCCCGCATCCAGGAAGGCGTGGACAGCCTCGGCGGCTACGGCGAAATCTTCCTGCGCAACACACTGGCCAGCGGCGTCATTCCGCAAATCAGCGTCATCATGGGGCCCTGCGCCGGCGGCGCGGTCTACAGCCCGGCGCTGACCGACTTTACTATCATGGTGCGCGACACCAGTTACATGTTCATCACCGGGCCCGACGTCGTCAAACAGGTGCTGAACGAAAGTGTTACTTTCGACGAGCTGGGCGGTGCGGATGTGCATGCCTCGCGTAGCGGAGTGTGCCATCTGGTCGGCGAGGACGAGACCCACGCGCTGCTGATGGTGCGCGAACTACTGGGCTTTTTGCCGCAGAACAACATGGAGGACACGCCCTACCTCGCCAGCAGCGACGATCCGCTGCGCGCCGATGCCGCGCTGGACAGCATCGTGCCCGTGGACGCCAACCGGCCCTACGACATGAAGGAGATCATCAACCGCATTGCTGATGATGCCCTCTTTTTTGAGACGCAGCAGGACTTCGCCGCCAACATTATCTGCGGCTATGCGCGCCTTGGTGGTTTCAGCGTGGGCATCGTCGCCAATCAGCCGACGGTGCTGGCCGGCGTGCTGGATATACGCGCCAGCGAGAAGGCGGCCCGTTTTGTGCGTACCTGCGATGCCTTCAATATCCCCCTCGTAACCTTCGTCGACGTTCCCGGATATTTGCCCGGCACCGATCAGGAGCACAGCGGCATCATCACCTCCGGCGCCAAACTGCTCTTCGCCTACTGCGAGGCGACCGTGCCCAAGCTGGCCGTCACCACGCGCAAGGCCTATGGTGGCGCCTATCTCGTCATGAGCAGCCGGCACTTGCGCGGCGACCTCAACCTGGCCTGGCCGAGCGCCGAGATCGCGGTGATGGGCCCGGAGGGCGCAGTCGAAATCATTCATCGGCGCGAGCTGGGTGAAGCCGAGGACCCGGAACAGCGTAAGGCCAGCCTGGCCGCGGATTACCGCGATCGCTTCGCCAGTCCCTACGTGGCTGCTGCGCGCGGCTTCCTCGATGACATCATCGAACCGCGCGAAACCAGGCCACGGCTCATCAACGCCTTGCAGGTCTTGCAGAACAAGCGCGACGTAAATCCGCCACGCAAGCACGGCAACATTCCGCTTTAGTCAGGCAGGCGCCATGGCCGAGCAAAGCAACATCAACAAGGTTCTCATCGCCAACCGCGGCGAAATCGCCGTGCGCATCATCCGCACCTGTCGCGACCTCGGCATCCCGACCGTCGCCGTGTGGTCCGATGCCGACCGAACTGCCCTGCACGTACGCTTCGCCGATGAGGCCGTGCACATCGGCGAACCGGCTCCCGTCAGTAGCTACCTGCGCATGGATGCACTCATCGAGGCCGCGCGGCGCACCGGCGCCGACGCCATTCACCCCGGCTATGGCTTCCTCGCCGAAAATGCGGACTTCGCGCAGCAGGTGCTGGATGAAGGGTTGGTCTGGATCGGGCCGCCACCCTCCGCCATCGCCACCATGGGCGACAAGCAGGCCGCGCGCAGCACCGTAAGTCGCCATGGCGTGCCGCTCATTCCGGGCAGCGAAGCCGGCCTGCGCGACGAGGCGCTCGGCGCGGCTGCGGACAAAATCGGCTATCCGCTGCTCGTCAAGGCGGTTGCCGGTGGTGGCGGCAAGGGCATGCGCAAGGTGCTGCAGCAAGCGGACTTTGCGGATTCCCTGGCCACCGCCCGGCGCGAAGCCGCCAGCGCCTTCGGCAACGGCGATGTGTACCTCGAAAAGCTGCTGACCGGCGCGCGCCACATCGAGTTCCAGATCCTGGCAGATACGCACGGCAACACCATCCACCTCGGCGAGCGCGAATGCTCGATCCAGCGGCGTCACCAGAAGCTGGTCGAGGAAGCGCCTTCAGTTTTCATGGACCCGGAACTGCGCGAGCGCATGGGCGCGATGGCCATCGCCGCCGCGCGCTCGGTCGGCTACGTCAATGCCGGCACCATCGAGTGCCTGGTCGACCGACAACGCAACTTCTATTTCCTCGAGATGAACACGCGGCTGCAGGTCGAGCACCCGGTAACAGAACTCATCACCGGTGTCGACCTGGTGCGCGAGCAGATTCGCATCGCCCGCGGGCGCACCATGACGCGCACGGACAACCTGTTTTCGCCCTATGGCCACGCCATCGAGTGTCGCATCAACGCCGAAGACCCCTACATGAATTTCATTCCCTCCACCGGGCGCATCACCACGCTCATCACGCCCACCGGCCCGGGTGTGCGCGTGGACAACGGCGTCTACTCCGGCTTCGAGATCACGCCCTGGTACGACAGTATGATCGCCAAGTTAATCTGCTGGGGCGAAGACCGCGCCGAGGCCATGTTGCGCATGCGGCGCGCTCTGGGCGAATACACCATCATGGGCCTCAAGCACAACATTCCCTTCCACCTCAATCTACTCAACAGCTTCAGCTTTATCGCCGGCAAAATCGATACGGCTTTTGTCGATGAACGCTTCAACATGAAGACCTACGACCGGGACCCCACCGAGAACGAAACCGAGACCGCCGCAATCGCCGCCACGCTCTTCGCCCACCGCCACCGCCAGCTGGCCGCGCAGGTTGTCACTGCGCCAAAACGCGACACCAGCAACTGGAAGTGGGTGGGCCGTTGGGAAAGAATGCAGCGATGAAGTACGTCACCACGGTCAACGACCAGCGCTATGAAATTGAGGTCGGCAACGATGGCCGGCTGCTGGTCAACGGGGCGGAACGCCAGGTCGACTTCCTCTCGCTGGGACCTTCACTCTACTCGGTCATCATGAACAATCAGTCGCTGCAGGTGGTCATCGACGGCGAAAGCGGCCGCTACGACGTGTTGATGAACGGCCACCTCTACGAATCCACCGTGCTCGACGAGCACGCCATGATGCTGGGGCAGCGCCGCGGCGGCCTGGTGACAAAGTCGGGCGATGTCAGCGCGCCCATGCCCGGGCTGATCGTGCAGGTACCAGTGTCAATCGATCAAATGGTTGAGGAAGGCGAGACGCTGGTCATCCTCGAGTCGATGAAGATGCAGAACGAATTGCAGGCGCCTGTCAGCGGCAAAATCGAAAGCATTCACTGCAGCGACGGCCAGACGGTCGACAAGGGCGCCTTGCTGATCGTCATACGCCCGAAAGACGCCTGAAATGCGGCGTCTGGCGGATCGCTTGCGGGCTGTCTGCACGCCTGGCAAACTGCGCTTCCGTCAGCGAAGATTCGCGGACCGGTGGCTGCTCGTAGCATATGACCCGAATACCCTGACTCACATGCTGGCTGGTCAATGGATCTCCCCTACTGGCTGAGTGCCAGCCTGACGCCGCTGCCCGGTCTGCTGTTGGTTTACGCGGGGCTCGGCATCCCCTGGGCGCTGGTGGTGTTGCCACGTTCCGCCTGGCCCTCGCGCGCGAGCGTGGCCGGAATTGCCTGCGCGACCGGACCGCTGCTGCTCACTCTCTGGATGCTGCCGCTCGGCATGGCCGGCACCCTGCAGCTCGAGCCGGTGCTGGCCGGTGTAATGGCCATGCTGCTTTCCGGTCTCCTGCTCGCCTGGCGCAAGGGTCGGCGACCCGCTCCTGCCTCGCTTCAAGCTCCCCCGCTGGATGGCATGGAGAGGTTCCTGCTGCTGCTCATCGGCCTCGCCCTGTTGCCGCGATTGTTAAGCATCGCCTACTGGCCCTTCACCGCCTACGACGCGCTGTGGGTCTTCGGTCATGAAGCGCGCCTTTACACGCTTACCAGCGGCATCCCGGCGCAGATCGGCTACTATCCGCAGTTCCTGCCACTGCAATACACTTTTGCGCAGTTGCTGGCCGGCGGCGTGGATGATCATGCCGCTCGCGCCGTGCTTTTCTTCGCGCACGCGGGTTGCGCACTCTCAGTCTATCTCGCGGGCGCGCGCCTGTTCAGCCGGCGCATCGGCATCTTCGCAGCCGCGTTCTGGGCGCTCTATCCACACACAGGCGAGTGGGCGCGCTTCGGCGACCTCGAGATCGTGCTCACCATGCTGTTCACCCTGGCGGCGACTTTCTTCCTGCAGGCCTGGACGGACCAGTGTCACCGACGGCGCCATGCGCTCATCGCCGGGCTGCTGCTGGGCTGCGCCCTGTGGACCAAGCCCACGGCCGGCGCGCTGGTGTGGGGCGTACTGCTACTGCTGCTCATCGAGTTGTGGCGCGTCCGTTTCGACTGGCGCGCCTTCCGTCCCCGTCTCGGCGTCGCGCTGCTCACCGGTCTCGCCAGCCTGCCGCACGGCGCGGTCTGGTATCTACGCAACCTCGCTCTCGGGCACAACGCTATCGATTTACCGGACGCATTCTGGCTGGAACGGGCTGCGCGCAGCGGCGCGGAGTTCGGCTGGCCGCTGCTGGGGCTGCTATGTCTACTGCTCGCGCTCGGTCGCACCCCGTATACCAGCCGGACCCAGGCGCGCAACCTGGTCATCGGCCTGGCGCTGCTGCTGGCTGCGCTGCTGCCCACCATCCTCGGCCAGTTGAAAATCGCGGCGCTGCAACCGCTTTTCCCGCCGCGCCGACTGCAGACCCTCGAATGGGCTCTGTTGGTCGCCGGCGCGCTGCTGCTCTGGCGCGCGTTGCGACCGCTGTTACCTGCTGCTGGCCCTCTGCGCGAAATGATCTCGAAATGCGCCTGGGCGCTGACGTTGGCGCTGCCCTGGTTCATCACCTGGCTCTGGTCATACAGCTATCACTATCGCCTGTCCTTCGCCATCGTGCCCCTGCTGATCCTGCCCTGCGCCCTGTGCCTTGCGCACTGGCTGAGTAACGAACGCCTGCGGCGCTGGTCGCGCCGCAGGCGCGCGCTGTCCGCAACCGCGCTCCTCTTCCTGGCCCTGCCCGGCATTACCAGTACCTTACGAGACCCGATAGTCGGTAGCGACTGGTTGCAGCCCGGCCACTTCAACGACGACATCGCAAAATATACGTCCGGCAACATCGCGTTGATGCGGATGGTCAACCGCCTGCAGATTTACGCACGCGAGCATCCTGAAGAGCCGCTGGTGGTTTCGGCACCTGGCGTCAAACGCCTTCCCTTCTTCTTCCCTCTGGCTGACATCCGTGTGTATGAGCTCCCAACACGATTGCAGGAGTTGGAGGATGTGAGCTTTTACGTCGACAGCATCCCGGAGAATCCGCATGTGTGGAACGAGAGCACACCGGGCAGCAATCAGATTTTGGGGGCGCTTTCGCTGGCCAGAATTGGTCCCGGTAACTCCCTGCGTTTCGCCTGGCAGCGCGATGACGGCAACTTCAACTACACGCTCTACGAACTGAACCTTGAGCGCCGTTTCGAGGCGCCCAACAACGACCATGACCCGCCACAAGCGGTCGATTTCGGCGGCATTGCGAGCTACCGGGGTCATGAACCCGGAGTCAGCAGCTTGTGGCCTGGGCGGCAAATCTCCTTCGTCATTCACTGGGAAGTCCTGAACGAGGCCGACCAGGACTACTCAATGTTCCTGCATCTGCGCGACGCGCAAGGAAACCTGATCGCCAACAGCGATGGCCCGATCGGCCTTGACGAGAACCGGCGCTTCTATTCCACGTTGGTCTGGGAGCCAGGTGAGTTCATCCGCGACGAACGCCAGCTGAGCGTACCCGAGGAACGCGAGTATGAGCCGGGCAAGGGCTACGACCTCTGGATTGGCATCTACGACTGGCGCAGCGGGGAACGTCTGCCCGTCACGATTGACGGCTATCCGGCCGGGGACAGCTACCGTATCAATGAAAGCCTGACCATGCTGGCCGAAAACCCCGACTGAACGCGTTTCCGCCTCACAGGGCCAGCAAGGACATGGCCAACTCACGCTGTACATCCCGGCTGTTGAACTGCTCCCAGGCCACCGGAAATTGCGCCAGCAGTTGCTCGCGTTCCTCCGCCTGGGCCTTCAGATAACCGCGCAGGGCTGCGCGTGCCGCTTTTTTCTGCCCGGATATCAGCCTGGCCAGCAGCGCCTGCGCCACTGCGATGTCGTTCATGCGCCCAAGCAAATCCTGCATCTGCTTCAGTGCAGCAATGTAGTCCCGAATCTCCGGCCCCAACAGATCGGCAAACAATGCGACAGCATAGCGCAGCCGCTTGCAATCAATGCGCAGTTCATGCAGAGTCTCGCTGCCGGCGTCGGCCAGGGCCGGCCCGTAAGCGCGCACCTGTGCCAGGCGCCTGTAAATCAGCGACGGCAGGACATGGCACACTTGCTGCGGCGCGATCATGTTCTTCCTCATCCGGGTCACGCCAACGCCCGGCGCCGTCAGAAAGTCGGTGTAGGCCGGCAGGAAGCGCTCCCAGGCGTCACTGTACAACACAAACAACAACTTGCCACGCGCGCTGGTCCGCTGCCGCTGCAGGGTCACAAGAGTCGGTTCAAGGACTGTCTGCTGCGTTGTCTTGAGGCTGTCCAGTTTCTCAAGCAATACGTCCAGGTCGCGCACCGGCCCCGCTGCGCGCATCACGTCGCGCAGCACCTGCCTGTGGCCGCGGATGGCATTTGAGCGAAAGTAGGGACGCAACATCCGCAATGCACTGCGTGACTTGCGGATGGCGACGCGCAACTGGTGCAGATCTTCGATGTCTGCGCCGTTGCGACTGCCGGCTTCGTGCCTCAGCACCTGTCGGAATTCCACCAGCAGGACCTTGCGTCCGGCCTCGGCCATCAAGTCATCCGGGCGCAGGTCACTAATACAGGCCGCCAGGCGCGAGTCAAGTGCGGTGCGCAACTCCTGCCGGTTTTCCACTTTGCGTCCCCTTGCTACGGGATGTTAATAAGTATAGCAGTTTGGCAACGGGGCATGGGCGCGAGGCCCTGTGTGCCCTGCGCTATACTCCTGTCGACCAACGCAAACAAGGGAGCGCTCATGACACGGGGCGCAGATTCAGCATACGACAATGCCCGCGCAAGAAGCAAGGTCGCCCTGATAACCGGCGCCTCGAGCGGAATCGGTCGCGCGACAACGCTGGCCCTGCTGCGCGCCGGTATTCAGGTTGCAGGACTGGCGCGCAACACAGAGCGTCTGGCAGAGCTGGAGAGCGCGGCCCGCGAGCTTCCGGGGGACTTTCTTGCCTGCCCCGGCGATGTCACGCAGGCGGAATCTCTTGAGCGCGCAGTCGAACTGACCGTCGCGCGCTTTGGCCGCCTCGACATTCTCGTCGCCAACGCCGGCGTGGGGCTGCGCGGCGACCTCGTAAGCAGCGAGTGGGAGGCGCTGGAGACCTTGCTGCGCACCAATATCGACGGCGTGCTGCACAGCCTGCGCGCAGCAGTGCCCGCCATGCGCGCTGGTGGCAGCGGTCACGTCATCACCATCTCCTCGGTGGCCGCGCCGCTCGTAGTACCCTACAGCGCCAGTTACGCGGCCAGCAAGGCCTTTGTGAGCAGCATCGCGCACTCGCTGCGTCTGGAGCTGGAGCAGGACAACATCCGCGTGACAGACATGCTTATCGGGCGCACAGCGACGGAGTTCAACGAGCGCCGCATGGGTGCGGGCGCGCGCGAAGCTGGGAGCAGCCTGCCCGTCATGCGCGCCGAGGAAGTCGCCGCGGCCATTCTGCGCGTCATCCACAGGCCGCGCCGTTCGGTTGCACTGCGCTTCTTTGACAGACTGGTTCTGCTGGCGGGTCGCCTGGCACCCGATGTACTTGGTCGGATGGCCCGACGCCAGTATCGCTAACGACCGTCATGGCCAGGAAGCTGAACGCTGAACGCCTGCTGCAGCAGCGGCGCATCCCCTTCACCACGCTGCGCTACGACGACAGCCACTTTCATGATGCGGAAGCGGTGGCTGCCCTGCTGGGGGTGGCGCCAGCGGAGGTCTACAAGACTCTGGTGCTGGAATCCCCTGCGGGCGGCAAGCCGCTGCTGGCGCTGATTGCCGCTGACCGCGCGCTGGATCTGAAAGGTCTGGCCGTGCTGGCAGGTCAGCGCAAGCTCCGCCTGGCAAAGCGCAGCCGGGCCGAGCAACTGACCGGGATGCAGATCGGGGGCATCAGCGCTCTGGCTCTCGTGCATCACAACTGGCCTGTCTGGCTGGACGAAGCGGCCAGGGATCACGAGGAGCTCCACCTCAGCGCCGGTGAACGCGGCCTGCAACTGCGCCTGGCCACTGCGGCATTGGTACAGCTAACTTGCGCGCGTTATGCTGCCATCAGTCGCAGGCGGGACTGAAAGCTTTCAGCGCGAAAGCATGCGCGCCAGATCGTAATACCAGTCGCCCACCTGGCGCTGGTTGACGATGACCTCGCACAACTGCACCTGATGAATCTCGCGGCCCTGCATCCCCAGCATCACGCCGCTCTGGCCATCGCGCAGGACTTCCAGCGCGCGCATCCCCAGCATCGACGCCAGGCGCCGGTCAAAGGCCGAAGGGCTCCCGCCGCGTTGCATGTGGCCCATGATGGACAGGCGAATCTCAAATCCGACGTGTGGGTGCGATTCGAGATATTCTGCCAGCCCGGTCGTCGAAATGGACGCGCCCTCGGCAATGACGGGAATGGCGTGCGACTTGCCGCGCGTGTAGGAGTCAATCAGTGAGTCCGCCACTTCTTCCATGCTGGTTTCGCGCTCGGGCGTGACGACGATCTCCGCGCCGCCGAGGATGCTGCTCATCAGCGCCAGGTAACCGGTGTTGCGGCCCATGACCTCGACGAGGAAGGCGCGTTGATGCGAAGTGGCCGTGTCGCGGATGCGGTCCAGCGCATCGATGATGGTGTTGAGCGCCGTATCGACGCCGATGCTCATGTCAGTACCCCAGATGTCGTTGTCGATGCTGCCAGGAACGCCAACGACCGGAAAGCCGAGGTTGTTCAGGGCCAGGGCGCCCGCCATGCTGCCGTCGCCGCCGATGACTACCAATCCCTCAATGCCGGCCTCATTGAGGCGGCGCAACGCCTTGTGCTGCCCCCGCAAGGTACGGAACTCATCCTCGCGCGCCGTTTGCAGTATCGTGCCACCGCGCTGCAAAATGCCGCTGACCCGATTGCTGTCCAGCAACTGGAAGTCTCCGCTGAGACAGCCGCTGAATGCCTGGCGCACGCCATGCACCTCAATGTCGTATTCCAGCCCGGTGCGCACCACCGCGCGGACGGCTGCATTCATGCCAGGGGCGTCACCGCCGCTGGTCATCACTGCGACGTGCTTCATCAATCAAATTCCCTTTCCCGAGGGATTCCTGCGGCAGCGTTGCGCTGCCCTACTCCTGCTGGCCAGTGACGGCCTGCGCTTCACTGATTTCCCAAGTCTCCGTTCCGATAATGCTGCGGAGGCTATTCAGCGATTCTTCACGGATTTCTATGGTCTTGTCAAAGTCCAACTGGACTTTCTTGCCACCCGATTCCAGGATGATTCTCAATTCATCCTCGCCAGGCCAGGATTCCAGAATTGCGAGAATGCGCTCAAGGCGTCGCTGATCGCGCTCAGCTTCTCCAGTTCGTGGCATGTGCACGACAAGCAGCCGCCGCGAGTCTGACGGGTCTGAAGGGCCCGGCGCTTCCACAGCGGGCATGTCGGGCCTCTCTTCCTCAATGTCGGGCGCCATTGTCATGGGCGCTGGCGATGGCGTTGGCGCTGGCGGCTCCAACTCTGGCGCAGGCGGCTCTTCCTTCCAGGGGGGCGACACTGCCTCGACCGGCGGAGCGAAGTCGGCAGCTGCAGGCGGCGCTGCAGCGTAGTGTTCCGCATTTTCCTCGGGGACAGCCTCCAGCAGCGTGAAGTTCTGTGTGACCTCGTCTGCGATGACCTGCGGCTCGCCGCGCGAGCTGTCCAGCTTGCCGCGCACGTGGAGCACACGGCCCTCTTCGACCAAAGCCTGACACTGCCGCCAGGTGCGTGGGAAAATCGTGATGTCAATCGTGGCGGCCGAATCGCGCCAGTCTTCCAGCTGCGCAACGCACATGCGGTCGCCCTTTTTGGTGAGTATGGTGCGCACGCCGACGACCTCGCCGGCCACAGTCACCGGCCGGTCATGCAGCCCGAAGCCCTCCGCCTTGAGTTCGCTGATGTCGCGCGTGTTGGCCCGGGCCAGCGCCTCGCGGTAACGGTCTGCCGGGCGCCCGCTGACGTAGATGCCCAGCAATTCTTTCTCCTGCTCCAGTAAATCTCGCTCGCTGAGCACGTCATGTTCTGGCAGGTTGCCAAGCATCTCCTGCGACATGCCTGCCTCCTGGCCAAACATGTTCATCTGACCGACTTCGCGGTCGCGGTGCCAGCGCGTACTGTAGCCCAGCAACCGCTCGCAGGCGGCCAACAGTCGGCCCCGCTCGCCGAAATCGCGCAGGGCGCCCACAGTGGCAAGACTCTCCAGCGCGCGCCGCCCCACCATGCGCAGGTCAACCCGTTTGCAGAAGTCCTCAAGGTCCGTAAAGAGGCTGTCCTGCTGGCGGGCAGTGACGATCGGGTTCAACGCGCCTGCGCCGGCCTTGCGGATAGCCGCCAGACCGAAGCGAATGCCGCGCCGGCCCGTCTCATCTGCCTGGATATCGAAATCGAGCAGACTGTGGTTCACATCAGGCGGCAGGGTGGGAATGCCAAGACGGCGACATTCCTCCATGTAACCGGCAATGCGACCGCCATCGTCGCGATGCACGCTGAGCAGCGCGCACATGTACTCCTCGGGATAGTGGCACTTTAGGAAGGCTGTCTGCAGCGTGATGACGGCGTAGTCCGTGGCATGCGCCTTGTTGAAGCCGTAGTTGGCGAAGAACGCAATGTCATCGAAGATCTTGCCGGCCGTAACCTCGTCGACGCCGTGCAGCGGCCCACGTTCCAGGAATATTTCGCGATGCTTTACAAGGTCTTCTTCGCGCTTGTAGGAGACTGCCTTGCGCATCGTGTCGCTTTCCGCCAGTTCGTAACCGAAGAGTTGCGAGGCGATCTCCATGATCTGTTCCTGATAAACAAGGATGCCGCAGGTCTCCTCAAGGATGGGCTTCAGCAATTCATGATGATAGGTGACTTCCTCCTCGCCGCGCAGACGCCGGTTGTAGGTGGGGATGTAATCCATCGGCCCGGGACGATACAGGGCGATGCCCGCGACGATGTTCTCGAAGCGGCGCGGCTGCATGTCGCGCAGCATCTGCTGCATGCCCTCGCTTTCCACCTGAAACATGCCCACGGTTTCGCCACGCCCCAGTAAAGCGAAGGTCTCGTCCAGCATGGCTGACGCGCGTTCGTCGCCCGCGACCATTTCGTGACGGCAGGGGATGTTCTCCATGCTGTAGTCAATGCCGTGATGCTGGCGAATGAGGTCACAGGCCCGGCGCATTATGGTCAGCGTGGAGAGGCCCAGGAAATCAATCTTGAGCAGGCCGATCGATTCGCAGGTCTCCATCGTGAACTGGGTCACGGAGCGTACCGAGCCGCTGTCGCTACCGCGCGTCGGCCGGTGTAGCGGGATGGTCTCCACCAGCGGCCGGTCGCCGATAATGATGCCGGCGGCGTGCGTCGAAACGTGGCGGCTGATGCCCTGCAGGGTCTTCGCCGTCGCAATGATGCGCTGCACATCCTCGTCCCGGTTGGCCAGATCCTTCAGCTCTGGCGTCGCATCCACATACTCCTGCAAGGGTTTGGGCCGGGGCTCCTGCGGAATGAGGCGTGCGACGTGGTGCACCAGATCATGTGGCATCTGCAGCACGCGGCCGACGTCGCGCACCGCCGCCCGCGGCCCCAGGGTGCCGAAGGTGATGATGGCCGCGACCTTGTCCTCGCCATACTTGCGCGCGGCGTAGTTAATCATTTCGGCGCGGCGGTCATCCGGGTAGTCGAGGTCAATATCCGGCATGCTGATGCGGCCGGGATTGAGAAAGCGCTCAAAGATAAGGCCATCGCGTATCGGGTTGATTTCCGTGATGCCGAGGCAGTAGGCCACCAGGCTGCCGGCGCCGGAACCGCGCACATTCCACCAGATGTCGGCCTCGCGCGCGAATTCACAAAGGTCCCACACGATGAGGAAGTAGGTATCGAAACCCATGTCATGGATCAGCTTCAGTTCGTGATCCATGCGCGCCTGCAAGCTCGCCTCGCCGGTGGCCCGCTCGCCAAAGCGCCAGCGCAGCCCCTTCTCGCAGAGCTGGCGCAACCAGGTTTGGGCGTTGTGCCCCTCCGGCACCGGGAAAGACGGCAGCTGATAGCCCTTCACTTCAAGGTCCAGTTGACACATTTCGGCCACCAACAGCGTATTTTTCAGCGCCTCGCCTTCATTGATTGTGCCGAAGTGCCCCCACATCTCCGCCTGCGAGGCGAGATGGTAGCTGGGGTCGGACATGCGCATGCGATTCTGTTCTGACTTCTGCGCGCCGGTCTGGATGCAAAGCAGCGTGTCGTGCGGGTCGTGGTCTTCCTGCTGCACATAGTGCACGTCGTTGGTGGCCAGCAGCCCGGTTCCGGCAAAATTGCGGTTGTCCACCAGCCAGCGATTGACATTATGCAGCGCGGGGATGTCGTGATGCTGCAACTCCAGAAAAAAGTTCTCGCGGCCAAAAATGTCCTGGTAGCGGCCGATGTGTTCGCGCGCGGCCTCCTCCTGGCCGGCCATCAGCAGTGCCGGAATTTCGCCGGCGAGACAGCCGCTGGTGGCGATCAGCCCTTCACTGTGCGCGGCAAGAAAATCGTGGTCGATGCGCGGGTTGTAATAAAAGCCTTCCAGTTGCGCGGCGGAGGCGATGCGCAGCAGATTGCGATAGCCCTGTTGGTTGCGCGCGAGCAACAGCAAATGAGCCGCCTTGCGGTCCAGCGCCGGGTCGCGGTCGCGCATCCCCCGCGGCGCCACGTAGGCTTCCAGGCCGATGACGGGGTGTATGTCACGGGCCTTGCAGGCGCGATAGAAGTCGATCACGCCGAACATGGTGCCGTGGTCGCTGATGGCAAGCGACCTCATGCCCAGCCCGGCGGCGCGCGCCACCAGGTCGTCAATTCGCCCCAGCCCGTCCAGCAGGGAGAATTGACTGTGGACATGCAGGTGCACAAAGTCCTGGCCGGCCATGACTCTCCACGATGTTTTGCGGCAACCGAGTATACCATTGCGGCCAGGGAGAGACAGGCGCCTGGTTGACGTGGCCTGGCGTTTCCGGCAGAGTTAGTCGCGCTGCTTACAGGGGATTGTCCGCTTTCATGCCCGAATTGCCGGAAGTCGAAATGGTCGCGCGCGGCCTGCGCGAGCCGCTCGTTGGACGCCGGGTGAGCGGTCTGTGGACGGACTGGCCGCGCATCATTCACAGCCCGGAGCCGGAGGAATTTGCCGCCCGCATCCATGGCCAGACCTTTCGCACCATCGGCCGTCGCGGCAAGTATCTGCTCTGCACCCTGGACAGCGAGACGCTCATCGTACATTTGCGCATGACCGGGCGCCTCTACGTGGCGGCGGACGCCGCGCAGTCAGCCGCCGACCGTTGGCTGCACTTCCGGCTGCAGCTGAATAGCGGGCAACAGCTGCGCTTTTCCGACGCGCGCAAGTTCGGTCGAGTCTGGTTGACGGCGGATGTGAACACGGTGACCGGCGCGCTGGGGCCGGAGCCTCTGTCCCGCCAGTTCACGGCCAGGAGTCTGGGTGCAGGCCTCGCCAAACGCAGCCGCGCGCTGAAACCCCTGTTGCTCGACCAGGGCTTCCTCGCCGGCGTGGGCAACATCTACGCGGACGAGGCCCTGCATCGCGCCCGGCTGCATCCCCTGCGCCCGGCGGACAGTCTGATTGAGGCCGAGACGGCCGCCCTGCACCGCGCGCTGCGCGCTGCCCTGCGCGCCGGCATTCAGCACGAGGGCGCCAGCATCAACTGGTATCGCAAGCCGGATGGTTCGCGAGGCAGCTTACAGCGACACTTTCGCGTCTACGGACGCGCCGGTGAGCCCTGTCCCCGCTGCGGCGAGTCAATTGTGAAGACTGTGGTGGCGCAACGCGGCACACACTTCTGCCCGGCCTGTCAGCAAGCGCCCTAGACTGGCTCGAAGGCGACCGCTTCCACGCGCAGCCGACCGCTCTCGTCTTTACGCAGACGACCAGCCGGTCGTTGCGGATCGTGCGGGAAGCAAAGCAGCGCGTCACGCTCCAGCGCCAAAGCCTGCCAGCGACGCTTGGTCTCCAGCGTGACCAGCGGCTCCACGTCGTAGGCCGTCATCCAGCCCAGTCGCTCAAAATGAACGGCGTAGGTCGCCAGGTCCGCCAGCTGCAGCGCAAACTGCCCCTCGCTCTCCAGCAGCACGCTCATGTGACCCGGCGTATGCCCAGGCGTCACCACGCCACATACGCCGGGCGCCAGCTCGCAGTCGCCATCCAGCAGACGTAGCTGCCCGCTGGCGCGCAGCGGCTCAAAGTTCTCCGCCAGATAGGTCGCGCGCGTGCGCTCGTTGGGACGGCAGGCGTCTTCATATTCACGGCGCTGCACTACATACTCGGCGTCGGGAAAGACCGCGACTGCATTGCCATCCCCGTCAAGGAACGTGTTGCCGCCGACGTGATCCAGGTGCAGGTGGGTGTTGATGACCAGGTCAATGTCGCCCGGCTCCAGGGCGAGGCGTGACAGTCCCGCGCAGAGGTCACCATGTGGCCGCGTCAGATGCAACTGCTGTTGCGCTTTCATTGGCAGTTTGTGACCGAAGCCGCAATCGACCACGATATTTCGCCCGGCGCTCTGTAGCAGCAGACAATTGCTGCTCATCGGCACCATTAGCTCTGCCGTGGGCGTCACGTGGCGCGACCAGAGCGCGCGTGGCACCAAACCGAAGGCCCCGCCCGGGTCGACCAGATAATCACTTTCGCGGATGAGATGAACCTGGAATTGGCCGATTTGCAGCATGGTCTCAGCCGGCCGGGTTGGCCCGGCTGCGCGCGCGCTGCACCTGGCGGTCCTGTTTCATGTGGCACTGCTTGTACTTGCGGCCACTGCCACACCAGCAGAGTTCGTTGCGCCCCAGCTTTTGTTTGGCGCTTTTACGCACCGGTTCGGGCCGCTCGGTGGCAGCACCGTTTTCTGCGCCTGGCCGCCAGGCACGGAAGTTGCGGCGCAAGGGCTGCTGCTGCGCCGTTTGCACCCGGATGTTGAGCAAATCGTAGGCCGCTCTCAGGCGAATCTGCCCCTGCATGTCATCCCACATAGCGAATGCCTCGCGCTGGTATTCAACCAGCGGGTCGCGTTGGGCTATGGCCATCAGGCCGATGCCTTCGCGCAGCACATCAAGGTCAGTCAGATGCCGGCGCCAGAACTGGTCCATCGTGTTCAGCATGACCAGGCGTTCTGCCCGCAGCATCAACTCCTCACCCAATTCACTAGCCTTGATGTCGCAGGCTTCGGCGCAGGCCGCAACCAGCGTCTCCTCCAGCGCCTCCCGTGAAAGGGCGCGCAGGCTGTCCGGCGTGATGTGCTCGGGCACCGGGAAGACGGTGAAGAGCTGCCGGTGCAGGGCCTCAGCATCCAGGCTGCCCGACTCATCATCATCGTCAACAAATTCGTCCAGCAACGCCAACACAGTTTCCTCGAGAATCTCAAGATATCGCTCGCGCAGACTGTCCGCGCGCAACACCTCCGCGCGCTGGGCATAAATGCGCTCACGCTGTTTGTTGACGACATCGTCGTATTCCAGCACGCGCTTGCGCACGTCGAAGTTGTGTCCTTCCACGCGCACCTGCGCCTGGGCAATCGACTTGCTGATGATGCCGTGCTCGATGGGCTCGTCCTCGGGCATGTTGAAGCGCTGCATGAAGCCCTTCACGCGGTCGCCCTGAAAGCGCCTCATCAGTTCATCCTCAAGGCTGAGGTAGAAACGCGAGCGTCCGGGGTCGCCCTGGCGGCCGGCGCGGCCACGCAGCTGGTTGTCGATGCGGCGCGCCTCGTGGCGCTCGGTGCCGACGACGTAGAGGCCGCCACTGGCCAGCACACGCTCGCGGTCCTGCGCGCAGGCCTGCTCCGCTTCCCGCAATGCTTCCTGCCACTGCTGCTCCGTGGCCGCAGTAATTTCGATGTTCTTGTGCCGAAGGCTCTCACGCGCACGCCCGTCCGGGCTGCCACCCAGCAGAATGTCAACGCCACGGCCGGCCATGTTGGTCGCGATGGTGACTGCACCGGAGCGTCCCGCCTGAGCGATGATGGCGGCCTCACTTTCGTGCTTGCGCGCGTTGAGCACCCTGTGTTCGATGCCGGCCTTCGTCATCTGCTGGCTCAGCCGCTCGGAAGTCTCGATGGATACCGTGCCCACCAGCACGGGTTGACCCTGCTGCTGTCGCTCGCGAATGTCATCCACGACTGAGTTGAATTTGGCCGCTTCGTTTACGTAGATCAGGTCTTCCTGGTCATCGCGCACGACTGGCAGGTTCGTCGGGATGGAGACGACCTCGAGATTGTAGATCTTCTCGAACTCTTCGGCCTCGGTCAGCGCTGTGCCGGTCATACCGGCCAGCTTGTCGTACATGCGGAAGAAATTCTGGAAGGTGATGGTCGCCATCGTCATGTTTTCGCGGCGAATCTGCACGCCCTCGCGCGCCTCGATGGCCTGGTGCAGGCCCTCGGCGAAGCGCCGGCCATGCATCAGCCGCCCGGTGAACTCGTCCACGATGACTACCTGGCCGCGCTCGACGATGTACTCCTTGTCGCGCTGATAAAGCGCGTGCGTGCGCAGCGAGTTGTCGAGGTACGGTACCATTTCAGCGTTGTCAGGGTGGAAGAGTTGCTCTACGCCGAGCCGCTTCTCGATCTTCTCGACACCCGCTTCGGTCAGCCAGGCAACGCGGTCCTTGATATCGACGATGTAGTCGCCATCGGGTTCCTCGGCCTCCACGCTGTCCTCACTGGAGGGGCGCAGGGAACGCACGATTTGCGCAAAGGTGCGATAGTACTCCGAGGGCGGGTCGGCCGGGCCGGATATGATGAGCGGCGTACGCGCCTCGTCGATGAGGATGTTGTCCACCTCGTCGACGATGGCGAAGTTCAGCTTGCGTTGCGCCATCTGCTCCGCCTGCATGACCATGTTGTCGCGCAGGTAATCAAAGCCGAATTCGTTGTTGGTGCCGTAGACGATGTCACAGGCGTAGGCGTCACGCCGCGTTACCGGCCGCAGACCCTGAAAGCGCTCGTCGTCGGAATCAAACTCCGGGTCGTAGACAAAAGAGCCGTCGTCCGGGCTGCCAGCCGCGTTCTGGATTACGGACGCGCTCAGCCCCAGCATGTGGTAAATCGGCCCCATCTGCTGCAGGCCAACCTTGCTCAGATAATCGTTGGGCGTTACCAGGTGCGCGCTCTTGCCTGCCAGCGAGTTGAGCACCAGCGGCAGGGTCGCCACCAGCGTCTTGCCCTCACCGGTCTTCATCTCGGCGATGCGGCCCTGGTGTAACACCATCCCACCGATCAACTGGACGTCGTAGGGCCGCAGGCCAATCGTGCGACGGGAGGTCTCTCGCACCAGTGCGAAAGTCTCGACCAGTTGCCCTTCCATGTCCCCTTCCGCCTGCAGTCGTCCCCGCAAGGCATCCGCCCGCAGGCGCAACCCGGTCTCGTCCAGCGCCTGCATCTCCGGCTCAAGCGCGTTGATGCTTTCCACACCGTCCTGGTAACGCGCCAACGCCCGCGTGACCGGGTCGCCGAGAACGGATTTGACGACTCGTCTGAACATGGCCCCTCGTCTGCTTGTGATCGTCCCCGCAATTATAGCACAGGCCCGTTCTGCCCCTTTCGCTGGTACAATCCCTCGCTGGCAAGCAGTCGCATTGGAGCGTACATGCAATACACCAGAATGGGCCGTACCGGCCTTAAGGTCAGCCGTCTCTGCCTTGGCGCCATGAACTTCGGTCTGACCGCCGACGAGCAAATCTCATTCCAGATCCTCGACGCGGCCGTCGATGCCGGAATCAACTTCATCGACACCGCCGACATCTATTCGCGCTGGGGGCCTGGGCACAGCGGCGGCGAATCCGAGACCGTCCTTGGCTCCTGGCTACGCGGTCGCAGCCGGCGCGACATGGTCATCGCGACCAAGGTGCAGGCACAAATGTGGGATGGCCCAAATGGGGGCGGACTCAGTCGCCTGCACATCCTCCACGCCGTCGAGGACAGCCTTCGCCGTCTCGGCACCGACTACATCGACCTCTACCAGACGCACTGGCCGGATTACGAAACCCCGCTTGATGAGACCCTCGCAGCGCTCGACAGCCTGGTGCAAAGCGGCAAGGTTCGCTACATCGGTTGCAGCAACTATCCTGCCTGGCTGCTGCTGAAGTCCCTCTGGATCAGCGATGCGCGGCGCCTTACTCGCTTCGACTGTATTCAGCCACATTACAGCCTGCTGCACCGCCGTGAATTCGAAGTCGAACTGTCCGCCGCTTGCCTCGACCAGGGCGTCGGCATCATCCCCTACAGTCCGCTGGCCGCCGGCTTCCTCACCGGCAAGTTCACGCGCACAAACAAGTCACCGGACAGCACGCGCAGCGGCGGCGGGTTGATCCAGCGATTGCTGGCCAACGAGCGTGCCTACGTCGCACTCGACGTCCAGCGCGACATCGCGGCGGCGCACGACGTGCATCCCGCGCAGATCGCGCTCGCCTGGCAGCTGGCGCAGCCGGTCATCACCGCGCCCATCGTCGGCGCGAGGCGCGTAGATCAACTGCTGGATGTGGTCGGCGCGACAGAAGTCACGCTCGCTGATGAGGAAATTGCGCGCCTCAACGAGGCGACGGACGGCTTTTAGGTTACGCCCATTCCAGGCCGGCCTGCTGCCACATGCGTTGCATGTGCGCAGCAACCAGTTGCGCGGCCTCCAGCGGATCCTCGATCGCGTTGGTGCGCGCGCTGAAGGGTTCGCAGGTCACCGGGCCTTCATAGCCCATGGCGTCCAGGCGCTGCATGAAGCCTGCCAGATCAATGACACCGGTCTCGGTCGGCAGGCGCCGGTCGAGGTCCTGGTAGGTCTCCAGCGTCAGGCCTTCTGGCGCGTCGTTGACGTGCACGGCCACAACGTTTTCTTTGCTCAGCGACTCCAGATCGCTCATGCTGCCGCCTGACGTGAACAGGTGATAGGCGTCCAGCAACAGGCCGACATTGCCCGTGCCAACAGCCGCACATAGACGCAGCATGCCCGGCATGTCCTGTATGAAGAGAAAGTTTCCGGGCGGGGGAAAGGTCTTCGGCCCGATGAATTCAATGCCGAGACGCACGCCACAGGGCAGCAGCGCTTCGGCGATGCGCGTGTAGCGCAGGCGATGCCATTCAAAGTTCTCGTCAAAGTCACGCGTCGGCGAATGCGACGGGCACCAGGTGGTGGTGCACAGCGCGCCCAGTTCCTGGGCCACCTGCGCCAGAGCCGGCAACTGATCGACGTCCGCCTCCCAGTCATCTCCCTGCCAGTTGACCGGCAAGCCCCAGATGCCTGGCTTCATTTCATACCGCGCAAAGAGGTCGCTTAACCCGACCATGCCGTGCTCGTCGGCCAACTGCGCCGCTTCACGAATGCTGAAGTCCACGCCGCCGTAGCCGCAGCGCTGCGCCAGCGCCAAGGTTTGTTCCAGACTGTGATTGCGAATGCCAATTGCGCCGGTATTGAGACTACTGAACATGGTCGCCCCTGTGTGAGATGCCGAATGCCGCGCAAGTATAGCGCGGAACGTTACTATTGAGATACCGGAGACTCATGCTTCTTCCCTGCGCTGCCGGCGACCGCGCAGCGCGCGGTGGATGAGCCAGGGCAGCAGCGAGAGCCCGCCAATCAGCGCGTAGAGTGGCAGGATATGCTGCCGCTGGTCTTCCAAAAGCTCGCCCGCATAGACGAAGAGGAAGGAAGGCGGAGTGCCGCAGATTATTGAGACCAGCACATACTGGCGCACGGTAATACTTTTGGCGAAACCGGCAGCGTAGCTAATGAAATCGTAAATTGCGAAAAGGAAGAGCCGGGCGTAGACCAGCGCGCGCCAGCCGCCCAGTTGCCCCACAAACTCGTCGATGCGCGCCAGGCCCGCCTCGCCGGCGAAGCTCCGCACCGCAGGGCGCCCCAGATGCCGCGCGATGAGAAAGCTGAGCGTGCCGCCCAGCACTTCGCCGATGACGGTGTATAGCGTGCCCGGCAGTACGCCAAAGAGCAGGCCGGCCACCAGCTGGACAGGGCCGCTGCTCAACGGCGCAAAAACGTAAGCCGCGGCCTTGAAAAGGATGTAGAGCAACGGCGCCAGCGGCCCCGCCCCCTCAATCATGTCCTTCAACTGCTCAATGCCCACCCAGTCGATGAGCACGATCAGCAGGCCGGTCAGCGCAAGCAGGAGCAGCGCGCCCACGGCCAGTGCCCGTGGTGATACGGGGCTGGCTTCCTGCATCGTCAGGGCGTCACTCGTCGAAGAGTTCGCCCACGCTGCGGCCGGCATGCGCGCGCAGGATGACCTCGCCCAGCAGCGGCGCCACCGAGAGCACGGTCATGTTGGGCAGTCGGCACTTCCCGGAAATTGGCAGGGTATTGGTGCAGATAATGCGCTTCAGGTCCAGCTGTGCCAGCCGATCGTAGCCTTCCGCCGGCATTAATGGGTGCGTGAAGGCAAAATAGACATCGCGCGCGCCATGCTCGCGAATGGCGCTGACGGCCTGGCTGGCGCTGCCGGCAGTGAGCACCTCGTCATCAACCAGCAACACATTGCAATCTTGCACGTCGCCGATGATGGAGAGCACGTCCGGGTTCTCCCCGTTGTCCACGCGCCGTTTCTCGACGATGGCATGCGGCGTGCCCAACCGTTCGGCCCAGTTGCGCCCTTTCTTGGAAAAGCCAAGGTCGGCCGAGACCACCACCAGATTCGGGATGGCCAGCTCGTCCACATAGTCACTGAGCAGGTAGAAAGCAGAAAGCGCGTCTCCCGGGATGTTAAAGAACCCCTGAATCTGGCCGGCGTGCAGGTCAATGGTGATGTAACGGTCAGCGCCGGCGGCCTCAATGAGGTTGGCGACCAGGCGCGCCGCGATGCCCACGCGCGGCTGATCCTTTTTGTCCGAGCGACTGTAGGAGAGATAGGGGACGACGACATTGATACGCGCGGCCGAGTCGCGTTTGAGCGTATCGACCATGAGCAGCAGTTCCATCAGGTTATCGTGCACCGGCGACGCCAAGGTCTGGACAAGGTACACATCGTGGCCGCGCACGCTCTCGTTTAGCTGGATGAGGATGTTTTCGTTGGAGAAAACCGTGCGCGTGTATTCACCAGGTCGTACGCTCATGTAAGCCGCAATCTCGCGCCCCAGCACCTGCGAGGCTGAGCCGCTAAACAGGGAAAGCGCGCCGGTCAGCCCGAAGTGTGCCTCCTGCGGGGACAGCGCGCCTGGCTCGCGCAGATACCTGGTGCCTGGAACCTTCTCAACCTTGCGCATTGCCGACGCTCACTCTTGCGCCCTCCCTTCAACCGTCACACGGATTCAGTATATCAGGCGGCGCAACTGAATCGAAAGCGCCCGCTGTTGTCAGCGGGCGATTTCTCCCGGACACGTCCGGTTCAGGCCAGCTGCTCGGCCAGGCCCAACTCGTCGATCAGCCGCTCGCGCGGCTTGTAGCCGGTCACGCGGCTTACGACCTCACCCCCGTTGAAGAGCATCAACGTGGGTATGCCCAGTACTCCATACTGGATGACCACGTCGGGATTGGCGTCAGCGTCCAGTTTGCCCACCTTCAGCCGCCCGTCATACTCGCTCGCCAGCCCATCCACAATTGGCGCGATCATCTTGCATGGGCCACACCACACCGCCCAGAAGTCAACCAGCACCGGGGTTTCTGCGCCCAGCACTTCGCTGGCGAAGTTATCCGTCGTGGCTTCAAAGGTCTTTCCACCCATCGCTGCACCCTTCCCGTCCAACTTTACAACTCAATTCCTGAATGGTAGCATGTTAACACCCTTGCTGACAAGCACCTCTGCTGGCCACTTTCGGGCGTCGCCCACCATGAATACAGACGACATTGCACTGCACCCTCTTACGCGCCGCCAGGAAGAAATTCTCTCGCTCATCATCGAACGCTACACCGCCAGCCCCGAGCCGGTCAGCTCTCGCTACCTGCAGGACGTCTGCGAGCTCGGCATCAGCTCGGCCACCATTCGCAATGAAATGGCGGTGCTGGAAGAAAGAGGGCTGATCCGCGCACCCCATACCTCGGCGGGCCGCGTGCCCACCGAAAGCGGCTATCGCTATTTTGTGCGTCGCCTGATGAAGCTGGGCGAGCTGACGCTGGTCGAAAAGAACCGCATCACCGAGAGCATGCGTATGCCGCCGGCCGCGACCGAGCAGTGGATGCGCCTGGCCGCCACCCTGCTGGCGCGTACTGTACAGTCCGCCGCGCTGGTCAC
Organism: Phototrophicaceae bacterium; assembly: GCA_965205875.1. Taxonomy (GTDB): domain Bacteria; phylum Chloroflexota; class Anaerolineae; order Aggregatilineales; family Phototrophicaceae; genus JAGWBD01. The sequence continues at coordinate 1,324,826 of CBDBIA010000004.1, forward strand.
CGCGCCCATCTCCGAAGCCAGCCGCTTCAAACACCTCGAATTGATTTCCATCCAGGGACGCCTGGTGCTGATGGTGCTGGTACTGCACAGCGGCAACGTCCATCAGCAAATGCTCAACCTCGTCGAGTCGCCGGGCCAGGCCGCCCTCGCGGATGCAGCGCGGCGCCTGAATGCCGTCTGTCTCGACCAGGCCGCAAACGAAGTGCGCATGAAGAGCGCGCAACTGGACCTCTTTGAGCGCGAGATCGCGGAGCTGGCGGCGGATGTGATGGACCGCGCCGATACCAATCAGGTGCGCTTCATTTACCGCGAAGGCCTCAGCAGCATCCTCAGCACCTTCCAGGCCAGCGAGGGCGCCGAGCAGGCCGTGCGCGTCTTTGAAGAGCGCGCGGTGCTCAACTTGCTGCTCAATGAAGTGTTGACCGGCAACGAAGTGCAGGTCTTCATTGCCGGCGACGGCCGCTGGGAGGAGCTCAACCATCTCTCGATGGTGCTCAGTCGCTACGGCATCCCGGGCCAGGTCAGCGGCGCCCTGGGCGTCATCGGCCCCACCCACATTGACTATGGCCGCGCAGTAAGCACCGTGCGCCACGTCTCAAACGTCATGACCGAAGTGTTGGGCAGGCTTCTGGAAGGCAGCGAGCAGTCGGACGAGACGGCCTGAGCCCCGGCGCGCGATTCTTGCGTCACTCCCACGACTTTTATATACATTTCTATGATGAACCAGCCATACTTTCCAGTATATTGTCCAGGTTACTGTTCAGGAGTGAGGCAGCCACTGTGAGTGAGGAGCAGTTGCGCGACGAAGACGCCCCCCAGGCGGCACTGGCCCCCGACGGGGACGCAGTGGAAGAGGAAGCGAACGGGCGGACGCAGGAAGCTACAGATGCGCCGGTCGCAGTCGATCCGCTTGCGGAGCTTCAGGCCGAACTGGCATCCGAGCGCAAGCGCGCGGATGCCAGTACGCTCGGCTGGCAGCGCGAGCGCGCAGACTTCAGCAACTATCGCAAGCGCTCCGAGCGCGATCTGTTGACCATGCGCTTCAACGCGAAGGTCGACACGCTCAGGACGCTGTTGCCGGTGCTCGATGACTTCGAGCGGGCGACGGAGAACCTGCCCGCAGACCCAGGCGACAGCGATGAGCTGCAGGCCTGGCTGGACGGGGTGCAGGCCATCCAGCGCAAATTGCTGAAAACGCTCAGCGACGCAGGCGTGCAAACGCTCGATCCGGTTGGCGAAGCATTCGACCCCACCCGCCACGAGGCGCTGGGCCAGGACAGTGACACGGACATGGAAAAGGGGCTCGTCAGCGCGACCCTGCAAAAGGGTTACATCTGCGGCGACCGGGTGTTGCGCCCGGCGCTGGTACGGGTCGCCGGCTGACGGCAGAAAATGGGAGGCAGACATGGGACGCATAATCGGCATTGACCTCGGCACGACCAACTCGGTCGTCGCCGTGATGGAGGGTGGCAAGCCAACCGTGATCCCTTCGGCGGAGGGTGGCGAGCTGGTGCCCTCGGTCGTGGCAATCAACCCCAGGACCGACGAACGCCTGGTGGGCAAGGTGGCGCGCAATCAGGCCGTCATCAACCCCGATAACACCATCTTCTCAGTCAAGCGCTTCATGGGGCGCAAGTTCAGCGACCGTGAGGTGCAGTCCTCGATAGGGCGTGTGCCCTACAAGGTCAGTGCCGCCGCCAACGGCGATGTGCGCGTACATATGGGCGGTCGTGAATACAGCCCGCCGGAAATCTCGGCCATGGTGCTGCAGAAGCTCAAGGCCGACGCCGAAGCCTGGCTGGGCGGCACCGTGGATCAGGCAGTCATTACTGTGCCGGCCTACTTCAACGACACCCAGCGCAACGCCACCAAGGACGCCGGCCGCATTGCCGGCCTCGAGGTGTTGCGCATCATCAACGAGCCAACCGCTTCCAGCCTGGCTTACGGCCTCGACGCAGACAAGAACGAGCTGATCGCTGTCTACGACCTGGGCGGCGGCACCTTTGACATCTCCATCCTCGAGGTCGCTGATGGCGTCTTCGAGGTCAAGAGCACCAATGGCGATACCTTTCTGGGCGGCGATGACTTCGACGAGGCTATCATCGACTGGATTGCCGACGAGTTCCAGCGCGAAAACGGCATCAATCTGCGCAATGACCGCCAGGCCCTGCAGCGCCTCAAGGAGGCCGCTGAAAAGGCCAAGATTGAGCTTTCCAGCGCGGTCAACACCGAAATCAACCTGCCTTTCATAACTGCCGACGCCAGCGGCCCACGCCACCTGAACCTGGACCTTTCGCGCTCCCGGCTGGAAGAGCTGGTCGACGGTTTGATCGGGCGCTCCATCGCACCCTGCCAGCAGGCGCTGAAAGACGCCGGTCTGAGCAAGGGCGACATTGATGCCATCATCCTGGTGGGAGGCATGACTCGCATGCCCGCAGTGCAGGAAGCGGTTCGCAACTTCTTTGGCAAGGAGCCCGGCCGTGGCGTGAACCCCGACGAGGTAGTAGCGATGGGGGCGGCCATTCAGGCCGGCGTGCTCGGCGGCGATGTCAAGGACATTCTGCTGCTGGACGTAACCCCGCTAACGCTGAGTGTGGAGACCCTGGGCGGCGTGGCAACCAATATGATCGAGCGCAACACGACCATCCCCACCAAGAAGAGCCAGACCTACTCGACCGCCGCCAATAACCAGACGCAGGTCGAAATCCACGTCGTGCAGGGCGAGCGCCCCATGGCGCTGGACAACAAGTCGCTTGGCAAGTTCATCCTCGACGGCGTCCCGCCGGCGCCGCGCGGCATGCCGCAAATCGAGGTTATCTTCAACATCGACGCCAACGGCATCCTTGAGGTCACGGCGCAAGACAAGGCCAGCGGCCGCGAGCAACATATCACCATCACCGCCGGCAGCGGCCTGAAGGATGAAGAAATCGAGCGCATGGTCGAGGAGGCGCGCCAACACGCCGACGAAGACTTGCAGCGCAAGGAGACCGCCGAGCTGCGCAACACGGCCGACAACACCATCTTCACCGCCGAGAAACTGCTGGCAGACTTTGACGAGCAACTGCCCGAGGATACAAAGGCGCAGACGCAGGAAAAGATCGAAGTCCTGCGCCAGGCGATGGAGGGCGAGGACATCGATGCCTTGCGCGCCGCCAACGACGACCTCGCGCAGTTCATCCAGGCCCTCGGCGCGCAGATGCATCAGCAACAGGGCGCCGGCGAGCCCGAGCCCGACCCGGCTTCGGAGGCGAAGCACAGCCCCGATGACGAGGACGTGGTGGACGCCGAGTTTTCCGAAGCATAAACGCAGACTGAGCGGCGGGCAGGCTTGCGGGCCTGTCCGCTGCACCTGCCGTCAGGTAAATCATGCCCCGCGATTGTTACGAGGTGCTCGGCGTCAACCGCAGCGCGGACCAGAGCGAAATCAAACGCGCCTTTCGCCGTCTTGCCCGCGAATATCATCCGGACGTCAGCAAGCACCAGGATGCCGAGGCGCGCTTTCAGGAAATTAACGCCGCCTACGAAGTCCTCTCTGACGACCAGCAACGCGCCCGTTACGATCGCTATGGCCATGCCGGCGTGCAGAACAATGGCGGCGGCGGGCCTGGCTTCGGCGGCTTCGGCGGCCAGGGCTTCGCCGGCTTCGATGAAATCTTTGAGGAGTTCTTTACTGGCTTCGGAGGCGCCCGCAGCTCGACGCGGCGCGGCCCACGCTCCGGCGCCGACCGCAAGGCCACGGTAAGCATCAGCTTTGAGGAATCGATCTTCGGCGTCAGCAAGGACATTGAGGTCGAGCGCCTGATTGCTTGCGAAACCTGCTCCGGCAGCGGCGCAGAACCCGGCTCCAAACCGGTGCGCTGCCCGGACTGTCGCGGTGAAGGCAAGCAGCGCAAGGTGCAGCAGACCTTCCTCGGTTCAATGGTGACCGAGACTGTCTGCATGCGCTGTCGTGGCCGTGGCGATGTCATTAGCTCGCCCTGCACCACCTGCCGCGGCGCAGGCCGTGTGCAGCGCCGGGACGTGCTTAACGTCGACATTCCGGCCGGCGTGAGCGAAGGCCTGCAGGTGCAGGTACACGGCGAAGGCGACGTGGGCGATCCGGGCGCGCCCGCCGGTAACCTCTTCGTGGCCATCCGCGTCGAGCCGCATGCCTGGTTCAAGCGCCGCAATAACGACATCATCCTCGATATCGACATTAACGTGGCCCAGGCGGCCCTCGGCGACGTCGTGCACGTCCCGACTGTGGATGGCGAGGTTGAACTAACTGTCCCCGCCGGCACCCAAACCGGCAAGGCTTTTCGTCTGCGAGGCAAGGGCGTGCCCCGCCTGCGCAGCGATGGCAGCACCAGCGGTCGTGGCGATCAGATGGTCTATATCCAGGTCGACATTCCTGACAAGCTCAACGACGAGCAACGCCGCCTCTTCGAAGAGCTGGGGCACACACTGGGCAGCAACATCACACCGCAGGAACACGGGCGTGGCTTCTTTGACAGGGTGGCGGATTTCTTCGCGGGCGACCAGGACTAGCCGTGCGCTGGCTCGAGCTGTCGCTCTGCGTGGCCGGCGAAGCCGCAGAGGCCATCGCCGCGCTGCTGGTGCACCATGGCCACCAGGGCGTGGTGATTGAGCAAAATGGCATTCCGCCGGATGCCTGGGATGATGGAGCGGCGCATGCGCCCGCCAGCCTGACCCTGCGCGCCTGGTTCCCGGAAGACCGGCACAATCAGGAATTGCGCCTGCAACTCGAGAGCGCCCTGGGCCACCTGAGCCTGATGGTTCCTGTCCCGCTGCCGCAATGGCGTTACGTCGACGATGAGGACTGGGCCGAAGCCTGGAAAGCGCACTATCGCCCCCTGCGCATAGGACGTCGCCTGCTCGTGCGACCGGAGTGGATCGCGCAGGAGGTCGCCGCAGACGAGATCGAGATCGTGCTTGACCCGGGCATGGCCTTCGGCACCGGCACTCATCCCAGCACGCAGCTCTGCCTGCAAGCTCTCGAGACCCACGTCCGCGCCGGCGACCAGGTGCTGGATCTCGGCTGCGGCTCTGGCATCCTGGCCATCGCCGCCGCCAGACTGGGCGCGTCCAGTGTGCTGGCACTGGACAACGACCCGGTCGCAGTTTCCGCAGCCCGGCAGAACTTCGCGCTCAATCCCGCCCCTGCGCGGGTCTGCGCTCAGAATGGCAGCCTTGCGACCCTGCTAGACTCAAGCCAGCGATTCGACCTGATTGTCGTCAACATCCTCGCACACATCATCATGCGCTTCTGTGAGGAAGGCCTTGCCGGGACCCTTCGTCCCGGCGGCTGTGGCATTTTCAGCGGCATCATCAACGACCAGGCCGAGACAGTGAAATCGGCCCTGCGCCGCTCAGGACTGGCGCCCACATTGCGGCTGCAACAGGATGACTGGGTCGCGCTCGTGGCGCGCCGGCAACCAGACTGAAGGCTGTGCCAGGGTGATCAGGGATGAGCGCAGCGCCAGCGTACAGCAGATGTTCGACCGCATTGCGCGCCGCTACCGCCTGATGAATACTCTGATGACCGCAGGTCAGGACCGGCGCTGGCGTCGCTTCGTGGTAGCGCAGGCTGCCCTGCCTCCCGACGGACGCTTGCTGGACCTCGCCACCGGCACCGGCGACATTGGCCAGGAGGCCCTGCGCGCGCAGCCGCGGCTGCAGGTCATCGGGGCGGATTTCTCGACGGGCATGATGCAGGCAGGCAAGATCTTGCCGGGAGGCGCAGACATGAGCTGGGTGGCCGCAGACGCGCTGCAACTGCCATTCGCGGACAATTACTTCGACGCCGTCACTTCCGGCTATCTGGTGCGTAATGTCGCCGACATCCCGCAAACTCTGCGTGAGCAAATGCGAGTTCTGCGCCCAGGCGGACGCATCATCATCCTCGAAAGCTCGCCACCGCCGCCCTCTATGGTGCGGCCCTTCATCGAGCTACACCTGCGCCTGGTCATCCCCCTGCTGGGACGGCTGGTCGTGGGCCGCGCCGGCGCCGCTGCCTATCGCTATCTGCCGCGTACCACCCAGGCCTTTCACAGTCCGCAGGAACTGGCAGCGCTCATGCGCGCGGCCGGCCTGCACCAGGTTGAGTGGCGCAGCTACATGTTTGGCACAATGGCGGTTCACGAGGGGATCAAGGATCCCCGCTAATCAGCCGCTGCGTCGGTTGTCGCGGAATCGGTAGGTGATGCGGCCGCGGGTTGGATCGTACATGCTCATCTCCACCCTGACGCGGTCGCTTAGCAAAATACGGATATAGTTTCGGCGCATTCTGCCGGAGAGATAGGACAGAATGCGATGGCCGTTATCCAGCTCCACCATAAACTGGGTGTTGGGTAAGGCCTCGACGACATTCCCCTCTACCTCAATCTTGTCTTCCTGCTTGTTGCTCGCTGTCTTTTTTGCCATGTCCCTCCCAGGGTACCTTCCCTGATTGCGGTCCGGCCCGCCACACGGCGGGCAGCCAGCCAAATCCGCTAGCGAACGACCTGCTTGCGCTGACGGCGCCGCGCGCGGCGGATCGCCTTCTTTTTCTCAATGCGTCGCAACTCGCTGCGCGAAATATGCCAGCGCTTGCGCCGCACTGTGCTCAGGATGCCCGCATTGGTCACGCGCTTGCGAAAGCGACGCAACAGCGACTCCTGCGATTCACCGGGTTTCAGTCTGACGGTTGCCACAAATCAGTCTCCCTCCTACCCTGCGGTACCTTGCTGCGCTCAGGCGCTGACCTCGGCGACGATTTGCTGCTCGCCTGCTTCTTCATCTGTCGCTTCAGCCTCTGCCTGTGCCTCGGATTCGGCTGCCGCTTCGGCTTCGGCGGCCGCTTCTGCTTCAGCAGCCAGCTTGGAATTCTCGGCCTCGACGCGACGTTTCTCCAGCCAGTGCTCCATCTCCGCCGGCATGACCGCCTTAAGGCTGAGCCCCAACCGTTGCCGCTCCGACTCGATGTTCACGACGCGCATCAACAGATCCTGGCCTTCGTGCACAACCAGCGAGGGATGCTCCGGCTGCGGCTCATCCATTTGGCTGAGGTGCAACAGGGCCTCGATGCCCGGTTCCATGCGAATGAAAGCGCCGAAATCGGTCAGGCGCGACACCTTGCCTTCCACCAGCTGGCCCACGTGATACAGGTCGTTGATGCGTTCCCAGGGGTTTTGCTGCAGCCGTTTGAGACTAAGACCAATGCGCCTGCCCTTAACGTCCAGACGAAGGATGAAGACCTTGACCTCCTGGCCCACCTGCAATATCTCGCCCGGGTGCCGGACGCGGTGCCAGGCCAGCTCGGAAATGTGGACCAGCCCGTCTGCACCACCCAGGTCAACAAATGCCCCGAAATCGCGCAGGCCACTGACCACGCCGCTCTGCACTTCACCTTCGCGCAGGTTCGACAGCAGGCTCTCCTTCTGCGATTCCCGCTGCTCCCGGCGTGCGTCACGTTGGCTGAAAACCAGACGCCTTCGCTTCCAGTCCACTTCAAGCACCTTGACCGGAATCGTCTTGCCAATCATGGCACGTAGCTGGTCGCGGCGTTCGTCTTCACTCAGCCCGCGCGCCAGGCCAACGGCATGGCTGGCCGGGATGAAGCCGCGTAAATTGCCAAAAGGCATTATCAGGCCGCCCCGATTGGCCTCGGCCACCTGCCCCATATAAATTTCGTCCTGCTCCTGCAACTGCTCCGCACGTTGCCAGTCTTCGGACTGACGCGCCTGCGATGCCGACAAGAGCAAATTTCCGTTTTCGTCCTCCGGACGCAGCACCATAACGTCCATTGGTTCGCCGACCTGATAGTTCAACTCACCAGAAATGCGATCCAGATCGCGCCTTTCCACAACCCCGTCGCGCCCCAGTCCCACATCGACGATCATACCAAGATGATCGATGGCCAGAATGGTTCCCTGAATAATGTCTCCGCGTTTCGGTTCTTCGCGTGCGAAAGATTCTTCCAGCATCGCGGCGAAGTCCGCTTCCCGAACTGCTGTATTTTCCTGTTCGATAACTTGCATAACTCCCGTGCATTCCCCCCGATGAATCAGACGATACACCAAACGCGGCCTGCCGGGGGCCGCGCTTGCGCTGGTCCTCCCGCGGAGACACACGTCAACTCGCGTCGGGCGCGCGCCTCTCCGCATGACCGCGGCGCAGTATAGCGATGCGGTGGCTGGCTGTCAAACCTCTGCAAGGCACCGACGGCAGGAAAGATCAGGAGCTTTTGTCCCCTGCGTCCGGCCCGGCTTCTGCGTCAGGCGCCGCGGGCGCAGCATCAGCAGTAACCTCTGCATCAGACACGGCCTCAGTGTCAGCCCCAGCCTCGGCAGCAACAGACGTGGCCTCGGCGTCAGGCGTGGCAGTGGCGGCGTCACCTTCCAGACCCGTCCCCCAACGCTGCGTGAAGCCGACGCGCCGTTTTTCCGGTTCGAGGTGACTTATGCGGAGGCTGAGTTGGTCGCCCTTCTTGACGTAGGAGTGAGGCTCGCTTAGCGAGCCGTCACCCATCTCGCTGAGATGCAACAGCCCCTCAAGGCCGTCGTCGAGCGCTACGAAGGCGCCGAAATCGACCACATTGGTCACCATGCCACTCACCAGCTGGCCCTCGTGATAGCGCTCGGTGGCGTCATCCCAGGGGTCGCTGAGCAGGCGCTTGCGACTAAGCGCAATGCGGTTGCGCTCGTGGTCCAGGTTGAGGACATAGACCTCAATCTCCTGGCCGATACGCAATATGTCGCGCGGGTGATCGACACGATGCCAGGCCAGTTCGCTGACGTGAATGAGGCCGTCGGCCCCGCCCAGATTGACGAAGGCGCCGAAGTCGCGCAGCCCGGTGACCTGACCAGGCACGCGGTCGCCTTCCTTCAGTTCGTCCAGCAATCGCGCCTTCTGCCTCGCGCGCCATTCACGCTGGGCCTCGCGCTCGCTGAAGATAAGCCTGCGCCGGTCCTGGTCGACCTCAATGACCTTGACGCCCAGCTGGGTGTCGCGCAATCCCTCCCAGGCCTCGCGCCGGTCGCCGGAATAGCTCACGGAGACGAGGTGCGAACTGGGAACAAAGCCTTCCAGACGATTCCAGCGGACGAGGATACCGCCGCGGTTGTGTCCGGTCACCGTGACATCGACCACGGTCTCGTCCTTCAACAGCTCGCGCGACTTCTCCCAGTCGTATTGCTGCAGACCCATGTTGATGGAAACGATCAGGTTTTCATCCTGGTCACGCGGGTTCATCACATAGACCGGCACCTGCTGGCCTTCCTGCAAACTGTCGCGGAAGTCCGGGTCCAGGCGTTCGATATCCTGGTGCGGGACGATGCCGTCCCGCTTGGTGCCCATGTCAACGATGATCTCACGATCATCGATCTCGATAATGATGGCGCTGCGGATTTCACCCCGACGAGGCGGAGCATAGGCCAGCGAAGCTTCCAGCAGTTCCTGGAACTCTGCGCCGTAATCCGTGCTATCCACTTGCGAATCCGTTGGACTCATCGATGTTTGCCACCCTGTTTGTCAGTCCCCAAAAAGTATTATTTCAGCATCCGCCATGGCCCTTGAAGCAGAGTATACCTGAAAAGCACGCCAGAATACAGATTGGGCCACGCGCTCGCCTGTGGCGCTCATATCTCCGGCTCGGTCATGCCGATTCCGCGCAGGCCACGGTCAAGTTCCCAGGGATAAACCACCCAGGCATCAGTGATGGCGCCGTAAAAGTCCGGCTCCGCCGTGCTGAACAGCGAGCGCTGCGGGTTGTAATGCAGCACACAGGTCCAGGGCGTCGCGCCAGCGCTCTCGGCCCGGCCACGTACCGTCGCGCTGGTGCGGCCACTGCCCCAGACATCGTCCACGATGAGCGTGCGACGGCCCTGGAGCAGGTTGTTGCCAGGGAACTGCAGAAACCTGGGCCAGGCCATCAGGCCCGCAGTCTCCGTCGCCGGGAAGTCGACTGCCGCGGTCAGCACGTGGCGGATGTTCAGACTTTCGGAGAGTAGCCCGCCTGGAATGAGGCCGCCGCGGGTCACCATCAGCATCGCATCAAATGGGCCAACGGCGCGGATTTGAGGAATCAGCGTGTCAATGAGTTTGTCCACGTCCTCCCAGGACACCAGTTCCTTGCGCATGTCTCCGTTCACGCGCTGTCCCTTTGCCCGGCCCGCCTGTTACAGGTGCTGCGCGATGCTCTTGGCCTGCGTGTAGAGCAAAAGATAGTCCGGTCCGCCTGCCTTGCTGTCCGTGCCGCTCATGTTGAAGCCGCCAAAGGGCTGTACACCGACCATGGCGCCCGTGCATTTGCGATTGATGTAAAGATTGCCCACGTGGAAATCATTGCGCACCTGCGTAAGGCGTTGCGGATCCTGGCTGTATACAGCGCCAGTCAGGCCGTAGTCAGTGCTGTTAACGATTCGCAGTGCATCTTCAAAGTTGCTTGCGCGCACCAGCGCCACCACCGGCCCAAAGATCTCCTCCTGCGCAATGTGTGCTGATTCGGGGACCTCGCCAATAATGGTCGGCTGGATGAAAAAGCCGCCCTCTTCCGTTTCGATGGGGCTGCCGCCCAGCAACACATCCCCCTCGTCCGAGCCGATCTCCAGGTAGCTCTTAACCTTGTTAAACTGATCCGGGTCAATGACCGGACCAACCGTTACATCCGGCCCTTCGTCCGGCGCGCCGACCTGCAGGGCTTTCGCACGCTCCAGAATCCTCGACACCAGATCGTCGTAAACCTCATCCACGATGATCACGCGCGAGCCTGCGGAGCACTTCTGCCCCTGGTAGCCAAAGGCACTGGTGACGATACCTTCCGCCGCCTGATCCAGTCGCGCAGTTTCGTCGACCAGCACCGCGTCCTTGCCGCCCATCTCCAGAATGGAGCGCTTGAGCCAAGGCTGGCCAGGCAGCACACGGCCAGCCTTTTCGTAGATTTCGACGCCCACATCGCGCGAACCAGTGAAGCAAATGAAGCGCGTGCGCGGGTGCTCCACCATGCGCGCGCCGACGACTTCTCCCGGCCCGGTCATGAAGTTCATCACACCCGGCGGCAGGCCGCATTCGATGAATAGTTCTGCGACCTTCCAGCCGAGCAAGGGACTCTGCTCCGCCGGCTTGTAGACCGCTGTGTTGCCCGCCACCAGCGTGGCCGACAGCAGACCGGTGCCGATGGCCGCAGGGAAGTTCCATGGCGGAATGACCGCCCCCACGCCCAACGGGATGTAGTTCAGGGTCTGCTGCTCGCCAGGCCACTCCGTAAGCTTTTCGCTGCAGTCCGCCAGTTCAAGCATCTGCCGGGCATAGTACTCCAGAAAATCAATGGCCTCGGCAGTTTCACCATCCGCTTCTGACCATGCCTTGCCAATTTCCAGTGACATCAGTGCGTTGAATTCATGACGGCGCTCGCGCATCAGCGCCGCGACGCGCAGTAACAGGCGCGCACGCTCGCCGACCGGTGTGTGGCGCCATTCGGCAAATGCATCCTCGGCTGCAGCGACGGCCAGGTCCACATGCTCGGCACGGCCATCGGCGCAATACGCCAGCACTTCGCCCGGACGCGCGGGACAAACCGTCGCAAAGGTCTCGTCAAGATAGATTTCTTCACCGCCGATCACCAGCGGCAGGGTCTGACCCGCCTCTGCGCGAACGCGCTTCAGCGCAGCGCGGAAGTTCGCGATTTCGCGGGGATCGCTGTAATCAACGACAGGTTCATTTCTAAACGCAGGCAGCATGATTTCTCCTCAACTTGCAACCGGAACAACGACATTTTACCACGGTCTGCATCCCGCTGCCGGTCAGACCTGAAAACGGCGCAGGGTCTCAAGCAAATGCGCATCCAGGCGCCTGCGCAACAGGCCCGGTGTGATGTGTCGAATACCAAACGGCGCCCAGCCTGGATAGACTTCCGGCGGGCCGGGCAGGCATTCTACAAGACTCATCAGGTCCCACCAAGCCACTTCATCACAATTCTGGCCGCTTGCCTGCCGGTAGTGGTGCAGAAAGCGTTCGGCGACCTCGATGCCATAGAGCACGACGAGATTGCCGCGACAGTGCGCCAGATCGACGGCTGCCGGCCCGCGACAGGCGTTCACCCAGTCCACCACTGCGCTGAGCCTGTCCTCCTGCCAGAGCAGGTTGACCGGATGGTAGTCGCGGTGAATAAAGCATTCGGGCGCTGCAGGCGGCTGCCCGGCAACGATGTTGATGGCGCATTCCCAGGCATGCGGCACCTCGCTCCAGTCCGGAACTTCAGGGTCGGGAGGTGCCCAGGAGAACCAGGGCCAGCCGAAATCCTGCGCCGGCAGACGGTGTATGCACAGCAGCATACGGGCCTGCTGCTGCAGCCATTCTTCCATGTCCCGCGGCTGTAGCACGACCGCGCCCGGCATCCAGCTCATCAGCAGCAACGGCGTGCCACAGGCCGCACCCGTTTCGTCCGTGGCAATGGGCTCCGGCGCGGGCAACCCGCCGGCGCTTACATGTCTCAGTGCGGCCGCTTCGTGCACAACGAGGTCAGGCTCCATGCGCAGCCAGTCCGCATTGTCAAATACACGCAACACGTAACGACGCTCACCGGCTTCCAGTCGCCACAGCGTGGTGGATGAGCTGCCCGGCAACCGCGCACACTGCGTAACTTCAGCGCCGGTCGCCGCGGCAACCCAGGTGCGCAAACACTCATTCATTAGGAGGCAGCAGCTGTCGCGGGATCCATGTCGACAGTGCCGGTCACATGTTGCGTCAGCACACCGGGTGCAGGATTCAGCAAGAGGCGCAGGGGCCAGGCGCCCGCGGTCTCGCGATTGAACTTGCCTACCTTGTTGACGTCGCGAACGCTGCCCAGCAGCACCGCAGGTTGCAGAAAGGCGACTGCTCGCGGCAGGCTGCTGAAGGCCAGCAGCTTCTGCTCGGCGCCAGCGCCGACGGTCAACGCCTGCCAGCGCAGAGTCTCGCCCTCGCGCAGCGCCCAGGGCGGCCGGTCGGGCGTCTGCCTTACTAGCAGATGCACATAACGACCCGGCCAGCTGGCCAGGTCCGTGACGACATCGCCGTCGGCGACCTGGCGAATTCGCTCCAGCGGTGATTCTGCGTCATGCGGGCGTTCCCCGCGCAGCAGCAGGGTCTCGCCCTGCACCTCAATGAGAATGCGCACGAAGCCCGCACCCTCAAGCGTGAGTTGCTGTTGTGTAGAGGGAGATCCCTGCCGCCAGCCAATGATGAGCCGGCCGCCTGGCCGCAGACTGGCGCAAGCCGCCGTCAAAAAGTCCGCCGACAGCGGCTGATCCAGCGCGACGATTGCGTCCGCGTCAGATGCCTCTGTCGGCAAGGTTTGTACACTTCGTGAATTCAGGTCGCACCGCTGCGCCGTGAACAGCGCGGAACAATGGCCGCCCATATCCAGTAGTGTCAACTCGCTGGCGGAGGGCGGCAGCTGTTTCAGCATGAGCGCGATCAGTTCAGCCGGCATCACCCTTGCGTGCCAGCTGCACCAGTCGCAGCAGCTCATCCCACTCTTCGCGGAAAAAGTGCAGCGTCACGCTCCCCAACTCAAGGTGCCAGGCGGCCTCGCCGTCCGGCTCCTCGGAAATCCATGCGACGTAGTTGGCAGTTTCTGCCAACGTTTCTACAGGAACGTCTTCGCTCATTGGCGGGTACGGGTACGGCCACGGCGGCCGCCCCGGTCGCGCTCGCGCGCTTCCTCGGCCGTCCAGCCTTCCAGCACAGCCTGGCGGCTGAGGCGCACCTTGCCCGTGGGATCGATGTCGATGAGCATCACCATGATTTCGTCGCCCATTTTGACCTCGTCCTCGACCGTCTCCACCCGGTAGTCCGCCAGTTGCGAAATGTGCACCAGGCCGTCGCGACCGGGCAGATACTCGACGAAAGCGCCGTAAGCCTCGATGCGGTTGACCTCACCGGTGTAGATGCGGCCGATTTCGAGGTCGGCGTCGTTTTCAGGGCGTTCACGCCGTCCGCCGCCGCGCCGGTCACCGCCACGTCCGCCTCGATCGCGGCCGCCACGGTCACGTCCGCCACTGCGTCCGCCGCCACGGCCACCGCGATCGCGTTCGCGCGCTTCCTCGGCCGTCCAGCCTTCCAGCACAGCCTGGCGGCTGAGCCGCACCTTGCCCATCGGGTCCACATCAACGACCATCACTTCGATTTCATCGCCCATGCTGACTTCGTCTTCAACCGACTCGACGCGTCGGTCCGCCAGCTGTGAGATGTGCACCATGCCGTCCTTGCCCGGCAGGAATTCGACGAAAGCGCCGAAGGGTTCAATGCGGCTGACCTTGCCGGTGTAGATTCGCCCGATCTCCGGGTCTTCAGTCAGAATCTTGATTCGCTCGATTGCCATGTCGGCAGAGGGCCCGTCGACGGCCGAGACGTGCACGACGCCATCGTCGACGTCGATTTTGGCGCCGGTGGCCTCCTGAATGGCACGGATGGTCTTGCCACCCGGCCCGATGACCAGGCCGGTTTTCTCGGGGTCAATGTGAATGACAGTCATGCGCGGCGCGAACTCGCTCAACTCGCTGCGCGGCTCGGGAAGCGCTTCCAGCATCACACCCAGAATCTGCATGCGCGCGTCCCGCGCCTGCTCCAGCGCGCGCCCCATCACCTCGTTGGAGACGCCGCTGATCTTGATGTCCATCTGCAGCGCCGTGATGCCCTTCTCGGTGCCGGCCACCTTGAAGTCCATGTCGCCCAGGTGATCTTCCATACCCTGGATGTCTGTAAGCACCGCGACCTGCTCGCCTTCCTTGATGAGCCCCATGGCGATGCCCGCCACCGGTCGCCGAATGGGCACGCCCGCGTCCATCAGCGCCAGCGTACTGCCACATACGCTGCCCATCGACGTGCTACCGTTGGAGCTCAGCACCTCACTGACCAGGCGAATCGTGTAGGGGAAATCGTCCTCCGGCGGCAACATGCCGCGCAGCGCGACCTCCGCCAGCGAGCCATGCCCCACCTCGCGCCGGCTGGTGCCGCGCAACATACGTGTCTCGCCCACACTGTAAGGAGGGAAATTGTAGTGGTGCAGGTAGCGCCGTGTGTCCATTGCACCCAGGTCATCCAGCATCTGCGCGTCGCGCTTTGAGCCCAGGGTCACAATCGTCAGCACCTGGGTCTGCCCACGCTGGAACAGGCCGGAGCCGTGCACGCGCGGAATCACACCCGCCTCCGACGAAAGTGCACGGATGGTGACGCTGTCGCGCCCATCTGGCCGCACGCCATCCTCGACGATGCGCCGGCGTACAGCCTCCTTCAGCGCCTTGTCGATGCCGGCCGCCACATCCTTCAGGCTGACCTCTCCCGCTTCGCTGCGGGCTACGTAGTCAGCATTCACGCGCTCGCTCAGGGCATTCATGGCAGCGCTGCGTTCGTCGCGTTCAGTGTGCTCGCGCACGATGTCGCTCACTTCGGCACTGACCGCTGCATACACCTCGCCGATGATGGCGTCGTCGCCGCTCTTCCTGACGTAGGGCGACTTCTCCTTGCCCACCGCCGCGCGAATCTCGTTCTGCAGCGCGATAACCGGCTGAATGGCCTCGTGCGCCAGGCGCAGGGCCTCCAACATAATCTCCTCGGGGACCTCGTCCGCGCCGCACTCGACCATGTTGAGCGCGTCCGCCGTGCCGCTGACGCGCAGGTCCAGCGAACTGTTGACCATCTGCGGGATGGTCGGGTTCACCACCAGATCGCCATCGATGAGGCCGATGCGCACGCCGGCAACCGGCCCGTTCCAGGGCGTGTTGGAGATGTGCAGCGCGCAGCTGGCAGCCACGTTGCCCAGCATGTCCAGAAAGGTTTCCTGGTCATGGCTGAAGGTGGTCAGGATGACCTGCACATCATTGCGCATGTCGGAAGGGAAGAGCGGCCGCAGCGTGCGGTCCGTGACGCGCGCCACCAGGATGGCGCTCTCTGCCGGCCGGCCTTCACGGCGGAAGAAGCTGCCTGGAATGCGGCCGGCGGCGTAGAGCTTCTCCTCGAAGTCCACGCTCAGCGGGAAGTAGTCGATGCCTTCGCGCGGACGGCTGCTCATGGTTGCGGTGCCAAATACGATCGTGTCGCCCATGCGCACCGTTACGGCGCCGCCAGCCTGTTCGGCGAAGCGGCCAGTCTCGATGATCAGCTCCCGGCCGCCTATTTCGGTCGACCAGGTTTGCGCACCGGACTTGCGATTTGCCATACTCATACTGCCTCCTGTTGTACAACAGAGGCCCGAAAGACAGGGACTGGAGTGTGGCACCAGCTGGAATGTCTGGAACCACACTCCAGGTCCTGTGCTTCGGGCAATAACGAAAAGAGGATGGCCCGGCCGGACCATCCCGGATACACCATGTTTGGCATTCCTGCCCTGTCGCTAGCGCCGCAGGCCAAGCCGACGCAGCATCTCACGATAGGAATCAGGATTCTTGCGAATGAGATAATTCAGGTGCCGCCGCCGCTTGCCCACCATCTTCAGCAGGCCACGGCGCGAGGATTCGTCATGGCTGTTCGCGCGCAGATGATCGGTCAGTTCGTTGATGCGTGTCGTCAGAATCGCGATCTGCACTTCGGGTGACCCTGTATCACCTTCATGTCTGGCGAAGTCTTTGACTAGCGCCTGTTTCGTTTCCCGGTCCATTCCCTGTCCCTTTTCTCCCTGTCACCGGACACGCCGGGCAGTGGCATGTCGGTCTATGTCTATCATTTCCAGTGTAGCGAAAGCGGTACTTCGTAACAAGTCCAGGTATCGCCCGTCACTGGCCGGCGCGCATGGCGTTCGCCACGCGGTTGACAGTGTGGTGCGTGCGAAAAAGGCTGAAGGTGCCCGGTCTTCCGGTGATGTGGTTGAGAATGTTCTCGGACACAAGGATGGACAACCACAGCCCGGTCGCGAGCCCCCAGGCCCCTGACTCCAGCGCCTGCTCTGTTATTGTTGTCCCGACTTCGTAGAGTTCCAGTAGCGCTGTCACCACCTGGTCGCGCTGCGCGAGTACCTCGCGGCAGGCCGCGTTCTCCTCCTGCAGGGAAATCCCCTTCGTCAGGAAGTTGCTGCGCGGGTTGGGATAATCGTTGAGCAATATTGCGTCGCTGGCGACCAGGTAGTCGATCGCGCGCTGGAAGTTCATGCCGCTGTCATGCTCCAGCAGGCGTTTGTGCAGGCTGCCCAGCGGGCACCACAGGAAGCGCCGGAAGCTCGTGAACTGCTCCACACTGACGATAATGCGCCGCACCATGGCCGCGGTTTCCGGCTCCATCTGCTCCAGGCCCTGTAGCTCGATGTCGCTCCAGTCGACATTGCGCGGCTCCTGCGCCCGGCGCGGCAGCTGCAATAGTTTGTCGGAATCAGGTTGCAGGCTGATAACCGGCACCAGGTCTTCGGGGTTCAAACGATGCGGGATCAGCTCGCGATTGAGAACCTCCTCGCGCACGAGGCGATCGATCCAGTCCGATCGCCAGAGGTCGCTCAAGTTGCAGCCCGGCTGCCCCAACTCGCGGTCCATCGCCAGACCCTTGATGAGAAATCCGTAGTTGACGTAATCCCAGCGCCGAACCTGTAGGGTGCGCTCCACGCGCAGCACGACGCGCGTCATGATGAGGCGCGTCTTGCCCACGATCGATTGCTCTACATTGAGGGATACCTCGCCCGTTTCCGGCGCGGCATTCAGGATGCCCTGCGCCATGGCCTGCATCACGAGGTCCTCGCCGCGCGCTGTCGAGGCCACTGCGCCCACCTGTAGCAGCTGTTCGACCAGCGTTTGTCCAGGCAGCGCTTCATGTCCGCTTTGGGCACCCAGGCGGTCCATCTGGATGATGACGCTACTCCACTGCGATGGCAGGAAAGCCGCCGGCAACTCTTCCTCGCCCTGTGGCGCCGTCTCATCCCACAAAGAGCGATGCGTCTTCAGGTCTGTGAAATCTTCGACGTACTCCACCTCAATGCCCGGGTTGCTCTCCAGCTGGCGGCTGGTGCTGCCGCGCACGCCCCACACGATGACCTGCTTGCCACGCGAGCGCAGGCTGGTAAGCACGTCGTGGAAATCGCGGTCGCCGCTGGCCATAATGTAAACGTCGGCCGAGTCCTCGTGCCCGGCATCGGTGGTCACGTCGTTCGCAATGCGCATGTCCGCGCTGTTTTTGCCCGGCAGGCTGTTGACTGCGTCGATATTCGCCATCAGCAGCCGCCGTGGCGCATCGTCCGCAACCTCGCTGCCAGCCGAATCCACCAGTGGCGGCAGGCTGCCGCGCTGATACCAGGGCGCGTAGGCGGCCATCTTCACGACCTGGCCGTAGGCGTTCGCCTGTGAGATGAAGCGCTCGATCAAATGATCCAGATTGACCATGAAACCCTGTTCGTTCAGGCTGATGGTGATGTTCTCAAAGTCAATGTAGACAGCGACGTTGCGCGTCTGCTGCAGCCCCAGCAAGGTCGTCAACGGCTGGAACACGACACTCTCCAGCAGGTCCGTGCCTTCCAGCACGTTCTCGATGCCCCAGACGCGGATACGCGCCCCGTCCAGGGCCTGCACCTGACGCAGCAAGGGCACCAGATCCTCGCTGTCGGTGACCAGAATCAGCTCATCCAGCCTCTCGGCTTCTTCGCTCAGGTAGCTGGTGAACAGGACTTCGGGCAAATCCTCACGCCCCGCCGTCGGGCACAGCGCGTACCCGGCTGCGCGAAAGATTCGATGCGGCCTCGGGCGCTCGCCCCCGGGCGACGCTTCATCATGACCCACGATGGCGAGCGCGCGTAACTTGTCCGGGCCGATTAGCCCGGCCGCCAGCGCCGCATTGCCACGCAGTCCCACTGCAAGCTCCTGCAGATCGACGGCGATCCCGCGTCGCTGCAGCCGTTGTTGCATGTCTTGTAAATCGACTATCAAAAAAGCGGCCATATTGTCCTTTAAAAATTAACGCCCTTCTGTGATCGCGCCGGAAATCAGGGCCGATCCGCAGTTCCCACAGGTGGGCAACAGCGCATATTCACTTGTGTTCCATATTTTCCGATTTGTGCCAAATATAACAAAGGCTCGCACTATTGACAACTGCTAATTGTGGCAAGGTTCTGGTAAAAGGTTTCATCCGGCTTGTCTGGCATCCTTCTACGTTTCCTTGCTGTCTACATTTCACAGTACGCGCCTTGTTTCAATAGGCGCGCGCCAGCAGGGCTACTTCGCCCTCTGTTGAGCCGCTCGTCAGACAGGGGCCACGTTGCCGCGACTGCTCGAATGGAAAACAGCGGATCGTCGCGCCAGTTTCGTCCTTGACGCGCCGCTCGTCGTCGTCACTTCCAGCCCAGAAGCCCCGCGCCCAACCGCCCGCATTGATGACCTCGCGCAACTCGTCATAGTCGCGCACATCATGGATATTGGCTTCGCGGAAAGACGTCGCTGTGGCCAGCATGTTAGCCTGAATTTCTGTGAGCAACTCCTCAGCAGTCTGCGCCAGCCCGGATTGCGGGACGGTCTGCTTGCCCTCCCGGCCAGGCAGGTCCCGGCGTGCCAGTACGACCGTGCCACCAGCCACGTCGCGCGGGCCCAGCTCGATGCGTAGCGGGACGCCGCGCATTTCCCAGTCATTGAACTTGAAGCCGGGCCGCAGACCCTCGCGTTCGTCCAGGTGTGTGCGCATGCCCGCTGCGTCCAGCCCGGCCTTGATGGCCTGCGCTGCTTCATACACTGCCACACGTCCCTCATCACCCCGCGTGATAGGCACGATCACCACCTGCCACGGCGCCAGTCGCGGCGGCAGGCGCAGCCCCGTGTCGTCGCCATGCGCCATGACCACAGCACCTACCATGCGCGTGCTCAGGCCCCAGGAGGTCGTCCAGCAGACCTGCTGCTCGTTGTTTTCGTCCAGATACTGGATGTCGAAGGCTCGCGCGAAATTCTGCCCCAGGTTGTGACTGGTGCCCGCCTGCAAGGCGCGCTTGTCGCCCATCATGGCCTCGATGGTATAGGTGCGTATCGCGCCGGCGAAGCGCTCGATGTTGCTCTTGCGGCCGCTGATGACCGGAATGGCCGCCTCGTTGACAGCCACGTCGGCGTAGATCTCCAGCATCCGCAGCGTTTCTTCCTCGGCCTCGGCGTCAGTGGCATGCGCAGTGTGGCCCTCCTGCCACAGGAACTCCGAGGTTCGCAGGAAGGGACGTGTGCGCAACTCCCAGCGCACCACGTTGGACCACTGGTTAATGAGCAGCGGCAGGTCGCGCCAGGATTGAATCCACTCACTGAAGGCCTCGCCTATGATCGTCTCGGAGGTCGGCCGAATGACCAGCGCCTCCTCCAGCTTTTTGCCACCGGCGTGCGTCACCACCGCCAGTTCCGGGCTGAACCCTTCGACGTGCTCCGCCTCGCGCCGCAGGTAGCTCTCCGGAATCAACAACGGAAAGTAGGCGTTACGATGGCCGCTGGCCTTGAATCGCAGGTCAAGCGCATCGCGGATGCCTTCCCACAGCTCGTAGCCGTAAGGTTTGATAATGATCGAACCGCGCACCGGGGACCGCGCCGCCAGGTCCGCCCGATAAACAATCTCGTTGTACCACCTGGAAAAATCTTCGCTTTGTGCCGTGATGGACTGCGATGCCATGGGCGTCCCCGTTCGTTCGCGCTACCCTGCGTAATCAGTGCCAGTATACATGAATTCCGCGCGGCAGGCGCCGCTTGCTATACTACGCCCGGAACGAAAGGAGGCACATATGCGCCGCACCACACTCGGCAACAGTGAAATTGAGGTTTCTGTCATCGCCCTGGGATGCTGGCCCTTTGGCGGCAAAATGGCCTGGGGCGATCAGGATGACAATGACTCCATCGCAACAGTTCACGCAGCTCTGGATGCCGACATCAACTTCTTCGACACCGCCGAAGGCTACGACGACGGGAAATCGGAGCAGGTGTTGGGCGAGGCCTTGCGCGGACGCCGCCAGGAAGCCGTCATCGCGACCAAGCTGGGCGGTGCGAAGCTGGCGCCGGAAGCCATCCCGGCAACTTGCGAACGCAGCCTGCGCTACCTGCAGACCGACTACATCGACCTTTACCAGATTCACTGGCCCAACCACAACATCCCCCTCGCCGAGACCATCGGCGGCCTGCAGCGGCTGCAGGAACAGGGTAAGATTCGTGCTTACGGCGTCAGCAACTTCGGCCCCCAGGATCTGAGAGAAGCCGTTTCGCTGGGCCGAATCGCGACCAATCAGGTAAATTTCAGCCTGCTGTGGCGCGTCACCGAGAACGAGATCCAGCCACTTTGCCGCGAGCACGGAGTCGGCATCCTCTGCTACAGTTCGCTGGCCCAGGGACTGCTCACTGGCCGCTACGCCAACATCGATGAAGTGCCCCCATACCTGAAGCGGACTCGCTGGTATGACAGCGCGCGACCGGATACCCATCACAATGAGCCGGGCTGCGAGCGCGAGATCTTCGCCGCACTGCCGGAATTGCACGCCCTGGCGGACTCGCTGGATACCTCCATGGCCTGCCTGTCCATGGCCTGGTTGCTGCAGCAAGACAATGTGACTTCGATTCTGGTGGGCGCGCGCAAGCCTGAGGAAGTTGCCTGGAACCTGCCGGCGCTGGAGCTCATGCTAAATGACGAGACGCTGCGCCAGCTGGCCCGTATCACCGAACCCGTGAAGACCTTGCTGGGTAACAATGCGGACATGTGGTTCAGCGAATCGCGCATGCGCTGAACACATGGATCAGTAGGCGCGGTCCCTGCGCAGCAGGATGAGCCAGATGGTGCGCAATACGATGCGCACGTCCAGCCATACTGACCAGTTTTCGATGTACCAGAGGTCGAATGATGTGCGTTCCGCGATTGAGGTGTCGCCGCGCAGACCGTTGATCTGCGCCCAGCCGGTCATGCCGGACTTTTCCTGATGGCGTTCCATGTAGCGCGGGATCTGTTCGCGAAAACGCATGACGTAGACCGAACGCTCCGGACGCGGGCCCACCAGGCTCATGTGGCCCAGCAAAACGTTGATAAGCTGCGGCATTTCGTCCAGGTTGCTACGGCGGATCAGGGCGCCCACTTTCGTGCGGCGCGGGTCGTCCCTGGTCGTCCAGCCAGGGCCACTTTCTTCCGCGTTCGCGTGCATCGAACGGAACTTGATCATGGGGAACGGCTGGCCATCCAGGCCCATGCGCTCCTGAATGTAGAAAACAGGGCCGGCGGATTCCAGACGCACCAGTAACGCGGTCAGCAACAGTATCGGCGAAAGCACAACCAGCCCGCAGAAGGCGATGAGAAAATCCATGCCGCGTTTCAGGCTAAGCTTCCAGCCGCGCAGTGCGATGTCGCGCACGGTCAACAGCGGCGTGCCGCCCAGCTCGTCAACATTCAGGTCACCCGCCACCCAGGCAAACAGGTCAGGAAAGACCTTGATGTCTACCTGCCCGCGCCGGCACAGGTTGATGATTTCTTCCAGCTCGCTGCGATGCGCCTCCGGCAAGGCGATGATGACCTGCGCCACCAGGTAGTCGTCGATCAGCTGCGGGATGTCCTCATAGTGGCCGATGACCCTTGACTCGCCCAGGTTGGCCTGGCTGTTGCTGTCTCGGGTGACGATCCCGATGATGTTGTAGCCCGGACTGGCATTCTGGCGAATGCGCGCCGTGATGTCCTGCGCGACCTTGCCCGCGCCGATGATGAGCAGGTTTTCGTTGTCCACGCCACGCCATCGCAGCCAGCCCCGCAACGAGCGGAACAAGCCACGTCCAAACTCCACAATGACTATGCTGAAGAGCAGGACGTAGAAAAACAGACTGCGCGGATAATCAACCTGGTATTCGGTCGCGCTCAGCAACTGTTCCAGCAGCAGGCCCTGCAGTCCAAAGGCGAGCACCGCGCCCAGCAGGGTCGCGCCCAGAATTCTGCGCATCTGATCCAGCGTGCTGACCGAGCGCGACAGATGATACAGTTGCGAGCCATAGAATACCAGGAGGGTAGTGGCCGCGTGTAGCAGCAGCGTCGGAACGTACTGTGTCAGTCTTGGCGGGTTGACCGGAATCTGAAAGAATTCCAGTTCGTTGCGAGTTTCGTAGGCCAACACAAATGCAGCGCTCAACGCCAGCGCGTCAAGCAGCAGCAACAGAACATTCAGCAGCAATCGAATACGACCGGAGCGAGTACCCCGCGTTGGCATATTCAGGCGATCGGTTGCCGGATTTCTGTCAGCATCGCGCGCCCGCCTTTCAACAGCAGGCCGGTCATGACCAGGCTGTGCAGCCACAGCGGCGTAGACCTCCGGTAGTGTTTGCGATAGAAAATCAACATCGCGCGCTGAAACTCGTGGCTGGCGCGCCGACTCTGGCGGCTGGCCGCCCGTTTGACGTGGCGTACCACCACTTTCGGCTGATAGTACACCTTCCAGCCCGCGTGTTTAATGCGCCAGGCCCAGTCCAGGTCCTCACCGTACATGAAGAAGTCTTCATCCAGCAATCCCACCGCCGCAATCGCCTCGCGCCGAACCAGCATGCAGGCGCCGACCACTGCGTCTACCTCAAGCTCTTCGTCCGGATCAGCAAAAGTCATATTGTAGCGTCCGAACCGCCGATGTCGCGGAAACATGCGCGCCAGGCCAGTGAAGCGGTAGAGTGAAAGCTGCGGCGAAGGAAAGCTGCGACGACAGGCCAGATCCAGGCTGCCGTCGGGCAGCACCAGCCGCGGCCCCGCGATTCCAATTTCCCTGCGCGCGTCCATATAGGCCACCAGCCGCGCAAGGGCGTCAGGCGGGACCTCGGTGTCCGGGTTGAGCAGCATGACATAGCGCGGCGCGTCTGGCTGGACCTGGCCTGCATCACCATAGCCCAGCGCCCTCAGGCCAATATTGTTGCCGGCCGGGTAACCACTGTTGACTGCATTGGCGATAAGCTCGACCTGTGGGAACTCCCTGTGCAGCATGGCCACACTGCCGTCCGTGGAGGCGTTGTCGACCACCAGGATACGTAGGTTCGCCATGCCCTCACTGGCCAACACGGTCTGCAGGCAACGCCGCAGCAAATCCCGCGTATTCCAGTTCAGGATAATAATGCCCAAGTCCAGCACAGGCCCTCCCGCGGCGCGATTCTAGCACGGGCGCACCACTCCGGCCAACGCTCATGGCGCTGCGGTCGGCAACAACGGCAAGGCAACACCGCCCAGCGCGGCGCGCAAGGCCCTGCGTTCGTCCCAGGGATACTCGATCTCACCGAAGCACATGCTCTGTTCGTGCCCCTTGCCACAGGCCAGCACGACGTCGCCCGCCCGCGCCAGCTGGCAGGCGCGCAACAGCGCCTCCGCGCGATCCGCCACTCGCAGGAAGCTGCGCCCTTCTGTGCCACCCGCCGCAACGCAGGCCTTCGCCATCATCGCCAGAATGGCATCCAGCGACTCCGTGCGTGGATCTTCGGCGGTGAACACGCTGACGTCGGCCAGGCGCGCGGCGATGGCGGGCATCAGCTGACGCTTCTCCCGGTCGCGCAGCCCGGCACAGCCGAAGATCACGATCAGCCGGCCGCCAGGCGCCAGCAGACTGCGTCCGGCCTGCAGGGCCTTCTCCAGCGCATCCGGCGTGTGCGCAAAGTCAACGATGGCAGTGAAGTCCTGGCCCGCGACTACGTGCTCCATGCGGCCCGGCACGCTCGCCACATCGGCGATACCCTGCGCAATGTGCTCCTGACAGACCCCCGCGATCTCCTGCGCCGCGGCGATGGCCGCCAGACAGTTGCTCACGTTGAAGGCGCCTGCCAGGCTGGTCGTGATTTCCAGCGGACGCGCGGCATCCAACTGCGTCACCTGGAAGGACGTGCCCTGCGGATTGTGCTGCACAGACTGCGCGCGCAGCCCGGCGTTGGGCTCGCTTCCGAAGGTAACCACCTCGCCCGGCGCCTGCTGCGCCACCCAGGCCGAGTGCTCGTCATCGGCGTTGAGAATTGCGACGCCTTGCTCCGGCCGCAGCAGCGTCAACATGCGCGCCTTGGCCGCGCGGTAGGCTGCGAAGCTGCCGTGGAAATCGAGGTGCTCGTGCGTGATGTTGGTCAACACGGCGACCTCCAGCATTACGCCGTTGAGTCGCCCCTGAGCCAGGCCATGACTGGTCATCTCCAGCACACAGTGCGTCAGGCCGTTATCGCACATCTGCGCCAGCAGCGCCTGCACATGCGGCGCGCCGGGCGTCGTCACGTGCAGCCCGGTGTCGGCACTGCTGCTGCCGCCCAACTCGGCAGCGACCGTGCTGATCAGGCCGGCGCGACCGCCGCTGGAACGTTGCAGAATGCGATGCAGCAACGTGGCCGTGGTGGTTTTGCCGTTGGTACCGCTCACCCCAATGAGGCACAGCCGTCGCGCCGGGAAATCGTGCCAGGCTGCGGCCAGAAAACCCATCGCTTCACCCGCGTCACGCACCTGCGCCCAGGGCAGCGTCAGACCTTCCGGCGCGCGTTCAAACACCAGCGCCGCCGCGCCTTGCGCTACTGCCTGCGGGATAAAATCGTGGCCGTCTGCGACGAGCCCCCTGCGCGCCACGAAGATACCTCCCGGCTGCAACGCGCGGCTGTCTTCCTCCACCGGCGCCCGCACAGGCGCATCACCGCTGACGCGCAAGAGCTGCGCCGGCGGCAGTGCCTCAAGAAGCTGTGTGAAGAATTTGGCCATAAAACAAACAGCGGGCTCACCGGTGACCCGGCAGCCCACTGCCCGTATGCGCCTGGAAATTCAGGACAGGCGCTGCGACATTTCGTCCAGGCCGCTGCGTACGCTGCCATCCACCACGCGGTCCGCAGCGCGCACGATCAGACCGCCCAATATCGAGGGATCGACATCGAAGCTGATGCTGTCCGCGCCGATCTGCTGCTGCACTTTTTCCTGCTCGGCAGCGTCGAGCGGCATGGCGCTGACGACAGTGACTTCGCCGGAAAGCGAAGCAGCCGCTTCCGGCACTTTCGCGAAGAAGTCGTCGATGAGCGCCTGCTGCTGTGCTTCATTCAGCGAAGCGCCGATAAGCTGTTGCGCTACAGCGATCGAGATGGCCGCCACCTGTCCGCGCAGGCCGGCCAGCTGCACGTCACGCTCCGCCTGTGCGGCCTGACGCGCGTCGTTGCGGATGTTCTCCGCCTCTGCCCGGGCGTCCTGCTGCACCTGCTGCGCAACTTCCTCACCGCGCCCGCGGGCTTCCTCAATGAGTCCCTGGGCCTCGTTACGGGCCTGTTGCAGGACTTTCTCCGCCTCAGCCTCGGCATTCATGCGCGCATTGGCCGCCTTTTCGGCGTCTTCAAGCCCGCGCTGAATGCGGGTGCGCCGGTCGCGCAACACCGCAATGAGCGGATCGAAGACGAAGCGGGTCAACAGCACATAGATGACGACGAAGGCGATGATCTGGATGAGCAGATAACCAAGATTGATTCCAAGGGCTTCCACAGTCGCTTCCCTCCGACCAGCTCAGGACAGTACGAACAGGATGATCAGGGAAACGACCAGGGCGTAGATGGCCACGGCCTCGGCGAAAGCCACACCCAGGATCATGTTGGTCTGGATTGTGCCGGTGTGATCCGGGTTGCGCGCCATACCTTGTACAGCGCCACCCACCGCGAGCCCGATGCCGATACCGCCGCCCAGCGCGCCGATCATGGCCATGCCCGCGCCAATCGCCTTGCCTGCCACCACCACTGCTTCTTCCATCTTCCTCACTCCTTCCAGGATCGTGTCTGTTTTCGTTTCAATTTTCAGATGCTCAGTGCGCGCTGGCGGCAGCCTCCTCGTGATGCTCCTCGCCGTGATGTCCTTCCGTCGCCAGGCTCATGAAGATGGCCGTCAGCAGGCCGAAAACCACCGCCTGAATGATGCCGACGAAGAACTCAAGCAGGAAGAAAGGCCAGGGAACGATTACCGGGACCAGGAAGCTCATCACGAAGAGCAGGATGGAGCCGGCGAAAATGTTGCCGAGGAGCCTGAAGGCGAAGGACAGAATCTTGGCGAACTCGCCAATCAGCTCCAGCAGGCCAACCGCTACGTCAATGCCGCCCAGCGGCGACTTGAACAGCGTGGAAAAGTTGAAGAATTTCGTCAAATAGCTGAGGCCGAGGGCGCGGAATCCCATCACCTGAATCATGACTACGGCGATTAGAGCGATGGCCAGGGTCATATTCAGGTCGGTAGAGGGGACGCGGATGTAGGGCAGAATCACCCAGGGGACGGAGGGATCGCCCGGTTCGGCATGGTGCGGATCCACATCCGCTTCAGAATGTTCGGCTGCCGATTCGGCGTCATCATGGGCGTCATCCGCAGGCTCATCCGCATGATCGTCGGCCGCAGCCATGGCGGGAATGCCGGAGTGACAGCCGGCGTCGGCGCGGGCCTGCAGCGCTTCAGCCGTCATGGATTCTGCAGCCTCCGGGCTGACCCAGGGGCATTGGGCATTGACGTAATACAGGCCGGCGATACTCGCCGTGTCAAAGCCGTCCAGCAGCTCTGTATGGCCGTC
Source organism: Phototrophicaceae bacterium (assembly GCA_965205875.1). GTDB lineage: Bacteria > Chloroflexota > Anaerolineae > Aggregatilineales > Phototrophicaceae > JAGWBD01. Next base: position 1,352,256 of record CBDBIA010000004.1, read on the forward strand.
CACCTCGTGGACGTGGGGATGCAGGAAGCCGACGCTGTCGATGCCTGGCACCAGCTCCAGCCAGTTGGAGAGCAGCACGACCAGGAAAATGGTCATGAACATCTTGAAGATGGGGCCGAGGTAGCGCTCCGGCGCAATGCCGCCGATGAAGCCGTACAAGCCCTCGAAGGCCATCTCGAAGAAATTGTAGAAGCCGCCGCGCGGCACTTCGCCACCATCCTTTGGCCGGCGTCGGCTGACCACGCGGATCAGCAGGGCGATGAGGATCCACACCGCCACCGAGCCCACGAACGTGTTGGTGACCGGCAGGCCGAAGACTTCGCGGCCCCCGGGATACACCTCGCCCGGCAGCTGAATCACCGGCACGACCGGCGGCCAGTTGAACATCACCACCGCGCTGGCCAACACCAGGATAAGGGCGATCCAGCGGCGCTTGCCGCTCCAGTTCATGGTCACTGTTGTCCTTCCTCCTTCTGCGCCGCCAGTATGAGACGCGCCTGGTATTGCGAATAGCGGTAAATCGCCCAGAGCGAAAGGGGAATACTCCCCAGCAACAGTATAAAAATAAACAGGGGCTTCGTGTCCAGCGCCTCGTCCAGCGCCAGGCCCAGCAGCACCGCGCCCCCGGCTATAAGCACCAGCAGCGCGCCCACCTGGGCGATGACTTTCGCCCCCAGCAGCAGCACCGGCGCCCTGTCGGAACCGGGTTCGCTCACTGCCTCACGCCCTCCAGCGGAACGACTGTGAAGCCTATCACAGACAGGTCCCGTTTTCCAGCACTCCAGTGCCGCTTCAGCAGATTCGTCATCCCTGTCAGAACAGCGCTATCGCACTGCGCACCGCCCATTCGAAGACTGGCTGCGCGGCCACCGTGCCCAGCAGGAGCACGGCGAGAGCCGGCAGGGCCAGCGCCCAGCCGGAAGCGCGAGAGAGCGGGATGGCGCTCTCGTCGGCGCTGCGGTCCACGTACATCACCTTGATGACCATGAGGTAGTAATAGAGGGCGACGATGGCGTTCAGCACGCCGACGATCGCCAGCCAGGTCAGGTCCGCCTGCACCGCCGCGTTGAAGAGGAAGAACTTGCCGAAGAAGCCGGCCATGGGCGGAATGCCGCCCAGCGACAGCAGCGCGATGGTCATCATCAGCGCCAGCCAGGGGCTGCGCCGGTTGAGGCCGGCGAGGTCGGCGATGGTCTCGCTGCCGGTCGCCTCGCTGAAGAAGACCACGACGGCGAAGGCCAGCAGGTTGGTGAAGGTGTACATGAAGAGGTAGAAGCCGACCGACGCCACGCCCTGTTCCGTCTGCGACTGGATGGCCGCCACGCCAATCAGCGCGTAACCCGCCTGCGCAATGGAAGAATAGGCCAGCAGGCGCTTGATGTTGCGCTGCGACAGCGCCAGCACGTTGCCCAGCGTCATCGAGACGACCGCCATCAACGCCGCCAGCCCGACCCAGAAGGCCTGCACCTCATGGCCGCCGATGACCAGGCTCTGCGGGAACACGGCAATCAGGAAGCGCAGCAGCAACGCGAAGCTGGCCGCCTTGCTGGCCACGCTGACGAAGGCCGCCACCGGCGTGGGCGCGCCCTCGTACATGTCGGGCGTCCAGAAATGGAAGGGCGCCGCGCCGATTTTGAAACCGAAGCCGACCACCACGAGGGTCAGCGCGCCCAGCACCGGCAACACGGAACCGCCGGTCGCCGTCGGCAAGACCTCCGCCAGGGCGTACAGGCTGGTCTGGCCGGCGAAGCCGTAGAGGATGCTGAAGCCGAAGAGCATCAACGCCGACGCGAAGGCACCAAAGAGGAAATACTTCATGCCGCTCTCGGCGGAGCGCAGATCATCGCGGCGGAAGGCCGCCAGGATGTAGAGCGGGATCGACAGCGTCTCCAGGCCGAGGAAGATCATGATCAGGTCGGCCGCGGAGCTGACCAGACAGGCGCCCAGCGTCGCCACGACCAGGATGAGATAGAACTCGCCCTGGCGGCCATGGGCCCTGGTGTCGATGGACATCAGCGCGGTCAGGGCCGCACCCAGCAGAATCATCACCTTGAAGATTTGCGCCAGGGTATCGTGGCGCACCATGCCGCCCCAAACCAGCTGGCTGCCCGGGTCTGCCGGCGGCCCCCAGATGAGCGGCGTCAGGGCCAGCAGCGCCAGCCCGGCGATGGTTACCCAGGCGATGTTGCGGCGCCGGTTCGTCGGCAGATAGACATCCAGAAAGAGGATAACCATCGCCAGAATTGTCAGGCCGAATTCCGGCACGATGGCCGGCAGGCTGCCCAGGAAGTCGAACTCAGCCAACTTGCGCCCCTCCCAGGATTGCCAGCACCGGCCCGACGCCGCTGGTAATCATCGGCGCCATCACATTCGGCAACACGCCAACAATGAGCAGCGGTGAGCCCAGCAAGAGCAGCACCACACGGTCTGTGACGGCAATGTCCGTGACCTCCGGATACAGCCTGGCGTTGAATTCACCGAGGAACACCTGGCCGGTCACGCGGAGCACATAGGCCGCCGTGATGACGATGCCCAGGGCCGCGGCGACGACGATGACCGAATAATAGTTGCTCAGCACGAGGCCGCCCGCCTGCAGCGTGATCTGCTCCGAGGCCGCCCACATACCGGTGAAAATGGGGTATTCAGCGATGAAGCCGCTCAGACCGGGCATGCCCATGCTGGTCAGGCCGCCAACGATGAAGGCAATGCCCACCCAGGGCATGCGCTTGATAAAGCCGCCCAGACTGGGGATGTCGCGCGTGTGGGCCTGGTCATAGACCATCCCCACGCAACCGAAGAAGAGCGCCGTCATCGCGCCGTGGCTAAACATTTGCAGGCCCGCGCCGGTCATGCCAATCACGTTCATGGTGGCGAAGCCCATGCTCACCAGGCCCATGTGGCTAACCGAGGAGAAGCCAATGACGTACTTGAAGTCACGCTGGCGGTAGGCAATGAAAGCGCCATAGACCACGTTGATGAGCGTGAGGAAGACAATCCAGGGCAAATGCACTTCGGCGCCCTCGGGCAGCAGCTGTACGCCGGCCCGCAGCGCAGCGTAAGCGCCCAGCTTCATCAGCACGCCCGCGTGAATCATGGAGACGGCGGTCGGCGCGGCCACGTGGCCGTCCGGGCTCCAGTTGTGGAAGGGGAAGACGCCCGCCAGCACGGCGAAGCCGATGAAGATGAAGGGGAACCAGAGCCGCGCGAAGGTCAGCGTCTCGACGCCGGCATAGCCCGGCAGGTCGAAGGCGCCGGTCTCCGCCGCCAGGGTCAGGTTGACCATGTCGAAGCTGAGCGAGGTCGAACCGGGCGCGACGATGCCGGCCGCGATGGCCTGCTGCAACACTGCCGCGCCAGCCGGACTGCTGAACCAGCCCTGGGCCACCAGCACCATGGCGATCACGCCTACCAGCGCCACCACCGAGCCGATCAGAATATAGAGCGTCAGCTTCATGGACGCGTACTGGCGCAGCTCGACCCAGCCCCAGGTCGCGATCAGCAGGTACATGGGGAAGATGGCCAGCTCGTAGAAGAAGAAGAGCGTGAACATGTCGATGGCCACGAAGACGCCGTAAACGCCCGCCACCAGCAAGAGGAAGAAGGCCATGAATTCGCGCGTGCGGTCCTGGATGCGCCAGGAGACCAGCACGCCGGCCATGGCCACCATGCCGGTCAGCAACACCATGGGCGCGCTCAGCCCGTCCACGCCGACGTGATAGCCGATGCCCATGGAGGGCACCCACTCGTACTGCTCCTCGAAAGCCAGGCCCTCGGCGAACATCTGCGTGCCGGCCATGGGCCCGCCGGCCGCCAGCAGGGCCTGCTGGTTGGCGGTCACCTGCTCGACCTGGGCGTTGTAGCCGAGGTAAACGGCCAGCGACAACAACAATACGGCCAGCGCCGCCGCAACGGCCACGCCACGCACGAGGTCGCGGCGTTCGCCATTCATGAAGAGAATGATGACGGCAGCGACGATCGGGATGAATATGATGAGGCTCAGAACCGGGAGTACAAGTTCGCTCATCCAGCCAGGCCTCCGAGTAGACGCGTCACCGAGTCGTTGATGACGGGCAGTATCCAGTTGGGCGCCACGCCGGTGACCAGCATCAGCAGCAGCAGCGGCGCGATCGCCAGCGCCTCGCGCGGCTCGATCTCAAGGTGAACGTCGCGCCAGCGCATATTGAAGGGGCCGTGCAGCACGCTGCGAATGCCCTTAAGGATGTAGGCGCCGGTGAAGAGCAGCCCGATCATCGCCAGGGCCGTCAGCAGGGTGAAGACCGGCCAGGCACCGCGCACGACGAGGAATTCGCCGACGAAGCCATTGAGGCCTGGCAGGCCCAGGCTGGCCATGCTGGTGAAGATAAAAATGCTGCCGTAAATTGGCGCCTTGACCCAGAAGCCGCCGTACTGCCTCAGGTCGCGCGTGTGCGTCTTGTGATAGATGGCCCCTGCCAGCAGGAACATGCCGGCCGAGCTGAGGCCGTGGTTGAACATTTGCAGCACCGCGCCGTTGGTCGCCAGTATCGCGTCCTGCATACGCTCCGTGCCGCCCAGCACGAACTGCTCGCCCCAGGCCTGGGCGGCGACCGCCAGCCCCAGCACGACGAAGCCCATGTGATTGACCGAACTGTAGGCCACCAGGCGTTTGATGTCATTCTGGCCGAAGGCCGCGAAGGCCCCCAGCACAACGCCCAGGATGGCCAGCACGGCGAAGAGCGTGGCCGCGTTGGTGGCAGGCAGGCCGAAGATCTGCAGCGGCGCGACCCACACGTCCGGGAAGAGCGGGATCACGAGGCGCAGGAAGCCGTAGGCGCCCAGCTTGAGCATCGCGCCCGCCAGCAGCATTGAGCCGGCGGTCGGCGCCTCGCTGTGCGCGTCCGGCAGCCAGGTGTGGAAGGGCCAGACGGGGACCTTGATGGCGAAGGCCACAAAGAAGCCGATGAAGGCGAAGGCCTTGACCGTCTCCAGCGGGATGCCGAGGAAGGTAGCGCCGAGCGTGTTGGCCAGCGTCGGCCAGGTCTGCGTCAGCGTGACGATGTCGAAGCTGGGCGCGCCCAGTTCGGCGGAGACTGCCCAGCCCACCAGCTGCGTGGCCAGCAGGAAACCCAGCGAGCCACCCAGCGAGTAAATCATGAACTTGACTGAAGCGTACTGGCGCCCGGGGCCGCCCCACTGGTTGATGAGGAAGTACATCGGCACCAGGCTGAGCTCCCAGAAGAGGAAGAAGGTCAGCAGGTCGAGCGTGACGAAGACGCCCATCAGGCCGGTCTGGAAGAAGAGCAGCAGCGCCATGTGCATGTTGACGCGCTCTTCAATCTCCCAACTGACCAGCACGGCCAGGGGAGTCAGGATGCCGGTGAGCAACACCAGCACGGCGCTGATGCCGTCGATGCCGACGTGCCAGGAAGCGCCCAGCAATTCAAACCAGGGGTAACTCTGCTCCAGCACATAGCCTGGGCCTTGCGGGCCCATTTGGTAGTAGCGGAAGGCCAGGACGGCCAGCAGCGCCACGCCCAGACCCAGGCCCAGCGCGACCCAGCGCACCAGGCGTTTTTGTTGGGGCAGGATCAGCAGCAGCAGCGCTGCCAGCGCCGGCGCGACGACCAGCGCCGACAGCAGATCCATGCCCAAAACTGAGTCAATCATGCCCGTCCAGTCTCCACGCCCATCAACCGGTCGATACCAGCGCGCCGGCCGAAGCGGCGAAGACGATGGCGATCAAAATCGCTGCGATGGCAATGTACAGCAGATACTGCTGCACGCGCCCCGTTTGCACGTGGCGCAGGCGCAGACCGAAGGCGACGATGCCCTCGGGGATGCCGTCGCCCACGCCGTCAATCAACCAGGTGTTGAGCAGCTTGAGCAGGTCGCCAATCCAGGCGAAGACGCGCCCGATCAAATGCAGCAGGCCGTCGATCAGGCCGCGATCGATGAATTCGCTGACCACCACGCTGGAGATCCAGTGGGAGGGGCGCGCGAAAACGCGCTCGTAGAGTTCGTCCAGGTAGTACTTGTTGCGCAGCGTATCGTGCACTTCCGCGCCGAGCAGCTGCACCAGCGGGTCCGGCTCGCCGGCGCGCAGGGGCCGGCGCCAGTACATGCGGTGCCCCAGGTACAGCCCGCCCAGGGCGACCAGGAAGGAGGTCGCTACCGGCACCAGCGCGAAAGGCGGCGCAGAAACCTGCATGTCCGGCACCGCGCTGAAGAAGGCCGTGACGCTGTTGTGCGGCAAGGTCTCAATGACGAAGTGGTGGAAGCGGTTGCCGCCGACCGCCTCGGGCGAAAAGAGCGCGCCAAAGAGCGGAAAGTCCTCGGGCACGCCGAGGTAACCGGCGACGATGGCGAAGAAGGCGAGGCCCAGCAGCGGCAGCGTCATGGTCACGCTGACAACGCCCTTGCCGAGGCCGGCGTGACGCGCGGCCTCGCTGCGCGGCTCGCCGCGGAAGGTGAGGCCCAGCTGGCGCATGGTGTAGAAGGCCGTCAGGAAGGCGGCCAGCGCCAGCAGGATGAAGACCAGCACGTGCGGCAGATAGCCATGCGTCAGACCCTGCCAGGCGTCCGCCAGAATTTCGTCCTTCGACCAGAAGCCGGCGGTCAGCAACGGGAAACCGGCCAGCGAAAAGCCGCCCACGAGGAAGGTGAGGAAAGTGACCGGCATGCGTTGTTGCAGGCCGCCCATGTTCATCATGTCTTGCGGGTCAAAGGGCGCGTCGTGGCCTTCCTCATGCATTTCATCGTCGTGGTGATCGTCGTGCCCGCCGTGCTCATGCGCGTGATGCTCGCCATGTTCCATGCCGTGAATGACGGAGCCGGAGGCCATGAAGAGCAGCGCCTTGAAGAAGGCGTGCGTGATGAGGTGGAAGGCTGCGGCCACCCAGGCGCCGATGCCCAGCGCGGCCATCATGAAGCCCAGTTGTGAGATAGTCGAGTAAGCCAGTACGCGCTTGACGTCGTTCTGCGCCAGCGCGATGGTTGCGGCGAAGAGCGCCGTGCCCGCGCCAACCAGCGCCATCAGCAGCAGCGGGCTGTTGAAGAGGCCGTGATGGGGGTCCGCGCCGGCCACGAAGAGCGGGAACATGCGGATGATGGCGTAGATACCGGCGGTGACCATGGCCGCGGCGTGGATCATTGCGCTGACGGGCGTCGGCCCTTCCATTGCGTCCGGCAACCAGACGTGCAGGGGGAACTGCGCCGACTTGCCGATGGTGCCGGCGATCAGGAAGAGGCTGATGAGCGAGGCCGCGCTGCCGCCGAGGATGATGGCGGGCGTCGTCGCCAGCTGCTCCAGCACGGCCGGGTTGTAGAGAATCTCACGGAAGCTGAGGGTGCCCGTCTCGAGGTAGAGGTAGACGATGCCCAGCAGCATGACGACGTCGGCCACGCGCGTGGTGGTGAAGGCCTTGACGGCGGCCGCGCTGGCGCTCTCTTTCTCGAACCAGAAGCCGATGAGCAGATAGGAACAGAGCCCCATAATCTCCCAGCCGACGAAGAGCAGGAGGAGGTTGTCGGCCACGACCAGGGTCAGCATGGCGCCGGCGAAGAGCGAAATCAGCGCGAAGAAGCGCGACTGGCGCGGGTCGTGCGCCATGTAGCCGATGGAATAGATGAAGATAGCCAGCACGGCGATGGGCACCATGAAGAGCATGATGACCGTCAGGGGGTCAACGAGCACGCCCATGTCGAAGGTCGTGTTGCCGGTGTCGAGCCAGGGCGTGGCGCTGGCGATGACTTCCTCGCCGAAGTGATGGCCGTAGGACCAGCCCATGGCTGCCACATGGAGACTGATGACCAGCGCGGCGAGCACGCCGGCCAGGCCGACGAGCACGCTGAGCAGGCGGCTCCAGCGCGTCACGACGTGGACGTCCATACCGTCGTAATCGGGGTGATGGCCGCCGTACGCGTGGTCGGTGGCGGGCAGGCGCCGCGAGCGGTTGCTGATGAGCATGATGAAGAAGAAGGCCAGCAGCGGCCCAAGCGGTATGAGCCAGGGGACGAATCTGTAGTCGGCGAGATTGAATTCCATCGCAGTCTCTACCACCTGAGCAGGTTCACGTCTTCGACGACGACTGAACGCCTCGTGCGGTAGACGAAGAGGAGAATCGCCAGACCGACTGCCGCCTCCGCCGCAGCCACCACGAAGACGAAGGCCGCAAAGGCCTGGCCGCTCATGTCCTGGGGCGCGAGATAGCGCCAGAAGGCCACGAGGTTGATATTGACGGCGTTAAGCATCAGCTCCACGGACATGAGGATGGCGACGGCGTTGCGCCGCGCCAGCACGCCGTAGATGCCGATGCAGAAGAGCAGCGCCGCGACGGCCAGGAACATCCACAGGGGAATCACGTCTACTCCTGCTCCTCGTCGCGGGCGATGACGATGGCGCCGATCATGGCTGCCGTCAGCAAGAGCGAGGCGACTTCGAAGGGCAGCACGAAGCCATTGCCGTCGACCAGCGCCACGCCCAGATCGGCCGCGTTGCCGACGGTGGCCGAGAGCATGGTGACCTCGCCGGGGGCGCCCCTGCCCCAGACCGGCAGGATGACGCCTGCGGCCAGCAGCAAAAACAGCAGCGCGGCGGTGATGGCGGAGAGCCACCACTGCCCGTTGCGTATCTCGCCGAGGCTGGTCATGCTGCGGGTCAGCATGACGGCGAAGACGATGAGGATGGCGATGGCGCCGATGTAGACCAGCACCTGCACGGCCGCGAGAAAGGGGGCGCTGAGCAGCACAAAAAAGCCCGCCACGCCGAAGAGGCTCAGGATGAGCCAGAGCGCGCCGTGGACGAGGTTGCGCGTGGACACTACGCCGAGCGCGCCGCCCAGGATGAAAACGCTGAGGATGCCAAAGGCGATCGTCTGCGCGTTGACTTCGATCATGCCGGTTCCCCCCGCCCGGGTATGGCCGTCATGCGTCCGCCAGCCCGCCCGCCGCGGCCGGCCCGCCGCGCACGGCCGCCACCGCCTCGTCGGCGGCGCGCAGAGTGCGGCCATGGCGTTGCAGCATGAGCATCACGAACGCGCCGAGGACAAGGTTACCGGCCAGCAGCACGAGCGCCTGCGGCAGACTGGCGAGGAAGTCGCTCGCCTGCTCCGGCGCCGGCGCCAGCCCGATTACGTCGGTCAAACGCAGCAGGAAGGCCTGCACCAGAATGAGCAGGATGGAGAGCGGCACCATGAACTTCCAGTTGATGTTCATCACCTGGTCGATGCGGAAGCGGGGCACTGTGTTGCGGATGAGCAACATGAAGAGGTAGACGACGGCGGTCTTCAGGCCCAGCCAGACGAAGCCCAGCGCCGGGACCTGATCGACAAATGGCCCCCACCAGCCGCCGAGGAAGAGCACCGCAGTCAGCACGGCGACGGTGAAGACGTGCATGAACTCGCCGGCCATGAACATGCCGAACTTGAAGCCGGAATATTCAATGTTGTAACCGGCGATCAGCTCGGACTCCGCCTCGAGCAGGTCGAAGGGCGAACGTCCGGTCTCCGCCAGGTTGGCGACGAAGAAAATGATGGCCGCCAGCGGCGAAACCACGATGAACCACATGCCGCCCTGGGCGCGGGTGATGTCCTGCATGCCCATCGAGCCGGCCATCAGCACGGGGATGAGCAGCGCCAGAATCATGGGCACCTCGTAGCTGACGATGAGCGCGATGGTGCGGAAGGCGCCCAGCAGGGCGTATTTGTTGTTGCTCGACCAGCCGCCGATCATCACCTTGATGGCGCCGACGGAACCTACGGCGATGAAATAGAGGATACCGATGCTCAGGTCCGAGCCGATGTGCAGCGGCGTGAAGGGAATGATGGCCCAGATGAGGACGACAGTGGCGAAGGTGATGATGGGCGCCAGGTTGAAGAGGACGCGGTCGGCGCCAGTGGGCGTGATGTCTTCCTTGGTCAACATCTTCAGCGCGTCCGCCACCGACTGCAGCAGGCCGTAGGGGCCAACGCGGTTGGGGCCGATGCGGTCCTGGATGCGGGCCGCGAACTTGCGCTCGATCCAGATGAGCAGGATGACGGTCAGCAGCGGCACGGTAGCAACGATTACCACGCCCAGCAGCAGCGAGAGCAGGGTGGCGACTTCCACATTCCAGCCGGCGCGCACCAGACAGGGCACCAGCGTATTGATCACATCGACACAGGTCTTCAAGACAAGGCTCCCTCCGCTAGATCCATTCCAGCGCGCGCTTGCGCCAGGCGTAGATCAGCGCGTCGGTCAGGAGGAAGATGAACAGGAAGCCGGCGCCAAAGGCGAACCAGTCGAGGCGCTCGTAGGCGACGGCCCAGGGGAAGAGGAAAATCATTTCGACGTCAAAAATCAGGAAGACGAGGCCGTAGATGTAGTACTGGACGCGGAACTGCACCCAGGTATCGCCGACGGTCTCCACGCCGCTCTCGTAGGTCAGTTTCTTGATCGCGTTGGGCTTTTTGGGGCGTACCAGCCAGGCGCCGATGATGGGCAACGCCGGGAAGACCCAGGCGATGGCGAAAAAGACGCCAACAAAGGCCCATTCGTTCAGCGTTTCCATCGTAGCAGGGCCCCCGTTCCGCCCGCTGCAAGGTGCCGCGAGGCCGGTTTGTGCCAAATTGGACAAGCGCGGCCAGTATAGCAAAGGCATTTTGCAGTCGCAAGTCGGAAGTCGCAGGCTGCGGCGTATCTCACAGAGCCCGCCTGGGCGCCGCTGTCCAGGTCTCGCGCCGCGCAAAACACGCCTGTAGACTGGGGCCATGTATCGCATCGTCGAACCCGAAGCCGCGCCATGGGAGCGCTTCGTGCAGGCCCACCCGCGCGCGCACGTGCTGCAGCTGCCCGCCTGGGGGGCGCTCAAGGCCGCCTACGGCTGGCAGGTCATCCGCGTCGGCCTGACAAGGGTGGATAGCGACGAGCTGGTGGCCGGCGCCCAGTTGCTGCTGCGCTCCCTTGGCCGCATCGGCAGCTTCGGCTACCTGCCCATGGGCCCGCTGGTCACAGCGGAAGACCAGTGGCCGGCGCTGTGGCCCGCGCTGCATCGTCGCGCCGGCCGGCGGCGCGCCTTCATGCTCAAGTGGGAGCCGGGTCACGCGCCGGGCTACCGACCGCGCGGCCTGGAAAGCTGGCGCTTTCTCAGCAGCAAGCATCACATCCAGCCGCCGCGCAGCATCCTCATCGACCTGCGCGCGGACGAGGAGCAGATTCTCGCGCGCATGAACCAAGGGACGCGGCGCAAGATCCGCAGCAGCATCAAGAAAGGCGTGACCTGCCGCGAGGCGACCGCCGCCGATCTGCCGGCCTTCACGCAGCTGATGGCCGAGACGGGCGCGCGCAGCAGCTTCGGCGTGCACGAAGCGAACTACTATCGGCGCGCCTTCGAGCTTTTTGTGCCGCAGGGCAACGCCGCGCTGTGGCTCGCTGAACACGAGGGCCGGCCGCTGGCGGGGGTCATGGTCTTTCGCGCCGGCAAGCAGGCCTGGTATCTCTACGGCGCTTCCTCGGCCGACAAGCGCAATCTCATGGCCAGCTACGGCGCGCAGTGGGCGGCGATCCGCCAGGCGCGGGCGCAAGGCTGTCACAGCTACGACCTGTGGGGCGTGCCCGATTCCGACGAAGTGACGCTGGAGGCCAGCTTCCAGACGCGCCACGACGGACTTTGGGGCGTCTACGGCTTCAAACGCGGCTGGGGCGGTGAGTTGCGCCGCACGGCGGGCGCCCTCGATTGCGTCTACAACCCGCTGCTCTACCAACTGTACCGCGTGGCGGTCGCCCTGCGCGCGCGCGGCATGGCGGCGGAGTGAGCATGTTGCGGTCGCTGGAAGTCAGGGAACGCGGGGACTGGAACGAGCGGCTGCGCAGCCTGCCCGCGGCGCACGTGCTGCAGACCTGGGAGTGGGGCGAATTCAAGCGCGTGACGACCGGTTGGCAGCCCTTGCGCCTGGCCTTCCTGCAGGGCGGCGAGCTGGTCGCCATGGCCTCCGTCGGCCTGCGGCGCCAGGGCCCGCTGCGCGTGCTGTACGCGCCACGCGGCCCGACACTCGCCTGGGAGGACGCGCAGTTGCGGGCGGCGGTGCTGGACCAGCTGCAGGCGCTGGCGCAGAAATGGAATGCCCTGTGGCTGAAGATCGACCCCGACCTGCCCTGCGCGACCGGCTTGCCTGGCAGCGCTGAAGAACAGTCGCAGGCGCCGGGCCAGCAGCTGCAGAGCGAACTGCAGCAACGCGGCTGGCATCCGGCCGCCGAACAGGTGCAGTTCCGCAACAGCATCAGCATCGACCTGGAGCGCAGCGAAGCCGAATTGCTGGCTGCCTTCAGCCCGAACACGCGGCGCAAGGTGCGGCTCGCCGAACGGCGCGAGGTGCGCGTTCGCGCGGCAACGGTTGATGAGCTGGGCACGCTCTACGAACTGTATCGCATCACCGGCGCGCGCGACGGCTTCCTCATCCGGCCGCAGTCCTACTATCACCAGGCCTGGGGCAGCTTTCTGCAGGCCGGCCTGGCCCACGCCCTCATCGCCGAACACCAGGGCGTCCCGCTGGCCCATGTCATCCTCTTTCACTTCGGCGAGCGCTGCTTCTATTTCTACGGCGCCTCATTGGATAAAGAGCGGCAGCGCATGCCCAATTACGCGCTGCAGTGGGAGGCGATGCGTTGGGCGCGGGCGCAAGGCTACCGCAGTTACGATCTCCGGGGCGCGCCGGAGGTGTTTGACGAAAGCGACCCGCTGTGGGGCGTTTACGGCTTCAAGCGCGGCTTTCGCGGCGTGATCACGCGCAGCGTCGGCGCCTGGGATTTCGCGCCCTCGCCGCTGCGCTACCGGCTCTGGTCAGCCGCCTGGCCCAGGTTACAGCGTTTGCGGCGGCTGCGCTGAATCAGGTCAGGGATTCCGGCAGATTCAGCAGAAAGCGCAGGCCCAGCCAGTAAAAGGCCCCGACTTCGCGCAGGATATAGGGGACGTGCCAGGCGAGCGGCGGTTCGGCGGCGGGACTGGTGCTGACCGGCTGGCCGATGCGCGAAAAGAGCCAGCGCGCCCGCAGCAGATGGTAGCCATCGCTGACGACGACGGCGCTTTGCCAGCCCCGGTCCGCCATCAGCGCCACACTGCGCTGCGCGTTTTCTTCTGTGCTGCGGCTGCTGTCCTCCAGCAGGATGGCCCGCGCCGGCACCCCCCGCACTTCCAGCAGCTCGCGGCAGGCATCCGCCTCACTGCGGCTGCGGCCAGCGCCGATGCCGCCGGCGCAAATCACCCACTGCGCCACGCCGCGTGCGTAGAGCGTGGCGGCCTGTTGCGCGCGCCGCGTCAGCGCCTGGCCCGGGCGGTTGCCGCGCTCCAGGCCAGCGCCCAGCACCACGATGACATCGGCGGCCTCAGTGGCGTGGTCGATGCGACCATAGATATGGATCACGGCGGCCGGCAGCAGGAGCGCTTTCAGCAAGAGCAGCAGGGCCACGCGCGCCAGCCGTCGCCTCACTGCGCCAGGCTGCCGCGCCCGAGAATTTCTAGGCACCAGTGTAAATTTGACGAATACTCAGTGGGCCTGTTGATTAAACCTCTTTTCCTAGAATCCCTTGCTACGGACAGCATTTGTTTCTCAGCAAATGCCTGGCACCACAGATTCTCGTTATTTCAAAGCCAAAGTGTGGTTCATTTTGCGCAACATCATTCCAACTAAAACCAATTCAAAGAAACGTAACACATGGAGTTAAAATTAAAACTTGCAATGTCAAGCCAAACAGTTACAGTAGGGTGCGTATTCAAGGATAGGGAAGACGGTCTGACCTTGCGTCAACAGTTTGCATGGTTACCTAATCAGGGACTAGGCAACAACTCGATGGATATCGCTACATTTGGGGCAACGATCTGTGATTCGCGTTACGCTCGATACGAACCGCTTAATCACATATCCGCACCCACAACGGATCTTCACCGTTGCATGATTCGACATCTTTCGATGTATGGTCTTCTCTCCTCTCTCGCCACTAATGCTGTGGTCAGGCGCGGACGCAGGATGTCAGACCGTCTTCCCTATGCTTGAATGTCCTACTTCGACTCCTCTCTCCAAACTTTCATTCCCTGAAAAAGGAGCGGTTGATATACCGCTCCTTGCCAGACAACCAGATCAACTCAATCCCTAGCACTCACTGAAGCCGCAGGTGGGACACTTGCGGCAGCCCTCGGTGTGGATGAGGGAGAAGGTGCCGCACTCCGGGCACATATCCGCATTGCGGAAGTGATTCTCCAGCGCCTCGTTGGCAGCCGCCACGGCCAGCGATTCGGCGTTGATGGGCAGGCCCAGCTGGCGCGGTTCCTCCTGCTCGAAGAACTGCTCGTTCAGCACCGAGGCCACCACATCCGGCAGCGAGCGGATGCGCTGCACGCCCATGCCGGAGGTGCGCGCGCCGCCGATGCCGTTCAGCTGGCCGACAATCAGGCGCAGCATCTCCATGCGATTCGGCGGGGCCGTCGTGCGCAACTGCAGCGAAATCATGCGGCCCAGGCCCTCGGCATCGGCCTGCAGGTCGCTGCCGGCCTTGCCGACCATGATGAAGACCTCGAAGGGATTGTCCTGTTCGTCACAGTTGATGGTGACGTAGGCCGTGCCGAAGGGCGACTTGCGGCTGACGGTCACGCCCCTGAGCTGCTTCGGCCGCGGGTAGACCTTGTGCGGCGTCGTGACCTGCTCGACGGGCGTATCGTGGTCGCCATCCTCGTCGGCCAGCATCAGCACCTGCTCGTCACGGCTGCCATCGCGGTAGATTGTGCCGCCCTTGCAGCCCAGCTCGTACATGTGCTGGTAGAGCGCGCTGACCTGCTCCACGCTGTAGTTTTCAGGCACGTTGCAGGTCTTGCTGATGCTGCTGTCGACCCAGCGCTGGATGGCCGCCTGCACGCGGACGTGCTCCCCGGGGGTCAGGTCCATGGCGGTGACGAAGTGCTCGGGCAAGCTGTTGGCGCCCGGATGCTCCTGATACCACTCCTGGACCAGGGGCACCTGCTCCTCGTGCAGCCCCAGGCGACTCTTGCGATAGTACATCCAGGAGAAGAAGGGCTCGATGCCGGTGGAGGTATTGACCATCGTGCCGGTCGTGCCGGTCGGCGCCTGCGTCAACAGCGTCACGTTGCGGATACCCTGCTGCTGCACCTTGTGGCGAATGTCGGCGGGCATCTGCTGCATGAAGCCGCTCTTGACAAACTGCTCGCGGTCGAGTTGCGGGAAGCTGCCCTTCTCCTGCGCCAGGCTGATGGAGGTCTCATAGACCTCGCGCGCCAGGAAGCCATAAAGGCGATCGATGAACTGCAGCGATTCCTCGCTGCCGTAGCGAATGCCGAGGCGGATCATCAGCTCGGCCAGGCCCATATTGTTCAGGCCGACGCGGCGCTCGGAGAGCTGCTGCTCACGATTCTCCTCGTAGAAGTAGGGCGTGGAGTCGATCACATTATCGAGGAAGCGCGTGGCGTAACGCGCGGTCCGGCCCAAGTCGTCCCAGGCGACGTCCTGCGTTTCGGGGTCGTAGAACTTCGCCAGGTTGATGGCCCCCAGATTGCACACGCCCCAGGCCGGCAGACTCTGCTCACCGCAGGGGTTAGTAGATACGAGGCTGGCGAAATTGTGGCTGTTGGACATGTACTCGGTACGCTCGCGGAACCAGACGCCCGGCTCGGCGCTGGCCCAGGCGCTCTCGATGATGGCGTCCCAGATCTCGCGCGCCTTCACGGTGCGATAGTGCTGCACCGGCCGCCCGGCCGCCTGCCAGGCCTCGAGGTCACCGTCCCAGAGCTCGTCATAACCCTCGGTGGACGTATCCGGGAACTGCAGCTCCCAGTCCGCGTCTTCGCGCACGGCGGTCATGAAACGGTCGGAGATGCCGACGCTGATGTTGGCGTTGGTGATGTGGCCGGCCTGGCGTTTGCTGGCGATGAAGTCAAGGATGTCCGGATGCCAGTCGTTGAGGATGAGCATGAGGGCGCCGCGACGGCTGCCGCCCTGCTCGATGAGGCCGGTGACGAAGCTGTAGAGCGCGCCCCAGGAGACGGCGCCGCTGGAGCGACCGTTGACGCCGCGCACGTAACTGTGGCGCGGGCGCAGGCTGGCGATGTTGATGCCCACGCCGCCGCCGCGCGACATGATCTCCGTCATTTGCGAGAGGGTCAACATGATGCCCTCGCGCGTGTCCTTCGGCGAAGGGACGACGTAACAGTTGTACCAGGTCAGCTCCTGGTCGGTGCCGGCCGCGGTGAGGATGCGCCCGGCAGGCACGAATTTCCAGTCCTCGAGCGCCTCACGGAAGCGCTCCTGCCACAGCTGCTGCAATTCGGGCGTGCTCTCGGCGGCGGCGACGCCGGCAGCCACGCGGTCCATCATGGTGGCAGGATCTGTCTCGAGGGGTTTGTCGACGTTCTCAATGTCGCGCTCGACAACGGAGTTGTCGAGCAGGCGCACGGTCACGCGGGGCAACCCGAGCGCAACAATCTCGCCAATTTCACGCTGGCCGGTCTGGCTGTCGACGACCACGATGACCGTGTCGCCGACGGTGAGGGTGGTGCGGGCGACGTCCTTCAGGGCGTAGCGATCGAGGAAAATTTTGTAGCCCAGTTCATTCAGCGCACTGCCTTTTATGTCGACCGCGCCGGCTGCCATGACTTCCCCTCCCCCGACCTGATGAATCCCGGGCCAAAAATCGTCTCCAGCAAAGGGCTGCACAACCCGGGGTCCCGTCTGCTGGCCCCGTCAGAATTCAGAACTATCCGTCTTTCCAGCGGGCCCGCGAGTTTAGCAAATCGGGAACGATTCGGCGAGTCAGATTGTACAAAAGATTGCTGCGAAATCGCGTGCAACCTGCACGCCCGTTTCCCGCCTGCGGTCTTATCTACGCTTGCGCAGGAAGGTTGGGATCTCGATGTCGTCTTCGTCGTACACAACGGGCGAATCCGGCGAGGGCGGCGGCGCGAAGGGCGATTTCTTCTCCTCTTCCTCGCCACTGGCGGGCTGGCGCGCGCCGCTCGCAGCCGGTGGCTGCGCGTCGGCAGAACGCGCCGGCCGTTGCGACCCGGGACGGGAGGCCATCCCCTTCACCGTGCGTGCGGGTTCGAAGCCGGTCGCGATCACGGTGATGCGAACTTCGTCGCCCATCGAGTCATCCACCTGGGCGCCGAAGATCATGTTCACATCGGGATGCGCACTCTCCTTGATGATGGCCGCCGCCTCGTTAATTTCGAAGAGCGTCATGTCGGCGCCGCCGGTGATGTTAAAGAGGATGCCGCGCGCGCCATCGATGGTCACATCCAGCAGGCTGCTGGTGATGGCATTCTCGGCTGCCGAACGGGCGCGGTCATCGCCGACCGAGCTGCCCACCGCCATTAGCGCGGCACCGCCTTCAGACATGATGGTACGCACGTCGGCGAAGTCCAGATTGATGAGCGCCGGCACGGTGATGAGCTCGGAGATGCCCTGGATGCCCTGGCGCAACACGTCGTCGGCCAGCGAAAAGGCCTGCTGCAGCGTCGCGCGCTTGTCGGCAACCTGCGCCAGGCGGTCGTTGGGGATGGCGATCAGCGTGTCCGCCTGGGCCCTGAGCGCCGTGATGCCGTCTTCGGCCACCTTGGCACGGCGCGCGCCCTCGAAGGTGAAAGGCCGCGTCACCACGCCAATCGTCAGCGCGCCCATCTCCTTTGAGATCTGGGCGATGATGGGCGAGGCGCCGGTGCCGGTGCCGCCGCCCATGCCGCAGGCGATGAAAATCATGTCCGCGCCGCGCAACACCTCGTAAAGCTCGTCCTGGCTCTCTTCAGCGGCCTTGCGCCCGATTTCGGGATTGCCACCGGCGCCCAGGCCCTTGGTCAGCTTGTCGCCGATGCGCACACGGGTCCCTGCCTGCGACAGCATCAACGCCTGGCTGTCCGTGTTGACGGCGACAAACTCCACGCCGCCCAGGCCCTCGTTAATCATGCGGTTTACCGCGTTGCTGCCCCCGCCGCCAACGCCGATCACCTTGATCTGGGCGATGTTTTCACCGCTCCCGATATCGGGACTCACGCTCTCCATGGCCGGCATCCTCCAGGATACTTCCCCGCATCGGGCGAATCGCCCGCAAGCGCGACGATTATACACCTATTGTTCAGGTTACACAAAAACCTCAGCCCGGGTCACTGTTCTCGGGCAACAGCCGCCGGAACAGCCCGCCAAGCCAGTTGCCCAGCCCTTCGCCAGGGATAAAGGCGCCTTCGCCGCCGCCACGCGCCTCCGCCGCTTCCATCTCCAGGCCGAGGCCCAGCAGGCCCACGCTGGTGCTGAAGGCCGGATCGCGCAGCGCATCGGCCATGCCCGTCAGCTTTTCCGGCTGCGCCATCCGCACCGGCAGGCCGAGGGTCTCTTCAGCGACACCACGCATCCCCGGCAATCGTGAGCTGCCGCCGGTGAGCACCGCGCCGGCGCGCAGAAAGCCATCGTAGCCGGTGCGCCGGATCTCGCGCTGCACCAGCTCGAAGATTTCGATCGTGCGGTATTCCAGCACCTCGGCCAGCTCGTTGCAGTGCACCTCGGTCGGCAGGCCTTCGCCAAAGGGCTGAACGGTGAAGGTCTTCATGAGGTTGACGGAGCGACGGCGCGCGTGTCCGTGCTTGATTTTGACCGCCTCGGCCTCATCGAAAGGCACATGCACCCAGTGCGTGATGTCGCCGGTCAGGTGGTGGCCACCGACTGCGACGACAGCCACGTGCCAGACTGTGCCTTCGATGAAGATGGCCATGTCGGTGGTGCCGCCACCAATGTCAATCACGACGACACCCATCTCGCGCTCCTCCGGCGTCAGCACGGAGTGGCCGGAAGCCAGCGCGTTAAGGACGAAGCGGTCGACCTTCAGGCCGGCGCGCGCCACCGCATCCTCCAGATTGGCGATGCAAGAGGAGAGCGCGGTGATGATGTGCGCTTCCAGCTCAAGACGGAAGCCGTGCATGCCGACGGGGCTGCGCACCCGTTCCTGGCCGTCGAGCGAGTACTTGCGCGGCACCACGTGCAGCACCTCGCGGTTGTGCGGGATGGCGATGGCGCGCGCGGCTTCCAGCACCCGGCTCATGTCTTCGCGGTTGACGGCGCGCTGGCCGGTGATACCGATCATGCCACGGTTGCTGCTGGAGGCGATGTGGTCGCCGGCGACGCTGACAAAGGCGCGGTCGATGACGTAACCACTGCTGCGCTCGGCCTTGTTGACGGACCCGGTGATTGCTGCGGACAGGGCCTCGATGTCGCTGACGATGCCCTTCTTCATGCCGCGCGCAGGCTCGATGCCCACGCCGACGATGAAGATATCGTCCTCGCGCACCTCGCCCACGACAGTGCACACCTTGCTGGTGCCGATGTCCAGCCCAACGACCAGTTCACCCATGTCGGCCGCTATTGACCTCCTGCCAGCGAATAGAACGGCGCGTATGGATTCGCGACGTTGATTTCTGTCGGCTGGATGCCACGCCGCGTCAGGTCGCTCACCAGCGCGTCATACACCTGTATGCGATCCATCATGCCCGGGCCCGTACCCAGCCAAACCTGCCAGCCACCCGCGGCAGTATACCCCAGACCATTGTCCGGATGGTAACGAAGCTGCTCCAGCTGCGGCACAAGACCATGCAATTGCAAGGCTCCGCTGACAATGCCCGCGTCCAGCTGCAGATTCGGCCCGGGCGGCCCTTCCAGCCTGGCCTGGGCGCTCACCCGCAACAAGTCGCTGCGCTCTTCGCGTTGCAGCATCACGCGCCCCTGCAGGTCGATCCAGGTGGTGACGCCGGCCTGCTCCCAAACCAGGGCCGGCTGACGCTCCTCCAGCGAAATCTGCACCATGTCCGGCGGCCAGCCCAACTGCACCCGGGCCGCTGCCACCGAGGACGAGCGCAGAATGTTGGCCCGCACCGTCGCCGGGTTAATGGCGAAGATGTGCAGGTTGGCGACGTCGGCCAGCGCGAACACCTCTTCGCGCGTCAGATTGTCCAGACCTTCGACGCTGAGCGTGCGCACGTAAAACACGTCGGTGGTGAAGAAGATGACCAGCACAAGGGCCAGCGTAAGCGCGATTATCCCGCTCAGCAGCCGCCAGCCCGGGAAACCGCCGCCACGAAAGCCGCCATGCTGCAGGTCCCGGCGCGCAGCGCTGGCCAGCGCGCCGCGCCAGATGCCCGGCTGCCTGGCCAGGCGACGGCGACTGTCACGCATTCGCGTATCCGTTGCGCGCTCCCGCCATCGCCTGCATCCACGCCCTGTCCCAAAGCTTCATTTTAGGATGCCGGGGCGACTTCGTCCAGTTTCACCAGGATGCGCCCAGCAGCTCGATCTCGGGCTCCAGCCGCAGCCCCTGCTCGCGCAGCACGACTCGCTGGACGTGGTTCACCAGGCGCCGATAGTCGTCGGTAGTCGCGTGACCCGGGTTGATGAAGAAGTTGGCGTGTAACGTGGAGACCTGCGCCGCGCCGCTGCGGCAGCCCTTGAGGCCGCTGGCCTCGATGAGGCGGCCCGCAAAATCACCCGGTGGATTGCGAAAGATACTGCCGAGGCTGGCGCCGGGCGGCTGGCTGCGCTTGCGCGACGCGCTGAAGGTCGCCATGCGCGCGGCGATGCGCGCCGGGTCATCCGGCTGCAGCGCCAGCGTCGCCTGCAGCAACAGCCAGTCGCGGTCGGCGCGCACTTTCAGGCTGGAGTGTCGATAATCATAGGCCAGCTCCGCCGCAGTCATCGTTCGCAGCGCGCCGCCGGCCTCCAGCAAGAGCGCTTCCCGCAGCAGCGCGGCCATGTCGCCGCCATGCGCGCCGGCGTTGTTGATGACCGCGCCGCCGAGGGTGCCCGGCACGCTCACCGCCCACTCCAGGCCAGCGAGGCCGCGCGCCTGGCAGCTGCGCGCCAGGGCCATCAGCCCGCTGCCGGCGGAAGCGCGCAGCCAGTCATCGCCGAATTCAAACTCCTGTACGTGATTGATGAGCACCAGGCCGCGCAGGCCCTCGTCCGCGATCAGCACGTTGGCGCCGCCGCCCAGCACCCGCAGCGTTAAATCCGACTCATGCGCATGGCGCATGACCGCCACCAGCTCCGCGCGCGACTCACGCGCGCTGTAAAGCCATTCGGCCGGGCCGCCCAGACGCGCCGCCGTGTAGCGCGCCAGCGGCACTTCGGCGCTCAGGCGCTCAGCCAGAGGGCCGCTCAGAGGGTTCGGCATCGCCGGTCCGCTCCCTGCGTCGTGTCAGATATTGTGCGCCGATGCGCGGCGCATCGCCGGCGCTCAGAATGATGATCAGCGCCGGCGGCTCGACCTCCCGCAGCAGAACCTGCAAGGCCTGCTCTGCACCTGGCACGTGACGCGCTTTTGGCTGCGCCATAGAGGCAACCAGGGCGGCAGTGTCCACGCCTGGCAGGGGCGCTTCACGCGCGGCGTAGATGTCCATGACCAGCACCGCATCTGCGTCCACGAAGGCCGCTGCATACTGCGCCTGAAGCGCGCGCGTGCGGCTGTAGGTGTGCGGCTGCCACAGCGCCCAGAGCCGGCGGCCGGGCCAGCGCGCGCGCGCGGCCGCCAGGGTCATGCGGATGGCGGTAGGATGATGCGCGTAGTCGTCCACCACCAGCACGTCGTCTACTGCGCCGCGCAATTCGAGGCGGCGTGCCGTGCCGCGGAAGCTCGCCAGCGCCTCAGCCGCCGCCGCGAAGTCGATGCCTTGCTGCTGCGCCACGGCCAGCGCCGCCAGCGCGTTGCGCGCGTTGTGTTCGCCCGGCAGTTGCACGGTCACCTGCCCCGCCAGATGGCCTGCGCGCAGCAGCTCGAATTCGCTGCGTCCCGCCTCGTTAAGGCGCAGCGCGCGCGCCTGCCAGTCCGCCTCCTGTTGCGTGCTGAAGGTCAGTAGCGGCAGACCGCTCGCGCGGCGCGACTCAGCCAGTTGCGCCGCCGCCGGTTCGTCCACACAGATGATGAGCGGGCCCTGCCGCGGCAGCAACCCGATGAAACGCTGGTAGGCCGCCAGCATCGCCGTGTGTGAGGCGAAACAGTCGGGATGGTCGTATTCGGCGCTGCCCAGCACAGCGACATCCGGTCGCAGCCCGAGAAACATGTGGTCGTATTCGTCCGCCTCGATGACGAAGGCCTTGCCCCGGCCCGCCGCCGCGTTGCTGCCCAAGTCGGGCGCAACGCCACCGATGATGTAGCCTGGATCCCGGCCGCAAGACTGCAAGACATGCGCGATCATGGCGCTGGTGGTGGTCTTGCCGTGGGTGCCGGCCACGGCCAGCACCTCGCGGCCGCGCATCAGCCGGGCGATGACGTCCGTGCGCCGGGCGACCGGGATGCCCTGCGCGCGCGCCGCGCGAATTTCGACGTGCTGTTCAGAGATTGCGGAGGAGGCCAGCAACAGCTGCGCGCCCCTGATGTGTTGCGCGGCGGCGCCCGCATACACTGCCGCGCCCTCCGTCGCCAGCGCTGAGGTCAAGGCATTCAGCTCGCGGTCGGAGCCGGTGACGCGATAGCCCTGTTGCAGCATCACCCTGGCAATGGCGGACATGCCGGCACCGCCGATGCCGACGACGTGGACTTGCTGGCCGGGCATCAGACGCGGCAAGAGGTCAGGCGCAAGATGCGCCGTCGAAGTGCAGGGCAAGGTCATGCGCAGCCACCAGCCAACTGCAGCAACCCGGCGGCCAGGCGCTGCGCGCCATCCGGCTGCGCCAGCGCGCGCGCGGCGGCCCGCATCTGCTGCAGACGGGCCTCGTCGCGCAGCAGGGCGCGCAGGGTCGGCAGCAGTTCCTGATCCATGCGCGCGTCCTCCATAAGCAGGGCCGCGCCGCGCGCCACCAGCCAGTCGGCGTTGGTCTTCTGGTAGCGCCAGGCCCAGGGATAGGGCACCAGCAGCGCCGGCAGGCCGGCCTGCGGGAACTCGGCCAGCACGCTGGCGCCGGCGCGACTGAGCGCGAGATCCGCCGCGGCCTGGGCCAGCCCCATCTCGTGATGCAGATAGGGAAAGGCCTGGTAACCGCTCGCATCCGCCAGGGCTGCGCGTTGCGCCGACACTTCCGGCCAGTCGAACTCGCCGCTGACGTGCAGCACCTGCAGGCCCTCCGCCAGCAAATGCGGCAGCACGGCCAGCAGCGCGCGGTTGATACTGCGCGCGCCGCGGCTGCCGCCGAAAACCAGCAGGGTGCGGCGCTGCGGGTCGAGGCCGAAGTGCGCCTGACCGGCAGCGCGGGTCGCTTCTGTAAAGGCGCGACGCAGCGGGTAGCCAGTCACGACGGTCGGCACACCGGCAAACCAGCGCTCAGAGTCCGGCAGGGCGAGCGCGACACGGCTGACGAAAGGGCGCAGCAGGCGAATCGTGGCGCCAGGCTCGATGTCCGGCAGGAAGATGAGCGCGGGCAAACGCAGCAGCCAGGCGGCCAGCGCCACCGGCAGGCCGCTCCAGCCGCCGGTGAGCAGCAGGGCGCGCGGTCGCAGGCGGACAATCAACCAGAGCGCAAGCAGCAGGCCGGCCGCGAGGCGCAGAGCGCTGTGCAGACGGCGCGGCCAACTCACACCGGCCAGGGGCCCGCCGGGGACGACGTGGCAGGCTGCAAAGGGAATCCCTGACCGCGCGACGAGTTCGCCTTCGAGACCGCCGCTGCCGACAAAGTGCAGCGCCGCCTGCGGACAGGCCTCAAGCAGGGCCTCGGCGGCGGCCAGAGCGGGATAAACGTGACCGCCGGTGCCCCCCGCTGCGATCAGGATTCGCAATCAGTCCTCTCCGTTCCTGCATGGCGGCCTGACGATAGGGCAAGCGGCTCACGCTCAGCAGCATGCCCGCCCCGGCCATCAGCACTACCAGCGACGAGCCGCCGAAGCTGATGAAGGGCAGCGGCGTCCCGGTCGAGGGCACCACGGCGGTCATCACCGCGATATTGAGCAGGGCCTTGACAGCGATCCAGACGGTCAGGCCGGCGGCCAGCAGCGCGCCGTAGGGATCGCTCGCACGGCGCGCGATCTGAAAGCCGCGTATCACCAGCGCCACGTATAGTAGCACGACGAAGGCCGAACCCAGCACGCCCAGCTCCTCGCCGATCACCGCAAAGATGCTGTCGGTGTGCGGGGCCGGCAGGAAGCCGAATTTCTGGCGGCCGTTGCCCAGGCCCACGCCGGTCCAGCCGCCATTGAGGAAGGCGATGACCGCCTGCTGCACATGGTAGTTGGCCTGGGTCAGGTCGGTCACGCCGGCCAGGTAGGTCGTCACACGGTCGCGCGCATAGCCGGGCAGGAAGCCGAGCCAGGTCACCAGCAGCATCACCAGCGAGGTCAGGCCCAGAGTAGCCAGCAGCTGGCGCCAGTCTGCGCCAGCCAGAAAGAACATCACGGCGGAGGTTACGGTGATGATGGCCGCCGTGCTCAGGTCGGGTTGCAGGATCACCAGGCCGGCAACGCCGCCCACCAGCACTGAAAAAGGGACGAGGCCGTAACCGAGGCTCCGGATTTGCGCGCGCCGCGAACTGAGCCAGGCCGCCATGTAGACGACAATCACCAGCTCGGCGACTTCTCCTGGCTGTAGCGAACCCTCGATTAGCGCGCGCCGGGCGCCAAAGGTGTCGTCGCCGAAGAGCCACACGGCCAGCAGCAGGCCGATGGTGACGAGCAGCATCCAGACGACCAGACGGCGCAGGTAGCGGTAGTCCAGCAGGGCCAGCAGCGCCAGGCCGATCGCGCCGATGGCGATGTTGCGCAAATGGCGCAGCAAAATTTCGGTTTCACTGTCGAAGCTCTGGTAGCTCCAGTCAAAGGTGGCGCTGTAGACCATCAACGTACCGATGACCAGCAACAGGATGACGAGCAGCAGCAGCCAGCGATCCATGTGGCTCGCCAGCTCGCGCAGGCTGACCCCCTGGCGCAGCCCGGCCGTCGGCGGCGCTGTTACCGCGACGCGCGCCTGCTCCAGATCGTTCGTCACGTTGCTTTCGTCCAGGCTACCCGCCTCCCTTTGCATGCGTCAGAGCTCCTGCACCAGTTGACGGAAATGCGCGCCGCGTTCGGCGAAGTCGCGGTAGGCATCGTAACTCGTGCCGCCCGGCGAAAGCAGCACCACGTCGCCCGAATGCGCCAGGCGCGCCGCCAGATCGACGGCCTCGATCAGGCCCGGGACGCAAAACACCGGCGCGTCCTGCCCACCCAGGCTCCTGGTTTGCGCCGTAATCTGCCCGGCGAAGTGGCCGAAGGCGATGATGCAGCGCGCTTTCTGCAGCGCCAGGCGCAGCATGTCCTCCCAGGGCAACTGTTTGTCCTTGCCGCCCGCCAGCAGGATCAGCGGCGCATCGTAGCTGCGCAGCGCCGCCAGCACGCGTTCCGGCGCCGTGGCGATGCTGTCGTTGACCCAGGTGACGCCGGCATATTCGCGCACCGGCTCAAGGCGGTGGGCTACGCCGCGAAAGCTGCTGATGGCCTCTGCCAGCGCCGCCGCCGGCACGCCCGCCGCGCCCGCCGTCGCACAGGCCGCCAGCAGATTAAGCAGGTTGTGCTCGCCGAGCAGCGGGCTGTCCGCGCGGGCGCAGACCCGCTGTGGTGCGCCGGATGCGCTGCAATGGCCGCCCAGCCACAGCGCCCGGTCAGCATACCACGCGCCGTCGCGCAGCGGCCCTGCTCCCCCGAACCAGGTCACTTGCCCGCGCGCGCGCTGCGCCAAAGCGCGGCTGCCGGCGTCGTCGCGGCCGAGCACGGCGCAGTCTGCCGGCGCCTGGAAGTCCAGGATGCGGGCCTTGGCCGCTGCGTAGGCCGCCATGGTGCCGTGCCGGTCGAGGTGATTGGGCGTCACGTTGAGCACGGCGGCGATGTGCGGGCTGCGCGTCATCAGTTCCAGCTGGAAGCTGGAGAGCTCCATCGCGACGACGTCGCCGGCGCGCATCTGCGCCAGGTCATCAAGCAGCACGTGGCCGATGTTGCCGCCCGTCCAGACGCTTCGGCCTGCCGCGCGCAGCATGGCCGCCACCAGGGAGGTGGTCGTGGTCTTGCCGGCGCTGCCGGTGATGCCAATGACTTGCGCCGGACAGCGCTCGAGGAACAGTTGGGCGTCGTTCGCCAGCGGGATGCCGCGTTCACAAGCCGCGCGCGCAATGGGGGCCGTCAGTGGCACGCCGCCGGAGAGACAGACCAGGTCTGTCGTGTCGAGCAGTTGCAGGGGATGGTCGCCACTGACGAATTCGACCGCGGCGCCCGGCGGCAACTCGTCGATGGCGGGCTGGATGGCCGCCTGGTCGCTGACCACCACGCGCGCGCCCAGAGTCGGCAGCCAGCGCGTCAGCGCGCGGCCCTGCCGGCCATAGCCCAGTACCAGCACACGTTTGTCACGCAAGGGGTCAGCTGTCACAGGCATGCGGACCTCAGATCAGCGCCAGCGCCACGCCCAGCATCGCGCTCAGCAAGCCCACCAGCCAGAAACGCTGAACGATCTGCGTCTCACTCCAGCCGCCCAGCTCGAAGTGGCCGTGCAAGGGCGCCTGACGGAAGATGCGCCGGTCCACGCCTCGATAGCGCCGCGACCAGCGCGCCGAGGCAACCTGCAGAATCACGCTCAGGGTCTCTGCCAGGGGCACTATTGCGATCACCGGCAGCAAGAGCCACTGCCCGGTCATCACTGCGACCGTTCCCAGGGCCGCGCCCAGCGCGAGCGAACCGGTATCGCCCATGAACATCTGCGCCGGATAGGCATTGTACCAGAGGAAGGCGAAGCAGGCTCCGACCACGATGAAGCAAAACTGCGTCAGGAAAATCTGGTCTTGCAAAAAGGCGATGATGCCGTAGGCCATGAAAGCGCTGGCCGAGATAATGCCTGCCAGCCCGTCAAGGCCATCGGTGAAATTGACCGCGTTGGACGTTGCGACGATGAAAAAGGCGCAGAGCGGGATGAAGATGATCGGGCTGATCGGGATGGACAGGGCGACCAGCGGCAGGTTGACCGAATTGGCGTAGGAAACGCCGCCCTCATAAGTGGAGATGAAGACCGAGACGATTACGGCCAGCACGACCTGGGCCGCAAACTTCACACGCCCCGACAGGCCCTCGCCCAGGGGGCCGCGCGAGCGCTGGATGCTTTCGCGGTCATCGATGGCGCCCAGCACGCCGAAGCCCAGCAACACCGCCGCCGGCAAGAGGATGCTGGCGCCGCTCACCTGGCGCACGACATTGGCGATGTTGAGGCCGGCCGTGAGCACCACGACAGACACAATGATGAGCAGGCCGCCCATCGTCGGCGTGCCCACCTTGCGCTGCTGGCGCTCGCCCAGCTCGCTGCGAATCAGCTTGCCGGCGCCCAGGCGCCGCAAGACCTCAATCAACGGCCCGCCCCAGATGACGCCCAGCAGAAAGGTTACGGCGCCGACTGTCAGCGCGAAGGGGAATCCCATAGCTGTCCCGTCGTTCCCTGTCTTCAATTCTAGCGCTGCAGCAACATCCAGACCAGGACGGACTGGTTCCTGGTACCGGATGCCTAGTGCTGGATGGCTTCCACCGCGCCACCCGCGGCAATCAACTCACGGCGCACAGAGTCCGGCGGAATGTTCATCATGATCACGAGACGTTCTACCAGGCTTTTGAAGACTGGCGCGGCAACCGCAACGCCCCAGTACTCGCCGGGGTGATCCAGCCTGATGAGTATGCTGACGCGCGGGTCATCGGCCGGCAGGAAACCGACGAAGGACACGACCGAGGTGCCCGTTTCGTAGCCCAGCGTGGTCGGCACCTGGGCCGTACCGGCCATGCCGGCGATGCTGTAGCCTGGCAGAGTGGCGCGGTTGGCCATGCCGTCGCGCACTGCCGCCACCATCATCCCGGTCACCTGGCTGGCCGTGACGCGGCTGATCGGTCGCCCCAGCGTCGATGGCGTGGACTCCCGCACCACCTCGCCGTCGATCATGCTGTAGAAGACGTGCGGCTGCATCATCAGGCCGTCATTGGCGATGGCGGAGAAGGCCGTCAGCATCTGCAGCGGCGTGACCGCAAGCCCCTGGCCGAAACTGTTGGTCAACAACTGGCCATCGGTGTAGTCCTCGTCACCGGGCTCGTAGAGCAGGCCAGGCAACTCGCCCTGCAGATCGATACCGGTCGACTTGCTGATGCCGAAATCGCGCAGACTGCTGAAAAAGGCTCGCGGCCCCATCTCGAGGCTGATTGTGGCCGCGCCGACGTTCAGCGAATCCACCAGTATCGTGGTCATGTCAACGACGCCCTGGGCCTTGCGGTCCCAGTTTTCCACGCGCACGCCACCGGCCTCGATGTAGCCGCGGTCGAAATAGGTGTCCGTGGGCTGGATGACGCCCTGTTCCAGCGCCACAGCGAGGGTCAGCACCTGCATCAGCGAGCCGGGCTCGAACAGGCCATTGATTGCCGGGTTCTGCAGCAGGGTGTCGTCACGCACCTCGTACCAGCTGTTGGGGTCGAAGCCAGGCCAGCTGGCCATGGCCAGGATCTCGCCGTTGCGCGGATCCATCACGAGGATGTTGCCGCGGGCAGCGTCCGTCTGCCTGATGGCGCCATACAACTCGCTCTCGGCGAGATACTGGATTTCGCGGTCGATGGTCAGCACGATGTCGGCGCCGCGATCCTCACGCCGGTCCTGGGGAACGTCAAAGGGAATGTTACTCAGCATCTGCTCC
The DNA here is from genome assembly GCA_965205875.1 of Phototrophicaceae bacterium. Lineage (GTDB taxonomy): Bacteria > Chloroflexota > Anaerolineae > Aggregatilineales > Phototrophicaceae > JAGWBD01. Next base: position 1,380,848 of record CBDBIA010000004.1, read on the forward strand.
TGCTGACGGCCGGCGAGTTCCTCTTCGTAGAAGCCCTCGACGCCATAGTAGCCCTGCAGGTCGCCGCCGACGAAACCCACGACCTGCGCGGCCAGCGGCCCCTGCGGATAGTAGCGCCGCGCGCGCGGCTCAATCGTCACGCCCAGCATGTCCAGCTCCGCCACCTGGCGCCCGACGTCAGCGCTGACTGCCGGCGCCAGCAAGACCCAGGGGACCTTGCTGGTGATGCGGGTGAAGGTATCCAGTTCGTCCAGGCCCATGATGCCGGCCAGGCGGATGGAGGTCTCGCGCGGGGTTGACACCAGATTGGGGCTTATGCCGATCCGGTACTCGAGCGTGTTGACTGCGAGCGCCTGCAGGTCCCGATCGTAGATATTGCCGCGCGCGGCGGCCAGACTCAGCGTGCGCTGATAGCCGGAATTGCGCACACTCTCGAGGTAGCTGGTCACGGACGGGTCAAGCTGAAACTGAAAGGACACGAGGCGCACCAGCAACATCATACTGGCCAGCAACAGGCCTGCGATGACAAAGGGCAGGCGCTGCTGCAGCACGTCGTCCGGCAGGCCTTGCCTCATTCGCTGTCCTCCACTTCCTCAAGACTCTGGCCAAAAGTATCCAGCTGCTGCTGCAACCAGCCGGCCATGGTCTCATCATAAACCGGACCAGGCGTTGCCTGCGCATAGGTTTGCGGCGCCACAGCCGTCCGCCGCGGATCGAAATTATCCACAATGACATAGTCAATGTCTTCCGGCTTTGCCAGCTCAAAGCCCATTTCCTGCGCGCGGAGCTGCAGCCGGGGCACGCTGCGCAGACTGGCGATCTCCGAGCGCAGGCTCTCGTTGCCTTGCTCCAGCCGGTTGCGCTCTGAAATCAGCAATTGCAACTGGCGACCGGTGGTGGCATCCTGCGCCGCCTGCGACAGGTAAACCAGGGCGCCGACGACCAGTGCCATGAGCAGGCCCAGGCCGGCCAGCACGACGGCCTGACGCTGTCGGCGCCACGAGGTGCGGCGCAGCGCGTGACCGAACCAGGCGCTATGGCTCACAGCTTCTCCGCCACGCGCAGCTTCGCGCTGCGACTGCGGGGATTGCGTTCGCGTTCCGCCGCTTGCGCCACCAGCGGCCGACGCACCAGGCGCCGCAGGCTGGCGCGCTGCGTGCAGGCGCATACGGGTAGCTGTGGCGGGCAGACACAGTTGCGCTCCTCCTGTTGCAGCCAGCGCTTGACGATGCGGTCCTCCAGGCTGTGGAAGCTGATGACGACCAGACGGCCGCCAGGACGCAGCAGGGCCAGCGCTTCCGGCAAGGCCCGCTGCAGCGTCTCCAGTTCGTCGTTGACCGCGATGCGCAGCGCCTGGAAGACGCGCGTCGCCGGGTGGATACGTTCGCGGCGCGCCGACGGTGTGGCGCCCTCGATAGCCTGCGCCAGCTCCAGCGTGCTGGCGAATGGGCGCTGGCGCACGATCATGCGCGCCAGGCGCCGGCTGTAACGCTCCTCACCATAGCGCCGAAAGAGGTCGGCCAGCTCAGCCTCGCTGCTTTCGTTGACCAGGCTGGCGGCGTCGGCAATCCCGGCGCGCGGATCAAAGCGCATGTCCAGCGGCCCGTCACGGCGCAGCGCGAAGCCGCGTTCGGCGCGGTCCAACTGCATTGACGAGACGCCCAGATCCAGCAGGATGCCATCGACCGATTGCCAGCCCAGCTTACGGGCCGCCTGGCGCATCTCGCAGTAGCTGCCTTGCTGCAGCACAGCACGCTCGCCCCAGGACGCCAGCTGTGCAGCGGCCAGCTGCAGGGCATCCGGGTCGACATCGAGCCCAAGCAACTGACCGGCGCCGCCCGCCAGCAGCGCCTGGCTGTGGCCGCCCGCGCCCACAGTGCCGTCGAGGATGCGTTGCGCCGGCAGCAACCAGGTCAGTACCGCATCCAGCAAAACGGGCGTGTGGGTCATGGTGGCCGTGCGGGAGGAGTCCCGCACTGCACCGGGCGCGAGCCCAACTCTTCGACTGAAGCGAGAGGACATGCGCAATTCCGCTATACTTCGGGGACTGTTTCCGCAATCATGATCATGGCATTGCGCTTAACTATAACATGCCCTACACCACCTCCCCCCACATCCGCACGATCCTCGACAATCTGCCGCAGAAGCCGGGCGTCTACCTGATGAAGGACGGGCGCGGCGAGGTGCTCTACATTGGCAAGGCGCGCCGCCTGCGCAACCGCGTGCGCAGCTACTTCACCAACAGCGCCGAGCACAGTGAAAAGACCCGGCGCCTGCGCGACCGCATTCGCGACATCGACTTCATCGTCGAGCGCAACGAGGTCAAGGCCCTCATCCTGGAGGAGACGCTCATCAAGCGGCATCTGCCGTACTTCAACATCGCGCTCAAGGACAACAAGCGCTACCCCTACATCCGCATCACCTGGCAGGACGACTTTCCGCGCGTCGACGTGACGCGCCGCATACAGCAGGATGGCAGCCGCTACTTCGGCCCCTACGTCGCCATGTGGGCCGCGCAGGACACGCTGCAAACCCTGCGCAAGGTCTTTCCCTACCTCACCTGCGACCGCGACATTGACGGCAAGGACGAGCGCGCCTGCCTCTTCCACGACATTCAGCTCTGCATCGCACCCTGCATCGGCATGGTCAATCGCGAAGGCTATCGCGCGATGATCGCCGGGCTGATGGCCGTGCTGCGCGGACGCTCGGAAGAGATTGTGGCAGGTCTGGGCGCGGAGATGGACGAGGCCGCTGCCGCGCTGAATTTCGAGCGCGCCGCCGCCCTGCGCGACCAACTGCGCGCCATTGACATGATTACACAGAAGAACCGTACTGTCGGCCACAGCCTGACCAACCACGACGTCGTCGCCCTGGCCCGCGACCGCCAGGACGCCGTCGTGCAAATCCTCTTCATCCGCAACGGCCGACTCATCGGCAGCGACTCGCACGCCCTGGAGGGCACTGCCGACGAAAGCGACGAGTTCGTCATGCGCGCCTTCCTGCAGCGCTTCTACAACGAAGCCGCCGAAATCCCCAAAGAGGTCATTCTGCCCAACCACGTCGAGGAGGCGCGCATCATCGAGCAGTGGCTGAAAGACCGACGCGGCGGCAGCAAGGTGACCATCACCGTGCCGCAGCGGGGCCGCAAGCGCGAACTGGTGGGCCTGGCGCGCGAGAATGCGGCGGAGGCGCTGCACATGCTGCGCGCGCAATGGGAGGCCGACAGCACCAAACAGGAGAATGCCATCGCCAGCCTGCAGGCCGCGCTGGGCATGCCACGGCCGCCCAATCGCATCGAATGTTTCGACATCAGCACCACCCAGGGCACCGCTATCGTCGCCAGCCGCGTGGTTTTCTCGCGCGGCGTGGCGCGCAAGAGCGAATACCGCCGCTTCAACATCCGCTCGGTCAGCCACCGGGGTTCGGACGACTACCAGTCGATGCGGGAGGCGTTGACGCGGCGCTTCGCGCGCTACGTGCGCGCGCGCGAGCAGAGTGATGAGCCCGTCCCCGTTGGGCGCGACAACGACGAGACCTGGCGCATGCTGCCCGACCTGCTCATCGTCGACGGCGGTCGCGGCCAGCTGAACGTGGCGCTGGAGGTACTGCGCGAATTCGGGCTGCAGGACGCGCTGCTGGTGGTTGGTCTGGCCAAGCGATTCGAGGAGCTGTGGCTGCCCGCTGCGGAGCGGCCATTGCTGCTGCCCGCGCGCGACCAGGCGCTGTATCTAATCCAGCGCGTCCGCGACGAGGCGCACCGCTTCGCCATCGCGGGCCACCGCAAGCGGCGCCGCAAAATGGGCCTGGCCAGCCGCATCGAGGCCATCCCGGGCATCGGCCCGGCCAAACGCAAGGCCCTGCTCAAGGACTTTTCCAATTCCATCGACGCCATCCGCGGCGCCAGCGTCGAGGAACTGGCGGCCGTGCGCGGCATCACGCCCGACCTGGCCGCCACGATTCAGGCGGAACTGGACTAGAAGGTGTTGGGATCGACGATGTAGCGCCACCAGTTGTGCGCGATGCCGTCGCAGTCACCGGCGAGGTGTGGCATGTGCCGATACCACCACAGGAGGTACAGCCGATCGTTGGAGCTCCACTCACTGCTGCTCATTGCGCGAAAACGCTCGCCGTTCAGGTAGGGATAGTGGTACCAGTCGTCGGCGTTGCAATTGACCATGCGCTGATTGCCATAGTCGTAGTCCTGAACGGCGTTGGGCGGGAAGTGGACGTTGCCCACTTCGGCGATGCCGGGGGTCGCGTGTTCACGGCGCAGGAAACGCCGCCACAGGTTGTCGCGCTCCGGCACGTTTCTGAGGGCGTGGCTCAGATGTCCCTCGGCCCGGTGACCGTAACTGTGCAGCATTTCCGTCAGTGTGCGGTCGAATGTATAACCCATGATGACGAAACGGCGGCTCACCTGATCCGTGCCAATCGGCGGGGCATTTGAATTGCTCGCGCCCGGACCGACCATGACCGCTTCCCAGCGGCCCACGTAGGGCGGGGCATTAGTCCAGACCTCGTCAATTTCACCATTGTTTATGCGCTCAAAAATCCTGAACCTGCTCATCATGTCGTGATAGTGGATCGAATCAACCGGTGGATCAAAGCTTTTCGTGGGCCAGGCCGCCAGATAGGCTTCTTCAGAAAACGGGGCCCCGTTGGCCTTCAGTGGAAAGTCAGCAAAGTTGTTCAGGCGGACGTTCTCCACGATCTCATAATTTACGTAACCGAAACTGGCATGGCGCAGGTCCCGGATGTGATTTCTAACCAGCCAGTCCGGATCGTTCCAGCCCAGATGCCTGTCCATTCTGACTCCACCACGACTATGCAAAACGGGATTGAAAGTCAGAACCAGCAGCTTGCGCGTCACCGGCGCCGGCCGGGTGCCCGGGGCGGGATCCGGGCCGTAATTCGGCCGCGCTGTGGATTGTTGGGCGAGCGCGGCGGGTCCGCTGGCCAGGACACTGCCAGCGCCGTTGCCCGCAAAACGCGACACTGCGGGGCCCAGCGCGGTGCTGCCGGCCAGTTTAAGAAATTGCCTGCGATCCATGAAGCGGTCTCCAGTCCAGGCCAGGCGGTTGTATTAAACGCCTTCGTCACCTGTTGGGAGTATAGCGGGACAGCTTCAGCGCGCAACGTACAGGGGCCGCCCGAGACGCAGGGCAATGCTGAAGCACTTCTCCAGTTCCATCGGCGGAATCCACGGCGCCAGCGTCGAGGAGCCGGGTCAGGCCGTGTTGGGATCCACGATGTAGCGCCACCAGTTGTGGGCGATACCGTCGCATTCGCCATCAAGGTGCGGCATGTGTCGGAACCACCACTTGAAGTAGGCGCGATCGCTGCCGCCACCCCACTCGTTGGCGTTAACCATGCGGAAGCGGTCGCCGGTCAACCAGGGATAGTGTAACCAGTCATCGCAGTTACTGTTGACCAGGCGCATATTGCCATAGTCATAGTCCTGGACGGCGTTGGGCGGGAAGTGGACGTTGCCCACCTCCGAGATACCGGGCGTGACGTTTTCGTGGCGCAGGAAACGCCGCCAAAGATTGTCGCGTTCCGGCACGTTTCTGTGGGCATGGCTGAGATGTCCCTCGGCCCGGTGAGCATAACTGTGCAACATAAGCCCGGGAGCGCGCTCGAAATTGTAGCCCATGATGACGAAGCGGCGTCCGGCATGGTCCGTGCCGCCGAGCGGCCCTGCGTTGGAATAGTAGGCGCCGGGGCCGGCCATCACGGCTTCCCACTTGGCATCATAGGGCGGGCCGAGATGCCACACCTCATCGACGTGGCCGGAACTGACCTTCTGGATTATCCCGAAATCGGCCATCAGCGCATGGTAATTGATGTAATGCGGATGATGGGGAGAGCGCGCGTTCCAGGCTTCCAGATAACTCTGCTCGTTGTAGCGGAAGCCGTCCTGGTAAGGCGGCCAGCGGGCGAAATCGTCAACATCGATGTTCTCCACGACCACGTAATTTGCGTAGCCGTAGCTGGCATAATTCAGGTCACTGATGTGCTGGGCGACAAGCCACGCAGGATCGTACCAGTTCAGATGGGTGGAAAGTCTGACTCCACCCTGGCTGTGCACGCGCGGATTGAGGGTGATGACCAGCAGGCGGCGTGTCACCGGCGCGGGCAGGTTGGCCTGAAGAGACGCCGGGTTGAACTTCGGCAAGGGAAGTCGCCGCGCAAGGCTGTCACCAGCGCCCGGGACAGCTCCCGGGACAGCTCCCGGGACAGCTCCCGGGACAGCTCCCAAAGACAGTTTCAGAAATTGCCTGCGATCCATGGCGTAATCTCCTGTTGCAGTCAAGCTGGTGTTTTCACGTTTCCATTTCAGGGTCGCAGTATGCCACGGGTAGATTCAGCGCGCAATCTGCAGGAGCCGCCCGAGCCGCAGGGCGGCCCGCTCCAGCAGCTGCGGCGCATCGGCCAGGGCCTCGGCCAGGGACATTGGCCGCGGCGTGAGCGAGAGCACGGCCTGCATGCCGGCCGCGTGCAAGTGCGTATCGTGCACGGCCAGCCCGCCCACCAGCGCAACCGTTGGCACGCCGCGCTGACGTGCCAGGCGCGCGACGCCGATCGGCCCTTTGCCGTGGATGGTCTGCTCGTCCATCTGGCCCTCGCCGGTGATGACGAGGTCGGCCCCGGAGAGTGCCTGCGCGAAACCGCTGTGGGCCAGCACCAGCTCGATACCCGGCTGCAACCGGGTATCGAGGAATGCCATCAGGCCGGCGGCGAAGGCGCCCGCGGCGCCGCCACCCGGCAACTGCCGCACATCGCGGCCTGTCTGCTCGTGAATCAGGGTGAAGAAGTGCGTCAGCTGCGCTTCCAGCAGCGCGACCTGGTGCGCGTCGGCGCCTTTCTGCGGCCCGAAGACGGCCGCCGCGCCCTGCTCGCCGAGCGCCGGGTTATCGACGTCTGAGGCCAGCAGCAGCTCAACCTGCTGCCAGCGCGGGTCGAGGCCGCTGGCATCGACGCGGGCAATGCGGCCCAGTTGCGCGCCGCCCGGCGGCACCTGTTCGCCCCGGGCATCCAGCAGTTGCAGGCCCAGCGCCTGCAGACAGCCGGCGCCGCCGTCCACCGTGGCACTGCCGCCCAGGCCGAGGATGATGCGCGTCGCGCCCGCCGCCAGCGCCGCCGCCAGCAACTGGCCCGTGCCGCAGGTGCTGGCCCGCAGCGGGTCCAGTTCATCCTGCGCCAACAGTTCCATGCCCGAAGCCAGCGCCATCTCAATGACCGCCGTACGGCCGTCAGGCAGCAGCCCCCACTCCGCCTGCACCATTGCGCCCAACGGCCCTGTTACGGCCAGGCTGCGCCGCTCGCCGCCGGCCGCCAGCATGGCATCCAGCGTGCCGTTACCGCCGTCGGCGACGGGCGCCAGCACGAGGCTGGCGTCGAGTCCGGATTGCTGCAGGCCGCGCGCGATGGCCTCCGCGGCTTGCTGCGCCGTGAGGCTGTTCTTGAAGGCGCCCGGCGCCACAATGATGCGCATGCTCATGTCCGCTCCTCTCCCCGTCGCCACAGTATGCCAAATCGCGCCAAGCACGGGTATACTGCTGAATGCGATTAATTGTGAGGTTGCGGCATGGACGCTGTCCTCAACGAACTGCAGCAACGCGGCCTGCTGGCCGGCATGCGCGGTCACTTCCCGCCGGAGCAGGCCCTGTCGATCTGCGCCGCGCTCGTCGAGGAAGGCATCAACGTCTTCGAATTCACCATGAACTCAACGCAGCCGATTGCGGCCATGCAGGCCGTCAAGGCCGAACTGGGCGCCACGGCCTTCTGCGGTATGGGCACAGTGCTCGATGCAGACACTGCCCGGCGCGTCATCGATGCCGGCGCCGACTTCATCGTCTCGCCCGCCTTCCAGCCCGCCGTCGTACAGGTCGCGCTGGACTCTGACCTGCTGATCGCGCCCGGCGTACTGACGCCCGGCGAATGCGTACAGGCCTGGGAGATGGGCGTCAGCCTGCTCAAGTTCTTCCCCGCCGAGCCGGCCGGGCCGGCCTACTTCCGCGCCCTGCGCGGGCCGCTGAGCCACATGCGCTTCCTCGTCAACGGCGGCATCAGCGCCGACAACGTGGGCGATTACTTCGCCGCCGGCGCGACCTGCGCCGGCCTCTCCGGCTGGCTGACCGGCAAGGGCGACTGGCCGCTGGCGGAAATCCGCGGGCGCGCGCGCCGGCTGATGGCCGCGCTGCAGCGGCAGCAGGCGAACGCGAGCTGAGGCCAATGGCATCCGACAGCCAGCACTCCTCATCCACCATGCGGCTCATCATCAAGCTCGGCAGCAGCGTGCTGACCGGCGGCACGCGCAAGCTGGATCGCTGTTTCATACAGCAGATGGTGCGCCAGATTGCCGAGTTGCACCGGCAGGGGCACGAGATCGTCGTGGTGACCTCGGGGGCGCAGACCGCCGGCCGCGAACGCCTCGGTTTCCCCGTGCTGGACAGATCCCTGCCCTCGCGCCAAATGCTGGCCGCGGTGGGTCAGGGGCGCTTGATGCAACTCTACAGCGAGCTCTTCGATGCGCACAAGATCATCGTGGGCCAGGTATTGCTAACGCGCAGCGACCTCAATCACCGCACGCGCTACCTCAACGCGCGCGACACGCTGCTGACGCTACTCGACCACCGCATCGTGCCGGTCGTCAACGAGAATGACACGACGGCCGTGGACGAGATTCGCGTCGGCGACAACGACAACATTTCCGCCCTCGTCGCCAACCTGCTGGAAGCCGACCTGCTCATCCTGCTCACCGACCAGCCCGGCATGTACACCTCTGATCCGCGCCGCAACCAGGACGCCAGTTTCATCCACCAACTGGAGCGCGTGGACGAGACCGCCCTGGCGATGGCCGGTGGCGCCGGCAGCAGCGAGGGCACCGGCGGCATGGCCACGAAATTGCAGGCCGCCCGTCTCGCCAGCCACAGCGGCGTCAACACGGTCATCGCCCGCGGCCATGAAGCGGAGGTGCTGCAGCGCATTCTGCAAGGTGAAGACGTGGGCACGCGCATCCCCGCCAGCACCGACCGGCTGCAGAGCCGCAAGCGCTGGCTGCTGGCCGAGATACCGCACGGCATCCTGCACATCGATGCCGGCGCGGCCCACGTACTGCAGAACGGCGGCGCCAGCCTGCTGCCCGTGGGCGTCACGCGCGTAGAGCAGGAATTCCAGCGCGGCGAGGTGCTGCAGGTCTGCGGGCCGGAGGGCAAGGACATCGCGCGCGGCCTGAGCAGCTACAGCAGCGCCGACCTGCGCAGCCTTTGCGGTCAGCGTTCCGGCAGAATCAACAGTATCCTGGGCTACAGTTATGGCGACGCCGTCATTCACCGCAACAACCTCGTCCTTGCCGGCTGAGCATGAAATGAGTTTGCAATGATGGAAGCGACGCGCGAACAGGTCGATTTGCAGCAGATGGGGCGCCTGGCGAAGGCCGCGGCGATCGAGCTGGCGCAATGCTCAACTGCGCAGAAGAACGCGGCCCTGCTGGCCATCGCCGACGCGCTGGCAGCCGAACGCGCGGCGATTCTCGCCATCAACGCGGAAGACATGGCCGCGGCCCGCGCAGCCGGCACCGACCCGCTCTACATTCGCGACCGGCTCAACCTGGAGCGGCGCATGGACAGCGTCATCGCCGACCTGCGCAAGGTGGCGCAATTGCCGGACCCGGTCGGCGAGCATTTCGACGAGCGCGAGCCGCGCGCGGGCCTGCGCGCCTGGAAGCAGCGCACGCCGCTGGGCGTGCTGGGCGTCATCTACGAAGCCCGGCCGCAGGTCACGGTGGACGTCGCGGCCCTCGCGCTCAAGAGCGGCAACGCCGTCATTCTGCGCGGCGGGCGCGAGGTGCTGCGCAGCAACATGGCGCTGGTACGCGCGCTATCGAAGGCCATGGACGCAGTTGGCCTGCCCGCAGCGGCCTTCCAGTACATCCACAGCAGCGACCGACGCCTCGTGGGCGAGCTGCTGCGCATGCATGAGTACGTCGACCTGATCATTCCGCGCGGCGGCAACGGACTGCACAACTTCTGCCGCGAAAACAGCACTATCCCCGTCATCACCGGCGGCATCGGCATTTGCCACCTCTACGTCGAGCCGGGCGCCAACCTGGACGACGCGCTGCAGGTCATTCACAACTCAAAGACCGTCAGCCCGGCCGTTTGCAACGCGCTCGATACGCTGCTGGTGCAGCGCGACGTGGCGGCGGAGTTCCTGCCACGCGTGGTCGACTGCCTGGGAGAGGCGGGTGTAGATTTCCGCGCGGAGCCGCGGGCGCTTGCCTGCGTCGGCGGAGACGAACGCGTCAGCCCCGCCGGCCCCGACGATTTCGACACCGAGTGGTACGCGCTGACGCTGGGCCTCAAGGTCGTCGACTCGCTGGACGAGGCCATCGCGCACATTCGCAGGCACAGCACGCAGCATTCGGACGGCATCCTGACGCAGAACGCGGCGCACGCCGAGCGCTTTTGCAACGAGGTCGATTCCGCCGCGGTCTACGTCAACGCCAGCACGCGCTTCACCGATGGCAGCGCGCTGGGTCTGGGCGCGGAAATCGCGGTCAGCACGCAGAAGCTGCACGCCCGCGGGCCGATGGCGCTCACCGAGTTGACCACCTACAAGTGGGTGGTCGTCGGCGAGGGCCACGTGCGCCTGTGAGCGCGCCCGCGCTGATCGTGCTGAACGGCCAGGCCGGCAGCGGTCAGGCGCTCAGTCAATGGCCGCAACTGGAACCGATCCTGCGCGAGGCCCTGGGCGAACTACGTGTGCTGCGCACGAATAGCGTGGCCGAGATGGTGCCGCAGGTGCGCGCCGCCTGGGATGATGGGCTGCGCCGCGTCATCGGCGTCGGCGGCGACGGCACGGCGCACTTTCTGCTCGATACGCTCATCCCGCTGGCCAGGCGCGACGCGGGCGGACCGCCGCTGGTCTTCGGCATCCTGCCGGGCGGCACGGGCAACGCCTGGGCGCGCAGCCACGGCCGGCCGCTCTCGTTAACGAAGGCGGCGCGGCAGTTAATCGGCGCGCAGCCGCGTCCGGTTGACCTGCCCGAAATCCTGGTGGATGGCCTGCGCAGCTGGTTCCTGAGCATCTCCAGCGCCGGCATCAGCGGCGAAATTGCGCAACGCTCGGATATCCCCAACAAGCGCCCCTGGGCCTACGCGCAACATGCGATCAGCACGCTGCTGCAGCGGCGGCCGCTGGCCATGCGCGTCGAGGTGGACGGCGAGCTGTGGGCCGAGGGGGAGTACTGGCTGGCGGCCGTCGCCAACTGCAACAGTTTCGGCAGCGGCATGAAGGTCGCGCCAGACGCGCGCGTGGATGACGGCCTGTTCGACATCGTGCTGATAGACGGCGCGCCGCGCAGCGAAGTGCTGGTCGCCTTCCCCAGGGTCTACTTCGGCGCCCACGTGACGCATCCGCGCGTGCACATCCGGCGCGGCCGCGAGGTGCGCATCAGGGGCGAGCGACTGGGCATGGAGATGGACGGCGTCGCCGGCCAGGCCGACGAACTGGTCTATACGCTGCAGCCTGGCGGCTTGCAGATGCTGAACTGAGCGTTTCAATATCCGTTCCGGTTCAGTCCAGGTGGAACACCTCGGGCAGCGGCATCATGCTTTCGTCGGCGTGGCGCCCGTCCAGGGTTTCGAAGAAGGACGCCATCTCGTTCTGCCAGCGCTCGTTGACCTCGCGCCCGGCCATGCCCTGCAGCGCGGCCTCGAAGTCCGACGTTTCCAGATAGCCGATCAACAGGCCATCCTCGCGCAGGAAGAGCGAATAGTTGTGCCAGCCCGTCTCGCGCAGCGCGTCCAGCATCTCCGGCCAGACCTCGCCGTGACGCGCCCGGTATTCTTCCAGCCGTTCCTCGCGGACCTTCAGCAAAAAGCAGATGCGCTGCATCGTTACTCCCCCCTTGTGTTAGCGCGCTCCTGCCGCCTGCAGACAGGCCTGCATGTGGCCGCGCGCCTCGGCGGCGATGATGCAACAGTTCTCGAGGCTGTGCCCCTTCGCCTTCGTGCCGATGACCTCAAGGTTCAGCGGGCCGTCGTAGCCATGCTCATGCAGCACGCGGATGTAACCGACCAGATCGATGTCACCGCGCCCGTTGGCCTGGTCAACCGGGTCGCCCGGGTTCTGCTGGCGGCCCTTGCAATCGCGGACGTGCACGTGCTTCACGCGTGAAATGACTGCCGCGATAGCCTCGACCGGATTCTCGCCGGCGCGATGGATGTGCGAGGGGTCCATGTCAATGCCGAAGGCCGGCGAGTCGATGGCCTGCATTAGCTGCAGCGTGGTGGGCGTGTTGTAGATCGCCGCGCCCACGTGCGCCTTGACGCAGAGCGTCACGCCGTAATGGGCGGCGCGGTCGGCGAGCTTACCAATGGTGTCGATGCTCTGTTGCAGCGAGCCCGGCATTTCGCTTTTGCCGCCGGGGCCGCAGTTGACGATGGGAATGCCGATTTCGGCGGCGGCCTGGCAGGCCAGCTCCATGAGATCCGGGTCCTGGCGCGATTGCTCCATCGCCAGCACCTCGATACCGTAGTCCTGCGCCAGCTTGCGAATCGTCGGCGCCAGCTCGCGCCAGCGATTCAAATCAAGATGATCGGCCATACTCGGGATGGCCCCCAGCTCGATGCCGTCGTAGCCCGCCATGGCCGTGTATTTGAAGGCGCTCTCCACGTCCCAGTTGCCGAAAAGTACCGAGTTTACACCCAGCTTCATGCCCGTCTCCCTGTCCTGTTTACCTGATTCCATTGACCGTGACTATCGTGCCGGTCTGCAGCGACTCTATCGCCGCCGACAGCACCTGCTGTGCGGCCAAGCCTTCCGCGCCCGACCCTTCGATCTCCTCCGGACTGGCGCCCTCGCTGACCTGTTGCAGGAAGCGATGGATGCGCTCGGCGAAGGTGTTGGTGAAATCGCCGAAGCCGCCGAAGACCGGGTCGGTGTAGACCTGTTTGATCAGGTCGCCGGCGGGATACAGCGTCGCCTCGCGCCACATGTCGTCCAGCACAAAACGGCCGCTCGTGCCGCCCACCTCGCAGCGCTCCATCGGGTGGCCGCGCTCGATATCGTAGCTGGCGGTCAGGTTGCCGATGGCGCCGCTGCAAAAGCGCATGTTGAAGGAAGTGGTGGACCAGATGCTGCGGCCCGGCGCCTTCGTCGCAAAGAGTTGTACCTGTTCGACGTCGCCGCAGAAGTAGCGCATCACGTCCACGGTGTGCGGATTGAGCGCCTTGATCTGGTACCAGGGCGAGCTTTCCGCGGGATTCTTGATCCACATGCTCATGCGGCAGAAGAGCTGATGGCCGATGCGGCCCTCTTCCACCCAACGTTTGGCCACGCGCGCCGCCGGCGTGAAGCGGTGGTTCAGGTTGATGCCGTAACACAGCCCCAGTTGGCGGGCTTTGGCGACCATCTCCCCGGCTTCCTCGACGACGTTGGAGATGGGCTTTTCGCCCAGCACGTGACAGCCGGCCGCCAGCGCCTGCATGGTCGGCTCGTAGTGATCGCTGCCATACTCCACGCCGCCGGTGGCCACGTGCGCCACGTCCGGCGCCAGCGCGCGCAACATGGCTTCGGCCTCGTAAAAGGCCGGCACGCCAAAGGCCGCAGCAGCGGCGTCGGCGCGCTCGCGCAGGCGGTCACAGACGCCCACCAGGTCGGCCAGCGGGTCCGCCTGCAGCAGGGTGGCGTGGCGCCGCCCGATGGGGCCCATGCCGATGACGCAGACGCGCATCATCAGCTCATCACCGGGATTTCGTAGCCGAAGTCGCGCATGGCCGGCTCCAGAAAGTCAAAGTAGTTGACGCCGTCATCATGCTGCCAGCGATTGACGGCCTCGGGCCGCACGATGATGCGCGCCAAGGGGTAGCCCAGCCACTCCTCCAGGCGTCGCAGGGTGGCCTCCTGGTCAAGCACGAAGTCCTCGAAGCGCAGCTCCAGCCAGTGACGGGGCTTCGGGCAGGCGCGCACCAGGTCGTACTGATACTTCCAGCTGGTGGCGCGGCGCAGACGCAGGTCATCGGTCAATGGATAATCGATGCCGAACCGGCGCATGTCGTCGGTCCCGTGGTGCCCAAGAATGCAGTCGCGCGGGTTGCGTACCCAGAAGATGTACTTCGCGTCCGGGAAGCGGCGCACGATCCAGGGGTAGACCAGCGTGGTCTCCGGGATCTTCCAGCCACGACGCTGCGTCTTCTCCGTCAGCACGGGATCCAGAAAGTCGTCCAGGAGGTCGTTGAATTCCTGGGGAATATCGGCGTTGATCAGCCGGCTGAAGTCCCATTCCAGCCCGCCCTTCCAGTCAACATACTTCGCGGCGACGCGACAGGCATCGTACATATTCCCCGGCGGCATGAGGTCGCCCGAGCGATTGAGCAGGCGCCCCATGTGGACGCCGCTGGCGTAAAGCGTATGCGATATGGCGCGGGTGCCCGAGTGGCCGCGCCCGATGACTGTGACCAGCGACATGTCAGGGACGCTCCACGCTGACGACCTCTCCGGTCTGCCAGGACTTGATGGCGGCCTCAATGACAAACTGGGCCTTCAGCGCTTCCAGACCGGAGCCCTCGATATCTTCAGGCGCGACGCCGGCGGCATTCTGCTCGACCCAGCGACCGATGCGTGATTTGAAGGTCTCGCCAAAGTGCTTCATGCCGCCGACGCAGGCGTAGGTCTCCGTTTCAATCGACAGGCGCGGGTAGAAGGTCAACTCCTCGCAGGCGTTCTGCAGAGTGAAGCGTCCCTGCATGCCGACCACGTCCAGGGTCTCAAGGCCAAAGCTGCCGCGGCCCCAGTCGCCATCGTAGCTGCCGCGCAGGGAGCCGATCATGCCGTTGGTGAACTGCATGTTGACCTGCGCGTTGGACCAGATCTTGCGGCCGGTGCCCTTCTTCATGAAGGCCTGCACCTTGTCCACGTCGCCAGCGAAATAACGCATCACGTCGATGGAGTGCGGGTGCAGGGCGCGCATGTGGAACCAGGGCGAGCTCTCTTTGGGGTTGTTGATCCACATGGTCATGTTGATCATGTTGAGATCGCCCAGGCGGCCGGCCTCGACCCAGCCCTTCGCCTTCTGCGCCGCCGGCGTAAAGCGATGGTTCAGGTTGACGCCGTAGCGCAGGCCTTTCTCGCGCGCCAGGGCAACCATCTCCTTCGCCTTGTCGATCTCGTTGGAGATGGGCTTCTCGCCCAGCACCGGCAACCCGGCCGCCAGCAGCTCGATGGTCGCCTGATAGTGATCGCCGCCGTTTTCCACGCCCGCCGTGCACATGCTGACCGCGTCGATTTCCAGCCCGGCGGCCAGCAGCTCCTGAATGGAGTAGAACCCCTGGCAGCCAAAGCGCTCGGCCGCGAGGTCGGACCTTTCTTCGATAATGTCGCACACTGCCACGACCTCGGCATCGTCACGGCCGCTGTAGACGCTGGCGTGCTGGTTGCCGATGCCCCCCAATCCGACCACTGCTACCTTTAATGTCATGCTTCCGCTTCTCCCTTGCTTCCGCTATCTGCATTTGCCCGTGCTGCGGCGGCCTTGCGCGCCTCTTCCTGCAGTCGCCGCCCCTCCTTGACGTTGCCGATGAAGAGTGTATCGTAGGCCTGCTGCGAGGAGGTAAAGGCGCCGACACCCTCCTTGCCATGCCAGTCCCCCTGGGTCAGCATGGGGTTGGTCAGGCCCGTCTCCGCCTCACGCTGCGCGATCCAGGCGTCCATGCGGCGGCGCAGGTCGGCCACGATTTCCGGCTCCTGCTGCGCCAGATTGTTGTTCTCTTCCGGATCTTCGACCAGGTTGTAGAGTTCGAGCGGCGGCTTGAAGTGGAAGTCCGGCTCCAGCGCGACCATGAGCTTCCAGCCGGGCGTGCGCCAGCCGTGCTTGCGCATCCAGGTACACTCCGAAATGTAGAACTCGCTCGCCTGCGAGGCCTGGGCCCCGTCAACCAGTGGCAGCAGGCTGCTGCCATCAAAGTGCTGCGGCGAAGGCCAGCGCAACTCGTTCTGGTCGATGCCGGCCAGCTCCATGATGGTGGGCACGAGATCCTGGTGCTGGTTGTAGCCGCTCACGCGCTGCCCGGCGGGGATGCGGCCCGGGTAGCGGATCATCAGCGGCACGCGCAGCACGTTGTCATAGATGCCGTGATGATCGAACCAGCACTCGTGGTCGTAGAGCGTCTCGCCATGATCGCCGTTGATGATGACGATGGTTTCGTCGTAGATGCCGTGAGCCTCCAGCGCCGCAAAAATCGAGGCGATGGCCGCATCCATGTAGGCGATAGCGCCGTCGTATTGCGCGATGATGAAGTCCTTGTCCGTGATGCCAACCGGCATCCAGCTATTGAAGAAGGACGCGAAGGGCTTGAAGGCCATCACCGGGTCCATTGAGCGGTTGTCGGGGTCGAGCTCGTTGCCGTGGTAGAACATGCGCTGGTAGGGTTCGGGCGGCAGGTAGGGCGCGTGCGGGTCCATGTGGCGCAGGAAGAGGAAGAAGGGCTGGTCGCCAGCGACCAGACGGTCCAGCTCCGGCAGCGCGACCTCGTTCAGGTTTTGCGCCTTGGGGCAGGGCCCCTCGTCGCGGGTGCCCCAGGCCTTGTAGTCGATATACTTGTCGAAGCCGCGTGAGGAGGGGTTGCCGCTAAAGCCGACACAGGTCGTGGTGTAACCGACGTCGCGCAGGTGTTCGGCAACGGTTTTCGCCTCCGGCCGCAGCTGACCCTTGTGGCGCAGGGCCACGACCTGGGTGCCGAAGCAGTCCATACCGGTGAGCATGGAAGCATAGGCGCTGGTGGTCGGGATGTGCGAGCTGCAGGTGTTTTCAAAGAGCGCGCCCTGGCTGGCGAAGCGATCCAGATGGGGCGTCGTCAACTTTGGATAGCCGTAGCAACTCATGTGGTCGGCGCGAATTGAGTCGATACCCATCAAAATGATATTTGGCCGGTCGCTCATAAGTCCTCCGGTGCCTCGTCCGCAAAACAGGGGCCGGCGGCAGGAACCCGCGGCCACAAGGCGGCCATGTGGCGGCCACAAACGGGCAGGATAGCGCGAACCGGCCACAACGCAAAGGATTGGAGCATGAAATGCAGGAATTGACTGGCAAGGTCGCTGTCATCAGCGGCGCAGCACGGGGCATCGGCCTGGCCATCGCCACTGCCCTGCACGCGGCGGGCGCGACCGCCATCATCGCCGACATTGATGTGGATACTGCGACCCGCAGCGCCGCGCAACTGGGTCCGCGGGCGCTGGCCCTGCCGCTGGACGTCGCCTCTGCCGAGAGCTGCCACGACCTGATTGATGCGGTCGTCGCGCAAACCGGGCAGGTGGACATCCTCGTCAACAACGCCGGCATCTGTCCCATCCGCCCCATCGACGATGTTGATGTGAATCATTTTGACCACATCATCGCGGTCAATATGCGCGGCGTATTTTTCCTGTCGCAGGCCGCGGCGCAGCACATGCGCGCGCGCCAGTGCGGGCGCATCATCAACATCAGCTCGGTGGGCGGAAAGACCGGCGGAAAGGCCGGCATCCCGGTGTACGCTGCCACCAAGGCGGCCGTATTCTCGCTGACCAAATCCTTCGCCAGCTATCTCGCGCCGCATGGCACGGTCAACTGCATCGCGCCGGGCCCGACCGAGAGCGCGCTCACCGACGCCTGGGACGACCCGCAGTTGATGGCACAGTTGCGGGAGGAAATCCCGCTGAAGCGCCTGGGCCTGCCGGCTGACTACGGCGGCGCGGCGGTCTTCCTCGCCTCGGAAGCTGCCAGCTTCATCACTGGCGCCACCATCGACGTCAACGGCGGCATGCGCATGGATTGACCAGGTGCCGCGTCAGTCGAGGTCCTGCGGCGTGAAGGGCACCGGCAGCTCGATCAGCTCCAGCGTGATGCCGTCCGGATCCAGGAAGTAGCAGGTCAGGCCGCCCGTGTGGCGGCCGTGCGTGACGCGCACCGGCGCATCCGAGCGAAACCGCACGCCCGCCGCCTGCAGCCGCGCGAACTCGGCAACCAGGTCGTCGGACTGCAGGGCCAGATGGGCCGCGCCGGGCCGGTTGGTGGCGACGTCCAGCGGCGCGCCACGCGGGTTGACGTACTCGATCAGCTCGAGCAAGTGGCCGGATGGCGAGGAACCCTGCGGCATGCCGTCGATGTTGAAGAGCGCCACCTTGAGCAGGGCGTCGGCGAAGCCAATCTGGCTGCTGGTGTACTTCTGGTCATGCACCATGCGGTGCACGAGACGCAGGCCGAGCAGGTCGCGATAGAAGGCTATCGAGCGTTCGAGGTCGGCGACGGTGAAGCTGAAGTGAAAGTAGCTGATGACGGCCATGGGTTCTCCTGATTATCGTCTTTTCGTCGTACCTGATTCGTTGCAGCGGCACATGTCCGCTCAGGACGATTTCTCCCGCGCGTGACGCAGGGGCCGATTGGTGCGCAGCATGTGGCGGATGCAGGCCTGGCTGTACGGCTCGCGCGCCAGCGCCATGAAGGCCGCCCGCTCCAGTTCGTGCAGCGCGCGCTCGTCAAGCCAGGTCGGGACAGCCGGGGCGCCGCCCGTCAAGACATACGCCAGGCGCCGCGCGATCTGCGCATCCCCGGCGCTGCATTCGTCTGCCGCCAGCAGCGCCTCAACCTGCGCCTGCAACGCTTCACAGGCCGCCTGCCCCGCCGCATACACGGGCTCTGGTTGCGGCGCGCGGTAGCCCTCCGCCAGGAAGCGCGCGCTGCGTTTCGCCTCGTGCAGCAGATGCGCGCGCTTCATCAGGACGCGATCCTGCGCGCGCAGCAGCTGTTGGTCGCGCGCTTCCGGCGCGGCGGCCGTTACCATGTTGGCCGCCAGCAACTGCTCGAAGAGGCGCTGCAAATGCGGCAACAGGTCAGCTTCCGGGCAGCTGCGCAGCAAGGGTGTCAGGCAGCGCTGCAACAGGGTCGCGCAGCCGCCACCAGACGGGATCAGCCCCACGTTGAATTCGACGAGGCCGAATTGCAGTTCGCTGTGCGCGACGACCTGGTTGGCCGCCAGCAGCAATTCCATGCCGCCGCCGAGGGCCATGCCCTGGGCCGCCGCGACGACGGGGACAGGCGCCTGGCGCAGCGCCAGGGTCAGCTGCTGCAGTCGTTGCACGCTGCGCTCCAGGGCGTCGAACTCGCCGGCCTCGATGCGCTGCAGCGCCAGCGCCAGGTTGTAGCCGATGCTGAAGCGCGGGCCGTCGTTGCCGATGACCAGCGCCCGGCAGCGCCCCTCCTCGATCAGTGCCAACGCCGCATGACCGCTGTCAATCAGCGCATCATCGATGCTGTTCTGTTTGCTGTGAAACTGCCACAGCGCGACGCCGTCGCCCATGTCGCGGATGCTGGCGCTGTCGTTACGCTGCAGCAGGGTCAGGCCCGCCACGCGCAGAGCGCGCGGGTCGCGCGCCAGGGGGAGGTAATCGCCGGCCTGCGGCTGGTAGCAGGCCTGGACTGCGCCTTGCGCATCGCGCTGGTAAAAGTTGGCGCAGCCGCGCGCCAGCATCTGGTGCACCCAGTCGGCCACGGCGAAGCCGGCCGCCTCGAAGGCCGCGACGCTCTTTGCCACGCCCAGGGCATCCCAGAGTTCGAAGGGGCCGGCCTCGTGATTGAAGCCCCAGTGCTGCGCCTGATCCACGCTGAGCGGCGACTCCGTCACTTCTGGCAGGCAGCTGGCCGCGAAGGTCAGATAGAAGGCGAGGTGCTGCTGCAGGAAACGCCCGGCGCGGTCTGTTGCGGCCAGCAAGCGCCGCAGGCGCTGGCCCAAATCCCGCTCCGCCTGGGCTGCGCTCACACTGGTGAATTGCGGCGGAGTCGCGGGTTCGTGAGTCAGGGTCTGCAGGTTGAGCGCGAGGCGTTCGCGCCGACCATCCGGCCCGCGCTGCTGCTGCCAGAAGCCGCGACCGCTCTTGCGCCCCAGCCAGCCGCGCGCAATGAGTTGCTCATGCAGCGCGTTCGCGCCGGGATGAGCCAGCTGCGCGCGCAGTGCCGACTCCGGCAGCGCGGCATGCAGGTTTTGCGCCACGGCCAGCGCCACATCCAGACCGACCAGGTCCTGCAGGCCGAAGGTGGCGGTGCGCGGCCGCCCGATAAGGGGCCCGGTCAACGCGTCCACCTCGCTCACGCTGTAGCCCTGGTCGAGGGCGAGGCCGATGGCCTGCATGCTCAACATGGAGAGGAAGCGGTTGCCGAGGAAGCCGGGCACGTCGCGGCAGACGACCACGTCCTTGCCGAGGGCGCGCGCGCAGAAGTCCTGCATGAAGGCCAGCAGCGCGTCCGCCGTATCCTCGTGCGGGATCAGCTCGAGCAGCGGCAGCCAGCGCGGCGGATTGAAGAAGTGGGTGCCCAGAAAGCGTTGCGTGAAACTGCGCGGCAGGCCCGCGGCGATCTGCGCCAGCGGCAGGCCGGAGGTGTTGCTGGAGATGACGCAGCGCGGCCCGCAGACCCGGTGCAGCTGCGCCATCAGCGCCTGCTTGACCGCCAGGTCCTCGACGACGGCCTCCAGCACCCAGTCGACTTCGGCCAGCCAGGCCAGGTCATCCTCAAGGTTGCCGACGCGGATGCGGCCGAGGTCGGCGGCGCTGAACCAGGGCGAGGGCCGCGCGGTCAGCGAGCGTTGCAGATTGCCCAGCGCCAGGGCGTTGCGCTGCGCGGCTGGCGCGTTCGCCGTGCTGCCCGTAGCCGGTATGTCCAGCAGGGTCGTCTCGAGGCCGGCGCCGACCAGCAGGGCCGCCAGCGCGCTGCCCATTGTGCCGGAGCCGATCACGGCGACCCGGTTGATGTGTCGATACGTCATGCTGCCTCCCCTGGCCCGCCCCGCTATTGTCGCGCGCCTGGGGATTTGCGCCAGTCCCGGGCGCAGGAATTGCGGCAGGCTGTGGCTTCCCGCGGCTTCGGGCCCACGCTACAATCGCGCGTCTACGCATGGCAAAACGGAGGCCGGATGACGAGGCCCTGGGGCAGTTATGACCTCATCTTTTTCGACTGCGACAGCACCCTGTCCGGCATCGAAGGGATCGACGAGCTGGCGCGCCTGAAGGGCAAGGGCTGGCGCGTCAGCGTGTTGACCGAACGCGCCATGAACGGCGAGCTGGACCTGGCCGGGGTCTATGGCCGACGGCTGCAGGCCATCCGCCCCACGCGCGGCCAGGTGAATGCCATCGTGGAGCGTTATCAACAGACCCTGGTGCCGGATGCGCGGGCGGTACTGGACGCCCTGCAGTTCCTCGGCAAGACGGTCTTCATCATCAGCGGCGGCCTGGCGGAACCGGTGCGCGGGCTGGGCCAGCGCCTCGGCATCCCCGCTGAGCAGATTCGCGCGGTAGAGCTGGAATACAACCAGCTGGCCGGCGAATGGTGGCGCTACCATGAACCCGGCACGCAGCAACAGCACACCTGGCTCGACTACCAGGTCGGCCCCCTGACCGTCTCCAGCGGCAAGCCGGAGATGGTACGCGAGCTGGCGGGCGAACGCCCTGGGCGGCGGCTGATGATCGGCGACGGCGTTTCGGACCTGGCCACGCGCGAGGTGGTCGATCTCTTCGTGGGCTACGGCGGCGTGGTGGCGCGCGACGCGGTGCGCGAGCATGCCGAGGCCTTCATCCACAGCCCCAGCCTGGCGCCCCTGCTGCCCGTAGCGGCCGGGCCGGCCGGCTGGCAGCGCGTCCGCGGCACAGACCACCAGGCCGTGTTTGAGAAAGGCCTGCGCCTGGCGCTGGCGGGCGACCTCAGCCTGAAGGAGAGCGAAATGCAGCAGACCTTTGCGGGAGCCTTCGCCAGTGACCGGGACTAAGCTTCTGACGCCGGAGGCCATCATCTTCGACATGGACGGGCTGCTGGTGGATTCCGAGCGGGTCTGGCACATTGCCGAGGACGAGGTCTTCGCGAGCCGCGGCCTTGACTACACGGACGAGCTGCGCGCCAGCATCATCGGCCTGCGCATGGACGAATTCATGGCGCAGCTGCAAGCCCACTTTCGCATCGAGGAGCCGCTGGCCGACCTGACGGCCGAGGTCAACGCGAACATGTTGCGCATGATACCCGGCATGGTGCAGCCCCAGCCCGGCGCCGCGGAACTGCTGCAGCTGGTGCAGCAGCGCGGCTGGCCGCTGGCCATCGCCTCCAGCTCGCCCATGGCCATCATCGACGCCACGCTGCGTTCCCAGGGCTGGGACGAGGTGTTCCGTCTGCGTTGCTCCGCTGACAACGTGGCGCGCGGCAAACCGGCGCCGGACGTTTATCTGCAGGCCGCGCAGTTGCTGGGCGTCGCGCCGCAACACTGCCTGGCGCTGGAAGACAGCCCCAACGGCGCGCGGGCGGCCGTCGCCGCCGGCATGACCTGTTACGCCGTGCCGGACCGCAGCCACAGCCAGCCCGACGCCTTCAGGGGGATCACACCGCAGGTCTTCGCTGATTTGCACGAAGTGCGCGCCAGCCTGGCATGACAAGCCACAACATCGTCGTCGCCACTGACCTGACGGGAGATGGCTTGCAGCTGCTGCAGGACGCCGGCGACGTGACGCTGCAGGCCGCGCGGCCCGGCGAGAGCGCCCTGCGCAGCCGTCTGGCCGACGCCCAGGCGCTAATCGTGCGGGGCGACGTCACGGTCGACGGCGAGTTGCTGGAACACGCGCCGCAGTTGCGCGTCATCGGCCTGGCCGGCGCCAGCCTCGGCAGCATCGACATCGACGCTGCTACCCGGCGCGGCATCATCGTCACCAACACGCCGGGCACCAGCGCCGTCTCCGCCGGCGAACACACGCTGGCGCTGTTGCTGGCGCTCTGCCGCAACCTGGTGTCGGCCCACACCAGTTTGCAGGCCGGCTACTGGCCGCTGCATCGCGCCCGTCAGGCGGGCGTGCAGCTGGAAGGCAAGACCATCGGCATCATCGGCTACGGCCGCGTGGGCCAGGTGGTGGCGGAGCGCTGCCTCGCCTTCGGCATGCAGGTGCTGGTCTGCGACCCCTACATCGGCGAGGACCAGCCCGCTGACCGCCGCCTGCAAGCGGTGGGCCTCGACGAACTGTTGCAGCGCAGCGAGTTCATCAGCCTGCACGTCGCCCTGACCAGCGAGACGCGCAACCTGCTGGACGCGGCGGCGATCGCCCGCATCCGTCCCGGCGCACGCCTCATCAACACCGCCCACGGCGCCGTCTGGGACGAGGCCGCGGTGGCCGCGGCGCTGCAGAGCGGCCAGCTGGCCGGGGTGGCCACCGACGTCTTCGCGCAGGAGCCACCGGCGCAGAGCCCGCTGATCGGCCATGACAAGGTGCTGCACACGCCGCACATCGGCGACAACACGCAGGAGGCCGCCCAGAGCCTCTCCACGCAGATCGTCAGCCAGGTGCTGGACGCGCTGCGCGGCCACGATTATCGCCACGTGGTCAACATGCCCTTCCTGCCGGGCACGCCCTGGGCGGAGGCGCGCCCCTACATGCGCCTGGCCGACTGCATGGGCCGCATCCTGCACGCGCTGGCGCGCCAGCCGGTGCGCCGCGTCGCCATCGAGTATCGCGGTGACGAACTGGACGCCCTGCTCAAGCCGCTGACCGTGGCCTTGCTGCACGGCATCCTCACGCCCGTACTGGGCGACCAGGTCAACTACATCAACGCGCCGGTGCTGGCCAGCGCCCGCGGCCTGCAGGTGATGCAGACCCGTGGGCTGAACATGGGGGATTACGCCAGCCTGGTTTCCTGCCACTTCACGCTGGATGACGGCGAAGAGATCAGCATGGGCGGCACGCTGCTGGACGGGCGCGAACCGCGCATCGTGCAGATCAACGAATACGACATCAACTTCGTTCCCCTGGGCCAGCTGCTCATCCTGGGCAGCCGCGACCGGCCCGGCGTCATCGGCCGCGTCGGCACGCTGCTGGCCGAAAATGACATCAACATCGCCAGCTGGCAGACTGGCCGCGCCAGCCGGGGCGGCAACACCTTCACGGTGCTCACGCTCGACCAGCCCCTGCCGGAGGCGCTGCTCGGCGCCCTGCAGACGCTGGACTTTGTGCGTCACGCCCGTCAGCTGGAAATCCGCCTGTGACGCGCGCGCGTGACGCAGCGACCGCCCTGTGGCTGGCGCTGCTGATCGCCTGGGCCCTGGCCGGCGTCGTGCTGACGCCCTTTCACGGCGACGAGTCCATGCAAATTCATTCCAGCAGTGACTACGTCACTGCCTTCATTGAGCGCGACCCCTGGCGGTTGAGCGTCACCGAGCGGGAAGATCGCTCCCAAGCGGTCACCAGCCGCCTGCTACAGGGCTCGGTAACTCCCTGGGCCATCGGCCTTGCCTGGCAGCTCGCGGGCTACCGTGTCGCGGATCTGCCGCCGGCGCCCGGCTGGGACTGGGGCCGCGACTACGACGCGAACATCGCCCTGAACCTGCGGCCGGCGCAGGATCAGTTACTGCTCAGCCGCCTGCCCCCGGCGCTGATGTTCGCCGCCAGCATCCCCGTGCTCTTCGGCATCGCCTGGATCTTCGGCGGTCGCCTGGTGGCGTTTCTGGCGAGCGGCCTGTATGCGCTGCATCCCAGCCTGCTGCTTAACGGACGCCGCGCCATGATGGAGGGGCCGCTGCTCCTGTTCGGCTTGCTCTGCGTATTTTGTGCGTTGATGCTCATGCAGCGCGGGCTGAATGCGCGCCGGCGCTGGTGGCTGGCGCTGGCGCTGGCCGGCGGCCTGGCGCTGGCCTCCAAGCACAACGGCATCCTGTTTCTCGGCGGCGCGCTGGGCTGGCTGTGGCTCACGGCAGCGCTACAGCGCGACCGACGCAGGCTACTGCAGATGACACTGCGCTGTGTGCTCACCGCCCTGCTGGCGCTGGCCGTCTTTGTGGCGCTCTCGCCGGCGCTCTGGTCGAACCCGCCGGAGCGGCTGCAGCGTCTGCTGGAGACACGCAACGAACTTCTGCGCGGCCAGGTGAAGAACTTGCAACCTGGGGGCCTTGGCATGAGCGGCGGGGAGCGCATCAACCAGATTCTCACGCAGCCCTTCCTGCGGCCGCCGCAATTTTATGAGGTGGCGGGCTGGTCAGAATACGAGGTCATCACTGCCGAAATCGACGCCTATCTCGCTTCTCCGCTGGCGGGCCTGCGCCCGGGCGGCCTGGCCGGAGGTTTATTGACCCTGCTGCTGGCCGGCGGCCTGGTACTGACCCTGCGCCAGCGCCGGCGCGTTGGCCTGCTGGTGTGGCTGCTGCTGACCCTGGCCCTGCTGCTGCTCAATCCCCTGCCCTGGCAGCGTTACTACCTGCCGCTCCTGCCGCTCACTTCGCTGCTGACGGCGCTGGCCATGGCACAAGTCATTGTGTGGTTCGCCAGGCATACGAATATTTCTTCGGAGAAGAATGATAATGAGCAGCGACATTAAGCTTGCCGGCCTGACCTGCGAATATCTCGAAAATCCGTTCGGCATCGATACCCGGCGGCCGCGGCTCAGCTGGCAGCTCGTTTCAGAGCGACCCGAGGTCCTGCAGACTGCCTGGCAAGTCCAGGTCCATGAGGACGATAACCTGCTGTGGGATTCGGGCATGGTTGAATCTGAGCAGTCCACCCTCGTTACATACGCCGGCCCGACGCTGCGTTCGCGGCAGCGCTGCATCTGGCGCGTGCGCGTCTGGACGGGCGACGAAACGCCCACGGCCTGGAGCGAAACGGCCGGCTGGGAGATGGGCCTGCTGCAGACGGAAGACTGGCAGGCCCGCTGGATCGACCCCGAAGACGAGATTGACCCAAAGGCTTTCAAGCCGGCGCCTTACCTGCGGCGCGACTTCGAGTTCGGCGGGCCGGTACGCAGCGCGCGCCTGTATGCCACGGCGCAGGGCCTCTACGAACTCTGGCTGAACGGCCGGCGCGTCGGCGACCGCATGATGACGCCCGGCTGGAGCGCCTATCACACGCGCCTGGAGTTCCAGACTTACGACGTGACTGACCTGCTACAGCCGGGTGACAATTCGCTCGGCGCCATCCTCGGCGACGGCTGGTGGCGCGGCAAGGTGAGTATCGATTCGCAGCGCAACACCTACGGCGAGCGTCTGGCCCTGCTGTTGCAGCTGGAAGTTACGCTGGCGGATGGCAGCGTTGTCGTCGTGTGCAGCGATGCGGACTGGCGCACGCGCAGCGGGCCGATCCTTAAATCCGACTGGAAGGACGGCGAGGTCTACGACGCGCGCCTGGAGCTGCCCGGCTGGTGCAAAACTGGCTACGATGAGCGTGACTGGCATCCCGTGCGCGTGGTGGATCACCCGCGCGACCACCTGGCGGCCTCGATCGCGCCGCCGGTGCGCAAGATGGAGCGCTTCACGCCGCAGCTCCTGAAGTCTCGTAGCGGCCAGACCATTCTCGACTTTGGACAGAACATCAGCGGCCACGTGCAGTATCGCGTGCAGGGCCCGGCCGGCACGACCGTCAAGCTCACGCACGTCGAGGCGCTCGACCGGGAAGGCGACGTGGCGCCCGCGCAAACCTTCCTGAACATGGACCGTCTGCTGCAGGAGGTGCACTACACCCTGCGCGGCGGCGCGGTGGAGGAATACGCGCCGCGCTTCACCAGCCAGGGCTTCCGCTACGTGCGGCTGGAGGGTTGGCCGGGCGAGCCGCAGCCGGAGGACTTCGAGGCCGTCGCTATCTATTCAGACATGCCTGCCAGCGGCCACTTCTCCTGCTCCAATCCTGCGCTGAACCAGCTGCACAGCAACGTGCTCTGGAGCATGAAGGGCAACTTCATGGACATTCCTACGGATTGTCCCACGCGCGAGCGCGCCGGCTGGACCGGCGACGCCCAGGTGTTCGCGCGCGCCGGCGCCACGCTCATGCACTGCGCCGGCTTTTTCACGCGCTGGCTGCAAGACCTCGCCGCGGAGCAGAAGCCGGACGGCATGGTCCCCAACCTGATCCCCAACCCCTACCACGCCCCCGGCAAGGGCAACTTCCTGATCACTGCCACCGCAGGCTCGGCCGGCTGGGCCGACGCGGCCATCATGCTCCCCTGGGCGCTCTACCAGTGTTACGGCGACTGTGAGCTGGTCGCCCGGCAGTACGACAGCATGCGCGCCTGGTACGGCTTCATGCGCCAGCGTTCGCGCCAGACGCACTGGGTGCGCCGCTTCTCGCCGCGCAGCCTGCTCTCGCCGCAGCGACGGAGACGCCTGCGTCTGCTGCAGGACCGGGGCTATCACTGGGGCGAATGGCTGGAGCCCGGCAACAGCATGCCCGCCATATTTGCCGGCCTCATCACGCGCATGCTCTTCTCCTGCCCCTCGGTCGCTTCCGCCTACCACAAGCACAGCGCCGACCTGATGGCGCAGATTGCCGGGCTACTAGGCCATGCAGACGAGGCGCAGACCTACCGTGACGAGGCGGCCGCCATCCGTAGCGCCTGGGCTGCAGAGTTCATCGCCGCCGACGGCTCGATCCGACCCGACACCCAGGCTTCCTACGTGCGCGCCCTGGCGTTTGATCTCGCGCCTGGCGAACTGCGGGCGCGTGTCTTGCAGCAGCTGCTGCGCAAGATCAGTGAGGCGGACAACCACGTGGGCACCGGCTTCCTCGCCACCGGCATGCTCTGTGAAGTGCTGGCCGCGGAGGGCCATGCGGACCTGGCCTGGGAACTGCTGCTGCAGGAAAGCGATCCTTCCTGGCTCTACGCCATCGACAAGGGCGCCACGACCATCTGGGAAAGCTGGGACGCTGTGCGCGAGGACGGCTCCACTTTCGGCTCGCACAACCATTACTCCAAGGGCGTGGTCGCCGAGTTTCTCTACCGCCGCGTGGCCGGCATCGAAATCGCCGCGCCGGGCTACCAGCGCATCCTGTTCCAGCCGGCGCCCGGTGGCGGCCTGACCCAGGTGCAGGCCTCGATCCAGACGATGTACGGCGAAGTCGCCTCTGCCTGGCAGCTGGAAGAGGGTCGCTTCCGGCTGGAGGTACGCATTCCGCCCAACACGCGCGCCGAAATCCGCCTGCCAGATGGCTCCGCGCCCCTGACTGCCGGTTCCGGGCGGCATGACTGGAGTTGCAAGCTGAGGGAGAACGATTAATCTACTTGCGCGCCTCCGGCCGCATGTGTATACTGCGCCGAATGGTCGCCAGAGAACCTGGCGTCTTCATGTATAGTTGACCTTGCAGGGCAACGAGAGGACAGGGTGATATAGCCGCCCCGGAACTGCGCACCAATCGCAACATTCGTTCCCGTGAAGTCCGTGTGATTTCAGACACGAACGAGAATCTGGGCGTCATGCTGACTGGCGAGGCGCTGGGTATGGCGGAGTCGCGCGGCGTGGACCTGGTTGAAGTGTCGCCGGCCGCCCGGCCGCCAGTCTGTCGTATGATGGACTTTGGCAAGTTTCAGTACGAGCGGCAGCGGCGCGACCGCAAGGCGCGCAAGCAGCAGAAGTCGGTGGAGATCAAGGAGATCCAGCTGCGGCCCAAGACCGACATGCATCACCTGGGCTTCAAGATGCGCGATGCGCGTCGCTGGATTGAGAAAGGCATGAAAGTGAAGGTGCGCGTCAAGTTCCGCGGGCGCGAACGGGAGTATCCGGAGATTGCGCGCGACCGCCTGCGAGGGATCGCGACCGAGTTGCAGGATATCGCCGTCGTGGAGTTGCACCCGGGCATGGAAGGCAACAACATGCTCATGGTGCTGGCCCCCATCGGCGACAAGGCCGGCAGATAACACAAGGCAGACATGACGAAGAAAACAAAGATCAAAAAGTACAAACTCAAGACGCACAAGTCGACCGCCAAGCGCTTCAAGGTGACGGGGACCGGCAAGGTGATGCGCACCAAAGGTGGCAAGAGCCATCTGCGCCGGCGCAAGTCCAGCCGCGTTAAACGGCAGCTGGACAAAATGCAGCACGTCAGCAAGTCCGACGTGCGGCGCGTCAAGACGCTGGCGCCCTATCTGGCCCGTTATCGTTCAAACCCTCCGTCCTGATACGGCGGAACCCTTTGTAATTCGCGCCCGGGCCGCTGCGTCCGGGTTGGTCTGTCAGGAGAGTTTTCGTGCCCAGAACCAGAACCGGCCCGGTACGCCGGCGCCGACACAAGAAAATCATCAAGATGATGAAGGGCCAGTGGGGAACGCGCGGCCGGCTCTTCAAGCGTTCCAACGAGGCCATGCTCAAGAGCCTCTGGTACGCCTACCGCGACCGCCGCACGCGGAAGCGCGTCATGCGCCGCCTGTGGGTCACGCGCATCAACGCCGCCGCCCGCATGAACGGCCTCATATACAGCCGCTTCATCTACGGTCTGAAGCAGGCCGGCGTGGAAGTCGACCGCAAGATGCTGGCCGACATCGCTGTGCGCGACCCCGACACCTTCAAGAAGATCGCCACCATCAGCGGGATGAACCAATAGCGCGAAGGCGCGCAGCGGGGGCGCTGGCGCCATGCTGACCAGCGCGCAAAACCCGCGCATCAAACTCGTCCAGACCCTGCTCGGCCGCGCTCGCAGCCGCCGCAAGCAGGGTCTGGTCGTGCTGGAAGGACTGCGCCTGGTCGCTGACGCCATCAGCCAGGGGCACAGGCCGGAGTTCGTCCTGCACACCGACGCGGTCGAGCCGCCGGGAGGAACGCAGGCCATCGCGATCGACCCCTCGCTCATGCGCCACGTCAGCGACACGCAGCAGCCCCAGGGCCTGCTGGCCGTCTTCCCCATGCCACAGGGCGAGTTGCCTGACAGCGCGGAGCTGTTGCTCATCCTGGACGGCATTCGCGACCCCGGCAACCTGGGCACCATCCTGCGCGCCGCCGCCGCCGCCGGGACGGACGGGGTGTTACTGGCGCCTGGCTGCGTGGACGTCTGGAACCCCAAGACGCTGCGCGCCGGCATGGGCGCTCACTTTCGCGTGCCGCTGGCCGAATGCGAGCTGGCGCAGATCGAAGCGCGCGCGGCGCAGCTGCCCCTGATTCTGGCGGACAGCGCCGGCGAGCAGCCTTACGATGCGTTCGACTGGACGACGCCCTGCGCGCTGGTGATCGGCGGCGAGGCCCGCGGCGCGGACGAACCGCTACGGCAACTGGCCCAGGCGAGCGTACGCATCCCCATGGCCAGCGCCGACTATTCGCTGAACGCCGCGATGGCCACCAGCGTCCTGCTCTTCGAGGCGCAGCGCCAGCGCAACGCTTCTTTGGATTGACCGCGACTACAGGTTAATCATGTGGCCTTCGAGGCCGTGGGCGGCTTCCTTGAGCGCCTCGCCGAGCGTGGGATGCGCGTGCACGTTGCGCGCGATTTCCGTTGACGTCAGCTCGGCGGACTGCGCCAGGGTCAGCTCGGGCAAGAGCTCGGTCACGCCATGGCCGATCATGTGCGCGCCCAGCAACTCGCCGTAGTTTTTGTCGCTGATGAGCTTGACGAAGCCGGCGAATTCGCCCATGCCGAGGGCCTTGCCGTTGGCCTGCCAGGGGAAGCGCGCGATGTTGAGCTCGTAGCCGGCTTCGCGCGCCTGGGCCTCGGTGTAGCCGAAGCTGGCGATCTGCGGCTGGCAGTAGGTGGCCTGGGGCATGAAGCGGTAATCGAGCGTGACCGTCTCCGCGCCGGCGATGTTCTCGGCGGCGATGATGCCCATGTTCTCGGCCACGTGCGCCAGCGGCTTCTTCAGGGTCACGTCGCCCACGGCGTAAATGTGCGGCACGCTGGTCTGCATGCGTTCGTTTATGTCGATGGCCCCCTGCTCCGTCAGCGTCACGCCGGTGTTCTCCAGCCCGTAGCCGGTCACGCGCGGCGCGAAGCCGATGGCCTGCAGCACCTTGTCCGCCGTCAACAGCTGTTGCGCGCCTTGTGAGTCCGTGAAGGTGACGCGCGCCGCGCGCGAGTCTTCCTCAATGCTGTCCACACGCGCGCCGACCAGGATGCGGATGCCCTCGTGCTCGAAGCGCTTGTGCAGCTCGGCGGAGATTTCCTCATCCTCGAGCGGGACGATGCGGTCCATGTACTCAACCAGGGTGACCTGCACGCCGTAATTGTGCAGCACGTAGGCGAACTCGACGCCGATGGCGCCGGCGCCCACGATGATGATGCTGGCCGGCAGCTCCGCGCTCATGATCTGCTCTTCGTAGGTGACGACGCGCTCGCCCAGCGCCGTGCCGGGCAGCAGGCGGGTCGTCGCGCCCGTGGCGATGACGGCATGTTTGAAGGTCAGCGTCTCGCTGGCACCGTCCTGCAGTGCGACGTCGAGGCTGTGGGCATCATTGAATGCCGCCCAGCCGTCGAAACGCTGGATCTTGTTCTTGCGCATCAGGAACTGCACGCCCTTGATCAGGCGGCCGGCGACCTGACGGCTGCGCTCAAAGGCCACCGTGTAGTCCATGGTCGGCGCGCCCTGGATGCCGAAGTCGCGCGCGCGCTTCGTGATGATGTGGGCCAGCTCGGCGTTGTAGAGCAGGGCCTTGGAGGGGATGCAGCCGACGTTGAGGCAGACGCCGCCCCAGTACTGCTTCTCGACGATGGCGGTCTTCAGCCCAAGCTGGCTGGCGCGGATGGCCGCCGGGTAGCCGCCCGGCCCGGCCCCGATCACCACGACATCGAATTCCTGCGCCATGCGCGTCCCTCCGCTGGTGGCCGTCAACGGCGCGCATTATAGGCGGCGGCTGTGCCGGGGGACAGGGTGGCGTGCTGTGATAGGATGAGTCGGGGGTGAGAGGAGGGACTGTGAGCGAAGAGCAAAGTCGTTGGGATGAGATTCGCAAGATTCAGATTGAGTCTGCGACCGCCTACCGCATTTTGGGTGGTCTCGCGCTGGTGGGCATAGGTACTGGATTGGCGGACACCTGTTTCGCAGACGAGGAGTATGGCACGAACCTCTACACCGAGTTCATTGGCATCGCCGTAACAGTCTTTGTTATCGACATTTTGAACCGCCACCGCGATGAACGTCGGCGTGAACAGGAACTCAAGGACCGCCTGCTACGTGAGGCCCGCAGCCCGAACCCAATGTTTCCCGCTACGCATTTTACGAGATGCGGGATCTGGTTTGATTTATGGTGAAAACAGTATCTTAAAAGGTGAACACTTGCGGTTCTGTAAGCCTCCAGTGAAAGTGGACTTGTCGGGTGCCAATCTGAATGGTGTTGGATGACGTTGCAACAGACTTTAAGTGAATCCTATTTGGTTGCTGCAAATTCGAATACGCAAATCTGTTCAATGCAAATCTAAGAAATGCACGTTGAGCGATTCCAGTTTGAATTAATGCAAATCTCGAAAACGCTGCATCTTGACTCGACGCCACATTAGTTGGTGCCGATCTTCACGGGCGCAAACCTGCTTGGTGCGAAGGTAAGAAACGCATACAGGTTATCTACGCCCATAATTTAGAACAGAGAATACCTGCCTCATGTCCCTCTCGCAATCATCCGGGGACATTGTATCTTCCAGATGGAACATTGGCACCCCCAGAACACTGATTTGGCTCGATTTGTACGGATCCTGATCATCCCTGAATTCTGGCGCTCTGATGATCCAGAGAAGCCCGGCTCATCCTGACTTCGACAAGGATCAGTCCCCGTTGGACTTAGGATCAATAGCAAATAGTCGCGCCTCTATTCTTCCTTTTCCCCCTCCGGCTCCTCCTCACGGCGGCGGCGATTCAGGGTGACCACGCGGAAGGCTTCGCCGTGCTCGACGCCGATCGGCTTGCCCATCTCGTTGCTGAAGCCCTGGATGAAGCCCACCACTTCCTCGCCCACCTGTGACTTGTGACAGAGCAGCGCCTTGCACTTGCGTTCCCACTGCGCGGTCACGTCCACGTGCAGCGTCGTCTCGCTGGAAAAGCCCAGGTAGAAATGGTCGACGTTGTGCGGCTCGTAGCCTTCGTCCAGCAGCTCGGGGAAGATGGGGCGCGTGCCCGCACTGGGGAAGGTCGCGTACATGGTGGCCTCGGCCGTGGCGCGGTGGTCGGGATGGTTGATGTAGAAGTTGCCGGGCGGGATGATGGTCGTCGGGTCGGTGGTCATCACGACCTGCGGCCGCAGCTCGCGGATCAGGCGCGTCAGGTCGCGCCGCAGCTCCAGCGTCGGCTGCAAGGTGCCGTCGGGATAGCCGAGAAAGCGTACGTCCGACACGCCGAGTACGGCCGCCGCGGCCAGCTGCTCGCGCTCGCGGATTTCGACCAGTTCGGCGCGGACCGAGTCCGCTTCGTTGCTGCCGGAGCCGTTGTCGGTGGTGATGCAGAAAGTCACTTGCGCGCCATTGTCCGTCCAGCGCGCCGCCGTGCCGCCCATGCCGAACTCGATGTCGTCCGCGTGGGCCACCACTACCAGCGCGCGTTCGGGAGTGTAGAAGTCTTCAGTCATCCGTTGTTTTCTCCATGTTTGCGTCCATGCCGGACTCCAGATCATCTATCATACAACGCATGAAGGCGTCGGCGACAGCGCCATCCACGACGCGATGGTCGAAGCTCAGCGACAGGTAGCACATCGGGCGGGCGACGATGGCGCCGTCGCGCACGACGGGTCGCTGCTGCACTGTTCCGACTCCCAGAATGGCGACCTGCGGCTGGTTGATGACGGGCGTGCCGGTCAGGCAGCCGCCGGCGCCGAAATTCGAGATGGTGAAGGTAGCGCCACGCACCTCGTCCGGCTGCAGCTGGCCGCTGCGGGCGCGTCCCGCCAGGTCGTGGATTGCCCGCGCGACGTCCGCCAGGTCGCGTTGGTCCGCGTCGCGAATGACCGGCACGATCAGGCCCTCGTCCAGCGCGACGGCCAGGCCGACGTGGCAGGCGTGGTGCAGGAAGATGCCGTCCGCGCGCCATTCGGAGTTCAGCCAGGGATGCGCCTTAAGCGCGCGCGCCGTCGCCGCCACGAACCAGGCGACGGGCGTCAGGCGCAATCCGGGCTGTGCTGCCTGCAGGGTTGTCCGCTGCGCCAGCACAGCGCTCATGTCCACCTCGTAGACGGCCGTGACGTGCGGCGCCGTTTGTACACTCTGTAGCATGTGTTGCGCGATGCTGCGCCGCATGGCCGTCAGCGGTCGCAATTCGCCCGGCTGGTCCGGCGCGGCCGACCGGGCGGAGCCCGTGCGCGCCAGCCAGGCCTCGACGTCCTTGCGGGTGAGGCGTCCGCCGCGGCCACTGCCTGGAACGTCGGCGGCGGCGAGGCCGTGTTCGGCCAGCAGGCGCGCTACCACCGGCGACAGGCGACCCGAGCGCGGCGCTGCCGGCACTTCAGCCCTGGATACCGTCTCGGCCGCCGGCGCAATGCCGTCTCCAGGTTCGTCCACGTCGGCACCAGGCGCAGAGATTTCGGCCAGGGGCGTGCCAACGGCGACCGTCTCGCCCTCATCGACCAGGATGCGAAGCAACACGCCCCCCGCCGGAGAGGGAATCTCGCTATCGACCTTGTCGGTGCTCACCTCAAGCAGGGGTTCATATTCCTCGATGGTCTCGCCCTCGCGCTTCAGCCAGCGGATGACAGTGCCCTCGACCACGCTTTCGCCCAGTCTCGGCATGTTGATTTTGCTGCGCACCCGTCCTCCGTTCAGTAGGCCGCCAGCTCGCGGATGGCGGCGACGATGTCATCCGGGCCGGGGAGGAAGAAGTCGAACATGTTGTGGTTGAAAGGCGCGGCGGGCACATCCGGCGCGGCCAGGCGGCGCACCGGGCCGTCGAGGTATTCGAAGGCCTCGTCAGCGAGGATGGCGGCGATTTCCGCGCCGAAGCCCATCGTCAGGTTGTCCTCGTGCACGACCAGCGCCTTGCCGGTCTTGCGCACAGAAGTCAGCACGGCGTCGCGATCCAGCGGCTGCAGCGTGCGCAGATCCACCACCTCGACCTGCAGCCCGTCTTGCTGCGCGACCAATTCAGCGGCAATTTCGGCGTAATGCGCCATCAGGCCCCAGGCGAAGAGCGAGAGGTCGTCGCCCGCGCGGGCGATGCGCGCCGGGCCTGGCAAGAGCGGCTCGTCCTGCTGCGGCACCTCGCCGCGAATGCTGCGGTAGCCGAACTTGGATTCCAGGAAGAGCACGGGATTGGGGTCCAGGATGGCGCCAAGCAGCAGGCGCCGGGCATCCCGCGGCGTGGCGGGGACGACGATCTTCAGGCCCGGCACATGCGCAAAGAGCGCCTCAACGCTCTGGCAGTGGTAGAGCCCGCCGCCCGGGACGGCGCCGTAGGGCACGCGGATGACGAGCGGCACGTGCCAGCTACCGGCCGAGCGATAGTACATGCGCGCCGCCTCGCTGACGATCTGGTTGAAGGCCGGGTGGATGAAGTCCGCGAACTGGATTTCGCAGACCGGGCGCAAATCGGCCAGCGCTGCGCCGATGCCCACGCCCACGATAGCCATCTCCGTCAGCGGCGAATCGAGGACGCGCTGCGCGCCATATTTTTCGTAGAGCCCCTCGGTGGCGCGAAAGACGCCGCCACGCCGGCCGATGTCCTCGCCGGTGATGAATACGCGGTGGTCGTTCGCCAGCGCCTCGTCCAGCGCGCTGCGCAGGGCTTCGATCAGCGTCATCACAGCCATCAGCCCAGGCCCTCAGGCAGTGGCGCGCAGACCGGCG
The DNA here is from genome assembly GCA_965205875.1 of Phototrophicaceae bacterium. GTDB lineage: Bacteria > Chloroflexota > Anaerolineae > Aggregatilineales > Phototrophicaceae > JAGWBD01. The sequence goes on from CBDBIA010000004.1 coordinate 1,416,347, forward strand.
CCAGCGCGTCCTCGGGCAAAGGTTCGGGCGCGGCTTCCGCCACACGCTGCGCCTCATCGACCGCGGCCCGCGTCCGCGCCTCGAAGTCAGCCACCAGCGCCTCAGTCAGCGCGCCACGCTCCAGCAACGCATCCCGGAAGCGCCCGACCGGTTCGACTTCGCCGGCGGCGGCGACCTCCTCGCGCGAGCGGTAGCTGCGGTCGTCATCATCGGAGGTGTGCGGCGTCAGGCGATAGGTATACGCCTCGATGAGCGAGGGACCGTCGCCACTGCAGGCGCGCTGCGCCGCGGCGTGCATCGCGTCATATACCGTCAGCGGATCGTTGCCATCGACGGACTCGCCGTAGATGCCGTAGCCGGCGGCGCGGGCGGCCACGGAGGGGATGGCCATCTGCTCCGTCTGCGGCACGGAGATCGCGTAATGGTTGTTCTCCACCAGGCAGATGAAGGGCAGCTGATGGACGCCGGCCCAGTTCATGCCCTCGTGCCATTCGCCCTGGTTCGTCGAGCCCTCACCGAGGCTGGTCAACGCCAGGCGCGGCTGGCTGTCGTCCGCCGGATCCACCAGGCCGGCCCGCTGCCGGTAGCGGATGGCGAAGGCCAGGCCCGCGGCCTGCGGCACCTGGGTCGCCACCGTCGACGAGCCACTGATGATGTTGAGTGAGCGGTCGCTGAAGTGGCAGGGCATCTGCCGGCCGCCGCTCCAGGGGTCGTCGCGGCGGGCGAAGAGGCCCAGCATGAAGTCGGTCGGGCTGCAGCCGAGAGCGATAGCCATGGCCAGATCACGATAGTAGGGGACGACGTAGTCTACGCCGCGGTTGATGGCGAAGGCCGCGCCCACCTGGGTCGCCTCGTGCCCCATCGCGCTGACGTGAAACTGCACCCGCCCCTGACGGTGCAGCGCCCAGGCGCGTTCGTCGAGGCGCCGGCTGAGCAACATCAGACGATAGATCTCCAGCAGCGTATCGTCCGACAGACGCTGCGACGGGCGCAGCGCAGCCTCGTCAGTCATTTTTATTTCCTTCCCCGGCCGCTGCGGGCAATCCTTCCGCCAGCAGCTCGGCCACGTCGCGTAACACAGGGCCATCCGCGTCGCCCTTCGCGCTCTCGAGCATCTGCAGGCAGAAGGGACAGCCGGTGGCCACGATGTCCGCGCCAGTGGCGCTGGCCTCGGCGTAGCGTTCCGCGCCGACCGTGCGCGCGCCGGGTTCTTCTTCCTTCCAGAACTGCGCGCCGCCCGCGCCACAGCAGAAGGAGTCACTGCGGCTGCGGGGCATCTCCACCAGCTCGGACTGCAGCGCGCCGAGGGCCGCGCGGGGCGCGTCAAAGACATTGTTGTGGCGCCCCAGATAGCAGGGATCGTGAAAGGTGATGCTGGCGCCGCGCAAGGCTTCTGTCTGAGGCAGGCGACCTGCAGCACGCAGCTCGGCGAGCAACTGCGTGTGGTGGACGACCTCGTACTCGCCGCCAAACTGCGGGTACTCGCTGCCCAGGTTGTGCAGGCAGTGGGGGCAGGTAACCACGATGCGCCGCGGCGCCAGCGCGTTGAGCGTTGCCACGTTGCCGCGCGCCAGCTCCTCATAGAGGTACTCGTTGCCGGCGCGGCGCGCCACGTCGCCGCTGCAGTTCTCCTGCGCGCCCGTCACGGCGAAGTTGACCTGCGCCGCGTGCAGCAGTTTCACCAGGGCGCGGGCAGTGAGCGCCGCGCGCGGGTCATGGCTGGCGGCGCAGCCCACCCAGTAGAGCAGCTCGCAATCCGGGTTGTCGGCGACCGTCGGCACGGGAAACTCCAGGCCACGCGCCCAGCGCATGCGCTCGTCCCGCGCCGCGCCCCAGGGGTTGCCCTGGCGCTCCATGCCGTTGAAAGCAGTTTGCAGCTCTGACGGGAAGCGCCCTTCCATCAGCACCTGGTCACGGCGGATTTCGAGGATGTCGTGCATCGGTTCGTTGCCGACCGGGCAGATGTCGGTGCAGGCGCCGCAGCTGGTACAGGCCCACAGGGCCGACTCGCTGATGACCGAGCCCAGCAGCGGCCGTTCGGATTCCGCGCCGGCGGCCAGCGCGAGGAATTGCCCGTTGATTTCGTAGCGCTTGTTGATTTCCAGGGCGGCGGGCGAGAGTTCCTTGCCGGTGGCCGTGGCCGGGCAGACGTCCTGGCAGCGGTTGCACTGGATGCAGGCGAAGGCGTCCAGCAGCAGCGACTGGTCCAGATGCTCCAGGCGCGCGGCACCGAACTGCTCGCGGGATTCGTCCGCGAAGTCCAGGGGATCCAGCGCCCCCGGCGAGCGGCGCTGCGGTCGCGTGAGAAAGTTCAGCGGCGCCATGAAGAGGTGCGCGTGCTTGCTGTGCGGGAACCAGGGCGCGAAGAGCGCGATGGAGCCCAGCGCCAGCCACCAGAAGAGATGCTGCAGCAGCTGCGCATCCTGCGCAGCAATGCCGGCGAAGAGCGGCGCGACCAGGGTCGCGAAGGGCCGCGCCAGATCTGCGCCAGTGCCTGCCACGGCCAGGGCGTCGCCGAGGAAGCGCGCGCCCACGTGCAGCAGGATGAAGCCCGCCACGATGCGCGAGTCACGCCCGATGGCGCCGCCCTGCACGGCAGGATGCAGGAGCACCTGTGGCGGGAAGCCCAGCGCCGCGCGCCAGGGCCGCAGCTGGCGCCGCAGCACAAACCAGACCACGCCCGTCAGCACGGCCACGCTGAGCAGGTCCGCGGCCAGGCGATACAGTTCGGTGAGCAGCCCGGCGGGCGCCGGAAAATGATAGCCTGGCAGGAAGCCTTCCAGCAGGTCGCCGAGGTTCACCAGGGCGTAGAAACTGAAGCCCCACACCACGCCCAGATGCAGCAGGCTGGTCAGCTTGCGCGCGCGCAGGGTCTTGCGCTGCAGCAGCCAGGCGGCCAGGGCAGCGCGCAGGCGCGCGGGCAACTGCTCCAGCGACAGCTCGCGCTCGCCACGCATGACGATACGCCACATGTCGCGCAGACCCGCCAACGTCGCTGCAGCCGAGAGCAAGGCCAGCAGCAGAAAAAGCAATTGTTCGCCCGGTGTCAGCATCGTACCCGTTTCCATGCAAAGCGCGGGCAGTGTACCACCATCGGCGCGTCCGCGCTGGACAGTGCCGCGCCCGGCAAGTACACTGCCGACGATCATTCCAGGGACAAGGAATTACAAATGGCGATTGATTTCGAGCCAGTATTCGAAGATGAGCAGCAACTCAGCGAGTACGCCGCACAATTCAGCGTGGACGACCTGCGCCAGGCGAGCGAGGACAGCGTGGCCTGGTTGACGGAGATCGTGCAGGGGCTGACGGACGCAGAAGTCTGTTTCGCGCCGCAGGACCCGGAGGCCGACGATCCCTTCGCCGCCGAGGACGAGCAGGAAATCGGCTGGGGCATCGGCCATCTGGTGGCGCACGTCACCGCCAGCTGCGAGGAATGGCGGGCTACAGTTCGCTGCTGGCGCGCAGCGTGCCCTATCCTGCGGAGCCGCGCCTGCGTTACGAACCCCCCTGGCGCGAGATCGACACGACGGCGAAGGCCCTGCAGCGTCTGCAGGAAAGCCTGCGTCAGCGCCTCGGCTATCTGGACGCCTGGCCCGATGAGCCGAATCTGGAACTGAAACGCGAGCTTTCGCCGCGCTTCATCGAACACTTCGGCGAGTTCAACGCGACGACCTGCTTCCTGTTCGGCTTGCAGCACGAGGTCGACCACTACGAGCAGTTCGAGGACGTGCGCGAGCAGATCGAGGCCGCCAGAGCCAGGGTAGCGCAAGGCTGAAACCGGCATGAGCATGCAGCCCCGCCTGCCGCGGGGGATGCGCGACTACCTGCCGGCCGACATGCTGCGGCGGGAATATGTCTTCGGCGTCGTGCGCGATGTCTTCGAACGCTACGGCTTCGAGCCGCTGCAGACGCCGGCCCTTGAACTGGCGGAAATCCTGACCGGCAATTACGGCGAGGATGCCGAGAAGCTTATCTATCACGCGCAGCATCCCGGCGGCCGCGAGGAACTGGCGCTGCGCTATGACCTGACCGTGCCGCTGGCACGGGTCGTCGGCCAGCACCAGCAGCACATCACCCTGCCCTTCAAGCGTTACCAGCTGGCGCCGGTCTGGCGCGCCGAGCGCCCGCAACGCGGCCGGTATCGCGAGTTCACGCAGTGCGACGCGGACATCGTCGGCGTGGCCGGCATGAGCGCCGACGCGGAAGTGCTGGGCGTGGTGCACAGCGCGATGACTGAGTTGCGCTTCCCGCAGTTCACAATGCGCATCAACAACCGCAAGCTGCTGACCGCCATCGGCCAGTTTTCCGGCGTGCCGGACGCGCGCCTCGGCGACCTGTGGCGCAGCATCGACAAGTTCGACAAGATCGGCGCGGAAGGCGTGCGGGTGGAACTGGTCGAACGCGGCATCGAGGCGGAAGCCGTCGCGCGCGTGATGGCGCTGGTCGGCGCGCAGGCACCGGGCAGCGACAGTCTCGACAGTATTGACCAGGCCATGGGCGAACTGCCGGCGGCGCAGGAGGGCTTGCGCGAACTGCGCGAACTGACCGCCAGGCTGGGCGAGATGAACATCCCCGCCGACGCCTGGACCATCGACTTCACCATGGTGCGCGGCCTCGGCTACTACACCGGCCCCATCTTTGAAACCACGATTGATGGTCAAGACATTGGAAGCATCAGCGGTGGTGGACGCTACGACAAACTAATCGGACTTTTCCGCCGAGATAGCTTGCCCACAACAGGAGTTTCGCTGGGGATCGAGCGAATTCTGCATCTAATGGATACATTTAAACTTTACCCTGATGATTTAGCAGGGACTGTCGTTCAAGCACTGGTAACAGTAATTGATGAAGAAACTCGGCTGCAATCGACTCGACTTGCTGCTGAATTACGTGCCAAAGGCGTTCGCTGTGAATTGCATTTAGAATCTAGACGTGTTGTCCGCCAGTTGCAGAATGCGGACAAACGTGGAATAAGGTACGTCCTGTTTCAGGGTAGTGAAGAACTGGAAAAAGGTATAGTGCGCGTCAAGGACTTGTTGAGAAACACAGAGGAAATTTTTACTCGTGATAAAGTAGCCCAAGATATAGCAGACATGTTAGTTTGAATTTACTGATACGCCAGATTGTCACTTCCTTCAACTAATTTACAGTTGAAAACTCCGGCGAAGTGCGTCACCAGGCGCGCGCTGACTTCATCAAGCGTCAGTTGCCTGCCGGTCAAGGCGGCCATGCTGCTGACGCCATGTCCCTGGATGCCACAGGGCACGATGCCCGCGTACCAGCCCAGATCGTTGTGGACGTTGAGCGCGAAGCCGTGCAAGGTCACCGCGCGCGCCGTGACGCGCACGCCGATGGCGGCCAGCTTGCGTTCGCCCTGGGCCGTATCGACCCAGACGCCTGTGCGCCCTGGCCGCGGGCCGGCCTGGATATCGAAGTCCGCCAGAGTGCGCAGGAGCAACTGCTCCAGCTGGCGCAGATAGCCATGCACGTCCAGGCGCGGCGGACGCGCATTGCGCGGCAGGCGCAGAATTGGATAGCCGACCAGCTGGCCCGGCCCGTGCCAGGTGACGTCGCCGCCGCGATTGACCTGCACCAGCTCGATGCCGCGCGCGCAGCGTTCCTGCGCCGACCACAGCACATGCGCCGGTTGACCAGCGGAGCCGAGGGTGAAGACGGGCGGATGTTCCAGCAGCAGGAGGCGATCGGGGGTTTCATCGCGACCACGGGCAGCGGCCAGACCTTGTTGCAGCGCCCAGGCTTCGCGGTAGGGCACGCGGCCCAGGCGCCAAACCTCGCAAACTGGCGGCAGGCCGGGCTCAGTCTTCAAGGTCGAGGCCGTAGACCGCCTGCGAAAAGCCGTCAGGTTCCGCCTCCGCGCCGAGGGTCGGGAGGGTTTCTTCTTCCACATGAAACACCAGCGTGCGATAGCCAGTGCGATGCGCCCAGTCGCGCAGGGCGGTCAAGAGCTGGCGCGTGAGCGGCCGGGGCGACCAGCAAAAGATTTCTGCGCTGCGCTCGGCGTAGGGTTGCTGGCGACAACAGATGAGCGCCTCGTGGCCCGAGGCGTCAAATTGCAGGCGATGGACGCGGTGCCGGCGCATCTCGGCGAGCGCGCCCCAGGTATCCGGCCACAGCGTCTCCCATTGCTGCCGAGCGCTGCCCAGGCGGCCGACAGGCATGTACCAGCCGGCGATGCGTCTGGGCGCCGGATCGGACCAGTCGCTGCTGCGGTAGAAGCCCTGGCCGACGCGTGCGGGAATACCCAGACGCAGGATGCGCGCGCGCTGGCTGAAGCCGCGGCTGGCGTACTCTTCCTGCAGTTCCGGCAGCACCAGCGGCAGCAGCAAGCGTCTCAACTCACGTTGTTGCAGCTGATCGCGCGCGGCAGCCAGCAGCGCACTGATGGCGCCTTTCTGGTCGTGGCCGGGCAGCACCGTCGGATGCTCCATGCTGAGGTGCCGGCCGAAGGGCTCCGGCTCGTCGCCCTCGTAGAGGACTGTGCTGGCAAGGATCTTGCCGTCCTGCACGACGACCAGGGGCGTGCCGGCGCCGTGCAGCAGGTGGCTGAGATGCAGGGCGCCGGTCTCCACCGACATCCACGGCCCGCCATGCTGCCAGCGCTCGTAGATGCTCAGCTCCCTGCGCTGCACGTCCTGCACCCTGCCGTTTGCATCCAGACGTTGCCAGACGGGGATGTGCGCGCAGAACAGGTCTGAAATCTCGGAGGTGTCGTCGAGAGTTGCCTGCCGCACCTGCATGGGCCATAATCCCGCATTGACTCGCCGCCGCATTGTAACAGATTCACCCGATTTCACCCGCAGCCCCGGGAAGCCATGACGAAGCGCCTGCTGGCCATCGACGTCGGCAACAGCAATATCCACCTCGGCCTGTGGCAGTCCGGCCGCTGGGCCCACACCTGGCGCGCCCACAGCGAGGCCGAGCGCATGCCGGACGAATACGCCGCGCTCCTGCGCAGCCTGCTGCTGGGCGTCGGCCTGGACTATGGCGACATCAAGGGTGTGGTTATCGGCAGCGTGGTGCCCGCGCTGACGGCGGCCTTCAGCGAGCTGTCGCTGCGTCAGCTGGCGCTGGAGCCGCTGGTGGTGACGCACGAGACTGACAGCGGCTTGCGCATCGACATCGACCAGCCGTGGCAGGCCGGCGCCGACCGCATCGCCAACGCGGCGGCCGTGCTGGCCTTCTACGGCGGCCCGGCCATCGTCATCGACTTCGGCACGGCCACGACCTTCGACGTCATCACGGCGGACGGCGCCTGGTGCGGCGGGGCGATTGCGCCCGGCATAGGTATCTCGCACGATGCGCTGGTGCAGCGCACGGCGCGCCTGCACGCCATCGATCTGGCGCCGCCGCCACAGCCGCTGGGCCGCAACACGATGCACGCCATGCAGTCCGGCCTCTTCTGGGGTTACGTGGGGCTGGTGGAGGGGCTGGTGGCGCGCCTGCGGCCTTCAGCCGGCGCTGAGCCGCGCGTCATCGCGACTGGCGGCATGGCCCGGCTCTTCAGCCGGCACGTGCCGCTAATCGACGAGGTCGCGCCGCTGCTGGCACTGGACGGGTTGCGGTTGATTTACGAGCGGAATTCCTGACCAACCGCGCCTGCGGTATCCTATGCCAGAGCCCAACCTTCGGACAGGGTCTCCGCCTGCTCAAGGACTGTCCGGGTCGCCCTTTCCTGCTTGTCCGGTGGGTAGCCGTACCTGCGCAGTGTTCGCCTGACCAGCCGTCGCAAATTCGCCTGCACGTTTTCTCGCAGTGTCCAGTCAATGGTTACGTTCCCACGCACTGTCTCGACCAGCTCCTGCGCAATGGCGCGTAGTGTTTCGTCACCAAGCACCTGGACCGCACTGTCGTTGGTCTCCAGTGCATCGTAAAAGGCAAGCTCCTCATCATTGAGACCAAGTTCCTCGCCGCGTCGCCCGGCCTCGCGCATCTCGCGGGCCAGCTGGATCAACTCCTCGATGACCTGGGCTGCTTCGACTGCCCGATTCTGATAGCGGCGCAGCGTGTTTTCCAACATTCCAGCGAATGATCGCGCCTGCACCACGTTCTTGCGCCGTCGGGTTGCCAGTTCTCCCTGCAACAACTTCTGCAAGAGCTCTACGGCGAGGTTGCATTGCCGCATCCCCTGCACTTCGGCAAGAAACTCTTCGGAGAGAATTGAGACGTTGGGCTTTTCCAGACCGGCCGCAGCGAAGATGTCTACCATGCCACCAGATGTCACAGCGCGTGAAATGATCTGCCGCACGGCATGGTCCAGTTCAACGCCAGGCCGGGCGAGGCCTTCGGCACGCTTGGCCAGTGCCGCCCTGACATTCTGGAAAAAGGCCACGTCATCGCGGATACTGATCGCCGCTTCATGCGGAACGGACAGGGCAAAGGCCTGGGAGAGCTCGCGCACGATTTTCAAACAGCGTTCCTTGCCCCTTTCCTGCGACAGTACGTGTTCCTGTGCTTCCGCCAAAAGAACCAGGCGCTCTCCTGGTGACATGTTGGTCGCCCACGCTGACCAGTTGAAGCCGTGGAACAGGGCGCAACAGATTTCATACTTTTCACACATCACGGCAACGGCTTCTTTCTGTTTTAATGCAGTATTGCCGGTGCCACCGCTGGCAGTGTAGGTCGCCAGCGCGCTTCTGAGTTCGTGAGCAATCCCCAGGTAATCGACGACCAGACCGCCCGGCTTGTCCCTGAAGACGCGGTTGACGCGCGCGATGGCCTGCATCAAGCCGTGGCCACGCATTGGCTTGTCAAGGTACATGGTATGCAGATTCGGCGCATCGAAGCCCGTGAGCCACATATCGCGCACCAGCACGACGCGCAACGAATCCTCCGGGTTGCGGAAGCGCTTTGCCAGCGCCTCGCGCCGTGGTTTGTTGCGGATGTGCGGTTGCCAGTCCGTTGGGTCGGAAGCGCCGCCGGTCATCACGACCTTCATCTGGCCCTGACCATCGTCTTCATGTTCCCAATCAGGGCGCAGACGCAGCAACTCTTGATACAGGACGATGCATATGCGACGGCTCATACAGACGATCATGGCCTTGCCGTCCATGACGTCGAGACGCGCCTCGTAGTGCTCCACGATATCCTGTGCCACCTGCGCCATGCGTTTTTCAGCGCCTGCAAGCGCCTCCAGCTGCGCCCATTTCGATTTGAGCCGTTCCTTGCGCTCGATCTCCTCGCCTTCGGTCGCTTCTTCAAAGTCGGGATCTATGGACGGCCGCTCCTGTTCGTCGAGTTCGAGTTTGGCCAGACGGCTTTCGTAATAGATGGGGACCGTGGCGCCATCATCCACCGAGCGCTGAATGTCGTAGACGCTGATGACGTCGCCGAAGACCGCGCGCGTATCGGCGTCCTGCCTTGCGATCGGCGTGCCGGTGAAGCCGATGAAAGAGGCATTGGGCAAGGCATCGCGCATGTGCCGGGCGAAGCCGTCGATGAAATCGTACTGGCTGCGGTGCGCCTCGTCGGCGATGACCACAATGTTGCTGCGCTCTGAAAGGCAGGGATAGCTCCCGCCCTTGTGTTCCGGAAAAAACTTCTGGATGGTGGTGAAGACCACGCCACCCGCCTCAACCGCGAGTTTCCGTTGCAGGTCTTCCCGGCTGGCGGCCTGCTCTGGTGGCTGGCGCAACAGCTGCTGACAGCGCGCGAAGGTGCCGAAGAGCTGGTCATCAAGGTCGTTGCGGTCCGTCAGCACCACGACGGTCGGGTTGCGCATGGCCAGTTCGCGGATGATGCGCCCGGCGTAGAAGGCCATGGTCAGGCTCTTGCCAGAACCTTGCGTATGCCAGACGACGCCGATTCGCCGGTCGCCCGGCTTCCCGCCAGCCTGCTGACTCTTGTCTGCTTCCGCCTGCCCCGCGCCCTGCAGCCCGGCGGCGCGCAAGGTCTCACGCAGCGCCATCTCGACCGCGTGCACCTGGTGATAGCCCCCCATCTTCTTCGCCAGCGAGCCGCCATCGTCCTCAAAGACGATGAAGTCTCGCAGCAACGACAGCCAGTGTTCGGGCTCGCAGATGCCTTCCAGCAGCACTTGCAGGCCCGGTCGGTGCGCGTCGTCCGGCGCCTGGTCAGGGAGCGGGCGCCAGGCCTTGCACCATTCCCAACCCGACGTGAGCGTCCCAACCCGCGCGTCCAGGCCGTCCGAGACGACCAGGGCCGCGTTCATGCTTAAAAGCGTCGGCAACTCCATTTTGTAAGTCTGCAACTGCTGCCAGGCACTGCGAATCGTGGCCTGCTCGTCCGCCGCGTTCTTGAGCTCGATCAGCACGAGCGGCAGGCCATTGACGAAGAGTACGACGTCCGGCCGGCGCCTGTGTCCTTGCTCCACAACCGTGAACTGGTTGACCGCCAGCCAGTCGTTGTTGCCGGGATCCTCAAAATCGACCACGTGGACCTGGGCGCCGTGGATGGCGCCATCGTCGCCGCGATACTCCACGGTGACGCCGTCCACCAACATGCGATGAAAGCTGCGGTTGCGCGCTTCCAGCGTCGCGCCTTCCGGCCGCGCAAGCTTGCGGAGGGCGTCATAGATTGACATTGCGGGCAAGCCGGGATTGAGCCGCTCAAGCGCCACACGCAAGCGCCCCGCCAACACGACGTCCTCGTAGGCCGCGCGCTCTGCGCCAGGCTCGCCAGGGGCGATGTCCGGCCCGTGGGCACAACACCAGCCGAGATCCTTCAGCCAGTCAAGCGCCGCCTGCTCGACATCAGATTCCGTCATCTGGAGCATGCTCAAGGCACTCGCTCTTCACTGGCCATGCTTGTATCTTGAGTATCAGAATCGCTATTGAATTCTGCCAGGTAGATTCGGTAGGTTTCTGGCTCCATCGCATGCAACACTTCGCTTGCGCGAAACTCAACATCCGAGAACTGGATAGGGCCATTCGCCTCATCAAAGCTGTCGTTAAATGCAGTATTGGTTTCATAAGAAAATGTTGGGCTGCGGCCCTGACTATGAATTCGATAAAGAAATCCTATGATTACATCTGCTGACCTAGCAATCATCAAAGCCTGCACATCTTCCATTACAGGTGGTTCTTCTTCAAACCCATGTGAAGCAAATCCACATTGGTTGCGCAGTTCGCAGATTCCGTGAATTGCAGTATTTAAGCCGTTCAACGTTTGTTTTAGACTCCTTCCAACTTGTGTAGCGTCGCTGGAGGCCGGCGGAAGTACTGGAAGATTCTCCCTAACAGTCTTAAACAACTTTGGAAGTTCATCGGAATGTGAATAGGGGATTTCTCTTTCCTTCAGGACTGTACGGCAAGTACTCTCAACAAGTGCCCTTGACAGGTCAAACGCAAGGCCGGGATTTACGATGACAGCCTTTTCCAGTTCTTCTACCTGTCTTTCAATATGATTCAGACCAAGTGCAATGGCATCACGCGCACCTTGCATCACGAAACCGGCAGCCGGAGTTTCGTCCATCAACCGTTCCTCTCAAGGAAAGCTTCGGCGTCGCAGACTCGCAGTTCACCGGAAATCAACTTCGTCAGCAGCGTTTCGCGGAGGGTGGCCAGTGTCTTGTCTTCCATGCTGCGTGTACGTATCTGTTCAAACCATGGTGAAATCATTTTTGCAAACTCATTACAGATTTCAGTATTCGGGAACAAGAATGGTATGCTCTTCATTCTTCCCTGAGACAATTTTGGCTGGACAGCGCCTGTGACATACGGTGCAACAGGTTCAAAGTGGAAATGCAGATAAGCGTGTTCTGTGCTGACAGGTGCTTTACCCTGAAGGACATGAGCGTGGTTGTTTACCCAAAATTTCCCCCAAACATACTGGGTCACCGCTAATCCCTTCTTATTCGTTACCGAGCCATCTTCTCCAACTAGAAAGTGAACTCCATCAAAAAGATAGTCATCGATGTGATCCATTACACCGGCTGCACCATGGTAAGGATATATGCCTCGTCTCTTTTCTCGCTCTGCTCGAGACAAAGGAATGCGTTTTGAATCAAACAGAACAACATGTTCACCTAATGTTGAAGATGTCCACCCCTCCGGGATCTCACCCAGCTCCGAGGGGACGAGGCGGTCGGGGAAGAGGTCGGCGATATGCGGCGGCAGGCCAGTATCGCGGCCGGCCATCTTCGCGCGGACGGGGTCAAAGTCGACGAACCAGGACTTGAAGAGCGCCCGCGCCATCGCCTCCAGGGTCTCGTTCATGCGCCGGTTGAGCTCGATCTTGTCGTCCAACGTGCCCAGTATGTGCGCGATGGCGCGTTGTTCGGGGAGCGGTGGGAGAGAGAATTCGAAACTTTCAACATGATCCCAGTTGGCTCTGGGCATTTTTGTACCTGTTGAACCTGCATTTGCGAAATCAACAAAAACTTGGGATGCCATGCGGTAGTAGAGAAAACCCTGATCGACTTCATAGCGTGAACGAACGACCCAAATGTCTGTGGAACAAATTCCATCGAACGGCGCTCGAACTACCTTACGAAAGTAAGGGCGAAGTTTGCCAAAGAGAATGTCGTTTTTTGCAAACTTTGTCTTGGCCGTTGTGACATCATGTGATTTCCCTTGCCCTGTGAGCGCAAGTGTGTTTTCTCCGATGTGCTCAAGGCCGACATATGGACACAGCTCTGCTGTTAAAGGCGAAACCGTATTTCGAACTAGGTTCGCGCAGTCACCAAATCGGATCTTGGTCCAAAATTCACCCCCCATAACCCAATTCCCTCAGGTTAGCCTCGACAGCCGTGTCCAGCTTTGTTGATTCTTCTCGCATTTTGCCCAACTCCGCCGCCAGGCGCGCCATCTTCGCTTCGAAGGGTTCATCGTCTTCTTCTTGCGGCGCCATGCCGACGTAGCGGCCGGGGGTCAGTACGAAGTCGTGCTTGCGCAGGTCCTCCAGTGAGGCGCTCTTGCAGAAGCCGGGCTCGTCGCTGTAATCCTCCGCCCCGTTGCTCCAAGCGTGGTAGGTATCCGCAATGCGCGCGATGTCTTCTTCCGTCAGTTCGCGTTGCGTGCGGTCAAGCATGCGCCCCATCTGGCGCGCGTCGATGAAAAGGACTTCGCCGCGTCCCGCACGACCGCGCGCCAGGAACCAGAGGCAGGCCGGGATCTGCGTCGAATAGAAGAGCTGGCCCGGCAGCGCCACCATGCAGTCGACCAGCCCGGCCTCGACCAGATTCTTGCGGATGGCGCTTTCGCTCGTCTGCCCGCTGGACATCGAGCCGTTGGCCAGCACGAAGCCGGCGACGCCGCCCGGCTTCAGGTGATGCACAATGTGCTGCACCCAGGCGAAGTTGGCGTTGCCTTTGGGCGGGGCGCCGTACTGCCAGCGTTTGTCGTCGGCCAGCCGCTCACCGCCCCAATCGGAGACGTTAAAGGGCGGGTTGGCGAGAATGTAATCTGCGCGCAGGTCCGGATGACGGTTGTTGTGGAAACTGTCGCCATGCCTGATCTGGCCGTCGATGCCGCGGATGGCCAGGTTCATTTTGGCCAGGCGCCAGGTTGTGTAGTTGGATTCCTGACCGTAAATGGAGATATCGCCGCGCGCCCGGCCGCCATTGCCGTTGCCGTTTGCATGCGCGTTGATGAATTCGATCGACTGCACGAACATCCCGGCCGAGCCGCAGCAGGGATCATAGACGCGGCCGCTCCAGGGTTGCAGCATCGCTACCAGCAACCTGACGACGCTGCGCGGCGTGTAGAACTCGCCGCCTTTCTTGCCCTCGGCGCTGGCGAACTGCGCGAGGAAGTACTCATAGATGCGGCCCAGCACGTCGCGCGAGCGGGCCTCCGCATCGCCCACGCGGATGTTGCTGACCAGATTGACCAACTGGCGGAGGCGCTGGTTATCAAGCGCCGGACGGGCGTAATCTTTGGGCAGGACGTCCCTGAGCGCCGGGTTTTCCCGCTCGACTGCGACCATCGCGCCGTCGATGATCTGACCAATGGTGGATTGCGGCGCCATGTTCATGATGTTGGGCCAGCGCGCATCGACCGGCACCCAGAATATGTTCAACGCGCGATACTCGTCCGGGTCCTCCGGGTCGGCCCCCTCGGACCGTTCACTCTCCAGAATGGCATGACGCTCTTCAAAGGCATCAGAGATGTACTTCAGGAAAATGAGGCCCAGCACGACGTGCTTGTATTCGGCCGCGTCCATGCTGCCGCGCAGGGCGTCGGCCATCTGCCAGTATTTCGCTTCGTCGCCGGTGATGGCTTCGCCCTGCTCTTTGGGGCCTTTCTTCGACATACAGTCTTCCTTCGGTGAAGACTGCCGAAACAACAACTGTTCCCTGGTTCTTGCAATGAAACGTAATGAACAGTCAATCATCCACAGCAGAATGTGGGTAACGCGACGCAATATAGATGTTTTATCAACAAATGTCGAAGGGTTGGGGAGAAAGGAGTAATGCGAAGGCAACTCCCGACAAACAACAAAACGCCCCGCGTGAACGGAGCGCAACCTGCTCCACAGCCTGGACTCGAACCAGGAACCTACCGGTTAACAGCCGGTTGCTCTGCCATTGAGCTACTGTGGAATCTGGCCCGCAGGATAGCAATGGCGCGCGGCGATGTCAAGCATGGCTTGCATTCGCGGGCGCGGCAGTTAGGCTTGCCGCAGGGGGCTGCGGGAGGCGAACATGGCGGACGCGCTGTCGGTGCGCAAGGTGGATGGCGACCGTGACCTCCGCGCCTTCTTCGAGTTCCCCTGGCGCGTGCACGGCGACAGTCCGGAGTGGGTGCCGCCCATGCTCTCCATGCGGCAGGAGCTGCTGGACAAGCAGAAGAACCCCGCCTGGAGTTACATGGAGGGCGACTACTACGTCGCCTGGCGCGGCGCGCAGCCGGTGGGCACGATAGCCGCCTTCATCAATCACCGCCACAACGAGTTTCATAACGAGCGCATCGGCTGGTTCGGTGCCTTCGACGTGCTCGACGACCAGGAAGCCGCGACCGCCCTGCTCAACACCGCCGCCGGGCAGGTGCGGCGCCTGGGCTACGAGGCCTTGCGCGGCCCGCAGACCTTCACCACGCACGAGGAGTGCGGCCTGCTGATCGAGGGCTTCGGGCGGCCGGTGCTGCTGATGCCCTGGAACCCGCCGCGTTACCAGGCGCATGTCGAGCAGGCCGGCCTCGTCAAGTACGTCGACCTCTACAGCTTCGCCATGAACCGCGACATGTCCGCCGACAGCGGGCTGGCGCAGCGTCTGCGGCGTATCACGCAGCAGGTGATGAAGCGCAACCGCATCACCATCCGCCCCATCGACCGGAAGAACCTGAGCGTGGATTTCAGCCGCTTCCGCGAGCTTTACAACGCCGCCTGGGACCGCAACCAGGGCTTCGTGCCCATGACCGAAGCCGAGCTGGACGCGCTGGTCGCCGGCCTGGGCCAGTTTCTGGATCCCGACTTCGCCTTCTTCGCCAGCGTGGATGGCGAGCTGGCGGGCTTCGTGCTGGGTATCCCGGATTTCAACCAGGTGCTGCAGAAGTCGGCGCCGCGCCCCGGCGTGCCCGAGCCGCTCACGTTGCTGCGCGCCGTATGGCACTGGAAGCTGCGCCCGGTCATCGACACCGTGCGCATCCCGCTGCTGGGCGTGCGCGCGGAGTTTCGCAACAAGGGCGTGGACGTCGCGCTCTACCATCACATCCTTGATGCCTGCCTGGCGCACCCGCGCATGCAAGAGGCTGACGGCGGCTGGATTCTGGAGAGCAACGAGGCGATGGTGCGCGTGGCCAAAAACATGCGTCTGGAGCCTTACAGGACGCACCGGCTTTACGAACGCAAGCTGCTGGATTGAGGGGCGGCGGGCCTAACCCGCCAGGCGGCGGACGAGATCGTCGGTGGCTGCGGCGGCGTCGGCCTCACCATTGAGCACGCTGAGGAAGGCGTTGCGGGCGCTGTTGATTGCGGCGCCTGCTTCGCCGCCGGCGAGCGGCAGCACGGCGTTCGCCAGCAGTTCGCGGGCGAAGTCGAGATAAGGCGTGGCCTCCAGCATCCCCCAGGCCGTGTTGCGCGAGGGCAACATCGCAACGCTGCGGGCGAATTCGCTCTGGCGACCGCTGCCCAGCATCCAGTCCAGGAAGCGGGCGGAGAGCGCCTGGCGCCCGGAGCTGTCGGTGACCAGCACCCACATCCAGCCCTCGAGCACGGCCGCCTGCGCGCCGTCGAGCGTCGGCACGGGACCGTAGCCCAGCCTGGCGCCGTCAGCCTGCAGGCTGAGCCAGTCGTCGGAGCCAAGCACGGCGGCGTCCAGCTCGCCGGCCAGCAGCAGATCGGCGTAGTTGGCCGTGGCGCTGTAGCCCGTCACCGCCGGGTCGAGCAGCTCCTGGGCCAGCGCCTGCTCGTAGAATACGAGCGTGTGCTGCCAGGCCGCCATGTCCTCGGGCCGCTCCGTGTCGGTCGGCAGGCGGCCGCCCGCGGCCAGATACTGCATGAGCAGGAGGTTGTTCATCCTGCCAGGATCCGCGGCGGCCATGGCGAAGCGAGTCTGCGCTTCCAGCAAGTCGGCGAAACTGGCGAGGGGCGTGGCGGCGCGCTGCCTGCTCCAGGCCATGTGTTGCAGCGTGAGTAGCCAGGGCAGACCGTAGAGTTCGCCGTCGATCCGGCCCAGACTCAGGGCCACAGGAAAGAGATCGTCCAGCGTGGCCTGGGGAACCATGCCCTCCAGGGAATGGATCAGGCCGTCGCGGGCCGCTGCCAGCATGTCCGCGCGCCGCATTAGCGTCAGGTCTGGCAGCACGCCAGGCGCGACCGGGCTGGCGGCGCGCAGGGTGTGAAGGATATCGTTCGCGCCGCTGCCGGCCTTAAGGCGCAGCTGCAGTGTGACGTTGCCGAGGAAGGACTGGAAGGCCTCCAGCTGCGAAGTCAGCAGCTCCATCGCCATTGGCTTGTCGCCCGGCGCCAGTTGCTCCGGCCACCAGAGCACCATGCGCGTGGGCTCGGGCGTCTGCTGGGCGGCGGGCTCCGCGCGCGGCAGCGGGGTGCTGGCCTGCACCAGGATCAAGGGGGCAATGGTCGGCGCTGCGTCCTGCGCAGCGAGGCGGGTGCCGCCGGCCAGGACGCTGCTGCAGGCCGCCAGTAGCAGGGCGAAGACCAGCAGCAGTATGCGCAGATACATTCCTGTCAGGGTGAACACGCGGCTCCCGCGCCGATAATCAGAGTGAGCGGAGAGAGTGGGATTCGAACCCACGGTGCCCTTGCGGACACACCTGTTTTCGAGACAGGCCCATTCAACCACTCTGGCATCTCTCCCGTAGCCTGATAGTACAAACGGAGGCACGCTATGACAAGTCCCGGCGGGCGCCATCGCTGCGCAGCCCACGGAAGAAGGCCTGCAGCTGCTGCGCCGCCGCCGCCGCCAGCACGCCGCCGCGACAGTCGACGCGATGGTTCAGCGCGGGATGCTGCAGCAGGTTGAGCACGCTGCCAGCGGCGCCGGCCTTGAGGTCCGCAGCCGCGTAAACCAGGCGCGGCAGACGCGCCAGCACCATGGCGCCGGCGCACATGGCGCAGGGTTCGAGCGTGCAGTAGAGCGTGACGGCTTCCAGACGCCACTGTCCGAGCCGGCGGGCTGCAGCACGGATGGCGATGATTTCCGCGTGGGCGCAGGGGTCGCCGTCAGCCTCGCGCCGGTTGTGGCCGCATCCAATGACTTCACCTGCGCACACGGCCAGGGCGCCGACCGGGACGTCACCGGTCGCCAGCGCCCGTTCCGCCTCCGCCAGCGCGAGCCGCATCCAGTCTTCATCGCTGCGTTGCATAATTGTCTAGAAGAGACTCAACTGGTCGGGCGCTTCGTCTGCGTCCTCGTCCGCCGTGTCAACGACTTCGTCATGCCCGGCGGGCAAGGGCTGCTCGTCCAACGCCGCGGCGACCGCAAGGGGCTTTGGCTCCTCTTGCGGCAGCGCGGCGACAGGCTCTGGGATTTCTTCCGACAGATCCATTTCCTCAGCCGGAGCCAGTGCGACGCCCAGTTCGGCCAGCTTTTCGGGCGAAAAGCCGATGTCCTGCAGCACCTGCACCAGGGTTGTTTCGGTGCGCGTATCGCCCGCGGACAACACTGCCAGCAAGTGCTGTTCCTGACAGGCGCGCCAGTCGGCGGCGAAGATGCGTTCGCCCATGTCAGCTCGCTATCTGCCCCGGCCTGCCCGCCGCCCGCCCTGCAACAGTTTGAGCAGCTGCGGACCATAGTGTTGCAGACGCCAGGGGCCAATGCCGGGAATGTTCGCCAGTTCCTCCAGCGTTGACGGCGCACGCTGCGCCAGGGTCATCATCACGGTCTTCGAGACGATCACGTCTGCGCTCAGGTCCCGCTCACGGGAGCGCTGACGGCGCCACTCGCGCAGGGCGAGGAAACGCGCCTGCACCGCAGGTTCCTGGCGGGCGTTGCGCGCGGGCGGCGTTGGCGGTTTGCCGGCCCTGCCGGCGGCAATGCGCTGCAGCAGCTGTTCGCCATTGCGCCGCAGCAGGCTGCGCGGCAGCCCGCGAATCTGCTCCAGCTCCTTGCGGCTGCCCGGCGCGCGGCGCGCCAGCGCAACCATCGCTTCCTTGCCCAGCACCTTGAAGGGCGGCCGGTCGCGCTGTCCGGCGAGCTCCTCACGCAGCAGGTAGATCTCGCGCAGAATCGCCATCTGCGGCGGCGTGAGGCGCTCGGGCTTGCCGATGCGCCAGAAGCCGTGGGGGTCGAAGCGCGCGCCCTGGGCCGGCACGTGATCCAGCTCGGCGAAGGCGTCGCGCGCTTCCTCAAGTCGGCCCAGTTCCTGCAATTCATCATAGAGATCGTTGCGCAACATGCCCAGGAAGTGCGTATCCATCTGGGCGTAGCTCAGGCTGTCCGGCGGCAGCGGGCGCTGGCCCCAGTCATCGCGCTGATGGCGCTTGTCAGTTTTTACGCCAAGATGGCGCTCCAGCAGACTGTTGAGCCCGACCTGGGCGTGGCCGGCGACGCGCGCGGCGATCATGGTGTCGAAAATGTTGTGCACGATGAAGCCGAAATCGCGGCGCAGCCCGATGAGGTCATATTCGGCGGCGTGCAGGATTTTCTCCAGGCGCGGGTTCGCCAGCAGGTCGCCGAGGGGGTCCATGTCCACGACGGCCAGAGGATCGAGCAGATAGTCCGAGCTGCGTGTGCTCAACTGAATCAGGCAGACCTGTTCGCGGTAGGCGTGCAGGCTGTTGGCCTCGGTATCGATGGCCAGGAAGGGTTGTTGCGCCAGCTCCGGCACGAGGGCCCGCAGGTCGCGGTCCGAGGTGATGATGCGGGGCGGGGGCAACTCCGGTTTAATGAGCGGGCGTTCAATCGTCGCAGTGGCTGTCAGCGGTCATCCTCTTTCCCCAAATCCGCCTTGAGGATACCCTGGCGCGGCCAGTTGCGACAGTGGCGTCCGAAGCGGCATAATTTCAGTCAGCAAACTGTGGCGTCGGGGCCGGGAATCGCCACTCAAGAAGCGAGCGCGCTATCGCGTCAGGCAATTGGCCTGGTTTTACAACCAGTAAATGTGCGTCTGGTCATGGCTATTCTGATCGTTTTGTGTCATCCAAAAAGGCCCCTTCCGGGGCCTTACTTTTAACAAGGGTCAGGCAGGCGGATTCTCAAGGAAAGCGGACAGCTGCTCCAGTGACAAGCTGATTGTCGACAAGGCATCCGCAAAGTTGAAACCCAATACCGTGACGAGGAGGATAATCAGTCCGAACCCGATATACATGTGCCGGCGCGATACCAGCAACTCTTCACGCAGCGTCGATGCTTCTCTTTCGACCTTGTCCACTCTTTTCTCGAGGGTAAAAGATGCCACAATGTCACTCCTGTCTGGTTTGGCGACGGCTACATTGGCCAGGAAGTCGGACGATACCCTGTATGCCCTGCAGGCAAGTATACAGTGTGGCAGCGACAATGCATACAAATTACTGCGCGAGTATCAAGATTCACGCCTGTCTTCCTTTTGACACTGCAAATCGCTTGTGATATATTGCGCAGTCGCTGGCGGACGAGCGCCAGCATGGCGCAGGCGAGGCAATCCGTTTCAGGGAGTCACCATGGCCACAGCAAGCCCGGCCCGCTCCGCCGCAGTTCAGCGAGCCCAAAGTGCGGCGGCCAGCAGGCAGGCCACCGAGGTAGAAATTGCAGTCAGTCCTCCCAGCCGGCGGGAATTCCTTTTCTACATCTGGAACGCTTCCATCCTGATGGTTATCGGTCAGATAACGGCTGCCACATTGTGGTTCGCATTCCCGCGCTTTGCCGAAGGTGAATTTGGCGGCACCTTCGCCGTGGAGCCGACCGAGCTGCCGTCGCCGGACGGATCACCGATTGCGCGGCCGGACGGGCGCTTCTGGCTGTCGCAGCCGCTCGTCAATGGCGAGGCCGCCTTTGTGGCACTCTACGCAGTCTGCACCCATCTGGGCTGCCTGCCCAAGTGGGTCGACGTCAACAACCGCTTTGAATGTCCCTGCCACGGCTCCAAGTTTCAGAAAACCGGACTCTACATCGAGGGCCCTGCCCCGCGCAGTATGGACCGCTTTCGCACCGTCATCACCTTCACCGACGGCAGCATTGTGGAGAGCAACTCCGCCGGCGATCCCATCCCGCTCGGCGGCAAGAATATTCAGTCCATCGCCGTAGATACCGGCGCCAGAATCCTGCGTGCCGGCAAGGTCTAGTCCTCGCGTAGCGGAGTTTTCCCGGAGAGTGCGAGCATGTCAGTCCTGCCCTTCCCCTCGTTTCTCGATGACGTAAAAGAAAAGGGACTGCGCAAGGCCGTTTTTGAGGGCGCTGACGAGGTCGTGGAGCGGCTGTCTGCGGGCCTGAACGTTCAGGATGTGCGCGACGCGCTGCGCGGTGAAGGCCCCAGCCGGCGCCCCAATCCGCGCCTGCAGCCCCACGCAGATGGCTTCTGGCTGCACATGCGCCCCAGTTACTACAACAATCAGGTCACCGGGCTGTATCCCTCATTTCGTCTCGGCTGGCTCTCCACCTATTTCGTCTTCTTCGAGACGATCACCGGCATCATCCTGATGTTCTGGTACACGCCCTCGCCGGAGATCGCCTACGGCAACATGCTCAGCATGCTCAACAACGTGCCCTTCGGCCAGTTCGTGCGTGACCTGCACCGCCTGGGCGCAGAGGCGATGGTGCTCATCGTTTTCCTGCACATGTTGCGCACCTTCTATACCGCCAGCTACAAGAAGCCACGCCAGTTCACCTGGTTTACCGGCGTGCTGTTGCTCATTTTTACCGGCTTCCTCAGCTTCACCGGCTACCTGCTGCCCTGGGATCAGTTGGCGCTGTGGGCGGTCACCATCGGCGCCAGCATGGCCGAGGCCACGCCGCTGATCGGCGAGCAGGTCAACCTGCTGGTGCGCGGCGGCCCGGAGATGGGCGCCAACGGCCTGTTGCGCTTCTACATGGCGCACGTGCTGCTGCTGCCAGTGCTGCTCTTCATCTTCGCCGGCGTGCACTATTACAAGGTCGTCATCCACGGCCACAGCCTGCCGCCACGCGCCGAGAACCCCGGCGAGGATTCTGCCAAGCGCGTCCCGCTGGACCGGCGCGTCTACTTCATCCCGGACATGCTCACCAGCGAGTTGATGTGGTTCGGGGTAACGACTTTCATCCTTATCGTGCTCTGTATCTGGTTCTATCACGCGCCGCTGGAGAGCCACGCCGATCCTCAGGTCACGCCCCTGGGCACTACTGCTCCCTGGTACTTCCTGTGGATCCAGGGCGCGCTCAAGCTGGGCGACAAGACCTTCTGGGGCGTCATCTTCCCCACTATCCTGCTCGGTTTCCTGCTGGTCGTGCCGTATATCGACCTGAGCCCGGCGCGCCGTTTCGCGCAGCGTCGCTTCGCATTCAGCATCTCCTTCCTGATGCTGGCCATTCTGGTGGTCACCAGCTACATGGGCCTGTCGGAATTCGGCGTGGCCACCGCGCCCGACCAGGAGATTCTCAACGAACTAAGCTTCGAACCGGCCCACAACCACATGGGGTTGCTGCGCCCGGTCAGCTTTGAGCAACTGACGACCGGCGCCTTCACCACGCGCGAGTTCGCCGGCGGCAGCGAACAGGGCGCGGCGGGTGTGGTCGAATTCAACGACGAGATGCTGCAGAGCGGCGATATGGAGCATTTGCTGGATCATTTGAGGGCGGGCTTCCTGGACCTGCCGACCCTGCGCTTCACGCCAGTGCCGACGGCGGCGCCGGAGCTTGTGCACGTGCTGGAGGAATTTGCCCACCTGCTGCAAGCCGAGCAGGTTGAGCTGCTGGACAGCTGGGGCGTGGTCATCATCACCCCCAACCAGGGGAACCTGAAACGCATTGACATGGTAATCAACTGGCAGGAAATCGAGATTGTGAGTGGCCGGCCCGTGCTGGACGACAACGGCAACCCGATCCCGGTTTTCGATGAAGACGGCCTCCCGGTGCGGCGCACCAGCAGCAAGCATCTCTTTATCAACGAACAGTCAGGTTACTTCAGCTAATGGACCTGCAACGACTCCTCATCGAGAGGATGGAAAACCGCATCCTGGTCGGCCTCACCGTGGTGCTGGCCTCAATGGTCCTTGTCGGCTGGGTCGCCATTAACGAAACCGGGCGCATGGCCTCCTTCCAACAGCAACACCTGGCGCGCTCCATCGAAAAAGGCGCGGAACTCTTCGCCAACAACTGCGCGACCTGCCACGGCCCGGATGGCACAGGCAGCGCGCGCGCGCCCGGCCTCAACAACCCGCAGCTCTTCGGCCACGATTATCTGGCGCCGCTCGATACGCAACTCGCCTCGGTGGAAACCAGCATCGCCCGCTTCGAGTCGCTCACGGCCACCATGGTGGACGAAGACGCGCTGGCGGAACTGAGCGAAGAAGAATTCGCCGCCGTGCAGGCCGATCTGGCCGCCTACATTGAGGCGCATGGTGAAGACCCGCTGGCCGCCCTCAACGGGCAACTGGTCAGCCTGGCGACCAACCGCGCCAACCTCGTCCTGCAAATGCAGAGCGCCATCGACCGGGGTTACGACCCCGAGCAATCCTCGCGCCTGAACAACGTCGACTGGGGCGGCACGCTGGATGCCTTCGTGCTGACCACCATGATCTCTGGCCGGCCGGTCAGCAGCAACTACTGGCCGGAGGCGATGGCCGCCTGGTCACAGACCGCCGGTGGCCCACTGCGCAACGATCAGCTGGTGGATCTGGCCAACTACGTCGTCAACTGGGGCGCCGGCCGCAACTGGTCGCTGGAAGACCTGCTGCGCGTGCAGCAATTCGCCAAGGAACCGGTCGAGGGCGGCGGCCTGACAGTCGAGGTGCCGATCGCGGCGGAGATTATCAACATCGAGTTTGCGGACGTCAGCAGCCGCCGCGAAGATATCGACAGCACTGTGGCGTTCGCGCTAAGTGAGATCGCCGAACTGGCGGGCGACCCCAACAACGGCCAGGCGCTCTACAACGGCACGCTGGCCTGCTCCGCCTGTCACAACCTGGAGACTGTCGCGCCGCCGACCGAGGGCACCTTCACGCGCGTGAGCAACACGCGCCTGGCGGAGCCGGCGCTGGCCGGCTATGACGAAGTGCACTACATCGTCGAAAGTATCCTCGCGCCGAACGCCTACGTCGCGGCCGGTTACGCGGCCAACAACATGCCGCAGAACTTTGGCGAGCGCCTCGATGCACAACTGCTGGCCGACCTCGTGGCCTACGTGAGCAGTCAGGATGGCGACGATCCGCTGGCGGAATGAACTTCGCCTGAATGTCTGACAACGCGTCTCCGCCATTCCCGGAGGCGCGTTCCTGTCCCGGTTGAAAGGAGTCTCATGGAACCCTTCCTCTCTGACTATCTGAATTCTGTTGAAGTCCTGTTCGCGGACTTCGCCGGACTGTTTGAAGACCTGCCTCAGGAAGCGCTGGACTGGACGCCAGGGCCGGAGACCAGTTCGCTGGCCGTGTTGGCCGTCCACACCGCCGGCTCTACGCGCTATCGCCTCGGCGAGGTCTGTCTCGGCGAGGAGCCCACGCGCGACCGGCCGGCGGAGTTCGCCACCAGCGGCATGGACGCCGCCGGTTTGCAAGCCCACCTGCACGATACTGTAGAGCACGCGCGGCAGTCCTTGCGCCAGCTCTCCATGGAAGACCTGCCACGCATGCGGCCCATGCCCGGCCGCGGCATGGAAGTCACCATCTCGCAGGCCCTGCTGCAGGCGCTCGAACACGCGAACCAGCACCTGGGTCACGCCCAGCTCACGCTCCAGATGTGGCAGCAGCGCGGGCGCTGAGGCAGCCAGGAGGGCAGCCATGTCCATCACCCCGCAACCCATGCTGCGCGTCCTGCTGATCGTCGGCCTGCTGGCCATGACAGGCGCGAGCCTGGCACAGGAGAATGGCGAGGCCGCTTCCGGCGAACTGGATCCCGGCGGCCCGGGCGGCATCACGACGCTGATCTTCCTGATCGGCGTAGCGGGCATTCTCGTGGTCGGCGGCGTCATCGTCGCGCGCGACAGCTTCCGTCCGGACGACGACTCCGGCTCCTGAGAATACGCCGCCGTGGTATGATGAATCAGGCGGCGGACACAGGGGAAGACAATGGCTGAGGCCACATGGGAAAAGAGCAGGGTCGCTGCGGAACAGTTCCGGCGTCGGCGGCGGGCCAGGGGCCGGTTGCACTTTCTGCTGGCCGGTCTGCTCATTCTGGTGGCCACCGCCTGGCTCATCATCTCCGGCACTGCCACCGGCGCGCGCTTTTTCATCACGGTTGACGAACTCGTCGGCGATCCCGCCTGGCTCGGCAAGACTGTGCGCGTTTCGGGCGCCGTGCTGGGGCCCAGCATTCAATACGACCAGGACACGCTGAGCATCGCCTTCATCATGGCCGCCATCCCGGCGCAGTTCGACGACCTCGCCACGGCCCTGCACGACGCCGTCAGCGATCCGGCCGTCACGCGTATCGAGGTGCTGGTGCCCGACCAGGCCAAACCGGACCTGTTGCAGCATGAGGCCCAGGCGATTCTCACCGGGCAGTTGGGAGCGGACGGCGTCTTCACGGCCAGCGAGCTGCTGCTCAAATGCCCCAGCCGCTTCGAGGAAGCCGGCCCGGATCCCGCAATCGCCGGTCACGCGGACCTCTAAGGCGATGCTGGCCGAAGTCGGCCTGGGCACCCTGCTGCTGGCCTTCGGTGCGGCGCTTTACGGCCTTGTGGCGGCCCTGGCCGCCGGCCTGCGACACAGGGAGGACTGGCTGCGCAGCGCGCGCAACGCCTGTCTGCTCACCTTTCCGCTGCTGCTGCTGAGTTGCGCTGCCCTGCTGGTCGCGCTGCTGAACGGCCATTATCAACTCAGCTACGTCTGGTCGGTAAGCGACCCGACCACACCAGTCTTCTACCGTTTCACCGCGCTTTGGGGCTCGCAAGAGGGCTCACTGCTCTTCTGGTCGCTGCTGCTCAGCCTGTATTGTTTCGGCGCAGTGCTGCTCAACTGGCGCGCGCAACGCCGCCTGATGCCCGGCGTCATCGCCGTGACCATGGCGACCCTCGCCTTTTTTCTGGCGCTGTCGCTCCTGCTGGAGAATCCTTTCGAACGCTTCTGGCTGGGCGCCGACGGCAACGTGCTGCAGAACGCCTTTATTCCCGCCGGGGCCCGCGCCCCCGATGCGCAACGTCTGGCCGAGACGGCCAGCGGACTCAACCCGCTGCTGCGTCACTTCGGCATGATCATTCACCCGCCCATGCTCTACCTCGGCTTCACCGGCTTTGTCATCCCCTTCGCCTTCGCGCTGGCGGCGCTGGCCTCCGGCGAGCTGTCTTCGGCCTGGATTCGCGCGACGCGGCGCTGGACACTGCTGGCCTGGATGTTCCTCGGCATGGGGCTACTGCTGGGCGGACGCTGGGCCTATGACGTGCTCGGTTGGGGCGGCTACTGGGGCTGGGACCCGGTCGAGAACGCCGCCCTGCTGCCCTGGCTGACCGGCACCGCCTTCCTGCATTCGGTGCTCATCCAGGAGAAGCGCGGCATGTTGCGCCTGTGGAACATGCTGCTGGTGATCTTCGCCTTCTCCGCCGTGATGTTCGGCACTTTCGCCACCCGCAGCGGCCTGATCGAGAGCGTACACAGCTTCGCCCGCAGCGAGATCGGTTTCCCGCTTTTCGCCTTCTGGTCCGGCATGACCCTGGTCGCGCTGGGCCTCACGCTCTGGCGCCAGCGCCAGGGCCTGCTGCGCGACGAACGCGCTTTCGTCGGCCTGCTCGGCCGCGAGACGCTCTTCGTGCTCAACAACGTCGTCTTCGTGGCGCTCTTCGCAGCCATCTTCTGGGGCAGCTTTGGCGCGCCGCTGCTCAGCGAAATTGTGCTGGATGCGCCCATCACGCTGGGCGCTGACTACTTCCTGCAGGTAACGCCGCCGCTCTTCGCCATCCTTTTCCTGCTCATGGGCCTGGCGCCGCTGGCGGCCTGGGGCGGCACGTCGCTGCGCCGCATGGGCAAGGGTCTGCGCGCGCCGCTGTTGCTAACGCTGCCGCTGCTAATGCTCTTTGCGCTGGCGGGGATGCGCAGGCCGGGCGCATTGCTGGCCTACGGCCTGGTGACGCTGGCGGGACTGGTCGCCCTGAGCGAGATTGTGCGCGGCGCGCAGGCGCGGGTGCGCGCCTGGGGCGAGAGCTGGCCGCAGGCCGTCCAGGCCTTGTTCAGGCGCAACCGCGGCCGCTACGGCGGCTACGTCGTGCATCTCGGCGTCACGGTCATCGGCATCGGCGTCATCGGCAGCACGCTCTTCCAGGCAGAGACGCAGCGCACACTGACCCGCGGCGAATCGCTGGCGCTGCAGGACTACGAACTGCGCTACGATGGCTTCAGCGAAGCCATGGCCAGCGACGGCCGGCTGCTGCAGGTGGCCGCGGTCACGCTCAGCCGCGGCGGGCAGGAGCTGGCACAGCTGCGGCCGCGCATCGACGTCTTCCCGCAGCAGCCGATGACCATCGCCGGCATTCACAGCACGCTGGAAAACGACGTTTACGTGCTGCTGGCCGGCCATGAGGGGTCGGGCCAGGCGCGCGCGACCTTCAGGCTCACCATCAATCCACTGATCAACCTGGTCTGGTGGGGCGGCCTGCTGCTGCTGCTGGGCACTTTCATCGCCGCCTGGCCGGAGCAGGTGATTGCCTTGCCGGCGCGTCGCCCTGAAGCGACGCCGCAGGAGGCGCAGGCATGAGGCGCGCGCCCGTGCTGTTGGCAGCGCTGGCGGCCCTGCTGCTGACCTTGCCGGCCGCCGCCCAGCCGGTCAGTGACGACGAGGTCAACGCCATCGCTGAAAGGCTCTACTGCCCGGTCTGCGAAAACATTCCGCTGGACGATTGTGACACGCCGGCCTGCCGGCAGTGGCGCGCCGAGATCCGGCATCAGCTGGGGGACGGCCAGACGCCACAGGCCATCATCGACGACTTCGTCATGCGCTTCGGCGAGCGTGTGGTGGGCACGCCGCGAGACCCGGGCTTGCGCGCCCTGGCGTTGCTCACGCCCTGGGCGCTGGGGCTGGCCGCGTTGCTGCTGGGCGCCGGGCGCATCCGGCGTTGGCGCGTCCGTCAGGCAAGCGCCACGCCCGCTCCTGAGGATGCGGCGGCGAACGCCGCCTACCGCGCGCGCATCGAGGCGGACTTACGTGCCCGACGTTGAGCCCGCCAGCCAGGATCCGGCGGATGAGCCGGCGCCGGAAGCCCGGCACACGAGTCCGGGCCTGCTGGCCCTGACGGCAGCCGTGTTGCTGGCCAGCGTCTTCTTCGGCATCGCCTTCGCCCGCAGCAACGTCAGCCAGCCGCAGGCCGGCAGTGCACCAGACTTTGAGGTGACGAGCTTCGCGGGCGAGACGCTGCGCCTCTCCGATTTGGGCGGACAAGTTGTGGTGCTCAACTTCTGGGCCAGCTGGTGCGGGCCCTGCCGCGTGGAAGCGCCCATTCTGCAGCGCATCCACGAACGCTGGCAGGAGCGCGGCGTCACGGTGCTCGGCCTCGCCTATACCGACGTCGACCGCCACTCGCTGGCCTTCATTGAGGAATTTGGCCTCACCTGGCCGAGCGCGCCCGACCGCGGCAACCGGGTCTCCGACCGTTACAACATACAGGGCGTGCCCGAAACCTTCATCATCGACCAGCAGGGCGACATCGCCCACTTCTTCTACGCAGCGGTGAACGAGGCGGCGCTGGAAGCCGTGTTGACCGAATTGCTGGCAACGACATGAGCACAGGCGGCGCGCTCTTCTTCCTGCTGGCGCTGGCGCTGTGCAGCGCTGTGATTATTGCGCCGTTGAGCTCCGGGCTGCGGCGCAGACGTCGTAGCAGTCGCGGCGCCCTGCTGCGGGAAGCCCTGCTACTGCAGTACGAGGGCGTGCTGTCGACCTTGCGCGACCTTGATGAAGACCAGTTAACCGGCAAGGTCGACTCCGCCGCCCATGCACAGGAGCGCGAAGTCTGGTTGCGGCGCGGCGCAGAGCTGCTGGCCGAGCTGGATGCGTTGGCGCAGGAGCCGCGCCCGTGAAGCAGGGCTGCGTCCTGCTGCTGCTGACCGTTGCGTTGACGGCCTGTTCCGGCCTGGCGGGCGAGCCGCAGGTGCTGGCTACGCTGACACCAGTGCCGCGCGTGCCGGCCGACCTGGCCAGTGGCTCGCGCATCTTCGCCGCACGCTGCAGCAGCTGCCACGGCAACAGCGGCGCGGGCGACGGAGAACTGGCATTGAGCGGCGCAATCCCTGCGCCGGGCGACTTCACGCAGCCGGAGGCGGCCCGCAGACAATCTCTGCAGCAATGGCTAACGACCATTCGCGACGGGCGCATCGAGGCGCTGATGCCGCCCTGGCGCGATGCGCTCACTGCGGCTGAACTGCGCGACGTGGCGCTCTACAGTTACACGCTGCATTACAGCGCGGGGCTGGTGGCGCGCGGCCAAAACGTCCTCGAAGCGGCCTGCGCCGACGGCTGCGCTGGACTCGAGGCCCTCGGCGACCTGCGCGAGCAGGCGACGCTGGACGCGCTGTCGGATGAGGCGCTGCGCGATGCCCTGCCCGACTCGCTGGCGGCGGAGGACGCCTGGGCGGGTGCGGCCTGGCTGCGCGCGCGCGATTTGCGGGGACTGGAGCAGTTGGGCCGGCCCTTCGCCGTCACGCAGCCCGTCTTGGGCGTGATCAACGGGCGTATCAATAACGGCACGGCTGATGCGGCGGTGCCGCCCGGCCTGAAGGTCGTCCTGCTCGAGTTTGGCACGGGCCAGGCGCCCGCCTTGCGCGAGACGCTCAGCGCGGCTGACGGCAGCTATCGCTTTGCGGACGTGCTCCTCGAGCCCGGCCGCAGCTTCAGCGTCCTCGTCGAGTACGGCGGCCGGCGCTTCCCCTCCGCACGGGTCGGCGCAGATCCCGCGCGCGCGCAGCTCGACATGCCGGTTACGATCTACGAAGCCGGCGCTGACGCGGCAGTAATCTCGATCAGCGCGCTGGTGCAGCAGCTCAGCGTGCAGGACGATGCGCTGCAGATGGTGCAGGTCGCGCGCTACCGCAACGACTCGGATCGCGTCTTCAGCAGCGCGCAGGAGGTCGCGCCCGGCCAGTTCGCCTCGCTCGCCCTGCCGCTACCGGCCGGCGCCCGCGATCTCACCCTGCCAGACAAGAGCGGACGCTACGTGGTCGATGAGGCGGGCCGCATGGTGACGGACACGCTGCCCGTCTACCCCGGCGCGGAACATCTGGTGCAGCTGGCGTGGCGACAGCCCTGGGACCGAACGGGCATCAGCCTCGAAGTGCCGCTGGCACAGGCGCTGGACGGCGAAGTGCGGTTGTTGCTGCCGCCGACGCTGACGCTCGCAGACGCGGACTTCGTCAGTATTGGCCCGCAGCGGGTTGGCAACGCGCTCTTCGACGGCTACGGCACGCAATTGCGACTCGCGGCGGGCGACAGCCTGCGCTATACGCTGAGCGCGCAGCAGCCAACGCTGCCACCGGGCGTCGTCAGCGGCGAAGTGCTGGTCCTCGGCGCCGCGCTGACCATCGGCGCAGTCGCCATCGTCCTGACTCTGCGCAGAGGTCGCAGCATTGCGGACAAAGAGCGCGACTCGCTGGCGCGACAAATCGCCGAACTGGACGCGGCGCACGAGCGCGGCGCAATCAACCATGATCTCTACCGCAGGCAACGCGCAGAACTGCAACAACGATTGACCGGGCCGACGGAGGGTGGGCCGTGAGCGCGATGTCTGACGCCCTGATCGACGTGCGCGGCCTGGTGAAGGTGCAGGGGCGGTTGCCGGTGCTGCGCGGCCTCGAGCTGCAGCTGGGGCGCGGCGAGTTCGTGGCCCTGCTGGGCCCCAACGGCAGCGGCAAGTCGACTCTGCTGCGTCTGCTGGCCGGGCTGACGCGTCCGGAAGGCGGCAGCATCCTCATCGGCGGCTGGCAGGTTCCGGCCGAGCTGGCGGCCCTGCGCGCGCAAATCGGCTACGTGGGTCACGAAACCCTGCTCTACGACCACCTGAGCGCGAGCGAAAACCTGGGCTTTTTTGCGCGCCTTTACAGTCTCGACGAGCCCGACAGGCGCGTCCGCGAGCTGCTGGCTCAGGTCGGGCTGGAGCGGCGCGCGCAGGAACTCGTGCGCAATTATTCGCGCGGTATGCAACAGCGCCTGGCCATCGCGCGCGCTCTGCTGCCGCATCCCGCGGTGCTGCTGCTCGACGAGCCTTTCGACGGCCTCGACGCAGCGGCGACGGAGATGCTGGCGCAACTGCTGCGGGTCACGCAGGAGCGCAGCATCCTCATGGCCACGCATCGCTTCGGCCTGGCGGAGCGCCTGGCGAATCGCGCCATCATCCTGCAGCGTGGCGTCGTGGGCGCGGAAGTGTCGCTGGCGGACGCTGAATCAGGCACGCTGGCTGCGCGCTACGCCAGCTTGACGGAGTCCGTATGATGAGCAGCAGTTTCCTGCGCGCGACGCTGGGCATCGCCGGCAAGGACCTGCGCGCCGAGCTACGCAGCCGCGAGCTGCTGGGGCTGATGGGCCTGTTCGCGCTGCTGGCGATTCTGGTCTTCAGCTTCGCCCTCGAGCTGGAGCGCATGGGCCGCCTGGGCGCCGTCAGCGGCGTGCTGTGGGTCACGCTGGTCTTCGCCAGCATCCTGGGCCACAACCGCGGCATGGCGCTGGAACGGGAACACGGCGGCTTCGATGCCCTGCTGCTGGCGCCTGTGCCACGCGGCAGCATCTTCTGCGGCAAGATGCTGGCCAATGCCCTGCTCACCCTGCTCGTCGGGGGGCTGCTGCTGCCACTCCTGACCGTGCTCTTCAACCTGCCGGCCCTGCCGGCCGCGCTGCTGCTCATTCTGCCGCCCGGCTGCCTCGGCCTCGCCGCGGTGGGCACCCTGCTGGCCACCATGACCGTGCAGACGCGCGCGCGCGATTCGCTGCTGCCCATCGTGCTGCTGCCGGTGGCGCTACCGGTGTTGATCGCCGCCCTGCGCGCCAGCAACGCCGCGCTCGGCAACGCCCCGCCGGACGATCTCCATGCCTGGCTGCAACTGCTGCTGCTCATCGACCTCATCTATCTCGCTGCGGGCCTGCTGCTCTACGAGTACGCGCTGGAGGGCTGAGGCCATGATTGATAATGGAGGCGCCCTGTGCCAGAATGGCCAGGTTCAGCGCATACGGGAGAACTCATGAGCGACGCCCTCGAGGTCTGCACGCTCCCTTCTGAAAAACAGCCGCGCGCCCTGCGCCTGCTCACGATTGCCACGCTGCTGACCCTGCCATTCGGCCTCTACATGGCGCTGGTGCACGCCGGCACCGACACGACCCAGGGCGACGTCCAGCGCATCTTTTATCTGCACATGCCCGCCTTTTTTGGCGCAGCGCTGGCCTTCGGCGGCACCATGCTGGCCGGCATCGGCTACCTGCGCACGCGCGAGACCTGCTACGACTCCTTCGCCGTGGCCGGCGTGGAGGTCGGCCTGATGCTGGCGCTGGTCAACCTCGTCAGCGGCGCCATCTGGGCCCGCCCCATCTGGAACACCTGGTGGACCTGGGACCCGCGGCTGACCTCGGCGGCCATCATGTGCCTGACCTACGCCGCCTGGCTGATGCTGCGCAACGGCATCGACAACGCGCAGCAGCGCCGGCGTCTGGCATCCATCTACGGCATTCTGGCATTCGTCACCGTGATATTGACGCTGATCATCATTCGCATCCGCCCGGACACCATCCACCCGACTGTGATCGGCCCCTCCGCCGTCAACGCCCAGGGCAGCTTCGAGCTGGAAGCCAGCCGCGGCGTGACGGCGGCGTTGCTGGCCAACTTCCCCATCTGGTCGCTGCTGCTGCCACTGACGCTGCTGTGGCACCGCTACCGGCTGCAACTGCGCGTTGAAGTGCTGGAGCAGCGCAAGGCAACCGTGCTGAACGCGCCCTTCTCCGCCCCGGCCGGGAACGACTGATGCCCGACACCGGCCCCTACCTGCTGCTCGGCCTGGCCGCCATCGCCTTCTTCCCGCTTGCCCTCGTCATCAGCCT
Organism: Phototrophicaceae bacterium; assembly: GCA_965205875.1. Lineage (GTDB taxonomy): Bacteria > Chloroflexota > Anaerolineae > Aggregatilineales > Phototrophicaceae > JAGWBD01. The sequence continues at coordinate 1,448,832 of CBDBIA010000004.1, forward strand.
GATTGTGCGCCGGCGCAACCTCGACCGCGACCACGCGCTGCTGGATGAGCTGGAGCGAGACGCGGGATCCGAACAATTCTCAGGGAGCAATACATGAGCGAGCTGTTGCGCTGGTTTGAAGATCGACGTCAGGCCATGGTCGATGAGTTGACAGAGCTCGTCCGGCTGGAGACGCCGACGCGCGACAAGGCCGCAGTCGATCATTGCGGCGATCTGCTGCAGGCGCGTCTGGAGACCCTCGGCGCGAGCGTGCAGCGCATCCCGCAGCAGGAAGTTGGCGACATGCGACTGGCCAGCTGGCATGCGGACGCGCCGGGCCCGCCCATCCTCTTCCTGACGCATAGCGATACAGTCTGGCCGCTGGGCACGCTGGCCGCGCGCCCGCCGCGCATCGATGACGAGGGGCGCTTCTTCGGCCCGGGCGCCATTGACATGAAGGGCGGCATCGTCATCATGCTGACGGCCCTGCGCGGCCTGGTCGAGCGCAATGAACTGCCACGTCGCCCGGTGCGGGTGCTGGTCACCAGCGACGAGGAGCTGGGCAGCCGCTACTCGGAAAAGATGATCATGGAAACGGCGGCGGACTGCGGCCTCGTGCTGGTGATGGAGCCGGCCACGAAGGAAGGCGCGCTGAAGACCTGGCGCAAGGGCGTGGGCAGCTATGACCTGCTGGCGGAAGGCCGCGCCTCGCACGCCGGCAACGCGCCCGAGCAGGGCATCAACGCCATCGTCGAGCTGGCGCAGCAGATTTGCGTCCTGAACGAGATGAACGACCTGCAGCACGGCACTTCGGTCTCGGTCACTGTGGTCGAGGGCGGCATCACTACCAACGTCATCCCGCCGCGCGCCACGGCGCAGGTCGACGTGCGCGCCCTGACTGTGCGCGCGCAGGCGGACGTCGACGCGGCCATCCTCGGCCTGCAGGCGCGCGTGCCCGGCGCCAGGCTGCAGGTAACGCGCCACCACCGGCGCGACCCGATGGAGCGCAACGAGCAGATGATCGCGGCCTTCGGCCAGGCGCGCGCGATTGGCGCGGCGCTGGGGCTTACTGTGCGCGAGGATGGCAGCGGCGGCGGCTCCGACGGCAACTTCACCGCCGCGGCGGGCATCACCACGCTGGACGGCCTCGGCCCCCAGGGCGACGGCCTGCACGCCGAACACGAACACGTGATCATCAACAGCCTGCCGCAGCGCGCGGCGCTCATCGCCGGCATCCTGCGCGACTGGCAGTTCGCGCCAGACTGACTCAGGCGGCGACCTGGTCAGTTTCCGCGAGCAGGTCCAGCAGCTGCGCCCGCGTCGTGATGCCACGCAGCGAAACGACCCAGTCGTGCAGCGTGGGACTGCGCGCCAGCAGTTCGCGCAGCGCCGGCCCAATCGGGTCAGCCCCGCCCGCGCCGCGCGCCGCGGACTGGTAGCCGCCGTAGAAGGCGAACCAGGCCTGGTTCAGGCGGCGAATCGCGTAACCATTGGCGACGAAGCGCCGCCGCCGCCGCTCCATGTATGCCTCGGCGGCCTCGACTTCGCCCTCTGCCAGCAGCGCGTCCACGCGCCGCCGCGTGACGTCCATCTCCGCGCCATAGTCGAACCGCGCCTGCCCGTCGAACGCGACCCGCTGCAGCGCAGCCGTTGGCGCCAGCTCCGGGTAGTAGCGTTGCAGCAGGAGCGGCGCGACCTGTTGACCAAAGAGGCTGGCGACCGTCTCGTTGATGACGCGGGCCTCGCTGTCGTAGTCCCAGGCCTGGCCCAGCGGGAAGGCGAAGAGATAGTGGTGCAGCCACTCGTGGGCGAAGGTGTCGGCCAGGGTCGCGATATTGCTGGTCTCGAGGATCATGGCCGGGTAAAGCGCGATGCCGCCGATGGGCACGACCAGCGCGGAGAGGTCCAGCTGCGTTTCGATCTGGCGCTCCAACGCGACGATGGCATCCAGCGGCAGCGGCTCCAGCCCGAGGCTGATCTCGTAGCGGATTTCGTCGCGCGGCGAAACGATCAGAATCCGGGGCAACTGCGTGAAGCGCATCGCGACCGGCGGCAGCACCTGTCCGGCCAGGCCGAAGCCGAGCTCAGGCAGCAGCGCGGCAAGCTGGCCCTCCAGCACGCTCTCGGCAAGAGTTTGTCGCTGGCGCAGGTGGCTGCGCAGGGCGTCGCGTTCGCGGCGCAGGTCGGCGCTGGCCGCCAGGGGATCCGGCTGCGCGGGGTCTGTGTAGAGCGCGTCGATGCGCGCTTCCAGCGCCTGTGCCTGCGCCAGGTCAGCCATGTAGTCGCGCAGGAACTGGCTGGCCGCGGCCTCGTCGAGGAAGGGTCGCAGGCCCCACAGCGCCTGGCCCAGCTTCGCGCCCAGGGCCTGCGGCAGCCAGGCCAGCCAGTCATAGTTGTGTTCGCGCGCCAGCAGCGCCACCGCGTTCCAGGGCGTGCCGGTGGGTAAGGTGCTGCGCCAGGGCATGAAGAGCAGCAGGGTCAGCAAGAGCAGCCGGAACATTGCCAGTTGCAACCGGCGCCACAGTCTCATACGCACTAATTGAAGCGGAAGTGACGCAGGCCAAGCATGAAGAATACGAGCGCGAAGCCCGACAGGATAGCCAGGTGCAGCAGGACGTCCTCCAGTCCGCCGCCGCGCGAGATCAGCTGCTGAAAGCCGTCCATCGCCCAGGCGACCGGCGTGAGCCGCCCAATGGCCTGCATGAATTGCGGCGCGATGGACAGCGGCCACCAGGCGCCGCCGAGGGCCGCCAGCACCATCGCCAGCATCGCCGTCAACAACGACGCCTGCTCCTCGTTCTTCATGCGGCTACCCAGCAGCAGGCCCAGCGCCGTGATGGCCAGGGTGTAGCTGGCCATCAGCAGGATAAGCGCCAGTGGCGAGCGCCCGAAGTCGAGGCCGGTGGCGACGCCCACGGCAAAGACGATGAGGAACTGCAGGATGCCGGTGATGAAGCGCGCCAGAATCTTGCCGCCAATGACCTCACTGCGGCGCAGCGGCAGGGTCGCCATACGCGCCAGGGTGCCTTCCCGCCGCTCGCGGATGAGCACCGAAATGCCGCCGCCCATCACGCTGAAGAGCACGTAGAAGGTCGCCATGCCCGGCACCGACTGGGTGAAGCCGCTGGGGATGACCGATGCCGCTGCCGCCGCTCCCGTCTGCGTTGCCTGGACAAGGGAGTCGTGCTCCGCCCAGGCATCTGCAGCGCGATTCTGCACGGCCATTTCATAGTCCGCGCGCCCTTCCTCCGCCAGCTCCAGCGCAGCATGCAGCTCCGACCCGGTGACCCCCGCGGCCGTGACGCCGTTCACGCGCTGCAGCGCGGCCTGCACGGCGTTCCAGGCCGGGTCGGTTTGCGGCACGGCGGCCGTCGTGTAGAGGGGCAAGGTCACTTGCTGCTGCAATGCGAGCGCTGCGCCAAAGCCGGACGGAATGTGCAGCAGCGCGTCGGCTGTACCCTGACTCACGCGTTCAAGTGCTGCAGTCAGCGACGGCGACGGTTCCATCGGCCCGTCGCAGTCTTCGCCCGCGACCGGGCAGAGGCGCAAGGCCGGCCCCTGCGATAACAGCGTTGCCGCCAATTGCGCGGAATGGCCGCTGCGGTCTTCGTCGAGCAGATCGAGGCGGATGCGCTGCGGCCCGGCACCGGCGTCGCCGCCCAGCGCATAGCCCAGCACCAGGGTGAGGATGACGGGAATGAGCAGGAGCTGCAGCAGGTTGCCGCGGCTACGCAGAAAGATCTGCAGGTCCAGGCGGGCAATGCGCCATACGTTGCGCATGCGTCAGACCTCCACCCGGCGCCGGAAGAGCCACAGGCCGACGCCGAAGAGCAATGCGCCCTGCAGCGCCAGGGCCAGCGCGTTCAGCGCCACGTCCAGGTTGCCGGCGCCGAGTTTGGCCATGGCGTCGGTGGCCCAGTAGACCAGCGAAACAGTGGCGATGGGCTCGGGCACGCTGAAGCCGAAGGCGCCGCCCAGCATGGCCAGCAGGATGTTGATGACAGAGCCCGCCGGCCCGACCTGTTCCGCGCGTTGCACGAAGGCGATCAGCAGCACGCCCAGGCCGGAAACCGCCAGCGACAATGGCAGCAGGATCGCGAACAGCGCCGGCAGGTTCGCGCCCCAGATGAGCAGGGGCCGCCCCTCCAGCAGGCTGGCGACCAGCGAGAGCGCGCACATCAGCAGGAGCAACTGAACCAGCGCGGTGATGAAGGTGCCCAGCAGCTTGCCAGCGAGAAAGCTGCCGCGCGAGGTCGGCGTCGTCAGGATGCGTTGCAAGGTGCCCGCCTGTCGCTCCTGGAGCACGCTCAACACGCCGAACTGGGCCACAAAGAGCGCGAAGAATGTTGCCTGTGCAGTGCCGATCAGCCTCAGGATGTAGGTGCTGACCTGGACGGTCTCTGCCGCATTTGCGTCCTGCCCGGCGCCGGAATCAAGGCCGCGTGCGACCAGCTGCACGCCGACTGCCAGGTCGCTGAAGCCGCAGGCGAGGGCCGCAGAGATGGCCTCGTCGTCAGCGCTGCCCGCCAGCCGCAAGGCAGCAAGCGGCTGCTGCGCGATGAGCGTGTTGATGGCGGCGCCCAGCGCGATATTGCCGGTCAACAGGCGTTCGCCGTAGCCCTGCGCCACGCTGCGCGCGACCAGGCTCTCCAGCGGGCGCGCGGCATCGCTGTAGACCTCAATGGCCGCGGGAGCTTCGGGAAAGAGCGATGCAGTACCCGGGCCGATACGCGGATTCAGGCGGGCGCTGAAGTCCGCCGGGACAATGATGAGCGCCGCGAGTTCGCCACTCTCGACCAGGGCACGGCCCGCGGCCACGTCGTCCAGGACGCGCGCGTCGAAGAGCTCGTCCAGCGCGGTCCCGGCGTTCGCTGGCGCATCGGCGGCCAGCGGGCAGGCGACGGTCAGGCCGCCCGGCCCGCTGTCGGTGAGCAACTGTAGCAGGCCGGCGCCTTGGTTGACTGGCTGGCCCTGTTGCTGCGCGCCCGCGTCCAGGTTGACGATGCCCAGCGGAATGTCGCGCAGCGCGAGGCCATCGCCCGGGCCGCCCAGGTTGCCGAAGACCAGCGCGATGATTGACGAGAGCGCCAGCGGCACTGCCAGCATCAAGAGCAACTGATTGCGGTTCGTGAAGCGCAGGTACAGGTCCTTGCGCGCAATGATCAGGGCTCGCTGGAGCATTGGTCTCAGTCCCGCAGCGCGCGCCCGGTCAGGTGCAGGAAGACGGTCTCGAGGTCCGGCTCGCTGACCGCCACGGAGCGCAGCTCGATGCCGGCATTGCCCAGCGCGCCGATCAGGGGCGAAAGCGCCTGACGGCCGCGCGCGGCGTGCACCACGATGCGGCCATCCGCGTCTGAGCCGACGAACTGCGCGCGCGTGACGCCCGGCACCTCGCGCTGCAGACGCTGCAACAGCGCTTCATCGACCCGGCTGGCGTCGCCTGGCTCGATCTCGAGGCGATCCTGTTCGCCGGCCTGCAGCACCAGCTCGCCGACCGTGCCTTCGGCGATGAGTTCGCCGTGGTCGATGATGCCGACGCGGTCGCTCAGTTCCTGTGCCTCTTCCATCAGATGCGTGGTGTAAAGCACAGTCATGTCGCGTTCGGCGCGCAGGCGCAGCACAGTGTCGAGGATGCGGCGGCGGTTCTGCGGGTCAACGCCGACCGTCGGCTCGTCCATGTAGACCAGCTGTGGCCGGTGCAGCAGGCCGAGGCCGATGTTGAGGCGCCGCTTCATTCCGCCCGAGTAGTTGGTGGCGCGTTCGTCCTGACGTTCGCGCAGGTCGATAAACTCCAGCGTTTCATCGATGCGCCTGTCCAGCTCGCCCCCGCGCAGACCACAAAGCATGCCGAAGAAGCGCAGATTTTGCCGCGCGGAAAGCTCTTCATAGAGCGCAATCTCCTGCGGCACGACGCCCAGCAGGGCTCGCACGGCCAGCGGCTCGCGCGTCATGTCGTGACCGCCGATGACGACGTTGCCGGCGTTTGGCGCCAGCAGGCCGCTGATAATAGAGATGAGCGTGGTTTTGCCCGCGCCGTTGGGGCCCAGCAGGCCGTAGATCTCGCCGCGCTGAATGCTGAGGTCGACTCCGGCCAGCGCCTGCAGGGCCGTACCGTCGTCACGCCGGTATTGTTTGCCCAGTCCGCGCGCATCAAGCAGTGTCTCCAGCGTCGTCTCCTTTCTGCCTGTACGCCTGTTACGTCTGATTCGCCCCCATGGTTGCAATATTGCTTCCTGCCGGCAGTGAGCTGGAAGGACCAGGCCTCAGGGTTCCGGCAGCAGGAAGCTGTCGTCAGCGTAATCGATCCACTCCGCCAGACGCGCCTGCAAGCGGCGGCGCTCGACGTGGTAGGCGGCATTGTGCGCGTGATTGGCCTGCTCGTATGGGTCTTCGTTGAGGTTGAAGAGCATCCAGGGCTGGCCTTCGAGCACCGTATACTTCCAGTTGTCACAGGTGACGATGCCGCGCCAGGGCCGGTCGACCGTGTGCGCGTAGCCGGTCGGGATCACCGCCTGCAGATAGGCGCTGTCCGGTTCATTGACCAACTCGCGGTCACGCAGGCGGTAGCCCGCGTAATCCGTGCCCGGCATCCAGTCCGGCGCGTCAATACCGCAGAGGCCCAGCGAGGTCGGCGCGATGTCGACGTGGTTGACGGGCACGGGGTGAAAGCCGGAATTGTGATGGTAGCGATGCGGGCCGCCGCCGATGATGAAGGGGATGCGAAGCGATTCCTCCCAGGGTGAGGTCTTGCGGAACTGGCCGTGCGAGCCGTGCATGTCGCCGTGGTCGGAGAAGAAGAGTACGTGGGTATTTTCGTAGAGGCCCAGTTCCTCCAGGGCCGCGCGAATACGGCCCACGTTCCAGTCCAGATTTTCGATCATGGCATGGTAGCCGGCCAGATCGCGCCGGGCGACCTCCACAATACGCGGGATATCCGGCACGTTGGGGCGCAACTGCACGCGGCCGGGGATATGACGCGCCATGAACTCCGGCGGCGCATGGTAGGGATCGTGCGGCGGAATGACCGACAGGGCGGAAAAGAAAGGCTGGTCCTGCTGCGCGCGTTCCTTCAGATGCGCGATGAAGAGGTCGGTAAGCGCGTCTGTTTCATAACCCGGCAGGCGGTAGTGAAAGGCATCGTCGCCTTCGCCACCATGGACCCAGCAATCGAACTGGGGCGAATTGTTTTCGTAACCCACCCACTCCCTGAACTGGCCGCGGCGTTCCGGCGGGATGATGTGCATGGCGGTACGGCCCTCGCGTTCCTGGGCGCCATCGATGTGCCACTTGCCGTACCAGGCCGTGTGATAGCCCGCCTCGTTGAAACAGGTGGCGACGGTCGGCTGCGACGGCGGCATTTGCGTCTGGTGGCCGGGCGTGACCTTGTGCGGATACTGGCCGCTGATCAGCGCGCCGCGAAAGGGCGAGCAGAGCGGAAAGCCGGCCACAGCGCTGGTGAAGGTGATGCCCTCGTCCGCCAGGCGGTTGAGATGCGGCGTGGAGACGTTGGGGTCGCCCATGTAACCCAGGGACTGGGCGCGGTGCTGGTCACCAAAGATCCAGATGATGTTTGGTCTCTTGCTCATGTCATCCCCTGCCATCCATGCATATCAGAGTTCGGGCATGCGGAAGCTGTCACCAGTGAAGTCGATCCATTCGGCCAGGCGCGCCTGCAGCTTGCGCCGCTCGGCATGATAGGCGGAATTGTGCGCGTGATTGGCCTGTTCGTAAGGGTCTTCGTTGAGGTTGAAGAGCAGCCAGGGCTGGCCCTCGAGCACCGTGTACTTCCAGTTGTCGCAGGTGACGATGCCGCGCCAGGGCCGGTCGACCGAGTGACCGTGCATGGTCGGGACTACCGCCTGCAGATAGGCACTGTCCGGCTCGCTGCCGATTTCCCTGTCACGCAGACGATAACCCGAGTAGTCCGTGCCCTGCATCCAGTCCGGCGCGTCGATGCCGCAGAGGCCCAGTGAGGTCGGCACGACGTCGACGTGGTTGACGGGCACCGGGTGAAAGCCGGAATTGTGATGATAGCGGTGCGGGCCGCCGCCGATGATGAAGGGGATACGGAGCGCTTCCTCCCAGGGCGAGGTCTTGCGGAACTGGCCGTGCGAGCCGTGCATGTCGCCGTGGTCGGAGAAAAAGAGCACATGCGTATTCTCATAGAGGCCCAGTTCTTCCAGCGCCGCGCGAATGCGGCCCACGTTCCAGTCCAGGTTTTCGATCATGGCGTGGTAGCCCGCCAGATCGCGACGAGAGCGCTCCACGATGCGCGGGATGTTCGGCACGTTGGGGCGCAGCTGCACCTGTCCGGGAATGTGACGGGCCATGAATTCCGGCGGCGCGTGATAGGGATCGTGGGGCGGGATGACCGACAGCGCGGAAAAGAAGGGTTCATCCTGCTGCGCGCGTTCCTTGAGATGGGCAATGAAGAGGTCGGTCAGCGCGTCAGTTTCGTAGCCGGGCAGGCGGTACTGGAAAGCATCGTCGCCCTCCCCGCCATGGACCCAACAGTCAAATTGCGGCGCGTTGTTCTCGTAGCCCACCCACTCCCTGAACTGGCCGCGGCGCTCCGGCGGGATGATGTGCAAGCCGGCGCGGCCATCGCGCTCCTGGAAGCCGTCCACATGCCACTTGCCGTACCAGGCCGTGTGATAGCCCGCCTCGTTGAAACAGGTGGCGACGGTCGGGTGCTCCGGTGCAAGCCGGGTCTGGTGGCCGGGCGTGACCTTATGCGGGTACTGCGCGCTGATCAGCGCGCCGCGAAAGGGCGAGCAGAGCGGAAAGCCGGCCACCGCGCTGGTGAAGGTGATGCCCTCGTCCGCCATGCGGTTGAGATGCGGCGTAGAGACGTTGGGGTCGCCCATGTAGCCCAGCGACTGGGCGCGATGCTGGTCACCAAAGATCCAGATAACATTTGGTTTATTACTCATAATTGCCTCGGGCATGCGGTCAAAAGGGCCCGACCGCCAGTGGCAGTCGGGCCCGGTGTTGCCGTGAAACCCGAAGGAGCCTAGCTGGCCTTCTTCAGGTTCAGGATGATCTTCGACGTGCTGTGCCACCAGGTCGGCGCGTGGAAGTAGTTGTTCTCCGCGGTCGGCCAGCCGGTCCAGTAGGTCTCGTTGAAGGGGATCAGCTTGGTCGCCTGGGTGATGGGCAGGGTCGGCAACTCTTCGTACCAGAGCGTCATGGCCTCCATGAAGAGCGGCAAGATAGCCGGATCACCCAGCTGCATGCTGCCGATCTGGTCGACGATGGCGCTGTAGGCCTCGGCCTTCTCGCCACTCCAGCGCCCGAAGTTATTGTTGCCCGGCGCACGTTCGCCGATGGGCGCGAACCAGGATATGTTGTCGCGGTCCATACCGGCCCAGGGTTCGTTGATGGAGCCGCACTGGTCCCAGTCGCCGGTTGCCTCAAAGTTGCCGAGGGCCTTGTTGTCACTCCAGGTGCCGCCGGACACATTTACCTGCGTCGCGGCGATACCGACGCCGCGCCACTGCTCGACGAGGTTCTCGGCGATGCGGCGCTTCTCGATGAAGCCCTCATGGGCCTGAATCTCGATGCCCAGCTCCGCGCCATCCTTCGCGTAGATACCGGCGTCGTTCAGCGTGTAACCCTTGCTCTCGATCAGGGCCTGCGCAGTCGCCACATCCGACACTGGTGACTGGGTCAGGCCGGCTTCTTCGAGCGCGTCGATGTAGGTGCTGGCCAGGCCGCCATATTCGGGGAAGTTGGTGCGCGAGGGCACGGTGACACCTTCATAGGCGATGCGAACCACTTCGCTGCGGTCGGTGGCGTGGCTCAACGCCCAGCGCATGTCGGGGTCACCCCAGGGATCGACCGTGTGGTTGATGGTGATACGCCGCGCACAGGGGCCGAACCAGACGTAGGGCGGGCCCTCCGTCCAGGTGACGAAGTTCGGATTCTGGGAACGGACCACATCCCAGGCACCCACGGTGATGTCCATCACGCTGTCAAGCTGATTGTCGATGGCCAGCAATGAACGCACATCGTCGTTGCCGGTTTGCACCCAGATCAGGCGCTGCGGCTCCGGAAGCGGGAAGTAACCGCTGGCCGCGCCCCACCAGTTGTCATCACGGTCGTAGATGAACTCGTTCTCGCTGGCGCTGACCATCTTGTAGGGGCCACTGCCGAGCGGGTGGCCACTTTCCAGATCGTAGTTGGCGAAGCTGAAGATGTCCTCAATACCCGACCAGACGTGCTCCGGCATGGGCAGGAAGCTGCCGCCGATCTTCACCGAGAAGTAATCCAGCTGATAGCGCGGATTGGGCTTGCTCAGGTTGAACTGCACGGTGAGGTCGTCGATCTTCTCCACCGACTCCGTCCAGCCCTGCAGGGCGGCGGCCCGCGCCAGACGGCGCGTTTCGTCGTTGAGCAGCAGGTCCATGGTCCAGACGACGTCATCGGCGTCAAGCGCTTCGCCATCGGACCACCAGACGCCTTCGCGAATATTCAGCGTCCAGGTGAGCAAGTCGTCGGAAGGCGTCATGCTGGCGCCAATCCAGGGCTCAATTTCGCCGCTTTCATAGTTCAGCACGAAGAGCGGATCGTAGACGACCTGGCCGGTGCCAACGTTGCCGCCGGCCGAACTACCGCCGAAAAGCTGATTGTGGCTGAATGGATTCTGGTTGGTGGCGTTGCCGCCGTCGATGTCGAGAATGACGATATCCTCGCGTGGCACGTCCGGGATCCCCTGCGCCGAGACGAGGCTGACCGTAAGTGACAGCAACAAAACCAGCATCAGCACTGCAAGTCGCATTCGTGAAATAGCCATCCTTATCCTCCGGAATATAAGTTGATGACAGAAGCATAACGCCTGATGCCGGTATTCGCAGCAAATTGCGTGTAATTTGGTCTGCATCGCAGCAGCGGGCCAGGGCAGAGGACAACTGCCGTCATTAAAACTCGATGTACTGTTTCCAGGAATCCTGGCCCCTGCCGACGGCGATGACGAGATAGCTGGTGCGCGGCGTGCGCGGCTCGCTGCGCATGCGCATGCCGGCCTCGTGCGGCAGGCGGTTGCCCTTGCGATGGTTGCAGGCGGTACAGGCGCAGGCGGTGTTCGTCCACTGGTCGCGCCCGCCGCGCGAACGCGGCAGGACGTGGTCGATGGTCAGGTCGTTGCGGCCCAGCACCTGCCCCTGCTGCAGGCTGCCGGGACGCGCGCCGCAGTAGATGCAGGTGTAGTTGTCGCGGACGAGCACGCCCTTGCGGCTCCAGTGCGCGCGGCGGCGCGGCACGTTGACGAAGGTGCGCAACGCGATGACCGAGGGCACGGCAAAGCGGCTGCTCACCGTGCGCAGAAAGCGGCCACTTTCCTCAACTGTGATGGCCTTGCCCGCCAGCAGGAGGTTGATGGCGCGCGGCACGCCGATAACGGCCAGCGGCTCCCAGCTGCTGCCGTTGAGCAGAAGAACTCGCCCGTTGATCATTGTCGTTCTGTCCCGCGTTTCACCCAAACAGTACGTCGGGCAGATACTATATCGCAGGTCGGCGCCGCTTGCCCGCAGAAGCCCGCAGCAGGCGCAGTGCGGGCACTGCCCTGGGCGCGGCATGGCGTTCGATCTCGGCCAGGGTCTCGCCGGCCAGATACTGCATCTCGGCCAGCCAGGCTTTCAGTTCTTCTTCCGGCAGCGCATTCAGCTGCGGCAGCCGCCCCTCGCTGGCGGCGCTGTGCAGGGCATCGAGCAACTGTAACTGACTGGCCAGCTGGTCGGCAGCGACGGGAGCATGGATTACGTTGTTGCGGCCAGGCCTCATTTCTCACCTCTCGTGGCCAAATTGCTGTTCGGTCAAAACAAAAGGGCGTGAAACCGGTTTCGCTCCCGGTCTCACGCCCCTGTAATTCAGGACTGGCATGTGGGTGAAGATCAACGTTCTGGTGGCTCCCCCCATTGCCCAGGGTACCGGGTGCGCCCGCGCGGGCCGTCATTGTCCGCAGGACCAAACAAGCGTGGCCCGTTACGGCGCGACGACAGGGCGGCGGCAAGTTGCATGCGGTTCAGCAGTTTCATGTCAGGCGCCCTTGCCCACAGACGTTTCGCTCAACATATCCAGCAGACTCTCTCCGGTGATGAAGATGCGCCGCATGCCGTCGGGCTTGCTGACGCGCAAATGTCCATTGCCAATGAGGCGCTTGAGCGTGCTCAGGCTAATGCCCAGGGCCCGCGCTGCCTCTTGCCGCGAATACACGGCTGACGACACAATGGCGATCTTGTCGCTCACGCTCGGTCTTCTTCCCGGGTCCAATTCTTCGTCACAGGCCCGAACCCGGCCGAAGACCTGCGACGAGCGGAATTGTGACACAGGCCGCATGACCTGTCAAGGGAAGTCTGTGGGCAACATACGGCCCTGAGGGACGCGAAGGGGCCGCAACAGACCGGCGCAGACTGACGCTTGCCATTCCGCCCGGTCAGCGGCATACTGGCGCGTAACAGCCACGACGGAGACAGTTCGTGGTGCAGGCGTCACCAGGGAGCCAGGGGCCAGCGACTGCAAGCCCCGGCAGGCGCGCCACCACGGAATTCCCTCCCGAGTTGAGAGGGGAACGCCCCGCGCAGGGGTCAGTAGCCTGCTCCGCCCGCCGGCGTTAACAGGCACGATGAGCGGGCTGCGATTTTGCGGCCAAGCAGGGTGGTACCGCGGGAGCCAGACTCTCGTCCCTGACCGGGGCGGGAGTTTTTTATTTGTCCAGCGGCAGCGGTTAACGGCTGCCCTGACGAAGAATTAACGGGGAAGAAGACATGCTCGAGCAACTGGAAGCGCAATATGTGGAAGCGCTGCAGGCCCTCGCCGAGGTCAGCGACAGCGAGGCGCAGAAAGCCTGGGAGAGCGCCTGGCTGGGGCGGCGCGGCGCCATCACCGCCATGCTGCGCGCCACCGGGCAGTTGCCGAAAGAGCAGCGGGCGGCCTTTGGTAAGCGCGCCAACGAAGTCCGTCAGCTGCTGGGCGTGGCCAACGAGGAACGCGCGGAGGCCGTGCGGGCGGCCGAACTGGCACTGGACCTTGAGGAAGGCGAGATTGACATCACCCTGCCCGGCCACAAGCGCGTCAAGGGCGGCCTGCACCCCGCCACGCGCACGCTACGCGAGTTCGCCAGCATCTGGGGCGAGATGGGCTTTCAGGTCTACCGCAGCCGCGACGTGGAGACGGACGAGTTCAACTTCCAGTTCCTGAATTTTCCGCCGCATCATCCCGCGCGCGACATGCAGGACTCTTTCTATACGACCACGCCCGGCGTCATCATGCGCACGCACACCTCGCCCGGACAGATCCACGCCATGCGCGAGCTGGGCGCGAATGGCACGCGCCCCATCCGCGTCATTTTGCCCGGCATGTGCTATCGCTACGAGCAGATCACCGCGCGCAGCGAACTGCAATTCTACCAGGTGGAGGGCCTGGCGGTCGGGCGCGGCATCCGCATGACCGACCTCAAGGGCACCATCGCCGCTTTCGCCCGGCGCATGTTTGGCGAGGACGCGCGCGTGCGCTATCGCGCTTCCTACTTCCCTTTCACCGAGCCCAGTATGGAGGTCGACGTCGAGTGCTTCCTCTGCGGCGGCTCCGGCTGTCGCGTCTGCAAGTACAGCGGCTGGCTGGAGATCGCCGGCAGCGGCATGGTGCACCCGGTGGTGCTGCGCAACGGCGGCTATGACCCCGCCGTCTGGAGCGGCTTCGCCTTCGGCATGGGCCCGGAACGCAGCGCCATGCTGCGGCACGACATCCACGACATCCGCTACTTCTGGGGCAACGATCTGCGTTTTCTCGAGCAATTCTAAACGACCTGCGTTTTCTTGAGCAATTTCAGGAGGCCCCATGCCCGCCATCCCGGTGCTCTTCGCCATCTGGTTGATGTCCGCCCACGGAAAAGCCTGATGACCTGCAACTTTTCCCTGCATTTCATAGCCGTCCCGGCTGCCTGAGGAGTACATAATGCTGGTTCCCCTTTCCTGGCTGCGCGAGCTGGTCGACATCGACATCCCGGTCGAGCTGCTCGCCGAACGCCTGACCCTGGCCGGCCTCGAGGTCGGCGCCATCAACTATCTGGGCCTGCCGCAGGGCGCAGTGGAGGGCGTGCGCTGGCCGCCTTCGGATCACCTGGTGTGGGCGCGCGACAAAATCCTGCTGGGCGCTATCCGCGAGGTGCGCGCCCACCCCGACGCCGACCGGCTTGTGCTGGCCATGGTGGATTATGGCGGTGACCAGCTGGAGCAGTGCGTCACCGGCGCGAGCAACCTCTTCGAGTTTCGTGACCGGGGGCCGCTGGAGCCGCCGCGGTGGGCGCCCTTCGCCATGGAAGGCGCAGAACTGTGGGACGGCCACAGCGCGGAGCCGCGGCTCGTGCGTCTGAAGGAACGCGCGCTGCGCGGCATCCCCAACCGCAGCATGGTCTGCTCCGAAAAGGAGCTGGGACTCTCTGACGAGCATGAGGGCATCGTGCTGCTGGAGCATGACGCAAGCTACCGGCCCGGCACGCCGCTGCAGGACATCCTCGGCGACGTCGTGCTCGACATCGAGCTGACGCCCAACCTGGCGCGCTGCTTCAGCATCCTCGGCGTCGCGCGCGAGGTCGCCGCGCTGCTGGACAAGCCGCTGCGCGCGCCTTCCTTCGAGCTGCTGGCCGAGGGGCCGCCCATTGCCGGCCAGGCCGCCGTCAACATCGAGAATCCGGAACTTAACGCGCGCTTCACCCTCGCCCTGCTGCGCGACACGCAGGTCGGTTCGTCGCCGCAATGGCTGCAGCAACGCCTGCGCCTGGTGGCTCAGCGCCCGATCAACAACATCGTGGACGTCACCAACTACATCACCTTCGAGTTGGGGCAGCCGCTGCACGCCTTCGACTATGACAAACTCGTCGCGCGCGCCGGCGACGCAACGCCCACCATCACGACGCGTCTGGCACGCCCGGGCGAGATTCTGACCACGCTGGAGGGCACGCAGCGCGAGCTGGATGGGCACAACATCATCCTGCTGGACAGCGCCGGCATCCTCAGTCTGGGCGGCGTCATCGGCGGCGCCGGAACCGAGATCGACGCGGACACACGTAACGTGCTGCTGGAAGCGGCCAACTGGAACTTCATCAACATCCGCCGCACGATGCAGACGCAAAAGGTCATCACCGACGCCGGCGTGCGCTTCAGCCGCGGCGTGCATCCGGCCCAGGCGCTGGCCGGCGTTAAGCGCGGCATCGAGCTCATGCGGCGCAGCGGCGGCGGGCAAATCGCGGCCGGCATCATCGACGAGTATCCGCTGCCGCCGGCGCCGGTACAGGTGGCTTTGCCGGTCGCCGAGGTGAAGCGCATCATGGGCGTGGACTTCAGTGTCGAGGAAGCCGCCGCCATCCTGCGCCGCCTCGAATTCGAGGTCTGCGTCGAGGGAGAGCAGCTGCAGGTCACAGCGCCCGACCATCGCCTCGACATCAGCAGCGAGCCGGTAACCGGCCAGGCTGACCTGATCGAGGAGCTGGCGCGCATCCATGGCTATGACCGCATCCCGGACAGCATCATCGCTGACGAGATGGCGCCCCCGCACGCCAACCCGGCGCTGGAGCATGAGGAGTTGCTGCGCGACCTGCTGGTGACGCTAGGGCTGCGCGAGAACATCAGTCACCGTTTCACCGCACCCGAGCGGGAAGCGCTGCTCACGCCAGACGGCGGGCCCGGCTGGCACTCGCTGCCTTACGTCGAACTGCTAAATCCCATCGCGCCCGAGAAGCGCGTGCTGCGCCATACCCTGCTCACGCAGCTGCTGGACAACGCCGCCGGCAACGCCCGCTGGCGCGAGACGCAGCAGGTCTTCGAAATCGGCCAAGTCTATCTGCCGCAGGAGGGCGAGACTTTGCCAGAAGAACCGCGGCGCCTCGCGCTGCTGCTGACCGGCAAACGTGAATTGCCGGACTGGCAGGGGGGCGCCAGCGAGGCGCTGCTGGATTACTTCGACCTCAAGGGCGTGCTGGACGAAGTGCTGGCCGGCCTGAAGGTGACGGATCTGCGCTACGAGCGCAGCGTACACAGCAGCTACCATCCCGGCCGCTCCGCCGCACTGTGTTGCGGGAAGGTAAGGCTCGGCCACGCGGGCGAGTTGCATCCCCTGGTGGCTCAGGCCTTCGGCCTGGTGGACGCGCCGGTCATGGTCGCTGAACTGGACCTGGAGCTGCTGCTGGCGCTGAGCAATTGGCGCAGCTTCCCGGTGCAGGCGCTGCCGCTCACGCCGCCCGTCTACCAGGACATCGCCCTGGTGGTGCGCGACGCGCTGACGGCCGCGGAAGTGGAAGCCGTGCTGCAGAGCGCGGGCGGCGAAATGCTGCAGGAGCTGCGCCTCTTCGATGTCTACCATGGCGATCCCGTCCCGCCAGGCCACAAAAGCCTGGCCTTCAACCTGATCTATCAAACCGACGACCGCACCCTGACTGACCGCGAGGTGGCGAAGGTGCAGCGCAAGATCGTGCGCGCCGCCGAGAGTCAGCTGGGCGCCAGGCTGCGCGCGTGATGCGCGACGCAGCAGCATAGGGAGTTGCCATGAAGCTTGAAACACAGGCCATCCACGCCGGCCATGAAGTAGACCCGAGCAGCGGCGCCATCGTCGCGCCGGTGCACTTTTCCACCACCTACGAGCGCGCGGCGGACGGCAGCTATCCGCTGGGCAATGTTTACAGCCGCCTCGGCAACCCCAACCGGCTGGCGCTGGAAACGCGCATCGCCGCGCTGGAGGGCGGCCAGGCAGCCGCGGCCTTCGCCTCCGGCTCCGCGGCGATTTACGCGCTGCTGCAGACGCTGGGCCAGGGCGATCACGTCATCGCGCCGGACGTGCTCTACTACGGCATCCGCCTGATCATGACCGACATCATGGCGCGCCAGGGTCTGGCGACGAGCTTTGTCAACATGACGCAGCCGGAGGCGGTCGCCGCGGCCCTGCGCCCGGAGACCCGACTGGTGCTGCTGGAAACGCCCTCCAACCCGGAACTGGGCATAAGCGACATCCGCGCCATCGCGGACATCGCCCACAGCGCCGGCGTCAGCGTGGCCTGCGACAACACCATCGCCACGCCCGTCTTCCAACAGCCATTGCAGCTGGGGGCCGATTACGTCGTGCACGCCACCACCAAGTACCTCGGCGGGCACAGCGACGTGCTGGGCGGCGTGGTCGTCGCGGGCGCGCCGGACGAGCGCTTCGAGCATCTGCAGCAGATTCAGCAGTTAGGTGGCGCAGTGCCATCGCCCTTCGAATGCTGGCTGACGCTGCGCGGCATCGAGACCCTGCCGCTGCGCATCCGCGCCCACGCGGAGAATGCGCTGGGCGTCGCGCGCTTCCTCGAGCAGCATCCGGCCGTGGAACGCGTGCGCTATCCCGGCCTGGAGAGCAACCCCGCGCACGAGATCGCCCGACGCCAGATGAGCGGCTACGGCGGCCTGCTGTCAGTGCAGGTGCGCGGCGGCGGCGAGGCGGCCCTGGCGGTGACGGGCAGAGTGCAACTCTTCCGGCGCGCAACCAGCTTTGGCGGCACACACAGCCTGATAGAACACCGCGCCTCAATGGAGAAAGGCGTCACCGCCACCCCGCCCAATTTGCTGCGCATCTCCATCGGCCTCGAGCACGTTGACGACCTCATTGCTGATCTCGACCAGGCGCTGCGGGGCTGAGCAGGAGACGTTACAATTTTGCCATGCTGACCAGCAAGAGGAGCGTCTGACATGTCTGAGGCATTCGAGGTTTTTGACGAGCGTTTCCGCGCGTTGCTGTTGCCGGAGTCGCGCCTGGAGCATCTGGCGGAGGGTTGCATCTGGGCGGAGGGCCCGGTCTGGCTGCCGGACGACAGCGTCGTCTGGAGCGACATCCCCAACAACCGCATGTTACGCTGGTCTGCCGCGGCGGGCCTTGAGACCTTTCGCCAGCCCTCAAACTTCAGCAACGGCAACACCCTGGATCGTCAGGGGCGGCTCGTCACCTGCGAGCATGGCGCACGACGCGTAAGCCGAACGGAAGCGGATGGCAGCGTGGTCACGCTGGTCGAGCGCTATCAGGGCGGACGCTTCAACTCGCCCAACGACGTGGTGGTGCGCCCGGACGACAGCATCTGGTTCACGGACCCGCCCTACGGCATTCTGCCCGGCACGGAAGAAGGCCATGCCAGCGAGATGGAGCAGGACGGCTGCCACGTCTATCGCCTCGACCCGGCCAGCGGCGAGATCACGCGCGTCATCGACGACATGGTCAGGCCCAACGGCCTCGCCTTCGCGCCGGACGGGCAACACCTCTATGTAAGCGACACCGACCGTTCTGATGACCCGGATGGCCCGCCCCACATGCGCGTATTCGACGTCGTCGACGGGGTGTCGCTGGCGAACGGGCGGTTGTTTGCCGTGATCAACCCCGGTCTGCCGGACGGCTTCCGCTTCGACCACAACGGCTACCTATTCACCAGTTCGGCCGACAGCATCCAGGTGTATACGCAGGCGGGCGAGCTGCTCGGCAAGATCATGGTGCCCGAACCCATCGCCAACTGTTGCTTCGGCGGCCCGCAGCGCGACCAGCTCTACATCACCGCGACCAGCTCACTCTACGTTATTCGGCTCAACACGCGCGGCATCCAGCACGCCTGAGCGTCCGGCAGAGAGGAAAGCAGTATGACGAACTACGGTATCAAACTGGTATGGGCCGGCTGGGACAGCGACCCAACCATCGGCTTCAGCGGGCGCGCCGCCAAACGCTGGGCGGAGTCCCTGCCGGTGGGCACGCGCATGTTGCTCTACGAGACGACCGGCCGCGCGAAGGGCTCGAAGGCCAAGGGGACAAAGGCCATCGTCGGCGAGGTCGAGGTCAGCGGCAGCTTTGAGGACGGCGCAGCCATTCGCGCGGCGGACGAACAGCACGACTCAGTGCTGCCGGTGCGCGTGATACAGGCGCGCGCGACTGTCACTCCGGTGCCGCTGGACAGGGTGCGCGAAATCCTCGGCGACGACAAGTGGCCGCGCCGTGGCGAATCCTGGCGCCCGCTCAGCGCGGAGGAGTATCAGGCGCTGGTGAGCGCCATGGGCGGCTGATGGCGACGCGTGAGCAGAATGAACGCAGGTTTCCTTTTTGGGAGGAACTGCCCGGTGCGGCCGCAGATACTGGTCGGAAGCGCGTCGGGGTAATGATTTCGGATCGCAGAGATTTGTGAAAACCGTCGATGAAAACGAGGCCACTATCCGCTTTGTCCAGGAAGTGTTTGACGATAGTGGTATGCTGATTGAAATCCACCAGAAGTTTCCGGTGGATGACGGGCACCGGGTGCTCTGAAGGAGTGCTGACATGACTGACCGTAAAGCCCTGCTGGAGAAGTTGCTGTCGTACGTCCGCCACGAGACGACCCTGTCGGAACTGGTTGACTGGGCAGAAAATACAATTATGGACGGTGAACTCGACCTCAATGATGACGTCGAGACGATGATGGATGTTCTCATGTACCTGGCCGGAGCCGACACCCGTGGCTTCCCCCTCACCCGGGATGTCCTGACGGAATTCGTCGAGAAACTGGGCGGCAAGATGCCCGTCATTGTCGAGGCCGATTGAGCGCCTGATTGCAACGCGCGAGCAGAATGAACGCCGCTATCACTATCACGAAGAACTGCCCGGTGGCGGTCGTCGCTACTGGAAACTGCGTGCCGGGGGAGATTTCGGTTGGCAACGAATTGTAAAGATTGTGGACGAAAACGAGGTTACAATCCGGATAGTGCAGGAGATTCTGGATGACAACGGGGTCCTGATCGAATCCCACCAGAAATTCCCCCGTGATACCGGACACGTCGTGCACGGTACGGAGTAGGCTAATGGACGACCGCGTGATTACACAAGATGTTTTGCTTAATAAATTACATGGCTTCATCCGGCACGAGATCACCTTGCCCGCGCTCGTGGCCTGGGCTGAAAATACCTTCGTGGATGAAGACATCGTAATCGAGGGGGATTTCGACTTACTCGACGACGTCATCATGTACCTCGCCGCCGCAGACACCCGTGGTTTCCCGCTCACCTGGGACGTCCTCACGGAATTCGTCGAGAAACTGGGCGGCAAGATGCCGGTCATTGTCGAGGCTGACTGAACGCTACTTTTCCCCTTTCAGTTACGGCGCGCCAGCACAATCATGCGCGCACAGCCGTCCTCGAAGGGTCCCCGCTCATAGTCGCCGAAGCTGGCTTCGATCGCGAAGCCGCCTTGTCTCAGCAAGAGGGCCAGCTCGGGCCAGAAAAAGTGGCGGAACACCGCGGGCGCCAGGGTGCGATGCACCACGCCGTCGCCATCTATCTCGTCATAGATCCAGGTGGTGTGCATCTCTTGCGTTACGCGGTCCAGTTGGCTGCTTCCCTGCAGCATGATCAGATGGCCCGTCTCGTTGTCCACAAAGCTGCGCTCCAGCGTGAGCGCGTCGCTGACAGCGCTGGTGAAGACTTCGCCGGCGTTGGGCAGGTCGATCACCAGCAACCCTTCCGGTTGCAGCCAGGCGTGCAGGCGCTGCAAAAGGGCAAGTTGCTGCTCCTGCTCATGAAAGTGCATCAGACAGTTGTAGGAGAGCAGGACGTAACGATATTGCTGCGGCGGCTCCAGCTGCAGCACATCACCGTGCAGCAGACGAATTCGCATTTGTTGTGATGGCGGCGTCTGCGCGAGGCGGCGGCGCGCGCGCGCCAGCATGGCGGCCTCGCTGTCAATGCCGTGGACAATCTCCAATTGCTGCGCCAGATGAAACAGGACACGACCGCTGCCGCAGCCGATTTCCAGCAGCGGGCCGTGTCCGCCGGTTTCAATCAGTTGCTCATAAAACGCCAGGTCGTCGCTCTTGTCGCTGTGTTCGGCGTCGTAATAGCGCGCGATTTGCGCGTAAAAGCCGGCCATGGGCGGCCCCCCTGCCCTGCGAGGCGGTCATTGTAGCGCAGTCCGCCGGCGGGCGGCACGCTTGCCGCTGCCCCTGGCCACTGCTACAATGCCGCCAGGGTTCGGGCGTCTGTTCCGGCTAATCCAAAGGCCGCCGGAGGCGTGCGCGCCGGCGCTGTCGACGAGGTGTTGAGGACCACACATGGCATTCGACAAGGGCGACACCCGGCCACTCACTCCGTTGTCAGCGGAGCCGGCACCGCCAGAGGACAGTCGCGAGGTCGGCATGCGCGACGACAGCGGCCAGGCGCCGCGCGCGCCGCGCCGGCGCAGGGGCGGCTGTGGCTGCTGGCTCACCGGGGTTTTCACCCTGTTCCTGATTCTGGTGCTCGTCGCTGTCGGTCTGTTTCTGCCGCCGGTGCAGCTCATTGAACGCCTCACCGGCCCCCAATTCTTCCCCATCAATGCAGAGGCCTACGCCGTCCAGCTGGAAGGCCTGACATTGCAGGTCGATCCGGCAGCGCCCGGCGAAGGCTTCAGCGTCGCGATCGACTCCCTGGCTGCCAACGACTTTTTGGCCGGAGCCGCCGGGCCGCAGTGGCTGCCCGCGGCCCGTTCCGCCCTGCCCACGCAGCTGGCCCTGCAGAGCCCGGTCTATTCGCTGTACAGCGAGGGCATGGCGCCAGAGACCCTCACCCTGGATCTGACCCTGCCCGTGGCAGGCGGCAACGCGCAGCTCTTCTCGCTCTATGGCTGGGACGGCATGAGCTGGGACTTCCTGCCATCCATGCAGCTGGGCACAAATGCCCTGCGCACTACAGTGGAACGCCTGCCGCAGCAGCTGGCTGTGTTCCAGGTGGCGCCGCCCGCGCAACCCACGGTACTGGTGACCGTGGACGTGCAGCACACGCTGAACCCCGAGGTCGCGCAAGTGGCGAACATCGTCGCCCCTGCCGGCATCCAGCCCACGCTGACTGGCGGGCTCACCGGCAGCCTCGCCGCCGGCTTCGATTTCAACAGCGGCTACCTGGTTATGCCGGTGGTGCGCAACTTCACTGACGAGCGCGCGCTCGATTCGCTCACTGTCAGCAGCATCCTTGCCAACCGGGAGCTGCGTCAGGCGCACGTCGCCCAGCTGACCGCCTTCGCCAACAGCGGCTTTGGCGGCCTGCTGATTGACTGGCGCGGCCTGGAGCCGGAGCAGCGCAGATTGTTCAGTGAATTCATCCGCGAACTGGCGGGGGACTTCGCAGCCATGGGCCTGAAGCTGGGCGTCGTCGTGCCGCCCGCCGCGGTCGTTGATGGCGCGCTGGACACCGGCGCCTATGACTGGCGCGCGCTGGGTCGCCATGCCAATTACCTGCAGCTGCGGCTGCCGTTGCAGCCGAGGGACTACGGCACGGGCACCGGCCAGCCGGTCGAGCTCATGCTGCGGCATGCCGTGGGCGAGGTGGAGCGCGGCCGATTGCTGGCCGGCTTCAGCGCAAGCACGCTGCGCGAATCGGAGGGAAGCCTCACATCTGCGGGCTATGCCGAGGCGCATGCCGGGCTGGGTGACGTCGTCATTGAGGTTGAGACCACCAGTGACGGCGCTGTACTGCCGGGCACAGAGATCGACGCGCGTCTGGACGGCTTCAGCGCTGACGCCGGCTTCGACGCCCGCGCCATGGCGCCCTGGGTCGAGTACCGCGCCATGGACGATGCGCCAGCTGCCCGTTACTGGCTGACCACCGGGGCGGCCCTGCGCTTCCGCCTTGAGCGGACGCTGCCCTACGCGCTGGCCGGCGTCAGCGTCGAGGATCTGCTGGCGCCGGATCAATCGCGGGATCTGCTTGAAGCCGTGCTGTCCTACAAGCTGCAGTTGCCCGCTGTGCCGGATACGGGGGAGCCGGCCCTGCGCTGGCGTGTGGAAGGCGCGGACGGCGTACAAAGCGAAGCGCTGACCGACCTCGACGAGGGCCTGCGCACGACGCTGGAGGCCCCGGACGGCAACTACGCCATCAACGTGGACGTGGTCACCGGTCGTGACGCAGTGGCGCGCGACGGCCAGGCCATCGGCCTCTTCGCGCCGACGCCCACCCCCACGCCAACACCGACGCCCGCGCCCACAGCCATTCCCAGGCCCGCCGTCTCACGGCCCGTCTCCCAGGCGCCGGCTGTCGCGCCAGGTTCGGGCAGCATCCAGGCCGGAGCCTTCGAGTACGGCGGCCACGTGACCAGCACCGGTAGCGGGCGCGCCATCAATGCCATGCGCTCGGCCGGCATGATCTGGATGAAGAAGCAGGTGCGCCACCCCGGCGGCGACGCCGGCGGTGTCATCAGTTCCGCGAAGTCCAACGGCTTCAAGGTGCTGATTGGCGCGCTCGGCGACAAGAACCAGCTGGCCTCGCGTGGCACCGCCTACATGGACGAGTTCGCCGCCTGGCTGGGCCAGGTGGCCTCCCAGGGCGCAGACGCCATCGAAGTCTGGAACGAGCCCAACCTTGATCGGGAATGGCCGCAGGGCCAGATCAGCGGCGCCGCCTATGCCGACATGCTGCGCCGCGCCTACAGCGCCATCAAGAGCGCCAACCCCGCCACCATGGTCATCAGCGGCGCGCCGGCCCCCACAGGCTTTGCGGGAAGCGCCGGTTGTAAACAAGGAACAAACCAGTGGGGGCCTTATCATGTCTGTAACGATGACCACTTCCTGCGCCAGATGGTCAACGCCGGCGCCATGCAGTGGATGGACTGCGTGGGCATTCATTACAACGAGGGCATCATCCCGCCCTCGCAGACCAGCGGCGATCCGCGCGACGGTTTCTACTCGCGCTATTACTTCGGCATGCTCAACCTGTACTGGGGCATCACCGGTGGGCAGAAGCCCCTTTGCTTTACCGAGCTGGGCTTTCTGACCTCGCACGGCTACGGACCGCTGCCCGGGGGCTTTGCGTGGGCAGGCAACGTTACCCTGCAGCAGCATGCCGCCTGGCTGGCGCAATCCATCGCGCTCTCCTCGCAGAGCGGCAAGGTACGTCTGCTCATCGTCTGGAACGTTGACTTCACAGTCTACGGCGCGGACCCGCAGGCGGGTTACGCCATGATTCGCACGGATGGCAGCTGCCCGGCCTGCAGCGCCATCGCCGCCGCACGCTGACGACGGCCGAAGGAGAAGTATGACCATGTCAGGCAACCGCCGTGGCATTCAGGTGTTTGCCATAGTCTGGAGCGTCATCACGCTGCTGATGGGCGCCAGCACCTTTGTCGCCATCTATTTCGTTTATGGCCTCGTCAACGAACCGCGCAACATCAACACCGCCAGCAGCGCGGCGCTGCCAGTTCCTGTGGTGCGACAGGCCGCAGCAGTTTCACAGCCCGTAGCCACCATTGTGGCCGCGCCGCCCACGCTGCCGCCCACGGCCGTCGCCCCGGCGGAGATCGTCGTGGCCGGGCCCGCCGAGCAGCGGCCACGGCCGACCGCCCTGCCGGTTTCTGACCGCAGCTTCCAGCCTGGCACGCAGGTGCAGGTGAGCCCCGACCTCAACCCCGACAACCAGGAGACCTGGATGCGCGAGGTCGCCAACAAGCTCCGGCTGGGCTGGTACAAGCAGCAGGTGCGCTGGGAAGACGTCGAGGCCGAGCAGAACCGCTTCAACTGGGCCGCGCTCGATCTGTCGCTGCCACTGGCAGCGGAGTACAAGCTACGCGTGATGCTCTCGATCGTCACAGCGCCCGAGTGGGCGCGAGACCAGGGCGTCGACCTCGAGCGGCACGGGCCGCCGGCCCGCACCCAGGACTATGTCGACTTTGTCACGGACATCGTGACCCGCTACCCGGGCATGGTGCACGCCATCGAAGTCTGGAACGAGCAGAATCTCGATCGCGAGTGGACTGCCGCGCGCGGGCTTAACGCGGCGGATTATGTCCAGTTGCTGCGCGACACAACCCTGGCGGTCAAGGCGATCGATCCCGGAATTATCATCATCAGCGGCGCGCTCTCGCCCACCGGCGGCTGGACCGAGCCGGACGGGCGCGTCAGCGCGATCGATGACTTCGCCTACCTGGACAGTCTGCTGGCGGCCGGGCTGCTGAACTATGCTGATTGCGTCGGCGCCCATCATAATGGCTACAACATCGGCCCGGACGTGCCCTGGAACGAGGTCGTCAATGACCCGGATGCCTCCTTCCGCGGCCCCTTCGAAAACCCGCATCACAGCTGGAGCCTGTACAGCACCCTGCGCACCTACTCCGACAAGATCGAGCTGGCCGGCGGCGACCAGCCGCTGTGCGTCACCGAGTTTGGCTGGGCTTCCACCGAAGACCTTGATGGCTATCCGCGCGGCTTCGAATTCGCCAACGACAACACGCTTGAGGAGCAGTCGCGCTGGACGATTCAGGCACTCGAGTTGATGGAGGACTGGGGCGACATCTGGCTGGCCTTCATCTGGAACTTTAACTACGGCCCCCAGGCGGGCTGGGACCCCAACAACGACAACGTACCCTATTCGATCATCGGCAAGGACTGGGCTTTCCGCCCCCTGTATGATGCTCTCGGCGCCTGGCAGCTGGAGCGACGCCTGGAGAGCACCGTCGGCGGATGAAGCGCGTCTCTCCACACTGGCCGGCTATCGGTCTGTTGCTGTTGCTGATCGTGGCCGCCGCGCTTCTGCGCCAGCCTGATCCGGATCCCCTGGGCGCAGCCGCGGTGGTCGACCCGCCCTTCACCCCCCTCACCTATGGCATTCAGGCCTTTCTCTGGTGGGATGACGGCTTCGTGGGGCATCGCCTTGATCTCGTGCGGCTGATGGTCTTCAGCCACGTCAAACAAAGCTTCGCCTGGGCGGACATTGAGACGAACCAGGGCGAATACCTTTTCTGGCGCGCCGACGAACTGCTCGACGAAATTGAACGACGCGACCTGCAACTGGTCGCACGCCTCGGTCATGCCCCGGCCTGGGTGCGGGCAGCCAACAGCGCGCCAGGCGCGGAAGTGCCGATCGATGTCCCGCCGGCTGCGCAGCACATGGACGCCTGGGGGGACTACTGCAGCGCTATCGCCATGCGCTACGCCGGCCGTATTGCCGCCTACCAGATCTGGAACGAGCCCAACCTCGCGCGCGAATGGGGGGGCAATTCCCCCTCGGCCGGCGAGTACGTCGAACTGCTGCGCGTGTGCAGCGAGGCCATCCGCGCGGCGGACCCGCAGGCCATCCTCATCTCGGCCGGGTTGGCGCCCACGGGCAACTGCTGTGAACTGGTCCACCCGGACGACCAGTATCTGCAGGAACTTTACAACGTCGGCTTCCAGCAGTACATCGACGTCGTCGGCCTGCACGCGCCGGGTTATTCTGTACCGGAGCTCAGCCCGGACGAGGCCGAGGCCAGCGGCGGGCAGCGCTTCTTCACCTTCCGACGCGTGGAGGATATGCGCCGCATCATGGTCGCCAATGATGACGCCGCGCGCCAGATCGCCATCCTCGAAACCGGCTGGACGCGCGACGTGACCGGCCAGGACGAAGCCTATTCCTGGTTCGCCGTGGACGAGGAAACCCAGGCGGACTACCTCGTGCGCGCCTACCGCTACGCCGCCGAACACTGGCTGCCGTGGGTGGGATTGATGACGACCCTCTCCATCGCAGACCCGGCCTGGGACGAGCAGGACGAGCAGTACTGGTGGAGCATCATCCCGCCGGACAGAAAGACAAAACAGGCCTACTTCGACCTCGCCAATATGGAAAAGGTCTGCGGCGAGCGCATCATCCCGGCGCGCGCACCCGACAGCCCGGAGGCGCTGGGCCTTGTCCCTGTCACTCCTTGCAGCTAGCCTCTTTTTGCACCTGCTGGCGACGGTCATCTGGCTGGGCGGACTCTTTCTGCTCACCCTGCTGGTCTGGCCCGAGACGCGCCGCAGCCTGGCCGGCAATCCGCAGCGCTATCATCTGCTCGGCCAGCTGCGCAAACGCTTCCAGCCACTCACCTGGCTCAGCCTGGCCGTGCTGATTGTCACCGGCGTCTTTCAGATGACGAACGACCCCCACTACGAAGGTATGTTACAATTTGGCAGTCCCTGGAGCCGCGCCATCCTGCTCAAGCACGTGGCCCTGGCCGGGATGGTGGTTTGCGGCATCCTGCTACAGTGGCGCGTCGCGCCGGCGCTGGAGCGGCTGGGGTGGCTGCTGGAGCGCGAGCGTGGCGATGCAGCGGAATGGGCGCGGCTGCGACGCCAGGAGTTGCGGCTCGCGCGGATCAGCATCGCGCTCGGTCTGCTGGTATTGATCTTTACGGCCTGGGCCACGGCGCTCTGAACAACCTGCCACCCGGTCCCTTCTCTGGAGACCCCCATTGTCCTCCCGCACCGGCTTCGCTCTGGCAACGCTGCTGCTGCTGCTCGGGGCCCTGCTGCGCAGTCACCGGCTGCCAAATCTGCCACCGGGGCTAAACGAGGATGAGTACGCGACGCTGCGCATCATCGAGTCGCAGCGCGCGGGCCAGATCGCCGTCTTCTACGACCAGGCTCCCGCTGAAGAGGAGCCGCGCGGGCGCGAAGGCTTCTATTCTTCAGTGCTGGCGATCAGCACCTTGCTGACCGGCGGCGGCCCGACGGGCTACCGCGCGCTCCCGTTTTTCATCAGCATAATCACCCTGGCCATGGTCTATGCGCTGGCGTCGCGACTCTGCGGCACGCGGGGCGGCCTGGCGGCGCTGGCCCTGCTGACTGTGAGTCTGTGGCCGGTTCTGCTGGGACGCAGTATCAGCCCGGTGACCCTGTTGCCTTTTCTGACTGCCGCGCTGATGCTGGCGCTGGCCTATGTCCTGACGGTTCCTGAGCGGCTGGCGCGGCGCGTGCCCGGCACAATCGCCTTTACGGGGCTGGGTCTGGTGGCGGGTCTGGGATTCTACGTTCACCCGGTGCAATTCTGGCTGCTGGCCGGCGCTCTCCTCTTTATTTTCTGGCTGACGCGCAGTCAGGGGCCGCTAACGCTGAACCTGATTTTGTCGCTGTTCTTCTCGCTGCTGGTAATGGCTGCTGTCCTGCTACCTTACGGACTGTCCAGCCTGCGCCAGAGCGAAATCAGCGGAATCGGGCGCATCTTCGGCGACTACGACATGTTCACCAGTCCGCCGCTGCAATCCATCGTCAATAACATCGGGGGAATTCTTTTCATCGGCGACGCCAGTCCCTTGCACAATCTGCCCGGGCGCCCGCTGTTCGACCTGCTCAGCGGGCTGGTCATCGTGGTCGGGTTGATGGCCTCGCTGCGCTCACGGCAGCATCCACGCTTTGGCCTGCCCCTCATCTTCCTGCTTGCCCTTGCACCCGCTGCCCTGCTCAGCAACGCAAGCCCGGACTTTGCGCAGCTGTCGCTGCTGTTGCCGCTGCTGGCGCTCTTCTTCGGCTATGGCGTCGTCACCCTGAGCAACAGCCTGGGGCAGGCGGCGCGCTACGTCCCGGTCATTGCGCTGGTCGTCCTGCCTGGCCTAAACATCGCCTGGACGAGCAACGACCTCTTTAAGGTCTGGGCGGAGTCGCCGGATACCATGAGCGCGTGGAACGGGCGCATCGGCCAGCTGGCCAGGCACATTGACCGCAGCGCCGACAGCATGCCCACCGTCGTCTGCATCCCCAGCGTCGAGCCGGAGCCCACGGCGGGCCTGAGCGACGCCTGGCGCATGTTGCTGCTGCTGCACGACCGCAGCGAAGCCTTGCGTTACGCCGATTGCCGCAGCAGTCTCGTGCTTGCCAAGGGCGGCGAGCGCCAGCAGATCATCCTGCCGGACAGCGCGATGCTGGCGGACATGCATCCCCTCCTGCGCGACTGGTTGCAACGCGGCGTCCTGCCGCAGGATCCAGCCCTGCCACAAGATTCAGTCTTCACGCTGGACGTCGGCGATCTGCTGGGCGACAAGATTGGCAGCTTTACCACTACGGCTCCGGTTCGCCTTGCGCCGGAAGCTCCGGGCGGCGCAGAGAACATCCTGCCGCCCGTCACGCTGGATGGCAATCTGACCTTCCTCGGTTACGAGCCTTCCGGGATGGAACGTTACCAGCATGGTGACGTCATCACTTCGGTGACCTGGTGGCGCGTGGATGGGCCACTGCCGCCTGATCTGCACCTGTTCACCCACGTCATGCCAGACCCGGCCATGATCACTTCGCAGAACGACAAGCTCAGCGTGCTGGCGGCCAGCCTGCACCCGCGCGATATCTTCATCCAGGTGACCTATGTCACGCTGCCCGTGCCTACCCCGGCCGGCGACTATCTCGTCTCCATCGGCGCCTACCGCCAGGGCGACGAACAGCGCCTCGCCGTGTTGCAGGATGGTGAGCTACGCGGCACCCGCCTCTTCCTGAATACCAACACCTTTACTGTGGGCCACAAGGAAGGCTGACCTTGTTCGAACTCGTGATGCTGGGCAGCTCGGCTTCTGCGCCCTCGATTCACCGCGGATTGCCCGCCCAGTTGCTGCTGGCCGGCGACCAGCGCTTCCTGATTGATTGCGGCGAAGGCACACAACGCCAGATCCTGCGCAGCGGCGTCGGCTTTCGCAACCTCGGGCGCGTGCTGCTGACCCACGGCCATCTCGACCACATCCTGGGTCTGGGCGGCCTCATGTCCACGCTGACCAGCTGGGAGAACATCAGCGAGATCGAGATCTGGGCCGGCCGCAATCCCTTGCGCCGGGTGCAGGCCCTGCTCTACGGCGTGGTGCTGGATTACGAGCGAATGCAAATCGACATTCGGATGAAGGAGCTGAGCCCTGGCCTGCTGCTTGACGACAAGGCTTTCACTGTCAGCGCTTTCCCGGTCAGCCATCGCGGCAGCGGCAGCTTCGGCTTTATCTTTCAGCAGAAGGCCCACCGTCCCTTCCTCGTCGAGCAGGCCCAGGCGCTGGGTGTTCCGGCGGGACCGGAACGGCGCGAGCTGGTGCGTGGCCAGAGCGTCAGCCTGGCGGACGGCCGTTGCATCACGCCGGACATGGTGCTGGGGCCGGCTCTGCCCGGCGCGAAGTACGTACACATCGGTGACTGTGGCCGCACTGACAACCTGGGTGAATATGTGCGGGATGCCACTGTGCTCGTCATTGAGGCCACCTTCCTGCACGAGGACGCGGACACTGCGCGCGCCTTCGGGCATCTGACCGCTCGCCAGGCGGCGTTGCTCGCCGCGGAGAACGGCGTAGAGACGCTTGTCCTCACGCACGTCTCGCGCCGCTACCGCGAGCGCGACATCAAGCAGGAGGCGCGCGCTGTCTTCCCGACTGCCCGGGTCGCGCGCGACTTTGACCATTACATCATCCAGCGCGACCGACCGGTCGAGCGAATCCGACAGCGATAGCCAAAACGAGGAGAAACATGGACGACAAAGCCGCCCGTGACGCCTACGTCAGTGAACTGTTTGCGCAGGAGGACAAGGTACTCGCCTGGATCCAGGCCGAGACCAGGCGTCACAACATGCCGCAGATCAGCCTGAGCGCGCAGGAGGGCCGCCTGCTGCAGTGGCTGGCGCAGGTGGTCGGCGCGCGCCGGATTGTAGAAATCGGCACGCTGGCCGGCTACAGCGGAACCTGGCTGGCGCGCGCCCTGCCAGAAGACGGCATGCTTTACACCCTCGAGGTGAGCAGTCTGCACGCCCGCGTGGCACGGTCGAGCTTTGCGCGCGGCGGGCTGACTGCGCGCATACAACTGCTGGAAGGCCCGGCGCTCGAGTCGCTGCAGGAAGTAAGCGCCCATGCGCCCTTCGATCTCATCTTCATAGACGCGGACAAGGAAGGCTATCCGCAGTATCTCGCCTGGGCGCTCGAATACCTGCGCGTCGGCGGCGTGATTGCATCCCACAACGCCTTCCGTGGCGGCAGGGTGCTCGCGCCCGAGACTGCGGACGACGGCGGCATGGATCAGTTCAATCGCGCGCTGGCCGCGGAGCCGCGCCTCACCAGCACCATTTTCGCTATCGGCGACGGGATGGCTGTCGGCATCAAACTGCGCTGAGTTTGGGCGGCTGCAGCCGGCTTACAAGAAGGGCGCCGGCTGCCCCCAGCTGTCGCCGAAGACAAATTCGGCAAGAGGTTTGCGCAGTTGGGGTTCCTGCTCGAACAGGCGATTACTATCTGGCAGGGAATCGGGAGGCGCGGGCCAGCCCAGCGCCACGCCGCAGATCGGCTCGTGCGTGGCCGGAATGGCGAAGACTGCGCGCGCATGGTCGCGGTCGATGCCGGCCATCTGACGCAGCATCAGCCCCAGCGCCATGGCCTGCACCGTCAGGTTGCCCATCGCCAGGCCAGTATCATAGAAGCTGGTGCGCGCGGGCCGGCCCTCATGTTCCACAGCCGCGACGACCAACATCAACACCGGCGCGCCGCCCGCCCAGCTCTGGTTGCCGGGCAGCAGACAGCTGAAGAGGCGCTCGTGGGCGGCAGCATCTGCGCGGCTCGCGACGATGAAGTTCCAGGGTTGGCGGTTGGAAGAAGAAGCCGCCCGGCGCGCCGCCTCCAGCAAGGTGAGCAGGGTCGTCCTGTCCACCGGCCGGTCGAGATAGTTGCGCGGGCTGCGCCGTCCCGAGATGAATTGATGCAAGGCCCCCTGCGCTTCCGCTTCCGTCATGCCCCTTCCCTTTCCATGTGGTTCGTGTTCGCTTTTCAGTCCTGCAATTGAATGGCGCCCTCAGCCAGAATCTGGCCGGGCCGGATCACCGCGGGCGGCTGCACATCCACGCTGGCGAAGAGGTCATAGGTCGTCGCGCCGGTGACGCGCACCGGCACAATTTCGCCTGGCGGCAGCTCGCCCTCGACGATGACGTAGCCATCAATCTCGGGCGCGTCGCGCCAGCTGCGGCCCAGGCTGAGCGTCGCGCCGTCGGGCCGGCCCTGTTCATCTTCACTGGCGCCATGGCCCTCCACCAGCACGTCGATGGTGCGGCCGACCAAAGCCTGATTCTTCGCCAGGCTAATGCCCTGCTGCAGCGTCATCAAGGCCTCGTAGCGTTCCTGCTTGACGTCCTCCGGCACCTGGTCGGGCAGCGCGGCAGAGGGCGTGCCCGGTTCCTGCGAATAGGTGAAGGCGCCCACACGATCGAACTGCAGGTCGCGCACGAAGTCGAGCAGACCTTCGAATTCGGCCTCGGTCTCGCCCGGGTAGCCACGATGAAGGTCGTACGCACGGCCAGCTGCGGCATCAGCGCGCGCATTCGCGCCAGGGTCGCATACACCCATTCGATGTTGGCCGGGCGGCGCATGCGCAGCAGGGTGCTGCGGTGGCCGTGCTGCAGCGGCATATCCAGATAAGGCAGCACCTGCGGCTGCGCGGCCATCGTCTCAATCAAACGTGGCGTCACATAGCCGGGCCAGGCATACATAATGCGCAGCCAGGGAATGTCGGGCGCCGCCGCAACCAGCGCCTCCAGCAACTGCGCGAGGCCATCCTTCAGCCCCAGGTCATGGCCATAGTCGGTCGAATCCTGGGCGATGAGGATGAGTTCGCGCAGACCCTGCGCCTGCAGCCGCTGCGCCTCGTTCACCAGCGTCGCCACGGGCCGGCTGACGGCCGTGCCCTTAATCTTCGGGATGGTACAAAAGGCACAGGGGCGACGGCAGCCGTCGGCGATTTTCAGCCAGGCGCTGGCGCCCTGCACGCTGGCGCGCAGCACGCCGCGCTCGTCGAGGCCGACGGTTTGCGCATCCGTCGGCAGATGATAAAGCGGCTGCGGATGCTTGCGCGCGCGCAGCCGTTGCACCAGTTCGAAGATGTCCATCCAGCGACGCGTGCCGATCACACCATCCAGCCCAGGTACATCCTGCGCCAGGCTGGCACCGTGGCGCTGCGCCAGGCAGCCGGCAGCGATGACCATCTGCCCCGCCCGCCGCTGGCTGACCAGTTCGCGCAATGCGGCCAGCGCTTCTTCGCGCGCCGCCTCGAGGAAGCCGCAGGTGTTAACGATCAGCACGGCCGCTTCGGCGGGGTTGCCCGTGCCGCGCATGCCGTGTTGACCCAGCACCTGGGCCATACTTTCCGAATCGACCGTGTTCTTGGCGCAGCCCAGACTAAGGAGATAGAAATTGTCTGTTTTCATCGAGTCTGGCTTCGTCCGCCCCGCCGCTGCGGAAAGAGTTCAGTTACAGGCAATGCGAATTCCGGCAGCAGCGCCTCATCCCGGACCACATCTGCCGGGCCCAGGGCTTCTGCTGTCGTGCCGGGGCGCCAGAGTTCGACCTGGCGCCCGCGCGGGAAGACCAGCAGCACCAGACGCACACCACTCATCGTGTAGAACCTTGCCTTCTCCCGCAGGCGCACACGCGTTTCCCCGGGCGACTGCACTTCAACGATCAGATCGGGCACTACGCGCATGGGCCCCCGCCATACAAAGGGAACTTCCGGGTCGAGAATGAGCGAGACATCCGGCTGGCGCGAATCCTGCGTGTCCCCTGGAAAGATAAATCGCCGCTCCGGCCCCGGTTCGCCGAGCCCCCGTTCGCTCGCCCAGACGGTCAGCCAGAAGCAGAGTCGGTTGACGATAAAGGCATGCACGTCCGTCGGCATTGATTTCTCCACGATGCGGCCACATACCAGTTCGTGGTATGGCTTTTCAGGGACCCTGCGCAGAAAACGCTCGAAATCCGCCACTGTAAGACGTTTCACGTCCTGCAACACGGGTTGGCTCACCTCTCGTCCATTTGGCGTGGGACGCCGGGGCCGGTCATCCCTGACGGGCATTGTAAACATGGCTGCCGCTGGCCGCGAAGTCGCGGAAGACCGCCACCGCCTCGTCCTTGAGCAGGTTGTCGACCACGTCGATGTCGCGCCGCTCCAGTTCCTGCTGCCACTGCGGGTGGATGGGACCTTCGTCAAAGCCAGTAATCTCCTCCAGCTCGGGGCCGCTGCCGGCAATCACCAGCGAGCGAATGCCGGACCAGATCACCGCACCATAGCACATGACGCAGGTGCGCCAGTTCACCACCAGCTGATAGACAGGCTGGCCTGGCGCACCCAGATCCCAGGTGCCCAGCAGTTGCTGCGCCAGGGTGAGTGTCGTCACCTCGGCATGCGCCGAGGAACATTGCAGCGGCATCACGCGGTTGACGCCGATCACCACCGGCACTCCTGTATCGCGCTCAAATACGCCGGCGGCGAAGGGGCCGCCTGTGCCGCGCTCAAAATTCAGCCGCGAAAAGCGGATCACCGCAGCCATGCGTTCCTCCAGCGTTGGCAGTCTGGCCGGCAGGGCCTCGTTTTCACGCAAGGCCCATTCTGGCAGGTTCAGTGTGAATTCCATGGCAACTCTCCTCGGGCATCCTGGTACATTCTAGCCATTCCGGAGCGCTTTTGCCGGCGTCTGCGTCTCTCGTGGCGGCAATACGCCAGTCGGCGTCACTGGCAGAATCGTAGTCGCAGTGACGCTGGCGGTGGCCGTGGCTGTCGCCGTGGTTGTGCTCGTCGGGGTCATGATGGCGGTCGAACCGGGGCCAGGGGTGGCGGTTAAGGTGGGCGCAGGTGTGGAGGTTAGCGCCGGTGTGGATGAGGGCGGAGATTGCAGCGCTACCCCCTGCAACGGACCGGCAGTGGTCTCGGGCGTAAGCGTTAGTAGCAGCGCGCCCACATCGATCAGCGACGTCGGTTGCGCAGTCGGCGTGAATACCGGCGTTGGCTCGAAGCCGGCGCCCGCGTCGAGGGCGACCGAGGACTGCGTAAAGGTCATCTCCACCAACTGGCCCCTCAGCCCGGGCACACCCTGTTCCTGCCCGTTCCAGGTGATCAACAGCGCCTCGGCATTGCTGGCCGTCAGCACGATTTCGGTGCGCGCAGCAACCTCGATGTGCTCGCCGGGTCGCAACATACCCACGAACTCCTCCTCGCCATCCGCCGTCACGCGCAGCCAGGTGCGTTGCGCGGCCTCGGTAGTCACCAGTACGCCACTGCCATTCCAGAGCTGGATGACCTGACGTTGCCGCTGCGCGAGCGTCCGGCCAGGCGGCTCCATGACATTCAGCTGCCTCACAACCGTCGGCAGGATCGTTGGCGGAATCAGCTGCGGCAACTCGTCTTCGAGCACGAAGGGCGCCTCCGTATCCTCAAGGAATTGCAGGGCGACGAAGACGATGACGCCAATGGCAACGGCCCCTGTCAGGAGCAGCAGAACCCCACTCAGGAAACCCCGCTGCCGGCGGCGCTGCAGCAGGCGTTCGCCCCCACCCAGATCCAGCTGCGGGGCAGGCTTTTGCTCTACAGTCGACTTGCCTGGCCGGCGACGGCGACGCTCGCGCTGCTGGCGGCGCTGCGATACGTGACGCTGCGACTCGAATTGCTCAAGTACCCTGTCTTCGTCGAGTTCGAGGTAACGGGCATAGTTGCCGAGAAAGCCGCGCAACTGAACCGGAGAGGCTTCCAACTGGTCAAAGATGCCATCTTCGAACGCGACCAGCACGCGCTGCCGAATGCGCAACGCCTGCTCCGCTTCGGCCAGCGAGATTTCCCTGGCCTCGCGGGCTTCACGTAACAAGCGGCCCAGCGCCTGTGCGTCCATCGCTTCAGGATGTCCCCGGCCTGCCCCGGCCGGTCAGGCCATACGCCCGGCGCGGAGGCCGGGATTCAGGGAGTTGTTTCCTCGTCCGCCACCATGGCGGGTTCCGCCGCCCCGGCCAGATCGTCCTCCCCGGGCTCGTCTGCCTGCGGCGCTTCCTCCGCGTCACGCTCGGCCAGCCAGGCGGCCAGCTCCTGCTCGGGCATGATGGTGACTTTCAGCATGGGATCCTGCTCGTTGCCGAGGCGGACGACCACCTCATGGGTGCCGGTCTCGCGCAGGGGCTGCTGACCAATGCGGCGACGGTTGATGTCCACGCCGGTCTGTTCTGCCAGCGCCTCCGCGATCTCCTGCGAGGTAACGGAACCGAAAAGCTTGCCGGTCACGGCGGCGCGACGTCCGAACACCAACTCTACCCCGTCGATCTGCCGGGCGAGTTCGTTGAGTTCGTTTTCCATCGCGGCGCGACGCGCGGAAGCCTGTTCACGCAGCCTGGTGGCGCGCTTCATCTCGGCCCCGGTCGCCTTGACCGCGAGACCGCCCGGGATGAGGTAGTTGCGGGCGAATCCATCAGCGACGTTAATCACCTCGCCGGCCACGCCGTGCTTGAAAACATAGTCGAGCAAAATCACTTTCATGGCCGCTTCCCCGCCCGTTTGCTGCACTCACCGGAATGGCGGATTATAAATCTTGCCAGGCGCGCTGCCAAGTGCAGATAACAACAGAAACGGGCTCCGGCTGGCGGGACTGCCAGGCGCGGGTATCAACGCCGAAACAGTGCAGTCCCGACTCCGGCTGGCGCGCTACAATGGTCGCTTCAGTGCCCGAGCGCAGAGGAGCCCGTCTATGTCCATCGAAAGTATCGAGGCGCTGCCCTTGCGCCTCAGGCGCGACGAGGCCTATCTGGGCCCGCTGCCGCCCCACGCTGATGTCGGCAACTACTTCATTCGCCCACCCTATCGCTGCCTGTATTCCGCGACTTACGAGACCGTGTTCGTGCGCCTGCGCACCAGCGAGGGCATCACTGCGTGGGGCGAGGCGCTGGCGCCGGTGGCGCCGGAGGTGGTGTGCAGCATCATTGACCAGTTGCTGGCACCGGCCCTCATTGGCCGTGACCCGCTGGGCGCCGGCCGCCTCTGGCATCTGAT
This sequence comes from Phototrophicaceae bacterium, assembly GCA_965205875.1. GTDB lineage: Bacteria > Chloroflexota > Anaerolineae > Aggregatilineales > Phototrophicaceae > JAGWBD01. Next base: position 1,485,323 of record CBDBIA010000004.1, read on the forward strand.
GTACAACCTGATGCGCGACCGCGGTTATTACGGCGGGCACATGCTGGACGCCATCAGCGCCATCGACATCGCGCTGTGGGATGCGCGCGGCAAGCTGCAGGATCAGCCGGTGCACGCGCTGCTGGGCGGCGCTTTTTTCGACGACGCCATCCCCTGTTACGTCTCCGGCCTGCCGCGGCCTGATGATGACGGGCGTGTCGAGCTGGCGCTGGACTGGCAGGACAAGGGCTTCAACGCCTTCAAGCTGTCAGCAGGCTACGGCGTCCGCGCCGACGTCACCACCATGAGCCGGCTGCGCGAGGCCCTCGGTGCAGAGACCACACTGCTGCTGGATGCGCACTGGGCCTACACCCCTGCAGAAGCGATGCAGCTGGGGCGGCAACTGGAAGCGCTGGACGCCGGCTTCTTTGAGGCGGCCATGAACCCGGAGGACATCGCCGGGCACGCGCGCCTGGCCGCGGGGCTGGGCATAGCGGTCGCCATCGGCGAGACCGAGCGCACCCGCTACCAGTTCCGGCCCTGGCTGGAACAGCGCGCCGCGAGCGTGTTGCAACCGGACATCGGGCGCGCGGGCATCTCGGAATCGATGGTCATCGCGCAGATGGCCGAGGCCTTCAACGCGCGTATGGCACCGCATCTCAGCGTGGGCCTGGGACCCTGCATCGCCGCCTCGATCCAGCTGGCCGCCGCCCTGCCCAATCTCTATATGCTTGAGTATCAGCCGCCGGTGGTGGAGCTGGCCAACAGCCTGCTGCAGACGCCGCTGGTGGCGCGCGCAGGGCAATTCGAGATTCCCGAGGGGCCGGGTCTGGGCGTCGAGCCGGACGTGGCGAAATTACAGCTGGCGAACAGTTAGCCCTTCAGGCCGGTGACCGAGACGCCCTTGACCAGGTACTTCTGCCCGAAATAGAAGACCAGCAGCATGGGCGCGAGCATCAGCGTGGAGAAGGTCATCATGACGTTCATCGTGTTTTCGTCGCCCTCGAAGCCCTTGAGCGCGTTCAGGCCCATTGCCAGGGTCCAGTTCTGCTTGTTGCCGCCCAGGTAAATCAGCGGCCAGAGGAAGTCATCCCAGGCAAACTGGAAGGCGAAGATTGAGACGGCCGCCAGCACCGGCAGCGACATGGGCATGGCGATGCGCCACCACACGCCGAACTCGGAGGCGCCGTCGATGCGCGCCGCGTCGAAGAGGTCTACCGGGATGCCGCGGAAGAACTGGCGCATCAGAAAGATGTAGAAGGCATTGTGCCCCAGCACGCGCGGCAGGATCAGGGGCCAGAAGGTATTCACCCAGCCGATGCGGTCGAAGACGATGAAGAGCGGAATCAACTGCACGACGTAGGGCAGCATCATGGTCGTCAGCAGGAGAGCGAAGAGCGTGCGCCGCCCCGGGAAGGGGATGCGCGCGAAGCCCCAGGCCGCCAGCGAACAGGGCACCAGCGCGCCAAAGACCGCCGCCCCGACCAGAATCATGGTGTTGCGCGTGTAGCGCAGCAGGGGCTGGTCGAAGAAGATTTCCAGATAATTCTCGAAGGCCCAGGGATCGGGGATCAACTCGATGTGGCGCAGGGTCACCTTGTCCGGCGTTTTCAGCGAGGTTGAGACCGTCCACAGCAGCGGGAAGAACATCACCACGGCGCCGGCCAGCAGGATGAGGTAGGTAATCGACTGGCGGGTGAGGCGCGCCTGCGGGCTTTCAATCACCGGCGGCCGTCCCGTTGCTAGTTGTCGTCATCGCCATAGAAGACCCAGCGGTCGGAACTGCGCACCATGATCACCGTGAACACCAGGATAATCAGGAAGAGGATGACCGAAAGCGCGGCGGCGTAACCCTTGCGGAAGTAGGCGAAGGCGTTGTTGTAGACGTTGATCATGTAGACCAGGCCGGACTGCAGCGGGCCGCCAGTGGTGCCGATGAGCACGAATACCTGGGTGAACACCTGGAAGCTGCCGATGATGCCAATGATCAGGTTGAAGAAAATAGTGGGCGTCATCAGCGGCACGGTGATGTGGCGCAGCCGGTGCCAGCCGTTGCCACCGTCGATCGACACCGCCTCGTAAAGCTCGCTCGGGATGCTCTGCAGGCCGGCGAGGAAGATAACCATCTGCCCGCCAAAGCCCCACAGACTCATCAGGATTAGCGAGGGCTTGATCCACTCCGGGCGCGAGAGCCAGCGCACCGGGTCCATGCCGACGAGCACGAGAAACTGGTTGATGACGCCATAACGCGTGTTCAGCAGACCGATGAAGATGATAGAGGCCGCCACAATCGGCACGACTGAGGGCAGGTAGAAGATTGTGCGGAACATCTGCATGCCGCGCAGGCGCGCATTCAGCAGCAGCGCGAAGGCGAAAGCCAGTACCAGGCGCAGCGGAACACTGAATACCATAAAGTAAATCGTGTTGAAAACGCTCTTGGCAAAGACCCTGTCTTCCGTAAACATCTCGATGTAGTTGTCCAGCCCGACCCAGTTGGGCTGCACCGGGCCGACGGAATAATCCGTGAAGCTCAAATAGAGGTTGGCGAAGAAGGGCATGATGTCAAAGAGCAGCAGCGACAGGAGCCACGGCCCGATGAAGAGAAAGCCGATCCAGTGTCGATAGCGAAAGGCCAGTTCGGAGAGCCGGGAGCGAACCCGGCTCTCCTCTGATACCTGAGGCAGGGCCTCAGCCATCCAGACCACTCCAGAACTCGTCCAGAATGCCCTGCATCTCTTCTGCCGCTGCGTTAAGCGCATCCTCGGCGCTCATGACGCCATAGAAGGCCTCTTCGATGCGGGCGTGCAGGATGTCATGCAGCTGACCCTGCACCGGGGTTATCTGCACCGCCACGTCGTTGCTCAGACCTTCCAGCACCACGTCCCAGTAGGGGTTGGCGTCGTAGTAGGCCGGGTTCTCGTTGCATGCGCGCACCGGCGAGGGACGACCCTGGGCGAAGAGGAAGACACAGCCGCCCTGGTCGCTGGCGCCGAGGAATTCGGCGAAGCGGTAGGCAGCGGCCTGCAACTCCGGCGGGTGTGCCACCGGGATGGTGTAGCCCCAGCCACCGGAGGAGGAATAGCCGACCACGCCGGCGGTCTTCGCATCCGGGTTGTTGCCATTGTAGGGCCGCATCATCACGCCCCAGCTGTCCGTCGCCGCGAAGAAGTCGGGTGCAACCTTGTTCATGTGGTTGAAGTGCGAGGTGTTGATGGGGTTGAAGGCATACTCACTGCGGTACCAGGGGTGATCGCTGGTGGTGAAGTCCGCACCCTGGAAGAAGTCGGTGATGTTCTCAATGCCGCCATTGATGTCGTTGGTAAAACGAATCATCCACTCCAGCGTCTCGACGCCCTCGGCGCTGTTAAACATCAGGACGCGGCCGAGATCATCGGCGTAGCGACCGTTGTTGGTGTAGAGCCAGGTTATGAAGTCGCCGGCGCTGGAGCCGGAGTTGGCCCCCAGAATATCAAGGCCCATCGCGTCGCCAACATTGATCGCCTGGGACATGGTCTCCAGCTCCTGCCAGGTCGCAGGCGGGGCGTCGAAGCCGGCAGCCGCCAGCATATCCTTGTTGTAGAAGAACATGCCCGTCAGACCACCGGCGGTGGGCAGCGGCAGGGCGTAGAGTTCACCGGCCCAGTACTGGTTGCCCACTTCACCATCATAGAAGAGACTCAGGTCAAGGCCGGACCCGGCCACGAATTCGTCGATGGGCCGGATCAGGCCCAGGCCGGCGAACTGGAAGGTCTCCTGGCGGTTGGTCATGATGATGTGCGGCGGCGTGGTGCTGGAAATGGCCGTGGACACCAGCTCGGCGCGGTTGTCCCAGGGCTGCACCTCGTTGATGACGCGGATGTCGGGGTTCTCCGCCTCAAAGCGCGCGATCAGGTCCAGCATCAGCACCTCGCGCGAGGCGTCCCACCAGTTCATGAAGCGGATTTCGGTGACATCGTCCTGGGCCTGCACGGGCGCAAGGGCCAGCAGCAGCGTCGCCAGAAGCAGGATGTACAGTACCAAACTCTTGCGCATCAGAATCCTCCAGTAAACAGTAGCGAAAGAACTGCGGACGGGCAGCGGCCCGTTTGGCCTCGCCGACTCTGAAAGCAGGCGCGGCCCCGCATGTGATCAGTTGAGTATAGCGTGGCTTGTGAGTCGCGGCAAAAGCAAGCGGGGAGCGGGGAGCGGAGATTCAGTCCTTCAGGCCGCTGCTGGTGACCGCCTGGATGTAGTAGCGCTGGAAGGGCAGCAGCAGCAGGATGGGGACGATTGCGGCCAGCATGGAACCGGCCAGCTGTTCGTTCCAGCGCGTGCGGAATTCCTCGACCGCGCCGGAGATGGCCACCTGCACCAGGCGCAGTTCCGGGCGCGGCGCGACCAGCAACGGCCAGAAGTAGGCATCCCATTGTTGCAGGAAGAGAAACAGGGCCGCGGTGATCAACACCGGTCGCGAGAGCGGCAGGACAACATTGAAGAACAGGCGCCACCACGAGGCACCATCCACGCGCGCGGCGTCGATGAGGTCCTGCGGGATTTCCTCGAAGAACTGGCGGAAGAGGAAAATCGCCAGGCTGTTACCCAGGCCCGGCACGATGAGCGCCTGCCAGGTGTTGCGCCAGTCCAGTGAGTTCACCAGGATGAAGCGCGGGATGGCCGTCAGGTCCACCGGCACCAGGAAGGGCAGCAGGATCACGGTCAGGAAGAGGATGCGTTTGCCTCGGAACTCGAAGCGCGCAAAGGCGAAGCCGGCCAGGGCGTTGATGCTGCCGCCCAGCACGACCGTGACACCGGCGAGCCAGAAGGAATTCTTCAGCGCGTTGCCGAAGCCGCGCGCAAAGAGGGCCTCGTAGGCCTCAAGCGTGAAGTCCACCGGAAACAGGGCGCGCAGGGAAAAAGGAAAGGCGTACTCGAAGACCCTGGCGTTGGGCGTGAAGGAGGCGGCGAAGGCCCACATCAGCGGCAGCAGGACAAATATGGCTACGATGAACAACAGACCATAGGTCAGCAGATGCTCGCCCGTCTTGAGCAGCTCGTACCGCTGGCGCCAGCGTGACCTGTCACGCGAGGCTGCGTTCGGCGGGAAGGTGCCTGTTTGCGCGCCCATAAACCCTCAGCTACGCCGCCGCAAGAGCGAGAACTGGACGCCGATCACGGCGAAAACCAGCAGCAACATGACTGACAGCATCGCCGACGAGGCGCCCAGGTCGCCATAAACGAAGCCGCGACGATAGGTCTCGTACATGACGAGGTTGGTGCTCAACTGCGGCCCGCCCCTGGTCAGCAGCAGGACCGGAGCAAAGAGCAGGAAGTTGGCGACGGTGTCGGCCACCAGCACGAAGAGCAGCACGCCGCGCAGCAGCGGCAGGGTGACGAAGCGGAAGCTCTGCCAACGGCCGGCGCCGTCGATGCGCGCCGCCTCAAGCACCGTCTGCGAGATGCCCTGCAAACCGGCGAGGAAGAAAAGCGTCCACAGCGGCACGCCCTTCCAGGTCGCCAGGAGGATGATCGACGCGAGGGCGTGAGTCGGCGCGATCAGGAAAGGCTGGCGTTCAATGCCTGCCAGAGTCAGTATGCCGTTGATCAGGCCGCCCTCACTGTTGAGCATCAGCCCCCAGACGACGGTCGTCACGTTGATGGAGACGGCCACCGGCAGCAGGTAAATGCTGCGGAAAATGCTGATGCCGCGCACCTTGCTGTTGGCCAGCAAGGCCAGGCCCAGCGCCAGCGCAATCTGGATTGGATTCACGAGCACGCTGAACAGCGCGGTGACCTGCATCGACTTCCAGAAGATGGGGTCGTTGAGCACGCGGGTGAAATTGCCGAGGCCGACGAAGATACGCCCGCCGCGCACCAGGGAGTTCGCATGCAGACTTTCGATCAGGGTAGCGATGGTGGGGAAAAGGTTGAAAATGACGATTAGCGCCAGCGCCGGCAGCAAAAAGACATAGGGGATCAGGCGCTCACGACCAGTCATTGCAATTCAGTTCCATTCAATGCCGAAGCCGGGAACTGCCCCTGTCAGGCTGCCCCCGGCCGGCAATGTCGGTCAGTTAACTAACCGCGATACTTCACCATCTCGCTTTCGATACGGGCGACCGCAAGATTCAGCGACTCCTCTACATCAGAGCCGGTGCGGATGTCCTGGAAGGCATCCTGCAGAATCTGCTCGTACTCCAGATAGCCAGGTGACACGGCGCGCGGATCCGGGTTCACGGTCGCCTCGTCGGCGGCCACGCGCAGGAAGAACTTGACGCCCTCGTCAAACTCTTCATCCGTCTGGAAGAGCGCCAGCACCGATTGCTGCGCCGGGAAGTCACCACTGCCGAAGCGCCACCATCTTTCGGCGCCTGCGCCGGTGGAGATGTACTTCACGAAGCGTTTGGCTGCCTCGGGGCTGTCGCTGCTGGCGTTGACGCCAATGTGCCAGCTGCCGGTAGGCGTGGTGATCGCGCCATCTTCAAAGTAGGGATGGCGAGAAACGGTCCAGTTGAAGTCGATGTCATCCGCCTCACGCAGGTAGCGGTTGATGTTCCAGGGGCCGGCGATCATCATGCCCATCTTGCCGGACCAGAACAGATCACTGGTGCCGATGGTGTCGTCCTGCGGCGCGGCTTTCAGTTCGTTGAACATGTCAGCGTAGTAGCTGAAGCCATCGATCCAGGCCTGGGAATTGATGACGCCGTCGACCGTGAGGCCGTCATCGCCGATGGACTGGCCGCCCAGGCCCACCGCCAGCGGCTGCAGCTGGTAAATGCGGACGGTCTGCTCCCAGCTGAAGCCCCACTGGTCGGTGATGCCATCGCCGTCTGTATCCTGCGTCAACTGTGCCGCGATGTCGGCAACCTGCTCGTAGGTCAGGCGATCGTCGACGCCGGGCACCTCGATGCCGGCCGCTTCAAACATATCGGTGTTGACGAAGAGCAGCTGCGTGGAGGTGCTGACCGGCGCGGAAACTAGCTCGCCGTTGTAGGTGCCGGCAGCCAGCGCCGCCGGCAACCAGTCCGCGCGGTCCTCGTCTGTGAAGGCATCATCCAGCGGCAGCAGCCAGCCGCGCAGGCCGTAGCCGGCAGTAACGGGCACATCAACCGAGAGTACGTCCGGGTCGCTGGCGCCAGCGCCGAGGCGCACCTGGATCTGCTCGAAGAGCGCGTTGAAATCCACCTGCTCGAGCTCGATCTTGACATCCGGATTGGCAGCCTCGAAGTTGGCGATAATATCCTCGGACGCCCAGTTGCAGCAGTTGATCCAGGTGATAGTGGTCACATCCTGCGCGCTCAGGGGCATGACCGTCAACAGTAGCACGGCTGCAAGGAGGACTAGCGTCTTGTACTTCATCACAGGTCTCCTGATTGGTGTATGTTGCGATAGTGAAAAAAGTAGCACAAGGTTGCGCCAGCTGCCAAAATTGAGTTCTGAATGTTTTACGAAATCTTAACTAAACGACGAGGAGCACCCCATGACGGCTGAGCGCGCAACGGACATTCTGATCGTCGGCGGCGGCACGGGCGGCGTGGCCGCGGCCCTGGCGGCCCTGCGCCTGGGCCGGCGCGTCATCATGAGCGAGGAGACGGACTGGATCGGCGGCCAGCTAACAGCCCAGGCCGTCCCGCCCGACGAGCACCCCTGGATCGAGCAGACGGGCGCCACACACAGCTACATGCAGTTCGCCGAAGGCGTGCGCAATTACTACCGCCGCCACTACCCGCTGACCGAAGCTGCGCGCAGCATCGTCAACCTCAACCCGGGCAACGGCAACGTCAGCCGCCTGTGTCACGAGCCGCGCGCGGCCCTCGCCGTGATGGAGGTCATGCTGGCGCCCTGGTGCAGCAGCGGGCAGCTGGAAATCTTGCGCCGGTACGTCCCGGTCAGCGCTGAAACCGATGGCGACCGTGTGCGCGCGGTGACGCTGCGCAGCCTGGAGAGCGGCGACGAGACCTGCATCAGCGCGCCCTGGATCCTCGACGCCACCGAGCTGGGCGACCTGCTGGCGCTGGCCGACGTGGAGCACATCATCGGCGCCGAGAGCCAGGCGCAGACCGGCGAGCTGCACGCCCTGCCGGGCAAGCCCGACCCGCTGGACCAGCAGGCTATCACCTGGTGCTTCGCCGTGGACTGGCTGCCGGGCGAGAATCACGTCATTGAGCGGCCGCAGGACTACGACTTCTGGCGCGGCTATCAGGCGGACTTCTGGCCGGGGCCGCAGCTGGGCTGGCTGGACGTCCACCCCATTACGCTTGAGGAACGTTACCGCGCCATCTTCGATTCTGGCGAAGCGAGCGACCGGCGCGGCCGGCCGGCGGACTTCTGGCATTATCGCCGCATTCTGTGCAAGGACTACTATCCCGCAGGCCGCTTCGCCAGCGACATCACGCTGGTCAACTGGCCACAGATCGACTACTGGCTGGGGCCGCTGGTCGGCGTCCCGGAAGCGAAGGTACAGGAGAATCTGCGCGCCTGCCGCCAGCTCAGCTTCGCCTTCCTCTACTGGATGCAGACCGAGGCGCCGCGTCACGACGGCGGCCAGGGCTATCCTGGCTTGCGCCTGCGCCGTGACGTCACCGGCAGCGAGGACGGCCTGGCGAAGTATGTGTACGTGCGCGAAGCGCGCCGCATCCTGGCGGAGTACACCGTGCGTGAGCAGGACGTCGGCGTGGAGCAGCGCGGCGGGCTGGTCGGCGCGGAACGCTTTGCGGACTCGGTCGGCGTAGGCAGCTACCGCATCGACCTGCACCCGAGCACCTTGCCGCGCACTTACGTCGACATCAGTTGCTATCCCTTCCAGATTCCGCTGGGCGCGCTCATCCCGCAGCGCGTGGAGAACCTGCTGCCGGCCTGCAAGAACCTCGGCGTGACTCACATCACCAACGGTTGTTACCGCCTGCATCCGGTCGAGTGGAACATCGGCGAGGCCGCCGGCGCGCTGGCCGCCTGGTGCCACGCGCAGGGGCTGCAGCCGAAGCAGATCCGCGCTGACAGCGCCCGCCTCGACGACTTCCAGGGCATGCTGCGCAACCAGCTCGGTTTCGTGCTCGAGTGGCCGGAGTACGCGCGCATAACGCCGCGTTAGCCGCGCTCTGGCGCTCGCCAGAGCCGGTCAGCCAGACGGTAAAGCGAGAGGGACCCGTGCTACTGTCCACTGGAATGCGCAAGCTGTATAAAGACAAGGCAATTCACAGCATCCGGATTAAGTTTCGCTTGCGCAAGTGGATGCAGGGCTGTATAACTTCATGCAGGGACGGCAAGGGAGCGCGCCATGAGATTCATCCTGATATTTGCATTCGTCATGATCGTCCTGCTGTCGCCTGTCAGCGCGCAAGAACTTCCCGCGCCACACCTTGCCTTCAATGTCGACATCAATTCAACGCAGGCGATTGTCTCCTGGGACACAGTGCCCGGCGTGACCGACTACCTGTACGTCATCAGGCCCACACCGCGCTGCGATTCCGGAGCCGCGCTGGTATCTGCCAACGGGGATCTCTGGTCCCGGGTTGGGTCGTTCAACCCGAGTATTCCCTACACGGTGACGGTGACCTCAATGGTGAACGACGTGGCACATGGATCTGCCACGGTCACCTGGACACCACCACGGACCCTCTCCAACGTACTGATTCCTGATTTCAGTCTGCCGACTGCCGTTTCGTGGCTCAGCGCAGGCCTGTGGGGCACCGGCACCGGGATAGTCGCGGGGGAAGCGCTCCACCTTCTGCCCGGTCAAACCAGGGACTCTGCCTCAGCATCCCTGGATGGCGTTATCAGCGACCAGCGACAGCAAGTTCCCCTTGCCCGGAGCCGGGGAGAAGGCGCTGTATTGAAGTTGGATGTGGACCTTTTGCGCGGAAGTGTCAATCCGGCGCAATTCTCCTCTCCCAGCACTGACCCCAGGGCAGGTATTGACAAGCTCTGGAACTGCGCCAACGCCGGCGCTCCACAACCTGGCACTGTTACTACTACGACCACAACTACGACTCCCGGTTCCACCTCACCCTCCGTCGGCTTTTCCGGAGAGGTCAATGAGCTGGCCAACAATCTGGGCGGACTGGGCGGCGTATACCGCGCGAGTCAAGACTCAGCAGCTGCCCTCGTGGTGTACCAGTATGTCTCGGCGTCGCAGGGCGAGATTGCGTTCTGGGTGACGCAAGCGGAATTCGCCGCCGCCGGCACAGGCTGTGTGAAGGCCAGCGCGGATGGCCGCATCGCAGCAACAAAACAGGACAACGGCAACGCCGTCATAGCCATGGGGCCGGACGGCGAAAACAAGACTTTCCACGTAATCTTCAACGGCGGCCTGAGTGGCGGCGTCGGCGGTACTTCGACGACCTATGATGGCGCGCCGGGCGCGGGTTGCTAACTGCGAAGGCGCAGGTCGGCAGTAAGGCAATAAACAGGCAAGAATCGCCACAGCGCAGGCCGTGGCGATTTTTCGTCATCAGCCATAATCAGCGCCCTGCGCAAGGCTACGTGGCGCGTCTCCAGTGACTTTCACATTTTCGGGATTCTTGCCCCTGCCCTGTGACAGGTATCACGCTGGCGCCGACGATAGCGCAGGGGTACCATCCCGGCGCGTTATCCGGGCCCTGCGGGAGAAATGAATGTCCTTGCCCGACCTGTTCCGCCTCGATGGCAAGACCGCACTGGTCACCGGCTGCCGGCGCGGCATCGGCAAGGCCATCACACTGGCGCTGGCCGAAGCCGGCGCGGACGTCATCGGCGTCAGCCAGAACATGGAAGCGGACGGCGGCGCTGTCGGCGCCGAGGTGCGCGCGCTGGGGCGCAACTTCCACGCCCGCGCCTGCGACGTCGGCCAGCGTGACGCGCTTTACGCCTTCATCCGTGCAATACAGGCGGAGGCCATGCAGGTGGACATTCTCATCAACAACGCCGGCGTTGTCCCGCGCTTCAACGCGGTCGACTTTCCTGACGAGGCGTGGGATCACGTGTTCGAGGTCAACCTCAACGCCCAGTTCATCCTCTCCCGCGAATTCGGGCGCGAAATGTTGGCGCGCGGCTGTGGCAAGATCATTTTCATCGCTTCGCTGATGAGCTTTCAGGGCGGCATCCGCGTGCCCGCCTACGCAGCCAGCAAGGGCGCCATCGCCCGGCTGACGCAGGCGCTGAGCAATGAATGGGCCGGCCAGGGCGTACAGGTCAACGCCATCGCGCCCGGCTACGTCGCGACCGACCTCACCGCCGACCTGCTCAATGACGAGGCGCGCCACCAGGCCATCCTCGAGCGCATCCCCGCAGGGCGTTGGGCCCGTCCGGATGACTTTCGCGGCGCGGCGCTCTACCTCGCCTCGTCCGCCTCTGATTACGTGACCGGCGAAATACTCACCGTTGACGGCGGCTGGATGGGGCGCTGAAGGGACAGGGCCCCGCTTCGTGCTAAACTGGTCGCCTGGCCGCAACAGACGGGAGCAGGTATGACCCGCCAGCCCAACTTCCTCTTCATCATGTCCGACGACCACGCGGCGCACGCCATGAGTTGCTATGGCAGCCGCATCAACCGGACGCCCAATCTCGACCGCATCGCCGATGGCGGCATGCGCTTCGACAACTGCTTCTGCACCAATTCGATCTGCACACCCAGCCGCGCCGCCATCCTCACCGGCACCTGGAACCACATCAACGGGGTCACCACGCTGGCCACGCCCATGGACAATCGCCTGCCGACCTTCGTCAAGACGCTGCAGGCCCAGGGCTGGCAGACCGGCATGTTCGGCAAGTGGCACCTGGGCAGCGGGCCGCAGCACTGCCCGACCGGCTTCGATGACTGGGCCGTCCTGCCCGGCCAGGGCCTCTATCACAACCCGACCTTCATCTTCAACGGCCCGGACGGCGGTCAGCAGCGCGTCGTGCCCGGCTATGTGACGGACATCATCACGGACATGAGCCTGGACTGGCTGAACGGGCTCGACGGCGAGCGGCCCTTCATGCTGATGTGCCACCACAAGGCACCCCATCGCCCATGGGAGCCTGACGAAAAACACGCGCATCTGTTCCTCAACGAAGCGGTGCCGGAACCCGACACGCTGCAGGACGACTATAGCGAGCGCGCCGCAGCCGCAGCCGCAGCCGAGATGCGCGTCGGCGTGCACATGCGCCACAGCGACATCAAGGCCGAAATCGCCCACGACCTGCCCGAAGCCGAGCTGCGCAGCTGGGCCTACCAGCGCTACATCAAGGACTACCTGCGCGTCGTCGCCAGCATCGACGACAACGTTGGCCGCCTGCTGGACTGGCTAGATGAGCAGGGCCTGGCCGAAGACACCGTCGTGGTCTACACCTCCGACCAGGGTTTCTTCCTGGGCGACCACGGCTGGTACGACAAGCGCTTCATGTACGAGGAGTCGCTGCGCATGCCCCTGCTCATGCGCTATCCGCGAGCCATTGAGGCCGGCAGCCGCAACGCCGACATGGTGCTCAACGTCGACTTCGCGCCCACTATTCTCGAGCTGGCCGGCATCGAGCCCGACGAGGCCATGCAGGGCCGCAGCTTTCACTCCCTGCTGCAGGACGCTGCGCCGGCGGACTGGCGCGAGGCGATGTATTACCGTTACTGGATGCACAAGGCGCAGCACAACGTCTACGCCCACTACGGCATCCGCACCCGGCGCCACAAGCTCATCTACTATTACGCCGACGGGCTCGGCCAGGCCGGCAGCATCGATGAATCGTATGAGCCGGAATGGGAGCTCTTCGACCTGCAGGAAGACCCCGCCGAACTGCACAATCTGATTGACCGCCCGGAACTGGCGGGCACCATCGCTGCGCTGAAGGACGAGCTACACCGACTGCAGGCCGAAGTTGGCGACGAACGCTATCCACTGGACAGAGACTGATCTATGCGCGCCTACGACCACGCCGATGAACAATCGGCGCGCAAATCAAAGACACACTACCTGGGCCGTCTGAACGAACTCCTTCAGGGTGATCTTGACTTTCATCAACTGCCAACCGGAAATGCGACCCACGGCTTTCACGCTTTTCCTGCCAGGTTTCCGCCGCAGCTGGCTCGTTTGTTCATTGACGAGTTGACAACTTCTACCGAGGTCGTCCTCGATCCAATGATGGGTTCTGGTACTACACTCGTAGAGGCTTACCTAAGTGGACGTTTGGCTCATGGATTCGACATAGATCCTCTTGCTTGCCTGCAAGCCCGAGTGAAGACACTTCCGCTCCATGCGGCCGAGACCCTGCAACAGGGCTACGCACTAATAATGCGCGCCAGGTCTGTGCTGTCCAGGGACAAGGCAGGTCTTGAGCAGCGTTTAGCGGCGCATTTCGGGCCAGGAACCAGAAAATTCGTGGATTACTGGTTTGCGAAAGATACACAAATCGAATTACAGGCCTTGCTGGAGCAAATTGAGTGTGTCTCGCGTGCCGAAACACGCATGTTCCTATTGCTCGCCTTTTCCGCCATAATCATCACTAAATCTGGCGGCGTTTCTCTGGCTTTTGACCTTGCTCATACGCGCCCACATCGAGCAAGACTGGTTTACAGCGCCACAGGCAAAATCATTCTCTATGAGAATTCCGATTCAGTTCCTGAAAATCGTGTTCGATTTCTTACAAAAACCCTGAAATCTCCTGTGGAAGAGTTTCGGCGACGGCTTGAAATCAATGTTAACGGCTTGAAGCATTTGCCGGATTCCCATCCCAAGCCTTGCCTGAAGGAGGCGAACGCGCAAGCCTTGCCAATGGATGATAATTGTGTAGATCTCATTGTGACCTCGCCTCCCTACGCTTCGAATGCAATCGATTACATGAGATCACACAAATTTGCATTGGTTTGGATGGGACATGCCATTGAGGCTCTGGGTAACAAACGTGCGACATATATTAGTGGAGATGCGATCGCAGGATTCGCCTATGAGAAAATGCCACCATATACACAGGAAGTCATCTCCAAACTGGCCTTGTTGGATGAAAGGAAAGCAAATGTGTTACGACGATATTATTCAGAAATGACTCGTGTACTAATGGAGATGAGGCGAGTGTTGCGCCCAGGAAAGGCTGCAATCCTCGTTGTGGGTAGTTCTGTGATGCGTAGTATGGACACTCAGACTCAATTCTGCCTAAGTGAAATAGGTCGGTCTTTAGGTTTTGAAGTCCCTCCATTCGGTGTTCGTCAGTTGGACAGAAATCGACGCATGATGCCTGTCAGCAGAAAAAAGGATGCGAGTTCAGTAATACAGCAGCGAATGTATGAGGAATATGTTATTGGCTTCTACAAGCCCGTGTTTTCCCCCTCGACCTCGCAACCTGAAATCTGTGGGCATTAACAAGGAAGCGACTGACATGAGCCGACCCAATATCCTCCTCCTCATCGCTGACGACCATCGCCATTCCGCCATTGGGGCGCTGGGGCAGGAAGCCGTAGACACGCCGACCTTCGACCGCCTCATGGCGCAGGGCACGACCTTGACGCGCGCCAGCATCATGGGCGCGACGTCCGACGCGGTCTGTCTGCCCAGTCGCGCCATGCTGCTCAGCGGGCGCGGCGTCTTCCGCACGCCCGATCCGCTGCCGGTCGACACGCCGCTGCTGCCCGAGCTGCTGTGGCAGGAGGGCTACTGCAGCTTCGGCACCGGCAAGTGGCACAATCACAGCGAAAGTTTCGCGCGCTGCTTCAACGCCGGCGGCAAGGTCTTCCTCGGCGGCATGTCCGACCAGTACGCCGTGCCCGTCTACCCCTGGGACGCCGTGCGCACGCAGGACGAGAGTCGCCTCGAGATCAACGACACCTTCTCCACCACGTTCTTCGCCGACGAGACCCTGCGCTTTCTGCAGTCACGCAGCCCGGAGGACGAGCAGCCCTTTTTCGCCTGGGTCGCTTTCACCGCGCCACACGACCCGCGCACGCCGCCCGGCGAATACGCAGAACGCTACAACGCGAAGGACATCAAGCTGCCGCCCAACTTCATGCCGGGCCACCCCTTTGACATGGGCATCAGCGAAATCCGCGACGAGCTGCTGGCGGCGCAGCCGCGCGATGAGGCCGAAGTGCGCCAGCACATCGCCGATTACTACGGCATGATTACGCACCTTGACGCCGAAATCGGGCGCATTCTGGAGGCGCTGGAAGGCAATGGTCTGGCCGGGAACACCATCGTCATCTACTGCGCCGACCACGGTCTGGCAGTCGGACAGCACGGGTTGATGGGCAAGCAAAACTTGTATGAGCACAGCATCCGGATCCCGCTCATCCTGCGTGGCCCGGGCATCGCCGCCGGCCAGCGTTCAGACGCCCTGTGCTACCTGCACGACCTTTTTCCCACGTTGCTGGAGCGCGCCGGCTGCGCCCTGCCTGAGACCAACGAGGGCTACAGCCTCAACGCATTGTTGGCAGGCGAGCGCCGCAAGCACCGCCGCTCGCTCTTCGGCGCCTGGCAGCAGGTGGAGGGGCACCCCGGCTCCAGGCCGCACATGCGCAGCCTGCGCGGCGAACGCTTCAAACTGATCGAGTCGCGGGTGAGCGGCGCGGCGCACACGCAGCTCTTCGACCTGCAGGCCGACCCGGGCGAGATGAACAACCTGGCAACGCTACGTGGTTATCAGCACGTGACGGAGCGTATGGCCGCGCGTTTGCGCGCCTGGCAGCAAAGCGCTGCCGATCCGCTGGTACAGTGAGGCCTAAATCCATAAACCTCAAAGATTACGACTTTTGTACATGTTCCAGACTTCGACTATATCGAGCTCCGGTAATGCTTTTCTGATTCGTGCAAGTGCTTTCGGCGAGTACATTTTATGCACTGTGGACTTACCGTACCGAAACTCCTTAAAGCATTCATCGTCGGTCTGCAGGTCCAGATACCAGACGATTGCGGAGAGTTTGGGTCGAGTAATTTTCTGTTGCGGATCGAGTTTGTCGCACAACTGGGAAAGATTCATGCTGTAATAGTCAGAATCGTTTCTTCTATACACAATTCCATCATGTGGTTCACCTTCTGGAACAAGGTGAACCGGGACGCCTTCTTTTTTCGTTATTCGCAAATCAGGCGATTGTCCCTCAATTCGAATCCTAGCGACATTAGGAAAAGTTTCTTCCCACGACCTATCTTTGCGGAGGTCATTAATAAGAGCATTCATCTCCTTTTGTGTAGGAAACTGCGGATCACTTTGAAGAGATTTCTCCATAATTGCTAAAGAACGTAAACGCGCTTTGGCTTTTGCTCTTTGCCTTTTCCCTGGTGCCAATAATTGTCTGATTGCTGCAACTTCATCTTGGTAGATTGTATGTATATCAACTATTGGTGAAGTTGATATGGGAAGTACTCGTTTCGGAAGGCAATCTACCAAATTCCTGTCGAATACATCTCGCAGCATGTCTTTAAATATCGTGAAGCCGACCTGGACTGACAAGTACAGCTTTTGCTCAGGAATCTCTACCAAATAATGCTGTTCTGCATTTCGAAGAGAGTTTATTTCTAGGAGCGTCACATCTTGATGCTCACTGAGGAATCTTGTCTCACCCGAGTGTGCCCTGTTCACACAGTCAATAAAGCTAATTGTCTCTCCTTCACCTTTCCCTTTCGTAGTGATTGTCCCCCCACATTGAATTAAAGATGCCTTGAGCAGCATTTCAAATGCATGGTGAAGCATAAGAATGACAGCAGTAGTCCGTCCTGCGTTACGGGAACTGTTGAAATGATCCACACTGATGATTAGTGAACAGATTCCCTTGTCGAGCAACAGTCTTGCTTCTCGCTTCAATCTATATCTCCACACATGCTAAACATGCTCCAGACGAATATACCCAATGCCTTCTATGAATCTGGAGTGAAAAATAGGAGCAGAGGACACAGAATGTTGGATTCGCGTTGAATTCGGGGAGAAACATTGGGTTGCTAAAACTATAGGGCACAAGTCAGGCCGACGCGGGCTCCAGCAGCGTGACCTGGACGTAGTAGGCGCCGACGACGTAGCCATCATCGCCCAGCAGGCGCGCGCCCAGGTGACCCGCGCCTGGCGTCAGGTCAGCCGTGAAGTTTGTGGTCTGGCTGCCAGGCTCAATATCAGCCGCGAGCTCGAGCGGGGCACGGCCGTCGGCATAGTCGATGCGCAGCGCAGCTCGCTTCACGGGCAGGGCGCGACCGCCCGTGTACCAGTGCCAGTCGTCTTCATCGACCCACTCGCGGCGCCACTCGACGTCATCGCCCTCAATGCCCGCAT
Source organism: Phototrophicaceae bacterium (assembly GCA_965205875.1). Taxonomy (GTDB): domain Bacteria; phylum Chloroflexota; class Anaerolineae; order Aggregatilineales; family Phototrophicaceae; genus JAGWBD01. The sequence continues at coordinate 1,502,474 of CBDBIA010000004.1, forward strand.
CAATGGCGTGCTGCGTCTCCGGCGGCCAGCGGCGCAGCGCGAACTCGTAGCGCCCGACCTGGGCGATCTCCACCTCGAAGTAGCCTTCCGCTTCATGGCCGCGGCGAATGCCGCTCTGGCTCGAGATAGCGTCGCTGGCTTCGTTGCGCCAGTCGTGCGCCGTGAGCAAGGTTTGCGTTGAACCTGGCGCGCCCAGCGGCATGGGGATGTCGCGTTCGAATTGCTCGCTGACCAGTTCCCACCAGTGTTCGTAGTCGGCGCGCATGCGGGCGACGCGCTCCGGATGATCTTGCGCGATGTCTGCACGCTGACCGGGGTCACTGTCCAGGTTGTAGAGCTCGCGGCCGTCGATCAGACGCCAGCGGCCGCGCATCACGGAACTCTTGAGCCACTTGCGCGGCGTGGTGACGCGCTGCGAATCGGTCACGATGCTGCGCTCCGGCCAGTCGGCGTCGGCGTCCTGCAGCAGCGGGCGCAGACTGCGGCCATGCACCGGCGGCCCGGCGTTGTCCTCAATGCCGCAGAGATCCAGCAAGGTCGGCTTGATGTCGATGTTTGCGCAGAGCCGGCCCACGTCGCGCCCGCCGCCCAGACCGCCCGCTGGCCAGCGCAGGAACAGGGGCACGCGGTGGCCGCCCTCATACTGCCAGACCTTCATGCCGCGCATGCCGGCGTTGTAGCCTTCGAGCACATGGCCCGCCTCGTCCACGCTGACGCCGCCGGCCGAGCCATTGTCGGTGGCGAAGATCAGAATGGTGTCGTCTTCCAGGCCCAGCTGCGCCAGGCGCGCGCGCAAGTGGCCAAAATTCTCGTCGATGTTGGCAATCATACCGAAGAAGCGGGCGCGCGCTTCCGTGGTCTGGCCGAGGTAGGGCGCACTGTACTGTGGCTCGACGTTCCAGGGGCTGTGCGGCGCGTTGGGCGTGATCATGCAGAAGAAGGGCGCGTCGCCCTGGCGCTCGATAAAGGCCAGCGCCTCGCGGAACCAGACGTCGGTGCAGTAGCCAGCGTGCTGACGCAGCGCGCCGTTGTCACGATACACGTCGTCGAAGTAGTCGTTGCCCCAGTGGTCGTTGGTTTGGCTGATGCCGCCGGCGCCATGCACGATGGCCTCGTCGAAGCCGCGCTCCAGCGGCGTGTAGGGGGAGACATCGCCCAGGTGCCACTTGCCGAAGAGCCCGGTGCGCCAGCCCGCCGCGCGCAGGGCGTCCGCCAGGGTGCGTTCGTCCCGGCGCAGCAGGGAGCGCCCGCCGACGGTGTGCCAGACGCCGGTGCTGTTGGCGTAACGACCGGTCAGCAGGCCGGCGCGCGTGGGCGCACATGTAGGGCCCACGTGATAATCGCGCAGGCGCAGGCTGTCGTCATGGAAGGCATCGAGGTTTGGTGTGCGCAGCATCGGGTTGCCGGTGCAGCCCAGGTCGCCATAGCCCTGGTCGTCGGTCATGACGAGCACGATGTTGGGGCGACGCGCATCATTTCCGGTCATGCTTTCCCCTTCCGTTCTGCCAGTTCCGGCTGCGGCCACAGGCCAGTCCGGCCCGCGACTGGTCGCCAGCCAGATCTCATTGCACGCATTGGCCAACATTTGTAGAGCAAAGGGTAATGCCCTGCGCTACGATTGACAAATCGTACACGCAGGCAAGGGGCTGCAGCCATGCAATACACACATCTGGGTCGGACAGGCATGGCGGTCAGCAGGTTATGCCTGGGCACGGCGAATCTGGGGCCATTCACGCCCGAAGAAGAGAGCTTCAGAATCATGAATCAGGCCCTGGAGCTGGGCATCAACTGCTTCGATACTGCTGATATATACGGCTGGTGGGGTGGCAGGGAACAGCCGGGCCTGAGCGAAGAAATCATTGGGCGCTGGCTGGCGCAGGACAGGTCGCGGAGAAGGCAAATCGTCCTGGCCAGCAAGGTGTATTTCCCGATGAGCGACGACATTAACGACCGGGGCCTGTCGGCCTACCACATTCGTCAGGCCTGCGAGGACAGCCTGCGCCGGATGCAGACGGACCACATCGACGTCTACCAGATGCATCACGTGGACCGGGGAGAACCCCAGCCAACGGAATACGAATGGGGTATGGCGCGGCAGAGCAAAGACCTGTATCGGCCTGGTCACCGCAAGCTGGAGACCCCCTGGGAAGAAATCTGGCAGGCAATGGAGCTGCTGGTGCAGCAGGGCAAGGTTACGTACATTGGCAGCAGCAATTTCGCCGGCTGGAACATCGCCCAGGCCTGTGAACGGGCCCGGCAACGGCATTTCCTCGGCCTGGTCAGTGACCAGAGTTTGTACAATCTGAACGATCGCATGGTGGAGCTGGAAGTCATCCCGGCGTGTCGCGAGTATGGCCTGGGTCTGCTGGCCTACATGCCGCTGGATGGCGGCTTGCTGGCCGGTACCCTGAAGAAGGCGGAAGCTGGCCGCCGGACGCCCGCATACGACAGTCTCGAACCGAAGCTGCGGGCGCAGGTCGATGCCTGGGAATCGCTATGTCGCGAGCTGGGGATGGAGCCAGCCCAGGTGGCGATCGCCTGGTTGCTGAAAAATCCTGTGGTGACAGCGACAATCCTCGGGCCGCGCACGCTTGATCATCTGACCGGAAGCATGGGCGCGCTGGAAGTTGAGCTGGACGATGCGACGATGGCCCGCCTGGATGAAATCTGGCCTGGGCCTGGCGGGCAGGCGCCGGAAGCCTACGCCTGGTAATCGTTCATCCCGGAGCGACCCGGCCAGGCCTCGGGATTGGCAAGGAAGGCGGGACGTTCTCCACGAAGAAACTGACTGATCTGGCTCGCAACCCCGCTCCACATCGCCATCACGCCCGCTTCTGTATAGGGGGCGGTATGGGGTGTCAGAACAACGTTGGACATACGCAACAGGGGATTATCGGCCAACGGCGGTTCCGGATCAAACACGTCCAGTCCGGCGCCCGCCAGGTGACCGTCCTGCAAGGCCCGGATCAACGCTGCCTCATCGATCACCGGCCCGCGGCTGGCGTTGATCAGGTAGCTGCCGGGCTTCATCAAGCGCAATTGACGCTCCCCGACCAGATGATGGGTAGCGGCTGTCAGAGGTGTGTGCAGCGTCACGAAGTCGGCCTGGGAGAACAGCGCGCCCATATCACTCGTGAAGCTGATTCCCTGTTCAACTTCCTGGTCAGGGTCAACGAATGGATCATGGACCAGGACGTTCATCTTCAATCCCAGCGCACAAATTTCAGCGACGCGCCGACCAATCCGGCCGTAGCCCAGAACACCCAGGGTTTCAGCCCGGACTTCAGTTCCCCGCAAGTGCGAACGGGAGATATCGGCTCCCCGTAGCTGCATGTCACCGGTCACAATTCGTTTGGCAACGGCCAGCAGCAGGCCTACCGCGTGTTCGGCTGTGGATTCAGTGGGGGCATCGGGGTTGTGACAAACCAGAATGCCCCGTTCAGTGGCAGCAGGAACGTCAATGTGGTCCAGGCCTATGCCGGGCATTGCCAGAAGCTGCAACTGCGGCCCAACCCCGTCCATCCAGGGTCCGTCGAACATACGCCCCTGGCCAGAGATGACGACGGTGGACCCTGCAAGCAGGTTCTGGTCGTCATCAACACTGATCTCGGCCAGTTTGCTGAGTGGAGCAAACAGCTCAGGTGTCGGAGGTCTCTTGCCTGCCCAGATTCTTGGTTTCATTTGTTCTGGTCACCTGTGTGGGTCGATAAATGTCCTGGGTTGCAGGTCTTTCAGCACCTGCCTGAAAGTGATGATGTGCAACAAGTCTGAACCTATCGAAAATTGGAGAACGTGATCTCTTCGCTGGTGATGAACTCCAGCAGGGCCGGTTGCCCTTCCTGGTTGGCTCGCCAGGCCCGCCGGAACGCGGCTGCGATTGCTTCCGGGTGCTCGACACGCTCGGCATGGCCGCCCATGGCCCGGCCCATATCAGCATAGTCGCCACCCAGATCCCGGGTGCGGTACAGCTTGTGCGACAGTTTACGTGCATTTGTCTCGATGGCCATCGTGGCGTTGTTCAGGACAACGGTCAGGATGGGGAGGTTACAGCGTACGGCCGTTTCGAAATCCAGCCCGGTCATGCCAAAGGCCGCATCGCCCATGAAATTCACACAGAACTTGTCGGGCGCTGCCAGTTTGGCGCCCATGATCAGACCCAACCCGGTACCCAGGGCATGGGACTTGCCCCAGCCCATGTAGCCCCGTGGTGTGGTGGCCCGGTAGAACGGGAGCAGCTGGTTGCGCGGGCTGCCGGAGTCATGGGTGACGATCGTTGTCGCAGGGTCGAACGCCTGGATGAACTCCCATATGACCCGGTAGGGCGTGATCGGCGCTTCGGCGGACGTGAGCTTTGGCAGCCACTGGCTGAGCCAGGTCTCCCTCGTCCGCTGAATCACACTTGCCACTTCATGGTTTTCAGGCGGTTGAAGGCCCGTATCCCGGATGGCCTCAATGAACTGGCGCAGGACGAGTTTGGCATCCCCCAGGACGGGGTGATCCGTCGGGTAACTCTTGTTCAGGTCGCGCTCGTCATTGGTGACATGAATGAGCTGTTTGCCAGCCGGAAGACGGGTGTGCATGAAGTGATCAGTAAGGCTGCAGCCAACGCCCAGAATGACGTCTGCCTCGCGCAGGTAATGGTAAACCGGGCCGGTCATAACGCCGCCGCCGGCCGTGCCCAGAGCGAGGGGATGGTCTTCCGGGAAGCCGCTTTTGCCTTCCATGGTGGTCATGACCGGAATGTGCAGCAGTTCGGCCAGCTCGACCAGCTCGTCGCTTGCCTCGGCATAGAGTACGCCCTGACCAGCAAGGATGACGGGGTTGCGAGCCTGCAGCAGGACCCGTGCTGCGTCCGTGATGTCGCGGGGGTCGCCGGCCGAGCGGGTGGCCTTCACCGCCCTGTAGGTCAGGGCGGCCTCGTCAACTTCCGCCTCGGCGAGGTCGGCCGGGATTTCGACCATAACCGGCCCCGGCCTGCCGTTCTTCAGCAGGTTAAAGGCCCGCCGCATCACGGGCTCAACCTCACTCGCCTGGTTCAGGGTCTCGACTGACTTCACCACGGTATCAAAGGCGCGGGCCGAACTGAAGAGGGGAAAGACCTGCGCCTGGTCCCTGCGGTGACCCAGCGGCAAGACGAGCAGCGGCGCTGAGTCGGACCAGGCGGTGGCGACACCGGCAAAGGCATTTTCTGCGCCGGGGCCGAACTGCATGGCGAAGGCACCAACGGGATGGCCGTTGGTGGTGCGGGAGAAGCCATCGGCAATGCCCACACCGACCCGCTCCTGCCGGCAGACAATCGGCCGGATGCCAACCTGGGCTGCCGCCTCAATGACGGGAGTCGTGGGGAAGGTATTGAGATGTTCCACACCTTCCAGTTTCATGATTTGTGCGATTGCGTCAATTACTCGCATCGGTGTTTCCCCTAAAGGATAAATTGATAGTTCTCCGGGAGCCTGACGCTGGTGGCCAGAATTCTCCACAACTCAAGGAATGACGATCCGAAGGCAATGCATTGGTGCGTCATCCTGCCCTGCTACCATACCCGACATCGCCGTGGCAGGCACGGGCAGGCTGCAGGGTTCAGTTGCGCTCCTGCTCGAATTCGGCGAGCGTGTCCATGTTCAGGCGGACGCCGTGGCCAGGGGCCTCGCCGGCCTGCATGACGCCGTCGTGCAGCCTGGGCGGATCGAACATAAAGCGCTCGAGGCCAAAGCTGTGCACCTCCATCAGGGAGGGGTTGGGTATGGCTGCCAGCAGATGCAGGTGCAACTCGTGCACCCCGTGCGAAGTTACCGGCAGGTTGTGGGCCTGGGCCATTTGCGCGACGCGCAGCCAGGGCGTGATGCCGCCGATGTTGGAGACGTCCGGCTCCGGGAAGTCGACCGCCTGCTCCGCCAGCAGATGCTGAAACTCGTAAATTGTGCGGAAGTTTTCGCCGGCAGCAATGGGCAAGCCGCCCTCACGCGCGATGCGCCCGTGGCCGCGGTAGTCGTCGGGGATGGTCGGTTCTTCCAGCCAGTACACATCGTGCTCGCGGAAGGCCCGCGCCGCGCGAATGGCCTGCTCGACCGTCCAGCGCATGTTGGCGTCGACCATCAACGGAATGTCCGGGCCGATGAGCGCACGCACTTCGCGCACGCGTTCAACGTCCTCGCGCAAGCGCTCGCGCCCGACCTTGATCTTGATGGCGCGGAAGCCCGCAGCGAGGTTATCCTGGGTCTGCGCCAGCAATTCCTCAAGTGACAGCTGCAGGTCGATGCCGCCGGCGTAGGCCCGAGCGGAGCCACTGTAGCCGCCCAGCAGGCGCCAGAGCGGCTCGCCCTCGCGCAGGCCGCGCAGGTCCCACAGGGCGATGTCCACCGCCGCCATGGCGAAGGACACCAGGCCGCCGCGCCCGATGTAATGCAGCTGCCACCACATGCGCTGCCAGAGTTGCTCGATGCGCCGCGGGTCGGCGCCGATCAGCAGCGGTCTGATGGCGCGCTCAAGCAGCGCGCGCAGGGCGGCGCCGCCTGCGCCGATGGTGTAACTGTAGCCGAGGCCTTCACGACCTTCATCATCGCGCAGGGTGACCGTCACCAGCTCAAAGTGCGTCATGCGGCCATGCGTGGCGTCGCTCATGGGGTGGCTGAGCGGCAGGCGGTAGAGACGGGTTGCAAGATCGACGAGTCGCATCATGGCTCCCTGGGCGGCAATGCAAGGCGGCTGTTTCCTGTGTGACCCCGACAGGATTCGAACCTGTGCCACGCGGATTAAAAGTCCGCTGTTCTGCCACTGAACTACGGGGCCCGGAGCGTGCCATTATCCACATGCCCACGTCAGAAGCAACCGGCTGCCGGCACCGCTGGCTGCCGCAGCGCCGCCCCGTGTTTTCGTTATACTGGGCGGGACGCTCCTGTGTGGAGGTCTGCGTGACCACGATTGCAGCGCACGGCAGCCAGAACTTCGAGGGGCTGCGCCCGGTGAACCTGCGCAGCGACCTGGGTGAACTGGCCGACCTGATCGAGCTGGTCTTCAGCCCTGGCATGGACCAGGCCGGGCGCGAGGCCGTGCGCGAGATGCGCCTGCTGGGCCGCAGCGGCCTCGGCGCGCTGCCCGGCATGAGCGACATTGTGCAGGGTATGGGCCACGGCTACGTCTGGGTCGCGCAGGGACGCCTGGTCGGCAACATTTCGCTTTTCACCAGCGGCAAGCCGCGCCCCGACAGCTGGCTCATTGCCAACGTCGGCGTACATCCGGACTTTCGCCGCCGCGGCATCGGCGATCAGCTGCTGCTCGCCGCAATCGATACCATCCGCCGGCGAGGTGGCCACCTCGCCCTGCTGCAGGTCGACTGTGCCAACGAAGCGGCGCGCCGTCTTTATGAGCGCCGCGGCTTCAGCGACGAACGCGCCTGGACGCACTGGCGCCGCGACGGCAGCATTCGCAGCCTGCCCGCCGGGGAAGTGGGCGCCACGCGCATTTCGCAGCTGCGGCGCGGAGAATGGCAGGCCGAGTACGAGCTGGCGCAGCGCTTGCGGCCGCCGGAGCGCGGCGGTCTCGGCTGGCAGCGCCCCCTGCAGCGCGACCTGTTTCGGCGGCCCCTGCAACAGCGCCTGGGCGACTGGCTCAACATGCGCGGCCAGGAACGCCTGGTCATTCGCGCCGCGGACGAGACGCATTTGCTGGCCAGCCTGCGCATCGACCACGGGCTGCTGGGCGGCTCCACCCAACTCACGCTGCTGGCCGATGCGCCGCAGCAGGCCGAACATGCCGCGCTGCTACTGGGCAATGCAGTGCACCGCTATGGCGCCAGTCGACAGACCTTGCTGCTGGAACATCCTGCCGACGAGGAAGCCGTTACCGCAGTGCTGCGCAGCTATTTCTTCCGCCCGCTGCGCGAGGTGCTGCACATGCGCCTGGACATCGCTTCGTGAGCGAGACGATCTTCCTCGTCGATGACGAACAGCACATCATCGATCTGGTGCGGCTCTATCTGGAGCGCGAAGGCTTCCAGGTCAACAGCGCCACCGACGGCCAGGTCGCGCTGGAACAGTTGCTGGCGCGGCCGCCCGACCTGGTCGTGCTCGACCTGATGCTGCCCGGCCTTGATGGACGGGAGATCTGCCGTCAGTTGCGCGCCCGCAGCGACCTGCCCATCCTCATGCTCACCGCGCGCGACGACGACATCGACAAGATTGTCGGCCTTGAGCTGGGCGCTGATGATTTCCTGACCAAGCCCTTCAACCCTCGCGAGCTGGTCGCGCGCATCCGCGCCATCCTGCGTCGCAGCGTCCGGGCCCGCGACGAGGAGCAGGACGAGCGCGCGCTGGTTATTGGCAACCTGCGCATCGAGCCGCAGCAGCATCGCGTGCTGCTGGAAGGGCGCGAGGTGCGCTTGCGCCGCCTTGAATACGATCTGTTGTACACCCTGGCGCGGCACCCGGGCATGGTCTTCAGCCGCGACCAGCTGCTCAACCTCGTCTGGGACTACGAAGTCCCCGGCGAGACGCGCACAGTGGACGTGCACATCGCACATTTGCGCCACAAGCTGGCGGACATGCAGGCGAGCATTGAAACGGTGTGGGGCGTCGGCTACCGACTGGAGAGGCAAGGTCCGTGAAGCTGCATGCGCGCTTGCTGCTCTCCTACCTGCTGTTGATCGCCGTCACCCTCGGCGTGATTGTGGTCACGCTGCTTTTTGTGCTGGGCACCCGCCCGGCGCCGCCACTGGCCGTCTATCGCCAGCTCATCAGCAATCTGCAGGTCGGTCTGCGCAGCCTGGACCTGGACGAGGATGTACGCGCGACGTCTGCAGTGGGTGGGCAGTCTGAAGACTTGCTGCAGGCACTCGCCGAGGCGACCGACCTGCGCACCATGACGCTGGACTTCTCCCGCCTGCCGCGTGTGCTCTACGACAGCAGCGGCGTCCATTCCCCGGACGCGACGATTGAGATGCGCATCGATGCAGGCAGCGGTAGCACACTGCAATTTCCTGGCCGACAGCGCCCGGAAGTCATCGCCGGCAACTTCAGCGACCCGGATGGCACGACCTGGCTCTTTGTCGGCATGCGCTACGGCCGCGAGCATGACGCACCCCGGGCCATCGTGCTGGCGCTGCCCCGACCCGGCCAGACCCTGGGCGAGGCGCTCAACGAGTTCGACAATGCCCTGGGCGCTCCGCTGTTGCAGGCCGCCCTGACGGGCGCGCTGGTGGCGGTGATCATGGCGCTCGTGGTCAGCCGCACCATCGCCGGGCCGCTGCAGCATATCGCCGGCGCCGCGCGCGCAATCGCCCGCGGCCACTACGAGCAACGCGCGCCCGTCAGTGGCCCGCCCGAGATACAGGCGGTAGCGACGGCCTTCAACCACATGAGCAACGAGGTGCAGGCCGCGCAGCAGGCGCAGCAGGACTTTCTCGTCAACGTGTCGCACGACCTCCGGACGCCCCTGACCTCCATCCAGGGCTATTCGCAGGCGGTCATCGACGGCGCGGCGCAGGACCCCGTGGCGGCGGCGCGCGTCATTCACGAGGAAGCCGGCCGTCTCAACCGCATGGTCGCCGACATCACCGACCTCGCGCGTCTGCAGGACCGGCAGTTGACGCTCACCCTGGCGCAGCTAGACATCAACCAGATCGTCGCCGCTGTGACGCAGCGTCTGGCGATTGTGGCAGAAGCGCAGCAAATACGGCTGACGACGCAGTGCGAGCCATTGCCGCCTCTGCGCGGCGATGGCGATCGTCTGGCCCAGGTATTGACCAACCTGCTCGGCAACGCCATCCGCTTCACGCCCGCTGGCGGCTCGGTCATTGTGAGCACGCGGGCGCGCGCAGAAGACATCGAAATCCGCGTGCAGGACGACGGCAGCGGCATACCGCCGGAAGATCTGCCGCGCATCTTCGAGCGTTTCTACCAGGTGGACAAGGCGCGCGGCCCCCTGCGCGGCAGCGGCCTCGGTCTGGCCATCGCGCGCGAAATCGTGCAGGCGCAGGGTGGTCAAATCCAGGCCAGCAGCGATGGCCCCGGCAAGGGCAGCGTTTTCACGGTCTGGCTACCGCTGGCAGACCCGGACGGCAACAGCGCGGAGGAGCGCAAGGCATGAGCGAAACGAGGGAGCGGACTCCGGCGGAACGGCTGCTGGACGCATTCGTCGGCGACTGGCGCAACAGCGGTAATGTACATCCGGGGCGCTTCGGCCCGGGCGGAAGCATCAGCGGTGAGACCAGCTTCCGCTGGCAGCTACGTGAGCGCTGGCTGTGCTATGACAGTCGGCTACAGCTGCCCGGCATGGGCGCCTATCAGGTACAGGGCGGCGTGGGCCGAGATCACATTGCCGGCCTGTATCGCGCCTGGGCAGCCAACAACATGGGCAAGCTGCTGGTCTATGAAGGCCGCCTGGAGGACGGGACGCGCCTGGTTTTCGACCAGGTCCATCCCCCGTCGCCGCAGCGCGCGCGGGTGGTCTACACGCTGCCGGGCGATGGCCGGCTGCTGATGAGTTCGGAAACTTCAGCCGATGGCGTAACCTACACCCCTTACTTCGAGACGACCATGACGCGCATATGAGACAGCAACGATGATTGTGCGCCATTCCGGCAGGGGCGCAGACGGCAGGCCATTAACCTGGGCGTGGGTGGTGCCGGTGTTGCTGCTGGTCTGCGCACTGACGATTCCGCGGCTGGACATCGAAGCCTTCTACCTCGACGAGGGCGCGTCCCTTTTCAATGTCGGCGCGCTGCACACCGGCCCGTTCCCCATAGCCAGGATGCTGGAAGAAACCGCGGAGCACTCCCCGGAGCAGGCGCTGGGATGGCCGTTTCTGCTCTACGCCTGGGGCCGGCTTGTCGGCTGGAGCGAGCCGGCCGTGCGGACCTTGCCCCTGCTCATCGGCCTGTTGACGATCGCCCTGGTCTATCGGACCGGATACGATCTCTTTTCCCCCGGAGTTGGACTCACTGCCGCGCTGCTGCTGGGCGGGTCGTCGCTGCTTCTTGTATACGTCGGGGTCGCGCGCGCTTTCACAATGGTGCCGTTTTTCGCGACGCTAGTCATCCGGGGTTACTGGCGCAGCGCCTTGCGTCCGCGCAGGTCCGGGCCCGGCGCCCATGCAGAATTCTTCCTTGGCGCGCTCGGTCTGTTCTACAGTCACTATTTTGCTGCGTTGCTGCTTCCCGCGCTGGGTCTGTACCATCTGCTCTTCGTCAAAATGTCACAGCGCTGGTGGCGAACCGTGCTGCTGATGGCGCTGGCGGCGCTGCTCGGGCTGTTGCAGTTGCCGGTTTTCCTGCAGGGCGTGAACGAAACGCTCAATAACGAAATGCTGCGCACAAATGCGCAAGGCACGGCGGAACTGTTTGCGCAAGTCCTGCACAACCTCGGCAATGGCCTTATCAACCCGGGCCTGACTGTCAGCGCCGCCCTGCTCCTGATTGTTACGCTCGCCGTGATGCTGGCAACCCTGTGGCGCTGGCGCGTCAAGGAGCGGTGGAACGCGCTCTGGCTGCTGATCTTCACAGCCGTTGCGTATTTGTGGCTGGCGCTGCTTGTCAACGCTCACTTCCAGGTCATGCCATCCAACAGGATTCGCTACCTGATTTCCCTGTGGCCTCTGGCTGCGCTGGCGGGCGCTGTCCTGCTGCGACGCCCCGCGCGTCTGCTGGCCCCGCCCGTGCTGGCGCTCCTGCTTGCCCTGTGGCTGGTTCAGGGCGTACAGCTCGGTCGAACGCGCGACTATCGCGTTGGAATGGACGACCTGCAACCGTCAGAAATCCATCACGTCTACCGCGTCCTGGACCGGAACATGCAGGCCGGCGACCTGCTCGTCATCGACCATGAAACCATACAACTGGACCCGGCCCGCCACTATGATCGCTGGTTGTCGCGGCCACACCGCATCCTGAATCGCAGCCTTGACGACCCGCTCGGCGACATCCTGCCAATCCATGAGCGCAGCCCCTGGGTCTGGCTGCTCTACCGGAGTGAGGATCGCATATCGATGATGAAACATACAGCCGGGCTGGAACGCGTCCTCTGTGAAGTCGTCTATGATGAGCGTGGTTTCACACTTGAACGTCACGCCTTGCCGGGACTCGCTTGCCCGAATGCCCCCGTGCGCCTTGTTTTCGACGAGGGCTTTACGCTGGCGGAGCCTGACATTGCAATGGTGGACGGCAGCTTGCGCGTGGACCTGTTGCTACGCAGCGAAGACGCGCAGACGCCCGTGCACTATTCCATCGCGCTGCACCTGATCGACGTCGCCACGCTGGAGCGCAGCGCCCAGCTCGATCTGGGTATCGGGGCCGGCAACATCGTCCCGCTGCATGCAGAGTTTAGTCTGGGGGAGCTGGCGGCAGGTGAATACGCGCTGCGTTTCACGCTCTACAACTGGGAAACGGACGCCCGACTCAGCGCCCACGACCTTACGCTGGGTCACGTCAGCGACATACACACGCTGCAGCATATTTTTCTGGAATGAGGCTCGCGACCAGGTGAGTCTGGCTTCAGGGCGTTGCTATCAGGGGACGATCGGCTTGCTGTCGTCGTTGCCCCAGTCTTTCCATGAGCCGTCGTACATGGCCACGTCGCTGAAGCCCGCGACGCGCAGCGCCAGCATGCCGTAGCTGGCCGAAACGCCTGCATTGCAGTAGGTAACCACTTCCGCGGAGTCATCTTCCAGACCCTGCCGCGCAAACAACGCGCGCAGTTCGTCTGCCGGCAGCATGCCGCCCTGCGCGCCGACCAGCGCCGTGCGCGGCAGGTTGAGCGCGCCGGGGATGTGCCCGAAGCGGCGCGCCCGACTGGCCTGACCGGCGTACTCCGCCGGCGAGCGAACGTCCACCAGCACGCGTTCTGCGCTCTCCAGGCCGGCCAGCAGCTGTTCGCCGCTGCGCCGGATGCCTTCGTCGGGACGCGCGACGAAGTCGCCTGGCGCGATAGCGGGCTGCGCGTCCGTGACCGGGCGACCTTCGGCAATCCATTTGTCCCAGCCGCCATCCAGCACCGTGACATGCCGATGGCCATAGTACAGCAGCGTCCACCACAGACGAGCCGCAAACATGCCGTCGGCGTCATCGTAGGCGATCACGCGCGTATTGGCGGAGATGCCAATGCGACGCGCGAAAGCCTGATAGCGCGCCGGCCCGGCGACCGGGGCGTGACGCGGGTCGGCGGGGTCAGTGATTTCCTGCACCCAGTCGACGAAGACCGCGCCGGGGATGTGAGATTGTGACCAGGCGTCGCGATGGTTGAAGTAGTGCGGCGGCGGTTCGCTGGCAGGAATCACATGGCCGCGAATGTCGACGACGCGAAAATCCGGGTCATCCAGATGCTGCTGCAGCCAGTCTGTCGAGACCAGCAGATTATCCTGCACGGGGCACCTTCCGAAGCCGGTGGCTGTGCCTGTCCTTCAGCTTAGCCGAGGGCGTCGTAGCCAGGGCCGTCGATGAAGAAATCGTAGTTGGGCTGGATGTCGACCGTCAGGTCAAGCACCTCACCCTCGTCAGGAGTGCGGAGTTCCTTGCTGTCATGTGGCATCACTTCCTGGCTGCCATCCGCCACATAATCATCCGGCACTTCTTCCTCAACGAAGATGGCCTCGTAGGGACATTCGGGAATGCAGGCGCCGCAATCAATGCAGGTGTCGGGATCGATATAGTACCAGGGCCACTCGCTCTCCGGCTGCCCGGGGATGATGCATTCGACCGGACACACTTCCACACAGGCACTGTCGCGCAGGCACAGCTGGGTGATGATGTGCGTCATGTTTCGGGTCTCCTCGCCACAATTGATGCCAACTCAATTGTACCTAGCGTAACAGGCGCCCGGGCCCCTGTCCAGTACGCACGCTACAGACTTCCTGCTGCAAATTGCCTAAAGCAGCAGCGCCGCCAGGATCATCAGTACGAAGAGCGCCAGCGCCAGCAAGCCCATGCTGCGCAGGTCGGCGATGACGTAGCCGTATTGCGCGCGCAGCTGCGCCTCGCTGACCTGGCGAACCGGGTTGGCCAGACGCTCGGCGATTTCGTCCTGCGTCAATTCATCCGTACTGCGCAGGCTGCGCACGCGGCGCGGCGTTGCTGCCCGCGCCTCCTCACTGCGACGCGCCCGGGCCGGACGTGGCGCCGCAGCCCGTGCGGGCTCGTCCTCCAGGCCGACCTCGCGGCGGGCGCGCGCCAATGTATCCCGCGGCAGATCAGGCTGACGTCTGCGTCTTTTGGACATGGCACCCTGTCTCTCTCGCTGTGTGGCCGCAAGCCCGGCCGCATCCAGGCATGAACGCGAATGAACCTTCACGCCTTGCAGTAGTATACTGGCCTCCACAGAAATACGGGAGGGGAATCCGTCTTGCCCGCGCGTGTGACGCCTGCTGCATGGTATGTTGGCCCTGCTGCCCCTGCTGCTGGCCGCCGCATTGGTCGTCCCTGTTCTTGGCAGGGGTGTTTTTGACGTAGACGAAGCTGCCACCATGATCGGCGCCGGTGCCCGGCACATCGGCCCCTATTCACCTGCTGAAGCCGTGACTGCCTTTGTCTCTCGCTGGCCAGACCACGCCTGGGGTCACGTGGTGGTTTATGCGCTGTGGGGGCGTGTCGCAGGCTGGAGTGAGTTTGCCGTCCGTGCGCTTCCCTGGTTTACCGGATTGCTCGCCCTTGCCTGGGTCTACCGTCTCGGTCGGGCCCTGTTTACAGCGCGCATCGCCCTGACGGCCACGCTGCTCTCGTCGACGTCCGTCCTCTTTCTCTCCTATATGCACATCGCACGATCCTATTCGTTCGTAATGCTCTTTACAGCGATCGTCCTTTGGGCCTACTGGCGCGTGGCACTGTGTCCGCGCACACCCGGGCCCGGCGCCCGGGCCGCCCTGATGCTGGGCGCGACGGGCCTCCTCTATGCCCATTACTTTGGCGCGTTGCTGCTACCTGCGCTGGCGCTCTTTCACCTGTTCTTCGTGCGCAAGGAGCGCCGTTGGTGGCAGGTGATATTTCTGCTTGGCCTGGCCGCGCTGCTCGCCCTGCCTCAAGTCCCGGATCTGCTGGCCGGAATCAAGTTTAACCAGGCCAAGGAAGAGCTCCATACAAAGGCACTGCACTTCCCGGAGGTCACGGCACTGCTGGTTCGGTATCTGAGCAACGGCCTGCTCAGAACAGGGCAGCCCGTAAGCCTCCTGCTCGCCCTCGCCCTGCCCTTGCCACTGTTCCTCTTTGGCTGGCACCGTCGCTACCGCCGTCAGCCCCCCACAGCGGCCTGGTTCCTCGCGCTCGTCAGCATCCTGTTGTTCCTGACCCTGCTGGCTGTCAATGAATTTCTGCAAGTGCTGGACAAGTCGCGCGTTCGTTACCTGATGACCTTGTGGCCGCCCGCCACCTTGTTCATCAGCCAGGCGCTCTTGCACAGGAAGCGTTCCCCCTTGCGACCGCCTGGTGGTCTTGTGCTGGTCGCGCTGGTGGCCATTCTGGGAGCAAGCGACTTTCTGAATGAGGGTGAGCTGATCAGCACCTCCGGGCCCTGGAGAAACCGCCCAGTCTCCCTCGCTGCCACACGCGCGATTGCAGCCGAAGGAAGCACGAATGGCCTGCTCGTGGCAGAGATTGGCCTCTTCGGAGCTGGTCGTGTATACGAATTTTATACTGGTGCCTATGGTGATCACCGCGTGGAACTCTCACAGGCTACAGCTTCAACGGACCTTCTTGAGCATGCTCAGGGACTGGACCAGGTGTGGATGATGTTGCGCAGTTCCAGGCAGGACACCCTGCGCCTGCACACTCACATCGAACACTTCATTAAAGCTGGCTGGTTCCGCTGTCGCTCCTGGCAGGAGGACGGAAATGCGTTGGAACTGCTCCTCTCACCCTTGACCGCAACCACACAAGAACAGGCGCGCCTGCAATTCGAGAACGATATCGAGCTGTCTGCACCTGTCGCGCCGGAGCTGCGCGACGGCCTGCTGCGCTTCCGGACCAATCTCCGCAGTGCTGATGAATCGCTCCTCGCACGCTACTCCCTCGCCATCCACGTCATTGACCCGCTTACCGGCCAGCGCGTCGTCCAGGCCGATACCGGCGTCGGCCCGGGCGCCCTGGTCCCGCTGTGCCGGGAAATCGACGTCAGCGCGCTGCCGCCTGGCGAGTACGAAGTTCGCGTTGCGCTCTACGACTGGCAGACCGGTGCTCGCCTCCTCGCCCGCGACCTTGTGACCGATCAAACCGGCTACGTCCATGTGCTACACTACTTTCGCATCGACTGAGACACTCTGCAGTAACAGGTCGGGTTCGCGGCGTTTTGCGCCTCACTACCCCTTGATTCCCTGAAGGAGCCAGCCCTGCAGGACCCTGCCCGCGCCAACCGCAAGATGAACCTCACCTGGATCCGGGCCCTGTTGCCGCTGCTACTGGCCGCCGCGTTGTCCATCCCGCTTCTTGGCAGGGGTGTTTTTGACGTAGACGAAGCCTCCACCATGATCAGCGCCGGCGCGCGCCATCTCGGCCCCTTTACTCCCGCTGAAGCGGCGGCTTCCATGGTTGCACGTGCTCCGGATCACGCCTGGGGTCACGTGGTGGTCTATTCGCAGTGGGGCCGTGTCGTGGGTTGGAGCGAGCTGGCGATTCGTGCCTTGCCATGGCTTACCGGTTTGCTCAGCCTTGCCTGGGTCTACCGTCTTGGCCGTGACCTGTTCACAGCGCGCATTGCCCTGACGGCCATGCTGCTTTTGTCGACGTCGGTCCTTATTCTCACCTATATGCACAGTGCAAGATCCTACGCCTTCGCAATGCTCTTTGCGACGATCGTTCTTTGGGGTTACTGGCGCGTGGCACTGTGTCCGCGCACAGCCGGGCCCGGCGCACGGGCCGCCCTGATGCTGGGCGCGACGGGACTCCTCTATGCCCATTACTTTGGCGCGTTGCTGCTACCTGCGCTGGCGCTCTTTCACCTGTTCTTCGTGCGCAAGGAGTGCCGCTGGTGGCAGACTGTAATACTGCTTGGCCTGGCCGCGCTGCTCGCCCTGCCTCAAGTCCCTGATCTGCTGAGCGGTATCAAGTTTAACCAGGCCAAGGACTTTCTCCACGCCAGGGCACTGCACTTCCCGGAGGTCCCGGCACTGCTCGTCAGGTACCTGAGCAGCGGCCTGCTCAGAACAGGGCAGCCCATAAGCCTCCTGCTCGCCCTCGCCCTGCCCTTGCCACTGTTCCTCTTTGGCTGGCACCGTCGCTACCGCCGTCAGCCCCCCACAGCGGCCTGGTTCCTCGCGCTCGTCAGCATCCTGCAGTTTCTGTCCCTGCTGGCTGTCAATGAATTGCTGCAGGTGCTGGACAAGTCGCGCGTTCGTTACCTGATAACCTTGTGGCCGCCCGCCACCTTGTTCATCAGCCAGGCGCTCTTGCACAGGAAACGTTCCCCCTTGCGACCGCCTGGTGGTCTTGTGCTGGTCGCGCTGGTGGCCATTCTGGGAGCAAGTGAATTTCTGAATGAGGGTGAGTTGATCAGCACCTCCTGGTCCTGGAGAAACCGCCCAGTCTCCCTCGCTGCCACACGCGTGATTGCAGCCGAAGGAAGCACGAATGGTCTACTCGTGGCAGAGTTTGGCCTCTTTGAAACTGGTCGTGTCTACGAATTTTATACTGGTGCCTATGGTGATCACCTCGTGGAACTCTCACAGGATACAGCTTCAACGGACCTTCTTGAGCATGCTCAGGGACTGGACCAGGTGTGGATGATGTTGCGCAGTTCCAGGCAGGACACCCTGCGCGTGCACACTCACATCGAACACTTCATTAAAGCTGGCTGGTTCCGCTGTCGCTCCTGGCAGGAGGACGGAAACACGTTGGAACTGCTCCTCTCACCCTTGACCGCAACCACACAAAAACAGGCGCGCCTGCAATTCGAGAACGATATCGAGCTGTTTGCACCTGTCGCGCCGGAGCTGCGCGACGGCCTGCTGCGCCTCCGGGCCAATCTCCGCAGTGCTGATGAATCGCTCCTCGCCCGCTACTCCCTCGCCATTCACGTCATTGACCCGCTTGCCGGCCAGCGCGTCGCTCAGGCCGACACCGGCGTCGGCCCGGGCACCCTGGTTCCGCTGTGCCGGGAAATCGACGTCAGTGCGCTGCCGCCCGGCGACTACGATGTGCGTGTCGCGCTTTACGACTGGCAGACCGGAGAACGTCTCCTGGCTAACGACCTGGAGACAGGTGCAATCGGCGACATGCACACGCTGCAGCGCTTCCACCTCGGCTGAAACGTCAGGACAGCACCAGTAACTCGACAAGTCTGCTTGTTTCAAATGCTATACTGCCTGCCGACCTGGAGCTGGATTAACCTTGAAAAGGTCATTTCGTAACCCTCCGGCACGCCTCTCCTGGCTGTGGGCACTGCTGCCGCTGCTGCTGGGCGTCGCGTTGACCATCCCGCTGCTGAATGTTGATGCCTTCAATGGCGATGAGCCCTACACACTGGTCGCCGCGGGCGTACTAAGAGCCGGGCCACTATCATTGGTAGATACCTGGAACAGCGTAAGTCCGCGACAGGCACTTGGTTGGCCATCGCTGATCGCCATCTGGGGGCGTCTCGTCGGCTGGAGCGAGGTTGCAGTCCGGGCACTGCCAGTCTTCTTCGGCATGCTGGCCCTCGCCTGGGTCTACCGTACGGGCCGCGATCTCCTTGCGCCCAGGGCGGGTCTCTTTGCCACGCTGGTGCTCAGCGCCTCCGTGTTCTTTATCGCCTACATGATCCACGCGCGCGCCTTCACACTGGTCGCCCTGTGCACCGCGCTCTGCATCTGGAGCTACTGGCGAATCGCCCTGCATCCACTGCAACCAGGAAGAGGCGCACAGGCGGGCTTGCTGCTGGCTTGCATCAGCCTGCTTTATTCGCACTATCTCGGCGCACTGCTGCTGCCCGTCCTCGGCCTGTACCATCTGCTCTTCGTTCCGAAGAACCGGCGTTGGTGGCGTCCTGTGCTCCTGTTCGGACTCGCCACGCTGGTTGCCGCCTTGCAAATCCCGTTTTTGCTCAGGGGTGTGGCGAATACAGAAGGCGAAGACCTTGCCAGCCGCTTCCTGGCGGCGCCAGCGTTTCTTTCGCGTCTCCTAAACTATATGACCAACGGCCTGGTCGCGCCATCCCCGCCTTTCAGCGACCTGTTGCTGCTCATCCTGCCTCTCGCATTTGTGACGGTCACCCTGTGGATTCTGCATTCAGGAAAAGGAGCCGGCGCCACCTGGCTGCTTGTCTTTGCTTCTGCGACCCTGCTTGCCCTTGTGATTGCCATCAACGAAGTACTCAAGGTAATCGCAGCTACCCGAATCCGCTACCTGATGCCGCTTTTGCCCCTGAGCGTGATGCTGGCTGGTGCAGGACTTTGCCGAATTGCCGGCAAGCATCGTCATCTGGTGGTCGGCCTGCTGGCGTTCTGGCTGATCCTGGGAGCTCATCTCATCCTGGACACTGATTTTCGCTACGGGCTGGGTTACTTCCGACAATCAAATCTCCACATGGTCTCTACGCAACTTAGCGAGAATATCTCTGCTTCTGACCTCCTGATGTCGGACAAACTGGTATCGGCAGCAGGTACTACGGTCTGGTTGTATGCCGGGAAAACGGGAGGGGTAGTCTGGAAGACCATCCACAGGAACGAGGATGATCCCTATGCAGAAGTCAGGCCGGTCATCGCTGACTACCCCTACGCCTGGCTGCTCTACCTTACGAAAGACCGCGCGGGCTTCGCAGACCTGTCGCAGCAGCTGGGGCGCGTACTTTGTGAGCGCGTACTGGATGATTGGGGCTACAGCCTGGAACGCTACGCCCTGCATTCCGTGAAGAACTGCCCGGACAGAACCGTCCGCCTGGTATTCGACTCAGACATCCAGCTGACCGCGCCGGAAATTACGGTTTCGGATGGTCTGCTGCGCCTCGACGCCCACTTCCGCAGCGCTGACGCAACCTTGCTCGCCCGTTACTCCCTTGCCATACATGTCATTGATCCACGCACAGGCGAGCGCATCGCCCAAGGCGACACCGGCGTCGGCCCCGGCGCCATCGTCCCGCTGCGCAGTGAAATCGACGTCAGCGCGCTACCACCCGGCAACTACGATGTGCGCGTCGCGCTCTACGACTGGCAAACCGGGGAACGCCTCAGCGCACGTGACACCGAAACAGGCGCTGTTAGCGACATGCATACGCTGGAAAACTTCTGCCTTGGCTAATGCTTCAGGTCAACATCAGTAACACCCCCGGACTGCGCATCTCCGGTGTTATACTGCCTGCCGACCTGAAACTGGAATGACCTTGCTGAAGCCAATTCGTAACCCGGCGTCGTGTCACTCCTGGCTGTGGGCCCTGCTGCCCCTGCTGCTGGCCGCCGCGCTCGTCATTCCGCTGCTGGACGTTGACGCCTTTAGTGGCGATGAGCCCGCCTCACTGCGTGCTGCGGGCATTCTGCGCCCTGGCCCCTGGTCCCTTGCCGATGTCTGGGACCAAGTCGCCCCGCGGCACCCGCCGGGCTGGGCCAGCATCCTGTCCTTCTGGGGCCCCTTCGTCAACTGGAGCGAGTTCGCCACCCGCGCGCTGTCCTTTTTGATCGGCCTGCTAACCCTCGCCTGGGTCTACCGGACCGGCCGCGACTTCTTCACGCCCGCTGCCAGCCTGATTGCTACGCTGCTGCTCAGCGCCTCGGTCTTTCATCTCGCCTACATGGCGCGCGCGGACCCTTATGCGCTGGTGGCCCTCTGCGCCGTGACATGTATCTGGTACTACTGGCGTGTCGCCCTGCAAAAACATCAGCTTGGCAGAGGCGCGCTGGCGGGCCTGCTGCTGAGCAGCATCGGCCTGCTATATTCGCACTATCTAGGCGCACTGTTGCTGCCCGCGCTCGGCCTGTTTCATCTGCTTTTCGTACCGAAGTACCGGCGCTGGTGGCGTCCGGTGCTCCTCTTCGGGCTCGCCACGCTGGCTGGCGCCTTGCAGCTCCCGCTCTTGCCCAGGGGTGTGGCGTATACTGAAGGTGAAGACCTTGGCAGCCGCTTCCTGGCCGCGCCAGCGGTGCTCTCGCACTTCATTCGCTTCCTGAGCAATGGCCTGGTCACTCCATCCCCTCCATTCAGCGAGCTCTTGCTTCTCGGCCTCCTGCTTGTGCTTGCGATCGCTACCTTGTGGCGCCTGCGTCGAGGAAAGGGCGTCAGTGCTATCTGGCTGCTCTTCTTCACCTCTGCTACGCTGCTTGCGATGGTAATCGTCATCAACAGGCTATTCCAGGTAATTATAGCCAACCGAATCCGCTACCTGATGCCGCTGTGGCCTCTCACGGCCTTGCTGGTCGGTGCCGGCCTCTGGCGCATCGCACGCAGTTTCCGTCGCCCTGTCTTCGTTCTGCTGGCACTGTGGTTGATCTTCGGCGCCTGGCTCACGCTTGCAACTGATTTTCGCTATGAAACAGGATACCTTTTCAGCAGGGAAATCAATCCAATCTATCGTATCGTACGAAAACTCGTCCCCAGGTCCGATCTCCTGATATTTGACCACACGGCAGCCGACTACCATGCTGGATGGGTTTACAACATCAAAAGCATGTTCAGTTACAAGGCAGATCCCTACCAGTATGTCAGGCCGGCCCACGCCAACTATCCCTATCTCTGGTACATCTACCTCTCGAAGGACCACGTGAGCTACGTAAACCTGTCGCAGGAGCTGGGGCGCGTGCTCTGCGACAGAGTTGTGGATGAATCGGGTTTCACGCTCGAACGCTACGCCTTGCATATGGACGACTGCCCGGGGCGCCCTGTGCGCCTGGAGTTCGACTCAGACATCAGATTGACCGCGCCAATAATTACAATCTCGGACGGCCTGCTGCGCCTCGACGCCCACTTCCGCAGCACTGACGCAACCCTGCTCGCCCGTTATTCCCTTGCCGTACATGTCATTGATCCGCGCACGGGCGAGCACGTCGCCCAGGGCGATGTCGGTGTCCGCCCGGGAACCCAGGTCACGGTGGCCAGCGAAGTCGACGTCAACGCATTGCCACCTGGCGAGTACGAAGTTCGCGTCGCGCTCTACGACTGGCAGACCGGGGAACGCCTCAGCGCCCGTGACACCGAAACGAACGAAGTCGGCGACATGCACACGCTGCACCATTTCCAGCGCAGTTGAGAGCGATGTCTCTCAATGCTAAAATGCCTCGGTCTGTAGCAATTCTCTGACCAAAGTCGATACCGGGGTCTCCTTGTCCAAAGGCGTGAGCAAAAACCCTGCTGGCCCCGTCTGGCTGTGGGCCCTGCTGCCGCTGCTGCTGGCCGCCACTTTTGCCTCGATTCAGCTGGATGACAACGCCTTCAACGGAGATGAACCGGATTCATTGCACGCGGCCGGTTTCTTCGATTCGGGATCTCTTTCGCTGGGGGTAACCTGGAGCTTCATCACAAACAGCGACCCGGATCAAGCCTATGGCTGGCCACTGTTGCTCGCCATCTGGGGACGAATCGTCGGCTGGAGCGAACCCGCCATACGGTCGTTGCCTTTCTTCGCCGGCATGCTGGCCCTCGCCCTGGTCTACCGCAGCGGCCATGATCTTCTCTCGCCCGGGGCGGGTCTCATAGCCACGCTGCTGCTCGGCTGCTCGGTGTTCTTCCTCGCCTACATGGCGCAGGCCCGCGCCTTCACGCTCGTCACCCTCTGCACCACGCTGATCCTGTGGAGTTACTGGCGCATCGCCCTCCATCCGCTACTGGCCGGACGTGGCGCCAGGATGGGCCTTCTACTTGGCAGTATTGGCCTGCTCTATTCGCACTATTTTGGCTCCCTGTTCTTGCCCGCCCTTGGCCTGTTTCACCTGCTCTTCGTCACGAAGAATCGTCGTTGGCTCCAGCCCGTGCTGCTTGTCGGCCTTGCCATCCTGATCGCCGCGCTGCAGCTGCCCGGCTTCCTGAATGGTATGGAAAAAATAGTCGGCGATGAAAAGCGTCAGAGTGCTGCTATGATGGCAGCCGAAATCCCGGGCCGTCTCCTCTATTTCCTGACCAATTACCTCTTCAGTTTGCCGCCGCCGGCCGGCGCTGCGCTGCTCGTCCTGTTGCCGCTGGCATTACTGGTTGTCACCGCGCAACGTCTGCGGTTCCGGAGGGATGGCGATGCCCTCTGGCTGCTCGTCTTCGTGGCAGGCACAACCTTGCTGCTGATGACCGCCGCCAACGAGGTCGTCAAAGCTGTGCTCGACGACAGGATTCGCTATCTGATGCCGCTGTGGCCGTTGGCGGCCCTGCTGGCCGGCGCGAGTCTCTGGCATCTGGCCAGCGAACACCGTCGCGCGCTGGCTGCAATACTGGCTTTCTGGCTTTTCCTGGGCCCCTCACTCGTTCTCACTGCCACCGGGTTTCGCAGCTATCGCGTTCCATCAGATTTCCACCACATCCAGCGGATGTTGTTCGAGTACGCCTCCGCAGGTGACCTGGTCGTCATGGATCAGTCGTTACATAACTATGATGTTCTTTATCTTAATCGCAAATACGTCGGGCTGATAAACGTGCCCTGGGATGCTGTACTCTGGCATAGTGGCAAGCCGCTCGCAAGCGTGGTTCCGGTTCACACTCCGTATCTCAACATCTGGCTTATCAATCGCTCCCGGGATAACACAGCGGCCGCTGAGCGGGCTGAGGCGCTGGGACGGGTACTTTGTGAACAGTTACCGGACCGGTGGGGCTATACACTGGAGCGCTACGCCAGATCCGCGGCGCGCTGTGCAGCTGGCCCCGATCTGCTGGAGTTTGAGCGGGATATCCGGTTGACCGGATCGGAGGTTTCCCTGTCGGACGGTCTGCTACGCTTCGAGGCTGGCCTGCGCAGCGCAGATGACTATCTCCTCGCGCACTACTCCCTCGCCGTGCATATCATCGACCCACTTTCTGGCGAGCGCGTCGCCCAGGGCGACGTCGGCGTCGGCCCGGGCGCTTTCGTCCCGGTGGGTAGCGAAGTCGACGTCAGCGCGCTGCCGCCTGGCGAGTACGAAGTTCACGTCGCGCTCTACGACTGGCAGAGCGGAGAACGCCTTACCGCCCGCGATATTGAAACGGGCGTGGTCAGTGACATGCACACGCTGCACCACTTCCGCAGCGATTGAAGCTGGAAGCGCTATCATTCCGCAATTGCGCTACACAGACTTCCGGTCAGTAACAGGAGCGGGCCTTGCAGATGTACAGGGAATACGACCGAAGGATTCAGTGCACCTGGATTTGGGCACTTTTCCCGTTGCTGCTGGCCGCCACGCTAGTCATCCCGCTGCTGGATGTGGACGCCTTCAATGGCGATGAGCCCGCCTCACTGCTTGCCGCAGGTGTGCTGCGTTCAGGCCCACTTTCGCTGGAGGAAACCTGGAGCCGCATCACATACAGAGACCCGGATCAAGCCTACGGCTGGCCGATGTTGCTTGCCATCTGGGGGCATCTCGTCGGCTGGAGTGAGTTTGCGATCCGGGCGCTGTCGCTGTACTTCGGTATGCTGGCCCTTGCCTGGGTCTACCGCACGGGCCGAGACCTGATCTCGCCAGGTGCCGGCCTCGTTGCGACGCTGCTGCTCAGCGCAACAGTGTTCTTTCTCGCCTACATGATCCACGCGCGCGCCTTCACACTGGTCGCCCTGTGCACCGCGCTCTGCATCTGGTCCTACTGGCGCATTGTCCTGCATCCGCGGCTGCCGGGCCAGGGCGCACAGGCCGGTCTGCTGCTCGGCAGCGTTGGACTGCTCTATGCGCACTACTTCTGCGCGCTGTTTCTGCCTGCCCTCGGCCTGTTCCATTTGCTCCTTGTTCCAAAAAACCGTCGCTGGTGGCAACCCGTCCTTCTGCTCGTACTCGCTGCCCTGCTGGCCATGTTTCAACTGCCCGGCTTTCTGCAGGGTCTGGATAAAACAGCGGGCAACGAAGCCCTGCATGACCGGGCCCTCACTGCGCCGGCTGTGGTCTCACATTTAGTTCACTTCATGACCAATGGTCTTCTTGATCTGCCCCCATCACTCGACACTTTGCTGCTCATCTCCCTGTCTTTCGCGCTGGCGCTCGTCTCGCTGCTGCATCTGCGTGGCGTCATCAGGGTCAGGTCAATCTGGCTGCTTGCCTTTACGTCACTGTCCGTGCTTGCGCTTATGATCACCATCAATGCCATGATCCAGGTGCTTGAAGTCAATCGGATACGCTACCTGATGCCGCTCTGGCCCATGACTGTCCTGCTGGCTGGCACAGGTCTTTGGCACCTCGCCCGTAGACGCCGTCTCCTGGTAGCCATTCTGCTTACGCTCTGGCTTGTTTCGGGAGCCTGGCTCACCGTCGCCACCGATTTCCGCTATGAACTGGGGCATTTTTTCCACAAGGACTTTCACCAGATCTACTATGTCGTTCGCAAATTCGCCCCAAGATCCGATCTTCTGGTCTTCGACCGCACTGCAGCCGACTACCATGCTGAATGGATTTACGACATCCAAAGCATTATCAGTTACAAGGCGGATCCCTATCAGTATGTCAGGCCGGTCCACGCCAACTATCCCTACCTCTGGTATATCTACCTCTCGAAAGACCATGTGAGCTACGGAAACCTGTCGCAGGAGCTGGGACGCGTGCTCTGCGACAGAGTACTGGATGAATCGGGTTTCACGCTCGAACGCTACGCCTTGCACGTGGAGAACTGCCCGGAGCGCCCTGTGAGCCTGGAGTTCGACTCCGGCATCAGGTTGACCGCGCCAATAATTACAATCTCGGACGGCCGGCTGCGCCTTGACGCCCACTTCCGTAGCGAAGACAGCTATCTCCTTTCACGCTACTCCCTCGCCATCCACGTCATTGACCCGCTCACCGATCAGCGGGTCGCCCAGGCCGACACCGGCGTCGGCCCCGGCGCCATCGTCCCGCTGCGCAGCGAAATTGACGTCAGCGCGTTGCTACCTGGCGACTACGAAGTTCGCGTCGCGCTCTATGACTGGCAGACCGGAGAACGCCTTACTGCCCGCGACATTGAAACGGGCGTGGTCAGTGACATGCATACGCTGCACCACTTCCGCAGCGACTAATGTTGCAGGACTGCACCGGAATCACGACATAGCCGCGTATCTCAGATGCTATACTGCCTGCCGACCTGAACACTGGAGTGAGCTTGCAAATTCGTTCCTTAACCAGGCGTCGCGTCTCCTGGCTGTGGGCCCTGCTGCCGCTGCTGCTGGCTGCCACGCTGGTCGTCCCGTTGCTGGACGTGGACGCCTTCAATGGCGATGAGCCCGCCTCACTACTCGCTGCGGGCATTCTGCGTCCTGGCCCCTGGTCCCCTGCCGAGGTCTGGGACTACACCGCCCCGCGGCACCCGCCGGGCTGGAGCGTGCTGCTCTCCGTCTGGGGGCTCTTCGTCGGCTGGAGCGAGTTGGCCATCCGGGCACTGTCCTTCTTCATCGGCCTGCTGACCCTCGCCTGGGTATACCGGGCCGGCCGCGACTTCTTCGCGCCCGCTGCCGGCCTGATCGCTGCGTTGCTGCTCAGCGCCTCGGTCTTTCATCTCGCCTTCATGGTGCGCGCAGAACTTTATGCGCCGGTTGCCCTCTGCGCCGTTATTTGTGTCTGGTACTACTGGCGCGTCGCGCTGCATCCACAACAGCCAGGCAAGGGCGTACAGGCTGGCCTGCTGCTGGGCAGCATCGGCCTCCTTTATTCGCACTACTTCGGCGCACTGCTGCTGCCCATCCTCGGCCTCTTTCATCTGCTGTTCGTAACGAAAAACCGGCGTTGGTGGCGTCCGGTGCTCCTCTTCGGGCTTGCCACGCTGGCTGGCGCCCTGCAACTCCCGCTTTTTCCCAGGGGTGTGGCGTTTACAGAAGGCGAAGACCTTGGCAGCCGCTTCCTGGCGGCGCCAGCCTTTCTTTCGCACCTTCTGAGTTACATGACCAATGGCCTTGTCGCGCACTCTCCTCCTGCAGGCGAGCATCTGCTTCTCGCCCTGCTGCTTGTGCTGATGGTCGCCATCCTGCTGCGCAAGCGTTCAGGGATTGATACCAGGGTCGTCTGGCTGCTTGTCTTTGCCTCTGCCACCCTGCTTGCCCTGGTGATTGCCGTCAACGAGGCGCTCAGGATAATGGCAGCTACCCGAATTCGCTACATCATGCCACTCTGGCCCATGACAGCCCTGCTGGTTGGCGCAGGCCTGTGGCGCCTGGCAAACAGGCAGCGTACACTGGTGACAGGCATGCTGGCACTGTGGCTGATCTCAGGCGCCTGGCTCACGGTCGCCACTGACTATCGCTACGGACTGGGATACTTTTTCCGCCTGAAACCAAATCACGTTCGCGAAATCCTCTACGGGCATGTTGCCACAACTGACTTCCTGCTCGCAGATTATTCGGCAAGCAATCTCATCCGTGGCTGGTTTGACGCCTCAAATCTGGGATTCACCCGGGAATTAATAGACAGATACAAGGCGGATCCCTACCAGTATGTCAGGCCGGTCCACGCCAACTATCCCTATCTTTGGTTGCTCTACCTCTCGAAGGACCGCGTGGGCATTGCAGATTTGCCGCAGGAACTGGGCCGTGTATTTTGCGAACGTGTGCTGGACGAGTGGGGCTTCACCCTCGAACGCTACGCCCTGCATTCTGTGGAGAACTGCCCGGACAGACCTGTACGCCTGGCATTCGACTCCGGCATCCGGTTAACCGCGCCAGAAATTACAAGCCTGGACGGCCGGCTGCGCCTTGACGCCCACTTCCGTAGCGAAGACAGCTATCTCCTTTCACGCTACTCCCTCGCCATCCACGTCATTGACCCGCTCACCAATCAGCGGGTCGCCCAGGCCGACACCGGCGTCGGCCCCGGCGTCAGCGTCCCGCTGCGCAGTGAAATCGACGTCAGCGCCCTGCCGCCTGGCGACTACGAAGTTCGCGTCGCACTCTATGACTGGCAGAACGGAGAACGCCTCCTCGCCCGTGACCTCGAGACGGGCGAATCCGGCGACATGCACACGCTGCATCGATTCCGTATCGACTGAAGCGCCATGGCGCTGCGCCCGACCCGGGGACCAGGCACTTGCGTCCTCACGGCTGCCTCAGCGGTGCTATACTGCTCGCCAGCCAGGAACAGGAGCAGCCCTTGCAGGGATACACGCATGAGCGGGCGCCAAGCCTTGCCTGGCTGTGGCTGCTGCCCCTTCTGCTGCTGGCCGCCGCGCTGGCCATCCCGCAGCTGGACGCGGACGCCTTTCATCACGACGAGGCCTACTCAATGCTCGCTGCCGGGGTGCTCCGTCCTGGCCCAAATTCCCTTGCGGATGTCTGGAGCGCGACCGCGGAGAGATCTTCGGAGCAGGCGCTGGGCTGGCCGATGCTGCTCTCGGTCTGGGGGCACGCGGTCGGCTGGAGCGAGTTTGCGGCACGGGTCATCCCGCTTTTCGCCGGCGTCCTGACCCTTGCGCTAGTCTTTCGCACAGGCAACGAGCTCCTGGCGCCGCCGGCCGGCCTCATCGCAGCCTTGCTGCTGTTGGGCTCGGGCTTCTTCATAACCTATTTCTCAATTGCGCGCGCCTTCACCCTGGTGGCGCTTTTCGCCACCCTGAGTCTCCGCTCGTACTGGCGTATCGCTCTGCACCCGCAGCCGCCCGGCCGGGCCGCGCGCGCAGGCCTGCTGCTGGGCAGCATCTGTCTGCTCTATTCGCATTACTTTGGAGCACTGCTGCTGCCCGTGCTCGGGCTGTTTCACCTGATTTTCGTGCCGAAGAACCGGCGCTGGTGGCAACCTGTGTTCCTCATCGGGCTGGCTGCCCTGATCGCAGCGCTGCAGCTCCCGGTCCTGCTCATGGGTCTGAATCGCACGGTCTCCGACAAGGGCCTGCACAGCGAAGCCATGCGCGCAGCCGATGTTATCGAACGTTTGCTGCGTTATATGAGCAATGGCCTTCTCGACCCGCCGCCGCCGGTCGGCGCGACGTTGACTATTCTGCTGCCGCTCGCGCTACTGCTCGCAATCTTGCTACACCTGCGTTCCGGCAAGCGGGCTGGCGCAAGCTGGTTGTTCGTCTTCACATCCGCCACCTTGCTCATTCTGGTTCTCGCCGTCAATGAAGTGCTGCGGGTGATGCATGTGAGCCGGATGCGTTACCTGATTGCGCTGTGGCCACTGGTCGCCCTGCTTGCAGCTGCCGCACTGCAGCCTCTGGTAAGGCGCCAGCGCAGGCTGCTGACAGGTCTGCTGGTTCTGTGGTTGGGCCTGGGGGCATATGTCAGCCTGGGAAGCGACTTTCGCTATGAGGTTGATTTTCTGCAGCGCTCGGATTTCCATCACATTTACCGGCTCATGCGCGAGCGTTTGCCCGAGGCAAATTTCCTGATCCTGGATTATGAGGCGGAGCGTCTCGATCCCGGCCGCCTCTACACCCGCTCTCTGGGCCTGCCCTACAAGATTATCTACCGGGGCCGGGAGAACCCGCTCGTAAGCGTCGAATCGGCGCACGCCCCGTTTCCCTACGCCTGGATGCTCTTTCGCGCGCAGGACCGCGATTACATTGCAGAGCAGGCCGCCGGGCTGGGGCGGGTCTTCTGCGACTGGGTGCTGGAAGCCTGGGGCTATACGCTGGAACGTTACGCCCTTTCTCAGACACACTGCCCGGACAGCGCCACAGGTCTGGAATTTGACGGCGACATCGAACTGACCGGACCGGACATCAGGATTGAGGATGGCGAGTTTCGCCTGTTCGCCGGCCTGCGCAGCGTAGACGAGGGGCTCCTCGCCCGCTATTCCCTGGCCGTGCATATTATCGACCCGATTTCCGGCGAGCGCGTCGCCCAGGGCGATGTCGGCGTCGGCCCCGGCAGTTTTGTCCCGCTGCGCAGCGAAATTGACATCAGCTTGCTGCCCGCCAGTGACTACGAAGTGCATGTCGCGCTTTACGACTGGCAGACCGGGGAACGCCTCAGTGCCCGTGACACCGAAACGAACGAAGTCGGCGACATGCACACCCTGTACAGCTTCCGCATCGGCTGAACGCTCAGTCGAAATCCGTCGGCAAGCCCGGGTTGCGCTGCATCTCGAAGAAACGCCGCAGTTGCGAACGCGTTACCCGCCGCGTGGAAAGTTCCGCGGGCAGGTCCTCCTCCGCGAAAAAGGTCGCTTCCCCTGTTTCGTGGAAGGACGCGCCACACCCACGACTTGTCACCTGCGCCTCGTCCAGCAGCTCGCACTGGAAGAACAGCTTGTAGGCATGAAACAGATTGGGCGGATGCCCGTGCAGCCGCCGGTCATTCAGCGCCAGCAGCCGCGTCGTGCGCACCCGCCAGCCGCTCTCCTCGAACACCTCGCGCGCGCTTGCTTCGCCCGGCATCTCGTTGATCTCCGCCCAGCCGCCAGGCAGCGTCCAGTGACCGTCATCCAGAAATTCGCGCACGAGCAGGATGCGCCCGGCGCGGAACACCACGCCACGGACATCAACCTTCGGTGTGGCGTGCCCCGTCTCATGCTCAAGCAGATTGAGCAACTGCGGCTCGCCGGCGTCGCTGCCGGCAGCCAGCATTTCTGCGGCGATCTCGCGCAACTTTTCATAGTGCTCGCGATCATAACTTTGCGGGTCGTAATGCAGGCCGGTCTGGGCGATCGCCTGGATGCGTCGTGCGAAGTCGAGCCAGCGGGGTTCCATGCGTCTCTCCTTGCCGTCGCTGCTGCAGCGGGCACTATAGCAGCACTGTGGCAGAACGTCTGCGCACGCTGCAGGCGCACAGCGGGTATACTGCCGGTGTCCGTCCCTGGTACAGGAGCAGGGTGTGAGCCGCACCAGACTTCCCAGGCATGACCCGCGCGGGCTGCGGCGCCAACGTGGCCACAACCGCGTGCCGGGCGATGAACTCGGCAGCGTGCTCGACGAGGTCAATGCCTGGGGCTTGCTGGCCGCACAGCAGGAGGTACAGCACCGCGACATCACGCCCTTTGGCCCGGACGTTTTCCGCGGCTTTTTGCCCCGCGCCTGGGCCGGTGTTGCGCTCTGGTACAAGCAAAAGGGCTACTACTTCTACGATCGTATCCACCTGCTCGGCATCTGGACGCTGCGCCAAGATGAGGACAGCATCGCCATTGTCAGTGGCCCGCGGGCCCTGCACTATGCGCTGCCTTTCTTCAGCGCTGAAAGCTACTACCACCGCATCCAGCGCGAATTTCGCACCTGCTACATGGACAATGGCCAGCCGCCAGGCGCGTCGGCCTGCCGCTACACAACAGTCTGGGAGCCGGCCCGTCGTCTGGAAATCCGCCGCGAGCTGGAAGCACTGCTGCTGCAGTGGGCCGCGCAGCCGGACTGATTGCCCGTATGTTTCGTACACAGTGCAGTAATAACGTCCAGGAACCTGGACTGGCCTGTTCTGGACACTGGTGCGCCCCTTCGCCATAATTGTGCGGGATTTCGTACACCTGAGGTAGACCATGCCCTCGCGTATTGCGGAAGATGTGCGCCGGCTGCCACCCTCCGGCATTCGCCGCTTCTTTGATATCGCCGCCCGTATGGAAGATGTCATTTCCCTTGGCGTCGGTCAGCCGGACTTTCCCACGCCGGCCCATGTCGCGCGCAGCGGCGCCGACAGCCTGCTGGGCGGTAACACCGGCTATACCGCCAACGCCGGCATGTTCGAGTTGCGCGTCGCCATCAGCGACTACATGGAGCAGCTCTACGGCCTGCGTTACGACCCGGATGACGAGATCCTGGTCACCGTCGGCGCCAGCGAGGGACTCTTCCTCGCGTTCAGGGCCCTGCTCAACCCGGGCGACGAGGTGCTGGTCGTCGAGCCCTGCTTCGTCAGCAACCCGGCCGCGGTAAAAATGGCCGGCGGCGTCAGCGTGCCGGTCAGCACTGACGTCGCACATGACTTTCAGGTAACGGGCGCGGACCTTGAGGCGCGCCTGACGCCGCGCACCCGCGCTATCCTCATCAGCTATCCCAACAACCCCACTGGCGCCGTGCTCACGCAAGAACACTTGCAGCAGGTTGCGGCAGTGGCGCGCGCTCATGACCTGGTGGTGATTTCCGACGAAATCTACGAGCGCCTGGTCTACGGCCACCAGCATTGCTGCTTTGCGACGCTGCCCGGCATGCGCGAGCGGACGATCCTGCTCAGCGGCATGAGCAAGTCCTTCGCAATGACGGGCTGGCGCATCGGTTACGCCAGTGGCCCGCCCGATCTGCTGGCGGCCATGGCCAGGCTGCACCAGTACCTCACCATGGCCGCGCCCACCATGGGTCAGGTCGCGGCGCTGCGGGCCCTGCAGCATGGCGCTGCCGACGTCGAGGCCATGCGCAGCGAATATGACCGGCGGCGGCGCCTCATTGTGGCCGGCTTCAACGAACTCGGCCTGCCCTGCTTTGAGCCACGCGGCGCCTTCTATGCCTTCCCCGACGTGCGCGCCAGCGGCCTCGACGACGAGACCTTCAGCGAGCGCCTGTTGCAGGAGGAGCACGTCGCAGTGGTGCCTGGCGGCGCCTTCGGTGAATGCGGTCGCGGCTTCGTGCGCGCCAGCTACGCCACCAGCTACGAGAACATTGAGGAAGCGCTGCGCCGCATCCGCCGCTTCGTGCGCAGCCTGCAGCGCAAGCCTCAACCCGTCTGATTCCTCTTTAAGTCCATTTAGGGCCAAAGTGGAATCTGCGGTAAACTCGGGAAACGCGCAAGCGTTCCCCGAGGAGCCCGGCAGTGAACCACATCAACCTCAAAATCGCTCTTGAGCGTGAGGGCGAAGAGCCCATCTATCGTCAGTTGATCCGCCACATTCGAATGCAGATCGAAAGTGGCAGCCTCGACGCGGGTGCGCGCCTGCCAGCCAGTCGCGATCTGGCCCATCAACTGGGCGTGAGCCGCATCAGTGTCGTCAACGCCTATGCCGAGCTGCGCGCCCAGGGCTGGTTGAGCGCGCACGCCGGGCGCGGCACTTTCGTCGCCGCCAAAAATGGCAAGGCCAGCGAAGTGGCTGCCGATGATGCCAACCCGGTCGTCCGCCCCCCGGACGCGCCCACTGTACCGCATCGCGCCATCCGCGAAATGATGCGGATGGGCCACAAGCACGGCGTCATCAGCTTCAGCCACGGGTCGCTCTCGGCGGACCTCTTCCCGCTGCAGCAACTGCGCGACGCCATCAACCGGGTGCTCATGCGTGACGGCGCGCGCGCGCTGGGTTATGAGCCGCCGGAAGGCTACGCCCCGCTGCGCAGCGCCGTGCGCGACTATGTCAGCGCGCTCGGCATCCAGTGCAGCAGCAACCAGGTGCTCATCACCGGCGGCACGCAACAGGGCGTCGACCTGGTCGTACAGGCGCTGCTCAGCGAAGGGGAGATGATCGTCACCGAAAACCCGACCTATCTCGGCATACTCGACATTGCGCGCGTGCGGCGCGTGCAGCTGCAGGGCATCGAGATGGACCGTGACGGCATCCGCCTGGACATGCTGGAGAACTTCATCGTCGAGCACAGCCCGCGCCTCATCTTCGTCATGCCGAGCTTCCACAACCCCACCGGCTGCGTGATGCCGCTGCATCGGCGCCGTCAGCTGCTCAATCTCGCCAACGCCTACCGCATTCCCTTGCTGGAAGACGGTGTACATCACGAATTCCGCTTTGAGGGCGAGAATCAGCCGCCGCTGAAAGCGCTGGATGATAGCGGCATTGTGCTGCACGTCAGCGCCTTCACCAAGATGATGCTGCCCGGCCTGCGCATTGGCTACCTGATCAGCGATGCGCGCCACCATGAGCGCCTTGTGCGTGTCAAACAGGCCGCCGACATCTCCACACCCGGCCTTAACCAGCGTGCCATTCATCTGCTGCTGGAACAGGGCCTGATGACACAGCAACTGAAGCGCAATTTGTTTGAGCTGGAGCGACGCCGCGATGCTGCCCTGCGTGCCGCGGAACGGCATCTGCCGCCGGGTACGCGCTGGGAGGTGCCGGAGGGCGGGCTGCACCTCTGGGTCGAGCTGCCGCACAGCGGCCCGAACGCCGCAGAACTCTACGTCACGGCCGTGCATTGCGGCGTGTCCTACGCCATCGGCAACATTTTCCACACCAACAGCCGTGGCGCCTGGCACATCCGCCTCAACTTTGGCGGGCACCCGCCAGCACAAATCGAGCGGGGTTTTCAGCGCCTGGGCCGCGCCTGGCGCGAACTGGCCTGTGATTATGAGGCGATCGACCGGGCCGCGCTGCTGTGATGCACAGCAAGCGCTGCGTCCCTTGCGACTACTGATCTGCCGGACAGTTGGTCGGGCCCCCGGGCGCGTCCAGCGCCGGGTGCAGCCAGAGCGCGATCGTGCCCTTGCCATGGCCTGGCGTGGCGAAACAGCGCACAGCGCGAAATTCCCGCTGCTGCAGCCATGCGTTCAGGCCCGGGATTTCCGCCGCCGCTCCCCTGCCCAAAATTAGGGCCCCTGGCTCGGCCAGCGGCCAGCGACCCGGATCGTCCTGAAGGAATCCCGGTTCATCGCCGAACAGAAACAGCGCGCCGTAATTAAGACGCTGCGACATCCCCATGTAAAAGGCCCTGTCGCCGACAACGACAATGTCGTCTGCGGGGAGCAGCGCGTCTATGTCGCGACCGACTGCGCTCATGGCCTCCAGGAAGTCCATCCGCGCCTGCGTCGGCGGAAAATGGGCCGCCTCTACCGTCTGCAGGGCGAAGAGCGCCGGAACAGCGAGCAGCAGGGTGAGCGCGCCGAGGGGAATAACACCGGCCTTCGCAGGGATGCCGGCCTGGCGCGTCAGCCGCGCTATCAGTCCGCCGAACAACACGCAGTAAAAGGGAAAGAGGAAAACAGAATAAAAGTTGAAGTGCGCGGAAACGCTGGCCACAAGCATGACCAGCAGGCCCGCTGCACAGAGCGCGATGAGCAGACCGTTCATCTTCCGGCCACGCCACAGCTCCGCGATGACGACCAGGACAAACAGCAGCGCTTCGGCGGGACTCAGCCAGAATTGCGTCAGGATTGCCGCAAACACCCTGTAGAGAACTGACGGCCTTGTCAAGGGCGACGCTTCAGCGAGCGCTTCCCAGGCCCAGGTCTGCCGCAGAATCTCCGGCAACCTGGCCAGATAGATGCCGGGCAGCGCCACATGATAGGCCAGCCAGAAGAGCGCCGCCAGGCCACAGCCGAGCACAAAATTCCAGAAACGTGTCTGGCGCCAGCCTTCTCCCTTGCGTAGCCCGCGCAGGAATTCGCCTGTGTGCAAAACCAGAAATAGCAAAGGGAACATGACGCCATAGACATGGCCTTCCACTGCAAGGCTGGCGCATAGCCCGCAGAGCAAGCTGAACAGCCCCGGCCGCCTTTGGCCAGGTTCCCGCGCGCGCAGCCAGCAGTAAAGCGCGATAACCGTCACTGTGGCGACCAGGTGACGGCTGTTGGCGTGGTTGTATTGCAGGGGGATGAAGCCGGCCAGCGCCAGCGCGGCCAGCGCGCCCGTCCTGCCATACAACTTCCGCGCGACCAGAAAGGTGAAAGGCACTGCCAGCCAGCTTGTCAGCAGCCAGAAGAAGCGCCCCTGCAGCAGACCCGCGCCGAACACCTGCATCCATGCGCCGGACAGCAGCCAGGCTGCCGGGAAGTTGAACCAGGTGGCTGCGTTTCTGTGCGGCACGAAAGTGATAAAGCGGCCCGGATCCTGGAATTGTCGTATGCCATTGGCGACCTGATAGTACTCGTCCCCTTCCATGGGATGCGGCAGCTGACCGTGAAAAAGCAGGATCAGCGCCAGTTGTACGGCGAGCACGACCAGCACCAGGCTGCTCGCCCGGACGCGCAGCCTGATTCCCCACAGGCCTCGCCACCACAGGAGCGCCAGCGTCCCCGCCACTACACTCATCAGAACGAGGCTGGTGAACAGCGCCCGGTCGTTGTTGAACGGCAGGGGAATGACGAACTCGTTTTCCGGCAGCAGGGTGCGCAGCAAGAGCCAGAGCGCTGGCAGTATCCCGACACACACCGCCAGCAGCGACCACACGCTCCCTTTCGTGAGCTGGCGCGCAGGCCTCTGCAAGCGATGACCCCGGCGCAGGGCGACGCCCAGGCCGAAGAAAATGGCCGTGAGGAGCGCGACCTGCAGAATTACCAGGGCGGAGGACAGGGGAAAGAATGCCAGCCCTGGCGGAGCGGCATTGCGAATTGCCAGCAGCAGGACAAACAGGAACGCCCCGGCACCCGCCAGGGCGAACAGACCCTTAGCCAGCCTGGTTGAGTTGTCTGGAACGCCCCGCTGCGACGGCCCGTTCCCGCTGGAATGCGCTTCCGGCTTCATGACGGGGTCACGTTACTGCAAGAAACGCTCAGGCCGTTATGACCGGCGCCGGTTGTTTACGACCACCCAGCAGCAACGGTATCGCCTGGTTCCAGTAGTCGTCGCCGGCCTTGTTCATGATCGGTTCGGCGGAGTACTGCGCCAGATAGACGCGGCGCACGCGGTCCGTGGTGTTGGGGCCGCTGCGATGCAGGGTGCGGCTGCTGAAGACCGCGATGCTGCCCGCGGGCACCAATGCCGGCACGCCAGGGTCATCGCCATGATAGCCGACCTTGTCATTTGAGCTGTCTTCGATCCGGTGATCGAAGAGGTCGTCCGGCTGCATCCCGGCGCGCTCGAAGGGCACCACGAAGACCGTGCCATTTTCTATCGACATGTCGTCCAGCGCGCACCAGCATGACAAATAGGGGCGATGATAATGGCCGATATAGCCTGAATCCTGGTGCCAGGAGAACTTCGTGCCGCGTTCCGCAGCCTTGACGACATATTGCTCGTGAAAGAGATAGACATCCTCGCCCAGGGTCGCACGCCCGACCTCTGCCATCAGGTCGCTGAAGAGAAAGTCGGCGATGGCGGCACTTGTACGCCAGCTGTTACTGATGAAATAACGTTTGCGATAGTGGCTGATGCCTTGCGTCTGTACGCCTTTGGCTTCCATCTGCGCGTCCTGCCCGGCAACCAGGCGGCCGCACTCTTCACGAAGATCTTCCAGCACAGTCGGCGGGATCGCACGCTCCAGAAGAAAATACCCGTCGCGCCGGTATTGCTCGCGCTGCATCTCACTGATGATCATCTTCTGTTCCTTATGAATACGCATCGCCCGGCGGGCCACCGCGCGTGACGCTCGTGCCACTGACCGGACCGGCCAGGCCTTCGTCCATCTCGATATTGTAAACCTTGCCTTCGTCGTCCGGCCCCATGGAGAAGGTGATGATGTCGTGTGTAGAGACCTTGACGATCAGTCGGTTGTCGCTGGTGGCAGCCACCAGACCTGAATCAACCGCATCCACCTGGGACTGATCCACGCGCAGCAGAAGGGCGCTGCTGCCGTCGGAGTTAACGCTGTGCACTAACATCGCGGCAATGTCGTCATCCAGCGTCACCTTGTAAAGCGCGCCCAGGGGACCCAGCAGGGCGAAGTGCCGCCCGCCTGGGAGAGTAGTGGTCGATTCTTCGTCCGTGGATTCTTCGTCAGTCGGCGCTTCAGGCTGTCCGGGATAGTGAATCGCGCCGGGCGTGTAGGTGGTCACTGTGAAGCCCGCAGCATCACCGGTCTGCGCAGAGGCATTCGCCTCGAACACATAGACCACACCATCGGCCGCGCGCAGACCCTCCGCCGGCGTCGCCGGATTAATGTAACTCAAGCCTTCTTTCTCGCAGATGGCGAGCGCATCCACCTGAACGTTGCCGGCAAATTCGTTCACCTCGCCACTGTACAAAATGACCTGAACCCCGTTGCTGTCGCTGGTTCCGTTGCCACATGCAGTGACGGCCGTGTGGCCTTCAGGAAACAGGTAATTCCGCTCTTCAACATCGCGCTCGAAAATCCAGTGGCGCAAGATGTATTTGCCTGGCGTGAGCACACCATTCGTAGCAGATACCTGGACCGACACCTCAGCAAGGTTTTCAACGGCCCTGAAGCCGTCCGCTTCGTCCTCGAGCTCCAGCCCCTCGCGCGAAATGACCGCGTTTTCCCCTTCGGTAACGAGCGCAGTGCCCGCGCTGTCACAATACTTCAGGGACAAATTCTCCGGTGAAACTTCCGTGCCTACCCAGAAAAAAGTGTGGGTGCTCCACCTGGTCAGATCGAGCGTCAGGATCGTGCTGCCATCCGTGGCACAGGTCAGATCTTCCGGGGTTGTTTCGATGGTAAGCGTGCTGTCTTCGCTCGACTGGGCGACCGCAGGGGTCACAATCCCCGCCAGCAAGGCCAGCACACCCATGATGATCGCGAAGCGTTGCATGACCGCACCCTTCCCGGACATCCCGACCCCGAATGTGCACGCGCCACCCGGGCACAGGAACTGCCCACCCGGTTTCGAAGCTCAGGCTGGTTGGCATTCGCAGGCAAAAACTATAGACTGTGCGCCGTAACTTCGCAAGCAGGTGAGCATATGAAAGCAGATCTGGATCGTCTGATGACCGGGCGCGGGCTGCAGGCTGTGGTCGTCGTGGGCGATGAACTCTACAGCGTTGAGCGCGACTATCTGGGCAACGGCGCGCGGGTGACCGGTGGACTGGTCATCAAGCGGCGCGGCGCGGCGCCGGTGCTGATCGTCAACCCGATGGAAATCGAGGAGGCGCGCAGCAGCGGACTTGAGGTCATCAGCTGGCAGGAGCTGAACTGGGCGCAGCTGTTGCAGGAAGCCGAAGGCGAGCGCGAGCGCGCGCTGGCCGGCCTGTGGGGCCGGGCCTTGCAACGGCTGGACGTGCCGCCCGGGCGCATCGGCATCTATGGCACAGCGGCCGCGCAGGATCTGATCGAGCTGCTGCCTGAACTGAAGGCGCTGGAGGGCTACGAGTTCTGCGGCGAGCGCGGCATGACGCTCTTCGACGAAGCGGCCATGACGCGCGATGCGGACGAGCTGAAGCGCATCCGCCGCGTCGCCGCGAGCACCAGCGCCACCCTGCGCGCGACCTGGGACTTCATCGCCAGCCATCGCGCCCTGGACGACCTGGTTACTGATGATGCCGGCCAGCCGCTGACCATCGGCGCCCTGCGCCGTTTTGTCCGCCGTACCCTGCTGGAGCATGACCTGGAGGACACGGGCATGATTCTCGCCCAGGGGCGCGATGCCGGCTTCCCGCACAGCCGCGGCCAGGATGACCAGCCGCTGCGCTGCGGTCAGACCCTGGTCTTCGATCTCTTCCCGCGCGAATACGGCGGCGGCTATCATCACGATGTCACGCGTACCTGGTGCCCCGGCCACGTGCCCGCTGAAATAGCGGCCGCGCACGAGACGGTGCTGCGCGCCTATCAGGTCGCGCTCGACGCCTACGCAGAACCTGGCCAGTCGGCAGGCGCGCTGCAGGAAGCAGTGCTGGACTTTTTCGAAAGCGCCGGCCATCCCACGCCGCGCAGCGATCCCGGCACCGCAGTCGGCTACGTGCACAGCCTTGGGCACGGCCTCGGCCTCGCCATCCACGAGCGCCCCTCGCTTTCGCATCTTGGGGATGACCAGCTGCAGGTCGGCAACGTGTTCAGCATTGAGCCAGGGCTTTATTACCCGGAACGCGGCTATGGCCTGCGCCTGGAGGACACGGTCTTCATCGACGGGAATGGCGCGCTGCAAACACTCACCGACTTTCACAAACGCCTGCTGCTGCCGCTGCAGGACTGAGGGAGACTTGCATGACGATCGGGACGACGGACAATCCGCTGCGCGTGGCCATCATCGGCTCAGGCCCGTCGGGTTTTTATGCGGCCGAACGCCTGCAACGCGAGCGCGACCTGGCCGTCGCCATCGACATGTTCGAGCGTTTGCCCACCCCCTACGGCCTGGTGCGCGGCGGCGTCGCGCCCGATCATCAGAAGATCAAGTCTGTCACACGCGTCTACGACCGCATCGCCGGGCACGAGAGTTTTCGCTTTTTCGGCAACATCACCTTCGGCAGCGACATTCACCTGGCGGACCTGCAGGCCCACTATCACGCGGCGATCTTCGCCGTCGGCGCGCAGACCGACCGCGAGCTGGGCATCCCCGGCGAGGACCTGCCGGGCAGCCACGCCGCCACCGAGTTCGTCGCCTGGTACAACGCGCACCCGGACTACCGCGACTACAATTTCGACCTTTCCACCAGCAACGTGGCCGTCATCGGCCTCGGCAACGTCGCCATGGACGTGGTGCGCATCCTCGCCAGCAGCCAGGCCGAGTTGCATGAAACGGACATCGCTGACTATGCGCTGTCGGCGCTGGCCAACAGCAAGGTGCGCAACATTTACGTGCTGGGGCGGCGCGGCCCGGCCCAGGCCGCCTTCACCAACCCGGAGATCCGCGAGCTGGGCGCCATGGAGGAAGCCGAGGTCGTCGTCGCGCCAGAAGAAGTGGAGCTCGATCCGCACAGCCGCGCCTACGTCGAAAGCGGCGAGAGCCGCACGGCAACGCGCAACGTCGAGATTCTGGGCAACTATGCGCAGCAGGAACCCCAGGGCAAACGTGTTCGCATCATCATGCGCTTCCTGACCTCGCCGGTTGAAGTCCGCGGCGATGGCCGGGTCGAGTCAATCCGCATCGTGCGCAACGAACTGCAGGCCCGCGACAAGGGTTACCTGAGCGCGCGCCCCACCGGAATTTTCGAGACCCTCCCGGTTGGCCTCGTATTCCGCTCGGTCGGTTATCGCGGCGTTCCCCTGCCGGGCCTCCCCTTTTACGACGCCTGGGGCATCATCCCCAATGAGCAGGGACGCGTGCTGCGCGAGCAGGACAGTGCGGAGGCCCTGACCGGCCTCTATGTGGTGGGCTGGATCAAGCGCGGCCCCAGCGGCGTCATCGGCACCAACAAGCCCGACTCGGTCGAATCAGTCACGATGCTGCTGGAGGACCTTGCGGCGGAGCGTTTGTGGCAGCCCTGCACTGCGTCGCCCGCAGCCATAGACACCCTGCTGTGCCAGCGCGCTTTGCGGCCCGTCAGCTTCGCGGACTGGCAACGTCTGGATGCGCTGGAGCAGGAACGCGGCGCCGAACTGGGCCGGCCGCGCCTGAAATACAGCCGCGTGGCGGACATGCTGGCGGCGCTGGAAGACTAGCCCTGCGTTCGCAACAGATCCGCCAGCGCGGCGTCGGCCTGCGCGAACCTGAATTCGTAGCCTGACGCCTGCAGGCGCTGTGGCAACGCCCACTGCCCCTCCAGCACCACAGTCGCAACTTCGCCGAACAACGCGCGGAACAGAAAGCCCGGCACCGGCAGCAGCGAGGGACGGCGCAGGGCCGCGCCCAGCACACGGCTGAACTGCCCGTTGGTCAGGGGCGCGGGCGCGCACAGGTTGAAGGCGCCGGCGGCACCGCTGTCGCGCAGCAGAAATCGCATCGCGCCCACCTGGTCGGCCGGGTGAATCCATGGGAAGGGCTGACGGCCATTGCCCAGCGGCCCGCCGGCGTACATGCGGAAGGGCAGCGCCATGCGTTGCAGCGCGCCGCTTTCGAAGCTGAGCACGATGCCCGTGCGCAGCAGCGCGCGCCGCACGCCAAGGGCCTCCACGGCCAGGGTCGACTCCTCCCAGTCGCGGCAGACCTGCGCCAGCCAGTCCGTGCCTGAGGGCGACTCTTCAGTGACGTCGACCTCGGCGCGGTGCGTGCCGTAGTAGCCGACTGCCGAGGCCTGCAGGAGCACCGACGGTCGCTTGTCCGCCTGTTCAATGGCCTCGCAGAAGGCCGCGCCGGCGTTCACGCGACTGTCGCGGATGAGCCGCTTGCGCGCTTCCGTCCAGCGCGCCGGTAAAAAGCCTTCGCCGGCAATGCTGGCGCCCGCCAGGTTGACGATGGCGTCGGCGCCGTTCACCAGCGGGCCCCAGCCAGCCGCCGTACGCGCATCCCAGCCCTCAATGCGTACCCGGGGCCCCAGGCCCCGCACCAGCGCCGGGCTCCGGCTGAGCACGATGACTTCGTGATCGTCCGCGGCCAGGGAATTCGCCAGCGCGCGCCCGATCATGCCGCTGCCCCCACCAATGATCACTCGCATCAGTTGCTCTCCCCCGAGATTTCCAGCGTTCCGAGTACCAGATGATCCGCGTCGCCGACCCGCAAGCGTTGCCCCGGATCATCTCCAGTATACAACCCGACGATGAGTGTATAGCTCCCCTGCGGCAACTGGTCTGGCAGAACCAGCGCGCGCCGGTCCTGAACCGTCGCGCCTGGAGTCCAGGCTGTGGTGGGCGCAAGTCCGCCACCTGGTTCGCTGTCGTGCTGGGCGACGAGGCGGCCCTGCCCGTCCAGCAGATGCAGGAAGACCTTGTAGCGCGTCGGCAGCGCTGCGTCCGCACGCCAGTCCAGCTGCAGCGACAACCAGTCACCAGGCTGCAGGCGCTGCGCGCTGCGCGCATGACGCAGCAGCGTGATGTTTTCGCCGAAACGCGCGTCGACTGCGCTGCGCAGGGTCAGCGGCTGCGGCACACTGTAGCGCGCCAGGCGCACGTCGCCATACCAGCTGCTGCCGGCCACGAAGGTCAGTTCGACCAGGCTGCGCTCGACAATGCGCTGCGGATCGCGTTCAGTCTCACCCCAGTAGAGCGCGAAGATATGCCGCGCTCCGGCGACGCGTTCGCGCAACTGCGCCAGCGACGCTTCATCAACAGGGCCTGTGCCCGGTGGCATGGGCATTACCTGCGCCGCGCCGCGATAGTAATAGTCGAAGACCTCGCGCTGGTTGGGCGCGTTGAGCACGATGAGGTCCTGCGCGCCCAAACCGGCGCTGATGTCGGCGACCAGAGCGCGATAGTCCGCGCGCTGGTAGGCAGGTTCATGTCCCAGCGGCGCCAGCGCCAGCGCCATGCCCGACGCAAGTGTCGCAGCGGCAGCCAGCGCCAGTGCCCGCGGCAGCGCTCTTGTCCGCGTCGTCAGCCACCAGAAGCCGCGCCCCGCCCACAGGGCGAAACCCGCCTGCGCCGGCAGCAGAAACTTGAGATTGGCCTCGCGGTAGAGGCCGAGCGCCAGAAACAGCGTCAGCGGCGCCAGTGTCCAGACCATGGGCAGCCAGTTGCGCCACAGCGGCCCGCGCCCCGGCAACAACGCGGCCAGGACGAGTATCAACGCGGCCGTGGCCGCCAGCAGCTGCCACCCGGATGTCAGACTGTCATAACTCAGACCCAGGGTCAGGCGACCGGAAATCTCGCCTAACGCCGATTCCATGGTAACCAGTGCGCCGGTGCCTGGCCAGTTGGTCACGCGCTCCAGCGCGGTCGGCAGCCAGGGAAGGAAGAGCAGCAGGGCGAGGCCCATGGCAGTGATGAAGGCAATGAGTCGCCCTCGCGTTGCCGCGCTGCGCAGACCCGTGCCGGCCAGCCACAGCAGCAGTACCAGGCCCTGCGCCAGCAGTATGAAGGGCCAGGCGTAATGCGTCCACAGCCCCGCCGCGTTGATAAGCGCCAGCGCCAGCGCGGGTCCGCGTCGGGGACGAGTGAGCGTGGCCGCCAGCGTCAGCACTGCCGCCGCGCCCCACAGCGCCAGCAACGCGTACATGCGTGTCTCCTGCGCGTACCAGATGTTGAAGCCGTTCAGCGCGAGGAAGAGCGCCGCCGCCAGCCCGGCAGCCCTGCCGTAGAGCCAGCGCCCGGCCGCATGGAGACAGGCCACGCCCAGCACGCTGGCCAGCGCAGAAAACAGACGCAATGCCAATTCGCTGCTGCCGGTCAAACGACTCCAGCCGTGCAGCAGCCAGTAGTAACCAGGTGGATGGATGTCGCGCGCGGCGTGCTGCGCGATTTCGTCCAGACTGCGCAGCGCCTGTACCACGCTGTTGCCTTCGTCATTCCACAGCGACTGTGTGCCCAGCTGGTGCAGGCGCAACAAGGCCGCCAGCAGCAGAATCAGCAGCGGCGCCAGCCAGCGCCAGAGCGGCTG
Organism: Phototrophicaceae bacterium; assembly: GCA_965205875.1. GTDB lineage: Bacteria > Chloroflexota > Anaerolineae > Aggregatilineales > Phototrophicaceae > JAGWBD01. The sequence continues at coordinate 1,546,267 of CBDBIA010000004.1, forward strand.
ACTCACCGGCGACGCTGCCGCAGCGCGTCCGCGACGACCCACAGCAGCAAGCTCGCCGCAATTATGAGCGCCGCCAGTGGCCCGTAGCGCGTTGCCCAGGCGCGTTCGCTGACCGTGATGCTGTCCACTGCCAGGCGCTCGCCCTCCGCAGCAGCCATGCGCAGTTCATGCGTCTGCGGCAACGGCGATTGTGCCAGCAGAATGCGCTGCCAGGCGCCGTTACTGCGCACTCGCGTCCATACATGCGTGCCATGGGCGCGGAACTCGATTGCATCGGCCTCCAGCAACTCGCCGAACTGCGCGTCGGCGACCAGGATCAGTTGAGCTGCCGTCGCCTGGACCTCCCAGGACTCGGCCTGGTGGACGCCGGCGTACAGGGTCGGCTGCCTGGCGGCGATGTGGGCGCGCACACTTTCATAGATCGGAAGCGGCGTGAAGTCCGGCTCCAGCATGCGGAAGTAATACCAGCTCTGGTCACGTTCGCTGTCGGCGGGCCGCTTGAGGAACCAGTAGAAAATTACGCCCGTCCAGGGCCATTCCTCTTGCGCCCGCTGCCAGGCCTGCGGCATGTAGCGCGCCGCCTGCTCCTGCGTGACGACACCATAGTTCTCCCGTCCGCGCACGTCCGGCGGCACATCGGGCGCGTCAACAGGGTTCCAAGCCGCCTCGCTGAGCCAGATCGGCTTGTGGGCGTCGCCGTTGGCCACCATCATGTCGCGAATGTAAAGGTTGTGGGCGAAGTTGAAGCTGGTAGGACGCATGCGCCGGTCCGTCGGGCCGCTGTTGAAGCCGTAGCCCTGCACCGCCATGATGTCGAAACAGTCGGCGGCGCCCGCTGTGTACATGCGCTGCAGGAACACGTAGTCGTTCAGGTCGCGCCCGCTGAGCGCGACGGTGGGCGCCAGCGCGCCACTGACGACCACGTTGGCCGGGTCGACCGCCTTCAGCGCCGCAAAACTGCGGCAAAGCAACTGCGTATAAGCTTCGGGGTCTACGTCCTGGTTGCCCCACTCGGGATAAATGTTGGGCTCGTTCCACACCTGCCAGTAATGGATTCGGCCGCGATAGCGCTCGGCGACCGTCGTCATATAGTTGACAAAGTCCTCCAGGTCGTCCGGCGGCGCCTGGTCGCCGGCATTCGCGTCACCGCGCGACCAGGCCGGTGGATTGTCGAGGCGCGCGAAGATACGCAGCCCCTGCTGTTCTGCCAGCGCGACGATGTCGTCGTACTTGTCCCAGGCAGAAATTGCGCCGGTCGTCTCCGGATTGCGGCGGTCCTCAAAGTCGCCGCGCCCGTGGATCTCGATGTCCTCCCAGGGGAACTGCTGACGGATCCAGCGGAAGCCGGCCTGCGCCACCAGTTCCAGACTGCGCGCGCGCTTTTCAGGCTCGACTTCCTGCTCGAGAAAGACGTTGATGCCGTAGGGCGAGACCTGGGTGTGCGCGATTGGCAGCGAGGGGCGCGTGTCCGGCTGCGCGCGGGTGAGGTTGCCGGCCAGTTCTACCATGCCGAGCAGTTGCGACAGCGGCCGCTCCTCGCCGGTCAGGTCATACATCGTGCGCCATGCGAGTCCCTCGTTGCCGAGATCAAGCGCAAGCGCGACGAGCAACAGCAGGCATACCAGGCCGGCGACCAGCGCCCGCCGCCGGGTCATGCCTCAATCACCGGAACGTGTTCAAAGCGCGTCACGTCCACCAGCCCCAGGTCCGAGATGCGCAGCTCGGGGATAACTACCAGCGCCAGCAACGCGAGCTGCATGAAGCCGTTTTCGAGCGGGCAGCCGCAGGTGCGCATGGCCGCCAACATCTGCGCAGACTGCTGCGCCACCACTTCCGCACGCCGGTCGGACATCAGCCCGCCAATCGGCAGCTCGACCAGCGCCGCCACCATCCCCGCGCGCACCACGGCCACGCCGCCGCCGACCCGCGCCAGGGTGTTGACCGCCAGCGCCATGTCATCCTCGTCAGTGCCCGTCACCAGCAAATGGTGACTGTCATGCGCGACGCTGCTGGCCACTGCGCAGGGCTCGTTGAAACCGAAGCCGCTGACGAAGCCATTGACCACCACGCCCGTGCCGCGATGCCGCTCTACCAGCGCCAGGCGCAGCACGTCGTTGGCCAGGTCAGGCTGCACCACCTGCTCCACGACCTGCAGCCGCACCTGCAGATGGCGCGTCGGCGCCTGGTTCTCCAGCACACCGATTACGTTGGCGCAGACGCTGCCGTTTTCCATATCCATGCGCAGCGCGAAATCCGCCGCCACCAGCTCGCGCGCCAGATGCAGCGACTGACGGAAGCGCGTTTCATGCTGCCACGGCGGCAGCTTGAGCAGCAGCCGGCCATCCTGTGCGGCCAGCTCGCCGTTGGCGATGACCAGCCCGGCATGAAAGTCATCGAGGCTGTCAGCCAGCAAGATGTCCGCAAAACGACCGGGCGCGAGGCAGCCGAGGTCGCGCGCCACGCCGAAGTGCTGGGCCGGGTTGATGGTCATCATTTGCAGCGCGACGAGCGGGTCGCAGCCTTCGCTGACGGCGTGGCGCAGCACGCGGTCCATGTGGCCTTCCTGCACCAGCGTGGCGGCGTGCACGTCATCGGTGCAGAGGATGAACTGGCGCGCGTCCAGCCCCTTTTCGGTGATGGCCGTAATCTGCGCGGCCACGTCCAGCCAGGCGGAGCCGTAGCGCAGCATCGGGCGCATGCCGCGCCGCGCCCGCGCGATGGCCTCCGCTTCCTGCGTAGTCTCATGGTCATCTTCGGGGCCGGCCGCCAGATAGGCGTGGAACTCGCGCTCCAGCAGCGGGCTGGCGTAGTGGCCGCCGACGGTCTTGCCGGCGCGCAGCGCCGCCGCGATGGAGTCGCGCATGGTGGCGTCATTGGCGGCCACGCCAGGGAAGTTCATCACTTCACCCAGGCCGATGATGCCTGGCCAGGTCATTGCCTCGGCCACGTCGGCCGCCGTGATCTGCGCGCCCGCGGTCTCCAGGCCAGGCGCGGAAGGCACGCAGGACGGCATCTGCAGGAAGACGTTGATGGGCATGGCCGCGGCTTCCTCGAGCATCATGCGCACGCCGTCGAGGCCGAAAACGTTGGCGATCTCGTGCGGGTCGGTGAAGATGGCCGTGGTGCCCCGCGGCAGCACCGCGCGCACGTATTCTGTGATGCTGCACATGCTGCTTTCCACGTGCATGTGCGCGTCCGCCAGGCCGGGCAACATGAAGCGCCCCTGCGCCTCGATGACGCGCGTGTCTGGCCCGATGCAGTAGTTCGCATCCGCCACAATGCAGGCGATGCGTCCCTGGCTGATTGCGATTTCCATCCCTGGCAGCACTTCGCGCGTGAGTACGTTGACCCAGCGCCCGTCGCGAATCACCAGCTCCGCCGGCGCGCGTCCCGCTGCCACGTCCACCAGCTGTGGCGCCACCTCATGCCATTGTCTGCGCCCGCGCATGTCCGCTCCTTCCCGAATTTCGGCGAGTATACCAGCCGTAATCAAGGTCGGGCTTCGCCCTGGCCAGGCCCGCGGGTATACTCGCGCGGGTCGCAGGGGAACACAACGAGGCGCCATGTCCAGCTTCATGAGCAAGTTTATGATCCTCTTCGGCAAGCCGGAGCAGCCGGGAGAATTCGAGGATGTCTATAACGATTTCTTCGCGCTGGTGGAGAAGATGCCCCACATCAGCCGGCGCCAGGTGATCGACATCCTCGGCAGCCCGGTCGGCGAGACGCAGCTGTTTCGCATCCTTGAGGTCTACTTTGAAGACCGCGGCAAAATGGAAATCGCCCTCACGTCCGGGTCGGGCCAGAAGGCCGGCAAAGAGTTGCAACGCCTGCCCGCCGGCTCCTTCGAGATGGTCTTCGCCGAAGTGTATGAAGAGGAAGGCGGAAGTACGCCGACCGGATAGTTACAGTCGCGGTCAGCGACGATCCCAGGGGGATGTTGCCGAATGCAGCAGCTGATTGATGCCATCCTGGCCGGTGGCCAGAACCTGGGTCACGGGATTCTCAAGGTCGACCACATCATTAACCATCAAATCGACCCGGCCTTGATGGCCGCCATGGGCCAGGAGTTTGCGCATCGCTTCCGTTCTGTGCCCGTTGACCGCATTCTGACCAGCGAGGTCTCGGGGATTGCACCGGCCCTGATGACGGGCATTGTGCTCAACGTGCCTGTCGTCTACGCGCGCAAGCGCAAGCCCATCACGATGTCGGGCCCGGTGTATCTGGAAACGGCGCCAAGCCACACCCGTGGTGGCGAAGTAACTCTAATGGTCGCTGCGGAGTTCCTGCAGGCCGGTGAACACATACTGATCATCGATGACTTTCTCGCCAGTGGCCTGACAACCCTGGCCATGGTGCGCATGGTAGTTAGTGCACAGGCCACGGTGACGGGAATCGGCGTGGTCGTCGAAAAGGCCTTTGAACAGGGCCGTGCCAACCTGCGTGCCGCCGGCTTTCCTGACTTTCCGGTCGAGGCCCTCGCGGTGGTAACCGGCATGGATGGCGATCAGATCATGCTGGCGGACGAGAATACATGACGGACCCGCGCGCCGGCGGTATCGCCATCCTCGACTTTGGCTCACAATACACCCAGTTGATTGCGCGCCGTATTCGCGAGCTAGGCGTTTATGCCGCCGTGTACCCCTGGAACGCAGACGAAGCACAACTCATGCGGCACCAACCGCGTGGCGTCATCCTGTCCGGCGGACCGGCCAGCGTTAACGAGCCAAATGCGCCCCGCCTGCCGCGTTACCTGCTGACCAGCGGCCTGCCACTGCTGGGAATCTGCTATGGCCTGCAGGCGCTTGCCCAGGAACTGGGCGGCAAGGTCGTGGCCGCCGGTAATCAGGAATACGGCTCAGCCAGCATATATCACGATTCCTGCGATCCCTTGCTGAACGGCCTGCCATCACCACAACAGGTGTGGATGTCGCATGGCGACCGGGTTACGGCGCTACCGCCTGGCTTCACGGCGCTGGCTAAATCAGACAATTCACCTTACGCCATAATCGGCCACGCCGAACGGCAACGCTACGGCGTACAGTTCCATCCCGAGGTCGCTCACACACCGCAGGGCAGCACCCTGCTTCGCAACTTCCTCTTTGCAGTCTGCGTCTGCCAGCCAGGCTGGTCACCACAGACCTTCATCGAGTCGGCCAGCGCGCATGTCCGTGACCGCGTCGGCGAGGAGCGCGTGCTGCTGGGCCTGAGCGGCGGCGTCGACTCAGCAGTCACTGCCATGCTGCTGCATCGCGCCATCGGCGCGCAGTTGACGGCGATCTTCATCGACAACGGCCTGCTGCGCAAGGACGAGGCGCGCGAGGTGATCGAGACCTTCCGCGACAGGCTGGGGCTGCAACTCCTGGCGGTAGATGCGGGAGACAGGTTTCTGCGCGCGCTGCGCGGCATAAGCCTGCCGGAACGCAAGCGCAAAATCATCGGGGCGCTGTTCATCGAGTGCTTTGCGGAGCAGGCGCACCTCTTGCAGGGAGCGAAGTTTCTGGCGCAGGGCACAATCTATCCTGATGTGATTGAAAGCGCTGCCAGCAGCGACAGTGCCCGCAATATCAAGAGCCACCACAATGTTGGCGGCCTGCCACAGGAGTTGCAATTCGAGCTGGTCGAGCCCTTGCGTGACCTGTTCAAGGACGAAGTGCGCGAGGTGGGGACTGCGCTGGGTCTGCCCGAAGAGATCGTCTGGCGTCAGCCCTTCCCTGGCCCGGGGCTGGCAGTGCGTTGCGTTGGCAGGATCACGCGCAAGCGCCTCGCAACCCTGCGCGAAGCCGACGCCATCTTCCGCGATGAGCTGCATACGGCCGGCCTGTTGCTCCGCAACACGTCGCAATCCTTCGCCGTGTTGCTGCCTGTGAAGAATGTTGGTGTGCAGGGCGACCAGCGCACCTGGGAAGAGGTAATCGCCCTGCGCTCTGTGACGACGGACGACTTCATGACAGCAGACTGGTCACGCCTGGAGCACGAGTTGCTGGCGCAGGTGAGCCGGCGCATCGTCAACGAAGTCCGCGGCGTCAACCGCGTCGTTTACGACATCACCAGCAAACCACCAGGCACCATCGAGTGGGAATGAGCGCTGTGTTGCCTGCTCACGTTCCGGCAACCACCTGCGGGCGAACAGCGACCGGGCGGTGGATGTAACGAAGCATCACAAAGAGCGCAGCGAGCGCCAGCACCAGGGACACGCTGAAGAGTGTCTCGAAACCGGCATGATCGGCGATGATGCCGCCGATTACTGGCGAAATGAGCGAAACGATAGCAGTGATCGTATTGGTCAGGCCGACGCAGGCGGGCAATTCTTTCGGCGTGACGTGTTCCACCAGCCAGTTCTGGAAGCCGAAAAAGAGGTTCGAGGTGGCCAGGCCGGAGACGAGAAAGCCAAATGACAGGGTGATCGGTCCCAGGGTCGGCGCCAGCAAGGCGCAGAGCGGCAGCAGCACTGACGCCAGCAGCGCCAGGCGCAAGTAAAGCACATTGTTGCGCGCCCCCAGCCATATGTAGAGCAGCGCACCGCCCATCGTGCCCAGGGTTTGCATCGCCAGCAGACTGGGCACGGCCACTTCGCTGGAAAGCCCCAGCCGCACCGTCGCAAAGCCGATGTAGAAGGGCGTGGCCATCAAAAACAGGCTGGTGAGGATGCGGATGGCCAGCAGCGCGCGGAATGGTGGATCAATGCGCAGCAGTTGTCCCAGCTGCGGCAGATATTCGGCGAAGCCAGGGACGCGCTTGACCGCGCTGGAACCCGGCAACTCACGCACAAAAATCATGGGCAGAATCGAAAGCGCGAACACCAGCCCGGCTGCGCCGAATAGCAGCGCGTAATTTTGCGGAAACCCCGGGCCCTGCTCGCCCAGCACCAGCGCCACCAACGGCACAACGCCCAGCATAATCAGCCCGGTGCCGCCGGACATGAAGCCAAACAGACGTGCGCGCCAGCGCGAGTCGAGGCTGCTACCAGACAGGTCTACCCAGGGGACGCCGACCAGGCCATCCCCCAGGGCCGCGATGCTGTAACACAGGAAAAAGGCGGGCAGAATCAGGCCCGGATAGCGCGATCCGGCCAGAAACAGCAGCACTGCGAAGACCAGGATGATAAAGCGCGTCGGGATGTTGGGCAGGACAAACCAGCGCTTCTTGCGCGCGCTACGAACGATGAGGCGCGCCACGAAGAGCTGCGGCAGGGCGAATCCAACCATGAACAGGTTGCCGGACAGGCCGATCAGAATTTCCGAATCGGTCAGGCGGCGCACGAAATCGGGGATCACCGTGTTGGTGCCGATGATGCCCATCGCCACCATGAAGAGCACGCCATCCAGCGTGAAGAAGTAAAAGTTGCGTCGGTAGACGCGCTCACGCAGGCTGTCCGCCTCAATGCGACGTGCGGTCACGCTCATGTGGCTCCGGAGCGCGCCAGATCGGCGGCGGGCAGCGCCTGGATGCGCTCAATGAGAGTCGAGCTGCTGCGCTGCGGCAACAGGGGAATGAGCACGACGCGCGCGCCACAGGCTTCTGCCGCCTTGCGCTCCGGCAGGGGCTTGTGTGCATAGTCCGCGCCCTTGGCATAGATTTCGGGCTGCAACGCCATGATCAGGTCGTCGGCGACGTCCTCCTCGAAGAGGACAACCGCCGTCACCGGACGCAAGGCCGCCAGCAGACGCGCCCGTTCTGCGGCGGGCACGAGCGGCCGGCCGGGCCCTTTCAGCCGGGCGCTGCTGGCATCGCCGTTGACGCCGACGATTAGCGCGTCACCCAGGCTGCGCGCCTGCTCCAGATAGTCCAGATGACCGGCGTGCAGCAGGTCGAAATGCCCGTTGCCCAGTACCAGGCTGCGCCCATCTGCCCGCAACTGCGCGCGCAACGCCAGCGCCCGTTCAAGATCGTAGCTCATGCTGCTCCGCGGGAATGGCCAACAGCGAGAATATAGCATACTATGATGCGCTCGCGGAGTGTCCGCTGCACCCATGCGCGGGGAAGTTCATGCCGGCAACGATCGTCATTTTGCCCACCTGGAACGAGGCAGAGAATCTGCCGCGCATGGTCGCTGCCCTGCTGGCGCTGCCGCTCGAGTGCCTCAGGGTGCTGGTTGTCGACGACAATTCGCCAGACGGCACCGGCCAGCTTGCCGACGAACTGGCAAGGCAGCATCCTGACCGCGTTTCGGTGCTGCACCGTGCGCGCCGCGAAGGCTACGGGCCCGCGACCATGGCCGGATTCATGGCAGCGTTGCAGACCGATGCAACCTGTATCGTGCAAATGGACTGCGACTTCTCGCACCAGCCGCGCTATCTACCGGACCTGATAGCGCGGACCAACAATGCTGACTTGGTGATCGGCTCGCGCTATATCCCCGGCGGCAGCGTGGACGCCAACTGGAGTCTGCCGCGCAAGCTTCTCAGCTGGTGGGCCAACAGCGTCTATGTGCGGCTGTTGCTGAATTTGCCCGTGCGCGATGCCACTGGCGGTTTCCGGCTGTGGCGGCGCGAGACACTGACCGGCCTCGAACTCGAGCAGATTCGATCCAACGGCTACGTCTTTCAGGTCGAAATGATTTGTATGGCTTACTACCACGGCTACCGCATCGCCGAAGTCCCGATCCACTTTCCGGACAGGGTGGCTGGTGAATCCAAGATGGGGGCGTATATCGCGCTGGAGGCCGCGCGCAACGTATGGCAACTGCGTCAGCGCTATCGCCGGCGGCGTCCAGGCTGAGCGCGCATCACCCGTGCCGGGGACTGCGCCTTGTCCGGCCCACAACGCCATGCTACACTGCCCGCTCCGGCATCAGCCGGAAATATCACATGTCTGGACTGCGGCAGGTGTTGTCCCACAGGGATTGTGCCGCGGGATGAAGGGCATGATCGCTCAAACACTGTCAGGAGAAGCACCATGCCTTCCAACGTAACGATGCGGGCGCTGCTTGAGACCGGCGTCCATTTCGGCCACCGCACTTCCAAGTGGAACCCCAGGATGCGCCCCTGGATCTTCACCGAGCGCAACGGCATCCACATCATCGACCTGCAGCAGACCATCGTCAACATCAACCGCTATCACGACATGGTGCGCGACCTCGTCACCGGCGGCGGCAGCGTCCTCTTCGTCGGTACCAAACGTCAGGCACAGGAGACTGTCCGGCGCGAGGCCGAGCGCTGCGGCATGCCCTACGTCAATCATCGCTGGCTGGGCGGCACACTTACCAACTGGCGCACCATCCGCGAGCGCATCGACACGCTGAAGAACCTCGAGAAGCGCCGCGACGCCGGTGAGTTCGACCTGCTCACCAAGAAAGAAGCGCTGATGTTGCAGCGCAAGATCGACAAACTGCAGCTGCGCCTGGGTGGCATCCGCGAGATGCAGCGCCTGCCGGAGATGCTGATCATCGTCGACACCGAGCGCGAGGCGACGGCCGTCAAGGAAGCCAATATCCTCAAGGTGCCTGTCGTCGCCCTGGTCGATACCAACAGCAATCCCGACGAAGTTGATTACATCATCCCGGCCAACGACGACGCCGTGCGCTCCATCACCTTGCTGGTGCATGCCATCGCTGACGCGGTGCTGGAGGGCCAGGCCATGCGCAAGGCCGACGATGAAGAGGAAGATGCCGCCGTTCTGCCGGACTACGTCAGCATCGAATACGATGGCGACGGCGAAGACGCTGCCGACGAGCAGTTCCTCGGCGAGGCCACCCTCGCCAAGCTGCGCGATGCCAACCTCTTCGAGGCACCGGCCAGCGCTGCGACAGACGCGCCCGCTGCACCCGTCGCACCGGAAGAACCTGCCGCGCCCGTCGCTCCAGATACGCCCGAAACGCCTGCCGCCGCTGCCGAGGCAGCCCCGGCGGAAGCCACAGAAAAGGACGAGAGCCAGCCATGACCCGGATCACCGCCTCCATGGTCAAGGACCTGCGCGCAGCCACCGGCGCCGGACCACTGGATTGCAAGAAGGCGCTGCAGGCCTGCGACGGCAACTTCGACGGCGCGGTCGACTTTCTGCGCGAAAAAGGCCTGGCCAGCGCGGCCAAAAAGCTGAGCGCCGGCCGCGTCATGAACGAGGGCGTCATCCAGACCTATCAGCACTTCAACCAGCGCCTGGGCGTCATGGTGGAAGTCAACTGCGAGACCGACTTCGTCGGCAGCGCCGCACTCTTTCAGGAGTTCGCGCGTAACGTTGCGCTGCACATCGCCAACATGGCGCCGGAGTTCGTGCGCCGCGAGGATGTGCCCGCAGCGGTCGTCCAGGCCGAGCGTGACCTGCAAATGCGCATCCTGAGGGAAGACGAGAAGAACGCCTCCAAGCCCCCGGCCATCCTCGAGAAGATCATCGAGGGCCGCATGGGCAAGTTCTTCAGCGGGATCGTGCTGATGGAACAGGAATTCCTGCTGGACGACTCGAAGACCGTGGCCGAGGCACTGGCTGAAACCGTGGCCCGCGTCGGCGAAAGCATCGAGATCCGCCGCTTTGCCCGCTTCGCCGTGGGCGAGGACGGCAATGGCGGCAGCTAGCATCTATCGCCGCATCGTCCTCAAGCTGAGCGGCGAAGCACTCGGCGGCGCGGACGGCCAGGGGATCGATCCGGATCGCGCTGACGAAATCGCGCGCAAGCTGCGCTCGCTGCACGACCTGGGCGTACAGGTCGCCGTCGTCATTGGCGGCGGCAACCTGTGGCGCGGCACAACCGGCATCGCGCGTGGCATGGACGAGCCCACCTCGCACTACATCGGCATGGTAGGCACGGTCATGAACGCCCTCGCGTTGCAGGACGCCCTTGAGCACCACGACGTGCGTACGCGCGTGCAGACCGCCGTGCAGATGAACGCCGTCGCCGAGCCCTACATCCGCCTGCGCGCCATCCGCCACCTCGAGAAGTCGCGCGTGGTCATCCTGGCCGGCGGTCTCGGCAATCCCTATTTCACTACTGACACCGCTGCCGCCCTGCGCGCCTCGGAAATCAACGCGGACATCGTCATCAAGGCCACCAAGGTCAACGGCATCTACTCGGCCGATCCCCTGCTCAATCCCGATGCGCGCCGCTACGAGCGCCTCAGCTATCGTCAGGTGTTGCAGGACAAGCTCGAGGTGATGGACATGACCGCCTTCACCGTCTGTGAAGAGAACGGCATGCCCATCCTCGTGATCAACTTCTTTGCCGGCGACGACCTGTTGCAGGCGGTCAAGGGCGTGCCCGGCATCGGCACCCTCGTAAGCTAGCTTTCACTGAACTGCGAAAGCTTCGACCAGCAACACATGTCGCAGGCCTTCCCCGGCAACCTGGGCCTCAATGACGAAGTCGCGAGTTGCGCCCGCCGCGAGACCCGCTTCACTCTCACGCACTCGCAAGGCGCGCAGGCGCTCCTCCCCATCCAGCACGAGCAGCGCCAGACGCAGCGCTCCGCTCGCTTTGGCGGAGGCATTGTACAGCGTCGCTGTCACCCGATAGCGTTCGCCAACCTGACTGACCTGCTGCGCGCGCAGCTCCAGCGCCAGCGCCTGCGCGTCGCTGAAATGGCCGCTGTGCAGCGTGACCTGCGGCAGGTCCGCCGCATTGCCCGGCAGCAGGACGCTGTAGGGCACGGCCACGCCGGGCGGCAGCAAGCGCAATGCTGCACTGCCCAGCCCTTCCGCTGCGCCCGCCCGCAGCCGCAGCTGCACATCCGCAACCGGGCGCTCCTCACGGTTGATGACCTGGCCAAGGCAGAGCTGATGGCCGGTGGGCAGGGGCCAGCAGTCCGGCGCTGGCAAGTCCAGTCGCAGCAACTCGCGCGCGGGCGCTGCGTTAGTCTGCGGGATGAGGACGCGCTGGCCGATCTGCAGGAACTGCAACTCGAGTTCGGGGTTGGCCGCTTGCAGTTGCGCCAGCTCGAGACCATAATTTGACGCAATGCCCGTCAGGGTGTCGCCGGGCTGGACGCTGTATTCAACCGGGGACGCAGTGGCAGCAGCAGAGGTCGGGCTGGCGGGGATGGCGGGCGCCGGTCTTGCCTGGCTGGTTGGTTCCCGCCCGCGTACGATGAGCGTGACCGGCGGCAGTTGCGCGGGCGTGGCGACGGGCGCGGCCTGCCAGGCCAGCGTACATCCGGAAATCCAGACACAGAGACACAGGGCCCACAATCCCGGTCGCCAGCCCCAGTGACCCATGTGCCAGAACGCCCTCGTTTATCATGGCAGCGGTCGCCACAAGTATAGCGTTGTGCCCGCCGACTGGCACAAGTTCAGGCCAAAAGCAGGAGGAGCAACATGAGCGCTGTGCCGGAGTTAGAGCTGGGCGAGGCCCTGCGCGCGCGCGGCTGGACCATCAGCACGGCAGAATCCTGCACGGGCGGCCTGGTGCTGCACCGTTTGACGAACGTGCCCGGCAGCTCGGCCTGGGTGATGGGCGGCGTGGTGGCCTACGACAACCGCATCAAGCATGAACTTCTGGGCGTGCGCGAGGCCACCCTGCTGGCCCACGGCGCCGTCAGCGAAGAGACGGCGCGCGAAATGGCGCTGGGCGTACGGCGTCTGCTGCAGACGGACCTGGCTGTCAGCATAACCGGCATCGCCGGGCCCGGCGGCGGCACGGCGGAGAAGCCGGTCGGGCTGACATGGATGGCGCTGGCCAGGCCGGGGGGACTGTTACGCAGCGAATGCCACGTGCATGCGGGCGGGCGCCTGGACATCAAGCGCGCCAGCGCCAGCGCCGCGCTCGAACTGGTGCTGGACAGTCTGGGGTCTCTTGCTGATCGGTGAAGGCCGGCGCTTTCATTTCAGCGGGCCGCGACCAGCGCATCCGGCTGCATTTCATACACATCCGGCCGCCGGTCGGCGAAGACCGGAATACGCTGACGCGTTTCGTCCACCTGCGCCAGGTCGACTGTCGCGCCGAGCAGTTGCGGCTCCGCGCCGCCCTCGGCTGCGATGTTGCCCCAGGCGTCGATGATCATGGAGTGGCCGCCAACGACGAGATCACCGGTCGTGCCGGCGGCGTTGCAGGCCACGATGACGCACTGGTTCTCGATGGCGCGCGCCTGCAGCAGCGTGCGCCAGTGTGACACGCGCGCCATGGGCCACTCGGCCGGCAGAACGATCATGCGCGCGCCGCCCACTGCATAGCCGCGGAAGAGTTCCGGGAAACGCAGATCGTAGCAAATCGCCACGCCGGTGGCGCCCCAGGGCAGATCAAGGCAGAGCGGCGCCGCTCCCGGCGCCAGCCAGACATCCTCGTCGAAGAGGCCGAAGAGGTGGATCTTGCGATAGATGCCGGCCATTTCGCCGGTGGGCGTGAAGCAGGCGGCGCTGTTGTACACTTCCGCCCCATCACGTTCCAGCAGCGAACCGAGAATGTGGATGCGATGGCGTCGGGCCATGGCCGCAACTTCGGCGAACATGCCCTCGCCGGGCACGCTGGCCAATTCCTGCGCGCGGTCCAGCACGTAGCCCGTCGACCACAGCTCGGGGCAGACCAGCAACTGCGCGCCGCGCCTGGCGGCGTCAGCCGTCATCTGCTCCAGCTGCCGCAGATTGGCAGCCGGATCGCCCAGGACGATGTTCATTTGCGCAATGTTGATCGCAACTTCGTCGCTCATCTCATCTCCTCCCGCAACAACGCCCGCTCCCACAGCCGGACAATCGCCGTGACGATCTGCGTCAGCTCGAGGTCGGTCGTGTCCACTTCGAGAATATCCGGGCTGCCGCGCAAGGCCCATTCGCGTTGCAACTCGCCCAGCGCCAGGGCCCGCTCGTCAGCATCATGATAACGCGTGCCCAGCGACTGGTGCAGACCCTGCAGCACGGCGTCGATGCTGGACACGAGACAGAGCACCAGCCCGGTCTCCCGGAACCGCCGCAACCAGTCGCCCTGCGCCAGCCGGTAGCCGCTCACGCGAATCACCGCCGCGCGTTGCAACAGCGCCTCTTCCAGCACCTCGGCCTCGAGCGTCTTCAGGCGCGCCTCGCCGAAACGTGAACGAATCTCCTCGGTGGTGAGGTCGTTGCGCGCCTCGACGCGCGTGTCGATGTCAACGAAGGGCATGCCCAGCCTGGTCGCTACCTGGCGTGCGACGGCCGGCTGCGTCGGCCCGATGTAGCCGCTCAACACCAGGTTACGCCCGCGCACCGGCGGCCTGCGCGCGTCGCTCACGAGCGCCACCTCGGGAACCAGCCATCCAGTACGGCGGGCAACTCCTCCAGCGAATGCAGCCGGCGATCCGGCTCGATCAGGCCGGCCAGATAGGCCGTGTCGTGCCGGCCGCTGCGCAACACCCCGCGCATGCCGACGTTCTGCGCGCCCGCGATATCCGCCACCGGGTTGTCACCCACGAAGACGGCTTCCTGCGGCTGCACCCCCAGACAGTCCAGCGCCGCCCTGAATATGCGCGGATGCGGCTTCAGCCAGCCCACGTCGGCGGCGGAGAAGCGGCATTCCGGCAGCAGCGGCAACAAGCCAAAGGCAGCCAACTCGCGGTCACGCATCCACATCGGCTGAGACGCGTTGGTGACGAGGCCAACACGAATGCCGTGGTCAAGCAGCGTCTGCAAGGCGGGAGGCGCATCTGGAAAGCACACCACACCAGGGAATGACGTCCAGGGGAAGGCCTGCAGCAGCACTTGTCCGTTCAGTGCCGCGCGCGGCATGCCTGTCGCAGCCAGGGTCTCCACGAGGATGTCTCCAAGATGGGGCGCGCGCAGGCTGTTTCGCCCGGTCTCCCGGACGCCAACCAATCGCTCGTAATATTCCTGCGCTACAATCTTCAGTGGAGGGGGTTGTTTTCCGTTGAAATCAAGTGTGGCCAGCATGCTGCCCAGCACTGTGCGAACGTGCTGCGCCCGTATCGCGCTGCACCGGCTCTGACTCCAGTCGATCAGGGTGCCATCGAGGTCGAAGAGGACGGCCCTGAGCATGTCAGGTACGGGCACCAGGCTGCACGACGGCCGGCTGCGTCGGGCCGATGCAGCCGCTCAACACCAGGTTGCGCCCGCGTAGTGGCGGCCTGCGCGCGTCGCTCATGAGCGCCAGCCAGGGTACCAGGCGTCCAGCACGGGCGGCAGTTCTGCCAGCGAGCGCAGCCGGTGATCCGGCTCGATCAGGCCTTCCAGCATCCCGGTTTCATGGCGGCCGACACGTAACACGCCGCGCATGCCGACGTTTTGCGCGCCCGCAACATCAGCCACCGGGTTGTCGCCCACGAAGACAGCCTCCGCCGGCTGCACCCCCAGACACTCCAGCGCGGCCTCGAAGATGCGTGGATGCGGCTTAAGCCAGCCCACGTCGGCGGCGGTGAAGCGGCACTCCGAAAACAGGTGCAGCAGGCCGTAGGCTTCCAGCTCGCGGTCGCGCATCCACATCGGCTGGTAGGCGTTGGTGATGAGGCCGACGCGA
Source organism: Phototrophicaceae bacterium (assembly GCA_965205875.1). GTDB lineage: Bacteria > Chloroflexota > Anaerolineae > Aggregatilineales > Phototrophicaceae > JAGWBD01. The sequence goes on from CBDBIA010000004.1 coordinate 1,561,628, forward strand.
ATGTCGTTGTCCAGCAGCGACTGCAAGGCGTCGGGCACATCCGGGAAGCACACCACGCCCGGGTAGGGTGACCAGGGGTAGGCCTGGAGTAGCGCATTGCGGTCCAGCGCCGCACGGGGCATGCCGACTGCAACCAGAGTGTCTACGAGAACGTCGCCGAGATTGGGGGCGCGCAGGCTGTTGCGCCCGCTTGCCCAGGCATGTTTGCTGCGCGCGCGGAACTCGGGCAGCACAATTTCCAGGGCGGGCGGTCGCTGTCCGTTATGATCCAGCGTGCCCAGCATACTGCCGAGCATCTGAGGGTCGCGCTGCTCCCAGTCGCCGCTCCAGACGCTCCAGTCAATTAGCGTATCGTCGAGGTCGAAGAGGACGGCTCTGAGCATGTCAGGCACGGGCGGCCGCGGCGCGCCAGGCCAGCAGGGTCTGCTCGAGCCCGCTTTCGATATCAGCGTACTGTGGCGCCCAACCCAGGGTCGCGCGGATGCGCGCGTTGCTCACACTGAAGGCGCTGGCCAGCAGGGCGCTGCCTGCTGACGGGCGACGCAGCATATGCAGCACGGCGCCGAAGCGGCCGGGCTGCGGCGACAGCAGGCCCATGCGTTGCGCGAAGTGCTTGAGGAAGGCGCCACGCGTTTCGGGCCGGTCATCGGCGACGTTGAGAATCGCATGCGTCGGCTGCTGCTCCGCCGCCAACGCAACCGCCAGTGCGAGGTCCTCGAAATGCAGCCAGCTGGCCATGCCCTGGGCTATCCCCGGCGGCAGGCCGCCGCCATCCAGCAAGGCTGCGCGCAGTGCGCTCAGGCTCGCGCTTTCCGGGCCATACAACAGGCCCGCGCGCAGTATGCAGGCCGGCGTCGCCGCTGCCAGTACAGCGCGTTCCGCCGCGACGGCAGCCTCGAATAGCGCGCCCGCGCCCGCCAGTTCGGCGTCCTCAGCGACGGCTTCGCCCTGTGTGTCGCCATAGAGGCAGGCGTGGCTGCAGTGGATTATGAAACAGTCGTCACAGGCTGCCGCGGCGGACAACAGGGCCGCAGTGCCCGCGCCCAGGCTGTCCAGCGCAGCGGCCAGCTGTTGCTCATCAGGCAGCAAGCTGCTCGCGACCAGCGGTGCGGCATGGATGAGGACTTTGGCCTCCGTCAACCGCAGTGCGCCGGCCAGTTCGCCGGCATCGCGCTCGTTGATGTACACCGGCAATGCGCCCGCAGCGCGCAGGCGCTGTGCCTCGACGAGCGTGGCGGCGCTGCCGGACACGTAATGATCGCGCGCGACCAGCGCGCGCAGCAACGCCATACCGGGCGCCGTGCTGGCGCCGCTGATGTACACGCTCAACCTGTCGTCCGCGCCCATTGGCCCTCGCTCATCGTCCGCAACCTGTGCTGCATTATGCCAGCATCGCCCCTTGCGGCAAAGGGGGATTTGCACTGTATGATGACGCTTAATGCCGTAAGAATTGCGAAACATGTGGCGTCGACTATGTGTTGGCAACAACATTTATCATCGGTTTCAGGGAGAGTGACATGAAGCAGGTAACAACCATTTTGCTGGCCTGTGCGCTGCTGCTCACGGTGTTCGGCAGTGCGGGCGCCCAGGACATGGAAACGGGAACCGTTTCCTCCGCCTTCAGCGCGACCGGATTCGCAGAAGCGGCCGGCCTCGGCGGCGTCACCGGCGCTGCAACCTTCGACAGCGCCAACGCCAGCATTTTCATCAACCTCATTCCCAATGGCGCTGAATTGCCTGAAGGCACCGTGCTGGAGGGTTGGCTGGTGGATGTGGGCCGCTTCGCCGGTTCCGGCTACAACGCCAGCGTGGCTGACCAGGGCTACGGCCCGCCCTTCGGCAACCTGGCCTTCGACGTACTCGTCAGCGCCGCGCCCTACGCGCTCAGCACCGGCGTGCTGCTGGAGGACGAGGCGGGCAACTGGAGCCTCGACTTTCACGTCCCCAACTACAACTTCAGCCCCTACGACGCCGTCGTCATCACCGCGGAGTCGGATGGCAACACGGGCGACTGGGACCCGCGCCCGGGCGCGCCCTTCTTCAGCGCCGGCATGACGGAGATGAACGCCGAACTGGAACCGGTCATGATGGAAGTCTTCGGCATGATTGGTCCGGCCATGATGGCCGAAGCGAAGGAGCCGATTGAGGTCGCGCTGGGTACCACGCCGCTGGCCGCAGGCGCCGGCCTCGAGGCCGCGACCGGCAGCGCCACGCTCTACAGCGACGGCAGCAGCTCGATCGACTTCAGCATCAACCTCAACGGCAGTCCTGGTCCGGAAGGCTGTCTGGTGCTGGAGGGCTGGGTTGTGGATGCAGGACTACTCGGCGGCCCGGGCGTCAGCAACTCCAACGACGGCGATGAGGCGCTGGGCCTGCCCTTCGGTGATATCGAAATGGTCGGCCTTGACGCCGCAGTCGAGGCCGCGCCCTACGCGCTCAGCACCGGCGTCGTCGCCGACAACGGCGATGGTACGCTCAGCGCCAGTTACAGCATCCCCGGCTACAACTTCGCACCCTTCGATGCCTTCGTCGTCACGCTGGAAAGCGACTGCAACGACTACGGCTTCGATCCGCGCCCGGGTACGCCTGTGCTCATCGGCATGATCGAGCGCGACGACCACTAGATAACCTGCAAGCGATCAGGCCCTGCTGCGCTCCAGCAGGGCCACTGCATTGATGCGCCAGGTCAGCGGCTCCAGATCCAGGGGCTGCACCTGGCGCAGTTGCCAGCCCCTGGCACACAGTCGCTTCGCATCGCGGGCGAGCGTGGCCGCATCGCCGCTCACGTAGACCAGTCGCCGCAATTCCGTTTTCACCAGCGCATTGATGGCCTCTGTAGACAGGCCTTCGCGCGGCGGATCGATCACGGCGGCATCAGCCGGCGTTTCCAGTTCCGGCAGCACTTCCTCCACCCGGCCCTCAATCAGGTCGATGTTGTCGCAGGCCGCCAGGTTGCTCTCGGCGTCGGTAACTGCCGGCGGGAAGCGTTCCACCAGGGTCACCAGACCGGCGTCAGCGGCCAGAAACGCGCTGAAGCAGCCGACGCCGGCGTAGAGGTCGAGAATATGTTCACCTGGCGCGGGCGCCAGCAGGTCGCGCACCAGCGCGGCCAGCTGTGGCAGCATGGCGTCGTGCGCGCGAAAGCTGCTGCCGGCCGTGACGCGGAAGCTCTGCCCCGCGACCTCGCGCAGCAGATGCGCGGCGCCAATCAGGTTCACCGGCTCGCCGCCCGTCAGCAGCATGTTGACGCTGGCCGGCAGGTCGCTATGCAGCTCGGGGGCCTGATCCTCCTTCATGGTCAGCAGCAACATGAGGTCGCCGCCCTGGCCGCGCAGCAGCTGCATTTCGCGCAAGCCCGTGATCTGCAGGTCCAGCGACCCCAGCAGCTCCAGCAGCTCCGGATGCGCGACGTGGCATTCTTCGGGCAGCACCACGCGTCCGGGGACATCTGACGCGAGGCCGGGCTGACCCTGGCGGTCGACGCGCAGTGCCAACTGCCAACTGTAGCCCTGGGTGGCGGGCGCGGGGATCGTCGGCAGCACCTGTGCTTCGTCGAAGCCGCCGATGCGCGCCAGCTGGTCGGCCAGCACGTCCTGTTTCAGCAACAGCTGCGCCGCGTAGTCGATGTGCTGCCACTGACACTGGCCGCAGCGGCCGGGGCCAAAATGCGGGCATTGCGGCCAGACGCGGTCCGCGGAGGCAGCCAGCAAGCGCCGCCCCTCGGCGAAGGTGACGCCGCCGCTGCGGCCCGTCATGCGCGCCTCGATGCGCTCGCCGGGGATGGTGTAGGGCACGAAAACGACGCGGCCCTTGTGGCGGCCCATCGCGCGCCCGCCATGGGCCATCGCAATCAGATCCAGCTCGAAGGTCTCGTCCGCCACGTCCCTGCTCCGCATCGTAGGCCGCGCCAGTATACAGGATACGCGCGCCTTGCTTGTCCGCCCCGGCCCTGCTATACTTTTGCCGGTTTCACACCGGGAGAGCGCATGATTGCCATACCTCACAACCTGCAGGGCAACCTGGGGGTGGCCCGCTCTTCTCTTGCGCAGGGCCGCCTGGCCCGCTAACAGCCACACACAGGAAAAAGCCATGAATACGGAACATGAACGTTATGACCCCGCGTCTGTTGAATCACGCTGGCAGAAAAGCTGGGAAGACGACGGACTGTATCATTCGGAGGTGGATTGGGAGCGGCCCAAGCATTACGCCCTGACCATGCTGCCCTACCCCAGTGGCGACCTGCACATCGGCCACTGGTTCACCATGACGTCCGCTGATGCGCGCGCGCGCTACATGCGTATGCAGGGCTACAACGTGCTCTTCCCGATAGGTTTCGATGCCTTCGGTCTGCCCGCCGAGAACGCCGCCGTCACGCGCAACATTCACCCCGCGCGCTGGACGCGCGCCAACATCGAGCGCATGCGCGAGCAGCTGCGCAGCATGGGCGCAATGTTCGACCTGCGCCGCGAAATGGTCAGCTGCGAACCGGAGTACTATCGCTGGACCGAGTGGTTCTTCCGCCTCTTCTACCTCAACGGCCTTGCCTATCGCGGCGAAGCCCAGGTGAACTGGTCGCCCACCCTGCAGACAGTGCTGGCCAACGAGCAGGTCATCGACGGCCGCGACGAGCGCACCGGCCAGCCAGTCATCCAGAAGATGATGACGCAATGGTTCTTCCGCTACACGCGCTACGCCGACGAGATGCTGGATTTCAGCCGCATCGACTGGCCCGAGCCGATTCGCATCATGCAGACCAACTGGATCGGCCGCAGCGAGGGCGCGCAGGTGACCTTCCACAGCGAGGCGGGCGACCCCATCGAGGTCTACACCACGCGGCCGGACACGCTGTGGGGCTCTACTTTCATGGTGCTGGCGCCGGAGCACAACCTGGTGCCCAAACTCACCACCACGGCGCAGCATCCTGGCGTCGATGCCTACGTCGAGCGCGCCGCCAATACGACCGAGATCGAGCGCACCGCCGAAACCGGGGAGCACAGCGGCGTCTTCACCGGCGCCTACGCCATCAATCCGGTCAATGGCGAGCGGGTGCCCATCTGGATTGCCGACTACGTGCTGCTGACTTATGGCAGCGGCGCAATCATGGCGGTGCCGGGCCATGACGAACGCGACTTCCAGTTCGCGCGCCAGTTCGACCTGCCGGTGCGCGCCGTGATTCAGCCGCAAGGCGAAACGCTCGACGGCGCGACCATGAAAGCGGCCTGGGAAGGCCCCGGCGTCATGGCCAACAGCGGCCCCTTCGACGGCCTGGTCTCGGACAACAGCCGCGGCCGCCGCAACGCGGCCATCAACGCCGTCATCGACTGGCTGGAGCAACAGGGCATTGGCCGCGAGGCCATCAATTATCGCCTGCGCGACTGGATCATCGGCCGCCAGCGCTACTGGGGCTGCCCCATCCCCGTCGTCCACCGCAATGACGGCACGATTGAGGCCCTGGCGGAAGACTCGCTGCCAGTGCTGCTGCCGGAAGACGTCGAGTTTGATCCCGGCGGCCGCAGTCCGCTGACATGGCATGAGCCCTTCCTGCACACCACCGACGCCGAAGGTCGGCCCGCGCGGCGCGAAACTGACACGATGGACACCTTTATGTGTTCCTCGTGGTACTGGTATCGCTATCTGAGCCCACACTACACACAGGGGCCTTTCGACCCTGAGGAAGCCGCCTACTGGCTGCCGGTCGATACCTACACCGGCGGCGCCGAACACGCCACCATGCACTTGCTCTATTCGCGCTGGTTCGCGCGCGCCATGCGTGATTGCGGCCTCTTCGACGAGACCATGCGCATCATGGCCGAACATGGCCGCGACCCGGAGGTGATGACCTGGGGCGAACCTATGCTGCAGTTGCGCAATCAGGGCCAGGTGCTGGGCATGGAACGCCGCGGCGACATCATCCTCGCCTCCGGCCGGATGGATGGCCTGCGCCTGCTGGCCAACCGCGTTGAGGTCATTGAGCGGCCTTCAGACACACCGCCGGGTTTCGAGGGCGTGGTCGGCGAAATCATGCGTCGCACCGAGAGCACGCTGCAGGTAGACATGGCCGGCGTCCGGCACATCGTCGAGGTCACGCCGGACGCGGAGATCCACATTCCGCAGATCCCGGGCGTAAACAACGTGAACCAGCTGCAGCAGCACCTGGAAATCCAGCGCATGTCCAAGAGCAAGGGCAACGTCGCCGACCCGGACGAACTGGTGGCGCAGTACGGCGCGGACACGGTGCGCGCTTACCTGATGTTCGCCTTTGACTGGGAGAAGGGTGGCCCCTGGGACCCGAATGGCATCCGCGGGCCGCAGCGCTGGCTGAACGAAACCTGGGAGCTCGTCTGCGCCGGTGCGCCGGCCGGGGCCGGCGACGCGCAGACAGAACGCGAGCTCGAGCGACGTACACAGCAGACCATTCGGCGCGTGGGCGAGAGCCTGCGCCGCTTCCGCTTCAACACGGGCATCGCCGCCCTGATGGAGCTGAAGAATGCGCTGCGGGCGGCCCTGCGCGATGGCAGCATCGGGGCAGAGGTCTGGCATGAAACCCTGCGCATCAAGCTGCTGCTGATGGCGCCCTTCACGCCACACATTGCCGAGGAAATGTGGTCACGCATCGGCGGCGACTACAGCATCCACAGCAAGGCCTGGCCGGAGTGGGACGAGGAGAAGGCGCGCGCGGAAAGTGTAACGCTGGTGGTCATGGTCAACGGCCGGCCGCGCGGTGAGGCCCAGGTCGCCGTGGACATCACGCGCGAACAGGCCATCGCCACCGCCATTGAGAGCGAGGCCGCACGCCGTATCCTGCAGGGCAAGGCGCCGCAGAAGGCAATCTTCATCCCCGCCCGCACCGGCCAGGAGCCGAAGGTGAATCTGGTTGTGCGCTGAGGGAGTGCCGCTGCGCTACTCACCCTTCATGATGCGTTCGCGCAGGGCCAGTAACTCGTAGCGGAAGCCCTCGTCCTGCAGCATCTGTTGGCTGACCTTTTCATGACCATGCATCGCGGTCGTGTGGCTGCGCATGCCGAAGGCGCGGCCGATTTGCGGGTAGGAGGCCTCGGTCAGATCACGCGCCAGGTACATGGCAATGTGGCGCGCGCGACTGATGTGACCTGAGCGATTCTTGCCGGTCAGATCAGTCACGTTCAGGCTGTGCGCGGCGGCCGTGGCCGTCAACACCTGATCAATCGTTATTTTTGTCTGACGCGCCCGCGCATTCTCATGCTGCTGCACCACGCGCCCGGCCGCCGTAGTGGAGAAGGGTTCGTCGACCAGGTCCATGGTGGCCAGCATACTGGTGAACAGGCCTTCCAGTTCACGAATGCTGCTGCGAGCGCCGTCCGCCAGTTTTTCACTGATGGAGCGGGGCAGTTGCCTGCCGCGTTCCTGCGCCCAGCTTTCCACAATAGCGACGCGCGTCTCGAATTCCGGCAGCTGGATGTCGATGACCAGGCCGCCTTCAAAGCGCGAGCGCAGGCGGTCCTCCAGCAGCTCCAGCTCGCGCGGGTGACGATCCGAAGCGACGACGATCTGCTTGTTATAGGTGTGCAGCGCGTTGAAGGTGTGGAAAAACTCTTCCTGTGTGCTCTCCTTGCCGGCGATGAACTGGATATCGTCGATGAGCAGCAGATCGACGGAGCGGTACTTCTCGCGGAAGAGGGCCGTGGTGCGGTAGCGGATGGCGTTAACCAGATCGTTGATGAAGCCCTCGGAAGGAATGTAGAGGGCGCGGAAACCGCGCTGCTGACTTTCGTTGGCAATGGCCTGCAGCACATGTGTCTTGCCCAGCCCAACGCCGCCATAGATGACGAAGGGGTTGTATTTGGCCGCCGGCTCTTCTGCGACGGTGCGCGCAGCGGAATACAGCATCATGTTGGCGTTGCTGGTCACGAAACGGTCGAAGGTGTAACGCGGGTTGAGGTGGCTTTCGGGCAACTCGCCCTGGGGCGCCCTGCTCTCGGTCCGCTCGCCCAGGCTGGCCTGGCTCTCCTGACGTCTGGCGAAGCTGAACAGCGGCTTGCTGTCCTCGCGCTGCGCGTCGGCGCCATTGCCGGCCTCCTCCGGGTGATGCACCTCGAAGCGCAATTCCACCTCGGCGCCGTAGACGTCGCGCAGGACGCGCCGCACGCTGCGGTACAGCCGATGTTGCAGGTTATCGCGCGCGAAGCTGTTGCGCACGCCGATGATAAAGGTGCTGGCCGCCCCGGCATCCTTCGCTACTTCGCAGTCTATAAAGTTGGTGTCGCGCAGCCAGGTATCGAAATTGCCGCGGTCCAGCTGAATCTCCAGTTGGTTCAGCGTGGTCTTCCAGGCTTCCCGTGGGTTCACTATACGGGTCTCACGAGCATGAGTTAGGCTGTTGACGGAGGGATGAAGGAGGTCGCGGAGCCGCCTGCACTGGCCGGCCGCCGCCTTCCATGTCCAGTATAGCGCAGTGCCAGCATGATTTTCAAAGGGTTACGCCCCTGCTCTTCCTTCATCTTGCGAATACTTTGTGTTAAGGCAGGCTGTCTGTTAGACTGACAAAACTTTATTCGGAATTGATTGTATCTAAATCCGACTCTGGGAGGATAACGATGAACGACGATCCATTTTCTGAAGCGCTTCCGCCGGATTCGCCGGAAGAACTCCCGGAGTCTGACGAGCAGGAAGCCTACGAACCCATCGTCAGCATAATCAAGGTTTCCTCACGTTCCCGTTCAACTTCCGTGGCGGGCGCCATTGCCGCCGTGATGCGCGAGCATCGCTTCGCAGAAGTGCAGGCGATTGGCGCCGGCGCCGTCAACCAGGCGGTCAAGGCCCTGGCTATCTGTCGCGGCTACCTTGAGCAGGACGATATCGACATCGTCTGTACGCCCATGTTCACCGAAGTCAACATCGACGGCCAGGAGCGTACTGCCCTGCGCTTTCAGGTAGAGCCGCGCCCCACTGCAGCCGAAGAAACCGAAGACTGAGCCTCACCCGCGCTGCAGACCAGGATATTCCAGCAACATCACCTCCAGCGCCAGCCGCAATTGCATATTCGTGCGCAGATTCGCCATCAGTTGACGCGTGGCGTTCAGCGCCTGGCGCACCTCCGTCATCTGCAACTGCACCGCCCGGTTACGCAGTGACTCTTCCCGGTCGCTGTTGACCAGCGGCACAGCGCTGCCCGTCGTCAGCAGCAGCAGGTCGCGCCACAAGGTTTGCCATTGTTCCAGCAGCAGGCGCAGTTCCGGACGGCCGCGTCGCGCCAGTTGTTGCGCCTGCGCAAAGCGGCCGGCGCGATTGTGCCCGAGGCAGTCTTCGAGGATGTCCAGCGCTGTCGCACGCTGCTGCAGTAAATCCTCCTGCTCCAGCGCCTGTAGCGCCCAGCCAACGCGGCCGCCGCTGAGGCGGGCCAGCAACGCCGCGCGCTCCTCGTCCGCACCCCGCTGCAGCAGGGCCGCGCGCAAGGTGGCGAAGGGCAATGGCCGTAACGCCAGCAGTTGACAGCGGCTGGTAATAGTGGGCAGCAGCGCGTTGCTGGTGGACGCGATGAGGATGAGCACGGCGTTGGGCGCGGGCTCCTCCAGGGTCTTGAGCAGGGCGTCCTGGGCACGCGGCAGCGCGCGCTCGAAGTCCCGGAAGATGGCGACCCGATAGCGGCCCTCGAAGGGTTTCAGCGCCAGCCCGCGCAACACGGCCCGGATAGCATCGATGCGCAGCGCGCCTCCGTCATCCTGCTGCGCGTAGAGCAGATCGGCGTGATTGCCGCTGAGGATGCGGCGGCAGGAGCGGCACTGCTGGCAGGGACGCAGCGCCGGCGACTCCGCCGTGCAATTCAGGGCCATGGCGAAGCTGCGCGCCAGTGTGTGACGCCCCAGCCCCGCCGCCCCGGTGATCAGCCAGGCGTGCCGGACGCGTCCATGTTGCAGGCTCTGGCGCAGCCGGGCGACAGCGTGCCCGTGCCCGATAACCGGCCAGTCCTGACCGGCGTTCATGTCAGCCCTGCGCCGCCAGAGTCTTTGTAATCTGGTCGAGATGATTCAGGCCGTGGCGCGAATACAGCTTGAGGATGTCGCTCACCGGAACCTCGCCATATGAAGGCGAGACGAAGGTGCGCGCCAACTGCTCGTCAGTCAGTGACTCACCGAGCAAGGCCCAGCGCTCCTGCAGCCCGTCCAGCAGCGAGAGCGATGTCTCCAGCGGCAAGCCCTCGGCCTCCGCCGTAACTGCCCACAGGTCCTGGTCAAAGCCCATGACGGTCGGCTTGTCCTGGGTCAACGCCAGCTTGATGCGCATAAAGGCGTGCATGTGCGTGTCCGCCAGATGATGCACGTTCTGCGCGACGTTCCATTCGCCCTCCAGAAAGTGAGCTGTGAGCTGTTCTTCGTCCAGACCCTCAACCAGCGCGCGCAGCCGCATCGGCAGCTCACGAATCCAGGTGATGTATTGCTCCCGTTCTGCCATGTCCATGATGCACTCCTGTCTCCGGTCAATTATCAAATGATGACTGAATGTCTGTCATTGGCGAATCTGAATTATCCTGGCCTCAGCCCTGTTCCGCGCGACGAGCGTAGCGGCTGAAAAGCGTCACTGCCACGAAGCCTGCCAGCAGCAGCACGAGTGCCGGCAGCAGGGTCTCGTCCTGAGGCAGCAGATTCTGCTCCTGCAGGCAGCGCAGATCGCCGTGCCGGTCGAGGTCGCTGGCCACGCATTCCTTCCAGGGCCAGATCTTCCACAGCGAGCCAACCATGAAGCCCACCAGACCGGCGATGGTCAGCTGCGGCCAGTTGCGCAGCAGCCAGCCCAGCACGCGCGAAAACACCGCCAGGCCGACGATCGCGCCTGCGCCGACGGTGAGCATGGTTGCGATGTCGCGCTCGCTGACTGCGCGCAAGACGTGATCGTACTGCCCCAGTATGAGCAGGATGAAGGCGCCGGAGATGCCAGGCAGGATCATGGCGCAGATGGCGACCATGCCCGCCAGGAAAAGATTGAGCGGGGTCGACCCGGCGCTGGCAGGCACCAGATTGACGACCCCGAAGGCGACCAGCGCGCCGAGCACCAGCGCCAGCGCCGTAAGCGCAGAGCGACGCAACTGCGAGCCCACTGCCACGATGGACGCCGACACCAGGCCGAAAAAGAAGGCGAAGAGGTAAACGCGCCCGGTTGGGTCCTCCATCGTGGCGCTGAGCAGGCCCGCCAGCGAGAGCGCAGCAGTAACCATGCCAAGACCGAGGGCGAGCAAAAAGCGCAGCGGAATGTACTGCTCCAGTTCGCGCAGACGCAGGTGCAGGACAAGGCGCAGCGCATCCAGGTTGAAGGAGCGGATGCCATCCAGCAGATCCTGGTAGACGCCAAGCACGAAAGCCATCGTCCCGCCCGATACACCCGGCACCAGGTCGGACGCGCCCATGGCACATCCGGTCAGAAACAGGCGCGCATATTCTGTAATGCTGCGCGGCCGCGCGTGACTCTTGCGTTGCTCCAGCATACTTCCCCCGGGATTTGCGTTGCGCGCCGCGCCATCATGCCTGTGCAGCGCTGCGGGGTCAATGCCGGCTGCGCTTCGGGTCTGGCAATCGGGCCACGCTTCGCTATCATGCGTCCGGCGCTGTGGAAGGAGTCGCAGACATGGCAAAGACGGCTTTCATCACCGGAATCACCGGCCAGGACGGTTCCTACCTGGCGGAGCTGTTGCTGACAAAGGGGTATCGCGTCGTCGGTCTCGCGCGCCGCTCGACCAACTATCATTATCCCAACATCGCCCACCTGGCCGGCCGCATCGAGCTGGAATATGGCGACCTGCTCGACGCCGCAGCCCTGGCCGCCATCATCCAGCGCCAGCAACCGGACGAAGTCTATCACCTCGCAGCGCAATCCGTCCCCGGAGACAGCTGGAATCAGCCGCTGGTCACCGGCGAGATCACGGCGCTGGGCACGGTGCGCATGCTTGAGGCCGTACGTCTGCACAAACCCGACGCGCGCTTCTACCAGGCCACCAGCCGCGAGATTTACGGCGGCGTGGCCGAAGAAGTCGTCGACGAGGACACACCCTTCCACGCCAACAACCCTTACGGCATCGCCAAGCTTTACGCCCATCAGATGGCCGTCAACTATCGCGAGTCCTGGGGTATGTTCGCCTGCGCCGGCATGCTCTTCAACCACGAAAGCCCGCGCCGCGGCCTGCATTTCGTAACGCGCAAGGTGACCATGGGCGCGGCCTGTATTCGTCTGGGCATCAGCGCGCCGCCGCTGAACGAGGCCGGACAAGCTCTGGTGCAGGACGGCTGCTTGCAGCTGGGCAACCTCGACGCCTGGCGCGACTGGGGCTACGCCAAAGAGTACGTTGAAGCCATGTGGCTGATGCTGCAGCAGGACGAGCCGCGCGACTACGTCATCGGCACCAACACGGCCTGGACGATTCGCGATCTCTGCCGTATCGCCTTCGCGCACGTCGGCCTTGACTGGGAGCAGCACGTCGTCACCGCCGAGCAGTTCCTGCGCCCCACCGAAATCTTTGCCCAGCGCGGCAATCCGGCGCGGGCCAAGGTCGACCTGGGCTGGGAGCCGCGCGTCGGCTTCGAGGAACTCATCGGCATGATGGTCGACGCGGACCTGAAGCTGCTGGGCGGCTAGCCGCCGCGCGGGAACGCGTTGTCGTAAGAGCCAGGGACGCGCGTCGGTTCCGGCGGTTGTGGCACATTGGCAGCCAGTGGCAGCGAGGGCAACCAGGCATTCGTCTGCAGCGCGCCCAGAAACACCCAGCCGACTACCTCGCCGTATTCTATTTTCACCCAGGGACTGTAGGGGCTGCGTTCCAGCAGGGTCACTTCGCTACCCGCAGGCAAGGAACCCAGCAGCGTGAAGCGGACGTGCGGGCCGCTGCGCAAGTTTACGCCGGTCGGTGCGATCACGAGACCGCTGCCGCCCAGTCTGCCATAGCGTTGTGGCGGCAGGGGCGTGGCCTCGTAGACCGCGTTGATTTCTCCCAGATTCTGAAACAGCAACTCCGCGAACATCCAGCCACTCTGCCCGTTCTCGCGGCGCAGATGCAGCCAGTCGCCCGCCGGGTTACGCCCCAGCACTGTCAGCATCTCGCCTGACGCCACGCTGGCCAGCAGCGCGCCCTGCAAGTCCGGCGCCGCGCGCAGGTTCACCGCGCCGAAGGTTGTGACAGTGCCCGGCTGTGGCAAGTGCAAGGGACGCTCAAACAGGCCGACCGGCAGACCAGCGATGGCGTCATGCTCCAGGGGACGAATTTCGCCCGGCGGCCCACCCGCCAGGGCGAAGTCCCCCTGGCTGTTGGGCACATCCAGCTGCAGGCCGCTGCGCAGCGCGCCCTCCTGACCGCGCGCCAGCACGCGCGCCTCCCCTTCCAGCGCGATGAACTGCGTCTGCGCCACAGCAGTACGTACGACCAGCGTGCCGCGCAGTTGCAGGGATGCGCCATTGACGACCAGGTTGACTGCGGACGACTCGCTCAGCGACTGCAACACGAGGACGTTGCCGGGCGCGGCGCTGCAGGCCGGGCGCGCCGGTGCCGTCTGCACGAGCAGGGAATGCCAGGCCGGAAAGCCTGCTGCAGAGACATCGTGCAGCGTGACTTTGCCGATCAGCAGGGCGCTCAGCGGCAAGGCTGCCGGGCGCAGCCACAGCGGAGCGCCCGCCGGCAGCAGCGGCGCGCTGATGATCGCCGCTACCGACGCTGCCGGCAGTTGTGCGCTGACCTCAGCAGACGTGAAGTCGTCACTCTTGCGCTCCAGCTGCGGCAACTCGCCGCCAGCGCAGAGCGTGCCTGCAAGCGCTGTCAGACAAGTCTCGCCGGCCTGGGCCCAGCTTCGGAGCAGCGACTCCGCGCAGTCCGGCTCGTCCTGCGCAAGTGTCGCAGACTGCCCAGGGGCGGCGAGCAGGAGGAGCGCGAGCATGAGGGGGAGCAGCGGAGATCGCACGGAGCGCCAGACTATTATGATCATGGTGAAACGGTAGCCCGTCATCTTACGGGGGCATTGCTTGCCTGTCCACACGCCCCTTCCTTATAATCGGCTCATGTTCGCGCGCAAACGGAGGGCTGCCATGACCGACGTGGTCAGTCCGCAGGTGCGCAGCCGTATGATGTCCGGCATCCGGGGCAAGAACACCCGGCCCGAACTGCTCATCCGCCGCAGCCTTCACCGCCTCGGCTATCGCTATCGCCTGCACAGCAGAAAACTGCCTGGGAAGCCCGATCTGGTCTTCCCGCGCTATCGCGCCGTCATCTTCGTCAACGGCTGCTTCTGGCACGGGCATGACTGCCACCTGTTCAAATGGCCGTCCAGCCGCGCCGAATGGTGGCGTGCGAAGATTACCCGCACTCGCGCGACCGATGCGGCCAACCGTATGGCCCTGGCCGGGGCGGGCTGGCGCATTCTGGATGTATGGGAGTGCGCCCTGAAGGGGCGCACGCGGCAGCCACTGGAGCAGGTCATCGGGCAGATCGACGCCTGGCTGCCCGCGGACTCGCCCGCGCTGGTGATACGCGGCAGCGATGACGCTGCGCCGAAGCGCGACTGAGGCTACAGCGCTGCGAGCGCCCGCTTCACGCTGTTCTTCGGGCTGACGCCCAGCTGCTCGTCCACGACCACGCCTTCAGCGTCAATCAACCAGTGCGAGCGAATGACGCCCATGTACTCGCGGCCGTACGACGAACGCTTGCCCCACGCGCCCCAAGCCTCCAGCACCTCGTGCTGCGGGTCGCTGAGCAGATCATAGGGCAGGTTTTCCTCCTGCTTCCACTTGAGCAGGGCCGCGGGCTCGTCCGGGCTAATGCCCAGCACCAGGGCAGCGCCGGCCTCGATCTGCGGGAAGTTGTCGCGGAAGCCACAGGCCTGGGTAGTGCAGCCGGATGTGGCGGCTTTGGGAAACGCGAACAGGATGACGCGCTGACCACGTAAGTCGCTGAGGCGCTGCAACTGGTCCTCCTGATTGAGCAGTTCGAAATCCGGCGCCTGTTCACCGATGGCGGGCATGATTCTCTCCTGACTGTGTTTGCCGGAATTGTGACTCGGGCCAGGCCACTCGGCAAGGGTCGGCTCAGTCCGCCCCAGCCCCGTCCGGCGGCAGCAGCGCGCGCCACGCAATCATCGGGGCTGATGCCGCTTTGGGGAAGGAGAAGATCACGATCTTGCGGTCGCGCAGATCGCGCAGGCGCACATCGACGCCGTCCTGGTTGGGCAGTGTGAATTCCGGCGCCTCCTGGCCGATGGCTAGCATGTTCGGCTCCTAATGCGCTTCTTCTTCAGCACAATCCAGATCAGCGCAGTGTGATAGTCATCAGCGGGATGTGGTCGACGCCGTCGGGTGTGAGCAGGCGTTTACCTGTATCTCGTCGATACCAACCATTGATGAGTCGGTACTCCCCCGCCGGCAGTGCATCGGGCAGTTGCAAGCGGAACTCGCGGCTGAGGATCGTTTCCTGCGGGTCACCCCAGTCGGCGGTCGTGCGGCGGCGCATGCCTGGCAAGGGCGGTCCATCCGCCTGGGCGACAAGGTTGCCCGCTGCGTCCAGCAGGTGGTTGAAGACGATGTATTCTCCGTCGGCGGGCGCGTCGGACTGCCAGTAAAGCTGGAACGAGAGCTCATCACCGGCCCGGGCAGTGGACGTGTCCAGATCATGGCCAAGCAGTCGAATGCTGCCTGTCTGGCTGGCTGCTTCAGGTTGCGCATGTTTCATGGCCTGCAACGCCAGCACGACCATGGAGGGGCCGCGGAATGATTCTGAAGGCGGCCAGGTCTTCAGCAGTGTGGTGCCGGCAAGGTAGCCCTGCGGGTCATGTTCCAGCAACTCAGCGTAATCGTACCAGGGCTGGATGGCGAAACTCAGGTCGTCAGCGCGCCACGCCTCCAGAGAGCGCTCAACCAAGTTATGCTGACCGATGTATTCGAAGCGGGTTAAGCCTGCGTAGCCGCCCCAGTCACGATTGAGCGTCTTGTGGTTCTCGACCGTGGCGAAGAATTTGCCAGGCGCAAGCGTGGTGTCCGCCCAGGTTGCGAGTTCGTTACGGCGGTCGGGCAGCGTGTGCTCGTGGGCATTCGCCAGCGAAGCCTGCAACGGAGGCAGCGCCAGGATCAGCAGCGCGAGCAGCGGCGCCAGGGGCGCGAGCCGGGCCCACTGTGACGCAACCCTGCCGGACGACCAGTCGCGCAATGTCCGCAGCCACAATGCCCAGCCAATTCCGGCGATTAGCGTCAGCAGGGTAGCCGGGGCCACCATTTGACGGGCATCGGTCCTGCCAAACAGACTCAACCCGAAGGTCCACGCCAGCACGGCAAGCACAGGCAGGGCCAGGCAGTTGCGGATCTCCCGGTTGCGCCTGAGCGCCAGCATCGCAAGACCGGCCCAACCAGGCAAGAGCAGTCGCAGGTCCAGCGGGTGCAAGAGTTGTTCCAGGTTGATGAGCAGGACCTCAAGTGAGGGAATGCCCACGCTGGTTGTGTGCTGGCGCCAGTTCGGCGGCGCCCCCGGATCGGGCGGCGCCAGAATGGGCGTGAACAACAGCAGCCAGGCGAGGAAGAGTACAAAGCGCAGGATGTTGCCGGTCACGACACGCCGCATCATGTTCCGCTGGACAAGCGGCGCAAGCAAAATGACCGGCGTCAAAAAAACGGCCTGATACTTGAAGAGGATTGCCAACATCAGCGCATAAACAGCGTACGTCGTCCAGCGCGGACGCAGGAATCGGATACCCGCAAGAGTTAGCCACAGTGTCAGCACCGCAAAAAACGTGACATAAATATCCGTGACCCCGAAACGGCTGACGGATACAAAAGCCTGTGTGATAGCCCACAAGGCTGCCGCCAGGAGACCAGCGGGCGGCCCGGCCAGGTGATAGCCGAAGAGCGCCAGCACGACGAGCAAGCCCACGCTGACGGTGACGGAGACCAGCCGCACCATCCAGAGGACGGTGGATGGTGGCGTGGCGGGGTCCTGGAAGTAACGGACGAACAGGTAGCTGATTGCAATGAACCCCGGCGGGAAGGAATCATGGCCCAGCGGACGGGCAGTCCCCCAGTCCACAATCATGCGCGCGGCAAGATTCTGGTTGGGTTCATCGGGGTGGTCAATGTAAGGCAGGCTAAAATTGTAACCCGTATAACGCAGCCCGGCCCCCAGCAGCAGAATGAGCAGCAGTACCAGCCACCAGCGTCGCGCTGGCCATAGTGGCCGAAGCGGAGCAACGTGCCCTTCTACTTCAGTCATAGCTGGCCAGCTTTCATCAGCTTTCCTTTGAACACTCTACTTCTCCAGGCGGGCGACGGCAAAGCGCGCCTCGTGCAGGTATTCCACCAACTCCACGCGGTAGGGTGCCAGCTCAGTGCGCAGACGCTCCAGCGCGTCCACGCCTTCCTCGAACTCCAGCACCAGTGCCGGGTGACCCGCCTTCAGCTCGGCAGCCAGGGTCTTCACCTGCATATTGCGATAATCGGAGTCAATCAGCGTGGCGGCGGCGCGGCTGACACCCGCGCCCACCAGGCCGCCCGCCAGCAGCGCTGTGGCCAGCGCGGCCAGGGACAGGCCGCCGGGCAAGGCCAGGGCGCCCTGTTGCGCCACGCCGACGGCCATCATGACTGCGCCCAGGCCGCCGCCGGCGAGCACCACCTCTTTTGAGCTGATGTCGTCGTCAAGCACCACGATTTCGCCGTCGCGCGCGCGCGCGATGATGACTGCGTGGCGCAGCGCCAGGTCGTTCAGTTCGCCGATGTGATCAAGCGCCTTGCCCAAAATCACGCGCGAGGGAAAGACCGCGACGATCATTTCCTCAGTCATGCGGGTTGGCTCCTGCGAGTCGCCGGGCAAAGCCTGGCGCCCTCCCCCGGGCGCAGGGCGCGATTGTACGAAAGCCTCCGGCGCCGGTCAAGCGACGCGGCCGGCACCCGTCACAGATCATCCCTGGTATGGATGAAGAGCGCTTTTCGCTCGTTGACAAGCGTGAAGTCGAAGCCCACGGCGTGGAAAAACTTTTCGTTGGAGGTGATGGCCATCACTTCCAGGATTCTGCGCTCGCGCGCCATTGCCACGCAGGCCTCGACCAGACGCCGCCCCACGCCCATGCCACGCAACTGCGACGCGACCACCAGACTGCGCACCTCCGCCAGGCGGGATGAATACACCTCCAACGCCGCGCAGCCCACCACTTCCCCGTCCAGCTCGGCGATGACGAAGGTGGGCAGCAGATACTCAATTTCTTCGGTCGCGCGCTGCATCAGACGCCCGGTAGCGACATGCGGCTCGATGAGCGCCCGGATGGCGTCCACGTCTTCGGCGCACGCCATGCGCAGGACAGTCTCAGGCTTCAGGTCTTGCGCGGCCACAGCAGAAATCGCCTTTCTGCTCATCACGCCGCCAGTATACATCAGCCGCCAGGCAGGCCCTTAATACCTTGTGTGTGGTCTGCCTGGCAGCGCGGCAGCTCAGGCTTCCTCATCGCCACGCCGCTTGCGTCGCGACCGCAGCAGCGCGGAGGTCGTGCTGAGGCCGGTGCGCGCGGGTCGTCGACGCTCTGTCTGTCCGGCGGCCGGGTCACTTGCGGATGGCGCGGCCTCACCCTGGGGCGCTGCCCCGGCCGCCCCGTCTGACTGAGGCGCCAGACCGATATTCTCCGCCCGTCCGCGACCACGATCCCTAGCGGCCATCAGACTGGCCAGGCGTTCGCCGGGGCCTTCAGGCGTCAGCGGGCGACTAAAGCCAAAGAGCGCCATGCGCAGGCGGCGCAGATCGCCGCGCGTGACGATGACGCGTCGCAGGGCGATGTCCAGCGGCAGCAGCAGCAGGGCCGCGAGCAAAAGCCAGGGCCAGAGCGGCGTCCAGGCCTCGCGCGCCTGCAAATTGTGTTCGAAGGACAGCGCCGGGCTCTCCGTCATGTCGCGACCGCCGGTCAGCGCGGCGATGTCGCGCAAGAGATTGCGATCTGCGCCGCGCGTGCCGCTGGCGCCGCTGTCGTATTCCGGCGAGTAGCCGCGCACCCAGCCGGCGGTCTGCGTGAATTGCTGCGGAACCCCGTCCACGAGGCCTTCGCCCTGGATGTTGATGAACCAGGCTCCCTCTTCCGCCGGCGTGAACAAGGCCTCGTAGCGACCGGGTGCAGCCTGTTGCAGCACGAGCTCATCGGTTTCCTGCTGCAAACTCACCAGGCGCGCCTGCAGGGTCAACCCGTTGAGGAAGTCGCCAGCGTCATCGCGCGCATCCACGATCAGCCGCGCCCGCTCCCCTTCCGGCTGGACGCGCGCCTCGAGCTTGTCCGTGCGGCCTGCAGTCAAGGTCCAGCGCAAGGCCTGGCCCCAGAAGCGCGGGAAGCCATCCCAGCCCGTCCAGGCGGAGCCCCAGCGCGCGCCGGCGTCGCTGGTGAAGGCCAGCGCGCGCCCAAGGCCGTATTGCCAGGTCGCCAGCAAGGGATCATGCCAGGGACCGGGGCCGGTGAGAATGACGCGCGCGGTCTGTTTGGGCGTGCTGGCGACATAGCCACGCAGGCCTGGCAGGCCGTCTATGCCGCTCAAAACCGGGCTGGGGGCGATCTGCTGCGCGAAGAAGGGTTCCTCGACCAGGTAGGAGCGGCTGGCCAGCACGGTCTCCATGGTGAAGATGGTGGGGATGTTGGCGATCTGCCGCACCTCGTGATAGTTGCCGCCGCCGGCCTCCGCCATCTCCTGCAGGAACTCCGCCCCCTCGCCGATGGAGATCACCGAGGTCGTCACGCCCGAGCTCTGGGTGAGCTCTTCGCTCAGTTCTACCAGCCCATCCGGTTTGGCGCCGCCGTCGGTGAGCAGGATGACGTGTTTACGTTGCGAAGGCTCATCGCTGATGGCCTGCGACACCAGACGCAAGCCTGCCAGGATGTCGGTGCCGCCGCCCGCGCGCAGGGTCGCCACCAGACGTTGCAGCCCGAGACGGTCCAGCACCGGCTGTAATTCCGCGATCCAGGTGCCGACCGTGTCGAAAGAGACGACGCCGGCACGGTCCGATGGCTGCAGAAAGTCGAGCGAGCGGATGATGGCTTCCTTGGCCAGCTCGATGTTGGCGACGCCGGAGGGGCCGCGCATGCCCATGCTGCCGGAGCGGTCGATGAGGTAGGTGATGGTCAGCTGCGGCAGGCGCTGCTGGTCGCGGATCTGCATCTCCAGTGGCAGCACATCCTCCAGCGGCGTCTGGTACCAGCCGCCCGGTGCAAAGGCGTCCGGCCCGCCGATGGCTACCAGTCCACCGCCCAGGTCCCGCACATAGCGCTCCAGCGCCTCCATCCGGCCGCGCCCCAGCGCCGTCGCCGACAGGTTCGCCAGGATGACACTCTCGTATTGCAACAGCGGCGCCAGGCCCAGGGGCAGTTCGCGCGGCCGCATGTGTTCCACGATGACGCCGGCCTGCTCCAGCGCCGGCAGCAGATGCAGGGCTTCCGCTTCATCTGCCGTCAGCAACAGGGCGCGCGGCGGCCCCACCACGCGCGTGAAGGTGGCCAGCTGATTGTTCTGGTAGAAGCCATCGCTACCCTGCGGGTCAATGCGGGCGCGGATGTCACGGAAGCCATCGCCGGAACCCGGCAACGTCAGGGTGTAATTATTCGCCCCGGCGCGCAATTGCAGCGTCTCGCGTTGCAGGATGTTGCCATTGTCCAGCACAGTGAGGGCGGCGTCAGTATCCGCCCCGGCCAGCACTGAGAGGGTCACGTCGAAGGGCTGGTCGGCGCTGACCACGGCCGGCGCGTCGAGGGCGGTGAGCTGCACCTCCGGCCCAGGCGGACGCGCGAAAACGACGTGGCTGATCTCGATGCCGGAGGCCGCTGCCTGGCGCGCCGCCGCCGGCGCATCGCCCAGCGTGGCGCGGCCGTCGCTGAGGATGACGAGACGGCGGGCGGCATCACCTGGCAGCAGCGCGCTGCCGTGGCGGATGGCTGCCGCCAGGTTCGTGTTGCTGCGCGCAGGTTGCGACTGCAAGGTGCCTGGCTCGCGCAGCGTCCCGGGCACGCGCTCGGTGAAGGGCTGCGCGCCGAAGGCGACGATGCCGGCCAGATCGTCCGGGCCCATCGCCTCCATGGCCAGCTCCACCCAGGCCAGTTGCGCTTCCTGCAGCTCCGGCCCGAGGCTGTCAGATACGTCGACGAGGAAGACCACTGCCAGTCGGTCGGCGGACTGGCTGAGCTGTACGCCGGACAGGGCCAGTACAATGCAGAGCAGAATCAGGACGCGCAGAATCGTGCTGACCGTATCACGCGCGCGGCGGAAACGTTGCCGCGGCCAGCCGAGCCAGACCAGCGGCGGCAGGAGTAGCAGGAGCCACAACGCCAGCGGCGTCGCCAGGGTCATGAGCGTTGCGGGCGCAGCGCCAGTGGCGCGCGCCGGCGCTGGTACACGATCCACTCCAGCAAGAGCACGAGCAGCGCCAGCAAGGCCGCCAGCGGCCAGAACTCCAGCTGGCCCTGCTCCTCACGCGCGCCAGGCGCGACGCTCGCCTGGCCGAAGAAGAGCATTTCGCGCGGCAGAATGTCGCTCTCGGCGGGGTCGAAGAGGTTGACGGCGAAGGACTGGCTGCGCGTGACCGCACCGCCTTCGATTACCTCAAGCGTGTAGATGCCCGGCTGCTGCGTCCCGGCGAAGAGCAGTGGCCGGCGCGCCAGCGACAACTCCTGCAGCGCACCGTCCGGCAGCCGCACGCGCAGGGCCTCCGCGCCGGGCGGCGGGCGCAGCTGCAAGGCATCGCCGACCGCCAGGCTTTCGCGCGCGGCGAGCAGGCTCTGCGGCGCGAACCAGTCGAGCAGATTGGCCATCAGCACCGGCCAGGCGATCTGCAGCGCGAGGTCGCTGCGGTGGACATCGAAGGTGAAGATGGCGACCTGGCGCCCGTCGATTTCGCCGGCCAGCAGCAGCGGGCTGCCATCCGCCTCGATCAGCGTCTGCGCCCAGGGCGCGTTCACCGGCAACCAGCGCTGCACGCTGACGTCGTCGAGATCGACGAAACGGGTACGCGCGTCGCCAGGCGCAAGGCGGATGTTCTGCACATTCTCCTGCAATTCGCCCAGGCTGAAAAGCGCGTTGCCCCGTTGCGGATTGATGAACAGGAGGTCGCCGGGCGGCAGTTGCGCCGGTTGCCAGCGATCCAGGATAGTCAGGTCGTAGGGCTCGCGCGGCAGGCCGGCCCCCAAATCGCCGCGGAAGGCCTGCACGCCTGGGATGCTGCGCAGCACCTCCTCGACAAAGCGATTTTCCGGCGTCAACAGCAAGACGCGGCTGCTCTCGCCGGCATCGACCAGCGCCCAGGCGCGATCATCCTGCTGCAGGTGATCGGGAATGTCGGAGGCGATCGGCACGGTCAGGCTGGCCTCGATCTCGCGGAAGCCCGGTGGCAGGGCATCGATCACCAGCGGCAGGTCCGCGCCGGCCGCGACCTCGTGATAGGCCGAGGCGACCAGCTCGCCATCGACCCGCAGGCTCAGCACCACCTCGGCGTCCTGCGCGCCATAATTCGTCACGCGCGTGAAGAGCTGTGGCGGCTGCGCGGCGCGACGGCGCGTGGCCAGGGCGGTGATGGCCAGGTTTTCGCCCGAGGTCCCTACCGGCAGCCAGGTCACCCTGGCCGGCAGCTCCGGCAGCAGCGTCGGATCGCCCAGGCCGCCATCGCTGACGATGACGAGGCTGAACTCGCTGGCCTCGGCCATGCCGCCCAGCGCCAGGGTGAGCGCGGCGGGCCAGTCGGCGCTGCCCCGGCCTGGCTGCGCGTTGTTGATGGCCGTCTGCAGGGCGAGCCGGTCGTTGCTGGTCGCGGCCAGCAGTTGCGGCTGTTCCGCTACTCGGATGAGCGTCAGGCGGTCGCTGGCTGCCAGGGCAGACACCACCGCCTGTGCCTCCTGCTGCGCCGCGCGAAAGCGCGTGCCGGCGGCCACGTCACCCGCGTTCATGCTGGCCGAAGCGTCCAGCAGCAGCACGATCTGGCCGCTGCCCGAGGCCGGCACAGTGATGAAAGGCCGCGCCAGCGCGAAGACCAGCGCCGCCAGAATCAGCAGTTGTAGCAGCAACAACAGGTTGCGGCGCAGGCGCTGCCAGGGCGTGTTGGCCTCGGTGTCCTGCAGCAACTGCTGCCACAGCATGATGCTGGAGACCTCGATCTCCTGGCGGCGCAGGCGCAGCATGTAGAGCAGGATGACCGGCAGGGCCAGCAGGCCGCCGGCCAGCGCGAGAGGCGTCAGCAGTTGCATGCGTCAGCGCCTCCCGCGCAGCCCGTCGCGCTCACCGAATCACGCCCAGGCGCCGCAGATCGCGCAGGATGATGCGCTCCCAGGGTTCTTCGCTGCTGACGGAGAGATAGTGTCCGCCGCCCTGCAACAGCGTGCGTCGCAACTGCGCGCGCCAGTCATCTAGGCGCTGTGCGTAGCGCGTGCGCATGGCCGTGTCGATCGTCACTTCGCGCGCCGTGCCGCTTTCGACGTCGATGAGCCGCAGGTCACCAGTCACGGGCGGCTCGATTTCGTCGGGCGCCAGCAGATGTAGCAGCAGCAGCTCGTGGCCCGCCGCGGCCAGCTCATTGAGCGCCTCCGTCAGGCTGGCCGTCGTGAGCATGTCGCTGATCAGCACAAACAGCCCCGGACGCCGGCTGCGCAGCGCCTGTTCGCGCAAGGCCGCGTCGAGATCGACTTCGCCCGCCGGCTGCAAGCCCTCGATGAAGGTCAACATGCGCAGGCTGTGGCCGCGGCCACGAAGTGGGCCGAAGGTCGCACTGCCCGCCGCGCTGACGCTACTCAGCCGTGTACGATCGTTGCTGGCCAGGGCGCACCAGGCCAGCCCGGCCGCCAGGCGTTGCGCGTGGCGAAACTTGTGCCGGTCAGTGTCCTCCGCCCCCTGCGGCCAGTCCATGCTGGCGGAGGCGTCGATGAGGATGTGCAGCGCCAGGTCTTCCTCGTCTTCCAGCAGCTTGATGTAAGGCCGTTGCAGGCGGGCGTAGACGTTCCAGTCGAGGCGGCGCAGGTCGTCGCCACGAGCGTAGTTGCGGTAGTCCGCGAACTCGATGCTGGTGCCGCGCCGCGTCGAGCGCCGTTCGCCCTTCATGGCGCCGGCGCGGGCGCGCTGCGACCAGAGCATGACCTGCTCCAGTTTGCGCAGCGTGCGTTCGTCGAATACGCGCGGTTCGGCCATCTGCCGGCGCTCAGGCGGGTTGACGGCTGACGGACTGCAGCACTTCGCGCACGATCTCGTCCGGGTCCGCGCCCTCGGCGAGGCCCTCGAAGTTTAGCAGCAACCGGTGGCGCAAGGCCGCCGGCGCGACCGCCTCGATGTCATCCCAGGCGACGTTGAAGCGGCCTTCCAGCAGGGCGTTGACCCGGGCGCCGATGATCAACGCCTGGGCGCCGCGCGGGCTGGAGCCGTAGCGCACGTACTGCCGCACCTGTTCCGTGGCCCACGCTTCCTGCGGATGCGTTCCGACGATGAGGCGCGCCACGCGTTCGATCAGATGGCTGGCCACCGGCGTCTGCAGGGCCAGGCGCCCCATCTGCAAGACCTGTTCGCCGGTCGCCACACGCCCCGCCTGCGCCTCCTGCGCGCCGGTGGTGCGCTCGAGGATGTCGACCAGCTCGTCCGGCCGCGGGAAGTCGACGCGCACCTTGAACATGAAGCGATCCAGCTGCGCTTCCGGCAAGGGATAGGTGCCTTCCATCTCCAGCGGGTTCTGTGTGGCCAGCACGAAGAAGGGATCCTGCAGCTGGTAGCTGCGCCCGGCCACGGTCACCGTCTTCTCCTGCATGGCTTCCAGCAGGGCGGACTGGGTCTTGGGCGTGGCGCGGTTGATTTCATCGGCCAGCACCAGGTTGGCGAAGACCGGCCCCTGGTGGAAGCGGAAGAGGCGGCTGCCATCCTCGGCCTCTTCCATGATGTCCGTGCCGGTGATGTCCGCCGGCATCAAATCCGGCGTGAACTGGATGCGCGTGAACTTCAAATCCAGCGCCGCACCCAGGGTACGGATGAGCATGGTCTTGCCGAGGCCGGGCACGCCCTCCAGTAGCGCGTGACGGCCGCTGAGGATGCAGATCAGCACGCTGCGCACCACCTCGCGCTGGCCAACGATCACGCGGCCTACTTCGGCCTCGATCGACTGCGCGAGCGCGCCAAAAGCCTCGAGGTTCAGATCATCCGCCATGTTCGCTCCTTTTTGTAGCGCTACTGTCCCGGCTCAAGCGCGCTGAAATAATCGTGTACCACGTCGCGCAGCCCAAGCGGGATGTAGTCGCTTTCCAGAGCCCGGCTGGCCGCATCGCGATAGTCGCCAAAGATCTGGTTCCAGGGCACCAACGCCTCGCCGGAGGGGTTGGGCGCGAAGTCACCTTCCACCAGGGGCGCATCGCCCGGGTCCGTCTCGAGAAAGAGTTGCGGCCCTTCCGCTGCCCCGATGCGGCGCGGCGCGTAGACTGGCGCGAACTCGCCCTCGCCCAGGCCGTCGGGGTTGTTGTTTTGCGCCGGCGGCGCGCCCTGCTGACCCATACTGCTATCGTCACTGCCGTCATCGCCGGGTGAGTCACCGGCCTGGCCGCCCACGCCCGGCACACTCTCTTCGCTCTCACCCGCGCCGCCCAGATCACCACCGGGCTGACCACCCTGCTGCGCGCCAGCCTGTCCGTCATCCTGGTTGCCAGGCTGCGCGCTGCTGCCTGGCAGGGCAGCGGGCTGTGCGCCCTGGTCAGATTGCTGACTGCCCTGCTCGCTACGCGCCTGGCCAGGCTGGGCGATGTCTCCACTTTGCGAGAGCTCGTTCATGGCGGGCGACTGCTGTGACAGGCTGGGCGGGCGAGAACCTGACCGCTGAATCTGGCGCGCGATTTGCTCCGCGCTGCCGCGCAGCTGCTGCGAGGCCGCCTGCAGCCGTTGCTCCGAGCCCTGGTCGCGCGTCAGTTGCTGCTGCTGCTGTGAGAGCAACTGGCTGGCCAGTTGCGCGCTGTTGCTGGCGGTCTGGAACTGGCTGTCGCGAAGGGACTGCGCCGCCTGGCGCAGGGCCTCCGCCAGCAACGGGTTGCTCTCCTCCAGCGCCGCCGCCGCGCGCTCCAGTCTGGACGCCGTGTCTTCACCGTCCGGCAGCGATGGCAACGCGTCCTGCAACTGCTGCAGCGCAGCCGCCAACTCCGCACCCATCGCCGCCTGCGCGCTTTCGAGCGCCTGCATTTGCTGGCGGATGCTCTCGTTCAGGCTCAGGGCCTGCTGTTCAAGCTGCTCTGCGCTCTCAGCCAGCGCAGCAAAGGCTTCCTCTGGCGACAGGGCTTCCTGACCCAGCACCACAGCCGTGCGTGCCAGCTCACGTGACAGCTGCTGGCGCAATTCCTCGGGCAAGGCGCTGTCACGCTCCAGCTCCTCGCTGATGCGCTCGACCGCAGCGGCCGCTTCGTCAATGGCGGCTTCCTGCGCGTCTGTCTGGCCGGCAGGCGGGACTCCTGCGACGGGCAGGCGCAACATGAGACCGAAGGCGAGCAGCGCCAGTAACACCAGCGCCCAGGCGCGCCGGTCATTGCGCAGCGGCAAATGCGCGCGTGCGTCCACGGCCTGGGCGCGGGCACGGGCATCGGCGATCTGGCGCGCGGCCAGTTCGGCACTGCTGTGAATGCGGCCCTCGATCAGCTCCAGCGCCGTCGAAAGCCGCTCGTTCAACGAAAATTCCTGCTCAAACTTGCGCGCCAATGGTAGTGAGGGCCGTGGCCGCAGCCAGACGTGTGCCAGCAACAGCAGCAGCCCCGTCCCGACCAGCAGCCCGCCGGGCAGCAACAACTCGTCGGCCGGCGCAGCGAAGCGCAGCCGCGTCCACAGCGCCAGCGCGACTCCCGTCGCCAGGCCGGGCAACAGGCTGCGCGGCAGCCAGAGCCAGGTGCGTTGCAGGCGCTGGCGACGTTCCCAGCGGCGCAATAAATTCGTGAGAGCCGTGTGCTGCGCGTCTCCGCCAGGGCCTGTGGCCAGGCTGGCCATCAGGCCTCGACCTTGCGCATGCGGCGCACCGCCAGCGCAACCAGCACGGTCGAGATCAGCAGGTAGAAGACCACGAGGCTGATCCAGGGCGACACCAGCGGGATGGTGCTGCCATCGCTGCTGAGCACCAGCGTCCAAAGACCGGCCACGTTGCGGTCCGCCAGCAACTGCTGGCTCACAAGAGCGGTGGCCACCGGGTTAAGACTGACGAGCAGGAAGCCGATATAGATGAAGATCGCCTCCACCGCAGGCGAGGCGAGGATGCCGGAGCCAAAGCCGGAAGACGCGTTGACGAAGGCGTTGAACAGCGGCAGGCCCAGCAGCAGCGGGATGCCGAAGAGCAGGCCCAGCGCGACCGTGTAGGAACGCATGCTGGCCGTGAGGGTGCGCGGCGTGTAGGCCGAGAAGTAAATACCCAGCGTGCCCAGGGCGATGGCCGTCACCGCCAGCACCACGAAGGAGATTACCAGCTCCGCCAGGGTCACGCCGCCGAAGAGAAAGGCGATGCTCTGCAGCGGGATGGAGGAGAAGAGCAGCAGCAGAATGTAGCCCAGCGCCGATTCCAGCTTGCCAATGACCAGCGCCGGCCGCACCAGCAGCGTGGTCTGCAGCAGATCCCAGGTGCCGTATTCGCGCTCGCCGGTGATGGCGCCGGAAGTGAAGGCTGGCGCGATGAAGAGGATCAGCAGCAGTTCGATGCTCACCAGACCGAGAAAGAGCACGCGCCCGATCGCGCCGATGGAGGCCGAGCCGCTGCTGGAAACCGTGCCGGCGCTGAAGACGAGGTAGAGCAGCGCGGTGAAGGCGCTCATCAGGCCGAGGTAGACCGTGAGTACGATGAAGGAGCGCGGGCCGCGCATACGCCCGCGCAGCTCCTTGCGCATGACCGGGTTGACGCGGAAGCTGCGGGCCTCGCGCAGGGCCAACGCCAGCGCCCAGGCGCAGGGCACCAGGGTCACAATGCCCAGCGCCAGGCCAGCCAGCAGCAGGCCAACCAGATTTAACGCCAGCAGCAGCGCCATGCCCGGCAGCGCCCAGAACTCGCGCGCCAGCACGCCCGTCATCAGCACCAGCAACAGGCCGCAGTCCACCAGCAGCAGCATAATGACGATAGCCAGCGCGCTGTCCGGCGCCAGCTCCAGGCTGCCGGCCAGCAGATTCTGCGCTGTGGTGAAGACGCCTGGCAAGAGGCCCAGGCCGCCGGCCAAGGCCAGCAACAACAGAAAGGCGAGCACGGCGCCGTTGGCCAGAGCGCCGCCCAGCAGCACACGCGCGATGCGCAGCAGCGCCCGCTCGCGCGGGTCCAGTGTTTCCTCCGGTTCGTCGATCAGCCGGACGCCGGAAACGGTCATGCTCAGCTGACGACGCCCCGGGTCACGTTCATGAAGAGCGACTCCAGGTCTTTCGTTTCCTCCTGGAAGCCGAGCACGCCGACGTCCGCCAGGGCCAGCGCGCGGTTGAGACCTGCCACGCCGACGTCATCGCCCTCGTAATGGACGGCCAGGCGCGTCCGGTCGTCGCGCGGCTCCAGCAGGTTAATCTCCAGCACCTGTGGCAAGCCCTGCAGCAAACCGCGCACCGTCCCGACCGCTGCGCTGTCTGCCAGGGTCACGACAATCTCGCGCCAGGGCGTCAACTGCGCGCGCATATCCGCCACGCTGCCCTGGATGACCATCTGGCCGGCCTCGATGATACCGATGTGGGTGCAGATCTCGCTGACGTCCGCCAGGATGTGCGAAGAGAAGAAAATGGTCTTGCCCATACCCGCCAGCTCAACCAGCAGTTCGCGGATTTCCACACGGGCGCGCGGGTCGAGGCCCGAGGCGGGCTCGTCGAGGATGAGCACCTCGGGGTCGTGCGCCAGAGTGCGCGCCAGCGAGAGGCGCTGCTTCATGCCGCGGCTGAGCTTGTCGACCATGTCATCGCGACGATGCGTCAGGTCCACCAACTCCAGCAGATCATCGATGAGGCGGCGGCGCTCGTTCTCGGGGATGTCATAGCAGGCCGCGAAGAAATCGAGGTATTCCCAGACGCGCATGTCGTCATAGACGCCGAACTCGTCCGGCATGTAGCCGATGGCGCGCCGCACCGCGCGCGGATGCGCTGTGACGGAGTAGCCGGCCACGTGAGCCTGGCCCTCGCTGGGCCGCGTCAGCGTGGTCAGCACGCGCATGGTGGTCGTCTTGCCCGCGCCATTGGGGCCGACGAAGCCGTAGATCGCGCCCTCAGGCACCGCCAGCGAAAGCCCGCTGACCGCAGTGAAGCGCGCGTAACGTTTGACAAGCTCCCTGGTTTCAATAATCAGGCTCATACGCCCGGCCCCGTCACCATGGCGTCAGTATAACTGAAATAGCCCTCCTGCTCGATTGCGAGGCGGTCCATACGCAGCGAACCGCCAGCCTCGTCCAGGACAAGACGCAGCAGGACGCTATTCTGCGCGCCCAGCAGGGCCTGGGGCGCGCGGATGACCACCGAGCGTGTGGTACTGCGCACAGTCGGCCGGCGCAAGGTGACGGGACGCCAGCGGCCCGTCCGCCAGTCCCACAGCTCCGGGAAGATTTCATCGGGGCCGGTAGTCCTTAGATTGAGGATGACGTGCAGCGCCTCCACCTGCGCCAGCTGCGCCTGCGGCTGGGGCGTGAAGCGGTAGACTACCTGGTCGCCGGGCTGCAGATCAGTGTTGACCGGCGAGGAATTACCTGAAAGGCTGTTCCGCTCCTGCGCGACCCAGGTGAACTGGTCAGCCTCGATGCGCACCAGGTCAGGCGGCGCTTCCTGCGTCACCTCGAGTCCGATGAGGTAGAGCGCGGCGTCATTCGGCTCCCACTGCGCCTCGCCCGGTGCGATCTCCAGCGGCATGGCGCCCCAGCCGGCCAGGAACACCTGGTCGCTGCGCGCGGTGGAGAGGAAGGGGTCGGACATGGCGGCGGAGAGCAACAGCTGGCGTCGATGGTTTTCCTGGTCACTGGTGCTGGCGCCGGGCCCCTGGCGGTAGGCGCGGGAGTTATAGCGCTCGTCCATGATGTCCATCACGCTCTGCTCGCGCGAGGCGAGGCTGCGCGAAAAGCGACTGAAGCGCAGTTGTGTGAGTTGCAATTCGCCATGACGTTCCAGTGGCGCCGGTGCGGCCGGCTGCATGGTGTCAGCGATCAAGGGCAATTCGAAGCTGGCGCTCTCGCCAGGCTGCAGCGTTGCGGACAGGGCCTGGCTCGATGCGCGCGCGAGGATGACCGGCCGGCTGAGCGCGAAGTCGCCCTCGTTGCGCACCGTACCGCGCAGCAGCCAGTGCCAGGTGGGCTCACCGGTCACCAGGTTATCTTCGCCCTGAACGTAGCGCAGCGTGCCCGTGCCGCTGATGGCTGGCGCGGGCATGGTGGCCGTGCTGTGGAAGGTCGCAATGAAGCTGGCGTCCACGTTGAAGTTCAGGGCGCTGAACTGCTCCGCCTGGCGGATGTCCGTACGGGCCTGAATGCCGGCGGCGAAGGGGTTGGCCGGGATGTCGCGCGCCAGCGGGCGCAAGGTGCTGCCTTCAGCCGTCAACAGATCATAGCTGGCGCGCCGCGGCGAGAGCACGCCGACCAGTCCGGTCACCTGGGCGCGCTCGCTCTGCGGCCAGGATTGCACCAGCGCCAGGCGGCTGAGCGTGGCGGTGCTGCCGCGCAGGCCAAAGCCCACCGACCAGGAAAGCGCGCTGAACAGCAGGATGAAAAACGGGATGGTCACCCACGCCCAGGCGCGCCGGTTGATGCGCCGCAGCACAATGTAGTTCAGCGGGCCAATCAACGCGACGTAGAAGAGCAGAAAGCCACAAAGCGGCAGCAAATCCGGCAAGAGATCCAGTCCGGGCAGGATTTCGCTGGCGATGGCCGCGCGCTCAAGGTTGGTAATCCCCTGCGACCAGCCGGGCAACGGCCGGCGCGTGGCCGCCAGTGTGAACCACAGCGCATCCAGCCCCGCCCAGTCGTTCAGCGGCGCCGCCAGCGGATCGGCGGCGAAATAGTCCACCGTGCCCAGGCCGTATTCACGGCGTAGCAGCAGCGGCACGCCATCCGCCGTCGCCGCCAGCACGCGCGCGTCCGCGCGCAGGGCGCCGGTCGCGACCAGGGTTTCGCTGCCAAAGCTGGCGTTGGGCTCACCCGCCAGCGCGGCCAGTTGCGCCAGGTCCGCTGTGGACAGGCTGCCGGAAGGCTGCAGCGGCAAGAGGTCGGCGAGTCCGGCGGCGGTCGCCTGCCAGCCTGCCCCTCCGGTGACAATCAGGTGAGCGCCGGCCAGCACGCGGTCCGCCAGCGCCTGACGCTGCGCCGTAGCCAGCGCGCCGGTGTCGATGTCGTTGAAGAAAAAGGTGTCGACCGACTGCAGGGCGGCCGCCAGCGGCGGCAGGCTGGCCAGCTCCCAGGCGGCCCGCCAGGATTGCCGTTCGCCCGGCGCCAGCGCCGCAAGATCGACCCGCCCACTGGCCGCATCGCTCAGCAGGACGTGCAAAGTGTCCTGCGCCGGCACATGCCGCAGCGGCGCTTCCTGCGCTGCCAGCACCAGGTTGTCATCAGTGAGGAACTCGACGCGCACATTGCTGGCGAAACTGCGCGCGGTTACGTAGAGGAAGACACTTTTGCGCGCGCCGGCTGGCAACTCCACCGCTGTACTGAAGGTGTTGCTGAAGGCCTTGCCGGAGGTCTCCGGCCGTACGACCAGACGGCCGCGCTGGTCGCCGCCCGCATTGGTGACGCGCACCCGCAGCGGGAACCAGTGGTGTTCGCGGAAGAGGCTGTCGAAGCCCGCGTCTACCTCCAGCGTGATGGCCTGCGCCTGCGCGGGCGCGGCGACGCTGACCAGCAGCAGGATGGCAAGCAGTAGCAGGGACAAATTGTGCCAGGGCCGCCTTCGGCTCACAGGCGTACCCGGCAGTGACGCACAAAGGTGTCGCGTTCGGTGAGCGTGACGAGGTTGAAGCCGGGCCAGTACAAGGGCTCTTTGAGAGGGTCGCGCTGCTCGTGCCAGGTGCGGGTCTGGAACCAACTGCTGCGCACGCTTTGATAGGGGATGCCGTCGCGCAGGGTCAGCACGCTCTCGTGAATGTGGCCGTAGAAGACGCAGCGCAAGCGACTTCGTGCCAGCAGCAGAACCTCATGCAGCGCCTCGCCGTTGCGCAGCACGATGCCCTCCAGCCAGGGGACGACCAGAGACAGCGGGTTGTGGTGCACGGCAACCACCAGTGGCCGCGGGTCATCCGCCGCGCAGCGCTGCTCCAGCCAGGCCAGTTGCTCCGGCTCCAGTTGACCGTAATGTTCGTCCACGGCAGGCACGCTGCTGTCGAGCAGGAGGAACTGCACGCCGCCCAGCTCGAACTCCTGGTCCGCATGGCGGGCGGGTTCCGCCCGCCCCAGCAATACGCGCTGCAGCCAGTCGCCACGATCATGGTTGCCGGGCAGGTAGCGCACCGGCATGGGCAGTTGCGCGTAGAGCGCGGCAGCCTGCTGGTAATCGTCTTCCTGCTCCGGGTCGCTATGGACGTCGCCAGTATGCAGCACGAAGTCGATGTGACAGGGCAGCGCGTTGATCTCGCGCACGAGGGCCTCGGCGCCCGGCCGCGGCAGGATGTCAGTGAGCGGCCCGCTCCAGCCGGGGTCCGTCGCCAGGTGCGAGTCGCTGATGTGTACGAAGGTCACGGTTTGCATAGGTTGACTCTACTCCAGTCGGACATACCGGACAAGACGCTCACACATTACCAGGGAACCTGGTGACTTCTCCACACCCTTACCCTGTCCGACTCTTCACGCAGGGAGTCACGCAGCTGATCACTCACCGCTTCATCTACCAGTGCGGCGGCGCCCGGACCGCCCGGCAACAGGATGAAATGCTGCGCGTTAACAGGACAGAAGCATCAGGTTGTGCCGAAGCCGGCCTTGCCTTTCAGGCGAATCCGGCAGTGACGCACAAAGGTGTCGCGTTCAGTCAACGTGACGAGATTGTAACCCGGCCATTGGATTGGCTCCGGGAAAAGATGCTCCTGACCGAACCAGGTTTGCATCTGGACCCAGCTGCTGCGCACACTTTGATAGGGGATGGCGTCACGCAGGGTAAGCACGCTCTCGTGGATGTGGCCGTAGAAGACGCAGCGCAAGCGATTTCGTGCCAGCAGCAGAACCTGATGCAGCGCCTCGCCGTCGCGCAGCACGATGTCCTCAAACCAGGGGACGACCAGCGACAGCGGGTTGTGATGCAGCGCGACCACCAGCGGCCGCGGGTCATCCGCTGCACAGCGCTGCTCCAGCCAGGCCAGTTGCTCCGGCTCCAGCTGCCCGTAATGCTCGCCGACGACGGGGACGCTGCTGTCCAGCAGGAGGAATTGTACGCCGCCCAGTTCGAACTCCTGGTCCGTATGGCGGGCGGGTTCCGCTCGCCCCAGCAATACGCGCTGCAGCCAGTCACTACGGTCGTGATTGCCAGGCAGAAAGTGCACAGGCATGCTCAGCTGGCGGTACATTTCCAGCGCCAGTTGATACTCCTCTTCACATTCCGGGTCGTGGACGACATCGCCCGCATGGAGTACGAAGTCAATCTGGCAGGGCAGTTCGTTGATCTCGCGTATCAGGGTTTCAGCGCCCGGGAGCGAGGGACCGTGTTCCGACCCTTTCCTGTCGGGGTCTGTCAACACGTGTGAATCGCTGATGTGGACGAAGGTCACGGTTTGCATGGGTTGACTCTACTCCAGTCGGGCGGGCCGGACAAGACGCTCACAAATTTCCAGAGATCCTGGTGAATTCTCCACACCCCCACCCTGTCCGACTCCTCACGTCGGGAGTCACGCAGCCGTTCATCCGCCGCTTCATCCACCAGCGCGGCGGCGCCCGGACCACCCGGCAACAGGATGAAATGCTGCGCGTTAACAGAACAGAAGCATCAGGCTGTGCTGTAGCCGGCCTTGCCTTTCAGGCGAACCCGGCAGTGACGCACAAAGGTGTCGCGATCAGTCAACGTGACGAGATTGTAACCCGGCCATTGGATTGGCTCCGGGAAGGAATGCTCCTGGCCGATCCAGGTCTGCGTCTGGAACCAACTGCTGCGCACACTCTGGTAGGGAATGCCGTCGCGCAGGGTCAGCAGGCTTTCATGGATGTGGCCATAGAAAACGCAGCGCAGACGCTGCCGCGCCAGTAACAGCACATCGTGCAGCGCCTCACCATTGCGCAGCATGTAGCGATCCCGCCAGGCCACCGACAAGACAAGCGGTTGGTGATGCAGCGCCACCACCAGGGGACGGGCGTCCTGCGCAGCACAACGTTGTTCCAGCCAGGCCAGCTGCTCCGGTGCAAGGCGCCCGTGGCCCCCGTCCAGGTTCGGGACGCTGCTGTCCAGCAGGAGAAATTGTACGCCGCCAGCCTCAAACTCCTGGTCGGCATGGGGTCCGGGTTCTTCACGGCCCAGCAGAACGCGCTGCAGCCATGCGCTGCGGTCGTGATTGCCAGGCAGATAGTGCACAGGCACGCTCAAACGGCGGAACATTTCCAGCGCCCGCTGATACTCCTCTTCACATTCCGGGTCGTGGTTGACATCGCCCGTATGGAGCACGAATTCAATCGGCGCGGGAAGCGCGTCAATTTCGCGTATCAGGGCTTCAGCGCCCGGGAGCGTGGGACCGCGTTCCGACCCTTTCCTGTCGGGGTCTGTCATTACATGCGAATCGCTGATGTGGACGAAGGTCAGGGGCTGCATGCGTTCACTCTACAAGAGCCAAGCATACCGGACAAGCCACTTGCTATACTCGCGCTCACAGCAGGCGAGGCAACACAATCACAATGGACGAGCAGCCGAAAGAGATGGTCTCCAGCGGAGACTCGCTTGATGTTCTTGGGTTGGGCACACGCGTTCGAAACGCCCTGTACCGTTCCAGAATCAGAACAGTGAGAGAATTGCTCCTGCTAAGAGATTCCGGTGAGGGCGGTCTTTTTTCGATTCGAAACATGGGCGAAAAGGGAGTTGCAGAAATCAATGTGGCGTTGGCGCGTATCACAGTTGTTCACGATCCTCAAATGCTCAAGCGAGCCACCAATGAGATTCCGGTTTATGCGGACCGGCAAGGTCAAATTGCACCTGAGTCATCCCTCGACGTATTGGGGCTGAGCGTCCGTGTCTACTACGCGCTGCGCCGAAGCAGTATCAAATATGTTGGAGAATTGCTACAGCTAAGAGACTCGGGCGGGGAAGGTCTTTACCTGGTTCGCAATATGGGCCAAAAGGGAGTCGCCGAAGTTAACGCAGCGCTTGAACGCTTCGAAATCGTCGACACGCTTTCGTTACCGGACAAGCCAGATGTCCAGATCGTCTACGTCATCAGCCCGGAAGTCATCTCCTGGCAAGCGAGCCTCATTGAGCGTCAGATTTTAGTAGGCACATTGCATCGTGAAGCAGTTTTCCAAGGTCAAACCATTGGACAATGGCTTGCGGTGGCACATGAGGAAGCCCCGGACAGAATGTTTCTTGTGTTCGCAAATGTTCTGGGCAGCACGCTAACACTCTGCGACGAGCTGGAGAAGCTGCTTCAAAGTCGATCAAAACACAGACGCGACCCCGCTCGTGAGCTGTTCATCCTGCTGAAACGCTTCCATCCGGCCGACAAACTCACTCTCCAACAAATTGCCGATCAGTTAGGTGTTTCTCGCGAACGGGTGCGACAGCTGCAAAAACAGTGCAAGCAAGCCTTGCAACGCCGCGTGTCCGTAGAATCTGCAACAATCAGGATACAAGGCGCCTTGCTGCGCGCGCGCGACAAGGGTGACGACCTGACCTGGTCACAATGGCGCGAGGATGTCATCACAAGCGGACTGTGTGGCCGCTGGCAGGACGATGGATCCGAGAAGGTTGATCCGCTTGACCTGATGTTGGCGATCTGCAAGGCGCTCGGAGAGGAACATCCCCTGCTCGCATTGCCCGAGCACTTGCATCTGGCGCTGCAGCTCAAGGCGGAGGGGCGACCTGACACGCCAGTGCACGAACTCCTTTTCGAGCGCTCCATCCCGCAAGAGACGCGCAGACTGATTCAGCGGCACTATCAGCATTCCGGTGCCGTTAGTACAATGTGGCTGAGCACCAAACTCGGGATTTCACGTGGAGAAGTGGAGGAAATTCTGCGGGCAGTGGGATTCAAGCCACTTGCGAGAAGCTGGTATCAACATATTGGCGCACCTGACGAAATGTTGAGACTTTCAAAGAGCGATGTATTTCACAAGAACCTGCACAAGATGTTCATATGCTGCGGGCCACTGGATGAGGAAGACCTCCACTATGGTCTACGCAATGCGCTTTCGCGACCTGATTTCCCTGCCCCGCCACCGCTTGTACTTCGTGCCCTGTTAAATTCCTCTGGCTACGCGGAACAGGATGGGCAGTTCTTTGTTGAGGGATCTGTTTCCGCGCAACTCAGCGATTCTGAACAACTCATCGTGGAATGCATCCGGGACAAGGGTACCGTCGTCAATTATGCGGAGTTGGTGGAAATGTTTGACAAAAGCAAACTGTCCCGTGCTGCCTTGATTGCCAGATTGCAAAATTCGCCTCTGTTCGACAAGGCCGATACAGCCTTATACCACCTGCGCGGTGCACGTTATACGCGGGAGGACTTGCAGCGAGCCCGCGCGATCAGCAAACGCAGTTCTTCAGTCAATGACGAATAGTAGTGATCAGCGCCCCGTCCTTGCAGCCTTCACCACGCCCCTACCCGCTCCGCCTCCCCATCCCGCAGCGAGGCGCGCAGCAGCGCGTCCATCGACTCCTGCACCTGCGCGGCGACTTCCGGACCAGCTGCCAGCGGCGCGCCGAAACGCAGCGTCACCTCGCAGTCGCGCCAGCGCGTGAACATCACCTGCAGCGTCGCCGCCACCCAGGAGCGCCGCCGTCCCTCGCGATACAGCTGTGCCAGCGGCAAACGCAGGGCGCGCAAGGAAATCACGCCGCTGACTGCCACCGGCAGAATGGTCAGCTGCGGCACCTGGCGCGCGAAGAGCGCGATGCTCGCCGACCAGTCCGCTAGCGAAGCAGGCGCATTGGCGTAATACGCCGGGTCCGGCTCGATCTGACCGGCGGGAAAGTGCAGCATGGCTCCGCCTGCGCGCAGATGCGCCAGGGCCGCGCGCAGGACACGGATGCGACGCTCGCCCGCGTCTGCGTCCGGCAGCAGGATGAGATGCTGCGCGATGTTGGGCAGCAGCGTCAGAATCGGGCGCTCGGCCGTTATGACCTTCAGGTCCGGCCGCGCCAGCCAGGCGAAGAGCGCCATCGCGTCCATGACGCCGGGATGATTGCTGACCACCAGCAGCGGCGTGCCGGGCGGTATGGCGGGCAGATCGAGCGGCTGCACGCTGCGCGTGAAGTGGGGCAGCAGCCAGTGCGAGGCCTGCACCAGGTCCGTCTCGCCCACCAGGCGTTCGTATTGGAAGACGAGGCGCGTGATGTCCTGCGCCGGGCCGCGCACCAGCGGCAGGGCGGCCTCCGGGAAGCGCGGTACGAAGGCCCCGACCATGTCGCGCGCGTTATGGCGCAGGGCCTCCGTGAAGTCCGTTGCGCTGACTTCAGCCATCGCTGCCCGCCACGCTGACGACGTAAACCTGCGCGCCATCCTGTTCGAACACCAACGTCAGCCAGGAGGCGTCCGCCACCGCCGAGGCCATGGGCAGCGACCAGGCGTCGGGCTCGCGCCAGCGCCAGGCCTGGGCGAAGCTCTCCGGCGCTGCCACAATCTGTGGCACCAGCACGTAGTCGATGCCGGCCTCGGCCAGCAGTAGCGCGTGCTCCAGCCTGGCCGGGTCCAGCCAGAAATCACGCAGGCGCTCCTGCTCGGCCAGACTGTCCCCGTCACCGCGGAAGAAGGGTTGCCAACGATAATACACACTGTCGCGCTCGCTGATCACCGGCGCCCAGTCGCCCTCCCAGGAGCTCTTGTGCTGACTGCCAGGGAAGTTGAGCACGCGGGCCGATTCGGGCGAGTTCTC
Organism: Phototrophicaceae bacterium; assembly: GCA_965205875.1. GTDB lineage: Bacteria > Chloroflexota > Anaerolineae > Aggregatilineales > Phototrophicaceae > JAGWBD01. The sequence goes on from CBDBIA010000004.1 coordinate 1,599,535, forward strand.
GCGCAGCCAGGTCATGGCGGCCACGTCGGCGTGCGAGGCGAAGGCGCCGTGAATGCCGAAATGTCCCTTGCTCAAGGTCAGCAGTTCCGCCTGCATGGCGAGCGCCAGCAAGGCCAGCACGAAGCCGGCAGTCAACAGCGCCCAGGCCGCCCGTCGCCATCGCCGCACTGGCCAGCGCGGGCCCAGCCATTGCCACAGACACAACAGTCCCTGCCCCGCCAGTAGACTGAGCGGTATGAGCGGGCCGTGCCAGGCGATGCTGAAGGGAAAGTCGTAGCGAAAAAGCGGCAGCCAGGGGGCGATGCGCTCGCTGATGCCGAGGAAGGCAAAGTCCGCGCAGAACAGCAGCCAGCCGAGCGCCAGCAGCGTCGCCTGATCGCGCCGCCGCAGCCCTATGCGCGCGCCGATCAGCGCCAGCGGCCAACTCCACAGCCCATTAAATCCGAGCATCACCAGCGCGTGACCCGGGTCGCGGGCGAAGGGCGAGACGATATCTCCGCCCAGCAGCGGCAGACTGCGCAGCAACCAGGGGCTGATGATGAGCAGGGCCAGCAGCGGCACGCCGGCCAGCAGCAGCAACCAGCGCCGTAACGACGGCCGCGGCTCGCCGGACCACATTGTGATCAGCCAGGGGCCGTAGCCGAGCGCCAGGATGATGGTCGTGTCCGGATGCGACAGCACGACGGCGGCCAGCAGCAGCGCGGCTGCGAACAGGTCCGCGCGTTGGCCATCGCGCTGATAGCGCAGCGCACAAAGCACGAAGCCCTGCGCGAAGACGAGCGCGAGCAGAGTCGTGAAATGGGAGTCCATGTAGGCGAGGAAGAGGCCGAGGCCGCCCGTCAGCGCCAGCGCTATGGCGCGCCCCAGGCGCCGCCCGCCCAGCTCGGAACCCAGGTCATGCGCCAGCCAGACGTTGAGCAGACCCAGCACGGCTGCCAGGGCGAACTGCACCTGGTGCAGGGGCTGGCCCAGCTGCGAACTCAGCCAGGCGCCGAGCAGGGGGAAGCCAGGCGCGTAGAGGTAGCTGATCTCCGGGTGAAAGGGCGCCAGGGTATCGAGGCTGCCGCTCAGGCGCGTCATCAGCGCGAGGTAGCCGAAGCCCTGGGCGTCGGTGTCCAGCGGCACGGGCAGGATGAGCGTCGGGAGGGCAAAGAGTGCGGCAACCAGCGCAAAAAAGGCCAGGTCCAGCGCGGCGGGCCAGCCCATGTCCGCATCTGCAACCTCGGCGCCCTGCCGCGCAGCGCGCAGATGGCCGCGGCCCAGCGTCCCGCCCAGCAGCACCACGGAGACGAGCGCGAAGAGCAGATAGTCGATGACCAGCGTGTCCCAGCCAAAGAGCATCGTCCAGCCAGTGGCGCCGCAGAGCACCACGGCCAGCGCCAGCGCTGCGCCCAGGCCGATGCGTACCTGCCTGCCGGGCAACGCCGGTGCCAGCAGCGCGCCGGCCCCCAGCAGCACGCTACCAGGAATGAACATAATCGAGAGCGGAATCATCAGGCGCAGTATACCTGAGCCAGGCCGGGACGACTCTGGCAAGCAGAAGGGTTTGTGTTATGCTGACATGCTCCAGAACAACGGAGGTTTCCCATGAAACGAGCTGTTGTCCGGTCTTCCCTTTTGCTACTGGCCTTGCTGGTGGCGCTCGGGTCTTTCGGTACAGTCGTTGCCCAGGATGAGGAAGCGACACTCAACATTCTCTACTGGCAGGCCGTCTCCACTTTGAACCCCTATCTCTCCCCCGGCACCAAGGATCGGGAAGCAGCCTCACTCACTCTGGAGCCCCTGGCCTATATCAATCCTGACGGCATGCTCGTGCCCGTGCTCGCCAGCAGCATCCCGACGCTGGAGAACGGCGGCGTCTCCGAAGACCTGACGACCATCACCTGGCAACTGAAGCAGGACGTCGTCTTCTCGGATGGCAAGCCATTCAACGCCGCGGACGTGGTCTTCTCCTGGCAATACTGCACGCACCCGGATATGGGCTGTGCCGGCCTGCAGTGGTTTGAGGATGTAGAGCGTGTCGAGGCCGTCGACGACTACACGGCGAAGATCACCTTCAGCAAGCCCAGGCCCTACCCCTATGGCCCCTTCGTCGGTGAGACCTCGGTTATTCTGCACAGCGAGCAGTTTACCGATTGCATGGGCAGCGCCGCGGCGGCCTGCACCGAACAAAACTTCGGCCCCATCGGCACCGGCCCCTACGTCGTGGACGAATTCCGCGCCAACGACGTGGTGACCTACTACGCCAACCCGCTTTACCGTGAGGAGGGCAAGCCCTGGTTCCAGCGCGTGGTCTTCAAGGGCGGCGGTGACGCCGAATCCGCGGCGCGCGCCGTGTTTGAGACTGGCGAGGCCGATTACGCCTGGAACCTGCAGATCTCGCCCGCCGTGCTGGGCGCCATGGAAGCTGCCGGTAACGGCAGGGTCGTGGTGGCCTTCGCCTCCAAGCTTGAGCGCCTCTTGCTCAACCAGACCAACCCCGGCCCGGACCTGCCCGCCGACGTCCGCTCCGTCGATGCCGTCAACAACCCGCACCCCTTCCTCAGCAATCAGACCGTTCGCCAGGCGCTGTCGATGGCAATTGACCGCAACATCATCGCCGGCCAGCTCTACGGCGCCGGTGGCAAGCCGGCCTGCAACATCGTCAACGGCCCGCCCCACAACGTTTCGCCCAACAATGACGGTTGCCTGATGCAGGACATCGCCGGCGCCAATGCCACGCTTGACGAGGCTGGCATCGTAGATACTGACGGCGACGGCATCCGCGAATACATGGGCCACCCGCTGAAAGTGACCTACCAGACCTCCACCAATGCCGTGCGCCAGAGCACCCAGGCGCTCATCAAGCAGTGGTGGTCCGAGATCGGCGTGGAGACCGAACTGCGCAACATCAGTGCCGGCGTCTTTTTCGGCTCTGACCCTGCCAGCCCCGATACCTTCCAGAAGTTTTACGCCGACATCCAGATGTATGCCAGCGGCACCGGCTCGCCAGACGCGGAGAACTTCCTCGTTAGTTGGACCTGCGGCGGTGAGCCCGGCCCGGATACTGGCTGGCTGGGGCGAAACATCCCGCGGCACTGCAACGCCGGGTACGATGCACTCTTCGAGCAGTTGCGAAGCACTGGCGGTCAGGAAGCTCGCGCTGCGCTGACAATCCAGCTCAACGACATGCTGGTTGACAGCGGCGTGCTCATCCCGCTGGTCTATAGCGGCGGCGTCTCCGGCGTCTCCAACCGGCTCGAGGGCGTGTGGGTCAACGACTGGAACTCCGAGATGTGGAATATCGAGGACTGGAAGCGCGCCTCGTAACGCGCCTTCCTCCAAACAGGTCCCAAAGCGGGCGGACTCCGGTTCGCCCGCTTTTCTTGTGCGTTCACGCCTGGCCAGCGCTTCCCCGTTGACAGCGGCAAGACTCCCGCAGAAACTGGGCACATCGTCCATATCCAGGACAGTTTCCGTGCCCCAGGCCATCGTCGCTTCCACCAACCCCGTCAAGATTGAGGCTGTCCGCCGCGCCCTTGAGCGCATGTTCCCGCAGCAGGCCTGGACGGTCTGCGGGCGCGACCTGCCCTCCGGCGTGCCCGACCAGCCCATGTCCGATGCGGAGACGTTGCAGGGCGCGCTGAACCGGGCCCGCAACGCGCGCAAGGCCGTGCCTGAGGCGCAACTCTGGCTCGGCATTGAGGGCGGACTGGAGCAGGTCGGCGAGATTCTGCGCTGCTTCGCCTGGGTACAGATGCTCACGCCTGATAGTGCAGGTCGCAGCCGCACGGCGACCCACGACCTGCCCGACGAGGTCGCCAGGCTGGTGCGGGCGGGCTTTGAACTTGGCAGCGCCAACGACCGCGTCTTTGGCCGCAGCAACTCCAAGCAGGGCAGCGGCTCAGTCGGAATCCTCAGCGGCGACGCGCTCACTCGTACCGAATACTACGCGCAGGCCGTGCTGCTCGCGCTCGTTCCCCTGCGCAATTCAGGCCTCCACTTCCAGAGTCCATGAGCAACATTGCTGCGGCCCTGCGCGCGGCGACGCAGCGCCTGCACAGCAGCGACACGCCTGCGCTGGACGCGCAATTGCTGCTGGCGCACGTCACCGGCCGCGAGCGCGCCTGGCTGCTGGCGCATGGCGACGCGTCGCTCACCCAGGCGCAGGCGCTGCGCTGCGCGGCCCTGGTCGCGCGCCGCGCTGACGGCGAGCCGCTGGCCTACATCCGTCGTCGCCAGGCCTTCTTCGATCGCGACTTTCACGTCTCGCCGGCGGTGCTCATCCCACGCCCGGAGACCGAACAGCTGCTCGAGCTGGCGCTCGACTTCGCCGCGCCGGATTTCAGCGGAACTGTCGCGGATGTCGGCAGCGGCAGCGGCGCGCTGGGGCTAAGCTTCGCGGCCTTGCGCCCGCGCAGTCGCGTCTTCGTTACGGACGTTAGCGCGGCGGCGCTGGCCGTCGCGCGCATCAACGCGGTCCGTCGCCACGTGCAGCCGAGGTTTCTTCAGGGAGATCTGCTGCACCCCTTGCTGGCGCGCGGGCAGCGCGTGGACCTGCTCATGGCCAATCTGCCCTATGTCAAACGCGGCGATTTGCCGCAGCTGGAGGTTAGCCGCCATGAGCCGCGCGTCGCGCTGGACGGCGGCGCGGACGGCATGGCGTTACTGCGCCGGCTCCTGCGGGAGCTGTCTCAGGTCTGCCAGCCAAATGCGCTGGTGCTGCTGGAGATTGGCATGAACCACGGTGCGGCGGCTCTCGGCCTGGCCAGGGCGCTGCGGCCGCGCCAGGCCCGGGTGCTGCAGGACCTGGCCGGACTCGACCGCGTGTTGTGCGTGAAACTGTAGATAGCAGCTAAGCCCGACTTTATTAGCCGGGGCAATTCCCCCTTTGCAGGGTATAGGTGAAGTGGTTGGTGTTGTCTCCCTTGTCGGCCTCCGGGACCGAATTGTCATGATTGACGTAGGCCCAGATGATGTGGTTTTCCCCATGATGAAAGCTGACCGTGATGGACGCGCTGGCGCCCACCGTCTGGCCCGGCTCGATCGGCGGGAAGGTGCCGATCACTTCCGCCTCGAGTTGCGGTTCCAGCCGGCCGCCATCCCGTTTTGTAGCGTAATCCAGGAAGCGCACGTTTCCGCCCGGCGAGCGCGTTGAGCCGACATTGGCCACATCCACTTCCACCCTGAAGCCGGCGCCGCAAGTAATATTTCCGCCCGCCGCGTTGTGGCGCATGTTGCCCGCCACCAGGTTGACATTAAGCACAGCGGTGGGCGGCACAGCGGTGACCGGGATGGTTGTAGGCGCGGGCAGCGGCGGCCCGTAAACGACGGGCAGATCATCCAGGTTGCCTCTCACTTCCAGCAAACTGCTGAAGACCCAGCCTTCGCCATTGTAATACTTGATCTTGTACCAGGTCTTGTGGATGTTGATGGCCAGCACTTCGGCCTGGTCACCGGCGGCGATGCTGCCGATGGGCGGCGTAAAGCGTGTGTCCGGTCCACTGCGCACGTTCGCCCCGCGCAGAAAACGCGCCATGGGCCTGTCTGATGTGGGCTCGGGCTCCGGTGCCGTCCGTTCCGGTTCCTGAGGCTGTTCCCGTGGCTGTTGACCGGCATCGCCACTGCCCGCGCCACCCCCGGAGGTCGTGCCGGAATCGCCCTGAGACGGCTGTGAAACCTGGCCAACGACCGTGACTGTTACGCTGACGGGGACGCTGAAGCTGCCATCGCCACGCACGGCGCTCACGCTCAGGCTGTGCGCGCCGGTGCCGGAGGAGACCCAGTTCTCGGAGACGGTGAGAACGAGCGCGCCGGTGCTGTTGGGGTCTGTCAGGGAAGCGAAGACCTGATTATCGACGGCGAAGTCAACACGGGCCAGATCCGGACCGGCGTTCTGTATCTGCGCCTGTACGTTGACCGTCACGCCTTCGAGGTACGTCGCGTTGGGCAGTGGCGCCAGGATCTGCACCGCCGGCACGCCGGCCAGCACCTGACTCGCGGGATCCGGCTGGGTGGACAGATTGCAGGCAGCCAGCAGAAGCACAAGGCCGGACAGGATTCCCAGGAGTTTTGCGTCCCACCTCATGTGCACATCTCCTGCGCCCGGGAGCGCGCTTCCTGTTACTAATCCTGCCGTAATTTTGAAGACAGCGCAAGGGGAGCGGCTATCAGACGCTATGAAAGCGGCCCGTCTCCATCACATCGACCGGCACGCCTTCCAGCTCCCTGGGCACCGCCTCTCCCGGCGCCAGTTGAGCGGCCGGCACCTTGCGCTCGACCATGACGACCACCGCGACCTGGTTCGTGTATTGTCCCTGGCGCTTCCTGAGGCCGACGGCCGTGCCTACGACCCGCGGCAGCGCCATCAGTTGTGCGTTGTACTTTTCCTGCACCCGTTTGGCCCGGTTGGTCAATTCATCCTGATCCATCGCGCCACCTCTAGAGGGTCACATCCAGCGCTTCCAGTACCGCCTGAATTGGCGTAAAGATCGTCGCCTGGGTGGAGCCGGCGAAGAGCAGGCCCACTGCCACGTTGTCGTGACGGTGGACGATCAGCGAGCCGGAATCGCCACCGAGGCTCATCGGCGAAGTAATCACCTGGCCGGTGAAACGCGCCGCCTTCTTGCCGTAGGCGACGTTGACTGTGGCGTTCAGCAACACAATCTTGCCGCTGGTCTGGTCTGTGGTGCGCCCCGTCTTGCGCACGTCCATGCCAAGCGCCGGCGAGCGCGTACCCTGCACGCGCCCCATGCCGCGAATCTCGCCTGTAAACATACCCTGGTTGACCGGTCGCGCCAGCGCGGCATCGAAGTTGTTGCCACTGGCCTGGGCCACGCGCTGCGCCGCCAGGGCCGAACCCTGCGCGGGCGCGGTCTGCACGCGCCAGTCGGAGCCGGACAGCTCGTTCATCAGGTTGATCATGTTCACCAGCAGCCGCAGGATCTTGCCGGCGTCGGGCGCCGGGCGGATGCGGCCCGTCGGCTGCTGCGCTGGCGCCGGCTCGCCAATGAATTGCAGGGGAATGAAGCGCTCCAGATGAGCCACGACATCGGCGGGGTTGCGGCCGCCGTCTCTGGGTGCGGGCTGTAACACCGGGTCCCCCGCGCTGGCATCATTGACGTTGGCCAGCACATGGTTGTTGGAGAGGATAAGCCGCTCACCAGTGAGCCGGTCGGTGACCAGCGCGCCCAGGGTGCCCGCGGTGATCTTGTAGTGGCCCAGGCTGACGCCGCCCGGCATGGTCGGCCGAAAGCGGTCACGCGGCGTGGCCAGCGCGCGCAGATAGCCCACCTCGTAAACGTCGGTGCGAATGCCGTCAATCGTGCCGGGCACACGGTCTCGCCGCGACAGGGCCGTCAATGGCAGCTTGCGCTCCACCAGCACCACAACGGCCTTCTCGCCCTCGACCTCGGATTTGCTGCCCTTGTTCCCGACCGCCACACCGACGACGTTGGCGCGGCGCAACAGGTCGCCCTGGGCTGCCCGCTGCGCCCGAACCGCCTGTTCCACACTCATGCATCCGCTCCCGCACCGGCGTCTTGCGCGAAATATTGTAGCATGCGCGCGGGCGCAGCCCCCTGGCATATAAACGCTTTATGAACAACCTGCACAGCCCGCGGCGGGGCTGGTATGATAGCCTTGCCTACTTGATGCGCAGGAGCACCCCGCGTGACCCGACTCCTTTCATCCATGCTGGCCCTGCTGGGTGTTTCGATCTTGCTCGCCGCCTGCAGCAGCGGCCCGCAGCGCGAGCTCACCATCGGCGAGGAACTGATCGTGCAGGATTTCTCCGAGCCGGGCAGCTTTGAGGAAGGCGCCTATACCTCTGCCACCCTGCGCGTCGATGACGGCAGTTACCTGATCAAGGTTGACAGCGGTGACAGCGAAGTCTGGTGGGGGCAGTGGGGAGCAACGCACAGCGACGTGGTCATCGACGTCGATATTGAGCAGCTCAGCGAGCGCGAGGAGGCTGCCTACGGCGTGGCCTGCCGCCTGCGCGGTCAGGTCGGTCAGCAGCTGGCGCCCGACCCGCTGTTCGAGGCGCTCGTTGCCGGCGGCGGGTCTGACGACGACTCCGCGGGCATCGCGCTGGAGGCCCCCGCTGCTGCTGCCATCGCCAACGGCGACGGCTACCTCTTCCTTATCCAGGGCGGCGGCTCCTTGGGCATCTTCCGCGCGCGCGGCCGGGATCTCTTCCCGCTGCACGACTGGGCCCCGTCGGAGCTCATCAAGCGCGGCCGCGGCGGGCGCAACCACCTGCGCGCCGTCTGCGCGGACGATTACCTCGCGCTCTACATCAACGAGCAGTTGGTGGCGGAGGTGGAGGATAACAGCTTCGCCAGCGGCCAGGTCGGCCTTGCCGCCAGCGCCTTCAATCGCCTCGGCGCCGAAATCAGCTTCGACAACCTGGTCGTCAGCGCGGCCGCCGTCAGCGAGGGCATTGAGGGATCTGGCACTTTTTTTGACAATCTGGTCGCGCCGACCTAAAATCTCTCAATGGAAACCTGTTGTTTGCAGCAGCATTCGCAGTGTCCGACGACACGCGCATGGCAACCCGCCCGGCGCGTGTTTTGATTCCGGCGCCAGTAGCGTCGAACGGGGGAGCAGCCCATGGACAACGGCATGATCAGTCAACTCGAAAAGGCGCGCCTCTACGCCGATGAACCGAAGCGCGTGACCTTCCGCGCGCTGAAGATTCACTTCCACGGCGATAACAACGATTACCAGATTACACTCGACGACCAGGGCTGGCAGTGCAGCTGCCAGGGCTTTGAGGCCCATCGCATTTGCCCGCACATTATGGCCCTGGAGCGTCTGCTACGTCCCATGCTGCCACTGGCGCCCTTGCCCTACGCGCCCGGCCAGAACGTCGTCAGCGACGTCGAGAAGGCCAGTCGCTATGCCCAGGAGAGCGACCGCGTCAGCGTCCACGCCTTCGAAGCGACCCTGCGCGGCCTTAACAGCGACCACAGCGTCAGCTACAGCGAGGGCAACTGGCGCTGCGACAGCGACTCCTTCCGCCGGCGCGGCGTCTCCAGCCATACCATCGCCATGGAGCGCCTGCTGAAGGGCATGATCCATGCCGAAGACGAAACAACCGCGTGAGTATTTGACAAGCGCGCCCGCACCTGCCAGAGTCGCTGTGCTTCAGTCGACACAGGGTGACGGCGGCCGACGGAACATGACGGCTCGTTACAGCAGGGGCACCGGGCGCCCGGGAGGAGTGCGGACTTGGCTGTATTGATGGAGGTCAACAACCTCGTTACGAGGTTCTATACCCAGGAAGGTACGGTCTACGCCGTTAACGATATCTCCTACAAGCTGGAGGAGGGCGAGACCCTCGGCGTTGTGGGCGAGAGCGGCAGCGGCAAAAGTGTGCATTCCCTCTCGATCATGGGGCTCATCCCCAGCCCACCCGGCAAGGTGGAAAGCGGCGAGGTCATCTTCCGTGGCCGCGACCTGCTCCAGCTTCCGGCCGAGCAGATGCGTCTGGTGCGCGGCGCCGAGATCGCGATGATCTTTCAGGATCCCATGACCTCGCTCAACCCGGTGCTCACCATCGGCTCGCAGATCACCGAAGCGCTTAAGCTGCACATGGGCATGAACAACAACGAGGCCAACGCGCGCGCCGCCGAGTTGCTCTCCCTGGTCGGCATCCCGGACGCGGCCAGCCGCCTTAACAACTACCCGCACCAGTTCTCCGGTGGCATGCGGCAGCGCGTGATGATCGCCATGGGCCTGTCCTGCAACCCCAAGCTGCTCATCGCCGACGAGCCCACCACCGCGCTTGATGTCACCATCCAGGCGCAGATCATCGACCTGGTCAAGCGCCTGCGTGAAGAATTCGACATGGCGATCATCTGGATCAGCCATGACCTGGGCGTGGTGGCCGGCATCGCCGACCGCATCATCGTGATGTACGCAGGCACCATCGTCGAGCGCGGCCTCGTCGAGGAGGTCTTCGCCGACACGCGCCACCCCTACACCCTCGGTCTGTTGCAGTCGCTGCCGCGCATGGACCGCCGCTCGCAGCGCCTCATTTCCATTGAGGGCTCGCCGCCGGACATGCGCAACCCGATCAGCGGCTGTCCCTTTGTACAGCGCTGTCCCGTCCGCATTGAGCGTTGTGCGACCGATACGCCCGTGCTGGAGCAGGTGCCGGGCGGCGCGCAGGACCATATGATGGCCTGCTGGGTTGATGTGCGGGAGCTGGACATGGTGGCCGCGAGCGAAGGAGCGATGCAGGCATGAGTGCAATGGCCGAACAGACCATGATGAATAACGACGAGGCACTTGACGAGCGCGTGCTGGTAAGCGTGCGTGGACTTAAGAAGCACTTCCCCATCACCTCCGGCATCGTCTTTCAACGCCAGGTAGGCGCGGTCAAGGCCGTCGATGGCATCAGTTTCGATATCATCGAGGGCGAAACGCTCGGTCTCGTGGGCGAATCCGGCTGCGGCAAGAGCACGACCGGCCGCACCATACTTCAGCTCTACGAACCGACGGCCGGCTCGGTGCGGCTGCGCGATGAAGGCGTTATGCATGAACTGACCGAGATGAAGGGCGAAGAGCTGCGACGTATGCGACGTCGCATGCAGATGATCTTCCAGGATCCCTACGCCTCACTCAACCCGCGCATGTCCGTGGGCCGCATCGTCAGTGAGCCGCTGCGCATCCACAAGACCATGGGCCGCAGTGAGCAGGAAGGCTATGTCGAGAAACTGCTGGAACGGGTGGGCCTGAACCCCTACTTCGTCAATCGCTATCCGCACGAGTTCTCGGGCGGCCAGCGACAGCGCATCGGCATCGCCCGCGCCCTGGCGCTGGAGCCGAAGTTCATCGTTGCCGACGAGCCGATTTCCGCGCTGGATGTCTCCATCCAGGCCCAGGTCGTCAACCTGCTCGAAGACCTGCAGGAAGAGCTGAACCTGACCTACCTGTTCATCGCCCATGACCTGAGCATGGTGCGCCACATCTGCGACCGCGTCGCTGTGATGTATCTCGGCAAGATCGTCGAACTGGCGCCAGCCAACGAACTCTACGAGAATCCGCTGCACCCATACACCCAGTCGCTGCTCTCCGCCGTGCCGGTGCCGGACCCCATGCGAGAAAAACAGGCGCAGCGCATCATCCTTACCGGTGACGTGCCCAGCCCGTCACATCCGCCCGAAGGCTGCAACTTCAACACGCGCTGCCCGGTGCGCTTTGGCCTCTGCTATGAGGCGCCCGATCCAGGCCTCATCGAGGCCTCGCCCGGACACTTCGTCGCCTGCCACCGGGTGGGCTAGCCTCCACCCTGCACGTGACCGCCACAGAACCCGATGACCCTGCTGCCGGTGAACACCGGGAGGCAGATAATGTAGACGGGTCGACCCGGCCCGTCGCCGCCCTGCGCCCGCGCCTGGAGCTCTCCCTGCAGGCGCCGCGCGAGCCCGTCGCGCCCGGCGGCCACGCCAGCGTTCGGCTGCGCATTCGCAACATCGATGACATGCCTGCCCGCTACCGGCTGACGCTGGACGGTTTCCCCGCCGGCTGGGCACTGTTCAACCCGCTGACGGAGCAAGTCGCGCCCGGCGCGTCTTGCTCGCTGGTCATCCTGCTACACCCGGACCGGCATCCCGATTTTCCGCCAGGCTCCCACACGCTCTACCTGCGCGTGGAACCACAGCGCGCGCCGCAGGCCGCCCGCGAGCAGGAATTCACGCTGCAGCTTCTGCCAGGAAGCGGCTTCGGCATGGTGTTGGCGCAGGACGGGGATGCGCTGCAGCTCCTGCTGCAAAATCACGGTAACGCCCCGTTGCCCATTCAACTCGGCGCGCTCGCACCGGCACAGGCAGTAGCGCCGGCGCTCCCGTCCGAGCCGCTCACCCTGGCCGCGGGGGAGCAACGTAGCATCTCCCTGCGCCTGCGCGCCGGCAATCGACCGCTCTTCGGGCGGCGCCGGACGATGGAGTTCACGGTCGAGGCCAATTCGCTGGATGAAGCCGGTTTCCTGGTTGCCCTGCCGGCCCGCCTGGCCATCGTGCCGCGCCTGGACTGGCGCATCGTCCCGCTCGCGCTCGCCCTGCTGCTGGTGCTGAGCCTGACGTTACTCTCGGCGCAGCCCGTCACGCCCGTCATCCTGGATTTCCACGCCAGCAATTCTGTGCTGGCGCGCGGCGAAACGCTGGAGCTGGGCTGGCAGGTCAGCGATGCCGAATCGCTTCAGCTCAGCCTGGACGGCCAGCCGCTTGAGCTGCCCCCTGACGCGCAGTTGACGGGCCACAGCCTCGACACCTCTACACTCGCCGGCGAGGTTACGCTGCAGTTGGATGCGCGCAATGGTGAGCTCAGCGCCAGCCAAAGCCTGGCAGTCACCATCCATGAGCCGCTGCGGGTGGACTCTTTCAGCGCGACTCCGGCGACCTTGCTGCGCCACGTCGTCCAGACGCTCGCGCTGCGCTGGGAAGTGCCGGGCGCGCAACAGGTGCGCGTTGACGGGCTGGCGCAGGCCACCAATCATCAGGTCGAGGTCGACAGCAGTAGCGACGGCGTGGAAGGACTGCCGGTGCTCGTCGATGGCCCGCTGACCCTGACGCTGATCGCCGCGGACGGCTACGGGACGGTGCTGGAACAGACGCTGACCATTCCCGCGCGCGCCGCGACCTGCACAGTGTCGCAGGAGGCATCGTTGCCTTTGCGCACCGACCCGCAGGCCGATGCAGCGTCGCAGGCGCAGCTGGAAGCCGGGCGCAGCGTTGAGGTGGACGGGCGCGACCCCACCGGCGCCTGGCTGCATCTGATAGTGGACGAAATCAGCGGCTGGGGCCTGCTCGAGGGACTGTCCTGCGCGGACTTCGCGCCGGAGGATCTGCGCATTCAGCGGCCCGGTCTGGGCTGACCGCGCTCAGGTGATGGGCACCATGTGAATGACCGTCACGCCGCTGCCGCCCTCGTTGGGGTGCGCCTCAATCACCTTCGAGATGAGCGGGTGCTCGCGCGCGCGTTCGCGCACCGCCTGGCGCAGCGCGCCGGTGCCCTTGCCGTGAATGATCCGTCCAAAAGGCAGGCCTGACGTCCAGGCGGCGTCCAGCCAGGTCTCGAAGCGCTTGAGCGCCTCTTCCACGCGCTCGCCGCGCAGGTCCAGTTCCAGCCCGGGTGACTTGCCCTTCGGCGCCACGGGGTCGGGCGAGGCTTCATACTTGCGCTGACCGCCGCGTTGCATGGCAGGCCCTTCACTGCGCGGCCGGCGCCGCAGTTCATGGACGCCCGCGCGTACCCGCAGCGCCCCCAGTTGCACCAGCGCTTCGTCGCCGTCCAGCTCGCTGATGGTGCCCTCGCTGTTCAGCGTGCGCAGCCAGACGCGCTGCCCTGCCTGCGGCACCCAGTCCAGCTCCGGCGCTGCGATCTCCGTCTGCTGCTGCGGCGAAATATGCCCCGCCAAACCTTCCACCGTTTCCTGCAGCGCGTTTAGCTCAGCCAGCGGCTGACCGGCTGCGTGCAGTTCCTTGCGCAACCGGCGCAGCTCGCGGTGAAAGGACTTCAGTTCTTCCTCCGCCTGGCGCCGCGCCGCGTTAATGACGTCGCTGCGCTCGTCGTCGAGTTTGTCCAGGCGCGACTGCAAGGCCTCGCGCTGCTCCTCGGCGTCTTCCAGCGTGGCGCGCAGGGCCGTGTTCTGTTTGCGAATCTCCTCGCGCGTGCGCTGAATCTCGTCGAGTAAATCATCCGCCACCAGTTCCTCGGTGGCGACCATGCCGCGCGCCGCGGCGATGATGCCCGCGTCCAGGCCCAGGCGCGCGGCGATGGCCAGCGCGTTGGAGCGGCCAGGCAGCCCGATGATGAGCCGATAGGTCGGGCGCAGCGTCTGCGGGTCGAATTCAACGCTGGCGTTGCGCACGCCGGGCGTCTCCACGCCATAGATCTTCAGCTCCGGGTGATGTGTCGTCACGATGGTCGTCACGCCGCGGTCGCGCAGATGCGTCAGCAAGGCGCGCGCCAGCGCCGAGCCTTCGGCCGGGTCCGTGCCGGCGCCCACTTCGTCGAGCAATACCAGCGCACGCGCGTCCGCCATCTCCAGGATGTGGATGGTGTTGGTCATGTGTGACGAGAATGTGCTCAGCGATTGCTCAATGCTCTGCTCGTCGCCAATGTCGGCGAAGATACCGGTGAACACACTCAAACGCGCATCTTCTGCCGGCAGCTGCAGGCCGCACTGCGCCATCAGCGCCATCAGGCCGGCGGTCTTCAGCGAGACCGTCTTGCCGCCGGTGTTGGGCCCGGTGATGACCAGCACCCAGGTGTCGGCGTCGAAGATGATGTCGATGGGCACGACCGGGCTGCCCAGCAGCGGGTGGCGCGCGCCCTGGATGTGCATCATGCTGCCCGGCGCATCCCCGGTGGGTCGGAAGGGCACAAAGATCGGCTCGACGGCGTTAATCTGCTCCGCATAGCGCGCCCGCGCCAGCACCAGGTCGACCTGGGCCAGCACCTCGATGGTGCGCACGATGGCCTCCGCTTCCTCGCCCACCTGCGCGCTCAGTGCCGCGAGGATGCGGCGCACCTCCTTCTCCTCTTCCAACTGCAGTTCGCGCCAGTCGTTGTTCAGCTCGACGGTCGCCAACGGCTCTATGAAAAGGGTCGCGCCGCTGGACGATGAGTCGTGCACGATGCCAGGTATACGTCCCTTGAAGCCGGCCTTCAGCGGAATGACGTAGCGCCCACCGCGCGAGGTCACCAGCGGTTCCTGCAAGAATGGGCGATGCTCGCCGCTGGCGACGATGCGCTCCAGGCGCGAGACCAGGCGTTCGTGCGCCAGCTTGAGGTCGCGGCGCAGAATCGCCAGGCGCGGACTGGCATGGTCGCGCACCTCACCGTTCTCTGTAAGCGCCGTACCGATGGCCGACTGTAGCTCGCTGCACTCCTGTGCCTCGTTTATGAGCTCGACCAGCAGCGGATACTGCGCGCGCATGCGACCGATGGTGCGGCGCAGGGTCGTGGCGCGGCGCAGCGTCTGGCGAATGTCCAGCAAGGTGGCGGGGTCGCAGAGGATGCCGCGCGTCGCCAGCAGGGCCACGTCGCGCACATCACGCGCGCCACCCAGCGAGACTTCGCGCTGCTCCAGCAGGACGCGCGCCTCGGCAGTCTCGCGCTGCCACTGCGTCGCCTCGTCGAAATCGCCCGTGGGCACCTGCTCGCGCGCCAGCCGCGCACCGGCGGAGAAGGAACAGAATTCCGCCAGCTGATCCAGCACCTTGTGCAATTCCAGCGCCTGCAGCGCCTTTGCGTTCATGGGGGCTGTCCCGTCGCTCTCCGCGGGCAGTATACACGTGGCAGGCGGGAATTGCAGCGGCGGACAGGCGCCGGGCGGGCGGCAGTGGGCCAAAACAGGCCAGGAGTCGCGGACGCTGCCCATGCTAAAATGGGCCCATGGATGAACCCCTGCGCGTATTGCACTGCGCCGACCTGCACCTCGGCGTCGCGGGCTACGGCCCCGTCGACCCGCAAAGCGGCGTGGGCGGGCGCGCGCAGGACTTTCTGCAGCGCCTCGACGAACTCGTCGATCTGGCGCGGGAGCAGGAAGTCGACCTCACGGTCTTCGCCGGTGACGCCTTCCACAGCCGCGCGCCCAACCCCACCCTGCAGCGCGAATTCGCGCGGCGCGTGCAGGCCTTCGCCGGGCTGGCGCCGTTGCTGCTGCTGCCGGGCCGCCACGACATGCCGCCGCATCCGCGCCGCGCCAGCAGCCTGGACATCTTCGCGACCCTGGCCGTCCCGGGCGTGCATGTCGCCAGAGACTACGAAGTGCTCCAGCTGGAAACGAAGCGCGGCCCGCTGGCCGTGGCGACGGCGCCCTGGCCACGGCGCGCACGTCTGCTGCCTGATGCCAGCGGCGTCATGGACGAAGCAGCGCTCGCGGAAGCTCTGACGTCCCGCCTTGAGCAGCTGGCCGTGACAGCCGATGGCTTTGGCATGCCGCGCCTGCTCGTCGGGCACCTCGCCGTCAGCGGCGCCACAGTCGGCAGTGAGGCCGGCTTCATGCCCGGCGCAACGCCGACCGTGCCCCTGGCTGTTCTCGCCGACCCGCGTTGGGACTACGTCGCGCTGGGCCACCACCATATTCACCAGAACCTGACGGAAGCGCGCGCGGGCTGCCCGCCCGTGGTGTATAGCGGCGGCCTGGAGCGCATCGACTTCAGTGAGGAGGACGAGCCGCGCGGCGCTTGCCTGGTGCAACTGGCGCGTAATGCCACGACATGGCGCTTCCTGCCACTGCCGGCGCGTCCGCTGCGCACGCTGCGCCTGGACCTGCGTGACAGCCCGGCGCCAGACGAGGCGCTGCAATCGCTCCTCGCCGGACAGGCGCTGGAGCAGGTCATTCTGCGCCTGCAGTTGCAGCTGTCAACGGAGAATGAAGCAATCCTGAATGTGAGCGCCCTGCGCGAGACGCTGCGCCGGGCCGGCGTCTGGCACCTTGCCAGCCTGCAACGCCTGGTCGCGCGACCAGCACGAGTGGCGGCGGGCAATGTGGACGGCCTTGACGCGCTGCAGCTGCTGGAGCGCTACTTGCAGGCACAGGGACTGGCGCCGGAGCGTCAGACCGAATTGCTGATGGCAGCCTCAGACATCCTGCGTGACGAAACTATGGTGAGCGGGGCCGACTGATGCTGCCGCTGCGACTTGAATTGCGTAACTTCATGGCCTGGCGCGAGCTCGACGCCCTGCGCCTTGAGGGTGTCCACCTCGCCTGTCTGAGCGGCCCCAACGGGGCCGGCAAGTCCGCCCTGCTGGACGCCATCAGCTGGGCGCTGTGGGGCCGGGCGCGCGGCCGCCGCGCCGAGGAACTGGTGCGCGAAGGCAGCCAGGAGATGCGCGTCCAGCTCGATTTCGAGCAGGAGGGGCAAATCTACCGCGTGCTGCGGCAGCGTCGACGCAGCCAGCGCGGCGAAGGCACGCTGGCGCTCTTCGCGCAGAACGCGCAGGGTGACTTCAGCCGCATCAGCGAGCCGAGCATGCGCGCTGCCCAGCGGCGCATCACCCGGTTGCTGCGGCTCGACTTTGAGACCTTCGTCAATTCCGCCTGGCTGCAGCAGGGTCGCGCCGACGCCTTCACCACCCTGCCGCCCGCCGGTCGCAAGCAACTGCTGGCCAGCATCCTTGACCTCTCGCAGTGGGGGGACTACGAGGAGGCCGCCAAAACGCGCCTCTCCGGACTGGAGACGCAGCTCGCCTTGCTGGCAGCGCGCAGCGCGGAAATCGAGGAAGGCCTGGCGCAGCGGGACGCGCTGGAGGCCGCGCTGCAAGAGACCCGGGAGGCGCATGAGGCGTCGCAGCAAAGGCTGACCGCCGCCGAGGCAGGCGCCAGCGCCAGCGAGCACGTGCCACACGACCTGCGCCACGCCCGCGAACGTCTGGTGGAAACGCGCGCCAGCCTGCAACAGGCCGTCGCTGACTGCGAGGCCGCCGCCGCGGATTGCGCGCGGCAACAGGAACGCATCGACGCCTTCGAGGCCATCCAGGCGCAACAGGCGGAGATCAAGGAAGGCTGGGACGCGCTGCAAGGCGCGCGCCAGAGCAGCCAGCAGCTGGGCGAGAGTCTGCGCCGCCTCGGCGACTTCCGCACTCGCGAACAGACGCTGCAGGATCGCCTGCGCGACGCACGCGAGGAACTCAACGCCCAGATCACCGCCCTGCGCGTGCGCATTGAGGGCCTGGAGCGTGAAGTCAGCGCAGAGCCGGGCGCGGCGTTGGCACAGACCATGAAACGGATTGCCGCACTGCGCGCGCTGGAGCGCGAACGCGCGCAACTGCAGGCCGCCGCGAACGTGAGTCGGGCCGAACACGCCGGGCTGCAGGGCGCCAACCACGGCCTGCGCGAGACGATGATGGAGTTACGCGCGCGCATCGATCGCCTGGAGCGCAGCAGCGGCGTCACCTGCCCGCTCTGCGGCCAGCCCCTCGATGAGGCCGGGCGTGCGGCACTGATCGCAAATCTGCAGCAGGAAGGCGGCGCCCAGGGCGATCGCTGGCGCAGTAACGAAAAACGTATGCGCGCGCTGGCCGACGAGGGTGAACAGCGCCACGCGCGCGTCGCGCAGCTGGACGATGAGCTGCGTCAACTGCAGCCGCTACTGGCGCGCGCCGGCGAATTGCAGGCTAGCGCCAACTCCGCCGCGGAAGCCGCGGAGCGCCTGCACACGGAACGCGCTGAACTGTCTGCCGTCCAGCAGCGCCTCGACGCCGGCGACTTCGGCCAGGAGCTGCGCGCGCAACTGGCCGCGCTGGAGCGCAGCCGCCAGGACCTCGGCTACGACAGCGCGCAGCATGACGCTACGCGCCAGCAGCTGGCGCAGTTTGAGGCCTACGAACAGCGCCAGACTGCACTGCAGGTCGCGCTTAACGGCTTGCCCGAGGCGCAACAGGCGCTGGCGGATGCCAGCGCGCGCAGCGAACGCAACCAGGCCGCGCAGGCCGCCGCGCAGCAGCAGGCCACCCGGCTGGAAAGCGACATCGCGCGCCTGGAAGCCGAACTTGACGAGCACCGCGCGCAGCAGCAGAAAGTGGCGCAGTTGCGCGCGGAGACGCAACAGACGGCCCAGGCGCTGGTCAGCGCGCAGCAGGAACTGGCCGCGCTGGAGAGCATGCGCGCGCGTCAGGGAGATTTGCAACAGCGCGCCACCGCCGTCCGGCACGAGGCAGAGCTGTACCGCGAGTTGCGCCGGGCCTTCGGTCGCGACGGCGTGCCCGCCATGCTCATCGAAAGCGCCATCCCGGAGCTGGAGGCCGCGGCCAACGAGCTGCTGCTGCGCATGACTGACGGCCGGCTCAGCCTGCAACTGAGCACCACGCGCGAACGCAAGCGCGGAGGCGAGATTGAAACGCTGGACATTCGCATCGCCGACGAGCTGGGCCTGCGCGACTACGAGCTCTTCAGCGGCGGCGAGGCCTTTCGCATCAACTTCGCCCTGCGCATCGCGCTCTCGCGCATGCTGGCGCGGCGCGCCGGCGCGCAGTTGCGCACGCTCTTCATCGACGAGGGCTTCGGCACCCAGGATGCCGACGGCCGCGAGCGCCTGGTCGAGGCCATCGCCGCCATCCAGGACGACTTCGACCTCATCCTCGTCATCACCCACATCGAGGAGCTGCGCGAGCGCTTTCCGCTGCACATCCTGGTCGAGAAAACTGCGGCGGGCAGCCGACTTCGAATGCAGTGAGCGCGGCTCAGGGGTCGCCGAAACGATAGCCGACGCCGCGCATGGTCTGGATTAAAACGGGGCGCGCCAGATCGCGTTCCAGCTTGCGCCGCAGGTAGTGAATATAAAGCTTAAGGCTGTCCGTGGTGCCTTCGTAGCTGTCGCCCCAGACTTCGTTCACCAACTGCGCGCGCGGCACCACGCGCCCGGCATGGCGCAGCAGAACGGACAACAGGTCAAACTCGATCGGCGTCAGTTCACAGCGTTCTCCGCGCAGCCACAGCTCGCGCCGCCGGAAATTGACGCGCAGCTCACCATCGTGGAAACGTTGCTCGCCACTGGTGTCTGGCCCGCCCAGCGGTGTGCGGCGCAGGGCCGCGCTCACCCGCGCCAGCAACTCCTCGTCCTCACAGGGCCGCCGAATGTAGTCGTCTGCTCCCAGGTCGAGACCGCGCGCTGCGTCCCCTGCCCCCTGGCGCCAGGTGTAGAAGAGGATCGCCAGATCCGAGCTCGCGCGCAGGCGGCGACAGATCTCCCAGCCATCCATGCCCGGCAGATCCACCTCCAGCAGCGCCAGCTCCGGCTGACGGTGCTGCGCCTTGAGCAGACCCTCGTGCGCGTCCAGCGCGCGCGCAACCTCGTAACCGGCGCGCTCCAGCAGGTTGGCGTCCGCGCGCAGGAAGTTTACATTCGCGTTGATGACCAGCACCTTGCGGGCCACGGCGTGCCACCCAGGTTGTTCTCTCAAACCCAATTCTAACCATAATGCCAACTGCGGCAAGTCGATGGTGCCACAACTGGCCGCAACGGGCCCAGGGCGGTACACTGGTGACTGTTCCGTCGCGGTCAGCCGGAGCCATGACCATGCCTGAAATAACCCGGCAGCAGCTCGTCCTCATGCTCATTGCTGCCGGCCCCAACCCACGTCTGGCGGGCGTGAATCTGCAGGAACTGGATATGACCCGCCTGGATCTGAATGGCGCCAACCTGAAACAGGCTTCCATGTCTTCCGCGCGCCTGCGCGAGGCCACGCTGCGCTCGGCCAACCTCTACTACGCGAACCTGTCGCTGGCCCAGCTACCGGGCGCGGACCTGCAGGGCGCGGTGCTGCAGGGCGCCGACCTGAGCGGCTCCAACCTGCAGGATGCCAACCTGGCCGGCGCCAACCTCAAGAGCGCCAACTTCAACGACGCCAACCTGCTGCGCGCCAGTTTGCGCGGCGCCAACGTCGACGGCGTGCGCTTCAACCACAACACCGTCTGGCCTGATGGAACGGAAGGCAACCAGGGGTCGCCCGGCAGTTTCACTCAGTCGCCCACCTGATCCGCGACGCCAGCATCAGTGGGCGGCCGTCGCAGGGAAAGACCCAGCAGCGGCAGCGAACAGGCCTGCACCAGGCCGCTGGTCGATAGCGCCGCCCGCAGCGAACGCTGACCGATGAGCCCGGCCGGCGGCCCACCCACGATCTGCCCGACAGCGTTGACCTGGCCGCTCATCGAGAACATCGTGGCGCGAATCTCCGGCGCCACGCTCTGATTCAGCCAGGCGCTGCTGACCGGGGCGCTGGCCGCGCGAGCCGCCGCCACACACCACAGCGCCAGCACGGCCAGACCGAGCCCGCCCGCCAGACTGAAGACCAGCATACCCGCCACGATGGCGGCGTTGAGCAGCAGCAGCGCGCGCACTGCCGGACTGTGCCGCGTCAAACGCACGCGCCGGCCCAGCACTTCCGTCAGCCCGATGGCGCAGAGCCCGCCCACCAGATCGAAGAGGCCGAACCACACCACTGGCTGCAACTCGATGCCGCGCAGGGTCGGCAAGGTGTAGCTCTCGAGGATGTGCTTCTGCCACAGACGGTCGAAGCCTTCGCTGTAAAGGCCACTTACGAGTTCCACCAACAAAACGATTCGCAGCACCGGCCGTTGCCGCAGCAGCGCGATGCCGGCACGAAGGGTGGAAGCCATAGCGGACCAACTGCTGCGTTCCTCACGCTGGAGTGGCTTGAAGCCTCTTTCCGGCATCACCAGCGCCAGCAGCAGGGCGAGAGCGATCATCAGCGCTCCGCCCAGCACAATGGGCAGGTTGAGCTGCACGCTGGCCAGCACGATGCCGATAACGATGCCCAGCAGGCCGCCGACGGTGCCCAGTTGCGCGCCGCGCACAAAGGCCTGCGCCGCGGCTTCCTCGCCGATTTCGTCCGAGATCCAGGCCTCGCTGGCCCCACTGGTGAAGGTGTAGCCCAGGCCCCAGATCACCTGGGACAGCAGCACCGCGCCGAACAGTGGCACGAGACCCTCAAGCAAAAACGCCAGACCAATGGTCACGCTACCGATGAGGATGGAGAGGCGCCGGCTGTAGACATCCGCCACCACGCCCGTCGGGATTTCGAAGACGAAAGCCGCCAGTTCCATCGCCGTGCCCACCAGCACCAGCTCCAGCGGCGACATCCCGACTTCCGTGATGCGATAGATCATGGACGCGGTGAAGGCCATCGAAAACAGCAACGCGCGCCCGCCGTTAAGGATCAGCCAGACGCGCCATGCGCGCCGCTCCCCTGCGTTCAAACAGCACCTCGATTCCAAAAGACTTGCGCCACGTGGAAAATATGCTAGACTATTTGTACCATGCGGGAGTAATTCAGCGGTAGAATGCTTCCTTGCCAAGGAAGATGTCGTGAGTTCGAATCTCATCTCCCGCTCACCGCAATCATCGTTTGAGACGACCGGGGCCATTGGCCCCGGTGTCATTTGACGGCAGCGACCCGCCATGCGTCTTTATCTCCTGCGCCACGGCAAGACAGAGGTCGGCAGCGGCAGCGATGCGCAGCGCCAACTGACGCCCGCCGGAGTGGCGCGCATGCAAACCGCCGCCCGGGTCATGGCCCGCCTCAACTTGCGCCCCGCCCGCATCTTCAGCAGTCCACGCGTGCGCGCGCGCCAGACGGCTGACATTGTCGCCACTGCGCTGGACTGCCAGGTCGAAGTGCGCGCGGCGCTGGACTATGGCTTCAGCGCGGCCGACCTGCCCGCGTTGCTCGCCTCTCTGCCGCCCGACGCCGACCTGATTTGCGTGGGGCACAACCCCTACCTGCCCATGGTCATCCATGAGCTCAGCGGCGCCTTCGTCACCATGAAGCCCGGCGGCCTGGCGCGCCTCAAGCTCGACTCCGACGCCCGCAGTGGCTACCTGGAGTGGCTGATCGCGCCGCGCGTCTTTGACGCGCTGGGGAAGTCCAGCTGATGAGTGATGTCGCCCGCATGGTGTCCACAATAGTTATCTGGTCGATCCTTGGTGTGATCATGATCGCGCTGTCCGTCCTGGGCAACGACGATCTGACGGGAATCGCCCTGTTTCTGGTCATCGGCGCCATCGCCAGCATGGGTATCGTCTGGCAGCATGCCGGCAAACAGGCAGAGGCGGGCACAATGTCAGAGGCGCGCGCCAAGGCCAAACGCCACGAACGCCTGGCACAGCGTCTGGTTGAAGAAGAGCTGGACGAGGAAGACATCGTCACCCTGGAAGAACTGCTTGAGGAACAGCGCGCGGCCCGTCGTCTGCAGGATTCCTGAATGCGACCGCTGGCGTTAATCTCGGGGAAATGCTCTTCAATTACCATCAGGAAATACGGAAGATCACCATGGGCGTAACTGATCATCACGAGCTGGCCGGCAACGAACCCGTCACCCTCGCCATCGTCACTGTCAGCGACAGCCGCACAATGCAGACGGACCGCAACCGCGCCTGGCTGGAAGCGCAGCTCGAGGAGCTGGGTCATCGCGTCGGTGCCTACCGTCTCATCCGCGACGAACCCGACCAGGTCGCTGCTGTGCTGCAGGAGTTGGCGGCCTTGCCCGATGTCCAGATCATCCTCTTCAACGGCGGCACCGGCATTAGCCCGCGCGACACCACCTACGACGTTCTCAGCCGCCATCTGGAGAAAACGCTGCCCGGCTTCGGCGAGCTCTTTCGTATGCTCAGCTACGAGGAGATTGGCCCGGCCGCCATGTTCAGCCGCGCGATCGCCGGCGTCTTCCGCAGCACGCTGGTCGTCTCTTTGCCAGGGAGCAGCGGCGCCGTGCGCCTGGCCTGCGAAAAGCTGCTCTTCCCGGAACTCAACCACCTCGCCTGGGAAATCGTGCGCAAAAACTGAGCCTGGCCCGCAACCGCCTGTGGTAGTATTCCGATCATGAATCCGGTCGCCAGGGGCACTCTTTTCATCGCGGCGCTGGCGCTGGCGGCGCTCGCCTGCGACCTGGGTACCCGCAGCGGCCCGGCGACCCTGGCGCCGCGGCCGACTGTCACTCCACCACCCACCATCGGCTACGCCACGCTCAGCCCGCAGCAATTGCCCCAGGCCGCCGCCACCGGCGCCCCCGACGCAACCTCGCTGCTGCTCAACTACGGCAACCAGATTGAATCGGACCGGCTGCTGGCGCACGTCGCGACCCTGCAGGGTTTCACGACCCGGCACGTAAACTCCGGCTACGACAGCAGCAGTCGTGGCATCGGCGCGGCGGCGGACTGGCTTCTGCGTCAATTCGAAGGCATCCGCGCGGACTCGCAGGGACGCCTCGTCGTCTTTCCGCAGCCCTTCGAACTGGAATGGGCCGACGTCAAAAGTGAAGCGCGCAACATCGTCGCCTTCCTGAGCGGCAGCGAACCGGCGGCCGGCACCCTGCTCATCGGCGCGCACTACGACAGCACCGGCAGCGACCAGCGCAACGGGGACGCGCCCGCGCCCGGCGCCAACGACAATGCCAGCGGCGTGGCCGCGTTGATTGAACTGGCGCGGGTGCTGAGCACGCGTCCGCATCGCAGCGCGATCATGTTCGTCGCCTTCTCGGCCGAGGAGGTAGGCCGCCAGGGCAGCATCGCCTTCGTCCGCGACTATCTGCAGCCCAGTGGCATCGACATCCGTCTCATGATCAACATGGACAGCATCGGCAGTCCGCGCGATGCCCAGGGTAATGTGGACACCGGCTCCCTGCGCATATTCTCCGCCGGCCCCGAAGAATCGCCCTCGCGCGAGGCCGCCCGCAGCGTCGAACTCATCGCGCTCAACCATGTGCCCGACCTGGTGCTCGCGCTGCAGGACAGCGAGGACCGCGCCGGCCGCTTCAGCGACCACATCTCCTTCAGTGAGGCAGGCTATCCCGCCTTCCGCCTCATCCAGAGCCTTGAAGATGTGACGCGCCAGAACAACGACCGCGACACCATCGACATCGTCCAGGCCGACTACCTCGCCCGCGTGACGCGCGCCGTGCTGGGCATCGTCACCGCCCTGGCCGACGGCCCGCGGCCGCCACGCAACATCGCCCTGCGCGAGGCCGGTGACGGCGCGCGCACCCTGGTCTGGGAGCCGGTGCCGGGGGCCAGCGGCTACGTCGTGGCCCTGCGGCGGCCGGGCGCCAGCCGTTACGAACAGTTCGAGCTTGATGGCGCCACCAGCATCACCTGGGAAGGTTTCGTGCCGCAGAACTTCGCCAGCCTCGCCATCGCGGCCCGCGACAGCGATGGTCTGATGGGCCCGCTCTCCGAAGTCTTTCCCATCCGCTGATCTCCCGCGCCGCCTTTGCTATACTGGTTAGGTCCGTCGCAGGCCGCCTGCCATGATCACCAAACCGGAGCGCTTCGCCGAAGTTGCCCTCAACGCGCCGCTTCCCGGCACCTTCACCTGGCACGTTCCGCCAGAGCTGCTGGCGTTGGTCCGTCCCGGCCAGCTGGTGCAGGTACGCTTCCGCACCGCGCTGCAACCCGGCCTCATCGTTGAACTGAAGAACAGCAGCGAGATCGCGGAAACGCTGCCGCTGCAGGCCCTGCTCGACCCCGAACCCCTGCTGACCGCACAGCAGATTGCGCTGGCGCAATGGATCAGCCGCCGCTATCGCATGCCGCCCGGGCCCTGCCTGTGGCTCTTCCTGCCCCCTGGCGTGGGCAGCCGGCGTGGACTGCGCGTCTCGCTCAGTGAGGAGGCGATCGCGGGGGAGCAGCTCCCCGCTGACACGCAGACGGCGCAACTGCTGGCCCTGTTGCGCCGCCGTGGCCCGCTGACGAACCGGCAACTCAGCGGAGCGCTCCCTGGCTCGAACTGGCGCGAGACGGTCGAGCGGCTGGAGGCCGCCGGCCTGCTGCGCAGCGAGCCGACGCTCCTGCCGCCGCCCCGGCCACCCCTGGCGCGCACAGCTGCGCTGGCCATTTCCCGGCCACAAATCGACCATGTCGCGCGCCAACTTGGCCGCAAGTCGCGCCGCGCGGTGTTGCTGCAGGAGGTCGCGGCTGCCGGGCCGCAGGGATTGCCCGTCAACGAGGCCCTGGCCCGCGCTGAAACGACGCGCTCGACCTTGCGCCGGGCGGAGCAGGAGGGCCTGCTGAAGCGCGTCCCGCACGAGGAGGGCGAGCGGGTCGTCAGTGCCGTCGCTGCCGATGCGCTCGAGGACAGGCTCATTGCGCTACGCCAGGCGGAGCGCCCGTTGCGCGCCCTGCGTCTGCTCGCCCGCGCCGACGCGCCCGTGACCCTGACAGAGCTGCGGGCGGAGACCGGCGTCACGCGCGGGCAGCTGGAGCGCCTCGAAGAATTGGGCCTGATTCACCTGGGCGAGAGCGAGAGCTGGCACAACGCTCGCATCGCGCGCGACTTCGTGCCCGACTCCGCGCCGCCGCTCACCCCGGGGCAGCAGGCCGTCTGGCAGGAGATCGAGGCAGAACTGCGCCGCTGGCCACAGGTCAGCGAAGCCTCCCGGCGCCGCTTCCTGCTGCACGGCGTGACCGGCAGTGGCAAGACCGAAATTTACCTGCGCGCCATCGAACTCACGCTGGCGCAGGGACGACAGGCGCTCTTCCTCGTCCCGGAAATCGCGCTCACCGCGCAAACGTTGCGCCGCGTCGCCGCCCGCTTCCCTGGCCAGGTCGCCGTGTCGCACAGCGGCCTCGGCGACGGCGAACGACATCATCTCTGGCGGCGCGCGCGCGATGGAGAAATCAGGGTAGTGGTGGGCACGCGCTCGGCGCTCTACTCGCCCCTGCCCGACGTCGGCCTCGTCGTCCTCGACGAAGAGCACGACGCCAGCTACCGCCAGGGCACGGACGCCGCCATCCCCTACTATCATGCGCGCAGCGTCGCCGGCGAGATGATGCGCGCCAACAAGGGCGTCCTGCTGCTGGGCAGCGCCACGCCGGACGTCGAGACCTGTTATCACGCGCAGCGCGGCGACCTGCGTCTGCTGCAACTGCCGCAGCGCATCATGGGCCACCGCCGCCGCATCCGGCAGCTGGCCGTCGAGCGGGGCCTGGAAGCGCGCTATGTGCCGGCGCCCGCCGGACTGGCGCTGATGATTGAGCTGGCGAAGGTGCAGCTGGTTGACATGCGCAGCGAACTGCGCACGGGCAACACCGGCATCTTCAGCCGCAAGCTGCTGGCTGCGCTGCGCGAGGTGCTGGCCAGCCAGCAGCAGGCGCTGCTCTTCCTGAACCGGCGCGGCGCCAACACCTGGGTCTTTTGCCGCGACTGCGGCCACGTGGAGCGTTGCCCGCACTGCGACAGTGCGCTCACCTGGCACCGCCACGATGGCCGCCTGCGCTGCCATCTCTGCAACCACGAGCGGGCGGCGCCGCGCAACTGCCCCGAGTGCCGTTCGCGCCGCATCCGCTACTTCGGCGCCGGCACCCAGCAGGTCGAGCAGGAGTTGCAGCGCCACTTTCCGCGCGCTCGCGTCCTGCGCTGGGATGCCGACAGCGCCCGCAACGCCAGCGCCCATGACCGCCTGCTGCAACGCTTCGCCGACCACGAGGCCGACGTGCTGGTTGGCACGCAAATGATTGCCAAGGGCCTCGATCTGCCACTGGTCACGCTGGCGGGCGTGGTCAGCGCCGACCACGGCCTCAACCTGCCGGACTTCCGCGCCGGCGAGCGCAGCTTTCAGCTGCTGACCCAGGTGGCCGGACGCGCCGGCCGGGGCCTGGCGGGCGGGCGCGCCATTCTGCAGACCTATCAGCCGGAACACTACGCCATCCAGACTGCTGCCGCCCAGGATTATGAGGCCTTCTACGCGCAGGAGATCGCCTGGCGCCGCGAGCTGGGGCATCCGCCGTTTCGTCGTCTGGCGCGCATCCTCATCCAGCAAGAGAACGCCGCCCGGGCGCAACAGGAAGCCGGCAACGCTGCGCAACAACTGCGCCGGATCATCCACGAGCGCGACCTGCGCGCCACGGAGTTGATTGGCCCCGCGCCCTGCTTCTTCACGCGCATCCGCAAGCAGTATCGCTGGCATTTGCTGTTGCGCAGCCCGGATCCAGCGCTGGCGCTGGACGGACTGAGCCCGGGCCGCGACTGGCTCATCGACCTCGACCCGGTCGACCTGCTGTAACGCCTGGCCGCGGCGCAGCCCAGTGGATATGATGGAAGCGTGTGCGCGCGAGTGTTGGCATCTCCCGTCGCTGACGGGGACGCCCGCTGCGCCGATTGAAGCTGCAGAAGGGAAGCTGTCGTGGCTAACAAGGGAAGACGTCTTTCAGTATCGACCTGGAGCCTGCACCGGCAACTCGGGCCCAGCTGGTGGGACAGCCCGCAGCAGCCGGAGAAAGTCTACAGCGAGCCCTGGGGCCCCGGCGAACTGACCCTGATGGAGCTGCCCGCGCGCCTGGCGGACTTCGGCGTCCACACGCTTGAGATCTGCCATTTTCACCTGCCGCGGCTTGACGACGCCTACCTGGAACAACTGCGCGAGTCGCTCGATGCTGCCGGCGTCTCGCTCTTCTCGCTGCTCATCGACGACGGCGACATCACCTGCCCGCAACACCAGGCGCGCGACATGGCCTGGATCGAGGGCTGGCTGGCTGTGGCTGGCCAGCTCGGCGCGGACTGCGCGCGCGTCATCGCCGGCAAGACGCTCGATGATGGCGCCGTCGAACGCAGCCGCGCGGCCCTGGCTACCCTGGCGGAGGCCGCCGGGAAGCACAATGTACGCCTGATGACCGAGAACTGGTTCGCCGTAACTGACACGCCGGAACAAGTGTGTTCGCTGCTGGAGCCGCTGCGCGAGCAGGTGGGCCTGTGCGTGGACTTCGGCAACTGGAAGGGCGCGGACAAGTACGAGAGCTTCGCGCAGGTGATGAGCTTCGCCGAATCCACCCACGCCAAGTGCAGCTTTACCGAGCCACTGCAGGCCGACGCCGACGACTTCGAGCGCTGTCTGCAGATTTGCGACGCAGGCAACTTCTCCGGCCCCTACACGCTCATCTACGACGGCCCGGACGCAGACGAATGGGCCGGCCTGCGCTTCGAGGCAGACATGGTGTCGCCCTGGCTGGCATGAGGTCATCTTGACAATTCAGGTATTGTTTCTCCAGGGAAGGTAACGTTTCCGGAACCGTGACCTTGATCATCCCCGGTATCTGAAAGGGTTGATGAACGGGATACCAAGGTCTCGAAAGTTTTTCTCGTTTCTGGTGGCTACCTTCATTCCATTATTGATCGCGATCATTCCAATGCGGAAATCAGGATAGTACTTCCTGGGGATATTCCCTCGGTGTTCCACGAGCATTTGTGCCATGGCTTCAGTCATGATGACTGACTTTCCCTCTGGCAAATCCAGCCACTTGTACTGCTTCCTGGTCTCTTCAAGCCACGCATGTAGTCTGGTCGGATTATCTTCGCTGGTTTCGTCGATCCCGTTCAGAAGTTCTTCGTAGACCGGCGGGGTTAGAAAGAGCCTTTCAAGCGACACTGAGTTAAACCATCGGAAAACTCTTGTGTCCGGTGCTTTTCTACCTCTTTCGATTACGATGTTTGTATCAAGGACGTAGCCAGTTTCACTCACTTTTGAACCGGTAAGGAATAGAGCCGGGCTCTTTCCTCTTCTTCTCTATATTCTTGGCCAATTCGTCCATAACCTCGTTTTCCAGTGTGGGCCAGGGTGCTTTGTTTTGACTGCCTGGCACACCGGGATTGGGCCGCTCAGGATTCTCCTTCTTGCATGCTCGCTTTTTGGCTTCCATCTCGACCTCCCCTCCATGAGGAAATCTGTTGATTGTGTGCAAGATAATTTTATGTTATGCGATATCCGGTATTGCTGCAACGGGCAGAGGTAGACTACCAGTGTACCTGCACCGATGAAATCGGGATTGGTGCCCTGGCTGGCCTGAGGCCATCTTGACAGCAATCTGAATCTCTGCCAGACTGGCGGCAGTCTCATAGACAGCGGGCGTGGCATGGTAGCCGGGCCTGCGGCAACCTCCGAAGCGTCGGGAAGGTGCCATCAGCGGCGGGCCTGCCCGACTGATGAGCATGGCGAGTTCAGGCTCCCGCTGCGCCGGGGGTCTTTTTATTGTGCGATTTGCGAGACCCCGTAACTCTTTATGTAAATCAAAGTGGTTTGACTTGCACTTTTCGTCTTATTCTGTAAATCAAACGCGTTTGAATGACACTAATTGTAAACCAAACTATGATGCTTTGCACTTTTTCGGTTATTCTGTAAATCAAATCGGTGGCTGGGGACTTCTGACAGTGCGGGAAGTGTGTAGAGGCCAGAGCAAGGGGCAAGTGATATCCCTGAAATAAGGCGTCGGGTTGCATGATTGCGGAGACCAAATGAGCAGCGCACAGCTATTCAGGCCGGTTCAATACATGGAAGAAGCCTTCCCTCCTGACGCGCGGCTTGACTGGCAAGCGTTGGCCCCACTCATGAGTCGGGCTGCCCACTCTCTGGGGGATTATTCCGGAGCTCTAAAATCAGTTCCTGACAGTAATGTCTTGCTCTCCCCGTTGGCGAGGCAAGAAGCGGTGCTTTCGTCGCGCATCGAAGGAACGCAGGCGACCATGGAGGACGTTCTGCGATTTGAGGCTGGACAGGAACCAGATTCTTCATCTCGTCTGGATGACATCAAGGAAATAATCAACTATCGCGCAGCCCTTCTGCAGGCCCAAGAGTTGCTGTCGGATCAGCCGCTTTCCCAATCAGTAATCAAGAGGGTGCATCAAACTCTGCTTTCCGGGGCACGCGGGGCATCACTTTCGCCTGGACAGTACAGAACCGAGCCAAACTGGATTGGCCTGCCTGGCAGCACGATAGAAACTGCAACTTATGTGCCGGTCCCTGCCGAAAAGCTAAGGAACGCCATGGACCGCTGGGAGTCCTACGCCGTCCAAGACGACCATAATCCCCTGATTAAACTGGCTGTGTTGCACGCAGAGTTCGAGGCCATCCATCCCTTTCTGGACGGGAACGGACGTGTCGGACGAATTCTGATCCCCCTGCTGACATGGAAGTACAATCTCATTCCTGTGCCCATGTTCTACATCAGCGCTTTCCTTGAGGCCAATCGGCGGGACTACTATGAAGGGCTATTGGCCGTATCGCGCGATGATGACTGGACAGGTTGGTGCCGATTTTTCCTCTATGCCGTGGAAAACCAGGCCAAGAGCAATCTCGCAAAGGTTCAGGGCATCCTGTCGCTTTTCAACACGATGAAGTACAAAATTCATGAGACGAGTAAATCAAGGTACGCAGTCCATGTTCTTGACTGGATATTCGAGCATCCTGTCTTCAGCATAGCCGATCTCGCGGCCAGACTGGAGATGCCTGACTGGACAGCGCGTCGAATTCTTGGGCAATTGAGAGATGAAAAGATCCTGATGGAAGTGAAAACAGGCAGAAAACACCGACCAACCATTTACATATTTACTGAGCTTTTGAAGATTGCAGATGACGAACACTGGTCTTGAGCTACACGTTCTGCAATTCAATATGCCTTGATTTGCACTTTTGCGGAATTTCTGCAACTCAATCGAGTTTGCTTGACATCTTTTGTAAACCAAAGTGTGTTGAGTTGCACTTTTCGTCCAATTCTGTAAATCAAACAGTGGTCGGCGGCACTATTGGTAGTCCAGTGGGGAAGCTTTCCGCCCTTATAATGGACGGGAACCTGACAGGCGCGGAGAAGTGATGAGCAGGGCGCAGCGGAAATACAGCAACCGACGCTACCTCGATGCCATTGCCGACCACGTCGTCCTCTTCGACGGCGCGATGGGCACCAGCATCCAGGCGCACGCCCCGGTCGCGGCCGATTTCGGCGGCGAGCAGTACCTCGGCTGCGTCGATTACCTTTCCATCACCCGCCCGGACATGATCGAGGCGATCCACGACTCCTTCCTCGCCGTCGGCTGCGAGGTTGTCGAGACCAACACCTTCCGCGGCAATCGCCTCACGCTCGGCGAATACGGCCTCGGCGAGCGCACGCTTGAGATCAACCGCGCTGCCGCCCGTCTGGCGCGGCGCGCCTGTGACCGTCACGAACGCAGCAGCGGCCTGCCCCGCTTCGTCGCCGGCAGCATGGGCCCCTCCGGCAAGCTG
Source organism: Phototrophicaceae bacterium (assembly GCA_965205875.1). Classification (GTDB taxonomy): domain Bacteria; phylum Chloroflexota; class Anaerolineae; order Aggregatilineales; family Phototrophicaceae; genus JAGWBD01. The sequence goes on from CBDBIA010000004.1 coordinate 1,631,033, forward strand.
CCGGGCGGCAATGACCCCGACCTGAGCGACATCACCTGGGAGGAGCTGGCCGCCCTCTTTGAAGAGCAGGCCCGCGGCCTCTGCGAAGGCGGGGCCGACCTGCTGCTGCTGGAGACCAGCCAGGACATTCTGGAGGTCAAGGCCGCCGTGCACGGGGTGCAACGTTACTTCGCCGCGGCCGGCGTGCGCATCCCGCTGCAGGTGCAGGTCACGCTGGATACCAGCGGCCGCATGCTCTTCGGCACCGACATCGACAGCGCCCTGACCACGCTCGAGGCGCTGCCCGTTGACGTCATTGGCCTGAACTGTTCCACCGGCCCCGAGTACATGCGCGCGCCCATCCAGCATCTCCTCGATCAGAGCCGCCTGCCGCTCAGCGTGCTGCCCAACGCCGGCCTGCCGGTCAACGTGGAGGGCGAGGCCGTCTACCCGATGGAGCCGGGCCCCTTCAGCGAGATGGTGGCGGACTTCGCCGCGCGCGGCGTCAACGTGGTCGGCGGCTGCTGCGGCACCACGCCGGAGCATCTGGCGCAGTTGGCCAGGCGGGTGCACGGCGAACAGCGCGACGGCCGACCGCTGACGCTGCGCCCGCCGACCGCGCGCCAGCCGCTGCACGAGGCAAAGGCCTCCAGCGCCATGACGGCCACGCCCATGATGCAGCAGCCTGGCCCTACCATGATCGGCGAGCGCGTCAGCAGCCTCGGCAGCCGCAAGGTGAAAAGGTTGCTACTGGACGACGACTATGACGGCGTGGTGCAGATCGCCGTCGACCAGGTCGAGCGCGGCGCGCACATGCTGGACGTCTGCGTGGCGCTGACCGAGCGCGACGACGAACTGGAACAAATGCAGCAGCTCGTCAAAAAGCTGGCAATGACCGTGCCGGCACCGCTCATCATCGACACCACCGAGGCCGAGGTCGCCGCGGCTGCGCTGGAGCAATACCCGGGCCGCGCCATCATCAACGGCAACAACCTCGAGAACGGCCGTGAACGCATCGACCGCATCCTGCCCATCGCGCAGGAGCACGGCGCCGGCGTGCTCTCCATGACCATCGATGAAGAGGGCATGGCCCACGAGCGCGAGCGCAAGCTGGCCGTCGCGCAGCGCATCACGCAGATCGCCTGCGAGGACTACGGGATGAGCCCGGAAGACCTCATCTTCGATACGCTCACCTTCCCGCTGACCACCGGCCAGGCGGAGCTGCGCGACAGCGCGGTAGAGACCATCGAGGGGTTGCGGCTCATCAAGCAGCAGATCCCCGGCGTGATGACTGCGCTGGGCATCAGCAACGTCAGCTTTGGCGTAGGCGCGGCGGCGCGCGGCGTGCTCAACAGCGTCTTCCTGTCCCATGCGGTGAAGGCCGGCCTTGACATGGCTATCGTCAACCCGGCGCACATCACGCCCCTGGCGGAGATTCCGCAGCAGCAACGTGAGCTGGCCGAAGACCTCATCTTCAACCGCGACGAAAACGCCCTGGCGACTTTCATCCAGTTCTTCGAGCAGAACGAGGTGCGCCTCGCCGGTCAGGAAGTGGAAGACCCCACGGCCGACATGAGCAGCGAAGAGGCCCTGCACTGGCAGATTTTGCATCGCAAAAAGGATGGCCTCGAGGCGCTGATCGACGACTGCCTGCTGCGCCAGGACGCGGTCGGCGTGCTCAACAACGTGCTGCTGCCGGCCATGAAAGAGGTCGGCGACAAGTTCGGCGCCGGCGAGCTGATCCTGCCCTTCGTGCTACAAAGCGCCGAGGCCATGAAGCGCGCCGTCGCCTACCTCGAGCAGTTCATGGAACGCCTGGATGGTGCCAGCAAGGGCACGGTCGTGCTGGCCACGGTCTACGGCGACGTGCACGACATCGGCAAGAACCTGGTCAAGACCATCCTCGGCAACAACGGCTACACGGTGCATGACCTGGGCAAGCAGGTGCCGGCCAACACCATCATCGACCAGGCGCAGGCGCTCAAGGCGGACGCCATCGGCCTGAGCGCCCTGCTCGTCAGCACCTCGAAGCAGATGCCGCTAATTGTCAACGAACTGGCGCGGCGCGATCTGGCGTACCCGGTGCTCATCGGCGGCGCAGCCATCAACCGCCGTTTCGGCCGGCGCATTCTGTTCCTTGAGGACGACGACCAGCCCTACGCCCCCGGCGTCTTCTACTGCAAGGACGCCTTCGAGGGCCTCGAGGTCGTCGATGGTCTGGTGGACCCGAAACGTCGTTCGCAGCTCGTCACACAGCTGCTGGCCGGGGCCAGAGCCGAACGCGATCGTCCCGCCGCGCGCCGCGGGCGCGTCGCTCCGGCCCGCGCCAAAATTGTGGCAGCGGCGCCAGCCATCCCGCAGCCGCCCTTCCATGGGCCGAAGACCATCGAGTACCTGCCGCTTGAAATCGTGCTGCAGCACATCCACCGGCCTGAACTGTTCCGGCTCTCCTGGGGCGCGAAGAACACCCGCGGCGAGGAATGGACGCAACTGGAGGCGGAATTCACGGCCAGGCTGGAAGCCATGAGCCGCCAGGCCCTGCGCGAGCGTACCTTGCTCCCCCAGGCCGTCTATGGCTACTTCCCGGCCAACAGCGATGGCGACGACCTGATCGTCTGGGAACACGAAACCCTGAACCAGGGAAAGCGGAGCGAAGTGGCGCGCTTCCACTTCCCGCGCCAGCCCGGCGGCGACCAGCTCTGCCTTGCCGACTACTTTGCGCCGGCAGACGGGGAGCAGGTCGATACCGTCGCGCTGCAGATTGTGACCGTGGGCGCAGTCGCCACCGAGAGGGTCGACGCCCTGCAAGCGGCCGACGAATACAGCGAAGCCTGGTTCTTCCACGGTCTGGCGGTACAGGCGGCCGAGGCCACGGCCATCTACGCGCATCAGCACATTGCGCGCGAACTGGGCATTCCGGCGCAGCAGGGCAAACGCTACAGTTGGGGCTATCCGGCCTGCCCGGACCTCGCCGACCATGAGACTGTGATGCGGCTGCTGCCGGGCGCGCAGGCGCTGGGCCTGCAATTGACCAGCGCCTACCAGTGGATACCGGAGCAGAGCACGGCGGCCATCGTCGTGCATCACCCCGCCGCGCGTTACTTCAGCGTCGGCAACCTCGATCGCTCAGCCATGATCCTGGATCAGGGTTGATCGCACAGCGTTGCCAGCGAGCTATGCGGAGGAAGAAGTTGCCTGATATGTCCCTGTGGGCCCAGCCCGCCATCACGCCGGCGCGGACACATACCGGCCAAACGTCATGATCTTTCACAAGGCGCGGACACGTGCCGGCCAAACGTCATGATCTTTCACAAGGCGCCACCGCTGTGGCGCACGGTACTCACAATGCTGGTTGGCGGAGTGGGCCTCATCGTGCTGATCGTGCTGGTCTTCGACCAGGTCTGTTACATGGACATCACCTCGCGCCAGACGATGTACCCGGATGCCGAAATCGTCGCCGAGACTTACGACATGTTCCGGCCGCGCGCCATGGGCATCACAACCCTGGTGCTGCAGACCGACGAGGACGAAGAGACCTTGAAGCAGTGGCTGCGCGAGCGCAACCTCGAGCTGCTGCGCGCCAACCGCTACCGTGGCCTGGCCGCGTTGAACTGGGGCGTGCACCCGGTACGCGAGGGCGTGCCCGAAGGCCGGCTCGTTTACATTAGCAGCTGTGGTGTATAAAGCGCCGGAGCAGAGCAGGACTGGATATTGATGCTCACCACGCCCTTCGCGCAACGCATCCAGCAGGGAATGCCCCTGCTGGTTGATGGCGCCATGGGCACCATGCTGCACGAACAGGGCTCGGCCATCAGCGCCTGCTTCGACGAGCTCTGCCTGAGCGACCCGCTGCGCGTGGCGCAGGTGCACCAGGCCTTCCTCTATGCCGGCGCGGAAGTGCTGGAGAGCAACACCTTCAGCGCCAACCGCTACAAGCTCGGCGCGCATGGTCTGGCGTCACAACTGGACGCCATCAACCGCGCCGCTGTGCGCCTGGCGCGCACAGTCATGCGCGACTGCGGACGCCCGAACCTGTATCTGGCCGGCTCGATAGGGCCGCTGGGCGTACGTCTGCAACCCTACGGCCGCATCTCGAAGGCGGACGCTCGCAGCGCCTTTCGCGAACAGGCCGAGGCGCTGCTCAGCGAGGGCGTGGACCTGATCATGCTGGAAACCTTCAGCGACCTGAGCGAGCTGCTGGAGGCGCTGGCCGCCCTGCGCGAGCTGGACAGCGCGCTGCCCGCAGTCTGCCAGATGACCTTCGAGCCCGATGACCGCACACAACTGGGCTGGCTGCCGGGCGCCATCGCGCGGGGACTGGCTGAAGCCGGCGCGGACGTCATCGGCATCAACTGCAGCAGCGGCCCGGCCCAGATTGCGCGCCTGTTGCAGTCCATGCGCCACAGCGCGCCCGACCTGCCTCGCTCCGCCCAACCCAACGCCGGCTTCCCGGAGGCCGTGAGCGGTCGCGTGATGTATCCGGCCACGGTGGACTATTTTGCCGAATACGCGCTCACCTTCCGCGCGCTGGGCGCCATCCTGATCGGCGGTTGCTGCGGCACGCGGCCCGAGCACATTGTCGCCATGCGCAAGGCCCTCGACGATCCGGCCAGCCCGACGCCAAATCTGCCCGTGGTCGTGTTCGACGATGAGGAGGAAGCTGTCGCGCCGGACCGTCCCACCCGGCTCGCCGACCAGCTGGCCCGCGGCGAGTTCATCATTAGCGTCGAAATGACGCCGCCGCGCAGCTACACGCCGCAGCGCCTGCTCAACGCCGCGCACACCCTGCAAGAGGCCGGCGCAGACATCATCAACGTGGCTGACAGCCCGGCCGCGCGCATGCGCATGAGCCCCTGGGCCATCGGCCACCTGCTGCAGTCGCGCCTCGGCCTGGAGACCGTGCTGCACTTCCCCACGCGCGGCCGCAATCTGCTGCGCGTACAGGGCGATTTGCTGGCGGCACACGCGCTGGGCCTGCGCAATCTCTTCGTCGTCATGGGCGACCCCACCCAGGTCGGTGACTATCCCGATGCCATGGACCACTACGACGTGGCGCCCTCGGCCCTGATCCACCTCATCCACCAGCGTATGAACCACGGCATGGACCAGGCCGGCAATTCCATCGGCCAGCCCACTTCCTTCACCGTCGGCTGCGCGCTCAACATGTGCGCCGTGAACCCGGAGCGCGAGATTCGCGTGCTGCAGCGCAAGCTGGATGGTGGCGCCAGCTTCGCGCTCGGCCAGGCCATTTTCGAGCCGGCACGCATCGCCAGCTTCCACGAAATCTACGAGGCAGCCACGGGTGAAGCGCTGCGCCTGCCTGTGCTGATGGGCCTGATGCCGCTTTACAGCGTCAAGCACGCGCAATTCCTGCACAACGAAGTGCCCGGCATAGACATTCCGCCGCAGCTTATCGAACGCCTGGCCGACGCCGGCGCGGACGCCCCGCGCGAGGGCCTGCGCATCGCCGGCGAGTTGCTGGCCGCCATGCATGACCAAGTGCAGGGCGCCTACATCATCCCGGCCTTCGGCCGCTACAACCTTGCCGCCGAACTCGTCGAGCAGGCGCGCGCGGTCGCCCCCGCCTGAGGAAGATCCCACCATGAAGCGGCTGCACGACCTGGACGCCCTGCGCGCCTGCGCCATGTTACCGGGCGTCCTGCTGCACGCCGTCTTTCATACCATCCCCTTCCGTTATTTCCGTTCACCCATACTGCCTGGCGGCCCCAACGCCTGGGCCCTGCCCTACTTTCATCTGGTTCAGCTGGTACACGGTTTCCGTATGCCGGTCTTCTTCCTGCTCAGCGGTTTCTTCTGCGCCCTGCTCTGGCAACGCCGTGGTCTGAAGGGCCTGTTGGAAAACCGCATCCAGCGCATCGCCCTGCCGTTGCTCATCTGCATTCCAAGCATTCGCAACCTGGAGTTCATCCTCAACCGGCTGCGTTGGGGCGACAACCCCACGACCGCAGAATGGCTACGCGCCATCGCCGTTGACGACCTCAGCCTGCTGTGGTTCCTCTGGCAACTGCTGCTGCTCAGCGCCCTGCTGCTCGTCGCCGCGCGCCTTGGTCTGCGCTTCCGTCATCCCTTGTGGTGGCTGTTGCTGCCCGCTGCCTGGCTGCCGGCGTACCTGATGGGCCAGAATTTCCTCATCTTCGGCCCGGAAACGTCAGTGACCCTCGCCGTGGACGCAGAGGTGCTCGGCTTCTACGCCTGCTTTTTCTATTTCGGAGTCTTTTTCTACCAGCGCGTCTTCGAAGTGCGGCGCTGGTGGCTGGCCGCCATTCTACCCGCCGTCACCCTTGTTTACCCGCTGGCCATCCCCTTGCTCTTCGTCCACGAACGGCTGCGCGATGCCGGCATGCAAGTGCCGGCCAGCCTGCTGGAGACCGCCTTCGCCTGGCTCATGTGCTTCGGCCTGATGGGGCTCTTCCGCCTCGTCGCGGCCCGCGAGCGCCCCTGGCTGCGTCTGCTCGCGGACTCCGCCTTCTGGATCTACCTGACGCACGAGTTGCTGATGCAGGTGCTCGCCGACCCGCTGCGCTCGCAAGTGCGCAACCCGCAATTGTTCTTCCTGCTGCTGGTGCTGGTCGTCACCGGCATCCTGCTCGTCACCTGGACGCGAGAGCTGCGCTATTCCTGGATCGGGACGCTGCTGAACGGCAAACGAGAGCGGCCGGGGGTGGAAGCTGGCCAGGCGAGTTATAGTCCTGCTGCACAGGGAGGTAGATAATGAGCAGCGAGCTGAAGCAGCATTACGAGGAACAGGGCTACGCCATTGTGCGCGGCGCCATTGACACCGGCCTGGCCGCCGAGACTGCCGGGCACGTGCACTGGCTGACGCGCGAAAACCCTGGCGTGCGCCCGGAAAAATTCTTTCACAACTTTCTGGTAGACGACCCCTTCATGCATCGCCTCGTCAGCGACGAGCGCATCCTCGACATCATCGAGCCCTTCATCGGGCCCGACATTGCGCTCTACGCGCCGCACTACATTGCCAAGCCGCCCGGCGACGGCAAGGCTGTGCTCTGGCATCAGGACGGCTATTACTGGCCGCTGGAGCCGATGGAGGTCATCACAGTGTGGCTGGCCGGGACAACTTCAACACGCGCCAATGGCTGCATGCGCGTTCTGCCGGGCACGCAAAACATGCGTCTGCTCTCGCGGCGCGAGATGGTCGACGTCGACGAAGAACAGTTCGTTCTGAACTCGCAGGTCCATCCCTCATTCATCGACGATTCCGATGTTGTTGACCTCGAGCTGGAGGCTGGCGACCTCTCCATCCACAACCCGCGCATCATCCACGGCTCGGAAGGCAACACATCGGACAGTTGGCGCATCGGCCTCACGCTGCGCTACATCCCCACCAGCACGCGCGTCAAGTCCGAGGGCTGGCGCAACATCCTCGTGCGCGGTCGGCCCGACCCGCACAACGGCAACCTCTATGCCGATCGACCGCGCTATGTGCCGGGGGTGACGATGGCCTTTCGCGGCGCGGAGGCCTGGCAGGGCTGAGCGTCAGCGCAGCTGCGCGTCGGCAAAGTCGAGGTAACGTTCCCAGTCCCAGGCGGTGACGTCATGCCCGCCGCTGCGCAAGTGGTAGCCAATGCTGCCAGCCACCGGCGTATCCGGCGCCGGCTGCTCGCGCACAGGCAGGCCCTCCTGCCCGAACAGCTGCCAGGCCGGGCTGGCCTGCAGGGTCGCCAGGAACTCCCCGCGCGGGTCGGCCCACAGGTCTTCGGTCGCGCTGGCCACGTAGAGCGGTCGCGGCGCGACGAGCGCCAGCAACATGTGTTGATCGAGGGGCAGGGAGTCTTCGCGCCCGTTGTACGCATGGAAGTTGCGGCAGAACCAGTGCGGGAAGCGCGTGTTGATGGCCGCCACCGTCTCGCCGAAGCGCCGCCGCGAGAGCGCCGCGCCGCAGCAGCCGCTGTTGTTGCTGACCACCAACGCGAAGCGTTCGTCGCGCGCAGCCGCCCACAGCGCCGTCTTGCCCAGGCGCGAATGACCGACAAGCGCGACCGGCCCGCAGACCTCCTCCTGCAGCAGCGCGTCCAGCGCCCGGCTGAGCCCCCAGGCCCAGGTCGCCACCGCGCCCCAGGCAGCGCCGTCGCCCGCCTCTGGCGCCGCGAAGAGGCATTGTACGCTGTCAGCGCGGCCATCAACGCGATCCGGGAAGAGCTCACCGCTCCACAGCGTTGCCAGCGCATAGCCGCGTTCGAGGATGCGCTTTACTGACCAGCGACTGGCGTTGGCACCGCGCGCTGCATCCGCGCCCGCAGGCTGAAGAATGGCCGGATCCACGTGTGTGCTGTGATTGCCGTTGAAGTTGAGGCCGAGAAAGGTCGGCGCCGGCCGTTCGCGGGGCAGCCACAGCAGCAGATTCAGCGCATGGGCGCCGTCGCCAATGAGGATACGCAGCTGCCGGCGTTCGGCACCGCCCGGCAGCATCGTCCGTTCGAGCGTCTCGACGTGTAGTGACAGGGTCTGCACGGGCGTCTGGCCGTAGACCTGCTGGGCGAAGAGCGCGAGCAGCTGCGGGCGCCGCTGCTGTGTCCACTTGGCAGCATCGCGCACCGGGCTGCCATCCGCCAGCTGCAGCAAAGGCGGCAACTCGAATTGCGGCACGCATGCTTCATCATAATTTGTGTCGGTCACAGGGTGCTCCCCGCACTCAGCGCGGCGTGTCGATCTCCTGACGCACGGTCTGGTAGAGCAGCTCGGCGTGCAGCTGACCGAGTGTGTAGCAGGGGCCGCCCAGGTTCTCCGCCAACCGGCTCGCCAGACCGCGGTCGAAAGCCACGTGTTCCATGTTGATGGTGACGGCCTTGATGTCATGCTCGCGGATCATGGTGGCAATGCGGTGTGCCTCGTCCTGCGGCGCCTGCTCGCTGATGGAGACGTTGCCGGCGCCATCCGTGAGCAGGATGATCATGGGCACGATGTCGGGGTTGAGCGTCTGCTCGCGCCGTATCGTTTCGTAGGAAAGCAACAGCCCGGCCGAGAGCGGCGTCTTGCCGCCGACCGGGATGTTGGCCAGCGCTTTCTTGGCCAGCAGCACCGAGTTGGTGGGCGACAGCACCAGCGAGGCGCGGTCCTTCTGGAAGACCACCAGGCCAACCCGGTCGCGCCGCTGATAGGCATCCGTCAGCAGCGACATGATGGCGCCCTTGGTGGCCTGCATACGCTCCGAAACGGCCATGCTCCACGAGGCGTCCACCGCGAAGAGGATGAGGTTGGAGGCGCGCCGCACGCGCACCTTGCGCTGCAAATCGTCCTTGCGCAGCGACCAGGCCACTCCGCTTTCGGCGCGCTCCGCCTCGCGTTCCTGCTGATGCGGCGCGGCGGCGCGCAGCGTGGCGTCGAAGGCGACGTCGTCAGTGCGGCCGTTGGCGGGGCGCGCCTGAATGTAGCGGCCGCGCTTGCGCTCGGTCTTGGTGCGGGAGCGGCGCCCGGCGCGCTGGCGCGTCAGGCGGTCGAGCGGCGTATCCAGTTTGCGCGGCGTAAACTCGGACTTGCTTTCGACCTGCTTGCCGCCCTCCCACCAGTAGGCGTCCTGCTGGTCAAAGACGTTCTGCGGGGTCGGTTCTGCCTGACCGAGGTCCGGCAGCTCTTCATCGCTGCTGTCGCTCAGGGACTGGCTTTTTTTTTAGCCGCCTGTTCCTCGCTGTCAGCGCTGGCCTCGGAGGCGTCGTCACCCTCGCTCCACTCGGACATGACCTGCTCCAGCTGATCGCCCATGGCATCCATACTCATGGTGGCGTCGGCGAAGGGGCCGCGCTTGAGGCGATGCGGGATGGCCAGCTCGGCGGCAAGGAGGATGTCCTCCTGCGTGATGCGCCGGCGCCCCTGGAAGGCGGCGTGGGCGCGCGCTGTCTTGAGGATGACGAGGTCGGCGCGATGGCCGTCGATTTTCAGGCTGCTGGAGAGGGTGGCGATGGCGTAGAGGTCACGCCGGTCGTACTGCACCTCGTCGACAATCTCGCGCGCGGCAGCGATGCGCTGCGAGAGCTCCTGCTCTCTGGGCGCCCACTGCTCGCCAAAGGCCCCGGCGTCGGTTTCGCTGGCGATGTGACGCTCGAGGATGTCCATGCGCGCGAGCGCCGCGTCGATGCTGGTCACGTCCACCGAGAGCGCGAAACGGTCCAGCAACTGCGGCCGCAGGTCGCCTTCTTCGGGGTTCATCGTGCCCACCAGGATGAAGCGCGCCGGATGCGAAAAACTGATACCCTCGCGTTCCACCACGTTGATGCCCATGGCCGCCGAGTCCAGCAGCAGGTCAACCACGTGGTCGTCGAGCAGGTTGACCTCGTCCACGTAGAGAATGCCGCGGTTGGCGGTGGCCAGCACGCCGGGGTCGAAGTGACGTTCGCCGCGCTGGATGGCCTTCTCGATGTCGAGCGTGCCAACCACGCGGTCTTCTGTGGCACTGACGGGCAGGTCCACAAAGCGGATGCGCCGCTGCGTCACCGGCAACTGTTCGCCGCGTTCGTAGCGCTCACGCACCATGTCGGACCAGGTGGAGGGCTGGTCAGGATCGTCGTTGAAGGGCGAGTCCGCCACGACATTCACTTCCGGCAAGAGGGCCGCCAGCGCGCGCGCGGCGGTGGACTTGCCGGTGCCGCGTTCGCCGCGGATGAGCACGCCGCCGATGCGCATATCGATGGCGTTGAGGATGAGGGCGCGTTTCATGCGCTCCTGACCCACAATGGCGGTGAAGGGATAGACCGGCGCTCGCTTCGTCATGGTTCCTGTCCCGTGCAGGTAAATGGCAGGGCCAGTATACACCTGTTGCGCGCTGTCGGCAGGGCGGACTTACTCCGCGAGTGCGGTTTGCCCGACGAAATGTTTGAACTCCGGCACGTTCGTGAAGTAGCGGAAGTCCTTTTGTTGAGCGGCATAGCGCGTCTCGTCATCCTCGTCGATGAGCAGCGCCACAGGCTTGCCCAGACCAGGCTGCACGCCGTCCGTCCAGGCCAGGTCGAGGATGGCGAGCAGTTCGCCACTTGCCTCATCAACCAACTCATAGCCGGTCTCACCGCGCGGCAATCCGTGCGACTCCATCCACAGCTGACACTCCTGCAGCGCGCGCTCTTCGTCGTCGCTGGAGATATGGTCAGGGCGTACGAAATACTGTGGTTCAGTCGGTTTCTCGAAGATCTTTCCATCCAGCGGCAGATGCCCTTCACACAGACTGTCCAGCAATGAATTGGCAGCAGCAGTTAGAAGCTCACGACGTGCCGCCAGAAAGTCATCATAGTTTTCCAGTTCCCACAGATGCGGGTCTTCCGGAATCCATTGCGACGCCAGCACACCAGGGTTTTTGGCTTCACAGTCCTTAAGATAGTCACGTGGCAGGGAAGCGCCGATCGATCGGTTGCTACCCTCCGTCAGAAAGGCAAAGTTTGCCAAGGAATTTACTTCTCGTCTCCCCCGCCCCAGTTTATATAGCAGCGCTCTGGGGAAGATGTGATGGAGTTCCAGAGGGTTTCCGGGCAAGTTCATGCCAAGCGGTACGTTCTTAAGTAAATCTCGCGCCCGTCCCACTCGAGTCAACAGGTAGAGCAGAGGGTAAAGGCGGTTGGCTGTCCATGAGCCATGGAAATCCTGCACATGCAGGTGCAACGTTCCCCGAACGCTGCGCAGCGACTCGATCAGCCCGGTGCGCTGTTTGTCTTCGGATTCCGTATCCCGCAAAATGGCCAGATCCTGCATTAGACGCTGTTCGGTCGACCCAGAGTAGCGCCCCCAAAGCATCGAGTGGATGTACCAGTACAGGAGGTGTGCGACTTCTGACTCGCCTTGCCGAAGGCCATCATTCTGTTCCAGGTAGCGTGCAAGTAGCAAAAGGGAAAATTCACTGCGCAGCACCTTGCCATGATCCAGCCCCAGGTTGGCGCGAATGTGAAGCAACAATTCATCCAAGTGTCTTTCCAGGCGCTGCAGACCCCGTTCGAACGCAGCAGAGTCGACGCTTTCCAAGGCACGAAACCGTGCATCGCCTGTGATAGTGACAGTGACGCCACGCAACAGCCAATTGAGTTCGAAGGCGTAGCCATAATCGCGCCATTTGCGCAAGCGTGCTTCCATTTCCTCACGCGCGGCAGGCCGTTCGGCGCTGAGTTTAGCCATAGCCAGGTCGGCAGCGTTCAATTTGGTACCGCCGCTGTTTACCTCGTTGAAAATGTCCACAACCTCATCCAGATTGCGTCGCGTAATCGTCTCCGCGTGGAAGACTTTTTCCATAATCCTTCTCAAGTGATTCAACCTTGGGAGATCTGAGGGACGAAGCTGACCGGATTCAAGGCCCTTTTCCAGGAAATTTCCTGCGCCTTGCTTCAGGACATCGGTAACACTCACCCAGCGCGGGTTATCTTTCATCTTCACCGGGCCGTAAAATTCAAACTCCTCGCCCTTCGCCCCGTCCAGGTTAAAGTAGAGCTTCAGGAAGCTGTTTGGGTTACCCGTGAAGAAGGGCGGCACCTTGCCTCGCGCGATGCCGTAGAGAGTGGTAAGACGCTGCTGGCCATCGACGATGAGTTTGATGTTGCCGGCAGCAGAAATTGCACCGCCGCGGACAACGGTTTCGCCTTGCGGCAACCAGATGAGCAGGCTACCCACCGGATTCCCGTGGTACAGCGAGGACATGAAGTGGCGCACCTGCTCGCGACTCCAGACGTAACCCCGTTGAAATTCCGGCAACCCGTATTCTCCAACGTCGATTAGATTCAAAATAGTTGCGACGTCCATCACATCCCTCTCAACCCGCCCGCGCCAGTATACACCGCCGCGCCTGCCTCGTCATGCGCCCGCCGATAGCGTTAATTGCCTTTCTTCAAGTGGTTCTTAACGTTCCATTGTGGTTCACAAGTATTGTTACCAGACCAGAAATTCTGTAGAACAGGCATTCCCTTTGCGCGGCCCTGTGCTACAATGTCCGTCCACCTGGCGAGCAGGAGCGTGCGTGTCCAGCAACCACGGCGAGTTCACCGTAGCCGATTCCTACAACTACAATCACAAGGGGGTGCGACGCTGGATCATGTCGCACGTTTTGCGCTACCGCTTACTCTTCCTGCGTTCCGTGCTGCTCTTCCTGGTCGGCTGGAGCGCCATGGCCTGGGTGCGCGTGCTGATTGGCGAAGCCGCCCGCGAAATCACCAGCCCCACCCGTCCCGACGGCGTGCTGCTGGCCGCGCTGGCGGTGCTGCTGGCCTCCATCATCGACAGCCTCGCCCACCTCGGCGGCAGCCTCTCCATCACGGTCATCGCCCAGCGCCTGGCGCGCGACTCACGCGAGGAGCTTTACGTCAGTCTGCTGGGCAAGAGCCAGACCTTCCATGACCGGCAGCGTGTCGGCGACATCATGGCGCGCGCCAACGACGACGTGAGCTTTCTCACCCACATGATCCACCCGGGCATCTTTTTCATCATTGAGATCGTGCTTGGCATGGCCCTGCCGATGCTCTACATCGCAGCCATTCACTGGCAGCTGACACTGGTGCCCTTGCTCTTCGTGCTGGTCTATATCGTGACCGTGCGCAGTTACTTCCGGCGCCTAAGCCCGGTGATTGGCGCCCAACGCCATGCCTTTGGCGTGATGAACGCCGGCCTCGAGGAGACCATCTCCGGCATCGAGATCGTCAAGGCCAGCGCCCAGGAAGCCTTCGAGCGGCGCAAGTTCCGGCGTCATGCCCAGGCCGTACGCGACTATCTGGTGCAGCAGGGCACGATCGAGGCGCGCTATCTGCCCTACCTCTTTTTCGGCTTCGCGCTGGGCCTGACCTTCCTGCATACCATGATCCTCTTCGGCGAGGGCAGCCTCGACATCGGCGCAGTGGTCGCTGTGACCGGCCTGGTAGGCGCCATGCGCTTCCCGGTTTTCATCTCGGTTTTCGCCTTCTCCATGGTGCAAATGGGCATTGCGGGCGGCGAGCGCATCCTCGAGCTCATCAAGGCCAGCGCTGATATGGACGAGAACGCCGGCGGCCACAGCAGCCGCGTGGCCGGTGACATCGTCTTCGAGAACGTGAGCTTTGGCTACGAAGACGGCATGGTGCTGCAGGACATCTCTTTCCACGTGCGTCCCGGCGAGACCGTCGCCATCGTCGGCCAGACCGGCTCCGGCAAGAGCACGCTGACCGAACTCATCAACCGTACCTACGACGTCACTTCCGGCCGTATCCTCATCGACGGCGTTGACATCCGCGACTGGCAGCTGGACTCAGTGCGCTCGCAGATCTCGCGCATCGAGCAGGACGTCTTCCTCTTCTCGCGCAGCGTTGCCGAGAACATTGCCTTCGGCACGCCCGACGCCACCCACGAGCGCATCGAGCAGGTGGCGCAGGAAGCCCAGGCGCACGACTTCATCCAGTCCTTCGCCCAGGGCTATGAAACGGAAATTGGCGAACGCGGCGTCATGCTCTCCGGCGGGCAACGTCAGCGCCTCGCCCTGGCGCGCGCCTTTCTCAGCGACCCGCGCATCCTCATCCTCGATGATTCCACCAGCGCCATCGACAGCGCCACCGAGGATGACATCCAGAAGGCCATCACCCGCGCGCAACAGGGCCGCACCACCCTGCTTATCACCCACCGCCTCTCGCAGATTCGCTGGGCCGACCACATCCTCGTGCTTGACGATGGCCAGGTGGTCGCCAGCGGCAGCCATGAGCAGTTGCTGCAAAGCTCCGACCCCTACCGCCGCATTTTCGCGCGCTACGATGTCGCCCTTCCGGTCGCCTGAAGCAATGCACGACAATCACAGGGAGCATTGATCTGTGGGATTCATCATGGACGGCCTCGATGCCGAAGAGTACGACCGCCAGTACAACGACCGCGAGCTCGTAGGCCGCATCCTCGGCTACTTCCGTCCCGAGGGCAAGCGCATGCTGCTGGTCGCCGGCGCCATCCTCTGTGTGTCGCTGCTCAACACCGGCCTGCCCGTCTTCATCTCGATCTCGATAGACCGTATCGCGGCAGAGCCCAGTGAACGTAACCTGATCCTGGCGCTGGTGGGCACCGTCCTGCTCGGCGCGGTGGCCTGGGTGTTCAACGCACTGCGCCAGTGGCAGTCGGCCAAGGCCATCGGCAACGTCACGCTGCGCCTGCGCGAGGACGCCATGGATGCCGTGCTGCGCCGCGATCTCTCCTTCTACGACAGCTATTCCTCCGGCAGGATCGTCAGCCGCGTCACCTCGGATACCCAGGCCTTCTCCGCGGTGGTCACGCTTACGACGGACCTGATGAGCCAGTTTCTGCTGGTCGTCCTGCTGGTCGGCTATCTCTTCACCGTCAGCGCCCGTCTGACAGTTATCCTCTTGCTGCTGGCGCCGCTCATCATCCTCACGGCGCTCGCCTTTCGCCACCTTGCGCGCAAGACCGTTACGCAGTCGCGACGCATTAACGCCGAGGTCTACGCGCACATCCAGGAGACGGTCAGCGGCATTCGCATCGCCAAGACCTTCCGCCAGGAGCACAGCGTTTACAGTGAGTTCCTCGGCGTCAACGCACGTTCCTATCGCATCAATCTGCTGACAGGCTATACCTTCAGCAGCATCTTCCCCATCCTCGGCCTGCTGGCCGGTTTCGGCACCACCGCCCTGGTCTATTTCGGCGTCATCGACGCCCAGGCGGGCGGCATCAGCGCCGGCACCTGGTTCCTCTTCATCCAGGGCATTCAGATGTTCTGGTTCCCGTTGACCAGCATCGCCTCCTTCTGGAGCCAGTTCCAGCTGGGCCTGGCCGCCGGCGAGCGGGTCTTCGCCCTCATCGACGACGAGCCGAAGGTCATTCAGCAGGACGCGCAGTCGCTGCCCGCCATCGCCGGTGAAATCTGCTTCGACCGGGTTGACTTCCGCTACACAGACAAGGAGCAGGTGCTGCAGGACTTCTCGCTCACCATTAACCCGGGCGAGACGCTGGCGCTGGTCGGACACACCGGTTCCGGCAAGTCCAGCATCGGCAAGCTCATCGCGCGCTTCTACGAGTTCCAGGGCGGCCAGATCCGCATCGATGGCGTGGACATCCGCGACCTTGACCTGCAGGACTATCACACAAGGCTGGGCATGGTGGCGCAGACGCCCTTCCTCTTCGATGGCAGCGTGCGCGAAAACATCCGCTACGGCCGGCCCGATGCCAGCGACGAGGAGGTGGGCCGCAGCGCGCGCATGGTCGGCCAGGGGGACTGGTTGCGCGCCCTGCCCGAGGGCCTCGACACGAATGTGGGCGAGCGTGGCAGCGGTCTCTCGATGGGCCAGCGCCAGCTGGTCGCTTTGGCGCGCGTGCTGCTGCAGAACCCCTCCATCTTCATTCTGGACGAAGCCACCGCCAGCGTGGACCCGCTGACCGAGACGCTCATCCAGGAGGGCCTGGACCTGGTGCTGGCGGACCGCACCAGCATCGTGATCGCCCACCGCCTCTCCACGATCCGCCACGCCGACCGCATCATCGCCCTGCGCAACGGCGCAATCATCGAGGAAGGCAACCACGAACAGCTGCTGGCGCAGGGGGGCCACTACGCCGAGCTCTACAACACCTACTTCCGCCACCAGTCACTGGAATACATTGAGTCGGCCGGCCAGTTGCTGAACGGCCTGGCCTGAGCGCTTGTTCCCCTTGCCGCTGCCGACTACAATCGAATCAGACAGCCCGTACAACCAGTTGAGCCATGTCCGATACGCCTGAGCCAGCGGCCGGCAGCGACGAGCCGCAGCAGCCGCAAGGACCCGCCGCGCAGGAATTCGAAGAGATGATGCGCGAGGCGGCGCACGCGCGCAGCCAGCAGCCCCCGGCGCCGGAGCAGCGCCGGCAGCGCCGGGCGGCCGCATTGGCCCAGGAGCGGGACCGTCGCTTGCAGCGCCGGCGCAGCGATCGTCAGCGTAGCGCGGTCAGTTTGCTGGGCGGCTTCGTGCGCGCCTTTTTCGTGGTCTCCGTCGCCAGCGGGTTAATCGCGACCATCCTGGTGTGGTGGACGCCGCCGGAGTTCATCGCCGCGTCCCTGCGCCGCGAGCTGGGCATGGCGGAACTGGTCGCCGAAGTGCAGCCGCGCGCAACGGGCGTGCCAACGCCCAACTGGCTGCAACGCATCGGCATCGTCGCTGGACATCGCGGCCCCAACCCTGACAGCCCGGCGGCGGACCCGGACCCGGGCGCCGTCTGCCTCGATGGCATGGCCGAAGCAGACATCAACTTCGACGTTGCGCAACTCATTGTGCGCAAGCTGCGCGTACGCGGCTATACAGTCGACCTGCTTGACGAATTTGACCCGCGGCTTGAGGAGTATCAGGCCACGGCGCTGGTCTCCATCCATGCCAACACCTGCCTGCCCTTCACCGAGCGGGTTTCCGGCTTTCTGGTTGCGGCCGCCGCGGCGCGGGTTGCAGCGCGCAGTCGCGATGATATTCTCGTCGACTGCATCGCGCGTCACTACGCGCGCGCGACCGGCCTTGAGCGCCACGAGGGAGTCACCGAAGACATGACCAGCTACCACACCTTCCGCGAGATCAATCTCTGGACGCCGGCGGTCATTATTGAAACGGGCTTTATGCTGGCGGATCGCGAGCTGCTCACCGAACGGTCTGACGTCGTCGCCGAAGGCGTGACCAACGGCATCCTCTGTTTCCTTGATGCGCGCAGCGACCTGCCAGCAAGGAGCGGCGGCCTGTGACGCGCGAACTGGTCATGTACAGCCGCCGCCAGCCCTGCCCCTGGGTCACCCTGGCAAAGCAGGCGCTGCAGCTGCATGGCGTGGCCTGGCGCGAGCTGCTGATCGACGAGGACGAGGATGCCCGCAATCGCCTGCTGATCTGGGTCGGCTTCCTTTCCGTGCCCACACTCATCGTCGCCGGGCGCGGCAGCGACCTGCCGCTGGAGGAACCGGCCGCTCTGGAAACGGGCATCAGCCCGCGCGGCATCGACCGCGGCTCCATGATCAGCGAGCCGGGCATGGCGCAGTTGAGCGCCTGGCTGCAGCGCAACGGCCTGCTCGCCCCCGCGAGCCTGGCCAGGCCTGGCATTGACAGCGCCCAGGCCCGCGAATAGAATGCGCCGTACGCGAGTCGCGCCTTGTCGCACCCTGGCGGCCTGCTATACTGCGCTGGCAATGTTGCCACCGTAGCTCAATCGGCAGAGCTTTCGCCTTGTAAGCGAGCGGTTACGGGTTCGAATCCCGTCGGTGGCTTCGCGCGCAGGGCGCAATGCGGGGGGCGCGAGTACGGGTCGGTGCCCGAGTGGCTAATGGGGATGGACTGTAAATTCATTGGCGAGAGCCTACGCTGGTTCGAATCCAGCCCGGCCCACAGTGCCTCTGTAGCTCAGGGGTAGAGCGCATTCTTGGTAAGAATGAGGTCATGGGTTCAAATCCCATCAGAGGCTTTTATCCAGGCGCAGGGGAATGCGTGTCTCATCCAGAGGTGAGCGCGCCAGGAGAACAGGATCCGGGATGGCCAAAAAGGGAAATCGCGTCATCGTCAAGCTCAAGAGCACCGAGAGCGGGCATATGTACATCACCTCCAAGAACCGGCGCACCACCACCGCCCGCCTGGAGCTGAAGAAGTACGACCCGCATGTGCGGCGTCACGTGCTGTATCGCGAGACCCGCTGAAACGCGGGCTCGCCTTGATAGGGGAGTAGCTCAATTGGCAGAGCAACGGTCTCCAAATCCGTAGGTTGTGGGTTCGATTCCTGCCTCCCCTGCAGCGGCCCGGGGGCTCTCCACGATAGTGGTGCCCCGTGCTGACACAAGGAGTACGTATGTCAAGCGAAAAGACGACAGGCACCGGAACGCGGCGTAGCTGGTGGCCCTTCGGCGGCCGCGCCGACGCGCAGTCGGAACAGGCGCCGGAGCTCGGCGTCACCACACGCAAGGGGCGCGCCACGCCAGGCCGGCGCAATCTGCCGGTGGTGCAGGAAAGTGGCAATCGCCTCACCCGGCCCTTCGTCAGCCTGTTTGGCTATTTCGAGGGCGTGCGCGACGAGGTCAAAAAGGTCAGTTGGCCCACGCGCGAGGAAGCGCGGCGTCTGAGCGTGATCGTGCTGGTATCGACGCTGCTGGCAGCGCTGGTGCTGGGACTCATCACGCTGGGCTACAGCGAACTCTTCAGCATTGGCCTGAGCCAGCCCCTGATCTTCCTCGGCTTCTTCGTCGTGGTGGTGGGCCTGGGCGCCTTCTATTACATTCGCGCCAACCGCAAAAAACCTACGACCTGGTAACGGGAACGGGAGACCAAAGGTGGCCCAAGAGAGGTTCGACCCCGAGCCGGTCTGGCTGGATGATGACGAGGATGGCATCAACATTGTCCTTGAGGACGGCAGCGAGACGCCCGAAATTGACAAACAGTGGTTCGTCATCCACTGCTATTCCGGCTACGAGAACAAGGTGCGCCACGCCATTGAGCAGCGCATCGAGACCATGGGCATGCGTGACAAGATCTTCGACGTCATCATCCCCACCGAGGAAGAGATCGAGATTCGCGATGGCAAGCACCGCCCGGTCGAGCGCCGAGTCTTTCCTGGCTACCTGCTGGTCGAGATGGTGATGGACGAGGACTCCTGGTATGTGGTGCGCAACACGCCCGGCGTGACGGGTTTCGTGGGCATGGGCAACGACCCCACGCCCTTGCGGGAAGAAGAAGTCGACAAGATTATGGACCGCATGTCGCAGGAGACGCCGACCATCGTCGTCAACTTCAGCGTCGGCGACAAGGTGCGCATCATTGATGGCCCCTTCAACGACTTCATCGGCACGGTCGACAACATCGACATCGACAAGACCCGGGTGCGCGTCATGGTCAATTTCTTCGGGCGCGATACGCCGGTCGAACTGGATTTCCTGGAAGTCGAGAAAGCCTGAGGACGAACGTTAATGGCAAAGAAAATCAAGGCCATCCTGACCCTGCAGATTCCCGCCGGCAAGGCCAATCCGGCCCCGCCCATCGGCCCGGCCCTGGCCCAGCACGGCATCAACCTCATGGGCTTCTGCAAGGAATACAACGCCCGCACCAGCAACCGCATGGGCGACATCATCCCCGCCGAAATCACCATCTTCAGCGACAGTTCCTTCCGCTTCGAGCTCAAGAGCCCGCCGACCGCCTTCCTCATTCGCAAGGCTGCCGGCGTCGAAAAGGGCGCCTCCAACCCCCTCACGGAAAAGGTCGGACAGCTCAATCGCCGCCAGGTGAAGGAGATCGCCGAGGTGAAAATGCCGGACCTCAATACCTCCGAAATCGCTGCGGCCATGCGGCAGATCGAGGGAACCGCGCGCCAGATGGGCATCATCATCGTTGACTGACCGTTACAACACTGTGGGAGGGCAGCGCCCGCAAGCACCACAGGGAGGACAAAATGGCAAGCAATGGCAAACGACGCGACGCAGCGCTGAAGAGCTACGATCGCAAGCAGGATTACCCACTGGAAGAGGCCGTCAGTCTGGTGCGCCAGTTGGCGACTGCCAAATTTGACGAGACCGTCGAGTTGCACATGCGGCTCGGCATCGACCCGCGCCACAGCGACCAGCAGATACGCAGCACCGTGCTGCTGCCGCATGGCCTCGGGCGTACGGTGCGCGTGCTGGTCTTCGCCGAGGGCGAGGACGCCCGCGCCGCCGAAGAGGCCGGCGCCGACGTCATCGCCGACGACGCCGTGGTCGCGCGCATCCAGAACGAAGGCTGGCTGGAGTTTGACGCAGCGCTGGCCGTGCCCTCCATGATGTCCCGCGTCGGTCGCCTCGGTCGCGTCCTCGGCCCGCGCGGCATGATGCCCAACCCGCGCGCCGGCACCGTCGTGCAGCCCGCCGACCTGCCGCAGGCCATTCAGGAGCGCAAGGCTGGCCGCGTCGAATTCCGCAACGACAAGACCGGCAACCTGCACGTGCCGGTCGGCAAGGCCAGCTTTGACCAGGAGCGGCTGCTGGAGAACGTCAGCACGGTCATCGACGCCATCACCAGCGCCCGCCCAGGTGCTGTGAAAGGCAGTTACGTGCGGCGCGTCGTGCTGACTTCCACCATGGGGCCCGGCATCCGGGTCGGCGGCATCGCCTGAGCGATTGCTTCAGGCTGTTCGCGGCATCATCAGACCCTCAGGCCGTAGCTTGAGGGTTTCGGTTTCCCGTCAGCAACGATAATGGTGTACGTACGCATGGCGAAGCCCGTATCATCGCGCCGGCGACCAACCAGAGCGCCGGCTGCCACCAGCGAACCTCGTTGCAAGACATCCCGATTGCCGAAACCCGGAATGCCGGTAACAGAAACAGGTAAAATCCTTTTGCAGCCTTGCGCAGCATGAAGCGTTTACGGGTTGCCATGCTGCCCTTGCTTCAGCCCGCATGTCATATCAGGATTCTCTGCTCTGATGAGCAATAGTCAGCTCAAACTGATCTTACAGATTCTGTCGCTGGGGCTCTGTGTGTTGCTCGCGTATCTGGCGCGGATCAAGCGCCACAGGCTGAGGACACTGGTTCCCGAATGGGCCTTGCGTCTGATTTATCTGTTCCTTGCGATTCAGATTCTTCTGCTTGTGATCAATATCGTCCTCGAGCAAACCGGGACCAACCTGTTTCCGGCTGATCTCTGGCACCTGGACGGGGAGAGAAACATCCCGTCGTTTTTGTCTACGATGCAATTGTTTCTGCTGGGCATCTTGTGCCTTGCCACTGGCATCTCTTCAGCGAAGATTTCCTGGGCCGAGCGCCTGTACTGGCTCCTCCTTTGCCTCGGCATCACCATCATTGCCCTGATCGAATACGAAGCGATACCCAGAAGTTTGTTCCAGCTCTTTCCAGGAAATGTACATCCCGTCCGGTCTGTTGGTGGCTGCGGCTATCCTGTCCATGATCTTGCGCAACAGCGATGGCAAACGGCGCCTGTTCCTGTCCCTGCTGCTGGGCGGTTTGGGAGTGTGGGGCCTGGGCGCGCTCATCGTCGACAATATTCGTTTCAACAATTCCGTCAAGGTAATTGTGTCTCTGGAAGAGACTCTGGAAACGCTTGGTATCCTTGTCGCCATGGCCGGTGTGGCGGGGTATATGACAAGGATTGTGCCACAAACCCTTTTTCGACGAAGGATATTCCTGGAAAACGTCTTCCTGACAAGAGTCTTTCTGGTTGTCCTGCTTTTTGGCTCCCTGGTATGGGAAGACAGGGAATATGTAGGAATGCGTTTTCTTGGCAAACATTTTGGGCGCAAAATCACTGTCGACGTCGACGACGGCGCGCTGGCCCTGCGCGGCTGGTCTTCCGGTTCCCTCAGCGCCGGCACAATACCAAGTGTCTATCTTTGGTTGCATACCACGCGTTTGCTGAAAAATGACATTGGATTCGCCATTCAGCTCCTGGATCAGGAAAGCAAGGCTGTTATTGAGGACACCAACAAGCGGAGCGACCGGAAAGCCGATCAATGGGAACCGGGAATCCGACATTTCTATACCCAGAATATACTTTTTGCCTTGCCTGAAGATATCCCCACCAATCGTGCGCTCTGGCTGTTGCTCTCCTTCTGGAAAATCGAAGAGAACGGCTTCAGCCTCCTGCCGGTTGATTCAAGCGACTATCCGCTGCTGGGTGAACCCCACGTCATCCTGGACGAACTGGTGTTCCCGGAGACAGTGGCGAGCGGCAGCCAGGAGGATGTGCCCGGGAGGTTTACCAACGGCTTCGTCCTGCAGGCCGCGTCCATTCCCGGGCGCGCGCAAGCGGGTGAGGAGCTGGAAGTGACGTTCCGCTGGGGGACTGACAGCGCGGGCAGCGAGGACTGGACGCAGTTCCTGCATTTCTTCCACGTAGAAAGCGGAGCGTATCAGGTCGTAGACCAGATGCCGCTGGGCTTGCGTTTGCCAACGCGCCTCTGGTATGCCGGTCTGCAAGCCAGCGAAGCCTGGCGCTTCACACTCCCCGCCGACCTGCAGCCAGGCCGGTATGCCATCTACAGCGGACTGTATCGTCTGTCTGACTTGCAACGCCTGGGCGTAACCCTTGCCGATGGCGCACAGCCGGCCGATGCCCGTATCCCGCTGGGGACCATTCTCATCGAGGGATGAGGTGCTGCAGGCGCCTCACCCCTGTACAATTCATCCGACCTTAATCGCATTAAAACCAGCTCTTGACATGCTCGCGTACAATGCAGGGCATGGAGAATCCGAATATCAAGGGAGCAGAACCTGAGTGAGTTACATTCTCGTCACCAACGATGACGGTGTGCGCGCGCCCGGCATCGTGGCCCTGGCCAGCGCCATGCGCGCGCTCGGCGAGGTCCGCGTCATCGCGCCGGCGACCAACCAGAGCGCCAGCGGCCACAAGAAGACCCTGTTCCAGGACATCCCGATCGCCGGAACACAGCATGCCGGTAACGGAAACAGGTAATGTTCTGGTGCCGTCCTGTGCAGCATGAAGCGTTTTGCTGCAGCCCGCATGCATGTAAGGATTCTCTGCTCTGATGAACAATAGCCAGATCACACTAATCTCTCAGATTCTGTCGCTGGGGCTCTGTGTGATGCTCGCGTATCTGGCGCGGATCAAGCGCCACAGGCTGAGGACGCTGGTTCCCGAGTGGGTCTTGCGTCTGATTTACCTGTTCCTCGTGATTCAGATTCTTCTGCTTGTGATCAATATTGTCTTCGAACATACCGACATTAACCTGTTTCCGGTTGATCTCTGGTACCTGGAAGAGGAGAGAAACATCCCGTCGATTTTGTCTGCGATTCAATGGTTTCTGCTGGGCATCCTGTGCCTTGCCACTGGCATCTTTTCAGGGAAGATTTCCCGGGCCGAGCGCCTGTACTGGCTCGTTCTTTGCCTCGGCGTCATCATCATTGCCCTGATCGAATTTGAAATATTGCCAAGACGTCTTTCCCAACTCTCTCCCCAGGAATTGTATTTGCCGCCCGGTCTGTTGGTGGCTGCAGCAACCCTGACCATGATTTTGCGCAGCAGCAATGACAAACGGCGTCTGTCCCTGTCCCTGCTGCTGGGCGGATTGGGGGTGTGGGGCCTGGGCGCGCTCGTCGTCGACAATATCCTCGTCAACAATGCCGTCAGAGTGGTTGTGTCCCTGGAAGAGACTCTTGAAACGCTTGGAATTCTTGCCGCCCTTGCCGGTGTGGCAGGATATATGACAGGGATCGTGCCACAAACCCTTTTTCGACGAAAGATACTCCTGATCAACCTGTGCCTGACAAGCGCGATCATAGTCGTTCTGCTTCTGCTGCTTGGCTCCCTTGTATGGGAAGACAGGGAATATGTGGAAATACGTTTTCTCGGCAAACATTTTGGCCGCAAGATCACTGTCGACGTCGACGACGGCGCGCTGGCCCTGCGCGGCTGGTCTACCGGCTCCCTCAGCGCCGGTACGATACCAAGGGTCCACCTGTGGTTACATACCACACGCCTTCTGAATAATGATATTGGATTCACCATTCAGCTCCTGGATCAGGAAAGCAAGGCTGTTATTGAGGAAACCAACAAGCGGAGCGACCGGAAAGCCGATCAATGGGAACCGGGAATCCGACATTACTTTACCCAGAAAATTCTTTTTGCCTTGCCCGAAAATATCCCCGCCAATCGTGCGCTCTGGCTGTTGCTCTCCTTCTGGGAAATCGAAGAGAACGGTTTCAGCCTCCTGCCGATTGATTCAAGCGACTATCCGCTGCTGGGCGAAACCCACGTCATCCTGGACGAACTGGTGTTGCCAGAGACAGTGGCGAACGTCGGCCAGTCGGATACGCTCGCCCGCTTCGCCAATGGCTTCGTCCTGCATGACGCTGCCTTCCCCGACCAGGCGCGTGCAGGCGACGAACTGGCCATCAGCTT
The DNA here is from genome assembly GCA_965205875.1 of Phototrophicaceae bacterium. Classification (GTDB taxonomy): domain Bacteria; phylum Chloroflexota; class Anaerolineae; order Aggregatilineales; family Phototrophicaceae; genus JAGWBD01. The sequence continues at coordinate 1,655,806 of CBDBIA010000004.1, forward strand.
CACCTGGGGCGCGGAGCGCAACGGCAGTGAAGACCTGATCCAGTTCCTCCATTTCTTCCACGTAGAAAGCGGAGCGTATCAGGTCGTGGACCAGATGCCGCTGGGTCTGCGATTGCCAACGCGCCTCTGGTATGCCGGTTTGCAAGCCAGCGAAGCGTGGCGCTTCACACTCCCCGCCGACCTGCAGCCAGGGCAGTATGCCATCTACAGCGGTCTGTATCGTCTTTCTGACTTGCAACGCCTGGGCGTAACCCTTGCCGATGGCGTGCAGCCGGCCGACGCCCGTATCCCGCTGGGGACCATTCTCGTCGAGGGATGAGCTACTTCAGGCGCGTCTCCCCTGCACATTTAATCCGACCTTAATCGCAAAGATCAGCTCTTGACATGCTCGCGTACAATGCAGGGCATGGAGAATCCGAATATCAAGGGAGCAGAACCTGAGTGAGTTACATTCTCGTCACCAACGATGACGGCGTGCGCGCGCCCGGCATCGTGGCCCTGGCCAGCGCCATGCGCGCGCTCGGCGAGGTCCGCGTCATCGCGCCGGCGACCAACCAGAGCGCCAGCGGCCACAAGAAGACCCTGTTCCAGGACATCCCGGTTGCCGAGACGCTGATGCCGGACGGCTCGCCCGCGCTGGCCGTGAGCGGCTCGCCGGCGGACTGCATCGCGCTGACCGCGTTGGGCATGGCAGAGTGGCCGGCACGCGTCGTCGTTTCCGGCATCAACCGGGGCGCCAACATGGGCCAGGACATCACTTACAGCGGCACAGTCAGCGCGGCGCTGGAAGCCACCATCCACGGCATCCCGGCCATCGCCTTTTCGCTGGCTGACCAGGGGGCCAACGACGTCGCCGATTACACTGCCGCCGCGCGCATCGCTGTGCGCATCGTTGGTGAATATCTGTTAAAGCGGAGCCTGCCGCCCTTCACCATCCTCAACGTCAACCTGCCCGCCGGCGATGAAATCAGCGAGATCCGCCTTACGCGCCAGGGCATCCGCATCTACAACGACGAGCTGGCCAGCAACGGCAGCGTCCATCGCATCGTCGGGCCCGAGCCTGGCGGCATGACCGACGAGGAGGGCACGGACCTGTGGGCGGTGCACAATGGCTATGCCAGCGTGACGCCCATCCACCTGGACCTGACCGCCCATCGCTTCCTGGCCGACCTGGCCGCCTGGGACATTACCCTGTAGGCCGCGCGAACGTGACAATGCCAGGCGCAGCCCTGACCCGCCCGCCAGGTAAGGCGAAGGACTCGCCTGGAGCGGAGAGCAGGTTAATCGGACTCGTAGTCGCCAGTGCTGTAGACGAAAACTGCGATGCCGTAGCCCTCTTCCCAGTCCCAAAAGTCATTGGACCAGGTGTAGAGCCAGTTGGCGTCGGTAAGGGAGGCGTTCACGCAGCCATGGCTGCGCCGGAAGCCGAAGCCGTCGTGCCAGTAGGCGCCATGCAGCGCGATGCCGCCGTCGAAGTACTGCGTCCAGGGCACTTCCTGCAATGAATAGAAATCCGGCAGCTGAAAGGCGCCGCTCATGTCACCGCGCTGTCGCCGCAGCCAGACGTTGAAGACCCCCTCGCGGGTTGACCAATCCGGCAAGCCGGAGGAGATGAGCGTGGTGAAAACCGGCGTCGCGCCTTCATAGGCCGTCAGCACCTGCTCGTATAGATCGATTCCGATCCACTTCTCGGTGTTCACGTCTTCCGGTCGCTCGACCGGTTTGAACATGGCAAGCCTGTACTGGTGCACCCACTGGTCCTTGCCAATCTGGTACCAGCACTTGCCCTCAATACGCACACAGCTGAAGATGGTCACACGGGTGTAGCGATAGAGGAAGGGGTTTGTTGGCGAATCCAGCCCGCCTGGTTCAGTGGCCGCGCGCAGGTGGCGCAGCGTCCAGGCCATCGGATATTCAAGGCCATCCTGCGGCAGCTCCACCCCCGCATAGCGGGAGACTTTAATTTCCTCACCGAGCACATCAGCCGGCACCCACTGCTCCTCACCGATCTCTGCCCAATCCTCCTCGATTTTCGTGACGGTGACGAAACTGTAGCCTTCACCGGTCGTTTCGATCAGCTCGCCAAAGGGCTCCCGGTAGACCGGCAGAATGCCCGAAACGCGGCGATAGTCGCGGTCTGCCAGCAGGTTGTCATCGATTCTCAGCGGGGTGACAGCCGGCCAGCGGTAGGTCGCCAGGACTTCGTCGCTAACCACACAGGTGCTCAGGTCCGGCCCTTCGCATATCGGCAGCGGCAGCGCCTGCGCTGCGCCAGCAGCCAATAGCAGCAACAAGGACACAATGAGTAACGCGACACGATACATGCGAAACATCCTCTCCGCAGCAGTAAGCAGCCAGCGTCAGTAAGAATTGCGGAGTGGTTACCCGTGAAACCGGACGCTATGCTGGGCCTCTATCCTATCACAGCATTCAGGCAGGAGAGAACATGGAACGCGTGTTTATCAGCGGCGCCAACCGCGGCATCGGCCTCGAATTCGTGCGCCAGTGGTTGCAGCGCGGCGACGTCCGGGTCTTCGCGACCACGCGCCGGCCGCCGCAGTCCGACCAGCTCAACGCCCTGGCTTGCCCGCAGCTGACGATTCTGCCGATGGATGTCAGCGCGCCCGCTTCCGTTCGCGCGGCCGTCGCCGCCGTGGCCGATACTGTCGACGGATTGGAGCTGCTCGTAAACAACGCGGCGGTCAAACCGCCCGCCGGCGAGCAGGAACTCGCAACGCTGGATGCGGACAGCATGTTGCAGTCGTTGCGCATCAACAGCCTAGGGCCGCTGCTGGTGGCCCAGGCCTGCACTCCCCTGCTGCGCCGCGGCACGCGTCCCCGCATTGTCAACATATCCTCCGGCCTCGGCTCGCTGACGCGCAAACAAACGGGCGGCCAGTACGCCTACTGCAGCAGCAAGGCCGCCCTCAACATGGTCATGCGCGGCCTGGCCGCGGATCTCGGGCCGGCTGGCGTGACCGTCTGTTCCCTGCATCCTGGCTGGGTGCGCACCGAAATGGGCGGCTGGAACGCGGCAATCACGCCGGCCGAGTCCGTGCGTGACATGCTCGCGCAAATCGACGGCCTTACGCCCGCGCACAACGGGACATACTTCGACCATGAGGGCAAGACTGTCGCCTGGTAGCCGGCGTGACCGTCAGCCCGCGCAGGCCATTGACACGCCCTGCCCGCGGCTTCACAATGATGAGGACGTTGTAGTCACAATTCGGGGGATGCCGGCGCGCGCGTTTGCCATCAACGGGCATCCGTGACCCGCATGCCCCACAACCAAAGGAGCCCACATGAACGTAACAATCCCGGAATCTCACCGTGAGTTGCTGGCCGGCCCCACCGTGGTCACCCTCGTCACCATGATGCCCGACGGCCAGCCCCAGGCCACGCCGGTCTGGTGCAAGCTGGACGGCGACGACATTCTCGTCAACAGCCAGCCTGGCCGGCGCAAGGACCTGAACATCCGCGCCAACAACAAGGTCACCGTGCTCGCCCTCAATCACCAGAACCCCTACAACTACATCGAGGTGCGCGGCGAGGTGAGCGCCATCGACGAGGATGACGAGGCCACGATTGACGAACTGGCGCGGCTCTACGTCGGCGCCAAAAGCTACTTCGGCGACTTCGCGCCGGCGGACACGCGGTCACGGCGCGTCACCTATCGCATCAGCGCGCGGCGCGTACTGACGCAATGAGGCCCGGGCCGCGGCCATGAGCCTGGCCCTCGGCACGTCGCTGCTGACGACGCTGGTCAGCGGCGTCTTCGCGCTCACCATCCTGCGGCGCTGGTGGCACGGGCGCCGCGCGCATCAGCTGGCCTGGGGCCTCGGCATGGTCTTCTACTTCACCGGCGCGCTCAGCCAGGTGGTGCTGACGCAGGTCTGGAGCCCCGTCTTCTTCGCCCTGTGGTACTGGTGCGGCGCATTGATGGTGGCACCCTGGCTGGGCCAGGGGACGGTCTACCTGCTGCTGCGCCGGGGCAACATCGCGCGCAACATACAGATGGCCCTGCTGGTGGTGGCCGTCATGACCCTGCCCTGGGCGCTGTGGCTGACGCCCTTCGACAGCAGCGCCTGGCAGCCGGACGCGGATATGACCGCGCTCTATCGCAGCATCATGCCGCCCGGCAGCGGCACGGTACGCGGCTTCTCGCCGGTGATGAACCTATGGGGCACCATCGCCCTCGTCGGCGGCGCCATCTGGTCCGCGCGCCTCTTCCGCAGGAAACAGATTATGCGCGACCGCGTCTACGGCAACTGGCTGATCGCGGCGGGCGGCTTGCTGCCGGCCACAGGCGGCACACTCATTCGCCTCGACTACCCCTCCTTCAAGTATCTGGCTGAACTTTCCGGCGTGGTGCTGATCTTCGCCGGCTTTCTGCTGGCCACCAGACAGGCGCCGCAAGAGCCGTGAAGTCGCAGCCCAGGCGCGGCTGGACCAGGGCCCTGACGCAGCGCGAGCGCTTGCTCGTCGCCGGCCTGGCGCTGGCCTTCCTGCTCTTTTGCGCGCTGGTGCTGGCCGCCAACGCGTCGCTCACAGTCTGGCTGCAGGGGCGCGCGCTGCACAATCAGCTCGGGCGCGCCGGGCTGGCGCTGGCCCTGCTTATGACGGCCCGAGCGGTTCAGGTCGGCATCCTGCGCAAGGGCGACGTGACGCCACTCTTTCGCGCAGCGACCTACGTCATCTTCAGCACGATGCTGCTGCAGGCGCTGCTGGGCCTGTTGCTCTACGCGCGCGGTTTGCGTCCGACGCAGGAGGTGCACCTGATCTACGGCATGGCGGCGGTGCTGGCCCTGCCCTTCTTCATCTTCGTGGAAGTGACGGCGCGCAAGCGGCCGGCCATGGGCAGCTACATCTGGGGTTTCGGGCTGCTGACCGGCATCCTGCTGCGCAGCATTCTGACTGGCTGAACCCGACGCGCACAGGCGACCGGCCATGGGCAGCGCCATCCGGGGCTTCGCTGGCCTTATTCTGCTGCGCAGCATCCTCACCGGCTGAGCGCTGGCCTTTGCAACTCTGCGCGAAGGCGGCATAATCAGCTTGTCAACCACGGCCCGCAGGTGCATCCATGCCCGTAGCTCCCATCCAGATCGACGACATTCCCGTGCTGGAAGCGGGGCCCATGCCACCCTCCTTCCACCTGATGACCAAACCCAGCGGCGCCATCTGCAACCTCGATTGCAAGTATTGCTACTTTCTCTCCAAGGAGAAGCTCTACCCCGGCAGCAACTTCCGCATGAGCGAAACCCTGCTCGAGGAGTACACGCGCCAGTACATTGAGGCGCAGCAGGTACCCGAAGTCACTTTCGCCTGGCAGGGCGGCGAACCCACGTTGATGGGCCTCGACTTCTTCCGCGAGGCGGTTGCCGCCCAGCAGAAGCACAGGAAGCCGGGCATGCGCATCTTCAACAGCTTCCAGACCAATGGCGTGCTGCTCAACGACGACTGGGCGCGCTTCTTTCGCGAGAACGACTTCCTCATCGGCCTCAGCGTGGACGGGCCCGAGCCGCTGCATGACGCCTACCGAGTCGACAAGGGCGGCCAACCCACCTTCGCGCGCGTCATGCGCGGGCGCGAGATTCTGGAACGCAACAAGGTCGATTTCAACATCCTCTGCACCGTGCACGCCGCCAACGCCGACCATCCGCTGGAGGTCTATCGCTTCTTCCGCGACGAACTGAAGGTGTCGTTCATGCAGTTCATCCCGATCGTGGAGCGCGACAACGACAGCGGCTATCAGGAAGGCGAAGGCGTGAAAGACCGCTCGGTCGGCGCGGAGCAGTATGGCCGCTTCCTCAGCGATATCTTCGACGACTGGGTGCGCCACGACGTGGGGCGCGTCTTCGTGCAGATTTTTGACGTGGCCCTGGCCGCCTGGAGCGGCAATCGGCCCGGCCTCTGCATCTTCGAGGAGACCTGCGGCGCGGCGCTGGCCATGGAGCACAACGGCGACGTCTTCTCCTGCGATCACTACGTCGAGCCGGACTACCGCCTCGGCAACATCAACCTCGTGCCGCTGGAGGAGATGGTTGGTTCACAGCAGCAGTTCGAATTCGGCCAGCACAAGCGCGACAGCCTGCCGCAATACTGCCTCGACTGCGAGGTGCGCTTCGTCTGCAACGGCGGCTGCCCCAAGAACCGCTTCATCCAGACGCCCGACGGGGAAGAGGGACTGAACTATCTCTGCGCCGGTTACCGTCACTTCTTCAACCATATCCGGCATCCCATGGAGCTGATGACTGCGGAGCTGCACGCAGGGCGTCCACCCGCCAACGTGATGCTCACGCTGGCGCGCGAGCAAATGGCCTTCGAGGAGCTGCTCGCCGGCACCGGTCGCAACGACCCCTGCCCCTGCGGCAGCGGCCGCAAGTTCAAGCGCTGTCACGGCCGCAGCCAACAGAACTGACTCGCTGCGTTCAGTCGATCTCTTCAGCGCGCCAGCAACGCACAAACTGTCCCGGCTCAATTTCGCGCAGGACCTGCGGCTCGCGCGCGCAACGCTCGCGGGCGTGGGGACAGCGCGCCAGCAGCTTGCAGCCGCCGGTGGCCCCGGTGGCGAGCGAGAGTTGCGCGCCGTCGGCAGGACGGGCAGCCCGACGATTGCGGCCAATCTGCGCGGCGTCCAGCAGGGCGCGCGTCCAGGGATGGCGCGGCGTGTTGAAAATCTGGTCGCGGCTGCCGGATTCGACGATCTGCCCCTGGGTAATCACGTAGATGCGCTCCGCCACATAGCGCAACACGCGCAAGTCATGGGTGACGAAAACGAAGCCCGGCCCGCCCTCCTGCTGCTGCAGGTCCAGCAACAGATTGATGATCTGGCCGCGAATCGACATGTCCAGCGCGGCGGTGGGCTCATCAAGGAAGATGAAGTCCGGCCCCGGCGCCAGCGCCCGCGCGATGGCCGCGCGCTGCAGCTGGCCGCCGCTCATTTCATAGGGATACAGGACGGCGAAGCGCGCACCCAGCTGCACCTGTTCCAGCAACTCGCTGACGCGACGGCGCCGACCCGCTTCGTCCAGTTCGGGCAGCTGACGCAGGGCGTCCAGCAGCGTCTCCTCCAGCGTCATCATCGGGTTGAAGGAACTGACCGGGTTCTGGAAGACCATCTGCAGGCGCCGCCGCAACGGCCGCCACTCGCGCTCGGCCAGGGCCTGGATCTCGCGGCCCTGATAGATGATGCGGCCGCTGTCCAGGCGCGTCAGATTCAGCACGCAGCGCCCCAGCGTCGACTTGCCGGAGCCGCTCTCACCCACCAGGCCGACCGTCTCGCCGCGCCTCAGCATCATGGACACGCCGTCCAGCGCGACCACCCGCTGCCGGCGCCAGCCGCGCTGACGCAGGCTGAAGCTCCTGGTCGCCTCCTCGATACGCAGCAGCGCCGCGCCCTCCTCAGGCGCGTTCATGGCCCGATGCCTTCCTGCGCGAAGTGGCAACTGGAGAAGTGGCCGGGCGCGACCTCGGTGAGCAGGGGGCGTTCCTGGCGGCAGCGTTCCTCCACCATGGGACAGCGGGCGGCGAAGCTGCAGCCCGACAATGGCCGGCGCATGTCCGGCGTACGACCGGGGATGAAGGGCATGCGCGCGTCGTCCGTCTGCTCGAAACAGGCCAGCAGCGCCGCCGTGTAGGGGTTGGCCGGGCGTTCCAGCACCTGTTCCGTCGTACCTGTCTCCATCACCTCGCCGGCGTACATCACGATGATATGGTCGCAGGTGTCGGCGACCACGGCCAGGTCGTGCGTGATGAGCAGCAGCGTGGCGTCCAGCTGCGCGACGACCTGCTCCACCAGGGCCAGCACCTGCTGCTGCACCGCCACGTCGAGGCCGCTGGTGGGCTCGTCGGCGATCAGCAGCTGCGGCTCGCAGACCAGCGCCATGGCGATCAAGGCGCGCTGCGCCATACCGCCGCTGTACTGGTGCGGGTAGTCGCGGGCGCGCGCGGCAGCCTGCTGGATGCCGGTGGCCGCCAGCACCTCCACCGCCCGCTCCCAGGCCTGCTGCCGGCTGACGCCACTGTGCTGGCGACAGACGTCGGCGATCTGGCGGCCGACCGGAATCAGCGGGTTCAACGCGGCCTGGGCGTGCTGGAAGATCATCGCGATCTGTGCGCCGCGGATCTGCTGCATGTCCGCTTCGGACAGCGTCAGCAACTCCTGCTCGCGGAAGCGGATGCTGCCACCCAGCTGCGCGTTGGGCGGCAGCAGGCGCAGCAGCGCCAGGGCCAGCGCCGTCTTGCCCGAACCGCTCTCACCGACGATCGCCGTGCGCGTGCCCGCGCCAATCGTCAGCGCCACGTCGCGCAGGGCATACACCGTCTCACGCTCCACGCGGAATTGCAGCTGCAGCCCGCTCACCGTCAGCAGGGACACGCTCAACTCCGCCGCACGACCAGCGCGCCGAAGAGGTCGCTCACGTTGTTCAACAGCCACACCGAGAAGAAGAGCGCCAGGCCCGGGAAGACAGAGGCCCACCATTTGCCGAAGACCATCTGGTTGGCGCCCAGCTGGATCATCGAGCCCCACTCCGGCGTGGGAATCGATACGCCGAGGCCGATGAAGCTCAGCCCGGCGATCATCTGCACGGCGTAGGCGCAGCTGAGCGGCAGCTGGGAAAAGACCGGCACCAGGGTGTTGGGCAGCACGTGGCGGAAGACGACTGAGAGCGGACTGTTGCCGGCCACGCGCGCCGCCAGCACGAAATCGGCCTCGCGCAGCGGCAGGGTCACGCTGCGCACCATCTTGCTGTAGACGGGCACGTTGTAGAAGGCGATGATCAGCACCAGGTTGACCATGGTGTTGCCGGCCGCGGCCAGCACCGCCATGCCGAAGAGAATCTGCGGGAAGCCCTGAAACACTTCGGTGACGCGCGTGATGGCGCTGTCCAGTTTGCCGCCGAAGTAGCCGGAGAGCGCGCCCAGCGGCGCGCCGACGACGATGCCCAGGGCAACCGAACTCAACGCCAGCGCGAAGTCGGTGCGAATGGCGAAGATGGTGCGCGACAGCACGTCCATGCCGTTGCCGTCGGTGCCGAAGGGGTGCCCGGCAGAGGGCGGCTTCAGCCGGTTGAGCGGGTAGGGCGTCACCGGGTCATGCAGCGGCAGCAGGGGCGCCAGCAGACCGGCGAGGATGAAGAGCGCCAGCAGCCCGAGATTCAGCCGCACGCGCAGCGGCCCGTTGCTGCGCAGCAGCCGCTGCAGCAAGGTGGGGCGTTGCGGCACGACCTGCTCCCCGGCCAGCATGCTCAGCCCTCCGCCCGCGTGCGCGGATCGAGCAGCGCGTTGATCACGTCCGTGGCCAGATACACCAGCAGGTAGAAGCCGGCGCTCAGCAGCACCACGCCGATGATGGGCTCGTAATCAGACTTGTTCATGGCATCCACCGCGTAGAGCCCCAAACCGGGCCAGGTGAAGACCACCTCCACCAGAACCGTGCCGCTCAAGAGATAGCCGTAGGTCATGGCAATCATGGTGATGACCGGACCCAGGGTATTGCGCAGGGCGTAGCGGTAGACCGTGCGCGCTGGCAGGCCGAAGGCGCGCGCACTGCGGATGTAGTCGCTCTGCAGCACTTCCTGCATGCGCTTGCGTGTGATTTGCAGCGTACTGGGGCTGGTGGTGATGGCCAGGGTCAACGCGGGCAGGATGAGATGGCGCACGCTGGAAATGAAGGCCTCGCGATCGCCGGCCAGCAGCGAATCCAGGGTGTACCAGCCGGTGACAGTCACCGGCGGCCCCAGGCTGCGCGCGATGCGCCCCAGGGGCGCCGGAAACCAGTGCAACTCCGCGTAAAAGACGAAAATAAACAAGAGGCCCAGCCAGAAGCCGGGCATGGAAACGCCCGTGCGCGCCAGCAGGTCCGCAGCGCGCGCCAGCAAGCCCGCCGGGCGCATGGCGGCCAGCACGCCCGCCGGCACGGCCCACAGCACCCCCATGGCCAGCGCCCAGGTCGAGAGCTCCAGCGTGGCCGGCAGGCGCCGGCCGATGTCCTCCAACACGGGATTGTAGGTGAAGCGCGAGATGCCCAGGTCGCCTTGCAGCAGGTTGCTCGCGTAGTTCAGATATTGTTCATGCAGCGGCAGGTCCAGCCCCAACTCGCGGACGAGGTTGTCCAGCGTCTCCTGCGAGTAGCGCGTGCCGACGATCAGGTAGACGGGATTGCCGATTTTGTGCGTTACCGTGAAGGTGATGACGGACACGCCGAAGAGCGCGACGAGGAAGAGGGCAACACGCCTGAGCAGGAACTGGCCCCACTCGCGCACCGAGTCCAGCATGTCTCGCTCCCGCGCCTGCCGTCAGGTTGTGCGCCGGATGGGCATGGCGGGGCGCGACCGGTGTTCAGGCCGCGCCCCGTGCAGATTCTTGCGGCTACCCTACTCGCGGTAAAGCGGCCAGTACCACAGCAGATTGTCAGGCAGTTGCACGTAGCCGTGAATATTATCGCGCATGGCGATTTCGAAGGGCATCTCGGCCAGGTAGAGCGCCGGCGCATCATTGTTGAGGATGCGCTGGTACTCCGCCGCCAGCTCGGCCTTTTTCATCGGGTCCAACGTGACGTTCAGCTCGTCGATGACGGCATCCAGCGCTTCATTGCTGTAGCCCGTCCAGTTGATGACTGCGCCCGTCTTGAAGAAGATGTCACCGGTGTAGCCGGCGTCATCAACGTACCAGAGCAGGTCACGCATCCAGGCCTCGTGCTCCAGTGTGCCCATCTGATCGGCGAAAATCGCGGCGGGCTGCAGATTGATGTTTGTCGTGACGCCAATATCTCCCCAGGCGTTTTGCAGCACAACTGCGATCTGTTCGGTTGTCGACACGCCGGAGGCGATATCGAGCGTGATCTCGAAGCCATCCGCATAACCGGCCTCGGCCAGCAGGGCCCGCGCCGCGTCCGGATCATAGCTGAAGGGCCAGAGCGAGCTGTCGTGATACTGGCCGTCGAGCGGGATCGGCCCGGCGGAGACGCGCGACTTGCCGGCGAAGATGCCCTCAATGATGTCTTCATAGGGCACCGCGTAGGAGAGCGCCTGGCGCACGCGTACATCAGCCGTCGGCCCCATCGTCGTGTTCAGGCCGAGCATCATCTGGTTGCGCGTCGGCACCGAGAGCACCTTCACGCCCTCCGAGCCTTCCAGCGACGCCAGTTCATCGGTGCTGAGACCGGTGGCGATGTCGACCTCGCCCTCGCGCAGCAGCAGCGCGCGGTCCGCCGAGTTGGGCACGATCTGCAGCACAACCTGATCGAAGAAGGCCTTGCCAGCCCAGTAATCCGGGTTGGCGCGCAGCACCATGGCTACGCCCGGCTCCCAGCTTTCCACGTAATACTCACCGGAGCCGACGTCGTTCTTCGCCAGCCAGAGCCTTGCCCAGGGGTCGTCATCTGTCGCGTTCGCCTGGGCCTCGATGGCGTCCATGGGGCCCTGCGACTGATCTCGGAAGAGGAAGAAGAGCCAGGGGCTGGGCCTTGAGAACTGCAAGGTCACTTCGTGCGAACCAGTCTTCTCCCATGAGGTGATGCCGGCGGTATTGACGTTCCAGGCAGTGCCGGCCGCCGTGCCAATGGCGCGCTCGAACCAGTACATGAAGTCGTCGGCCGTCAGGTCGCGCCCGGTCTTCGGGAAGGTCGCACCTTCACGAATCTTGAGCACGATCGAACCCAGATCCTCCGACCAGGTCCAAGATTCGACGGCCGCGCCCTCGATGGTGCCGGTGTCGGCGATGCTGTAGCCCTGGCCGGAATCGATGCGGCCATAGCGGAAGAACTGGTCATAGACGTTCAGGTTGGTCTCGTTCGAGCGCTGGTTTTGTGAAAAAGGCGGATCCAGCGTCTCGATGTCGCCGGAAATGGCGATCACGAGCACGTTTTCTTCCTGCGCCAGCGCCAGACCGCCAGGCAGCATGGCCAGCAGCAGGAATGCAAGCACAAGATGCAACAACAACGGACGTTTCACAATCAATTCCCCCTTCTATTCCTGTCAAAAAACCTGTGCTGCCGGCGCAGTTACTCCTGCGTGGAGCCCAGGGAGAAAATAGCGTCACGCACCTCTTGCGAGGCGTACATGGCCCGATCGTCCGGCTGCCAGAGCGTCGGTTCCACCATGGTCATGTCATCCAGGCCGACCAGCTCGTAGCCGCGCGCCTGCAAGCCGTCGACGATGGCCGGCAGCGCCTCGATCAGCGGCAGCGGCCGCGCCAGGCGCAGCCCGTCGTCCTCCGTCTCGGAGCTGTCGTGCAGGTCGATGATCGAGCCGGGCGCCAGCGCGGGATGGTTCAGCGTGGCATCGATGATCTGCTGCGGGTCGCTCTTGTTCCAGTCCGCCGGGTTCACGTCTGAATCGACGACCTGTATGTGGCTGGACATTGCCAGCGGCGACACGAGGCAGGTGAAATAGTTGAAGTAGTGGGCGCGCAGGTGCCGCGTCGGGCGGCCCATGAGGTTGCCGAGGACGGCCTCGGCGTGGTCGAAATCGCCCAGGTGCGCCTGATGCAAATGGCTGTGGTTGGCCACCGTGTGCCCGCCGGAGACGATGCGCATGAAGGCTTCCGGCCAGCGCTCGACCCATTTGCCCAGCACGAAGAAGGTGCCGCGGGCGCCGCGCGACTCAAGGATTTGCAGGATCTGGTCCGTGCGCGGTGGATTGGGGCCGTCATCGAAGGTTAGGGCGACCTTATTCTCATCACGGCGACCGTGATCATAAATCAGGAGCGCCATAATCACCTCCATATTTGATGAAGAATTTAGCGCGTGTCAGCGCACCCTGCTATATCCACTTATCCCTGGTCGAGGCGGTTAACCTCCGGCGGCATGGGCCAGCGAATGGGCTCGTCGGGCAGGGTCGCGCCCGCCCACCGCGCCTGCAGGTCACTGCCCGCGCGCAGCTGCGCCATGCGCGCCTGGATGCGTTGCGGCCGCCAGTCGCGCAGCAGGCGCGCCCGCATGTCGCCCAGCAGCGTTTGACAGCCAGGGTCTGCGGCGCGATCGACCAGCTCGTCGGGGTCTTCGGCCAGGTTGAAGAGCTGCGGCGGCAGGCCATGGTAGTAAATCAGCTTCCATTCATCCTGGCGTAACATGCGCACGTAACTCTCACCACCATCGGGCGCGTACTGGTCGGCGCAGTATTCGCTGAAGGCCTCGTCGCGCCAGGCGACTGAGCCCGCCCCCGGCGACAGCAGCGGCAAAAGACTGCGGCCGGGCGAGCCAGGCAGCGCGGGCGCCTCCAGCGCGTCGAGCATGGTCGCGGTTACGTCCAGCGCGCTGACCACCCGCTCGCAACGCTGGCCGGCGGCGATGCGTCCCGGCCAGGCCATGATGAGCGGCACGCGTACGGACTCCTCGTAAAACACGTGCTTCCACCACAGGCCGTGCTCTCCGACCATGTCGCCATGGTCGGAGGTGTAGACGACCAGAGTGTCGCGCTCGAGGTCGTTGGCCGCCAGCGCGTCGAGAATCTCGCCGATCATGCTATCCACGCGCTCGACCAGGCCCCAGTAGGCGGCGCGGGCGCGGCGCGCTTCATCGGCGTCCGTGTCGGTCAGGCCGGTGGTTTTGCGCCAACGCTGCAGGAAGGGGTGCGTCTCCTGCTCAAATTCGCGCGGCTTGCGCGGCGGCGGCAGGCTGTGGGCGTGGCGGTCGTAGTCGGCGCGGCGCGCCACGTAGGGCGGATGGGGCAGCATGAAGCCCACGCTCAACGAGAAAGGCTCATCATCCGTGCCGGCGCGACGGCGCACGCCGAGACGATTGAGCCAGTCTACCGCAGCCGCGGTGACGACCTCGTCGTGCACCTGATAGCCGGACTGCCCGGCCCCGGCCCGCTGGATGCTGACGCGGTCGGGGCCGGCCGTGCCGTGCAACTGGCCCAGGATGGCACCGACTTTCGGGAAGGCGGGGAAGTTGGGCGAATGGTCGCCGACCAGGCGCTCGCAGTAGCCATGCAACTGGTCCGGGCCGACCGAGTGCATGCGCCCGATCAGCGCGGGCCGGTAACCGGCGGCGCCCATGCTGTGCGCCAGCGTGGGTATGCCGGAATTGAGCACGTGTCTGTTGGTCCAGACTTCATTTTGCCAGGGGTGGCGACCGGTGAGCATGGCCATGCGCGAGGGCACGCAGATCGGCGAGCAACAATAATTGCTGGTGAACAGCGCGCCAGCGACCGCCAGGCGATCCAGATGCGGCGTATGCACGTGCTGGTCGCCGTAGCAACCTGCAACCGCCGCGTTGTGCTGGTCCGAATGGATGTAGAGCAGATTGGGCCGCGCGCGTTCCGACATGCGTTCCACTTTCCCGTTCCGTTTCGTTTCGTTCCGCAGAGCTTGGTCGGGCGGAAGGCTGGCTCCCGCCCGACAATGGGAGTTTAGCCGTTTACTGCTTCTTCAAGGCCTGCCATCATCACTTCGACGCCTGCTTCGGGCGTAAGCTCGCCGAGCAGCACGCGCTGGAAGGTGGGCAAGACGACGTTGCCCTCCCAACCGGGACTGCCAGGGAAGCGAGTTGGCGGATCCAGCCCGGCCTCCTCGAACCAGCCCGCGCGGTAGCACTTCCAGTCTACGAACATGAAGCCGGGCACATCGTAGATGCTACCGTCGATGACGCCGCCGTCCTGGCGGTCAGCCGGGATCGCGTCCATCAGGCCGGACTCACTGACGCGTTTCCTCAAGCGGACTGGCAGACACAAGTGCTCACAACGGAGACTTCCGGTCAGACGAACAGTGCCATCAGGGCATGAAGTCTAGTGCCAGGCGCGCAAGTCCGCCACAATCTGCCCGATTTGCGCAGAAACCTCCGCCGGCACACGCGGGTTAAATGGAGCGCCGCAACCGGCGACCACGTCGCCGAAGTCGCCCAGACGGATCGCCTCGGCGACCGCGGCGTAATTCCAGGCGCGGCCGTTCACGAAGCGCAGCTGCTCCAGCGGGTCGATGAGCGCCTCGACCTCGCGCGCCGCCTGATAATCGCCGCTGCGTTGCGCGTTGTTGATGGCATCCGAGGCGCGCGCGAAGACGATATTGATGCCGGAGGTGTGGCCGCGCGCGCCAAGTTCCGCCGCCGCGGTTGAACGATCGCCCACGCCCCAGATGACGATGCGCTGCGCGCCGACACCCGCGACAAAGGCTGGCACATCCGCCACGTCCGTGCCGATCTTGACGCCCAGCATGTGCGGCGAGTCACGTAACAGACGCAGAATCTGTTCGCGGTCGCGCGGACTGCGATAGTAATAGAGAAAGCGGGCGCCGTGGCGTTCCCCGTAACAGGCCGTGAATGCCAGCAACTGCTCGTACAGACCCTCGGGGCTGAAGGTGCCGGCCAGCGGCATCAGCAAATAGACATCTGGCGGACGCGACAACTGGGCCAGCTCGTCGATGAGGTCGCCGGCCACAGCCAGGGGATTGGGCACCAGCGCAGCCATTAGCAGGCCCTCGCCGCCCATCTGCTGTCCGGTGATGTCCAGCAGGCGCAATTGCTCCTGCGGCCGAATGTGGTTGATGAGGCTGGTACCGGCCAGGGAAATGACGCGCGGGCGAACGCCCGAAAGGTGATTGTTGCGCATCAGGTAGTCGACGTTGCGGCGCTGGCCCTCGTAGTCGATGCGGCCGGCAGCAAAGGGGATCAGCGGGATGCTGATGACTGAGTCCAGGGCGTCCAGCAATTCTGTACGGGTGAAGGTCATTGCGGCAGTGCCTCAGGAGCCACCCGGCCAGCCCAGCAGAGCCAGCGGGGTCTCCAGGCGCTGGCGGAAGGCCTGCATGAAGGCCGCGCCCTCGGCGCCATCGCTGACACGATGATCAATGCTAATGGTCGCGCTCATGCGTTCACCCACCGCCAGGCGGCCGTCTTCGGTAACCACCGGCGTTTTGGTCGCTGCGCCGAAAGCCAGCACGCCCGCTTCCGGCGGATTGATGACCGCGGCGAAGTGTGCTACGCCCCAGGCGCCCAGGTTGCTGGTCGAAAAGGTCGCGCCGGTCAGGTCACTGAGCTTCACGCGACCCTCGCGCGCACGCAGCGCCATGGCGCGATTGCTGGCCGCCATCTCTGCCAGCGGTGTCTTGTCCGCGTCCTGCGCCACCACATACATCAGGCCGCCGCCGGTCAGCGCCACCGCGATACCGACGTTGATGCGCCGGAAGCGAACGATGCGGTCGCCATACCAGTGCGAATTCAGGTTGGGGAAGTCGCGCAGGGTCAGCGCCGTCGCCTTGACGACCAGGTCGTTGACCGTGACGTGGGCCCCGCCCTCGGGCAGGCTGGCGTTCAGCTGGCGCCGGAAGGACTGCAGGGGCGCTGCGTCGATCTCCATCGTGATGTAGAAATGCGGGATGGTCTGCTGGCTCTCGATGGTGGTGGCGGCGATGCGGCGGCGCATGCTGTTGGGCCGGATATGTTCCACATCCTCGCTTTCCGGCGGCGGCGTGCGCTGGACTGCAGCCGGAAGGGCCGGCGCGGCCGGCGCCGGCGCCGGCGCTGCTTCCTTGTAGTTCTCGACGTCCGCGCGCACGATGCGTCCGCCCGGACCGCTGCCGCGCAGCTGCGCCAGATCGATGCCACGCTCGCGCGCCAGACGGCGGGCGACCGGCGAGATACGCGCGCGTCCCTCCGGCAGATCTTCTTCAGTTGCGGGGGTCGCTGCGGCAGCCGCGCCATTGGTCGCCGCGGGCGCTGCCGTAGCGGCACCGGCTGCCGCGCCCTCGCTGGCGGCGGATTCTTCCGGCTCGCCCAGCTGGCCGAGCACATCGCCCTCGCTGATGCTGTCGCCGACTTCGGCGCTGCGCGCCAGCAGCACGCCCGAGGCCGGCGCCTCGATCTCCAGCGTGGCCTTGTCCGCGTCCATCTCGGCGATGACCTCGCCGCTGTTGACCGTCTCGCCGACTTCGACAAGCCAGTTGAGCAGGGTGCCATCCATCGTGGCGGTAATAGCCTGGGCCATCAGATGATCTCCTTCACTGCCGCGACGACCTTGTCGGCATCGGGCAGGGCCATCAATTCAATCTCGCGCGCGTAGGGCAGCGGCACATCCATGGCCGAAACGCGTTTGACCGGCGCGTCCATGTAATCGAACATGTCCTCCTGGAGGCGCGCCGCGATCTCGCTGCCAAAGCTGTACATGGGCAGCGATTCCTCGACGATCACGCAGCGGTTGGTCTTGCGGAAGCTTTGGTAGACCAGCTCCATATCCAGCGGCCGCAGCCAGCGCATGTCAACGACTTCGCAGTCGACGCCCTCGCGCTCCAGCTTGCGCGCCGCCTGCAGCGCCCATTCCACGCCGCGCGCCCAGGCCACCAGGGTCACATCCGCGCCCTCGCGGCGTAGAGCGCCCTGGCCGACCGGCACCAGGTAGTCTTCGTCATCGGGCACCGGGCCGGGCCGGGGATAAAGCGCGATGCTCTCGCTGAAGAGCACCGGGTTCTCGTCGCGGATGGCGGTCTTGAGCATGCCGTAGGCGTCGCCGGGTGTGGCGGGAGCCGCGACGTAGAGGCCGGGGAAGTGCGCGAAGATCGGCTCCGGCGCGTGCGAGTGCGTGGCCGTGGCCTGGTCGCCCCAGCCGCTGGCCGCGCGAATCACCAGCGGCACCGTGAACTGGCCCTCGAACATGTAGCGGATCTTGGCCGCGTGGTTGACGATGGCGTCCAGCGCCAGGAAGGCGAAGTTGATGGTCATCATCTCGGCGACCGGGCGCAGACCGGCCATGGCCGCGCCGACCGCCGCGCCGCAAATCGCCATCTCGGAGATAGGCGTGTCGCGCACCCGTCTGGCGCCAAATTCCTCGTAGAGGCCGCGCGTAACGCGGTGCGTGCCCTGCCACTTGCCCACTTCCTCGCCCATCACGAAGACGCGCTCGTCACGCAACATCTCCTCACGCAGGGCCTTGCGCAGCGCCTCGCGCATCGGCTGGTTTCTGGCTGCCATTGGCGCTACTCCACGTAGACGTTGCGGACGAGGTCGGCGGCGTCGGGCGGCGGGCTCTCCTCGGCGAACTGCACCGCGGCCGCCACCTGGTCGCGTGCTTCCTGTTCCAGCGCGCACATGATCGACCGGCTGTCCGCACGGGTCTGCTCGAGGCGGGCGCCGAGCAGCGTGAGGGGGTCGCGCTCGCGCTTCCATTCGTCGAGCTCGGCCTTCAGGCGCTCGTTGTACTGGCGGTCCGAGACGCCGTGGCCGCGGTAGCGATAGGTGACGGCCTCGACCAGCACGGGGCCCTCGCTGCGGGCATGGGCCACCGCCGCAGTCAGGGTCTCGTGCACTGCCAGCACATCCTGGCCGTCAACGCGGCCGCCGTCGCGCATGCCGTAGGCCTGCGCGCGTCTATGCAACAGCGGCTGGCCGGCTGCTTCCTCAATGAGCGTACCCATGCCGTAGCGGTTGTTTTCGATCAGCCAGACGACCGGCAGCTGCCACACGGCGGAGAGGTTGAGCGCCTCGTGAAAGTAGCCGTTGTTGGTCGCGCCATCGCCCACGAAGGAGAGCACCACCTCGTCGCGGCCGCTGTACTGCGCCTCCAGCGCGATGCCCGCCGCCAGCGGCAGATGCCCGCCAACGATGGCGAAGCCGCCCCAGAAGTTGTGTTCGCGGCTGGCCAGATGCATCGAACCGCCCTTGCCGCCGCTGACGCCGGTGCGCTTGCCCATCATCTCCGCCATCAGCGGGGCAGGATCGACGCCGCGCGCCAGCGCGATACCATGGTCGCGATAGGCCGTGATGACGTGGTCGCGCTTTCCGATGGCGGCCAGCGAGCCCACGCCCACCGCCTCCTGGCCGCTGTAGAGATGCAGGTAGACGCCGGTGATGCGCTTCTGCTGGTAGAGTTCGTAACAGGCTTCCTCGAACTCGCGAATCAACACCATCTGCCGGTACCAGTCCAGCAGGGTTTCAATGTCGGGAAGCGCTGTACCGTTTGCGTTTGCCATTCCAGTCTCCACCGTACACGCCGGGGGGGGCGCAGCGTCGTCCTGCCGATGCACGTGCACCCGGGGAGGCATGGTCAAGGGCTCAGCCGCCCGAAGTGTAGCGGAAGCCCGCACTGTGGTCAATCATGCAACGCCTTGCCTCACGCAGATTGTCTGAGTACTATCTCCGCTCAAGATTTTCTTGCTACACGTACTCCCTGCCGCCCAGGATATTCGACCGCGTTGCCCAGGCTACAATTGAATCGGATGTTGCCATGTACTTGCGAGAATGGATCCCCACTACCGACCCCCGGCCCCTGGAGAGCATTCGCCATCATTACGAGATTGAAAAGGCACTCGCCGCCAGGCTGAAAAGCGCAGACAGGAGCGAACGGCGCGGGCTCTATACACAAGTGTACGAAGAGCTGTACAAGCGCGTTCCCGGCACGCCGGGCCGAAAGGCGTTCAGGCGTGAGCGGATTTTGCGCAGACAAGCGCGTTGGCTGCGGCGCATACTCAGGCCAGACATGACTTTCCTCGAACTCGGCGCCGGGCAGTGCGACCTGAGCAGTTTCGTCGCCGGGCGCGTCGCCCGCGTCTACGTCCTGGACGTCTTCCGGCAGGCGGAGGTGGAGCAACTGCCACCCAACTGTGAGTTTCTGCTCTCGGATGGCACCAGTGTTCCTGCACCACCAGAGAGTGTCGACCTGGCCTACAGCCACCAGGTGATGGAGCATTTGCATCCTGACGATGCGCTTGAGCAACTCCAGAATATTTACCGTGCGCTCAAGCCTGGCGGCGTCTACTTCTGCGCCACACCGAACCGTCTCAGCGGGCCCTGGGATATTTCCAGGCGCTTCGATGACGTCGCAACCTGCTTCCACCTGAAGGAATACTCTTGTGGAGAGTTGCTGGCGCTGTTTCGCAAGGCTGGTTTCAGCCACTTTCGCACGCATACAGGCTACCAGGGAGTGGGGATATTCGGCGCGCCAGGCCTGGTGCTGGGCGCGGAGCGTATGGTCAGCGCCTGTCCTGCGCAATATCGCAAGAGACTGGCGCGCCTCGCCCCGGTGCGTGTCCTGCTGAATATCAAACTATCTGGCGCAGAAGTAAACCCTGACCCGGTTCGCCGATATACTGTAGCAATGGCGACCTTTTCCGGCGGGAGCGAGGCTCCGCGCACAGCGGATGTCATCATCATTGGCGGCGGGCCGGCGGGCACGGCGACAGCCTGGGCCCTGGGCCGCAGCGAGCCGGGCCTGCGCGTCGTTTTGCTGGAGCGCGCCGGTCAACTGGGCGCCGGCGCCAGCAACGCCTCGCTCGAAAACTATCGTACGGCCTGGCCAGCGGCCTGCCTCATGCGGCTGATGACCCGCAGCCTGGAAGTCTTCGAGAACGCCGACGACCTGATCGCGCCTGGCGCGCGCAATGCGCTCGGCATGCGCCAGCCGGGCTACCTCTACGCAGGCTTTACGGAGCGCGACGCCGAGACCCTGTGCACGGACGTCGCTCATCTGCACAGCCTCGGCCTGACGCACATCGACTGGCTGGATGCGGACGACGTACAACGGCGCTTCCCCTGGGTGGGGCCAAAGGTACGCGCCGCCAAGTTCGACCCGCGCGCCGGCTGGCTGGATTCGCACGCGATGATCCAGGCCTTCGCGCGCGGCGCGGCAAATCTCGAGGTCGTGCTCGACTGCCATGACGCGCAGATTGAAACGGCAGGCGGCCGCGTGCGCGGCGTGCGGCACGCGGGCGGGCGCATCGACGCGCCGCGCGTCGTCATCGCCGCCGGCGCCTGGTCGCGCGCCCTGGGACGCAGCGCCGGCATCGAGATTCCGGTGCACCTGACGCCACGTCAAAGCTTCACCACACCCTGGCGCCACGAGGCTTTCCCGGTCGACGCGCCGCTGCTCATCAGCGCAATGCCGTTTGCCCACGTGCGCCCGGAAGCGCAGCACGGCGCGCTCTTCGGCTTCGAGTATCGCTGGAATACGCGCCAGCTCTTCCCGGAGGAAGCGGCGCGCGAGCAGCTGATCGAGCCAGTGCCGCCCGCGCGCTGCCGCGATCCGCGCTTCCCTTCGGTAACGCTGCTGCTGCTGGCGCGACAATTCGGTCACCACCCTGGCGAGGGCTTCGCCAGCCCGCGCTATCTGCGCGGCGTGGACCACCGCGTCGGCTACTACGTATCACGCGACAGCAGCAACGCCTGGCGCGAGGAGAAGGGCGAGCGTGTGCCCGTCGCCAGCCAGCGCGCCATCATCGACACCTGGCCGGAACTCGAGGGCCTGGTGATCTCGGTCGCGCACGTCGGCCACGGCATCATGTCCGCGCCGGCAGGCGGTGAAGTGGCGGCCGCGCAGGTGCTGGGACAGGAACTGCCCTACCCCGAACTGGCGGATCTGGGCCTCGACGTGAACTTCGTCGAACATGACAGCGGCGGCCTCACCAACGAGTAGCCGCCGCCATCCGCGTTGCTTTCAGTCTAGAATCCGCCCGTCGCCAGTTGCGGCGGCACGATGTCATGTTGCAGCAGGATACTGGTGCCGCTGGCGTCGTCCGTCACAGTCAGCGGCGCTTCCAGCGTCACGCGCTCGATGAAGCAGAGGCTGTCACGGATCGCCTCGCAGTAGTAGATGGTGAGCTCGCCGCGCAGCAGGTCCGTGCCCGGCTGCAAGGTGACCGGCACGCGCAGCGGCAGCTCCGGCGCCAGCAGGCGCTGTTGCAGCTGATTCTGCGCAATCTGAACGGCCTCGCCCGTAGTGCTCCACTCACTGCTGAAGGGGGCCAGTCCGTTGAGCTTGTGGCCCTCCGGCAGATTGATATGTAACGCGATTTCGCCGGCGCCAGGCGCCAGGGTTTGCTCCGGCAGGCGCAACTGCAGGCCGGCAGCGGCATTGCCGGCCACCACCGTCGCGCGCCCGGCGATCTGCAAACGCTCCGGGTTGGCGAAGTTCAGCGTGCTGACCGCGCCGCTGTCCAGCTCGATGATGCGGATGCTGTGGTTATTGGTGTCGGCGACGTAAAGCTTCCCGTCCGCATGGCTGATGCCGCCGGGCTCATCGAAGGCGGCGATGGCGGCATTCCCGTCGCGGTAGCCGCCCGCCCCGCCCAGGCCGAAGCGGTTACCAATCAGGAACTTCAGTGGATCCAGGTGTTTGATGCGGCTGTTGTAGGTATCGGCCACGTAGAGGCCGCCGGCGCCATCGCTGGTCACACCCAGCGCGTGCTGCAGCCGCGACGTGCCGACGACGCCTGCCACGTCGCCGTAGATGAACAGGTTGTTTTGCGTCGGGCCGGCCAAGGTGCGTACTTCACCCCGGAGTGTGTCGGCCACGCGGATGCTGCTCGATTCACTATCGGCGAAGTAGAGCTGGCCGTCCTCATAGTGCAGGCCACTGGGCTGTGCCAACTGGGCATCGGCAAAGGTGCCATCGAGCAGACCTTCGCGGCCGCTGCCCACCAGCGGCGCCACCCGGCCTGCGTTCAACTCCAGCGACCACAGCTGGTGGCGGCCCGCCATCGCGATGTAGAGCGTGCCGGCCGAGCCGGCCTCGACATCCCAGGGGCTGGCCAGCGGCGTGGTGGCCGCCGGTCCGCCGACGGCCGGATAAATGCGTGACTGGGCGCCGGTACCGGCTACGGTCGTGACGCTGCCCGCTGTCAGATCCAGGGCGCGGATGGCGTGATTGTTGACGTCGGCGACGTAGAGTGTTTCGTCCACCAGAGTCATGCCCTGGGGCTTGTTGAAGCGCGCTTGCGCGAAGTCGCCATTCAGCAGGCCGCGCTCGCCGCTGCCGATGACCTGCAGCACTTCATGGCTGGCCAGGTCGGCGATGACGATGCGGTTGTTGTTACTGTCGCTGATGAAGAGGCGTTCGCCGGCGGCGTCGGCCAGCACCTTGCCCGGGAAGGCCAGGGCCGTGGTGGCCAGCTGATCCGCCTCGAGCGCCAGTGTCAGGGGCTCGCGCCTGAGTTCGTCCTCGCTGTCGAAGTAAGCAACCATGCCGTCGAGCACATTGACGAAAGCCTCGTAAGGAATCTCGCCTGGTTGCACGGCGAGGATGTTGCCGCGCGGATCGACGACGGCGAAGGTCGGCCAGGCGTTCACGCCATAAGGACGCCACTCGTTCCAGACCATGAAGTCATGGTCGTTGATGACCGGGTGATGCAACTCGTAGCGCTGCACGATCTGGCGGATGTTCTCCGTCTCGCCTTCGTTGGCGAACTTGGCGGAGTGCACGCCGATGACGACCAGTTCTTCGGCATATTCCTGCTCAAGGCGCTCCAGCACCGGGATCATGTGGATGCAGTTGATACAGCCGTAGGTCCAGAAGTCGAGCAGGACGATCTTGCCGCGCAGGGTCGACCAGTTCAGCGGCGCGGGCACATTCAGCCAGTCCAGCCCGGCGGGAAAATCCGGGGCGGGATAGGCCGCGCTGCCGACATAGCGACCGCCTTGCGTCTCCGGCTCCTGGGCCAACGTCCCCCCACCGCCAGTCACCAGCGTGACCAGCAACAGAAGCGCGAGCCATCTTCGCATGAGCATGATATTCCTCCCCACTCCGGGAAACTGTCTGCGAGCGCAGTATGGCAGGCGGATGTGAACAAAGGCTTACGCGGACTCAGGCCTCGTCGTCGGGCGCGGGCGGCACGAAGTTCACCTCGAAGAGCTTCGGCCAGAGCTTGCCGGTCAGCAAAAAGGTTTCGCTATCCGGCAGCCAGGCGATGCCGTTGAGCACGTCCGCAGCCAGGCGCTCTTCCTCCGTCAGCAGGCCGGCGGCGTCAATGAGGGAGCGCACGGCGCCGCTGGCGCCGTCGATGACGAGGATGACGTCGCTGAGCCAGACGTTGGCGTAGACCAGGTCGTCGACGCATTCCAGTTCGTTGAGCAGTTCCAGGCGCCAGTGCTGCTGCTCTTCATCGACTTCAGCCAGCGGCAAAACCTGCGTCCCGTCCCAGACGAGTTCAGCCAGCGGCGCGCCGTCCAGCGTGACCGGCCGCTCCTCCAGCAGCGTGAAGTCCTGCGGGTCGCGCAGGGCGAGGCGGTCACTGCCGTTGCTCATGACCAGCGCCGCGCCGTCATAACAGAGGCCCCAGCCTTCCCCTTCGTAGGCAAAGGTGGCGTATTCAAATGGTGCACCATCGGTGAAGAAATCGAGGTTGTAGCGGAGGGCGGTTTGCTGGCGCCAGGTGAGCTGGTAGAGCTGCCCTTCGGCCAACGCCAGGCCTTCGGCGAAGACTGGCAGATGTCGCAGCGAGATTTCGTGGAGTTGACCCGTTGCCGCATCCTGCACAACTTCGCCCGTCTCCAGTTCGACCTGGCGCAGCGCGGATTGCTCGTACAGGCCGATGCTCTCGTAGAGGAAGCCCGCGTGCCACAGCAGGCCCTGGGTGAAGGCCGCAGGGTCATGCGGGTACTCCGCCAGCACCTCGGGCCGCAACAGGGTCCAGGGCTGCGCTTCCTCCGTGGCGCGCAACGCAGTGGCCAGGGACAGCAGCAGGATCACAGCCAGCAAGCGGCACAGGCATCGCTTCATCTCGTCACTCCCTTCAGGACCGCTGGCGTTGCGTCACCAGGCCCCACAGCCAGCGCAGCTCGTGCAGACGCAGCGCCCAGGCCATGAGCGCGAAGCACAGCGCGCTGAGGCCGCCGGCGACCAGCACCAGCAGCAACTCCGCCAGCGTATTCCCCGTGCCGGTCAGTTGCGCCAGCGTCGGCAGCAGCAGCCAGACGACCAGGCCCGTCACCAGCGACGCCAGGCCGGACTTGCCCAGGGTGAGCCAGAAGCGCTGCTGGCCGAGGCCCTCCACGCGGCGCACCAGAATGATGCCACAAAGTGTGGCGTGAATGATGTGCTTGACGCTGTCGGCGATCATCAGGCTGAAGAGCCCCAGCGCCGGAAACAGGGCGATGGCGATGAGGATGTAGACCAGCAGGCTGAGCGCGCCCACCAGCGCGGGCGTGAGCGTATCCTGGCGCGCGTAAAAGGCGTAGACCAGCAGCAGGTCCAGCGCGGCGAAAGGCAGCCCTGGCAGGTAGAGCCGCAGCGCTGTCGCCGTGATTTGCGTGTCGGTGGCGGTGAAGGCGCCGTGCTCAAAGAGCAGCGCGATCACCGGCGTCGCCAGCACGAAGAGCGCGGCAGTCGCCGGCAGGATCAGCGTGATGGCCAGGCGCAAACCGAGGCCGAGGGTATCGCGGAAGGCGGCGCGGGCCGCGGCCGTCATCAGGGCCGCCTGGCGCGAGAGCGTGGGCAGAATGGCGATGCTGATGGCCGTCGCCACCAGGCCCTGCGGGAACTGCGTCAGGGTCGTGGCCCAGTTCATGTAGCCGGTGGCGCCGGCGATGCTCTGCGTCGCCAGGTTGTAGCTGAAGCTGCGGATGACCAGAGTATCGAGCAGCAGGGAGAACATCACCGGCGTGTAGAGGCGGCCAATCTGGCGCAGCGCCGGATGACGCCAGGCCGGCGCCCAGCGCAGCCGCGCCGCCCACAGGCCGGGCAGCTGCAGCGCCAGTTGCAGCAGGGCGCCGGCCAGCCAGCCCAGCGCCGCCGCCGTGATGGCGTTGGCCGGCCGCACCTGGCTCCACTGCGCGCCGCTCGCGGTCACGCTCACCATGATTTGCAGTGGCGACACCAGGGCAAAGGTGACCAGCACGATACCGGCATTGAAGACTACGCCGGCGAAGGCCGGCCAAACGAAACGCCGCAAGGCATAGAGCGCGCCGGCGAAGAGGCTGAACCAGCCGAGAAAGATGAGCGCCGGCGCCGTCAGCCGCAGCAGAGACGTCGCCAGTGCAAAGGTCTGCGGTTCCAGCCCGCCGCCGCCGAAGAGCAGCGCCACCTGCGGCGCAAACAGTTCCAGCAGCAGCACCAGCAATGCCAGCAGCACCGTGGCCACGCTCAGCAAGGCCGCGAAGAGGCGCCACAGTTCGCGCTGGCCATCACGCTCCGCCACCTCGCTCAGCACAGGGATGATGGCGCTGTTGACGTGGCCGGCGATGAGCAGGTCGTAGAGCGCGCGCGGCGCGATGATGGCCACGTTGAAGGCATCGATGGCGGCCGAAGCGCCGAAGAGGTTGGCCAGCACGACCTCGCGCGCCAGGCCCAGCACGCGGCTGGCGACGTTGCCCAGCGCCAGCAGGCCGGTGGCGCGCGCCACCCCGAGCTCGGTCTCTGCCTGGGTTTCGCTGGCTGCGGGTGGCTCCGGCGGAGCCGCATGGGTGGCCAAACGCGCGGGCTCCGTGCTGGCGGGCGTCTATCCGGCGTGCAGGCGTAGTATAGGGGAGCGCCGCGCAAGCGGCCAGTCAGGGCCTGGGCGCTCAGTCCGCCAGGTCGCGCAGTTGATAGAGTTCGCCATCCACGAAGCCGCGACGGCGATAGTAGTCGCGCGTGCCCGTGGCGGAGATGACGGCGAGGTGCGCAAAGCCGGCGGCGCTGGCCAGGTCAGCCGCGCGCTCGAGCAATTGCGTACCCAGCCCCAGGTGCTGCGCGCTGCCGGCGGCGGCCTCGCCCAGGCGCAGCGACTGACCGTAGACATGTACCTCGCGCACCATGGCCGCGTCATGCAATTCTTCCGTGAGCGGCTCATCCGTCGGCAGCGACAAACGCAGAAAAGCCACGATGTCGCGCTGTGGCGTAATGTATTGCAGGAAGACTTCCTCGCTGCAGGATGTAGGGTAGCGCTGCTCGTCGAGCTGCAGCTCGTCGGCGCGCACCTGACGCTGACGGATTTCACGCGCGCGGATGTCGCGGCTGCGCTCGCCCTGCTGCGCCAGTTCCTCCTCGGCAATCTGGCGGAAGTTTGTCAACTGGTTGCCGACCACAATGTCAGTGGAGGGGATGTCGCGGATGATGCGCGTCAGGCGACAGTATTCAGGCGTGCGCCGCAGACAGGCCGTCAGCACGTCAAGCAACTCGTCGTGACTCCAGGGCCGCCAGCTACCGTCCTCGTAACGCTGCATCAGCTCCGCGCTCTCGATCAGCGAGCAGGGATAGATCTTGAGTTCGTCGGGGCGGAAGTCCGGCTCGTCGAAGAGGCGCGCGTAGTCGAGGACGTCGGCTTCAGGCGTGGAGCCATAGAGGTTGGGCATCCAGTGCGCGTGAATCTTGAAGCCCGCCCGCCGCAGCAGTCGCAGGGCGCGTCGCGTCGCCGCCACATCATGGCCGCGCCGGTTGGCCGCCAGCACTTCGTCATTCAGGCTCTGGATGCCGATCTGCACCTTGGTGCAGCCCAGACGCCGCACGCGCAGCACCTCGGCCTCGCTGATGTGATCGGGCCGCGTCTCAATCACCAGGCCGACGCAGCGACAGGGGGCCGTTTCGTTTTCACAATGGGCGGCCTCCAGTTCCTCCCAGGTCGCATATTCGCTGTCTGGTGAGCGCTGCAGTTCGCCGCGCCAGACCTCGAGCACGACCTGGTTGTAGTTGCGCTGCATGAGGCGGCCATCCACCTGGGCCGCCACGCGCGGCGCGTCCGGATGCAGCGCGGTCTGCGCGCGCAGGGCCTCCAGCACTTCCGCGCGCCGGTCGATACCGCGGCCAAAGTCGTGCAGCGCGTCGAAGGCGCGCCGGATGAACCAGATCTGGTAATGCTCCGGGTAGAAAGACCAGGTGCCGCCGAGGATGATGAGCTCGATCTTGTCGGTGGGATGGCCGGTGTGCCAGTAGGTTTGCAGGCGCGTCCAGGTCTGCAGGTAGGGATCGAAGGCGTTCTGCTCGGCGCGCTGCGCGCCGGGTTCGTCGGCCAGGTAACTTTTGGGCATGCGCACATCAGCGGGGCAGAAGATGCATTCACCGGGGCAAGGGTGCGGCCGCGTGAGGATGCTGACGGGCGTTACACCGGATGCGCTGCGCTGCGGTTTGCGGCGCAGGCGCAGCAGCACGTCCTCGCGCTCCTCGCAGCGCGGCAGGCCCTGGGTGCCGGCCAGCTGGCGCCAGGCGTGAATCAGGTCGCTGCGACTGTAGAAGCCGCCTTCCGGGCGCGGGTAGCGACGCTGCAGGCGGTTGAGGCGCTTCGGGGAGAGGCCATCAGACGCGACGACTTCGCGCAGCAGCGGTACCAGTTGCGCGCGCTGGGCCGCGTCCAGCTCAAGCAGGCGCGGTCGCTTGCGGCTCATGGGTCGTCCTGCATGAAGTCGCCGAGAGTCTGCGACCCGTGCTTGCCTTTGGCGGCCGCTGCCCCGTCGCTCTCGACGCTGATTTCAAGTTGCAGGCCGCCGGTCAGGTTGAGCGCGATGTTGTAAACCCAGGCCGCGACCAGCGCCGATACGCCGCCGCCGACTGCGCCACTGAACACCACGCCACAGAGCAGCGCCAGGCGGCCGACGGAGTCATCAATGAAGAGGTTGCCAAGGACCGCGTAGAGCACGCCGAGCACCAGCCCGACTGCCGCGCCGGCCTTCAGCGCCGAGGTCGGCCCGATGCGTTTGATGGTGATTTTTTCGCTGTTCATCCCGTGGCTCCCTGCCCGGCCCCTTTATACTCCCGCAAGAGGCTTCTCCGCCAGATGGCAATTTCGCAGTCGCAACCCGAGCCTGCGTCAGGTCAACATATTCCCCCCTGCCCCTGCGCTATACTGCCGCCATGGACGAGGCCACGCGCCAGCGACTGAGCGATATCAACCGCGAATTCTACAGCAGGGTAGCGGCGGAGTTTGATCGTTCACGCGCGCAGCCCTGGGCCGGCTGGCAGCCCCTGCTGCCCCACCTGGCCGCGCTGCCGCCGGAGCCACGCGTGCTCGATATCGGCTGCGGCAACGGACGCTTCGGCCACTTCCTGGCGCAACATCTGGGCGCCATACGCTATACCGGCGTGGACTACAGCCCGGAAATGTTGCATATCACCCGTGAGCGACTGCCTTACGCGCAACTGCTGGCTCGCGACCTGGTCAGCGAGGCCCCGCCCGCCGGCCCCTTCGATCTGGTGGTCTGCTTCGGCTTTCTGCACCACATCCCCGGCCTTGTGCAGCGGCAGACGTTGATTCGCGCGCTGGCGGACGCAGTCGCCGCAGGCGGGATGCTGACCTTCGTCACCTGGCGCTTTGCCGATTTCGAGCGCTTCCGCCAGCGCATCATCCCCTGGCCGGCAGAACTGGCCGAGCAGGTGGAGCCGAATGACTATCTGCTGGACTGGCGGCGCGGCGCGCGCGCCCTGCGTTACTGCCACCATTTCGAGCTTGCCGAGCACGAAGCGCTGGTGCGCGCCAGCGGTCTGGTCGAGCTGGCCAGCTGGTACGCCGACGGCCCGGAAGACGCCGCCAATCGTTTCAGCCTGTTGCAGCGTCCGCCCCGACAATGAGCCAGCTGCAACGCCTGAACGTCCGCCGCCTGCCCTGGCCGACGGACTGGGCAGCGCTCTTCGGCGCGCAGCGACCGCTCATCCTCGAAATCGGCTTCGGCCAGGGACATTTTCTGCTGCACCTGGCACGGCAGCATTCCGAGGCGAATCTCGTCGGCCTGGAGATTTCCAATCGCTGCCTGACGCGCGTCGAACGCGCCCTTGAGCGGCAGGGCCTGACGCAGGTGCGCGTCATCCACAGCACCGCGGAAACCGCGCTGCGCTTCCTCTTCACACCGGCCTCGCTCAGCGAAGTGCATATCAACTTCCCCGACCCGTGGTTCCGCAAGCGTCACGGGCATCGCCGTCTGTTGCAGCGCGACACGCTTGACCTGCTGGTCAACCGCATGCAGGCCGGCGCCGGCCTTTATCTGGCCACGGATATCCGTGAATATGCGGAGATTAGCCACGCGCTGCTGGCCGCCACGCCCGGCCTGGACAACCAGCTGGCCGCGCCCTGGACGGAAGCACTGCCCGGCCGCGTGGTGACCCGCTACGAACGGGTCGCACACGCGGAAGGCCGTCCCTGCCATTTCCTCGTCTGGCGGCGCAACGCGCTGCCGCCGCCGCCGGCACCTGCTGCGAAGGAGTTCCCCATGCCGCACGTTGTCTTCAGCAGCCCGCTCTCGTTGGCAGAAATGCGCGCGCGTTTCCAGCCGCTGCAGCTGCACAACGATGCGACGCACGTCAACTGCAGTCACGTCTATCTGGGCGAGCGTTCGCTGCTTTTTGACGTCTACGTGAAGGAGCCAGGCATCGACCAGCACGTCGCGCTGCTGCTGCTGGAGCGCAAGAATCGGCCCGGCGAATATACGTTACAGCTGGGAATGTTCGGGCATCCGCGCCCGACCGCCGGCATCCACGCGGCTGCAAACGCCCTGGCGGACTGGCTGCTGGGCCTGCATGAGGACGCCGTCCTGCTCAGCCGCAAGACCAGCGCGGCTAATCCCGGGCCTGGTCGCCCCCGGGACTGAAGAGGCCGATCGTCAGGCCGCCATCGACGACGACGTTGGCGCCGGTCATGAAGGAAGCGTCGTCGCTGCTGAGGAAGAGCACCACGCGCGCCACCTCGCGCGGCTGACCCACGCGTCCCAGAGGATGCAGCGCCCCCCAGGACGCCACGGTCTCCTCGACCGCGCCCGGGTTGAAGAGCTGCGCCGACTCGCGCAGCATGGGCGTGTCGATCGAGCCGGGCGAAACGGCGTTGACGCGCACCCCTTCGTCGGCGTGATCCAGCGCCATGGTACGGGTCATGGCGATGACGGCGCCCTTGGTGGCAGTGTAGGCGGCCACGCCTGGCTGGGTGGTCAGGCCCTGCACAGAGGCGATGCTGGTCACCGCGCCGCCGCCGCGCTGCGCGATGCGCGGGATGCAGTGCTTCGCCGCCAGGTAGATGCCTTTCAGGTTGATGTCGATGGTGCGGTTCCAGGTGTCCTCGTCGGTCGTGACCACCGAGCCGTAGCTCTGGATGGCGGCGCTGTTGACCAGGCAGTCGATGCCGCCGAAGCGCTCGCAGGCCACGCCAACCATGCGCTCCACCGCGTTTTCCTGTGAGACGTCCGTATGCTGGAACAGCGCGCGGCCGCCGTCTGCCTCGATGGCGGCGGCCAGCTCCTGGCCCTGCTGCTGGTTGACGTCGGCGATGACGACCGCCGCGCCCTCCGCCGCGAATTCCTGGGCGCAGGCCCGGCCGATTCCGGTGCTGCCACCAGTGACCACCACCACCTTGTCCGCAAATCGCATCATGCGCTCCTCATCAATCCGGCACCGGCGTCACGCCCTTGCAGAGCAGGATGTTGCCGTATTTGGCAGTCTCACCAGTCATCACCACCGCGTAGGCGCCTTTTGCGCGTTCGTAGAAGGCGAAGCGTTCCAGCCGGGCGATGGCCGCGGTTTGCGGCGCGTGGCGGTCGATGGCCGCCCGGAAGCTGCACTCGACGGCCAGGTCAAGGTCGTCACCGGGCACGGGCGCCATCATCAGTACGGGCGTCTCGACGTAGTCATCCAGCACCAGCAAAGGCAGGATGGCATCCAGCAGCGCGGCGACGCGCAGCCCGTCCGCGCGCAGGACGCGCTGCCCCGTTGATTCGCCCGGAAAATGCGCGTCGGCCAGCACCAGCTCGTCGCCGTGGCCCATGCGATACAGCACATCCAGCAACTCTGGTGAGATTAACGGGGAAATGCCGCGCAACATGGCCGCCTCCGCCTTCGTTCGCCGTTACCGACGCTTGCCAGTACACTGGGCGCGCATTGTACCCAATCCGGAGCGCCGATGCGCATCTCCCCGCGCCTGCGCGCCGCGGGCGTGCCGCTGCTGCTGCTGGCGTTGACGCTGCTGCATTTCGCGCCACTGGCCTTCAGCGGGCTCATCCTCGCGCGCGGCGACACCTTCAACTATTTCTACCCCTGGTGGACGGCGCGCAACGCGGCCCTGATGGCCGGGCAACTGCCGCTGTGGTCGCCCGACATCTTCATGGGCGTGCCGCTGCTGGCCAATCCGCAGCCCGGCAGCTTTTACCCGCTCAACTGGCCACTGGTGCCGCTCGCCGCGCCGGAGGGCATCCGCCTCAGCGTGTTGCTGCACGTCTTCCTCGCGCTGTGGGGCATGTACTGCCTGGCGCGGCGCCGCCTGACTGCCATGCCGGCGCTGGCGGCCGCGCTGCTCTTCGGCCTGGGCGGTTTCGTCGGCGCGCACGTCGAGCAGATCAACCAGTTGCAGGGCATGGCCTGGCTGCCCTGGCTGCTGCTTTGGCTGACGAGGGCGCTGCGCGGCGAGCGGCGCAGTCTGTTGCTGCTGGCGGCGGGGCTGGCGCTGCAATTCCTCAGCGGCCACACGCAAACGAGCTTCATCAGCGGCGCCGGGCTGGCGCTGGTCGCGCTGCTCACAAGCCTGTTGTCGACCGCGCCCGGTCGCGCGCGCCGCGCGCTGCGCGCCCTGTTGCTGCTGCTGCTGGCGGCGACCATGGCGCTGGTGTTGACGCTGCCGCAGGTGCTGCCAACGCTCGAGCTCAGCAGCCAGTCGCAGCGCAGCGGCGGCCTCCCGCCCGGCGACGTGCTGTCCTTCTCCTTCAGTCCGCTGGTGGCCGGGCGCGGCCTGTTGCCTGGCTACGAGGGTTTGCTCTTCGGCGAATTCGTGGCCTACAGCGGCGTCATCGGCCTTGGCCTGGCGTTGCTGGCGCTGCTGTTGCCGCGGCGGGCAGCACTTCATCACGAGCGACTGCTGTGGGGCGCGCTGGCGCTCTGCGGCCTGCTGCTGGCCCTCGGCGAGTTCAACCCGTTGTGGAAGCTGTTGGCGCAACTGCCGGGCTTCAACCTCTTCCGCGTGCCGGCGCGCTGGCTGCTGCTCTTCGCGCTGGGCAGCGCCATGCTGGGCGCCATCGGCCTGCAGAGTCTGCTATGCGGCGATCTGCGCCCGCGCGCCCGTCACCTCCTTCTCATCGCCGCGGCGTTGGCAGCGCTGATGGCCGCCAGCACGCTCATCACGCGACAGCCAGGCGCGGTGATTGGCCCGGTCGCGCCGGGCGGGCGCACCTGGCTCGCCTGGGGCCTGGCGCTGGCCATCCTGCTGCTCTTGCTGCGCAGCCTGCCGCGCCTGAACCCCGCGCGCGGTGGCCTGCTGGCCCTCGTCGCGCTGGGCGCGGAGCTTTTGCTCGCCGGGCGCGTGCTGCCCTTCAACCTGTTGCTGCCGCCGGAAACCTGGAGCGGGCAGCGCTTCACGGTCAGCCAGCTGCGCGCCTGGAATGTGGACGAGACGCCGCCAGGTCGCTTCCTGTCGATCAGCGAGCTGCTCTTCGACCCTGGCGACAAGGAAGCGCTGGAGGCCCGCTATGCCCGCTTCGGGCTTGCGCCACGAGCCGTGCGCTGGGGTCTGGTGGCGACCAAGCGCCAGGAGATTCTGGCGCCCAATCTGGCGCTGGCGCTGGGCCTGCCGGGCGTGGACGGCTTCGGCGGCGGTCTGCTGCCCACGCGCTGGTTCACGGCCTTCAGCAGCCTGTTGCCGACGGACGCGCTGGCGGACGGGCGCCTGTTCCTGTCGCTGGCGGACGCTGCCTGCCGCAGGGCCTGCGTGCCGGACATGCGCTGGCTCAAGCTGAGCAACACGCGCTATCTCATCGCCGACAAGACCCAGACGCTGTGGCACGATGACGTCGCGTTTGACACCCGGCTGGCGCAGTTACAGGGGCCCGATGTTGCGATCAGCAGCGTCAATCCGCGCGGATTCACGGCTGACGCGCTCGACCTGCTGGTCGAGCCGGGCGCCGTGCCGCAGGCCAGCTTCGTCACGGCGGCGGGCCGGCGCGCGCCGCTCAGAGCAGTCAGCGAGCCCGCCCCCGTTTACGACCTGCTGCATCTGCGGCTGCGACCGGAGGCGGCGCTTACGCCGCAGCGCATCGAGCTGGGCAGCGACACTGCGGCGCGCATCGTCGCGGCGACGCTGGTGGACACGCGCGACGGCAGCTTCGTGCAGTTGACGCCGGAGCCCTGGCGGCGCCTGCTGTCCAGCGACATCCTGGTCTACGGCAACGACGCAGTCCTGCCGCGCGCCTTCCTCGTGCCGCAGGCGCGCTTCGAGCCAGACGATGAGGCCGCGCTGGCCCTCATGCGTGACCCGGACTTCGACCCCGAGCTGACAGTTCTCATCCATGCGCCAGCGCCGGCTGCAGCCCCCTTCCCGGCGCCGGACGCGGAGGCAGCGCCGGGAAGGCTGCGCTTCACGCGCTACACTGCGACGGAGATCGGGCTGGAAGTGGCGAGCAGTGCGCCGGCCTGGCTGGTGTTGAGCGACGCCTGGTATCCGGGCTGGGTCGCGAAAGTCAACGGCGCCGACGTACCGCTCGAGCGCGCCAACCTGATGTTCCGCAGTCTGCCCCTGCCGGCGGGCGACAGCATTGTGAACCTGCGCTATCAGCCGGCCTGGCTGCCGGGCGCGCTGCTGGCCGGCCTGGGCGCCTGGATCCTGTGGCTGCTGGCCTTCGGCCTCAGCCTGCGCAAGGAGAGCACATGAAAATCACGAAGGTGAAGACCTATATTGTTGACGGCGGCTTCCGGCCCTGGACCTTCGTCAGGATCGAGACCAGCGAGCCGGGACTCATCGGCTGGGGCGACTGCACGGACTGGGGCGCGCCCGGCCCGGTGACGGCGACCGTCGCGCGCCTGGCCGAACTCATCATCGGGCGCGACCCGCTGCAGGTGGAGGCCATCTGGTGGGACCTGGCGACGGCTTCCATCCGCCACAGCGGCGGGCTGGCCTCGAAGGCCATGTCCGGCATCGACTCCGCGCTGTGGGACATCCGCGGCAAGGCCTTGAATGCGCCCGTGTGGCAACTGCTGGGCGGCAAAATGCGCGACGAGCTGCGCCTCTACTGGTCGCATTGCGGCTCCACGCGCAACCGCCACGCCGAGCGGCTGGGCCTGCCCGCCTGCCAGACGACGGATGACCTGCGACGTCTGGCCGATGAGGTGCTGGAGCGCGGCTACACGGCCGTCAAGACCAACCTGATGCCCCTGCGCGACCTGCCGGACGCCAGCACGGACCTGAGCCGTTTCAGCCACGCCAGCGGCGACGCCCCGCCGCAGGTGCTGCGCAACGCCAGCGCCATCGTCGGCACGCTGCGCGAGACAATGGGGCCGGACGTCGACATCGCGCTGGACGTGGCTTTCTGGTTCCGTTTGGGCGGCGCCAGCAAGCTGGCGCAGGCGCTGGAGCCCTATGCCCTGATGTGGCTGGAAGTGGAGACCTTCGATCCCGACGCGCTGCTGCGCATCCGCAACTCGACACGCACGCCAATCTGTACCGGCGAAAGCCTGTACGGCCAGCAGGGTTTCCTGCCCTTCCTGCAGCGCCGCGCCCAGGACGTCATCATGCCCGACCTCGCCTGGAACGGCATCACCATGGGCAAGAAGCTGGCCGACCTCGCCCACGCCCACGACACGCTCTTCGCGCCGCACAACTGCCACAGTCCGCTGGCCACGCTGGTGGCGGCCCAGGTCTGTGCGACGGTGCCCAACTTCTACATTCTGGAATTCGACGTGGATGACGCGCCCTGGCGCGACGATCTGCTCAGCCACCCACTGGAACTGAAGGACGGGATGCTGCAGCTGCCGGAGCGGCCCGGCCTTGGCGCGGACCTGATAGAGGAAGAGTTGCTGAAGCACCCGCCCGGCGACTATCCCGGGGCACGCTGAAGCAGCCTGCAAGCTGGCAAGCGAGTTGTGACGGCGCGGCAATCAGCCGGTGCGCGCCATGGGCATGATGACGTGGACGAAATCGTCGCGATTTTCGGGGCGCAGCACGCCGGGCCCGGGCGGGCCGCTGCTCTCCAGCACAACGCGCTCATCAGTGATGACATTGAGCACGTCGATCAGGTATTCCACGTTGAGCGAAATGTCCAGCTCGCCGCCCTCGACACTGGCATCGACCATGTCGGTGTTGTCGCCGCGCTCGTTACTCTTGCCGGCGATGACGACCTCGCCCGGGTCGCTGGGGTTATCGGCCGGGCGCACCAGGATGCGGGCGCTGCCGCTGGCGTCGCGCGCGAAGATGGCGGCGCGCTTGCAGGCGCGCAGCAGTTCGCCGGTGTAGACGACGGTCGAGGTCGTGAAGTCCTTCGGGATGACGGCGCTGAAATCCGGGAAGCGATCCTCAAGCAGCTGCGAGGAGACCAGCACCTGGTTGAGATGAAAGAGCACGACTTCGCGCTCGTCAGGGAAAGTGATGCGCACCTCGTCGTCGGAATCGCTGATGATGCGCGCGACTTCGGCCAGGGCACGGCCAGGGATGACCATGCTGCGCGGCTCGCTGAATTCCTGCTCCAGCGGGCCGGTGCGCACCGCCAGGCGATAGCCGTCAGCGGCGGCCATGGTCAGGGTGTTGTCCTTGAACTCGGTGTAGACGCCGGTCAGCACCGGGCGATTGTCCTCGCGCGCGGTGGCGAAGACGGTCTGCTGGATCATGCTGCGCAGCATGTCCGCGGGCAGGGTCACGTCGCTGTCGCTGCCGGAGGGCAGCAGGGGGAACTCTTCGGCGTCGATGCCGCGCACGGTAGAGACGTTGGCGCCGCAGCGCAGGGTCACGCTGCGCGTTGCGTTGTCGAGGCTGAGGTCGACCCGCTCCGGCGAGAGATTGTTGACGAGATCGGAGAAGGTGCTGCGCGGCAGGGTGATGCCGCCAGTCTCACCGACCTGGGCGCCGATCCAGCAGGTGATGCTGAGGCCGAGGCCCATGTCCATCGCGGCCAGGCGCAGGCGGGCGTCGCCTTCGTCGCCGGTGCGCAGCAACACGTTGCCCAGCACCGGCAGCGTGGGCCGGCTTTCCACCGCGCGTCCAACGATACCCAGGCCCCGCGCCAGATTTTCCTGTCTCACACTAACCCGCATGGTCAGGCCCCGTTCTTCTGCCTAAATCTGAGGCGCAGTATAGCGGCCGGCGAGCGCAGTTTCAACCTGGGTCACAGACTGCCGCGGTGCTGCTGTCATGGGTGCCTGGATACGATGTTATCTGAAGCGAGCAAGCAGACCTGCGAGAATTGCCAGTATGCCAGCTGCGGCCAGCACCACGACAATGCCCAGGCAACAGGCTCGCAATTGTTTTCGCGTGCTAACAGTACGGGATGAAGGTCCTCTGCCCATTAGTGTGGACGGGTCGGCACCGCGTTCAATTCGGGGATCAGGACCGAAATCCACGGCTACTCCACCCTAAACTCCACGCAACCGTTCAGATACCATTGTAACGGGTTCGGGAGGCCGTCCGCGCCGCTCCCTTGAGCACAGGACAGCCTCGACTGTCTCTGGAAAAATAATGTCACATGAAATTTCAGGCGGTCGAGGGAGTCCCCTTTGTCTGTGCTATCATGGCGCGGGTTTGGAAGGAGTGACCATGAGCCGCACAGCCGAGTACATCCATGTATCCGTCGCCTGGCCCTATTCCAATGGCGACCTGCACGTGGGCCACGCCGCCGGCAACTTTCTGCCGGCCGATATCTTCGCGCGTTATCACCGTTTGCGCGGCAACCACGTGCTCATGGTCTCCGGCTCCGACACGCACGGGACACCGATCACGCTGGCAGCTGACGCGCGCGGCATTACGCCGCACGAGGTCTTCGAGCACTATCACCAGCGCTTTCTGCTCACGCAGCAGAAAATGGGGATCAGTTACGACCTGTTCACCCACACCGACACCGAGAGTCACCACCGCATCGCGCAGGACGTCTTCCTGCTGCTGAGGCAGAACCAGTGCCTCTATAGCGAGACCCAGCGTCTGCTCTACAGCGAGCGAGAGAATCGCTTTCTGCCGGACCGCTACGTGGAAGGTGAATGCTATTTCTGCGGCTACGAGAGCGCGCGCGGCGACCAGTGTGACGAGTGCGGCAACCTCATCGACGCCACCCAACTCAAGAATCCGCGCAGCAAGAACGCGCCGGATGACCAGCTCGTCATCCGCGAATCGGAACACTATTTCATCGATCTCAGTCGCTTTGCCGAGCCGTTGCTGGCCTACCTGCAGCAACACGAAAGCCACTGGCGCGGCAACGTCATTCAGTTCACACGCAACATGATCCGGCGCGGTGTGGACGAGGGCCTGCGCGGCCGTCCCATCACGCGCGATCTGGACTGGGGCGTGCCGGTTCCGCTTGAAGGCTGGGACGGGAAGCGCTTCTACGTCTGGTTTGAAAACATCATCGGCTACTTCAGCGCCAGCGTTGAATGGGCGCAGAATTGCGGCGAGCCTGACGCCTGGAAAGACTGGTGGTACAACCCGGACGCGAAGATCTTTAACTTCCTCGGCAAGGACAACATCCCCTTCCACACCATCATCTGGCCGGCGGAACTGATGGGCATCAGCGGCATCTACCACGATGACGACACGCCCCTGCAGCTGCCCTACAATGTGCCCGCCAACGAATTCATGAACATCGAGGGCCGCCAGTTTTCCACGAGCCGCAACTGGGCCATCTGGCTGCCGGACATCCTCGAACGCTACCAGGTTGATGCCATCCGCTACTACGTCGCCATGACCTTCCCGGAGACGCACGACTCGGACTTCGCCTGGGAAGGCTTCCTGGCGCGCGTCAACAACGAGCTGGTGGCCGCCTGGGGCAACCTGGTCAACCGCGCGCTCAACTTCGCCTGGCGCAGCTTTGACGGCCAGGTGCCGCAGCCGGGCGCGCTGAGCGACAGCGACGAGGCGATGATCGCCCGCGCCGAGGCCGGCTTCGACGAGATCGGCGCGCTGCTGGAGCAGGTGCGTTTGCGCGAGGCGTTGCAGGCGGCGATGGAAATCGTGCGCGCGGCCAACGCCCACCTCAGCGAACGCGAACCCTGGATCAGCATTCGCAACGAGCGCGAGGACGCGGCGACAAGCATCTTCTGCGTGCTGCGCGTTATCGACAACCTGAAAATCCTGCTGGCGCCCTTCCTGCCTTTCAGCGCGCAGGAGCTGCACGAGATGCTGGGCTACGAGGGCCAGCTCTTCGGCACGCTGGAGATTAAGACTTATCAGGAAGAGACGCGCGCGCACGAGGCGCTGGTCTACAACGCGGAAGGCGCGAGCGGAGCATGGCGCAAGAGCGCGCTGGCGCCGGGCCAGAAGCTGCGTCAGCCGAAGCCGCTCTTCACGCGGCTGGAGCCGGAGATCGTTGACAGCGAACGCGCCTTCCTCGGCGCCGCACGCGAGGAGCGCGAGATCAACTGAGGGCTGCCTCGATGCGCGCCAGGGTCGCGACGATTACCGGCCGGTGCGCGGGCAGAATTTGCGGCGCGAGCAGCGCGGCCGTCTCCTGATACAGGCGCAACCCGGCGCGGACGCGGACATCTGCGGCGGCGGGCGGCAGACCCAGGGCTGCGCGCAGGGCCCGGCTCCATGCACTGTCCGCGCCGACGACGGCCTGCAATTGCTGAAAATGCCGGTTTTCGGTGTCCACCAGCAGGCCCATCCCCAGGGTCATCGCGCGCATCATCCCCGGCAGCAGCGCGTTCAACCAGAAGAGCGCCATGCTCTCGTCGCGCTGCGCCAGCGCACTGATGAGCTTGCCGACCTCCTCGGCGTTGCCGCAGAGATCGTAGCTGGCGTATTCGGCGGCGGCCGGCTGCAGCGTTGCCCACTCGAAAGCCTGCGCCTCCTCGATCACCCGCTGTAGCGCATGCTGCGGGTCATGGAGCAGGCGCATCTGGCGAAAGCCGGGCACGACCGCGATGGCCGTGACGGGCGCGCGCATCAGGGCCGCCTCGTCCGCCAGGCGGCGAAGGGAGATGCTGACGAGGTGGCCCTGCAGCATGCGCAGGGTGTAAGCGGCGAAGGGATCATCCGGCAAGTGATGCACGAAATGCCAGACATCGACGTCGCTGTGAGCGCCGGCGTCGCCGCGCGCGTGGCTGCCGGTCAGACCGATGGCCTCGCAGTTGTCGTCGACGAGTTCGTCGACCAGCTGCCGCAGCAGGGCTTCTATGGACATGGCCAGGCGGCTCCCCGTTGAATGCCGGTCAGCAAACTGTACACTGCTTGCGCAGGAAGAGGAGAAAACGCATGACTGAAAGCAGCATTTCGGAAGGGGCCACGGAAGGCCTGACCATTCTCGGCAACAGCGCCAGCGAGGCCGCCGGCACGCTGGAGACCTTTCCCAACCGGCATCCCGGGCGCCGCTACACGGTCACGCTGGAGACCAATGAGTTCACCTGCGTCTGCCCCATGACCGGCCAGCCGGACTTCGCCACGCTACGCATCCGCTACATCCCCGACGCGCGCATCGTCGAATCCAAGTCGCTCAAGCTGTACCTGTGGCAATACCGCAACCAGGGCGTCTTTCACGAACACGTCACCAACAAGATCCTCGACGACCTGGTGGCCGCGCTGCAGCCGCTGGAATGCGAGGTGCGCGGCGTATTTAGCGTGCGCGGAGGCATTGGTCTTACGGTTGAGGCGCGCTACGAGCAGGAGGAGTGAGGGGCTGCCCAGCGGGAGTGAGGACCGTCCTGTAAAACGAAAACCCCTCTCCATGAAGAAGAGGGGTTTGGGGTGAGGGCCACGCCTCAGGCGCAGCCTGCGACCCGTTCTACATCATGCCGCCCATGCCGCCCATGCTCGGGTCACCAGGCGGCATCGGCGCCGGCGGTTCCGGCAGATCCGTGACCAGCGCTTCGGTCGTCAGGATCATGGCGGCGATAGATGCCGCGTTCTCGACCGCGCCACGGGTTACCTTGGCGGGGTCGGGGAAGCCGGCCTCGATGGTGTCAACGTACTCGCCGGTCATGACGTTGTAGCCCAGACGCGGGTTGCCGCTGGACTGCTGCTGCCGACGCACGTTCTCGATGATGACGGCGCCATCGTCGCCGGCGTTGGAAGCGATCTTGCGCATGGGCATCTCAAGCGCCTTGCGCATGATGGCCACGCCGGTGTTGATGTCGCTGTTGCGGTTCATCGCTATGCCGTCCAGCGAGCTCACCGCGTTGATGAGGGTCACGCCACCGCCGGGCACGATACCTTCCTCGACGGCCGCGCGCGTCGCGCTCAGCGCATCCTCGACACGATGCTTCTTTTCCTTCAGCTCGGTCTCGGTCGCCGCGCCTACACGGATGACGGCCACGCCACCACTGAGCTTGGCCAGACGCTCCTGCAGCTTCTCGCTGTCGTAGTCGCTGGTGCTGTTGTCGATCTCGCGGCGGATTTCCTCGATGCGGCCGCGGATGGCGGACTGCTCGCCGGCGCCGTCGATGATGGTGGTGTCGTCCTTGCCGCTGACGACGCGCGCTGCGCGCCCGAGGTCCTCAAGCGTGGCGCTGTCCAGCTTGCGGCCGGTCTCTTCACTGATGACGGTGCCGCCGGTGAGGACGGCGATGTCCTGCAGCATGGCCTTGCGCCGGTCACCGAAGCCGGGGGCCTTGATGGCCAGCACGTTGAGCATGCCACGCAGCTTGTTGAGCACGAGCGTGGCCAGAGCCTCGCCATCGACGTCCTCGGCGATGACGACGAGGTCGCGCTTGCCCAGCTGGACGATCTTCTCAAGCAGCGGCACGACGTCCTGCGCCGCGCTGACCTTCTTGTCGTGGATGAGGACGTAGGGCTCTTCGATGTTGGCTTCCATCGTGTCGGGGTTGCTGATGAAGTAGGGGCTGATGAAGCCGCGGTCGAACTGCATACCCTCGACGTACTCGGTCTCGAACTCGAGGCCGCGGCTTTCCTCAACCGTGACGACGCCGTCCTTGCCGACCTTGTCCATCACCTCGGCGATGAGGTTACCGATCTCGGTATCCTGGGCGGAGGTGCTGGCGACGTTGGCGATTTCATCGCGCGTGTTGATGGGGGTGGCCTGCTCGCGGATGTTGGCGGCGACGGCCTCGGTGGCGGCCTCGATGCCGCGCTTGAGCAGCATGGGGTTGGCGCCGGCGGCCACGTTGCGCAGGCCTTCGTTGACGATGGCCTGGGCCAGCACGGTGGCGGTGGTCGTGCCGTCACCGGCGATGTCGTTGGTCTTGGTCGCGGCTTCCTTGAGCAGCTGGGC
The DNA here is from genome assembly GCA_965205875.1 of Phototrophicaceae bacterium. Lineage (GTDB taxonomy): Bacteria > Chloroflexota > Anaerolineae > Aggregatilineales > Phototrophicaceae > JAGWBD01. The sequence goes on from CBDBIA010000004.1 coordinate 1,697,516, forward strand.
GCCCATGTTCTCGTAGGGGTCTTCCAGCTCGATTTCCTTGGCCACCGTCACGCCGTCGTGGGTCACGGTCGGCGCGCCGAACTTCTTGTCCAGCGCCACGTTACGGCCCTTGGGCCCCAGGGTGGTGCTGACCGCGTTGGCCAGTTTGTCCACGCCGTGCTTCAGGCTGGCGCGGGCGTTTTCCTCGAATACCAGCTGTTTTGCCATTGTGATCTCCCTCAAAGGTCAATGCATCAGGTCGTTCGTGACGGACGTTCGCTCAGCTTTCGAGCACGCCCAGAATGTCGCTTTCCTTCATGATGAGCAGCTTCTGGCCGTCCAGCTTGATCTCGGTGCCGGCGTACTTCGCGAACAGCACCAGGTCGTCCACCGCCACGTCCATCTCGATGCGGTTGCCGTCGTCATCGCGCATACCTGCGCCCGCTGCCAGTACCTTGCCCTGCTGCGGTTTTTCCTTGGCCGTCTCCGGCAGCACGAGCTGCCCGCCGGCGAAGGTTTCCTCCTGCTCGACCGGTTCGATCAGCAGGCGGTCGCCCAGGGGACGAAGATTGATACTCATGGCTCCTCCACTCCTAATCCCGACTTTGGCACTCAAGGCGTAGAGTGCCAGTTACTGAGGGCATCGTAACAGGATGTGTCATGAGCGTCAATACATGAGATGATTCTATGAGATTTCTGGCAAAGTTCTTATGTTACTGCCAGATATGCGGGGTCATGGTTGATCAACATGGCTGCCTAGCGAGATCACAGGGGTATCGACCTCACTCTTCCAACTCCTGACTCTTCCCCAGTCTCCCTCAAGGGCAGTGTGGAGTCAGTTTCATATTCCCATGACAACTTCGCGCTACAGGTGAGCAGAATTTCCCGGTCATCAGATCTATTGCGCCGACCGCAGCGGGTTAAGCAGTGAAAGACTGCCGCTGAATTCCCTTCCATTCAGGCGCAGTTCAGGTCCCTTCCCTGAGCGATCCCTTGGTTATCCTGATGTTCTCCGGCCCTTCCGATTCGCTCGAACTATCTGGCTGCGCTGCCAGCGATGTTACGCCTGTCAGCAACGGGACAAGGGCCAGGGGGTGAGGGCGCGCAAGCCTCAGCCGACCCAGTCGCGCAGGTAGAGGAAGTCGTGGCCCAGGGCGCGCTTGCTGACGCGGGCGACGTTGGGCATGGTGCGCTTGTAGTGATTGGCCTTGACGCGGCGCCAGACGTCCTCGACGAAGTCGCGCGCGAAGCCCTCTTCCACCACCTCGTCCACCACGTAGCGCTCGTCCACCAGCAGGTACAGCACCTGGTCGACGTCCTCGTAGCGGAAGCCCAGCTCCTCTTCGTCGGTCTGGCCCTCCCACAGGTCGGCCGAGGGCGCCTTGTCGAGGATGGACTGCGGCAGGTCCAGCGCGGCGGAGAGCTGCCGCACCTGCGCCTTGTAGAGGTCGGCGATGGGTTGCATGGCCGAGCCGCTGTCGCCATAGATTGTCGAATAGCCCAGCAGGAACTCGGTCTTGTTGCTGGTGCCCATGACCAGGCCGCCCCAGGCGACCGACTGGTCGTAGGACACGATCATGCGCTGGCGAGCCATGATGTTGCCGCGGCGGCGCGCGTCCATGTCGGGGAAGCGGTCGAAGAGCGGCGCGACCATGGGCGTGATTTCGACGGTCAGCGCGGGCAGGCCCAGGGCCTCGATGAGCAGGTCAGCGTCGCTGAGACTGTTGGCCGAAGAGTCGCGCCAGGGCATGCGTATGGCCAGGACGTTCTCAGGCCCCAGCGCGCGCGCAGAAAGGGCCGCCGCCAGCGCCGAGTCGATGCCGCCGGACAGGGCAATGACGGCGCGCGGCAGGCCCGCTTTCTGCGTCTGGTCGTGGATGAAGCCGCAGATGATGTCGGTGGCCAGCCGCGTGTCGATTGCCAGGCGGGCCAGACCCTGCTGAGTCATCGCGCTCACGTGCCCCCGAAGTCTGACACGAAGTGCTCAATCTGGCGCAGATGGTCAGAGAGCGAAGCGCAGCCGGCGTTCATGGTGTCGAGCGCAACGTGGGTGGCGCCCAGTTCACGCCACTCGCCGACAAAGTCGGCCCACTGCGCCCGCTCCATTTCGCCGGCGTTCAGCCAGACGTTGATGCCGAAGTCGTCGGGATCGCGGCCTTCATCCGCCAGGTACTGGCGCAGAAGCGGGATGCGCGTGCGTCCTTCAGCCAGATCGGAACCGGGCAACATGCCGTCGGCCAGGCGCGCGGCGCGGCGCAGCGTGACGTCGGCGTAACCGCCAAGCCAGACGGGGATGGGGCGCTGCAGCGGCAGCGGGTTGATGCCCGTCTGGCGCAGCTGATGGTACTGGCCGTCAAAGTCGACCAGCTCCTGGGTCCACAGGGCGCGCATCAGGTTGATTTGCTCTTCGGAGCGGCGGCCGCGGTTGTTGAAGCGCATGCCCATGCCTTCGAGCTCGACCTGGTTCCAGCCGATGCCGATGCCCAGGCGCAGGCGTCCGCCGGAGAGCAGGTCGATCTCGGCGGCCTGCTTGGCAACCAGGGTCGCCTGGCGCTGCGGCAGGATGACAATGCCGGTGAAGAGCTCGATGCGCTCGGTGACTGCAGCGGCCCAGGCGAAGAAAGTGAGGATTTCGTGGAAGGAATGCTGGTTGGTGTAGGGGCCGGGCCAGGCCGCCGGATCGGGCGGTTTGTGTCCCAGCACGTGGTCAAAGGCCAGCAGATAGTCACAGTCCATCTGCTCGAGCGCCTGGAGATAGTCGCGTATTGCAGAGATGTCCGTGCCGCTTTCGGTCTGGGGAAATACTGCTCCGATGTTCATGTCGTTTGTCTCACCTCAATACAGGGGCAATTCAGCTTCAGGCGAGCAATCCGAAAAGCGAAAGTTCAGCCAATTGCGCGCTTTAAGCCTGAGAGATAACCCGTTCTCATTCGCTTGCTGGCTACAGCGTCTGGTACCTGCATCTCTACGCCGTGAAACAATCCTTCATATACAAGCAGGTCGGTCGGTACGCCAGCGGCCATCAATCGTTGAGCGTAGTCAATATTCTCATCGCGGAACAAATCCATCGTGCCAACCGTAACCAAAGCGGGCGGCAACCCCGTCAGGTCTTTTGCGCGCGAAGCCGCCGCATATGGCGAGACATCATCGGTTCCATATTCATCGCCCAGATACATCCTCCAGGCTTTAAAAGACACATCCCGGTTCCAGGTCGTTGGACAGGTATCTTCGTGTCCTGACGGTGTATCGTGCGTGTCGTCGATCATGGGATAGATCATCAACTGGAACGCGACAGCGGGACCCTTGTTGTCCCGGTTGTAAAGTGCCAGCCCGGCAGTCAGGCCACCACCCGCGCTCCCTCCGCCGATGGCAATACGCCTGGCATCGATTCCCAGGTCGTCGCTATTGTCGACCATCCACTCCAGTGCGGCGAAGCAATCGGCGATGCTTTCCCTGTAAGTCGATTCGGGCGCCAGACGATAATCGACCGAGACAACCTTGCAGCCGACAAATTCGGCGAACTCAATGCAACGGGCATCATCACGAGCCAATCCCACGATATAGCCGCCACCATGCATCCAGAGCAGTCCCCCGCGCGGCGCGGGACCAGGCGGCTGGTAAATCACAACGGGAATCTCGCAATCCGGTCCGGGGATCGTCATTTCTTCGATCGTCACATCAGTGGGCGGGAGACTGGCGCGCATTTCGAGGTTCATCGCCCTGGTCATCGCGCGCGCCAGGGGAGGGTCTTCGCCAATGGCGACAAATCGCTCGGCCGGGACTTCATTGATGGCGTGGACGACTTCAGGGTCGATCCTATCAATGAAGGACATGGCGTACCTCCTGTACGGAAACCCGACGGTCTCTTTCACTGCCCTTGTTAATAGCGTATCGTAGCCCCTGGGCTTCGACAAACGCAGGATGGATTCGGCTGGCGGAGTTTCCAACCAGTTGGAGAAGTCGAATTGGCAGGTGCTCAGCCCGTGCGCCTCAGATACGCGCCTGCCTGACGCTCACCGAGTCCGGTCGCCATGATTTGCCGCCGGAAAGTGATCCGCGCGTTTCAGAATAATATACCGGAGTGCCCGAATTCTTTTGGCAAACCGACCCTTTGGGCACTATAATGTAAGCATGAAGCAGTCAATTTCGGCACCCGGAAAGCACTGCCGCAAGGGCCTCTCGCTGGTCGAGTTAGTCCGCATGTTCCCCAACGATGATACCGTCGAGGCATGGTTCATGGACACCCGATGGCCGGACGATGTAGCTTGCCATCGGAGTGGTCGCATGATCGTCGAGTAGATGCGGGCCGAACGGATTCCTCCAATGCCAGCCCAGCCATACGCCATTCACCAAATGGACGCGTTCGATTGGCTGAGGGAAGCCGAACGTAATTCTGTTCATGCAGTCGTGACGGATCCGCCATTTTGTGTGCTGGAGTACACTCCCGACCAGCTTGCCAAACGCCGTATTGGTCATGGCGGGGTGTGGCGCATTCCACCGAACTTTGATGGAGCGATGCGGCAGCCAGTGCCTCGGTTCACCGCTCTTACTGAGTCCGATAGGGATATGATGCGCTTGTTCTTCGTGGAGTTCGCTGGGCTTCTGTACAACGTGGTTGTGCCGGGGGCGCACGTCTTTGTAGCGGCTACACCGGTTGTGTCTCACCTGGTGTACGAACCTTTCATTGAGGCGGGCTTTGAGAAACGTGGTGAGATTGTACGCATCGTCAAGACGCTGCGCGGCGGCGACCGACCGAAGAATGCCGAAAAAGAGTATCCGGGCGTCAACGTTATGCCAAGGTCGAGTTGGGAACCGTGGGGATTATTTCGGAAGCCAATTGAGGGTCGTGTGCAAGATAACCTTCGGCGATGGGGTACTGGTGGCCTTCGGCGAATTTCCGACAGGCGCCCGTTCCGTGATGTGATTGAGTGTGCGCCAGCACGCGGCCGTGAGCGGCAGATAGCCAACCATCCGTCGCTAAAGCCGCAGGCACTCATGAGGCAGCTAGTGCATGCATCTCTGCCATTGGGAGAGGGGGTTGTACTTGACCCGTTCATGGGCTCCGGCGCGACCATTGCGGCGGCCACCGCACTTGGGATTCGTAGCGTCGGGATCGAAATAGATGCCGACTTCTTCTGCCTGGCTGAGACAGCGATACCGAAACTCGCGGAGCTGCCTTATGCGCCGTGAGGACTTTGATTCAACAGTCGCCCTTCCAATCGGTCTCACAATCGCGACGATTCGGAATGCGACCGAATATATCGAGCGCGAACTAGTTGATTTGGTAGACATCTATTTTGAGCAACCGAACCTTTTTAGCGGGCTTGTTGGCATCTACGGGACACGGGCACTTGATGCGACGAGCGTCTACGAGAAGCACCGTAACCGAGACCTAGCCGCTCAACGATTCCCTGATCTTCGCCGCCGAGGGAGTACCGACCCGCCGTCACCGCAAGACTCGCTCGAATCGAAGGCAAGCATCCGCCCATGGGCGTTGCAGGCCCATTACGACCACTCTGGCTGGTACATCGTCTGGCGCTATCTGGTTGATCCAACAGGAACTTATGAGCCAGACCGCCTGGTCATCATCTGGCGCATAGACGTCGCATTCCTGGAGAAGCGCGACTGGAAGTATGAAGGCAGTGGCGCTAGCTCTAAGGGCGGTGGCAGAACTCACACATTCGGCCTTCACCGTCCAGCATCGCGGCTGCGGGGAAAGGCCGTGTATGCACGCTCTGATGTAGTGCTAAGGGGTGGTAAACCAGGCCCTGCAAATGGTGACACATGAGAGGTGTTTTCATGAGCGAAAAACAGGACAACCGCAATAACGGAGATTAACCATCAAGGATAAAGGTAGGCTACCAGCCGTCAAAGGTCGAGTTGGAAGCCGATGTGAGCATCAAAGCGACACCCGAAGAGTTGGCCCTGGCCGTGGTCGGTCGCCATCCGTGCCGACCGCAGTAACTCGCGAATTTCGGCACACTGGTATGTAATTCCAACGCGTTTCCTCTCACAGTGATTCCTCGCCCATCACCCGCTGCCTGAATGCGGTGATGCGGTGGGGGTAGTCCTCCTCAACGGTCAGCTCGCAGAGCAGGTAGTTGCCGCCCTGCTGCGCCTGCAGCAGCACCAGGGCGTGATGCTTCTCCAGCGCCAGCACCTGCGTCGGCTTCAGATTGCCGTAGCGGGCCTGCGCCGCCTGCAAATCGGCCAGGCGCTGGACCGCCGGACTCTGCTGTAGCGCCGCCTCTGTGTAGCCGCTGCGCAGGAAGTCGCGCAGGCGCGCTACGTCGCCGCGTTTGAGCAGACTGCACTGCGCGATCAGGCGCATGCCGGCGTTGCTGCCCGCGAGATTTACCACACGCTCAGCCTTCGTCCTGGCGCAGGATGCGCGCCAGTTCGCGCTGCACCAGATGCGGCCGCTCGTCGCGCAGCAGTGGCATGTGGGCGCGGGTGCGCCGCAGCTGGTTGAGGTCGATCTCCTGCAGCAGCAGGGTCTCCTCGAAGTAGGGCGCCTGGGCGACCAGCTCGCCTTCCGGGTTGGCGATGAGGGAGCCGCCCCAGAAGTTCTTGCCATCCTCATAGCCAACGCGGTTGCACATGAGCACGTAGTTGGTGAAGGTGCTGGCGCAGGCCTGGTTCATCAGCTCGACCCAGCGGGCCACGGTCAGGCGGCCGCCTTCGCTGCTGCTGATGCCGCGCGTGGGGCTGCTGTTGGCGAAGACCAGCAGGTCGGCGCCGTCCAGCCACAGCAGCCAGGGTGCGGAAAGGTGCCAGAAGTCTTCGCAGATGAGCATGCCGACGCGCCCGAAGCGCGTCTCGAAGGCGCGCACGCTGTCGCCGCGGGCGAAGTAACGGCCGTCATCGAACATGGTGTAGGTGGGCAGGTACAGCTTGTGATGCAGGTGCAGGCAGTCGCCGCCGGAGAGCCAGGCCTGGGCGACGGTGAAGCGGTGGCGCCGGTCCACGTGCACGAAGCCGACGACCAGGTCGATGTCCTGGCTGGCCCCCAGCAGGGCGCGGAAGGTCGCGTCTTCGCTGCTGGCGCGCATGGCCAGCTCCGGCACGAGGTCCATCACCTGGTAGCCCGTCAACGAGAGTTCGGGGAAGATCAGCAGGTCTGCGCCCTGGGCGCGCGCCTGTTCGGCCAGCGCCAGGTGCTGGTCGAGATTGCTGCGCAGATCGCCGAGTTTGGGGGCCATCTGCGCCAGGCCCACGGTCACCCGCATCGGCTCACTCCCCTATCCCGCTTGCGGCGGGAGCCTTTCCGTTTGCGACGGGAGCCCTTCCGTTTGCGGCGGGAGCCCATCGTGGCGCGCATCATACCAGAATACGCGCGCGAGTCGCTCAGGCGTGGCCCATCCAGCCCGGCCCGCGCAGGACCCGTCCGGGTAGCGCGCCCGTGTGTTCGCCGTCGCGCAGCACCTGGACGCCGTTGACGAAGACGTGTTGCATGCCTGAGGCGTAGCGGTGCGGGTCTTGCGGCGTGGCGTAATCCTGTACCCGGGCCGGGTCGAAGACGACGACGTCGGCGAAATGACCGGGGCGCAACATGCCGCGCTCGCGCAACTTCAGGTTCTGCGCCGGCAGGGCGCTCAGCCGCCGAACGGCCTCCTCCAGCGTGAGCAAGCCTTCGTCGCGCACGTACTTGCCGAGCACGCGGGCGAAGGAGCCGTAGGCGCGCGGATGGGGGATGTTGTTGAGGAAGACGCCCTCCGGCGCCTGCGATTCGGCGTCCGAGCAGAAGCTGACCCAGGGTAGCTGCACCTGACGGCGCAGGTTGTCCTCCGCCATGCCGAAGTACATGGTGAAGATGCGGCTCTCGTCCTCAATGATGAGGTCGATCAGCGTGTCGGCGGCGGAGTCGCTGCCGCGCTGCTGCATGACGTCGGCGAGGGTCATGCCCTGCAGCGCCTGCATGTGCGGCTGGCGCAGGCCGGCCAGCAGGATGTTCTGCGGCGGCAGCATGAGGCCGCGATTCTCCCAGTCGACGCCTGGCTGCATCATCTCCGCGGTGATGCGGGCGCGCATGGCGGGGTCGCGCAGGCGTTCGATCAGGGCCGTGATGCCGCCTTCATGGGCCCAGGGCGGGATGCAGGTATCGAGGCCGGTGCCGGAGAAAGTGTAGGTGTACATATCAGCGCTGAGCGCCAGACCTTCGGCGCGCGCCGCCGCGACGGCCGCGATGGCCCTTGCCATCAGGTGCCAGTTATCGGCGCCGCTGGCCTTAAGGTGGTAAATCTCGGCTGACACGCCGCTGGCCCGGGCGATAGTGATTAGCTCCTCGACCGCCTCGAGCAGCTGCGCGCTTTCATTGCGGATGTGCGAGATGAACATGGCGTCGTGTTCGGCCACCACGCGCGCCAGCTCGATCAGTTCGTCGGTCTGCGCGAAGCAGGCCGGCGCATAGATCAGCGCGGCGGAGAGGCCCATGGCGCCCTCGCGCAGCGCCTGGCGCAGCAAGTGCTTCATCTGCGCCAGTTCGTCAGCTGTGGGGGCGCGGTTATCCCGCCCCATGGTGTGGATGCGCAGCGTGCTGCTGCCCACGAAGGAGGCGATGTTGCAGGCGACGCCGCGCGCTGCCAGCCAATCCAGATACTCGCCCAGCGACGTCCAGCCAATGTCATAGAGGATGTCGCCCTGCGACATGTAGGAGCCGGGGCCGGCGGCCTTCATTTCTGCGCTGAGCGGCCCCATGGACTCGCCCTCGCCCATCACCTCCAGCGTCACGCCCTGGCGGATTTCGCTTTGTGAGCGGCCATCCTCAATGAGCGACTCGTTCGACCAGCTGAGCATGTTGATGAAGCCGGGGGCGACGGCCAGGCCATTTACGTCCAGCACACGCTGCGCGGAGACATCTGCGTCGGGCGCCGTCAGGGCGAGGATGCGGTCGCCGCGCAGCGCCAGATCGGCGCGCCGGGGCGGGTCGCCGCTACCGTCGTAGAGCAGGCCACCACGCAGCAGCAGCTCACAGTCGATCGTCATGGTCGTCTCCTTCGCCCGCGCCAGAGCGGCCAGGCGCAAGCCAGCATCACCGCCAGGTCCAGCCACTGGTCGCTGCGCAGGCCAGCCCACAGGGGCAGGCTGTCCGCGCGCAGGAAGCCGATGAGGAACACGCCGGCGGCCAGCAGCAGCAGGGTCAGCCAGAAGCGGCGTCCGCGCAGCCAGGCGCGGCGGAAGAGCAGGCCCGTCAGCAGCAGCGCGGCCAGGGCCAGCAGCAGCCCCAGGAGCGGCGTATTGTAGCGCGGCGCGTGAATTGCGTAGATATCAGGCAGCTCGGCCACCAGCAGCGCTGAATGGTTGGCCAGGGTGTCGACCTCGCGACCGTAGGCGCAACCGGCCGCCGCGCAGCCACGCCAGGCGCCGAGGGTCAGCAACGGCAGCGCCGGCGCCAGCGCGTCCAGCAGGGCGCGCCGGTCGACGCGGCGCCAGCGCGCGCCGAGCCACAGCCCGCCCAGCGCACCCGCCAGGGCGCTGTGCCATTCGAGGCCGCCGCTTTCCAGGCGCAGGATGTCCGAGGGCAGGGCTGCGAAGTGCGCCGCGTGCAGCAGGATGTGGCCGCTGCGCGCCGCCAGCAGGCCCGTCGCCAGCGCCAGGAGGCAGACATCGATCACTGCGCCGGGTCGGCCGGGTCGCTGCCGCAGCGCGACGGCGGCGGACAGGAGGATGGCCAGCGCCAGCGCCAGGCTGAAGGTTTGCAGCTGCAGGGGGCCGATGCTGGTCATGGCGGAAGTCCTGTACGCTGCGGGCAGGCGATTGCGACGGTTGCGCGTTAAAAGGGCGCAAGAATCGCTGTGGACGGCAGTGGCGCGCGACACAAGGGCGCGGCCCGTGCTATAATCAGGCGGATTGTAGCATCAGCCTCGTTTATCCGTTCACCGGGGGCAGCGCGCCTGGGCGCGTTGTCAGCCTGTCAGCCGCGCAAGCGCGCGCCGGTGCGGCAACCCAATCAGGAGAAATCACATGGGTGGTATTAGTTCATTGCTGGGTGCGGTGGCCCTCGTCGGCTTCCTGGTCTTTCTGGGCGGCGTCGGTCTGGTGGTGGTGGCGGCCTCGCAGGGGCGCAACTTCCGCAGCGGCGTCTCACTGGCCGGCATCGGCCTGGTCCTCGGTCTGCTTTTCAGCGTCATCAGCCAGGGCATCCTGATCGTCGCGCCACAGGAAGTCGCCGTCGTCTTCAACACCATCAACGGCGAGCTGGAAACCCCGCCGCGGCGCTCCGGTACCTCCATCGTCATTCCGGTGATGCAGACTGCGACGATCTACCCGATCGAGCAGCAGGAATACACGATGTCCAGCACCAGTGGCGAAGGGCAGCGTTCCGCCCAGGATGACTCGGTGGAGGGCCGCTCGCTGGATGGTCAGGTGGTTTTCCTCGACATGACGGTCATTTACAGCATCGACCCGCTGCAGGCCAACCTCGTGCATGAGCGCTGGCGCAACCGCTATCAGGAGCAGTTCGTGCGACCGACCGTGCGCGGTCTGGCCCGTGACGTCATCTCGAACTACCGTGCCGAGAACATCTATGGCGTACGCCGCACCGAGGTGCGTGATGGAATCAAGGACATTCTGGGCATCCGCATGTTGGCTGAAGGCCTAGAACTCAGCGACCTGATCGTGCGCAACGTCTCCTTCTCGTCCGAGTTCGCCAACGCCATCGAGATGCGTGAGATCGCCGAGCAAAGTCTGCTGCGCGAAAATGACGAGGCCGAGCGCATACGCGTCCGGGCAGCTGGCGCGCGCGATGCAGAGATCGCCGCGGCAGAAGGTCAAGCCCGGTCCATTGTCCTGCGCGCCGAGGCCGAGGCCCAGGCATTGCGACTCGTCAGCGAACAGCTGGCCGCCAACCCGACGCTCATCCAGTACGAATACATTCAGAAGCTGGCGGACAACATCAGTCTGGCGCTGGTGCCTTCCAGCAGCCCCTTCCTCTTCGATTTCGACAGCCTGGCCGCAGCCAACTCCAGCTTCGTGCCACCAGAAGTACCATCAGGCGCCGGTAGCTAACAGAGACCGTTTCGCGCGCGGGACGGGCCGCAACCCGGCCCGTCCCGCGCAGCCGCCACAGCGGACCCCGGGGATGAAATATGGATCGCGATCCCTACCAGGTGCTCGGCGTCAGCCGCTCCGCCAGCGAGGAAGACATCAAGAAGGCCTTTCGCAAGCAGGCCAAACGCTGGCACCCGGACGCCAACCCGGATAACCCCAAGGCCGAGGCGCGCTTCAAGGAACTCAGCAGCGCCTACGAAATCCTGGAAGACCCCGAAAAACGGCGTCAGTTCGACCGCTACGGCCATCGCTTCGCCGACTTAGGCGGCAACGGCGCGCGCGGCGCGCGCGGCGGACCCGCCCGCGACTTCGACGACGCCAATCTGAACGATATCTTCGAGGGCTTCTTCGGCGGGCGCGGGCGCGGGGGCAGGCGGCCGTCGCGCGGCCAGGACATCGAGCAGCCGCTGCGCATCAGCCTGCAGGAAGCCTGGAGCGGAGCCACGCGTCAGATCCGCCGCGGCGATCGCAACATCAACGTCACTATCCCGCGTGGCGCGCGCGAAGGCACCAGGGTACGCCTCAGTGGCGAGGGCGAGCAGGACCCCTTCGGCGGCCCGCCTGGCGATCTCTACCTCATTATCGACGTGCTGACGGATACGCGCTTCACGCGCGAGGACGACAACCTGAAAGTCGACGTGTCGCTGGACATGTTCACCGCGCTGCTGGGCGGCGAGGTGGAGGTGCCCACGCTCTCCGGCAGCGTGCGCCTCAAGGTCCCGCCGGGCACGCAATCCGGCCGTCGCTTCCGGCTGAGCGGCCGCGGCATGCCGCAGCTGCGCGATGCCAGCGAGTTTGGCGACCTGCTGGCGCGCGTCCTCATCACCGTGCCCTCACGGCTGAACGCCGAACAGCGCCGCCTCGCCGAGCAACTGCGCGACAGCCTGTGAGCCTTGTACGACGCGGCCTGGTCGTCCTGCTATTCGCGGCCAGCGCCTGCCAGTCCATCGTGACGCCTCTGCCCACCAGCACCCCTGCCAGGGTAACGCTGCCGACCGGCGTACCCGTCACAGACGAGCCGCTGCAGCAGGCATTGATTGACGCGGCCGACGCCGAATATCGCCTGCTGAGCGAACTCTACGAGCGCGTCGCGCCCGCAGTGGTCGCGATCGCCGCCGACTTGCAAGGCAGTGACCCGACGCAGGAGCGCGGCTCCGGCTTCCTCATCGACGACGCAGGCCACATCGTCACCAACGCGCACATCGTGCGCGGCGCGAGCGGCATCGAGGTGACCCTGCACGACGGCCGCATCGCAGAGGCGACGCTGCGGGGCGCCGACGCCTTCAGCGACCTGGCCGTGCTGCACATCGGCGAGGCCGCGGAGGGGCTGACGTCACTGGCGCTGGCGGATTCGGACGCGGTGCGCGTGGGCGAGCGCGCCATCGCCATCGGCAACCCCTTTGGCCTGAACAGCTCGATGACCCAAGGCATCATCAGCGCCACCGGGCGCCAGCTGCCGCCACTGCTTTTGCTGGATGCCGGCCTGCCGCCGGGCTTCAGCAACCCGGCCATCCTGCAGGTGGACGCATTGATCAACGTCGGCAGTTCCGGCGGCCCGCTGCTCAACACGCGCGGCGAGGTCATCGGCGTTACCACGGCCATCCGCAGCGCCGGCAACGCCTTCCAGGGCGTGGGCTTCGCCATCCCGGCCAACACCCTGCGCCGCGTCGCGCCCGAACTCATCCAGGATGGGCGCGTCAGCTACGCCTGGCTGGGCATCTCGACCCTGCGTGAGGAAGACGGCTTCAACGTGGCCGCGCTGGTCGAGCCCCTGCGCCTGACGGCGAACAAGGGCGTGCTCATCGACCGCGTCAGTACGGGTTCGCCGGTACAGCTGGCCGGCCTGCATGGCGGTTCGCAGCTGGTCACGCATCGCGGCGTCGAGGTCTGCGCCGGCGGCGACATCATCGTGGCCATCAACGGCCACTTCGTGAACAATCTCGACGAACTGCTCGCCTGGCTGGTGAGTTACGGCCGGCCCGGCGACCCGGTGGTTCTGCTGGTCGTGCGCGGCGAGGAGACGCTCGAGTTGCCGCTGGTTCTGGGGGCGCGCCCGCGCGACGGCGATGAGTCGGCGGCGCCGGAATGCCTGGAGTCCTGATGACCAGCCCCACACTGGAAACGGAGCGACTGTGGCTGCGCTTGCTGGAAGACGGCGATGCGGCGGCCATCACACAATACGCCGGCGACCAGCGCGTGGCTGCGCCCACGCTCGACATCCCGCATCCTTACAACCTGGATCTGGCGCGGGAATTCATCGAGCGCAAGCAACAGAGCGCCATCGCGGGAAGTGATTTCGTTTTCGCCCTGACCCTTAAGCCGGAACGGGAACTCATCGGCGTCATCAGCCTGCGGCCGCAGCAGGGACACAGCGCGGAAGTGGGTTACTGGGCGGGCGTCCCCTTTTGGGGCCAGGGCTATATGAGCGAGGCGCTGCGGGCCATCATTCGCCACGCCTTTTGCGACCTGGGTCTGCAGCGGGTGTATGCCTCGCACTTCGCCAGCAACCCTGCCTCCGGGCGCGTCATGCAGAAGGCCGGCATGCGCCATGAAGGCTGCCTGCGGCAGCACGTCGTCCGCTGGCATGAGGCGCATGATCTGGTGTACTACGGCATTCTGTGCGACGAGTTCTGCTGTGATTGACAGACGCGGCTAGAGGAAAAAGTCGCGCAGGGCCGCGCGCACCGCGTCCACGATCTCCTCGTGGGTGTAATCCGGCAGACGCCGGATGAGCAGGCTGTCGTCTGTGATGGTCATTGCGCCGATGCCGGGCACGTTGTCGTAGAGCATCTGCGCGACGGTGGAGCCGCACTCGCCCTCCGCCACATCGGCGTAGTGCTCGCTCCCGGCCGCAGTCAGGCGCTGGTTGGTATAGATCTCGATAAGCTGCGGGTCATCGCCCGGCTCGCTCTCGACAGTGACGTACTCGGACACCTTACAGAACCCGGACGTCATCTCCCCGGGCGATGCTGCCGTCCTGCACCACGCGCGCCATCATGCCCAGACGCCCGGCCAGCAGATCCGGCGATTGCCCCTGGATGCTCTCGAAGCGCTCGCAGCCGGTGCGCGGCTCCACCAGCTCGACCACGGCCTGCGCGCCGAGCTGCAGGCGGGTGCCGGCGGCCATGCTTTCGAGCGGGTCGTCAAGGCCGCTGATGACCAGCTGCTCGCCCATTTCGCCGGGCCCGGTGCGCAGGCCCTCGGCGTTCAGGGTCGCCAGCGTGGCCTGGCCCATGATGTTCAGCTGGCGTTTTGGATGCCGGCCCTTGCGGTCGCCGCGAATGCCCTTGCCAGAGACGAGCTCGGCGCGTTCCAGTTCCACGCGCGCGTAATGGTCGGCGGGCGACGGCGGCACATCGGCGGGCCGGTAGACGATACTGACGATAGTGGCCACTTGTACTCCTCCCCGTAATCGTAAGTTGGCGCGCTTCAGGGGATGACGCGCCGGTTGAGCATGTCGCTCACGTTCTTGACGAGACGTCGCAACTCCAGTTCCAGGTCTTCGCTGATGCCTTCCAGGATGGCCGCCTCGCGAAAGTGTTCGCGCGCCGCGCGCAGTTGTTCCTGGCCGCTGCGCAGTTCGCTGAGGCCCTCGCAGAGCCGGTCACGGGCCTCGCGGCTGGCCACGCTGGCATAGGCCTCCGGGAAGTCGCGCCCCAGCATGGCGCCGGCTTCCTGCACGGCGGCGAGGAAGGTCTCCACGTCCGGCAGTTCCTGGGCGGCGCCGCGCTGCAAGAGGGCGCGGATGCCCGGGCTCAGGGTCGGCTCCACGCCGAAGTCCAGTTCGTTGATGTCGCTGTAGCGGCCGGCCACATCGCTGAGGGTGCCAGGCTGGGGCCGCAGCGAGCCTTTTTGCGGCGAAAGACCGGTGAAGATCGGGTAGAGGATGCCGACGCAGAGGTTGTGCAGGTCCGTGCGGAAATGCTGGCCGGCGTTGTTCTGGCCCTCCAGCTGACGCGAGCTGTTGAAGTCGATCACCTGCAGGCGCGCCCCGTCCCAGTAGACGTGCTCCAGCTTGTGATCCATGTAGACGATGCCCTGCTGATGCGCCAGGCGCAAGAGGTTGGCGAACTGCAAGGCCAGCGCGATGCCCTCTTCGCTCGGCAGGCGCCGGCGCTGGCCCGGCTGGTTGGGCTTCATCAGGTAGAGCAGGTTGCGCGTGCGCGGCAGGTTGCGCAGCGTCAGGTAGGGGCGCCAGCGCTGGCGCGAACGCTGCTCAAGTTCCTCCACAAAGGCCTCGACGTTGAGGCCGTGCGCGATGATGGCGCCGTCGTGCGGGTGATCGCTGCGACTCTCGACGAAGCCGCAATCCAGCAGCTCGACGGCCTGCGGGCTTTCCGCCAGCTTCTGCAGGATCTGCGCCTCGTTGCCGAAGGCGCGGTACTCCCAGCGCAGCTCGCCGCCGGAGGCCAGATGCTCGCTGCGCATCACCTTGAAGGCCACCGTCTCGCCGGTGTGCCGGTCCTGCGCGTCCATCACACGCGCGTAATGGCCGAGCGCAAAGGTGTCGTTGAAGTTGCCAATGCGATAGCGGGCGGCAAGGGAGTCGCTCATGGGGGCAAGTCTATCCGCTTTGGCGCATTCCTCACATGGTGAGCTGGCCCTGGTTGCAATTTGGTCGTCCTGGCGTACAATACGGCTCCCTGCAAAGTGCCCGGCCACAGTCATGTCTGACAAGGAAAACGCCGGCGGCGAGCCGCCCCGTCCCGATGCGGAGTCTTCCGCAGCCGGGCCGCGCCCGGAAGATGCCCTGCCCGGAGAGGCGCAGGACAGGCTTGGCCCGGACGCCGGCATTGAGGAACTGGCGGCGCTGGTCGACGCGCTCGAAGGCGGCGCGGACGCGCCGGAAGCGCCACTGGCGCCCGAGGATTCCCTGGCCGGCAGGCCCGCGTTGCCGCCGGAAGCGGACGCGCCAGAACCCGCCGCCGCAAGGGATGAGCGCGCTGCCCGCTTTCAGGCCACCGCGACCGAGGTGCGCAGCCTGCGTCAGCGCAAGCGCGCCGACCTGATCACACACGCGCAGCTGCAGGAAGAGCTGCGGCGCCACATGATCGAGGACGAGGGCGTGTGGTGGATGCTGGGCGTCGAGACCGACACCTGGTATCGCTACGACGAGCTGGCCGGGGGCTGGGTCATCGCGCAGCCGCCGGCCGGGGCGGGCATCGAAGCCGCCGCGGGCGTCGAATTCAGCGAGGCTCTGGCATCGCCGGAAGAGACCCTGTCCGGCACCCTGCCGCCCGGCTTCGCGCTCGACGAGGACGAGCTGCCGCGAACCGACACGCCGCTCTACGACCAGGAAGCGACCATCGCCGGCATGGCGGCCATCAACCAGGCCACCCTGCGCCTCAGCGATGAAGACGAGGCCACGGGCGCGGCGCTGCCGACTGCGCAGCTGGGCGCGCGCCTGGCGCCCCGCGCCAATGTGCCGCCGCCGCGGCTGGCAGCCGCGCGCGTTGCCGGGGGCAGCATCATCCCGCAGCGCCTGCTACTGGCGGCGATCCTGCTCGGCGCAGGCTGCCTGCTGCTATTCGCGCTGGGCGCGCTGGCCGTGCTGCTGCGCTACAACAACATCGTCGCGCGCTACGGCGCGGAGATCGACGCGCTGGCGGAGGTACAGCCCGGCTTCCAGAGCCTGCGCATCCTCGACGCCAGCGGCGAGTTACTGACGGAGCTTGACAGCGAGGACGGCCGCCGCGAACCGCGCCCGCTCGGCGAGATCTCACCCTGGCTGATTGCCGCCGTCGTCGGCGCGCAGGAAGCGCATTTCTACGGCGGCAGCGACTTCAACCTGCCCGGCCTGGTCAGCAACCTCTTCGGCAGCGCCCCGGGCGAGCCCGAAACCATTGCGCAGCGTCTGGCTGCACTGAGCATCAACAACGAGGGCGTCGGAGCGGCCGCCCAGGCGCGCCACCGCAACATTGTCGCCGCGGAGATCGCCCGTCGTTACGACCGCAACACCATCCTCAAACGCTATCTGAACGAGGTGGCCTTCGGCCCGCGCGTCTTCGGCGTGCAGGCGGCCGCGAAGTTCTGGTTCGGTGTGGACGCGGGCGAGCTGCAGCCGGTGGACGCGGCCCTGCTGGTCAGCATCCTCGCCAGCCCTGAGGTGACGCCGCTGGACGGCAATGCCCGCGCTGCGGTCTTCGCCAACACGGACACGCTGCTGCGCGAACTGGCTGCGCTCCATTGTCTCAACATGCAACACCAGTCCGCCCATCCGGATTTCGCGACGCCCTTCTGCGCGCATCGCGAGCAGATTCTTGACGGTCAGGGGAACTTCAGCCCGGCTATCAACCTGCAGCGCGCCATGCTCGGCACGCGCAGCTTCGCCGCGCCGACGACCGCTGTGCGCTGGCCGCAGTTCACAGCCTATGTGGTCGAGCAGCTGCGCGCGGAGTATGGCGAGGCTGCCTTCCGCAGCGGCGCGACCGTGCTCACCACGCTCGACCCCTTCATCCAGCAGGCAGCAGACACTGCCCTGCGCGAGCAGCTGCTCGGCAGCGGGATGGGCCGCAACGTGCTGACCGGCGCGGTCAGCGTGGTGGATCCTGCCAGCGGCGACATGCTGGCGCTGGTGGGCGGTGACGGTGCGCCCGACGCCGTGCCCGGCTTGCAGGCGCCGGGCGCGGCCATCATGCCCGTGCTTTACGCCGCCGCGCTTGAGGGCGTGGGCGACCGCAACGGCAACGGCCAGCTGGACTACAACGAATACCTGACCGCAGCCTCCATCCTGTGGGACGTGCCGGGCCAGGCGGCCAACCCCTTTTTCCCGCCGCTGCCCTACGCCAACCAGGCGCGTGGCCCGGTCTCGCTGCGCAGCGCGCTGGCCAACGCGCTCTACATCCCCGCGGGCAAGGTCTGGGATTTCGTGACGCGGGAGCGCTTCCTGGAGACGGCCGGGCGCCTCGGCCTGCGCAGCTTCCAGACTGTAAGCGGCGCGGGACTGGGCAATGCCGCCGGCGAGACCGGCGTGCGCCTGACGGAGCTGATGCAGGCCTACAGCACCCTGGCCAATTTCGGACGCTACCAGCCCCTGCGCGCCATCCACGCGGTGACGGCGGCCGACGGCAGCGAGCTCCCGCTGCTCAAGGCGCGCGAGGCCGGGGATGTGTTGCAGCCGGGCGTGGCCCTGCTGATCGGCAACCTGATGGCGGAGGACAGCGCGCGCACGATCATCGGCGCGGGCGGCCCACTCACCCTGGCGGGCATGGAAGGCGCCATCGCCGCCATCGCCAACACCAACATCGGCGCGCGCGACCTGTGGGCCATGGGCTACAGCAACAACGCCGTGGTGGGCGTGTGGCTGGGCCGCAACGACGACCAGCCCACCAGCTCCAGCGGCCTGCTGGAGGCCGCGCCAGTCTTCAGGCGCGTCATGCAGGCCGCGTTACAGGGGCTGCCGCAACCGACGCGCTTCGCCGGCCCGCAGGCCACGCTGGCAGCGGCGCCAGTCTGCAATCTGACGGGCGCAGGGCCTGGCCCCGTCTGCCCTGGCGGCGCGCGCAGCGAGCTCTTCGTGCCGGGCTATCCGCCACCGCCGCCGGAGCTGGGCGTCATCCTGACGCGCAGCATCGACAGCTGGAGCGGCCTGCTGGCCAACGAGTTTTGCCTGGACAACCGGCGCGAACAGACTTTCCTGCGGCTGGAGCCGGAGGACCCGCTGATCACTGCCTGGCTGGGTTCGCCAGCGGGCCAGGGCTTCATGAACGCGGCCGGGCTGGCAAGCCCGACGGCCACAGCCCTGCCGACCGCCGCCTGCGACGTGTCCACGCGGCAGCCTTCCCTGCTGCTGCAAAACCCGCCCCACAACTCGGTCGTGCAGGGCAGCATCCCGGTCATCGGCAGCGTCGCCGCTGAAAACCTGGCGCGCTTCGAGCTCACGCTGTTCACGACCCAGGGGGCGCTCATCCAGCAACTGGGCAGTTGGGAGCAGCAGCGCCCCAACCCCGAAACCCTGGTGCAGTGGAACACGGGCGTGGTGCCGGACGGACAATACACGCTGCGCCTGACCGCCCATGCTGCCGGCGGCGGTTACGCGCAGCGTGAAGCCTTCATCGTGATCAGCAACAGCGCAGCGGCCGGCGGCTGAGTTTCAGCAGCCGGCGAGGAAGCGGGCGCCCTGCAACACGCCCAGCTGCGTGGCCTCGTCCGTGACGTTGAAGTAGTGATCTTCCAGCTCGACGGAGACCGCACCCGCGTAATCATTGTCGCGCAAAATCGTACAGATCTCGATCCAGTCCGACAGGCCGTGGCCGGGGATCGTGTAGCGCCACTGATAGCTGCCGTAGGCGAAAGGTTTGGCGAAGGTCGCATCCTGTTCGTGGCCGTATTGATACAGGTTCTCGGCCATGATCATGCAGTCCTTGCCATGCACGTGATACACGCGCCCGACGAACTCGCGCAGGAAGCGCATCGGATCGATGCTCATGCGCAGCAGATGCGAGGGGTCGTAGTTGACGCCCATGGCCGGCGAAGGCACTTCGCGGAACATGGCCCCGTAGGTCTCCGGCGTGCAGACCACCGAGCCCGGCCCCGGCCAGCCCTCAATGACGATATGCGAGCCGCATTCCTCGAGAGTTGGCGCCAGTTCGCCGAAGCTCTCGACCGCGTAGCCGAAGTTTTCGATGCGCGGTAGCGAGGGGTCTTTCGGCAGCACCACGATGAAGTAGTTCTTCGCGCCCAGCGGCGAAAGTTTGCGGATGGTCTCGGCACAGAGCGCAACGGCATCCGCGCGCTCGGCGCGGTCGGCCGAGACCAGCGGCTGGAAGACGGGGAAATCCACCGAGCCAATCCTGAAACCGGCTTCGTGCAGCGCAGCGGTGTCATCGAGGTTGTAGGGCGCCAGATCGATGACGTTCAGGTCGTTGGCCCGGGCCCAGGCAATCATGCCTTCCAGGTCCCGCTCCCATGCGAATCTGACCCGACGCCAGCCGATCGGGAAATTACCGGTGCGTGTGTTCATGCTGGTTCCTGTCCTTTCTGCACAAAACAAAAAAGTGAGGTGGCCCTCGCCGCCGCAGTATAGCGCGCGCTCAGTCCAGGGCCTTGACGATGACGAGATAGTTGACCGGCAATTCGCCGGCGTGGCCGCGCGCCCGGTTGCCGCCGAGTACATGCTCGCCGGGCGCGCAGACCTTGCTGTAGAGTTGCAGCGAACGCGGGCTGCGCCATTCGTCGCGCAGCTCAATGCGCTGCCGGTCGCGCTGCCAGCTGCGCAGCCAGCGGGGCCGCTCCACCACCCCGCTGTCACAGGCGACGTAGATGCGCGCGCGCCGCGTGATGCGCAGGCGCAGATAGTCTTCATCGCGACAGTCGCGGTCGGCGGCGGACAGGCGCAGCGCGGGCAGCCCGCTCAACTCCGCCGGCATGCGGTCGAGCGTAAAGCTGTCTTCGAGGTAGGCCGGCGCGCCCACGCGCAGCGCGTAATGTTCGCAGGCAGCGCCGCTGCTGACCTCGGCCGCGGCCAGGATGACCCGTCCCGGCGTTTCGTAGCGGATGGCGCAAGGCGGCAGCGGGCGCTCGTCTGTGCTGGCGATGACCGCCATGCCGCCCACTACCGAGACCAGCGGCTCCAGCTCGGTCAGGCGTTCCGCACCGAAACGCTGCTCCAGCATCTCCACAAAAGCCGGCACCGCCGAGGAACCGCCAGTGCGCAGCACGACGTCGATGTCGGTGGGCTGCAGGCTGGCGTCCGCCACTACCTGCTGCAGGCCCTCATCGACGGCGGCCAGTTCGCGCGCAATCATGCGCTCGAAACGCTCGCGCGTGATCTGCTCGCGGATCTGGATCGGCCCGTGCTCGAAGACCAGGGTGGTCTCCGTGTGGTCGGAAAGCTCACGCTTGGCCCCTTCGATGGTGCGGAAGAGCTGATAGCCCAGGTTGCGCGTGACCAGGGCCTCGAGCGCCCGCAGCACCTGAGGGTTGCTGCTGTCATGCTGAAACTCGCGGATGCGTTCCAGATTGTGCGGCCGCGACAGGTCCGACATGGTCTGCCAGCTGGTCAACATCTCAAGCCAGTCCCCCGGAAAGAGCCGTCCGGCCCTGTCCTTGACGCCGCGTCCAAAATGCCGCGTAAGGGAGCGCATGAGGGCGCGGTCGAGGTCGTCGCCGCCGACCAGTACGCCGCGGTTGGCGAGGATCTCCGGCGGCTGCGCGCCGCCCACGCGCGCCAGGGTGAGGTCCAGCGTGCCGCCGCCGAAGTCGAAGACCAGGCTGGTGTTGCGCGTCGCGCTGCGCACATGGTGCAACCAGGTGACGGCCAGCGGTTCGGTCGCGAAGCGAATGTCGCGGAAACCGGCCATCCAGGCCGCCGTGTAGAGGATCTCCTCGGCGCGGGCGTCGACGCGCTCGTCCTCCGCGAAGCGCACCGGCCGGCCGATAACGACTTCCTTGCAGTCGGCGCCGAAGTGCGCCTGCGCGCAGTCGCGCAGGGCTGTCAGCAGCAGGGAGATGAGCTGGTCGACCGTGTGGAAGCGCTCGAAAATGCGCGTACCCTCGTACTCCGGGTTGCGCAGGATGGTCTTGATGGACTGCAGCAGGCGCCCGTGCGCGGCCACGTCGACCAGCGCCGCCAGCTCCTGATCGTAGCGGATGGCGTCGGCGTCGCGGCCGGCCACGGTGATTTCGGCCGAACCGACGACCCGGCGACGCCAGCGCACCGGGCGGCCGGTGTCATGCTCCAGGTAAGCGAAGGCGGCCTCGATGCCGACGGTGCTTTGCTGCTCGCGGTCAATATAGATCAGCGAAGGGAGTACGAAAGGGTTCTCGTTGCCCGGGTTGGTACGCACGGTGATGAAGCGTCCGTCCTCGTAGAAGGCGATGGCGGAGTTGGTGGTGCCGAAGTCGATACCGAGGCGCATGGGGCTCCCTGACTGTATTCGGGTGGAACCTTGAGACGATGCAAGGTATTCAGGTGGGCCGGGCGGTTCAGGGCGCCTGGACAATTCGGAAGGGTCGGGTAAAATGAAAGTGTGCGCACATCACTACAGGACAACGAGGACAGGCGCCGTGCTTAACGGAAACGAACAGGCGGAACTACGCGATATCGTTCGCCGGGCTCAGCAACTCTATCACAAAAAGCAGCTATGTGAAGCGGACTTCCATGCGTTGGTCACCCATGTGTTGGCGCTGGAGATGAAAATTACATTGGATGAAACTTTCGCGCGCATCAACCAGGACGTTAACCACTGGCTGGAACGCAACGGCGAGCGCGTTACGGATCATCGCTATGTCGGAGCAAGTTCGTGAATTCGGACCCAGGCCCATCCAGCACAGACGAAAGCGAGACGAGCGCTCCTGACGACAGGATAAAGGAACTTATGGCAGAGATGGAACCTGAGACACGCGAACTGGTGTCTTCGTTCCTGGCAATTCAGCAGCGTGTGGGCCCCGTACCCTCTTCTGTGCTCACACAGATTAACAAGCAGCACATGGAAAAATATCTTGATATAGTGCAGAAAAGTGTGGGACAATCACACGAGTTTCGTTTGGGTGAGCTGGAATTACGCAAATCCGCCCAAAATCTGCACAAGAGCAACCGTTTGTACTATCTATTGTATTTTCTCGTCACAGTTGCTGTTTTGTCCCTGGCAGTTGCCTACCTGCTCCCCAACCACCAGGACTTCCTGAGCCAAATTCTTCAAATTCTTGTGGCTTTCGCAGGCGGCATTGGTGTAGGCCATAGCTTGAAATCCCGAAAGTAGCGGGAGGGCATCATGTCGCGCGAATTTCGTAACCTGGTCGCTACCTTGTTGCTGACGCTGGCCGGATTCCTGGTCGTCCGGCAGCTGGTTACCGCCGACGCCGTCGCGTTTGACTGGCCGCTGCCATTTATTCTGGCGCTCGTCGGACTCGTTCTGGCGCTATTGCCAGAACGCGCGGCTGCCATGTCCAGCCCCCTGACCGTCGCCGGGGAGTCAGCGCGCATGCCGCAAGCAGCCGGGGATGACCTGACGCTCATCAAGGGCATCGGGCCGCAGCGGGCGCGCACGCTGGCACAGACGGGCTGTCCCCGCTACGGCGATCTGGCGCGGCTCAGCGAATCGGAGCTGGGGCGCATGCTGGAGGACGTTGGCGCGGTTGCGCCGTCTGCGGCGTCGCTGCGTTCCTGGATCAAACAGGCGCAAATCGCCGCCGGTGGCAACATGGCCTGGCTGCGCGACTATCAGTCGACCCTGACGCCCGGCGGCGAGGAACCTGAGTAACGCTCAGCCCCCGACCGCGGGCCCACAAAACTTGTAGAGGTTGCCGTCCACGTCCAGCACGGCGAACTCAAGGCCCCAGGGCTGTTGCGCCAGCGGCCCGTTGGGGTGAATCACCCCCTGCGCCTGATACTCTGCGTATAGCACGCGCGCATCGCTGACGTAAACATAGCAGCTGGTGTTCTCTGCGACGTGGCGTTCTGTGCAGAGCCAGTAGTGCACGCCAACGTCGTCGCGATGGAAGATGACGTAATCGTCATATTGCGCGTCAGTCGTGAAGCCGAGGCGCTGCTCGCAGAAGGCGACGGTACGGCCGATGTCCAGCGAAGCGAGCACCGCGGCAACCCTGTTGAGACGGGCGGTCATCATGGCTCCTGTCACCGGTGCGCACGCCGGGGCTCTCAATCAGTGAGTTGTGGCTGGTCAGACGGCGCTCAGGCGGGCGCTGCCGGCTCCTGCGCTTCCTCGACTACCTCATCGGCATCGACGGCGTCAACGGCCTCAAGCAGCAAGCGGCCATCGTCGTCCGCGTCGACCTGCACGATGCTGGCCAGCTGGAAGCGGCCGGAGAGGATGCCGTCGGAAAGCACGTCCTCGACCTCATTCTGAATCAGCCGGCGCAGCGGGCGGGCACCGAACTCGGGATCATAGCCGTGATCGGCCAGCCAGGTGCGCGCCGCGTCCGTAGCCTCGAGTGTGATGGCGTGCTCCAGCAGGCGCGCTCGCACCTTCTCCAGCTCCAGCTCGACGATGTCGCGGATTTCGCCGCGCGTCAGGGAGCGGAAGACGACGGTGGCGTCGACGCGGTTGAGGAATTCCGGGCGGAAGGCGCGGCGCAACTGGTCCATGACGTTGCGGCGCATGTCGCTGTAGGCTTCCTGCTCGGTGGCAACCTCGTCGCGGTTCAGGTCGAAGCCCAGGCTGGTGTTGCGCTTGATGGTGTCAGCACCGACGTTGCTGGTCATGACGATGATGGCGTTGCGGAAGTTGACGTTGCGGCCGCGCGCGTCGCTCAGTTGCCCCTCTTCCATCACCTGCAGCAGCATGTTGAAGGCTTCCGGGTGCGCCTTCTCGATCTCGTCGAAGACGACGATGCTGTAGGGGCGGCGGCGGATGGCCTCGGTCAGCTGGCCGGCGTCTTCGTAGCCCACATAGCCGGGCGGGGCGCCCACCAGGCGCGCCACCGAATGGCGTTCCATAAACTCTGACATGTCCAGCTGCACCAGCGCGTCCTCGCTGCCGAAGAGAAATTCGGCGAGGGCCTTGGTCAACTCGGTCTTGCCGACTCCCGTGGGGCCGAGGAACATGAAGGAGCCGATCGGCCGGCGCGGGTCTTTTAACCCGGCGCGGGCGCGACGCACCGCCTTGCTGATTGCGTCAATGGCCTCGTTCTGGCCGACGATGCGCTGATGCAGGGCCGCTTCCATCTGCATCAAACGTTCGCTCTCCTCACCGGCGATGCGCATCACCGGAATGCCGGTCCACATGGACACGACCTCGGCGATGTCCTCGCCCGTCAGCCGCGGCTGGTTGTTCTCCGTATTCCAGTTGGCCTTCAGCCCGGCCAGCGCCTCCTGCAGCGTGTCCCGCTGCTGATACAGCTGACCCAGGCGCTCTTCGCGGGCTTCGTCCGGCCCCTGCTCCACTTCGGCATCCAGCAGTGCGATGTCCTCGCGGGCGCGCCGCAACTCCTGCTCCATAGTGCGCACACGGGCCGCTTCCGGGCTTTTATACATGCGCAGGCGCGCGGAGGCCTCGTCGATCAGGTCGATGGCCTTGTCCGGCAGAAAGCGATCCGGCACGTAGCGCGCCGAGAGGTGCGCGGCCTGCTCGATGGCGTCATTGGTGATTTCCACATTGTGGTGTTCCTGATAGGGGACGCGGATCCCCTGCAGGATTTCGATCGTTTCCTCAATGCCCGGCTCTTCCACCTGAATCTGCTGGAAGCGACGTTCCAGCGCGGCATCGTTCTCGATGTGTTTGCGATACTCATCCAGCGTAGTCGCGCCGATGCATTGCAACTCACCGCGGGACAGCGCCGGCTTGAGGATGTTGGCCGCGTCCACGCTGCTGCCGGCCGAACCGGCACCCACCAGCATGTGCACCTCGTCAATGAAGAGGATGCTGTCCGAGGATTTCAGTTCCTCGATGACGCGCTTCAGCCGTTCCTCGAACTGGCCACGATACATCGTGCCCGCCACCAGCGAGCCGACGTCCAGCTGCAGCACGCGCTTGTTCAGCAGCGGCCGCGGCGTGTCGCCGCTAACGATGCGCTGCGCCAGGCCCTCGACGATGGCCGTCTTGCCCACGCCCGGCTCGCCAATCAGCGCCGGGTTGTTCTTGCGCCGCCGGCTGAGCACCTGAATCACGCGCTCAATCTCAATCTCGCGGCCCACAACCGGGTCCAGCTTGCCTTCCTGGGCTGCGGCCGTCAGGTCCGTCGCCAGCTGGTCGACCAGCTGCGTCTTGCCTTCGCGCGTACGCGTACGCCGTTCTTCCTGCGGCGCCTGACGGGGTTGCAAGGGGCTTTCCTGCAGCACGCGGCGCGTCTGGCGCCGCACTTCTTCCGGGCTGACCCCCAGGCGCTTCAGCACCTCAATGGCCACGCCCTCGGTCTGGCGCACCAGACCCAGCAGCAGATGCTCGGTGCCGATGTAGTGGTGTCCCAGGCGGCGCGCCTCATCGACGGCCAGCTCGAGCACACGTTTGGTGCCCGGCGAGAGGTCGATCTGGCCTGTGCCGCTGCGCGAACTGGCGCGCGTCAGGCGCTCGACCAACTCCTCGATGCGCCGCTGCTCCAGGCCCAGGTCGCGCAGCACGCGCCCGGCCACGCCGCCTTCCTCGCGCATCAGGCCCAGCAGCAAATGTTCGGTGCCGATGGTGTTGTGCCGGAAGCGCTCCGCCTCTTCCTGCGCCAGGCTGAGCACGCGTCGCGCCCGCTGGGTGAAGCGTTCCATTTTGTTTGGCACGTCGGCCTCCCTCCGCCAGTTCCGGTCGCACGTACACGCCAGTCGCTGCAACGCTGCCGGCCCGGACGAATTGGGTTCCGGGGCAGCATCGGCCACAAACAGTATACCACCGCTGCTGGCGGGGATAAGGCTGGATTTCAACGTGGTGCAGGCAGGCCGTTACGGGCCCGGGTTCAGGAAAGCCAGTCCTGATCGAGATATTCGGCCGAGTTGACGGCCTTGAGGCTGAGCCCCAGACGGCGTTCGGCCACGTCCATCTTGACCACGCGCAGGGTCAGGGTCTCGCCTTCGTTGACGATTTCGCGCGGATGCGTGACGCGCTGCTCGGCCAGCTCGGAGATGTGGATCAGGCCCTCGATCTCGGGCGCAGCCACCAGGCGTGCAAAGGCGCCGAAGTTGGTCAGTTTGGTGATCAGGCCCTGCACCAGCTGGCCGACCTTGTAATCGATGGCCACCGTGTCCCAGGGGTCCGCCGCCTGGCGCCGGATGCTGAGGCCGATGCGCTTGCGCTGCGGGTCCACGCTGATGACCTCGACACGCACCTCGGCGCCGATTTTCAGGGCGTCGCGCGGGTGCGTGACGTGCTGCCAGGAGATTTCGGTCAGATGCACGAGGCCCTCGGCGCCGCCGATGTCGACGAAGGCGCCGAAATCCACCAGGCTGACGACGCGTCCCTGGCGCACCTCGCCCACCTGCAACTCGCTGATGAGGCGCTCCTTGCTTTCCTCGCGCTGCTCGCGCGCGGCGGCACGCTCGGAAAGGATGAGCCGGTTACGGCTGCGATCGACCTCAATGACCTTAACGGCGATCGGCTGGTTGACCATGCCGCTCCAGCGCTCTTCCGGCGTCCCGCCGCTCGCGCTGCGGCGCGCGCCACCGATCTGGCTCTGCGGCACGAAGCCGCGCACGCGCCCGAAGCGCACAATCAGGCCGCCCTTGTTGTAGCCGGCGATCATGCTTTGAAAGACTTCCTGGCTCTTGTGACAGGCTTCGGCCTTGCGCCAGTCCAGCTCTTCCTGGGCGTGCGTGACGGACAGGCGAATATTGCCCTGGTGGTCATGCGGATTGACGACGTACACCGGAATGACCGCGCCGGGTTGCAGCTGCTCGATCTGCTCGCGCGGCATGCGCTCCAGCTCGCGCCCGGGAATGATGCCCTCATGCCCGTCGCCGAGGTCCATGCGCACCTCGGTCGGCGCCGTCGTCAGCACCGTGCCATCAACGACCTGGCCGCGCCGGAAAGGCGAGGCAGGACGCGCCGGGGCCGCTTCGGCAGCTGGTTCTTCTGCTGTTGCAGCCTCTGCAGAAGTGGCTGCCACTTCACCTGCTGCTTCTGTTTCGGCCACAGGGGCCGCTGCTGCTGCAGTCGGTTCTTCCGCTGCTGCTGCGGCAGCCTCTGCAGGAGCGGCCGCTGCGACTTCCGCCGCTGCTTCTGCGTCAGCCTCGGGAGCTGCCACATCTTCCGCTGTGGACTCCGCCTCGTCAGCGGCCATTACTTCTGGCTCTGGCTCTGCGGCAAGCGCTTCCTCTGCCACGGCTGCAGGAGCTGCGTCGTCCGCTGCGGACTCTGCCTCGTCAGCGGCCATTACTTCTGGCACAGGCGCTGGCTCTGTGGCAAGCGCTTCCTCTGCCGCAGCTGCAGGAGCCGCGTCGTCCGCTGCGGACTCCGCAGCGTCAGCGGCCACCGCTACTGGCGTGTCCGCCTCAGCTGCTGCGGTCTCTGCCTCGACCACGGGAGCCGGAGCTTCCAGTGCCACTTCCTCTACCACAGCCTCCGCCCCGTTTGTTGGGGTGGCGTCTGCTGCGGCCGGTGCCATTGCTTCGTCGGATTGCGGCTGCGCGTCCGGCTGTGCCATCGGCTCCGCCTCAACCCCTGCGTCTTTCGAGTCCATAGAAACCCTGTCTAACCTGTGCGCTACCTGTCCTGGTGCGCGATTATACCTGTGTGCCAGTCAAAAACAACCACAAGCGTTACGCTCTCTTGCCCAGGATTGCGGCCCACGCTAAAGTCAGGCTCCGTGGCCGGCCGCGCCGATGGCGCCCGGCGCGGCGAAAACGGCACAGCGCTCAACAGAAGGTGTGACCATGAAAACGGCGAGCTTCTCCAGCTACACGGGCCCAGGGCGGATTGGCATTTCCATCGGATGGCCTCGCTGGATCAAACGAGGGGAGTACGAAGTCTACCCGCAGCTGGCGCCGGACTGGAGCTGGCTGAGCCTGCCCTATGACGAATACCGCCCGCTGTATTTCGAGCGGCTGGAGACCCTGGACGCTCAGCAGGTGTGGGACGAGCTGCACGCGCTGGTGCCCGGTCAGGAGCCGGTGCTGCTGTGCTTCGAGAATCCGCCGCTCACGGCGGACAACTGGTGTCACCGGCAAATGGTGGCGGAATGGTTTGCCGGTGAACTGGGCGTTGCCGTGACGGAAGTGGAAATCGAGGCAGCCAGGCGCCCGACGGTAAAGGCTGTCGGGAGAGGAAGCGGGATAGTGCCCACTGCGCGCGAGCGCCTGAGCGACCGGAAGGGATTCATTTCGCCCAGTTCCCGGCAGCTGGATCAGCCGGTCACGCTCGAGGAGTTTCAGGAACTCTGCGAGCGGCACTACGGAGCGCTGGAAGCCTGGTGGCAGGCGCAACGCAAGGACGACGAGGAGCAGATCGGGGAGGCCGCCCACGAAGTCGGGCTGGCGCGGACGCAGGTGCGCGCCGGTTACAGACGCATGAGCGAAATGGAGCGCGCGCTGGCCTTACATCGCTGGATGATCCCTGTTAGCGTGATACAAAACCTGTAGGCAAAGGAGAGACCCATGGCGGTACGCAAGGCAGACGCAATCTGGAGTGGCAGCCTGGGCGAGGGCAGCGGGGTCATGAACATGGCCAGCGGCGCCTACTCGGGCCAGTATTCGGCCGGCTCGCGCTTTGGCGAGGACGCGGGCACCAACCCCGAGGAGCTCATCGCCGCCGCGCACGCCGGCTGCTTCTCGATGGCCCTCAGCGCCGGCCTCGGCCGGGCCGGCTTCGAGCCGGAGCGCGTGAGCACCAGCGCCAGCGTGCACATCAACCAGGTGCCCGGCGGCTTCGCCATCGACAAGATCGAGCTGGAGTGCGAGGCCGTCGTGCCAGGCATCGACGAGGCGCAGTTCCAGGAGCTGGCCACCGCCACCAAGACCGGCTGCCCGGTCTCCGGCGCGCTGGCCGCCGTGAAGGAAATTACGCTCGTCGCCAGCCTGGCGGAGGCCTGAACCCGGCCGCCCTGCGTTGCAAGCGTGACGCGCCTGCTGCGCCAGGATGACGCACACTCTTGCCCTCGACATCGGCTCGTCCTCCCTGCGCGCCATGCTCTTCGACGCACAGGGCGCGGCAGTGCCGAAGGTCTTCGTGCAACTGGCCTGCACGGCGGACACCACGCCTGACGGCGGCGTCACGCTGGACCCGGAGCAGCTGACCCGGCTGGCCTTCGCCTGCATCGACGAGGCGCTGCAACAGGCTGGCCCGCGCAGGGTCACGCGCGTGGCCATGGACACCCTGGTGGCCAACTTGCTGGGCATCGACGCAGAGGGGCAGCCGGTCACGCCACTCTACACCTGGGCCGATACGCGCGGCGCCGACCTGGCCGAACGACTCGACGCGCGCGACTATGCGCGACGCAGCGGCTGCCGCCTGCATACCAGCTACTGGCCGCTGCGCCTCCTGTGGCTGCAGACGGAGCGGCCGCAACTGTTCCGGCGCGTGCGCTACTGGCTTTCGCTGGGCGAATACCTGCTCTTGCGCCTCTTCGGCGAGCGTCGCATCAGCCACAGCGTCGCCTCCTGGAGCGGCCTGCTAGACCGCCACAGCCTGGCCTGGGACGAACCCATGCTGCGCCAGTTGCCACTGGAAGCGGCGCAGCTCTCCGCCATCAGCAACGAGCCGCTGCAGGGTCTCGCCCCGCCCTGGGCGGCGCGCTGGCCCGCGCTGAAGGATGCGCAGTGGTCGCCCGCTGTCGCTGACGGCGCGGCCGCCAACATCGGCGCCGGCTGCGCACAGCCGGACCACGTGGCGCTGAGCCTGGGCACCAGCGGCGCCATGCGCGTGGTGCTGCCGGGCACGCCAGAGCAGACGCCGCCCGGCCTCTTCGTCTATCGCATTGATGCGGCGCGTTCGCTGGTGGGCGGCGCGCTCAGCAACGCCGGCAACCTCTACGCCTGGCTGCGCCGCGTGCTGGCGAACATCGACGAGGACGCGCTCGCCGCCCTGGCGCCGGACGGCCATGGCCTGACAATGCTGCCCTTCCTCGCCGGCGAGCGCGCGCCTGGCTGGCGCGACGAGGCGCGCGCGGTCTTCGCGGGCATGAGCTTCGACACGACGCAGGAGCATCTGTTGCGCGCCGCGCTGGAAGCCGTCGCCTGTCGCTTCGCGCAGATCCTGCAACGGCTGCGTCCGTTGCTGCCGCCGGACGCGCGCTTCATCGCCAACGGCGCCGCCTTGCGCAATTCACCCCTGTGGCTGCAGATCATGGCTGACGTACTGGGCGCGCCCGTGTATCTTTGCGCGCAGGGCGAGGCGACCATCCGCGGCGCGGCCCTGCTGGCCATGCACCAGGAAGCATTGCCCGCGACCGGGCCCGGTTGCCAGCCGCGACCGGAGTATCATCGTATCTATCAGGGGGCCATCGAACGCCAGCAGCAGCTGTATACCAGGCTGCTCGGCTAAGCCCTCACCGAGCCGGGGCAGCGCTCCGGCCTGACAATCCAGGAGAAGCGCCATGAAAGCCGCCATCTGCTACGAAACGGATCAGCCCCTCGTCATCGAGGAAGTGTCGCTCGCGCCACCCGAGCAGGGCGAGGTGAAGGTGCAACTGGCCGCCACCGCCATCTGCCATTCCGACGTGCACTATCTGCGCGGCGAGTGGGCCATCCCGCGGCCCTTCATCGCCGGTCACGAGTCCGCCGGCGTGGTCGTCGAGACCGGCCCGGGCGTGAGTCTGGTGCAGCCCGGCGACCGCGTCGTGGTCTCGCTGCTGCGCTCCTGTGGCCGCTGCGACTTTTGCCTCGCGGGCACGCCAAACCATTGCTCCGCCGAGTGGCCGCTGGATACCGAAAGTCGCATCCGCAACGCTGCCGGCGAGCCGGTGCGCCATGGCGTGCGCGTGGCCGGTTTCGCAGAATACGCCATCGTCGACCAGTCGCAGCTGGCGCGCGTGCCGGATTCGATGAGCCTGCAGGCGGCCTCGCTGCTGGCCTGCGGCGTGATCACCGGCTTCGGCGCAGTCGTCAACACGGCGCAGGTCACCGCGGGCAGCACAGTCGTCGTCATTGGCACCGGCGGCGTGGGCCTGAACAGCGTGCAGGGCGCGGCGCTCTCCGGCGCCGGTCAACTGATCGCTGTCGATCTCCTGCCAAACAAGCTGGCCGCGGCGCAGCAGTTCGGCGCCAGCGACCTGGTCAACGCCGCCGAGGTCGACCCGGTAGAGGCGGTGAGCGAACTGACCGGCGGACGCATGGCGGACTACGTTTTCGTCACTGTGGGCAGCGAGCGAGCCATGCTACAGGGCCTGCAGATGACGCGCAAATCCGGCACGATCGTCCTCGTGGGTATGCCTCCGGAAAGCCTGACCGTCAATCTGGCCGCGCGCGATCTGGTTTTCCGCGGCCTGCGTATGCTGGGCAGCTTCATGGGTTCCACGCGCCTGCAGATCGACATCCCGCGCCTGATTGCGCACTACGAGCAGGGCAATCTGCAACTGGAGGAGCTCATCACCAAAACCTGGCCGCTGGAGCAGATCAACGAAGCCATCGAATCGATGGAGCGCGGCGAGGCGCTGCGCAACGTAATTGTCTTTGATACCAGCCTCGCCTGATCCCACGGACGCGCATGCCCGCCCGCAGCGCACTGCTGCTCACGCTCTGCCTGTTGTTGCCGGGCCCCTTCGTCCAGGCCCAGGCGGACGCGCCCTGTGGCGTCGTCGATGCCATCGGCTATCCCGTCGACGGCCTGGCAGCGGGTTACGACGACTTCGGCCTGCACCGCGCGCGCTTCGGCGGCAACCACGTCGGCATTGACCTCGCCTTTGACCGCTGGGGCGACCCGGTGCGCGCCGCCATGCGTGGCATCGTCACCTACTCCGATGTCGCGGGCTGGGACACGGAAAAGGGCGTGGTCGTCGTCGCCCACCGTATGCCGGACGACAGCCTGGTCTACACGCTCTATGGCCACATGGAGCAGTTCGACGAGCTGCGCTTCCCTGAAGTCGGCGACTGTGTCACAGAGCAAACAGTGCTGGGCGGCATCGGCTGGCCCTCGCGCGGGCGGCCGCATCTGCATTACGAAATCCGTAGCATCCTGCCGGACGAGGGTGGCCCCGGCTACATCGACGGCGACCCGCTGGCAGCCGGCTGGTATCACCCGCTGGCCTTCACCTCCCTGTGGCAATTGCGCCTGGGGCCTGGCTACCTCGCCTCGACGAGCTTCAGCGCCGTCCCCACCCTGCCAGTCCGCCTGACGGGCGCGGGCGGCTACGTCCTGGCCAGCGGCGAGCGCATCATGGCCGGCACCCTGGGGCAGGACAGCGCGCAGTGGCAGGTCGAGGCCGGCAGCATTGTGCAGGATCTCGCCGCGCTGCCGGATGGCCGCGTCGTGGCGCATACGCGCGCTGGCCAAACAATGACTCTGGCGCAGGGGCGTTACGAAGCCCTGTGGCAGGTACCTGAACCGGAAGCGCCCTTCCACACGCTGGGGGAGACCCTCGTCTTTGCCCTGCAGGGCGGCGCGCTGGAGGCCTTCAACAGCGCCGGTGTGCGCCTGTGGCAACTGCCGCCCTTCCCCGCCACGCTACAGTTGAGCGACTTCGTCAGCGACGGGACGCTGCTGGCAATCGGCCTGCGCGATCCGGGCAATGGCATCCTCTGGCGCCTGGTCGACGCAGAAGGCACTGTCCGCTATCAGGCCAACATGGCGCGGCGTTCGCTGCTCGCGCCCGCGGGTGACGGCACCTGGCTCGGGCTCGATGGCCAGCACTTCTTCCGTATCGCTGACGGACAGCGTCAGGAACTGGCGACGATCGCCGGCAGCCCCGGCAGCGCCGCCGCCATCACGATGGACATGGCGGGCAACAGTTACCTCTACCTGGGTGACGGCGCCAGAAGTCTGCTCTCGCTGGACGCACAGGGTGGCCTGCGCTGGCGCGTTGACTGGCCCGGGGCGCGCTCGGCCCTGCCGCCCCTGCTGGACAGCGGCAGCGGCTGTCTGCTCTATGCGCTGGATGCGCGCGGCGGCCTCAGCCTGATCGACACGGCCGATGGCAGCCTGCTGCGGCGCATCGAACTCTACGCCGGCGGCGACCGCAACGGCAGCCCGCTGGCGCGCCTGCTACAGGTGGACGTGGACGAGCGCGTCCACGTCAGCAGCGGCTTCCTGTCGTTGGTGACGCTGGATGGCTGGGTGCTCGGCGGCGACGCCATGCAGGGCTGCCTGCTGGGCTAGGGCCGGATTGCGCTATACTTGCTGTGAATAGAGCGGAGGCGCGCATGATCGCCAGGGAATTGCTCACAGCAGCCGACTTCGACAACTTCATCGCAGACCACATGGGCGACGAAATCTACGAATTCGTCGACGGAGAGGTGGTAGAGGTGCCGAGCAACCCCTGGGTCAGCAACATTGCCGGAATAATCTTTTCCTTTCTCTGGTTGCATCTGAGACAAAGAGGTCTGACTCGCAACATTTCAGGCGCAGACGGTGGCTTCATGGTCAATGGCCAGCGCTTCGCGCCAGATGTAGCCTACGTCGGCCCCGACAAGCGTCTCGTTGACCGCGGTTACAACCCCGACCCGCCCGACCTCGCCGTCGAGGTCGTCTCTGACGAGAGCAATCGCAAGGAGCTGAGCGGGCTGGAGACAAAGCTGCGCCACTATCGCGCGGCCGGCGTAACCGTCTGGGTCGTGCTGCCCAGGGCGCAGCGCGTGGAGGTACACGCGCCCGACGCTGACCCGGCGCAGGGCCCCCTGACACTGGAGCCCGACGACACGCTCGCAGGGCCAGCGTTGCTGCCCGACTTCCGCCTGTCCCTGCGTGAACTCTTCAACGAACAAGAGGCCAACTGACATGCAGGTAAGGGAGTTGCTCACGGCAGCCGACTTCGACAACTTCATCGCAGACCACATGGGCGACGAAATCTACGAATTCGTCGACGGAGAGGTGGTAGAGGTGCCGAGCAACCCCTGGGTCAGCAGCATTGCTGCGAGATTCATATTCTTTCTCATGTTGTATCTTCGCGAGTGTGGCGTGGCAGGCCAAGTATCTGCCGAGGCCGGCGGCTACATGGTCAATGGCCAGCGCTTCGCGCCTGATGTGGCCTACGTCGGCCCCGGCAAACGCTTCGTCAAACGCGGCTACAACCCCGACCCGCCCGACCTTGCCGTCGAGGTCGTCTCTGACGAGAGTGAGCGCAAGGAGTTGAAAGGGCTGGCGAAGAAGCTGCGCCACTACCGCGCGGCCGGCGTCACCGTCTGGGTCGTGCTGCCCAGGGCGCAGCGCGTGGAGGTACACGCGCCCGACGCTGACCCGGCGCAGGGCCCCCTCACACTGGAGCCCGACGACACGCTCGCAGGGCCAGCGTTGCTGCCCGACTTCCGCCTGCCCCTGCGTGAACTCTTCAACGAACAAGAGGCCAACTGACATGCAGGTCAGGGATTTGCTCACAGCAGCCGACTTCGACAACTTCATCGCAGACCACAATGGGCGATATCTACGAATTCGTCGACGGAGAGACGCTACAGGTGCCGGGTAGCTACGGCGATTCCCGGATTCCGTAGTGGACTACATATTTACTGATCCTCCGTTTGGCCATAACTTTGATTACCCTGAAACCTGATGCGGTTGGCCGCTGTGTGCTTCGGGGTGTTCACGGCCATCGTCCATCTGGCCCTCGCTCATAGAGCACGGCGCGGCTTGCCGACACACCCACCTCGATGCCAACAGCTAATCTGCGCCGATAGCGGCATTCAGTGGGCCAGAGTTGGCTATACATAGCCCCGCTGTGTGACGGTGATGATCTCTGGACTCGTATCCGTCAGTGGAGAGCCGTCCCAGTCCCCGAACTGTCGCTCGATTGCCAGACCGGCACCGGACAAGAACGAAGACAAGGAGTCAGCTTTGAGGAACCTCAACGTACTCCGACTGACCTGAGGCCGCTCCCAGCCTGGGCTGGAGAAGGTAACGGTGAAAGAGACAATATCCCCGGCAACGGGTGTCTCAATCTGGTGTGCCATTCGCACCACGCTGCCATCATACAGAATCTCCACTGCATGGTCAGGAGTCCAGCACTCCCAGCCCCGAGCCAGGGGATTGCGGGTCTCAAATACGAAGCGGCCGTCCTCGGTGAGAGCCGACCGTATCGCGGCCAGCGACGCTCGCAATTGGTCGTCTTCGACGAACACCTGGAACGCATGGCCGGTCATGACGACGAGGTCGAACTCTCTACACCAATCGATTGACGAGAGGTCACCAAGCAGCCAATCTACATCCGACCGCTTCTGTGCCTGCTGTAGCATCGCCTCGGCGGGATCGAGTCCGCACAGTCGTCCTGCGTGCCCGGCTTTCCGGGCCAGACGCAGCAGATCACCCGTCCCGCAGCCCACATCAAGCACGCTCTTCGCCGACATCACCAATGGAAGGTAGAAGGCAAAGTCTGGCCTTCCCACGCAGAACGCGTCATACAACTCAGCGAGCATCGGCTCTGAAAACAAGCGGTCGACCACCACCGCATCGTGGCAGATCCCCCAACTATGGATTGGTTCAAGGGACTCAGGTGCCGCACGACTGGCAGGTGTTCTCAGGGGCGACAATCTTCCCGATCCGATCCGATGCTCATCGGACATCCGATTTGACCTGGACAGGAGACAAATGGGTATCAGGGACAATGTAGCATATCTAAATCAGTAGTGAAGCTACTGAATGCTATCAACTGCTACTCGTTTCCTCTCAGGAGGAATTGGCACACCTGTTTCAACCGGGATTTCCCATATTGGCAGTGTTCAGGCTTAAAGGGCAACCCAATCGAGATAGCAGCAGTATATTCAGGGCCTGCGAAGCATGTCTATCTCGGGTCTATCCGATAAGGGATGTGTTTGCAGTCGTAAAGTACAGCTGTTGTCCGTCTTCATCGTCGTTGGGTCCCCCGCCAATGGGGTGAAAGCGCATTGAAGACAAGGCGACTCCCCGGAGCGCTCTCCCTTCTTGCAAGATCGTGGTTGCCTTCTCCCTCAGCCTGACGCCGGCTGCTGCCCGACTTCCGTCTGCCGCTGCGCGAACTGTTCAGCGAGTAGCAGCCCCGTCAGTCAAACACACCCGTCAGCGTGAGTTCCTCCGCCAGATGACAACTCACCTGGCGACCGTCCCCCAGCGGACGCAACTGCGGGCGTTCTTCGCGGCAAATGTCGCGGGCATGGGGACAGCGGGGATGGAATACACAGCCGGTCGGCAACGTCAGCAGGTCCGGGGGTTCGCCGGCAGTCACGTCCTGTAAACGCAGTCCCTGGCGACGCGTGACCCGCGGCACCGCCTTGAGCAGCATCTCGGTGTAGGGGTGCAGCGGCTGCCGCAAGAGTTCGTCGCGCAGGCCGGATTCGACGACCTTGCCGGCGTACATGACCAGGATGCGGTCGCTCATGTAGCGAATCACGCTCATGCTGTGCGAGATGAACATATAGGACAGGCCGAACTCCTGCTGCAGGTCCTTGAGCAGGTTGAGCGTTTGCGCCTGAATCGAGACATCCAGCGCCGACACCGGCTCGTCGGCGACGACCAGCTGCGGGTTAATCACGAGGGCCCGCGCAATGGAGATGCGTTGGCGCTGACCGCCGCTGAAGCTGTGCGGGAAGCGCTGCAAATGACCCTCATCCAGGCCCACCCGTTTCAGGATGGCTGCCACGCGCTCCTCAAGTTCGCGGCCGCTGGCGAGCTTGTTGACGCGCAAGGGCTCGCCCACGCTGCGCAGCACGCTCATGCGCGGGTTCAGGGAAGAAAAGGGGTCCTGAAAGATCACCTGAACAATCTTGCGAAATTCGCTGTTGTCTTCCCGGTCAATCTGGCCAGGACGGAATTCACGCTCGCCGCTGCGCACCACGATTTCGCCGCCGTCGGGGTCGTAGAGCCAGGAGACGCAGCGGCCCAGGGTCGTCTTGCCACAACCGCTCTCGCCAATGACGCCCAGCGTTTCGCCCTTTTTCATCACGAAACTGACGTCGTCAACCGCCCGGATATAGCCGATGGTGCGGCGCAGAAAGCCCTTGCTGCGCAGGGGGAAGTATTTCTTGAGCCCGCGCACCTCAAGGATGTTCTCCGGCTGTGCCGCCATCACCGTCTCCTGTTGACTCACGTCCCGCCCGCCTCGTCCTCGTACAGTACGCAGCGCACCTCGTGCCCGGGCTCAACCTCGATCAGCGGCGGCAGTGCCTGATCGCAAACGCCGGCAATGCGCAAGCCACAACGCGAGAAAAACGGGCAGCCCAGGCGCGGGGCATAGGGATCCGGCAGAACGCCGGCAATGGACTCCAGCCGCACCAGCTCGCCATCCACGGTGGGGATGGAATGCCAGAGGGCGCGGGTGTAGGGATGCAGGGGCTCTTCGAAGATGCGCTCCACCGGGCCGCGCTCCATCACCAGGCCCAGATACATCACCACCACCTCGTCCGACATTTCACCGATGACGGCCAGGTCGTGGGTGATGAACATGACCGCCATGTCGAAATCGGCCTGCAGCTCTTTGATGAGAGCCAGAATTTGCGCCTCAATGGTGACGTCCAGCGCCGTCGTCGGCTCGTCGGCGATCAAGAGTTGCGGGTTGCAGGCCAGCGCCATGGCGATCATCGCCCGCTGCCGCATGCCGCCGCTCAGTTGAAAGGGCCAGGTATCGACCAGGTTTTCCGCATTCGGGATGCCAACGCGGGTGAGCAGCGCAACTGCCTGGCGGCGCGCCTCCGCCTGGCTGGTGCCCTCGAAGTGCAAGAGGATGGCTTCGGTAATCTGGTCGCCGATGGTGTGCACCGGGCTGAACGAGGTCATCGGCTCCTGGAAGATCATGCTGATGTCATTCCAGCGAACAGCGCGAATCTCCGGGCCGGAAGGGGCAACCTGCGCCAGGTCAACGACATCCTGCTGCATGCCGGCAGCGCCGTGTAGCAGAATCTCGCCATCCGTGATGACGCCCGGCGGCGGGGTCAGGCGCAACACCGCCTGCGCCATGACCGATTTGCCGCTGCCGCTCTCGCCAATCACCCCCAGGGTACGGCCCCGACGCACCTGCAGGCTGACGCCATCCACGGCCCGGATGGTTCCCTCACGCAGCGGGAATTTGACCCTCAGGTTGCGAAGCTCCAGCAGCGTGTCATCCGCCGCCGCGCGGCTCTGCCGAGACGGGCGCTGCCCTCCCCCCTGCAGGTCGCTCCGCTGCTGCCTTGCGTCGCCGTCAGACATTGGAATAGGGATCCGCTGCATCCCGCAGGCCATCGCCGATGAAGTTAAACAACAATACCGTGACCAGCACGCAGACAGCCGGCCACAGCAACCAGGGGATATGAAAAATCGCCAGGATGTCGCGGAAGTCCTGCAGCAGCACGCCCCAGCTGACCGCCGGTGGCTGCATCCCCAGGCCGAGGAAGCTCAGCGCGGTTTCGTAGAGAATCATCTGCGGGATCATCAGCGTCACGGACAAGATCAGGTGGCTGGTGAAGCCGGGCAGCAAGTGCGTGAAGATGATGCGCAGATCGCCGGCGCCGGATGCGCGCGCGGCCAGCGCGTAATCTTCCTCGCGCAGGGAAAGCAGCCGCCCGCGGACGACGCGCGCCAGACCGACCCAGTTCAAGAGCGCCAGAATCAGTGTGATGGCGAAGTAGACATTTAACGGCGGCCATTCTTTCGGCACCACCGCGGCCAGGGTCATCCACAGGGGCAGTTGCGGAATCGCTCGCAGGAACTCGATCACGCGCTGGATGACGTAATCCACAATTCCGCCAAAGTAGCCGGACATGCCCCCCAGCAGCGCCCCCAGAAAGAAGGTCAGCGCCACGCTCACCAGGCCGATCGTGAGCGAAATGCGGGCGCCATGCACCGTGCGCGAAAAGACATCGCGCGCCAGCGAATCCAGGCCGAAGAGCCAGATGCCGATGCGGGCCTGGTCTCCGGCCGCGCCCAGGCCAAACAGCCGGTGCCGTATTTCCACGAGGCCCGCCAGTTTGTAGGGTTCCGTCTCGACAAAAAACCGCAAGGGCAGGATGACTTCACGGTCTTCCACGAAGGACAGGCGCAAGGTTACGGGATGGCGTTCCTGATCCAGGCCGTAGACGAAGGGACCGCGAAAGCCGTTCTCGTCGGACCAATAAATCGTGGAGGGCGGCGCCTGCTGGTAGCGCCGGAAACGCTGGGTCGCCTCGTAGGGGGCGACAAAATCCGCAAAGGCGGCGACCAGATAGAGCAGAATGAGCAGGAAGGCGGAGATCAGGGCCATCCGGTGGCGGCGAAACCGCCACCACATCAGCCGCCACTGTCCTGCGTAATAATGACGCTCGTCGGCAATCGCCTCCGGCAGCACATCGGGAGTCAGGTCGATGGCTTCCTCCGGCCCTGTGATGCCGTGGCGGGCCCGGACGCGCTGACGCCGCGCCTGCAGGTCGTGGTGTGTGGCCATCAGGCGCGCGCCTCAAAGCGAATACGCGGGTCGAACCAGGCCAGCACCACGTCGGAAATTAGCGTGGTCACCCAGATCAGGGTCGCGTAAATCAGCAGAATCGTGCCCGCCAGGATCATGTCCTGGGCCATCAAGGAGTTAAGCAGCAGCGGCCCGAGGGTCGGCAGGCCCAGCACGATGCCAATCAGGCCCTGCTGCGCCACGATGCCGTAGACGAGCTGGCCGAGGTCGCTGACCAGGGGATTGAGGGCGATACGCACCGGATATTTAGTCACCAGACGACGCTCGGTGAGCCCCTTGGCGCGCCCGGTGACGACGTACTGCTGCCCCAGCTGGTCCAGCAGATTGTTGCGCACGACGCGGATGATGGAGCCCACCGCCGGCAGGGCTGTCAGCAGGATGGGCGCCCACAAATGTTTGGCCGTGTCAATGAGTTTCGCCTGGCTCCAGGGCGCGCCAAAAAACTCCAGTGAATTGATGCCGAGCGGGACAAAATCAAAAAAGTAGAGCGCGCCCCAGGCCACAATGATGGCCAGCAGCCAGCCCGGCGCGCCCAGGCCGATAAAGGCCAGAAAGGTCGTGATGTAATCGATGATGGAATACTGGTG
Source organism: Phototrophicaceae bacterium (assembly GCA_965205875.1). Lineage (GTDB taxonomy): Bacteria > Chloroflexota > Anaerolineae > Aggregatilineales > Phototrophicaceae > JAGWBD01. Next base: position 1,737,979 of record CBDBIA010000004.1, read on the forward strand.
CGTCGCCGAATAGATTCCCAGTGGGATGGCGAGACCCAGCGCGATGCTGAGGGCCGCCGCGCCAATAATCACGGTGTAGGGGATGGTTTCCAACAGCACATCCAGGTTGTCGCGGCCATCGACCGTGCTCCCCAGGTCGCCACGCAGCACAATGTTTTCCAGCCAGCGCGAATAGCGGGACAGGAAGGGGTCATCCAGACGCCAGCGGGCCCGCATGCGGACAATTACTTCATCGTCGATTTCCAGATTCTGCGCCCGCAGCGCGATGACCTCGTTGGTCACGATGTCGCCGGGCGGCAGCTCGATCAGAAAGAAGGTGATCAGGGACAGCATCAGCCAGAGCGGAATCATCGTCAGAAGCCGCTTGATAATAAAGATTTCCAACGGTCTGTCTCCGGTTCAGCTGCCGGCGCCGCGCAGCGCCACGCGCGGCAGGAGGCGGAGTCGCTGCCCTGCCATGAGGGCAGCGACTCCGCCAGAGTTGAAGCAGTTAGCTATGGCGCCGTGCGGTAGAAGAATTGCTCGCCCGCGCGTGAGGCGCCCATCTGGGTACCGCCGGTGGCAATGTTGCCGAAGTCGGCGTTGAAGATCGTCGGCCGCAGCACATTTTCGATCATTGGCAGAATCCACACGTTGTCGTAGTGCAGCTGGAACAGCTCGTCAACCAGCGCCAGATCCTCCGCCGAATAGGGGATAGTGGACTTGCGTTGACTCAGGATTTCGTAGAGACGCTTCACCTCTTGCGGAGGCTCGGTGCCCGCTGCGCCACCCGTATCCAGCCACTGCCGCCAGGAGGCGCACCACTGGCTGCTGCCCGCGTATTCCTGATTCATGCCGGGACGCCACTGGTAGGTTTGAATCCAGAAAATGGAGGCCTGGGTTTCGTTGTTGCGGATGCGCTCGTTCTTGACGTTGGGGTCTTCCTGGCGCAACTCGGCGCGAACGTCAGCAAAGGTCTCAAGGTGGTCGATGATGAGTTCGCCCACCGGAATCATGTCCGGCCGGACGGGAGACACCTCGATGAAGAAGCCGAACTCGCTGCCATCGGGGGCCATGCGCATGCCATCGCCATCACGCTGATCCATACCCATCTCGTCCAGCAGCGCGTTGGCGGTATCCGGGTCAAACTCTGCGGGAATCCAGGTGGGGACATCACCAAGCCCTAGATAGACCACGTCGATGATTTCCTCGCGGTCGATCGCGTGGCTCAGGGCCCGACGGAAGCGGACATCGCCGGCGACGGCCGTGTAGGCCGGGTCCGAATTGCAGGTTTGCACGTAGAGCGCCGTCGGGTCCGCGTGCAGGATCAAGGGGATGGTCACGAAGTTTCCGGCCGCCTCGTTTTCCTTGTAGAGCGGATAGTTACTGTACTGGGTGCCGTAGAGGAAGTCGATGTCGCCCGCAATGGCGCCCAGGTTGACCATCTCGCCATCGCCGAAGACCTGCGCGACCAGACGATCCAGGTAAGGCAACTGTTTGCCCTCGGTGTCCACCTTCCAGTAGTAAGGGTTGCGCTCCATGATCGTGCCCGATTCGGAAAGCTCTGAAACCAGCCAGGGAGTCAGCTGCGGGAAGCCGATGCACTTCTCGCGCATCATATGGTTGCGCGGGCAGTCCACATTGTTGAACAGGATGGGCCACTCGCCGGCCCCCAGGCCCTCGGCATCCAGTTTGGCCTGCAGCGCGTCAGCGTCCGCGTAGGCCGGATGGTAGTCCGCCAGATAATGCTGCGGCTTCATCATGTCGTTGTAGGAGGTCCATGCGGTGATCGCCAGGTCACGCAGGATACCGCCGGAAGGCGTATCAAAGGTCAGGCTGAAGGTGAGATCGTCAACAACCTCCAGTTGCGCCGGCGTGCCGCTGGCGGACTTGAACTTGTTGGGGAAGGGGCCGTACTCCTCGTTGGCGTAGAGGTCATTGAAGACGAAGGCCACGTCGGCGGTCGAGACCGGCTCGCCATCCGACCAGCGCAGGCCCTCGCGCAGGGTGAAGGTGAAGACGGTGGCGTCCTCGTTCACCGCGAAACTCTCGGCCAAATTGCCGTAGAAACCCTCCACATCAATGCCAGGCGCGGCAATGATGGGCTCCAGGTTCATGACGTACATCTCGCCGGAAAAACCGAAGGCGCTGGTGAAGGCGGTACGCAGGGTGCCGCCATGCACGCCCGGCTCCCAGTCCGGCTGGTCTTCCGAGGAGACGAGCATGCCGGGGCCGATAACCAGCGGGTTGGCCGGCAGCCGTTCCGCCAGCGACGGCAGCGTCCCGGCGTCCACCTGATCCTGGAAGGGATCCAGTCCGGCGTCCTGCGCCAGCGCTACGCCGCCGGAAATGGCAAAGGCCAGTGTCACTACGAGTAACACGATCAGATTACGAGACATGTTCATTACCTATCCCTTGTCTGCAACAGATACAATTTGGTACTGCAATCTCAATCAGTCCAGCCTTCCTCGCCCGGCAAATACCTCCTCCAGGCTGACGCGCAGGCGCGCCAGCACTTCCCTGTTTTGCGGATCAGCAGCAGCGTTTCGCATTTCGCCCGGGTCGGCCAACAGGTCGATGAGTTGTTCGCCCTGCGCCCCTTCATCATATTGCATGTACTTGTAGCGTCCGCCCGTCACCATGCGCCCCAACTCACTTTCCACCGGCAGCAACTCGCGCCAGGCCACAGCGTCCTGCCCTGCCAGCAGCGGGCGCAGGCTTGAGCCCGGCAACCCTGGCGCTGGCGCTACGCCGGAAAAATCGCAGAGCGTCGGCAGCAGGTCCAGGCTATTGGAGACCGGGCGGGAGTCTACCGCGCCGCGCCGCTCTACGCCCGCGCCCGCGATCAACAGGGGCACGCGCGTAGCCTCCTCGTAAAACGCCGACTTGTGTTCCATGCGGTGGCTGGCATCCATGTCGCCGTGGTCGCTGGTGAAGATGACCAGGGTGTTGTCTGCCGCGCCGCCCGCCTCCAGCGCGTCCAGGATGCGGCCGACCTGCCCATCCACCCGTTCCGTCAGGCGGGCGTAGGCCCAGCGATGCAGACGCCAGCGCTCCTCGTCGTACTGTTCGCGCGCCATGCGCTTGAAGGGGCTGCGGGCCTGCATCAGACGAATGGCTTCCGGCTCGTCCTGCTGGATGTCAAAGTTGGTTGGCAGCGGCGGACAGTGCCAGGCGAAAAAGGCTTCCCGGTCCATGCCCGGCGGCAGCTGCAGGGCTGCATCCAGCTCGCGCAAGGCATCGGGATTCTTGCGCGCCAGCTGCCGGCGACGCTCCTCATCCGCATGATCGCGGATGGCCATGAAGCAGATGTCGTGGGGGTTGATAAACGAAGCCATCAGGAAAAACGGCCGCTCCCGCTTGCGGCCCACAAAGTCCGCGCAGACAGCGGCCAGGCCGTCGCGTTCGTCCCTGGTGATGGTCTCAAAGCCCAGCGCCTCCGGCGTCCAGCCCGCCGGCAGATGCACCTTGCCACCCCAGGCCGTCTCGTAGCCGGCACGGCGCAGCAGCCAGCCCGCAGCAGACTGCCTTACTGCGTCCGGGATGTCTGCGCGCTGGCCGTCATCGTTATGGCGGATGCCGAAGTCGCTGCCGAGGCGGCCCGTCACCAGGCTGAAGCGCGACGGCAGGCACATCGGGTTGCTGCACCAGGTACGCGCAAAGCGCACGCCACGCGCCGCAATCCGGTCCATGGCCGGCGTGCGCACATGGCGGTTCCCGGCGCAGCCCGGCATAAAGGCGCTCTGCTGGTCCGTCACGATGAGCAGGATATTGGGCCGTCGGTCGGTCAATGGGCCCGTCCCATCCGCCAGGCTCTTAAACGCCGGACCGTCGTGCTGCCACCCTGGCTGAAGAGTCTCACGCCCGTCGCATCCGCACCGGGGTAGATCCTTTGCACCAGATAGCGCTGGCGCCCGGCGAACACCTCCATCACGGAACGGTCGAGGAACACCCTCAGACGCAGCCTTGTCTCGAGATCAAACTGGAATGGCGCCTCCTGGACGGCCCGCCCCTGCAGGTAGTCCAGATCGCTGCGCCTGCTGGACTTGCCAAAGTCAATCCGGACGCTGGACGGGTCACGGGTGAAAGAGACGCGGGTCTGCTCCGCGCCGTCGGGCGAGCGGCGCAGGATCAGCCCGAACTCCGTAGCATTCGTCGCCTCGAACTCAATGTCAAGCTCGAGACAATCGCCACGAATCTCCGGCAACTCGAACTCCGTGTCCGCTTCCACGAGCAATGAGCTCCGCTCCCGGGCCTCCTGACGAAGCGCTTCCAGTTCGGCAACCGGTTCATAGTTGAGGGCGTCTTCGGTCGGGGCGAGCGAGATGACCACCGGCAGGCTCAGCGCACCGGACCAGCCCGAGCGCTCGCAAGCGGCCTGACTGCGCCCTTCGTTCAGGTTGGCAAAGAGAATGCGTCGCCCGTCGTCGTCGAGCAGGGCTCGTGGCGCGTGGAGGTTACCGCCTGGCCAGTTGATGTTATCAAAAGTCTCCGGACAGAAGTGATGATTCCGGTATTGACCGAGATAGAAGCGGCTGCCCGCCGGCCTCATGCTTCCCTGTGGTCTGCGATGGCAGAAATGCAGCAGCATCCACCTGTCACCGAGCTCGAACAGCTGGGGACAGGCGCCGTCGTCGCCCTCATCGGTCCAGCACCTCTCCGACTTGTAGAAGCGATGCATGAACTCCCAGCTTTTCAGGTCGCGCGAGCGGAAGAGATACTGGGTGTCGCCCCCTTCTGTGAGATCCCGCTGGCCGGTCAGCGCATAACACCATTCGCCCTCCTGCCAGGCTGTCACGTCATTGTACGGGGTGTACAGCCCGTCGCCCTGGACCGGATGGCGGAGAACGGGATGCCGGGGGTCAAAGCGCCACGACATGAGATCGCCTGCAGGATTGGTGGCGATGCAGCCGGCCCCTCCTCCGTCGGGATGGGGGAAGATGATGGTCGGAGTGCCGTTGAAGACAAACAGGCCACCCGTCTGCCCCCGCACGATCGCGTCGGGATGTCGTTCCCAGTGAATCAGGTCGGGTGACGAGATGTGCGCCCAAGCCTTGTAAATGTAGCCATCGGAGCGGCGGGGTGGGCCCGCTCCCTGCCAGGAGCTGTGGAGGAAGAACAAATGGTAGCGCCCCTGCCATTTGATGGCCGCACAGGGATCCCAGAGCAGACCCTCCGACGGCAGATAGTGAAAGGTTGGCCGATCACTATCGTGCAAGGGCGTCGTCAGAGGACTGGCGTTGCGGGCGTGGCGCTCATCAGAATCTTCTGCCACAGTCAAGACTCCTTTGCCAGCGTCGCTGCTACGCCCGTGGCGGCCTTGCGCAGGGGGCGTTATGCTCGCGCCTGATCATGCCTCGATGATAGCGCGAAGGGGAATCCTGGTCGATGACAATGATCGTTGATACTGACGTACACTGCGGCGCCAGCCGCCAGCGAGTAATGGACTTCCTGCCCGAACCCTGGCGCACGCGCGTCGGCGATGGCAGCGACGGGCCCGGCCACCTGGGCTACTGGAACCCCAATGGCGTCAACCGGCGCGATGCGATCACGCCTGACGGACGCCGCATCGAAGGCGCTCCCGACACCCTGGGTCACTACCATTTCGACCTCAACAACATCGACTTCGGCATCCTCAACGCCGGCGGCGTGCACGTCGGCCTGTCGCCGGAGCCGGATTTCGCCGCCGCCTATTGCAGCGCGATGAACGACGTCTTCGTCAGCGACTGGCTGACAGCTGACGAACGCTTCCGCTACTCCCTGATCGTGTCGCCAGCAGACCCCGCCCTGGCCGCCGAAGAAATCCATCGCCTCGGCGATCATCCCGGCGTGGTGCAGGTGCTCATGCCCAGCGGCTCCCAATACGGCTACGGCCACCGCTTCTACCACCCCATCTATCAGGCGGCCGAGGAGCACGACTTGCCGGTGGCCGTCCATCCAGGCTCGGAAGGCCGCGGCGTATCCGGCGCCCCGTCCTCGGCCGGCTACCCCGGCAGCTACTTCGAGTGGCACACCAACCTGGTGGGCAGCTATATCGCCCACCTCATCAGCATGGTAGCCGAAGGCGTCTTTTGCAAATTTCCCCGTCTAAAATTCGTCCTCATCGAGGGCGGCGTTTCCTGGCTGCCACCCGTCCTGTGGCGCTTTGACAAGAACTGGAAATCCCTGCGCATGACCACGCCCTGGCTGGAACGTCCCCCCAGCGAGTATGCCTTCGAGCATATTTTGCTCACCACACAGCCCATCGAGGAGCCAGACAACCGGGCCTGGTTGCACGCCATGCTCGCCATGCTGCCGGCGGACAAGATGCTGATGTTCTCCACGGACTACCCGCACTGGGATGGCGATACGCCGGATTTCGCCATGCGTATGCTGCCGTCAGAACTGCGCAACCCGGTCATGTGGGAAACGGCCTGCCAGCTCTACAAGCTGCCGGTGCCCGAACATGCCTGAGCGCAGCCGTCACGCGGTGGCGCCCGTCAGCGAATTACCGCCCGGCTCACGCAAAATCGTCACGCTGGAGAATCGCTCGGTCGGCCTGTTCAACGTGCATGGTGAGTTCATCGCCGTGCTGAACGTCTGCCCGCACGAGCTGGCGCCCGTCTGCCTGGGGCGCTGGAGCGGCACGACCACGCCCTCCCTGCCAGGTCAGTTCAACTGGGGGCGCGAGGAAGAGATCCTGCGTTGTCCCTGGCACGGCTGGGAGTTTGACCTGCTGAGCGGCGACTGCCTGACCGACCGGCGCCGCCTGCGCCGCTTCCCGACGAGCGTGGAAGACGGCATGGTTTACGTGGATCTCGGCCCCGGCGCCAGAGCCTGACGAGGCCTGGCCGTAGTCGGGCTGATATCAGGTCAGACCGGCGTGCTGGCAGCACACTCGCCGGACAAGGGCTGAGCTGGCAAGTTGCCAAACATTGCTACGCCCGGAGATATTCTCCGGGAATGCGCGAGCCTTCGTAGTCGTGCTCCGGGTCCCGCTGCGCGAGCGCCTCGGGGATTTTGCCTTGCCAGTAGTCGGGAACCGTGTTTTCGGGGCGCCGGTGCCAGGCCAGCACCAGGGTGCGGCGTTCGTCAGTCTGGTTTCTGTCGGCCGCGTGCAGGATGCGGGCATCCAGCAGGACCAGGTCGCCGGCTTTCACGGGCACCTCGACCTGATCAGGGTCCTCGCTGAACATGACCGGATCGTCGTCGTCGATGAAGCGGGCCCCCTGTTCGTGGGCGGGCACGAGCCGGTCGTGAATGGCGAATCGTTTCAGATGGCTGCCGGGGATGACTTTCAGACAGCCGTTTTCCACAAACGTGTCGGTCAGATAGTAGTTCAGGGCGAACTTCTGCGGCCAGGGCGACAGGCTGAGGGGATCGTTCCACGCCATCCAGTCCTGGTGCCAGTAGAGGGGCGGTCCGCCCGCTTCCTTGGTGAGAATGATGATCGAGCCGTGGGAGTTGAAATCACCGAATCCCAGGGCAGCGAGGGCCTCAAAAGCAGGTTTCCAGGTCAGCAGTTTGTCGATGATGGCGTTGTCCACCGCCTTCACCGGGATGTGCTGGCCCTGAAAGCGCAGCTCGGGCGCTTCAACATGGCCCGCGATGAGCCGCTCGGTTTCCGCGCGCAGCTCCTCGAGAAATGCATCCGGCAGGATGTTCTCAAGGAGCACGTAGCCCTCGCGCAGCATGAACTCCCGTTTTTCCAGGGCCTTTTCTGGGGTCAGCACGATGTTTCTCCTCGCATCTGCCTGGCCGACGGAGATCCCGTTGCAGCAGTTCCTGCCGGGCGCAAGCTGTCGCTCATGACTGCCCGGAGTTTAGCGCGCAACTGGCCTGCGGCGCTTTCAGCTCCTCGTTCATTTTGACTTCCCTGCCCGGCACTTGCCCGCTCCCGTCGCTCAGCCGCCCTTGACCGAGCCGGCCAGCAGGCCGCGCACGAAGTAACGCTGCAGCGCGAAAAACACCAGCAAGGGCACCAGGATCGACACGAAGGCGCTGCTGGTCAAAATCTCCCAGTTGTCGCCGCGCGACCCCAGCAACTCACGTAGCTGCGAGGTCATCACGATCTGGTCCGGGTCCTTGCTGAGAAACACCAGCGCCACCAGCAGGTCGTTCCATACCCACAGGAACTGGAAGATGGCGAAGGACGCCAGCGCCGGCATCGAGAGCGGCAGAATCAGGCGTATGAAGGTCTGGAAGTGCGAGGCGCCGTCGATGCGGGCGGACTCGATGATCTCTTTCGGCAGGCCGGCGATGTAGTTGCGCAAGAGGAAGATCGCCAGCGGCAGGCCGAAGCCGGTATGCGCCAGCCAGATGCCGGCGTAGGATTTGGCCTCGAAGAAAGGCAGTATGTTCGACACCTGGTTGTAGGTGCGCAGCAAGGGGATCAGCGACATCTGCAGCGGCACGACCAGCAGCCCCACCACCAGCGCAAACAGGAGCTGGCGCCCGGGGAACTCGATCCACGAGAAGGCGTAGGCGGCGAAGGCCGCGATGGCGATCGGGATGATGGTCGCCGGGATGGTCACCGTGAAGGTGTTGATGAAGGCCTGGTCGACGCCCTCGGTGTCCAGAATTTCCTCGTAATTCGCCAGTGAGAACTTCGGCGGCACTGCGGCCCGATAGTAGAAACGCTGGCCCCGGGTAATCTCGAAGGGTACCGGTGAGCGCATTTCGTAGCGCCCGTCCACGTCGACCGTCAGGGTCACGTCATCCCCGAGGTCCACGCTCTCGCCCGGCGTGTAGGCCTCCGAATCGGTTGAACGAATGCCAAAGGCCAGCAACTCCATGTCGCCCGCGACAAAGGCCTCGCCGCGAATGACCCAGGCCCCGTCTTCCTCAACCTGGTCGTCGGCCGTGCCGGTGCGCGCCGCTACCCCGCGCTCGGTGATGCTCAGCGCGGTCCACCAGCCGGAGACGGCCAGCAGGTCCTTGTCTCGGAAGGAGCTGATGAGCAGGCCGAAGGTCGGCACCGTCCAGGCAACCACGATCAGCAACAGGGCCAGGCGCGCCAGCAGGGCGCCCGCCGTCATGTTGACCAGCGGCAGCTTCAACGCAGTGGAACCAACATTCTCCATTCGGGCGCTCATCGCAGGGCCTCCTCGCGGTTCATGCGCCGGATGTTGATCACCATGATGGGAACCACGGCCACCATGATTATCAGCGCGAGGAAACTGGCGTAGCCTGTGTCGAAGGCGCGAAACATCTGGTCGAACATGAAGTTGGCCATGACCTGGGAGTTCCAGTTGCCGTTGGTCATCGCCAGCACAATGTCAAACACCTTGAGCACCGTGATGATGATCGTCGTCCAGACCACGAAGATGGTGCCCATGATCTGCGGCACCATGATACGGAAGAAGGTCTGCACCTCGTTGGCGCCGTCGATGCGGGCGGCCTCCAGGGTTTCCTCCGGCACTCCGCGCAGCGCCGCCGAGAGCAGCACCATCGCAAAGCCAGTCTGGATCCAGACGAGAATGATCATCAGAAAGAAGCTGTTCCAGAAGGGGATTTGCAGCACATCAATCGGCTCGTTGCCCAAACTGGTGTAGAGCGCGTTGAGCAGGCCGATGTCCGGGTTGATGGCGTAGACGAACTTCCAGATGACGCTGGCGCCGACGAAGGAGATGGCCATGGGCATAAAGATGAGCGTCTTGGCGATGTTGCCCCAGCTGACGCGGTCTGCCAGCACGGCGATCATCAGGCCGAAGATCACGCTGAAGGAGGGTACGAATAGCAGCCACAGGATGTTGTTGCGGACGGATTCCAGAAAGCGATTGTCGCCGGCCGCCCGCGCATAGTTCTTGAGGCCGACGAAGATGTCGCCGTCGCTGTCGTAAAAGCTCAGGATCAGGGTCTGTATCGCCGGGTACACGAGGTAGAGGCCGAGGATCGACAGCGCCGGCGCTATAAACAGCCAGGGACGGATGCGCTCGCGCTGCTTTTCGCGGCTGACGAAGACGCCGTCGACCAGGCCGCGGTCCGGCACCAGGGCATCCAGCAGCCAGTTGGAACCATAAAAGTAAAGCGCCATCGCGCCAACGCCAAGGACGATGGCCACTATTGCATTGAATAGTCTTTCCACAGGAAAATCCTCCGGGGTCTGGAGGCGAAAATAGGGGATAAAGGTCGGGGCGACGCACAGCCACCCCGACCCTGTTGTGCGCCCGCAGGTAGCGGGTCGCGCGTTACTGCGTTACTGGCTGGCGTCCCAGGCGTCCCAGGCCGCCTGGATTTCCGCCGCAACATCTTCTGCGGAAGCGCCACTGACGAAGTCCACCATGCCCGTCCAGAAGGCGCCGGCGCCAACCGCGCCAGGCATCAGGTCGGAGCCATCGAAACGGAAGGTGGTCGCTGCCAGCAGAATTTCGCCCTGGCCGCGCAGCGCGTCGTTGGCGTAGGCCTCGATGTTCACGCCCTTGTGCGGGGTAAGGAAGCCACTCTGCGCCATCCACACCTCATGCGCCAGCGGAGTCATCAGGTAGTCCAGGAACACGTGCGAGGCGGCGCTGTCTTCCGTGACGGCCCACAGCGTGCCGGCGCCCAGCACCGGGTTGCCGAGATCCATACCGGCGAAGGACGGGAAGTAGAAGAAGTCCGCGTCCAGCCCCAGCTCGGTGCCCTCAGGGAAGAAGGTGGGGATGAAGCTGGCCTGACGGTGCATGTAGCACTTCGGCGGCACGGTGAACATGCCGGCCGGGCTCTCGCGGAAGTCGGTGCCGGCCACGGCCGAGGCGCCGCCATCCACCCAGGCGTCGTTCTTGGCGAACATGCCAAAGGTCTCGAGGGCGCCTACGATACGCTCGTCCGTGAAGGGAATCTCATTTGTCACCCAGCCGTCATAGACCTCGGGCGGCTGCGTGCGCAGCATGATGTCCTCGACCCAGTCGGTGGCCGGCCAGCCAGTGGCGGAGCCACTGCCGAGGCCGATGCACCAGGGGGTGCCGCCGTCAGCGACGATTTGATCGCTGAGCGCGATCAGGTCTTCCATCGTGGCCGGAACATCGTAGCCACCCTCGTCAAAGGCGTCCGGCGAATACCACACCAGGCTCTTGACATCGACCTTGTAGAAGAAGCCGTAGTACTGCGGGTAGCCCATCGGGTCGGCATAGGTGCCCAGGTCGACCCAGGACTGGCCGGCAGCGTAGTTCTCCAGCACCGCGTCGCGCAGCGAGTCGTTCAGCGGCACCAGAGCGCCATCGCTGGCTACGTCGGCCGCGAGACCAGGCTGCGGGAAGATCGCGATGTTGGGCGGGCTGCCCGCCTGGATATCGATAATGATCTGCTGCTCGAAATCGTCAGAACCAGCGTAGACGATGTCGGCACCGGTGGCATGCTCAAAGTAGGCATATACGGCTTCGAACAACTCACGGTCGCCGCCCAGCCAGGGGCCAAAGATGCGGATTTCTTCACCGGAGAGATCCATGTCCATGAAGGCATCCAGATCCGACCAGTTGAAAACCCCTTCGCCAATCGGGAAGAGGAAGACCGGCGGGCCACAGGCGCAATGCCTGTCGGCAGCGACGTCTCAACCAGTCCTGTACGACAAGGGAATGGAGCTCCGTGAGCCACATTGCGCAGTGCTGCCGGTTGAATAGCCGGAGTCTTCCGACGGGAGTGTAACACCGCTCGCGTCAGGCAGGAAGTGTCAATCGCAGGGGAAGCAGGTCCCAATTTAACAAAAGGAGGGGCGCCCGTACTGGACGCCCCTCTCGTTTCGCGTTGCAGCCGGCTCAGCAGCCGAGGTAAAGCTCGAACTCGAAGGGATGCGGGCGCATGGCGGCAGCGTGCGCTTCAATGCATGTAGGAAATGTTTTCTTCCCGGATCACGATCTCACTGGTGAATTCACAGGCTTCAAGGGGAATCTTCCACCAGACCAGCCAACCTGATTTGGGCTGTACGGACACGTCAATTCCATGCGGATTTGTCTGGGAGAAACTTGAGCCGGTTTTCTCCCACTTGTCGGGATGCAGACCTTTGAGCATGTCTGTATCTATCGAACAGACCTGGTATCTGTGAACCATGCCATTGTCTTCATCATTGTCTCGCTGATACGGGATGGCCAGAAAATTCGAAGGCCTGCTGTTCAAATAGCCCGTTATCGCCACCAGATCCCCCTTGAATCTCGCAAATCTGTACCCGGAAAGACGCAGGTGTGTTTTGCTCAGGGCACAAAGTCTGATCTCAATTTCAATCGAGTTCCCGTTCGTGCGTACGACAATATCAGCCTTGTCATCGTCACCGCCTTCAAACCAGCTCGCGTGGTGGCCTGCACGGGTATCCGAATTGATTGCCTTAAAAATCAGTTCTTCCAGATGGTAGGTCTCACAACGTTTCCCCGAGAACAATTCATGGTACTTCTTCAGGTCGTTCTCGAAACGTTGGAGCATCCTTTCCGTCAATTTGTACATCTGGCCCGCCTGTCCTGTCAGCCAATCACCATTGCTGCCAGGCTATATCAGCATGTTCTGGATTGATCCCGCTTCCAGGAAACTAAATGTCCAACTCCTGACCCACTCCAAATTCTGACCCTGAAACAGCATAAGCGATCATAACGCGTCCACCAGAGCTGTTCAGCCTGGGTTCACGTAGTCGGCTGGCTGGTTTTGTCGGCAAAACAACAAAAAAGGAGGCGCCCGGCCGGACGCCTCCAGTATGGTACACGGCAGTGACGCTAGCAGCCGAGGTAAAGCTCGAACTCGTAGGGATGCGGCCGCATGGCGACAGCGTCGGCTTCCTCGACGCGTTTGTAGTCGATGTAGGACTCGATGATGTCCTCCGTGAAGACGCCGCCCTGCAGCAGGAAGTCGTGGTCGGCCTCCAGCGCATCCAGCACGGCATGGAGACTGCCCGGCACCACCGGCGTATCGACGTCTTCCTCGTAAAGGTCGACATCCACTGCGTCGCCTGGATCAATCTTGTTGGCGATGCCGTCGAGGCCGGCGAGCAGCAGGGCCGGCAGGGTGTAGTAGCAGTTGGCGGCCGGATCCGGGAAACGGACCTCGACGCGCTTGGCCTTGGGATTGTTGCTGTAGACCGGGATGCGGATGGCGGCCGAGCGGTTGCGGTTGGAGTAGACGAGGTTCACCGGCGCTTCGTAGCCCGGCACGAGCCGACGGTAGCTGTTGGTGATGGGGTTGGTGAAGGCCAGCAGCGCCGCCGCATGCTTCAGGATGCCGCCCATGTACCACATGGCCATCTGGCTCAGGTTGGCGTAGCCATCACCGAAGAAGAGCGGCGTGCCGTCCTTCCACAGGCTCTGGTGCACGTGCATGCCGGAGCCGTTCTCCTCGAAAAGGGGCTTGGGCATGAAGGTGGCTATAAGTCCATGCTGCTGCGCGACATTCTTGACGACGTATTTGTAGACGCCTACCGCGTCGCACATCTCGAGCAGCGGCTTGTACTTCAGGTCGATCTCCGCCTGGGCGCCACCGCCCACCTCGTGATGATGCACCTCGACGTCGATGCCCAGCGCCAGCATTGTCGCGACCATGTCCGCGCGCACATCCTGGGTCTTGTCCAGCGGCGGCAAGGGGAAGTAGCCCTGCTTGATGGGGTTCAGGTAACTCATGCCCGGGTCCTCGTCGGCGCTGTTCCAGAACCCCTCGTGCGAGTCGACCTCGTAGTAACTCTTGTGCGCATTGACCTGGTAGCGCACATTGCTGAACATAAAAAATTCCAGCTCCGGGCCGAAGTAGGCCGTGTCCGCCAGATCCAGGCCGGCGAGATAGGCCTCGGCCCGCTTGGCGACTCCGCGCGGGTCCCGGCCATAGGGCTCACGTGTGACAGGATCATAAATGTCGCAGACGAAGGTCACGGTCTTGCGCGCAAAGAAGGGGTCGACCAACGCAGTGTTCAGATCCGCCATGAGAATGAGGTCGGACTGTTCAATGCTCTGGAAGCCGCGCACGGAGGATCCGTCAAAACCGAAGCCGTCCTCAAACAGACCCGCGTCCGCACTTTCCAGGGGCATGCTGAAATGCTGCGTCATGCCGCGAATGTCGGTAAAGCGAATGTCGAGGGCTTCCACCTCGTTCGCGCCGGCCCAGGCCAGCAGCGCCTCGGCCGACTCTCTTGCTGTTGCGGGCACTGTATAGTCCATCATCGTTCTGCTCCCCTGCTGGCAAATTTGCATAGACTCTACGGGACTGCGCAAGTATAGGCAAGGGTTTTGGCATCGTTAGTCAAATACCCGACAAAATCATGGGGTTCGCACTGTTAACTATGTCCAATTAATCGTCAATTTCCTGTCATGCGCGACGCGGCATGAATCATGGTAGACTGTGGCCGCGGTTCACACCAAGGAGCGGCGGGGCCCTGTGGGGGAACAAACCAGCCGCTGTGGTCATGTTACAGGGCTTTGCAGGAAAACCAGGAGGAAGTATGCGTCGTTTACTGTTTTTGGCCATCGCACTGGCCTTGCTGTTGCCGGTCGCGGCTGTGACCGCGCAAACCATTCACACCGTCCAGCCCGGTCAGACATTGTATTCCATCGGGTTGCGCTACGGGGTTACTGTGGCAGAAATTCTTGCGGCCAACCCCTCGCTTAATCCGAACGTCATCCACTCGGGCAACCAGCTGGTCATCCCGGTGCCTGGCCAGCCGGCCCCGGCTCCGGCGGCGCCACAACCCGGACAGCCAACCACCGAGGTCCAGCACACTGTTGCAGTGGGCGAGTATCTGGGCCTGATCGCCGAACGCTACGACGTGCTCGTCGCTGACATCCTGCGCCGCAACAGCATCGCCAACCCGGATCTTGTCTACCCCGGCACCGTGCTCATCATTCCGGGCGTGACAGTCGAAGCCGCACCCGTGCCCGCCGCGCCCGCGCCGGGTGAGGCGCCACAACCGGCCGGCGAGGTCCAGCACACCGTTGCCGTGGGCGAGTATCTGGGCCTGATCGCCGAGCGTTACGGCGTGCTCGTCGCTGACATCCTGCGCCGCAACAACATCTCCAACCCGGATCTGGTCTATCCCGGCACAGTGCTCATCATCCCGGGCGTGGCGCCTGAAGCGCCTGCCCCGGTGCCAGTGCCGGCACCGGATACGCCGCCGCCCGTTAGCGCACCCGCCATCGGCGGTGGCTTTGCGCTCGGCGGGCAGGCGCTCAGCTTCGCCTGGCCACATCATATGCACGCGGCGCGCATGACCTGGGTAAAGCGCCAGGTGCGCTATCACCAGGGGGACAACGCCGCGAATGTGCGCGGTGTGATCGACCAGGCGCATGGCGCGGGCTTCCGCGTGCTGCTCAGCATCGTCGGCGAGCCGGGGCAGATGGCGCCCAACCCCACGGGCTACACCCAGGAATTCGTCAGCTTCCTGGGCGGCGTGGCTTCGCTGGGCCCGGATGCTATCGAAGTCTGGAACGAGCAAAACATCGATCGCGAGTGGCCCAACGGGCAGATCAGCCCGCAGTCCTACACGGCCATGCTCAGCTCGGCCTGGAACGCCATCAAGGGCGCCAACGGCAACGTGATGGTCATCAGCGGCGCCCCGGCGCCCACCGGCTTCTTTGGTGGCGGCTGCACGGGCTCCGGTTGTGACGACCTGGCCTTCATCCGTGGCATGGCTGCCGCCGGCGCCGCCAACTACATGGACTGCGTCGGCGTACACTACAACGAGGGTATCCTTAGCCCCGACGCCCGCAGCGGTGATCCGCGCGGTAACAGCGGACACTACACGCGTTACTACCCGACGATGTTCGAGACCTACGCCGCAACCTTCCCCGGCAAGCCGCTTTGCTTCACCGAACTCGGCTACCTCAGCCCTGAAGGCTACGGCGCGCTGCCGTCTTCCTTCGCCTGGGCGGGCAACGTCACTGTCGCCAACCAGGCGGCCTGGCTGGGTCGCGCGGTAACGCTCGCGCGCAACAGTGGTCGCGTGCGCCTGTTCATCGTCTGGAACGTCGACGCCACGCGCTTCGACTCGGATCCGCAAGCCGGCTACGCCATCGTGCGCCCCGACGGGAACTGTCCCGCCTGTGGCCCGCTGGCAGCAGCCATGGCCTGAGGCAACGGCGCCCGGGCTGCGGCCCGGGCACACAAACTGGCAGGGCGCTCCGTGCGGGGCGCCCTGTTCTGTTAACCAGGGGCTCTCAGGCGTTCAGCTACGCCTGGCCAGCAAGGAGAACAGGATGATCAGGGCCAGCAGGATGAGCAGGACGGCGCGCCAGCTGCGCGCGCCCCGCACCATCCCGATCACCACATGTCCAGCAGCAAAGACAATGATGAGCGAACAGAGATACAGTCGCTGATCAAAGGCGGGCTCTGCCATCTGCTCCATCCCGTTGCGTCTCTGGCAATGCGGTTGTTGACATGCTGACCCGGGGCGGTCGGCGCTTCAGGCGGGAGGCGCGTTCGTGGGCAGCAGGGTCAGCGCCTGGCGCACCAGGAAACCGAGCCGTTCGCTGAAGATGGTCAGGCTGGTGAGGATGGCCGCCGCGTAAATCGCGCCCAGGGTGACGACGATGATGCCCTGGCCAACTACCGCCAGCAGCTGGACGTGCGGCCGCCGCCGGTCCGGCCCTTCCGGCCGACGCCGCGCCTGATACTGAAAATAAGCCAGAGTACAGACCACACCGGCCGCCAGCAGGATGCTGTCGAGGTTGCCGGGAGCGACGCCTTCGCCAGTGGAGCGCAACATGGGCAGCAGGGTGCCGTGGACGGCGCCGTTCAGCGCCACCGCCGTCCCCACGCCGATGAGAAAGGCCAACGCCAGTCTGCTCAGTCCGTCGCCACGTGGTGACCAGGACCTGGCCAGCAACAGCAGGCCGACCAGCAGGGGCGCCACGCCCAGGGCCAGCTGATCCAGGGTCGCGTTCGGCTGCAACAGGGTGTCTTGCAGCCAGGGCACGATCACGCCGTCCCAGGTCACGATGGCGCTGTAGCCGGCGGCCAGGCCCGCGAAGACGTACACCGCCAGGCGGTACAGCAGGTTGTCGCCCAGCAGGTAGCTGAAAATCATCAGCGTGAGGATGAAGGACGCCCACAGACCAATCGTCTCCATGTCAAACATCGCGGCGCCTCCTGCGTCTGTTCACCACGGCCCGGCCCGTATTGCCGAAGGCGCCCAGCGCGATTAACACGATGCTGAGCGCCAGGCCGACGTGGATGGAGGCTTCGCGTTCCTCCGCCTGCAGAATCGTCGACGACCTCACCACATCCGCTGCTTCCTCCGGCGCCTGGGCGGCCTCAGGCGGCGGCCCCGCGACCGTTGGCGTGGGCGCTGGCAATGCCGTTGGCACCGGCGTGGCGCGGTCAGGCGTCTCTTGCTGCGGCACATCGGCCACGCTGGCCGGGCCCAGGTCCACGCTCGCGCCCGTCAGCCAGCCACGCAGGCCGCCGTTGGTCTGCACGAAGAGCCAGTCCCCCGCCCTGTTGCGCAGCAGCACCAGCACTGCGTCGCCCGGGCTCACCTGACCAACCAGCGCTGATCCGGAATCCGGGGCGCTGTAGAGGGAGAGGGCTACGGCCCCGTCCTGAATAATGCCGAGGATGATGCCGGCAGTCGCGGTGGCGGCTGGCGTATCCGCCGACTGTTGACTGTCTGCCGCGCCTGCGGCCAGCGCTTGCGCGCCTGCTAGCGGCGTGGCCGTCTCCGACGCGCTCCAGTCACCATCGCCGGCGAAGTTGCTGGCGCGCACCTGGAACTCGTAAATGTCGCCGTTCGTGAGTCCCGCCGCAGTGAATTCCGTTTCGGTCGTGTTTGCGCCTAGCCAGTCCTCGCTGCCAGTGCGCCAGCGCAGCCGATACCCGGTCACGACCGAGCCGCCGTTGTCGGCGGGCGCGCTCCAGTTGGCCTCAACGCTCGTGTCGCCGGCAGTCAGGGCTAGCGACAGGGGCTGTGATGGCACCGTCCGCGGCGTGGCGGTTATCAGGTCGCTCCAGCCGCTGTCGCCCTCGCTGTTGCTGGCGCGCACCTGGATGTCGTAGGACGTGCCGTTATCGAGAGACGTCAGCGTGTGACTTGTGCCTGTGGCGGCGACTTCCACCCACGTCAGGTAGGGCGTAGACTGGCGGCGTATGGTATAGCCGGTGATTGACGCGCCGCCGTCGGACAGGGGCAGGTCCCAGGTCAACGCGATACTTTCATCGCGACTCAGCGCCATAACATTCCTGGGCGCCGAGGGCGGCCCGACAGTCACTTCGAGGCCCTGCAGCTGCGAGTCATAAGTCAGCGCATCGCGGAAGCCGCTCATCATGCCCGCCAGCGCCACCTCCAGCCAGGGCCGGGTCAGCGGCGCAGCGGCCTGACCCACGGCGCCCAGCATATTGCTGTCGGCCAGCGGCGCAATCTGCTCCGCCCATTGCCGCAGGTCCCCGGGCCGTTCGGCGACAACGAGAACGCGCGCGAAATCCGCCAGTTCGCCCACCGTCAGGCCAGTGGCCACACCGCGCAGGTCTTTGGCCAGTTGCTTCTCAATATTCATCGTCAGCGAGCGCAGGCCCGCCATGTCGCCGGCCAGGAAACGGGTCACAAACCAGTCGCCGTTGGCGCGCAAGGGGTCCTCGCGTTCCAGCAGCTGCAGCAGCGGCGCAGCGGCGGCGCCCAGCTCCAGCAACATGTGCTCCGCGCGCAAGAGTGTGACCGGGTAGCGGCTGACGACGACCGGCAGCGCGCGCCGCAGCAGGATGTGGCGCAAGAGCACGCTGGCGACCGTGTCCAGTTCGCCGGCGGCAGTCGGGCCGTATTCCATCCCGACCAGCACCAGCTCGCCAGGTTGCAGCGCATCAAGCGCCTCGTAGAGCGTCTGCTGCGGGCTGTCGGCAGCGAATTCGAGCGGGGCGCTCTCGCCCAGACGCGTCTGGGCGCTGTAGAAAGGCAGCAACATGCCGCCCACCAGCACCAGCGAGATGAGGAAGCGGTCGCCACTCAGGCCAGGCCGGCGCCGGCGCCGCGAACGGCGGCCCGGCGCGCTGCTGGCGACGGCCCCGACCTCGGGCGCGAAGACATTGGGTACCGACGAAGGATCGCGGCGGGCCAGCTGTTCGCTACGGGTTCGCAAGCGGCGCAGCCGCCTTGTCAGACGACTGAGCGGGCGATCGCTCAGCTGGCCGAGCAGGGCGTGCAGGGGAGACGTAGTTGAAGGATCTCCGGACCAGGCCGGGGGCGGGTCACCGCCACCAGGCGGCCAGGCATCGTCGCCCGGACCCCGGCCAAAAGCGTCAGTCATCGCGCTCGCCCCGCAGGCTGCGATCCTGTCCGATGAGGACGCGGGCGCCGGCAACGATGGTGGCCAACGCGATGCCCAGCAGGATGCCGCGCGCGCCCGCGTTGACCGGCACTGCCAGCAGCCAGTCGCGTATCGGGATCAGCACCGCGAGTAGCGGCAGCGGCAGCGCGGCCGCCAGCACGACGAGCACGGTGGCCACGAAGAGCGTGCCCCAGCCACTGACGCGCAGGGACATGACGCGCCAGGCGCCATACACCAGCGCGAACAGCAAGAGCCCGGCCAGCGAGGATTCGACCGTGACCTGCACCTGCTCCAGCAACAGGTCGCGCCATTCCGCCCCGGTGCTGATCAGATTCTCACGCTCCAGGTAGGTCAGCGCAATGACGGTCGCAGCGCTGAGAAAAAGGATGAAGCTGTAGCCGCAGCCGGTTTCGCGCCGGCCGGCGCGCCGCGAATGCACCAGCAAGAGGTTGAAGATGCCGATGATGATGGTGACGGCGACGCTGACCGAGAACACCTGCAGCAGCGTGGCGCTCCACTCGCGGATGAACGGCTCCCAGGCTGCCAGCGCGCCGCCGAGCACCAGCGGCTGTTGCTCCAGCAACAGACCGGTCAGCGTAAGTAGCGCGGTGGCCAGCGCGACCAGCACCGCGATCATTGTGAAAAAGCCGCGCGTCATGTCGTGCTGGCCCCTTCTGTGTAGGCGAGGAACGCCAGCGCGACCAGCGCCGCAATCAGCAGCCAGCGCAGCGTGTCCTGCATGACCAGCGCCGCCTGGTTGCCCGGCGTCGGGTTCAGGTAGGCGCCGGCGAAGAAGATTTCCTCGCCGATGAGCGGCTCGCTGCCGGTCGCCCAGGCCACCGCCTGGCCATCCAGCTGGTCGCTGGCGGCCAGAAAATGCTGTCCGTGCCGCGCGGCTGCCTGGCTGACCAGCGCCAGCTCCGGCCCAAACGCGCCGACCAGCAGATTGGTGCCGACGTTCTCATTGCCCATCAGCGCGCTCGTCGCGCCGGCCCAGGCGAGCGAACGCGGCCCGTCGGGGAACCAGCGCAAGGTGCCGGGCAACATACTGCCGGCGAAGCCGCGCGCCCGTTGGGCCCGCCGCAAGGTTTCGTAGCCGAGCGGAATCATCGTGGCCGCGCTGGTGGTCAGGATGACCGGGCCCTGCGCCTGGCGCGCAGCCTGATACATGGCTTCCGCGCCCGCCAGCGCCAGCAGGGTATCGCTGCCCTGCAAGCCGGCGCCGCCGGTGGACAGATGCACCGGACGCCCCTGTCCGGCGCTCTCTTCCAGCATGTAGGGCAGGGCCTCCCAGGCGGCAACGCTGCGCAGGCTGCGCGCGCCGCGGCGGCTGACAGCAAATGAAGACATGCCAAAGCCGAGCGCGACCAGCAGGGGCAACGCCAGACTGCCATTTTGTTCCAGCCAGGTTAGCAGGGGTTCGAGCACGGCCATCAGCAGTCGCTTTCCAGCATATCGCGCAGGCGCGCGATGCCGTCCGGTTCCTGCAACAACGCGGCCAGGCGTCCTGTCACCGCTGCCGCGCCGAACAGGCCGAAGAGTGGCTGCGCGACCCACAGCAACTGCGCTCCTGGCACGCCCAGCGGCTCAATCACGTCCAGCAGAAGCCGCAGTGGGCCGCCCAGACCGCGCGCCTGCAACTCGCGTACCCAGTCCTGCCCGGTCATGGGCGCCAGTATAGCACAGCCACATACGCCACAACATTCGAACGCCGGCTCGCATTCAGCGCTGCCAGCCCGCATAATTGCCGCCAGCTTCCATGCAGTGATGCAGCCCATGTCCCGCAACCTGCTCTTCGTCAACAGTTACCTGAACCTCGGCGGCGGCGAGACGACGATGTTCACGCTCGCGCAGCAACTGGCGACCACAGGCTGGCGCCCGCATCTGCTGGTGCCGGGCGCAGGCCAGTTCAGCGCTGCCTGGGGGGCGCAGGGCTGGCCCGTGCACGTCGCGCCCTGGCGCGGCGCCAGCGTCTACTTCCTGCCATCGCTGTGGGCGCGGCTGCCCGGCTCGCGGCGCATGGAGGCTGTTCTGCGCCAGGCCAGTTTTGCGGCAGCCTATTGCGAGTATCACAGCCTGCCCCTGCTGCTGCCCGCGGCCGAACGCGCCGGCGTTCCCGTTCTGTGGATCTGCACGGGCTGGCGCTTCCGGCCGCGCCCATGGCAACGCAATTTCTTCCGGCGCCCGGCAGCAACCTTTGCGGAGACGCGCATGGTGCGCGACGGCTTTCTCGGGCAGCCCCCCTTCATGTCGCCGCAGAACGTCGAAATCCTTAATCCCGGCGTGGACTGCGAGCGCTTTCGACCGCGCGCGGACGTCGCGCAACTGCGCGCCGGGCTGGAGATCGCGCCGGAAACGCCGCTGGTGGTCCTGCTCGCCCGCTTCCAGAACGTGAAGGGGCACGACATCTTCCAGGCGATGGCGCGCCGCGTCGCCCAGGCCCTGCCAGAGGCGCGCTTCCTCGTCGCCGGCGACAACCCGCACACGCGCGCCGACGAGCGCTATCGCGAGCGCATCCTGAAAAGCGCGCGCACTGACCCGCTGCTGCGCGAGCGTCTGCGCTATCTCGGCTTCCGCGCGGACAGCGAGCGCATCCTTTCGGCCGCCGACGTCGTCGTCTGCAGCTCCTGGTTTGAGGGCTATGGCTCGGTCAACCTGGAGGCCATGGCCAGCGCCCGGCCGGTGGTCAGCACCAACCGGGGCGGCCCGTCTGAAACCGTGCTGGAGGGCGAGACCGGCTTTCTCGTCCCACCAGGCGACGCGGCCGCCCTGGCAGAGCGCGTGCTGCAACTGCTGCGCGATCCGGCCTTGCGCCAGCGCATGGGCGCGGCCGGCCGCGAGCACGTCCTGCGCAACTTCACTGCCGCCGCCTACGCGCGTCATTTTGAAACGACGCTGAAGCGAGTGCTGGCGGCGCGGCGCGCTTGACAGTGCGCGCGACTCTCTCCTATCATCACAGCACGGTCATTCCTGTGACGACAGTTCCCATGAGCGCAACGACTCATTTCCTCAGCAAGCGCGTGTTGCGGCTCAACGTCGGCGACATCACCGGCGCCGGGCCCGGCTACAGCCAGGACGCGACGCTGGACCTCCCTGCCCTGCGCGTCGCCGAGGACCTGACGCTGGAATTCCTGCGCGGCCCCTTTCGCCTCAGCCGCACGCGCGAAGGCGTGTTGCTGCAGGGACAGTTGCAGGCGGGCCTGAGCGGCGATTGCGACCGCTGTCTGACGCCGGCAATGGCGGAACTGTCGCTGCAACTGGAAGAACTCTACAGCTATCCGGTCGCCACCGGCGTGGAGTTCAGCGTCGGTGAGGACGGCATGCTCGACCTGGCGCCGCTGCTGCGCGCCGAGGTGCTCATCGCCAGCGAGCAGGGCCTGCTCTGCCAGGCGGAGTGTCGCGGCCTTTGTCCCGAGTGTGGCGCCAACCGCAACCAGACGGACTGTGACTGCGCTAACGAGGCGCTGGACCCGCGTATGGCGGCCCTGCGTCAACTGCTGGAGCAGGGCCCCTCCGCTGCGCCGGGGCCGGATCGCGAACCATGAGCCATGCAGGTCCCGACTCCATAACCGCCCTGCGGTCCTGAGCGCCCGTGCTCACGGTCGCGGACGCCCTGCAATTGCCGGCCTTCGCCGGCGCCAGACTGGTCGCCGGTGCGGCGGGCAGCCACCGGTCCATCCGCCAGGTGCACCCGGTCAGCGTGCCGGACGCCGCCAACTGGCTCAACGGCGGCGAGCTTATCCTGACCACCGCCATTAACCTGCCGGCCGACGCTGACGCTCAACGCGCCTGGCTGAAGGCCCTCGTGGACAAGGGCGTGGCCGGCATGGGCCTGGCCGTCGGCAACGCCATCGACTGCGCGCCCGAGACCTTGCGCGCAGCCGCGGAGCAGCACCGCTTCCCGCTCATCGAGCTGCCCTCACGCCTGCGCTTCGTCGATATCACCCGCAGCGCCAACGAGCTCATCGCCCAGGAACACATGGCGCTGCTGGAGCGCGCGCTCAACATCCAGCGGGTGCTGACGCAGCTGGTGCTGGATGGCGGTAACCTGCAGCAGCTGGCCAACACCCTCGCCAGCCTAATCGATCAGTCGGTCAGCATCGAGAACGAGCGCTTCGAGGCGCTCGCCAGCGCCAACATCAGCATTTTCGACGAGGCGCGCCGCTACACCCTGCGCGAAGGCCGCACCGACCCGCGCCTCGTGCGCGCCCTGCGCGAACGCGGCGACCTGGCCACCATCCGCAGCACCCTGCGTCCTCTGGCGCTGCCGGCGCTGCCCGCAGCCGGCCTCGAGATGGAGCGCATCCTCGCGCCCGTCGTCGTGCATGGCGACATCTACGGCTATGTCTGGATCATCGCCGACGACCGCCCACTGACCGACATCGACCACATGGCCATCGAAAGCGGCGCCACCATCGCCGCCCTGATGATGTTGCACCAGGAAGCCGTGCAAGGCGCCGAGATGTCATTGAAAGGCAGCTTCTTCGCGCGCCTGATCGAGGGCGGCGACGGGCAGAATGCCCTGCTGGCCGACCAGGCCCTGCGCTTCGGCATCGACCTCGCCGCGCCCTACCGCCTCTTGCTGGTGGCGCCGCCGGAACGTCAGCAGCTGCTACGTGTGCAGCGCCGTATCCATCAGCTGGCGGCGCGCGAAGCCTGGCAGGCGGTCGTCGGCCAGTTCGCCGGCCAGGTGCTGCTGCTGACGCCGGCGGACAGGCCGCATGAGGACATCAGCGCGCAGCTGCGCCGTCTGCGCCTGGGCAGGGGCCTGCGCATCTGCATCAGCCCGCCGCAGCGCGACGCGGCCAACGTGCCGCTCGCCTACAGCCAGTGCCAGCAGGCGCTGCAGATCGCGCGCCGCCTTGAGCTGCCCCCGGTGACGGAATACGCGGGCCTCGGTTACCTGCTCACCTTGTGGCAGGCCGGACCCCGGGAGCTGACGCACAGCCCGCATCAGGAGGCGCTGCGCCAGCTGCAGCAGGAGGAACAGGCGGACCTGTTCCGCACGCTCGAGACCTGGCTGGACGCCGGCGGCAACGGCGCCCGTACGGCCCGCGCGCTGCACATCCACCGCAGCACGCTCAACTATCGCCTGCAACGAATCCGCAGCATCTGCGGCGACCCGCTCAGCGAGCCCGCCGCCCGGCTCGACCTGCAGCTCGCGCTCAAACAGCTGCGCCTCTTCGGCTAAAGCCAGCCCAATCCCGTTACACAGCATTGAGACAACTGCGCCGCTGCCGTGCGCTGGTGTTGCCATTTGCTTGACCAACAATCGCTTGCGAACGTTATGTCCCCATTTTGTTCGCATCGGGCCCAAAAGCGCCTACCCTGAAGCTTGCGCGCCAGTGCTGCCTGACAATCATGCATTCGAATATGTGAATCCAGGCGGTAAACCAGCGAAATTGCGCTGACCCGGCGCGCGCCAGGGGCTGCTGCGCTGTGACCGCCACATCAGGCCAATTGCTTCAGCGTCATAGAACACAGTGTTGAGGTACACTGGTCGCCTGCCTTGACCTTGTGTTAAGGCCGCCCTTCGGGGCGTGGTTTCATCACTGTGGCCTCCTCGCACCCCCGACACTGCGTCCGGCGGACGTTTTTTGCATCGCGAGGAGGCAAATCCATGAGTCGTTTTCTGTATGCCGCGCTGCTGGTCGCCCTGGCTGCCGCTGTCCTGCAGGTCGCGGGCACGCATAACGCTTCACTGGCTCAGGAGGAGTGGCGCGGCATTCGCGTTGCGGCCGAGAACCGCTGCGCGCCCTACGACCGCGATGACTACCCCTACTCCCAGTCCGTCGAGCTGGCCATCATCGCGCGCGAGGGCGGCAACATCTGCAGCCCCTACACCAACGAGTGCTTCGAGTCGCGCTTCGAGACTGACATCGAACACATCGTCGCCGTGTCAGAAGCGCACGACAGTGGCCTCTGCGCCGTCAGCAATGCCATCAAGCGTCAGTTCTCCTCCGACCTGCGCAACCTGACCCTCGCCTCGCCGGCGCTGAACCGCAACCAGAAGCGCGCGAAGGACGCGGCTGACTGGATGCCCGCCCAGAATCGCTGCTGGTTCGCCAACCAGATCGTCACCGTGCGCCAGGCGTACAACCTGACCATCGACCGGCGCGAAGCCAATGCGCTGGACCGCGTACTCGCCACCTGTGATGCGACTGTTCCCGCGGATACGACCGTGGATCAGCCGACCGAAACGGTCTGGGTCGTCACCCACAGCGGCACGGTGAACGCGCGCGACTGCGCGGACACTGACAACACAGTCTGCACCATTGTCACCACCTTCAGCAGCGGCCAGGCACTGGACGTCATCAAGCAGGTGGAGGGCGCGGCCTGGAACGACGACACCCGCTGGCTGAAGGTCCGCCACGGGGACGCCGAAGTATTTGTCCACGCATCACTCGCGGGCATGGTCACGCCAACGCCGACGCCTGTACCAACGTCCACGCCTGCGAGCGGCAGCGCGCCAACGGTCAACATCAATCAGGCGACGACCACTTACTACGTGATCGCGTCGGTCAGCGCTAACGCGCGCAGCTGTCCGCGCACCAGCTGCAATGTGGTCACCAGCTTCGCGCGCGGCGCGGCAGTGAACGTGTTGCAGCGCGTTACAGGCGAGTCGGTCAGCGGCAATTCGAGCTGGCAGGCGGTGAAGCACAACAACGCCGCCGTCTACATCCACGCGCCCCTGCTCTCGCAAACCCGACCGCGCCCGGTAACGCGTTCGCAGCAACCGGCGCCACAGCAACAGCAGCAACAACCAGCCCAGGTCAGCGTACCGCCGACCACCGTGCCCGGCCCGCAGTTCAGCTGCAACTGCTCAAAGACCTGCGGCGCCATGGCCTCCTGCCAGGAAGCCTACTTCCAGCTGAACCAGTGCGGCTGCTCACGCCGCGACTCCGACAGTGACGGCGTGCCCTGCGAAAGCATCTGCCCAGGCGGCTGAAGGAGGCAGTGACGAAGCCGGGATGATGCGTTATTCAGCTGGCAAGGTGATCGTCGGGTGATATCCAGATGCGGTTGCGTGGTGCTCATGGCAGTTGGCGCAATTCTGCTCGTCCTGCTGTTTTCTTCCTCATCACGCACTACCAATTCAACATCTGTCACCACGCGACGTTCTTCAGTCAACGTCAGGAGCTCATCCGCTTCCACGTCCGCACGCTCACAGGCAGAGACCACTACAGATCAGTACATCTCCTCCAAGTCCAACGCCAACGTCCGTTCCTGCCCGCGAACCAGTTGCGCAGCGGTGCAATCCCTCGCGAGCGGAACCAGGGTTACGACTACCGGACAGGTCGACGGTGAATTCCTCCTGGGCAGCAGCAAATGGACGCGAATTCTGTTGAACAACAAGGAGGCGTTCGTCCACAGCGCCCTGGTCAGCCGCTCACGGCCATCAAACTCAGCGCGGCCAACAGCCACGACTGCCTCACGGTCAATCAGGCGCGCGCCAACGGTCAACATCAATCAGGCGACGACCACTTACTACGTGATCGCGCCGGCCCGTGTCAATGTGCGTAGCTGTCCGCGCACCAGCTGCAATGTCGTTACCAGCTTCGCGCGCGGCGCAGAGGTCAATGTGCTGCAGCGCGTCTCCGGCGATTCAGTCAGCGGCAATTCGAACTGGCAGGCAGTGAAGCACAACAATGCCGCCGTCTACATCCACGCGCCCCTGCTCTCCCGGACCCGACCACAACCTCAGCAAGCTCAATCTGCGCAGCCTGCAGCAGCACAACCACAGCAACCACAACAAGCTCAACCCACTGCTGATACCAGACAGGCATATCGAGGATTATCCTGCAAGGCGATTCGGGAGCAACATGGTGACGGCAACTTCACGCCAGGTCATCCCGCCTACAACGGGAACAGGGACCGCGACGGGGATGGCATCGCCTGTGAGTTGTAACTGCTGACGCGGCCGGCAGCGCGCGCCGTGCTACAATCCGGCCCTGAGCCAGTTGCCGGAGGCCGCTCATGCCCGCACAGGACGAACTGAACCAACGCATCGGCGTGCTGACGCGCCGCGAAACCGAGGCGCGCATCCTCGCGCCGCTGATCGACGCCCTGGGCGAGGAATTCGGCCGCGAGCGCGTGCTCAATGTCCTGCGCGAGACGATCATCAAGATCGCGCAGGAACAGGGCGCGACCATGGCGCAGCAGATGGGCAGCGACGACATGCAGGCCTTCGCCGATACCCTGCCCGCCTGGCAGCAGGACGACGCGCTGCGCATCGAGACGCTGCGCCAGGATGACAACGCCTTCCACTTCAACGTGACGCGCTGCCGCTACGCCGAGCTGTATCACGCGCTGGGCATCCCGGAGCTGGGCGCGCTGCTCTCCTGCAACCGCGATTTCGCGCTCATCGAGGGCTTCAACGCAGATGTCCAGCTTGAGCGCACGCAGACCATCATGCAGGGCGCGAGTCACTGCGACTTCCGCTATTCATTGCCGGCGGGGGAGGACGACACGGGTCAGTCGTAGAACTTCAAAGAGATTCCCCAGTCCCGGTCGTCGAGTTCACACAACCCGGCCAGTTCCATGAGATAACCGGCTGCCTCATTGGGGTCCATGTAGCGCAGCCACCAGCCGTTGGCGAGTTGCTTGTATCCCCCGTCACGCACGAGCTTCCGACTGTCCATGTCGCTCACTATCTCTTCGAAATCCGGGCGTGAAACCGCAACCTCGTTCGTGAACAATTGAGCGGCGTTGTTCCAGGCATTCCCGTAAACGTTCATCTTTCTGCCTGCAAGGGTGACGTCGGTGACGCCGGTGCCCTTGTAATTGTATCCCGCACGAGGGTGGCGTTCGGGGTCGTAACGGTCTTCCCGGGGTTTGCCTTCCCGCAGGTCCGGCCAAAGCTTAAGCAGTGCGTCGACGATCCAGTTTCCGCGATTTCTGATTGCCTGTTCGTTCCAGGTGCGAACATCACCGGGCCGGGCCTCCCCGAAATACAGATAATTGAGCGGCAGACCATGTTTGCGCAACAGCGCGCTTTTTTCTTCCCACGCGCTGTTGGACATGCGGCTGTTCCAGCGTTGGGTCACCAGAGTGAGATTGCCAAGACTGTTCAGGTATAAATCCTGGGCCAGTTCAGGCGCTTCCCATTCTTCCCGAAGATGGCGCTCCCAGTCCTCATTCAGACTGCGCGGCATGATGTGTTCGACGGTAGGGGCTTCCTTCAGGACTGTGATGACATCGTTTCCCTGCGGCAACCGCTCATTGACACGCAAGAGGATATAGACCAGCCGTCTGCGATTTGGCCCAGACCGATACAAATCCAGGTCGGACAAGACACGTCGCAAACGCTCGTCGTTGGGATAGTTGCGGGTGTGCAGTCTTCGCTTCAGTTCCGCCAGTGAATCCACCTTGACCAGGGACGTCAGGAAGCGCCGCAGCCCGCCTGTATGCAGGTTCGCCAGGAAATGCCGGGTCAAGTAATTGTCGAGCAGGTCAAGGGCTTCCAGCAATTCCATGTGTGACAGTTCTCCCCCATGATGCGCGTCGTAGAGATGCAACAACAGCGGGCGGATGACAGTGCGCTCCAGAGCATTGAAGCGCTCAAGGCGCAGTCGCAGACTGTGGTCCGGCTCAGCATCCGGCAACAGAAATCTGTGGAAATACTCCGCATGACGGTGCATCGTTACCAGTTCAGTAACCAAGGAATCCCGCTCAGTGAATCCGCTGTCCATGCGTTTGCGGAACTGCCGATAGGTCGCATCTTCCCTGAAAAAAGTGCCGGTTTTGCAGGCCAGATAGTTGAGCAGAAAGTCTGATATGCCGGCTGAACGGCGTTCCTCGAACATATCCTGTATCGGCAGCCAGTGGCGTAGGTATGCGCTGTCCTGTTCGTTCGCAGGAAGTCGCATCGCAAGGTAATTCCTCACCAAGTCTGCCTGCTCAAGACCTTTCCCACGGGCATTCAGACTCTCGAAGATCTGGTGCGGCCGCTCCTCGCGCTTTAGGTTGATGAACACCACCTTTAGACGCGTGCTCAACGTATCGAACAATTCGCGGGGCGCAACTGCCCGATGGCTGGTTGACTGTTCGATTTGCTTGAGGAAAAACCTGTGGGCTTCAAGCAGGCGCGAATTGCCGGCGCCGGTGCCTTGTTGGTTCTCGACCAGTGCCAACCAGGCCTTGCGATCTCCATAGTGCTCGGTAGGCAGAACTTTGTAACGCAGAGAATCCTCTTCATCGGGATTGATGAGATATTTGCGCATTCGGGTAATCACATTCTGCTCCGTAACCTTGTGCAACAGGGCATGAAGCAAGAGCGACAAGGTAAGCAATCTTTGCTGGCCATCAATGAGTGTATAGGTGGGAACATGCGTCCCCCGGATTTCTTCATTGACCACCACAATGGCGCCGAGAAAGTGACTTGCATGCGCGCCTGCCCCATGTACGTCCAGCAGGTCGTCCCACAGCGCCTGCCACTCTGTCTGCTCCCAGGCATAGGGCCTCTGAAAACGAGGGAGGATGAACTGAATATCACCACCCTGGTTGAAGACATCGCCCACCGGCCAAACATTGGCTTCCACAGTAGTCATCTCCTTTTCACAAACGGCGACAATCCTACCGCAACATTGCCGAATGCAAGAGGCAAGATACTGAAATCCGCATCATGTCATCGCATACTCACTACGCACATTGAAACTCCTCGTCGTGCCGGCCTCGCTGGACCTGCGTCAGCCCTTTAGCGCGACGCCGGCCTGGTAGTAGCTGCCCGAATTCCACGCTCCGGCAAGCACAGTCACGACCTGGCCCACACAAGCCAACTCGAATTCGCAAGGGCTTCGTGTTATCTTTCGCGATACATTCGGATTCATTCAGGAGATGTGACATGGTCGAAACGCTGGCTCTGAGTTATTCAGCGAGTACCCAACTGGTAGATATGTTCAAGAGGCACCTGGAATTATGCAAGTTGCAGTCGGGTGAACATCTCCTCATCCATACCGACCCGGGCAGCTATCCCCACTATGCCGCCGCCTATATGGGCGCGGCCATTCAGCTCGGCGCCGATGTCTTCCAGATCGTGCACCCCAACCGCGAAGAAAAAGCGGTCATCGAGGCCTGGAAACGCGCCGACATGGTCGTCGACGTCTCCTCCGGTCCCCATGCCTACGGCCACATCATGCGCGAATCGATGGATAGCGGCACGCGCCTGCAACGGATCGGCGTGGCCGTCAACACCATGCGCCGCCTTTTCCCCACCCAGGAACTGCGCGAGCGCGTCCTCGCCGGGCAAAAGCTCATGAAGAACGCCAGCACCATGCGCATCACTTCCCCTGGCGGAACCGACCTCACCTTCTACAAGGAGGGGCGTGACCCGATGGGTATCTACAGCGTCTCCGACGTCCCCGGCCGCTGGGATATCTGGCCGAGCGGGATGGTCTGCTGCGCGCCCGAAGAACACAAGGGCGGCGGTGTCCTCGTGCTTTCCCCGGGCGATTACATGCTCGTGATCAACCAGTATGTCCACGATTACATTTATCTGGAAATGAATGATGGCCGCATCACCAGTATCAAGGGTGGCATGCAGGCCGAATTGCTGAAGCGCTGGTTCGCCCAGTTCAACTCCGAAGATTCCTACCGCATTGCCCACGTCGGCTGGGGTTGCGAGCGGCGCGCCAACTGGCTCATCCCCGGCCAGGATAACGAGTGCATGTACGCCAACATGCAGATCGCCTTCGGCTCCAACATCGGCATCTTCAAGGGCGCAACCACCCTCACCAATTCGCATATCGATTTCCCCAGCCTCAACAACAGCTACTGGGTGGATGACATCCACATCATGGAGAACGGCGAATTCGTGCGCGAGGAGCTGCGCTACAAGGGTGAAGCCGGTATCACCACGGAAACCGGCGGCACACAGACCGGCCACGGCTCCCGGCCCGGTTGAAAGGTTGAATAATCGCCATGCAAAACCAGCCCTTTGATTACGCGGCGCGCTGCCAGCGGGTTCGGGAAGGCCTGCGCGTCGCGGGCACCGATGCCCTGATCGTCGGCCCTTCCAGCGATCTTTTCTACCTGATCGGACTGAACCGACCGCAATCCGAGCGCCTGACACTCTTCATCCTGCCCGCTGCCGAAGACGAGGCCCCGCGCCTGCTCCTTCCCGGTTTCGAGACAGCCCTCGCGGAGCCGCTGGCGCATTTCTTCGATCTCATCCCCTGGGAGGAAACCGAAAACCCCTTCGAGCGTTTCGCCGCCTCGCTACCCCCTGCAGCGGCAGGGCGGCAGCTGCGCCTGGGCGTCGCTGACAAGATCTTCTCACACTTCCTGTATGGCCTGCAGGCCGCTGCGCCGGAAGCCGAATTTGTGCCCGGCGGCGCCCTGCTCAACCCCATCCGCATGGTCAAGGAAGCGCGCGAACTGGAATTCCTGACCCAGGCGGGCGCCGCCGCCGACCGCAGCTACCACGCCCTGCTGGAGCTAGCTCTCATTGGCATGAGCGAGGCGGAGGTAAAACAGCAACTGATGACGCTCCTGCCGGAACATGGCCACGACCCCGGCGGCCCCTCCGGCGCCATCGTCGGCGTCGGTGAAAATGGCGCTTCGCCGCATCACCACGTCGGCCCGCGCCGCATCGGGCCGGGTGATGCCATCGTGGTCGATTTCGGCAGCACCGTGAATGGCTACTGGTCCGATATGACCCGCAGTTTTCACGTCGGTCCGCCTTCGGATGAATATCGCCGAGTCTACGACATCGTCAACAAAACCAACCAGCTGGCCTTCGAGGCCGTCCGACCCGGCGTAAGCGCAGAATCGATCGATGCTGTCGCCCGCAGGCACATCATTGCCGCCGGCTATGGTGAGGGCATTCTGCATCGCACCGGTCATGGCCTCGGCTTTGATCTCCACGAAGCGCCGTACATCGTAAGCGGCGACACGACCATCCTGCGCGAGGGGATGGTCTTCAGCATCGAGCCCGGTATCTACCTGAAAGGGCGCTTCGGTGTGCGTATCGAAGACATCGTTACCGTGACGGCTGACGGCGCGCGCCGCTTCAACCTCAGTACGCACGAATTGCAGGTCCTGTAATCGTGAGTACCATCAAACGCATCCTTGTCATGGGCGCCGGCCCGGGGGGGATGGCGGCGGCGGCCGCCCTCTCCCGCCGTGGCTATGGCGTACATCTCTACAACCGCACTCGCGAGCGTATCGCGGACATCCTCGAGCAGGGCGGCGTCGCAATCGAAGGGGATTTGGTCGGAGGGGACCAGGCCGAAGAGCTGGTGCCGCTCGATCTCATCACCACCGACATCGCCGCGGCCATGGAGCATATCGATCTGATCCTCATCGCCGTGCCCGCCTACGGGCAAAAGCCGATGCTGGAGGCCTGCCTGCCCCACTTGCGCAGCGGCCAGATCATCCTCCTGCTCACAGGCTCGGCCGGCTCGCTGGAGCTGGCGCCGCTGCTGCGCGCCGCCGGGCACAGCCTGGATGACATCCTGCTGGGAGAAACGGTCACCCTGCCGCAATCGGCACGCATGGTCGGGCCGGGCAAGCTGCGCATCCGTCTGCCGTCCAACCTGCGTTTCTCCGCCTTCCCCGGCCGCAACACCGAAGCGCTGCTGCAACGCCTGGGCGATACGCTGCGCCTCATCCCCAAACCCAACGTGCTGGACCCCGGCCTCAACAACCCCAATTTCATGATCCACCCCGCGCCGATGCTGCTGAACTACGCTGCCATCGAGCGCCAGGATGGCTACCTCTCCATCATGAACGAAGGGATGACGCCCGGCGTGTTGCGCCTGCTGGACGCCGTCGACGAGGAGAAGATGGCCCTGCAGCGCGCGCTGGGGCTTGATGTCGTCTTAATCGATGACCTCTACCGCGAAACCGGCAGCGGCCCTCATGTTTATCGCGTCCAGGGCGAGCCCTTCAACCTGCGCGACCGCATCTGGGACCGCTATATCACCGAAGACGTGCCTTATGGCTCGGTACTCTATTCGTCGCTGGGCCGCCTGCTCGACGTGCCGACGCCCGTCAACGATAGTATCAACACCATCTTCTGCGCGACGGAAGAAGTGGATTACTGGTCTGCGGGCCGCAACGCCGAAACGATGGACATCGCCGGCATGAATCGCGAGCAATTGCTGCACTACCTGGAAACTGGCGAACGAAGCTGACGCGACCGCCAGGCGACCAGCGACCACTCCAGGGCTCGCCCTTACCCGACGGCGTCGCTGACCAGATCCGGGTGTACGAAGCGCCCGTTTTCCGTAATCGGCACGCCATCCAGCGCGATGCTGTGCGCCAGCCCGTTGAAATCGATATGGGCGACGACGTCGTTCGTGCCGTCTCCGATATACCAGGACGTATCGCGCCCGAAGGCGATCTGGAAAACGCCCGGGTAGGATTCCGCGTCACCGATGCCACCGGTCGGCCCGGCCATCCGCCCCCAGTCGGCGCGCTCATCGCAGCCCCAGCCGACATGCGAGATATGACAGGCTCGCTCGTCACCCCAACTGGCGAACCAGTTCCGCAGCAGATGCGCGTCCAGACCTTCACCTTCGATGCGGGTGATAATGCCCTCTTCGATGATGAGGTCGATGCGCGTGGTCGCATAGCGCCGCATCCCGAGAATGATGTCGCCGACGTCAATGACGAGCCGGCCGTTGCTGTTCGGGCGGCTGGCGCCACCGACGACTACCGCCACCGACCAGTGATCCCACTTGCCCGGCTGGTCGGCTGCGCCCCAGAGCCCGAAGGCCTTGCGGCCCGCGGTATTCAACACCAGATCCGTCCCGGCCGGCGAGGTAGCCCGCAACTCGCGCGCCGCGGCCAGCAGCGCCTCGCAGCGCCGCACGCGGTCCCGCAAGACGGGCAGGGGCCGGAGGCGCGAGAGCACGTCCTCCGGCTGGGTTACCCGTAATACACGCACGCCCGCTTCCAGCGCGCTGACCCGCATGGGCCGGTAAATGCTCGTGCCAATCGATTCCAGATCCACCACCAGATCTACCGCGTGCCAGATATCCCAGACCGGCCCGGAGAGAATATCGCCCCCTTCCGTCGGCACCTCCAGCTGGAAGACCTGCGCGCCAGCGTCCTGCGCCGCGGCCATGGCGGCTTTGGCGTAATGCGCCGGCGTGTGGTGGTCGCCATAGACCATCACCCGCTCGCCCGCGCGCAGCTGGCAAAGCTGGAGCGTGTGCTGGAAAAGCGGGATCAAATCCGTCAGCGCCCCGCCGGAATCGCGATACGTCCAGTGAAACATGAATCCTCCCCGCGGCCGCCCGCTTCATTGCCAGCAGTACCGGTTGCAGCCGCCTGTTACTCCTGAGTATAGTCACAGTCCGGGAGCAAACCAAAGGAGGGGCAAGCGTGAAGAAATTTCCTTTAAATTACAGCGCATCCACGGAACTGATTCCACTCTTCAAGCGCACTTTCGAGCTCTGCAACCTGCACGAAGAGGAGACCTTGCTCATTTATTGCGACACGCATACTTCACCGCATTACCCGGCCGCCGCGCTCGGCGCGGCCCTCGATCTGGGCGTGGAGGCCTTCCAGGTCACCGTGCCGACCACCGTGCCGGAGAACGACCGCGGCATCATCGCCGATATCTGGGCCGGTGCCGATATGGTGATCGACCTGGTCAGCACCGTCGCCCATGCCTATTCGCTACTCAACGCGGCGGCGCTCGAGAATGGCGGCCGCGTCCTCCGTTGCGGTCAGCCGCAGGATGTTCTGATGCGCCTGGCTCCCGATCCCGTCATTCGCCGCCGCGCCCTGGCCGGCGCCGACCTGCTGCGCAAGGCGGAGACGATGCGCGTCACCTCCGCCATGGGCACGGACCTCACCTGCAATGTCAAGGACCGCGTCGTGCTGGGCCTCTACAGCCTCGCCGATGAACCCGGCCGCTGGGACAACTGGCCGAGTGGCATGGTCACCGTCGGCCCGGATGAGTACAGCGCCAACGGCACGCTGGTGGTCGATATCAACGACGTGATCCTGCGCCTCGGGCGCTATGTCACCTCGCCAGTAACGATGACGATACGCGATGGCCTGATCGTCAAGATCGAGGGCGGCCTGGATGCGCGTTTGCTGGAGGACTGGTTCTCCGCCTTCAACGACGAGACGGCCTACCGTATCGCCCACATCGGCTGGGGTTGCGAGCACCGCGCCGACTGGAACCGCATGGGCGCCTATCTGATGGAAGGTGCCGTGCAGGACCAGGAAGCCTACTACGGCAACATGCAGATCGCCTTCGGCGCCAATACGGCCATCTTCCAGGGGCAGAACGTCTCCAAAGCGCATATGGATTTCCCCTGCCGCAACAAGAGCATCTGGCTTGATGACTTGCAGGTAATGGAAGCCGGCCAGTTCCTGATCCCCGAGCTGCAATGAAAGCGGTCGCCACTCCCCCGCCCCTCCCTTACCGACGCCTCAACCCGCCGGAACGCACCCTCCTTGGACCGGACCTCAGCAATGCCTCGCCACGCGCGCGCCAGGGATTAATCGGCGTTCTGGAAGGCGCCAACGATTCCAGCTTCCTCGCGGTGCTGGAGGAAGCCATCGCGCGGCTCTGCCACCTCTGGCGCACGAAGAATGAAGATACCTTCCTGATCCCGGGCTCCGAAGAAACCGCCCTGGAAGCAGCCCTGCTGAACGCGCTGCAACCGGGCGAAACAGGCGTCGTCGCCATCAGCGGCTTCTTCGGCGAGCGGCTGGCCGAGGCGGCCGAACGCTGCGGCGCACATGTGATCCGCGTCGTGGCGCCGGCGGGTGAAGCCGTCTCCCGGGAAGCGCTGCGCGATGCCCTCGGCAGACAGCCGACGCGCCTGCTGGCTACCCTGCATGGCGACGGCTCTACCGGAGTCCAGCAAGCGCTGGCCGGCCTGGGCGAGCTGGCCCACGCGCATGGCGCCCTGCTGCTGGTCGATTCCCGCTGGACGATCAGCGCCGTCGACGTGCCCCACGACGAGCTGGGCATCGATATCGGCGTCGCCGGCAGCCAGAAAGCGATCAGCGCCTACCCCGGCCTCGGGCTGATCACTTTCAGCGAACGCGCCGCCGCCGTCCACGCTGCCCGCCAGCAGCAGGTCCTCAGTTCCTCTCTGGATCTGGCACAGCTGCGCCGCTTCCGCGAAGACGAGCGTGCTGCCCAGACCATGCCCGCACCGATCCTCTATGCCCTCACCGAGCTGCTGCAGCTGATTTCCGAGCAGGGTATGGAATATCGCGCGAGCCGCATGGTGAATCGGCGCGATGCCCTGGTCGTCGCATTTGAGGCGTTGAATCTCTCCGTCCATGCCAGGCCAGAATTCCGCCTGCCGACCGTAACTACCATCAATGTGCCGGCCGGGGTGGACGCCGCCGCCATCCGCCAGCAACTGTTGGCTCCCTACCGCATTGATATCGGCGGCGGCCTTGGCGATTTGCGCGGCAAGGTCTGGCGCACAGGCATCCTGGGACATTCTGCCCAGCCGACCTTCCTGCTCGCACTGGTAACCCTGCTGGAAATTTTCCTTGAAGAGGCCGGGCACCCCGTACGCGAACGCGGCGCGGCCGCGCGTAACCTGCTCGATCACCTGGACTGATCCGGAAAACCCGGGAAAGAGGATTCTATGAAAATCACTTATGCCGAAGTGATTCTGACCAAAGTGCCGACCGTGCGCTCGCACCGCATGTCTTTCGCCACCACGCGCCACCAGGAATGCGTCTACCTGCGCCTGCATACCGACGAGGGCATCGTCGGCCTCGGCGAAACGCCACATATGGCCGGCTTTTCCGGCGCCGGGGAGACGCAACTGACCGTCGCCCTGCAGCTGCGCGAGCGATTGCTGCCCGCCATTTTCGGCAAGGACCCGCGCCAGATCGAAGCGCGCCAGCTGGACATGGAGCGCGCCTTGCCCTGGAACCCGCGCGCCAAGAGCGCTGTCAACATCGCCCTCTATGACATCGCCGGCAAGGCCCTGAATACGCCAGTCTACAACCTGCTCGGCGGCATGGTGCGTGACCATATTCCGCTCAGCTGGTCCATCCCCATCACCGATCACGACCACGCCGCCGAAGATGCTGAAATGGCCATCTCCCGTGGCGTCCGCATCCTCAAGATGAAGACCGGCCACGAAGACCCCGACCACGATATCGAGCGCACGCGCCGCGTCCGCGCCGTCGCCGGTGACGCGATCCGCCTGCGCGCCGACGCCAACCAGGCCTGGGATGTCAACACGGCCATCTACGTCATTAACTCCCTCGCCGAAAGCGGCCTGGAATTCATGGAGCAGCCGGTGAAGGCCTGGGACCTGGACGGCATGGCCGAGGTGCGCCGCGCCACCAACACCTACATCATGGCTGACGAGGGTGCCAACTCAACGCGCGACGTTTTTGAGCACGCCAGGAAGCGCGCCTGTGACCTGATCAGCGTCTACATCAACAACGGCGGCGGCATCATCAACGCCAAGAAGATGGCCATCGTTGCCGAGCCGGCCGGCATCGGCTGCTACGTCGGCGGCGCCCTCGAAGGGGCGATCGCCTCACGCGCCTGCCTGCATTTCGCCGCTTCGACGCCCAACGTGACCTGGGGTTGCGAGATGGGCGGCCAGTTCCTGCTCGAAGCCGACCTGAGCGCCGAGCCGGTCCCCTTCGAAGACGGCGCGCTGGTCGTGCCACAGGGTCCCGGCCTCGGTGGCGATCTGGATCCCGCCCTGGTCGCCCGCTACCAGATCGATTCCTTCAAAGTCCACCCGGACTGAGTCCCTCCGGATTGCCCCCGAAAGGAGCATCAGATGCGTTTCGGCTTCGGTTTCGTACCCACCCAACCGCTGGCTGAAGGCCTGCGCGTTGTCCAGCTCGGCGAGCGGCTCGGCTACGAGATGGCCTGGATCCCGGACCAGACTTTCTACCGCGATCCCTTCCTGGTTATGGCCGCCTGGGCGCAGGCGACCGAAAAAATCCAGCTCATGATCGGCGTAACCAACCCCTATACGCGCCACCCGGCCCAGGTCGCGCGGGCCATCGCCACCGTGGACGAAAGCAGCGCTGGCCGCGCCAATCTGGGCATCGGCAGCGGCAACCGGCGCGAGCTGTTGCTGCCGATGGGTTACGAACAGGACGCCGCCGCGCCGCGCACGCGGGAGATGCTTACCCTGGTGCGCGCCCTCCTGCAGGGCGAGACCTTGCAACATGAATCCGGCTACGTAACCGCCAAAGGCCTTAAGCTTTCCTGGCAACCGGAGCGCGCGGCCATCCCGATCTACATTGCCGCCCGCGGCGCGCGCATGCTGGAAACGGCTGGCGAGCTGGCCGACGGCGCCGCGATTGGCGCGCTCGTATCCAAAGAGGGGCTGGATTACGCCTTCGCAGCGTTGGAGCGCGGGGCGGCACGCGCCGGCCGCAGCCTGAGTGAAATGGAAATCGTCAGCTGGGTCACCTGCCGCGTGGTTGATGATGAAGAAGCCGCCCACGAGCAGCTCAAAGCCAGCGTGGCCCACATCATCGGCGGCGCGCCCCTTTCCTTGCTGCGGGCCATTGGCATGGAAGAAGGGGCGATCGTTGACCTGAAACGCGCCTACGCCGCGGGCGGCCCGGCCGGCGCCGCGCCCCTGGTCACCCGGCGCGAGATCGATATGCTCACCATTGTGGGCAACGCTGCGCGGGTACGCGAAACCTGCGAGCGGCTCGCGGCGCGCGGCGTCGGACAAATCGGCATCCTGCTTACCGGCGCCGATGCCGATAGCAACTGCCAGGTGCTGGAGCGCATCGCCCACGACGTGATGCCGCATTTCAGTTGATGCGCCGCAATTCCGTTGGCGCGGATTGGTGATCGCCCGACAGCGAAAGACCCTGCCGCTCGCGCTGCAGATGGCCGCGGAGCAGACGCTGCTTTATGGCGTCATCCTCTTCGATGCCGTGTTGGCCGGTCAATTGGGCGTTGACCCGCTCGCCGCCCAGATCGTCGTCGCCCGTTTGGTGGAGCTGACCGCCGTCCTCTTTCAGGTCACCGCGATCGGTGGCTCGATCCTGGTGGCCCAGGCGATCGGCCGTGGCGACCGCTCCGACGCCGAGCTCACCTTGCGCAGTGCCTCGCTGCTCTCCCTGGCCGTCGGCTGCGCGGTGATGCTGCTGGTCTGGGCGATCAGCCCGCTGCTTATGGCCTTGATGGGCGTCCCGGGTTCGGTCGAGCAACTGGGCACTCCTTATATACGCGCGTTATCGCTCGCACTGCCACTGCAATTCCTGCTCCTGAGTGCCAATGGCTGCCTGCGCGGCGCGGGTGATGCGCGCCGTCCCTTACTCGTGATGGGCCTGGCCAACGGCTTGCACGTCGTCCTGTCGCTGCTGCTGGTCTTCGCGCTGGAGGCCGGCCTGATGGGCCTGGCGCTCGCCAATTTCGTCAGCCGCCTCGCCGGTCTGCTCTTGCTGGGATTCTGGCTCTGGCGCGGCACGGCCGCGTTACGCTGGCGTGGCTGGCAGACCTCCAGGCGCGCGATGCAAGGGTTGATGCGCCTGGGCACGCCCGTCGGCCTGGAACAGCTGGCGATTCGTGGCGCCCGCTTGCTGCAGCTGCGCCTGGTTACCGAGCTCGGCGTGGCCGCCCTGGCCGCCTATGCCGTTACCTCCCATACCCTCTCCATCATCCTGATGCTGGGGCTGGGCTTTTTGCTGGCCTCGCTCACCATCATCGGCCAGCTGACCGGCGCCGGCCTGACGCAGCACGTCTACGCCAGCGCCGGGCAGTTGCAGCGCCAGGCCTGGTTCGTGATGGGCGGGCTGGCGCTGCTCTTCTTTGCATGGCCAGGCGTAACCCGGTTATTCTCTGGCGATGACGTGGTGCGGGCGGCGGCCTTGCCCGGTCTGCGCCTGGTGCTGCTCGCGGTGCCGCTGGAGGCTATCAATCAGGTGTTGACCGGCGCGCTGCGCGGCGCGGGCGATACACGCTACCCGATGTGGGTGACGGTCTTTGGCCATTGGCTGGTCTCCCTGCCGCTGATCATCCTGTTTACGGGCGTCCTGGGTTGGGGGCTGCAAGGCGTCTGGTCAGCGATGTTCCTGCAGATGCTCGTGCGAGCACTGCTCACCGGCTGGCGCTTTCGGCAGCGCTACCGCCCGAAGTTCGCCCCGGTTTGATTCGTTTGCAATAGTCAGAGGAGATTTTGCATGTCCCACCGTGAACCAAATTATGCCATGTTCCCGACCGGGGAATACCTGAACCGCGTCGAACGCGCGCGCGCAAGGATGGACGCGCATGGCATCGACGCGCTCATCATCACCGCCAAGGAAAATGGCATCTACTTCTCCGGCATCCGCACCATCGGCTGGAACTCCAAACACCGCCCGCTGGGCATTATCGTTCCCCGGGACAACAGCAAGCCCGTCATCAGCGTCATCGCCGAGAGTCTCGTCGACGTCGCTTACCAGTCCTCCTGGATTGAAGAGGTGCGCCCCTGGGGTGGCTGGCGCATCGCCGACGCCGCGCCGGATCCGCTGACCGCCATTTACGACGCCTGTGAGCAGCTCGGCGTGGCCGATGGCACGATCGGCCTCGAGCTCGGCTACGGCCAGCGCATCGCCATGTCGCAAACGGATCTGGAAGACCTGACCGGACGCTTCACAAAAGCCACCTTCGTCGATGTAGGCCCCTTGATGTGGGAGCTGCGCATGATCAAATCAGCGCGCGAAGTCGAGAAGCTCCGGAAAGCCGCTGACGCGACGACGCGCGCCTACGAACGCGCCTTCGCCGAGCTGCGCCCCGGCATGACCGAGCGCGAGCTGGGCAGCCTGCTGCTCTCCGAGATGGTCCTGCAAACCGGCGAGATGCCGGGTTTCATCATGGTGCGCTCTGGCGTAGAGAAATACGGCATGGTGAACGTCGAACCTTTCGAACGTGCTATCCAGCCCGGCGAACTGATCGTCGTCGACGCCGGCGCCAATTACCACTACTACTGGTCGGATTACATGCGTATGGCCTCCATGGGTGAGCCGAGTTCCGAGCAACGCCGCTTCTTTGATGCCAACCTGGCCTCACAAAAGGCCGGCGTCGCCGCCGTCAAGCCCGGCAATACCATGAACGACGTTTTCTCTGCCTGCTACGACGTGCTGATGGAACGCGGTATGAAAGAGCACGTCCCCGGCCTGGAGCGTGTCGGCCATGGGCTGGGCCTCGATGTCCACGAGCCGCCCTCAATCGCCAGGGGCAGCGATACGGTCATCGAACCCAACATGGTACTCACCGTGGAGCCGATCTATTGGGACCGGCCGGATCACGTCATCGGCAATTTCGCGATCGAGGATATCCTCCTGGTAACCGAAGACAGCTGCGAAATTCTCAGCGGCTTTCCCAAAGATCTCTACATCGTGGATTGCTGATGAACGATTACGCAGAACGTGCCCAACGCGCCCAGGCCGCCATGGCCGCCGCGAATTGTGACTGGCTTTTCGTCTCCCATTCAACCGATTTGCTCTACCTGATCGGCTTCACCAAGCGACCCAGCGAACGCCTGGCCCTCTTGCTGTTGCCGCGCGAGGGGCGTGCCACGATGGTCGTCCCCGGCTTCGAAGTGCAAGTCTTCCAACCCTACGCCAGCTTCTTCGACGTGATCGGTTGGGAAGAGACCGAAGACCCGGTGGCAAAAGTCGCCGGGGTCGTCGGCGCCGGCGCCGGGCAAACCATCGCCATCGCCGATCAGCTGCTCACCGTCTTCACCCTGAGACTGCAGGCCGCCCTGACCGGCGCGAGTTGGCTGGAAGGTAACCAGATCCTGGCCCGCATCCGCATGATCAAGACCGCTTCCGAAATCGACGCCCTGCGGGAAGCCGCCGCGAAGACCGAAGACGCGCTCGCTTCCCTGTTCGCCCAACCCGTCGCCGGCAAAACGGAGCTGGAAGTACTCCGCTTCCTGCACCGTGGACTGACGGAGCGCGGCCTCGAGCTGAGCGGGGGTGGCATCGTCGGCGCGGGGCCGCACAGCGCCTCGCCACACCACAAGACGGGCGAGCGGCGCCTGGCCGAAGGTGACGCCCTCGTCATCGATTTTGGCGGTGGCTGGCGCGGTTACCGCTCCGATCTCACGCGCAGCTTCCACGTCGGCGAAGCGCCGGCCGAGTTCCGCCGCATCTACCAGATCACTCAGGAAGCGCAGCAGCTCGCCTTCGAAGCGACCCGGCCCGGGGTGACTACAGAGCAGATCGATTCCGTCGCGCGCGATTACATCAGCGCGCAGGGGTATGGACCTGCCTTTATACACCGCACCGGCCATGGTGTCGGCATGGACGGCCACGAATATCCCTACCTCGTGCAGGGAGATTCGACCGTGGTCGAAGAGGGGATGGTTTTCAGCATCGAACCCGGTATTTACCTGGCTGGCAAATATGGCGTGCGGGTCGAGGATGTCGTCGCCGTTACTGCAACAGGCGCCGAACGGCTGAATCATTTCCCGCGTGATCTGCAAATCGTGGAGTGAAGCTGGCCGAAGCCACGCCTCTTAAACCAGGCGTGGCATCACCTCATCGGCAAAGCGTCGAATAGCTTCTTCGGAGTCGCTGATGTCCGGCGCGTTGACGAGGATGCCGATTTCGTTGATCCCCTGCGCGATCGCCCTCTGTAGCTGCCCGGCGACTTCTTCCGGGCTGCCGATTGCCATCAGGCGCTTCACCAGATCATCAGAGACAAGCGGGGCGGCGCCTTCGCTGCCCTGCTCTGAGTAGAGCGCCTTCAACTCATCGCGAAAACGATCGCTCAGGCGTAATGCCTCGAAGACGCCCGGCGGCGCCCCGGCAAGAATGTGCGCGGCCGAGGGACGGCAGTGATCGAGCCAGCGCGGCGCGTCCCCGGTGATGTGGCAGGTGATCCAGATCATGCGCCCGATCTCTGCCAGATTGCGGCCGCTCCGTTGTGCCCCCTTGGCGACCTGCCCCAGCGACCAGGCGAGCGCGTCCTCGTCCAGTAACGCGCCGATCACCGCGCAATCGGAAAGCTCGCCCGCCACCTGCAGCACCAGTGGGCCGCGCGCTGCCAGGTAGAGCGGCACATCCGGGTGCGGCGCCATCTCCAGCTCGACGCC
Source organism: Phototrophicaceae bacterium (assembly GCA_965205875.1). Taxonomy (GTDB): domain Bacteria; phylum Chloroflexota; class Anaerolineae; order Aggregatilineales; family Phototrophicaceae; genus JAGWBD01. The sequence continues at coordinate 1,781,144 of CBDBIA010000004.1, forward strand.
ATCGGCGATGAAGCATTCGCCGCGATGGTTCAGGAATTCGCCACGCAACAGACGACGGCACAACATCAACGCCTCGCGGCAATGGGCCGCCGCCCGCTCCTGTTCGCCCCCGAGAGGTACGATCAGCTCACGCCGGTTGCCCGCACCATAACCGAGGGCCACCCGACCGGGGCAATGGTCATCCAACGTGGCGGCCGCGCGGGCGACCTGCACCGGATGGCGCGTAAACGGGTTGGCGACGCCAATCACCAGTTCGATGCGTTCGGTCTGGCTGGCTACGACGGCCAGCGTAACAAAGGGGTCCGGGAAAAATGTCTGGTCGGGGATCCAGGCCGAATCGAAACCGAGGCGCTCCCCCAGCTGGACGAGGCGCGTGAAGTTCGTGAGCGGCGCTTTCGGCTTGGCACCGAAGATGAATTTCATGTGGAACCGGTTCCCCGCAAGCGCGGATCCAGCGCATCACGCAAGCCATCGCCGAGCAAATTGATGCACATCACAGTGATGAAAATCGCCAGTCCGGGGAAGACTGTCATCCACCATTGGCCCGAGCGTATATAATTGCGGCCCAGGCTGAGCATCGCCCCCCATTCCGGGTGCGGAATCTGCGCGCCCAGCCCGAGGAAACTCAAGCCGGCGGCGATCTGAATCGCGCTGGCGACGCGCAAGGTGCCCACCACGATCACTGACGAGAGCACATTCGGCAGAATGTGCTGCCACATGCTGTGCCAGTGCGAGGCGCCCATCGCGCGCGCGCTTTCGACGTAAATCTTGTTCTTCTCCACCAACGTATCGCCGCGCACCAAGCGCGCGAAAACCGGCATGCTGGCGATGCTCACCGCCAGCATCGCGTTCTGCAGTCCCGCGCCCAATATCGTAACCACGACGATGGCCATCAGAATCGCCGGGAGTGTCAGCATAATATCCAGAATACGGCTGATGACATCATCGACACTGCCGCCAAAATACCCGGCCATCAGACCCAGCACCAAACCGACGCTGATTGCCGCGCCAATGGAGATGACACCGACGCTGATGGTCGTTCGCCCGCCATGCAGGACGCGCGACAGAATGTCGCGCCGCAAATCATCCGTGCCCATCCAGTGTTGTGCGTTGGGCGGCAAGAGCAAATCGGCGCCGTCCTTGCTTTGCTCCAGCGGTTCGTAAGGGGCAACAAGATCCGCCAGCATCGTCAGCGCAATGATGACCAGCAACAAGGCGCCGCCCAGCAACGCCGCCTTGTCCTGCAGCAACTGGCGACGGACGAAATACCACTGGTTCTGTGAGTGCCCGGAATTCGCGCCCTCTTCCATCAAGGTCTGGATGGCCGGGCGACCTGCAGTCGGGGGGCCTTCGGGCGGCCGTCCTGCGGCCGGGCTGGTCTCAGGCATAACGGATGCGCGGATCCACCGCTGTATACAGCATATCCACGCCGAAATTGATGATCACGAAAATCGTTGCCGAGAAGAGCGTCACCCCCTGTACCAGCGGGAAATCGCGGTTAATGATGGCCGTGACCACTTCGCGCCCCAGCCCGGGAAAGACGAACACCGTCTCCACGATCACCGCGCCGCCCAAAAGATAACCAAATTGCAGGCCAAGGATAGTCAATACGGGGATGAAGGCATTGCGCAGCACATGGGCTGTCAGCACCCGTCCTTCGCGCACTCCCTTGGCGCGTGCCGTGCGCACAAAATCCTCCCCCAGCACGTTCAACATGCTGGAGCGCGTCAGTCGCGCGATGATAGCCACCGTCGGCGCCGCCAGCGTGATGGTGGGTAGAAGCAGCGTGATCCAGCCACGATCGCCGACGAATGGTCGCACCCAGCGCAACTCTACGCCGAAGACGTACATCAACATCAGGCCGAGCCAGAACGGCGGGATCGATACGCCCACCAGGGCCCCCAACATCGTCAGGTAATCGTGGATCGTCTCGCGTTTAATCGCGGCGACGATGCCGGCGAAGAGCCCGACCGGCAGCGCGAAGAGCATCGCTGCCATCGTCAACTTGAGGGTGGCGGGAAAGCGGTCCGCGATGATGTCGATCACCTGGGAGCGCTTGAAAATAGAACGGCCAAAATCGCCGCGCAGCACGCCGCGACGTGTGCCGTAGGAATCGGCGATGTCATCGCCATCGGTATCCACGCGCAGGTAATCATTGCCGATCAGCCAGAGGAGATATTGCTCCGGTAGTGGGCGGTCCAACCCCAGGTTACGGCGCATCTCCTCAATGGCGCCGGGGCCGGATTTCACCTCGTGCAGCATGATCGCCACCGGATCGCCCGGCACAAGGTGAATCATGGCGAAGATCAACACGCTGACGCCGAGCAGGATCAGAATGGAAGCCAGCAACCGGCGGATGAGGTAGACGGTCACGCCACGAGGCTCCTGTTTCGCCCGGCGAGGAGGTGGAGAAACAGGCCCGACCCGAATGCCGCGCGGGCGTCCGGGCCGAGCTCAGGTCAGAGTGAAAGCGGGACTCCTTTATTCGTCAGACACGTAGGTGTCATAGAAGTCGAAGAAGCCTTGCGCGTTGGTGCGGAAGTTCTTCACGCGCGCATTGACGACGAAGGCGTTCTCGATCACGTAGAAGGGGACGTAGGGCATCTCGTTCAGCATGATTTCCTGAATCTGATGGTAGATCGCCGCTCGCGCGTCCAGGTCCAACGTGCGCCGTCCTGCTTCAATGAGCGCATCCACCTCCGCGTTATTGAAGCGCGCGGTATTCCAGGCGGCATCGATCGAAGAAGAGTGCGCGATGATGTTGAACACGTCAGGGTCCGTGGCGGGGAAGAGCATGCCGGCGAGTTCCCACTTGCCGGCGCGCATATCAGCCAGGTAAGCGCCAATTTCTTCCGTCTCCACGGTAATTTCAATGCCCAGCTGCGTCAGGTCATTGACGACGATCTGGCCATACTGGTCGAAGGGGAAGCCCGGGCTGATGCCGTAGGTGATGCTGAAGGCCTGGCCGTCCTTGTCCAGGATGCCATCGCCATCGCTATCGCCCCAGCCGGCTTCCGCCAGCAAGGCTCCCGCCATCTCAAGATCATAGCCTGGCCACTGGTCCATACCGGCGTTCCAGTATCCAAAGAGGCCGGGCGTCAGAATGGCTTGCGGTACTGCGCCGATACCACCGAAGACTTCGTTCAGGATGCGCTCGCGGTCAACCGCCCAGGCGACGGCGCGGCGGGTGGCCGCATCATCGAAGGGGAAGATTTCCGTATTCAGCACCAGGATGCGCGGCACACCGGTGCGTGCGGCCGTCGGCACATAGAAGTCCGGATCCTCCTGGAAGAAGGGCAGCTGGCTCGCCAGCGGACTGTAGACGACGTCTACCTCGAAGGTCTCCACCAGCGCCATGCGCGTGCTGTCTTCCCCGGCATGGAGGGCGATCAACTCTTCCAGATAAGCGGGGCCTTGATGCTCGTAGTAATCGGGCGCCCAGTTGTAGTCTTCGTTGCGCGCCATCACCACCTCTTCATCCGGTGAGGTGCTGACGAAGCGGAAGGGGCCGGTGCCAACGGGGTTCAGGCCGTAATCCGCGCCATGCTCCGCCACTGCCGCCGGCGAAACCGGCGCGAGGCCGATCTGCGTCAGCGAATCAAGGTAGGGGGCGAAGGGCTCCTTGAGGGTCATCACGACGGTGTTTTCATCCGGTGTCTCAATGGTCTCCACCGGGCCGACAATTGCGGCCGCCCAGGGTGAAGCCAGTTCCGGATCACTGATGCGCTCGAAGGAAAAGCGTACCGCTTCCGCGTTGAAAGGCGTGCCATCATGGAAGGTGACGCCCTGGCGCAGGTTCAGTGTGATGACCGTGCCATCGTCGCTGAAGGAGAAGGACTCCGCCAGTCCCGGCCCGATAGCGCCCGATGTCGGGTGTTTCCGCAGCAGCGGATCATAGATGAACTGCATGATGTTGCGGCCGAAGGTGTTGGTGTTGGCTGCCGGATCCAACACGCCCCATTCCGAGGAGAACACCACCGTCAGGGAGCCACCGGATACCGGTTCCTGCGCCCCGACCACGCCCACGAAAAGGAGCAGCAGCAAGCTCACCAACAACACAAAACCAGTGCGACTTCTCATCATCTTTCCTCCATAAACTGTCTCTACGATGGTACCCACACAGGATAACCCGCCAGATTGTAACGTGTGCCTGTAACACGAACCACTTGCTTTCCCAATCGGCCGGAAGAAGCCCCTTCGCCCGCATGAACCGCGTCAATCCGGCCACAAATCTACCCTGCAATCGGCTCCGTGCTACAATTCACAGCATGCCAGCCCCTGTCGGAAAGCCCGCGTGAAACTCCTCGTCGTCCCGGCCTCGCTGGACCTGCGCCAGCCCTTCAGCGCCACACCGGCCTGGTGGCAGCTGCTCAAGGCGCTGCACGAGGAAGGCAGCGAAGTCATCGCCTGCCCCTGGCAGGGGCCGCCCATCGAGTCGCTGTGGTGGCGCGCCGCGGCCAATCCCGCCCAGTGGCAGGGCGACGTCTGGCTGGCAGCGCGCAACCTGTGGCGCCGCTTCGCAGGTACGCCGCCGCAACTGCAGCTGGACGAGGATGACGCGCCGCCATCCCGCGTTGCGCGCGAGCTCTGGTCCTCGCGGCTGCTGCGCCAGTTCGCCCACGCGACGATCGCGCCGCTGTGGCACGCGCATCTGGAGCGCATCCTGCGCGAGCAGCCGGACATCGACGCGCTGCTCTTCCTGACCGTGCCGCTCAACCAGCTGACGGGCGTGCCGCGCGAGCTGACAAAGCAATTCGACGTGCCGGTCTTCTACTACGACGGCGACGTGCCGGCCAGCCTGCCGCAGATGGGCGGCTTCGCCAGCGGCTTCCGCATCTATCAGGGGGCGCAGCCGGAGGAATACACGGCCTTCATCTGCAACAGCCTGGGCGGCGCGGTGGAACTGCGCAAGCTGGGCGCGCGCGCGGCCTACACCGTCTACTACGGCGTGGACGAGACGGTCTTCAGCCCGGCGCGCGTAACGACCCAGGACATCGACTTTTTCTTCTACGGCCACGGCCGCGAGTATCGCTCGCTGTGGATCGACGAAATGATTGCCCGGCCGGCGCTGGCCATGCCCGACGCGCGCTTCGCGGTGCGCGGCACCAACCTCGGCGAGCTCGGGCGGACGGAGTTGCTGCCCTACCTCAGCTTCAGCAAGCTGCGCGAATACGTGGGGCGCAGCCGCGTCAACCTGTGTATCACGCGGCGCGCGCACGCCAGCGTCTACGGCTCCTCCAGTTCACGACCCTTCGAGCTGGGCGGCATGGGCGCCTGCATCGTGGCCAGCCCCTACGAGGGACTGGAGTTGTGGTTCGAGCCGGAGCGCGAGATCATCGTGGTCAATTCTGGCGAGGAGGCGCTGGAGCGCTATCGCTGGCTGCTGGCGCATGATACGGAGCGGCAGCGTCTGGGCGCGGCGGCGCGGCAGCGCGTGGTGGCCGAACACACCATGCGTCACCGCGCCCGCCAGCTACTGGGCATTTTGCGGGGTCATTTGTAGCAAGAGGATGAAATCCAGGTTGCGACTGTCAATTCTGAGACTGTCGCAACCCGGTGTGAACGGGGATTTACACTCGCCCGCGCAGCATCTGCGCGTCGAGTTCTTGCTGCCAGCGCCAGGCGCTGCCAGAGCCGCTGTCGCTTGCCAGCAGCGCGTATGCCCTTTTCATTTTGAAGTGGACTTCAGAACGGGCGCGCGGGAAGCGGGTTCCCGCGCGCCACATCAACTACAGATTCAGCCAGGTCAGCGAGGTGTTCATGACCTGCTGCTGCCGCCACTCACTGCCACCCTCGCGGTCGCAGTCCCGCACTTCATGCTCACGAATCGCCTCTGCCGGCGCGGGCGCTTCCGCCTTCGTGCGCCGCTCATGTCTGCGCTTCCGCCCCACCAGCGGCAGTCCCGGCCTGATCAGGATCGTCGTCATCTGCAGCGTCTCCCTTGCTCAGCCGTCCCTTTACCCATTGCCCGGCACCGGGCGCATCCCTAACCCCGCCCGCGCAGCATCTGCGCGTCGAGTTCTTGCTGCCAGCGCCAGGCGTTGCCGGAGCCGCTGGCGCTTGCCAGCAGCGTGTCGTGTTGCGTCGCGGCGGGCGCTTCGCCTCGCGAAGCATCCCGCAGGGGCGTCGCCCGTTGGACCAGACCCTGCGCGCGTGTCCGGTGCGGTATCCATTTTCCGCGCAGCAGACTGACCGTTGCCATGTTGTTGCCTCCATTTCTCATACGTCCAGTCTTTATTACGCGACAGATAGCAGTCCGGTTCAAGAGTCCAACCAGTCCATCCATGGCGTTTTTACAGCATTCTTATGGCGTTCCAACACTTGTCGCGTCCACGCTGCTCCAGTAGGCTGGCGGCCATGATTAAGCGCCCACAGCCCATCCTCACCGACGCCAGCAATCCCTTCGCCAACCGCACCCTGCGCGAGCGCCTGCCCGCCATCCTGCGCGAGACGCGCGCGCTCAATCCCGACTACTCGCCGCGCATTCACGACAGTATCCAGCGCCTGCACGACGAGCTGGTGGATGACGCGAAAATTCGCCTGATCGAGACGCCCGCGCCCGATTACGACGACTGGGAGGCGGCCTGGTATCCCTTCCGCGAAGCGACCTGGCAGCGCTGCCAGTGGTTCTTCGCCGAGGTCTATATGTATCGCCTGCTCATGGAGGCGGTGCGCTGGTGGGAGACGGGCCGCGACCCCTTCGCGCCGAAGAAGGCGGAGGAATACGCCGGCGCGGCGCATCGGGAGTTGCTGGCGCGCGCCCTCGCGGTTTATCCCGGGAGCGGCGAAGCGAGCGGGGCGGAGGGCTCACGCGAGGAACGGCTGGCGACGCTGCTGGAGCTGGCCGTCTGGGGCAACCGCATCGACCTCAGCTACGCCGTCTCCTCCGCGCATGGCAGCCAGGCCGGCGCCGATGACCTGCTGGTCGACGAGCGCGCGCGCCGTCATCGACGCATCTGCTGCGCGCGCCGGGCGAGGTGCACATCATCAGCCGACAACGCCGGCAGCGAGCTGAGCATGGACCTGGCGCTGGCGGCGCTGCTGCTGACTGAAGACCTGGCGCCGCGGGTCGTCCTGCACCTCAAGCTGCACCCCACCTTCGTCAGCGACGCCACCGTCACTGACGTGCTGGGCTTCCTCGCCATGTTGCGCGCAGGGACACAGGAGCGCGACGCTCGCCAGTTCGGCGCGCAGCTGGAGTCATTGCTGGAACAGGGGCGGCTGCGCCTGGCGCCCGACGCCTGGTGGAACAGCACGGCCTTCCTCTACGCGCTGCCGACGCGCCTGCAAACTGCTTTCGCCAACGCGCGTCTGGCCATCATCAAGGGCGACGCCAACTACCGACGCATGGTCTACGATACGGTCTGGCCGACAGAGACTCCGCTGCGCGACGTCGCCGGCCACTTCCCCTGCCCGCTGCTGGCCCTGCGCGCGCTCAAGAGCGACCCGGTCGTTGGTCTGGCGCCGGGACTGGCAACCCGTCTGGACGCACTCGACGCGGACTGGCGCGTCAACGGCAAGCGCGCCGTCCTGCAGGGCACGCTGCCCTGAGCTGCGGCCTCAGTCTTCCCCGAACTCGCGCCAGGGGATGAAGCGCTCGCGATAAACGAGGTCCTGCCAGTAGCGCCGCTTGCCCGGCTTCATCACGAAGGACGGGTTCGGCTGCGGGTGCCCCACGCAGAGCACCATCCAGGGCGTGAAACGGTCCGGCAGGTTGAGGATCTTGCGCAGGGCGGGCACGTTGAAGGAGGTCACCGGCCCCGACGCCAGGCCCAGCGAATGCGCCGCCAGCGCCATCGTCTGCGCCGCCTGGCCCACGTCCATCAGGAAGACGGGGTCGTCCGCTTCCTCATCAATGTAGGTGGGAAAGTCGCGCCGGTCCACACACGCGAAAATATACGTGGGCGCGTTCGAATAGATGCCCGGCGAGACGCGGCGAATTAACTCAATCAGTTCCGGATCCTGCACCACCAGAAAGCGATTGGGCAGGTGATTGCTGCCGGTCGGCGACCAGCGGGCAGCCTCGAGGATGATTTCCAGGTCTGCTTCCGAGACTTGCTCATCGGTCATTTCGCGCACGACGCGACGCGTTTTGATGTTGTCCAGTACCGCATTTGTCATGCCTCACCTCCCGTCGTCAGTCCGGCGCGCGCGGCCAGGCAATCGCCCAGCGCCTCGTTCAGCTCGACCACGATCGCCTTGTACTGGTCCCGTCTCGTGGTGAGCGTGTGCGAGACCGGGATGCGTTCCAGGGCCACTTCCAGCAGCGTGCGCAGCTCCGGCGAGACGTCATCGATCACCATGGCGGCCAGGCGCTCGGCGGCGGTCAACTGGCGCAGCGGCCCGTAAAGCGCCGGCTCGCGCAGGAGCAGCAGCGAACAACTTAAGAACAGCGTCATCATCTCGACAACCTGGTCTTCCGTCAGGAATTTCCGTTCCTCATCCATGGGCACCTCCTCCACTGCGCAGAGTATGACACGCAGCCCGTCCTCCGGCGACCCTGTGGTACACTGCCGCGCCATGAGCGACTGGACGCCCGTCATCGGCCTTGAGGTGCACGCCGAGTTGCAGACCGCCAGCAAGATGTTCAGCGATTGCCCGGTGGTCGACAGCGTCGAGGCCGCGCCCAACAGCGCTGTGGACGCCGTCTCGCTGGGCCTGCCGGGCACGCTGCCGGTCATCAACCGTCGCGCCATGGAGTACGGCATGATGGTCGGCCTGGCGCTCAACTGCGAGATTCCGCCCCTCAACCGCTTCGACCGCAAAAGCTACTTCTACCCCGACCTGCCCAAGGGCTACCAGATCAGTCAGTACGAGCATCCGCTGGCCATCAAGGGCCACGTCGATATCGAGCTGGCGGACGGCGCGCGCAAGCGCATCCGCGTGCGGCGCGCCCACATGGAAGAGGACACCGGCAAGCTGACGCACGTCGCCGGCGGCTTCAGCCTCGTCGATTACAACCGCGCCGGCGTGCCGCTGCTGGAAATCGTGACCGAGCCCGACCTGGCCAGCGCGGCCGAAGCCGAGGCCTACGCGCGCAGCCTGCGCGGTATCCTGCGCTGGCTGGGCGTCAACAGCGGCGACATGTCGAAGGGCGTGCTGCGCTTCGAGGCCAACGTCAGCCTGCGCCAACCCGGCGACGCCGAACTGCGCACGCGCACCGAAATCAAGAACCTCAACAGCATCCGCCACATGACGCGCGCCATCGAGAGCGAGCTGCGGCGTCAGCAGCGACTTTACGAAGACGGCGACACCGTGCGCCAGGCCACGCTCGGCTGGGACGAGGACGCGGGGCGCATCGTCGTGCAGCGTTACAAGGAACGCGCCGACGAGTACCGCTACTTCCCGGAGCCGGACCTGCCCGTCGTCGAGGTCAGCGCGGCCTGGGTCGATGAGATACGCGCGCGCATCCCCGAGCTGCCGGAAGCGCGCAGTCAACGCTTCATGGCAGAGCAGGGCCTCGCGGCGGCCGACGCGCTGCAGCTGGTGACGGAGCGGGCTGTCGCGGACTTCTACGAGGCGACGCTGCAAGCTGGCGCGGAGCCGCAGACCTGCGCAAGGTGGATTTGTGGCGCGCTCTTCGCGCTGATGAACGCCCGCGAAACAGCGCGCGAGGACATCGGCCAGCTGCGCTTCAGCGCCGCGCACTTCGCTGCCCTGCTGCGCATGGTGAGCGAGGGCGCGCTCAACCGCGGCACGGCGACGACGGTGCTGGAAGCCATGTGGGACACTGGCGCGGAACCGCAGCAAATCGTGCGCGAGCGCAGTCTGGCGCAAATCTCTGACAGAGCGTCATCGAAGACAGCGTCGACCAGGTGCTGGCGCAGCAAGCGGCGCTGGTGGCGCGCTATCAGGCGGGCGAAACGAAGCTGATGGGCGCGCTGATGGGCCTGGCGATGAAGGCCTTGCGCGGCCAGGGCAATCCGGCCGCCGTGCGCGCGGCGCTGCAGGTCCGTCTCGACGCGGAGTAGCCGCTTTACTCAGTAGCCCGCGCGCAGCAGCAGCCAGGCGACCGCCGTCAGGCCCGCCAGCAACACAGCGCCGTAGAGCAGCAGGCTGCGCAGCACGCGTCCCTCGTCGCCGCGGCCGATGCCGACGGTGCTGGCGCCCACCAGAATCTTGGCCGGCGCCATCATGCTGGCAATGGCCGCCGACGCCGTTTGCAGCGCCAGCACCAGCGACACGCTCAGCCCCATCAACTGTGCGCTGTCCTGCTGCAGACCGGCGAAAACCGCGTTGGAATTGGTGTTGCTGCCGGTCATGAAGGAGCCCAGCGCGCCGATCAGCGTGCCGACCACGGCGTACCAGTCGGGCGCGACAGCGCGGCTCAGCCACTCGGCCAGGGTGCGCGTCATGCCGGCGTTCTGCATCACGGTCGCCATGGCCACCATCGCGAGGATACCGATGGCCGGGCGCATGCCCTTCTGACGCACGCCCACCACAACTGCGCGCGCCGCGCCGCGCCCCAGCCAGCCGCTCGCGCGAAAGAGCCAGTAGGCCAGCAGCGTGCTGTAGAGCAGCACCGAGCCCGTATGCACCAGCAGCGGGATGCCGACACCCGACGCCGGCGTCGCGGGCGTCACCCAGCCCAGCGTGGTCTCCAGCTGCGGGATAGGGATTGAAGGGCGCAGCTGGCCGAGGAAGGCCTTCACCGGCTGCACGCCAATCAGCCCCACGGCGAGGACGATCAGGATGACGTAGGGCGCGATCGCCAGGCGCAGCGGCGGCCCGCTTGCCTGGCCGGAAGCGGCGATGTTGCCCGCGCCGCGCCAGCGGCGCCAGCGCGTGACCCACAGTCCGGTCAACAGGCCCGCCATGCCGGCGCAGGCCGAGGCGATGTTCCACAGGCCGGCGACCGCCACCAGATACTGCACCACGGCCATCACCAGGCCGATGACCAGCACCGCCGGCAGCGCCCGCCACAATCCGCGCAGACCGCCCGCCGCGTGCGCCGCCAGCGCGCCGCAGCCCGGCGCGGCCAGGCCCAGCAGAATCGCCGTGGGCGGCGCCAGCAAGGCCGACGGCTGCCCGGTTACGCCGATCAAGGCGATGAAGGAGGAGCCCAGCGAGCCAAAGGTCACCGCCCAGGCGTGGCCGATGAAGGGCACAATCACCGCCGTCAGTGGCGACAGGCCGAGGCCGACCAGCAGTGGCGCGGTAACCGCGATGGGCACGCCGAAGCCGCCCACGCCCTGCAGGAAGGAGGCGAAAACCCAGCCCGTCAGCAGCACGCGCAGCACGCTGTCGCCGGTCAGGCCGCCGAAGCCTGCGGCAATCACTTTCAGCGCGCCGGCCGCGTGCACCACCTGGTAAAGCGCCAGCGCGGCCCACACGATGAACACCACGTCGATCGTCAGCACCAGGGCGCGCAAATGCGCGTAGAGCAGCAGCTCACCGCCCGCTCCAAAGCGCAGCACGGCAATCAGTAGCGCGACCAGCCAGCCAGCCGGGCCGGCCTTCGCGCCGCCCATGCGCAGGCCGGTCATCAGCACCAGCACGGTCAATGGCGGAGCCGCCGCGAGAGCGACGTTCAGGGGGTCGGTGGGCATGGCAGGGACTATCGCCGCGTGGCTGAACCCTGTCAAGCGCTGCCGGGTTTGCGCGCGCGCAGGAAGGCGATGTTGGCCGCGGCGCCGGCCTGGGCGCGCGGGTCGGCGGGATCGCTGAACATGTCGAGGATGCGACGCCGCTCCGCCTGCTCAATGATCAGCTCCGGCAGCGCCGCGGCAAGCTCTGCTGCTGTGGTCAGTTCCGCCGCGTCGATGCCCCAGACCGCACTCATGGAGCGGTCCCATTCAGCGACCAGCAGCGTGCCGCCCGGACGCAGCGCCTGCGCGGCCTTGCGCAGTATGTTCTGGCCTGCGGCGGCGCCAGGCAGGGCGTAGGTGCTGATGACCAGATCGTAGCTTGCCTCCGGCTGCCAGTCGCTGAAATCGGCGCAGAGGAAGCGGGCGCCGAGGCCTTTTTCCTGCGCCGCTGCCCTGGCCAGCGCGATGGCGTGTGCGGAGCAGTCGATGCCAGTGACCTGCCAGCCAGCTGCGGCCAGCGCCAGCGCATTGTCGCCATTGCCGCAGCCGAGGTCCAGCGCGCGCCCCGGCTTCAGCGTCGCCAGCTCGCACTGCAGCACGCGCTCCACCACCATCACCTGGTCGGCGTCACTGCGCCAGACTTCATCCCAGAACGCTGCGTCCATGTGATTCGCTCCCTGTTTCGCCACAGGTATAGCGCAGTGGCGCCCGCCAGGGCAAGATGGCGCGCATCTCGGCCGGAGCCACGCACATGAACCTGGACGCCCTCGCGCGACAACTCAGGGAAGCGCAAGACGACGAACGGCGCGATTTGGCGCTGGAGTTGCTGGCGCGCAGCCGTCGGCGCGAGCATGTCGACGCGGCCCTGCGCGCACTGGAGGGCAGCGACCCTGACGACGAGGCGCGGCCGCTTCTGCGCGAACGGGCATCGTACTACTTCGAGGAAACGCACAGGGATAACGGCGCCCTCATCCGCGAGCAGCTCTTGCGCCTGCTGCTGCAGATCGGCCATCCGGACGAGCGCGACCTCTGGCTGCGCGCGCTGCAGTGCTACGAAATCGAGCCCATGATGGGCGAGGTCACGCAGAATCTGCGCGCCATCGGCCTCGTCGGCCTGGCCGAACACGCGCCCGAACTGGCGCAGCTGCACGCGACACGCCTGCTGCACGAGCTCGAGTCCGCCTCGCGCTTCAACAGCGAACCGGCGCTGACCGCGCTCAACTTGCTGGCGCAGCAGAATCAGCCGCTGGTGATCTATGGCTGGCTGCTGGCCAGCGCCGCGGAAGCGCTGGAGCTCGCGCTCGACGAGCTGGTGGGCCGGGCACTGGAAGCGCTGGGCGCGGACTTTCCGCCCGGGCTTTATAGACCGCTGCTGGAGCAGTTCGCAGTGCGCGACCGGGCGCTGGTGAGCATGGGCCTGGCGACGCACATCGTCGAGAGCCGCGCGCAGTCGCTCTACGACGGGCTGGAGACAATTCTGACGCGCACGCGCCACGACGAACTGCACAACTACATCGTGGTGCTGCTGGCCGGTTCGCGTGAACCAGAGCTGGAGCGGCGTCTGCTGGTGCTGGCCCGGCTCAGCCCGCCGCAGCGCTGCCAGCACTTCCTCGCGGCGCTGGAATTGTTGCCCGGCCAGCCGGACGCAGAGCTGCAGGCCTGGTTACGTAAGCGGCAACAAGAAACCTGAAGACAGATCCTGACTCAGCCGGCGTCGTCAGCCTGCCCGTAGCGTGCAAGCACCTGTGCCGCGCCGGCCTCAATGACGTAGATGCCGGTCGGCGCGCTCACACATTCCCCACCCGGCTGGCAACTGATGGTACCGGATGCGCCCTCGTAACCCTCCAGCGAGTCCACGTAGTCCAGCAGCGCGGCGCGGTCGACGTGGAGCGCGCCGTCCACCGCCACGTCTGCAACAGCCTCGATTGCATCCAGCAGAATGTGGTAAGCGTCGTAGCCGCCGAGAAAATAAGGCGCGGAGGGCGGCTCGCTGTACATGTCGACGAAGCGCTGCGTCAGCGCAGCCGCAGCTTCCGTATCCGGCTCCAGCGGCGTGACCCCGTAGACCCCCTCTGCACCTGCCCCGAGCGTATCGATCAAGCGATGCGCCCAGTTGCGTTCATTGCCGAGGATGGGCGTTTCGGCCAGCCCCGCCGCCTCGCGCCCGGCCAGCACGCCGAGCGTGTGCGGCGTGTCGCAGGCGCAGAAGAGCCAGTCCACGCCGGCCGCAGCGATCTCCGCCAGCAGATCTGCCAGCCGCGCCTCCTCCAGGTCGGTCGCCAGCAGCGCTTCCAGCACAATCTCGCCGCCCAGGCCAGTGAAGCGTTCGTTCAGTTCCTCGGCCATCCCCTGGTAGAAAACGTTGCTCTCGCTGTGCAGCATGGCGATGCGCCGCGCCCCGACCTGTTCGTAGAGGTAATGAGCGGCCCCTGCCATCACGGCCGTGTCCGGCCCCGTCAGGCGATGGAAGCTGCTGAAACCCTGTTCGCTCAGAGCGGGCAGCGTGCAACTGGGGGAAATGCTGGTGTAGCCGGCCTCGTCGAGCAGCGGCGCGACCGCCAGGCAGGCGCTGGAACAGTTGGGGCCGATGATGGCCGCGACGCGCCCTTGCGCCACGAAGTCCGCCGCCAGCGCCGCGGCCTGGTCCGCGTCGCAGCCCGAATCTCCATGCAGCAGTTCGACGAGAATCTCGCGTCCCTCAATGGACAGGGTCGGGCGTTCTGACCAGGCCAGCAGCACACCAAGCTTGCTGACGTGGCCAAGACTGTGCTCGACGGCCGTGCGCGTCATCACACCCAGCGCAACAGGCGCATCCGGCGCGACGGTCAGCACCCCTTCTTCCGCACCCACTGTCACTGTGACGACCAGCGCCAGCCAGAGCACGAGCATCCTGGCAACTCTGTGTAGCAATTTCGAAGTCATTTCAGCCTCCTGTCGCCGCCCGCAGCGCGCCTGAGGCCGGGGCTCAGAGGGAGTGTGAAGCGAGGTTGATCAGGCTGAGGCCTTCCGCGCCCGCGGCGCGCAACTGACCGCGGTCCAGGCTGACGAGCGGGTGGCCAAGGTCCGCGGCCATGGCGAGATAGCAACTGTCGTAGATCGCGAGCCTGTGCCTCATCCCGATGGTCAGGGACTCGCCCAGGAATAATTCAATCGGCACGGTCTGAAGGTCCATACGTCGCAAGACATCAAACAACTGAATTGCCAGTTCTTCCGGCATGCCATGAAAGCGATGCTGCTTCCAGATGGCATTGGTACATTCCGTCAGGCAGAAGTCAGGCACTGTCACAATGTCACTTTCTGATAGCCGCTGCAGAAAGCGCCTCGCGTGCCTTGCCTGGGGTCCGGTTACCAGATATTCAACGAGAACGCTGGCATCAACGACATAACCGGCCATCAACGATCCCGGTCTTCGCGCAACATTTCAAGCGGTGTCTGCGCGCCCGCTGGTGCTGTCCAGCCAATCTGGTCAATATTCTTGCTGGTTTCCTTCCAGCGCAGTATTTGTCTTGCTCCAGTTTGTATTTTAACCTTGCGCGCACCACCATTCTCACTCAGGAGCCGAGCCAGCCGTTTCTCAACCATCTCGCCGACGAGTTGCTTCAATTCCTCGCGTGTCATATCGCCAACGCGTTTCATGATTCACACCTTGTCTTTCCGACAAACTGATTGTAGCACAGGCAGAAAGCGTCCTGCGCCCGAAGGCAGGCTACAGACCACTTGAACGGATTAAATGATCGGTCGCCGCAGCGAAAGTTACTCTGCCCTGCCGGACGGCGCGTCCCGCTCCCTGCGCGCGGCAAGGCGGCGGCGGGCGCGTTGCAGGTCCTGCTCGTGCTTGAGCAGCACCGACAGCGTGCGCTCCAGCGTGCGCCGGTCGAGCGTCTCGGCCTGCAGCGCCACCAGCGCCCTGGCCCAGTCGATGGTCTCGGAGATGCCGGGGTTCTTGCGCAGGTCCAGCTCGCGCAGACCCTGCACCAGCGCCACGGCCCTGGCGGCCAGGCGCTCGTTCAGTTGCGGCACGTGCAGGCGCAGAATCTCGAGCTCGGCTTCCTGCGTGGGATAATCGATAAAGATGTAGAGGCAGCGGCGGCGCAGGGCCTCGGAGAGTTCGCGCGTGTGGTTGCTGGTGAGCACGACGGCGGGGCGATGGCGCGCGCGGATGGTGCCCAGCTCCGGCACGCTCACCTGGAACTCGCTCAGCACCTCCAGCAGGAAAGCCTCGAACTCGGAGTCGGCGCGGTCGATCTCGTCGATCAGCAGCAGCGCCGGCTCGTCGCTGGTGATGGCCTGCAGCAGGGGCCGCGCCAGCAGGAAGCGTTCGGAGAAAAAGACCTCTTCCTGGCCGGCGAGCTGGTCGGCGGCTTCGGCCAGGCTGCCGGCTGCGGCCAGCATCTCGCCCAGCTTGTCGCGCAGCAGCTGGGTATAGAGCATTTGCCGCGCGTACTCCCACTCGTAGAGCGCGCGACTTTCGTCCAGCCCTTCGTAGCATTGCAGGCGGATGAGGCGGCGGCCGCTGGCGGCGGCCCAGGCGCCGGCCAGCGCAGTCTTGCCCACGCCGGCCGGCCCCTCGACCAGCAGTGGGCGCTGAAGTTCCTGCGCGAGAAAGAGAACCGTCGTGAGTTCTTCGCTGGCGATATAGCCCTGCGCGCCCAGTGCCGAACCCAGGGCGGCGCAGTCGTCAGACATGTGAGCCGGGGAGCTTCAGGCGCAGCTGCTCGTCGGTCTTGCCGAAGCGGCGCGTGCGCCGGCTGTATTCCTCCAGCGCGGCCAGCAGGTGGTCGCGGCCAAAGTCCGGCCAGTAGACCGGCGTGAAGTGATATTCGGAGTAGCTGCCCTGCCACACGAGGAAGTTACTCAGGCGCTGCTCGCCGCTGGTGCGAATGATGAGGTCCGGGTCCGGCAGGGGGCTGGTGTACATGTAACTGTCGATGAGCGCCGCGTCGATCGCTTCGGGCGGGATGCCGTCGGCAACGATGCGGCGCAGGGCGCGCACGATTTCGTCGCGGCCGCCGTAGTTGAGGGCCACGTTGAGGATGATGCAGCGATTGTGGCGCGTCCGCGCGACTGCCTTGCGGATCTTGCGCTGCAGCGAGGCGGGGATGCCCTCCAGCTCGCCGATGTGGCGGATCTGTACGCCCTGCTCATCCAGCTCGCGCAGCTCGCGGTCGATGACCAGTTCAAGCGTGTCCATCAGCACTCGCACCTCGGTACGCGGCCGCTTCCAGTTTTCAGTGGAGAAGGCGAAGAGCGTCAATACCTCGATGCCGAACTCAACCGCGGCGCGCAGGATTTCGCGCAGGTTTTCGGTTCCCTGACGGTGACCGACAGCGCGCGGCAGCCCTCTGGACCTGGCCCAGCGCCCGTTGCCGTCCATGATAATGGCGACGTGTCGCGGAACGTGTGTCGGGAGTTTGCCGTTTTGGGAAGAAGCGACCATGGTTTCTGTCAATGCCGGGCCCGCGAGGGCTCAGACCTCCAGGATTTCCGTCTCCTTGAGCTTGCCCAGCGCATCGATTTTGACGATGCTGTCATCCGTGAGCTGCTGCACCTCCGTCTGGCCCTGCTTCATCTCATCTTCGGAGATCAGCTTCTCGCGCTCAAACTCCTTCAGGTCGTCGTTGGCCGAGCGGCGGATGTTGCGCACGGACACGCGCGCATCCTCGAGACGCCGGTTGAGCACTTTCACCAGTTCCTGGCGCCGCTCGCGCGTGAGGGGCGGCATGTTAAGGCGGATGACGTCGTCATCAGTGCCGGGCGTGGCGCCCACGTTGGCCTGCATAATGGCGCGCTCGATGCCCTTGATGGCCGCCTTGTCGTAGGGGCGGATGAGAATCTGCAGCGCTTCCGGCGTCGAGATGTTGGCCAGCTGGCGCAATTCCGATTCCTGACCGTAATACTCAACCTTCAGCCGGTCCACCAACGCGGTGCTGGCGCGTCCGCTGCGCAGGCCCGCCAGGTCCTCGCTGAGGAAGGAAAGCGTCGAGCGCATCTTCTCCCTGGCCTCGGCCATAATGTCGTCAATCATGTCCGTCTCCCTGTGCCGCGGCCGGCCACCGCCTGCTCCTGTCCTTCCCAGCCGCGCGCCTGCCAGGCACTGTACAGCGCAATGGAGCCGACCGTGGCCACGTTCAGGCTGGCGACCTGGCCGCGCATCGGCAATGATAACAGCATATCACAGTTGTCGCGCACCAGCCGGCGCATGCCCTCGCCCTCGCTGCCCAGCACCAGCCCCAGCGCCATGTTCAGGTCTGTGTGACCCAGTGGCGGAATCTCCGCCCCGATCTCCAGCCCCACCAGCCACACGTCCTGCGCCTTCAGCGTCTTCATCGCGTTCACCAGGTTGGACACGCGGATGATGTTCAGATGCTCGATGGCGCCGGCCGAGGCATTGACCACGGCGGGCGTGATGGTCACCGTGTTGCGCTGCGGCAGAAAGACGCCGTGTACGCCCACCGCGTCCGCCACGCGTAGCAGACTGCCGACGTTCTGCGGGTCCTTGAGCAGGTCCAGCAGCAGGAAAAAGGGCCGTTCGCCGCGCTCACGCGCCAGGGCAAAAGCGTCTTCCGTTTCGGCGTAGGGGTAATTGCTGACGCGCAGTATGACGTTCTGGTGATTGGCGCCGTCGGCCAGGTCATCCAGGATACGGCTCGGCACGCGGCGCAGGGGCAGGTTACGTTGCTCCACCAGCGCGATGATTTCGCCGCTGCGCCCGCGCTCGTCGGCCGCATCCGCCAGCAGCAGCTGCTCGCAGCGGCGCCGGTTCGCGCGCAGGGCTTCCATCACTGCCCAGTGGCCGTAGAGGAAGTCGCTCATGTTCCCGCCAGGCGCCAGACCGTGCCGTTGGGCCCGTCCTCAAGCAGGACGCCCAGGCCGGCCAGTTCGTCGCGGATGCGGTCGCTGGCAGCGTAGTCCCGGTTCGTGCGGGCTTCGGCGCGCAGCTCGATGAGCAGCTCGATGAGGCCGCCCTCGCGCCGGCCGTCGCCGCCGCGCTCCTGCTCCCCCGGGGGGATGATGCCCAGCACTGCGCCGCCCAGATCGCTGTAGAGTGCGTTGATGGCTCCCAGCACGTCCAGGCCGGGCTGCGTCGGTGAATTGAGCAGCGTGTTGACCTCGCGCGTCAGTTCGTGCAGCACGGCCAGGGCCCGCGGCGCGTTGAAGTCGTCATCCATCGCCGTGGCGAATTCCGCGCGCGCGCGTTCCAGGCGCGGCAGGAAGCCGTTCCCGTCCGCGCTCTCCACCGCCGTGTTCATGCGCTGCCGCGTCTGTCGCACCGCGCCGAAAAGCCGCTCCTGTCCGGCGCTCGCCGCCGTCAGCACGTCCTCGCTCCAGGTGACCGGGTTGCTGTAGTGCGCGCCGAGGATGAAGGCGCGCAGGGCTTCCGGTCGCGCCCGCGTCAGCATCTCACGGATGGTGATGAAGTTGCCCAGGCTCTTGGACATCTTGACCGCGATGCCCTCCTCGTCGAGCACCATCAGGCTGCCCACCAGCAGCCAGTAGCGCGCGAAGGCAGCATCGTTGGCGCATTCGCTCTGCGCGATCTCGTTCTCGTTGTGGGGATAGATGTTGTCAATGCCGCCGCCGTGGATGTCGAAGGTCGGCCCCAGGTACTTGCGCGCCATCGCCGAGCATTCGATATGCCAGCCGGGAAAGCCGACGCCCCAGGGACTGTCCCACTGCAGGATGTGTTCCGGCCCGGCCTGCTTCCACAGAGCGAAATCCGCCGGGTTGCGCTTCTCGTCGCGGACGGCCTCGCGGCTGCCGGCCTCCTGCTCCTCCAGCACGCGGTTGGAGAGCTTGCCGTAGCCATCGTGGGTGTTGACATCGAAGTAGACGTTGCCCGCGACGGCGTAGGCGTGGCCGCCGCGGATGAGCTCCTCGATCATGGCGATCTGTTCGGGAATGTGCGCGCTGGCCCGCGGCGAGATGTCCGGCCGGACAACGCCCAGCGCGTCCATGTCCGCAAAATAACTGCGCGCGTAGGTCTCGACGACCTGCATGGGGCCAGCCTGCACCTGGCGCGCCTTGCGCAGAATGCGATCCTCGCCGCTGTCCAGCAGATGGCCGACGTCGGTCAGATTCTGGACGTAGAGCACATCATGCTCGCTGTAACGCAGCCAGCGAACCATCACGTCGAAGGAGACGTAGGTGCGGGCATGGCCGATATGCGCGTCGTCGTAGACGGTGGGGCCACAGACATACATGTTGACCTGGCCCGCGGTCAGCGGTTCAAAGGGCTGTTTGCTGCGGCCGAGCACGTTGAACAGCTGCAGTGCCATGAAGCGCCTCTCCCCTCGCCCGGTCAACCAGCGCCCATTCTGGCGCAGATGGGCCGCGGCTGTCAACGCCCGCAGAAGGCCACCTGGCAAGTTTCGCAGAGCGCAGCGCGCGCTATACTCCACACAGACACCAGGCGAGGGGGCTGCGGAGCGGGCGTCCATGGGAATGGCGGACATACGCGCAGGGACAGGACGACTGTTACCGGATTTCTCCATCAGCTCGCGGCGCAGCGAGGCACTCACCGGCATCCTGATGGCCTCGCCCTGGATTCTGGGCTTCCTCATCTTCGTCGCCGGCCCGATGATCGTCAGCCTCTACCTCTCCTTCACGCGCTGGGATCTCTTCACCGCGCCGCGCTGGATCGGCCTGCGCAACTACGAGCAGCTGCTTTTCCGGGACGCCAGATTCATCCAGTCGCTGACGGTGACCACCATCTACGCCTTCGTCAGCGTGCCGTTGCAGGTCAGCCTGGGCCTGGTGCTGGCCACCCTGCTCAACCAGAAGATCCGCCTGCTGGGCTTTTTCCGCACGGTCTACTATCTGCCCTCGGTCATCGGCGGCATCGCCGTCGCGGTCATGTTTCGCTGGATCTTCGGCACACAGTTCGGCCTCATCAACAGCATGCTGGCGAGCTTCGGCATTCAGGGGCCTTCCTGGCTGGGCGACCCCGACCTGGTGCTGGTTTCCTTCATCCTGATGAGCATGTGGGGCGCCGGCGCCTCAATGCTCATCTACCTCGGCGCGCTGCAGGGCATCCCCACCGAGCTTTACGAGGCGGCCGACGTCGATGGCGCGGGCTCGCTGGCCAAATTCTTTCGCGTGACCGTGCCGATGATGACGCCGGTCATCTTTTTCAATATGGTGATGGGTATCATCGGCGGCCTGCAAGAGTTCGTCCTGCCCTTCGTCATGACCAACGGCGGCCCGGCCAACTCAAGTACCTTCCTCGTGCTCTACCTCTATCGCAACGCCTTCGAGCTCTTCAAAATGGGTTACGCCTCGGCGCTCGCCTGGCTGCTCTTCCTCTACATCATGGGGCTGACCATCCTGGTCATCCGCTCCTCAAGCATGTGGGTCTATTACGAAGGGTCGCTGAAAGGGCGCTGACATGGCCGAAGGGGTCGCGCGGCTGCCGCTGCGGCGCAGCCGCACACAATGGGAGGGCCAACTAAAGCGGGCGGCGATCTACCTCGCGCTGGTCGCCGGCGCGGTCATCGTCTTCATCCCCTTCGCCTGGACGCTCTCCACCGCGCTCAAGGCGCCGGACAGACTCGCCGAATTCCCGCCGCGCTGGATCCCGGACCCGATCGTCTGGGGCAACTTCGTCGAGGCGGTGACCATCAAGCCCTTCGGCCGCTGGTTCCTGAACACGCTCTTCGTGGTCGGCGTGGCCACGACCGGCACGGTGATGTCCGCCAGCCTGGTGGCCTTCTCCTTCGCGCGCCTGCGCTGGCCAGGGCGCAACGCGCTCTTCCTGGTGTTGCTGGCCACCATGATGCTGCCCGACCAGGTCACGCTCATCCCGACCTTCGTCCTCTTCCGCCAGCTGGGCTGGGTGAACACCTTCCTGCCGCTCATCGCGCCGCCCTTCTTCGCGCGCAACGCCTTCTTCGTCTTCCTGCTGCGTCAATTCTTCATGACGATTCCGCTTGACCTTGACGATGCGGCGCGCATGGACGGCGCCAGCTACTTCCAGATCTACCGCCACATCATCCTGCCCATGAGCAAGGCGGCGCTGGCCGTGGCCGCCATCATGTTTTCCCAGTTCAAGTGGAAGGAGTTCCTCGCGCCGCTGATTTACCTCAACAAGCAGGAGATGTTCACCGTCTCGCTGGGCCTGCGCACCTTCATCGGCGAATCCTGGGGCACCGAGTGGCATTTGATGATGGCCGCCAATATCATTTTCATGATCCCGCTCATCTTCATCTTCTTTTTCGCCCAGAAGTATTTCATCCAGGGCGTGGTCATCACCGGCGTCAAGGGCTAACGCCCGACCGTCCACAAAGCGAAAGGAGCTGTATCGGCACCACGCGATCGAATTTGAAGCACCCGACCATGACTTTAGAGGGAGACAATAATGAGCGAGAAAACCTTCAGGGGACTTTCAAGAAGGAATTTCCTGCGCGCGACGGCGGCGGCATCGACACTGCCCGCGCTGGGCCATGTCGCCACAAGCGTGGTTCACGCCCAGGAGCCGACCACCATCCGCCTGACCGCCTGGGGCAACCCCACCGAGTTTACCGCCCGCGAGGAGACCATCGCGCTCTTCCACGAGGTACAGGACGACATTCGCGTCGAGTTCATCCACATCCCGGACAGCTACATGACCAAGCTGCAGACCATGCTGGCCGGCGGCGACTATCCCGACGTTATCTACATCGGCAACGGCAACGTCGTGCCCCTGGTCGCGCGCGGCCAGTTTGAGCCGCTGGACAGCTACATCGAGCGCGACATGTTCGATACCGCGGACATCTTCCCCGCCAACCTCGCGCTCTACAACGTCGACGGCGTGCAGTACGGCTTCCCGCTGGACGCGCCCAACCAGCAGATCTTCTACAACGTCACCTGGTTTGAGGAAAGTGGCGTGCCGCGTCCCTCCTCCGACTGGGAGGACGAAAGCTGGAACTGGGACGCCTTCCTTGAGGCGGCTCTGGCGCTCACCGACCGCGACAACAACAAGTGGGCCTTCCAGGTCAAGACCTGGTTCCGCGCCTGGTGGATCTGGGTAACCTCCAACGGCGGCCAGTTCTACAATGAGGACGCCACGGCCTGCCTGCTCAACGAACCGGAGGCGGTCGAGGCCTACCAGTTCCTCGCCGACCTCATCCACGTGCACCAGGTCGCGCCGCCACTGGATGTGGCCACTGAAATGGGATCATCGCAGCTCTTCGAGGCCGGCGTGATCGCGATGGACACCTTCTGGCCGGCCATGGGCCGCATGCGCAACAACATCGGCGACAAGTTCGTCTGGGACGTCGCGCCGCACCCGGCCGGCAAGGCCGGCAAGTCCACCGCCGGCGGCGGTTCCGGCCAGGTCATCTCGGCCTTTTCGGAGAACAAGGACGCCGCCTGGGAGTTCCTCAAGTTCATGGCGTCGACCGCTGGCGTCGAGGTCTGGACGGACATCATGGGCATCGTGCCGCCGCTGCAATCGGTGGCCGCCAGCGATGTCTTCCTCAAGCCGGGTGAGCCGCCGGAGCACATCTCGGTCTTCACCGACGGCGCGCCCTGGCTGTACCCGGATCCGCGCCACGCGACCTTCTCCCAGGCGTCGCAGATCGCCACCAGCGAACTCGACCGCCTGTGGATCGGCCAGGCCGGCGCTCAGGAAGTGGCCGACAGCATCGTCGAGCAGATCAACGACCTGCTCTAGTTGTAACTCGCATCATCCGGGGAGGCCCGCGCGCCGGGCCTTCCTTCGTCCTCACGAAAGGTACACCTTGCTCGCAATACATGACAGCCTGGCAAAATTGGCAAGAAATCGACCGGTATTTCATTCCGAGGCAGATTTCCAGCATGCGCTCGCCTGGCAACTCCAGCATGACCATCCCGCAGCGAATTTGCGCCTGGAAGTTCCCTTCAGGGCTGACAGCCGCAGATACTTCGACATCCTGTTTCAGGATGTCGACGAACGGGTGGCACTGGAGCTGAAGTACAAGACACTCGGCCTACAGTCGCGTGTGGATCAAGAAGATTTCCATCTATTGAATCAAGGTGCGCAGGATATCGGTCGCTACGATTACATCAAGGATATAGAGCGCCTCGAGACATTGATCGTATGCGGCGCATGCCATTGCGGCTATGCCATCCTTCTCAGCAACGATCACGGTTACTGGACGCCCGCCCGATCGCACACGGTTGACGCTGCCTTTCGTCTTCATGAAGGCAGCCTGCTGCGTGGCACACGCCACTGGGACTTCAACGCTTCGGCAGGAACGAAGCGCGGGCGGGAAGAACCCCTGCAGTTGCGCGGCAAGTACAGGAATCGCTGGAAAGATTATGCACCTGTCGCGGAGGGTTCCGGAGGTAAGTTTCGCTATCTGTTGCACGAGATTGGCTCTGGCTGACGGGGTACATCGGAGAAGACAGCAATGAGCGAAAGGCCCAACATCGTCATCATCATGAGCGACCAGCAGCGCGCCGACGTGTCGGCGCGCGAGGGCTTTGCGCTGGATACCACGCCCTTCCTCGACGCCCTGGCGACCGAAGGCGCCTGGTTCACGCGCGCCTACACCTCCATGCCCGCCTGTCTGCCGGCGCGCGTAAGCATGTTGACCGGGCGCTATCCCGGCGCCACACGCGCCCGCAGCAACCACAATGAAGAGGACGCCACCTACGAACGCGACCTCTACCAGCTGCTGCGCGCAGAGGGCTATCGCACGGCGCTCTGCGGCAAGAACCACAGCCACGTCGGCCCCGACGACATGGATTGCTACCATCCGCTGGGTCATCACGGCGGCTTCGGCCCCGACCGCACACCGGAGGAAGTGGCCTTCGACGACTACCTCGCCGGCCTGAAGCACAGCGCGGATTTCAATCCCGCGCCCGGCGGGCTTGAAGTGCAGTGCCCCTTCCGCGCCGTCTCTTCAGCCATCGATTTCGTCGACGAAGCGGGTGACGAGCCCTTCTTCCTGTGGCTCTCCTTCCCGGAGCCGCACAATCCCTACCAGGCGCCGGAGCCCTACTTCTCGCTATTCCCGCCCGACACACTGCCGCCGACCCTGTCTGACGCCTCCGCGCTGGCAGCAAAGGGCTTCAAGTACCAGTGGCTGCGGCACATCGGCGAGACCGCCTTCCCCGATTACGCGGAGCAGCTGACGCGCGCGCGCAGTAACTACTTCGGCATGTTGCGCCTCATCGATGACCAGGTGCGCCGCTTCGTGGAACACCTGGATGCGCGCGGCCTGCGCGAGAACACCATCCTCTTCTTCCTCTCCGACCACGGCGACTACGTCGGCGAGTACGGCCTCGTGCGCAAGGGTGCGGAACTGCCAGAGGTGCTGGTACGCATCCCCTTCCAGGTCTGCGGGCCGGGCATCCAGGCCAGCGCCGGGCCCCACCTGGCGCACATCAATATCGTCGACATCCTGCCCACCATCTGCGAGGCGACCGGTACAGACATGCCGCCCGGCGTGCAGGGCCGCAGCCTGTGGCCCATGCTCACCGGCGGCGACTGGCCGCGCGAGGAATTCGTCAGCGCCTATGCCGAGCAGGGTTTCGGCGGCCTGCACTATACGGCGGATGATGACTTCGACCCCTATGAGGACGGCCTCAACGCCACAGTCAGCTTCGACGAGCTGAATGGCTGGTCACAGAGCGGCAACATGCGCATGTTGCGTCGCGACGACTGGAAGCTGCTCTTCGACATGCAGGGGCGCGGCCAGCTCTACAACCTGGCGCAGGACCCGGTCGAGCTGAACAATCTCTATGGCGACCCGGCATACGCCGCCATCCAGGGTGAGTTGCTGGCCGAACTGCTGGCCTGGACCCTGCGCGCCCAGGATCCGCTGCCGCATCCGCGCCGCCGCTACCAGTTCAAGTCCGACCCGCGCAACTACTGGTCGCCTTACCGTGAGCCATGACCGGGCCAGCCTCAACTGAGCCTGCTTGACCCCGGCATCTCGCCGCAGTAAGCTCAGGATATCATCGCAGCCTGACACCGGAGCAAGCGACCATGGCAACCGAAACTTCAATCCTGGAATCCCTGGACGTGCGGATGGCAAGGCTGGAAGGCGCCTTGCCATTTCTTGCCACCAAAGAGGACATCAGCGATCTTCGCGGCGAAATGCGCAGCGAGATTAGCGCACAGGGCAGCAAGACAAGTGGCGAGATTGGCGCACTGGCCGGCAGGGTAGACGGCGAAATCGGCAAGTTGCGCAAGGAGATGGGCGAGTTGCGCGGCGAAATCGGTGAGTTGCGCGGCGAAATTGGACAAAATCGCGTCGAAATCAAGTCCCTGCGCTGGACGATGACCTGGACCGTGTCACTCATGGGTGTGGGTCTGGGCGTCCTGATGTTTGTGCTGCGCTAGCCAGATATTTTTCACGCGCGCCTGGTACAACCATCTGCATTGCTGTCGGCTTGAATTCACCCACCTGACACAACACACCCTGTGCCCATCGCGGCAAACTTCGGAGCAGGCTACCATGACGACAGAATCGAACATTGGCTCTCTTCAAAAGAGGGTGTGGGAACTGGAATCAGAGTTGGCCCGGCAGAAAAGCAGAAACAATATCGAAGGCATCCGCTACGAAGCGATGCTCATGCTTCGGGAGTTCATTATTTGGGGATTGGCAATGGTCTTTCTCATGTGCTTCCTTTGGAAAGCGATTTAGGCAGCAATACCTCCAGTCTTGACCACCCGGTGCTTCGCTGCGCAGTTTCTCTTTGTGTGGTATGACAATGGCCTGCGTGAATACTCCAGGAGGGAGCACGATGGCCAGCATACGCGTATCGCCGGAGCAGGGTCTCGGCCGCATCAACCCCGATATCTACGGCCACTTCGCCGAGCACCTCGGCGCCTGTATCTACGAGGGCCTGTGGGTCGGCGCGGACTCGAGCATCCCCAACACCAACGGTCTGCGCAACGACGTGGTCGCGGCCCTGCGCAGCCTTGCGCCGCCGGTCATCCGCTGGCCCGGCGGCTGCTTCGCCGATGACTATCACTGGCGCGACGGCATCGGCCCGCGCGAGTCGCGGCCGCGGCGCATCAACATCTGGTGGGGCGAGGACATCGAGACCAATCACTTCGGCACGCACGAGTTCATCGAACTCTGCCGCCAGACAGGCGCGCAGCCCTACATCGTCGGCAACGTGGGCAGCGGCACGCCGGCCGAGCTGCGCGACTGGGTCGAGTACTGCAACTTCGGCGGCGACAGCTCGCTCAGCCATGAGCGGGCCGCCAACGGCGCGGCGGAGCCCTTCGGCGTGCGCTACTGGGGCGTCGGCAATGAGAACTGGGGCTGCGGCGGCGACATGGATCCCGAGGATTACGCCGTCGCCTACCGCCGCTTCAGCACCTATTTGCGCAGCTTCGGCGGCGAGGAACCCTACCTGATCGCCTGCGGCCCGAGCAACAACGACATCGACTGGACGCTACGCTTTTTCGAAAAACTGGGTCGCGCCCTGCGCCCGCGCATCGACGCTTTCGCCGCTCACTACTACGCCCGCGCCCGCGACCACAATGCGGAGAATCCCTGGTCGGCCCAGACCGGCACGGCCACCGAATACGACGAAACGCAGTGGTACACCCAGCTGCAGCTGGGCCTGCAGATGGAGCGCCTGGTGCTGCAGCAGCGCGCCGCCATGGACAGCTACGACCCCGACCGCCGCATCGGCCTTATCGTTGACGAATGGGGCACCTGGCATCCACCGACGCCGGGCCATCATCCACGCCATCTCTGGCAGCAGAACACCATGCGCGACGCCGTGGTTGCCGCCACCACGCTGGACATCTTCAACCGCCACGCGGACAAGGTGGTGATGGCCAACATCGCCCAGACCATTAACGTGCTGCAGGCCATGGTGCTCACCGACGGCGAGCGCATGCTGGTCACGCCCAGCGGCCACGTTTACGCCATGTACCGCGCCCACCAGGGCGGCCAGAGCCTGCACACTTCCTTCGAGAGCGAGACGCTGGCCTTTACCAGCGGCGGCGCGCAGCAGCAATTGCCGGCCCTGGCCGGCTCCGCCTCATTGAAGGGGCGCGAGCTCACCCTCAGCGTCGTCAACTGTCACGCCGATACGGCTGTCGAGGCGGAGATTGAACTCATCGGGGCGGGGGCGCGCGAGGTTGCGCTGAGCACGCTGGCGGGCCCGGGCATCCACGCCCACAACCGCTTCGAGGCGCCCGATCTGGTGCAGCCGCGCATAGAAACGCTGGCCGTGAGTGGCAACGCCTGGGCGCAAACCTTCGCGCCCGCCTCGGTCAACGTGTTGCGTATCCTGCTGTGAGTCGGAGGGGACGCTACCAGAGCGTGTAGCCGCCGTCCACCACCAGGTCGTGCCCGGTGACGTAGGCGGAGGCCGCCGAGGCGAGAAAGAGGGCAGCGCCCTGCAGGTCTTCCGGCCGGCCCACGCGGCCCATGGGCGTGTTGGAGACCCACTCATCACCCATGATCGGTATGGCAAATTCCGTCATGGGCGTGACGGTGTGGCCGGGGCTGATGCAGTTGACGCGCACGCCGCGCGCGGCCCATTCCGCCGCGCAGGAACGCGAATACTGGATGACGCCGGCCTTGGCCGCGTTGTAGTGCGAATGCAACTGGGGCCGGTTGACAATCTGCCCGGACATCGAGGCGATGTTGATGATCGAGCCGCTGCCGCGCGCCAGCATGGCGCGACCTTCCGCGCGCGTGCTGAGGTAAATGCCCTTCAGATCGACGCCCACCACCGCGTCCCAGTCGTCCTCTTCCAACTCCTCGGCGCGGCTGCG
Organism: Phototrophicaceae bacterium; assembly: GCA_965205875.1. GTDB lineage: Bacteria > Chloroflexota > Anaerolineae > Aggregatilineales > Phototrophicaceae > JAGWBD01. The sequence continues at coordinate 1,809,383 of CBDBIA010000004.1, forward strand.
GGTGGCGATGCCCGCGCTGTTGACGGCCACGTCCAGCTGGCCCCAGGCAGCCAGCACCTGGTCGACCATGTGCTGCACCTGGTCGGCCTGCGTCACGTCAACCTCGATGGCCAGGGTCGTCGCGCCAGTTGCCGCCAGCTGCTGCGCCATGTCCTGCGCTGACGCCAGATAGTGGTCCGCCAGCGCGACGCGGGCGCCGGCCTCCGCCAGCGCGCCGGCCAGCGAGGCGCCAATGCCGCTGCCGCCGCCGGTCACCAAGGCGCTCTGCCCGGCAAGGGAGAAACGTCCGCCGATTTTTTCGCTCACGGTAGCCTCCGCGCTGTAGCGTGATGAGGAAAGACAAAGGCCTGACTGCGCCGGTCAGGCCTCTGTGCCAGGGCCCGGACTCGAACCGGGGACACCCTCATTTTCAGTGAGGTACTCTACCAACTGAGCTACCCTGGCGCGGCGCGGACTATAGCACAGGGCCCGGCCGGCAACAAGTGGCGCGCGGGCCTTCGCCGCGGGTAGGATAGGTGAGTTATACGGGGGATTCATGAGCGATCCACGCACAGAGGGCCTGGCCGCCATAGCCGAACAGATCCGCGGCTGTCGCGAGTGCAGCCTGTACGAGGGCACCAACAACGCCGTGCCCGGCAGCGGCAGCGCCACGGCCGACATCGTCTTCATCGGCGAAGGCCCCGGCTTCCATGAAGACCGGCGCGGCCTGCCCTTCGTCGGGCGCTCCGGCGATTACCTCGAATATCTGCTGGGCCTGATCGACATGCAGCGCGACCAGGTCTTCATCACCAACGTCGTCAAGCACCGCCCGCCCGACAACCGCGACCCGCGCCCCGACGAAATCTTCGCCTGCAAGGCCTGGCTGGACGAGCAGTTGGCCATCATCCAGCCCGCCGTCATCGCCACGCTGGGCCGCTTCAGCATGGCGCGCTACTTTCCCAGCGAACGCATCAGCCGTATCCATGGCCAGGCGCGCTTCAGCGGCAAGCCCCTGATGGCTTACTACCCCCTCTTCCACCCGGCGGCCGCGCTGCGCAACCCCGGCCTGCGCCGCGACATGGAAGCGGACATCCGGCGCCTGCCCGAAATCGCCGCCGAGGTGCGCAAACGGCGCGCGGAGCAGCAGGACGCGGACGAAACGCCCACCCAGCTCAGCCTGTTCTGAGCGCGGGCGCAATGCCCCCAATTCCTGATATAGACTATCTTTACAGAGACGTAGCAAGAGGATGTGTACGCATGGTCACCAGACTTACCGGATTGCTGCTGATTTTGCTGCTGTTACTGTCAGGGCTGCCATTGGTCGCGCAGGACACGGACCCGTTGCCGGAAACCATGTACGTGCGTAAGGGCAGAACGGCGCCGGCCTTCGCCTGCGCTGAGGAAGATTGCGAACGCCTGGCCCTGCTGCCCGCCGGCGCCGGCGTCACGGTCATCGGCGGAGTGGAAGGTCGGGAGCTCAAGAGAAGTCCTTTATGGTACGAGGTGCTGCTGAACTGCCCCTGCTTCGATTATGAAAGCCGGCAATTATCAGGCGATCCGGCCACGGACGAGGAGGGATACATGCGCTCGTGGTTCCCCTATTGGTCGCCCGACGGCAGCCGCATCGCCACCGTGATTTACAACAAGCTGTACATCTGGGACGCAGGGAGCGGCGAACTGTTGGTTACGGAAGCGCTGAATCCCTTCACCCCGAGCGATATGGCATGGTCGCCCGACGGGACGCGCATCGTCGTGAGTGGCTATGTCTACCCCAATGACGCACCGGAGCAAAACCTGCTGTTGCTGGACGCTGACGGACAGTCCCGTACGTCCCTGGAGGGGCAGGCGGGGCAGATCTCGGCGGTGGCCTGGTCGCATGACGGGACGCGCATCGTGGCCGCCGGCACTGAAACGCGCATCTGGGACGCGCTGGAGGGGACCTCACTGCTCGCCATCGGTACTTCCTCGACGGTCGTGGACTGGTCGCCCGATGATACGCGCATCGTCACAGGCGGCGGCCAGCAGGTAGAACTGCATGTGTGGGACGCGGCCAGCGGCGCCCTGCTCGACACCCTGGAGCGGGCCGGCCCGGCGCATCATGTGGTCTGGTCGCCAGACGGCGCGCGCATCGCCTACGCCGGCCACAGCGGCGAACGTCCTTACGGCGCCCTCTACATCTGGGACACGAACCGCCGGGAGCGTTCCGCATCCCTGGCCGAGTCATCCTGGGGCCTGGACGTCTCCTGGTCACCAGACGGCCGCTTTCTCGCGGCCACCGTCGACAGCGTGGTGTCGATTCTGGATGCGGCGGACGGTCGAAAGCTCGCCAGTCTGACGACGCGCGAGGATTTCGTCGGCGGCTTTCTTGGGCATGTAGCCTGGGCGCAGGACTGGTCGCCGGACGGTAGCCAGATCGCGGCCAGCGGGATCGGAAACGGCGAAGACGTGGCGGCGTGGATCTGGGATGTGACGCTCGTGCTCGAGGCTCCGCCCCGCGTCTGGATCCACAGCAGCTACCTCACGGAAACAGAGCCGTCGACGAGCTAACCGACGCCCGGGTGGCGCAACTGCCCGCGCTTGCAGAGCGAACCCCGGCCCGGCAGCCAGCTCACAGACGACAGCTGACGCCATATCCAGCACAGACCAGGTGATCCGGGCGCGGGCGCAATGCCCCTCCAATTCTTGATATAGAGTGTCTTTACAGAGACGCAGCAAGGAGAGGTGGCACGCATGTACACCAGACTCACCGGATCGCTGCTGCTGATTTTGTTGCTGTTACTGTCGGGGCTGCCGCTCGCCGCGCAGGAAGTTGCGCTGCTGCTGCAAGCGGAAGTGATGATTGTGCGCCCGGGCGAAGCGGCGCCGGCCTTCGCCTGCGCGGAGGAAGACTGCGAACGCCTGGCCTGGCTGCCCGCCGGCGCCGGCGTCGCGATTCTTGGCGAGGTGGAGGGCCGTGAGCTCGAGGGCAGCAGTCTGTGGTACGAGGTGTTGCTGGATTGCCCCTGCTTCAATTACGAACACAGGTTCCTGGAGAACGCGCCTGTGATGTCCGTTTCAGCAACGGGAAGCTGGACCTTGTGGGAGCCCCGCTGGTCACCTGATGGCGCGCGCATCACCGCCGCTGTCGATACGGATCTCTACGTCTGGGATGCCGCCACCGGGACGCTGCTGACGCAGGAGCCGCTGGCGCCCTTCAATCTGCTGCCTCCGGCGTGGTCGCCGGACGGCGCGCGCATGGCGCTGATGGGCCTGGACCATAAGCGGCAGATAAGTCTGTTGCTGCTTGTGGACAACGACGGACAGCCTCTTGCATCCCCGCTCGGCCAATTCGACTGGATCGCGGGCGTGGCCTGGTCGCCCGACGGGACGCGCCTTGCCGTGGGCAGCGATGTAGTGCACATTCTGGACGCGCAATCGGGCAACACCCTGCTCACCATCGATACCTCCGCCAGCAGCATTGCCTGGTCACCCGACGGCATGCGCCTCGTCACCGGCAACCTGCTAGGTGACGTTGCGCAGGTATGGGACGCCGGCGAAGGCCAATTGCTCCACACCCTGGACGGAGAAACCGGCGTACAGGTGCTCTCCATGACATGGTCGCCGGATGGCGCGCGCATCGCCTCGTTTGACTTTTTCCAGAGTACGATTCGCGTGTGGGACGCGTCTGACGGACGCCTGGTTGGCGAGTTGGCAGAAAGCGTTGCGGACTACATTTTCAACGCCACCTGGTCGCCCGACGGAACGCAAATCCTGTATACACTGACGGGAGATCTGCGCGGCCGGCTGAAGCGCTGGGGCGGAACGGAACAGGAGCGCCCCCGTATGCTGGTCGACACCAGACAGGGGATCCTTAACTTTTCCCTGTCGCCCGCCGGTCGCTTCCTCGTGGTCGGCATCGAAGGCGCAGTCCGCATTCTGGACGCAGCGACGGGCCGGACGCTGGCCGACCTGGCGCGTCCTGGGGAGCAGGAGCATTTCAACGATCTTGTGCAATGGTCGCCAGACGGCCGGCGCATCGCTGCCGCCGGGACACAATACTCCAGGCGGGTTGCCGTCGGGACACGACAGTCGTCAGCCGAGCTCTGGGACCTGACCCTAATCCCCGAGGGGCATACGCGCGCCTTCATCCACAGCAGCCAGCTCATCCCTGATGCCGCTGCCGACGGCTGACGCCATATCCAGCACAGGCCAGGTGATCCGGGCGCGGGCGCAATGCCCCCCCCAATTCTTGATATAGACTGACTTTACAGAGACGCAGCAAGGAGAGGTGGCAGGCATGTACACCAGACTCACCGGATCGCTGCTGCTGATTTTGTTGCTGTTACTGTCGGGGCTGCCGCTCGCCGCGCAGGAAGTTGCGCTGCTGCAGCAAGCGGAAGTGATGATTGTGCGCCCAGGCGACCCCGCGCCGGCCTTCGCCTGCGCGGAGGAAGACTGCGAACGCCTGGCCTGGCTGCCCGCCGGCGCCAGGGTCGCGATTATCGCTCAGGTGGAAGGACGCAAGCTCGAGGGCAGCGGATTATGGTACAAGGTGCTGCTGGATTGCCCCTGCTTCGATTACGAACGCCGGGAACTGAAGGATCCTCCCAACACCAAAGAGCCTGGAACATCATCCACAACAACCTGGCAAAGTTGGCATCTCTACTGGTCGCCCGACAGCTCCCGCATCGCCACCGTTGTTGGTAGCGGCCTGCACCTGTGGGATGCTGTCAGCGGCGCGCGCCTGGTGCAGGCGCCGCTGGATCTCTTTCATCCGTCCCTCATGGCCTGGTCCCCCGATGGGACGCGTATTGCAGCGGGCGGCGGCGTCCGAATCGACCACGATGGAGACGTGTATTTCGAGCATGTCGAACCGGAACGTAGCCTGTTGCTTGTGGACGCCGACGGGTACGCTCCGGTGCCTCTGAGTGGACAGGCGGGCGGCGTCCGGGGTCTGGCCTGGTCCTATGACGGCACGCGTATCGCGACTGCCGGTGAAGAACTGCGTATCCGGGACGCGCAGCGAGACGACACCCTGCTCATCATAGAAACTTTCGCCAGGAGTGTAGCCTGGTCGCCCGACGATCGGCGCCTCGCCCTGATAGAGTATGACAATGAAGATGAATCCTACAAATTGCGCCTGCGCGACGCGCTCGGCGGCGCTGTGCTCGCTTCTCCGGACGTGGATGCCAACACATATTTCGGCCATGTCGTCTGGGCACCGGATGGCGTTCGCATCGCCTACGCCATCTTCAACGTGATGGAGAGAGAGAATGACAGCGACCTCATCACCAGCAGCGCCCTGAACATCTGGGACGGATCCGACCGGAATCCCCCTGTGCCCCTGTTCGAATCGCAGGACTGGATCTCCGATCTGGACTGGTCGCCGGGCAGTCGCTTCCTCGTGGCCTCGATTCGCGGCGGGGTCCAGGTGCTGGATGCGGGCGACGGGCATATCGTCGCCAGTCTGATTCCCGAGTTGAAATCGTACTCCGGAGAACGGGAAGAAGTAATCTACCTGATTGAGCATGTGGACTGGTCACCCGACGGCAGGCGCATCGCCGCCACTGGAATCTCTTCGGACACGGGGCTGAGCGAGATGCGTTCGGCAGCGCTGGTCTGGGACCTGACGCTCATCCCCGACGGGCGGCCCCGCGCCTTCATCCACAGCAGCCGGCTCACAAGCGCAACGACCGACGAAGGCTGACGCCATATCCATCGCAGGCCATTCACGCTTGACCTGCCGCGCGGCCCCTGTTTAGAATAAGCGTCGCTCACCAGTCATACCCCTTCATCGGGAAGGAGAAGCCAGCGTCAGCCTCACTGCACGGCTGACCGGCGCCATGTCCACAGACTTACCCTGTACGCCGCAACATCGGTCAGCGCGGGACCTTTGCCACAGATGATCGTCCCCCGCCTCGAACAGTACCGCCACGTCCTCGTCAACTACATGTTCCCCTGGCGCAATCGCGTGCTGCTGCTGGCGCTGATGCTTTTCACCAGCATCGGCCTGCAGCTGGTGAACCCGCTGATTCTGCGCGACTTCATCGACACCGCCATCGATAGCAGCAGCCCGGCGCTGCCCGGCCTGTACTGGCCCGCGCCCGACACGACGCAGCACCAACTGCTCATGGTCGCGCTACTCTTCATGGCGATTGCGGTGCTGCAGCAGGTAGTCGCTGTCGGCGCCGTTTTCTACGGTGAGGACGTCGGCTGGAAGGCCACCAACAAGTTGCGCTCGGACCTGGCCGCGCACTGCCTGCGCCTGGACATGAGCTTTCATCACCAGCGTACGCCCGGCGAGATGATCGAACGCGTCGACAGCGACGTGACGCAGATCGCCAACTTTTTCTCGCAGTTCGTCATCATCGTCATCGCCCACGTCCTGCTGCTGGCGGGCGTGGTCACGATGATCTTTCGCGAGAATGCGCTGGTCGGCGTGGTCATGGCCTTTTACGCCCTCTTCACCCTGTGGGCGCTCAATCGGGTGCGCAGCTTCGCCATCCCCGCCTGGGGCTCCGCGCGCGAGGCCAGCGCCAGTTTCTACGGCTTCCTCGAGGAGCAACTTTCCGGCACCGAGGACACGCGCTCCAGCGGCGCCGTCCCCTGGACGCTGCGCAACTTCGCGCGTCTGATGAATTTTCGACTGAAGAGCGAGCAGAAAGCCGGCATGATGAATGCGGGCATCTTCGGTGTGGTTGCTTTCTGCGCCGTCCTGGGCACCGGCATCTCGCTGGTGTCAGGCTACCTGCTCTACAGCCAGGGAGTCATCACGCTGGGCACGGTGTTCCTCTTTGCGACCTATACGCACATCCTCGTGCGCCCCATGCGCGAACTGACCATGCAGGTTCAGGAGCTGCAAAAAGCCGGCGCCGGCATCGGCCGCGTCAACGAACTGCTCTCCATCCAGACCAAAATCGAGGACGGGGCCGGCGTGCCGGTGCCGTCGGGCCCGCTCAACGTCGAGTTCGACAACGTCATCTTCTCCTACAACGACGAAGAAGTGGTGCTGCAGAACGTGGACTTCCGGCTCGCGCCGGGCAAGGTGCTGGGCCTGCTGGGGCGCACCGGCAGCGGCAAAACGACCATCAGTCGCCTGCTCTTCCGCCTCTACGACCCCGTCTATGGCAGCATCCGCCTGGGCGGCACCGACCTGCGCGACGCCTCGCTGCATCAGTTGCGCCAGCGCATCGGCATCGTCACCCAGGACGTGCAGCTCTTCCGCGCCTCCGTGCGCGACAACCTGACCTTCTTCGACGACAGCATTCCCGACGAGCGCATCCTCGAGGCTATCCATGATCTGGGCCTCGGCCCCTGGCTGGCACAGCTGCCGGAGGGCCTGGACACGCGCATCGATTCCGGCGGCCGCGGCCTTTCTGCCGGCGAGGCGCAGCTGCTGGCCTTCACGCGCGTCTTCCTCAAGGACCCCGGCCTCGTCATCCTCGACGAAGCTTCCTCACGCCTGGACCCGGTGACCGAGCACCGCATCGAACGCGCCATCGACAAGCTGCTGCACCAGCGCAGCGGCATCATCGTGGCCCACCGCCTCGCCACCGTGCAGCGCACGGACGAAATCATGGTGATCGACCACGGCAAAATCGTCGAGCATGACAGCCGCGCCCGCCTCGCCGCAGATCCGGATTCGCGCTTCGCGCAGCTCCTGCGCACCGGCCTGGAGGAAGCGCTGGCATGAAAGACTGGCAGATTATTTGGCAACTGGTGCGCTTCCGGCCCGGCCTCTTCGGCGCCACCGTGCTCTTCGCCACCCTCGGGCAGCTGGCGCAGCAGGCGCCGGCGCTGGTCACGCGCGAATTTTTCAATTTCCTGACGGGCTGCGCCCAGGTTCAGTTCGACCTGTGGGCGCTGATCGCCCTGCTGGCGATGTCCGGCCTGGCCGAGATCATGGTGCGTTTCGGCGTGACCTGGACGCGCGTCACCTTCCAGTTCACTGCGCTGGCGTTGATGCGCCAGAACATCTTCCGCCACGTGCTGCGCCAACCGGGCGCGCGCCCCATGCCCACCTCGCCCGGCGAATCGATCAGTCGTTTCGGCGGCGACCTCGAAGAAATCGGGATGTTCTTCCGCCTGCTGGAGATGCTGGTCGGCTTCAGCATCGCCTCGCTGGTGGCCGTCTATTTCATGGTGAGCATCAACCCGCTCATCGCCGTGGTGGCCTTCACGCCCCTGGTGCTGGTCGCGCTCATCGCCAACCTGACGCACCAGCGCGTCCAGTACTACCGCAGGATACGCCGTAGCGCCGCAGCGCGCGTGGTCGGCTTCGTGGCCGAGACCTTTGGCGCCGCCCAGAGCGTCAAGGTGGCCGGCAGCGAGGAGCAGGTTGTCCGCGAATTCGAGCGCCTGAACGAGGTTCGCCGCGCGGCCGCGCTCAAGGATCGCGTCTTCGAGGAGATCCAGCGCTCCACCTATTACAACGCCGTCAACATCGGCACCGGCATCGTCCTGATCCTCGCCGCCGGCGCCATGCGCGAGGGCAGCTTCACCCTCGGCGACTTCGCGCTCTTCATCTTCTACCTGGAGCGCATCACGCAGTTCATGCGCATCTTCGGCATGTCGATGTCGCGCTACAAGCAGATTGGCATCTCCATCGACCGCGTGGAGTGGCTGCTGGGCGGGGCGCCGCGCGAGATCATGGTCGAGCACAACCCGGTCTGGCTCGATGGCTCGCTGCCGGGAATCCCGCGCTTTTCCATGAGCGAGCAGGACCGCCTGCACGCGCTCGAAATCGACGGCCTGGGGTATCAGCACCCGGGCAGCAAGAATGGCATCGACAACATCAACCTGCGCCTCGAGCGCGGCACCTTCACCGTGGTCACCGGGCGCATCGGCTCCGGCAAGACCACGCTGTTGCGCACACTGCAGGGTCTGTTGCCGCCGGACCGCGGCGAAATCCGCTGGAACGGCGAGCCGGTCGAGCACCTGGCCGATTTCTTCGTGCCGCCGCACACGGCCTACACGCCCCAGGTGCCGCGCCTCTTCAGCGACCCGCTGCGCGACAACATCCTGATGGGCATCCCTGAACAGGAAGCCGACATTCCGGACGCCATTCGTTCCGCGGTGATGGAGCGCGACCTGAAGGAGCTCGACGAGGGCCTCGACACGCTCGTGGGGCCGCGCGGCGTGCGCCTCAGCGGCGGCCAGATGCAGCGCACCGCCGCCTCACGCATGTTCGTGCGCCAGCCGGAGCTGCTGATCTTCGATGACCTCTCCAGCGCGCTGGACGTGGAGACCGAGCAGATGCTCTGGAGCCGCGTCTTCGCGCGCGACGGCGCCACCTGCCTCGCCGTTTCGCACCGCAAGGCCGCCCTGCGTCGCGCCGACCAGATTATCGTGATGAAGGACGGGCAGATCCACGCCCAGGGCAGACTGGACGATCTGCTGTTGCATTGCCGCGAAATGCGGCGCCTGTGGGAAGGCGACGTCAGCGAGGAAGTGAGCGACACGCCGGTGGCAGCGGCGGAGCAACAGCCCACCGCCCCGCACTGAGCTCCGGCTCAGCCGAAGCGGCCGGAGATGTAGTCCGCAGTTTCCTGGCTGTCCGGCTCGTCAAACAACTGCTTCGTCGGCCCGGATTCAACCAACTCGCCCCAACGCAGTTCCGCGCCATCCAGCTCACGCTTGCGGATGTTGAAGAAAGCTGTGTAATCCGAGACGCGGACGGCCTGCTGCATGTTGTGCGTGACGATGATGATGGTGTAGTCATGCACCAGCTCACGCATCAACGCTTCGATGTGCTGCGTGGCGATGGGGTCCAGCGCCGAGCAGGGCTCGTCCATCAGGATGACCTCGGGCTCGACGGCGAGGGCGCGCGCGATGCACAGGCGCTGCTGCTGCCCGCCTGACAGTTCAAGGCCTGAGCGCTTGTGGAGGTCGCTTTTGACTTCGTCCCACAGCGCGGCCTGCTGCAGGCTGTGCTCGACGATGGTCGTCAGCGACTTGCGGTCGCGGATACCCAGCAGGCGCGGCCCGTAGGCGACGTTATCGAAGATGGACTTGGGGAAGGGGTTGGGCTTCTGGAAAACCATGCCGATGCGTCGCCGCAGTTCGACCGGGTCGATGTCCTCGTCGTAGAGGTTCTGCCCCTGGTAGAAAATACTGCCCTGCACGCGCGCGCCCGGCACGAGGTCGTTCATGCGGTTGATGGCGCGCAGCACGCTGCTCTTGCCACAGCCCGAAGGCCCGATGAAAGCGGTAATCCGCCGCGGCTGAATGCGCAGCGACACGCCCCGCACGGCGCAGGTTTCGCCGTACCAGACGCTCATATCATCAATGCCCAGTTCGTCCTGCCGGGTAGTCATCATCTCGCTCATAAGGTTCTGCGCGCCCTCGCGCTGTATCGGTTACGCAGGATGATAGCGGTCGCATTGAGCGTCAACAGCAACGCCAGCAACACGATGATGGTGGCCGCCGCGACGTCCTGAAAGCCCTCGCGCGGGTCGGCCGTCCAGCGAAAGATCTGAATCGGCAGCACGGTGAAGCGGGAGAAGGGGCTGTCCGGGTCGATGAAAATGGTCGTCGCCGCGCCGACCACGACCAGCGGCGCCGTTTCGCCAATCGCGCGTGAGACTGAAAGAATGACGCCGGTCAACATGCCGGGCATGGCCACCGGCAGCACCTGGCGCGCGATCGTTTGCAGCCGGGTGGCGCCCAGACCGTAGCTGCCTTCGCGCAAGGACTGAGGCACGGCGCGGATGGCCTCCTGGGCGTTGATGATGATGATCGGCAAAATCAGCAGCGCCATGGTCAGGCCGGCGGAGAGCACGGTGCGTCCGTCCGTGCCTTCCACACCGGCGATGCGCCCGCTGGTCAGTGGCTCCAGCGCGCGCACGAATACGGCCAGGCCGAGGATGCCGTAAATGATGGAGGGCACGCCGGCCAGGTTGCGGATGTTGGTCTCGATGAAGCCGTTCAGCAAGCGCAGGTAACGCCGGTCACCGACGTCGCGCGCGTATTCCTCGAGGTAGATGGCCGCGCCCAGGCCCAGCGGCAGCGCTACGCCTGTCGCGATCACCAGCATCCACAGCGTCCCCAGCAGCGCCACGCGGATGCCGCTGGTCAAGGCCTGGCTGGAGCCGGGCGTGCGCAGGAAATCGGCATTCAGCCAGGAGCGGAACTCCAGGCGCGCCTGCGGGAAATCCACGGCGGCCCGGGCCCGTATCTCCTCCTGGCGCAGCAGCGAGTCGATCAGGTTCCAGCTCTCCAGCAGCTCGACCTGCACGATGTCCGAGTAGACCAGCTGCAGCATGCGCGCGGGCTCCACATTCAGCTCGAGCAGCAGGGCGAGGTCCGCCCTGGCCCTTGCGTCCCGTTCGGCGCGCGCCACATCCGGCAGCCGCAGGTCGAAGAGCGTGCGGCTCTGCCATTCCTCAGGGAATCGCTGGCCGCTCGCCAGGGCCTGGCCGACGGTCAGGTTGCGCAGGGCCGAAGGCGCCAGCGCGGTCTGCGCGACCTCGTCGAGGAAGAGCGTCAGCAGACGGTCGGTGCTGACGTACTGGCGACCCTCTGCGTCCTGCAGGTCGCGGGCGAGGCCGGCCAGTTCGGCCGCGCTCTGCTGTTCCAGGCTCCGCCCGTCCGCGCTGACCAGGCTGGCCGGGTCGACGACGTTGACGACGGCGACCGTGCCGAAGGCGTCATCGACAATTTTGAGCAGCAGGATGACCAGCGCCATGGCCGCCAGCGCCACACAGGCCTGGTACACCCGCTTCCAAATGCCGCTAACACGCTGTCGGCGCCGCAGGCTGCCGCCCTTGACCTGTCCCGTCACGCCGGCCACCTCAGGTCGCCTCACGATAGCGGCGCGTGATGGCGCCGCTGACCACGTTGAAGACGAGCGTCAGCAGGAAGAGCAGCAGCCCAATGGCGAAGAGGCTGTTGTAGTCGATGGTGTTGTAGCTGATGTCGCCGCCGGAGATGCGCACGATATGCCCGGTCATCGTCTCCGCGCCTTCCAGCGGATTGAAGGTGAAGTTGGGGCCGGCGCCCGCCGCCAGCGCCACGATCATGGTCTCCCCCACGGCGCGCGAAATGCCCAGCAGAAAGGCCGCCATAATGCCGGAGATGGCCGCCGGCAGCACGGCGCGGCGCACGGTCTCCTGACGCGTGGCGCCCAGCGCGTAAGACGCCTCGCGCAGCGCGCGCGGCACAGCGGCCAGCGCGTCCTCGCTGATGGAGGCGATGGTGGGCACGATCATGATGCCCATTACCAGCCCGGCCGAGAGCGTGTTGAACTGCTTCACCTCCGGCCCGATTATTTGCTGTAGCAGCGGCGTCATCCAGGTGAGCGCGAAGTAGCCGAACACCACCGTCGGCACGCCCACCAGCAATTCCAGCACGGGCTTGACCAGCGAACGCACGCGCAGGCTGGCGTATTCGCTTAGGTAGACCGCCACACCCAGGCCCAGCGGCAGCGCCACCAGCAGCGCGAAGAAGGTCGTCATCAGCGTGGCATTCAGCAGCGGCCAGATGCCCAGCTGCCCCAGCTGCGGGTTCCAGCGCGCCCCCGTCAGAAATTCGCCCAGGGTTACCGCGTCCGTGCTGAAGAGCGGCAGGCCGGCGTCGTGACGAGCCGGCCTGGTGCCATCCATGCCGCGCTCCACAATCAGGGTGTCGGACATCCGCGAGACACTCCGGACGCGCATGATTTCCTCGTCCGCGCGTAGCAGGCTGTCCGCCTTGAAGGCGGCAGCGGCGCCCTCCACCAGCTGGATTACATTGTCTCCGGGCGCCACAGCAGTGCCCAGCAGCACCGTCCGCGCGTTGTGAACGAACACCGGCGCGTCGGCCCCGTGGTTGACCGCCTGGCTGCCGTTGATGCCGCGCTCCACCTCCAGCCCGGTACGGCTGGCTGCGAGCACGCGCATCTGCTCGCCGCCCAGCTCAAGCACCTGGCCTTCATGGAAAGGCAGCGTGGCGCGTTCGTCCAGGTTGAGCAGCAGGCGCTGGCCCTGCGCAGTCAGCGCCGCAGCCAGCGTGACCTCCCGGCCCAGGTTTGTCACTTCGGCGCGCTCCACCGTGTCGTACTTCACCTGTTGCCAGGAACGCTGTCTGAAGAACAGCAGCGAGTTTTCGCCGAGGGTGTAGAGGATGCCGGCGGTGGAGAGGATGGAACCCAGGCCGCAGAGCAGCAACAGGATGCGGAAGAAGCTCTCGACCGGACGGGCCCGGCGCTTGAGGCTGCGCGTGCGCAGCACTTTTTCGAGGGTGGCGGCCTTCGGCGTTGTGAGCCGCTGAGCACCCTGATATTGCGCCATATTCCTGCCTGTCGTGATTTCGGAGATCTGTGTTTGGGCGGAATTATAGTAGCCCGCAGGTTAACGAAATGCCCGATTATGTTAAATGCTGATTAAATCGTCCTGCGGCCTGGGCCAAATCTGACGCGTGGGCGAGGCAGGTCTGGATCAAACGGAAAGGCTTTCCCTTCCGCACAAAAAGGCGGCGGGTAATGGCCCGCCGCCTTCATCATGCCTGAACTTCAGCCGGGTCAGCCGCTGTTGGCAGCCGTCACCAGCAGGCGCGAACGGTTCAGCCCCCAGGCGTCCGCCGGGAAGTAACCGGCCGCCTCAACTTCCTCGTTGACCACGGTCAGGTAGTAAGTCAGGAAGTCGCCCACCTGCGGCCGCTGCGCGATGATCTCGGGCGCAGCGTAGAGGAAGAGCGGGCGCGCCAGCGGGTAGCTGCCGTCGTCCACGCTGCTGCCGGCCGGCGCCACATTTTCGATCGGGACTGCTGCCAGAACGTCGCGGTTGGCCTCGAAGTAAGCGTAGCCGAAGAAGCCCACGGCGTAGGGGTTGCCCGAAACGCCATTCGCCAGCACGTTGTCATCCTCACTCAGGCTGGTGCGCGCGGCGTCCAGGATGGGCGCCAGGTCCTTGTCGAAGACCTCTTCCACAAAGTAGTCGAAGGTGCCGCTGTCGGTGCCAGGGATGAAGCGCTCGATCGGCTCCGCGGGCCAGTCTGCGTTGACATCCTGCCAGGTGTCGGCCGTGCTGAAGAGGCGCGTCAGCTGCTCCAGGCTCAGGTTATCGACGAAGTCGTTTTCGCTGTTGATGACCACCGCCAGCGCATCCGTGCCCACGCGCAGCGGGAAGACGCTGCGGCCGATGGCGTGGCAATTCTCCAGCTCGGCGTCCTTGATGGGACGGCTGGCGTTGGAGATGTCGGTCACGCCTTCCGCGCAGAACCGCTCGAAGCCGGCGCCGGAGCCGATGCTGTCGACGGTGATGTTGCCCGCGTAGCCCTCGTCGCGGAAGCGCGTGGCGATGGCGTCGCTGAGCGGGAAGACGGTCGAACTGCCGGCGGCGATGAGGTCGCCATCCACGAAGGCGGGGATCACCTCGGCCAGTTCCAGCTCGGGCAGCAGGACGCTGTCAATCAGCTGCAGGGTGCCGTTGCCAGCCTCCATGGCGTCACCGATGGCATTGGCGCCCACCAGTTCACCACCCTCAAGGTGCGCCGCGATAACCGCAACCAGTTCGTCGGAATTGTTCAGCAGCCAGTCCAGCGCGAAGCCCGGCAGCCCGGCAAAGGCTTCGTTGACCGGCGCGTACAAGGTTAGCGGGCCTTCCCCGGCAAGAGCGTCACCCATCCCGGCAGCTGCCACAAGGGACTGCAGGGTACTGAGCTGTTCATTACCGGCGAGCAGCCCGGAAACCAGGTGCCCATCGGCCTGTACGCTTGCCAGCGGCAGGGCCAGTACGACGATCAGGAAGAGGATGCTGCGGAGTTTCATCATGCTTTTACGCTCCTTGTGCGTATGAGACCAGCGTCCGCTGCGCATGGTCGCACGAGCGTTTTAAGCACAGACTGCCCTCTTGTTAAGACTCGGCAAAGTTCTCCTTAATCCCGGAATAACGAGGCTCAGCGACTTCAGGCTTGTGTCAGCTCGCGCCAGCCGCCTTCAGCAGCAGGCGCGAGCGGTTGAGCTCGTGGGCATTCATGGCGAAGTAACCGGCCGCCTCAACTTCCTCGTTGACTACAGTGAGGTAGTAGCTCAAAAATTCGCCCACCTGACTGGCCGCTGCGCGATAACCTCGGGCGCGGTGTAGAGGTAGAGCGGCCGCGACACGGTCGAACTGCCGGCGGCGATGAGGTCGCCATCCACGAAGGCGGGGATCACCTCGGCCAGTTCCAGCTCGGGCAGCAGGGGGTAGCTCACCGATGGCATTGGCGCCCACCAGCCAGGTGCGCCGCGATAACCGCAACCAGTTCGTGCACGCTGCTGCCCTGCGGCACCACGCCCTCAAGCGGCACTGCTTTCAGCCGGTCCCGGTTGGCGGCGAAGAAAGCGTAGCCGAGGAAGCCGACCGCATGGGGAGAGCTTGTCACAGCGCGCAGCAGCAGGTTGGTGTCTTTACTGAGGCTGGTGCGCGCCGCGTCCAGGATGGGCGCCTGGTCCTTGTCGAAGAGTTCTTCCACGAAGTATTCGAAGGTGCCGCTGTCGGTGCCCGGGATGAAGCGCTCGATGGGGGCCGCGGGCCAGTGCGGGTTGACGTCCTGCCAGGTATCCGCCGTGCTGAACAGGCGCACCAGCTGCTCGCTGGTCAGGTTGTCGACAAACGTGTTGTCGCTGCTGACGATCACGACCAGCACGTCCATGCCCACGCGCAGCGGGAAGACTTCGCGACCGATGGCCTGGCAATTCTCCCGCTCGGAATCCTTGATCGGCCGGCTGGCGTTGGCAATGTCAGTAATGCCTTCCCCGCAGATTGTTCAGCAGCCAGTCCAGCGCGAAGCCCGGCAGCCCGGCAAAGGCTTCGTTGAAGGTTAGCGGGCCTTCCCCGGCAAGAGCGCTCGAAGCCGGCGCCGGTACCGATGCTGTAGATGGTGACGTTGCCACCACGATAGCCCTCATGATGGAAGCGCGCGGCGATGGCCGAGCTGAGCAAATAGACGGTCGAGCTGCCGGCGCTGACGATGCTCCCCTCCATGAAGGCGGGGACGACCACCTCCAGTGTCTGCTCCGGCAGCAGCACGCGGTCGATGGTGTGCAACAGGCCGTTGCCGGCGCGCGTGTCTGCGGCAACGAGGGCCGCGTCATTGACCATCAGACCGGCCTCGCCGGCGCTGATGTCCAGCGCGCCGACCCGCTCCATCGCAGCCAGATCGGCACTGCCCCAGGCGCCCTCCACCACATGCTGCAGCAGCAGTTCGGTCAGCATCGCGGGACTGTCCTGCAGCCATGCCAACGCGAAGCCTGGCAGTTCGGCGAAGGCCTCGTCAAGCGGAGCGAACAGCGTTATGGGCCCCTCGACGGCGAGCATCTCCCCCAGCCCGACTGCGTCAGCGAGCATCTGCAAGGTGGAGAACCGCCCGTCAGCGGCGATCAGGTCGGCGAGACTGCTTTCCGCGGAGCGCACAGTTACCTGTGAGGAGGCCAGCACAGCGATCAGGAAGAGGAAGCTGCAGCGCTGCTTCATATTCCCGCTCCCCGTTGCGCCAGCCTCGCGCTGCGCCAGATTCACAGGCCCAGGTCGCCGGGGCTGTTCGAATGAAACTGCCAAATCTGCTCCTGAACATAGCATGGTTCGGGCAGGTGGGCTGCGCAGTTGCGCCTGGCTGAACTATAATGGGCGGGTACAGGAGCCCGGGACACGATGAGCTTCCACAGAACAGGCATTCTGGCGCACCCGCGCCGCCCGCAGACCGCGCCCGTCGCCAGGGACATCGCCGCCCGGTTGCGCGCGCGCGGCCTCGACACCTGGGTGCGCGACGTGTGGACGGAAGAAGACGTGCGCGCGCAGGTGTCCGATTCCGACCTCGTGGTCGCCATCGGCGGCGACGGCGCCATGCTGCACGCGGCGCGGGTCTGCGCGGCGCCGCAGGTGCCGGTGCTGGGCGTGAACATGGGTAACCTCGGCTTCCTGACGGAGATCGACGACCCCGACAACTGTGCCGACCATATTGACCAGCTGCTGGCGGGCGACTACTGGCTCGAACAGCGCATGATGATCCGCGCCCAGGTGCTGCGCGATGGCTCGGTCGTGGCCGGCGCGGACGGCCTCAACGACGTGGTGCTCAGCCGCAACCGCGTCACGGCGACGGTGCGCCTTGAGATGTACATCGACCGCGACTGGGCCACGACCTACACGGCAGACGCGCTCGTCATCGCCACCGCCACCGGCTCCACTGCCTATGCCCTGGCCGCGGGCGGGCCCATCCTGCCGCCGGAACTACTCAACATTCTCGTGATGCCGGTCGCGCCACACCTCAGCATGGGCCGCCCCCTCGTACTCTCCCAGGGCTCCGTCGTCGACGTCTTGCCGGCGACCGTGGACCAGAGTCCGGCGCTGTTGAGCGTTGACGGGCGCATTGTTCGCGCGCTGGAGCCGGGCGAGCAGCTGCGCGTGCAGGCCAGCGCGCACATCAGCCGCTTTGTGCGCATGCGCGACCGCAACTATTTCTATCGCTCGCTGCTGGACCGGCTGGAGCCGCGCATTGATGCGCGGCAGCGCCCGGCCCTGCCCCGACGCAGGCTCGCCGCGCGATGAGCGCTGTGCCCGAAACGACTTACTGCGAGCAGCATCCTCAGCGCGAGACCAACCTGCGCTGCAACCGCTGCGACCGGCTGATGTGTCCCGAGTGCGCCGTGCCGACACCGGTGGGCTATCGTTGCCGCGAATGTGTGCGCGCGCACGAAGACCGCTTCTTCAGCGGCACGAACCTGGATTACGTCCTGGTCTTCGCCGTCAATGCGGTTGGCGCGGCGCTGGCCCAGCTGCTGGGCGGCTTTCTGCCATTGCTCTTCCTCATCCTGCTGGCCATACCGGCCGGCGGCGTCATCGCCACGCTGGCCCTGCAACTGAGCGGTCGCCGCCGCGGTCGCTGGTCCGGCACTGTGGCTGCGGCTGGTATCCTGGCCGGCAGCCTGCTCTTTGTCTTCCTTGCAGGGGGCCTGGGGTTGCGCACATTGATCCTCGCTGGCGTCCTGGCGGTCACAGTCTACGGCCGCTACCGCGTCAGAATCTGAGCGGAAGGCACATGCTCGAGGAACTGCAGATCCGCAACCTGGCCGTCATTGAGGATCTGACGCTGGGCTTCGGGCCCAGCTTCAACGTCATCACCGGCGAGACCGGCGCCGGCAAGTCGCTGCTGATCGATGCTCTGGGCCTGCTGCTGGGCGCCCGCGCGGACCCCGTCTTCGTTCGCGCCGGCGCAGAGCGCGCCAGCGTCGAGGGCTATTTCAGCCTCCATGAGGCCGTGCGTGAACGACTGGCGCCCCTGCTGCAGCGCGAGGAACTGGAGGACGAGGTCGGCAGCTCGCTGCTGCTGACGCGCGAACTGCGGCGCAAGGGCCGCTCTACCGCGCGCGTCAACGGAATCGCCGTGCGCAGCGGGCTGCTGCAGGCCATCGGCGAAGTGCTGGTGGACATCCACGGCCAGTCCGACCACCTCTCGCTACTACGCCCCGCCACTCACATCGACCTGCTGGATCGTCACGCCGGGCTGCTGGACAGGCGTCCCGCCCTGGCTGAACTGGTTGCGCAGCTGCAGGCGACACGTGCGCAGCTGCGGCAGCTGCAGCAGGACGAGGGTGAACGCGAACGCCGCGCCGAACAGTTGCAGCGTGAAATTGCGGAGATCGATGCCGCGGCCCTGCAGCCCGGCGAGGACGAGCACCTGCGCAACGAGCGCAGTCGCCTTGGCAACAGCGAGCAACTGGCGCAGCTCGGCGCCCAGGCGCTGCTGGCGCTGGCCGGTGAGGACAGCGGCCCGGAGACGCCCGGCGCGCTCGGACTGCTCATGCAGGCCGAGCAGCTGCTGGCGCGGTTGGCGCGTATCGACCCGCAACTGCAGGAGGAGCAGGAACTGGCCGACGCGCTCGCGCAGCAGATGCAGGAAATCGCCGGCACGCTGCAGGACTATGGCGAGCGCGTGGAACACAACCCGCAGCGCCTGGCAGAAGTGGAGGGGCGCCTCGAGGCCATCAACACGCTGCGGCGGCGTTACGGCGCCAGCATCGAGGCCGTGCTGCAACACGCTGACGGCGCGCGCGCGCAGCTCGATGCGCTGGAACACAACGAGGAGCAAGTGCAGGCCTGCCAGGCGGAGGAAGCGCGTCTGCTGGCCGCGCTGGGCCAGGCCGGGGCGGCGCTCAGCGCAGCGCGGCAGGCGTCCGGTCAACGCCTGGCGCAGCAGGTCGTCGTCGAGCTGGGCGACCTGCGCATGGGCAGCACGCGCTTCGAGGTGCAGATTTCGCAGCAGGAAAGTGAGGACGGCTGCCCGGTGGCGGGGCGACGTCTGCGCTTCGGCCCCGATGGCATCGATCAGGTCCAGTTCCTGCTGAGCGCCAACCCCGGCGAGCCGCTGCGGCCGCTGGCCAGGGTTGCTTCCGGCGGCGAGGCGGCGCGCCTCATGCTGGCGCTAAAACACGTGCTGGCCCAGGCCGACCGCACGCCCACCCTGATTTTCGACGAGATCGACCAGGGCATCGGCGGGCGCGTGGGCGCGGTTGTGGGCCACAAGCTGCATTCGCTCGGCAAGGATCACCAGGTGCTGGCCGTCACCCACCTCGCCCAGCTGGCCGCCTGCGCTGACCATCACTACCGTGTCGACAAGGACCCGGACGATCGCCACGCCCGCGCCACAGTGCAGTTGCTGCAGGGCGAGGCGGAGCGCGTCGGCGAACTTGCGGCGATGCTGGGCGCCACAGGGGACAGCGGCAGCGATACCGCGCGCGCGCTGCTGCGCGCGGCCGCGACGCAGGCTACCCGCAGCGCCGATTGAGGGCTACAATGCGCGCAAGCGCTGACGCAGGGAGCAGGGCATGACGACCTTCAACTTTGACGAAATTATCGATCGCCGCAGCACGGACAGTGCCAAGTGGAATCGCTACGACGCCGACGTCATCCCCTGCTGGACGGCGGACATGGACTTCCTCTCGCCGCCAGCGGTCGCCGAGGCGCTGCAAAAGCGCGTCGCCCACGGCATTTTCGGCTACAGCATGGCGGGCGGCTTCTCGACCGGTGGTGGGGTGCAGGAGGCGGTCAGCTCACGCTACAGCCAGCTTTACGGCATGGACACCGTGCCCGAAGACGTACAGATTGTGCCCGGTGTGGTCAGCGGGCTTTACGCCGTTTGCCATTACATCAAGGCTGACGAAAGCGTCCTCATCCAGACGCCCAACTACTGGCCCTTCTTCAGCGCCGCCGATAATGCCCCGCGCGCCACACACAGCGCGCCGCTGGTCGCGCGTCAGGACGGCAATGTCGAGCGCTATGAAATCGACTTCGACGCCCTTGAGGCGGCCATCCAGCCGCAGACGCGCCTGTTGCTCTTCTGCAACCCGCACAATCCGGTCGGCCGCGTCTACACCCGCGACGAGCTGGAGCGCATCGCCGAACTCTGTCTGCGCCACCGCCTGCTCATCTGCTCCGACGAAATCCACGCCGGCCTGACCTACCCCGGCCAGCAGCACCTCACCATCGCCGGCGTCGACCCCGAGGTGGCCAACAGCTGCGTCACGCTGAACGCCGCGACCAAGTCCTACAACCTGGCGGGTTTCAAGCTGGGCGTGGCCATTTCCAGCAATCACGAACTGTTGGGCTGGCTGAGCGACTGGTACAGGCGCCAGGGGCTCCACTCCGTGTCATCGCTGGGCCTGGTGGCGGCCGAGGCGGCCTTCCGCCAGGGGCAACCCTGGCTGGATGCCCTGATGGTGTACCTGCAGGCCAACCGCGATTACGCCATCGACTTCGTGCAGCGCGAAATGCCGGCGCTGAAACCCACCTGCCCCGAGGCAACCTACCTGTTGCTGCTGGATTGCGCGGCTACGCCCTTCGCCGCGGACCCCGTGCAGTACTTTCTTGACGAGGCACGCGTTGCGCTCAGCGGCAACTTCGGCCCGCAGGGCTACCCTCAGCTGGCACGCCTTAACTTCGGCTGTCCGCGCGCCACCCTGACGGAGATTCTGGAGCGCATGGCCGCAGCTTACGCCCGCGCCTGAGCCCGAATATCAGCGCTGCTACAGCAGCCCTTCCAGCACGGCCAGTAATTCTTCTTCCTCGCCCGGCAGCACCGTGCGCGGGTCCAGCAGGACGCGGCCATCGGCGATGCGCGCAATAACCGGAGGCTGTGCCGCGCGCAACTGCGCCAGAAATTCGTCGGGCTGCATCACGTCCAGCGCCAGCAACCAGGTCGGCAGCGTCGCGCCAGGCAGCGAGCCGCCGCCCACGGTCGATTCGCCGGCCACGACCGAGCCGCCCAGACCTTGCGCCCATGCCGTGGCAACTGCCCGCAGTTCCTCCGCCTCGCGCGCGATCATGCGCCATATCGGGATCTGCGTCAGCGCCGCGCCGCGTTGCCAGAGATCGAGCGTGGCGGCCAGGCCGGCCAGACAGAGCTTGTCCGCGCGCAAGGCCCGCGCCAGCGGATGACGCTTCAACGCGTCCAGCGGCTCCGCCCGTCCCACAATGATGCCCGCCTGCGGTCCGCCGGTCAGCTTGTCGCCGCTGAAGGCCACCAGATCTGCACCCGCCGCCATGCTCTCCGCGACGGTCGGCTCGTGCAGCAAACCGAACTGCGCGCTGTCCAGCAGCGCGCCGCTGCCGAGGTCGTCGACCAGCAAAAGGCCGCGCGCATGGGCCAGCTGCGCCAGTTGCGCCAGCGGCGCTTCCTCAACGAAGCCGGTCATGCGGAAGTTGGAGGCGTGGGCGCGCAGCAGCAGCGCCGTGTCGGGGCCGATGGCGCGTTCGTAGTCTGCCAGGCGCGTGCGGTTGGTGGTGCCGACCTCGACCAGGCGCGCGCCGGCGCTGCTCATCACTTCCGGCACGCGAAAGCCGCCGCCGATCTCAATCAGCTGGCCGCGGCTGATGATCACCTCGCGCCCCTGCGCCAGCGTCGCCAGCAAGAGCACCAGCGCGGCGGCGTTGTTGTTGACCACCAGCGCGGCTTCGGCTCCGGTCAGCGCGCACAGGGCCGCCTCACAATGCTTCAGCCGTCCGCCGCGCGCGCCGCGCGCGAGATCATATTCCAGCGTGTTGTAGTGCGCGCCGACCTCCGCCATGGCCTGGACGGCCGCCTCTGCCAGTGGCGCGCGACCCAGGTTGGTGTGCAGAATCACGCCGCTGGCGTTGATGACCCGGCGCAGGCCAGGTCGAAAGCGCTGCGCCAGCTCTGCCTCGGCCCGCTCCAGC
Source organism: Phototrophicaceae bacterium (assembly GCA_965205875.1). Lineage (GTDB taxonomy): Bacteria > Chloroflexota > Anaerolineae > Aggregatilineales > Phototrophicaceae > JAGWBD01. The sequence goes on from CBDBIA010000004.1 coordinate 1,831,489, forward strand.
AGCGCGGCCGGTGACGGCGCCGTCGCCGCGCCACTGTGGATGGCGCAGCGCGTCTGCTGCAGAGTCGCGCGGAGGGCCTCCAGGGTCGCCGCGCGGCCGTACTGCGCGCAGAGCGCCTGGCCATCCGCGTCGCCCAGCAGGGAGTCCACCGCCGGCAGGCTGCGCAACAACTCAGCGGCGCTCACTGACGAGCTCCCGGCTGCGCAGAATGACCTCAAGGATGGTGAAGACCAGCGCCACCAGCAGCACGACGTGGGCCTGCAGTGCGCGCGGAATCTGCAGCCAGACGCAGATGACGACGAAGAGCCCGATCCAGACGCTTTGGCGCACCAGCACCACGGCCGGCGCATGTGGCTGCTGACGCGGCGTGAAGCGCGCGTTGAGGATGCGCACCAGCGGCAGTGCCGTGCCGGTGACGGCGACCTGCAGCAGCACGAAGAACACCCAGCGCGGCCCCACGCGCGGCGTCGTGCTGATGACCAGCAGGTACAGCCCACCCCAGCCGAGCGGGATCATCAGCGCGGCGGCGATCAACGCGCCAATGTGGTCGGCCGGCAGCCGGGGTTTGTTTGGTACGTTCATGGCGTTCAGTATAGCGAGCGCCGGCATGACTGTCAGCGCGCGCCGGCCTCCGGCAACTGTAGCAGATGCAGCGCCAGCGCCTCCAATCGCTCCTGCAGCCTGGGCGAAAGCTGCGGCAGGGCCGCCAGCTTCTGCAGACGGAAGCTGTCGTCGAGGCAGGTCGCGCGCAGGACGATCAGGCACTCGTCGCCGAAACGCCGCCGCAACTGCGGGAACTCCTCGTCGAGATGAAAGCGCAGCGCCGCCAGAATGAGCTGCAGGCTCATCTCGCGCCGGTCGATGCGCAGTCGCAGCGTCTCCGGCGCCGTCTGCTCACGCGCGACCTGGCCTTCGAGTTCCGCCAGCTGGTCGCGGGCCGTCTGCAGCCAGGTTTCAAACGCGTCCGCCGGCGGCTGGTCGCCGCGCAAGGTGCGCCACAGCGCGATGCCAAGGGCGCGCAACACACGCAGCGCGCTCATCTGCGCCGTCGGCCGCGCAGCGCAAAGATTATGGCGGCCAGGCCCAGCAATGCGGCCTGAGCCGCCAGCGCCAGAATCACCCACAGCGGCGCTCCGCCGTCCGCAACAGGATTTGCCGCCGCCAGCGTGACGGGCGTGGCACTGCTGACCGGCGCGCGCGCCGCCAGGGCGAGGGCGGGCGGCAGACTCGCGCTGGTGGCGACGGGGCGCGGCGTCGCCGTGGCCGTCGCTGCGGCCGTGGCCGTGGCCGCCGCGAGTGTGGCCGTGGCCGGCGTGCCCGCCGTGGGCGTGTAGGTGCCGTCGGCGGGCGGCACGAGGAAAATCTCGCCCGGCTGCAGCAGGTCGCCCTCGAGGCCGTTGATCGTGCGCATGTAGGGCAGGTCATCCCAAGAGTAACCGTAGATCAGCGCGATCAGGCCCAGGGTGTCGCCGGGCTGAATCTCGTGCATGATGAAGCCGCGCGCATCGCGGCCGCGCACGTAGGACGGCGGCCCGGCGGCGCTGCCACTGTTACCGACGGCGACGGCCGCGCCTCCCGGGTTGCCGAAGACGATCACGTAGGCCGTGCGGCGTCCGGCGCTGGCATAACCCACGCCCAGCTCCTGCAGCGAGGGGCCGGTGATGGTTTCGTAGTGAATGCGCGAGCCAAGCCAGAAGTTCCAGGCGTTCTCGACGTTGACGCCCATATAGATGATTTCGGCGACCCAGGTGGAGGGATAACCGGCGCTGCGGGTGCGCGCGCGCAAATCAGTGCCGTCGGGACGAGTGTGGCGTATCAGGCCGGATTCTGCCATCCAGCGCGCCTGGCTGCGCGCTGCCACGCCCAGGGCGTTGTGGAGGCGCATACCCGGCAAGCCCAGCGAAGCGCGCAGACTGTTGACGCGCCTGACCAGGTCCGCGCCTGCGTCCTGGGCCTGCAGGGGCGCGGGCCACAGCAGCAGCGCCGCAAGCAGCAGGCAGCGTCGAAACATGACATACATTCTACCACAGGCCCTGGCGGGGGCTATAATGACGGGGTAGCCCGCAGGCAGGAGGAGCAGTCATCGCGATGAACATCGGGCCCCGCCAGGTTGCAGAAGGACGCCCCCCCAGCAACCAGGGCGGGGGAGGCTTTCGCCGGCGCATGCCCGTCTGGGTCCAGGAAATGCCGCGCTTCGGCGCCTTTCGCCCCTCGGAGCCAGACCCGAATTTCACCCTGCTGAACCCCGACCTGCTGGAAGAAGTGCTGCAGGGCGTGCCCATCGCGGTGCGTCAGGAAATCTACGAGGACATCGATTTCCTCGAATACGAGGTGCTGCGCCTCTTTCGCGAGCGGGACCACCGCGCCAAGGTGGAGCAAAATCGCTACCGGCGCCAGCAGCTCAACTTCCTCATGCTGGCCATCATCGCCACCCTGGTCGGCTCGTTGCAGCTCATCACGCTCGGCAACCAGCCGGAAATCATGCCCGTCTTCGCCTTCCTCGAGACGGTCATCGCGCTGATGACGGCCTTCCTCGCCGCCGTCGGCGGGCGCGAGCAACCGCAGGAGCAGTGGCTGCTAAACCGGCGCCGCGCCGAACAGCTGCGCCGCGAATACTTCCGCTTCCTCACGCGCGTGCCACCCTATGACGATATCGCCGGTTACCAGCGGCGGATGCTGCTCGCGCAGCGCGCGGCCGAAATTAACCGCGGCATGCAGCCGCAGGAAATCACAGTGGGGACGCTGGACTGATGTCGCCCGAGCAGCTTGAGCGCATGCGCATGCGCGCCGCTTTCCGCGTCTTTCAGTGGTTCTCGCTGGAGGACCAGCGCAGCTACTGGCAGCGCTCTTCCGGCCAGTATCGCCGCGCCGGCGGCCAGGTCAACTTCATCGTGGCCATCTTCGCCTTCCTCACCGGCTTCTCCGCCGCCCTCGCCGGCCTGCTGGTTTCCGCCTGGCTGGTGCCTGGCTCCTTCGCCAACAATGGCGCCTGCGCCCAGCTGGCGGACAGCCAGGGCCTGGTGCGCAGCATGCAGCAACTGGGCCTCATCACCCAGGAAGAAGACGCCATCACGGTGGGCGTGTTGCTGGCCGATTCGCCCCTCGCGCAGACACGTGTGGACGACGCAACCCTGACCGACGCCGTGCTCAGCATGACCAGCCTCGACAGCGAGCAATGCGCTAACGTGCGGGCCCTCGTGCACGCGCTGATGCTAATCGCCGTGGTCGCGCCCGCCATCGGTGGCGCCTTCACCACCCTCGCCAGTCTCTATCAATGGGATCGTTCGGCCAGCGTCTACGAAAGCGCGCTCGAGAATCTGGAAGTGGCCGATTCGCAGTCGCCGCTGGATGACATGGACACGCTGACCTATCGCGCCGCCCTGCGCGCCTACGTGGAGAACACGCTGCAGGTGATGAGCGATGAATCAGCGCAGTGGGGCCAGTCCGTGCGCGTGCCGGCGCAACTGGAACAGTTCCTGAACGAGGAGCGCGCGAAGGCCCTGCGCGCCACGGGACACCTGAATCCCTGGAGACCGGGCGGGGATGACGACGGCCCGGTGCCGCTCGGCTGAGACGCGAACTCAGTGCTGTTGTTTGATGGTCGCCGGGTCGATGATGCCCGCGCTACTGCCCTTGCGCACAGCCAGCTTGACCTCACCGATCGCGCGCGTGACCTCGATGCCGCGCGGGCAGGCAGGCGTGCAGTTGAAGATCGTACGGCAGCGCCAGACGCCGTCCGGCGCGCCCAGGGCATCAAGGCGCGCCTCATCGCCCGTATCGCGCGTGTCGAAGAGAAAGCGATGCGCCTGCACAATGGCCGCCGGGCCGACGTACTCGCCGTTGGCCCAGAAGCTGGGGCAGGAAGTGGTGCAGGCCGCGCAGAGGATGCAGTTGGTCGTGTCGGTGATGAGGTCCTTGTCCTCCTGCGTTTGCCGGCGCTCGCGCCCGTCCGCCGGCAGCGGCCCGTCGTTGACGAACCAGGGCAGCACCTGACGATAGTGCGCGAGGAAGGGCTCCATGTCCACGATGAGGTCCTTGATGACCTGCAACCCCAGGATCGGCTCCACCTGAATCCTGTCGCCCACGTCGCGCGCCAGCAGCTTGCAGGCCAGCGCGTTGCGCCCGTTGATGCGCATGGCATCCGAGCCGCAGATACCGCTGGAGCAGGAACGGCGGAAAGCCAGCGTGCCGTCCTGTTCCCACTTGACGCGGTGCAGCAGCTCCAGCACGCGCTGCGTGGGTTCCACGTCAGCAAGTGCGAACTCCTGCCAGTAGGGCTTTGGGCTCCCGGCTTCCGGGTTGTAGCGCCGGATGCGAAAAGTGATGTCCATGCGGCTCCCTGCTTCCTGTGGCCCTGACAGACGCGCGCCCGGAGACGCACGTCCTGACTTCAGTAAACGCGCTCTTTCGGCGCGAAGCGCTCGTCTTCCGCTTCCAGCGAGCGGTCGACCGGCTTGTCGTGGTTCAGCGAGAGTTGTAGCTGTGATGATACGAGGCTGCTCTCGTGGCTGCTGACGAGTGAGTGCACCAGCCAGTTGACGTCATCGCGCCCGGGGAAGTCCTCGCGGCTGTGGGCGCCGCGGCTCTCCTCGCGTTGCAGCGCGCTCTCCGCCGTCGCGATGGCCGTATCCAGCAGGCAACCCAGCTCCCAGGCTTCCATAAGGTCCGTATTGAAGATGTGGCCACGGTCGTCGATGCCGAGGTCCTGCAGGAAGCGCTGCCGCAGTTCCAGCACCGCGTCGCGGCCCGCGCGCATACCTGCCCCGGTGCGAAAGACACCGACCTGACTCATCATCTCGTCCTGCATGGCGGCCCGCAACTGCCCCGGACGGCTGTCGCCCGCGCTGTTGCGGATGCGCTCGAACTCCGCGCGCACCTCTTCACCCGCGTCCATCGGCAGCGGCACCAGCTCGGCCCCACGCACGAAATCGGCGATGCGCTTGCCGCCGCGGCGTCCGAAAACGACGAGGTCGACCAGCGAATTGGTGCCAAGGCGGTTGGCGCCGTGACAGCTGACGCAGGCCACCTCGCCCGCAGAATACAAACCGGGCAACACCGTGCCCGCTGCGTCGATGGTTACTTCAGCGTTCACGTTGGTAGGGATGCCGCCCATGGCGTAGTGCGCCGTCGGCTGCACCGGCATCGGCTCCTGCAGCGGGTCCACGCCGGCGTAGGTGCGGCAGACCTCCAGCGTCTCGGCCAGGTTGCGCGCGATGTAGTCCACGTCGATGCGCCGCGTCTCGCCGGCCTCCGCCAGATAGCGGTTCACCGTCTCCGGACGGATGTCGAGGTGCATGTAGTCACGGCCGCCGATGCCGCGCCCTTCGCGCAACTCAAGATAAATCGAGCGACTGACCACGTCGCGGCTGGCGAGGTCCTTGATCGTCGGCGCGTAGCGCTCCATGAAGCGCTCGCCATTGCGGTTGAGCAGCACGCCGCCCTCGCCGCGAATGCCCTCGGTCAGCAGCACGCCCAGGCCGTAAAGCCCGGTGGGATGAAACTGGTAGAACTCCATGTCCTGCAAGGGCAGGCCGCGCCGCAGCAGGATGGCCGCGCCGTCGCCGGTCAGGCTGTGCGCGTTGCTGGTCACCTGCCACACGCGGCCCCAACCGCCGGTGGCGAAGAGCGTGGCCTTCGCGTGGAAGCAGTGAAAGTCGCCGCTGCCGAGGCGGATGGCCACTGCGCCGCAAGCCACGCCCTCGTTGAGCAGCAGGTCGACCACCTGGAACTCGTCGAAGAAGCGCACCTCGTTGCGCAGGCACTGCTGATAAAGCGTTTGCAGGATCATGTGGCCGGTGCGGTCCGCCGAATGGCAGGCACGGCGCACGGCCTTCTCGCCAAAGTTGCTGGTGTGGCCGCCAAAGCGCCGCTGGCTGATGCGCCCTTCGGAGGTGCGGTCGAAAGGCAGGCCCATGTGCTCCAGCTCGATGACCGAGTCGACGGCCTCTTCGGCCAGCACCTTGACCGCGTCCTGGTCGGCGAGGTAGTCGCCGCCCTTGACGGTATCGTACATGTGCCACAGCGGGCGGTCTTCCTCAAGGTTGCCGAGCGCTGCGCCGATGCCGCCGAGGGCTGCGCCGGTGTGACTGCGCGTGGGGTAGAGCTTGCTGACCACGGCGACCTTCGCGCCGCCCTGGCTGGCGTAGAGCGCTGCCATCAACCCGGCGCCGCCGGCCCCCACAATCAGCGCGTCAAACTGGTGGGTCTGCATCTTCTCCCTTTTCCCGCTTGACTGCGGGAGCCCTTCCGCTCCAATGCGGGAGCCCTTCCCGCCGCTCAGGACGACGCGTGCAGGCGCTCCATGGCCTCCACGCCCATTTCGATGGCGGTCTCGTCAATGGTGCCCACGAGAGCGCCCACGCCCAGCAGCAACAGGGTGAGCGCGCCCAGCAGGCAGAGATAAACGCTGGCGCGCCGCAGCAGCGGGCTGTGCGCAGTGTAATCGGTGAGCACGTAGCGCAGGCCGTTGAAGCCATGCGCCACCACCAGCGTCAACAGCGCAAAATCGTAGACGCGCCAGATGGCCACGCCGCCCACCAGCAGGTTCCAGCGGCTGGCCACAAACTCGACCGCCGTGCCGCTCTCATTGATCAGGCCGCCCGTGCCCACCACCGTGTGCCCCTGCGCCGTGAGGTCGAAGACGCCCTGCAGGATGTGCATCATGGCCAGGTGGCCGAAGACCAGCGGCACGATCAGCAACGCGCTGATGCGCATGAAAGACCACCAGAAGCGCTCGCTGCCACTGCCCTGTTGCACAGATGCGGCTGCTGCGCTGCCACCGCCGCTGATGAGGCCGTGCAGGCCGGAAAGGATCAGCGCGGCGACGATGGCCGCCACGAAGCCGGGCAGGAAGACCAGCTGGGCGCGCAGCACGTCAGTCAGCGGCAGCACCTGCGGCGCCGAATTGTAGAAATCCAGCACGTGACCGAACATCAGCAGGAAGACCGGCGCCAGAATGACCAGCACGACGGCCAGCACGATGTGCGCCGCCCGTTGCTGATGCCGCCACAGATGTGGCTTGTAGTCGAAGAAGGTGATGCGCAGGCCGTTGATGGCGTGGTAGACCACCGCCGCCACCAGGCCGAACTCACCGATTGTGAAGAGCGGCGACTGGTAGGCGGCGATCGCCTCGACGTAGAGCTCCGGCCAGAAGACGGCCCAGGAGGTGTCGATGACGTGCAGCACCAGAAAGAGCACCACCCCCAGCCCGCTCAGGCGGTGCAGCGCCCAACTCCATTGCCCGATGGCGCCCCGGTAGCGCAGGGTCTCCGTGACTGTAATGACCAGCGACGTCAAGGATTCTCCTCCGGGGTACGCGCAGCAGGGGCGCAGTATAGCAGCGCGGTCGGGGCCCCGCAATGCCACCCCGCTTGACGCTGCGGCGCCGCGTCCTGTAGAATGCGCCGCAGTCGGGCCTGTAGCTCAGTTGGGAGAGCGCCACAATCGCACTGTGGAGGTCAGGGGTTCGAGTCCCCTCAGGTCCACCAGAATTTGAAATGCTGCTCCCCGATCAGTGCAGCCACGCCGGGGGCGGCGAAAAGCATGATAGCTCTCTTTGCTCTTAGGTTGGTCGATGCAGAATACTACAATCCACAATCCAGATCGATATATGTCGGACTTGCGTCTGATACTTTCGCAGGGCCGCAAGCGAATTGGGCTTCTGATCGGTGCAGGTGCACCAACTGCCATTCAGATTGATGGAGACGGTCGCATAGTAGAGGATGGTGGTCGTCCACTAGTCCCTGATGTCACCGGTCTAACGGATGCGGTGGTGAGCGCATTGACCGAGGATAACAAAAGGGTCATTGATATCCTAAAGTCGGAATTGACCAAGAATATCAATATTGAAACCATTCTGACTCAAGCCAGAAAACTCGAACAAGCAATCGGGAATGCTAGCGTTCACGACCTGGATGCGAATGGCTACGCCGAATTGGCCCAACGCATTTGTGAGAAAATAGGAGAACATGTAAAAGCACCCCTTCCACAGAATCCTAACCCGTATTCTGAGGTTGCCTCGTGGATATCCGGTACGAGGCGGCAACACTCGATAGAAATATTTACGCCAAATTACGACTTATTGATTGAAGAAGCCCTGGAGAGAGCTCACGCCCCTTACTTCGACGGTTTCAGCGGTTCCTACAGACCATTCTTCGACGCTGCAAGTGTCTCCACCGATGAACTTCCCCCGCATTGGACTCGTCTCTGGAAGCTTCACGGTTCTCTCGGGTGGGAGATCTCCGGCGATACAGTCGTCAGAACAGGCAGCAAAACAGCATCCCAGCTCATTTACCCGGATCATCTGAAGTACGATCAAGTTACGAGGCAGCCTTACTCTGCCCTGTTCGAACGGCTACGCTACTTCCTGACGAGGCCCGATACACTTCTATTGTGCTCTGGCTTTTCATTCCGCGACGCCCACATTTGCGCTGTGCTCGAAGAAGCAATGACGGCAAACGCCCATTCTGCGATTTTTGCGTTTCAGTACAAGCCACTCGCAGAAGAAGAAACAGTTGCATCTATGGCGCGTTCACGTCCAAACCTGAGCGTCTACGCGCGTGACGGTGCAATTATTAGCGGAGTTGCTGGTCGGTGGGAGCCTGGCTATCCCCCGAGTAAAGACTGGGAGGCGATTCAGGGCACATTCTGGAAACCCGTTTCAGGAAGCGGGGGCGGAGAATTCCTGCTTGGGGATTTCGCCAGGTTTGCAAGCTTCCTTGCGTTGACGCAGGTACATAGGCTGGAAGACCCAACCGAGGATGCAAACGACGAAAGTGATACTACGCCTGTTCCGCCCAATGGTCAGGGCTGAATGCTGAGCCGCGACCCCACCTATCTTGGAGTGATCGCAGCAGTTTCCGGAGCTGCGCTTAACATTCACCTCGCCGAGTCAGTTGCATCTGGTTTTTCAATATTCAAAGGTCAAACCTACAAGGTTGGTCAGGTCGGCAGTTTCGTCAGGGTGCCACAAGGCTACCAGGACTTGTTTGGAGTTGTTTCAGAGGCCGGCGCAAACGCTGTACCCGAAAACCTGGATTCGGTAAATGACACTGGTCGCTGGATGAAGGTCGAGCTAGTGGGAGAAGTTGTGGGTGGGACCTTCGAACGCGGGGTCAGCCAATACCCAAACATCGGAGACTCAGTCCACCTGGCGGTTGAGGAGCATCTACGCAAACTCTATGATATTCCCGGGCAGGGTCACATCGTGATCGGGACACTTGCCAGCGCCGAGAGTATCGCAGCAAAGGTTGCCCTCAACGAATTGGTAACCCGTCATTCCGCCATTCTCGGGTCTACTGGCTCTGGAAAGTCTACGACTATCGCAAGCCTTTTGAGAGCCATCACAACCTCCAACTCCGAATCCGAGGATTACCCGAACGCCCGGGTCCTGCTACTTGACATTCACGGCGAGTATTCAGTGCCTCTGGCCGATGTTGCCCAAGTGTTCAGTGTTGAACCACAATACGGCGAAGAGCGTTTGTTCATTCCATATTGGGCACTGGACAGTGGCGACCTGCTCGATTTCCTGACCGGCGGATTGGAAGGCAACAGTGAAACAGCGTTTACTGACAAGATTTATGAGCTTAAGCTGGCATCTCAGGAATCGCAGAATTTTTCGGGAGTTGACTCCGGATCAATTACTGTCGACACTCCCTTACCATTCAGCCTCAAGAAGCTCTGGCACGATCTAATTGACTTCGAAACAAAAACTTTTGAAGGGCCGGACCGCGACCAACCGACTCAACAGGACCCTGGTGACCCTGACACTCTAACGCCACCTACTTATAAGCCTCATGCCATGGGTGCTGCTGGCCCATTCCTGAATCAGCAGGCCGTCGGAATACAGCGTCCTTTGAACCTGTTACGTTCCCGATTGCTTGATCCGCGCTTTGGTTTCCTGTTGTGCCCTGGACCTTGGGAGCCCAATCTCGATGGAATGCCAACAAAAGACCTGGATGAACTCCTGGCCGGATGGTTAGGTAGGGAGAAGCCCATCACCATCATTGACTTGTCCGGGATACCTAGCAGTGTACTTGAACGGCTGGTTGGTTCGATTCTTAAAATTGTCTTTGAAGCGCTCTTTTGGAGTCGAAAAACGCCGGAAGGTGGAATCAGCCGTCCCTTGCTGGTCGTGATGGAAGAAGCACATCGCTACTTGTCAGATAGATTGAATGGCACAGCATCTGAGGTAGTGCAAAGAATTGTCAAGGAAGGCAGGAAGTATGGAGTGGGCGCCATGGTAGTCAGCCAGCGGCCCTCAGAAGTGAATGAGACAATTCTATCGCAGTGCGGAACTTTCTTTGCCCTTCGACTATCGAACCCATCTGACCGCTCACGTGTCCAGGGAACATTGCCGGACGGGCTTGTTGGCCTTCTCGATGTGCTGCCTATCCTCCGAACTGGAGAAGCCATTGTTACTGGCGAGGCAGCGAAACTCCCTATGCGCTGCCGGGTAACCCTACCTGCCAGGGAACATAGGCCGCGTAGCGAGGATCCGAATGTGAGTGCCAACTGGGGCATGGCAAGGCAAGAGCAAGGGTACGAACGAGTTGTGGCTTCATGGCGGGCCCAGAATCCGCTTGCAGAGGCCGTTGACCCGAAAATCACAGGGAACCCTGTGGAAGACGACTCTGCCAATGAATGAAGAGGGTCCAGATGAATAGACATCAAGTAGCATCGTCAAACATAGTGGCAATAGGCTATGACACGACGACACAGACTCTTGAGGTTGAGTTCCTGAGAGCCCGAGTTTACCAGTATTATGGCGTTCCACAATTCCTGCATCAGCAGATCATGCAGGCGTCATCCAAAGGGAAATTCCTCAACCAGAATATCAAGAATGCCTTTCCGTATTCGCGAGTAGGATAGTTGGATGTGTACCCCGCAGCTCACATATCCCACAACGATTGACCATCGATTACCATTGATGAGGCTCGTGCGAGATTGGGCGCGGGATAGGAGTCAACACGGTCTGGGTCAGGTCGTGCCCTACAGCCGAAACTCCCATCGAAAAGTTCGTAATTCACTACGCCACGGTCCACCAGAATCTGGATTTGGTTTCCCGACCAATGCCGCCGCGTTCAGGACGTTGCTGCTGGATGCCACGGCCTTCAAACCGAGGCGCGCAGCGCAGAAAAATCAGAACACACCATGACCGAAAAACCCGGACTTCTTTCCGGCGGCAACCCCCAGATCCCCAAGGGGGACGGTGACGCTCCGGTGCAGGCCTACATCGCGGCCATGCCAGGCTGGAAACGCGACATCGGGCGTCGCCTTGATGACCTCATCGTGCACAACGTGCCAAACGTGCGCAAGGCCGTGCGGTGGAACTCGCCCTTCTATGGCATCAGGGGCCAGGGCTGGTTCCTCAGTTACCACGTCTTCACCCGCTACGTGAAGGTGACTTTCTTCGAGGGCAAGTCACTGCAACCCCTTCCGCCCGGCGCGGGCAAGGACCCGGACTCGCGCTGGCACGACATCTACGAGGACGAATTCGATGAGGAGCAGATGGCTGAGTGGGTCAGGCAGGCCGCTGCCCTGCCCGGTTGGGATGGTTTTGACACCCTGTCAAGGTAGTTTCGCCGTCGTTCACAAGTCCGGGTGAAGGGCGCTTTAAGGCAGAAGTTCCCGGCGCAAAGTTCGTAATTAAATCCTCACAGGTCCACTCCCCGCTCAGACCCGGAATTTGAACTTTTGCTCGTGCTGGTACTGCGGGATTTCCACGCGCGCGCCGCCCTGCATCGCGGACTGGTGGGCGCAGATGCCGGCGGCCGTCCAGCCGGCCGTCCGAACCGCGTCCGGCCAGGGCAGGCGCTCTTCCACGATGCTGCTGACGAACTCGTGCACCATGTGCGGGTGAGACCCGTCATGGCCGCCACCCTGCACGAAGGACAAATGCGCGTGGCTCTCGTCGTAGACGCCGCGCTGTGTGAAGCGCGCGATTTCCGGCGGCAGCAGGTCCTGGCGATCGGGCACGTCCAGCATCTCATGGCGGATCTCGTTGCCACGACCCCAGCGTTCGACGACCGGGCGCATGCGGAAGACGACCGGCTGCTCGCCCTCGACCTGCTCCCACTCAAAGGTGGCCTGCTCGCCGTAGACGTTGAAGCTCTCCACGTAGCCGTGCGCGGTGTGGAACAGGCTGCGCGTGACCTCGGCGGCCAGCGGCGGATCGTCCTGCAGTTCGTAGATGGCGGTCTCGATCGGGAAGGGATTGCCGTACTGCTCGTGCAGTTCGGCGCGCATAACGCCGGAGCCGAAGCAGTGCACCGCCTTCGCCTGCATGTCGGCCAGGGCCAGCACCGGCGAGACGGCGTGGGTGGCATAGTGCATGGGCGGCAAGCCCAGCCAGTAGGGCGGCCAGTGCTCCATGTCCTGGTAGTGCGCGCCGCGCAGAAACTGGATGCGGCCGAGCTCGCCCCTGCGTTGCATCTCACGGGCGTAGATGAAGCGTTTGGTGTAGACGGCCGTCTCCATGCCCATGTAGATCTTGCCGCTGGCCTGCTGCGCGTCGATGATGGCCTGCAGCTTCTCCAGGGTGGTGGCCATCGGCACGGTACAGGCGCAGTGTTTGCCGGCGGCCAGCACGGCCAGGGTCTGTTCAGCGTGCAGGGGGATGGGCGACACCAGGTGGATGGCGTCGAGGGCGTCATTGTTGATCAGGTCGTCGAGCTCGGTGGTGCGGTCCCTGACCTCGAAGCGATCCCCGACCTTCTTCAGCACCGCCGGGTCCGAGTCGCAGATGATCAGCTGCTCCACCCGCGGATGATGCAGGTAGATGGGCACGAACTCCGCGCCAAAGCCCAGCCCGGCCAGACCTACCCTGATGTTACGGTCCATAACCACTCCCGCCTGATGTCATCGCCAAAATTCTGAAAGAGGATTTGTTGCCGCCGCGCTATTCCTTGACGGCGCCGAAGGTGATGCCCGTCACCAGTTGCTTCTGCACGCGGAAGAGCAGCGGCACCAGCGGCAGCAGGATCAGCACGCCGCCGACCGCGTAGAGGTCATAGGGCACCTGCATGATGTTCTGCCCCGAGGGCACCTCAAGCAGTCGCAGGGTGAGCACCCGAATATCCGGCCCCACCGTCAGCACGAAGGCGAAGAGGAACTCGTTCCAGCCGGCGATCAGCAGCAGCAGGAAGGTGACGAAGGCGCCAGGCAGGGCGATCGGCAGGATGACGCGAAAAAGCGTGCCGAACCAGCCGCAGCCGTCGATGGCCGCCGCGTCATCCAGTTCGCGCGGGACCGCGTTGTAGTAAGTGAAGAGCACCAGCACGGCCAGCGGCAGGCCCCCGGCGAGATACACGAGGATTATGCCGTGCCGCGTATCCAGCAGGCCGATTTCGAAATAGGTGAGGAAGATGGGCCCGAGAGTCACCATGGCCGGCACGGCGATGCTGGCCACCAGCAGGCTGTACATCAGCGCCTTGCCCGCAAAGGTCGCGCGGCTGAAGCTGTAGGCCGCCATGCCGCCCAGCAACGTGGCGCCCAGCGCGGACAGGCCCGCGATCAGGATGGTGTTGATCAGCCCCGGGATGTAGCTCCAGCGGCGGAACATGAAGGGATAGTTGTCCAGGTTGACACTCCCCGGGACGAGGCGTGGCGGGACGCGCAGGAACTCGTCCAGAGGCATGACGGATGTGGCCACCATGTAGTAAATGGGAAAGAGCAGGACCACCAGAATGGCGAGCAGCAGGGCGTATTGCCCCAGCCGCAGCAACAGGGCTCTCGTTACAAACGGGACAGGACGCGTGCTGTGCGTGGCTTGCGCAGACATCAGCGGGCCCCGCGCGTGCCGGAGCGATACAGCAGCCAGGCGAAAACGCCGCCGATGGCCACTGTCAGCAGCAGCAGCAGGACATTGATGGCAGAGCCGTAGCCGTAGCGCAACTCGACGAAGAAACGCTGGTAGGAGTAGAGCGCGAGGGTGCGTGTGGCGTTGCCGGGGCCGCCCTGCGTCAGGCCCAGAATTTGCTCGAAGGTCTGCACCTCGGCCATGCCGCGCAGCATGAGCACGAGATAGATACTCGGCCGCAGCAGCGGCAGGGTCACGTGCCAGAAGCGTTGCAGGGCGTTGGCGCCATCGACGGCGGCGGCCTCAAGCACTTCCCTTGACAGGGAGCCGAGCGCCGCCATGAAAATCAGCGCGACCCAGGACACGTTCTTCCAGACGGTCAGTACGATCACGGAGACGCGCGCCATGGCGGGGTTGCTGGTCCAGCGCACCAGTTCGCTAATCAGACCCGTTTCCAGCAGGATGTAGTTCAGCAGGCCGGACTGCTCCCAGTAGAGCACGCGCCAGACGACGCCGGCCAGCAGCGGCGCCATGACCCAGGGCAGCAGCATGACGAAATTACTCAGCCCGCGTCCGCGCAACTTCTGCATCAGCAGCACGGCGATACCCAGTCCCAGCACCGTCTCCAACGCCGTGCTGGCCGCCGTGTACAGCAGGGTATAGCCCAGGGAGTTCAGCAGCGTCCTGTCGCGCGTCAGGGCGAACTGGTAGTTCTGCAGGCCCACGAAGGCGCCCGGGTTAACGAGGGAACGGTTGGTCAGGCTGAGGTAAAAGGTCTGCGCCAGGGGGATGAAGCTGTAGAGCATGCGCAGCAGAAAGGCCGGCAGCACGAAGAGATAGATGATGGCGTATTTGCTTGCGAATATGCGCGGGCGCCCGTGCTCCCTGGCGACTGGCGCGGCGCTGCCTGTGGTCATGTGCTTCCGTCCCGATTGGCGTGGGCCGGTCCACGGCAGTGTGGGCACTGCCGTGGACCGGCTTTACTGGTGATGCCGGGTATGGTCCCGGTCACCCGTCCCTGCGGGCTATATGCCCATGTTGATGATGTCGTATTCGGCGACGGCCCACTCCTGCACCTCTTCCGGAGTCAACTCGAGCGCAAGCACCTGATTACCCAGCTGCTCGAACATCTGCCACAGCTGGGTCGTCTGCGGGCTGTTGACGATCGGCTCGCGGAACTTCGCGCCGCGCAGCAGCTCGGCCCAGCCGGGGCCGGCGCTCAGCACCTTGGCCAGCGCAACGATTTCCTCGTCCTCGATGAGCGAGTTCATGGCCGGCACCAGGCCGCTGTAGCGGACGCTGATTTCCTTCATCTTGTCGCGGGTGGCAAGGACATCCATCAATTCCAGCGCGGTGGCCTTGTTCTGGCCGGCCGTCGGCACCGAATAGCCCCAGCCATGCACCAGACCGACGTCGCTGCCCGGGCCGGCCGGGAAGCGCGCCAGACCCAGATTCTCCTCGGTAAACACCGTGTCCTCGACGGTCAGGAGACTGTTGTAGTTGCCCTCGTAGTTCCACCACATGCCGACCTTGCCGGCGGCCGCGAGGCCAAAGTTGTTCTCGGAGATGATGGTGGGTGAGCTGATGCCGCGCTTGATCCAGTCCTGCATAAACTGGAAGGCCGTCAGGCTATTCTCGTCCGCCAGGGTGGACAGGTCACCTCCGGCGTGATTGAGCGCCAGCAGCACCGTGTTGAAGGCGTGGCCGCCCTCCGTGCGCGGGTGCCAGCCCCAGACACCGTTCTCCTGATCGGTGACGGCCTCGCCGATGCTGAAGAGCTCCTCCCAGGTCGTGGGCGGCTCTGGCACCAGGTCCTTGTTGTACATGAAAGGTTCAAGGCCCAGGAAGTAAAAGAGGCGGAAGACGCCGCCGACGGCCTCGTTCAGCACGTGAACGTTGTCGACCACGTCATCCTTGTTGTCCTGCCAGGCGTTGGTGTTGGTCATGTCCTCGGCCCAGCCGTTCATGCCCCACAGACCGCCGATGAGGTCGTCGGCCCAGAGCACGTCGATGCCATCGAAGCCCGTCTGGCCCCAGAGCGTGATCTTCGCCATCACGTCGTTCCAGACCGGCGGCAGCGCGTCGTAGTTGATCTGGATGCCGGTCTCCTCCGAGACCGCCGCCATAAACTCCGGCGGGACGTCGCCGCCCCAGCCGACCATGTTGACGACCTTGTCCTCCTGCGCCACGCCAAAGGTCGGCGCCGCTGACAGGCCGAGGCCAGCCCCGGCCGCCGCCGCTGTTCTGAGGAAATCCCTGCGAGAAAGTTTCTGTGAACTGCTCATACTGCACCTCTACTACTTTTCTGCAAATAAAAAAATGCGCGACAGGACTGTAACGCGGATCGGGCAAACCTGCAATCTGTCGTGAGTCCGAATGGGTCCTGTGCCACCAGTCACTGGCGACGCTGCCGTGAGGTATCAGGGCGAGGACACCCTCACCCTAAATCCCTTTTCCCGCTCATCACGGGAGCCCTCTCCCGCTTGCGGCGGGAACCCTTCAGGGAGAGGGGGCCGGGGGGGGGTGAGGGCGCCTTACTGGTCCTCAAAAACGCCGAAGGTGATGCCCCTGACCAGTTGCTTCTGCACCAGCAGCAGCAGGGGCACGAGCGGCAGCAGAATCAACACGCCGCCGGCTGAACGCAGGACGTACGAGCGCCCCCCGGCCTCCAGCAGACGCACGGTGAGCACCCGCGTCTCCGGCCCCACCGTCAGCACGAAGGCGAAGAGAAACTCGTTCCAGCCGGCGATGAGCAGCAGCAGAAAAACGACGAAGACGCCGGGCATGGCGATCGGCAGGATGACGCGAAAGAGGGTGCTGAACCAGCCGCAGCCGTCAATGGCCGCCGCGTCATCCAGTTCGCGCGGGACGGAATTGTAGTAGGCGAAGAGCACCAGCACGGCCAGCGGCAGGCCGGTGGCGAGATTGATGAGCACCAGGCCGTGCAGCGTATCCAGCAGCCCGATATCGGTGTAGGTGATGAAGACGGGCCCCAGGGTCACCATGGCCGGCACGGCGATACTGGCCACCAACAGGCCGTACATCAGCGCCTTGCCCGCAAAGGTCGCGCGGCTGAAGCTGTAGGCCGCCATGCCGCCCAGCAGCGTCGCTCCCAGCGCGGACAGGCCCGCGACCAGCACGGTGTTGCGCAGCGCGGTGAAGTAGTGCATCCGGCGGAAGAGGAAGGGGTAGTTGAGCAGCGTTGCTTCACGCGGGAACAGGGTTGGGGGGACGCGCGCGAACTCGTTGCCCGTCTTCAGCGACGTGAGCAGCATGAAGAGCACGGGGAAGACCAGCACGAGCAACACCAGCGCCAGCAGGGCGTAAAGCAGCAGCCGCACGGGGATTAGACGCCGCCGCGCGGGCATCAACGGGCCAGACCTGGCCGGATGGGTCGTTCCATGGCCGCGTTCGCTCTCCACTTCGCTTGCAGGCAGGCAGGTAACCGGGGGGCCTGGTCTGGCGCCCTCACTCCCCGGCCCCCTCTCCCTGAGAAGGGCTCCCGTCGTGAGCGGCGGGAAAAGGGGGTGAGGGCTGAGCAGCATGCCCAGGACGCCCTTGCCAGGATTTCTCTCCCGCTCGCCCAGGAATCGGCAGGACAGAGAGATTTAGGGTGAGAGCCAACCCAGGCAGCCTCCCGCTCACCCGGCTATACTACCCGCCAAACATGGCAACCGGGAAAGGAGAACTCGAGATGAGCTACCAACCGCTTGCCGAGGTGCGCAAGACGCTGCGGGTGGAGTGGTACCGCAGTCCGATCCCGGGCGCGAAACTGCGCGAGCTCTCGCGTCGCAGCGACGCGCAGGGCTGGTTCCAGGCCGGTGGCCATTTCGCTCTCTTCCTGCTGACCGGCGCGCTGGTCTTTCATTTCTGGTCGCTGCAACTCTGGGGCGCCTTTCTGGTGGCGCTCTTCTGCCACGGCACGGTCACCAGCTTTTTCAAGGGCATTGCCCCGCACGAACTGGGGCACGGCACCGTCTTCCGCACCAAATGGCTCAACAAGGCCTTCCTTTACCTGTACAGCCTGATCTCCTGGTTCGACACCTTCGACTACAACATGAGCCACACCTACCACCACCGCTACACCCTGCATCCCGAGGGTGATCGCGAGGTATTACTGCCAATAGAACCGTCACTGGCCTCGACCTTCGTGTTGCAACTCTTCACGGTCAATTTGCTCACGCGACGCGGACGCACCTTCAGCCAGGGCGGACTCATCGGGACGGTGTTGGCGAACCTGAACATGGCCCTTGGCCGCGGCGAGACCGGGGGCGCGCCTGGGGACAGCTGGGCGCGCGCCCTGCATGCCGACCAGCCGGAGGAGTACCGCAAGTCTGTGCGCTGGTCGCGCATCCTGATCCTCTTTCACGGAACCGTGCTGCTGATCGCCATCGTCACCGGCCTCTGGGTGCTGCCGCTGATCTTCAGCGCCTCGGTCTTCATCGCCAACTGGATTCGCTACTTCGTCGCCCTGCCTCAGCACTGTGGGCTGCAGGACAACGTCAACGACTTCCGCAAGAGCGTGCGCTCGATGCGCCTCAACCCGCTCTTCTCCTTCCTCTACTGGCGCATGGAATGGCATACCGAGCACCACATGTACGCCGGTGTGCCCTGCTACAACCTCGGCAAACTCTACGAGGAGATCGCCGACGACATGCCCGAGCCGCGCAGCCTGACAGGCGCCTGGCGCGAGATGCGCATGGTCTGGCGGAAACAAAAGGAAGACCCGGACTACCAGTTCGATACACCGCTGCCGCCGACGGCCCGCAGCGTACGCAGCGACGCCCCGCAGGAAATCGAACTGGAGAGCTCAATCGGGGACCTGGCGCCGGAAGGTCTGCGTTAGGCAGCCCTCACCCTAAATCCCTTTTCCCGTCCCGAGGGACGGGAGCCCTTCTCAGGGAGAGGGACTTTAATGAATGTGATGCTTCCTGCTTTCTCCCCTTCTGTTGCAGAAGGGCTCCCGCGTTGAGCGGGAAAGGGGGTTGGGGGGTGAGGGCCAAATCAGGCAGACCGTCAGCAGACTTGCTACACTCAGGGGCAGGTGGCATCTGTGTCAGGAGATTGAGAGATGAGTTATCCACCGCTTGCTGACGTGCGCAAGACGCTGCGGGTGGAGTGGTACCGCAGCCCCATACCGGGCAAACGCCTGCGCGAACTCTCGCGCCGCAGCGACCGTCAGGGCTGGTTCCAGGCCGGTGGCCACCTGGCGCTCTTCATCCTCACCGGCGCACTGGTCTTTCACTTCTGGTCGCTGCAGCTCTGGGGCGCCTTCCTGCTGGCGCTTTTCTGCCACGGCACGGTCACCAGTTTTATGAGGGGCGTCGCTGCGCACGAACTGGGACACGGCACCGTCTTTCGCAGCAAATGGCTCAACAAGGTCTTTCTCTATCCGTTCAGCCTGATCGGCTGGTGGGACTTCTACGATTACGGCAGCAGTCACACCTACCACCACCGCTACACCCTGCACCCCGAAGGCGACCGCGAGGTGCTGCTGCCGCTGGAACCCTCGCTGGTTTCCTTCTTCATGCTGCAACTCTTCACTGTCAACCTGGTGACGCAGCCACGTCGCGTTTTCGACAAGGGCGGCCTGATCTCGACCGTGCTGGTCACGCTGAAGGGCGCTTTCGGCGTCGTCGGCCCAGCCAGGGTGCCGGTCTTCGAATGGATCCGCGCCCTGCACGTCGACCAGCCGGAGGAATTCCGCAAGTCGGTCCGCTGGTCGCGCATCCTGATCCTCTTCCATGGAGGCATACTGCTGGTCGCCATCGTCACCGGCCTGTGGCTGCTGCCGCTGGTCTTCAGCACAGCGACTTTCACCGCCAACTGGATTCGCTACTTCGTCGCCCTGCCGCAGCATTGCGGCCTGCAGGACAACGTGCCCGACTTCCGCAAGAGCGTGCGCTCGATGCGCATCAATCCGCTCTTCTCCTTCCTCTACTGGCGCATGGAATGGCACGCCGAGCACCACATGTACGCCGGCGTGCCCTGCTATAACCTCGGCAAGCTCTACGAAGAAATCGCCGACGACATGCCCGAGCCGCGTTCACTGATCGGCGCCTGGCGCGAGATGCGCATGATCTGGCGTAAACAGAAGGAAGACCCGGACTACCAGTTCGATACACCGCTGCCGCCGACGGCCCGCAGCGTACGCAGCGACGCCCCGCAGGAAATCGAACTGGAGAGCTCAATCGGAGACCTGGCGCCGGAGGGCTTGCGTTAGCCAGCCCTCACTCCCCTTGTCCCGCTCAGTCGTGGTAGCCCTGCTCTGGAAGAGGGCTTGATGCGCGTTGATCGCTCCTGTTCTCTCCCCCTCTCCCTGAGAAGGGCTCCCACCGAAGGTGGGAAAAGGGGGTCGGGGGGTGAGGGCTACCAGGCAGACCGTCAGCAAACTTGCTACACTCCGGCGCAGGCGGCAATCGTAGCAGGAGACGGAGAGATGAGTTACCCACCGCTTGCTGACGTACGAAAATCGCTGCGCGTGGAGTGGTACCGCAGCCCGATCCCCGGTGTACGCCTGCGCGAGCTCTCACGGCGCAGCGACCTGCAGGGCTGGTTTCAGGCCGGCGGCCACTTCGCCCTCTTCCTGTTGACCGGCGCACTGGTCTTCCATTTCTGGTCGCTGCAACTCTGGGGCGCCTTTCTGGTCGCGCTCTTCTGCCATGGCACGATCACCAGCTTTTTCAAGGGCATCGCCCCGCACGAACTGGGGCACGGCACCGTCTTCCGCACCAAATGGCTCAACAAGGCCTTCCTTTACCTGTACAGCCTGATCTCCTGGTTCGACACCTTCGACTACAACATGAGCCACACCTACCACCATCGCTATACCCTGCATCCAGAAGGCGACCGCGAGGTGCTGCTGCCGCTGAAACCCACGCTGGCCTCGACCTTCATGTTGCAGATCTTCACCATCAACCTGCTCACGCTGCGCGGGCGCACCTTCAGCCAGGGCGGACTCATCGGGACGGTGCTGGCGAACCTGAACATGGCCCTTGGCCGCGACGAGACCGGGGGCGCGCCTGGGGACAGCTGGGCGCGCGCCCTGCATGCCGACCAGCCGGAGGAATATCGCAAGTCTGTGCGCTGGTCGCGCATCCTGATCCTCTTTCACGGAACCGTGCTACTGATCGCCATCGTCACCGGCCTCTGGGTGCTGCCGCTGATCTTCAGCGCCTCGGTCTTCATCGCCAACTGGCTGGCCTACTTCGTCGGTCTGCCACAGCATTGCGGCCTGCAGGACAACGTCAACGACTTCCGCAAGAGTGTGCGCTCAATGCGCCTCAACCCGCTCTTCTCCTTCCTCTACTGGCGCATGGAATGGCACACCGAGCACCACATGTACGCCGGCGTGCCCTGCTACAACCTCGGCGAACTCTACGAGGAAATCGCCGACGACATGCCCGAGCCGCGCACGTTGATCGGCGCCTGGCGTGAGATGCGCATGGTCTGGTGGAAACAAAAGGAAGACCCGGACTACCAGTTCGATACACCGCTGCCGCCGACGGCCCGCAGCGTACGCAGCGACGCGCCGGAGGAAATGGAACTGGAAAGCTCTATCGGGGACCTGGCGCCGGAGGGATTGAGATAGATTCTGTCCTTGTGGCATGGCGCGCGTGACCCGGATTTCCCGGGGTCCTGGCCCAGACAACAGAATTCACCGGTTTTCCTGTACAATCGCCGCGGCCCCGGCCAGTGATGCGCTGGTTGGCGCCGCGTAGCGCCCGCAGGCAGGAGCGAACCAGGCCCCATGAGCATCATCCTGGGTATTAACAGTGAACACGCCGGCGCCTCGGCCGCTCTCGTCGTGGACGGCCAGCCGGTCGCGGCCATCGCCGAGGAACGACTGAACCGCGTCAAGTACTACGCCGGCTTCCCGCGCCTGGCGGTGCGCTGTGTGCTGGCCATGGCCGGCCTCGGCCCGCAGGACATTGACTGCGTCGCCATCCCGCGCGACCCGGCGGCCAACCTGACGCGCAAGGTCGCTTTTCTCTTCGGCAACCCGACGCGCCTGCCCGCCCTGCTGCAGGCGGGCGCCGGCCAGGTGAAACAGCTGGACGTGAAGTCGCAACTGGCCGAAGACTTCGGACTCGATCCCGCCGCCCTTAACTTCCGCCAGCTGCGCGTTGAGCACCATCTGGCGCATGTCGCCAGCGCATACTTCAGCTCACCTTATGACCAGGCCGCCGGCTTCAGCGTGGACGGCTCCGGCGATTTCGTCACCTGCATGCTGGCCGCCTGTCGCGGCAATGACATCGAGGTGCTGCAGCGCATCCACGTGCCGCATTCGCTGGGCTCACTCTACACCATGATCTGCCAGTTCATCGGCTACGGCCGCTACGGTGACGAGGGCAAGGTGATGGGCCTGGCGCCCTACGGTGAAGATGCTTGCCGCGAGCACTTCGACGACATGCTGCGCCTCACTGACGACGGCTTCCGTCTCAACAATCGCTGGTTCCTGCCTTTCGGCGCGGAGCAGTCCATCAGCATTAACGCCCGCGGCGAGATGGAGATCGGTCGTCACTATTCCGACCACATGGTGGCGACCTTCGGCGCGCCGCGGCAGCCGGGCAGCGACATCACGCAGCGCGATATGGATTTGGCGCGCGGCCTGCAGGCGACCTTCGAACGCGTCTGGCTGCATTTGCTGCGGCGCCTGCATCACCTGGCTCCTTCCGATCAGGTCGTCATGGCCGGCGGTTGCGCGCTCAACAGCGTCGCCAACGGCCTCGTCACCGCGCAAACGCCCTTCCGCAACACCTGGATTCACCCCGCCGCCGGCGACGAGGGCCTCTCGCTGGGCGCCGCGCTTTACGCCAGCCAGACCCTCCCCGGCAAGCGCGAGCGCTACGTGATGGGCAGCGCCGGACTCGGCCCGGCATTCACGCAGCAGGAGATACGCAGCGCCCTTGCGCGGCAGCAGGTCGATGCGCAGGAGTTGGCTGAGCCTGAACTACTGGAGCGCACGGCGGCGGCGCTTGAGACCGGCAAGGTTGTCGGCTGGTTTCAAGGCCGCATGGAGTGGGGGCCGCGCGCGCTCGGTAACCGTTCCATCCTCGCCCATCCGGGCCTGGCGCACATGAAGCAGACGCTCAACGATCGCATCAAGCGCCGCGAGTGGTTCCGGCCCTTCGCACCGGCCGTGCTGGCGGAGGCGCAGACGCGGGTCTTCGAGAGCGGACAGCCCTCGCCGCACATGCTGCACGTCCATCGCATCCGCGATGAATGGCGCGAGCGGCTCTGCGCGGTGACGCACGTGGACCAGACCGGCCGCCTGCAAACCGTCGTGCGCGCGCACAACCCGCGTTACTACGACCTGCTGCTCGCCTTCGAGCGGCGCACCGGCCTGCCCGTCCTCGTCAACACCAGCTTCAACGAGAACGAGCCCATCGTCTGCACGCCGCAGGAGGCCATCGACTGCTTCCTGCGCACGCGCATGGACGTGCTCGTCATCGGCGACAGCTACTGCGAAAAGCCTGTCGCCAGCGCCTGACGCACGGAAACGCGCAGTCTCCAACGCAAACGCCACAAAAAGAGCCGGCCCCGCGCAGGGACCGGCTCTCCCGGTTACCGGTTGCTACTGTCTACCATTGTACGTATCTCACCGTGTTATGCGTGTCAATGGTGATGATGTAGGGCTTGTCGACATCCGGCCCCTTGTCGGCGTAGAAGGTGCTGAGGGTCATGATGCCAGCCCCGTCGTAGCTGACGGTGTAGGGCTGGTCGGCGGCGCTGTTCGTGCCACTGGCCAGGCTGCTGTTTGCGGCGGCGCCCGAGTCAGACAGCACAGAGCTGCTGGACACGCTGCTGAGGGACACACTGTTGTTAGCGTCGATGATCCCGTAGAGCGTATAGGACGTGTAATCGTCGTTGGCGCAGACCTTGATGGGCGCAGCCGCATCAGTATTCAGGCAATTGCCGGTGATACTGTCGCCGCCACCGCTGCTGTCGCCACCACCGCCGTTGCCACCACTGCCGCCAGTATTTCCGCTGTTTGCTTCATTCCAGGCCGCTTCACAATCAGGCGCAGGATCATCCGGGTCCTCACAGTAGTAGTAGGTCACCAGATGACTGTCTACATAGTAAGGGTCATCATCGTCGGCCAGCGTGGTCAGGGTGATGCGAACGACCTCTTCCGGCTGGTAGTCGATCAGGTCTGTACCGAAGCGGATGGTTTCGCTTGGGTCAACAGCCTGGGCCTGGGTCTGGGCATCGGGATCATCCAGATTTTCCGTACCGGAACCCGACGTCCCGTCCGAGTTATCAGCCGTCCAGCCGAAGCCGTTGGCGTTGTTGATGACCGTGCCAGGCAGGGGAACAGTAATCTCGAAGGTGCCGCCTTCTTCCGACGTCTGGGCCTCTGCCTGGTCTTCTGCCTGGGCCTCTGCCTGCGAAATTGCCTGGGCGGCAGGCACCAGGGTGATGGTTGCGTTCAGTGGTGGCGGCAGGGCGCGCACCAGGGTCTCGGGGTCCGCGCAATCCTCGTGCACCGGGTAGCAGAAGATCAGCCGCTGGCTGTTGATGTAGTCCTCATCATCAAGGGCGGCCACCTGAACCATGGAGAAGGAGATGATATGACCATCGGCGTAACCCAGGTCCGTGGCGTTGATGGTGATCGTGCCGGCATCGGCTGGCGCGAGACTGTCTTCCTGCTCGTCCCGGGTACTGGCATTGACGGCCAGCCAGTCGACAGTTTCGGCGTCCTCGAACTGGGTCGTGTTGGGCGAGGTGATCGTGAACGTGCCTTGCTCCACGTCATTCTCGTCTACATTGGAATTGAGGGTGACGACCGGCGCCAGGGGCAGTGGCAACTCGGTCCTTTCCTCTTCCGTCGTCTGCGCCAGCACATGGCCAACGGTCAACAGGGGCAGCAGCAGGAACAGGCAAGGGATGCAGCGGCGCAAACCAGATTTCATGAGACCTCTCTCTTTACTCACTTTCCACAGAAAGACCAATCCACCTCCTGCCTGACAGTTCCCCGGCGGGAGGGTGACAAAAGCTGACAGTCATCAGCGAACACGCCCATGGCGGGCGGGGCCAGACACAACCTACCCATCGGAAACTCGCGATCATTGACGCGGCCCGCGGAATATACACCCGCTGCGTCGAATTGCAAAATGTCGCGCGCCTTGTGAGCAGGTTCGTGAGACGGCTGGCCTGTCTCTCCGCCCCTGCGTCTCCCGCTTTCCGCCCGCCAATATCCGTTCCTGGCTGCGCAACGCCAGCCCTGCGTTGAATTTTTTGCAAGACCTGGCAAACTGTGATAGAGTGTCGCGCAGATTACGAAATCGTTTTCGGAAGTGCCTCATGGCTACTTCGCTCGTCGATATTGCGCGCCGGCTTGAGCTCTCCCCTTCCACCGTCTCCAAGGCCCTTAACGGCTACCGCGACGTGGCCAGCGATACGCGCGAGCTCGTCCTGCGCGCCGCCCTCGAGCTTGACTATCAGCCCAGCAGCGCCGCGCGCAACCTGCGCCGCGGCCGCACGGACCGCATCGGCCTCTTCCTCAACACCTCCATCGAGTACGTCGTCGATTACCTCTCCGGCATTATTCCGGGCGCCGTGCGCCATTCGCAGCGCTGTGACAAACGCCTGCTCATCTATACGCTGACCGACAACGACCCCGGCCAGTTGCTGCAGGTCTGCCGCGCCGGCGAAATCGATGGCGTCATCCTCTTCTCCACCCATTACGACAACCACACCATCGAGACCCTGCTGGCGGAGAACTTCCCCTTCGTCGTCATGGGCCGCCACATTGCCAATGAACGCGTCTCCTGCGTGGTGCCGGACTATTACGATGGCACGCTGCAGGCAATGCAGCATCTGCTCGCCCAGGGGCACCGCCGCATCGCCTTCACGACGCGGCCGGAGCTGACCACCGCCAACGAGGCGCGCCTGCGCGGCTATCTGGACGCGCTCGCCGCGGCCGGCATCGCGCCCGATGGAGAGCTAATCATTGAAACGCGGATACAGCCGGACAGCGGCGTCGCGCCCACGCAGCAACTGCTGGCGCTGCCACAGCGGCCCACGGCTATCGTCGCCTTCCACGATCTGGTGGCGGTGGACGTGATCAATACCCTGCAACAGGCTGGACTGCGCGTCCCGCAGGACGTAGCCGTCATAGGCTTCGACGGCCTGCGCGCGGGTTTCCGCACCATGCCCCACATCAGCACCGTACAGCAGCCACTGGAACGCATCGGCGAACGCGTCCTCGCGCTAATCAACCAGCAACTGACCGACCCTGCAACGCCGCCCGTACGGGAGACCCTGCCGGTGCGCCTGGTGTTGCGCGGTTCAGCATGATCATGCAGAAGGAAGGAGCAGCCATGAACGAAAGTGAAGCGGCGGCGACCCGGCAGCCAGAGGACAGCATCACGCTGCAGGACAAGTACGACATCCAGTACCTGCGCGACGCCAACGGTCGCGCGCGCCAGGGGATGGAGGGCTTTAACCCACGCTACGCAGACATCGTGGACTACATCATCGGCGTCACCCACGAAATCTGGGAGGAAAAGGGCGTCGGCAAACTCTACGACTACTACGCCAACACCACCCGTGTACACAGTTCCGACGGCACGCTCTACGGCCGCGACGCCGTGCTGGCCGCCACCCTCGCCACCCTCTCCGCCTATCCCGACCGCCGCCTCTACGGCGACGAGGTCATCTGGGACGGCGATGACCAACAAGGCTACTACTCCTCGCACCGCCTCGTGCACAGCGGTACCAACCGCGGCTGGTCGCTCTACGGCCCGCCAACGAACAACAAGGTGCGCTACTACGCCATCGCCGACTGCTTCTGCCGCAATAACATGGTGATTGAGGAGTGGCTGGTGCGCGACGAGCTGGCGCTGGTGCATCAGCTGGGCCTGGACCCCGTGCAGACCGCGCGCGACATGGCGCGCCGCGAAGCGCAGCAGAACCCCTCGGGTCAGCCGGACGGCGACATCGAACGCGGTGTCGGCCAGCTGCCGCCGGCCGTCATGGCGCCGCCGCCGGACGGCCCCTTCGACCCCGAGGACTTCGCCCGGCGCGCCCGTCACGAGATCTGGAACTGGCGCCTGCTCAACAAGGTACCCGAGTACTACGCCGAACCCCTGCACGCCGAAGGGCCTTCGCTGCGGCGCATTCAGAGCCACAACGACTACCAGGGCTTCGTGCTGGCGCTGCTGGCCCCCTTCCCGGATCTGGCCGTCACCATCGAACGTAGCACCCGTTGCGGCAGCGCCGCTGCCGGCTGGCGCGTGGCCCTGCGCTGGCGCATGGCCGGCACGCATACCGGCTTCGGTATCTACGGCGAGCCGACCGGCCAGCGCATCAACATCCTCGGTGTCAGTCACCTGCTCATCCAGGAGGAGCGCATCCAGCAGGAATGGACGCTTTTCGACGAATTCTCGCTGCTCAAGCAGCTGCACCGGCCGCAGGCATGAAGACCGGCCACTCCCTTGTGCACTATGGTGACCGTTCCTCCGGGATCGCGCCTTTTGCTCCATTGACCGTTTATCGTAATTCAGAGAGGGATCTCACATGAAGAAGTTCGTGCTACTGCTCGCAATACTGGGGCTGGCCCTCAGCGGCCTCCCCGCCATCGCCCAGGACGGCGGCTGCATGCTCGAGCCGCCTGCCGAGGCTGTCGAGTTGAACATGATTGGCTGGAGCTTCCCGATCGCCGATTTCTACGCTGCTGAACTGGAAGGCTGCAGCGCCGTGGAAAACCTCACCGTCAACACCAGCCTGCTCTCCTCATCGGACGTGCAGGAACAGGTGAATCTCGCGCTCTCAACCGGTGGTGATTCGCCTTATGACATTATGCACGCGGCCAACGGCCAGGTTTCCGACTGGGGTGGCAAGGGCTGGCTTATGCCGCTGAATGACCTTGTCGAGCAGTATTGGGACGAATATGACCTCGGCGACATCCCGGAAGTGATCTGGGAAGGCGGTACGCTGGACGGCAACATCTATGGCGTGCCCATCATCGGTAACACGCTCCACCTCTTCTATCGCAGCGATCTGCTGGCAGAGATGGGCATGGAAGCTCCCGAGACCTATGCCGATGTCATCGCCTTCTGCGACGCCGTCGGTATGGACAACATGGACTGGGACGCGCCCTTCGGCATGGACCTTTCCCGCGCCCGCGGCTGGGAACTGGAATTCTTCATGGTGCTGGGCGCCCTGGGTGGCACTTACATCGGTGAAGGCAACCAACCCGCCTTCAACGGGCCCGAAGGCCTTCAGGCCGTTGAACTGATCGTCGATGTGTACAATTCCTGCCTGGGTGATGCCGCCTCCTCACTGAGCAACAACGGAATGGAAACCGGCATGCACCAGGGCGTACTGCCCATGGTCAAGCTCTGGGCCAGCCGCGCAGCAGGAATGAGTAACCCCGACAACACCGACCTGACAGACGTCATCGACTTCGCGCCGGCACCGCGCGTGGTGGAAGGTGGCCCGCGCGCCGGGTCTGCATGGAATGACTTCTTCTTCATTCCGGCCAACACCACCAACGACCCGGACCTGATCTTCCGCGTCATCATGGAAGCGGCTGACGCTGCCTCGCAGCAGCAGGCGGCAGTGCTGGGCATCCCCTCGCGCGTGTCGGCTTCCGATTTCGGTGGCAAGTACCTGCCTGCAGCCAACGCGACCCTGGCTGAAAGCGTCGGCAACTATGCCAAGAATCCGGCCGTCAACATCGCCATCACCAAGCTGAGTGAATTCCTGCCGCTCACGGCCACCGGTGAAATGACGCCGGCCGAGGCGCTGGATGCCGCTGCAGCGGCCTACGTCGAGGAAGCGACCGCCCAGGGTTTCATCCCGGGCGAGTAAAACAAGTCAGACGGGTGGGGAAGGCGCAGGCTTTCCTCACCCGCATTCAGCAAGAAAGCGCAGCCCAGGTCCTATGGAACGCAAGGTCTTTCTCGCTTTCGCGACTCCCAGCATGGTGATCATGACCCTGCTCATGGTCATACCGCTGGTCATGGCCATCTGGCTTGGTATGCACTTCATGACCTACGACAACGTGCTTGATCCGCAATGGGTCGGCCTGCGTAACTACAGCGATGTACTTGGGGATTCGCGCTTCTGGCAGTCTTTCGGCTTCACCGCGCTCTACATCGTGGTCGTCGTTCCGGCCTGGATCCTCATCGGCTTCGTGATGGCGCTCCTGCTGGATCAGGTGACGGGGCTGGCGAGGGGCGTCTATCTTTCCATTTTTCTGCTGCCGTTCATTATCGTGCCCGTCGTCGGAACGCTCATGTTTCGCCAGTTGTTCGAGCCCTCGGGCCTGTTGCGCTGGGTTTATCAGGAACTCTTGAACGAGCGCTTTCGTTACACGGAACAGACTGTGAAATCGCTCATCCTGCTGCACGGTATCTGGCACGTCACGCCCTTCACCCTGGTCGTCTATTTTGCAGGTCTGCAAACCCTGCCGCAGGACCTGCTGGAAGCCGCCGGCATCGACGGAGCCAGTCGTCTGCAGAAGATTCGTCACATCGTCATCCCGCACGTGCACTCGCTCACGCTCTTCATTCTGCTCTTCAGCATCATGGATTCCTATCGCGTTTTTGACAGTGTCTTCGTATTGACGGAGCTGAACCCGCTCTACAAGGCGAACACCCTCATGACCTATACTTTCCAGACAGCGACGCAACTGGAGCGACTTGGCAAGGCCAATGCCATGGCCGTACTCACGGTCATTGGAATCATGGTGGTGCTCATCCCCAATCTGTATCTCTCCTGGAAAGAACAGATCGCGGAGCGCTGAGCGATGGATCGCGTTAACAATCGCTTCGGCCGCATCCTGATTCACCTGTCGCTTGTTCTTTTTGCCATTTACAGCGTCGTTCCCTTCACGTGGACTGCCCTGCAATCCATCAAGAAACTGAAAGATGCGAGTTCGCGTACTCCGAAGTTTCTCTTCACACCCACGCTGGAAAACTACGAGGAACTCTGGCTACGTTCGACGCCGGACAACCCGGAAGCGCTTGCCTTCTTCCTGCTCCTGGCCTTGCTTTTGCTGATTTGCCTGCTGTTGTTCGCGCAGCACATTCCCCTGCGGCGCAGCCAGTTGTATGGCGCAGTTTCCCTGGGTTTCGTGGCCCTGCTCTGGCTAATTCCGCAACTGCTGAACACGGCGCGCTTTTACGATTACTTCATCAATACCCTCGTCGTCACCACCGGGACGATCCTGGTCTCCATCAGCATCGGCTGCCTGGCGGGTTATGCCCTGGCCCGCTACGCCGGCATGCTGGGCGTGGTGGTGCTGATCGCGGCGCTGGCCTTTCGCGCCCTGCCCCGGCTGGCCTATGTCCTGCCCTACTACTGGATTGGCAGCTTCCTTAACCTCATTGATTCCCACATCCTCGTCATCATCACCCTGGTCGCCGTCAACCAGCCCTTCACCATCTGGATGTTGCGCAGTTTTTTCATGGAGATTCCCCGGGACCTTGAGGAATCGGCCATGGTGGATGGCGCCAGCCGCCTCGTTTCATTCCTGCGCGTCATCATTCCGGTCATGTGGCCAGGCATCATCGCCACCGCGCTCTTCACCCTGTTGCTGGCCTACAACGAGTTCCTGCTGGTGCGCATCCTGACGCAAACCAACTGGACCTTGCCGGTGGCCATTTCGCGCTTCACCGGCGGCGAAGACCCGCGTCATCTGACGCTGGCTGCGGCAGCTTCTGTTTCGGCCACCGTCCCGATCGTGATCGTCATCCTTTTTTTCCAGAAGCAACTGGTGAAGGGATTGTCAGCAGGGGCTGTTAAAGGTTGAAGCCGCCATGACTGAGTGTCTGCTGGCAGCCAAGCAGCTGGTGTGGGACTTCGCGCAGGCGCGCCAAGAGGGTCCGGACATGTGGCGGAACCTTGACAGATTCCTCACTTCTGACCTGGAATGGCACGGCATCCAGCCCCTGCGCCTGCTGGAAGGCCGCGACGCCTTCCTCGAGTGCTTCCTGCAACCACTGTATCAGGCCTTCCCGGACTGGCAGCGCCGCCCCTGTCTCTTCCTTGGCGGTGAATTTGAGGACAACTTCTGGGTCGCCAGTATGGGTGATGCCATCGGCAGTTTCGTCAATGACTGGCATTTGGCAGCGGACATCGTGATCGAGCCCACGGGCTTCAGCCTGCGCACGCGCTACGGCGAGTTCTGCCGCGTGAAAGGCGGCCGCATCGTCGAGATGCGCTACCTGATGGACCTGCCGGCGCTGCTGCTGCAGGCTGGCATCGATCTCATCCCGCCTGGCGCCGCCCACACAGTCTGGCCGCCAGGCCCGGCCACCGGCGACGGCCTGCGTCATGTGGAGCGCGACCCGGCCGATTCGGCCAGGACCCTGGCGCTGGTTGAGGCGATGATCTTCAGTGGGCTCAACAAGTACGATGGCGCCGACCCCGACAGTCAGGACCTGGTGCACTACTGGCACCCGCAGATGACCTGGCACGGGCCGCGCGGCACCGGCTCATCGCTCAATCTCGACGAGTTTCGCCAGCTGGCCCAGGCCCCCTTCCTGCGTATGACGCCGGACCGGAAAGGCGTCGGCCATCGTGCGCGCATCGCCGAGGGGCACTTCGCGGCCTCCACCGGCTGGCCGGCGTCGGTCGGCACCATGACCGGCGACTTTCTGGACTGGCCCGCCAGCGGCCGCGAAATACGCCTGAACATCATGGACTTCTGGCGCCGCGAAGGCGACATGCTGCGCGAGGACTGGGTGCTCATCGACATGATCGACGCCGCAGCCCAGGCTGGCGTCGACGTCTGGCAGCGGGCGGGCCTACGATGACTGGAACCGCGACCCCCGGTATCGATTCACCGGGCCTGTCCCTGTTGCCCCGCCACCCCTTAGTGCATTATGGTGACCGTTCCTCCGGGAACGCGCCTTTTGCTCCATTGACCGTTTATCGTTATTCAGAGAGGGATCTCACATGAAGAAGTGCATACTGCTCCTCGCAATACTGGGGCTGGCCCTCAGCGGCCTCCCCGCCATCGCCCAGGACGGCGGCTGCATGCTCGAGCCGCCCGCCGAGGCGGTGCAGATCAACGTCATCGGCTGGACTTTCCCCATCATGGATTTCTACGCCAGCGAAATGGAGAGCTGCAACCAGGTGGAGAACGTGGACGTCAACGTTCAGATGCTGCAGAGCGCGGACGCCCAGAACGAGATGCGTCTGGCGGCCTCCAGCACCGGCGTCTCGCCCTACGACATCGTTTTCGGCAGCGACGCCTTCATCGGCGAGCTGGCCTCGCTGGGCTGGTTGATGCCGCTGAACGACCTGATCGCGGAATACAGCGACGCCTATGACCTCGGTGACATGTCCGACGCCATGTACGCCGCGGCCTCGGTTGGCGACAACAGGTACGGTATCCCGGTTAACGTCAACACGCAGGTCTTCTTCTACAACACCGAACTGCTCGAAGCCGCCGGTGTCGAGCCGCCACAGACCTATGACGATGTCATCGCGGTCTGCAACTCCGGCGCGCTCACCGACGCCGGCGCTGACATGAGCTTCGGCACGGTCGTCTCTGCCGGCTGGGCCTGGCGCATCGAGTGGGTCAACATCTTCGGCTCCTACGGCGGCAAGACGCTGGGTGCCGACCTGATGCCCGCCTTCAACAACGAGGCCGGCGTGGCCGGGCTGGACAAGCTGATGGAAGTGGTCGATGCCTGCCTCGGCGAGGAGGGCATCCTGCTCTCCACCGATGACGTGCAGGCCGGCGTGGCCAACGGCAGCATCGCCATGGCACATCTCTGGTCCAGCCGCGCTGCCATGATGGATGATGAGGATCTGTCGGATGTCATCGGCATTATCGAGTTCGCGCCAGCGCTCTACGCCACGGCGGATACGTCCACACGTGGCGCAATCCCCTGGGCGGATTTCATCGCCATTCCCGCCACCAGCGATATCGACAAGGATCTGCTCTTCCGTATCGCCATGGAAACCGCGGACCTTGAATCGCAACTGCAGGCGACAAACTTTGGTCTCGTGCCGCGTGGCGCCGCTGAAGCCAGCGCGCCACGCTACTCGGCCGCTTCGATGCAGTCCATCGCTGAAGGCGGGCCGGCGAACGACCACCCGGCGCTCGGTGTCGCCAACGCGGCGCTGGAGCAATTCATCCCGATGGTCGCTACCGGCGAACTGACGAGCGCGGAAGCGCTGCAGGCCGCTCACGACCTCTACATCGAAGAAGCCACGGCCCAGGGTTTCCTCGGCTAGGAAAGGCTTCTGTAACTGTCTGACGGGCGGGCGCGTCTTCGCGGAGGCGCCCGTCCATCAGAGCATCACCTGACAACGAGGGAGGCAGGTATGAGTGCCGTCGCGAACCGGGCCGCAAAGCAGGTGGTGCAGGGATTGTGGCAGGCGCTGCAGCCTGGCTGCGACCCTGTGGCGGCGCTGGCCGCGCACGCGCATCCCGATCTGCGCTTCCTCGGCTTTCATCCTGTCAACGAGCTGGATGGCCCGCAACGCGTGGCGCTGGATTTCCTCGCCCCGCTCCTCACGGCCTTCCCGGACCTGCTGCGCCGACCTTACATCTGTTGTGCCGGCCAGCACAACCATGTGACCTGGGTCGCCACGACTGGCGATTTCGTCGGCAGCTTCATGCAGGACTGGCTTGGCATTCCCGCCAGCGGCCGGAGCGTGCATATGCGCTTCGCCGAGTTCTGCCGCGTCGAGGACGGGCGCGTGCGCGAAATCATGCTGCTCATCGATCTCATCAGTCTCATGCGCCAGTGTGGCCATCAGGCCCTGCCGCCGGAAAGCGGCGACACTCGCTGGATCCCCGGTCCGCGCGCCGGCGACGGGATGCGCCAGGATGACGCCGACCCCGCCGACTCCGCGCGCAGCCTCGGCCTCGTGCTGACCATGGCTGACGCACTCAACGAATATGACGGCGCGAACCTGGCCAGCATGGGCATGACGCGCTTCTGGACGGAAGACATGCGCTGGTACGGCCCGGCCGGCATCGGCTCGACCATCGGCCTGGGGGACTTCGAGCAACATCACCAGATTCCATTCCTGCGCGCCTTTCCGGACCGCATCGGCGGCACGGAGGACACCGTCTGGATCGCGGAGGGCGACTACGTCGCCTGCGCCGGTTTCCCCGCCCTGCTCATGAGCCACCTGGGCGAATACCTCGGTCACCCGGCCACCAACCAGCGCATCACCATGCGCGATATCGACTGGTGGAAGCGCGACGGCGAGCGCCTGGCGGAGAACTGGGTTTTCGTCGACCTGCCGCATGTATTCCTGCAATTCGGCGTAGACCTGCTGGCCGGACTGCGCAGCGACGACTGAAGGGACGGACAAGAGAAAGGCCGGGCAAATGAGCCGACGGCATTTCACCTTTTTCGTGGGACCCAGCGTGATCGTCATGCTGCTGCTGATGATCGTGCCGCTGCTGGCAGCGATCTGGCTGGGCTTTCATTTCATCACCTTTCGCAACGTCACCAGCCCCGAGTGGGTCGGGCTGGAGAACTATCTCTTCATGCTGGGCGACGAGGGTTTCTGGAGTGCCCTGCGCTTCACCATCGTCTACATCGTGGTGACGGTGCCCTTGCAGATTCTGATCGGCCTCGGGGTGGCGCTGCTGCTGGACCAGGTGCGCGCCTTTCGCGGTATATACATTGCCGCCACGCTGCTGCCTTTCGTCGTCACGCCCGTCGTCGGCACGCTGGTCTTTCGCCAGACCTTCGACCGCTACGGCATCTACCCCTATATTCTTGAGCAACTGTTCGGTCTCGACATAAACTTTTTCACCATCGGCAACATCACCTGGCTGGTGTTCTTCCACGCCATCTGGTACGTGACGCCCTTCGCCATCATTACGCTCTTCGCCGGCCTGCAGACTGTGCCGCAGGAGCCGCTGGAGGCCGCGAAGGTCGATGGCGCCAGCTGGCTGATGCGCCTGCGCCACGTCGTGCTGCCGCATCTGCGCAGCCTCTTCCTGTTCATTGCGCTCATCTCCATCATGGACGCCTACCGCGTCTTCGACAGCATCTTCGTGCTCACCAAACAGAACCCGGTCTACAACCACATCGAAACCCTGATGTACTACAACTACCAGGTGGCGGTGACATTTCAGCGCCTCGGCCGCGCCAACGCCATGAGTGTGCTGACCGTGCTCGGCGTCTTCTTCATCCTCATCCCCTTCCTCATAGTTTCCTACCGGGAACAGGTGGAGGAACGCTGATGCAACGGACACGCAGTACCTGGGTGCGCGGCGCCATTCACCTGGTGCTCATCCTGTGGGTGCTCTACAGCGTTGGCCCCTTCGTCTGGGCCATCCTCGGCTCCACCCAGCGTACGCGCGACGCCATCGCGCGCGAGCCGCGTTTCATGCCGCAGTTCGTCTTCGATAACCAGGCGTTCATCGTGCTGCTGCTGGCCCTGCTCGTCATCGGCGGCGCGCTGTGGCTGCGGCGCAGCGCGAACGACGATGAAAATGCCGGGGCAACTTCGTCGCAACGTGGCTGGCTGCTGCCCGCGCTGGTCGTCCTGCTGCTTGGCGGCGGCTTCCTGCTGGCCATGGGCGGCGTGGATGACGGCAGCGTCTTCACCGGCTCCATGAACAACTATCAGGAGCTGTGGCTGAGCGCGGACCCGGCGGACTTCGTGGGCATCGGCTTCGGCCTGATTGCGCTGCTGATCATCCTGATCGCCGTCGGCGTGTACGCGCGCAACCTGGAACGCTGGCGCACCCGCATTTACCTCGGCATCGCCGCCATCGTCGTGGCCGTCATCCTGTGGCTGCCAGGCCTCATCCAGTTCGCTGAGTTCTACGATTACTTTCTGAACAGCGTCATCGTGACCGTTGGCACCGTGCTGATCTCGATCAGCATCGGCTGCCTGGCGGGCTACGGCCTTGCGCGTTACTCCGGCATCGCGGGCGTCGTCATTCTCTTCGTGGCGCTGGCCTTCCGCGCCCTGCCGCGCATGGCCTTCATCCTGCCCTACTACTACTTCGCACAGATCTCCGGCCTCTACGACACCTTTCCGCTGCTCATCATCACCTTCGTGGCTATCAACCAGCCCTTCACCATCTGGATGCTGCGCAGCTTCTTCATGGAAATCCCGCGCGAGCTGGAGGAAGCCGCCATGATCGACGGCTGCAACCGCCTCACCGGCTTCGTGCGCGTCATCGTGCCGATCGTCTGGCCGGGCATCATCACCACCGCGCTCTTCACGCTGCTGCTGGCCTACAACGAGTTCCTGCTGGCGCGCCTGCTGACCGCCACCAACAGCACCCTGCCCGTCGGCATTTCGCGCTACACCAGCGGCGAGGACGCGCGCCTCATCCCGCTCTCGAACGCCAGCTCGGTCTCCATCACGCTGCCGATCGTCTTCATCATCATTTTCTTCCAGCGCTATCTCATCAAGGGCCTCGCCGGCGGCGCGGTCAAGGGTTGAACAGGAGAATTGCCATGGGCGCCAAAGAAGACTCCACCCTGAAACTGGTCGCGGACATGTACGAGGGCATCAACGAGAACCGCACCGGCAACATGGGCCAGTACTGGTTCGATGACATGCTCTGGTACGGTCCCGCGGGCGTCGGCACCATGCGCGGCCTGTACGAATTCGACATCGTTTATCGCAAGCCCTTCATCGCCGCCTTCCCGGACAAGGTCGCCGAAGACGTGATCCGCATCGCCCAGGGCGACTGGGCCGCCGGCACAGGCTACCAGACCACTACCTTCGCCCAGGACTGGCTGGGCATCCCCGCGCACGGGCGACAGATCAAGATGCGTTACATGGACTTCTGGCGCGCCGAAGAGCGCGACGGCGTGCGCAAGCTGGCCGAAAACCACGTGCTCATCGACGTCCTCGGCGTGCTTGAGCAGGCCGGCTACGACGTGGACAAGGTGCTGAAGTTCGTCGGCTCGAAGCCGCCGGAATTCTTCGAGGAACAGGATGTGGAGTAGCCACGCTGAGTACTAATCAGTTCACCCCCGTCGATCAGGCGCGCAACCTGGCGAACAAGCGTCGCGTTCAGGCCGCCTGGCAAGACATCAGCGCGGCGACGCCGGACAGGTTAGGCGAAGCCATCGCCGCCGCCTACGCAGAAGACGCCGAATTCCACGGCACGCACCCGGTCAACGACCT
The DNA here is from genome assembly GCA_965205875.1 of Phototrophicaceae bacterium. Lineage (GTDB taxonomy): Bacteria > Chloroflexota > Anaerolineae > Aggregatilineales > Phototrophicaceae > JAGWBD01. The sequence goes on from CBDBIA010000004.1 coordinate 1,868,375, forward strand.
CGTCGGCCGCGCGGCCATCCAGCGCGAATTTCTGGAGCCGCTGCGCCGCGCGCTGCCCGACGTCGAGCGACGCGAGGGCATCCTCGCCGGCGGCGTCTATCAGGGGCGCGAGCTGGTCGCCTGTTACGGACACTATCTCGGCACGTTCGCCGCGGACTGGTTCGGCATACCGGCGACGCAACAGGCGCTGCTCGCGCGCTACTGCGAGGCGCACGAGCTGGTGGACGGGATGATCGTCCGCAGTTACGTCTACCTCGACTATCTGGATATCATGCGTCAGGCCGGTTACTGGCCGCTGGCGCCTTCACTGGGGCAGGAGGGCATCTGGCAACACCCAATGACCAACGACGGCGTCCTCCTGACCGCGCAGGACGAGGCGAGCTCGCGCCGCAGTTTCGACCTGATGCTGGCCATGCAGACTGCCATGGGCCTGTACAGTGGCGGCGCGCCCACGCGCGCGGGGCTGGACGCCATGGAGCAGGTCCGCTTCTGGCACCCCTGGATGATGTGGTACGGTCCGGCCGGCATCGGCAGCACGCGCGGCCTGGCCAACTACGAGCAGTACCACCAGATCCCCTTTCTGGTCGCCTTCCCGGATCGCGGCAAGCTGCAGGGCAAGGGCTACAGCGGCCACTTCATCCGCATCGGCGACGGCGACTACGCGGTCACCGGCGGCTGGGGCCATCTGCTGGCCACGCACAGCGGCGTCGACTGGCTGGGCCTCGCGCCTACGAACAAGGTCGTCAACATGCGCGTGATGGACTTCTATCGCTGTGATACGGATGATACAGGCGTGACGACCCTGCGCGAGAACTGGGTGCCGATCGACATCCCGCACCTCCTGCTGCAGATGGGCGTGGACGTCTTCGGCCGCATGCGCCACCAGCATCGCCAGGCCGACGCCATCAGCGCCAGCGACTTTCTGCTGCGCAACCTGACCTGAGCGCCCTGCGCGACGCCATCCGGTCGACAGCGCGGCAAACGTGTGGCACACTACATTTTCCGGCGGCGCCAGAGGATGCGTTGACGGCGTATCCTTGCCTTGAGAAGGTGGCGACATGAAGATCATCGACATTGAGTTGAAACAGTACCGTTGGGAGCGGGGCACGTCCATCCGCAACGGCAAACACGTCTATACCCATAGCGGTCTGAATCTGATTTGCGTCCATACGGATGCGGGCGTCAGTGGCATCGGCTGGGCGCACAAGCCGCATTCGACCGGCATGGCCAAAGTGATGCAGGGCTTGCTGGAGCATTTCAAACCGCTGGTGATCGGCCAGGACCCCTTCGATTACCGGCGCATCTGGGAGACGCTGTGGGAACCCAAACTGGTCGGGCGGCGCGGCATCACGACGCGTTTCATCAGCGGTCTGGACATCGCTCTCTGGGATTTGATGGGCAAGGCGACAGGTAAATCGGTCCACAAACTTCTCGGCGGCTTTCGCGATCGCGTGCCCGCCTACATCGCGGGCGGCTATTACGAAGAAGGCAAGGGACTTGCCGGCCTGGCCGCGGAAATGGAGGAGAACCTGGCGCTCGGCGCCAAAGCCGTCAAAATGAAAATCGGCGGCGTCTCAATCAATGAAGACGTCGAGCGCGTTCGCGTCGTTCGCGAGACGATCGGCGACGGGATCGGGCTGATGGTGGATGCCAATTGCGCCTACAGCGTGCGCGAGGCGATCAACATCGCCCGCAAGATGGAACCCTATGACGTCTTCTGGTTTGAGGAACCGATCGCGCCGGACGACTACCGCGGGCACGGCAAACTGGCGCAGGCCACCGCGATCCCGATCGCAACAGGCGAAAACGAATACACACGCTATGGATTCCGTGACCTGATCGCCGCCGACGCCGCGGCGATATTCAATGCGGATGCGGAAATTCTCGGTGGCATTACGGAATTCATGAATGTCGCCGCCCTGGCGGCCGCCCATGATCTGCACATCGCGCCACATGGCGACCAGGAGGTCCATCTGCATCTGGTCGGCGCCATCCCCAACGGCCTCATCGTCGAGTTCTATCGGGAGACCGTCGATACCAACCGCGGCAGGATTTTCCAGGAGAAAATGACGCTGGATGAAGACGGCTGGTTGACCGTTCCCGATCGCCCGGGTCTGGGGGTCACGCCGGATTTTGAATTCCTGGAGCGATTCCGCATAAACTAGCTTGCGCGCGCCGCGCCTCGGGCACCAGCGATCACCCGGTCGGCAGTTGCCGCATGGGCGCGGCGGACGACGAGGGCGCGTTGGTGGATCCGCAGTTGCGTCTGCGCGGCCTGCGCAACCTGCGCGTGGCGGATGCCCCCGGTCTTCCCGCTGCAGACTGGCGTCAATCCCAATCTGACGATCGCAATGCTGGCCAAGCGCTGCGCGGCCTGGGTGCTGGAGGGCTAGAGTTCGCCTTGCCAGATGCTGAATTTGTCGAGATAACCATCTTCGTAATCGTCCGTAATTCTGTCGCCGATGGTTTCCCAATCCTGATACGTCACCTCATTCCGCGGGCGGTCGGACAGAAACAGCGGCACGACGTTCCCTCGTTGACCGTAAACACGATAGACCATGCGATGCCTTCCCACACGCGCCCGCCAGACATTGCCCTGCGCCTGAGGGTCTTTCAGGTAACGAACCCGGATATGACCGGTACCCGGCCCATTCTGCAATTCGTCCAGGACTACTGTTGTCAGCGACCTGAGTGCCCGATAGCGACGGAAAGTCTTGCGGGCCCTGGCGCGAAAGGTTGTGTGCAAAAGTATGCTAAGAGGCTTCATCGAGTGAGCGAATAACGCGCACCTTGCTGGTATCGAACTTTCTTTCTACCATGGCCCTGTCCATGCGGCGCATGGACTGCAGGAAAATCGGGCTCAGCATCATGTCCAGATCTTCCGCCAGGTCATCGTCCAGCGCGACGCGGATGAAGTGCTTGTTGTGCTCGCGCAGCAGGACCCGGCCACAGCGCAGGCCCTGCAAACGCGGATCAGAGTCCAGTAACTCATCCAGCCTGCCTGGAGTCAGGCCGCCATACGCTACCACGCCCGCCTGAATCGCGTCCGCGTGCTGTGGCAGACCTTCCTCAAAGGCTTCGCAGAACTCGCGGCAGGTCTCCGTGTCATGGGCCATCCAGGCTGCGTCCTGGGTCGAACCATTCGGGGTCAAGCGACGGATGATATCGGCCTCGTACATGTGGAGCAACTGGACAGCGGCGTCGCGGCTGAAGGGCCCGTGACGGGTAAGATGGAATGTAAAGGGTTGTAGTTCCACGTCGCGCGTCGCAAGGTAGAGCAGCTTCTGCAGGCGCCGGTCGCTGTCTACGCCTTCAGGGAACTGCGCGATCAGGTACATCAACGTCAGACGCTGAAAGGTGTCGCGATCGATTATCGAACTCATGACACTGGCCCCCTCTCCCGTCGCCAGTGTAGCACAGCCTCACAGCAGCGGCTGGCACGGCTTCACCATGCTGACCGAGCGCTGCGCGGCGTGGCTGCTGGCGGGTTAGAGTTCGCCCTGCCAGATGCTGAATTTGTCGAAATTACTGGAACGGTAATCGTCAGTGATTTGCCTGGCAACTTCCTGCCAACCCACACAGGTGTCATCGCTGCGAGGCTTGTCCGACAGAAAAACCGGGATTATTCGTTTGTTCTGTTCGTCAAGCAGATAAATCAGACGATGACTTCCTACGTAGGTTCGCCGGTACAAACCCTGTGTTTCCGGGTCCTTGACGCCACGCATCGGAGCGTGTTTGCCCAGCGGCCCCTGTCCCAGCCTCTCCAGCCCGACAACCAGCCTCTTCCGTAACGTAGCGTAGCGTCGCAGTGTTTTCCTGACGTCCGCCCGGAAGTTTCCGTGCAGCAGAATCTCATACGAAATAGTCATCAAGGGAGTTGATTCTGCGAACCTTGCTGGTATCAAAGCGGGTCTCGGCGACGGCTCGGTTCAACTCCGCCATGGACCGAAGCAACTCCGGTCTGGTCATAATTTCCAGGTCTTCCGCCTGTTCATCATCAAGCGTGACGGACACAAAACTCCCGTTGTGCCCACGCAACAGAACACGTCCGCGACGCATGCCCTGCAGATGCGGGTCACAGCGCAGGATTTCGTCGAGTTCACGCTGATTCAGGCAGGCATGGCATGCCACACTGTCACGTATTGCTTCCGCATGGGCGGGCAGACCTTCCGCAAAGGTAGCGCACAGTTCGCGTATGAACGCGCTGTCGTGCACCAGCCAGCGTCCTGTCCCGCTTGCGCCATTGTCTGAACTCTTGCGCTGCACAAGTTCATCTTCAAACATCTGCAGTAACTGGACGGAAGCATCACGGCTATTGGGGCCCTGACGAGTGAAATGGAAGGTGAACGGTTTGGGGGCGACATCCCGTGTGGCGAAGTAAAGCAGTTGTTGCAGCCAAAGACTGCTGCAGACTCCTTCCGGAAGCTGATCAAGCAGGTAGAGCAGCGTCAGACGCTGGAAGGTCTGGTGGTCGATTGTCCCGGTCATCGCAGGCGCTCCCTCTCCCGCCACCAGTGTAGCACAGCCTCACAGCAGCGGCTGGCGCGGCTTCGCCATGCTGGCCGAGCGCTGCGCGGCCTGGGTGCTGGCGGGCCAGAGTTCGCCCGATTCCTTGTGATGCTCCAGCGAGTCGCCAGCGCTCGCTTCAGTTCTTCGGTTTTTCGCTCAGATCGCTGCCACAGTGCTTGCAGAGGATGGCTTCAGGCTGGATTTCTTCGGCACAGTAAGGGCACTTATGCCCTCCTGCGTCGTCCTTGCGTCCGCGCGTTCGCAGCAACCTGAAGGCGCTTGCCAGAAGCAGGAGGGGAATGCCGCAGATGACAAGGATGATAACCAGTTCGGTGGGTCCCATGGACATGTAACCTCCTGACGGCGTTCATTCCTGCCCTGAAATCAGAATAAGCAATTGAGAACCTGCAAGAAAGGGCCAGACCCGGAACCAGGTCAGTTCAGCGGCCGACCGCCATCCACGGGAATCACGGCGCCGGTCGTGAAGCGCAGCTGCGTCGCCAGCGCCAGCACGGCGTCGGCCACGTCCTCCGCGCTGGCGATGCGCGCCAGCGGCGTTTTGTCGCGCTGCTCCTGAATCAGCGCGGGCGGCATGCGCTGCGCATACTCGCCCTCCACCCAGCCGGGCGACACGCTGACCACGCGAATCTGTGGCGCCAGCGCCCGCGCCAGACTCTTGGTGACGTTATCCAGCGCGGCCTTGCTGGCGCAGTAGGCGATGTTGCTGCCCAGCGCCGTGCGCCCCGCCACCGAGCTGATGTTGACCACCAGGCCGCCGCCGTCAGCCGCCAGCAGCGGCCGCATGGCGCGCACTGTGGCGATGGCGCCGCGCACGTTGACGCGGAAGATGTCGTCGATGAGCGCGTCATCCAGCGCGTCCAGCTCGCTGTGCGGCACGGAGCGCGTGATGCCGGCGTTGTTGACCAGCAGGTCCAGGCGACCGGGCCCGTCCGCAATGCGCTGCGCCAGGCGCGCCAGGGCCGCGCTGTCCTCCACCGACGCGCGCGCAACAAGGTGACCCTCACCCGGCAGCTCCGCAGCCAGTGACTCCGCGCGCGTCTGGTCCCGCTTGTACGTAATAACCAGCGTCGCGCCCGCCGCCGCCAGGCCGCGGCAAATGGCGCTGCCGATGCCGCCGCCGCCGCCGGTGACCAGCGCGACCTGGCCGGTCAGCGGCTGCGAAGCCATCAGGCCTTCGCGGAGGCGCCCGCGCCGTAGCGTTCGGCGCGCAGCTCACACTGGGCCTGGTGGCCGCTGAATCCCTCGACGGCGCAGAGGCGCGCGCCCACTTCGCCCAAACGGGCGCTGGCCGCGTCGCTGGTGACGCGCTGGTAGGTGACGGTCTTGAGGAACTTGCCGACCCACAGGCCGCCAGTGTAACGCGCCGCGCCTTTGGTCGGCAGCGTGTGGTTGGTGCCGCTGACCTTGTCGCCGAAGGCCACGTTGGTACGTGGCCCGAGGAAGAGCGCGCCGTAGTTGCTCAGGCGCTCAAGGAACCAGTCGGGGTCGCGCGTGAGCACCTCGACGTGCTCGCTGGCGATCTCGTCGGCGGCCCGCAACATGTCTTCGTCGCTGTCGGCCAGGATGATCTCGCCATAGTCGCGCCAGGCGACGCCGGCCAGGTCGGCCGTGGCCAGGGTCTCCAGCTGGCGCCCGATCTCGACCTCGACCGCTTCTGCCAGCGCGAGACTGGTGGTGAGCAGGACGGCCGGCGAGGTGGGGCCGTGCTCGGCCTGGCCCAGCAGATCGGTGGCGCAGAGCTGTGCGTCGCTGCTGTCGTCGGCTATGAGCAGCACCTCGGTGGGGCCGGCCAGCAGGTCAATGCCCACGCGACCGAAGAGTTGACGCTTGGCCTCGGCCACGAAGGCGTTGCCCGGGCCGACCAGCATGTCGACCGGCTCGATGCCGAGCGCGCCGAGGGCCATGGCCGCCAGGGCCTGCACCCCGCCGAGCAGGTAGATCTCGTCCGCGCCGCCGAAGTGGATGGCGGCGATGGTCGCCGCCGGCAGCTCGCCGTGGATGGGCGGCGTGCAGGCGACCACGTGGGGCACGCCGGCCGCCTTCGCCGTCACCACGCTCATGTGCGCCGAGGCGACCATCGGGTAACGTCCGCCGGGCACGTAGCAGCCCACGCGCGCCACCGGGATGTTGCGCTGGCCGAGGATCACGCCCGGCAGCGTCTCGACCTCGATATCGCGCAGGGAAGCGCGCTGCGCCTGGGCGAAGTTGCGCACCTGCGCCTGCGCGAAGCGAATGTCGTCGCAGACCTGTTGCGGCAGCGCCCCGATTGCGGCCTCGATCTGTTCGGAGGAGAGGCGGAAGTCCGCCGGTGACCAGTTGTCGAAGCGCTGCGAAAGCTCGCGCACGGCCTCGTCACCGCGCGCTTCAAGGTCGGCCAGCAACTCGCGCACCGTGGCCTCGACCTGCGCGCTGGCCGCAGCGCGCTCCTGTTGCGCGCGGCCACGTTTGAGATAGCGCAGAGCCATAACGTTTCCCCTTTCAGGCGCGCGTTGACGGCGCGTCTGCTCGCGCAGCAGCGCCATGCCCCGGAGAACGCCGCCAGCGCAACAGGGCCCATTTCGCCCCCGCCGCTGTCTGGCCAAGCTGTCCGGGGAAGGCCTCCTGCCAGAGTTCCAGCATGTGGCGGGTTTCCGGCCGGTCGGTGTCGTCAACCACGATGTCGGCCGTCGCGGCAAGCAGCCCGTGCAGCAAGAAAAGCGCCATGCTGCGGTCACGCATCCCCGGTCCGTCCACAAGGAGCAGGTCCACGTCGCTCAGCCCGTCCAGGGACGGCAGGGTGTACCAGAGACCGTGCCGACCGGCGACCTGCTGCCTCTGCAACGGCGCGTCCAGCACGCGCGCGCGGCCCTCCAGTCCATGCTCTGCCAGTTGAAGTCGGTTTTGCCTGGCAAAATCCGGATGGTTTTCCAGCGCAACCAGCTCCCCACCCTCCTGATTTTGCTCCAGCGCACTGGCCATCACCAATGTCGAAAGGCCGCTGCCAATTTCCAGCACGCGCGCCGGCCGCTTGTCGCGAATGATATTCCAGAGCGTGACGAGCAGATCAGGGTGCGCTGCCCATGTGCCCAGTGGCGGCAGCGATCGCCGGGGTTGCATGGCCTGGTTCAGCCAGATCAGTTGCGCCAGTTCCGCGGCATCCCGCGCGCGCAGCCGGCGCGTAACGAAGTACCAGGCCAGGCCGGCCAGCGCTACGCTGATCACGACGCACAGGCCCAGCAGCAACAGCGCGATGAAGGGGCCCTCTTCCTCGTCGCGCAATGCCAGCGCAGCCAGCGACCAGGTCAGCCACAGGGCCAACGCCACCAGAACTGGCCGCGCAATGCGACGCAACCGAACCAGCAGCAGGCGCCAGGTCCAGAGGACCGGTGGGCGGGAATCGTTCACTTCAGGCCCACAGGCGCGCGCTGGCGATGCGCGCGCCCTCGGTCAACGAGCGCAGCTTGGCGTAGGCGATGTCCGGGTGCACGGCGCCGAAGCCGGCGAAGGTGCCGAAGCCACAGTCTGTGCCGGCCAGCACGCGCTCGCGACCCACGATGGCCGCGTAACGTTCGATGCGTTCGGCGACCAGCTGCGGATGTTCGACGAAGTTGGTAGTGGTATCGAGCACGCCGGGGATGAGAATGCACTCGTCGCCCAACTCCGCCCCGGCCCAGACCTGCCACTCATGCGCGTGGCGCGGGTTGGCGCCCTCGAACTGGATGGCCTGCGGCTTCGCGCGCAGCACGATGTCGATGATCTCGCCCAGGTCGATGTCGTGCGTGTGTGGCCCCTCGTAGTTGCCCCAGCAGAGATGCATGCGCACGCGCTCCGCCGGCACGTTCTCAAGGGCGACGTTCAGCACCTCGACCTGGCGATGGGCGGCGCGGAGAAAGGTCTCCGTATCCACGTCGCGGAACCGGACATGGCGTCCCAGCGCCAGGTCCGGGCAATCGACCTGCAGCAGCAGGCCCGCCTCCGTGATACGTTCGTATTCCACCTTCATCACCGCCGCCAGCGCGTCGAGATAGTCCTCTTCGCTGCGATAGTACTCGTTGGGCTGGAAGACGGCAATGACGCCAGGCGAGGCGGCATTCATAAAGACCCCGGTCGCGCCAGCGGCCGCCGCGGCGGCCTGCAGATTGGCGATGTCCTTCTCCAGCGGCGCCAGGTCACGCACGGCGATGGGGCCGCGCACCACCGGCCGGTGATACTGCGGCGTGCCGCCCTGCTGCGCCAGACGCTGTTTGAAGGCCGGGAAGTCGTCGAGGTCGCGCGGGGTGGCGCGCGGCGGCGGCGTTTCCGCAAGCTCGAAGCCGGTCAGGCGATGGCGCATGTAGGTCGCATAGCTGATCTTGCTCATCTCGCCGTCGCTGACGATATCCACGCCGGCTGCCACCTGCTGCGCCACGACATCACGCACGGCGCGCGTCATGGTCGCGTCGAAAGCATCCTCGTCATAATCGGCGCCGCTGTCCTGGGCGAAGAGCTGGTCGACGACGTACTGCGGGCGCGGCAGACTGCCGATGTGGGTGGTGAGAATGCGCTCGCTGCCAGGCTTCATGCGCCACCGTTCCCTTGCGCGTCCGGCCGCCAGTGCTCAAGGCTGCCGCCGGTCATCTCCCTGAAGATTGAAAGCATCCGCTCCTGCTGCTGCTGCTTCAGATTTTCGTAGCCGGGCGGGTACACCATTTTGCCAAGTTCATCGGCGTGGAAGCCGTGGGCCGCGGCCTGCTGCTCGACCTGCGGCGACCAGTAGGGATCCTTGCCCTGGTAGACCTCGTGCGTCTCCAGCACGGCGAAGAACCAGCCGATTTCGTCACCACAGTTCTCGAAGCTGCGGTACATGCCGGCCGGCAGCGAAATCAGGTCCCACTCGTTGAGGTCGAAGTGACCCTCCGCCTCGGCGGGGTTATCGCTGTTGCCCCAGTAGAAACGCCATTTGCCGCTCAGGATGAAGAAGCTCTCGATGTAGTCGTGCGTGTGCCAGGCCGGGCCGCAGCCGGGCGGCGCCCAGACCATGCCCAGCTGGAAACGGTGCGGCGTGGTGATCATGCGCTGCTGCTGAAAGTCCGGGTTCTCGCTGGCGGTGTCGCCGATGACGGCGAAATTCATGCGCCAGTGCTCCGGCAAGATGCAGTCGATAAACATCAGGGTCATGCCATGCTGCTTCATGTCGTCGAAGCGCATGACGTTCTTGCTCATGCTTTCCTGGGTCTGCAGGGGGTAATTCACGGGGTCACCTCACGCGGGTGGAGTTGCTGCGGACGGGCCCCGGATTCTACTGCGCAGGCGGGTCAGGAACAAGGTGGAGGGTGAGTGTCAGGCGGAGCCCAGGATACGCACCTTCTGTGCGTCCGTAAGGCCGTGGAGCGAGCAGACGGCCGCGTCGATTGCCGCGTCCAGCGCGGCCAGGCGACGGCCCAGTTCCTCATGCTCGCGGCTGCCGTTCATGGCCCCGGCGTGACGTGGCGCGAGCTCAAGTGCCTCACGGACACAATGTTCGATGGTTTTCCGGCGTGGGTCAGATGGTTCAGCGCGGACGACGGGGATGCGCTCGACGTATGGCTTCTTCCAACGAAGACCTGCATTCTGCTTTGTACTACCTAATGCTGCTGCATTCTTCTTGAAATATTGCAGCACCAGACTTGAGTTCAGAACGCCCAACAAATACAGGTCCCTTGCAGCAATGATGTGGGTTGTATCTCTTGGAAAGTAACCCATCTCATCTAAAGTAAACCTTCCTTCTGGGGAAATCTCCGGGTAAATCAGCTTGGGTCGCTCATATTCATCAAAACGTGATTTTGGCGGGTATGATTCCCACCAGTACTGACCCTGATTTTTACGCCCGTTGATTGCCGGTATGAATTTGGAGAGATGCTCCATGATCTGAGGATGATTCGCTCGCATCCACTCTTCTGGATCTTTACTGCCACATTGTTGCTGGGTCCAGCCCGTGTAGATTCCAATCAGGAAGTGGTCATCAAACACAACGTGATACCTGCGCAGGTCTTTTCCTGCGAGTAATGGGAGAAGCAATGTCGCGCTATTCGGATTCGCTCTTATGATGGCGTTGCGGAGGCCCTTGCTAATTATGAATGCTTCATTCTTGCCAGTAACGATTCCACGAACCATTGAAGTCGAAGTGTCAAGATAATCTTTCAACTCAACACCCGTTGAACGCATCTGCTCAAAAATCGTCACTTCTTCAGAGGATGAAAATGACCACATACTAGATGTCAGAGTTCTTGAGTTTTGTTCAGCAAATCCATCGCTGACGGCGATGTCGAAATCTGCTTCATGGTTTTCGTAATCTGAAGAACCCACATCTGTGATCTCAGAGAAGTAAAACTCATATGTGCCTGGTTGTGTAGCACACTTTTGTGCAACAACTATGGCCGAGTCAACTGCAACATCCTTAAATATCTTGGAGCCCGCGAGATCAACGATGTCCTGCATTTCCGAACGATTCGCGAGCAGATTGCGTAAACGCAATCCATACTTTGCCCGAAAGAATTTGTTTGAGGAGATGAATCCCAGAAAGCCGCCAGTGCGCAACAGACTCAGCGCTCGTTCATAAAAATAAACGTACAAATCTGCCCGACGCGCAAATGAAAGATAGTTCGCTTCTGCATAGTCTTTAAATTTGACTATCTTTTCTTGGCGCACATATGGCGGGTTTCCAATGACTACATCAAAGCCGCCGGCCGCCAAGACCTGCGGGAACTCTTGCTGCCAATCGAAATCCTCATCGATCAGACTGTTCCCTTCTCGAATGTTGGGGATGTCCGGCAAACGTTCATCTTCGTGTACTGCCCTTAGCCAAAGGTTCAGGCGGGTCACCTCAACGGCCTGCGAATCCAAGTCAACACCAAATAAGTTTTCTTTCAAGATGTGTTGGCAACGTTTGTCAGTCTCGCTCAGGCTTTCATCGTTTTCTGCCAGCCATTCATCAAGAATGTCGAAAGCGGCGATCAGGAAACTGCCAGAACCACAGGCCAGGTCCAGCACGCGTAATTTGCGCGCAGCCCCAATGCCACTCCTTTCCTTCGCCTCTTCTAAAGCTCTTCCAAGAGTGTTACGCACGATATAACTGACAACAAAGCGTGGCGTGTAGTAAATTCCCTGCTGCTTGCGTCGTTCCCGTTCCGCCTGAGCCTTGGTCAGGTATTGCTCATAGATCGTGCCAAGTACGTCCACACCTATTGCCGAGAAATCGTAGGTCGTTCCATCTCCCCGGTGGTCCAGACCCTTCACCATGTCCACAAGTGGCTGGGCCTCGCCAGCGTAGTCTTCCGAGAAGTGCCGCGCAAACAGCCTCGCGTTGTAAACTGCATCCAGTTTCCGGAAGAGATCGACCAAACGCTGCGGCAGTGCAGCGTTAGAACGAGGGTTGTCTCTTAGTTCGTGTGCAAGCGAAACCAGATGCGTATTCTCAATCCCTCGATCTTCGACGCAGCGTATGAAAATCAGACGATTCAGAATACGTTGTACGGCCTCTTCACAATGCTCTTGCGTCCAGTCTTCGTTGTAGTGGCGGGCAGCGTCAAGCAAATCCCGGCGCCATTTGGCAAGGTCTTCGAAAAGTTTGGCATCCACAGGCTGACGGCGCTGCAACCCACGCATTTGCCGAGCCAGCTCACGGCTTTCGGTCGCCGGCCTACTCAGAAGCCACAGATCTTCAATTTGACTTTCGTACTTATTGTGTTTCAAAACAAGAACAGGTCGATAACGCTCCGCGCGTCCGAAATGGCTGGCATAGAACACCCTGAGTTCATCAAAGTTGCACAGGACAACCCAGTCCACACCCAGGTTCCACGCATAGTCTGTTGCCTGGCGAATGTTCTCAATATCGTCAAGCGAGTAGCGAGGAGGTTTTGCCTCCAAAAGAAAGCGCGTGACGTTTCTGATTTTGAAGGCGTAATCGACTCGTTTTCGATGAATGACGGGGTCTTCACGGGCAAGAATTGCATTGTCGTGAATGTTCCAACCAAGTGCTTCAAAGAGTGGATCGATGAAGTCGTTGCGGATGGGCGTTTCGTTGTAGGCACGGCGTTGTGCGGGGGTTAGGGCTTCGTACCTCGCTACCAGTTGTCGTATCTTTTCACGAGCCTCATCACGATTAAGCTCAGTCGATTCGACCATTTGCTAGTTTCCTAAATTTAGGATTGGAGTAACCATAATGCAACTGCACCTTACCCCTGCTCAATCGCCGCCGGACGCTGCTGCGCATTGCGGATGCGCGCCATGTCGAACTTGAGCGTGCGGTCGAAGCCGTAGATGCCGTTCTGCTCCTGATAGATGTCCGTCAGTTGCGTGTAGCAGTAGCCAAACATATTGACGTCATCCAGCAGCACCGCGCAAAGCCGCTCGAAGCGCTCGTAAAACTCTTCGATCGTGCGCGGGCGTTCGCCATAGCCCCAGGAGTCCTCGTCCTCGCCGACCGCCGGGTTCCACCAGATGCCGCCGAATTCGCTGACGAAGTAGGGCTGGCCGGCGTAGGAAATCGACCAGCGCGGGCTGCCGCGGTAGCGCTCCGGGATGCCGCGCCCCTCAAAGCTGTTCTCGTAGGGTTTCCCCTGCGCCAGACCGGCGTGACGCCGCGCCAGCTCGTCGGGGTCCTGGCTGTAGTCGTGGCTGTCGTAGACGTCGGCGCCGCGCACGCGATGTGCATAGCCGGAGCTGTCCAGCACCGGACGCGTCGTGTCCATGGCCTTCGTCGCCAGGTACATGCCCTGCGTCACGTCGTCGAGCAGCGTGATGCGGTCGGTGAGCGATTGCCAGGTCTCGTTCAGCGGGCACCAGCCCACGATGGCGGGGTGCGAGTAGTCGCGCTCCAGCACCTCCAGCCACTGCGTGATGTAGTCGGGCCCCGGCAGCTGGTGTTCGCCGTCCAGCGGCCCCATCTGACGGCAGCCCCAGTCGCCGAACTCGCCCCAGACGAGGTAGCCGAGGCGGTCGGCGTGGTAGAGGAAGCGCTCCTCGAAAACCTTCTGGTGCAGGCGCGCGCCGTTGAAGCCGGCCGCCATGCTGAGTTCGATGTCGGCCCGCAACGCGTCATCGTCGGGCGCGGTCATGATGCCGTCGGGATAGTAACCCTGGTCCAGCACCAGGCGCTGGAAAATCGACTCGCCGTTGATGAGGATGGCCTTGCCTACGATGGCCACGCTGCGCAGGCCGGCGTAGCTGCGCGCCTCGTCGATGACGCTCCCGTCTGCGGCCAGCAGCTGGATGTCGACGTCGTAGAGCTGTGGATCGCCGGGCGCCCAGAGACGGCGCCGGTCAGCCGGGACCGGCAGGTCGAGGCGCGGCGCCAGGTCGACGTCGGCGGCGCACTCCGCCCTGCTGACCACGCCCGCGTCGTCGCGCAGGGTCGCCCGCAGACGCAGGCCGGGTCGGTTGTTGCTGATCGGCTGCTCCAGGCGGATGAGGCTGTTGGCGAGGTCGGGCGTCAGGCGCGGACGGCGCAGCGCAATGTCCGGCACTGGCTCCAGCCACACACTTTGCCAGATGCCGGTGGTTCGCACGTAGATGGCGCCATGGGGGCCAAAGGTCGTCGCCTGCTTGCCACGTGGCTGGGCGCCGTGATGCGTGTCGCGCGCGCGCAGGACCAGGGTCACCGTGTCGCCAGGCGCGGCCACGTCGCCCAGGTCGCAGCTGAAGGGCGCGAAGCCGCCGCGGTGACGTCCTACCTCAACGCCGTTCACCCACACCGTCGCGTCATGATCCACCGCCTGGAAATGCAGCAGGGCGCGGCGTCCGGCCCAATTCGCCGGGATGGTCACTTCGCGCCGGTACCAGACGGCTTCCAGGAAGTCGTGGTTGCCGATGCCCGAGAGCTCCGATTCCGGGCAGAAGGGCACGAGAATGCGCTCGCTCAGCTCGCGCTGCAACAGGCCGCGCTCAAGGCCGCTGTCCCCTTGGTCAAGCTCGAATTGCCATTCGCCATTCAGGCAGAGCCAGTCGCTGCGCACGAACTGCGGCCGCGGGTATTCACTGCGGGGAATGGCCATCGAATGCTCCTATTACCCTGTGTCAACATGAACGGCGAAAGCATACATCAGGGCGACGTCCGGTGCTTGGAGATTGCAACTGACTCGTTCCTGACGCTAACATATGCGAGCAGACACACGATCTCCCGGGAGCATGGGATGCCGATTGCACTGGAACCAGACGCAGAGAAACCGCAAAGTCGGCCTGCGGCTGGACGCAGTATACACAGGGTCGAGGTGAAACCTGAGTTACTACAATGGGCCTGCAACAGATCCAGTCGAAGCAGGTTGGGACCAACTGCTGAAAATCTGGAAAAGAAATTTCCAAAGCTGGAAGCTTGGAAACAAGGCAAGGTGCAACCAACACTTAAACAGTTGGAAGCCTTTGCTAGAGCTACGCGCACACCAATCGGCTATCTCTTTCTTCAGACTCCACCTGTCGAGGTACTCCCGGTAAGCGACTTTCGAACAATTAGAGATGTGGAGGTCACTCAGCCTTCACCAGATTTGTTGGACACCCTCTATCTTTGCCAAAGGCGTCAGGACTGGTACAGCAATGAAGCTTGGATTGCCGGGGAAGAGCCTCTGGATTTTGTGGGCAGCCTGACTATGGACAATGAAATCGAATCTGCCGCCGCAAGCATTCGTGACGTACTCGGTTTCGACATTGACCAACGGCGGCAAGAGGCGACATGGACAGGAGCTTTAAGGCAATTCATAGAACAAGTGGACGAAGTAGGTGTGCTGGTAATGGTGAGTGGGGTTGTCGGAAACAACACCAGTCGCAAACTGGATTCCGAAGAATTCTTAGGATTTGCGCTGTCGGACCCATTGGCACCACTCATTTTTATCAACGGGGCCACCAGTAAATCAACCCAGATGTTTACATTGGCCCATGAAACCGCCCATATTTGGCTAGGCCGATCAGGAGTCTCGAATTCGCAGATAGCAAACATTCCGAACAAGGGCATAGAACTCTGGTGCAACAAGGTTGCAGCTGAAATGCTCGTACCGTCCAACCTGATTCGAAAGGAACTCAACACCGACACAGAATTGGACACAGAAATCAGTCGCTTGGCCCGTCATTTCAAGGTTAGTACACTTGTTGTCCTTCGGCGAATATACGACATTAAATGGATTGACAGGGATGAATTCTGGTCTGCTTGGTGGGCAGAAGTTGAACGACTTAAACAATTCAACAAAGGAAGTGGGGGGAATTACTACCTAAGTGTTAATGCTAGAGCCAGCAAACGATTTGCACGAGCTCTCGCAATTAGTACCTTGGAGGACAGGACAACATTCACCGAGGCGATGCGTTTGCTTGACATCAAAAAGGTGTCATCGCTAGAGAAAATCGCACAAAGTCTAGGTGTACAACTCTAAATGGCCTATCTTTTGGACGCCAATGTGTTCATCAGTGCTAGGAAGCGACACTATGGTTTTTCTTTTTGCCCGGCCTTTTGGGATTGGCTAGTCAGGGAAAACGAGGCAAGAAAGGTCTTTAGTATAGAACGTGTCCGAGCTGAACTTTTGGAACAAACTGATGAATTGTCAGAATGGTCACGAGAAAGGAATGATGGCTTTTTCTTATCACCTGATGTAGCCACAACTTCATCGTTCAGCGTGGTGAACAACTGGGCTACAAGGCAAAGAGACGCTATGAGATACGAAGAAGCCGCCTTGAGTGAATTTTATAGTGTGGCAGATTACTACCTTGTAGCTCAGGCTCATGCTGGACAATACATTGTAGTGACTCATGAAGTTTCAAATGATTCAAAATCAGAAATAAAAATCCCTGAAGTCTGTCAGGGATTGGACATCATGTGTTTGGATCCCTTTGAAATGTTGAGAAGAGAAAGGGCATTTTTTGTACTTGACACCACCTGAGCCTAAAAGCACGAACTAGCAAAGAAATACCTTTTCTTCCCCTAAATATATCCTGATTAGATTCCGGACAGGTATTCCGTACCTTCGTTTCACAGACTCTGGATTGATATCCGGACATGGATTGGCCGCTACAGTGTCTGGACGACTGTTGCACACGCAGGAGAAGGGCGATGAAGATTCTGGTCACCGGCGCCACGGAGCGTACGGGAGCCAATCTGGTCATGCGCCTGCTGGAACAGGGTCACAAGATTCGGAGTTTTGTCTATCCCGCCGATGCCAGCCGCCGCGGCGAAGCGACCGACGTGATCCCCAACAGCATCGCCTTTGGGGCGATGTAAAGGAGCGAGCGCCATGGTGGGTTCACGTATCACCAGAATCGAGGCGGCGACCCTGGTGGGGCGACGGCCGCGCGAAGCCGGCGGCAATGCGCGCCTTGGAGCGCACGGGCGGGAGGTCCCTGTGCCCTTACTCCGCCTGAGCACGGAGGACGGCGCCAGCGGCTTTGGTCCCGCCCGCCTTGATGCGGGGCAGGCTGGCGCGTTCCTGGGCGCAGATCTGCATGCGCTGATCACGGCGGAGCAGGGCGTCGCCGACGAGGCGCATGCTCTGGAGTTCCCGCTGTGGGACCTGCTCGGGCAAATGACAGGAATGCCTGTTTACCAGCTCGTGGCGGGGCGCGCGGGCAGACCCGTAACAGGTCCCCTGCGCGTACCCTGCTACGATACAACGCTCTTGATCGACGACCTGCACCTGGATGACGATGCAGCGGCCGCCGCCCTGATCGCCGAAGAAGCGCACTATGGCCATGCGCGCAACCACCGCGCCTTCAAGATCAAGGTCGGGCGCGGCGCGCTTCACATGCCGCTGGAGCAGGGCACCAGACGCGATATCGCCGTGATCCGGGCGGTGCGCGAGGCCGTCGGACCCGATGCGCGCCTCATGATTGACGCTAACAACGGCTACAACCTCAACCTAGCCAAACGCGTGCTGGCAGAGACTGCGGACTGCCAGCTCTTCTGGCTGGAGGAGGCCTTTCAGGAAGATCCGGTCCTGTATGAGCACCTGCGCGCCTGGATGGAGCAGGAGCGCCTGGCGGTGCTGATCGCCGATGGCGAGGTGTGGGCACCGCCGGCACTCATGGACTGGGCGCGCCAGGGCATTGTGGACGTGATCCAGTACGACATCTTCAGCCACGGCTTCAGCAACTGGCTGCGCACCGGCGCGCAACTCGATGCCTGGGGAGCGCGCAGCGCGCCGCATCATTATGGCCGCCACCTGGGTAACTATGTCTCGGGCCACCTGGCCGCTGCCATCGAGCGCTACACCTTTGTCGAGTGGGACGAGGTGACGACGCCGGGGCTGGATGCCTCCGCCTACCGCGTGGATCAGGGACAGGTGGTCATCCCCGAGTCGCCTGGCTTCGGGCTGGCGCTGGAGGAGAGCGTCTTTCGCAATGCGGTGACGCAGGGCGGCTTCGAGTTGACGCTGCGCGATTACGGGTAGACGCCGCTGTCCATGCCGCTGCCTGGCGCCCGGCACGCCTGCTTACTACCTGGAAACTGGTTGCAGATTCCGATGCTGCCGGATGGAAATGCTCATTGCGCGCGCCGAAATTTACTCGTGAGCCTCAGGGCGCCGGATCCGGGAAGAGGTCGCTCACGGGCAGGCGGAAGCCTGGCAGCACTTCAGCGCCGTCGATGAGGTCGTCGCCGCGCAGGGTCTGCGGCGGGGCATCCGCGCGATGCAGTTCCAAAGAACGCGCTTCCGTGTCGACCAGCCAGACCATCTGTGTACCGTGCGCCAGGTAGCGCGCGGCTTTCGCGCGCAACTCGCGCCAGGTGTTGCTGTCACTGCGGATCTCCACCGCCAGCAACGGCGCCTCGCGCGGGATGACACGCCCGCGCGCGCGGTGGACAGAAACATCCGGCTGGCAACGCCAGTCGCCCAGGTCAATAGTGAGTTCACTGCCGGCAAGATACCCTGGCAGTGCGCCGGTCCACAGCCACAGCGTCAGGCGAGTGCCCGTCATCGTCTGCGTGATTCCGTGATCAGGCGTTGACGTCATTTCGACAACATCCCCTGCGGCGTTGAATTTGAAGTAGGTGTCGGGGTTGCGCTCGACCAGAGCGACAAAATCATCCATGCTGATGTCAGAGAATTTCGCGACGACCGGGCAGTCGGTGACTGCTGGACGGGGTGTTGCGGCTGCCATGATGTGCTCCTGCGGTCTGTTCCTCAAATTGTAGCCTTAACGCGTCGCGCCCGGCCAGAAGCGGGAGAGGATCACCCGCCGGCACAGCACGACGTCAAAAACGCCCGTCCTTGCCGACAGGCGCTGTCAGTGAGTCCCTGCGTATCGCCTGATCGCGTGCGCTGGCAGTGACACTCAGGTCGACGGGTCGGGAAAAAGGTCGCTAACGGGAAGGCGGAAGCCCGGCAACACTTCAGCGCCGTCGATGAGGTCGCCGCCGCGCAGGGTCTGCGGCGGGGCATCCGCGCGCTGCAGTTCCAGCCAATACGCGTCTGTATCCGCCAGCCAGACCATCTGCGTACCGTGCACCAGATAACGCGCGGCCTTCGCGCGCAACTCGCGCCAGGTGTTGCTGTCACTGCGAATCTCCACCGCCAGCAACGGCGCCTCGCGCGGGATGACCTTTCCACGCACTGGGCTGAGCGCCACATCCGGGCGACAGCGCCAGTCACCCAGGTCAAAGGCGCTGTCCGTGGGCGCGCCGAAACCGGGCAAGGCCCCCGTCCACAGCCAGTTGTTCAGGTGCGTCGCAATCACGCTTTGGACCCAGCCGTGCACGTACATGGCTGTCATGATGACTACATCCCCTGCGGCGTTGAATTTGAAGTGGGTTTCGGGGTTGCGCTCGACCAGAGCGACAAAATCATCCATGCTGCTGTCAGAGTACTTCGCGACAATCGGGCTGTCGGTGACTGCTGGACGGGGTGTTGCGGCTGCCATGATGTGCTCCTGCGGTCTGTTCCTTCCTGTATAACCGTAACGCGCCGCGCCCGGCCAGCGACCGGGGATGGTTTCGCGACGGTTCGGCGCGACGTCAACAACGCCCGCCGTTGCCGACGGGCGTTGCAGGTTTGTCCCTGCGCTAGCGCCGTCCGCCGGCGAAGAGGCGCAGCAGGAAGAGGAAGAGGTTCAGGAAGTTGAGGTAGAGGCCCAGCGCGCCCATGATGGCCAGGCGCGTCATCGTGGCCGTGCCCTCGCCCGCCAGGCGCGGGTCTGCGGCCAGGCGCTGAATCCGCTGCGTATCGTAGGCGGTGAGCGCCGTGAAGATCACCACGCCCGCGAAGCTGATCAGCAACTCCAGCCCCGAGCTGCCGATGAACATGTTGATGACCATGGCGATCAACAGCCCGATCAGACCCATGAAGAAGTAGCTGCGGTAGCGCGTCAGGTCGACGCGGGTGGTGAGGCCCAGCATCGTCATCACCAGGAAGAGTACGGCCGTCGTGGCGAAGGCCGAGACCACGGTCGAACCTTCGTAGACCAGCACGATCAGCGAAATGGTCACGCCCACGCTGGCCGCGTAGACGAAGAAGAGCAGTTGTGCCAGCCCCACCGACATGCGCTGCATGCCCCAGGACAGGCCCATAACCAGAGCGAACTGGAGGATGATCGCGCCCAGCACCAGCGCCGGGTTGCCGAGCAGCACGTCCAGGGCGACCGTGCTGATGACCACTGCGCTGGCGGTCGTGACCAGCATGGCCAGCGTCATCCACATGTATACCTGGCGCAGCAGCGGCTGCATTGCAATGCGCGGTACGCCGGGCAGGCCACCCACTTCCTGAATGGCCGGAGTTTGTTGATATGCCATGATTCTCCTCGCTTCCCTGTTTACTCAAATGCTTCAGGGTGCTTCAGCATAGCATGCCGCTGCCCTGCCTGACAAGCGTCCAGCCTGCCCGCGCAGCGGCGCAACTGCTACAATCGCGGCCCGACCCGACAGCATGGAGTTGCGATGACCCTCCTACACGGCTTCGAGCGCGTCCGCGCGCAGGACATCCCCGAAATCAACAGCCACGCGCGCATCTACCGTCACCAACGCACCGGCGCGCAGCTCATCTCGCTGGAAAACGAGGACAGCAACAAGGTCTTCGGCATCACCTTCACCACGCCGCCGCCAGACTCCACTGGCCTGCCGCACATCCTCGAACATTCCGTGCTCTGCGGCTCGCGCAAGTACCCGGTCAAGGACCCCTTCATCCAGCTGGCGCGCGGCTCGCTCAACACCTTCCTCAACGCCATGACCTATCCAGACAAGACCACCTATCCTGTCGCCAGCCAGAATTTGCAGGATTTTTACAACCTGGTCGATGTCTACCTGGACGCGGTCTTCTACCCGCGCATCACGCCGCGCGTGCTGGCGCAGGAAGGCTGGCGCTTCGAGCCGGACGCGGACGGCCAGCTCCACTTTCAGGGCGTGGTCTTCAACGAGATGAAGGGCGCCTGGTCCTCGCCGGACAGCCTGCTCGACCGCGAATCGGAACAGGCGCTCTTTCCCGACACCGTCTACGGCCGCGACTCCGGCGGCGACCCGCAATACATCCCGGATATCACCTGGGAACAGTTCCGCAGCTTCCACGAGACCTGCTATCACCCCGCCAACGCGCGCATCTGGTTTTACGGCGCTGACGCGCCGGAGGAGCGCCTGCGCCTGATCGACGACTTCATCCGCGACTTCGGGCCGCAGCCAGGCTCGCCGCCCATCCCGCTGCAGGCGCGCTGGTCGGCGCCGCGCAGCGTCCGCGTCGGCTACGACGTCGCGAGCGACGAAGCGCAGCAGAAGGGCCTGATGACGCTCAACTGGCTGCTGGACGAGAACAGCGACGCGGAACTGGCGCTGGGCCTCGGCATCCTCGATCACATCCTGCTGGGCACGCCCGCCTCACCGCTGCGCAAGGCGCTCATCGATTCCGGCCTGGGCGAGGACGTCACCGGCGGCGGGATATCACATCATCAGCGCCAGTTGACCTTCTCCGCCGGCATGAAGGGCATCGACGTGGCCGACGCCGACGCGGTCGAGCGCCTCATCCTGGAGACTCTGGAGACGCTGGCGGCGCAGGGCATCGAGGCGGAGATGATCGAGGCGGCCATCAACACCGTCGAGTTCCGCCTGCGCGAGAACAACACCGGCGGCTTCCCGCGCGGCCTGGCGCTGATGCTGCGCTCGCTGACCACCTGGCTCTATGACCAGGACCCCCTCGCGCCGCTGGCCTTCGCAGCGCCGCTGGCGACCATCAAGACGCGCCTCGCGCGCGGCGAGCCCTGGTTTGAAGCGCTGATCCGCCACTGGCTGCTTGAGAACCAGCACCGCGCCACGGTGTTGCTGGAGCCCGACCCCACGGCCGACGAAATCCGCAGCGCTGCCGAGCGCGCGCGCCTGAATGCCGCCCGCAATGCCATGAGCGAAGCTCAGCTGGAGGAACTGAAAGCGGAGGCGGAGGCTCTGCGCCTGGCCCAGGAAACGCCCGACACGCCGGAGGCCCAGGCCAGCATCCCGCTGCTGCGGCTTGAGGACCTCGAACGTGAGAGCCGCGTCATCCCGCTGGCGCAGGAAGAGCTGCAGGGTGTCAAACTGCTGACGCACGACCTCTTCACCAACGGCATCGTCTACCTCGACCTGGGGCTGAACCTGCGTGCGCTGCCGCGTGAAATGTTGCCCTGGCTGCCGCTCTTCAGCGCCGCGCTGCTGGAGATGGGCACGCGCCACGAGGATTACGTCCGCCTGTCGCAGC
Organism: Phototrophicaceae bacterium; assembly: GCA_965205875.1. Lineage (GTDB taxonomy): Bacteria > Chloroflexota > Anaerolineae > Aggregatilineales > Phototrophicaceae > JAGWBD01. The sequence continues at coordinate 1,890,520 of CBDBIA010000004.1, forward strand.
GCATTGGCCGCAAGACTGGCGGCATCCGCGCCGGCACGCTGCTCTCGTCCGTGCGTGGCAGCGAGGAATGCAGCGCCTGGCTGGTGCTGCGCGCCAAGGGCACCCTCGCCCAGGCGCAGGACATGCTCGACATCCTGCGCGACGTGTTGCTGGACGTCGACTTCGACAATCCTGGCCGCTTCCTGCAGCTGGCGCTGGAGGAGAAGGCCGGCGCCGAAAGTGGCCTCATCCCCGGCGGACACGCGGTCGTCAACGCGCGCCTCGGCGCTCACTTCACCGAGGCCGGCTGGGTCGGCGAGCAGATGGGCGGCGTCAGCAACCTCTTCTTCCTGCGCGAGCGCATCCGTCAGGGCGAAGCGGGAGAAGCGGAGGCCGGCACTGTACTTGAGGACATGCGCCGCCGCCTCGTCAACCGCAACAACATGTTCGCCAACGTGACGCTGGATGAAGCCAATATGGCCGCCTTCTGGCCGCAGCTGGGCGCCTTCCTGGAGTCGCTGCCCGCCGCCACGCCGCAGCGACACGCCTGGGGCCGCGAGTCGCTGCCGCCGCGCGAAGGGCTCAGCATCCCGGCGCAGGTGAACTACGTCGGCAAGGGCGCGTGCCTGAGCGACTTCGGCCATGAATGGCAGGGCTCGGCCATGGTCGCGCGCGGCTGGCTGAACACGGCCTACCTCTGGGAGAAGCTGCGTGTGCAGGGCGGCGCCTACGGTGGCTTCGCCGTTCACGACCGCCTGTCGGGCGTCTTCAACTTCCTCTCCTACCGCGACCCGCATCTGCTGCGCACGCTGGACGCCTGCGACGCGGCCGCGGCCGCGCTGGCCGCCTACCGGCCCGGCCGTGACGAGGTGACGCGCGCCATCATCGGCGCTATCGGCTCGCTGGACAGCTATCAGCTGCCGGACGCGCAGGGCTACACCTCGCTGATGCGCCACCTCGTTGGCCTCAGTGACGAGCTGCGGCAAGAGAATCGTGAGCAGGTGCTGGCCACCACCGGCGCGGACCTGCGCCGCTTCGCCGACGCGCTGGTGACCGTGCGCGACCATGGTGACATCGTCGTGCTGGGCGCTGCCGCGGCGCTTGAGGCGGCCGGCGCGGAGCGCGCTGACCTGCCCGGCAGTGTGACGAAGGTGTTGTAAGGGGCGGCGCAAGATTGCCCGACTTCCATGTGCGCGACAGCTTGCCCGCCTGGCACATGAGATATACTTGAAGTGAGCGAGTCACAGGAGGTCGTCGTGGCATCCTCGCTGCGCCGCATGGAAGCCCCGGACAGCACGGTCGTCGCAATGTTCACCGACATAAGCCTGGACGAGTTCATCGCGCTGGTTGAGGCCAATCCCGACATCCACTATCGCTTCAACGCCGCGGGAGACGTGATCCAGATGTCACCGACGTTTATTCACGCCGCTGTTCAGGGCGCCATCGTTACGCACTTCAACATCTGGTTATGGCAGAGCGCCCTGCCCGGCTACCAGGCGGGCACAGAGCCGACCTATGATCTCGGCGACTGGCGTTGCCAGCCGGACGTGGCCATCGACCTCCAGCGCGGCAAGGTCATCCCTCAGGAAGCCCCGCTCGTTGCCGTGGAAGTGCGCAGTGACATCAACACCTGGCCCGAACTGCGGGAGAAGGCAAGGCGCTATCTGGCTCACGGTACGCAGGTCGTGTGGCTGGTAGACACGGACGAGCGCCAGGTCGAAATTCAACGCGCGGGTGAGGCACCCCGGACCCTGCACAGCGACGACCTCATTGAGGGCGGCGCGCTGTTGCCCGGCTTCCGCCTGCGCGTGCGTGAGCTTTTCCCAACGTAGCGAGCGCTGCGCCGGTGGGGCCGACCTGCCGGATACAGTGACGACAGTGCTGCAAGGAGCATGGCAGAGGTTCGCCCGACTTCCCTGTATACGCAACATCCTTGCCCAACAGGGCGCAGGGTATACTGAAGGGGAACAGTTCGCAGGAGGCATCATGGAATCCCCGGTGCGCGGCACGGAGGCCGCGGACAATACAGTCGTCGCGACGTTCTCCGACATCAACATGGACGAATTTATAGCGCTGGTTGAGGCCAATCCCGACATCCGCTACCGATTCAACGCCGCGGGAGACGTCATCCAAATGTCAGGCAAATACATACACAGCCGGGTCCAGTCGCTGATTTCCACACACTTCAACATCTGGCTGTGGACGGATGCACTGCCGGGCTACGGGTCAATCACGGAGTGCCTTTATGATCTGGGTGAATGGCGTTGTTGCCCGGATGTGGCCATAAGTCCCGAACGCGGCAACAGCATCCCGCAGGAAGCCCCGCTCGTCGCCGTGGAAGTGCGCAGTGACAGCAACACCTGGCCCGAACTGCAGGAGAAGGCAAGGCGCTATCTGGAACAGGGGACACAGATGGTGTGGCTGGTCGACACCGACGAGCGCCAGGTCGAGATTCACCGCGCGGGTGAGGCACCCCGGACCCTGCACAGCGACGACCTCATCGAAGGCGGCGCGCTGCTGCCCGGCTTCCGCGTGAGCGTGCGTGAGCTTTTCCCGGCTTAGCGCCCTGGGAACGCTGGCAGCGCGCTCAGCAACCGCACCTGCGTAATTGACAATTCGCCGGCCAGATTCGCCACATTCGCGTTATACTGCGACTGTGTTCGACTTTCTCGCCCCTGGTGGCAGGAGGTGTTTATGAACCTGAAAGTGAGTAATCTGGCGCGAGTACTGGCGCTGGTGCTTTTCGGCCTGCTGGCGTCCGCCTGCAACATGAACGTGCAGGAGTTCCTTGAGGCCAGACAGGGCTCGTCCGCGGGGGGAAATGTTATGGTCTCCGGCCCGCGCGCGCAATTCATCTATTCCCACGCGGACTGGTGACCGACCTGCCGGCGGAATGCGCCTGTCGTGAACAGGCTGAGAGAAAGTTACGATGGACAGGTCGAATTTTTTGAGCTGGATGTGGATGACCCGGCCAGCCGCCCCATGCGCGATCAGTATGGTCTCGTCGCGCAGGCCCAGTACGTGCTGGCGGATGCAGACGGCGCGCCGCTGCAGAAATGGTTTGGCTACATTGAAGAGAACGAGATTGCCGGCGCCTTCGACGGAGTTCTCGGCTGAGCGTGCCCGACAAGGGTTGCGCTCCGCTCGCATTCGGAATCGGGAGTCCCTTCAGGCCACGCTGTGACCGGAGGGACCCAGGGAAGCGAGCTGTGATGTATCCTGCCACCAGCAGCCTGTTGCGTTCGCTGGCGCTGCTGTTCTGCGGGCTACTGCTGGCCGCCTGCAGCGCGACCCCCTCCGGGCAGCCGGACAACTCTGGCCAGCAAGCTGCGCCGGTGCCGGACGAGGCTGGCGCGGATGCGGCGGTGCCGGAAAGCGCGCTGGCCGAACAGTTGCGCCCGCGCTTTCTCCATTCCTACGCCAGCTGGTGACCGACCTGACAGCGGAATGCGCCTGTCGTGGACAGGCTGAAAGCACGTTTCGGAGAGCAGATCGAATTCGTCAGCCTGAATGTAGACGATTCAGCCAGCCTGCCCCTGCGCCAGCAATATGACATCGTCGCGCGCTCACAATATATTTTGGCAGACGCGGCTGGTACGTCTCAATTCAGGTGGTTTGGCTATCTGGACGAAAACGCCGTGGCGGAGCAACTGGACAGCTTTCTCGGCTGAACGACCCCGGGGGGACACCTGGCAATGCCCATGACTGACTATCCTTTCCGGCCGCTGCCCTCCAGCGCAGTGCAGATCAACGACGGCTTCTGGAGCCCGCGCCTGGAGACCAACCGACAGGTCACCCTGCGAGTCAACCTGGACAAGTGCGCGGATACCGGTCGCATCGACAACTTTCGCAAGGCCGCCGGCGAACTGCCCGGCGCGCATGAAGGAATCCAGTTCAACGACTCCGACGTCTTCAAGGTGATCGAGGGCGTGGCCCTCGATTTGCAATTGCAGCCAGATCCGGCGCTTCAGGCGGAAGTCGAAACGATTATCGGCCACATCGCCGCGGCCCAGGAAGCGGATGGCTACCTTTTCACCGCGCGTACCATTAACCCGGCGCAGCCACATGAGCATGCCGGGCCGCAGCGCTGGTCGGAGCTCTTCGCCAGCCACGAACTCTACAATCTCGGCCACCTCTACGAGGCCGCTGTCGCCTGGTACGAGGCCAGCGACAGCCGCAGCCTGCTTGACGTTGCGCTGCGCAGTTTCAAACTCATCGACGCAACTTTCGGTCCCGACGCCTTGCGCGAGGTGCCGGGCCACCAGGAGATCGAGCTCGGCCTGGTCAAGCTGTATCGCCTCACCGGCGAGCAGCGCTTCCTCGATCAGGCCCGCTTCTTCCTCGACGAACGCGGCCATGCCAACGGACGCGACCTGCAGGGCAACTTCGGCCTGGCCGACTACACGCAGGATCATCTGCCGGTGCGCGAGCAGCGCGAGGCCGTTGGCCACGCCGTGCGCGCCACCTACATGTACGCCGCCATGACCGACGTGGCCGCGCTGACCGGCGACGATGCGCTGGCCGCCGCCAGCCGCGCCCTCTGGCAGAACGTCAGCGAGCGCAAGCTGGCGCTCACCGGCGGCATCGGCGCGCGCCACCACGGCGAGTCCTTCGGCGACGATTACGAACTGCCCAACCAGAGCGCCTACAACGAGACCTGCGCCGCCATCGGCAACATTTTCTGGAACCAGCGCCTCTTCCAGCTGGATGGCGACCCGCGCTACTTCGACGTGCTGGAACGCACGCTCTACAACGGCTTCCTCGCCGGTATCGACCTCAGCGGTGACCGCTTCTTCTACGTCAACCCCCTGGCCGCCGACGGCGTCACGAACTTCAATCGCGACGACTCCTTCGAACGCCAGCCCTGGTTCAGTTGCTCTTGCTGTCCGACCAACGTGATCCGTCTGCTGCCTGCGCTGGGCGGCTCGATCTACGCGCAGCGCGACGACCAGCTTTTTGTCAACCTGTACATTGGTAACGAGACCAGCATAGAGATCGACGGCGTACCTGTCGGACTGCAGCTGGACACGACCTGGCCCTGGGAGGGCAGCGTGCGACTGCAACTGCAACCGGCGCGCGCCCTGAACTTCACGCTGAAGTTGCGCGTACCTGGCCCGATCGCGGGCCAGCCGCTGCCTGGCGATCTCTATCGCTACCTGGACGACAGCCCGGGGGCGCTGCAACTCCGGGTCAACGGCGCGGCACAGGCAGCGGAAGCAAGCGACGGCTACCTCTCACTTACGCGCACGTGGCAGCCCGGCGACGTGGTTGAACTGGAGCTGGAGCTGCCGCTACGGCGCGTCGTGGCGCATGCCCAGGTCGCGGAGCTGGCCGGACGGGTCGCCCTGGAGCGCGGGCCGCTGGTCTACGCGGCGGAGGGCATCGACAACGGCGGCCGCGCCCTGGGGCTGGCGCTGCCGGACGACCTGGAGTTGCAGCCGGAAACCCGTCCGGAAATGACCGGCGGCGTGACCGTCCTGCGTGGCGCGGGCTTCACGGCCATCCCCTATTACGCCTGGGGCCACCGCGGCGTCGGCGAGATGAACGTCTGGTTCGAACGCGTTCCTTCACAGAACGGTAGTTCAGGACGGTGAGCAGCGCAGCGCTTTCACAGCGGGAGTTGCTGCGTCCGGGCGCAGGCTGCAGCCCGTGCCCCTCTCCACCTTGCTGAATTCAGCCTAATTGGCCGGACGCGCGGCTCAGGTGATTACGCCGGAAAGAGTTTGTTCACGGCGGCGCGGAAACCGGGCAGCGTCGCGCCGCCCTCGATGACCTCGTCGCCGGAAAGGGTCTGCGGCGCCGCGTCCGCCCGGTGCAACTCGAGCGAGCGCGTTTCCGGGTCGACCAGCCAGACCATCGTCGTACCAGCTTCCAGGTAGCGCGCTGCCTTGCGCCGCAGTTCGCGGCGCGTGTTGCTGTCACTGCGGATCTCGACCGCCAACAGCGGCGCCACCCGTGGAATAGGGTCAACGTCGGCACGCATCAGCACGACATCCGGGCGACAGGCCCAGCCATTCAACTCGTGCGCAACCTCTGTAGCAGGTCTGTAGCCAGGAAGCCAGCCACGCCTTAACCAATCACCCAGCAGAATACAGATATCCGCCTGGCAAAGACCATGAATCGCTTTCGGTGACATTTCGACGACTGCTCCCGCGGAGTCGAATTTGAAGTAGCGTTCGGGGCAACCTTCAACCAGGGCGACGAACTCCTCCATGGTCATGCGGGTTGTGACGGCCATGGCGGCCTCCTGCGGCTCGGGTGGTTCAAGTGTAGCACGTTGTGTAGACGCACTGCGCATTTATAAGTCGGGGAAGAGTTTGTTCACGGCGGCGCGGAAACCGGGCAGCGTCGCGCCGCCCTCGATGACCTCATCGCCGGAAAGGGTTTGCGGCGCAGCGTCCGCCTGGTGCAGCTCGAGCGAGCGCGTTTCGGGGTCGACCAACCAGACCATTGGTGTGCCAGACTCCAGGTAGCGCGCTGCCTTGCGCCGCAGTTCGCGACGCGTGTTGTGTCACTGCGGATCTCGACCGCCAGCAGCGGCGCCACCCGTGGAATGGGGTCGGCGTCTGTGCGTTGCAGGACGACATCCGGGCGACAGTGCCAGCTACCAAGCTCGTGCGCAACCTCAGTTGCAGGCCTGTAGCCAGGGAGCCTGCCATCCCTCAGCCATTCATTCAACAAAATGCAAATATCCGCCTGTAGCAATCCATGGATCAGCTTCGGTGACATTTCAACGACTGCTCCCGCGGAGTCGAATTTGAAGTAGCGTTCGGGGCAACCTTCAACCAGCGCTACGAACTCCTCCATGGTCATGCGGGTTGTGACGGCCATGGCGGCCTCCTGCGGCTCGGGTGGTTCAAGTGTAGCACGTTGTGTAGACGCACTGCGCATTTATAAGTCGGGGAAGAGTTTGTTCACGGCGGCGCGGAAACCGGGCAGCGTCGCGCCGCCCTCGATGACCTCATCGCCGGAAAGAGTTTGCGGCGCAGCGTCCGCCCGGTGCAACTCGAGCGAGCGCGCTTCGGGATCGACCAGCCACACCATTGCCGAGCCGAACTCCAGATAGCGCGCCGCTTTCGCGCGCATCTCTGGCCAGGTATTGCGCTTGCTGCGCACCTCGACCGCCAGCAGTGGCGCACGGGTTGGGTAAGGTCCGTCATCCACATGCGCGACTGCCACATCCGGCTGGCACACCCGGTCCCCCAGACGATGCATGAGTTCAGGGCCAACCATGTAGCCTGGTAGCGCGCCGCTTTTCAGCCACGATCTGACAAGCCAGTTGATTTCACCCTGTACAAAACTGTGATCCATGGTTGGCGACATCTCGACAGGGGCTCCCGTAGAATCCGGCTTGAACTTGCGGTCGGGGTATTCCCCTTCCAGCGCGATGTAGTCTTCGATGGTGTAGCGGGTTCTTACGGCCACGACGGCTCCCTCTTCATGTCCCCTTTTAGTGTAGCACGTAGCCCGGCGCGCAGCGCAGCCTACAGCCCGATGCTGGCCAGGTACTCGCGGTTGCGGCGTGCGCTCTCCTTCGGCGTGCCCAGACCCGGCAGCACGTCCTGCTCGACCACGATCCAGCCCCCGTAGCCGATCTCGTCCAGCACCTGCAGCACCGCCGGGAAGTCGATGTCGCCGCGCCCCAGCTCCGGGAAGACGCCCTCGCCGACCGAGCGCGGGCCGTCCCAGCCCTGCTCGCGCGACTGCTGCGCAACCTGCGGGTCATGGTCCTTGAAGTGCACGTACCAGACGCGCTCGGCGAAACGCAGCAGGTCTGCCACGGGATCGCCGCCGCCGAAGCGCCAGTGGCCGGTATCGAAGACGATGCCCAGCAGCTCCGGGTCGGTCAGCGCCAGCAGCCGTTCGGTCTCGGCCGGCGTTTCCACCCAGGTGCCGATGTGCGGGTGCACGACGGTGCGCAGGCCGCTTGCGGCGCGCACCTGACGCGCGACCTCCTCCGCGCCGCGCGCGAAGGCCAGCCACTGCGCGTCGTCCATCCCCATCTCCGGTGTGATGCGGCCGCTGTGCAGCGAGCGCATGGGGTCACCGTAGGGGTTGTTGCCGAGCACGATGAAGCACTCCGGCCCGCCGACCGCGGCCAGCAGTTGCGCCGTGCGCACGCAGGTCTTGATGTCCTCCGGCAGGCGCGTCGCATCGTGCAGCCAGTTGTTGACCCAGGAGCCGAGCAGGCGCAGCTCGCGTGCGGCCAGCTCCTGGGCCAGCTGCGCGGGGTCGGTGGGCATGAAGCCCCAGTCGCCCAACTCGGTGCCGCCATAGCCCGTCGCCGCGATTTCGTCCAGCACGCGCACGTAGTCGTAACGCTCGCCCTCGATGTTCTCGATTACGCCCCAGGAACAGGGCGCGTTGGCTACTCGATTCATGCCTTCACTCCTGCGTCGTCGTCACGCGCGCCATTGTAGCGTGCCAATGCTGCAACCTGACCCTCAACGCGCGAACAACATCCACAACCGGTGCAACAGACCGCGCTGGCGCATGGCCAGGCTGAGCAGCGCGATGGTCAGCAGCAGGATCGACACGATCAGCGCGATGATGCCCCCGTCCGGGCGCACGAACTCGAAGAGCGCGGGCTGCGCGTAGAAACCCACAATCACCAGCAGCAAGAAACTGAGACCGATGAAGGTGGCCCGGCGCCGCTGCCACAACGTGCGCGGCCGCGCAAGGTCGATGCCGAAAGTGTTCCAGAAGATGAGGATGCCGAAGAAGGTCGCAAAGATGGCCAGCGCGCTGCGCGCCGCAGCCGTGTCGCGGCCGCTGGCGAGCCAGGTCACCGCGAAGAGCAGCGCCATCATGGCCGAGCCGATGAAGGCGCCCGTGACCACGTAATCCAGCACGTCGTCGCGGAAGTTGGCCATGTGGGCCGGCCGCAGCAGCTTGAGCGCCACCAGCGTCGCGATGATGTTGACCGTGCCGAAAGTGACCCAGTTGATCTGAATGGGCGTGATGGCGAAGGGCAGCGCCATGAAGCCCAGGTAGACGAAGAGCAGCACGTTGTAGAAGGTCTTGGTCAGGAAGAGCCGCACCGTGCCGTAGATCGTCTGCGTGATTTCGCGGCCCTCGGCGAAGGCTTTCGGCAGCGTGGACATGGCGTTGTTGAGCAGCAGGATGTCGCCGATTTCGCGCGCGATACGGGCGCCGTCGTTCATCACAATGGCCAGGTCCGCCGCCTTCAGCGCCGGCACGTCGTTGACGCCGTCGCCAACCATGGCCACGTGGCCGTCCTGCTGCAAGGCCTGCACGATGCGACGCTTGGTAGCGGGCGCCACCCGCGCGAAGATAGCCCCCTGCTGCGCCGCCGCAGTGAATTCCGGCGCGTCCATGGCCTCCAGCTGCGGCCCCGTCCAGGCCGGCTCCGTCTCCATGCCCGCCGCGGCCGCGATGGCCCGCACCGTCTCCATGTTGTCGCCGGAGATGACCTTCAGCCCCACCCCCTGTTCGCGGAAGGCCTGCAGCGTCTCGTGAATGTCCGGGCGGATGCGGTCGCTGAGCGTGACCAGGGCGAGCGGCTCGGCGTCCTCCGTGAGTTGATCGTCCTGCGGCGGCGCTGCGCTGCGCGCGAAGGTCAGCACGCGCAGGCCCTGGGCGGAGAGCGTTTGCGCGCGCTGCCGCAGTTCCTGCTGCGCGCCGTTGAGGACGCGTTCCGGCGCGCCCAGAATGAGCGTCTCCCCCGGCAGGATGACCGCGCCCCACTGCCGGCCGGAGCTGAAGGGGATTTCGCGCAGCTTCTCTACTTCCGGTTCAGACACGGCCGGCAGGGCTGTGCGCAAATGCTCCGCGACGGCCGCGGCGGTGCCGTTGTGGTGCGCCAGGTTGGCGGTGTAGCAATGCAGCTGGCGCCGGATTTCCTCCGGCGGCGCGCCGTTGAGCGGCAGGATGTCAGCGACGGCCAGGCGATTCTCGGTGATGGTGCCCGTCTTGTCGAAGCACAGTACCGTCGCGTTGGCCAGCGACTCAACCGCGTTCACGCGCCGGATCAGCGTCTGGTGGCGGGAGATGCTCATTGCGCCGATGCTGAGCGAGATCATCACCACCAGCAGCAGGCCATAGGGCACAAGGCTGGTGATGAAGACGACGCTCTCCTTCACGCGTTCCAGCAGGCTCAGCCCGGTCAGGCTGCCGGCCAGCCACAGCATGGGCGCGAGGATGAGCATCAGCAGGATGGCGATGTCGACGATGACCATCACCTTGCGCTGCGTGGGCGTCAGCGGCTGCTTCCAGCTTTTGGCCGATTGCGCGATGCGGTTGATCATGCTCTCCGCGCCCACCGCCGTGGCGACCATCACGCCCGTCCCGGCGATGCACCAGGAGCCGGAGAACACCGGGGCATCGACTTCCTTCAGCACCGAGTCGGACTCGCCGGTCAGCTGCGATTCGTTCAGCTCCAGCGCGTCGCTGGCCAGCACGCGCCCGTCCACCACCAGCCGCTCGCCCGGCTGCACGGGAATGACGTCGTCGCGCACCAGCTCGCGGATGCCGACCTCGGTCAGCGCGCCATCGCGGTAGACGCGCACCTTGCGCTCCGACAGCGCCACCAGGCGATCGAGGCGGCGCTTGGCCACCATCTCCTGCGCTGTGCCCAGCACGGCGTTGCTGACCACGCTGAAGCCCGCGAAGATGGCCACGGCGTATTCGCGAAAGTGGACGATGACGCCCAGCAGCGGGAAGAGCACCAGGTTGAAGACGTTGAAGAGGTTGTCGCGCAGGATGTCGAGGTAGCTACGGCCTACACGTGGCTGCCAGGCGTTGCTCTGTCCACCTGCCACACGCCCGGCGACTTCGTTGCTGGTCAAGCCCCTGAAAGACAAGGAAGCAGGCTCCCGCGATTCAGCGTGAGGCCGACTATACCACAGGCAGGCTCAGGGCCGACCCAGGCGCGCCAGACGCTCGTAATGCTCGATGACCTCGTCCATCGCAGCCGGCCAACTGCGCGCTTCGGCGTCAAGGCGCGCCGCGCGGCCCAGCCGGCGGCGCTGTTCTCCGTCCGCGGCCAGGCGTTGCACACCTGCGATGAAGCCGGCCTCGTCACCTGGCGTGAAGCTGTAGCCATTGTGGCCCTCGCGCAGCAGCTCCGGCACGCCGCCCGTGCGCGCCGCGACCACCGGCAGGCCCGAGGCCATGGCCTCCAGCACCACCAGACCAAAGGACTCGGCCAGCGAGGGGAAGACGAAGAGGTCTGCGCTGGCGTAGGCGCGGCTGAGCTCTGCGCCGCGCAGCGCGCCCGTGAAGCGCACCGGCAGGCCGGCGAAGTGCGCTTCCAGCTGCCGCCGCGCCGGGCCTTCCCCGACCAGCGCCAGTTGCGCCCCGGGCAGGGCCTGCAGCACCGCGCGCAACTGGCCCGGTCCCTTCTCGGCGGAGAGGCGACCCACGCAGAGCAGCAGCAGATCTTCCGGCGCGCGCGCAGCCAGCCGGTGCCGCATGGCCGCGTCGGCGTGGCGCGGGTGGAAGCGGTCGGCATCCACGCCGCGCCGCCACAACTGCACCGGCGCCGTGACGCCGATGTCGCGCAAGTGCTGCTGCGCGCTGCGCGACGGCGCCAGGGCGCAGTCAGCGTGGTTCAGGATATGGCGCGTGAGCAGGTTGATGCCCGGCTCGATGGCGCCGGCGTGAAAGGGCCCCATGCGCCAGTGGCGGGCGATGCGGCCGTAATCCAGGTGCCAGGAGACCAGCGTGGGCAGGCCGGCGCGGCGCGCCAGCAGCCAGGCCGCCAGGCCGAAGATAGAGGGGTGCAGGAAATGCGTGGCATGCGGCGCGAAGTCGCGCAGGACGCGGCGCATCTGCGCGCCGGGCAGGGCCATGCGCAGGTCAGTGTAGGCGGGAAAGGCCAGCCCTGGCACGCTGTAGACACGCGTACTGGCGTAGCGGTCGACCGGGCCCAGACGCGGCGTGAAGAGCGCCGACTCCACGCCCCGCAATGCCAGCTGGTCGAGCAGGCGGCAGAGCACCGTGACGATGCCGTCCGCGCGTGGCAGAAAGGTCTCGCTGAAGAGCGCTACGCGCACGAACGGCGCCGGAAATGCAAACAGCGGGCCGCAACCCGCTGTCGACTTGTATCTATTGTAGCGTTCGTCCGGTGGTCAGACGCGGGTGACGTTGCTGGCCTGCTTGCCCTTCTGGCCCTCAACGACTTCGAACTCCACAGTTTCTCCCTCATCAAGGCTGCGGAAACCGCCGCCCTGAATCGCCGAATAGTGAACAAAAACGTCCGGGCCACCCTCCTGGGTGATAAACCCGTAGCCCTTGTCCGCATTGAACCACTTGACCACGCCCTTAATGCGGTCGGCCATCTTTTACACTCCCTGCATTATCATCAAAAATAAACGAGAATGGCCTTGTGCTCACAGCCTGTCCCGTTTTCAGGGAGTGTCTGTGGTACGCAGCTGCAACGGGGCATATACCCCCCGGCAAAGAAACTCTACACCACCTTGCGCAAGAATACAAAAAGTCGCATTTGTGGCCTTAATTCCGCGCAGGCACGACTTGCACCGGCTGCGCGACGGGACGTTGCTGCGCCGGCAGCAGCAGCGTCAACAGCCCTGCCAGCACGATCGCGCCGGACACCAGCTGGAAGGAAGTCCCCAGGCCGATGTTGCCTGCCAGCCAGCCGATGAAGGCGCTGCCGAGCGCGCCGGTGCCAAAGACCAGCCCCAGCGCGGCACCAGAGGCCATGGCCCGGCTGGCAGGCAGAAAACCCTGCGCCAGCACCACGATGAGACCGTGCGAGGCGCCGCTCAACGCCCCCGCCAGAATCGCCAGACCGAAGGCCAGCGCGCCATCCACCACCGGCAGCAGGAAAAAGGTCGGCGCAGAGCACAGCATACTGATGGCGATCACCAGGCGGCGATCATAACGGTCGGCCAGGCCGCCGAAAAACACGCCGGCCAGCCCCGAACCGACCCAGAAGGAGCTGGCGATCAGGCCGTATTCCGCCGGCGACCAGCCCTTCTGCTGGAAGAGCAGCGGGATGAAGGAGACGACGCCCGGCGAGCCCAGGCTGCGCAGGCTGACCATCACGAGGAAGAGCAGGAGGACGAACAGCGACAGGGGCGCGCGCTTGCCGTTGGCGGCATTCGTCGCCTTGCTGACGGCAGCAACGGCAGCCTTGTGGGCGCGGCGGCCGGGCAGGTACATCAGCAACAGGAAAATACAGGGCAGGGACAGCAGCGCCGCCCAGGCAGCCGGCAGGGCCGTCCCCTGCCCCTGCAGCAGGCCCGCCATGCCAGGCCCCAGCGTCGCGCCGAACACGCTGCTGACCGGCACCGCGTTGTTCAGCAACCGCCCCACCAGCGCCGGCCCGAAGGCCAGGCCCAGTTGCCCGAAGAGGAAGAACCAGGCCATGTTACTGGCCTCGCGCGGGGGGTGGCTCTCCGCCGCGTACTTCATGCCTACCGGATGAAAGGCGCCGCTGCCCAGCGCCGCGATGATGATGACGAAGGCCATCAGCAGCAGCAGGCCACTCTCGGACGCCAGCAGGGCCAGCAGCAGCATGCTCGCCGTCCAGCCCAGGCCGATGGCTCCCGTCCAGCGCCCGCCGATGCGGTCCGTCAGCCAGCCGAACAGCGGCTGCGTCACCGCGCCCACCAGCTGCATCACGCCGACGATCAGGCCGAACTGGATCGCGCTCAGTGGTAGCACGTACAGGCTGATGAAGGCCAGCAGCACCGGAATTGAGCTCATGACCGTGTCGAGCGCGAAGTGTGCGAGGGAGACGGCCCAGAATTGCCGGGTGCGCGGGAAGTACATTAAATCGGGTCTCGTTGCGGGCCGGGGTGGCGTCGGGTCGGCGTCAATCATGCCGCGGCCGCGGCCGGCCTGCAACCCCATTGGACTGCGATGGGCAAGGGCGGTAAGTTTTGCAGCGCCCGTCGCATCAGAACAGCACGCAGCACACAGGGAAAGGCCAGACCATGACCATCGCTACCGGCAGACGCATCACGCGCGCGTTGTTGCTTGCGCTCATCCTCGGCGCCACGGCGCCCGGCCTGCAGGCGGCGCCGGCGCCGGAACACGCGGATTGCGCTGCGCCGGCCTTCGTCCGCTTCCTCAGTTTCTGGGATACGACGGACTTTTGCATGCACACGGTGCCGCTTGAGGAGATCTTCTCCGGCGGTGTGCCACCGGACGGCATCCCGCCCATCGACGATCCGGCCTTCGATTCGCTCGAGATCGCCGGGCAATGGCTGCAGCCGCAATCGCCCGTCCTTGCGCTGGAGCTGAACGACGTAGCGCGCGCCTATCCGCTGGCGATCCTGACGCGCCACGAAATCGTGAACGACGTCATCGGCGAGCAGCCCGTGGCCGTGACCTTTTGCCCGCTCTGCAACTCGGCCGTGGTCTTCGACTCGCGCCTTGACGGCGAAACGCTGCGCTTCGGCGTTTCCGGCAACCTGCGCAACAGCGACCTGGTGATGTGGGATGACCTGAGCAAGAGCTGGTGGCAGCAGTTCACCGGCGAGGGCATCGTCGGCGTCCACGCCGGCAAGCAACTGGAGATTCTGCCGTCGCTGCTGGTCAGCTTCGGCGAATTCGCGCAGCAGTACCCACAGGGCGAGGTGCTCTCCCCCGGTTTTCGCGGCTACGGCTCCAACCCCTACGTCGGCTATGACAGCAGCCCGCAGCCCTTCCTCTTCTTCGGCGAGCCGGACGACCGGCTTTTCGCGACCGAGCGCGTGCTGGGCGCGCTGCTGGGCGGCGAGGCGGTCGCCTGGCCCTTCCCGGCGCTGATGGAAACCCCGGTCATCAACGACAGCGTCGGCGACTTCGAGGTCGTCGCCCTCTGGCAGCCGGGCCAGACCAGCGCGCTTGATGGCCGCGACATCGACAGCTCGCGCGATGTTGGAATGGCGGCGCTCTATGACCGCGAACTGGATGGCCAGCTGCTCAGCTTCGCGCAGGATGCAGAAGGACGTATCGTCGACGAGCAGACGGGCTCGCAATGGAATGTATTCGGCACCGCGCTGACGGGCGAACTGGCCGGCAGCCAACTGCGCCAGCACCTCGCCTTCCCGCACTTCTGGTTCGCCTGGGCGGCCTTCCGTCCCGAAACGCGCGTCTACGGTCTGTAAGGAAGCGTCGGCAGGGGCTGCGCAACGCAGCCCCTGTTCATTATTCGCCAGCGCCGGCAGCAGGGAGACCGCGCTGCCCGGCCTGTTATTCGGGGAAGAGCGCGCTCACGGCCACCTGGAAGCCAGGCAGCACGTCGTCGCCATCGATGATATCGTCCCCGGTCAGGCGCTGCGGCTGCGCGCCCGCGCGGTGAATTTCCAGCGCGCGTGTGTCCGTATCAACCAGCCACACCATCTGCGTGCCCTGCGCCAGATAGCGCACGGCCTTTGCGCGCAGCTCCCGCCAGGGATTGCTGTCGCCGCGCACCTCGACGGCCACCAGCGGCGCCTCCCGCGGGATGGCCTTCCCGACAAATGGAGAGATGGCAATATCCGGTCGACTGCGCCAGCCCTCCAGCTCGAAGGCGCCATCGGTGGAAGCCCAAAATCCCGGCAGCGCCCCCGTGAACAACCAGTTGGTGAAGTGCGTGGCGATCAAACTCTGGACAATGGCGTGTATGTTCGTCGGCGACATGCTGATGACGTCTCCCGCGGCGTTGAATTTGAAGTGGATGTCGGGATTTCCTTCGGCCAGCGCGACGAATTCGTCTATCGTAATGTCTGTGTATCTCGCGACAAGCGCGCCCTCGGCCAACTTCGCCTCGCGCAGCGCAGCATCCATGACGCCCTCCTGCGACTTGCCTGCTTTCAGTATACCCTGCCGGCCAGATCCCACGCCGGGCTGCGCGGCGACTCCCCCGTCAACGCAGCCCCATTTCGCGGCCGTACTGCTGTAAATAGGCCTCCAGCTCCTCGAGCGAGCGCGTCATGCGATTCAGCGAGCATGCCAGCATCAGATTGACGACTTCACCAGGGAAGGTCAGACGCATGTCCGAGTAGATGCCGACGAGGTGCTTGCCGCGCGCATAGGCGTAGCCCAGTTCCCAGGCGGTGCCGTCGTCGCTGGTCACCCCGTTCAGGTTGGCGATCACGACATCTGCGCGCTCGAGATTCTCGAGATCCACGCGAAAGATCCTTTCCGGGTCCCGTTCGCCGGCCAGTTCCGGCCCATCACGATGCGGCAGGAAGGTCACAAAACCCGCTGCTTCGGCCAGGTCGTTGATTTGCTCGTCGAACCAGCGCTCCCCTTCGTTGAACAGCGGTCCGGCTATGTAGGCGAGCATCGCGTCATCCCTTTTCCATACAGGTCCCACCCCATTATCCACAATCCACGGCCCCCGTCAGCCGGCTGCCCCTGTGATTCGGCCGCGCGGGCTGCGATAATCCGGCGCTATGGACGGCACAGCCCGGAACGCTCCATGACTCCCCTGATAATCTGGCCGCTGGGGGCGCCGGTGCAGCAGGCCGCCTTTGACCTGCTGGCCGTCATCAGCGAGGCGCTGGCGGCCGCGCCCGACGGCCTGCGTGACGGCGACGTGCTGGCCGTTTCCAGCAAATACGCGGCCATCAGCGAAGGTCGCGTACTGCGCATGGCGGAGGTCGTGGTCACGGAACAGGGCGAAGCCCTGGCGCGGCGTTATCACATGCATCCGGTGATGGCGCAGCTGGTGCTGCAGGAAGCCGACCACATCTTCGGCGGCATCGAGATGGGCTTCCTGCTGACCGCGAAAACCGGCATCCTCTCGCCCAACGCCGGCCTCGACCGCTCCAACATCCCCGAAGGCCATGTCGTGCTCTTCCCCGCGCAGCCCTACGCGACCGCCGCGCGCATCCGGGCGGGCCTGCGCCGACGCTGCAAGGTGGATGTCGGCGTAGTGCTGACCGACAGCTGGCTCGTGCCCGGACGCCTGGGCACGAGCGGCGTGGCGCTGGCGACGGCCGGCTTCCGGCCCGTGCAGGACGAACGCGGCAAACAGGACCTCTTCGGCAACCCCATGACGGTCACGCAGCGCGGCCTGGCCGATACCATCAGCAGCGCAACGCAGCTGGTGATGGGCGAGCGCGACGAGGCCACGCCGCTGGCCGTCGTGCGCGGCAGCGGCGTTGTCCTGGACGACGCGCCGGTCTCCGTCGCGGACGTGGCCATCCCCTGGCAGCAATGTATTTACGTAGAGTCGCTGACGCGCGGCCTGCTGCCGGACGACCTGGCACAAGATTTCGCCGTCCGCGCCGCGGCGGCCACTGCATGAGCCGCCTGCGCGACTTCGGCGTTGAGGTGGGACGCTTGCCGGCGGGCAGCCACAATGCCATCACGGACGTGCCCGGCGTGCGCGTGGGCCACACGACGCTCATCCGCGGCGAGGGCGCGCTGCAGGAGGGCGTCGGGCCGGTGCGCACTGGCGTAACGGCCGTGCTGCCGCACGCGGGCAACATCTATCGCGACAAGGTCGCGGCGGCCGTCCATTCCTTCAACGGCTATGGCAAGGTGCTGGGCTTCGAGCAGATTCGCGAGCGCGGCAGCCTGGAGACACCCGTCCTGCTTACCAGCAATCTGAGCGTGGCACGCGTCGGCGATGCCCTGATGAGCTACATGCTGCGGCACAACCCCGACATCGCCCTGACGACCGGAACGGTCAATTGCGTGGTGGGCGAATGCAATGACGGCATGCTCAGCGACGCGCGCGGCCGTCACATCCAGCCGGAAGATGTGTGGGCGGCCATCGATAGCGCGACGGCGGGCCCGGTGATGGAAGGCAACGTGGGCGGCGGCACGGGCACTACCTGCTACCAGTTCAAGGGCGGCATCGGCACGGCCTCGCGTCGCCTGCCCGAGGGGGACTACACCCTGGGCGCGCTGGTGCAGGCCAACCATGGCAAGCGCGAGGAGCTGATGGTTCTGGGCGTGCCGGCAGGGCTGGCGCTGTCCAGGGAGTGCATGCCGCGTCACAACCCCGGCTCAATCATGATCGTGCTGGCGACCGACGCGCCGCTGGATGCGCTGCAGTTGACGCGCCTGGCGAAACGCGCGGCCCTCGGCCTGGCGCGCACGGGCACCGTCAGCCACGACCAGAGCGGCGACTTCATCATCGCCTTCGCTACCGGCACGCGCATCCCGCATGACCCGGCCGACATGCTGCATCAGACGCCGCGACTGCACGACCGCAGCGCCACGCTCGATGCCTTCTTTCTGGCGACGGTGGAGGCGGTGGAGGAGGCCATCCTCAACGCGCTGCTGGCCGCCGAGACCATGATCGGCCGCGACGGGCTGCTGGTGCCGGCGCTGCCGGAGGAGCGGCTGCGCGCGCTGTTGCGCCGTTACTGCCGCCTCTGAGTTCAGTCCGTCCCTGGCGGCGGCGGGAAGATCTCGCTCACAGCGACGCGCAGGCCTGGCAGCGTCGCGCTGCCCTCGATGACGTCGTCGCCGGACAGCGTCTGCATGGCCGCGTCCGCGCGACAGAGCTCGACCGTGCGCGACTCCGGGTAGACCAGCCACACCATCTGCGTGCCCTGTTCCAGATAGCGCCGGGCCTTTGCGCGCAGCTCGCTGTGCGTGTTGCTCTCGCTGCGCACTTCTACCGCCAACAGCGGCGCCTCACGTGGGTAGGGTTCGCCTGCCAAAGGCAGCACAGCCACATCCGGTATGCAGAGCCAGCCGTCCAGGTCGTGTGTGATCTCCGTTCCGGCCCCGTATCCCGGCAAGGCGCCGGTCCTCAGCCAGTTTCGGAATACTTCCAGCAAATCTCCCTGCAGAAACCCGTGACTACGGCTCGGCGACATTTCGACGGCGTCTCCCGCGGCATTGAGTTTGAATTTGCGATCGGGATATTGCTCAACCAGACCGATGAACTCGTGCAAGCTGAGCTTCTTTTCGCTGATGGCGACGGCCATGTCCTCACTCCTGTGGCTCATAATCTCCCGGTATATTCATTATGTAACCGGGGGGGATCGTTACTGCCGCCTCTGAGTTCAGTCCGTCCCTGGCGGCGGCTGGAAGATCTCGCTCACAGCGACGCGCAGGCCTGGCAGCGTCGCGCTGTCCTCGATGACGTCGTCGCCGGACAGCGTCTGCATGACCGCGTCCGCGCGGTAGAGCTCGACTGTGCGCGACTCCGGATAGACCAGCCACGCCATTTGCGTGCCCTGTTCCAGATAGCGCCGGGCCTTCGCGCGCATTTCGCTGCGTGTGTTGCTCTCACTGCGAATCTCAACTGCCACCAGCGGCGCCTCGCGCGGGTAGGGCTCGCCTGCCACAGACAGCACAGCTACATCCGGAATGCAGAGCCAGCCGTCCAGGTCGTGCGTGATCTCCGTGCCAGCCCAGTAGCCCGGCAAGACGCCGGGGCTCAACCAGCCCTGGAGCAACCCACAAATCCACCCCTGCAGAAACCCGTGACTACGGCTCGGCGACATTTCGACGGCGTCTCCCGCGGCATTGAGTTTGAATTTGCGATCGGGATATTGCTCGACCAGTCCGATGAACTCATGCAAGCTGAGCTTTTTTTCGCTTATGACGACGACCATGACTGCCCTCCTGCCGTACTGCCGCCCCAAGTATAGCCTGGATGCCGCGGGCGCAGCGGGTTCTGTCGTGCTACGCTCTGCCCGTGCCAACGGGCTGGCGAATTTACGGAGACCCCCATGCAACCCAACATCGTCTTCATCACCTGCCACGATCTGGGACGCCATCTGGGCTGTTACGGTCAGCGCACGGTGGCTTCGCCCGCGCTGGACGCCATCGCCGACCGCGGCCTGCTGTTCGAGCGCAGCTTCTGCACCGCGCCGCAGTGCAGCCCCTCGCGCGCCGCGTTGCACACCGGTCGCCACGCCCACGCCAACGGCATGCACGGCCTGGCGCATGACCCGTTCCACTGGCGCATGCACGCGAACGAACGTCATCTGGTGGACTACCTGCGTGAGGCCGGCTATGCCAGCGCGCTCTTCGGCATCCAGCACCTGACCGACGTCGATGACGCTACTGCGCTGGGTTACGACGAGACGCACGAACGCGCGCCGGCCGCCACGCTGGGTCAGGACGCGGCCGCGTGGCTGTCTGCGCGAGGAGACAACGCGCAACCCTTCTATCTCGAGGTCGGCTTCTTCGAACCGCACCGCCCCTTCGACCATGGCGGAGTCGCGCCCGACGACCAGCTCGGCGCCGAAGTGCCGCCGTATCTGCCGCAGACCAGCGAGGCGCGCGCCGAAGTCGCCGAACTGCAGGGCGCCATCGCCGCACTGGACGCGGGCGTTGGCCAGATCGTCGCCGTGCTTGAGGCGCAGAATCTGGTGGACAACACCTGGTTCATCTTCGTAACCGACCACGGCCTGGCGCTGCCGCGCGCCAAGTGCACGCTCTACGACCCTGGCATTGGCACCGCGCTGCTGATGCACTGGCCCGGCGGCGGGCTGGCGGGCGGAGGGCGCATCTCGCAAATGGTCAGCCACGTGGACGTCGTCCCCACCGTGCTCGAGGCGCTCGGCCTGCCGCGCCCACAACGCCTGCATGGCCGCAGCTTTTGGCCGCTGCTGCAGGGCGCAACCCATGACGCTCGCGACATCGTCTTCTGCGGCAAGACCTTCCACACCGCCTGGGAACCCATGCGCGGCCTGCGCACGGAACGCCACAAGCTCATCCTGAACCTCTGTCAGGACATCGCCATCAACGTGCCGGGCGACATCCAGCTCAGCCCGATCTACCCACAAATGATTGAGGCCATCACCGCGCGCCGGCCGCGCGTCGAGCTCTATGACCTGGTCGCCGACCCGCTCGAGCAGGACAATCTGGCCGGTCAGCCGCAGCATGCCGCCAGCGAAGGAGCGCTGCTGGAACGCCTGTACCACTGGATGGAAGCGACCGGCGACCCGCTGCTGCAGGGACCAATCGCCTCGCCCGCCTGGCAGGACGCCATCGGCCTGCTGCGCTGCGCAGGTTAAGCGCGGCACCATCCGCGCTTGCCCCGGCCCGGGATGCGGGCTAGTATGGAGCGCTACAGGTTGTCACGACGCTACCCGGTCCAGGCCCTGCGCGGCGGGTCCTCCGAACCGTGTCAGGCCTTGACGGGAGCAGCACTAAGGGGTTCTTCCCGGGTGTCGCAGTCAAGCCTGGATCGGGTATCGCCGTGATAACCTCCCCCGCTCGCTGCTGCAGGTGATCCGCTTGCCGCTTCGTCGCTGGCATATCATCCTACTTCTGCCAATCCTGCTGCTGCTCGTGCTGCTACCCGCCACCTTGCTGCTGGCGCAGTTCGTCGTGGAAAAAGAGGTCACGCTCATCACCGACGGTCAGACGCGGCAGTTGCGCAGCCGTGCCGGCCTGGTCGGCCAGCTGCTGCGCGAACAGGCGATCGTGCTGCAGGCGGGCGACCTCGTTGAGCCAGGCCCGGCCAGCCTGCTGCGCAGCGGCCAGCAGGTGCGGGTCAGCCGCGCCCGCAGCGTCCTGCTGGGCATCGACGGCGCGACGCGCGTCCTGCGCACCCTGCACAGCGACCCCGCCGCCATCCTCGCCGGCGCCGGCCTGCAGCTCGCAGCCGGAGACGCGCTCATCGTCAACGGCCAGCGCCTTGATCCGGCGCAAGCCGGCGCACTGGCGGCGCCCGTCACGCAGCTCGGCCTGCTGCGCCAGCAAACCTTCCAGCTGCGCGAAGGCGCGACGACGCGTACCCTGCGCAGCAGCGGCCGCACTGTGGGCGAGGCGCTCTTCGAGGCGGGCGTTACGCTCTACCTGGCGGACGACCTGCAGCCGCCGCCAGACACAGCGCTGGCCGCGGGCATGCAGGTGCAACTCACGCGCGCGCAGCCGCTGACCATCGTCGCGGACGGCGTCTCGCTGGAGACGCGCGCCCGCGGCACGCGCGTGGCAGACGCGCTTGACGCCGCCGGCCTGCTGCTGGCCGGCCTCGATTACAGCATCCCGCAGGAAGACGCGCCGCTGCAACCGGGCATGCTGGTGCGCGTCATTCGTGTGCATGAGGAATTTGAGTACGAGCAGGAACTTGTGCCGCATAAAACGCTCACGCAGGCCGACGCCGACCTTGAGCTCGACCATCGGCGCGTGCTGCAGCAGGGGCAGGACGGCATTCGCGGCGTGCCGCAACGCATTCGCTACGAGAACGGCGTGGAAGTCAGCCGCGAAGTCGGCGCGGAACAGCTGCTGCAGGAGCCGCGCGACCACATTATCGGCCTCGGCAGCAAGATCGTGCTGCGCAGCGTGAACACGCCGCAGGGGCCGCGGCAATACTGGCGCGTGCTGCGCATGAAGGCCACCAGCTATCACCCCGGCTCGGTGGGCGGCAGCACCACCACCGCCACCGGCGCAACCCTGCGCAAGGGCATCATCGCCGCCAACCCGCGGGTCATCCCCTACGGCACCGAGGTCTACGTGGCAGGCTACGGTATCGGCAGCATGCAGGACACTGCCGCCGCCTGGTACGTGCAGCAGCAACCCCTGTTCATCGACCTCGGCTACAGCGACGCGGACTACCAGCCCTGGTCGCAATGGGTGGATGTATACCTGCTGACGCCCGTGCCCGTCGGTCGCTTTCCGCTCACCCTGCCGGGCTGAGCGCTGTCGGGATCTCCTTTTTCGACAACAGCGCGCTCAGGCCCAGGCCGACTGCGCCGGCCATGCAACTGACGCCCACCCACATATGCGTCGTCCACCAGATGCCGGCGCCCAGTTGCAGGATGACGAACAGGCTGAACATCATCACGAAAGGCACCAGGAAGGCGAAGCGCCGCAGCGCCACGATCTGCGAGCCGCCGGGCGGCCGCGCCAGCAGCCAGTCACCGAGCAGGCCGGCGAGCAGCGGCGCCAGCAGGACACCCAGGTGCGGGCTGGTATCCTCGAAGCGAATGTAAAACATGATCAGCGCGTTGCTGAACAGCACGTAGGTCACTGCGCCAAATGGCAGCAGCATGCGTTGGCGCAGGTAGAGCAGCGCGCCGGTCATCAGCGCAGCGGGAACCAGCACAGCAGCCACTGTCCAGGCCTCGGCCAGCTTCAGGCTGCTGTCGGGGTCGATCGCTACGTAGCGGTCAACCTGGCTCCAGGCGTTGGCGAAGCCCGTGAAGAGCGTGGCAAGGGTCAGCACGGCCAGGGTCGCGGTTACCGGCGGGAAGAGCTGCGTCCAGCCGCCCCCCGTCCTGCCCTGCGTCACGAAGGAGCGCAGCGGTCCGCTCTTGAACATGATGCCACTGAGCACCAGCACCAGATGCGATGGGCTGACGAGCGCGTCGATGCCGGATTCGAAGCCGAAGAGTTCGTGCCAGATGAGGTCGAAAACGCCGCCAAGGCCGAAGAGCAGCACGCCGGCAAAGGAGAGCAGGTATTCCCTGGGCAAGGCCTTCATCAGGCTATGGCCGCGGCCGACGTTGCGATACTGCATGATGACGTAAAAGAGGCCGTTGGCCGCCACGCCAGAGTACATCATCAGGTGCCAGGGCGTGAAGAAGGTGTCGTCCACCGCATCGTGATTGTGGGCGTTGATGTCCACCACCGCGCCCAGCAGCACCCAGACGCCCAGCGCCAGCGCCGTCCAGGTGAAGGCCGGCGTCAGGGCCGGATACCCTTCCCGGCGCGTTACTCCAGCCGGTTTCGCCAGAGAGAACAGCCGTTCAGCAAGCGTCATTTCAGCCTCCCCGCCGCTTCAGCGCTACAGTCCGCTTCAGGACGCCTGCGGCAATGCTTTCGGCGTCAACAGCGCGCTCATGCCCAGGCCAACGGCGCCGGCCATGAAGCTGACGCCAACCCACATGTGTTCCGTCCACCAGATGCTGCCGGCGGTCAGCTGCAGGATGATGAACAGACTGATCATGTAGACGAAGGGCACCAGGAAGGCGAAACGCCGCAGATCCACGATCTGCAGCTTGCCCGGCGAACGCGTGAGTAACCAGTCGCCCGGCAGGCCGGCGAGCAGCGGCGCCAGCAGGACCACCAGATGCACGCTGTTCCACTGCCAGCGGACGTAGAGCATGATCAGCGCGTTGACCAGCAACATGAAGGTCACTGTCCCAAAGGGCAGCACCATGCGCTGGCGCAGGAAGAGCAGCGTGCCAACCATCAGCGCGGCGGGAATCAGCACACCCGCCACGGTGTAGGCATGCAGCGGTCGCAGGCTGTCGAGCATGACTTCCTGCACCACGTAACGGTCCAGCTGCGTCCAGACGTTGGTGTAGAGTGTGAAAAGTGTGCCAATAGTGAACAACTGCAGCGCCGAGGCGATCGGCGGAAAGAGCTCTGACCAGCTGCCCTCGCTCCTGCCCTGCGACAGGAATGAGCGCAACGGCCGCTGATGAACAGCATGCCGCCGACCAACAACACCAGGTGCGAGGGGCTGACCAGCGCGTCGACGCCGGCCTCGAAGCCGAAGATCTCGTGCCAGAATAAATCGAAGACGCCGCCGATGCCGAAGACCAGCACACCCACGAAGGAGAGCAGGTACTCCTTTGGCAGGGCCTTCATCAGGCTGTGGCCGCGGCCGACGTTGCGATATTGCATGATGACGTAGAACAGGCCGTTGGCCGCTACCCCGGAGTACATCAGGAAGTGGAAGGGCGTGAGGAAGGTTTCATCCACAAAGCCGTGATTGTGGGCATTGATATCCACTACCGAGCCCAGAAAACCCCAGATCCCCAGAAACAGCGTGACCCAGGTGAAGGCCGGCGTAAGTTCCGGATACCCTTCCCGGCGCGTTGCCTTTGCCGGTTTGCTTGCAGAACCGAGACGTTCTCCTACAGCCATCTCAACCCCCAACCCTTTTGTCTAATCCTGTCTGTGTCTTCCCCGTGCCCAGCCACCGACAGCGGCGGCACGGCTGCAAGGGTAATCCCGGCCCGTCAGCGCCTCCCGCTTCAGATCGCCTCCGGGATGGCCTTCTTCAGCAGCAGCGCGCTCATGCCCAGGCCAACCGCGCCGGCCATGAAACTGGCGCCCAGCCACATGTGAATGCTCCACCACAGTCCGGCGCTCAACTGCAGGCTGATAAAGAATAATAGCATGCACACGCAAGGTGTCAGGAATGCGAAGCGGCGCAGCGCCACGATCCCTGAGCTCCCGGACGCGCGCGTGAGCAGCCAGTCGCCCAGCAGACCGGCGCTGAACGCGGCCAGCAGCACGAGTGCATGCTTGCCCGTCCATTCGATGCGTACGATGAGCATGATCAGCGCGTTGGCCAGCAACACCCAGGTCACCGCGCCGAAGGGCAGCACCATGCGCTGGCGCAGGAAAAGCAGGGTGCCGGTCGTCAGTGCGGCAGGAATCAACACGCCGGCCACCGTGTAGGCTTCGACTGCCGTCCGGCTGCCGACGATGTCGTGTGGCACGTAGCGATCAGTCAGGGCCCAAACGTTGACAAAGCGCGTGAAGAGGGTCGCGCCGCTGAGCGCCATCAGGGCCGAGGTGATGGGCGGGAAGAGCTGCCGCCAGCCGCGCGGCAGGTTGTCCTGCGCCAGGAATGAGCGCAGCGGGCCGCTTGCGAGAATCATGCCACTGGTGATCAGCAGGAGGTGTGTGGGACTGATGACCTCTTCAATGCCTTGCTCGACGCCGAAGAATTCATGCCAGATGAGGTCCAGGACACCGCCGATGCCGTAGAACAGCACGCCGGCGAAGGACAGCAGATACTGTCCTGGCAGCGCCTGCCACAGACTGTAGCCGCGGCCGACGTTGCGATACTGGGCGCCGGCGTAGAAGAGACCATTGGCCACCACGCCGGCGATCAGCGGGAAGTGGGCGGGTGTGAAGAAGCTCTCGTCCACAAGGCCATGACTGTGGGCATGGACATCCACCATCCTGCCCAGCAGAACCCAAAGGCCCAGCGCCATCGCCGTCCAGGTGAAGGCGGGCGTGACCACTGGCTGCCCTTCCCGGCGCGCCACCCTTGCCGGTTTCAGTGCGGAGACGAATCGTTCGCCAAAAGCCATTTCAGCTTCCCGCGTTGTTCACACCTTCCCTGCCATCTCGTTCGCCGACTACTCCTTTGCGGGCAGCGGCGGCGGTACGGCGACGTAACTCAGTCCCAGGCCGAAGGCGCCCGCCAGCACGCTCACGCCCGTCCACATGTGAATGCTCCACCAGATGCCGTCGGACAGCTGCAGGATGACGAAGAAGGCGACGAAGTAGCTGAAAGGTACGGCGAAGGCGAAGAGGCGCAGCGCCCCGGCGCTGATGCGCGGCCGTTGCAGACGCCGCAGCAGCAGGTCGCCAGCCAGCCCGGCGGACAGCGCGGCCAGCAGCACCAGCCAGTTTGCGCCGCCGTAGTCAGCCGAGCGCAGCAGGTACATCAGGGTGCTGTTGCCCAGCAGCAGGAAGCTCACCGCGCCGAAGGGCAGCGCCCAGCGCCGCAGCAGCAGCAGCAGCGTGGCGCTCATCAGCAGGGTCGGCACGATGACCATGGCCGTCATGGCGTGATCCCATATGAAAAGGCCGCCCGGCGCCCCGTCAGCAGTGAACAATTGCGTCCAGGAGATTGCGTGGGCGAACTGCGTGAACAGGCTGAATATCGAATAGACCAGCAGCGCCGAGGCGATGGCCGGGAACAATTGTGCCCAGCCGCGCTGCACTTCCGCCCGCGCCCAGAGGGCGCGCAACGGGCCGCTCATGAAGACCAGCGTGCTGAGGGCCAGCAAGAGATGCGGCGGGCTGACCGAGGCCTCGATGTTGGACTCGATGCCGAAGGCCGTGTGCCACAGGAAGTCAAGAAAGCCGCCGCTGGCCATCAGCGCCACACCGACCAGCGAGGTCAGATAGCCGCGCGGCAGGGCCTGCAACCAGCTGTGGCCGCGGTTGATGTTGCGCAACTGCGTACCCGCCAGGAACAGCCCCTTGGCCAGCATGCCCGTGTAGAGCAGCAGGTGGAAGGGCGTGAAGAAGGTGTCGTCAGTGGCGCCGTTCACGTGGGCGATGCCGTCCACATAGCCGCCCAGCAACACCCAGGCGGCCAGCGCCAGCGCGATGAGGTCGAAACGGCGCGAGGCCGGCGGGTAGCCCTGTAGCCGCGTCCGGCGGGGTGCCACGCCCGGGCCGGCCTGAATGCGTTCGGTGCGAGTCATGTTGCTCCTTTTGGTTCAATGTTCCCCACTCTAGCATATTCCCGCCGGCCGCTCACGACGCTACTCACGCCGCCGCCCCGCTTCTATACTACGCAGGCGAACGGCGGGCGGGGAGACTCATGTGACTGTTACGACCCTTGTGAACGGGATGCTGGCGTGACGCTCCGCCTTGTGCTGGCTTCCGCCTCGCCGCGGCGGCGCGAGCTGCTGGCCTCGCTGGGGCTGCGCTTCACGGTTGACGCGCCGCAGCTGGACGAGAGCCGCCTGCCTGGCGAGGAACCACGCGCCTGGGCACGGCGTCTGAGCAAGGAAAAGGCGGCCCTCGTCGCCGCGCGCCATGCGCCGCCCGTCCTCATCCTGGCTGCCGACACGCTGGTCATCGATGGCGACGAGGCGCTCGGCAAGCCCGCCGACGCCGACGCCGCCCGGCGCATGCTGTGCCAGCTGCGCGGCCGCTCGCACGAGGTCTGCACGGCCTTCACCCTTCATGGCGCCGGAGCCAACGGACAGCGCCTGACGAGTCTCTGCCGCACGCGCGTGCACATGCGCGCCTGGTCTGCCGCCGAGCAGGCAGCCTACATCGCCAGCGGCGATCCGCTCGACAAGGCCGGCGCCTACGCCATCCAGCATCCGGTCTTCGCGCCGGTCGCTCGCATTGAAGGCAGCTACAGCAACGTGGTTGGTCTGCCGCTGAAAATGCTGCAGGCAGCCCTGGCGGAGTTCGGCGGGCTGGACGCACTGCGCTGAACGCGCCCGCCGCCTACTCGTAGCAGCGCAGTTCGAAGAGCGCAGCCGGCACCTCGCCTTCCGTCTCCAGCAATTCAACCTGCAGCCGATCGGTGACCAGCGGCTCGTCCAGGCGGACGCGGTTGATGGTCTGGTGGTTGTCGTCGCATGCGGCGACCAGCGCGCCATTGCCATCAAGGATGCGCCAGCGCCGCACCGTGAAGGGCACCACGCTCTCCGGGTGTCCCATCAGCGTGGTTTCCATCGGGTGGTCCGAGTCGGAATCGAAGACCAGCACGATCTCGCGGATACTGCGCGGCGCGTCCCAGCGCAGCCGCAGCGTGGGCCGCGGGTCCTCGGGGTCGGCCACCCAGGCGTTGACCCCCGTGGTGGGCCGGCCGAGGCCGTTGCTGACGTTGGCGGGGTCGAAGGCATCGACCACCGGGCGGATGGCCATGGCCAGGTTTTGCCCGGCAGGACGACGCGGCGGCGCCCAGAACTCAAAAGTGTCCACACCGATGTCCGCCGGCGGCGTCTGCGTGCGACGGTGCTGCAGCGGCAGCACGCCGCTGAGCCGTTGCTCGCTCAGGTGAGCCTGCACGTCCTCATTGGCCATCAGGCAGTAGAAGAGATACTGGTCGTCTGCCACGCTGACGTCAAAGTCCGCCGTGACCCTCTGGTTGGGACCGGTGGGCAGCGCGAACTCGAGCGCGCCCAGGGTGACGTTGGGCGTGTAGTTGCCGAGACGCTCGCTGGCGCGCAGCTCGAGGCGCAGCGTGGTGGGCTCGTCGACGTCGACGATGAAGTCCACCTCCGGCGCAGGCCCGGCCGCCACCGGCAACATCTGCGCGATCGAGTGCTCCAGCGGCTGCAACGGCCCATCGTCCGGCAGCCCCTCCAGGCAGTACTTGCTGCTGGCGCCAATGCGCGCCAGTTGCACCAGGTCCTCGCCATCCTGCAGGCGCAGGCCGGGGATGTGCTGGCCCGCGCGCATCAGGTCGCGTTGCAGCCGCGCCATGCGCTCCGGTTCGCTGATGTCGCGCGGCAGCAGGCCCTCCTGCAGGCAGTGCGCGGCGGCCATGCCGATGGCCTGGGCCGCGTTCGCCAGCGTCAGCATGACGCGCGTGGAACCAAAGGCCACATGCGAGACGCTCATGATGCGCCCGCCGAGGAAGAGGTTGTTGATGTTGCGCGCGTAGAGCGTGCGATAGGGAATCTGGTAGACGCCGGGCGCGTGCCACTGGTCGCAACCGGGCATTTCGCTGAATACGCCGTCCGCCGGGTGCAGGTCGATCGACCAGCCGCCGAAGGCGATGGCGTCCTCATGCTGGCGCTGCTCGATGATGTCCTGCTGGATCATCATCGTGTCGCCCTCGAAGCGGCGACTCTCGCGCTTGCCCGGGATGTGGCCGACCCATTCCAGCGTCAGGTTTTCAGCGTCCGGAAACTCGCCGGAGTTCTTGATGTAGTTCCACACGCCGTAGACCACGCGCCACAGCTGCCACTTGATGGTCTCGGTCTCGTGCACCGTGTCCAGCCGCCCGCCGTATTCGATCCACCACAGGCGGCAGCCATCAGTCTTCGTGTTGAAGCTGCGGAAGCGCGGAATCTCGGAGATGTCATCCAGGGCGTAGCGCGGCGGCACGAAGCGCACCGGCCGGCCCACATCCTTGCTGTAGAAGTAAATGGAATGGCCCAGCAGGTAGCCGTATTCATCGCTCGGCGCGAACTTCTCGCCGAATTCGTCGCTGGCCTCCGCGCCCATGCGGAAGGCCGCGCCGGCCTGGAAGGCGACCACGCCGTCGCCCGAGGAGTCGCAGAAGAGCGGCGCCTGCAGGTCGTAAAGCGTCGAGTTCTGGCTACAAAAGGCCTGCACGCTCTCGATGCTGTCGCTGCCCTGCTTGCGCACCACGTGCGCGCTGGTGTTCAGCAGCAGCGTGAGGTTGGGCTCGTCCAGCACCTTCTCCAGCAATACCGTGTCGAAGATGAGCGCGTTGCCCTCCGGGTTGCGGTAGAGGTTCTCGACGAGGATTTCGTTGATGACGCCGCCCTCGCGCGCCCAGCGGTTGTTGTTGCCCATGTGCGAGGTCGCGCCCAGGCCCCAGAGCCGCACCTCGCTGGAGGCGTTGCCGCCCAGCACCGGCCGGTCCTGCACCAGCACCACCGGCACGCCGGCGCGCGCCGCGGTCAGCGCCGCGCAGGTGCCCGCCAGTCCGCCGCCCACGACCACGAGGCCGACCTCAAGGCGTTTCGTCTTCAGTTCGCGTAATTCCGGGCTGAAGGGCTCGCTCAGCATCCGGGGCCAGGTGTCGGGCATGTTCGCTCCTGTGAGGATTTCAGTGACCGTGACGGTCGGTCTCGATATCGTGCTGCTCGCACCATTCGTTGATAGGATTGTGATAGCCCGTGGGCTTGAAGGTTTCCGTCTCTTCCATGCGCTCGCCGATGAGGAAGCGCTGCATGTTGTCCAGCTTTTCGACCAGCTCGCGCGGCTGTACCAGATAGTCCATCGGCCGCAGCCACTGGTAACAGTAGCCGACCATGACGGCCTTGCGCGTGTTGAGGCTGAAGTTGGGCGCGCCGGCGTGCCAGGTGCGATATTCGAAAAGCACGCAGTCGCCCGGGTTCAGCGAGGGCTCAATGGCGCCAACCGGGTCCGGCTGGCCTTCCGGAATCTCGATACGCTCTTTCAGATTGTTGCTGCCCGGCAGGAACATGGTCACGCCGGACTTTGGCTGGCTCTGGTCGCTGAGGTAGTAGGCGCACTTGAGCCCCATGCGCGGGTACTGGAAGTGTCCGAGATCCAGCGTGGTGCGGCCATTGTCGCGGTGCCAGCCGGGCGCGCGCTTGTCCGGGCTGGTGCCTGGCAGTTCCGGCTTGCTGTAAATCATGTGGCTGGTGGACAGCTGCAGGTTGGAGCCGAAGAGCTGCATCACCAGCGGCAGGACGGTGGGGTGCGTGATCAGCGGGATGAAGGCGTCGTCATGAGAAACGACGTTGCGGAAGCCGTCGTACAGTTCGTTGCTTGTCTGGCGGTCCAGCGTCTCGTCGGAGGCGATCAGGCGGTCGCCGGCCTCAATCAGACGCCCGACGGTATCGCTGTCCAGCGCATTGCGGACGATCAGGTAGCCCTTGTCGTAAAACTGGCGTCGATCTTCTTCGCTTACCGGATGATATTCGAGCATGTCTGCAATCCCTCATCTGCATCAGGTATAAGTGAAATACGCGGTCGCCTGGCAGTCGCGGTCGGCGCTCACGCGCACCCAGTGCGCGCTGTAGCCCGTCGGGAACACATGCGGCACATAAGCGTCGGGCGCGACATCGAGTTCAGTATATCCCGCCCATTCGCCATCTCCCAGAAAGTCCACTTCCACGCGGAAGCGCACGCTGGCGTCTGCATCGTGGCGCAGGTGCAGGGTCTTGTGTTCGAAGCCGGTCATCAGATAGGGATCCGAAGGCTCGCCGGCGCGCACCGCCGCGCGCCACCAGGGGCCACCCCAGCCGGCCGGTTTACCAAAGCCCCAGAGGTCGTCAGTCTTGCCGAACCACAGGCCGGACTGTGGCTCGCCGGCGAGCTGGTTGGCGCTGCCATGGGCGCTGGCGTTGTCCGAACCCAGCACCAGCAGGCCGCGCCAGGCGCAGAAATCACCCAGCACCCACAAATGCGTCGAGATCGGGCGCAGGCCCCAGATGCGATTGTTGTAGGCCCAGGGCGAGAGCTCGTAGAAGATGCCGTGGCAGTCCATCAGGAAGCGCTCGTGATCCACTTCGCGGATGCGCGGCCACTCGGTCTGCCACATGTGGTCGAAGCAGTGGCTGCCCTTGGGCAGGCGGTAACGGCGCCACTGGCCGTCGCTGTGCGTGTAGACCTTGAGGATGGCGGAGGCGCGGTCCCAGCCCATGGCGAACATCGTGCCGCTGAAGTCGCCGCGGCCGTTGACCTCGATGAAGGGCGCGCGTTCAAGGATGCGCCAGCGCTCGCCGTCCCATTCCGCCAGGCGCCCGGCCATGCCATCGCCGCGGAAGTCGCGTTCGTCGTAGCTGTTGTTGGCGACCACGACGCGGCCAAAGTTACTGTAGCCGGCCTTGAAGTGCGCGTACTTGTGGTCGGGCACGCCCAGTTCGCGCGTCAGGTCGCAGAGGAAGGTGGCCTGCAACGTATGCACGTCCAGCTCGTAGAATTCGCCTTCCATGCCCAGCATGTAGACCTTGTTCTCCGGGTCGCTCAGGTGACGCATGGTCGCGCAGAGGCGCACCTCGACCAGGCTCTCGATAGTGCGCACGCGGCGTTCCGCGTCGATCACGTGCGGCCCGATGAAGAGCTGGTTGGACTGCCAGTGCAACATGCGGTTGGTGTAGGTGCCCACGCGGCTCTGCGGATGCTGCACCATGCGCAGCTCCTCGTCGATCTCGTAGAGGCCGGTGCCCACGCCCGAGGCCGACTTGTGCGAGACGTAGGTGATGGCCCACAGCCGGTCAGCCCAGGCGAAGAGCGCGCCCACGCCACATTCGCTGCGCGGCGGGCCGGGCCGCGCGCCCAGCGCCAGCGAAGGCAGCACACCGCTGATTTGCATTGCCTGGCTCATGGTTGCCTGCTTTCCTGTGTCAGGTCGCCCTCACCCTAAATCCCTTGTCCCGTCTCCGACGGGAGCCTTGCAGGAGTGAATTCTTGCCTGAAACAAAAATGCCTGTCCATACATTGTAGTTAAAGTTCCTCTCCCTGAGGGAGAGGGATTTAGGGTGAGGGCCGCCTGTCCAGGCCCTAATGACTCGTTCTGTGTGCTTTCGCCGTCACCACTCCCTCCAGCCAATTCTCCAGCACTTCCAGCATTTCCGCCGCGCGCTCCGGCTGCTGCGCCAGCGCATTCTCCAGCTCCCAGGGGTCGCGCTGCATGTCGAAGAGTTGCAGCGGCTGCAGCGGCTCGCGCTGTGCCACCAGCTTCCAGCCCGCCGCCAGCACACAGAGCAGTTCGCCGCATTCGCTGAAGAGCGGCCGCTCCGGCAGCGATTCGCCGCGCAGCGCCGGCAGCAGCGAGCGCCCCGGCGCACCGGGGTCGGGCGCGGCGCCGGCCAGATCGAGCAGCGTGGGCAGCAGGTCCACGGTGCCAACTGGCGTCTCACAGCGCCGACCCTGCGTCTGTCCCGGCAAACGCAGCAGCAGCGGCACGCGTAGCGATTCATCATACATGACGCCCTTGCTGAACTGACCATGCGCGCCGTTCATCTCGCCGTGATCGGAGGTGAAGCACAGGGCCGTGTTGCGCGCCAGGCTTCTGTCAGCGAGGGTATCCAGCAGACGCCCGATTGCTGCGTCAAGCTGCGTGATCTCGCCGTAGTAGCGTTCGCGAAAAGTCTGCAGGTCATAGTCCGCGTCCCACTGCGGCATATGGTACCAGGCCCCTGGGTCGACGTTGGGCTCGCACATCAGGTCGCGACCCACGTAACGCGCCTGAAACTCCGGCGGCGGCGCGCAGGGCGGATGCGGCGCCTGATACGAGACGAAGAGGCAAAAGGGTTGCGGCAGCTGCGGCAGCCACTCCTGCGCGATGGCGGTCAGGCCGTCGGTCTCGTGGCCGGCCAGCAGCTGCGCTTCGGACAACTCGTCAGTCCAGAGCCGGCCACGCCAGTGATCGACGTGGTGGCTCTCCCAGCCGGCGAATTGCTGAAAGCCGCCGCGCTGCGCCGGCGACACCGCGCGTTCGCGCTGCGGAGCGCCGCTCAAATGCCACTTGCCCAGCCAGGCCGTGTGATAGCCGGCGGCGTTCAGATGCTCCGCCAGGGTGAGCATGCCCTCCGGCAGTGCCTGACCGTTGCGCGTGACGCCGGTTTGCGATGGCCAGCGCCCGGTCAGCAGGCAGGCGCGCCAGGGCGTGCACAGCGGCGAACTGCTGCAGGCCTGCGTGAAGACCGTGCTCTCCTGCGCCAGTTCCAGCAGCCGCGGCGTGTGAATGAGCGGATGGCCGTCCACGGCCGTCCAGCGCGCCCCCAGCTGGTCGGGGAAGAGAAAGAGCAGGTTGGGCGGGCTGGTCGCTGGCACCTCTGCGTTCAGCCCTTGATGCCGGAGAGGTTGGCGCCCTGGATGAACTGCTTCTGGAAGAGGAAGAAGACCACCAGCACGGGGATGACCATCATTACGGTGGCCGCCATCTGCTGGTGCTGCATACCGCCCTGGCCGGGCAGCGAGGTGAATTTGTAAAGGCCGATCGCCAGGGTGTGCAGGTTCTCGTCCTTCAGGTAAATCAGCGGCCCGAGGAACTCGTTCCAGCTGCCCTGCACGCTGAGGATGGCCATCACCACGATGGCCGGCTTGGCCAGCGGCACCATGATACGCGTGAAGATGCGAATCTCGCTGGCGCCGTCGATCTTCGCCGAATCCAGCAAGTCCTGCGGGATGCCGAGGAAGAACTGGCGCCCGAGGAAGATGAAGAAGGCGTTGCCGAACCATTCCGGCACGACCAGCGGGTAGAAGGTATTCACCCAGCCAATCTCGTTGTAGACGATGTAGACCGGGATCAGGCGCACCGCGAAGGGCAGCATCAGCGTCGCCAGCAGGATGAGGAAGAGCAGGTCGCGGAAGGGGAAGCGGAAGCGCGCGAAGCCATAGGCCACGATGGTGGAGGAGATCAGGCTGCCGACCAGCGAGAAGATGGTGATGATCATCGTGTTGCGGAAGGTCACGCCGAAGTTCCAGAAGCGCAGCGCCTCCGTGTAGTTCTCCGGCTGCCACACGCGCGGGACCCACTCGGGCGGGAAAATGCCTACCTGCGACAGTGGCATGAAGGAAGTCATCAACATCCAGATCAGCGGCGCGACAAACCACAGGCTGCAGGCGATCAGCAGCAGATACAGCAGCGCGCGGGCCAGCCGCTGCGACAGCGGCTTCTGCACCTGCATCGCGGGGACGCCGCTCGCCAGGATTGCGCTGCTCTCGCCCGTGGTGGCCATGGTGCTAACGTCTCCTCTCTGCTGCTCAGTTGTTGTAGAACACCCAGCGGTCGGATGTCAGGACGATGGTGGCGGTGAAAACGAAGAGGATCATGAACAGGATCCAGGCCAGCGCCGAGGCGTAGCCCATCTGCGGCGGCAGAAACTCGAAGGCGTGATTGTAGAGGTGCAGCATGTAAGTGCGCGTGGCGTCGCGCGGGCCGCCGCTGGTCATAATGAAGACCTGATTGAACACCTGGAAGGCGCCGATAATGTTGATGAGAATGTTGAGGAAGATGGTGGGCGTCAACAGCGGCAGCGTCACGCGGCGCAGGCGCTGCAACCAGCTGGCGCCGTCGATGCGCGCCGCGTCGTAGTATTCCTCCGGGATGTTCTGCAGCCCGGCGAGGAAGATGATCATGGTCACGCCGACCCAGGTGGTACTCATCACCAGCAGGCCCGACATGGCGTAGGACGGGCTGCTCAGCCAGCGGATGCGCTCCTGGCCGAACAGGCCCAGGAACCAGTTCAGCAGGCCGTAGCGCGCGTTCAGGATGTAGATCCACACCATCGAGATGGCCACGATGGGCACCGTCGAGGGGATGTAAAACAGCGTGCGCCACAGGCCGAGGAAGCGTACTTTCGAGTTCAGCAGCATCGCCAGCGAAAAGGCCAGCGAGATGCGGATGGCGACCGAGCCAACCACGTAGAGCACGGTGTTGCGCAGCGACTTCAGGAAAAGCGAGTCGCCGCTGAAGATTTCGGCGTAGTTGTCGAGACCGATCCACACGGGCGGGTTGATGACGTCATAGCGCGTGAAGCTGAGCACGAAGGAGGCGATGAAGGGAAAGAAGGAAAACAGCAGCAGGCCGATGATCCAGGGGCTGACGAAAGCCAGACCGGTCAAGGCCTCGCGGCGGCGCATGGGCGAGAGGTCGCGCCAGCGCTCGCGTTTGCCTTTAATGCTGCGCAGCTGCGTGCCGAATGCCGCCGTCATGCCCGCCTCCTGCTGTCCGGCTTGCGCTGAAAGGGAGGGACGCGGGCGCCCCTCCCCCTGTGTCTGGTGCCTCGTTTAGCCGTACTGGGCCCAGAACGTGTCAAGCAACTCCTGAATCTCCGCCTCGGCGTCAGCGAGGGCATCCTCGATCGACTTCTCGCCGAAGAGCACCTCGTCCGACATGCGACGGAGAATTTCGTTTGCTTCCGGCTGCACCGGCGACACCGTTACCACGCTGTCCAGCACCGCCACGCCGAGGATGTCTTCGGCCAGGCGGTGCGACACGCCTTCCTTCGCATAGCCGTCACAACCGGCCAGCGGCGAGGGCCGCTGCTGCTGCTGCAGGAACCAGCAGGCGCCACCGACCATGCTGGTCGTGGTCTCGCCATCGCCGTTGACATCGCCGACACCCAGCAGGGCGCCAGCCTCGTCGAAGTCCAGCTCCAGTTCAACGTTCGACTCGACCTGGGCCGTCATCCACTTGACCAGCTGCCAGGCCTCGTCGGGGTGCGGGGCGTTCTGCGGGACCATGAAGCCCCAGCCGCCGAAGACCGGACCGCGCCGGCCCGGGTTGCCGCTGGGCCCGTAGGGCATCGGCGCCACGGCGAAGCCGAGGTTGCCCTCGCCGTCATCGCCGAAGACGTCGGTGGTGCCGTGGCTCTCCAGCTGGAAGAGCTGCCACGAGCCGCTGATCTGGATCGAGTCGAAGCCCAGGATGAGCGGCGTCTGGTCGAACTCGCCGGTCATCTCGTAGAAGGAACTGACTTCCTCAATGCCGAAGTTGATGTCATCGGTGAAGGACTGGATGAATTCCAGCGTCTCGTAGCCGGCCTGGTTGTTGATGGTGACCGTGCGCAGGTCCGCGCTGATCCAGTCCTGGCCGTTGGCGTTGAGCCAAATCAGGAAACCCTGGGCATTAACGTTCACGCCGACGCGGTCAAGGAAGCCATCCGCGCCGATGCGCAGGGCCATACCGGCTTCCGCCAGCTCGTCCCAGGTCTCCGGGAAGGATTCGAAGCCGGCGTCGGCCAGGTGCTTCATGTTGTACCAGGCGATGCCCAGCGCGCCGCCGGTGGGGTTGGGCAGCATCCAGGTCTTGCCGTCATACTGATTGCCGCCAAACTCGGCGGGCACGAACATGTCGATCGTGATGCCGTCCGCCGCCATGTAGTCATCCAGCGCGATGATTGAATCGGTGGCGGCGAAGAAGGGCAGGTCCTGGCGGCCGAACATCGTCACGTCCGGCGGCGAGCCGGCGGCGATGGCGGTCAGCAGGTTCGGCAGCCGGTTGTCCCAGGGCAGGAAGATGTTGTTGACGCAAATGCCCGGGTTGGCGACCTCGAAGGCCGCGATGGCCGATTCCATGATGGGGATGCGGTTGCCGCCCCAGTGGTGCCAGTAGGTCAGGGTGACGTCACCCTGGCAGTCCGCGTTCTGCGCCTGGGCTACCAGCGTGAAGGACAGCAACATGGTCATGAGCAGCACTGCACTTAAGAGCTTCCTGGTCACGAGTGTTTCCTTTCTCCATAAGGGACGATGAACGAACAGATGTCAGGCGTAGCAAATCCTGATGCCGCGGCCCGCTTGGCGCGGCGCGCGACCGCGCAACTATACCCTGCGCCTGAGGTCAGGGCAACGGGGCGTTGCGGCAGGCGCCACCTGCGCCGTACATTTGTGCGGATGCCTGTTGTAGAATCAACCCGTGTCCGGCGCGGGTGAGGGAGTGCGTAGAGTGGAAGCGTTTACGACGAAGGGCCACTGGTGGCTGCCGGGAGACGATCCTGAAAATGGAATTGCAGGAATCCTGACCTTCGATCCACGAGGGCAATCGAAACTGGAAATGTTCGATGCGTTTGAATCCTGGGAGGAGATGGGGACAACGGGACGAGTTGAACCCGTCATTCTTGGGTATGGGGACAAGGGTCAAGCCATCACACTGTTGCACTGTTTGCATACGGGTTCTGACTTTGCTATCAGTGGCAACTGGTGGCGCAGTGCAACCTATATTCCTCGCGACGTAATCCAGGGGCAACTATTCGAATCCGAAGAAAATATTGCCTTCAATCAAATGCTATTAAAGTTTTACGGGTTGGAGGGATGGGCAACCTCTGGCAAAGGATGGAAACTCGACAAGGTGGAGGGTCTTACCATTGTCAGGTCTGCTGAAGATGACATTATCGTTGAACTGGACGGGTTCAAGTTGGTGTTCAGACGTAGTTACTCTTGGTCTGGAGACCAACGCAGGTCATTTTCAGTCAAACAGAATTTCGAAATCAATTTAGTCGTCAACGATTCGTGGGAATACGAAGAGTTCATAAACAAAATTTACCAGATTCAGGTTTTCTTGAGCTTGGCAATGAGGACTGCCACATGGCCAGTGTCTATTGAAGCTCCAGATCCTTCCGAGGCCAACCGGAAAGCATCAATTCACTTCTCTCCCAGCACTGACTTCCAAGCAGAAAAGAATTTGTTTGTCCACGATATGTATTTCACGTTGGAGGGTGTGCGTCCTAAACTGCAACTGTGCCTCAATAACTGGTTTGCTAAGTCCGGCAAACTGGAACAAGTGATCAGACTTTACAATTTGACCATTTCAAAAAAGGTTTCTCTCGAACAGAGATTCTTGACTCTTGCAAAGGCGGTAGAAGTGTACCACCGTCAGATGCATGACGAAGCGTATGTGGATGAGGCTGTCTTTAAGCAAATTTGCTACATACTGGAAACATCGCTCCCTTACAGCATCCATGAAGGACTGAAACAACGAATTCACAATTCAATCAAATACACCAATGGCCCGTCATTCGGTGGAAGATTGAGGAGAATCCGCAATAGACTCAGGCAATACAACGAGCAACTCTTTGAAGACTATGATCAATTTACCACAGCGGTAGTAGGCACCAGAAATTATCTGACACACTTCGACGAGACAGGGGAATCGGAAGCTAAAACAGACGGCCAATCTCTTTACTATATGTCCATGCGCTTGCGTTACATCCTTGAGTTGTGTCTTCTATCGGAACTGGGGTTTTCTGAGTCAGATCTCAAGGAAATGATGACAAATAACCTGAGAGTTCGTCCCTTGCCATCACGTCCGGAGTCGACTCATCATAAGACTTGACGAACAGCCGCACTACCGCCTCACTCCGCTACCCAAACCGCGCCCTGAGCAGCGCCGCGCCGGACATGACCAATGCCGACAGCGTTCGACCGGAGCGGGAGCGCATCGCCATGCTGCGCCAGGTGATACAATGAACGCAGCCCGCCAGGTCGGCGGCGGAGGGGAAGACCTTTGAGTGGTGAAACGATAAACAGCCTGGACGATCTGCGGCGCCGGCGCGAGCAGATCATCGACCTGGCCCGCCGGCATCGCGCGCACCGGATAGCCGTGTTTGGCTCTCTGGCGCGCGGTGAAGCCCATGCCGCAAGCGATATTGATATCCTGGTCGATTTCGAAGCGGACTACAAACTGCGCGACCACATCCGCTTGACGCAGGCCCTGCGGCGCCTGCTGGGGCGACGTGTGGAAGTGGTCGATCGCCACAGCCTGCGCGCAGAACTGCGGGCTGTCATCCTGCAAGAGGCGCAAGGCCTGTGAGCGCAGCGCCGATGACGGAGAGCGAGAAGTACAGCCCAGGAGCGGACTCGCCACACCCCTGTCTGGCTCGGTACCGGGCACATCGGCTTCAGTGTTGACTTAAGTGTATGAACCCCCTGCCCAAACCGCGCCCTGAGCAGCGCTGCGCCGGACGCGCTGCAGTGGCGCAGCCGCCTCAGCCAGACTCGTAGGGCGCCACCACCGGATTCCGGCCTGCCAGCAAATTCTCGCAACGCTGCCCTGTTTTTGCCATATGAGCGAATCTGCAGCACGCGCCCGGCTGCTCAGGGCGTGGCGGGGAGTTCCAGCTCCGCGAAGAGCACCATGTCCGCCGCGAGCATGGGGTGATCGCTGAAGCTGACTACCTGGCCTGTCAGCTCGCGCCACGGCGGCTCACCGCTCCAGAGGCGCAGCATGAGCGCATGGCTGCCGCCAGGCAGATCTTCCGGCAGCGTCAGCCGCATCAGCTTGTGCACAATCGTTCCGGGGATGAAGGCCAGGCCTTTCATATGGTCGCCGAGCGACGGGTCGTCATCCTGGGCGATGGACGTCAGGGCCGGCCGCGTCAGGGCATGCAGGGACAAGCGCATTTGTGGCGGTTCCAGTGGCCGGCGCGCCTGCCAGTAGAGATGGACGTCAATACGTCCGCCGGGCAGCGCCGGGTCGCCTTCCAGCCGGTAGCCTACCAGGGCCAGCGCGCCGTCGCGGTACTCTACCTGCAGCCGTTCGGCCAGCAAATGCAACTCCAGCGCGGGCAGCAGCCACAGCCAGACGACATAGGCCACGACCACCAGCGCGCCGGCCAAAGACACGGCCGCGCCCGTCACGGAGCGGCCCGTAACGCCTGGGCGACCCACCTGCGCCTGCGCCAGCAACAGCAGGGCTCCCAGCATCAGCGTGACCCCGGCCAGTTCCGAGAATTCTTCCAGTAGATCCCAGGCCGGCCTGTACAGGATAAAGGAATCGCAGAGCTCGCGCAGCCAGGTCGGCCCCTTGCAGTACATCCCTTCCCGAGTAATTCTGTCCAGAATCGAGTCCAGCAAAAGACCGCTGATGGCCATTACAGCCATGCCGGCAAGCAGCAGACTGTATTCGCGCCTGTGCCGCCGGCCGGTGAAGAGCAGCAGGCTGCCCGGCAGCGCCAGCGTCACGCCGATGAACAGGTACAGCATTCGCCAAAAGGGCCGGTTCGTTTCGTGAATCACGAAGTACTCATCTGCAGCGAGGAAGAGCAGACCCGCGCCCAGGGCAAGCCAGTAGAGGCGATAGCCCCACGCCGGAAGACGCCCGTCGGGGTCTGTCCGCGCCAGTCTCAGGCCGAGGATCAGGGCAGCCGTGCCGGCCATGCACAGTTGCGCGGCGGCAAGGGCGACCGCGAACCGATGCTCCGCGCCCAGGTTCAGATGCCAGTGCAGAATCCGGGAAGCCGGAAGGATGCCCGGCAGCAGCAGCCCGAGCAAGAGCTCGCCAGCCAGCAGGCCGAGCAGGAGCCGGCGAATGAAAGGGGCCGGGCGCGCGCGCCACAGCAGGGCCGCTCCGGCAACCAGCAGGGCAGCGATGCCTGCCGCGCAGAGCCACAGCAGCAGAAAGTCGTTCACCGTGCCTCAGCCAGCATCATAGGGCGTGACCTCCGGATTCCGGCCCGCCAGCAAATTCTCGCAGCGCTGCCCGATTTGGACCATGTGCGCGTCGTCCCAGGAATGCGTGTAAATGTAGAAGCGGCCCGCGCGCAGCGCATCAAAAACGTGCGCCGCCACCGGCGCCGGGTCCATGCCCGCGTCGATCCTGGCTGAATGCCCGGCCAGCCACTCGCGCCGGCCCGGAATCTCAATGTCGCGCTCGTCCGGCTCCTGCGCAATGCTCGCCGGCCGGTTGCGCCGCGCGCCCGTCAGCGCCGTGGCCACCGTCCCCGGGCAGAGCACGTGCGCCTGCAGCGGCGTGCCGATGCGCGCCAGTTCTTCATACAGCGACTCGCTCAACGCCACCACCGCGTGTTTGCTGACGGTGTAGATGCCCAGGTGGCCGGCGATGAGCCCGGCGACCGAGGCCGTGTTGACGATGTGCGCCGCCTCGTTCTGCTCCAGCAGCAGCGGCGCGAAGACGTGCACGCCGTGGATCACGCCCCACAGGTTCACGCCCAGCAGCCACTGCCAGTTGGCGATGGTGCCAGTCAGCACGCTGCCCCCCACCGACGAGCCAATGCCGGCGTTGTTGCAGAGCAGATGCACAGAGCCGAA
Source organism: Phototrophicaceae bacterium (assembly GCA_965205875.1). Classification (GTDB taxonomy): domain Bacteria; phylum Chloroflexota; class Anaerolineae; order Aggregatilineales; family Phototrophicaceae; genus JAGWBD01. The sequence goes on from CBDBIA010000004.1 coordinate 1,931,983, forward strand.
GCGCGCCCAGGCCTGCTCTGCCAGCGCCTCCACGTCGGCCAGCTGCGAGACATCCGTGCGCAGCGGCAACACCTCCGCGCCTCCCGCGCGCAGCTCCGCGGCGGCGGCGTCCAGCGCTCCCTGCTCAATGTCCGCCAGCACCAGCCGCATGCCCTCACTGGCCGCCTTGCGCGCCAGCCCCAGACCGATGCCGCTGGCGCCACCTGTGATGACCGCGACCTTGCCCCTGAAGTCCTGCATGTCAGTCACTCCCGACTTCTGCTGCCTGTTGATCCTGGGCCATGACGGCCGTGGCCGCCGCCACCACGCGCGCGTGGATGCGCGGGTTGGCGGCGATGACGCCCTCGTTGCGCGCCAGCGTGTCGCCCTGCGCGAAGTCCAGCGCCGAGCCGTCCAGGTCGCTGACGATGCCGCCGGCGGCCTGTACCAGCGCCGTGCCCGCCGCGTGATCCCAGATGCGATGTGCCGAGCCGCTGCCTGGCCGCGGCAGTCGCAGATACAGGTCGGCCGCGCCCGCCGCCACGCGCCCGTACTTCTCCTGGCTGTCGATGCGCCCCAGGCGCGCCGCGCCCAGGCCCGCTCCCTCGCGCACCCGTTCCATGCGCGAGCGGCTGGAGTGTCCCGGCTCGTAGCTTTCCATCAGCAGCATCTCCGCCGGCTCGCTGCGCTGCGAGATTTGCAGCCGTCGCGTCGCGCCACCCTCCAGCGGCTCCATCAGCGCGGCCTCTGCCTGCGTATAAAGCAACTGTCCGCCGCCCGGCCAGCCTGGCGCGGCCAGCAGACCCGCGACGACCTCGCGCCGCGCATCCAGCAGGCCGACGGCGACCACGTAGTGCCGCAGCGCGATGAAGCCCTTGGTGCCGTCGATGGGGTCGATGACCCAGGTGCGCGCGGCCTCACGGCCCTGGCCATGGTCCAGCCAGGCGCAGAGCTGCGCTTCGCCAAGCGCTTCGCCCAGCACAGCGCTGACCTGGCGCAGCACTTCCTCGCGCTCCGCCGCATTGATGAGCTGCAGGAATTGTTCGCTGCCCTCCTCGGCGATGACCGCGTCCTGCGGGTGCAGCCGGCTGATCCAGCGGCAGAGGATGGCCTGGGCGCCGTAGTCGGCGATAGTGACGGGCTCCGCGCCGGCCTTGCGCTTTACCGCCTCGTCCTGCTCTGCGGGCCGGATGTGCGCGCGTTGCACCGCCTGGCACAGCGCGGCCGCCTGGCGCGCGGCCGGCAACAGCGATCTGATTTCACTCATGGGTCGTCCTGTCAAGGGCTACGGAAGCGCGGCTGCGAGTATAGCAAATGCCCTGCGCTCAGCGCGGCAGGGGAATGCGTAGCAGGTCGCGGCCATTGACCACCTCGCCGTCATAGCTTTCCTGTACCTCATCCGGCAGCGACTCCACGCTGCCGCCCCAGCACAGCTGATGCACCAGCACCAGCAGCCCCGGCTGTACACGCCCGGCCAACGCCGCCAGCTCGCGCGTGGACGTGTGCACGCTGCTGTGATAGTGCTGCCAGTCCGGCGTCAGGCCGGCGAAGGCCCGCGCCGAGTAGACCTCGTGCACCAGGATGTCGCAGTCGCGCGCGGCTTCCTCAATGCCCGCGCAGGGGGCCGTGTCGCCGGAGATGACGATGCGGCCGGCGGGCGTGTCGAAGCGGAAGGCCCAGGCGGGCCAGGAACCGTGACTGACGCGGAAGGCCGTGACCCGCACCTGCGCGTCTTCGTAAACCAGGCCAGGCGCCGTGATCTCCTGCGTGATCAACTGCTGGCCGCCATCATTGGCCGGTTCCAGCCCCTGCAAACGCTCACGAATGTCCTCGCTCCAGGCCGCGCGCACACCCTGCGCCAGGGCCTCCAGGCCGCCGGGTCCGTAGACCGTGAGCGGCGCGCGCCGCCCCAGCGTCCAGGGAGTCAGTAGCAAATCGGGCAGGCCGGCGGTGTGGTCATGGTGCAGATGCGTGAGGAAGGCGAGGCGCAGGTTCGGCGGCGCCAGCGCAGCGATGCCCTGCTCGCGCCAGGCAGCGAGCGCGCGACGCGCCACGCCCGGCCCGAAATCCACGAGGAAGGAGCGGCCGTCCACCACGACAGCCAGCGCCGACCCGTGACGATCGGCCTCGGCGTTGGGTGTGCCGGTGCCGAGCAGGATGAGTTCGGTGGACAAGGGCAGACTCAGCGCGTCATGCAGAAAAGCAGGACGACCGGCGCCAGGGCCGGCCGTCGCACACGTGCCTGGAGGGACTCGAACCCCCGACCTATGGTTCCGTAGACCATCGCTCTAATCCGCTGAGCTACAGGCACCCGGTGCCAATCGTCGCACAGGCGGCGTGGACTGTCAAGTCCGGGGCGAGCGGCGACAGGGTCATGCCGGTCTCGTATTCTCCTCCTCCGGCGCGACAACCGTGAGCGAGCCATCGTAGCGCAGGTTGTCCAGGATGAGTAACAGGGAGCCTTCTACCGACTCATCGCTGGAGCCGCTGCCTGGTAGCAGGGTGGCGTCCATCAGGATGTCCAGGTCCAGCACGAGCCGGTGCATCAGACCGCTGTCAGGATCGATGGTCGACTCAATCGTGAGCAGCGTGTTCTCCAGCGCCAGGGTCAGCGTCAGGCCATACGTGACCAGTCCCTGTTCGCCGCTCGCTTCACTGGCCAGCGTCACCAGATCATGGAAGGTCGGCGAAAGCAACCACGCGCCAGCATCGACCTCAACGCGAAAGTGCGCCTGACCGGCGGAATCCTCCAGTCGCATGGCGCTGGCAAAGGCATCAAGGCCGAAGATCTCCAGCCAGCCAGGAAAATCATGTGCCTGGACGCCGTCCATCTTGCTCAAGGCGGTGGGCAGCCCGGAGGCAGCGAGGAATTCTTCAAGTTCAGTAGAGGGCACAACCCGCCAGTACTCATCATCGGCCACCCGCATGTACAGGCTGTTGTCCACCAGCCGCAGCCAGCCGAAGACCGGCACTTCGTATCTGCCTTCAGGGTCGAACAGGCCATCCAGTTCCAGCATGATGAGCGGCCTGCCCATATCATCTGTGCCGACGGCTCCGGGCCCGTCCAGCGCCAACCCGCCGGTGAGACCCGGGTCACCGTCAATTCTCAGGGTCATGTCAAAATGGAGCGTGTCCGCGTCCCTGATGGAGCTGGTCAGCAGGGCCAGATCGGCATCGCCGAGGCCGTTGATTTGTGGCTGGGCCCGGGTCACCACGGCGCCCGTCAGCACCAGCAACACGGTCAGCAGAATTACAGGTCGGCGCACTATAACGGCTGCTCCCGGGATAGCTGCTGCGGGGCACCTCGTGAACGGTTTACCCCTGAACAACGATGTGCCAGGAAGTGCCCGCGTGCGACAGGCCGCCCTGGTGGCACAGGCGGCGTGGACTGTCAAGCCACAAGGCGGCCGGCGTCATTCGATAAGGGTGACTTCGCCCTCCGGCGCAGTGACCTCAAGCGGCTCATTGTAGCGCATGTTTTCCAGCAGGAGCGTTATGGAGATTGCGGTCGGGTCGGCATCGTTGCTGCCACCCAGCACGGCCGAGTTCACGCTCATGCCAAGCTCCAGCGTGAGCTGACGCAGCAGGCCGCCGTCAATCTCGATGACTGGCTCCAGCTCCAGCAACAGGTCGTCCAGCAACATGCCCAGCAAGGGGCCAATCGCGGCGAGCGATTCATCGTCGGTCGTTTCGCTGACAAGGGTCAACAGGTCAGCGAAGGCTGGCGAGGTCAGCCAGGCGTCGAGGTCTACCTCAATGTGGAAGTTCGCCAGACCATCCTCATCATCCAGCCGTTCGCCGCTGCTGAACTCGTCCAGACCGGCGGAGTCCAGCCAGCCGAGGAAGTCCAGCGCCTGGGCGCCGGCCACCTGCGTCAGGTCCAGGCCGGAGGCGGAGAGGCTGTCGTCAAAGGCCATGCCCTGCCAGGCTTCCCCTTCGCCCGTGCGCAGGTAGAGCACACCCTCCACCAGACGCAGCCGCACGAACAGCGGCGTTCCCTCGTCGCTGCCAGTGGATGTCGTGCCCTCGAGGTCCATCGTCATGAGCGGCTGGTCGTCATCGTCCGTGCCAAAGGCGGCCGGGCCGCTGAGCGAGACCTCCAGGTCCACTTCCGGCGCGCCATCCACACTCACGTCCAGCGTCATGTCGAAATGGAGTGAATCAGCGTCCATGCCTTCGCTGGCGCTGGTCAGCAGGGCCAGGTCGGCGTCGCTCAGACCATCAATTGCCACCTGGGCCTGGGCCAGCACAGCGCCCGTCAGCAAAAGCAGCAGAATCATGAATAAAGCGATACGACGCATCATACGGGCTCCCGGGGAACTTATGCAGCGGACTGGCAACGCCGCCAGTGTATTGCGCCGGGCCAACCCTGTCAACTGGCGCCGGCTGGCGCTGTATTTCGTTGCGGAGGGCGCGCGAACTTGCTATGCTGGCCGCAACACAGGAGCGTGCGATGCGTCGATTCTGGCTGTTGATTGTGGCTCTGGTCTGTCTGAGCGCCTGCAGCGTCATTGGACAGCAAGCGGCTGCGCCGCCGACAGTCACCCTGGTGCCGGTCGCCAGCGCAACGCCGCTGCCCACTGCCACGCCGCTAGCCTCCGTCACGCCAGTCGCCAGCGCAACCGCCACGCTGCCCCCCAGCGCGACATCCCCGCCCAGCGCCACCCCGGTCCGCAGCGGGCTGATTGACGCCGTGCGCTCGGTCAACCTGCGCGCCGGCCCGGGCGTGGGCTACGCGCCCCTGGCGGCCCTGCAACCGGGCGAGCGGGTAACGCTGCTGGCGCAGGACGCGGACGACAGCTGGCATCAGGTGCAGCTCGCGGACGGCCGTGAAGGCTGGGTCGCAGCCAGCCTGATCGTCGAGGAAGACGCGCCGGCGCCGGCAAGCGACCTGCCGGTCATCGACGTGGAGACTGTTCAGGCGACGGCCACCGCCCTCGCCGGGGACGCCAGCTCAGTCGCCGCGCCAGTTGCGCAGGGCGGTGCCCAGGCGGGCGAAGGCCCGGCTGATCAAGCCGCCAGTGGCGCGATACGCACGGGCGTGGACGTGCTCGCCTACTGTGATGCCGCCGAACACGGCTTCCCGCCGCCGACCGATCTGGTCGCCGGCTCAACCATCGACGTCTGGTGGAACTGGTACGCGCGTACGGAAGCGCAGATCGCGGCGCACCTGGCCAACGCGGTTTACAACGTCACGGTGGATGGCGAGCCACTTAATGACTGGCAGGACTACCGTCTGGCGCCTTATCGCCAGGACGACGGCAACACCTATGTCGACTGGTATGTGCTCTACGGGCCGCTCGCGGCCGGCGAGCATCGCATCACCTACGAGCTGACCTGGCGCAATGCCATCAACGACGGCTACCGGCGTTTCGGCCCAGGCACTGACATTACGCAGGAAACCGGCAGCTGTACCTTCCGCGTGCTCCCGGCCGCATCCTGACCAGGCGCTGCAGCCACTAGAACTGAAAGCCCTTGCGAAAGCGCAGCATCTTGCGTTCGTAGGTGCTCGTCAGTTCCTGCAGCCTCATTTCCATGTCATCGAAGCGCCGGCTGTTCGACAGTTTGTGCAGGGTCTCCTGACTCTCGGCAACGAATTCCAGTTGCCGCACGGGATAGTCGCCCCACGCAACGTGCCAGACGCGGAAGAGATACAGCCCCATCGTCTCCAGCTCCGGCACGAACTCCTTCAGCACGTAGTGATAGTACTTCTCCACCTGGTCGGGGCGAATGTCGTAGGTCAGCATCAGTTTGTATCCGGGGGTGATGGTTCTCGGCATGACAACGTCCATGGCTGAACCTTGCCACTATATTAGCACGGCAGGGATAGTGGCGCGCCCTGCGCCAGTCGCGTCTGCCTGGATGCCCCGGGTTCCGGCGTATGGCTGAACCCTGCCACTATTCAGGCATGGCAACAGCGGCGACGCGCACTACGCTTGTCGCGACCGCCTTGATGCGCTACGATTCCGCTGCCTGACTGCCCCGGGAGCCGTACATGAGCCATCTGCAGGAGCGCCTCGAAGAGCTGCGCCGACGCTTGCTGACGGCAAGCGACGATACGGCCGCCCTGGCGCAGCTGGAGGCCGAGGCGCGGGCCCTGCTGGCTGACGCGCGCAATACCGCGCACGAGGCCGCCGCCCAGGCGCTCTTCGCCGAGCTGGCGCGCATCAGCAACCCCACCTCACCCACCGCCGCCACCGTGCGCGGTTTGCTGCGCCGCGCGCGCATCCGCATCGAGATCGCCGGCGACGACGACGACATCGACGAGGCCATCGACATCCTCGCCGAGGCGCTGGCCCTCGATACCGAAGCTCACGAAACCATCGTCATGCTGCAGCAGGCCGGCGCCTGGAGCGGGCAGACCCGCCAGCGCGTCAGCGACCTCTTCGCACGCCACAACGTCGAGGCCGAGGCGGCTGTCGAGGCCGCCGGAGAAAGCGCGCCCCCGGCAGCGGACGAGGCCCCGGACTTGACGGAGGAGCGGGAGCCGCAGTCGCCCGGCTTCGTGCCCGAAGCCTGGTCGCCGCGGGACGGGGAAGCAGAGCCGCCGGCGCCGGAAAGCGGGACCTGGTTCGGGCCGGACATCGAGGACACGCTTTCCCGCCTGACCCAGGCCTACTACGCCGGCGAATATCAGCAGACGGTGGACCTCGCCAACCGCGCCCTGACCATGCAGCCCGGTAACCCCACCGCGCTCGAGTATCGCCAGAAAGCCGAAGATAACCTCATCCGTGGCGTGGTGCCCGACCACCGCATCCCCTTCGACGCGCGCGTGGCCTACAACCGCGCCAACTCGCTGGTGCGCGCCGGCAATTACGACGAGGCCGAACGCCTCTACCGCGAGGCGCGCGACCTGGCCGAACGCAGCGGCATCCTCAGCTGGAAGGATGCCGAGCAGGCCATGCTCGAAATCCAGGACCTGGCGCTGGCGCGCGAGTTGCTCACCGAGGGCGACCGCCTGATGGAGAGCGACAACTGGGGCGAGGCCCTGCGCAAGTACGAGGGCGCACTGCGCGTGGTCGCCAACGACCCCCAGGCCGAGGAGCGCATCGAAAACCTGCGCCGCGTACAGCAGGATGCTGACCAGGCCAACACGCAGCTGGGCATGCTCAGCGGGTCGCTGCAGGAGCAGGCCGGCCAGCTGGAAAGCATCATGGCCATCATCCAGCGCGCGCGCCAGCGCCTGCCAGGCAGCCAGCGCCTGCGCCAACTGATGGATTCCACCGGCCAGCGTCAGACCGCCATCCGCAACCGCCTTTTCGACCAGGCGCGCATCGCCCTCAGTCGCAACGATAACGCCAGTTCGCTGGAGGAGCGGCTGCAACTGGCGGGCGAGGCCGCCGCCCTGCTCGAGCTGGCCGCCAGGCTGGACCCCGGCGACAGCGAGCTCTCCGCCGCGCTGATGGCCGCGCGCGGTCAGATCAACGATATGGAAAACGCGCGCCAGGCCATCGAGCGCGCCGCCGCCCTCGTGGCCCAGAACTTCGAGAACGAGCTCGCCCAGGCGCGCGGCATGCTCGCCGGGCTTGAGGAATACTCCCAGGATGCGCGCTGGCGCAGCGTGGTCAGCGAACTGCTGGCGCGCTACGTCGAGCGCGCCGAGGATGCGTTGGAAGCGGGCGACCTGGATACCGCCGAAACCTGGCTGGAAGCCACCAACGAGTCCCCCTTCAACCTGGCCGGCCGCCGCACCGAGCTGCAACGCCTGGAGAGGTCCCTGCAAAGAGGGCGCAACCGCCGGCGTACACGGCTGTTACTCTTCCTCGGCCTGATCTTTATCGGTGGCATCAGCGTCGTCCTGCTGGCGCAGCCAGTGTGGTTCCCGGTGCTTTATCCGCCGCCGACGCCCACCCCCAGCAACACGCCCACGGCCAGCAGCACCCCCACCCCCACCGCCACCGCCACCCCCACCGTCACGCCCTCCTGGACCGTGACGCCTTCCAGCACGCCCAGCGCCACGCCGACGCCGACCCACACCTTCACGCCCAGTGCCACGCCGACCATCACTGCGACACCGACCATCACGGCCACGCCGACTATCACGCCCACGCCCGTCGTGCTCTGCCGCATCTTCAACGACGGCGACTCAGCTATCAACATCCGCTCGGACAAGTCCACCTCGGCGAGCCGCGTCGGGTTGCTGGAACAGGGCGAATTGATGCAGGTCGGCGGCCAGCAGATCAGCGAAACGGACGGGCAGTTGTGGTTCCTGGTGCAGGACGAGCCTGGCCCCAGCGCCAGCATCCGGGGCTGGGTACGCAACGACGTGGTGCGCGCGATTGATTGTCCGCCGCTGGACGGCTGAAGTCGCCGTGCCCGGGCCTCAGATACAGAAGGTGAAGCGCTGCAGGTCGATGAGCCATAGCCCGCCGTGTGTGCCGTTCGCCGCCAGCGCCAGCGTGGTGAAGTCCGGCGAAAGCGCCATGCGGCTGCGCTCGTCCGGCGCCAGCTGCAGGAAGGGCAGCGCCACCAGGTCTTGCAGGGATTTCGTATCCGGGTTGTAGCATTGCAAACGCGCCATGCCGTCCACCGGGCGCGCGATATAGATGCGGCGGCCGCCAGGGCTGTGCGCGTACCAGGGCGCCGGCCAGTGATTGCCGGGCGGCTCGGCCGCGAACATGGGAATGATGAAGTCGCTGGCAGTGTCCTTGAGGAAATAGCCGGTGACGCCGTTCAGGGTCGCGTTGATGACCACACCCGTGCCGCTGGCGGAGACGCCCGGCACTGTGTTGGAGGAGAAGGCCCGGTTCGGGTGCTGGCTTATCGGGCGGCCCTCGGAGTTGCCGACGGCGTAGCGTACTTGCTTGCCGGGGCCGGCATGAAACCAGGCAATGAAGATTCCGCTCGTACCCTGCCACATGACGCCCTGCAGGCTGATGTTGTAAAGCTTGTCAAAGAGCACCCGCTGGAAGCTGCCGTTCGGCTCGACGGTGACCAGCGAGTTGAGCGCATTCTGGTACAGGGCGCGGCGCTGGCCGGGCGCGAAGCTGAAGAAGGAGCGGCGAAAGTCCAGAGGATCCGTCTGGTCGATGGCCTCCAGCAGGTCCGGCGTCACGTCCTCCGCGTCCGGATGGGCCACCAGCTCGCTGGTCTCGCCCGATAGCAGATTCAGTTCGTGCCAGGCGCGCATGGTGAACACGTCGCGCCAGCAGCCGCTGCTGTAGCGCAAACGCTGCGCATCCACCCACTCGAGCTCGACGATTTCCCGCGCGTCGATCTGTGTGATGCCCGGCTGCGCCGGGGCGCTGGCCGGGGGCACGGGCTCGCGCGAGCTGGCCTGGGGGAGAATCTCGATGCGCGCGTCGGGCGGCGCTTCCGGCGCGCCGAAGAGGTCGAGCTGTAACGCGAAGGGCGCGCTCTCGCCCGGTTGTAACGCATGATCGAGCGGCAGCGCCTCGCCGCATACGCCCGTCAGAAAGCCGAAGCCCTCGCCGATCAGCGTCTCTTCTGCGTCGCTGACCTCGGCGACGAGTTGCGCCACCGCCCAGGCGAGCGGGCCATCGTTGTGCAGACGGCCCTCAATGTAGGCCTGTTCCTGCCCCCAGGCGTCGGGCCGTAGCACGATGGCTGTCTCCAGCGCGCGCAGCGCCGTCTCCTGGGCAACGAACGGGCCTGCAGCGGCGCAGAGCAGAACGGCCGCAATCAGCCTCAACACTGGACGCATGAACTCTCCCTGACTGACCTGAAGCCGATTTTAGACGATGGCCCCTTCTGACGGCTACTGTGAACCCCGGCCTCTGGCCGCTACAATGCCGCCTTGTACAGCAAGGGGAGCCGGCCATGGTGCGCTGCGGCATCGACCTCATCGAAATCTCGCGCGTGGCAGCGGGCATCGAGCGCCACGGCGAGCGCTTTCTGCAGCGCTTCTTCACGCCCGGCGAACGCGCTGACTGTGAGGACCGGCCGCAACGCCTGGCCGCGCGCCTCGCCGCCAAGGAGGCCGTCGCCAAGGCCCTCGGCACGGGCATCGGCGCCGTACGCTGGCGCGATATCGAGCTGCGCTGCGATGGCCCGCGGGGGCGCCCCGAGCTGCATCTGCACGGCGCGGCCGCCAACGTTGCCGCCAGCCTTGGCCTGACGCAGTGGGACGTCAGCCTGACGCACACCGATGGCCAGGCGGCGGCCGTGGCCGTCGCGCAGCAGACGGAAACTGGCCTGCGCTACAATGCCCCTGGTCACCACTAGCCGGAGGAGTCGCCCATGCGCCATACGGACACAGGCCCCCAGGGTCTCTACTTCGAGGAGATCGAGACCGGCGCGGAGTTCGTCACCCGCGGCCGCACCATCACCGAGGCTGATCTCGTCCAGTTCGCCGCGCTCACCGGCGACTACAACCCCATGCACACGAACGAACGCTACATGCAGACGCACCCCATGGGCCAGCGCGTGGCGCACGGTATGCTCACGCTCAGCTACGCCGTCGGCCAGATCTACCAGCTGGGCTTCATGGAACGCACGGTCATCGCCTTCCGCAGCGTGGAGATGAAGTTCAGCCTGCCGGTCTTCATCGGTGACACGCTGCACAGCGTCTTGCGCATCACGGACAAGCGCCCCTCGCGCCGCCTGGGCGGCGGTTCCATCACGGCTGACGTGCGCATCCTCAATCAAGAGGGCCGTACCGTGCAGTCCGGCTCGATGACGCTCATCATCGCCTCGCGGCCGCAGGCGGCGGCTGGCGTGGTCTCTTGACACGCGCGCAGCCCCCAGGCTACCCTGCCAGGTAGCAACCCACAGGCGCGACCATGCAAATCAAGCGCGACTACTCGCGATCCTTTTTCGGCACTCGCCGGCGCCGGCTTCCCCTGCGCAACCTGCTGCTCACCCTGCTGCTGCTGGCGAGCCTGCTGGCGCTGGCCTGGACGCGGCGCGACAACCTGCAGTTCTTCGCCCTTGATCTCGTCGGCATGGCGCCCACGCCCACGCCTTTCGCCAGCGAACTGGCCACCCGCGGCGTCGCGCTCGCGCAGGCTGGCGATCTGGCCGCCGCCGCCGCGCAGTTCCAGCGCGCGGTGCAACAACGACCGGACAGCCTCGACTATCTCTACGAATACGGCCAGCTGCTGATTGAGCTCGACCAGGCTGAAGCAGTGCTGACGCCGCAGCCGCTCTACGGCGGCCTGTCACTGGCCGACCGCAGCATCGAGCTCAACAGCCAGGACGTGCGTGGCTATGCGCTCAAGGCGCGCGCCCTCGTCTGGATCGACGAGGCGGCCGACGCCATCCCGGTGGGTATGGCCGGGCTGGAGCAGAACAACCGCTCTGCCCCGCTCTACGCTGCCCTGGGGCGCGCCTACACGCGCATCGGCCGCTACCAACAGGGCCTCGATTTCGCCCGCCAGGCCGTGGAGCTGGACCCGCTGGACGCCGAGGCGCGGCGCAGTTATGCCTACGCGCTGATCTGGGTCGGCGAACGTTACGAGGCCATCCGCCAGCTGGAAGACGCGCTCTCCCTGCAGCCGCAAATGAAGGCCCTCTACTTCGAGCTGGCCGCCCAGTATCTGGCCACTGGCCAGGACGAACTGGCCATCGCCACCTACGAGCACATCCTCTCGCTCGACCGGAACGACAAACGCGCCTACCTGCGCCTGTGCCAGTCCTGGGCGCGCGTGGGCCAGAACGACCAGGCGCAGGGTTACTGCGAGGACGCGCTGGCCATCGATCCGGAATATGCCGACGCCTGGACCGAGGTTGGCCGCGCGCGCTACACGCGCCGCAACTACGAGGGCGCGTTCGAGGCCTTCGACAAATGCATCGAGTTCGGCTCGAGCGCAATCGAGTGCTGGTATCTGCGCGGCCTGGCGCACTACTACCTCGGCCACTGCGACCGGGCCTGGAGCATCCTGAACGAGGCGCTGCCCATGGCGCAGCAACTCGTCGAACCCGGGCCCATCGTCGCCAACATCCGCGAGGGCCTGCGCCTGACGACCCTCTCCTGCCTGGACTACGTCAGCGCGGCGCTGCCCACCAACATCCCGCCCACGCCGGTGCCGCCGACGCCCATCGGTGGTTGAGCGCGCATGAACCTGCGTATCCCCAAGCGCTATCGCAGCGGCCAGCGCCGCAGCATCTTCTCCCTGCGCTGGCTGTGGCTCTGGCTGCTGACGCCGCTGGTCGTCTACTTTGGCCTGCAAATCCTGCAGAACCGTGAGGAATACACCCCCGCCGTCGAGCAGCGCTTCGACGAGTTCGTCGACAATGCCGAACGCGTCCTGTCCACCGCGTTTTCGCCCACGCCGCTGCCGACCGAAGACCCCTCCGTCCGTCGCAGCCTCGCTGACGCCGCCTGGCAGCAGGGCGCCATCGGAGAAGCCGCTGCGCTCTATGCAGATCTGGCCCCGACCCTGCCCAATTCAGTCTATCTGCACCAGCGCCTGGCGCTGGCCATGATCATGGACAATCGTCCTGTAGCGGCCCTCGCCGCTGCCGAAAACGCCGTCACCGCCGACCCCTTCAGCGCCGACGCCTGGGCAGTACGCGCCCTCGCCCTGGACCGCAACGCGGACTTTGGCGCGGCCCTCGCCAGCGCCCGTCACGCGCTCGAACTGGCCGGCGCGACGCAGCCGCAGGCCGCCGCACGCGCGGGCGCCTGGCTGGCCGAGGCGCTCTTCGACCTGGGCCACGGCGAACGCGCCTTCAGCACGGTCAACAGCGCCCTGCAGGAGTACCCCGACAGCCCCGAAGCCCTGCGCGTGCGCGCCCTCATCAACGAAAATGCACGCTTCGATTTCGATGCCGCGCTGGCGGACCTGCAGCGCGCGCGCGAGCTGGCACCGCATCTGCCCTACATCACCATCGACCTGGCGCGCCTGCACAACTACCGCTTCGACGACGTAGACACGAGTGTGGCCCTGCTGGCCGACATCATCGAGCTCAACCCGCACAACACCGCCGCGCTCTACGAGCTGGGCCGGGTCTACCTGCGCGTGCTCGGCGACCCCGACCAGGCGAGCGACTACCTCACGCGCTGCATCGAAAGCAACCCGCGCCATCAGAGCTGTCACTACATGCTGGGCCGCGCGCAGATGCGCAGAGAGCAGTACACCATCGCCTCCGCCTCATTCCGCAAGGCCATCGAAATCGGCCCCGACAACGCCTATCACTACTGGTGGGCGGCCAGAGCCGAAGCGCTGCAGGGCAACTGCGTGGCGGCCATCCCCTGGCTGCAGAGCGGCTATCGCCTCGCCCAGGCAGATGAAAACGAGGTGCTGGTCGGGGAGTACGAATTTCTCATGAGCGGCTGTGACCTGCTGATCGTGCCCGACGTGGCCGCGGGTCAGGGCTGACGCGCCAGCAGCAGCTGCGCCTCGCCCGACAGGCGCCACTCACCGGCGCAGGCAGGCACCAGCGCCGTCTGGCCCGCCCGCAGCGCCAGCTGGCCGGGGCCGCAGGCCAGTGTGGCGCTGCCCGCGATGCAGGTCAGCGCCTGGAAGCGGCGGCCGCTCGTGTGGCGGGTGATGCGCCGGCCGGCGCGGTCATTAAGCAGCCACAATTCGGTCACAAAATGGTCACAACGCGCGATTTCGACGACCTGTTCCGTCCGCCCGGCCATGTGATGCAGCGGCGCGGGCGAATCCAGCCGGGCCACCTGCAGGCCGCGCTCGACGTGCAGCGGACGCAACTTCCCGTCCAGCCCGCGGCGGCCCCAGTCGTAGAGGCGGTAGGTGCGGTCGGATGATTGCTGCAGCTCGTAGACCAGCAGGCCCGGCCCCAGCGCGTGCACCGTCCCGGCGCGCAGCAGCAGCGCGTCGCCCGCCGTCACCGGCACGTCCAGCAGCAACGACTCCAGCGCGTCATTGCGGATGGCCGCCGCCAGCTGCGCGCGCGTGCAGCCCGGCCGCAGGCCGTGCACCAGACGCGCGCCCGGCTCCGCCGCGACGACGTACCAGGCTTCCGTCTTGCCGCGCGGCTCATCTTCCAGGCGCTGCGCCCAGGCGTCGTCCGGGTGCACCTGCACTGACAGCCACGCGGAGGCGTCCAGCAGCTTGGCCAGCAGCGGCCAGCCCGCGGCAGGGTCGACCTCCGGCCCGGCCAGGGCGGCGCCGTGCTGCGCGAGCAGGTCGCCCAGGCTGCGGCCCGCCAGCGGCCCCTGCGCCACGGTGGCGCTGTCATGCAGCAGCCAGGCCTCGCCATAGGGCTGCGCGTCCGGCAGCGCCACGCCGGCCGCCTCCAGGCGTCGCCCGCCCCAGACCTTGACCTTCAGCGCCGGCTGCAGCAGCAGCGGCCCGCCGTCCATGCCTGCTCCTGTCATTGCCTGCGCAGTATAGCCTGGTGCATGGCTGCAGCGTCTGTGATACCCTCAGGCTCATGCGGGCGAGACAACGACGCACCCTCGAGCGCCTGTTCAGCAGACCAACGCCAGCCAACATCCGCTGGGCGGAGGTCGTTTCCCTGCTGGATGCTGCCGGTGTCGAAATCATTGAGGGCGCAGGCTCGCGTGTGCGCCTGAAACGGGGCCCACACCGCGTCGTCGTCCACAGACCCCACCCGCGACCGGAACTCAAACAGGGTTCCGTACGCGAAATTGCGAAATTCCTTGAGAGAACCGGAGTGCGACCGTGAAAAGAATGACTCTGGAGCACAAGGGCTACGTCGCCCAGGCCAAATTCGATGAGGCTACCGGCGACTATCACGGATCGGTCATCAACAGCGGTGATTACGCAATCGTGATCTTCGAGGGTCTGCAAGAGCAGGACCTGCAGCGCGAATTTGCCATCTCAATTGACGAGTATCTCGAGTCCTGCGCGGAAGACGGCATCGAGCCCACAAGACCAGAACCACTCGGGGAATTCCTCTCCGAAAGGCTGCACCTGCGTATGGACGAGACTCTGCTGGGCCGCGTCGAGCAGGCGGCCAGGGACAGCGGCCTGAGCCTCGATTGCTGGGTCGCGCAGGCGCTGGAGCACAGTCTGGCGGCGGAGACGCCCGCGCCCGGGGTCTGAGCCGAACGTAATTGCGACTGCGCCATGCATCCGCTACGCTGTGGCGCATGAACCCGGTGACCAGCTACGTCAATGAAATACGCAGCATGTACGGCAGCGGCGTGGCCACCGAGCACAGCTACCGTTCCACGCTGGAAGGCCTGCTCAGGGCGTTTGACGAAAGCCTTCAGGTCATCAACGAGCCGCGCCACCTGGCCTTCGGCGCGCCAGACATTGTGATGCAGCACAACGGCCAACCCATCGGCTACGTCGAGTGCAAGGACGTAAGCGTCGCGCTGGATACAGTCGAGAATACCCCACAACTGAAACGTTACCGCAACGCCTGTGACAATCTCATCCTCACCAACTACCGCGAGTTCCGCTGGTATCGCGGCGGTGAAGCGAGCGGGCAGTCGATAACAGTCGCGCGGCTGACGGGGAGCGGGCTGTCGCCGCAGCGCGGACAATACAAGGGGCTGAGCGCGCTGCTGGAGCGCTTCCAGCGCAGGTCGCCGGCGGACATCACCTCGCCGGAGGAGCTGGCCAGGGTCATGGCCGACCTGACGCGCGAGATCGCCGAGCTCATCAACGAGACCCTGAACACGCCCGACCGGCCCAGTTTCCTGCACAAGCACAAACACGATCTGGAATTTGAACTGCTGCCCACGCTCGACAATGCTGATTTCGCTGACATGTACGCGCAGACCCTGGCCTACGCGCTGTTCGCCGCGCGCATGGAATTGCAGCACCTGCCGGCGCGCGACTTCACGCTGGCGCGCGCCTTCGCCGACATGCCGCGCACGAACCGCTTCCTGCATCGCGAGTTCGGACAAATCTTTCAGGACCTGGAGCGCGAGGTGAAATGGGCCGTCGAGCAACTGACGACGCGCCTGGCCAACACGCAGATCGCCGAGGTCATGCGCGACTTCCGCGGCGGCACCCGCCAGCGCGACGCCATCGTCCACTTCTACGAGGACTTCCTGGCCACGCACGACCCGGTCCTGCGCGAGCAGCGCGGCGTGTACTTCACGCCGGAGCCGGTCGTCGGCTACATCGTGCGCAGCGTGGACTCGTTGCTGCGCAGCCACTTTGGCCGGCGCGACGGCCTGGCCAGCGACAGCGTCCATATCCTCGATCCGGCGACGGGCACCGGCAGTTTCCTGCTGGCCGTGGTGGAACAAATCTACGACACGATGCGCGGCCAACGCGGCATCTGGCCGGACTATGTGCGTCGCCAGTTGCTGCCGCGCCTGCACGGCTTTGAGCTGCTGATGGCGCCCTACACGCTGGCGCACATGCGCCTCGGCCTCTATCTGGGCGAGAAAGGCTGCCCGCTCGGCGAGGACGACAGGCTGAACATTCTGCTGACCAACTCGCTGGACCGCGGCGTGAAGAAGGAAGAGCAGCTCTGGGAAGACCACATCGTGGCGGAGGCCAACGCCGCCGCCGAGGTCAAGAACGACAAGCCGATCATGGTCGTGCTCGGTAACCCGCCTTATAGCGGCCACAGCGCCAACAAGGGCGACTGGATCCGCGAGTTGCTGCGCGATTACTACAAGGTTGACGGGGCAGCGCTTGGCGAGAGAAATTCAAAACTATTGAACGACGACTATGTAAAGTTCATCCGCTTCGGCCAGTGGCGCATTACACAGAACGAAGAGGGCGTGCTGGCCTTCATCACCAATCACGGCTGGCTGGACAATCCGACTTTCCGCGGCATGCGACAGTCGTTGCTAAACAGTTTCAGCGAAATTTATGTGCTTGATTTACATGGCAACAGCCGAAAGAAAGAGGTGACGCCGGAAGACAACAGGGACGAGAACGTCTTTGACATCCAGCAGGGCGTCAGCATCGCCTTCTTCATCAAGCGCAAGGGGCAGAGCAAGCCGGCGCGTATCTTTCACGGCGATATGTGGGGCCTGCGCCGCGACAAATACACAGCGCTCAACGCGGGTGACATAGAGAGCACGGACTGGCAGGAACTCGTGCCGCAATCCCCATCGTATTTCTTCATGCCCTTTGACTACGAAGGCTGGCGTGATTATGAGAGGGGCTGGAAGATCACTGATATTTTCCCGCAGCACGCGACCGGCATCAAAACACACCGTGACCAGTTTGTGTTTGATTTTGACGAAGATGAACTGCGCCAGCGCATAAAGGACTTTTGCAATCCTGACATCCCTGATGAGGAAGTCCGTCATCGCTACAGATTACGGGATAACAGCGAATGGCAACTGCATTCCGCTCGGGAAGCTCTGGAGAAAATTGCGAACCGTGAGGATTTCATTCGGCCTTGTCTGTACCGCCCTTTCGATTCACGAAAATTACTTTATCACGACATCATGATTGACAGGCCACGTGCTGATGTTATGCGGCATATGCTTGCAGCAACCTCTTCCCGCTCTACCTCTACCCAAGAGAGGAATCTGGCGATGATGACGTCACGGGGACTGGAACGGCAACGCGTCTGGGATCAGGCCATCTGCACGCAGGCGATAGCGACCCACCATTCACTATCCGTCAAGGAAGTGAATTACCACTTCCCGCTCTACCTCTATCAACAGGGGACAACCTGGGGTTGATCACGACCAGAATGACGAAAGATCTGTGGGGCGCAAGCTGCAGCAACATGATTGTGGGACACAAGAGCCATGCGGCCTTCGACGTAAACTACTTCTTCCCTCTCTACCTCTATGCCTGAGCAACCATGAGCGCCGAGCCGCTGCCTTCGCTGCAGCCGCCCACGCGGACGCCCAACCTCGCGCCCGAGTTCATCCACGACTGCGAGGCGAAACTGGGCCTGCGCTTCGTCGCGGAGGCCACCCGTGAGTCTGACAGCTTCTCGCCCGAGGACGTCTTCCACTACATCTACGCCATTTTTCACAGTCCACTCTACCGCGAGCGTTACGCCGAGTTCCTCAAGATCGACTTCCCGCGCGTGCCGCTGACGACCAGCGTGCCGCTCTTCCGGCAACTGGGCGCGCTGGGCGGCGAGCTGGTCGCCTGGCATTTGCTGCAGCATGAGGCGCTGGAGGGCGTCAGCGGCCTTGACACCCGTTTCCCGGAAAGCGGCGACAACCGCGTCGACAAGGGCTATCCCAAATACAATGAGGCGCGGCAGCGCGTCTGCATCAACAAGGACCAGTACTTCGAGGGCGTCGCGCCGGAACTGTGGGCGCACATGGTCGGCGGCTACCAGGTGCTGGACAAGTGGCTGAAGGACCGCAAGGGGCGGACGCTCACCAGCGACGACATCACGCACTACCAGCGCGTCGTGCGCTCCCTGAGCGAGACGCAGCGCCTGATGCGCGAGATCGACGCGGCCATCGGCGACTTTCCGCTCCCCTGAGCGGGAGCCGTTCCACTGCTGTGAGTAAGGTATATTGATACTGAATAATTCACCGGGCAATCGCCGTAGACTTCCATTGCAGGAGCAACATAATGCCCATGAAAAACCCGTCCCACCCGGGACGTATCGTGCGCAACGGCTGCCTGGAGCCGCTCGGGCTCAGCGTGACCGGGGGCGCGAAGGCGCTGGGCGTCAGCCGCCAGGCGCTTTCCAACCTGGTCAATGGCCGTTCCCGCATCACGCCGGAAATGACCCTGCGCCTGGCGAAAGCCTTCGACACCGATGCCGAACTCTGGATTCGTCTGCAGGCGAACTACGACACGGCGCAAATGCGCAAACGCGCCGACCAGATTGTGGTCGAGCGCTACGGCGCCGCGCCGCCGGCGCCGGATTGAACCAGCAGGCTTGCCAATGACCCATTCAGGCCGTACACTTTAGAGTGTACGGCCTGGCGGAATGGTGCACGTAATGTCTCCCATTGAGAAACGTGAAAAAGCACGCAATCTGTTGCGCGATGCGCGTAATATGCGTGCACACGGTCTTATCAGTGAAGATGAGTTCAATTTAATCGTGTCAAGTATCCTGCTCTCGGAAATGGACGCTTACCTTGAGCCGCGGATACGTGATCAGAATTCTCGAATCCAGGACATGCTTGACCAGACAAGTGAACGACTCTCGACCCTCGCACACGCAGGTAGTTTGTAATGAAAGAGGAAGAGCAACCGGTACCTGCCAGTGAGTCGGAGCCAAACTCTTCGCCTGACGAAACGAGTCTGGATACGTTAGACAGTACGGAAGCAGAACAGCCTCACGCACTGCTGGAAAACCTGCCACCTGAACAACAAGAAGTCGCCATGCAATTCATGGCGTCGTTCTCTGAGTTTCACACCAGAGGCCCGGCAATCAACCCTTTGATAAACAAGTTTAACGATGAACACGTCCACAAATTGCTCGATCAAGTGGGACACCAGGAGACGAGCGCGCACGAACTGCGTAAGAGTAACCGGATGTTTCAGTTCGCCTACTTTTTGGTCGGAGTCATCATTCTGATTCTTGCTGTCGGTTACTTGCAACCGCGAGATCCGGAGCTACTTGATACGATTCTGAAGTATCTGTTTGCTTTTGCAGGTGGTTTTGGCTCTGGAGCAACCTACATCGTAATTAGAGACCGCAACCGCTAATCCTTCACCTTGCGGCATTTATCAAGACCTTGAGCGTTGAACGGCCAGCAACGCAACTGTTGCCTGTTAGTCGCCAAAGGCATCGCGCAGATGCGCAAGTGGGCCGACGAGATCGTGGTTGAGCGTTACGGTACCGCGCCGCTGGCACCGGATTGAACCAGCAGGCTTGCCAATGAGCAGAACAGGTCGCACACGCTATACAGCCTGTTGAAAAAGTCCCCTATTAATCGGGGGGGGGTTCTGTTTGGGCTTGCAACAATGTGTTCCACTTTACGTATTTAATTCAGCGCTTCTGGATTTCGACTAATTTGTTACCCTGGTGATCATGATGTCTTTCTTCAGTTCCAGGCGGGAGCGTCGGCTCTGGTCAGCGCTTGCCATAGTCCTGGTGGCGATTTACGCCACCCTGGGGAACGCGCCTGAGATAGCCGCAATGCTCCGTGAGCGCAGAAGCCTCACAGGTACGACGCTTGTCGTATGCCTCGTGGCACTGGTGGTGATCTCGATTCTGTTTATCAGACGGCGACCGGGTCGCGCCGAGATTGCGGCAGGGGCCGGCATCCTGATTGTCTATCTGTTGGCATGGATCAGAATTGGGGTTGCGACACCAGAGGAACGTACCCATCTGTTCGAATACAGCCTGGTGGCGGCGCTGGTTCACGAAGCACTGCTGGAGCGTCGTGAAAATGGTCGTCGCGTTCCTGTACCTGCCCTGCTTGCCCTGATCATAGCTATTCTCCTGGGCTGTCTCGATGAGGGTATTCAGTCGCTTTTGCCCAACCGCGTCTTTGACCTCATCGATATCGCCTTTAATTCACTTGCCGCCACAATGATCATCGGCGCGAGATGGATCCTGGCATTCGTACAGCAGTGGGTGCAAGCGCGACGGGGCGGTGCCCAGGGTTAGAATTGCAAGCGACAGTTGCAAAGCTGTTTCTGGACAAACAACGTCCTCTGCCGGCCAGCCCATCACGGCCCTCTACACGCCGAGGACTTCGGCCCTCTAGTCGCCGAGGACTTCGGCCCTCTACACGCCGAGGACTTCGGCCCTCTAGCTGCCGAGGACTTCGGCCAACTGCGCCAGGGCCTCGCCCTCCGTCGCGCGGATGGCCAGCACCTGCGCCGCCAGGCCCTCGCGGAAAGTCACCAGCTCCGCCTCTGACATCGGGAAGTCTTCGCTCAGCTCGTCAAACAGCTGTGACTGACGTTCGTGACAACGGCGCATCTCCGGCAGCGCGTCCATGCCTTGTTCATCCAGCAGAGAATAGCGCCGCTGCAGCAACTGACGGGTCTCGGCCAGCGCGGGTACGTCATCCGGCAGCAGCATGCGCGCCAGCTGACGCCACTGCGCGTGGCTGCGGCGAAAGCCTGGCGCCACATCCCCTAGCGCGGGCCGCCCGAGAATGACGGCGGCCTCGTCGAGGAAGTCCGCGTAGACCGCGCGCTCCATGCCGTCGAAGCCCCATAGCTCGATCCAGCTGAAGGCGCCGGGCTGCGTGTGATTGCCGGCCAGCGCCATCATCAGGTCACGACCCGGCGCGAAGTAGCGCGCCCAGGACTGTTTGTTGCGCGTGTTGGTCAGCAGCTGCGCCCAGTGCTCCAGCGCGGCCAGGCCGAAGTTATGCTTGCTGCCGCGCGGCGGCCCTTCGGTGAAGAGCGCCAGACACTGGCGCAGGCCCGCCTCGACCGCGTCCGGCAGGCGGCTGAAATCCGGCGTTCCGAGCGTGGTCACGCGGAACTTCACCTTCTTCACGCGCCCGCGCGCCCTGGCGAGGGTCGTGGCGGGGATGAGCAGCGGCTGCGACGAAGGCCCGGCGATCCAGGCGTGGTCGTCGTCGAGGCCGTAGACCAGCAGCGGCGCCATACCCCAGTTGCGCTCGTCAGGCGGCAGCAGCGTCCAGGGCAGGCTGAAGGCGTCCGCCTCGACGATGGCGGCGTGCCCCTCTTCGAGGGCGCTGCGCAGGTTGGCCGCGCCCTTGTCTGCGCTGGCCGTCTGGCGCACATCGCGCGGGATGGCGAGGCGCTCATGGATGGTCGGCAGCGGGTCGAAGGTGTTGCGCGCGAGCAGCGCCAGGTGCGGCGGATAGCCCTGATAGTGAAAGGTGAAGTAGCCGACGGCAATGCCGCCGCTGATGCCCAGCAGCAGGGCCTCGCCGGGCGGCTCGCCGCTGTGCGGCGCGCGCACGCCCTCCCAGGCAAGGGCATCGCGCAGGGTGCCGGTCTCGTAGTGGCGGCCGGCGAACTCATTGTAGTTATCGAGGATGGGCATGGTTATCTCCCGCTTTCGTCCGTGGCAACAGTGTACAACAGGCGGCGGAACGGGCGGGAAAAGTGCGACATAGTCGGGAGTTATGCGGAAGGGCAGTTCTCACCCTGAACCAGTTGCGCCAGCGCGATGCCCTGTTCGCCCTGCACCGTGTAGAGCAGGTAGAGGCGGCCGTCTGTATCCCGGCCTGTATTCTGGCAGACTGTCAAAATGCTCCGATCGATGCATCCCTGCTCTTCACGAACGCAAGCACGATCACCACGCCGAGCAGCAGCAGAAAAAGCTTCAGAAGCGACCGTGTGCGACCCTTGCCCGGCTGTGCAATAGCCTCAGCTTGCTGTTCACGTGCCACAGCACGCCTGACATCGGCAGCATGCGCCTCAGCCAGCTTGCGTTTGTATTGCGTACTGCGCGAACGATCAAACATTGGGATACCCTCAAGAATATTTTGTATCAATGTAGCATGGTTGGAGACCTCGGCCAAAGCCCCCTGTTTCTCAGGCGCGCAACTCCGCCAGCGCGATGCCCTGTTCGCCCTGCACCGTGTAGAGCAGGTAGAGACGGCCGTCGTCATCCAGGAAGGGACAGGGATCGCGCAGCTGGCACACCGGCACATGCACCGCCCCGCGCTCGGAGGGCGCAACCGGCAGGCCGCCGCCCTCCCAGGACATCTCCGGCAGCAGCAGGCTGCGCAGCGGTTCCGGCCGCCAGCGATGCCAGTCCGGCTCGCTGACGTCGACCCTGGTCATCATGACGTGTTCGGGCGCGTCGCCCTGGCGCGAACAGAAGACGTAGAGCGTGTCGCCAGCCAGGTGCAGCGCGAGGTGGCGCACAGAAGGTTTGCCGGGCGGGAAGAAGAAATCCTCGCGCCGCGCGTCATCGCCCGGCAGCAACGGACCGCTTTCGAAGACGCCGTGGCCGTCAGTGGAGCGGCACAGCAGGCCCGGCATGGAGATGCCGTAGAGCATGCCGCGCAGCGCGACCACGCGCAGGTAGGCCGGCGCGATCAGCTGCGGCTGCGGCTCGAAGTGCAGGCCGTCGTCCGAAAGCGCGACGCGGCTGCGCTGGGTGCGGAAGAAGCGCTCGTCGATCTCGGGGACGATGCCGACGCGGTCCGCGGCCGTCATCATGCCGTGATAGTAGAGGTGGATACGGCGGCGCTGCTGGTCGACGTAGACGTGCGGCGAGGCGATGTGACGCTCGAAGTAACTGTCGGCCAGTTGCAGCACACCGCCTTCATGGACGCGCCAGGGGCCGGCGAGCTCGTCCGCCCAGGCCATGCGGATATGGTCGCCGGCGTGATGCGCGAAGTAGAGATAGTAGCGGCCCAGCGGCGCCGGCACCCAGTCGGGCACGCGCAAAAGGCTGGGGCCGTTGATGTTCTGTTGCATCAATGGATCGGCGCCGGGTGTGGCGGCCGTGATGATCGCCTTGCCGAAGAGCCGTCTGGCCTGCATGGCCGTTGGGCCCGCCGCGCCTCAGGTCAGGCGTGTATACCACTCCACGATCTGCTGCTCATCGATGGGGATGGGCATCTCGTTGCGCTCGGGCACGCGCTCAAAGGTGGCGGCGAAGTTGTCCTTGTCGAGCGACATGTATTCGGGCACGGCGCCCATCGATTCCAGCGACTCGGCGATATGCCCGTTCTTGCGCATGCGCTCGTGGACGGAGATGACCTGGCCGGTGCGGACGCTGGCGGAGGCGATATCGAGGCGGCGGCCGTCGACGAGGATGTGGCCGTGGCCGACCAGCTGGCGCGCGGCCCAGATGGTGGGCGCGAAGCCGGCGCGAAAGACGAGGTTGTCGAGGCGACGCTCCAGCAGCACCAGCATGTTGGTGCCGGTGTTGCCGCTTTGTTGCCGCGCGCGCACGAAGTAACGCCGCATCTGGCGGTCGCGCACGTTGAAGATGAAGGCCAGCTTCTGCTTTTCGGCCAGCTGCAGGCTGTAGTTGCTGCGGCGGCCGGAACGGTACTGGCGGTCGCGCCCGTGCTCTCCGGGCGGGTAGGGGCGCTTCTCGAGGATGCGCTGATACTTCGGACGCGGCACCAGCACCTCACCGAAGCGGCGCTGAACCTTCGCCTTGGGCCCGTGATAGGATGCCATCTGCCTCTTCCCTCTGCCCCGCGGGCCGCGTGCGGCCGGACATGGACTGTTCAATCGAAACGGAGGCCCATTGTACAGGCCGCGCGCGCAATTGCCAGCGTGAATTAACGCCCCTGCGCCACGGCATGACCAGCGCTGACCTGTTCCTGCGCACTATTCGGCTGTGACGCCGGGGCGAACTGTCCCGGATTGGCCACGAACACCCCCGGCTCCAGACCCCGCTGCGCCATGATCGCAGCCCGTTCCTGCCAGTCCAGCATGGCGCGGGCCACCTCTTCGACCAGGGGCACGACCACCGAGTTGCCGAACTGGCGGTAGGCCTGCGTGTCCGAGACCGGGATGAGGAAGTCGTCCGGGAAGCCCATCAGGCGCGCGCACTCGCGCGGCGTCAGGCGCCGTGGGTTGAGGCCGTCTTGTTTGATGAGGATCTCGGAGCCGTCCTTGTGGTAGCGCGCGCTGAGCGTGCGCGTGATGCGGTCGCGCGCCGGGTCGACCAGGCCGAAGCCGAAGCCGTTGCCGCGGCGCCGGTGCTTCTCGGCGTAGGCTTGCAGGTAGCCCCAGAGCCGGTCACTCAACGTGTACTTGTCGTCGACCTCCGGCTCCAGGATGTCGGCAATGCGTGGGCCATGCGTCAGAGGTTGCGTAAGGGCTCCCGCCTCAAGCGGGAAAGTGAATCCCCAATCCGGCCAACTGTCCCTGTGAAAGCCGACGATGAAGATTCGTTTTCGGTGCTGCGGCACATGGCCCTGGGCGTCCAGCACCTGATGATGGACGCGATAACCAAGGCGCTGCAGCTCCTCCTGAATGACCCTGAAGGTGCGGCCACGGTCGTGTGTCTTCAGGTTGCGCACATTCTCCAGCAGCAGCGTCGGCGGCCGCTTCGCCTCAAGAATGCGTGCAATCTCAAAGAAAAGATTGCCCTGCCTGTCGTCGGCGAAGCCGTGCGCGTGACCCAAACTGTTCTTCTTGGATACGCCGGCGATCGAGAAAGGCTGGCAGGGAAAACCGGCCAGCAGGACATCGTGGTCGGGGATGTCCGCCGCATCAATCGCGCGAATGTCGCCGAAAGGGGTATCGCCGTAGTTGGCGCTGTAGGTCCGCTGCGCGAACTTGTCCCATTCGGACGAAAACACGCATTCAGCGCCGACGCGCTCGAAGGCCAGGCGCATGCCGCCAATGCCGGCGAAGAGGTCAATCACTTTCATCCGTCGCGGGCCTGCTTCGCTTTGCCAGTGGCATCCAGGCCCAGGGCGTAGACCGCGCGGCGCTTCCAGCCCGCCAGTTCGGCGACGGCCTTCGCCGCGCTGCCCAGGGGCTCGCCCGCCGCCTGACGGGCCGCCAGTGCCGCGCGCACCTGCGCCTCATCCCAGGCCGCCGCCGCCGCCGCGCCGCCGATGACCAGCATGATCTCACCGCGCGGCGCCTGCGCTTCAAAGTGTGCCAGCAGCTCGCCCGCCGTGCCGCGCACGTACTCCTCATGCAGCTTGCTCAGCTCGCGCGCGACGGCCAGCGGCCGCTCGCCCAGCGCGTCGCGGATGGCGGCCAGCGCGGCCAGCAGCCGGTGCGGACTCTCGCAGGCCAGCAGCGTGCGCTGCTCATGCCGCAGGCTCTCCAGCAGGGCCACGCGCGCCTGGGCCTGCTTCGGCAGGAAGCCCAGCCAGATGAAACTGTCGGTCGGCAGGCCGGAACCGACCAGAGCGGTGGTCAACGCGCTGGGGCCAGGCAGCGCCTCGACGCGCAGACCCGCCGCCAGCGCGGCGCGCAACAGCTCGTAGCCGGGGTCGGCGATGGCGGGCATGCCGGCGTCACTGACCAGCGCCACGTCGCCCTGGGTCAGCGCCTCCAGCAGGGTGTCGATGCGCTGGCGCTCGTTGTGGTCATGGTAACTGAGCAGGGGCGTGTTGATATCGTAGTGCTGCAAGAGCACACGCGTCCGGCGCGTGTCCTCGGCGGCGATCAGCGAGGCATCGCGCAGCACGCGCAAGGCGCGCAGGGTGATGTCTTCCAGGTTGCCGATGGGGGTCGGCACGATGTAGAGCACGCCCATGGCCATATCCCGTAGCTCACGACGGGAGCCCCTCCCGTTTGAGACGGGAGCCCTTGCTGCCGCCCGTCGCAGTGTACCATGCGGCCCCGTGTCGCTGTATGATGCTGCGCAGTGTAGCGCCAGTCCCGGGAGCCCCCATGACACGCCCCAACCTGCTGGTCATCATGAGCGACGATCACGCGCAGTGGGCCGCTGGCTGCTACGGCAATCGCGAGCTGCACACGCCCGCGCTGGATCACCTGGCCGCCGGCGGCCTGCGCATGGCCAACGCTTTCACCCCCTCGCCGGTCTGTTCACCGGCGCGCGCCTCCTTCTTCACCGGCCTGCTGCCCTCGCAGCACGGCATCCACGACTGGCTCTGGTACAAGGTCAACGCGCGCAGCGAGGAACAACGCAATGCGCTGGCGCAACAGCCCTCGCTGGCCGGTCAACAGACCCTGGCGCAGCGCCTGAGCGCGGCGGGCTATCACTGCGGCCTGAGCGGCAAGTGGCATTGCGGCGGCGACGATCTGCCGCAGCCGGGCTTCGCGTATTGGGATGCCCTGCGCCGCAACACTGTGCCGCGCGACGGCGGCTACAGCGTTGACGGTCAGCTCATCGAGCGCAGCGGCTGGCACAGCGAGATTATCACCGACAATGCCCTGCGCTTCCTGCGCCAGCGCGAGTCTGACCAGCCCTTCTTCCTCTTCGTCGGCTATATCGGGGCGCACAGTCCATGGAGCGGTCATCCCGCACGCCTAGTCGCGCGCTACCGCGACGCCAGCTTCGCCGACATCCCGCAGGACGAGGCCTGGCCACACGGAAACTTCACCGGTGAAGGCGTGAAGGTGCGCGACCGGCGCGAGGCCCTGGCCCAGTATTACGCCGCGGTCACGCACATCGACGAGGGCGTGGGCCGTCTGCTGGACGAGCTGGAGGCGCAGGGCCTGCGCGAGGACACTCTCGTGGTCTACACGGCCGACCACGGCCTGAACTGCAGCCATCACGGCCTGTGGGGCAAGGGCAACGCCACG
The DNA here is from genome assembly GCA_965205875.1 of Phototrophicaceae bacterium. Lineage (GTDB taxonomy): Bacteria > Chloroflexota > Anaerolineae > Aggregatilineales > Phototrophicaceae > JAGWBD01. The sequence goes on from CBDBIA010000004.1 coordinate 1,958,841, forward strand.
CGCCCGCCCAACATGCTGGAGGAATCGATCCGCGTGCCGCTGCTGCTCAACCGGCCCGGTCATGTGTCCGCCGGCCCGAGCAGCGAGCATTTCGTCGATCACTGTGACCTCTACGCTACCCTGATCGACCTGGCCGGGCTGGACGCAAGCGCGACCGCCGGGCCCGGGCGCAGTTGCACGCCCCTGCTCAGGGACGCACAGGCGCTGCCGGACTGGCGCCAGGCCCAGGCCGGCGAATATGGCCCGACGCGCATGTGGCGCACAGAGCGGCACAAGCTGCTGCGCCAGGCGCCGGGCGAACGCGAACTGCTCTTCGACCTGGCGGCCGACCCGCGCGAGACGCATGATATCCGCGCCGCCGAGCCGGAACTGGCCGCCGACCTCGGCGCGCAACTGGACGCCTTCTTCGCGCAATACGAGCATCCCGCGCGCAGCGGCCTGCTGGCGCCCCAGGGCCCGCGTCACAACTTCAACGAAGCCTGGCGTGGGAGCGTCGCGAAGCGCAGCGACGACGATGCGGACATCCCCGCAGGGGGCGCGCCGCTGTCGTTATAGTGGCACGGGGCAAGGCGCGTTAATTCAGGTTAGGATAGCGACAGTCGACGTCGGAGGATTGATGGCAATCACAAGGCAGGACGTGCTGGAATATCATCGCCGCGGACGCCCGGGCAAGATCGAGGTGCGCGCCACGAAGCCGCTGGCCACGCAGCAGGATCTCTCGCTGGCCTATTCGCCGGGCGTGGCCGAAGCCGTGCTGGAGATCGCCGACGACAGCATGGCCGGCTGGGAGCTGACCGCGCGCGCCAACCTGGTCGCCGTGATCACCAACGGCAGCGCCATCCTCGGCCTCGGCAACCTGGGGCCCCTGCCCGCCAAGGCCGTCATGGAAGGCAAGGGCGTGCTCTTCAAACGCTTCGCCGATATCGACGTCTTCGATATCGAACTTGACACCGACGACCCCGAGGAATTTATCGCCATCTGCAAGGCCCTCGCGCCCACCTTCGGCGGCATCAACCTTGAGGACATCAAGGCGCCCGAGGCCTTCGAGATCGAGACGCGCCTCAAGGCGGAGCTGGACATCCCCGTGTTTCACGATGACCAGCACGGTACCGCCATCATTGCCGGCGCGGCCCTGCTCAACGCCGCCGGGCTGGTGGGCAAGTCGCTGGCCGACATGCGCGTGGTGATCTCCGGCGCGGGCGCCAGCGCCATCGCCTCCGGTGAATTTTGCGTGCAGCTGGGCGTCGCGCGCGAGCAGGTCCTCATGCTCGATTCGCGCGGCGTGATCTACGCCGGGCGCGAGGAACATCTGAACGAATACAAGGTGCGCTTCGCCAACTACACCGACGCGCGCACGCTGGATGACGCCATCGTCGGCGCGGACGTCTTCCTCGGCCTCTCCGCCCCTGGCGTGCTCACAGCGGACATGGTGAAGAAAATGGCGCGCGATCCCATCATCCTCGCCATGGCCAACCCGGACCCCGAAATCATGCCCGAGGACGCGCTGGCCGTGCGCCCCGACGCCATCGTCGGCACCGGCCGCAGCGACTACCCCAACCAGGTCAACAACGTGCTTGGCTTCCCCTTCCTCTTCCGCGGCGCGCTGGATGTCTATGCGCGCAGCATCAATGAGGAGATGAAACTGGCGGCCGCCCATGCCCTGGCGGCGCTGGCGCGCGAGGACGTGCCCGACAGCGTGCTCACGGCCTATGGCCTGTCCTCGCTGAAGTTTGGCCGCGACTATCTCATCCCCAAGCCGCTGGACCCGCGCGTGCTGCTGTGGGTAGCGCCGGAGGTGGCCCGGGCCGCCATGGACAGCGGCGCCGCCCGGCGCCAGATCGACCTTGAGGAATATCGCATGGAGATGCTGCGGCGTCAGGGCCACGGCCAGACCGTGCGCGCCAGCATCATGAACAAGGCGCGCGCCGGCGGGGCGCAAACGCGCGTCGTCTACGGCGAGGGCGAACACCCGCGCATCATCCGCGCCGCCTACCAGATGCGCGAGGAGGGCATTGGCACGCCCGTCCTGCTCGGCGAGCGCGAGGCGATCGAGGCGACGATTCGCGATCTGGGGCTGGATTTCGCGCCCCGTATCGTGACGCCGCATCAGGTGGAACGGGCGGACTGGGCACAGGCGCTGGTGAACCTGCGCCGGCGCCGGGGCATGACGCCCGCGCTCGCCACCTCACTGCTGCACCAGCGCACCTTCTACGGCCTGATGATGGTGCACATGAGCGCGGCCGAGGCCTTCATCAGCGGCCTGACACAGGAGTACCCCGCCATCATGCGCCCGGCGCTGCAGGTCTTCGGCACCGCGCCCGGCGCTCGCGTCGCCAGCGGCCTCTACCTGATGATCGTCGAGGACCGCAGCTACTTCTTCACCGACACCACCGTTAACATTAACCCGGACGCCGAAACCCTTGCTGACATCGCCATTCTCGGCGCGGACTTCGCCAAAACCCTTGATATCGAGCCGCGCGTGGCCATGCTCTCCTTCTCCAACTTCGGCAGCACGCCGAATCCGCTCTCACACAAGGTGCGTGACGCCGTGGCGCTGGTGAGCGCGCGCCGCCCGGACCTGATGATCGATGGCGAGATGCAGGCGGACACGGCCGTCGTCGACGCCATCGTCAACGAGCGCTACCCCTTCAGCGAGGTGCGCGACGCCAACGTGCTGGTCTTCCCGGACCTGGGCTCGGCCAACATCGCCTACAAGCTGCTGAATCGCCTCGCCGGCGTCGAGGCCATCGGCCCCATCCTGCTCGGCATGGGCGCGCCGGTGCACGTCCTGCAGGCCGGCGATGACGTCGATGACATCGTGGCCATGACCGCCGTCGCCGTCATGGACGCCCAGGCGCGCCAGGCCGCGAGCAGCTGAGGAGTCCCGCTTGCCCGAGATCGCCTTCCTCGACCAACTGGACCCGCAGCTCCGCAACGTTGTCCTGCGCGTGGCGCTGGCGTTGCTGGCGCTGCTCGTCGTCTGGCTGCTGCGTCGCCTGCTGTCCTGGATCGTGCTGCGGCCCCTGGGCCACATCCTCGAGCGGCGCCACTCGGACCTGGACGACATCGTCCTCGGCATTGTCGAGAATCCGGTGCGCCTGCTGGTCATCGCGCCGGGGCTGCTCATCGCCGGCGTCCTGCTGCCTGGCGACGACGCCACCTTGCAGTTCTTCACGCAACTGGCGCGCAGCTTCGTCATCCTGTCGATCTTTGCGGCGTTCTACAACAGCATCGGCATCATCGTGGCCTCCTCGCCGCGTCTGCATAGCATCACCGGCATCACGCTTGACGAGCAACTGCTGCCCTTCCTGCGTACCGCGCTACGCGTCCTCGTCCTCGCGCTGGCGCTCGTCACCCTGTTGCAGGAGTGGCACTACGACGTCAACGGCCTCATTGCCGGCATCGGCCTCGGCGGCCTGGCCATCTCACTGGCTGCCCAGGACACCGTCGCCAACCTTTTCTCCTTCGCCACCATCATCAGCGACAAGCCCCTGCGTGAAGGCGAGTTCATCCGCACGCCACAGGTCACCGGTATCGTCGAGGAAGTCGGCGCGCGCGCCGTGCGCATCCGCCAGCTGGACCAGGCGCTGGTCACCGTGCCCAACTCCATGCTGACCGGCGCGCCGGTCATCAACTTTTCGCGCATGGAAAAGCGCCGTCTCGATGTCACTGTGGGCGTCACCTACGATGCGACCAGCAGTGACCTCCGCGCCCTTGTCGCCCGCCTGCGCGCCATGCTGCGCGCGCACGAAAAGGTGGATTCCGACAGCGTCTCGGTCTTCTTCTCCGGCTTTGGCGACAGTTCGCTCAACATCCTGATCCGGTGCAACGTGACCGAGCCCGCCTGGGCGGATTTCATGCAGGAGCAGCACGAGATCCTGCTGACAATAATGGACATCGTCGAGGAACTGGGCCTCAGCGTCGCCTTCCCCAGCCGCTCGCTCTACATCGAGTCCTTCCCCGGCGCCCCGGCGCCACCGGCGGACGAGCCCGCCACGACCTGATGGCGCATGGCATGGAGCCAGTGATTATCGCGCACGGCCTGGCGGAGCAGCACCGCGACCCGGCCGCAGCACTGTACATGGAAGCCTTTCGCCCGCTCCTGCAGCCATTTCTGGGCGACGGGTCGCGCGGCATTGACCTGCTGGCGTGCTCACTGAATCCCGCGTATGCCATCGTCGCCACTTGCGCCGGGCAACTGGCCGGCCTGGCGGGCTTTCAGGACCAGGACGGCAGCCTGCTCAAGGTCCGTTTGCGGGCGCTGGCGCGAAGTTACGGGCCTGTGGGCGGGACAGCGCGCCTGCTTGCCATGGCGCTGTTGCTCTCGCGCCGGCAGCGACCAGGCACGTTGCTGATGGACGGCATCGCCGTGGCGCCGGAAATGCGCGGCCATGGCGTCGGCACGCAGTTGCTGGCGGCCGTGTGCAATCATGCACGCGCGACGGGCCATGCCGATGTGCGCCTCGACGTCCTCGACAACAATCCACGCGCCCGCGCCCTCTACGAACGGGTGGGCTTCGTGGCCGTTGGCCACCAGTCATTGCCCTTCCTGAAACGCTTCTTCGGCTTCAATAGCGTGACGGAGATGCGCAAGTCTGTCTGAGCGCCGCACCGCCCGCGCGCCTTGCCTGACTGGCCAACCCTGTTATGCTCTGGGTATCAGTGAGCAAGGCAGCAAACAATGAATCAAACCCTCACAGCAGCAAAATTGCCGGGATTCGCAGACGTGTCTGAACAAGTCATTCTTCCAGTGAGCATCGACCAGATTCATCACGGCGACGCGCTGGAAGTCCTGTCGACCCTGGCACCGGATTCGGTGGACCTGATCTTTACTTCGCCACCCTACGCCGACCAGCGCAAAAGCACCTATGGCGGCATCGCGCCCGACGACTACGTCGCGTGGTTCCTGCCCGTGGCCGCCGAACTGCAGCGCGTACTGCGGCCGGAGGGCTCATTCGTCCTGAACATCAAGGAGCGCGTGGTGCAGGGCGAGCGCCACACCTACGTGCTGGAGCTCATCCTCGCGCTGCGTCAACAAGGCTGGCTCTGGACCGAGGAGTTCTGCTGGCACAAGAAAAACTGCTACCCCGGCAAGTGGCCCAACCGCTTCCGCGATTCCTGGGAACGCTGCCTCCAGTTCAACCGGCAGCGCAAGTTCGCCATGTACCAGGAAGCCGTGATGGTGCCCATGGGTGACTGGGCCAAAACGCGTCTGAAATCCCTCAGCGAGACGGACCGGCTGCGCGATGAATCGCGGGTACAAAGCGGCTTCGGCAAGAACGTCTCCAACTGGGAGGGGCGCGCGCAGGCCTACCCGACCAACGTGCTGCACATGGCCACCGAGTGCAACAACGTCGGCCACAGCGCGGCCTTCCCGGTGCCCCTGCCGGCCTGGTTCATCCAGCTTTTCACCAAACCCGGTGATGTCGTGCTGGACCCCTTCATCGGCTCGGGCTCCACGGCAGTCGCCGCGAAGGGACTTGGCCGGCACTACATCGGCATCGATAAAGAGCGCGACTACTGCGAGATTTCGCGGGAACGCGTCGCGTCCCTGCACTTCGGCGAGGCCCTGGATGACCGGGCGCCCGCCTACGCCTGACGTTCCAGCCAGTCACTGTAGCCGCCCGTCCAGCTCGTCAGCGTCCCGTCACGCAGCTCGACGATGCGGTCCACCGTGCGCTCGAGGAAGTAACGATCGTGTGAGATGGTCAGGATCGCGCCGTCGAAATCCGCCAGCGCCGTCTCGAGCACCTCGGCGGTGGGGATGTCGAGATTGTTGGTCGGCTCATCCAGCAGCAGCAGGTTGGGCCGCTGCAACACCAGCGTGGCCAGTTGCAGGCGGCTGCGCTCGCCGCCGCTGAGCGTGGATACCGGCAGGCGCAGCTGTTCGTACTGAAACTGGTACTTCAACAGAAAGGCGACCGCCTCGTTCTCGGGCATGGGCCGGATGTCGCGGATGCGCTCCAGCGGCGTGCGCTGCAGCCAAGCGCCCAGTGTTTCGTGATCCTGCGCGTAGTAGCCCAGCCGCGTGCCCGGGCCGACCTTGATGCGGCCGTCCAGCGGCGTCTCCTCGCCCAGCACCAGACGGAAGAGCACGGACTTGCCCGCGCCGTTGGGGCCGATCAGGCCGACGCGCTCGCCGTGCCGCAGCAGCAGCGCCAGGTCCACAAAGAGCAGTTCGTCGCCGAAGCCCATCGCCAGTTCCGTGATCTCCAGCGCCCTCGTGCTGCCGCGCCAGCCGGTGAACTCCGCGTCCAGCTGCCGCCGCTCGACGACCTTTTCGACCATCTCGCCCTTTTCCTCCATGCGCTCCAGCATGCGGCGGCGATGCCGCGCCTTGCGGGCGTGACGCGGGTCCTCGGTGATGCGGGCCCAGTGTTCGAAGCGTTTGATGGCCTCCTCGATCTGGCGGATGCGCTTCTGCTGCGCCGTGAAGAGCTGCTGCTGCCGCAACCGCGCCAGCTCGCGCTCCGTGGCGTACCAGCTGTAGTTGCCGGCCCAGATCTTCAGTTTGCCAGCTTCCAGTTCGACGATTTCCGTGACCACCTCGTCCAGCAGCCAGCGGTCATGCGAGACAATGATGACCGCGCCCTCGTAGTTGCGGATGAAGTCCTCAAGGCGACGCCTGGCGACGAGGTCGAGATGATTGTCCGGCTCGTCCAGCAGCAGCACTTCCGGCCGGGCGACGGCCAGGCGCGTCAGGGCCACCAACTTCTTCTGGCCGCCGCTGAGCGCCTCGCAGGGCAGGTCGTGGTCGGCCTCGTCCAGGCCCAGATGCGCCAGCAGTGAACGCACGCGGCTGTGATGTTGCGCACCGCCCAGGCGTTCGTATTCGGCCAGGGCGCGCTCCTGCTGCGCCAGCACACGCGTCAGGCGTCGCTCGTCGTTGTAGACCGTCGGCTCGCCGAGGCGTTGCTCCAGCCGGGTCAGGCGTTGCTCGACGGCCGCCAGCGCGGGCGGCAGCTCCAGCGCCGTCTGCAGCAGGCTGCGGCCCGCGGGCAGCGTGACCTGCTGCGGCAGATAGCCGACCCGCGTCCCCGGCAGGCGCTGCACCAGACCGCTGTCCGGCGTCAGCGCGCCGCTGATGATGCGTAACAGGCTGGACTTGCCGACGCCGTTGGGACCGATCAGGCCGCTGCGGGCGCGGCTGTCAATGCCCCAGGCGAGGTCCGCGAAAATCTCGCGGGCGGCGTAGGACAGCGTGACGTGGTCGAGACTGATGCACTGCATATTGCGCTTCCATGGGTGGCTGCTGCGTCAGGCGCGCTCGACGAGCTCCAGTTCCTCGCGGCCGCCGTCTTCACCCGCCGGCACCCACACGCCGCAGGGCCCGCCCTTGTCGCTGAGGTCGATTTCGACTTCCTCGCCATCGAAGGTCAGCAGCGGCTGGTAGAACTGCGCCACCTTTTGCGCCTCGCCGACGACGTAGTGCGCGATCATGGCGCGGCGAAAGCGGTCTTCGGTCGCGTTGGGCCAGCTACCGTGGATGACCTGGCCGTTGAAGAAGAGTACGTCGCCCGGCTGCATGGGCAGGGAGCGCAGTTCCATCCAGTCTGCCAGCTCGATGGTGGTGCCGCTGAAGAACTTGCGCCGGTCCGCATCGATCAGACAGAGTTTGGCCAGGTCCTGGGTGTGCGGCACGATCTTCATGCAGCCGTTGTCCTCATCGCTGGCGTCGACGGCCATCCAGGCCGCGAGGCAGGTGCCCGGCCGCACCTCCAGCGAGCGCTGGTCCTGGTGCAGGGACTGGCCGCGGGCGCCGGGCGGCTTGAAGTAGAACATGGTCTGGGCGGCCAGCGGCTCGCGGCCCAGCAGGGCCGTCGTCAGGGCGCGCAGGCGCGGATCCAGCAGCCAGTCGCGGCTGAGGCGATCGTAACGGTGCGGGTGAATCATGCGCGGATAACGGAAGAGCGGATCATGCTCGTCGGAGATGCCATCGTCATGGAAACCTGTCTTGCGCGCGTGCAGGCGCATGAAATGCGCCTTGATGGTCTCCACTTCCGCCAGCGGGAACAGGGAGGGCACGACCACGTAGCCCTCTTGCTCAAAGCGTTCCACATACTGTGTGTCGATCATGTTCTGCTCCTCAGTAACGCCCGTCGTAAAGCCAGCGCATCAGGCTGAGATCGAAGGACGGGCCGCCCATCCTGGCGGACATGGACATGATTTCGGCGCGGTGGATGAGGCCGTGGTTGGCGATGTGCAAGAGGATGTGCCACACCCGGTTGTCGATGCGCGCGCCTGCCGGCGTGGAGTATTGCACCGGCGCGGCCAGGTCCGCCGCATCCAGCCCGCCGGCGAAAGCGCGCACTTCCGCCTCGATCTCGTCCATGCGCGCGCCCACGGCCGCGCGATCGGGAAAGTCGCTGGCGGGCTGGCGCGTCACGGGCGAGCGCCCGCGGGCCCGCTCCAGCCACCACCATTCCGCGTTCAGCACGTGCACGAGGCAGTCGCGGATGCTGCCATGTGAGTAGTCCATGTCGTAGATGTACTGCACCTCTTCCAGCTGCAGGATGCAATCCTGCCATACCTTGTGCTGTTCGGCATAGTGATAGTCGAGGAGTGTACGGACGATGTCGGGTGTCATGGGTTTCCTTGAGCGCACAGTGCTGCGAAGTGTAGCGCAGCGGTGGCGGCGCGCGCCAGGCGGGGGTGAGGGCCCCGGAGTCGGCCTGCCCGGAGTGCGCCGCGCGCGTTATAGTGAGCGGCGATGCGGGACAGGAGCGGCAATGCGCGTACTCATCACCGGCTCGAGCGGACAAATCGGCAGCAACCTCGGCCTGCATTTGCTGGCGCTGGGCCACGAGGTCTTCGGCGTCGACATCCGCCCCAATCGCTGGACGACGCGCATCCCGACCCTGCTGCAGGATCTGGGCGAGCCGACCACGCGCTTCGCGGGCGGCATCGGCGGCAACGACTGGCCGCAGGCGCTGGACCTGGTGGTGCATCTGGCCGCCCACGCCAAGGTGCACGAACTGGTCGAGCAGCCCCTGCGCGCGCTGGACAACATCGCCATCACCTTCAATGTACTCGAGTTCTGCCGCCAGAACCGCCTGCCCATCATCTTCAGCAGCTCGCGCGAAATATACGGCGACATCCACCGCTACATCACCGACGAGGCCCACGCCGACTTCTCCTTCATGGAAAGCCCCTACGCCGCCAGCAAGGTCTCGGGCGAGGCGCTGATCTACTCCTTCGCGCAGTGCTACGACCTGCCCTACCTCGTCTTTCGCTTCAGCAACGTCTACGGGCGCTATGACAACGACCTCGGGCGCATGGAGCGCGTCATTCCGCTCTTCATCCGCGAGATCGGCGCCGGCCGCCCGGTCACGGTCTACGGGCGCGACAAGGTGCTCGATTTCACCTACGTCGATGACTGCGTGCGCGGCGTCAGCGCCGGGATTGAGCGCCTGCTCGGCGGCGCCCTGCGCGACCAGACCATCAACCTGGCCTGCGGCGAGGGCCACAGCCTGCTGGACATGGTGCGCTACATCGGCGATGCGCTCGACGTCGAGCCCAGGGTATGCATCGAACCCAGCCGCACGGGCGAGGTGACGCACTACGTGGCCAACATCGACAAGGCGCGCGAGCTGCTGGGCTATGCGCCGCAAACCTCGCTGCGCGAAGGCATCCACGAGGCCGTCGCCTGGTCGCAGCGCCGGGCCGCCGCCGCGGAACAGGACTGAAGCGACCCGCAGCACCAGCGACAATTTCTGCTATATTTTGCCTGAATTACCCCGGGTCAGAGAGGCGTAAGCCGCGCCTGGCCCCGACGTTCAACAACAGACGGGAGGAACTGATCATGAGATTCCGGATGAACAGAACCTGGCTGATGGCCCTGGCACTGGCCCTGTTGCTGACGCTGCTGGCCCTGCCGGTCGCGGCGCAGACGCCCTGCGACGACCACGCCGGCCGGCTCGCCGACATCAACACCCGCGAGCAACTGAAGCAATACGTCCACTGCGCCGCCGCACACGTCGAGGCCGTCGGCTGGGAACAGGCCGCGCTGGACTTCGAGGGCGGCGACTGGTACGACGAGCCCGTCTATCTCTTCGCCGGCGCGGATGGCGCAGCCTTCTTCATCGTCGGCTCGGATATTCCCGCCGGCACCGACGTGATGGGGCTGCAGGATTCGGACGGGGTCTGGATCACGCAGGAGATCGAGCGTATCGCCACCAACTTCGGCGGCGGCTACGTCTATTACCGCTTCATGAACCGCGTCTCTGGCCAGGAAGAGCCCAAGCTGGCCTACGTCACCCTGCTGGAGCGCGACGGCGAAGCGGCCATAGTCGGCTCGGGCTACTATCCGAGGGATACGCACGCCACCTGCTCGCCGGACGTCGTGCGCGCCTCCCTCGTCTACAGCGAAGGCGACGTCGAGCGCTTCGTGGGCTGCGCCGCCCATCACCTGCAGCAGAACGGCCTGCAGGCCTTGCACGACTTCGAACATGACCCGCGCTGGAACGCCGGCCCCACCTACCTCTTCCTCTACGACCTGGAGACCGGTTTCGCGGTGGCCAACGCCGGGCAGCCACAGGTGGTCGGCACCATCCGCGACGCATCCTCCTATGCCGAAGGCCGGGTGCCGGTCGTGCCCGAGATGCAGCGCATCCTCGCCAGCCATGACGACGGCTACGTTCATTACACCTTCAGAAATCCGGCCACTGACGAAGAAGGGCGCAAGACCACCTACGTGCGCCGCGTATTCATCGACGGGCGCGCCTACATCCTCGCCGCCGGCCTCTACGTCCCCTCTGACGAGTGCCGCGCCCTGCCGCTGGCCCGCGACATCAATACGCGCGATGAGCTGCAACTGCTTGTGCGTTGCGGCACCCAACTGATTGAGGAGCGCGGCGACCTGGCCTTCGATCTCCTGCGCTATCATCCGCAATGGGTCGGCGGCTCGACCTACCTCTTCGTCTCCGGCTCGGACTGCCGCAACATCTTCTACCCCCTTGATTACCTCTACGATGAATCCCAGACCTGCGCCCTCGAGGACTCCGCCGGCAACCTGGTGAACCAGGACGTCCTCGACATGTCGACCAGCGATGCGGGCGAGGGCTGGGTTGATTACGTGTGGCTGAACCCGACCAGCGATTCGCTCGAGACCAAGAGCTCCTACATCATCGGCTCGACGCTCAACGACGAACACGTTTCGATCGGCGCCGGCCTCTACGAATCGGAAATGCAGTAAGTCGCAGCGACCTGACGCTCCCGCGCCCTGGCGATTCCTCAGCCGGGCGCGGGCGTCAGGGTTTCGTGTTCAGGCCAGCGCCTTGCGCGCCGTGATGCGCGCGCTGAATAGCGGCGGCATGCCCGGCTGCAGCGGTACGATGTCGCAGGCATCCTGCAGCCCGGCCACCGCAACTTCCACGAAACCGGCCGCGCGCATCAGCCCGGTGTACTCATCCAGCGGTATCGCGCCGGTCACGCACTCCGCCCACTTCTCGCGGTCCGCGCGCAGTTCCGGCGCAAACGCGCCCGCGCTGACGATGTCGCTGATGGCGATGCGGCCGCCGGGCTTCAGGGCGCGCCAGGCTTCGCGGAAGACCATTGCCTTGTCCGGCGCGAGGTTGATGACGCAGTTGGAGAGGATGACGTCGACCGAGTCGGAATCCACCGGCAGGTCCTCGATCTGCCCTTCGCGGAATTCGACCTGCGTCAGGCCCAGGCGCTCCCGCGCGGCTTCGGCGCGCGCCAGCATGGCCGGCGTCATGTCAACGCCGATGACGCGCCCCTGCGGCCCCACAACGCGCGCGGCCAGGAAACAGTCGATGCCCGCGCCGCTGCCCAGGTCCAGCACTGTCTCGCCCGGGCGCAGGTCGGCGCTCTCCAGCGGATTGCCGCAGCCCAGCGACAGTTCGGTCACCTCGGCCGGCAATTCTGTCAGCAACGCCTCGTCATAGAATGTCGGCGCGCAGCAACTGTGGCTCTCCCGTGCCATTTCACCGTAACGCTCGCGCACGACCTCGTGGATTGTCTCGCTCATGCTGTTTCCCTTTCCTCTTCACTGTCCCCGGCCGGCGCGAGGGCGAAATCCGGCGCAAAGACGCGCATCAACTCGCCGCAACAGGTCGTCAGCTGCGCCTGGTTGAGCGTGTAGTGACGATGGCGGCCCTGCTGCCGCACCCATACCAGGTCGGCTTCTTCCAGCAGACGTAAATGATGACTGACCGTCGGCTGCCGCACCTGGCCCGCCAGCGTGAGCACCAGCTCGTTGACCGTCAGCCAGCGGCAACACAGCTGCCGCAATATTTCCTGGCGCGTACCGTCGGCCAGGGCCTTCGCGAATTGCAGTGAGTCGGCAGTCATATGCACATTATATTGATATTCATCAATATGTCAAGCAGGGTGACTTTACGTCCTGGCGCGCGTTGTACAATGAAGCCTGCCCGCGTCACAGATTCGCAAGAAGCGCGTGGTACAAAGAGGGTCGCAGAGCGCATGAGAGCGGGAGCACCATGAGCAAGTGGATCATCATCGCGCTGTTGTTGCTGACTGCCTGCAGCGCGCAGGAGCAGTCCTACGCGGGCGTGAGCTACCCGGCGGATTACGCTGCGACCTTCGAGCATTACGCCACGGTCGATCGTGGCGACGCGACCATTCGCGATCTTTTCATCAGTCCGCACGCGCTGCAGGGCCTGCGCAGCACCGGTCGCCTGCCGCATGACAGCGTGCTGGTCATCGACTTGTGGCAGGCCGCCCTGGACGAAAATGGTGAGCCGCTGCTGGACGCGGACGGACGCTATCGCAAGGCGGAAATGCAACCCACGCTGCACGTGGCGCACAAACGCACGGACTGGAGTTCAGAGGACTTCGGCAGCGCGGCGCGCGCCGGCAACTGGAACTTCGGCTCCTTCGAGCGCGAGAGCGGCGCGCACGTCGACGAGAACCTGACGGCCTGCTTCAACTGCCACCAGGCCAACGCCCGCAGCGACTTCGTCTACAGCGCGCAGCAGCTGGTGCGCTACGCCATGAGCGACACGACGCAGTACTTCTTCTGCGAGCTGGCCCACCGCAATCCCTGTCCCTGAGGCAGGCTCACTCCACCCCATCCAGGGCCAGGAAGCTGGCGGTTGAGGCCGGCAGACGCAGTTCCTTCACTTCCTGATACTCCTCCGAGGCGTAGAAATCCTGCACCGTTTCCAGCGAGGGGAACTCGATCAGCACAATACGGCTTGCCGGCGCCTCGCCCTCCAGCGTGACCACCTCGCCGCCGCGCGTGAGAAAACGGCCGCCATACTTCGCGATGATGGCCGGCGTCTGCGCCGTGTATTTACGATACTGCTGCATGTCCCTCACCTCGACCTGGGCGAGCAGGTAAGCGGCCATGGGCGTCCTCCGTCTCGGGTGACTGTCTCTGCCGGGCAGTATACCCCGCCCCGGCGCCCGCCTGACTTAGGCGATTCTCATTCGCAATGCACGGCCAGCGGCTATATTTAGGCTAACGTCCGCGATTCTGTGACAGCCAACCCCGTGAACCCTTCGCCACTGCGCCGCCTCTTGCTGCTGCTGCTGCCGCTGTTGCTCATCAGCTTCGGCTTTGCGCTGGGCACGCTGATGACGCCAGGCAGGGCGGCGCCGCTGCCGCAAGCCGGAATTCCTCTCCCCACGCCTGACATTGACGCGCTGGGCCTGTCCCCGCACGAAAGCCAGATCGCGCATATCTACAACCGGGTCAGCCCTTCAGTCGTTTCCATCAACGTGACCAACCGCCAGTTCGGCCGCCTGAGCGGCTCCTCCGGCTCCGGCTTCGTCATCAGCGACGAGGGCCACGTCGTCACCAACTATCACGTGGTCGAGAACGCGACGCGCGACGGCATTGAGGTTAATTTCGTGGACGGCACCATCGTCCGCGCCAGCATCGTCGGCGTTGACCCGGACTCTGACCTCGCGGTGCTGCAGGTCTCGCTGCCGCCGGAACAGCTGCAGCCAATGACCCTGGCCGACTCCGACAGCCTCGTCATTGGCCAGACCGCGCTGGCAGTGGGCAGCCCCTTCGGCCAGCGCTGGACGCTGACCAGTGGCGTCATCAGCGCGCTCGACCGCACCATCCAGGGCATGACCAAATTCACCATCGGCTCGGTCATCCAGACCGATGCGGCCATCAACCCGGGCAACAGTGGCGGCCCGCTCTTCAACCTGAAAGGCGAGGTCATAGGCGTGAACTCGCAGATTGCCAGCACCTCGCGCGTTAATTCCGGTATCGGCTTCGCCATCCCCGGCAAGCTTGTGCAGCGCGTCGTCGCTGAGCTCATCCGCGACGGCGAGGTGCGCTACAGCTACCTTGGTATCGGCACCACCTGGCAACTCGGCCCCCGCCAGCAGGCCGTCGATCTGTCCATCAACCTCAACCTGATTGAAACGCTCAACCTGCCCAATAACCTGCGCGGCGTGGTCATTGGTCACGTGGCAACTGGCGGCCCGGCCGAGCGCGCCGGCCTGCGCAACCCCGGCGATCCGGTGCGCGTCCGCGGCCAGCTGGTGCCAACCTCGGCCGACATCATCACCGCAATCAACGACGTTCCCGTCAACGGCATGAATACGCTGGTCTCCTGGCTGGCCAGCAACACGCGCCCCGGCGACCAGGTCACGCTCTCCGTCTGGCGCGATGGCGCGCCGCTCACCCTGCCGCTGACCCTGGGTGAACGCCCCTCCTGACGCTTAGTCCCACAGCCTTTCGAAGGAACGCCCGAGTAACAGCATGACGTCCGCGAGGATGGAGTGCGTGCCGCAGAGCAGGATCGTGCCGTCGCGGCCCGCGCCTTCCTGCGCCAGCGCGAGGGCCTGCTTCAGCTGCGGGACATGCCTGACCTGCGCGCCCTGCGCCACGTTCGCTCGCCCCAGGCCGAGCAGCTCGTCGGCCGGCGCGAAGCGCAGGATGGGGTTGCGTGGCGTCTCGCAGAAGAGCAGGCCGTCACAGGCCGGCGCCAGGGCCTCGATCACGCCCGCATAGTCCTTGTCCTGCGGCACCGCGAGAATGATTTGCAGCGGCCGGCCCACTTGCGCGCCCAACGCTTCGAGCGCATATTGCGCGGACTGGCGCTGTACGGCGCCATCGACGTAAAGCGCCGGCGCGTCCTGCAGCTGCTCGAGGCGGCCCGGCCAGCGCAGCGTCGCCAGGCGCGCGGCCAGGGCGGGGGGCTCATCCGCAGCGCCCAGACGTACACTCTGGTCCATGGCGGCCTGCAGCGCCAGCGTGGCGTTGGCGGCCTGGTGGCGCCCGCGCAGCGGCAGGCTGAAGGTTCCGCAAGGCGGCAGGCAGAGGCGCTGTCCCTGCGCCGTCGTGCCGAGCGGCTGCGCCAGCCGTTCGTCTGTGAGCAGATCGAACTGCGCGTCCAGCCCTTCCGTCTCCTGCGCCAGCGCCTCCACCACCAGTGGGGCCTGCGGCAGGCTGATCGCGCGACTGCCCGCCTTGATGATGCCGGCCTTGTGCCAGGCGATGCGTGCCAGCCCCGGCCCCAGCCAGTAATCGTGCTCCCTGACGACCGGCGTGAACAGCGACAGCGCGTTGGGCACCAGGGCGACGTCGTCGAAGCGGCCGCCGCGCCCCACCTCCAGCACCGCCGCCGCCACCGCCTGCTCATCGAACCAGCGCAGCGCCAGCGCGAGGAAGAGGCCGGTGGGGCTGAACACCTCGCGCGGCCCCAGCTGCGCCTCGATGCGGTCCGCCGCCGGCGCCAGCCAGCCGAGAATGCGCAGGAAGTCCGCTTCGGGGATACTGCGGCCGTCCACGCGCACGCGCTCGCGCCAGGAGACGAGGTGCGGGCTGGTGAGCATGCCGACGCGACAGCCCGGCCGCTGTAACAAACGCGCCGTCATGGCCGTCGTCGAGCCCTTGCCCTTGCTGCCGGTGACGACTACGTACTCGCGCGCGACAGCGGGCAGGCCCAGGGTTTGCAGCAATTGGCGGGTGGGCGCCGGGTCGCGCCCCAGCTCATCGGGCAAACGCTTCAGACCGCGCAGCTTGCGCAGCGAGCGGAAGACCCAGGTGAGCGCCTCAGCCTCGCTCGCGAAGGCGCTCACGACGGCGCTCCGCCTGCGCTTTGCCGGGGGTCGCGCGCTTCGGAACGCGCCGGCGCAACGCCAGGAACCAGATGAGCGCGCCGGTGACGAGCATGCCAGCCATCACCAGCAGCGCGCCCAGCAGCGACAGGCCAACTCTGGGCAGCAACTGCGCCAGGTCTGTGCTCGCTCTGGCCGGCGCGGACGGGGCCGCTGCGGGCAACTGCCGCGCGCCATAATCGACCAGGATCGGCAGCGCCCCTTCGTCGATGCGTTGGGTGAAGCTGGTATCGCCAGTGGCCGCGCGCGCAGCGCTGCTCACCACCAGCGTGTATTCGCCCGGCTGCAGAAACTGGAAACAGATCACGCCCTGCGCCGCCATCGGCGAGCTGTCCAGCTGGCCGCTGGCGACCACGAGCCCGGCAGCGTCGCGCAACTCGGCGCTGACTCCCGCCGTCAACAGCGGTTCGCCAGGCTCCAGGCTGCCGTTGCCGTTGCGATCTTCAAAGGCGCGCAGGCAAAACTGGCCGCCGTCCTGTGCCAGCGTCAACGTAACCGACGTCAGCAGCAGGGCCGACGCCAGCAGCAGCAGACCGCGCACGTCAGCGACGCCAGAGCGTCAGCGTCAAGGCGCCGCCGGCCAGTAGCACCAGCCCGGCCAGGGCGAAGACAGCGTAGCCGCTGTTCCCGAGGAGCATTTCCAGCAGCGGGGCCGAGGTATCCTGCGTGATGTCCTCGCTGAATACGTGAACCTCGTCCGGCGGCGGGGGTTCGAGCGGCTGCAGACCTGCGGCCGCGCCGACTGCGATGTCCAGGCGCGCGCCGGACGCGGCGCTCAACTGCAGCTGCCCCGGCGCCGTGAGACCGTAGCCTGCGGGCGCCTCGATCTCCAGCAGGTAGGCGCCGGCCGCCAGCTCCTCAAAACAGCTGGCCTCGCTGCCGGTCGCCATACGGGCATCGTCAGCGCCGCCGCTGAGCAGCAGCAGACCGTTCGCCAGCGCAGTCTCGTTCGGCTCGCGCAGGCGGTTGCTGTTGGCGTCTTCGAAGAGGGTCACACAGACGCTGGCGCTCATGGCCAGCGGATCACGAGCCGGCAGCGCCGCAACCGAGACGGGCGCCGGCGCATGATCCGCGCCCACGTCCGAGGCGACGGCCCGGCGCGAAACTGGTGCAGCCGCCCTGACCCCGGTCTCCGCCACGGGCTCAGCTTCCGTCTCCGGCGCAACCTCCTCGTCGGGCGGCGCGGCTTCAGGCTGGCGCTCTTCGCGCCCGTCATCACCCCCGGCCCGGCGCACAATGATTTCCTGCCCGATGCTGATGATGCGCGGGTTCGTGATGCCGGGGTTGAGCGCGAGCAGCTGGGACCGCGTCAGGTCGTAGGCCACGGCAATGCTGTCGATGGTGTTGCCCGGGCGCACGACGTGTACGATCGAGCCATCATCTTCCGCTCGCTGGGGCGCCACGAAGGGCACCTCGGGGGCAACTGTGGGTGGCGGAGCCACCACCGCGGCTACCTCACCGCCGCCGGCGACGCTGCCGCCCGAGCCGCCGCCGGTGAGCGAGGTGGCATCCCAGTAGCTCTTGTTGAGCACGGCTGTGCTGCCCTGGGTCGAATAGAGAAAGAGTGTCGCAGTGCTGCCGGTCGTGGTCGCGCTGACCGAAAGCTGCTTCCACACGTCATGCGGCTGTGACCAGTTAGACCAGACTATATCCCCGTCGTTGGGATTGCTGCCGCCATTGGGGTCGATGCCGATGCGCGTCTGCGAGCCGGATTCGATGGCCGAGCCGCAGTTCCCGCTACTACCTGGGTTACAGGCCTTGACCTGCGTCCAGGCGCTGGCGGTGACGTTGCTGCCAGCAGCCACCCCGACCTGCTGATACACCGCGACCGTGCAGGTCACATAGCCGCAATCGACGTTGATCGCGTGTGAACCTTCAGTTGGATCGGGGCCAGGACCAGGATGCGGCTGGATGTCGACCTTGTCGCCGCGATTCAGGAATTCACCGGTTGCGGGGGCCAGCCAGACTTGCCAGCCTTCTGGCAAGCGGATCGGTTTGTCGCCCTCACGCACGCTGTAATAATTTCCCTGCATACCGGGATTGCGCAGCAGTTGTCCCTGGGCGCCGAGCGCCAGCGCGTACATTGCGCAGAGGCACAGCAAGAGCAAAACGGGCGTCACTCGCCGCATCGCGTGCACTCCATCCCTGAGGTCGGGGGCCGGCACAATCGCTGCGCCGGGCTGCGAAGCAAGTATAATACAGTAGCGGATGGGCGGCAATGCAGCGTCAGCCGCTCCAGCGCCCACCACCCCTGGCGGTTCAGACGATGAACATCCTGCACCTGACTCCCTACTATGCCCCCGCCTGGGCCTTCGGCGGCGTCCCGCGCGCAGTGGAGGGCCTGGCGCGCGCGCTAACGCGCCGCGGCCACCAGGTCACCGTGCTGACGACCGACGCCGGTGCCGCAGGCCCCGAGCAGGAAATGCGCGATGGCGTACGGGTGCTGCGCGTCGCCAACCTCGCGCCCTGGCTGCGCAGCCGCCTCAACCTTTCCACGCCGCTGCGCATGGGCGCTGTGGCGCGCGAGCTGCTACCGCAGCAGGACGTCGTCCATTGCCACGAGTTGCGCACGCTGGAGAACCTGCTGGTCACGCCCCAGGCCGCTGCGGCGGGACTGCCGCTGCTGCTCTCGCCACATGGCACGCTCACCCACACGACCGGGCGCGCTGCGCTCAAAATGCTTTGGGATCGCGCTGTCGGCCCCCGCCTGGCGCGCCGCTTCAGCCACGTCATCGGGCTGACGGAGGCGGAAGTCGCCGATCTGCGCGCGCACTGGCCCGCCGACACGCCCTTCAGCGTCATCCCGAATGGCATCGACCCGGCAGAATACGCGGACCTGGGTGACGGCGCCGCCTTTCGCGCACGCTGGCAGGCGGGCGCCGGGCCGCTCTGTCTCTTTATGGGACGTCTGCACGAGCGCAAGGGCCTGCAGGCGCTGGTCGAGGCCTTCCGGCTGACGCCGCGCGCGGACGCCAGGCTGATCATCGCCGGCCCTGACGAGGGCATGCGCGCGCGCCTCGAGCCCCTGCTGGACGAGCGCATGCGTTTCACAGGCCTGCTGACCGGGCGCGAGCGCCTGGATGCGCTGGCCGCCGCGGACCTGCTCGCGCTGCCCGCCCGCGGCGAGGGCCTGCCCATGGTCGCGCTGGAAGCCATGGGCGCCGGCCTGCCGCTGATCCTCGCGCCAGGCTGCAACCTGCCGCAGGCGACCGCGCGCGGCGCCGCGCTGGAAGTGCCGCCACAACCCCGTCCGCTGGCGGATGCGCTGCAACGCCTGCTGGCGGATGCGCCGCTGCGGGCGCAAATGGGCCAGCAGGGACGCGCCCTCGTGCGCGAGTCCTTCACCTGGGATGCCATCGCCTTGCGCTGTGAGGCAGTTTATCGCGCGTTGCTGGCCGGGCCGCAGGCGCGCCGCGGGCCGCATATGTTATAGTTCATACACTCGCCCCCTGAAAGCTGCGAGCCCCGCCATGGCTGACAATGATGAACTCGAATATTACGACGACGATGACATCCGCGACCAAATCCCCGACGACGATGAGGCAGGGGAGAACGGGGAAGCGGCCCAGCCGCAGCGTCCGCCGGTAAAGCCGCTGCAGACCTCGTCACGCCAGCCCGCCGCCCGGCCACCGGCCTACCCCCCACGGCCTGGGCAACGCCGGCCACCGGCAACGCCTGGCCGCGATGCGCCCGTTCCGCGCCAACAAGGGGGCCCTGCGCCCAAACCCGACGAGCAGCCGCCGGCTGGCAGCGCGCCGACACAACCCCGGCGACCTGCGCGCACCCCGCCACGTCCGCCACGGCGTCCGCCCGCCAGTTCAGCGCGCCCGCCCGCCAGTTCAGCGCGCCCGCCCCGCTCCCCGGGTCGACGTCTCGCCGGGCCCGACGGCAGCGCCCGGGCGCCGCAACGTCCCGCGCGCGCAGCGGCAAAACCAGGCCGACTCTCCCGTTTCTCCCGCCTGCTGCGCCGACAGCCGCGCAAGGGGCGACGCAGCGCGCCGCCACGGCGCAAGCCCTTGCAGGGTCTGCGGGCCCTGCGGGCACGCCTGCCTGGCGGCCCTGCGGGCGGCTCCCGCCCCGCCTCCAACCCCGTGCGACGGACGCTGTCCGGGCTGCAGCTGCCTGCCCTGCGCCGGCGCACAGACACCACTCCGGGCGAGTCCGGCGCGGCCCGCAAACGGCAGCGCGGCGCCAGCAAGGCGCCCCGTCTCGGCGGCCGCGGCCTGACGCTGGACAACAAGCTGGACATCCTCGGCGTATTGCTCTTGCTGGGCTCGCTGGCGCTCTTCCTCAGCAGCCTCTCCAGCATGCGCGGCGAAGTAACGCAACTCATCAACACCCTGCTCGGCAACCTCTTCGGCTGGGGCGCCATCGCCGTGCCGCTGGCGCTCTTCGCCATCGGCGTCTGGCTGATCGTGCGCCACTTCGGCGCAGACGCGCCCGTCATCAACCCCCTGCGCCTGAGCGGCACCGTCCTGGCCTACGTCGGCCTGTTGCTGTTGTTCCAGTTCGTGGACAGCTTCAACCCGACCTATTCCAGCATCGACCTTTCGGACCCCGTGCGGCTGCGGCTGCAGCTCGAGCTCTCGTGGAACGAGGGACGCGGCGGCGGCTCTGCCGGCGCCGGCCTCTACTATTTTCTGGTGACCAGCCTCGGCGAGGTGGGCATGCTGGTCACGATGGCGGGGCTGATGTTGATCGGCGCCATGCTGGCGCTGCAGATTTCAGCCGCTGAGCTCGCTGCCGTCTCCGGCAGTCTGTGGCGACGCGCCGGCGTGCTGCGCGCCCGCCACGCCCGCGAGCGGGTCGCCCGCCGACAGTCCGGCGCGGCAGCAGCGGAGCGGCGCGCGTCGGCCCTGCCCGGCGGCGCGGCCGAAGACGACGAGCCGCGCCCCATCCCCATCACCATGGGCGGACGCACCGTCACGGCCTGGGTGGGCGACGAGGAACAGGCGGAGCAGCCGGGCCAGCCACGCAGGAAAGGGCTGCGCAATCTGTCGCCTAACCTGCGCGCCGGCGTCGAGGCTGCCCTGGCCAGACGCAGCGCCGCGGCCGAGGTCGCTGCGTCCGCCACAGCCCCGCCGCCAGCAGCCGACGCCCCGGCGCCCGCCAAGCCCTCCCTGGCAGCGCCGCAGCCCGTTCCCGTCGAGGGCAACCCCGAGCGCGCGACAGCGCCAGACAGGGCAACTGCGCCAGAAAGCGCGCCGCCGCTGGCGGACGCGGACGCGACTCCCGACGCAGTCTCGTCCCTGCCGCCGCAACATTCCGCCGCCGCGGAACTCATCGCCGCCACAGCAGCCTCACTGCCGCCGCAGCCCGGGGCCGGGGAAACGCCCGCCACCAGCATCCCGCCGTCGCCAACCTCCATGCGCCCCACGCTCGCCGCCGCGCCGCGCCGCAAACGCCGTGACTGGCAGCTGCCGGACATCCGCAACCTGCTTAACGTCGGCTCGGAATCCGACCTCGACCGCGAGATTCTGCTCGGTCGCGCGCGCACCATTGAGGAAACGCTGCAAAGCTTCGGCGCGCCCGGGCGCGTCGTCGAGGTCAACACCGGCCCGGTCATCACCCAGTTCGGCGTCGAGCCGGACTATCTGCTGACGCGCTCCGGCAAAAAGACGCGCGTCAAGGTGGGCGCTATCGCCCAGCTGGACAAGGACCTGCAGCTGGCGCTGGGCGCCAAAACCATCCGCATCGAGGCGCCGGTGCCCGGCAAGGGCTACGTCGGCATCGAGGTGCCCAACGCCCAGGCGGCGGTCGTCAGCCTGCGCGACGTCATGGAATCCGAACTGTTCCGCGCGCTCAGGGTTGACGCGCCGCTGGCCATCGGCCTCGGCCAGAGCGTGGACGGCACGCCCGTCGCCGCGGACCTGGCGAGCATGCCGCATTTGCTCATCGCCGGCACCACCGGCTCCGGCAAGTCCGTGCTGGTCAACGCCATCATCGTCAGCCTGCTGGTCAACAACCGCCCCGATCAGGTGCGCTTCATCATGGTCGACCCCAAGCGCGTGGAACTGACCAGCTACAACGGCGTGCCGCACCTGGTGGCGCCGGTCGTCGTCGACCTGGAGCGCACCCTGGGCGTGCTCAAGTGGGTCACGCGCGAGATGGACGAGCGCTATCGCAAGTTCAGCGAGGCCGGCGCGCGCAACATCGAGGATTACAACCGTCATCTGGGCGACGATCTGGAGCGCATGCCCTACATCGTCGTCGTCATTGACGAGCTGGCGGACCTGATGATGCTGGCGCCGGACGAGACCGAGCGCGTTATCACGCGTATCGCGGCCCTCGCGCGCGCCACCGGCATCCACCTCGTCATCGCCACCCAACGCCCCTCGGTGGATGTCGTCACCGGCCTCATCAAGGCCAACTTCCCGGCGCGCATCGCCTTCGCCGTGGCCGGCGGCGTGGACAGCCGCGTCATCCTCGATCAGCCGGGCGCCGAGCGTCTGCTGGGCAAGGGCGACATGCTCTACCTCAGTGGCAGCGCGCCGGCGGCCGCCCGTCTGCAGGGCGTGCTCGTCTCGGCAGAAGAGGTCGACAACGTCACGCGCTACTGGAAGCGCCAGGCGCTGGATGAGCCCGCGCCGAAGCCGCTGCCCGATTCAGTGCCGGAGAACACAGAGGAGACATCACAGCCGCCGGTCCTGCCTGACACGCCGCCCTTGCGGGCGCAGGAGACCGAAGAGCAGGCGCCGACCCCGCAACAGGCGCACCTCGCCTTCCCGGATTTCAGCGCCTGGGAAGCGGAGAAGGGCGTCGAGCTGCATGAACGCGTGACAGACGAGCGCGACGAACTTTACGAACAGGCGGTGGAGATGGTGCGGCGCCTGAACAAGGCCTCGGTGTCGCTGCTGCAGCGACGCATGCGCATCGGCTACACGCGCGCCGCGCGCCTGATCGACATGATGGAAGACCAGGGCGTCGTCGGCCCGGCCCAGGATGGCAGCAAGCCGCGCGAGGTGCTGCCGGAGTGAGGGTCACTGGTAAACTTATGCTACGGAGGAAAGCCTGCTGAAATCGAAATTTGGTCAAATTATCAAGAGATGAGAGCAGGAGGAGGTCATGAATCGTCAAGACTGGACCTTGCTGGTGCTTGCAGCCGCAGAAGGAGAATTTCTCACACCCGCTCAATTGCAGAAGTCCGTATTCTTGCTTGGCGAGGAGAAGAAGGAATCTGTAGGAGAGGGTTTCTACGAATTCATCCCTTATGCATTTGGGCCATATTGTGCTGCAGTGTATCACGACGCAGAGGAACTCGAGCGTCAGGGACTTGCCGAGATTTACATGAGCAGAGCAGGTCGATGGCGCGAGTACCGAGCTACTCCAGACGGGCGTAACAGGGCCACTGAATTGGGGAAGGATGTTCCAAGTGTCGTGTGCTATCTGAGCGAAAAGGTAAGTTGGGCGAGACAACAGTCGTTCCAGTCCCTAATTCGGGAGATTTACAAGATGTATCCTGATTTCAAGGTCAACAGCGTGTTTAAGGACTAAGCGGTGACTCTGATTCTTGGCATCAAGTGTAGCGATGGCATTGTTGTAGGTGCCGACAGCATGTTCGCCGTCGGCGCCCCCATCGGTAGAGTCCGAATGGATGGCGAAAAGGTTCACATGCTGCCTGAGAATCAGGGCATTGTCGCCTTCGCCGGGGATTTGGATGTGAGTCAACTTGTGCTGGATGACCTGAGAGAGCAGTGGCCTGAAATACAGAACAACGACAAAAGAAGTGCAGTTAAGAGCCTGATTTCAAATTCCATTCGTCGTGTTCTGGGAGATGAGAATACCCGGCGTGACATGCCCGAATTTTCTGCACTTGTAGCACTACCAATCCAAACTCAGGCGTCTCTTCTGCAGTTCAGGGGAACGCGACCTCCCCTGGAGGCGAGAGACGGAATTTACTTTCTAAGAGCGGGAACAGGCGATCATTTCGCCTTGCTGTTCCAGAAATTTCTGGAACGTGTTTTCTGGAATGGCAAGGCACCACCGTCGATCAGTGACGGTGTATTCTCTG
This sequence comes from Phototrophicaceae bacterium, assembly GCA_965205875.1. Lineage (GTDB taxonomy): Bacteria > Chloroflexota > Anaerolineae > Aggregatilineales > Phototrophicaceae > JAGWBD01. The sequence goes on from CBDBIA010000004.1 coordinate 1,982,917, forward strand.
TCTTGTGGACGCTAAGCCATATCATTGAGACCAATGCGATGGGGATTGGTGGAACTCCCCGTATCGCCGTGCTGGAAGACAGAAATAATCGGGGAAACTGGCACTCGCGAATGCTTTCAAACCAGGACCTTGATGAATTTCAACAGCTTGTTCAGTCGCTAGAATCTTCAATGCGCCAGGTCAAGGCATCCTGGATTCAATGATAGTCCGGAGACAGACCGTAGCGACCTTCGTGTCAAACCCATAGAACGAAACCTTACTTTGACTAACCGTCTCTTCGTCGCGCTGGAGCTGCCGCCGACGCTGCAGCAACGCCTGGCCGGCCTGCCCATGGAACTGCCCGGGCTGCGCCGCCTGGCAGCGGAGCAGTTGCACGCCACTCTCTACTTCATCGGTGACCGCGCGCCGGCCGCTGACGTCCGCGCTGCGCTGGCGCAGGTGCAGGCGCCGCCCCCTGCGCTGGCGCTGCAGGGCACGGGCCGCTGGAGCGGCGTGCTCTGGGCCGGCGTGCAGCAGCAGGCGGCGTTGACCGACTTGCAAAGACGCGTGACCCAGGCCCTCGCCAGTTGCGGCCTTGAGCCGGACCCGCGACCCTTCCGCCCACACGTCACGCTTGGCCGCTTCCCCGCGCGCCGACCTCCGGCCGGACTCGACGCCTGGCTGCAGTCGCAGCGCAATCTGCGCGCGCCGCCCGTCCACTTGCGCGAGTTTTGCCTCTACTCCAGCGAGCTTGCGCCGGCCGGCGCCCGCTACCGCATCCTGCAGCGCTTCCCCCTGCGCGCGGAGGCCGATGCGTGAGCGCGCTGATTCTGCTGCTGTCCGCTCTGTTCCTCTACGCGCGCTTCCTGGAGCCGCGACGCCTGCAGCTGCGGCAGGTCCGGCTGCAACTGCCGCAACTGCCGGGGGAATTCTCCGGCCTGCGCATCGCCCACATCAGCGACCTGCATCTCGGCGGCTGGCTGACGCCGGCGCGCCTGGGGGCCTGGCTGGCGCGCATCAATGACCTGCAGCCGGATCTGGTGGTCATCACCGGCGATTTCGTCGAGGAATGGGCCGACCAGGCCACGGACGAGCTCGTCGCCTGTTTGCAGACGCTGCAGCCGCCGATTCTCGCCGTGCTCGGCAACCATGACCATCGCCGCGGCGCTGCCCAGGTGCGCCAGGCGCTGACGGCTTGCGGCATCCGCGTGCTGCGCAACGAGGTCTACAGCCTGCAACGCGGCGCGGCGCAACTGCACTTCGCCGGTCTCGGCGACCAGGCCTGGTATGATGACGATTTCGACGCGCTGCTGGAACACTTGCCGCCGCAGGGCGCTGCCATCCTGCTGGCGCACGAGCCGGACGTCGCCGACCAGGCGGCCGCCAGCGAACGCTTCGCGCTGCAACTATCCGGGCATACCCATGGCGGCCAGGTGCGCCTGCCCCTGCTGAACCGCGCCCATGTGCTGCCGTCCTGGGGCCAGCACTACACCGGCGGCCTGGCCCGCGCCGGCGGACTGAGCATCTACACCAACCGCGGCCTCGGGATGATTCGCCCCTGGCTGCGCTTCAATTGTCGCCCGGAGCTGACCCTGCTGGAACTGCAGCCCGGCACGGACCTGTCCTGACTGGCGCATCAGCGCGCGGCCAGCAAGGTCGCAAAATCCGCCTGACGGGCCTGGGCGGCCGCCAGCTGCTCCTGCTGTAACTTGCAGACCAGCGCCGTCAGTTCCCCGGCCATGGGGTCGAGATCAATGTCGTTGGCACTGCGGACTTTCTCAATCCAGTCCTGGCGAATGGCGGACGCGCCGTGCAGCGAGCCGGCGATGGCGCCAGCCTTGCCCGCGATCGAGTCATTGTCGCGGCCGTAGTTGGTGCCGCCGCAGATGCTGCCCGCGAAGTCGCCGCCGGTGACGACCAGAAAGGCCAGCGCGATCGGCACCTCTTCGATGCTGTGCTCGCGGCTGGGCGTGTTATCGTTCGTGCCCTTGCCACGGTCGCCCAACACATCCGGGGCGCCATCCCAGGGGCGCATGGCATCGCGCAGCGGCCCGATCGCATCGGCCCAGTCATCGTAACGCCGCGCGCAGTCGACCACCGCCTCGATGGCGCTACGGGTGCCATCCTTGGCCAGCGACAGCACGACGTCGATGATGCTGTCAACGCTGGCGCCGGGCCGGAAGGCCTCGGCCACGGCCGTTGCGATCACCGCCGCGGCCTCCAGACCGTAGCTGTACTGGTGCGCGCTCAGGACGTCGACCGCCTCGTGGTAGGCGCTGACCGGGTCGCCGGCGTTGACGATGCCGATTGGCGCCGCGTACATGGCCGCGCCGCAGTTGACCATGTTGCCCACGCCGCCAATGCGCGGGTCGGCGTTGGCCAGACCGTTGCGAATGTAAAGCCACTTCTCCGGGTAGAAGAGCCGCTCCACAATCGGCATCTCGCGTTCCAGGTCAGGAATCCAGCGCGGTTGCAGAATCAGCGGCACGATGCGGCGCGCGAAACTGTGGGCGTCAAGGTGCCCGCCCTCATCGATATAAGCCTGGCTCAGGGCCTGCACCATGTGGCTGTCGTCCGTGTAGCGCCCTTCACTGCGGAAACGGCGTCTGGGGCTGTCGTCCAGGGTCGGGACGAAGTCGGTGATCTGGCCGTAAAGTTCGCGGATCTTTTCGGGCGTAAAACCTTCGGCAGGCGCGCCGAGGGCGTCGCCGATTGCGCCGCCGTAAAGGCAGCCGCGTACCTTGTCGAGCAGGACGCTGCTCTCGGGCGGGTTCATACCAATTCCTTTCGTGGTATCAGGCAAGGCTGTGTTATACTCCTGCGCGCCGCGAATGGCTATTTTTGATGGAGCATAATAAATGGACAACGAACTGAAAGAACTGCGCGTCTCCAACGACGCCATGCTGGACGGGGACGAGTTGCGCCGACGGCTCGCCGACGAGGGCTATCTCTTTTTCAAGCGCCTGCAGGACCCTGACAAGATGATGGAACTGCGGCGCGAGATGTTGACGGTGATGCAGGAAGGCGGCTGGCTGCTGCCGGACACGGACCCGATGGACGGCATCGCCGACGTGTCGCGCGTCTGCACCGAGGGCGACGAGGGCTACACCGACGTCTACCACAAGGTCTACGCCCTGGAGTCCTTCCACAGCTCCGCGCACTTGCCGGAGATCATGGACATGATCGCGCGCATCGCCGGCAAGCCGGTGCTGCCGCATCCGCAGAAGATCGCGCGTCTGTGGTTCCCGCAATACACCGAGCACACCACGCCCATCCACCAGGACTACGTCCACTTCCAGGGCAGCTTCGATACCTGGACGGCCTGGGCGCCGGTCGGCGACTGCCCGGCCGAGCTGGGCGGCCTGGCCGTCATCCCCGGGTCGCACAAGGTCAACCGCGTGCTCGACCATCACTTCTCGCTGGGCGCCGGCGGGTTGAGCGTCGAGACGGAGCACATGGACGGCGCCTGGCACACCACCGACTACGAAGCCGGTGACACGCTCATCTTCGAGGCGCTGATGATCCACCGCGCCCTGCCCAACGTCACCGACGACCGCATGCGCGTCTCGCTCGACAACCGCTACTTCGCTGTCGGCAACCCGGTCAGCGAGGGCATGATGACCCCCCACCTGCAGGAGCACGTGACGCCCAGCCACACCTGGGAAGATGTTTACCAGGGTTGGGAGTCCGACGAGTTCCAGTACTACTGGAAGGGCTACGACTTCCCGATTCGGGCGGGTGACCGCACGTTCGGCGAGCGCGGCTTCGCGGAAGCGCTGGAACTGGCGCGCGGCGGCAACGAACACGCGCGGTTGCATCTGCGCCGCATTGTGCGCATGTCGCGCGAGCCGGAGATGGCACAGCGCGCGCTGGAGGCCCTCGGCGAGGCCTGAGCGGAAGAAATACGCACCGCCGGCCCGAAATTAAATATGGGTCGTTTCCGGTCTACGGTCTACGTGAACTTAAAGCCCCTCTCGCGGCGGGAGAGGGGCTTTTACTACTTTCAGGCAGGGGCGGGCCATCCGCTCAGCGCAGCAGCGACCAGTCCGGCTCGTCCTCGGGGTCGCCCAGCGGGCCGTGCATGTTGCGCACCACGCGCCGCTGATAGTCGAACCAGTCCGAATACTCCCTGCAGGGCAGAAAGCTGTCGTTACGCGCCGCCAGGAACGCGTCCAGCTGCGCCTCCAGCCCGGCCTGCAGCTCAGCTGAATCCGGCGCGCCCGCCAGGTTGTTCATTTGCAGCGGGTCCGCGGCCAGGTCGTAGAGTTCGTCCGCGCCCGCCAGGCGGCGCGCCAGGGAGTGTGTCTTCGTGCGCAGGCCGCGCCAGTCGTGGCCGTCCAGCAGCCAGTCGTGCGAGGCGCTGAAGTTCATCGTCAGCAGGGCCTCCTGCTCAAACGCGCCGGGCAGTCCACGCCAGGCGTCGGCCAGGTTGTGGCCCTCGACCGTGCGCGGGGCAGGCAGGTCGCAGAGGCCGCAGAGCGTCGGGAAGATATCGACCGGCGCGGTCAGCACGTCGCGGCGCAGCCCGCCCTCGAAGACGCCGGGCCAGCGCATCATCCAGGGCACGTGCAGCGATTCCTCCCAGGGCTGTTTCTTCTCCCAGGCGTGGCCGCCCTGCGAGCCCATCTGTGTGCCGTGGTCGGAGGTGAAGATGAGCAAGGTGTCCTGCGCGCGGCCACTGCGCTCGAGGTAGGCCATCAACTCACCCACCATGTCGTCGATAGCCAGAATCATGGCCAGATAGTCGCGCAGCGAGCCTTGCAGCCCGTCCACCATATCCGGCGGCACGTTGTCCGGCAGCGTCAGTTCGTCCGGCAGGCGCTCGTAGTATTTCTCCGGCGCATACTGGTAGGGCGTGTAGTGCGCCTGGTGCGGTGAGACGAAGAGGCAAAAGCGTTCGTCCGCCGCGACGCCCTCCATGAACTCGATTGAATGGCGCGCCAGCGCGTCGGTCTCGTAGCCCTCCCAGCGCTCGTTGTGCCAGTCCTCGGTGTTGACCTTGCCGCCGAAGTAGTCGGTGTGGAAGTTGTAGCCGCGCCAGTGCTCGAAGCCGAGCCGGTCGCGGCCCTCGGGCACGTAATCGCCGCCGTCGATCTCCGGGAAGGAGCCGCGGTGCAGATGCCACTTGCCCACCCAGGCCGTGCGATAGCCGCCGCGCGCGAAGACGTCGCCGAGGCCGATCTCGTCGTGGCGCGTATTGATGAAGTTCATGATGTGGCCGGTCGTCTGCGGGTGACGGCCGGTGGTCAGCATGGCGCGGTAGGGCGTGCACACCGGCGCGGTGGCGATCATGTTGTCCAGCAGCACGCTCTCGCCGGCCAGACGCTGCAGATGTGGCGTCTCGATCTGCGTCTCGCCCCAGGTCGGCAGCGAACAGGCGCGTACCTGGTCCACCAGGATGAAAAGGATGTTCGGCGCTTGTGTCATTCCAGACTTCCTTCAGATGCAAGGGGGCGACTACCGGCCTTCGCGGCCTTTCAACTCCGGCCAGACGCTGCGCATCTGCCAGACCTTCAGCGAGCGCAAGTGCGCAGGTCGGCCGCGCGCGAATAGCGCGAGGCCGCGGCTGTCCTCCCGTTCGGGATAGACGCGCAGGGTCAGGCATTGCCTGTCGTTGGCGAAGACCTCGATGATGCTGCGGTCGATGAAGATGCGCAGGTGCAGCGCCTCGCCATCCGCCAGGGTCAGCGGGCCGGTCTCCGGCGGGCGCGGATGCACGTCCGCCGCCAGCGAACTGCGCGCGGGATCGATCTGCAGCCAGCCGGGGTTGGCGCGACGGCCGAACTGCCAGGGGTACCAGGAGACGCGCGTCTGCTCCGCGCCGTCGGGGGAACGCATCACGTTGAGGCCGAACTCCAGCGCGTCGCCGGGGTCGATGACGGCTTCGATTTCAATCGCCTGGCCGCCGATGCCTTCCAGCAGCAACTCGTCATTGGCCGGGATCTCCAGCGGCCCGCGCGTCTGTTCGTCAAAACGCAACGAGTCCAGTTCGGCCACCGGCGCCATGCGCAGCGTGTTGTCCTGCGCCAGCCAGTAATGCCGCGGCAGGGTCATGACGTCGTTCCAGTCGCGGTGCTCGCGCGCCTCCTTGACGTTGAAGAGGCCGAGGTAGCGACCGGCGGCGTCGACGGTGGCGGTGGGCGCGTGCAGGCTGCCGATGGTCCAGGGGCCGTAATTCATGCGTCCGTGCGTCTCGGGGTGGAAGCGATGCGTCTCGTCATCGTAGCTGCCGATGTAGTAACGGCCGGCGCGCTTGTGGCTGAAGAGCAGCAGCATGTGTTTGTCGTCGCTGATCGGCCAGAAGTTGGGCACCGCCATGTCCTCGCCTGGCTCGGCCAGCACGTCGTCGGCCACCATCGGCCCCAGCCATTTCCATTCGGCCAGGTCCGGCGAATGAAAGATGTGGTCGACGCCGCGGCAGTCGACGCCGCGCGAGCCGTCCATGTAGACGCCGGAGAGCGAATAGTAGCCGTCGTCTTCCTTCCAGATGCAGGGATCGAAGATGAGGTAGTCGCCGTCAGGCCCGAGACTGTCGCCGCTGTTGTCGGGGTCGGACACACCGGGGATGACCGGGTTGTTCGGGTGACGTTCCCAGTTGAGCAGCAGCGGGTCGCCGGCCATGGCGACGGCGTTGCCGGCGAAGCGACCGTGGTAGATGGCGATCACACGTTCGTCCTCGACCAGGGTCTGGCCGCTACAGCAGTGGTACTCGCCCTCCGCCGGATGGAGCGCGATCGGCAGGTCGCGCCAGTTGACCAGGTCGTCGCTGACCGTGTGGCCCCAGCATATGCCTGGGTCCTGCGGCTGGAAGCCGCCCGGCGGCAGGCCGACAGGCAGATACTGGTAGAAGAGATGATAGCGACCCTGCCACTGGCACAGGCCGTTGGGGTCGTTCATGTACTTGCCCGGCGGCGAGAAGTGGTAGAGCGGACGCGCCGGGTCATCCGCCAGGCGCTCGCGCACGGCAGTGTAGCCCAGCAGCTCCCCGTCCGTCGCCAGGGCCTGCAGTTGCGCCTCCAGCGTAAGCGGAAACTGCGCATCAGAAGTCATCGGCGGTCTCCCCTTTGCAAAAACCTGCCTTTAGCGACCCTCAAACTGCTTCAGTTCCGGCCAGACGCTGCGCATCTGCCAGACCTTCAGCGAGCGCAACTGCGCAGCGCCGCCGCGCGCGTAAAGTGCCACGCCCGCGCTGTCCTCGCGCTCTGGATAGACGCGCAGGGTCAGGCACTGTTTGTCGTTGGCGAAGACCTCAATGATGCTGCGGTCGATGAAGATGCGTAAATGCAGCGCCTCGTCCGGCGCCAGCTCCAGCGGCCCCTGCTCCGGCGGCCGGCCATGCACGTCGCTCCCCAGCGAGGACTGCGAAGTGTCGATCTGCAGCCAGCCGGGGTTGGCGTGGCGGTCATGCAGGGCCGCGTAGAAGGAGATGCGCGTCTGCTCCGCGCCGCCCGGCGAGCGCAATACGCTGAAGCCGACCTCGCGCGCTTCACCTGGCTCAATAACGGCCTCGATCTCGATCGCCTGGCCGCCGATGCCCTCCAGCAGCAGTTCTTCATTGGCCGCGATCTCCTGCGCCGCGACCTGCTGTTCATCGAAGCGCTGGCCCTCCAGCTCGGGCACCGGCGCCATGCGCAACGTGTTGTCTTCCGCCAGCCAGTAATGCCGCGGCAGTGACATGATGTCGTTCCAGCCGCGGAAATCGCGCGCTTCCTTGACGTTGAAGATGCCGAGATAACGGCCCGAGGCGTCGACCGTGGCCGAGGGCGCGTGCAGACTGCCGATTGTCCAGGGGCCGTAATTCATGCGCCCGTGCGTCTCGGGGTGGAAGCGGTGCGTCACCCGGTCATAGTGGCCGATGTAGTAGCGACCGGCGTGTTTGTGGCTGAAGAGCAGCAGCATGTGGCGGCCGTTGCCGATCGGCCAGAAGTTGGGCACGGCCATGTCCTCGCCCGGCTCGGCCAGCACCTCGTCGGACACCATCGGTCCCAGCCACTGCCATTCGGTCAGGTCCGGCGAGTAAAAGATGTGGACGACGCCGAGGCAGTCGGCGCTGCGGGTGCCGCCGCGAGAGCCCTGCGTGTAGGTGCCGGAGAGCGAGTAGTAGCCGTCCTCCTCTTTCCAGATGCAGGGATCGAAGAGGAGGTAGTCCCCGTCGGGGCCATGACAGACGCCGACGTTTTCGGGGTCGGAGTCGCCGGGGATGGCGGGATTGTAGGGCGGGTGTTCCCAGTTGAGCAGCAGCGGGTCGCTGGCGATGGTGATCACGTTGCCGGCGAAAGGGGCGTGATAGGTCGCGATCACCCGGTCCTCGTCGACCAGGGTCTGGCCGCTGTAGCAGCCGAGTTCGCCCTCCGCCGGATGCAGCGCGATCGGCAAATCGCGCCAGTTGACCAGGTCGTCGCTGACCGTGTGACCCCAGCTGATGCCGCGGTGTTGCCGCGGGGAGCCAATCGGCTCCTGCCTGACCGGCATATACTGGTAGAAGATATGGTAGCGTCCCTGCCACTGGCACAGGCCGTTGGGGTCGTTCATTTCCTTGCCGGGCGGTGAAAAATGATAGAGCGGGCGCGCCGGGTCACCGGCCAGCGCCTCGCGCGCGGCGGTGTAACCCTGCACTTCCCCGTCGCTCTCCAGGGCCCTGAGCTGGTCTTCCAACGCTGCAGGATACTGTGCGTCAGGCGCCATCAGGGCCCTCCTCCCGGGTTGATCATCGGGTTCAGCGGCCCTCGAATTGCTTCAGCTCCGGCCACACGCTGCGCATCTGCCAGGCGCTGAGCGAGCGCAGTTGCGCCGCGCCGCCGCGCGCGAAGAGCGTCACGCCCGCGCTGTCCGCCCGCGAGGGGTAAACGCGCAGGGTCAGACACTGCTTGTCGTTGGCGAAGACCTCGATGATGCTGCGGTCGATGAAGATGCGTAAATGCAGCGCCTCGTCCGGCGCCAGCTCCAGCGGCCCCTGCTCCGGCGGCCGGCCATGCACGTCGCTCCCCAGCGAGGACTGCGAGGTGTCGATCTGCAGCCAGCCGGGGTTGGCGCGGCGATCATGTAGTGACGTGAAGAAGGAGATGCGCGTCTGCTCCGCGCCGTCCGGCGAGCGCAGCACCGTGAAGCCGACCTCGCGCGCCGCGCCCGGCTCGATGACGGCCTCGATTTCGATGGCCGTGCCGCTGACCTGCTCCAGCAGCATCTCGCTGTTGGCCGCGATCTCCTGCGCCGCAACCTGCGCTTCATCGAAGCGCTGACCCTCCAGCTCGGGCACCGGCGCCATGCGCAGCGTGTCGTCTTCCGCCAGCCAGTAGTGCCGCGGCAGCGACATGATGTCGTTCCAGCCGCGCCGGTCCCGGCCCTCCTTGACGTTGAAGATGCCCAGATAACGGCCCGACGCGTCGATGGTGCCCGAGGGCGCGTGCAGGCTGCCGATCCTTATGGGACCGTAGTTCATGCGCCCGTGCGTCTCCGGCGTGAAGCGGTGCGTCTGCTGGTCATAGGTACCGATGTAGTAGCGGCCGGCGCGTTTGTGGCTGAAGAGCAGCAGCATGTGTTTGTCATCGCTGATCGGCCAGAAGTTGGGCACCGCCATGTCCTCGCCCGGCTCGGCCAGTTGATCGTCGGTCACCAGCGGCCCGAGGTAGGTCCAGTCGCCCAGGTCTTTCGAATGAAACAAGTGGTCCACACCCAGGGCGTCGACGCCGCGCGTGCCGCCAAAGGCGCCGTCCATGAAGGTGCCCGAGACGGCATAGTAGCCGTCTTCTTCCTTCCAGATGCAGGGATCGAAGATGCGATATTTGCCGTTTCCGCCAACCACGTCGACGCGACCACCGCCAGGTCGTTCCCGCAATTCGCCGGGGATGACCGGGTTGTCGGGGTGCATTTTCCAGTTGAGCAGCAGCGGGTCGGAGGCCGTGGCGATGCCGTTGCCGGCGTAGGTGCCATGATACATGGCGATGACCCGGTCATCCTCGACCAGGGTCTGGCCGCTGTAACAGTCGCGCTCGACGTCCGGGTACAGCGCGATCGGCAGGTCGCGCCAGTTGACGAGATCATCGCTGACTGCGTGGCCCCAGCAAACGGGTTCGCGCTCCCCGGGTTCGACACTGCCGTGTGGCACGAACTGGTAGAAGAGATGGAAGCGCCCCTGCCACTGACAGAGTCCGTTGGGGTCGTTCATCAGGTTGCAGGGCGGCGAGAGGTGGTAGAGCGGGCGCGCCGGGTCAGCTGCCAGCGCTTCGCGCGCGGCGATGTAGTCCAGTACCTCCCCGTCGCTCTGCAGGGCCTTGAGTTGTTCTTCCAGCGAATCCGGGAACTGTCGCGGGCCGGTCATCAGGCTAACCCTCTCTATGAGTAAATGATAAAAGTGGCGAGGACCCGCTTCGGCCCGTCGTCGCGTTCAGCGGCCCTCGAACTGCTCCAGCTCCGGCCAGACGCTGCGCATCTGCCAGGCGCTGAGCGAACGTAACTGCGCCGCGCCGCCGCGCGCAAAGAGCGTCACGCCCGCGCTGTCTTCACGCGAGGGATACACGCGCAGGGTCAGGCACTGTTTGTCGTTGGCGAAGACCTCGATGATGCTGCGGTCGATGAAGATGCGCAAATGCAGCGCCTCGTCCGGCGCCAGCGCCAGCGGCCCCTGCTCCGGCGGGCGGCCGTGCACATCGCCCGCCAGCGAGGATTGCGAGGTATCGATCTGCAGCCAGCCGGGGTTGGCGCGACGGCCCTGCAGCGCCGTGAAGAAGGAGATGCGCGTCTGCTCCGCGCCGTCCGGCGAGCGCAGCACCGTGAAGCCGACCTCGCGCGCGTCGCCCGGTTCGATGACGGTCTCAATCTCGATCGCCTGGCCGCTGACGTTCTCCAGCAACTGCTCGCTGTTGGCCGCGATCTCCTGCGCCGCGACCTGCGCTTCATCGAAGCGCTGCCCTTCCAGCTCGGGCACCGGCGCCATGCGCAGGCTGTTGTCCTCCGCCAGCCAGTAATGCCGCGGCAGCGACATGATGTCGTTCCAGCCACGGAAGTCGCGGCCTTCCTTGATGTTGAAAATGCCGAGGTAGCGACCCGAGGCGTCGACGGTGGCCGAGGGCGCGTGCAGGCTGCCGACCGTCCACGGGCCGTAGTTCATGCGGCCGTGCGTCTCGGGCGTGAAGCGATGCGTCGTCTGGTCGTAAGTGCCGATGTAGTAACGGCCGGCGCGCTTGTGGCTGAAGAGCAGCAACATGTGCTTGTCGTCGCTGATCGGCCAGAAGTTGGGCACCGCCATGTCCTCGCCCGGCTCGGCCAGTTGGTCATCGCTCACCAGCGGGCCGAGGTAGGTCCAGCTGCCCAGGTCTTTCGAATGAAACAAATGGTCCACACCCAGGGCGTTGACGCTGCGCGTGCCGCCAAAGGGGCCGTCCATGTAGGTGCCGGAGATGGAATAGTAGCCGTCCTCTTCCTTCCAGATGCAGGGATCGAAGACGCGGTATTTGCCATTTTCGGCGACCACCTCGCCACCGCCACCGCCACCAAGCCCCTGCGGATCGCCGGGGATGACCGGGTTGTCCGGGTGCTTGGCCCAGTTGATCAGCAGCGGGTCGGAGGCCGTGGCGATGCCGTTGCCGGCGCGCGTGCCGTGGTAGATGGCGATCACGCGATCGTCCTCGACCAGGGTCTGGCCGCTGAAGCAGTCGCGCTCCACGTCCGGGTACAGCGCGATCGGCAGGTCGCGCCAGTTGACCAGGTCGTCACTGACCGCGTGGCCCCAGCAAACGCCCTTTTTGCGATCCGGGGTCAGCAGCTCGCCGCCGGGCAGATACTGGAAGAAGAGATGGAAACGCCCTTGCCACTCGCAAAGGCCGTTGGGGTCGTTCATGAAGTCGCCGGGCGGCGAGAAGTGGTAGAGCGGGCGCGCCGGGTCAGCGACCAGGCGTTCGCGCGCGGCGATGTAGCCCAGCACCTCCTCGTCGCTCTCGAGGGTCTTGAGTTGCGCTTCCAGTGAATCAGGGAACTGTCGGGGGGCGGCCATGTGACTAATCCTGTCTTGTGTGCAAAATAAAAAAAGCGGCGCGGGCCTGCTTCAGCCCGCCGCCGCGCTCAGAGCTCCAGCGTCAGCACCTCGCCGCCGGAGAGCGCCACGTGCAGCTGCGCGCCCTGCGCCAGCAGCGCCAGGCCGGTCTGGCCGGGGAAATGGCGCAGCGTCTGCCAGGTCGCGCCCGCGTCGCGCGAAAGCAGCAGGTATTCGTCCAGCACCAGCGCCAGACCCTGCGTCGTGCTGGCCATGGCGTTCACGGCCTCGCCATCAACCGGCAGCGACACGGCCCCCCAGGTCGCGCCGCCGTCGCGCGTCACCTGCAGGCCATGCTCCTCGGTGCCGGCGTAAAGCGTCCGGTCGGTCGCGAAGTCCGGCGAGAGCTGCAGGCTAATGACTGGCGCCAGATCCATCGGGAAGGGCAGCGCGCGCCAGGCGCGGCCGCCGTTGCGGCTGCGGAAGATGCCGCTCTCCGTGCCGGCGAAGGCCAGCTCCGGCGTGGCCCAGGCGAGGGCGTTGACGTTGAGGTCGATGAGGCCGAAGTTCCACCCGCGCCAGTTGACGCCGCGATCGGTGGAGGCGAAGATGCCGTCCTCGGCGCTGGCGGCCAGCAAGGCGCCGTCCTCTTCAAAGGCCGGCGAGAGCGCCAGCGCCACCACCAGCGGCGGCGGGTTGCTCAGCGCGGCTGCGAACCAGGTCCCGCCGCCATCGCTGGAACGCAGGACGCCGCCGTTGATGCCGGCGAAGACGCTGCGGCCCCGGGCGGCCAGCGAAGTCGTCGCCACCGGCCCCCCGGCATCCAGTTCCGTGCCGGCGTCTTCCCAGCTGACGCCGCCATCTTGCGAGCGGTAGAGGCCGACGGCGCGCCCGGCGAAGAGCTTCCCCTCGCTTGCGGCGAGGGCGAAGGTGGTCTGTTGTTCCAGGGTTGCTTCAGTTGCTTCCATCAAGTCGGTACCCCGATCAGTTCCGGTTCACGATGATGCACCAGCACGTCGATGGTCAGCGCCAGGGCGGCGGTGGCGATGGCGTTGCGCGTGGAACGCTTGACCACCGTGGCGCAGTCCAGAATGCCGGCGTCCTCCAGGTCCACCACCTCGCCGGCCAGCACGTCAAAACCCGAGCCGGGCGGGGCGAAGGACAGTTTGGCCATTACCTCGCTGGCGTCATGACCCGCGTTCTCGTAGATGGTGCGCGTCGGCATCACTAGGGCATCAAGCAGGATACCGATGGCCGCGCGCTCGTCCGTCTCCGTGGCGGCGGCCAGGCGTCCCTCCAGCATGGGGCGCGCGTTCATCAGCGCCTGACCGCAACCCGGCAGCACACCTTCGCGCAGCGCCATGCGCACCGAACTTGCCGCGCGCTCCGCCAGACTCTTGCGGATCTCGATCTCCGGCTCCGTGGAACCGCCGACCCACAGCGTGGCCGAGCCGCCCATCAGCTTGCCGATGCGCGCCTCCAGCTGGTCGCGCTCATCCTTGTCTTCCTCGCTGCGGAAACGTTCTTCCAGTCGCAGCACATGGGTGCGTAACTGACGTGGATTGCCGCGCGGGCCGTGCAGACCGAACTGGTGCGCCGTGGCCCACAGGCGGCGTACGCGGCCGAAATGCGCCGGCGTCACCGCGGCGAGCGTATCGCCCATCACCTTGAGCATGGGCTTCGCGTCGGTGAGCACCGCCAGGTCCTCAATGGCAGCGTTGCGGAGATCGGGGTTGGGGTCGGGAACTTTGACAGCCAGCGCCTGGAACTTGCCAGGCCGGTTGGCCGCATGCACCAGCGACATGGCCGCCTCGTTCATGCCCCGCGCAAAGATCACCAGCGACTTGATCTTTGCGTCCACCGCGGTCTCGATCACCGGGAACAGTTCGCGCGGGTCCTCGATCGTGAAATCGCAGATGAAGACATGGGGGTCCAGCAATTCGGCGCGCTTCACCACCTGGTCGTTCATCATTACGCGCGAGAACAGGCCGCTGTTGAAGTACATCCCCTCGACGTACTCACGACGCAGCCCGCGTGTATTGTCCTTGCGGACGTCCAGCTGACCGTATTCGCCAATGACGTCGAAGATTTCGCCCATCAGGTCGGCCATCGGCGGGTCATGCGAAAGCGACTCGGCGATCCGCGCGTAGTCTTCGCGGCTCTCGATGGCGAAAGTCTGGCGCTCCAGTTCGGCCAGCACCAGCGGCAGCAGCTTTTCGAGGTGATAACGCAGGCGCATACCGTTGCCGCCCGCGGCGATGTAGCGCAGACCGGCAATGTAAATGGCCTCGAAGAGCACCGTGGCCGTGGCCGTGCCGTCGCCGATATCGTCATGCTGGCGACAGACCATGGCGCGCAACAGCATGGCGCCCATGTCCGCGCTGCTGTTCTCCAGCTCGATGATGCGCCGTGCAATCACGCCGCCGCTGTCCAGCAGCTCCGGCCGGCCCTTTTCGCTCATGATGTAATCGATGGCGACCGTGCCGGCGGAAGGGCCCAGCGTGGGGCGAATGGCGCCGGCCAGCTGATTGATGCCGTCGCGCAGGGCATGGCTCGTACCCGGCTGAAAAATGACGCGCGGCGTGCCCTTGCCTTTCAGGCCCTCGCCTTTCTTGCCCTGCATGATATTCATCGCGTCGTTTGTGAAACTTGACAAGGTCAACTCCCCTTATGTCGCTGCATCATATGTCCGTAACCGAACCTCATCCGGCAGCATAACCCACATTACTAAATGTGGCCTGGCCCTCGTTGACGAAGAGGGCCCAGGCGCCCGCTTCATGATCGTACATGCGGCAGGTCAGCGCCACCTCGTCGTTGGCATAGATGACCACGACGCTGCCCTCAATCAGCACGCGCAAGTCCAGCTGCTCGCAATCGCCCAGCGGCCGCTCCAGTATGAAAGGCTCGTCGCCCGGGCGCGGCCAGCGGTCGAACACCAGGCGGCGCGCCGCCGGTTCCCAGCGCACCTGATAGTAATTCTCAAGCGCCGCGTCCGTGCGCAGCAGCAGGCCGCAGGAACGTGTCTGCGCGTCGCAGCGAATGCTGACGGCCAGTGCTGCGACCGGCGGCAGCTGGCCCAGGCTGGCAGCCGAGAAGCCGTCGCTATAGGCCGCGCGGAAGCTGCCGTTGGCTTCGTTCCAGGTGCCGAACAAGGGCTCGAAGCTCGTCGCGCGCGGCTCGCTGAAACGCTCCAGCAGGGCCGGCACCGGCTTCACGCCCAACTCGTCCGTGACCTCGTGCACGACCATGTCGCCGCCCCATTCCCACTTGCCGCTGTCCCTGTTGTCTTCGCGCGTGGGGTCCCAGGCGAAGACGAAGCGCCGCTGGCCGTCACCGGCGGTCTTGGCCGCGTAGTAGGCGCGACCATCGAAGCCGTCGTTGTGCGGCGCGCGCCACGGGCCGGCCAGCGAATCGCTGAGGCGGAAGTGCGTGATGTTGCGCTCGCTGAAGGTGGAATAGACCAGCACCCACTGCCCGTTGTGGCGGAAGAGATCGGGGCATTCGTGCGTGAAGTAGAGGCGCGGCGCCCAGAAGGGCGGCTGCACCGTCCACTCCAGCAGATCGGGCGAGGTCATCAGCGCGAGGCAGCCGCGCCGGTTCACCGGCCCCTCCAGTTCGCGCGCGGCCAGCAGCATCCAGTACTCGCCGGCCTCCTCGTTCCAGAAGGGGAAGGGATCGCGCCAGTCGATGGCCTCGTACCAGCGCGGGTCGGCCACGATGAGCGGGTTGCGCGGGTCCTTGTGCCAGCTGCGCAGGTCCTCGCTGGTGGCGAGGCAGACGGTCTGCGGCTTGTCCCGCCCGGCGAAGCCCGTATAGAACATGTAGAACAGGCCGTCTTTCTCGATGACCGAGCCGGTGAAGCAGCTGATTTCGTCGGCGTCGCCGGGCTTGCCGCCAGGGCCGATAGCCTCCGGCCATTCCTCCCAGTGCGCCAGATCGCTTGAGACGAGGTGCGCCCAGGGCGTGTGGAAGGCGCCCTCGCGCCGCGGCGGCAGCGGCGCCTTCAGGTAGAAGGCGTGATACAGGCCCTGCCAGTAAAAGGGGATAACATCGCCGACGATGCCGTCCGCCGGCCGGTGAAAGATGTTCATGCCTGCCTCCCCCTGACGCAGCACTCAACCCCGGATGCCGCCAACCGCCCGTCCCTGCGACAAACGACGCAGGCCGAAGAAACAAAGAACCGGGAGTGGTACAATGCCGACAATTATGACCACAACGTCGCCATTGCGCCAGTCCCGCGTCGTTGCGAAGAAGTCAATCATGCTGCCCGGCGCGAAATCGATCGCCCTGAAGGCGAAATGGGGGGACAGGAACTCGTGGACAGCGTCGAAGACAGCCCGGCTGACGAACATTGCCAGCAGGGTAATGGCGAGCGTCGTCATGGGCAGGGCCACGCGACAAAAGCCCTGCCACGGGCCGGCGCCCTCGAGCAGCGCGGCCTCCTCGTATTCGACCGGAATGTGGCGAAAGCACTGGCGCAGCAGAAGCACGCCAAGAGCCAGGTGCAGGCGCATATGATGGCTGCCCACAATCCGCCAGGCGAGCTGGCCCTGCAGCGTCCCGCCCGGACTGGATGACACAAGCAGCGATGGCAGGATCATTAGATCCGGCATGAGCAACAGGGCCAGCGCCGCCCAGAGGAATGGGCTGCGCCAGCGGAAGCGCATGCGCGCGCAGGCGTGGCCCGCCAACGCGCACGTGGCCAAAATGCCGACCACGACCAACAACGCGTAGAAATGAGCCAGCGCGACGACCCGGAGCTCCTCCGGGGACCAGCCGGGCGTTCCCCCGTTCATGGCATGCGAGTCGCCTGATTGAGCCAGCCCTTGCCGACCAGCCAGCGGACGCCGGTGTTGGCCAGCAGCGCGGCCGACAGTGCGACGATGCCAAAGCTCGCGACAGCGATTGCGGCTGCGTAGCCGAACAAATGCTCCCTGAAGGACACCTCAATCAGGTAAATCAGGCCCGCGCTCCTGCCTTCGCCCAGGCTGCCAGACAGCATGATCTGCGGTTGGTCAAGGATCTGCATGGCGCGGATGAGGTCGGTCACCGTGGCGAAGAGGATCGTTGGACTGATCAGCGGCAGCGTCACTGTCCACAGGCGCCGCCAGGCCGCCGCCCCGTCGACGCGGGCCGCATCCAGCACGTCCTGAGGGAGCGTGAGCACGCTGTAGAGATAGACGCAGAAGGTGAAGCCTGCGAACTCCCTGACGGCAACGAGGATCGTGACCCAGTACGCAAGCGTGCCGGCGATGCGCCAGCGTTCCTCGAACGCGAGCCAGGAGAAGTGCTCGACGTCGAGCAGGGACATGTGGAAACTGGCGGCACTGAACCCGGGATTGAAGCGATGGTACAGGAAAACGCCGGCCACGCCGCCGATCGCCAGCAACAGGGCGCCGCGCGGACTCCGGGCGAAGCGCCGGCAGAGCCTGGCCGCGCCCAGGGCCAGAAACAGTGCCAGCGCCTGGGTGATGGCTACCGTGCTCACCAGTTGCAGAAAGGTGGAACCGGCGATGACCGGCATGAGCGGGTTGCCCGTCAGTCGCACGTAGTTGGCCAGGCCAGTGAACTCCAGCGGCTTCCAGGTATACCAACGGTGCAGACTGATCCCCACCGTGTCGAACGTGGGAGCAAGCACGAAGAACAGCAGAAAAAGGACTAGCGGCAGCAGGAAGAGCGCCGCCAGCAGGTCGCGGCGGCGCTGCAGGCCGGCAAGGCTGTCGGCCCGCTGGCATCCGGGACGCCGGCCCCGACGCCCGCGGGCTGCCAACAGTTTACAAATCATGCAAGGCCCCGCACGCCATACGGCGGGAGCCCCGGGGCTCAGCCCTTGATGCCGCCCATCATCAGGCCTTCCAGCAGATAGCGCTGGCCGAAGATGTAGACCACGATGACCGGGACCACGCTAAGCACAATGCCGGCGAAGACGACCGAGATGCTGCCGGTGGACCATTCGCCCTGCAATTCGACGAGGCCCATCGTGATCGGCATGGCGTGTTGCGAGTTGATGAAAATCAGCGGCGTGAAGTAGTCGTTCCAGCGACTATTGAAGGTGAGGATAGAGAGGATGGCGATGCCTGGCGCGGCCAGCGGCAGGTAGATGCGTTGAAAGATCTGCCACTGATTGGCGCCGTCGATCAGCGCCGACTCCTCGAAATCGGCCGGCACCTGGCGGAAGTACTGGCGCAGCAGGAAGGTGCCGAAGGCCGTGAACAGCGAAGGGATGATCAGCGACCAGATGGTATTAACCAGGTTCAGGTATTTCACGCCCATCAGAATGTAGACCGGGATGATGGTCATCTGGCCCGGCACCATCATCGTCGAGAGCACCACCCAGAACAGCAGGTTGCGGCCGCGGAACTGCAGGCGCGCGAAGGCGTAGCCCGCCAGCGCGGACGTCACCGACACCCCCAGCACGGCGCCGCCGGCGTAGTAAAAGCTGTTCTTGAGCATGTTCAGGAAGGGAATGGTATCGAAGACGGACTGAAAGTTGGTGAAATCGAAGTCGAAATGTATCCACACCGGCGGCACGGTGAAGGAGTCGCGCAGTGTGCGGAAGGATGTCGAGATGACCCAGAGCAGGGGCATCAGTGTCAGCAGGCCGATGGCGATCAGGAAGGCCATCTGCAGCCAGTGGCCCCATGGCCTGTCCAGCGGATTGACGGTGTGCCGTTCCATGACGGGAGTTGTGGATGTGCTGGTCATTTGGCTGCCCCCTACCCGTAAAAGACCCAGCGCCGGCTGAGCGCGAACTGGAGACCGGTGACGATCAGGATGGCGACGAACAAGGTAATGGCGATCGAGGAGCCGTAGCCGAACTCCTGTTCCTTGAAGGCCACCTCGTACATGTACATCACGGCCGTGCGGCTGCCATCGCCCGGTCCGCCGCGCGTCATGATCTGCGGTTCGTCGAAGATCTGCATGGCGCGGATGACGTCGGTGACCGTGGCGAAGAGAATCGTTGGACTGATGAGCGGCAGCGTCACCGTCCACAGGCGGCGCCAGCCCTGGGCCCCGTCCACGTCGGCCGCGTCCAGAACCTCCTGCGGGATATTGGTCACCCCACCGAGATAGATGACGAAAGTAAAGCCCAGATGTTTCCAGACGGCGGTGATGATGATGGTCCACATCACCGTACTGGCGGAGGTCATCCAGGGCACACGGTCAATTCCCAAAACGCCCAGGTAATAGTTGATGGGGCCGAATTCGCGCTGGAAGAGATAGGACAGCGTCACCCCGACGGCCGCGCCGGACATCAGCACCGGCAGGAACCAGGAGGTGCGCAGGAAGTAGGCGAGTTTACGGCTGCGTATTTTGCTGACGCCCAGCGCCAGGGCGACGGCCAGCACCTGGGTGATGAGTACCGTGCCCACCACCAGAAACAGGGTGTTGCCATAAATGCCGGGCAGGCGTGAATCCGTCAGCAGGCGCTGGAAGTTGGCGATGCCGATGGGATCCGGCGGTTTGAAAATGTTCCAGCGATAAAAGCTGAGGCCAAAGGAAACAAGCATCGGGCCGACGACGAAGACTGCCAGGCCGATGAAAGTCGGTAGCAAAAACAGGTAACCGAGGATGGCGCGCTGGCGCCGCACCCCCTCGAAGGTGTCCGCCCGGAACCAACTGAGCAGGCTGCCCCGTCGCTCCCTGGTATCAATCGTCTTGCTGGCCATAAATATATCCTGTTGGTTTGTGTGAGGGGGAGCCGCGAACGGCTCCCCCTGTTGTTGCACGATCCGCCGTAGCGGATGTGAGAACTAGCGGGTGCGGGCGAAGAGCGTTACCAGCTCCGCCTGCGCCTGGTCCATGGCTTCCTGCGCCGACATCTCGCCGGAGACGGCCAGACCGGTGAAGCGCGTGTGAATGTTGGTGACGGCGTTGGCTTCCGGCGGCGCCGGGATCGGGCCCGTGTCCGGGCGATCCAGCGTGTCGTAGAAGACATGCCAGTTGGCCGGGCCGCTGGGCGCGTAGGACTCATCGCTGGCCATCGAACGACGCACCGGCGTGGTCCGCATCAGCGGGCGGTAACGGTCCTTGAGGCTGAGCATCTGCTCCCGCTTGACGGAGAACTTGAGCAGGTCCCACATGGCATCGGGGTTGGGGCTGCCGGAGAAGATCCAGTTGCCGCCGACGCCCAGCTGGTGCCGCTGTGACTTCCACTCCGGCCAGAACTGCACGTCGAAGGTGCCCTTTTCCATACCGGCGTTGATCAGACCACCGGCCCAGAAACCGCCGGCCGGCGTCATCGCCAGTTTGTCAGTGACGTAGAGACCCTGCAGCGAGGAACCGCCGCCCATCTCGATGCCCGGCGCCAGACCGTCGGCGGTCAGCGAGACGACGTACTCCAGCGCCTCGACCGTGTTCGGGTGATTTGCGCTGGGCTCCGGCCAACGCCAACCGCCGCCGCGATGCGACACGGTGTCGTTGTCCGCATAGAAGGTCTCCCACAGCCATTCGCCACCCGGCGCACGTTCCTCGGTCAGGAAGTTGCTGTCGTTGACGAAGTACCACGGGCCCCAGCTGCCCCAGAGACGGTTCGTCCAGGCGTAGCCGAAGGTCTCCTCGCCACCGACGTTGGTGGTGGCCACGGCGTACTCGTGGAAGTCGTCCTTGGTCCAGTCCGCCGGCGGCACCTCCAGGCCTGCCTTCTCCAACAGGTTTGTGTTGAAGTACATGTTGGGCGCATTGCAACCATCGGGCAGCTGGTAGAGGTCACCCTCCCACATCATGACCTCTGGCAGAATCGGCGCCATGTCCGCGAAGTATTCGGCCAACTCGTCGGCGGCGTCCTTCACGCGGTCGGTGAGCGACGCGGCGACGCCCTGGCCAGCGTACAGCACCGTCGCCTCGGTCGCGGCATAGCCCGCGTCCAGCGGCTGACCGGCGGCCAGCAGCGAGAGGATCTTGGAGGCGACTTCCTCATGGTCGATGCCGGTGATGCTGAGGAACTCGATTTCCACCGGGGTTTCGGCGATCTCGTTGTAATTTTCGACGACCGGCGTCCAGCGTTCCTCGTTCTGCGACCAGCGGATCTGGATGGCATCCTGCGCGGGTACCGCGGCAGGCGCCAGGCCCGCCACCAGCCCGACCGCGCCGGCGGCCGTGCCCTTCAGCATGTCACGGCGACTCAGACTGTTGCTCATTTTCTCTCCTCTATAACCTTTCTTGCGACACAGGTACGATCAAACCGCTGTGTTTCATCGCTTTCGTCCGGCGCACCTCCCCTGGCAGTTCTTCACAATTGCGAAGCGTAGCATAACAAGCCTGCCCCGGTTGCGCAAATTCGCCAGCGAGTATATTGGACTGCATGCATTCCCGCACCCCGCTGCACTCACCCGCGCGCGACTCTCGCCAGCGCAAGGACGCTGCTCCTCCCCTGCGCGGACCCCGCCGGCAACAGATTGTGCCTGCTGGCTGGTTAATTGTGAAGGGGGAGCCATGACCGGCTCCCCCTGAAGTGCACAGGCCGCCGCAGCGGCCGTGAAATCTAGCTGGTGCGGGCGTAGAGCGCTTCCATTTCCGCCTGCGCCTGGTCCATCGCTGCCTGCGCCGACATCTCGCCGGAGACGGCCAGGCCGGTGAAGCGGGTATAGATGTTGGTGATGGCGTTGGCCTGCGGCGGCGCCGGGATCGGGCCGGTGTCGGGACGATCCAGCGTATCGTAGAAAACCTTCCAGTTGGGCGGGCCGGAGATGGAGTAGGTTTCCTCGGACGCGATCGAACGGCGCGCCGGCGTGGTGGTCGGCACCGGCCGGTAACGATTATCCACATTCAGCTGGACTTCACGCCTGATGGAGAACTTAAACAGCTCCCACATGTGGTCAGGGTTGGGGCTGCCGGTGAAAATCCAGTTGCCGCCAACGCCCAGCTGGTGCCGCTGTGACTTCCAGTGCGGCCAGAACTGGACGTCGAAGGCGCCATACTCCATGCCGTCGTTGTGCAGACCACCGGCCCAGAAGCCGCCGGCCGGCGTCATACCCAGCCTGTCGGAGATGAACAGGCCCGTCAGCGATCTGCCGCCGCCCATCTCGATGCCCGGCGCCAGTCCGTCGGCCGTCAGCGAAACGACAAACTCCAGCGCCTCGACCACGCCAGGATGGTTGGCCTGCGGCGCCGGCCAGCGGAAACCGCCGCCGCGATGCGCGACCGTGTCGTTGTCCGAATAGAAGGTCTCCCAGAACCACTCGCCGCCCGGCGCGCGCTCCTCGACCAGGATGTTGCTGTCGTTGACGAAGTACCACATGCCCCAGCCGCCCCAGAGGCGATTGACCCAGTTGTAGCCGAAGGTCTCCTCGCCGCCGACGTTGGTCAGGGCTTTGGCGTATTCGTGGAAATCATCCTTGGTCCAGTCCGCCGGCGGCATCTCGAGGCCGGCCTTGTTCAAAAGGTTGACGTTTAGATACAGGTTGGGCGCGTTGCAGGCCTCGGGCAACTCGTAAAGGTCGCCCTCCACCAGCATGGTCTCGGGCAGGATGGGGGCCACGTCATCAAAGAACTCCTGCAGCTCGTCCGCGTCATCCAGCACGCGCTCGGTCAGTGACGCGGCCACCCCCTGGCCGGCGTAGACCTGGGTGGCCTCGGTAGCGGCGTAGCCGCCATCGAAGGGCTGACCGGCGGCCAGCTGCGAAAGCATCTTGCTGGCGACTTCCTCGTGGTCGATGCCGGTGATGTTGATGAAATCCACGTCGACCTTGACATCGGCCTGTTCGTTGTAAGCATCGACAATCGGCGACCAGCGCGCCTCGTTCTGTTGCCAGCGGAGTGGCACGGCATCCTGCCTGGGCGCGGAGGCCAGCGTCGCGCCACCGGCGGCAGTCGCCACCAGCCCGGCGGCGCCGGCGACCGTGGTCTTCAGCATTTCTCGACGACTCAGTTTGTGATTCATTTATCCTCTCCCAAATCTCTATTCGATCAGCGTAGTTCATTAATACTTTCCGTACCGCTTTGCTGTCGCCGCACCTCCCCTCTGCCTGCATGTGCGGCAGAGCGTACCCCCCCCCCCTCATATGTACCAACTTTCCTGCGTGTATAGTTGCCGGCATGCTGTCGCGCATTCCGCTGATTCGCCCGCGCGTGTCAGGATCGCCGCAGCGCGGGCCTTGCACGCCCCTTGCGCCGGCCCTGCCGGCCCTGCCGGCCCTGCCGGCCCTGCCGGCCCTGCCGGCGACAGCTTGCTCCTGGCTGGTTAAAAGTGAAGGGGGAGCCATGACCGGCTCCCCCTGTTGCTGCACGATCCGCCGTAGCGGCCGCGCCGTACTTACGCGCGGGTGCGGGCGAAGAGCGTTTCCAGCTCCACCTGCGCCTGGTCCATGGCCTCCTGCGGCGAGAGCTCGCCAGAGAGGGCCAGACCGGTGAAACGGGTGTGAATGTTGGTCACGGCGTTGGCTTCCGGCGGCGCCGGGATCGGTGCCGTGTCCGGGCGGTCCAGCGTTTCGTAGAAAACGGACCAGTTGGCCGGGCCGGTCGGCTCGTAGGCCTCGGCGATGGCCATCGAACGACGCACCGGCGTGGTCGTCATCAGGGGGCGATAGCGGCCAGCCTGGGAGAGCAACTGCTCCACCTGGATGGAGAACTTGAGAAACTCCCACATGCGGTCGGCGTTGGGGCTGCCGGTGAAGATCCAGTTGCCGCCGACGCCCAGCTGGTGCCGCTGTGACTTCCAGTGCGGCCAGAGCTGCGCGTCAAAGGCGCCCTTCTCCATGCCGTTGTTGACCAGGTAACCGGCCCCGAAACCGCCCATGGGCGTCATGGCGATCTTGTCGGAGACGAAGAGACCCACCAGCGAGGCGCCGCCGCCCATCTCGATGCCCGGCGCAAGGCCTTCGTTGGTCAGCGACACGACGTACTCCAGCGCCTCGACCGTGGCGGGGTGGTTGGCGCTGGGCTCCGGCCAGCGGAAACCGCCGCCACGGTGAGCCACGTCGTCGTTGTCCGCGTAGAAGGTCTCCCAGAACCACTCACCACCGGGCGAGCGGTCCTCGGTCAGGAAGTTGCTGCCGTTGACGAAATACCACGGGCCCCAGCTGCCCCAGAGACGGTTGACCCAGGCGTAGCCGAAGGTCTCCTCGCCACCGACGTTGGTGGTGGCCACGGCGTATTCGTGGAAGTCATCCTTGGTCCAGTCCGCCGCCGGCGTCTCCAGACCCGCCTTTTCCAGTACGTTCAGGTTGAAGAACATGTTGGGCGCGTTGCAACTGTCGGGCAACTGGTAGATGTTGCCTTCCCAGAGCATGGTCTCGGGACAGATCGGCGCCATGTCCGCGAAGTAATCGGCCAGCTCGTCCCTGGCATCCAGCACACGCTCGGTGAGCGAAGCCGCGACGCCCTGACCGGCGTAGAGCACGGTCGCCTCGGTCGCAGCGTAGCCCGAGTCCAGCGGCTGACCGGCGGCCAGCAGATTGAGGATCTTCGAGGCCACTTCCTCGTGGTCGATGCCGGTGATGTTGAGGAATTCGACCTCGGTGCCGGGGACCAGTTCGTTGAAGTTCTCAAAGACCGGCGTAAAGCGCGCCTCGTTCTGCTGGAAACGCAATGTCACGACATCCTGCGCGGGTACCGCGGCGGGCGTCAGGCCAGCGACCAGCCCGACCGCGCCGGCGGCCGTGCCCTTCAGCATGTCGCGACGACTCAGTTTGTGGTTCATTTCTTCTCTCCCAAAACTCTATATCGATCGTGTGGTTCTATGACTACTTTCCGTGCCGCTTTGCTGTCAGCGCACCTCCCCTCTGCCTGCCTGTGCGGCAGAGCCCAACGCCCCCCTCATATTGTACCAACTTTCCTGCGTGCATGGTTGTCTACATGCTGTCGCGCATCCCGCTGCATTCACCTGTACGCGTCAGCCTCGCCGCAGCCTGAACGCTGACCCTCCCCTGCGCGGACCCCGCCGGCGACAGCTTGTGCCTGCTGGCTGGTTAATTGTGAAGGGGGAGCCATGACCGGCTCCCCCTGTTGCTGCACGATCCGCCGTAGCGGCCGCGCTTACGAGCCGCGGGTGCGGGCGAAGAGCGCTTCCAGCTCCACCTGCGCCTGGTCCAGCGCCTCCTGCGGCGAGAGCTCGCCGGAGAGGGCCAGACCGGTGTAACGCGTGTGGATGCCGGTGACGGCGTTGGCTTCCGGCGGCGCCGGGATCGGGCCCGTGTCCGGCCGGTCCACCGTGTCGTAGAAGACATTAAAGTTGGCCGGGCCGCTGGGCTCGTAGGCCTCCGCGTTGGCCATCGAACGACGCACCGGCGTGGTCCGCATCAGGGGACGGAACATGTCCTTGAACATGAGCATGGACTCGGTCCTGATCGAGAACTTGAGCAGTTCCCACATGCGGTCCGGGTTCTGGCTGCCGGTGAAGATCCAGCGGCCGCCGACGCCCAGCTGGTGCCGCTGCGATTTCCAGGCCGGCCAGAACTGCACGTCGAACATGCCCTTTTCCATGCCGGCGTTGATCAGGCCACCGGCCCAGAAACCGCCGGCCGGCGTCATGCCCAGTTTGTCGCCGACGAAGATGCCCTGCAACTCGGCACCACCGCCCAGCGCAATGCCCGGCGCCTTGCCCTGTTCGGTCAGCGACACGACGTACTCCAGCGCCTCGACCATATTGGGGTGGTTGGCGTTGGGCTCCGGCCAGCGGAAACCGCCGCCGCGATACGACACACTGTCGTTGTCCGAATAGAAGGTCTCCCAGAACCATTCACCGCCCGGCGAGCGTTCCTCGGTCAGGAAGTTGCTGTCGTTGACGAAGTACCACGGGCCCCAGCTGCCCCAGAGACGGTTGACCCAGGCGTAGCCGAAGGTCTCCTCGCCACCGACGTTGGTCAGGGCCGTGCACATCTCGTCGAAGTCATCCTTGGTCCACTCCGCCCCCGGCACTTCCAGGCCCGCCTTCTCCAGCAGGTTCACGTTGAAGTACATGTTGGGCGAATTGAAACGCGCGGGCAACTCGTAGATGTCGCCTTCCCAGAGCATGGTCTCGGGCAGGATCGGCGCCATGTCCGAGAAGTACTCGGCCAGTTCGTCCTGCGCATCCAGCACGCGCTCGGTCATCGACGAGGCGACGCCCTGGCCGGCATAAAGCACGGTCGCCTCGGTCGCGGCGTAGCCCGCGTCCAGCGGCTGCCCGGAGGCCAGCAGCGAAAGGATCTTGGCCGCGACTTCCTCATGGTCGATGCCGGTGATGTTGAGGAACTCGACCTCGGTGCCGGGGAACAGTTCGGCAAAGGCCTCAACCACCGGCGTCCAGCGCGCCTCGTTCTCCGAGAAGCGCAGTATGACGGCATCCTGCGACGGCGCGGAGGCCAGGGCCGCGCCAGGCGTCAGGCCAGCGACCAGCCCGACCGCGCCGGCGGCCGTGCCCTTCAGCATGTCACGACGGCTCAGATTGTGGTTCATATCTTCTCTCCCAAAATTCTATATCGATCGTGTGGTTCTATGACTACTTTCCGTACCGCTTTGCTGTCGACGCACCTCCCCTCTGCCTGCCTGTGCGGCAGAGCCTAACGCCCCCCCCCTCATATCATACCAACTTTCCTGCGTGCATGGTTGTCTACATGCTATCGCGCATCCCGCTGATTCGCCCGCGCGTGCCAGGATCGCCGCAGCGCCGGTCTCGCCGGCTATCTACTGGTCTGGCTGGTTAAAAGTGAAGGGGGAGCCGCGAACGGCTCCCCCTGTTGACGCACGGGCCGCCGTAGCGGCCGCGCTTACGTGCCGCGGGTGCGGGCGAAGAGCGTTACCAGCTGCGCCTGCGCCTGGTCCATCGCTTCCTGCGCCGACATCTCGCCGGAAACGGCCAGACCAGTGAAACGGGTATGAATGTTGGTGACGGCGTTGGCTTCCGGCGGCGCCGGGATCGGGCCCGTGTCCGGGCGATCCAGCGTTTCGTAGAAGACACGCCAGTTGGCCGGGCCGCTGGGCGCGTAGGACTCTTCGATGGCCAGCGAACGACGCACCGGCGTGGTCCGCATCAGGGGGCGGTAGCGATCCTTAAGTGAGAGCATCTGATCCCGCTTGATGGAGAACTTGAGCAGGTTCCACATGGCATCGGGGTTGGGGCTGCCGGTGAAGATCCAGTTGCCGCCGACGCCCAGCTGGTGCCGCTGCGATTTCCACTGCGGCCAGAATTGCACGTCGAAGGTGCCCTTCTCCATGCCGGCGTTGATCAGACCGCCGGCCCAGAAACCGCCCGCGGGCGTCATCGCCAGTTTGTCAGAGACATAGAGACCCTGCAGCGAGGAACCGCCGCCCATCTCAATGCCCGGCGCCAGCCCGTCGGCGGTCAGCGAGACGACGTACTCCAGCGCCTCGACAACGTTGGGGTGGTTGGCGTTGGGCTCCGGCCAGCGGAAACCGCCGCCGCGATGCGCTACCGTGTCGTTGTCCGAATAGAAGGTCTCCCAGAACCATTCACCACCTGGCGCGCGCTCCTCGGTCAGGAAGTTGCTGTCGTTGACGAAGTACCACGGGCCCCAGCTGCCCCACAGACGGTTCGTCCAGGCGTAGCCGAAGGTTTCCTGACCACCTGCGTTGGTGGTGGCCACGGCATATTCGTGGAAGTCGTCCTTGGTCCAGTCGGCCGGCGGCATTTCCAGGCCCGCCAGTTCCAGAACGTTCAGGTTGAAGTACATGTTGGGCGCGTTGCAACCATCCGGCAACTGGTAGAGGTCGCCCTCCCACAGCATGGTCTCTGGCAGAATCGGCGCCATGTCCGCGAAGTATTCGGCCAACTCGTCGGCGGCGTCCTTCACGCGCTCGGTGAGCGACGCGGAGACGCCCTGGCCGGCGTAAAGCACCGTGGCCTCGGTCGCGGCCCTGCCCGCGTCCAGCGGCTGACCGGCGGCCAGCAGATTGAGGATCTTCGAGGCCGTTTCCTCGTGGTCGATGCCGCTGATGTTGAGGAACTCAATCTCCACCGGCGTATCGGCTATCTCGTTGTAATTGTTGACGACCGGCGTCCAGCGTTCCTCGTTCTGATGCCAGCGGATCAGGATGGCATCCTGCGCGGGAGCCGCGGCAGGCGCCAGGCCAGCCACCAGCCCGACCGCGCCGGCGGCCGTGCCCTTCAGCATGTCACGACGGCTCAGATTGTGGTTCATTTCTTCTCTCCCAAAACTCTATATCGATCATGTGGTTCAATGACTACTTTCCGTACCGCTTTGCTGTCGGCGCACCTCCCCTCTGCCTGCATGTGCGACACAGCCTAACACCGTCCCCTCATATCATACCAACTTTCCTGCGTGTATAGTTGCCGGCATGCTGTCGCGCATCCCGCTGCATTCGCCCGCGCGCGTCAGCCTCGCCGCAGCCTGAACGCTGACCCTCCCCTGCGCGGACCCTGCCGGCGACAGCTTGCTCCTGGCTGGTTAAAAGTGAAGGGGGAGCCATGAGCGGCTCCCCCTGTTGCTGCACGATCCGCCGCAGCGGCTGCGCTTACGAGCCGCGGGTGCGGATGAGGAGCGCTTCCAGCTCCGCCTGCGCCTGGTCCAGCGCGGCCTGCGGCGATACCTCGCCGGACATGGCCAGACCGATGGCGCGATTGTGGATGCCGGTCATACCACTGG
Source organism: Phototrophicaceae bacterium (assembly GCA_965205875.1). Classification (GTDB taxonomy): domain Bacteria; phylum Chloroflexota; class Anaerolineae; order Aggregatilineales; family Phototrophicaceae; genus JAGWBD01. The sequence goes on from CBDBIA010000004.1 coordinate 2,011,408, forward strand.
CTTCCGGCGGCGACGGGATCGGGTAGGTGTCCGGCCGGTCGATCGTGTCGTAGAAGACCTGCCAGTTGGCGGGGCCGCTGGGCTCATAGGCCGACTCCTTGACCATCGAGCGACGCACCGGTGTGGTCGACATCACCGGACGGTAGCGGCCCTTAAGGGAGAGCATCTGCTCTGTCCTGACGGAGAACTTGAGCAGTTCCCACATGCGGTCGCCATTGTCGGTGACGCTGGAAAGCCAGTTGCCGCCGACGCCCAGCTGGTGCCGCTGCGACTTCCACTTCGGCCAGTACTGCACGTCAAATTCGCCCTTCTCCATCCCGTTGTTGTGCAAGCCACCGGCCCAGTAGCCGCCGGCCGGCGTCATGGCAACCTTGTCGGAGAGGAAGAGGCCACTCAGCGACTGACCGCCGCCCAGTTCGATGCTCGGCGTCAGGCCGTCGGCGGTCAGCGAGACGACGAATTCCAGCGCCTCGACCATCAAGGGGTCGTTGGCGTTGGCCTCGGGCCAGCGGAAGCCGCCGCCGCGATGCGCCACGTTGTCGCTATCCGCGTAGAAAGTCTCCCAGAGCCATTCGCCGCCCGGCGCGCGTTCCTCGGTCAGGAAGTTGGTGTCGTTGACGTAGTGCCACGGGCCCCAGCTGCCCCAGATGCGGATGGGCCAGCCGTAGCCGAAGGTCTCCTCGCCACCGAGGTTGGTCATGGCCGTGGCATACTCAACGAAGTCTTCCTTGGTCCAGTCCGCCGGCGGCATGTCCAGGCCCGCCGCGTTTAGCATGTTCACGTTTATGAACATGTTGGGCGCGTTGCAACCATCCGGCAGCTCGTAGAGGTCGCCTTCCCACAGCATGGTCTCGGGCAGGATCGGCGCCATGTCCGAGAAGTACTCCGCCAGTTCGTCCTTCGCATCCAGCACGCGCTCGGTGAGCGGCGCGGCGATGCCCTCGCCGGCGTAGAGCGCGGTCACCTCGGTCGAGGCCTTGCCCGCGTCCAGCGGCTGCCCGGAGGCCAGCAGCGTCAGGGTCTTGCTGGCGACCTCTTCATCGTCGATGCCGGTGACGTTGATGAATGCGACCTCGGTGCCGGGGAACAATTCGTTGAAGTTCTCAACCACCGGCGTCCAGCGGCCTATGTTCTGATGAAAATGCAGCGTCACCGTGTCCTGCGCGGGCGCCGAGGCCAGGGTCATGGCAGGCGCGAGTCCCGCTGCCAGCCCGGCAGCGCCGGCGGCCGTGCCCTTCAGCATGTCGCGACGACTCAGTTTCTGGTTCATTTTTCTCTCCCAAATTCTATTTCAATCGCGTGGTTCTACTTCTACTTTCCGTACCGCTTTGCTGTCGACGCACCTCCCCTCTGCCTGCAAGTGCGGCACAGCGTAACACCCCCCTCATATTATACCAACTCTCCTGCGTGCATGGTTGTCGGCATACTGTCGCGCATCCCGCGGCATTCGCCCGCGCGCAAGGATCGCTGCAGCCTGGGCCTCGCCCGGCCCTGCCCTGCCGCTGACAGCTTGTGCTTGCTGGCTGGTTAATGTGAAGGGGGAGCCATTGGCGGCTCCCCCTGAAGTGAACGGGCCGCATCAGCGGCCGCGCCTATCCGCCGCGGGAGCGGATGAGGAGCGCTTCCAGTTCCGCCTGCGCCTGGTCCAGCGCGGCCTGCGCCGACATCTCGCCGGACATGGCCAGACCGATGGCGCGATTGTGAATGCCGGTCATGCCGGCGGCTTCCGGCGGCGACGGGATCGGGTAGGTGTCCGGCCGGTCGATGGTGTCGTAGAAGACCTGCCAGTTGGCCGGGCCTGTGAGTTCGTAGGCCTCTGCCTTGACCATCGAGCGGCGCACCGGCGTGGTCCTCATCACCGGACGGTAGCGGTCCTTCAGGGCCAGCATCTGCTCTGTCCTGACGGAGAACTTGAGCAGTTCCCACATGCGGTCGACGGCCTCGCCGGTGCTGAAGTTGGAGAGCCAGTTGCCGCCGACGCCCAGCTGGTGCCGCTGCGACTTCCACTTCGGCCAGTACTGTACGTCGAATTCGCCCTTCTCCATGCCGTTGTTGTACAGGCCACCGGCCCAGAAGCCGCCGGCCGGCGTCATGGCAATCCTGTCGGAGAGGAAGAGGCCGCTCAACGATTGACCGCCGCCCAGTTCGATGCCCGGCGCGAGGCCGTCGGCCGTCAGCGACATGACGAACTCCAGCGCCTCGACCATCAAGGGGTCGTTGGCGTTGGCCGCGGGCCAGCGGAAACCGCCGCCGCGGTGACCGACGTCGTCGTTGTCCGCGTAGAAAGTTTCCCAGAGCCATTCGCCACCCGGCGCGCGTTCCTCGGTCAGGAAGTTGGTGTCGTTGACGTAGTGCCACGGGCCCCAGCTGCCCCAGATGCGGATCGGCCAGCCGTAGCCGTAGGTCTCCTCGCCACCGAGGTTGGTCGTGGCCGTGGCATATTCAACGAAGTCGTCCTTGGTCCAGTCCGCCGGCGGCACGTCCAGGCCCGCCTTGTTCAGCATGTTCACGTTCAGGAACATGTTGGGCGCGTTGCAACCATCCGGCAGCTCGTAGAGGTCGCCTTCCCACAGCATGGTCTCGGGCAGGATCGGCGCCATGTCCGAGAAGTACTCGGACAGCTCGTCCTTCGCATCCAGCACGCGATCGGTGAGCGGGGCGGCGATGCCCTCGCCGGCGTAGAGCGTGGTCACCTCGGTCGAGGCCTTGCCCGCGTCCAGCGGCTGCCCGGAGGCCAGCAGCGTCAGCGTCTTGCTGGCGACCTCTTCATCGTCGATACCAGTGACGTTGATGAACTCGACCACGGTGCCGGGGAACAATTCGTTGAAGTTCTCAACCACCGGCGTCCAGCGCTCGATGCTCTGATGAAAATGCAGTGTCACCGTGTCCTGCGCGGGCGCCGAGGCCAGGGTCGCTCCAGGCGCCAGGCCCGCAGCCAGCCCGGCAGCGCCGGCGGCCGTGCCCTTCAGCATGTCGCGACGACTCAGTTTCTGGTTCATTTGTCTCTCTCCCAAATTCTATTTCAATCGCGTGGTTCTACTTCTACCTTCCGTACCGCTTTGCTGTCGGCGCATCTCCCTTTGCTTGTCACATACGCAACAATACCTTAACCTCCCTCCCTTTGTCTTGCAAACCAGGCGACGGGTATAGTGGCGCCATGCTGACCCCTTACCGTCTGCATTCCCCCGCGCGTGCCAGGATCGTCGCAGCGCGGGCCTTGCACGCCCCTTGCGCCGGCCCTTGCGCCGGCCCTGCCGGCGACAGCTTGCTCCTGGCTGGTTAAAAGTGAAGGGGGAGCCATGAGCGGCTCCCCCTGTTGCTGCACGGTCCGCCGCAGCGGGCGACTCTATCCGCCGCGGGAGCGGATGAGGAGCGCTTCCAGCTCCGCCTGCGCCTGGTCCAGCGCGGCCTGCGGCGACATCTCGCCGGAGACGGCCAGACCGATGGCGCGATTGTGGATGCCGGTCATGCCGCTGGCTTCCGGCGGCGACGGGATCGGGTAGGTGTCCGGCCGGTCGATCGTGTCGTAGAACACCTGCCAGTTGGCCGGGCCGCTGGGCTCATAGGCCGACTCCTCGACCATCGAGCGACGCACCGGTGTGGTCGTCATCACCGGACGGTAGCGGCCATCAAGGGCGAGCATCTGCTCTCGCCTGACGGAGAACTTGAGCAGTTCCCACATGCGGTCGACGGCCTCGCCGGTGCTGAAGCTGGAGAGCCAGTTGCCGCCGACGCCCAGCTGGTGCCGCTGCGACTTCCACTTCGGCCAGTACTGCACGTCAAAGGTGCCCTTCTCCATACCCTCGTTGTGCAAGCCACCGGCCCAGAAGCCGCCGGCCGGTGTCATGGCAATCCTGTCGGAGACAAAGAGCCCCTCCAGCGAGGAGCCGCCGCCCAGTTCGATGCCCGGCGCATAGCCGTCGGCCGTCAGCGAGACGACAAACTCCAGCGCCTCGACCATGTTGGGGTGGTTGGCATTGGCCGCGGGCCAGCGGAAACCGCCGCCGCGGTGACCCACGTCGTCGTTGTCCGCGTAGAAGGTCTCCCAGAACCATTCACCGCCCGGCGCACGTTCCTCGGTCAGGAAGTTGGTGTCGTTGACGTAGTGCCACGGGCCCCAGCTGCCCCAGATGCGGATGGGCCAGCCGTAGCCGAAGGTCTCCTCGCCACCGACGTTGGTCGTGGCCTTGGCATACTCGACGAAGTCATCCTTGGTCCAGTCCGCCGGCGGCATTTCCAGGCCCGCCTTCTCCAGCATGTTCACGTTTATGAACATGTTGGGCGCGTTGCAACCATCCGGCAGCTCGTAGAGGTCGCCTTCCCACAGCATGGTCTCGGGCAGGATCGGCGCCATGTCCGAGAAGTATTCGGCCAGCTCGTCTTTCGCATCCAGCACGCGCTCGCTGAGCGGCGCGGCGATGCCCTCGCCGGCGTAGAGCGCGGTCACCTCGGTCGAGGCCTTGCCCGCGTCCAGCGGCTGCCCGGAGGCCAGCAGCGTCAGGGTCTTGCTGGCGACCTCTTCATCGTCGATACCGCTGACGTTGATGAACTCGACCTCGGTGCCGGGGAACAGCTCCTTGAAGTTCTCAACTACCGGCGTCCAGGCCTTTATCCGCTGATGGAAACGCAGTGTCACCGTGTCCTGTGACGGTGCGGAGGCCAGGATCGCGCCTGGCGCGAGTCCCGCTGCCAGCCCGGCAGCGCCGGCGGCCGTGCCCTTCAGCATGTCGCGACGACTCAGTTTCTGGTTCATTTTTCTCTCCCAAACCTCTATATCGATCGTGTGGTTCTATTACTACATTCCGTACCGCTTTGCTGTCGGCGCACCCCCTGTTTGTCACATACGCAACAATATCTTAACTTCCCCCCTTTGTCTTGCAAACCAGGCAACGGCTATAGTGGCTCCATGCTGACCCGTTACGCTCAACATTCCCCCTGGCGCAGTGTTCTGGCCGTCGCCTGGACTCTCCTCGTTTGCCTGCTGCTCCTGCAACCCGGCAGGGACCCGCTCGTCGGTCCCGCCGCCGCGGGCGACCACAGCGCGCCCGTCGTCCTGCTGCTCAACCTCGGCCACTTCCTCTGCTTCGCCGTGATGACCTGGTTGTGGTGGCGCGCGCTAGGGCAGATCCGGCCCGCACTGCTCATCGCCCTGAACCTGGGGTTGCTGACCGAGCTGGCCCAGACCTTCGTGCCGGATCGCGGCCTCTCGGCGCTGGATCTGGCGCTCAACTGGAGCGGCGCGCTGCTGGTCGCCCTCTGGCTGCGCCGGCGCGCAACCTGATCTCTCAGGCGTGCTGCATCAGAATGCCGCCCAGCAGCGCGATCGAGACGCAGACCACCACCAGGCCGGCCAGCGGCGTGCCCAGCAGCATTGAGACCACCAGCGCGATGCCGAAGCTGGCCGCAGTGCCCAGCAGCCGCGTTTGCAGCTCGCGTGTTGAGGTCATCGCAGCCGCGCCACAGAGCGCCAGCAGCAGGCCCAGCAACGGGATGTAGACGGCGCCCGTCAGCAGCAGCAAGGGCGGCAGGGGCTGCAGGAACCAGGCGATCAGCGCGCCGACCACCACGAAGCCCAGCGGCAGCAGCACGTCGGCGAAGAAGATCTGAAAGCCGTCGAGCGGCAGGAACTGGCGCAGGAAGGGCTCCTGCACGTCGCGGCGGAAGGTGTAGTGCAGGCCGACCGGCGGCGCGATGCCGGCGATCAGCAGCCAGCCAATCCACAGCGGAACCGGCAGCTCGTTGACCAGGATCAATGCCGCGGCCCAGGTCATGCCCGCGCCCCAGAGCGCGTTGATCAGCATCAGCGAGGGGTGGCGCAGGCCGGCAATGGCCGAGCGGATGAACATGGCGCGCCGGCCGTAAACCCGCGGCATGCGCAGCCGGACCCGCTGACCGGCGCGCGCCTCCTGCATGCGGATGCGCAACTGCAAATCCGGCATGCGCCAGGCGAGCAGGCCCAGCGCGGCCAGGCGCGCGTACACCGCGCTCTCGTCCGCCGCCTGCATCATGTTGATGCGCGCGCCGAACAGCACGAAGGTGGACACCAGCCCCGCCGCCAGCAGGGCTATCAGGGCCAGCGCCCAGAGCGGCGCCATGTCGTAAAGACTCAACACCAGCAGGCGCCCCGGCCACAGCAACTGGTCCGGCGCCACTAGCGCCAGCCCCAACAGCAACAGCGGCGTCAGCCACAGCCCGGGCCAGCCGCTGACCCGCGGATACACCAGGCGCAGGATGCCCAGCAGCCACGCCAGCGACCAGGTCAGCAGCACCAGCAGCGCGACCACCAGGGCCACGCGCAGGCTGTCCGCCGCCCTCGCCGGCCCGACCGGGCCGCGCAGCAGCACGGTCAACAAGGCCCAGATGGCGCCGAAGACGATGCTGCGCGTCAGCACCTGGCGGATGAAGCCCGGCAACACCGGCACCGAACGCGCCAGCGGCGAGCCCACGATCCAGGCCATGTCGGCGAAGCTGAGCTTGAGCGGCGTGCTGCGCAGCGAGGCCATCATGGCCCACACCTGCAGCAACAACACGGCTGGCGGGATGCGCTGCAGAAAGTCCGCCAGGCCCTGCCGCTCGAGCGATTGCCCGAGAGCGCTGGCGCCTTCGTAGCCCCAGGCCCACATGGCGAAAAACCAGATCGAGCCGATGCCCAGCAGATACAGCACGTAGACGCGCTGCATCCACGAGCGCGCCTGCGAGTCGTAGCCCAGCAGGCGCAACCAGTAGACCGCGCCAGAGCGAAACTGGCGCCAGCGCAGGCCGAAAAGAATGCGCAGATCAGTCAGTGGCAGCGGCGTCATCGGCCTTCCGCGGGGGTTTGCGCCGGCGCAGGGCTGCGCGCAGCATACTGTCCAGAGTCAACGGAGCGTCCTTGCCCAGCCCCAGCGAGGCGCGCAGCTCGTCCGGCGTGCCCTGGCTGATGAGCTCGCCCTGCTCCATGATCAGGTAGCGGTCGGGCCAGGCTTCCTGCGGCAACTGGTGGCTGCTGAGCAGGATGGTCATGCCCTCATTGCGGTGGCGGTTGAGTTCGATCCACAGTTCGTCGGCGGAGACCGGGTCCAGCGGGCCGAGCGGCTCGTCCATCAGCAGGATTTTGGGCTCGACCAGCAGCGCCATGCACAGCGCCAGCTTGTAGCGCATGCCGCGCGAAAAAGTGAAGGGGAAGGCCTCGCGGTTGTTGTACAGGCCGTAGCGCTCCAGCAGGTCCTCGCCCTCGTCCTCCCAGTCGCGCCAGCCATGTGACTGCGCCGCGAACTGCAAATGCTCCCAGGCGGTCAGCTCGTCGTAGAAGGGCGGCGTATCCGGCAGCAGCACCACGTGCTCGCGCGCCTGGCGCTCGTTCTCCGCCAGCGCCGCGCCCATGATCTGCACCTCGCCCTCGCTGGCGCGCGTCCAGCCGGCAATGCAGCGCAACAGGGTGGACTTGCCGGCGCCGTTGCGCCCGACGAGGGCGATCAGTTCGCCCGCGCCCGCGCTGAAGGCCACCTCGCTCAGCGCGTGGAAGGAGCCGTACTTGTAGCTCAGCCCCTCTACGCGCAGGTATTCCCGCGGCTCATTGTTATTGTCGTCCGCCCTCGTCTGTAGCGAAGTTTCGTCGCTCATGGGCTCCCGTCATCCGGCGCCGGCTCCGCGCTGAGCAGCGTGAAGGGCCGCGCCACATAGTAAAAGGTATACACCGCGCCATCCTCAAAGGCGGCCAGGGCAGCCTCCGACACGGCGAACTCCAGCTCCGCCACGCGCAAATAGTAGCCGGTGCGCGTGCCCGGCGCGCCGGCGATGGCGTCCGTCTGGCGTTCGCGCAGCACGTAACAGGTCACCGGCCCGCTGACGCTCAACACGAGGCCGGGCGCGAGGCAGGCCCGAAAGCGTTGCCACAGATTCCACGCCAGGAAAGCCAGGCCCACCGTCAGGACTTCCGCGCCCAGGGCCAGCACGATACCCTCCGCTGTGGCGCCGGGCAACAGGCCCAGGATGACGCTGGCCGCCAGCAACCCGATCAGCAGCGTCAGCAGCAACAGGGCGAAAATCAGCCGGCGCCGACGCGCGAAGACCCGGTTGCGCTGGCGCTCGCCCAGGCGGCCTTCCCGGTTGGCGCGCAACTCCGCCTCGTCGAATTTCAGCGCCTCGCCTGGCCCCATCCCCGCTCCGCTTGTAGTAGCGCTCATGCACCTGTATCAGGCGTTCCCGCCGTCCTGCAACACAAGTTGCAGCGCGAGCTCGTCGCGCAGCGGGATGCCGTTCTGTCCGAAAAGCGGGATGTCGGGCTTGATCTTGCGCGCTTCCTCCAGCGAGCCAGGGTAGAGCGCCGCCAGCCGAAAGCCGCGTTTCTGGCAAAAGTGCAGCGCCTGCAGGTTGTCGTTGGTCAGCACCAGCCACAGCCTTGTGCAGCCCTCCGCCACGGCAGCCTCGCGCACCGCCCCCAGCAGCCCCGTGCCGATGCCGATGCCCTCGCGCAGGCTGTTGATGGTCATGATTTCGCAATCCGTTCCCTCTGTCTGCCAGGTGACGAGGCCGACCGGCTGCTCCCCGACAAAAGCCGCGAAGCCCGGCAACAAATGCGCCAGCCAGATCTGGCCCCGGCTGACGACGCGCGTCGAGCCCCGGTTTTGCTCGAGGAACTCGAGGACCCAGTTTCGATCGTCCCGTTCGACGGGACGGATGTTGAAGGCGGACATGGACTTTCCTGCCGGACGAGTTTCCGGGCTTCCGTCGGCCGCCACGGCTGTCATGACGCCATCATACTGCCGCCGGCGCCGTGATGCCAGTCGCAGGGCGCTCAGGCGCTGGCGCTGGCGCTGGTGTAGCGCCGCAGTCGCGGGTAGCGCAGGGCGATCACGGCGGTCAGCGCCAGCGCCGCCACGCCGCCACTGACGATCGCGAAGGGCGCGCCGAACACAGCCGCCACCAGGCCGGCCTCGATCTCGCCCAGCTGCGGGCCGCCGGTCGCGAAGGCCATGTTCACGCCAGACATGCGCCCGCGCATGCGGTCGGGCGTGTTCATCTGGCGGATGGTGTTGCGGATGACAGACGAGACAGTATCGCCGGCGCCGGTCAGCGCGAACAGCAGCCACGAGAGCGCCAGGCTGGTGGACAGGCCGAAGAGCGTGGTCGCCACGCCATACAGCGCCACGCTGACCAGCAACACCAGCCCCTGGCGCCGGATCTCACGCGTCAGCGCCAGGGCGCCCCCGGCCAGGAAGGCGCCGACCGGCTGGGCCGCCGCCAGCAGACCGTAGCCGGTCGCGTTCAGGCCCAGCACGTTGGCCGCGATCAGCGGCAGCAGCGTGCGCGCCGAGCCGAAGAACACCGCCAGGAAGTCCAGCAGCATCGTGCCGCGGATGATGCGCGTGCGGAAGGTGAAGCGCAGCCCCTCCATGAAAGCGCCGCGGTTCATGCTCTTGCGGCCCTGCGACGCAGTGCGCTGCCGCAGCAACGCCATGGCGACGGCCGCCAGCAGCATCCCGGCCGCGGTCAGCGCGTAAACCATGCCGATGGGCCCCTTGTAATGCGCGCCCTGCGCCTGGCCGAGGCCGATGAGCACGCCCGCCAGCGCCGGCCCCAGGATGTTGGCCATGTGCCAGATCAGCATCTCGAGGCTGATGGCGTTGCTCAAATGCTCGCGCCGCACCAGATGCGGCACCAGCGACTGGCGCGCGGGCATGTCGAAGGCCATCAGGCCGGCCGCCAGCGCTCCGGGCAGATAAATCAGCGCCAGCGTCGCCCCGCCGCCCAGCGTCAGCAGCGCCAGCCACAGCGAGAGCAGGGCCGCCAGCACGCGCGTGATGACCATCAGGCGGCGCCGGTCCCAGGCGTCGGCGGCCATGCCGCCCAGCAGCGAGAAGAGGATGATCGGCAGGATGCGCACCAGCCCCAGCCCGCCCAGCCCCAGCGCCTCCGCCCCCAGCACCAGCTCCTGCCCCGCCAGCTCCAGCGTCAGCGTGCGGCCGTTGAGCAGCTGAAAGACGTGCCAGTTGATGGCGAAGGTCTGCATCTGCGAGCCGGTGGTGGAGAGCAGTTCGCCGCTCCACAGCAGACGAAAGTCGCGGTAGCGCAGGGCCGCGAGACGCACGCTCAGCGCGGCCGCATGAGGAAGAGCGCCGTGCGCGTCACCTCGACGCACAGCACCCCGTCCTGGTTGCGGCCGTAATGGCGCAGCGTGACGAGCCCCTCGCCGGGGCGCGAGCGACTCTCGCGTTTGGCCAGCACCTCGGTCTCGACCGAAAGCGTGTCGCCGGGGAAGAGCGGGTGCGGGTGCGCGACCTTTTCGTAGCCGAGGTTGGCGACGATCGTGCCCTGGCTGATCTCCGGCACGCTGATGCCGACCACCAGCCCCAGCGTGAAGAGGCCGTTCATGATGCGGCGGCCGTACTGCGTTTCGCGCGCGAAGGTCTCGTCGAGGTGCAGCGGCTGCGGGTTGAGCGTCAGGCTGCAGAAGAGCACGTTGTCCGTTTCGCTGAGCGTGCGCGCCAGGCGGTGACGGATGCGCTGGCCGGGTTGCAGATCTTCATAGTAGCGCATGCCTGGGGCGCTCCTTCCCGCCCGCCCGCCAGTATAGCAGTTGCGCCCGGCGGCGACCCCTAGGGGGCTGGTTTGGCCGGCAGGCCTGACTGTTAACACCAGGGGGCTGGTTTGGCCAACAGGCCTGACCGTTACACCAGGGGGATGGTTTGGCCGGCAGGCCTGACTGATTAAAAAAACAGACCGCGCGCTGTGCGGGGGGACACACCTGCGCACGATCTGCTTCGCTACCGGCGGCGGTCGCCCGCTCGCCCGCGAATTTGGCCTTCCACAGTCTCACCACGTAAGGAGGAAGGAGGATCCAGCATGCACGTCAGCCAAATTCGACTTGCCGTTAAGCCTGAGGCCGGCGCGTAAGAATCCTGTGAGTCAACTATGAGCAAACTGTGAGAGCCGCCTCAGCCGCCGCTGCCAGGCGCCGTGAAATACTCGCCCGCGTCCAGCGTCGCGCCGACCGGCGGCGGCTGCGCGGGCAACGCAGCGGCGGTGGGCGGCAGCGATCCCTGCTGACAGATCTGGCCGGCCTCGGCGCTACGCTGCGCCAGCGCAGCATCGGCTTTCAGCGTCAGGGCCTGCTGCAGCTGCTCCTGCGCGGCGCAGGCATCGCCCTGCGCCAGTAGCAATTCTGCCCAGGCCACATGCTGTTCGACCAACAGTTGCCGCGCCGCGCCGTTGCGATAGCCGGGCGCCACGTCATGCAGCGCGCGCAGGGCCGGGATGGCCGCTGCCGGGCCGCGGCTGAGCTGGTTGCGCGCCTCCAGATACAGGCTGGCCACGTGGCGCTCGTAGCGCAGGCCGCTGTCGCGCGACAGCCCGTAACGGATGGCCTCGTCGGTCACCAGAATGGCCTCGGCCAGAGTGTCTTCACTGCGATACAGCCGCTGCGCCTGCTTCGTCAGGGCAGAGAGAATGAGTTCGCGCACGCTCACGCTTTCATATTCCGGCGCCAGCGCCTCCAGCGCCTGCAACAGGTCCACGCCTTCCTGATACTCGCCGCTGCCGATGGCCGCGCGCGCCTGTCGCAGTAGCGCGTCAGGCTGCCACTGCACCGTCTGCGGCGCGACCACGGTCGCGGTGATGGTGGGCGTGGCCGTGGGGCCCGGCGTCATGGTGGCCGTCGGCTGACCCAGCGCGGTCGCGGTCAGCCGCAGTTGCGGCAGACCGGCGACGGCCGGCGTCAGTTCAGCGAGAAAGTCGAGCCGCGCCGCCAGCAACTGCCGGTTGCCCGCGGCCACGTCGCCCGGAATGCGGGCAAGCTGGTCGTTCACCCGCGCCGCCTGCGTGACCGCGACGATCTCCTGTGCCTCCTGCCGCCCGATCGTCCAGCCCGCCAGGCCGGCCAGCGCCACGATCAGCAGCGCCAGCGCGACGATTGCCAGCCCGCCCAGCCCCTGGTAGAGGCAGCCGCTGTTATCGCGCCGGGCCGGTGGCCGCGGCGCCTGTGGCGGTCGCGGCGGCTGTGGCTGCTGGCGCTCCTCAAGCGGCACAAGGGGCCGCGTATCTTCCTGCACACTGCTCATCAACTGCTGCCCTCCCCGGGCGGGGGCGCCAGTATAGCAGAGCGTGACAGCGCCATGACGGGTGGTATGGCAATTGCGCCGCCGCGGCGTACACTGGTGCGGCTTGTGACGACGCGTCGTAGAGGACGGTCAGCCCTTGATCATCAGCAGAGTGCAGTCCCCGGACAGCAGCAGTTCCTGGCGCTACGTCATCCTCGCGCTCTGCGTGCTGACGCCCTTCAGCGTCGTGACCCTGCCCAACCTCTCCATGCCGCCCATGTTCTCCATCATCAGCGAGGAACTGGGCCTTTCGCTGGTGCAGATCGGTGGCGTGTGGGGCATGGTGGGCTTCAGCGGCGTCTTCTTCGCCATCCTCGGCGGCAGCATCGGCGATCGCTTCGGCGCGCGCCGCACGCTCTTCGTCCTCTGCTTGCTCAGCGGCCTCTTCAGCATGCTGCGCGCCTTCTCAACGGACTTCGGCAGCCTGCTCTTCACTTCGCTGCTCTACGGCTTCGCGCAGGGCCCGGTGCCGGTGCTCATCTTCAAGGCCATCCGCCAGTGGATCCCCCGCGAAAACCTGGGCATGGCCAGCGGCGTCGTGTCTGCCGGCTTCGCCGGCGGCCTCATGCTCGGGCCGCTGCTCAGCACCAGCGTCATCCTGCCGGCCCTGGGCGGCTGGCGCCAGGTGCTGCTGCTCTACGGCCTGATCGCCATGGTCGTCAGCCTCTTGTGGCTGCTGCTGCACCCGTCCGGCAAAACCGCTGTCGGCGACGACGAGCATGCGCCCGGTCTGCTCGCCGGCCTGCGCAGGGCCGCCCGCCTGCGCAGCCTGTGGCTGATGGGCCTCGGCGGCCTGGGCGTGGGCGCCTGCTTCAGCGGCTTCACCGGCTATCTACCCACCTACCTCAAAAACATCGGCTGGGAGCATCTGGACGCCGACCGCGCCCTGTCCGTCTTCTTCGTCACCAGTCTGATTTTTGTGGTGCCCCTGTCGACTCTCTCGGACCGCCTGCGCATCCGGCGCGGCTTCCTGATCGCCCTCGCGCTCGTGCTGGGGGCCGGCGTCGGCACACTGGGCCTCGTCGCCGGCGCGCTGATTCTGCTGGTGGCGGCCCTCACCGGCTCCGCCTTCGACTCCCTCATGGCCCTGCAACAGGCCACTGTAATGGAGGTGGATGGCGTCGATAACTCGCTCAGCGGCAGCGCGCTGGGCATGGTCACGACCATCCGCAACCTGGGCATCGCCTTCTCGCCGCCGCTGGGCAACAGCCTCGCCGTTTATGGCGCCGGCCTGCCCTTCCTCTTCTGGGGCGCCTGCGGCGTGTTCGCCGCGCTGATGTTTTTCTTAGTCTTCACTTCGGCCAAAGGCAGGACGCGCTGAGGCTGACTCCTCACAGCGAGCCGCTGCTGTGCGAATCCTCGCTCATCAGCAGGGGCAGCAGCACCAGACCAACGCAGACGAAGAGCATGATCGGCAGCGGCACGACCCGCCCCAGCAGCACCCAGCCGGAAAGGGTGACGCAGAGCGTGGCCGCGCTGATCTCCAGTCTGCTGATCACAGGCCCTCCGCCTGCAGGGAATCTCAGTCGCTGAACTTCTCCGGGTAGACCTCGCGCGCCAGCGCCTGCTCACGCTCCACCATGTCACGCAATATGGCCAGGCCCTCGTTCCAGAACGCCGGGTCGGTCAGGTCCACGCCCATGCGCGCCAGAATATTGTGCGGCCAGTCCGAACCGCCGGCGGCCAGCACCTCCAGATATTCGGGCACGAAGTCCGCGCCGCGCTGCTGATAGAGGCGGAAGAGCGCCAGCACCAGCAGCTCGCCGAAGGCGTAGGCGTAGACGTAGCCCGGCACATCCAGAAAATGCGGCACGTAGCTCCACCAGTGGCCGTAGTCCGCGCCCAGCGTCACGCTGCCCTGGAACATGTCGCGCTGCGTCTCCAGCCAGATCTCGCCGAGGCGCTCGGCCGTCAGCTCGCCGGACTCGCGGCGCGCGTTGTGATAGCCGTGCTCGAAGCGGTTCATGGCGATCTGGCGGAAGATTGTGCCGAAGCTGTCCTCGATTTTGGCCGCCAGCATCGCCAGGCGCGCCTCGGCGTCCGCTTCGTTCGCCATCAGGTCGTCGAAGACCAGCATCTCGCCGAAGGTGGAGGCCATCTCGGCGGTGGTCAGCGGCGTGTTGGCGTTGAGCAGGCCCTGCCTCTCCGTAGCCAGCAACTGGTGTACGCCGTGGCCCAGTTCATGGGCCAGCGTGGAGACGTCGCGTTCACGGCCGGTGAAGTTCATCATGATGAAGGGGTGCGCCGACACCGGGCCGGATGCCGAAAAGGCCCCGCCCATCTTGCCTGGCGCCAGCGCGGCGTGGATCCAGCCCTCGTCGAAGAAGCGCTGCGAAATATCGGCCATGCGCGGGCTGAACCCCTGGTAGGCCTGCTGCACGATGTCGCGCGCCTCGTGCCACTGGTAGATGCGGTCGCTGCCGGCCACCGGCAGGGGCGAATTGCGATCGTAATGGAGCAGCTCGTCGTAGCCCAGCAGGGCGCGCTTGAGTTCGTAGTGGGCAGCGACGATATCATAGTTGCCGGTGACGGCCTGCACCAGCGCCTCCACCACCTCGTCGGCCACCTTGTTGGCCAGGTTGCGCGAGGAGACCCAGGTGCCGTAACTGCGCTGCCGGTCCTCGGAGGCCTTGTCCGCCGCCAGGATGTTGAAGATGTAGGTCAGCGGCATGGCCTGTTCCTGCAGGCCGGCGGTGACGGCCGCGGCGGCCTCGCGGCGCAGTTCGCGGTCGGTGTCGAACAGCTTGCTCAGTACCTGCGATTGCGTCAGTGACTCGCCGCGCAGCTGATAACGGGCGGCGCCCATCAACTGGCTGAAGAAGCGACTCCAGGCCTCGCGCCCGGTCACCGCCTTCTCGACCAGCAACTTTTCCTCCGGCTCACTGAGCAGATGCGGCTTGTAGCGCCGTTCGGCCTCCAGATAGTGGCGGAAGTGCGCCAGTTCGGGCTGCGCCAGCAATGCCGCGGCCGCCTCGTCAGCGACGGCCGTCCATTCCAGCTCGAAGAACAGCAGACCCTGTTGCACCTGCGCCGCGTACTCGGTCATTTTCTGCAGCAACGCGCCGAAGGCCGGGTTGTTGGTATCGGTGACATAGAGCATCTGGGCGTACATCTCGAGGCGGTAGACGCGGTCCACCAGCGCCTCGACGCGCTCCATGGCGGTCAGCAGGTCGGCAGCGTCCAGCCCCGCGACCCTGCCGCGATAGTCGGCTGCGAAAGCGGCGATGTCGGCGTCGACCGCCGCCATGTCGGCCTCGATGGCCGGGTCTTCCGGGCTGCTGTAGAAGATCGAGAGGTCCCAGACGATGTGTTCGGCGCCGGTTGTCGGCTGCGCTGCTGCTTCGGTCATGTTGCGCGCTCCCTTTGCTGGTCGGTATACCTCACTATCGTAGCCGACAAGCGCGCCCGCCGGAAGCGTGTGCTGTGGCAGGTGGGCCGTTCCTGGCCCACCAGAATTCCACTGCTTATGAATAGAATCTTCGGCGCGATGTAAATTCTTCTAATCTGCAGATATCAGGAGATTGGCCATGTTCGCATTAAGCAAGATATTTGTCACTATGTTGACAATGGGATTGTTAGTGATGGCAGCCACGACTATCGCTGCCAATGAACTGTCGAGTTGCAGCGATGCCTACTTGGAAACTAGTACGGGAAATTACTGGTTGTCAAAGACATTGGCAAAGCCAGAGCTTGAGCAATTGCGAGACTTCATAGGCCCGGACGCGTTGTCTTGGGCGGAAGGAATGGAGTTTCTGGCCAAGACTCTTTGCGATACGCCGGAGAATCACGGTGAGATTACAGGGCACTACATCTCTACACATCTGATGAAAGCCGTCGATGACGCCGCAGATTGCTCAACTGTTGAACCCAATGTCGTTTTTGACCTGGAGAATCCCCTTCAGGCTGCTGTATGCAATTACCTGCTGCCACTGTTCCATGACGATCAGGTTTTCATGACAGCTCTGGAACTGGACCCATCCATTGCAGTGCCGGTATTGCCTGAGCTTCCGGGTCTCTTGCCAACTCCAGCCGGATAGCGGACACAGGCATGTGCTGCGTGTAAAAGCGCCATACTGACAGCAAGCGACGAGGAAGCGATGCCATCTGCAGGACGTGCTGGAACTGGCCGCGCGCTGAAGGACAGCGCTCAGGTCAGGCTGTTCTTGTAAATCACGCCGCCCTTGATGATGATGCGCAGGTTCGCTTCCGGCTCGCTCATTACGCTCAAATCGGCCAGCGGGTCGCCATCCAGCACCAGCAGGTCGGCATGCGCCCCGGCGATCACCTCGCCCAGCTCGCCGCTGCGCCCCAGCAGATCCGCCGCGTTGCAGGTGGCCGCGCGCAGCACGTCGCTGGCCGGAATAATCTCGCCGCGGATGGCGAACTCGTCCAGCTGCCGCCGCCGCATCGTCCCCAGTAGGTCTGTGCCATAGACCAGCTTCACGCCGCCGCGGTACGCCATCTCCAGCGCGCGCTTGCCGGCATCCAGCACGTCGAAGACCTTCCTGTACGATTCCTGCGGCAAGCCGGCCGCGACGCCTTCATCCGCCAGCGCCTGATAGGTAGACAGGGTCGGCACCAGAAAGGCGTCCTTTTCCAGCAAGAGCTCGACGCTGCTCTCGTCAAGCAGATTGCCGTGTTCCACCGAACGAACGCCACAGCGCAGGGAGCGATTGATGGCGCGGGCGGTGTAGGCGTGCACCATGACGTAGAGCCTGGCGTTTTCGGCTTCTTCCACCGCCGCGCGGATCTCTTCTTCGGAGAACTGCAAGCTGTCGATGCGGTCGGTGGGCGAGGCCACGCCGCCGGAGACCATCAGCTTGATGTGATGGGCGCCGCGGCGGACCTCCTCACGGCAGGCGCGGCGCAGCTCGCTGACACCATCACAGATCCAGCCCGCGGCCGGCGCCAGCCAACTGTAGCCGCGGCCGTCATCGCCGGAACTGCGCATATCGCCATGGCCGCCCGTCGGCGACAAGGCGTGCCCACAGAAAAACAGCCGCGGCCCGACGAGGAGCCCCTCGTCCACGGCTTTTGCCAGGCCCCAGTCCGCGCCCGCGCCATCGCGTACCGTCGTGAAACCGCGCATCAGCGTCTCTTCGAGTTCCTGCGCGGCCAGGGCGGTCACATAGGCCGGCGACCAGTGTCGCATGGCCGCAAGGTCCGCCGTGGCGGCGGTGACGTGCACGTGCGCATCGCAGAGGCCCGGCATCACCACGCGCCCGCCGACGTCGATCCACTCCGCCTCTGCCGCTGGCAGCGCCTCGCTGACCGAGGCGATCTTGCCGTCCTCGATCAATACGTGGCGCTTGTCCAGTAGCTTGCCGCCGCGCGTATCCAGCACGCGCGCATTGCTCAATACCATCTTCTTCATCATTGCTCTTCCCCTGCGCCAGTAAACGAAGCACGTCGCTGCCATCGATCCTACCGGCATTGGCGCCAGAAGGCCCCATCTGCGCTGGATAACCGGATGTGTACGGGGTTGCGCGCCACGGCGGCGCGGGCAGGCGCTCCGGCCCGTATCCGCTATACTGACGGCAAGCGATGTGGGAGCGATGCCATGACCCCGGCCCTGAACGACGCAGAAATTAACGAGCGCCTCGCCCGCCTGGATGGCTGGGAGCGCGTCGGCGACACCATCCAGAAAAACTGGCGCACCGACAGCTACCTGGCCGGCATCGCGCTGGCGACGGCCGTCGGCGTCATCAGCGAAGGGCTCGACCATCACCCGGAGCTGACCATCGGCTGGCGCCGCGTCAAGGTCAGCTACTGCACGCACGACGCCGGCAACCGCCTCAGCCACAAGGACTTTGACGCCGCAGAGCGCGTTGACGCGCTCGGCTACCCGCCCGCGAGCTGAGCCGCATGGCCATCACGCTGCTGCGCGACCGGCGCATCATCCTCGGCGTGACGGGCAGTATCGCCGCCTTCAAGGCCGCCGACCTCGCCAGCAAGCTGACCCAGGCGGGCGCGCAGGTTGACGTCATCCTGACGGCCGGCGCGCAGCGCTTCGTGACGCCACTGACCTTCGCCGCGCTCACCGGCCGCGCTGTCCACAGCGAGCTCTGGGCCACGGACGCCGGCGCCGACGGCCACATCGCCCACGTGCGCCTCGGCGAACAGGCCGACCTGCTGCTCATCGCCCCGGCCACGGCGCATACCATCGCCAAACTGGCCCATGGCCTCGCCGACAACCTGCTCACG
The DNA here is from genome assembly GCA_965205875.1 of Phototrophicaceae bacterium. GTDB lineage: Bacteria > Chloroflexota > Anaerolineae > Aggregatilineales > Phototrophicaceae > JAGWBD01. Next base: position 2,029,689 of record CBDBIA010000004.1, read on the forward strand.
GTGACGGCCCTCGCCGCGCGTTGCCCGCTGCTGTTGGCCCCGGCCATGGACGGCGGCATGTACGAGCACCCGGCCACCCAGGCCAATTTGCAGACCTTGAGCAATCGCGGCGTGACGCTCATCGCGCCCGACGCAGGGCGCTTCGCCTCCGGCCTCGGCGGCCAGGGGCGCCTGCCGGAGCCGCCCGTGCTGCTGGGTCACGTGCGCCGCGCGCTGGGGCGCGACGGCGCGCTGGCGGGACGCAGCGTGGTGGTCACGGCCGGGCCAACCCGCGAAGCGCTGGACCCCGTGCGCTACCTCGGCAATCGCTCCAGCGGCCGCCAGGGTCACGCCCTGGCCCAGGCCGCGCTGGATGCCGGCGCCGACCTGACGCTCATCAGCAGCGCAGTAGAGCTGCCCACGCCCGTCGGCGCGACGCGCATCGCGGTCAACAGCGCGCAGGAAATGCTGAAGGCGACGCTGGCGGCGGCGCGCACGGCGGACGCGCTGGTCATGGTCGCGGCAGTGGCCGACTTTCGGCCGGCGCAGCGCAGCGCGCACAAGTTGCGCAAGCGCGACCATGACGCCGGCCTGCAGCTAACCTTGACGCGCACGCAGGACGTACTGGCCGCCGTGGCCGCGCAGCGCGAGCACTGCGGCCGGCCGCGCTTCCTGGCCGGCTTCGCGGCCGAGAGCGAACAGTTGTTGACGCGCGCGGCGGAGAAGCTGGCGCGCAAGGGCCTCGACCTGCTGGTCGCCAACGACATCAGCGCGACGGACGCCGGCTTCGCTGTGGCGGACAATCGCGTCACGCTGCTGACGCCGGGCAGTGAGCCACAGGCGCTGCCGCTGATGAGCAAGGCCGCGGTGGGTGAGGCCGTGGTGGCGCGGCTGGCGGCGGGGCTAGACCAGCTCGCGCAGGCCGGCGATTCCCGCTGACAACGTCTTGATGCCGTGCCGGCTGAAGGCCACCGTGACCTCCTCGTCGTCGCGCATGGCCTGGCTTTCGATCACCATGCCTTCGCCAAAGTGACTGTGCATGACGCGCATGCCGGTGCGGAACTGCAGCGCAGGCTTCGGCGCGGGGATGGCCGGGCTCGGCGCCCAGCTCGTGTCGCTCGCGCTGGCCTGCGACACATATTCTGTGCGCAGGGCCGGTGAGGCGCTGCTGTCCAGCAGTTCCTCGGGGATGTCTTCCAGGAAGCGCGAGGGATCCTGCACTGAATAGCCCCGCCGCCGCCGGAAAGACCAGGACAGGAAGAGTTCGTCCATGGCGCGCGTGATGCCGACGTAGAACAGGCGCCGTTCCTCGGCCAGTTGCTCGGGATCGTAGAGCGCGCGCACGTGCGGCAGCAGGCCTTCCTCGACCCCGGCGATGAAGACCACCGGGAACTCCGTGCCCTTGGTCGCGTGCAGCGTCATCAGCAACACCGCGTCCAGCTCCGGGTCCTGCACGTCCGCGTCCGCGAACAGGGCCTTCTCGGCCAGGAACTCGCCCAGCGACTGCGACGCTTCCATGGCCTGCTCCAGCTGGCCGCGCAGCTCCGCCAGGTTCTCCTCGCGCTCTTCCGCCTGGTCCGCGTCGTCGCTGACCTCCCCCAGCCAGCGGACGTACGCCGTGCTACGCAGGATGCGGTCGAAGAGCAGCGGCAGGTCGCCCGTCGCGGCGACGCGTTGCCATTCCTCACAAAGCCGCGCGAAGCCCTGCAGCTTTGCCGCCACCCGGGCGGGCAACCCGGTCTCCGCCCCGCCCGCCAGCAGGGCCAGCGCCTCGCCACAGCCCAGCCCGGCCCCCTTCCGCCAGGTCTCGAATGCTGCCAGGCTCTTGCTGCCGATGCCGCGCCGCGGCACGTTGACCACGCGCAGCAGGCTCATCTGGTCGTTCGGGTTGTGCGCCAGGCGCAGAAAGGCCATCAGGTCGCGCACTTCCATGCGGTTGTAGAAGGCGATGCCGCGCACCAGGCGATAGGGCACGCCGGCGTTGATGAAGGCTTCCTCCAGGGCCCGCGACTGAAAATGGCTGCGGTACATCACGGCAATATCGCGCCAGTTCCGGTCGTCGACCCGCAGCCGCTCGCCCAGCTTCTGCAGGACGTGGTCGGCCTCCTCGATATCGTCGTAGGCGGCGTAGAGCTGAACCTTCGCGCCGCGTTCGCGCGTGGTGAACAGCGCCTTGTCCTGGCGTTGCGTATTCCTGCGGATGACGGCCTGCGCCGCGTCCAGCACAACCTGCGTGGAGCGATAGTTGCGCTCCAGCCGGTACGTTTGCGCCTGCGGGAAGTCCTTGTGGAAGCTGGCCACGTTGCGCCAGTCCGCGCCGCGCCAGGAGTAAATCGCCTGGTCCTCGTCGCCGACCACGTAGACGTTATGCTGTGGCTGCTCGAAGAGCCGCACGAGTTGATACTGCGCCAGGTTCGTGTCCTGAAACTCGTCCACCAGCAAATGCTCAACGACCCGCCCGTACTTCACGCGCAAGGCCTCATTCTCCCGCAACAGGAACACGGTCTGCATCAGCAGGTCGCCGAAGTCCATGGCGTTGGCGGCCAGCAGTAGATTCTGATAGCGCGGGTAGACACGCTCCACAATCACGTGCTCGTAGGAAGGCGCGACGTAGACCTCCGGCGTGACGAGTTCGCACTTGGCGTTGGAGATCTTGCCCAGGATGTCGCGCGCCGCGCGCCGGCCGGACTTCATCCCCAGCTCGCCCAGCACGTGCTTCACGACCTCTAGCTGGTCATTCGCATCGAAGATCAGATAGTTGGAAGTCCAGGCATGATGCCCGGCCTCGATGCGCAACAGGCGCGCGCAGATGCTGTGAAAGGTGCCCACCGTGGCGCCCCGCAGCCCTCCGCCCAGCAGCGCCTCGGCGCGGCTGCGCATCTCGGCGGCGGCGCGGTTGGTGAAGGTCACGGCCATGATCGCGCCCGGATACACCCCCTGTTCGCGCACCAGCCACGCCAGGCGCTGCGTCAGCACGCGCGTCTTGCCGCTGCCCGGCCCGGCGTAGACGATCACGGGGCCCGGGCCGGCGCTCACCGCTGCGCGCTGCTGTTCGTTCAGGTGATCCAGCTTCATGCCGTCCATTGTGACCGACGAACGCGATACGTCAACGCGGAGTCGCGGCGCTGTTTGCGCTACACTGACCGCGTTCCGTGAATCAGGAAGGAGTCGCCATGCGCGCCAGCGACCCGCAGTCCCTCTCGCGTGAGCGCTACAGCCGCTTCGCCGCGGCCTACGTGACCAGTGTGACCCACGCCAGCGGCCCGGATCTCGAACACCTGCTGCAGATGGCGCAACCCGAAGCGCACTGGCAGGTCCTCGATATCGCCACCGGCGGCGGCCACACCGCGCTGACCTTCGCGCCGCACGTCGCCAGCGTGGTCGCCAGCGACCTGACGCCCGCCATGCTGGAGCAGGCCGCAGCCCACGTCCGCGCGCAGAACCTGCACAACGTCACGTATCGTGAGGCGGCGGCCACCGACCTGCCCTTCGCCGACGAATCCTTCGACCTGGTCACCTGCCGCATCGCCGCGCACCACTTCCCGGATGCGCAGCGCTTCCTGCACGAGAGCGCGCGCGTGCTGCGCCCGGGCGGGCTGCTGCTGCTGCAGGACCAGATGCTGCCCGCGCACCGGCCGAGCGCGGCCTGGATCGACAACTTCGAACGGCTGCGCGACCCCTCGCACAACTGCGCCTGTAGCGAGACGGGCTGGCGTACGATGTTCGCGCGCGCCGGGCTGTGCGTGGAACAGAACGCGCAGTCCATCAAGCGTCACAACCTGCAGGACTGGGCGCGGCGTCAGGGCAACGACGACGCAGCCATCGCGCGCCTTGAGGCGCTGCTGCGCAACGCGCCGCCGCAGGCCGCGCTCTGGGCCGACCCACGGGACATCGGCAGCGCAGCCGGCAGCTTCATCATCCGCCAGCTGCAGCTGTCGGGCCGCAAGCCAACAAACGAGGATGATGCCCCGTGAAAGACCGCTACGAGAGTACGCGCCAGGGCTGGGTCGACATGTGGGATGGCGCCACGGTCGAGGACGAGCTGGCCAGCCAGTACTATCCCCGCGCCCAGGCCATTATGCGCGCCTACACGCCCTGGCTGCCGCGCGAGGGCCTCATCCTTGAGGCGGGCTGCGGCCTCGGCGGCCCCGTCATTGCGCTGCGCGCAGCGGGCTACCGCAACGTGGTCGGCATGGACTACGCGCATAATGCGCTGCAGGCCGCGCGCCGCCACACGCCCGGTCTGCCGCTCTTCACCGGCGATCTCCACGCCATCCCCTGCGCCGCCGCTTCAATCGGCGCCTACCTCTCGTTCGGCGTGCTCGAGCACTTTGAGCAGGGCATGGGCCCAGGCCTGGCGGAGGCCCGGCGCGTGTTACGGCCGGGCGGCATCCTCGTGCTGACCATTCCCTTCCCCAACCTGGTGCTGCGTCTGGTTGAGCTCAAACGGCGGCTGCAGGGTCGGAGCGCGCTGACCCATGACGACTTCTACGAAAAGGCCTGGGGTCGGCGCGCGCTGGTCGAGACCGTTTCAGAGGCCGGTTTCGAACTCTGCGACCTGCACCCGACCGGTCATTCCTACACGCTCCGGGGCCTGGGTGGCCCTTTCCGCGCGCCCGGCTACTTCCGCAGCAGCCCGCTGGCCGAGGCGCTGGGCGGGGCGCTGGCGCGGCTGATGCCCTGGGCCTTCAACTACTCCACGCTGCTCATCGCGCGCAAGCCGGCATGACGCAGGAAGCGCCGCCGCCGCGGCTTTCCGTGGTCAGCGTCAACTACGGCACGCTGGACTATTTGCGCGCCTGCCTGCGCGCGCTGGCGGCAAGCACGCTGCAGCCGGAGTTCATCGTGGTTGACAACGACGGCAGCGCGGCCCCGCTCGCGCGCGAGTTCCCGCACGTTCGGCTGCTGCCGCAGACGGAGAACCGCTTCTTCTGCGCCGGCAACAACGTCGGCATCCAGGCGGCCCGCGGCCACTACCTGCTGCTGCTCAACCCCGACACCCTGCCGCAGCCGGACGCGCTGGAAACCCTCGTCGCCTTCATGGACGCGCATCCCGACTACCACGGCGCCACGCTGCAGCTGCGCCGGCCCGACGGCCGCATCCAGCGCAGCTGCTCACGCGTGCCCACCTGGAGTTACCTGCTGCTGACCCACGCGCTGCCCGACCAGCTGCCCGTCCCCTGGCGGCGGCGCAGCAACGCGCGCCAGTGGTACGCGGGCTGGGAGCGCGACAGCGACCGCGACGTCGCGGTGCTGCCCGGCTCCTGTCTGCTGATGCGTCGCGAAGACTTGTGGCTGGACGAGGAGCTGCTGCTCTACTTCCCGGAGGACACGCTCGGGCATCGTTTCGCGGGCGCGCGCTTCCGCTTCCTGAGCGGCAGCTACATCACCCATTTCGAGAAGTCGGTCACGCGCACCAGCTTCGCGCGGCGTACCTACTGGCGCGACCTGCTGGTCTACACCCGCAAGCAGCACGGTCCGGCGCGGGCCGCCCTGCTGTGGCTGTTGACGCGGCCGCTCTACTGGCTGACCGCGCTGCTCAGCCGCCCGGACTGAGGCGCCAGCCCTGCGGCAGACGCGTAATCGAGAAAAGCACCAGCGCCAGCACGACCACGATGAGGATTAAACTGATGAGCGGCCGCGACGCGCGCCGCCCGCCGAAAATGTGCGTCAGGGCCATCGCCACCGTCATCGTCAGGGCGTGTTCACCGCGGTGACCGGCCAAACTGAAGGGCGACTGCGTGACCAGCAAGAGGGCCCCCACCAGCCACTGCAGGGTGATGAGGATGCGGAAGAGCTGCATCGAGATGCGGTTGAGCATCCCGCCGCCGCCGCGGAAACTGCGCAGCGTCACGATGAGCGCGATGACCGTCACGGCGATCAGCAGCCAGCGCAGCCCGGAGTGCAGTTCCAGCAGCGTTGCCGAAGTATCCATGTCATCCCGCTCCCGCTAACAGGCACCTGGCCGTCATTATAGCGCAGCCCACACGTCAGTTACGCTGAGGGTCAATAGACGCAGTAGAGTCCTTACTGCTCAGGGCCGTACCAATCTTGTCAACATTTCGTTGTAACCAGCACGAAGATAAGGCTTCGCGTCGTCCAGGTCGGCGAGGCTGCGAATTTCGATAGCAAGATTTTCGTAGTAAAAGGTGCTTGCAACACGTTCCCAGGCCCGGTACATGATACTTGGATGCTCACCTGTGGCCTGCTCGACAATCTCTTCACTGACATCAACCTGAACGTGTAAGCCTTCCTCTCTCTTGTAGACCTTCATGATGGCAAGACGATGAGGGCGATTTCCCTCAAGATTGCCGAACCCAATGTACGTCTTGCGCGCATAGGTCTGCACCTTTGAACCCAAACTTTCAATATACTCGCGTAGTGCTGCGAACAGGGCCAGTCGCTCAGAATTGGAGCAGAGAAAGTCTATGTACTCGTACTCGTCGAGCTCGTCAGTTGAGATGGTGGCATTTTGCCCAAGACCTGGTGCCTCTGAGCGACCTGTCTCATACATGGCTGCAGATTTAAGCGAACTGGCAGGGTACGTTTTGTTCAAGTGATTCGAATACGCCTTCTGCAACAGGGGCTGCGCGCGTCTGATGTCTTTCCGGCTGCGAATGGTGATTTTTAGAGGACATCGATAGAGCGATTGCTCCGCCATCCTTTCATCATATTCTGTAAAGCCTGGCTCAAGTTTAACGCTGGCCGGATCCACCGCAGCATGTATGTGAAGGCATTGTGAGCCTGGACGCAGAACCACAACTGCGATGTTATACACGGACTCGCCCTTGCCTTTGAAGGCGACCCATCCTTTGCGACGTACGATTCGCACATCCTGACCCAAAGCCAAGATTAATTCACACACTTCTCTGCACAGTGCTCGTAGTTCCTCACCCGCTTGCAGCCAGCCCGAGACCTCGTAGAAATCCGGCAGTGATTTCGCAGACACCCCCGATTGCTGACCTGGTTCTGGGGCAGCTTCTGTCAAGAGTGCTGACTCAAGGTCCGATGTTGATTGCTCCACGTCTTCTTCAGGAGAATAATAGATTTCAATCGAAAATAACTCTTCGCCAAATCGCTGATACAACGCCAATACAATTGGAAGACGGCTATTTCTCGCGGCGACAAGGTCCCAATCCGAAAACTCCCACGCGACACACAACAACCACACATTGTCAAAGTCGATTTTCCTTGCACGCCCATTTTTGAGTTCGGTGTGTACCAGTCTGCGAAACACTGTCTCATGATTCCGCAGCCAGTCGAGATAGAAGAGCCCCTGATTGATGACGTTCTCATCAGAGCGGCGTTTGTATTCAATCACCACCGGCCGGCCGTCGGTGTCAAGTCCTAGCGTATCGATGCGACCGTTATGGGGAGGGCCTGTCCAGTACTCAGTAGCGAGAAAGTTTATGCCGACAAACTCGAGCAGGTTGGCCTCGAAAAACTTCTGCAACTCCTTCTCGGAAGAAAATGGTTTGTCCTCAAGCACCTGTGCCCTGTTGCCAATTTTGCGAAACAGATTTACCGGACTCATCAATACGCCCCCTCACCCCGCTCCCCGCGCACGATCGCCACGCCCGCGCTCGCGCCGATGCGCGTCGCGCCGGCCGCCACCATCGCCTGCGCGTCCGCCAGCGTTCGCACCCCGCCCGAAGCCTTCACGCCCAGGTCCGGTCCCACCACGCGCCGCATCAGCGCGATGTCCGCCACAGTCGCGCCGCCGCCATTGAAGCCGGTGCTGGTCTTCACGTAGTCCGCGCCCGCCAGGCGGCTCACCGCGCAGGCAATGATCTTCTCCTCGTCACTCAGCAGGGCCGTCTCCAGAATCACCTTGCAGGGCACGTCCTGCGCGTGGCAGGCAGCGACCACCGCGCGGATGTCGCGCAGCAGCGCGCCCAGGTCGCGGTCCTTCAGCGCGCCGATGTTCAGCACCATGTCGATCTCGCCGGCGCCCGCTTCAATGGCCAGCCGCGCCTCGCTGGCCTTCGCCTCTGCCAGGCAGGCGCCCAGCGGAAAGCCCACCACCGTGCACACCGCCACGTCGCTGCCGCGCAGCAACTCCGCCGCCAGCGGCACCCGCCAGCTGTTGACGCAGACCGTGGCGAAATGATAGTCGCGCGCCTCCGCGCAGAGCTGCGTGATCTGTTCCGCGCTGGCCTCCGGCTTCAGCAGCGTATGGTCGATGAAGCGCGCCAGGCCCGCCGCAAGATCGACCGGCGCCGCCGGCAAGGGCTGGCCCGGCGCTTCGCCCGCTTCCTCCAGAATGGCCCGCGCCTGCTGCCGCGTCTGCCGCGCCAGTCGTTTGATGGTCGCAATTGACAGACCCTGCGCCATGTGTGCCTTCTCCCCTGAACCTGCAAATCCGGCGCGAGTATAGCAGGGGCCTGTGCTATAGTTGGCGCCGCGCAGGACACGGGAGGCCTGAACGGTGACGACGGACCCCGAAAAGCGGCTCACACTGGCGGTGATCATCCCCTGCTACAACGAGCGCAGCAGCATCGAGCAGGCCTTGCAGCGCGTGCTGGACGTGGGCCTGGCCGACGAAATCATCGTCGTTGACGACGGCTCGACCGACGGCACGCGCGACATCCTCGCGCGCATCGTTGACGCGGGCCATCCCGGCCTGCAGGTGCTGCTGATGGAGCGCAACCAGGGCAAGGGCGCTGCAGTGCGCCAGGGCTTCGCGGCCGCCAGCACGGACCTGCTGCTGGTCCAGGATGCGGACATGGAGTACGACCCGCGCGACTACCCGGTGCTACTGAAGCCGCTGCAGGAGGGCATCGCCACCGTGGTCTACGGCTCGCGCTTTCTGGGCGGGCCGCGCAAGACCATGTACTTCTGGAACATGATCGCCAACAAGTGCCTGACCCTGCTGACCAACATCCTCTACGACGCCATCCTCAGCGACATGATGACCTGCTACAAGGTCTTCCGGCGCGAGCTGCTGGCGGACATGCCGCTGCGCACCAACGGCTTCGACTTCGAGCCGGAGCTTACGGCGAAGGTGCTGAAGCGCGGCATTCACATCTACGAGGTGCCGATCTCCTACAACGGCCGCGAGTGGGGCGAGGGCAAGAAGATCCGCGCCGGCGACTCGCTGCCGGTGCTGTGGACGCTGATTAAGTACCGCTTCGTGGATTAGCCGCCGCGCTCAGCTAGATGCTCGATAGCTAAACTCCAGCAGGTCTTTGGCTTCCTCAAGATTGTCCCTATTGCCGATTTCTATTTCTACGTTACAGGGTGGGTAACGAATCCCTTCAGGTTTCAGGCGCGTAAACCCCTTGCGCGGGACAAAACTTTCAAGATCCGAATGAACATAAACCAGCAGACGTTTTTTGCCGGTCTGAGCTTTGACATAGGCTACAGTTCGCTTGCTCCTGAAGCTTAAATAGTACTTCGTTGGATTGACCCGAACTTCGCTACCCAGAGAGCAGACATGTTCTCGCAGAGTTTCGAACAGCCTGTATAGCTCGGCATTCGCTTTGAGCTGTTCCCAGTACTGATATTTTTTGAAATCGGGTTCTTCGGAAGATTGCTTCGGTTTATTGGTTGGCTTGGTCGACGGTACAGATTTTGGCACATCCTCCCCACCAAGCACCCAGCCCAAGAGAATGGTCGACTCACCAAGACGCCGGACACAAAGCAATTCAATATGACGGGTATTGGTCTCTGCATTGATGACATCTTCCCGTTTGAACTCTCCGGCAATGCAAAGTAACCGTGCGTCCTTAAAGTCAATATTGCGCGACCGTTCTGCGCCCAAATTTTCGCGCACCAGTTCGCGGAAATCACCCTTGTGGTCCTCCAGCCAGTAGAGATAGTCCAGGCCCTGACTGATGGCGGCGCCACCCTGGCCAAGTTTGTACTCAATCACGACCGGGCGCTGTTTGCTGTCCAGCCCCAAGGTGTCAGCACGGCGTTTGTGCCGGCTTCCCGTGCGATGCTCTGACTTGACAAAACCGATGCCAGTCAAGTTGTGTAGATGTCGCTCGACGAGGTTCTGGAGTTCCTTTTCGTCGCGGAAGGGTATTTCCTCAAGTTCGCGTGCACCGTCCAGAGTTGCATGAAAAATCTGAACGTCGCTCATCTGTACGCTCCTTGCCTAGACGATCTCATCGTAGCTGCGCTTGAGCAGCGGCTTGGCCCGCTCGAGATCATCGTGGTTGCGGATGAAAACCAGGAGTGTGTAAGGACGATGCCTCTCAATCTGGCTGATGTCCTGTGTAAACCCTTCTTCCAGAGGGACGTTCGTCAGGTCAAGTTGAAGTTGGACCGTCAAGCAGGTCTTACTTGGAGCCGGCCAAATATAGAGTAAATTGAAGCGTCTACCCCGCTCTCGTTTTGCCGAGAAACCGTACTTGTGTGGCTTTATCCACACAGTTTCGCTCAATGACTCAACATAGTTGCATAATCCCTGAAACATTTTGTGCAGATTTATGTTTGAGACAAGCTGATCCCAGTCCACGTAAACTTTGAAGACATGTTCTTCAGTTGTTTGTGAAGTTGATGCATCAGTGGACTTGTCCAAGGGTCTACCAGAAGCCTTGAACTCATTGATTGCCTGTTTCGTCAAATTTGTGACGCGATTCCACTCTGCCCGACTCTGATGACCCTTTCCCAGAACACCTTTCGCCAGAAGCCTGACCAAATCCCTGGAAGGAGTCGCAAACTCGCGCGTGATGTTGCTTGTGATAATTTGCAGATCTTTCTGTTCGACTTCTCGTGTATGCACCAGGTCCCAGATTGCCTGCTCGTCAAACGCATGTTTGGCGAAGCGGGAGACCTCGGTCACCATGTCATCATTCAGAGCGAGCATATTGACAACCAGGAACGGTGAGTCGTCCATCACGTTGCGCTTGCGCAGGTCGGTGTAGAACCGATACTCGACCCCGTTGGTCAGGATAGCGAAGCGCGCCTCCGTGACCGAAAAGTAGCGAAAGAGTTGGGCAATCTCGTTGTTGCCGAGCCTTGAGCTAATCGTCTTGCACTCGATCAGCATAATCGGCCGACCAGCGGCCATGATGGCGAAATCGACCTTCTCGTGCTGTTTCGTGCCAAAATCTGCCGTGAACTCCGAACTCACCTCGGCAGGGTTCCAGGTGTCATAGCCCAGCGCGCGAATCATCGGACGAATCAACGCGTCCTTGGTGCTTTCCTCGCCACGGATATACGGGCGTTTCTCCGGGATGCTCGCTGCCAGTTTCCTGATTTCGCTCTCAACACTCATGAATTTCGCTGCTTTCGCCAACGCTTCGCCAGCGCAGACTATATAACACGTGGCCTAATTCACAAGCGGCCGGGCAGCGGACCTCAATCCCCTACCTCCCACAACCTCACCGGCGTAACCGCCCCGCCCTCCGCCACCAGCTCCGCGCGCAACGTTTGCACGTCCGCGCGCAGCCGCGCCACGTCCAGCCCCTGACATTCATCCGGCAGCTCGCGCAGCCACTGCGCGCTGCGCAGCAGCAGCTCCGCGCACAGCCGCGCTAATTCCACCACTGATATTCCGGATCGTTGATGTTTGCGAGCACGTGTCGAAGCGCCGAAACATAACCAAGATGATCACGAGGATCAATTGCTTCAATTGCTTCAATTTGTGCTTGCAAGCACGCGCTTTCCCCTTCCAGACCCCCGGAAATCAACCCGGCTTTAGATCGGTGTACATGGCAGGCCTCATGAACCATCGAGCCGGCCTGCCAGACTACAGCCCGTTCACCAGAGGAACTAAAAGCACGGCTATGGGATACAGTCCATGTCCTTGATTTCGAACGAACGGACGACCTGTTCCCCTCCGGGATCAGTCGGATCTTGTCCAGGTTGTCGATCGTGTACGCATACCACGCCGGAGCCCTGTTCTTCAGCATATTAATTGCATCTTTCATCAGGGAGAGAAAAGCGTCTGAGCCCTCGATTAGCAACCCCTCAGGCACATCACAGTGGTCAATCTGAAAGGCAGAATACCCTTTTGCCCATTCCTGGTCGGTATTGCATTGCCAATCAACGGAACAACAGTTGTCAATTTGAGATTGATCAGTACTCGCGGGCTGCGCTGATGTTTTTGGCCGGGATTGTACAGGCGCATTGCACTGATTGTTCTGAAAGGCCCAATATCCGCTTGTCCATTCCTCGTCGCTATTGCATTGCCGATCAACGGAACAACAATTGTCAATTTGAGATTGTGTCTGGTCGCTGCGAGTGTAATTGACCCAGTCCGCCATCCACACATCGTTTCCGTTTCTGTTGATCTTCAGCCATCGGTTAAACTCGCCGACGACCTGCAGGATTGTGCCTGATGCTACAGTTTCAACAATATCGCCCTCGAGACTATACGTAGCTCTCAAATTGGCTCTGGCATTGGTACGAATGGAATAATCCTGCGCCTGCGCCGATGCCACACTGCACTGAACAATCACTGCTATCATTACTGCAAATAACCTGGTTTTCACTGTCAGACTCCTTTCAGGTATGTAAAGTAATCATCCACCGGCAGCGGACCTCAGTCCCCCACCTCCCACAACCTCACCGGCGTCACCTCCCCGCCCTCCGCCACCAGCTCCGCGCGCAACACCTGCACGTCCGCGCGCAGCCGCGCCACGTCCAGCCCCTGACATTCATCCGGCAGCTCGCGCAGCCACTGCGCGCTGCGCAGCAGCAGCTTCAGCGCGCCGCGCCGGTTGCCGCGCTCCACCTGATACAGCGCCACGCCAACTTGCAATATCGCCCGGTACAGCTCGCGCACCGGGCCTTCCGTCTCCATCCACAGCGCCTCGAAGGCGTCGTGCTGCGCGTAGTATTCGCCCGCGTTGAACAGCGCCATGCCCTCGCGCGCCAGCGGCGGCAACTGCGCCCCGCATTCGCATGCCAGCCGCGCCAGCCGCGCAGCGTCGGGCTGCCGACTGTGCTGCCGCAGCGTTGCTTCCGGCGCCGCCAGCAACTCTGCCGCGCTCAACGTCGCGTCCGCGCCGGCCCGCAGCGCGGCAGCTTGCTGCGCCTCCTCCGCGATGGCCAGCAGCGGGATGCGGCGCGTGGCGTTGTTGGCCCGCGCCGCGCTGATCCAGCGCCGCGCCGCCGCGTCACTCGCGTCGGCCAGCAACAGCGCCGGCCCCAGGTCCGTCAGACGCGGCACGAAGCCGCTGCCCGCCCGCAGCGCAACGATGCGCAGCCCCGGCCCCGCGCGCGCCTGCAACTCAGCCAGCCACGCCGGCGTCCCCGGCACCGCGATGCACAGTCCCGCCGCTGCCTCCGGCCCTGCCTGCATCTGTTCAGACCCCGCTCGCCAGGCTATACTGTGGACGCAGCGCGCGGAAGTTGCAAGAGGTGGGCACTGGACATCAGCTGGTACGGACAGAGTTGTTTGCGCATCAGCGGCCGTGGCGAGCTCACGGTCGTGACCGACCCTTGCGTGCCGGTGCAGCGCAGCGGCCGCGGCCTGAAGGCCGACGTCGTCTGCCTCAGCCACGCCAACGGCGACGCTGCGCCGCAGCACGACCTGTCGGATGGCCTGCTGGTCTTCGAGCGACCCGGCGAATACGAGGTCGGCGGCGTCTTCATGCGCGGCATTGCCATGCACGCGCAGGAAAACGGCGCAACGCGCCGCAACGTCGCCTGGCTCTTTCACTTTGGCGAGCTGAACCTGCTGCACCTGGGCGCGCTGGCCCACGTGCCGGAGCAGGAGCAGCTCGAGACCCTCGGCGAGGTACACGTCCTGATGTTCCCCCTGGGCGCCGGCGGACTTGATGCGGAGGCCGCCGCCGGGCTCGTCGCCCTGCTGGAGCCGCGCGCCATCCTGCCCCTGCATAACGGCCCGCCCGCCGACGCCGCAGACCCGCTCGAACGCTTCCTCGGCGCCATGGGCCTCAGCCCGCCGCAGGCAGAGGAATTCCTGCGCATCACCGCCAGCAACCTGCCGGAGCAGTCCCGCGTGGTGCTGCTGCAACCCCGGCTCCTGCCGGAGTAATCGTGCCGGACGAGCGAACGGGCATGGACGTCAAGCTGATCATGACCTGGGACATCCGCCCCGGGCGTGACCAGGAGTACTTCGAGTTCCTCGTGCGCGACTGGATTCCCGGCACCCAGAACCTCGGCCTGCGCCACACCGGCGCCTGGATGACCACCTACAGCCTCGGCAGCACCGCGCAAATCATGACCGAGGGCATCGCCAGCGACCTCCCGGCCATGCATGACATCATCGAAAGCGACACCTGGTCGCGCCTGCACGAGCAACTGCTGGATTACGTCATCAACTACGAGCAGAAGATCGTGCGCGTTTCAGGGCACTTTCAGATCTGAACGCCGGTCACGGGGAGGAGGCCTTAACCAAGTCAGTCACCGTCTATCAATTCGAGGAAGTGTGATGCGATACGTCATAATATCGAAGCAGGACTATTCAAACCGTTTTGCCGGATCGTGGGGCAGCGTCGTTCTGGATAACCCGGACAGGGTAGACGCTGTTTTTCTGAGAACTCCCGACCGCAAAGTCGTCGTTGAGGACGATAATAAAACACCGCTGACCGAGGAGATGGACGCCGACCAGTGGTACGCCTGGAAGGAACAAAACAGCCTGTAAACGGAGATTGCGATGCGACTGGGTGGCGTGGATGACTGGTTCGCCGGCTGGCATAACGTCGACGAAAGCGTCGTCGAAAAGCTCAACGCGCTCGGCTTCACCGGCATGGGGATGCATTTCCACGGCGATCCCTTCGACCAGCCGCTGACCGAAGCGCTGCGCACCAAACGTCTGCTGGATGACCACGGCATCGCGCTCGTGCAGTTCTGGGGCGCCTATCCCGCCATCATCAGCCGCGACGAAAGCGTACGCCGCGAGGGCCTGCGCATCTGCCGCAACATCATACGCCGCGCCAGCGAGCTGGGCGCCCACATGGCCTCGCTGCGCCCCACCAGCATGTATCCCGGTTACCAGTGGGCGCCGCACCCGGATAATTTCCTGCCCGAAACCGAAGAGCGCCTCGTGCGCAGCCTCGCCGAAATCGGCGAGACGGCCGCGCAGCTGAAGATGCCGGTCGCGCTCGAATGTCACCTGACCACCACCCTGGGCGAGCCCGCCAAAATCCGGCGCATCATCGAGCGCAGTAACCCGGACTGGATCGGCGTGAACGCGGACCTCGTCAACTTTGTCTGCGATATCGGCAGCGTCTACAACACGGCCGCTGTCATCGACAACTATTTTGACGAGCTCGGCCCCTTCATCCGCGCCGCGCACCTCAAGGACGTCACCGTCGGGGAAAAGCTCGTGCTGCACATCGACGAGACCGTGCCCGGCACTGGTTTCTTCGACTGGGACCACTTTTTCCGGCGCTTCGAGGCCCTGCTGCCTGATGGCTTCGGGCTCATCGAGCACCTCACGCGCCTCGAAGATGTGCAGCAGGCGCGCGATTTCGTCGTCGGCCGGCTGGCGCAGCTCGCTATCGCCATTCGCTGACCAGCCTGACCGGCCAGGGGAGTGAAGCCGGCATGGATGAGGAACGCAGGCCGGAGCGCGCAGGGGACGACGTCCCCTTCCGCCTGCCCCCGCCCGAAGCGCCATCAGTCGGCCCGCCGCGTCAGGGCCCGGCTGCGCGCGGCCGGCGTACCCGCAGTCAACGCCCCTTCGCCCCGCCCGCGCCAGGCAGCCCGACACCGCCCGCCGCCAGGCCTGCCGCACGCCCGCGTCCTCGTCCTGCGCGACGTTCACGGCGTCGCCGCAGTCTTCTGCCGCGCAGCTGCCTCTTCGCCCTCATCGGCGCCTTCGGTTTCGTCTGTGGCGGCCTGACGCTCTTCGTGCTGCTGGCCGGCGCGCTGCTGGGCGGGCGCATCGAGGAGCAGCTCGGCGAGCGCGTGGCCCAGGTCGATGACTGGCACAACTTCGAGAGCAGCTTCATCTACGACCGCTACGGCGAAGTGCTCTACGAGTCCTTCGGCGAGGGCCGCCGCACCTACGTCGCCCTGCAAGACATCCCGCAGTCGCTGATCGACGCCACCCTCGCCACCGAGGACGACACCTTCTTCAGCAATCCGGGCATCGACGTGGCGGCCACGCTGCGCGCCTTCCTGCAATACACCGGCCTCGTGCGGGGCTATAGCGGCGGCAGCACCATCACGCAGCAGGTCGTGCGCAACCTGCTCTTCACGCCCGAACGCCGCACCGAGCGCAGCATCGAGCGCAAGCTGGAGGAGATCGCCCTCGCGCTGGTGCTGACGCAGCGCAAGAGCAAGGAAGACATCCTTGAGCTGTATCTGAACGAAATCTACTACGGCAACCTGGCCTACGGCGCCCAGGCTGCGGCCAGCACCTTTTTCAACAAGGACGTCGGCCGCATCACCCTCGGCGAGGCGGCCATGCTGGCCGGCCTGCCCCAGGCGCCCGCCAGCCTCGACCCCCTCAACCCGGAGCCCGAAGTGCAGGAAGCGGTCGATCTGCGCTGGCGTATTGTGCTGGATCGCATGCTCACCGAGGGCTTCATCGACGAGGCGCAGCGCAACCACGCCTTCGTCGCCGGCCTGGCCTTCGACACGCCCGACGTGCCCTTCCGCGCGCCCCACTTCACCGTGTACGTACAGGCGGAACTGGAGCAGCTCTTGCGCGGCCTCGGCTATGGTCCCGAGCTGCTCGCCAACGGTGGGCTCAAGGTCTACACCACGCTCGACCTGCGCATCAACGACCTGGCGCAGGCCTCAATCCAGCAGCAAATCATCCGCCTCGCCGGCAACAACGTGCACAATGGCGCCGTGCTCGTCACGCGGCCGGACAGCGGCGAAATCCTGGCGATGGTCGGCAGCGCCGACTACCACGAAGACAGTATCGACGGCCGCGTCAACGTGACCACGGCGCTGCGCCAGCCCGGCAGCACCGTGAAGCCCATGACCTACGCCGCAGCGCTGGAGCTGGGTATGTCGCCGGCCGAAATCCTCTGGGACACGAAACTGGATGTCCGCGGCCCAGGCGTCCCGCCGGACTGGCCGCGCAACTACGACGAGCGCTTCCACGGCCCGCAGCGCATGCGTCACGCCCTCGCCAACAGCTACAACATCCCCGCCGTGATCACGCTGCGCCGTATCGGCGTCCCGCGCCTGCTGGAAATCATGCAGCGCTTCGGCGTGGACAGCCTCGGCACCGACGCCGGGCGTTACGGCCTCTCGCTGACCCTCGGCGGCGGCGATATCACGCTGCTGGAGCTGACGCAGGCCTATGGCGTCTTCGCCAACGAGGGCGCCCGCGTGCCCCTGCAGTCCATCCGTTGCGTGCTCGACAGCAATGATGACGTCCTCTACCAGCTCGGCGAGGGCTGCCCGCATGGCCGCCAGACCAGCCTCAGCATCATCCAGCGCCCCCTCGGCGAACAGGTGCTGGATCCGCGCATCGCCTTCCTCATCAGCGACATCCTCGCCGACAACGAGGCGCGCAGTCCCTCCATGGGCGACAGCAGCCCCTTGCTCGTTCCCGACCTTACCAGCGCCGTCAAGACCGGCACCACCGACGACGTCCGCGACAACTGGACCGTCGGTTACACGCGCAACGTGGTCGTGGGCGTCTGGGTCGGCAACAGCGACGGCCAGCCGATGGTGGACTCTTCCGGCCTCACCGGCGCCGCGCCCATCTGGAACGCCGTGATGAGCGGCATCTATCGCGACCAGGGCATGCTGGTCAGCTTCGCCCGCGACGGCCAGTTGCTCAATGACACGCTGCAGCCGCCCGGCGGCCTGCAGCGCGCCAGCCTGTGCAGCCTGTCTGCGCTGGTAGACCCGGCCACCGTGTGCTCGCGCCGCAGCGAGGAGTGGCTGCTGACCAGCCCGGCCGGCATTCCGGCAGCGGACAGCGGCCTCCATTATCCCCCGCCAACGCCTGACAGCCCGGGCCTTCAGTCCGGCAGCGACGTCGCGCTGGACGAAATCGAACCCGGCATCTTCCGCGTGCTGGCCTGGCGTATTCCGTCGGAAGTGTCCGGCGCCATCCGCTTCCAGGAGCCGGACAGCCGCGTGCCGCCACCGCCGCCGCTTTATTGCCAGGTGCCTCAGGCGCTGGCCGCGGCGGCTGTCTCCCTCGGCGCGCGCCAGCAACTCTTCATCGCCCCGCCCGCCTCCGCCTTCCCGCAGGAAGCCATTGAGGCCGAGCTCTTCGCGCGCAGCCGCAACCTCGCCTTCCTGCCCACCATCCAGTGCAACGCCGCGCTGTTGCAGCCCGTGCAACAGTACAACCCGGCGATCGCCACCGCCGTCATCACCTCGCCGCAGAACGGCAGCGTGCTGACGCGCGCCACGCCCATCCTCGGCAGCGTCATCTTCACGCCGGAGCAGGCGCAGTTCTACAAGCTCGAACTCATCGGCGGCGACTTCAGCGAGTGGGTCACGCTGGGCAGCACCCACAGCAACAGCGTGCCCAACGGCCAGCTGGAAACCCTCTACGTTCCCTCGCTGGCGCCCGGCTGGTATCACCTGCGCCTGGTGCTGATCACCCCCACCGGCGACGTATTGCAGCGGCCCTTCGAAATTTCCTTCAGCGTGGCCTGAGTCACGCCCTGACGCCGACCTGCAGGCTCTGGCCGTTGAGCGTGGCGGCCGCCTCCGAGCACAGAAACAGCGCGAGCGCGGCCACCTCCGCCGGGTCGGAGTCTGTGGCGACGCAGAGCGCGTTGACGCGGATGCCCGGCGGCGCCAGTTCGCGCGCGCTCTGCTGCGTCAGGCCGAGCAGCCCGGCCCGCGCAGCGACCGTGGCAGCATCGCCCGTCGCCGCGTCTCCGCCACCGCCCATGCCGGAATCGTCAGGCCTGATGGTGCTCGGGATGGTGCTCATGATGGTGCTGAAAACCACGTTCAGAATCACCCCGCCGCCCTCCTCCGCCATCACGCGGCCCAGCAACTGCGTGCAGAAGAAGGCGCCCGTCAGATTAACATCCAGCAAGCGGCGCCAGTCCCACTCGTCCAGCCGCAGCAAGGGGCGCTCCAGCGGGCCCGCGCTGGCCGCGTTGACCAGCAGCGAAATCCGGCCGAACTGGTCGCGCGCCCGCTCGATCAGGTTGGCCGCCTGAAAGCGGTTCGAGACATCGCCGGGGCAGGCCAGCGCGCTGCCGCCGCCCGCCACGATTTCCGCGCGCACCGCCTCGGCTCGGTCCGGATTAATGTCGTTGACCACCACAGCAGCGCCGGCCGCCGCCAGCGCGAGGGCGATACTGCGCCCGCAACCGGCGCCGCCGCCGGTGACGATCGCCGCGCGCCCGCGCAAATCGACGCGGCAGTCAGTCTCCGGCGGCATCCTGCTCGGGCTCGAAGATGTAGCCAACGCTCCACACCGTGCGGATGAAAACCGGCTTTGCCGGGTCGGGTTCGATTTTCTCACGCAGGCGGCGCACGTGCACGGTTACCGTGCTGTCGTCGCCCTCGAAATTGTAGCCCCACACTTGGTCGAGCAGCTGTTCGCGGCTGAAAACCTGGCGCGGGTTGCTGGCCAGATGCCACAGCAAATCGAATTCGCGCGCCGTAAGTGCGACCGGCGCGCCGGCGCGCCGCACTTCGCGCGCGCGCGCATCCAGCGTCAGCGGCCCGATCTGCAGCGGCCGGCCGTCGGCCTGGCTGGCGGGGTCGCTGCGGCGCAGCACGGCGCGCACGCGGGCCACCAGCTCGCGCGGGCTGAAGGGCTTGGTCAGGTAGTCATCGGCGCCCAGCTCCAGTCCGTGGACGCGGTCCTGCTCGTTGCGCCGCGCGGTCAATATGATGATCGGCACCATCCGCTCCGTGCTCAGCACGCTGACGTCGCCGCGCAGCCGGCGCGTGATGCTGAGTCCGTCCACGCCAGGCAACATCAGGTCGAGAATCAGCAGGTCGGGCGGGTCCTCGCGCAGCAGCTGCAGCGCGCTGCGGCCATCCGCCGCCTCACTCACCTGCCAGCCCTCGCGCTCCAGATAGCGCCGCAGCACCTCGCGCACGGTCGGCTCGTCATCGACCACCAGAATGCGGCGCCGGCGTTTCATGACGCAGCGTCCCCTTCGCGCAGCAAGCTTTCCGCGCAGCCTCCGACAAGCGCCATGACGCTCCGCCCGCGCTTCATATGGCCTCGCCCCGGTCCATTAAGGCGCCCGCACGCTTCATTCGGCCTCCCCCCGGTCCATTAAAGCGCCCGCGCTTCATTCGGCCTCCCCCCGCTCCATTAAAAAGGCCTCGACGGCAGCGCGGCGCGGCAGGCCGGGGATGGCGCCGCGCACGGTGGTCGTCAGGGCGCCGACCGCGTTGGCGAAGCGCAACATGCCGCGCAGCTCGCCGGGCCAGTCATCACCGTGCTCCAGCAGGCTGGCCAGCACCGCCGCCACAAAACCGTCGCCGGCGCCGGTGGTGTCCACGGAATCCACCGCGAAACCGGGCATGTGCAGGCGCTCATCGCGCGTGTAGAGGGTGGCGCCGCCCGGTCCGTGCGTCACGATGAGCAGCTGCGTGCGCTCGCGCCACAGGGCCTCCACCGCGCCCTCGCAGAGGAAGTCCACCTCCTCGTCGCTGACCTTGACGACCTGCGCGTACTCCAGGCCGGCCAGCATCCAGTGCCGCGCGCTGGCCGCGTCCGGCCACAGGGCCAGGCGCAGGTTCGGATCGTAGGAGAGCGTCAGGCCTTGCGCGAGCGCCCGCTCAATGGCCGCTTGCAGCGCCGCGCGCGAGGAGTCGGCGATCATGGTGATCGAGCCGTAGTGGAAAATGCGCTGCCCGTCGATGCGCGCCATGTCGACGTCGGCGGGGGTCATCAGCATGTCCGCGCCGGGATGGCGGTAGAAGACGAAGCTGCGCTCGCCGCCCTCCGCCAGCGAGACGAAGGCCAGCGTCGTGCGCGCTTCCTGCGAGAAGCGAATGCCGCGCACGTCAACGCCCTCGTCCGCCAGCACTTGCGCCAGATGATGGCCGAAGGGGTCGTCGCCGACCATCGTCAGGAAGGCGCTGGCGTGGCCCAGACGCGCCAGCGCGACCACCACGTTGGCAGGCGCGCCGCCCGGCGCCTTGATAAAGCCGCTGGCCTCGCCCACTGTCACGCCGCTCTCGAGCGCGACGAAGTCGATCAACAATTCCCCCAGACTGACCACGCTCATCCGTCGCTCCTTGCCAGCGCTGTGTCCCCGTCAACTGTAGGCGTATCCCCGCCCGGCTGCCAACTGTACCCCGTCCCCCTTTTGCTGTATTATGCCGTGTCGCTGCCCGCCAGCTGATGACTGGAGTCCCGCCTTCGCATGTGGATGAAGCGCATCACCATCATTTTCGGTATCTCGATGGCCCTTATTCTGGCCCTGACCACGCTGCTCTCGGCAGTGGGCCGGACCAACCAGCCCCCGGCACCGACTGCCGCTCCCGTACCCACCTTCCCGCCGCCGCCCGCCGTCGAGACCATCGACTTCGCGCAGCGCTACCTGCACCCCGGCGGCCTTTTCACCGTCGCCCTGCCTGGCGGCTGGCAAGTTTCAGAGTCGCTGAACACGCGCGAGGGGTTGCGCGCCGTGCTGGATAACGAGGCCGCGCAGAGCCTCATTCAGGTGGATGTCGACCGGCCGCCCCGCAGCCTGGAAGCGGGCGCCCTGACGCTGGATGACATCGACGCGCGCTTCAACCAGGCCTGGCTGGGCAGCAGCTGGCGCGAATACCGTAGCTGGGAGGAGAGCAGCCGCAAGCGCAACGAAGACGACCAGCTGATCATCGACTTCACGCTGGGCTTCGGCGGCCAGACCTTCGTCGCGCGCCAGCAGGCCTGGACCGACGGCGAGTGGATCTACTCCGTGCGCGTCGTCACGCCCGAAAACGCGACCTCTGCCCTGCTGCATTTGCTGGGCGGCGTCGCCGACTCATTGCACCCCCTGAAGGAACTGGCCGACACGCCTTTCCACTGGAACGCCTGGTTCGACCCGCAGTACGCGCACTTCATCCGCTACCCGGACAGCTGGGCGCTGAGCGACAGCGCGCCCGGCCGCCCCACCAGCATCAGCGGCGCCGGGGCCTCGCTGCGCATTGAGACCGACGCGCAGCAGATCGCTGACGAAGCTGCCGCCGGCGCCAGCGTCGCCGGGCGCCACGCGGGCGCCGAAATCCTGAGCGTGAGCGCGCTGGAACAGGCGGACGCTGCGGGCTACGCAGTCTCCTGGAGCGGGCGCAACGCGGATGGCGACAGCCTCAGCGGCCTCGACGTGCTGCTCAACGGCCCCGACGGACAACTGCACCTGGCCAGTCTGCGCTTCCCCGGCCAGGTTGATCTCAATACCGAAGCGGGTGCGGCCGCCGAGCCGGAGCTGGACGCGATGATGCGTTCCTTCCAGCTGCTGCCGACCCTGGCCGGGGAACTGGCCGGCTAGGCGACGCGGACCAGGGCGCGCTACTTGTCGCGCGTCAGCGCGAAGCCGCTCATAAACTGTTTCTGCAACGCGATGAAGACGATCAGCGGCGGCAGGCTGACCAGCACCGCGCCCAGCATCAGCGGGCCGAAGCTGTCGCCGGTCTCGGTGCCGCTGCGCATGGTACGCAAGCCCACCTGCACCGGTCTTAGCGTCGACTCCTGTACCACCATCAGCGGCCACAGGTACTGGTTCCAGGCGTAGAGAAACTGGATTACGAAGAGCGCGGCGATGGCGTTCCAGCTGATCGGAATCAACACGCGCCACAGGAACTGCAGCGGGTTGGCGCCGTCAATCTGCGCCGCCTCGCTCAGCTCGGCCGGAATGCTGGAAAAGTGCTGGCGGAACAGGAAGGTGCCGGTCGCGCTGGCGATGAAGGGCACGACCATCGCATCATAGCCGCCCCACTGCAGCCGGATACCCACGAGGCGGAAGAGGGCGATGGCCATCACCTCCGTCGGCATCATCAGCGTGATAAGCACGAAGCCAAAGACGAGCCACTTGCCGGGAAAGCGGAAGAAAACAAAGGCCATGCCCGCCAGCAGTGCCAGCGCCGCCTTGCCCGTCGTCATGACCAGCGCCACGATGACCGAATTGACCATGTAGCGCGGCAACTGGCGCTCGTAGATCACCAGGTCCCAGTTGCGCGCGAGGTAGGTGCTGGGCGTCAGTTGGTAGTTGAAGATCTGGGTGTTGGATTGCGTGGCGACGACCGCAGCGTAGTAGACCGGGAAGCCCGTGATCAGGATGGCCACGATCAGGATGACGTGCGCGTACCAGCGTTTGGGCAGGCGTCGCCGCAAGGGTAGCGCGGCCGTCGCAGCCAGCGAAATGTGCGCGTCTTCGCGTTTCACGTCCATTGTCAACCCCCGTACATCACGCGGCCACGGCTGAAGCGGAACTGCACGATGGTCACGCCGATCACAATGCCGAAGAGCAACAGCGAGCGGGCCGCCGCGCTGCCCAGGTTGCGAGCCACCACGCCGACCTCAAAGACCTCGTACATCATGGTCGTGGTGGATTCGACCGGGCCGCCGGCGGTGAGAAAATCAATAAGGCCATAGGTATCAAAAAAGGCATAGGTCGTGGTGGTCACCACGAGGAAGAAAGTGATGGGCGCGAGCAGCGGGAAGGTGATGCTGAAGAAGCGCTGCATGGGCCCGGCGCCGTCGATGGCGGCCGCTTCCAGCAAATCATTGGGTACGTTCTGCAGGCCGGCGATGTAGAAGAGGATGCAGAATCCCAGTACGTTCCAGATGGAGGCGATGATGACCGTCCACGGCGCGATAGCGGGATCCAGCAACCAGGACACCTCGAAGCCGAAGGTCGTGTCGAGGATGTGGTTGAGCACGCCCGCCGTGTTGTGAAAGAGCAACTGGAAGATGATGCCGGCGATGACGGGCGAGAGCGCGTAGGGCCAGACCAGCAGCGCGCGGTAAATGCGCCCGCCGGTGATGGGGCGGTAGGCCATCTGCGCGATCAGCAGCGAGAAGGTCAGCGAGAAGACCACGATGAACACTGCCAGGAAGAAGCTTATCAGCAAGGTCCTGCCATAGTCAGGATCGTTGAACAGCTGGTTGAAGTTGCGCATGCAGACAAAGATCGTGCGCGGCGCCCCCAGACGTGCCAGCTGCGTCGACAGCTGGAAGGTATCGAACATGGGGTAGTAGAGAAAGACGGCGAGGATGGTCAGCGTGGGCGCCAGGCAGAGCAGCGCGAACAGGCGCGCAGCCGGCCCGCGGAACGTGCCCGGGCGCGTTTCACCGGCGCCAGGCAGACCCTCGCCGCGTAGCCAGCGCCCGACCAGCAGCATCACCACGCGATGCACCAGGTAGGCGCCACCGACCAGCAGCACGACGCCAATCAGCACGTTCAACTGGTCGGAATTGCCGTCGCCGTCCAGCTCGAAGGGACAAAAGTTGAGCGGCGCCAGCAGGATCATGGCGCCCAGCCCCGCGCTGGCCGCGCCGAGCAGCCCCCACAGTTGCGGCCGGCGCCGGATCTCGGGGTCTGCGCCCTGCGACCGCGCGCGCCATGCGCTCCAGCCACCACCGGCCAGGGCGACCAGCGCCAGCAGAATCAGCGGCGAGACAACATACATGCGTCCTGCTCCCCTGCTGTCGGGCGGGACAGCCCCAGGCGAATTGCGCCCGGGCTGCCCCGCCGGTTCCTGCTAGGGTCTACTCACCCACGTAGAGCAGATTGTACTCCTCAAGCAGAACATTGGCTTCTGCTTCCGCCCTGGCCATGATCTCGCCGACGTCGCCGTCGGTCAGCATGGCATCCTCAATCGCCTGGGTGATGATGTTGCGCGTCTCGACGAAGGTGCCAAAAATGGCGCCCTGCGTCGCGATCGTCACCTGCGATTCGCCCAGCTGGATGCTGGCGGTGAGGAAGTTGGGGTTCGCCTCGTACCAGCCTTGCCCCTCCAGCAACTCGATCGAGCTGTTGCGCACGGGCACGTAGCCGCTGGTCTGGTGCCAGGAGGCGGAGTTTTCCGTGTTGGAGAAGAAGAGCAGGAAAGCCATCGCGCCTTCCTCGACGTCCGGATCGAGGCCGTCGGTGATCCACATGGTGGCGCCACCGAGGATGTTGCCGGTCCAGCCGACCTCGGAGTCATGCACCATCATGCCGGTGCCGACCTCGACGCCGTTATCGGTCGCGTTGCGTACGATGCCGCCCGCGCTGGCGCTGCTGGTCATGATCATGGGCAACTGCTGGCTGTTGAAGGCCTGCACTGCGCCCGACCAGTCGCGCTGTACGCCACTGTAGGCATAGTAGCCCGCGTTATACATGTCCTTGTGCCACTGCACGATGTTGATCGAGGCGTCGCTGCTCAGCAGGACTTCCGTGGGGCGCGCATCGCGGCCGTTGCCGTTGTTGACCAGCTCGGTGTTCTGCTGCGCCAGCCACTGCTCGTAGAACCAGCCGTGGTTGGGCCAGACGATACAGCCATTGATCGCGCCCGAGTCCACCAGCGGCTGCAGCTGCGCGCAGGTCGCCTCAACTTCCGCCCAGGTGCCCGGCAGCGCCTCGACGCCGGCCTCGCCAAGGATGTTCAGATTGGCGTAGAGGATCGGCGTGGAGGTGTTCCAGGCCACCGACGACCAGTCGCCGCCGATGGTGTAGTAACTGGAGACCACCGGGATGATGTCGTCGAAGTCCACCGGCTGACCCAGCACCTCGTCGCGGCCGTCGATAATCTGGCTGGCCGCCTTGAAGTAGCCGCTGTCGATGGCGAACTGCGTGCCGACCTCGAAGAGTTGCATGATTTCGGGCGGGTTGCCCTGTTCCTGCGACAGGATGTAGGAATCCAGCAGAATTTCATAGTCGCCGAAGGATTCGAGGTTCACCTGGTACTGCGGGAACATCGCGCTGAATTCCGCGGCGCGTTCCACTGCCCAGTCAAAACGATGATCGGTGAAGCCGATCAGGGCGTCGATTTCGCAGGGCGCGTCGGCACTGCAGCCTTGCGCCTGCACGGGCGCCAGCAGCGTCATGGCTGCCAGCAACAATAAAACAAGTACTGAAAGGGACTTGCGCTGAGTCATGTTGTTCTCCATTCCATCCTAATGATCTCCAGGATCGGCACAGCTATGGTGCACACCTGTTAACGTTTCTTCACAGTCGGTTTGAGATGAGCGTCCCCCTCCCTCCTGTAACCAGCCATCCGTAACAAACAGGGTTAACCTGGATTTAACAAAAAGTAGCGTCTGAAGGGCATTGTGTCAAATATCCCGCAGTCACAGGGGGCGCCGGCGCTCAGCCGCCCGCCACTCTGCACGGGGCCCACTCCTGCACAATAGAGCAGGTTGTGCTCCTCCCGCAGGACCTTGACCCCGATCTTGACCCTGCTTCCAGCCCTCGGCCTGAGCAGAAAAAAACGCCCGGCCGCCCCTGCCGGCAGCACCGCTTCAGCCGCCCTGGACGAGCCGGACGTCAGCCAGCAAGATCAGCAACTCGACGCCCAGGGTCCAGGCGAAGACGCGCAGCGAGCGGAGCCGGCCGCTGTGTTTGAAGTGGAAATCCATGCCCAGGATCGCCACCACCAGCAGCAGCAAGCCGCCAGCGATGGCTGCCACGTAGCGCATCGTCGTCAGCGTGCCGCGCGCGTATCTGGGGGCGACGAGGCCGCTTTGCATGATCAGCAGCGCCCCGCCGAACTCCACGATGCGCAAGAGCGCCGTCAACGCCAGCACACCGAGGCCGATGCTCAGCAGCCACAGGGCGAGCGTCAGCAGCCAGAGCAGGATGCGCCGGCTGCCCCATGCGCTGGTAATGCTATCGGAAGGGCCTGAATTCATCGTGGGCTGGATTGTAGCCCCCTGGCCAGGGCTGCACCAGGCCACTGCCACAGCCCGCCATGCTATACTGCGGCCAACGTTCACGCGGAGAAGGACGACGCCATGGCCGTAATCGAGACTCGTGAGCTGACGAAGATTTACAAGACCGGCCGCGACGAGTTGCGCGCGCTGGACCAACTCAATTTGCAGGTGCAGCCGGGCGAAATCTTCGGCTATCTGGGGCCCAACGGCGCCGGCAAGACCACCACCATCCGCCTGCTGCTCGATCTCATCCGCCCCAGCGCCGGCAGCGCCACAGTGCTGGGTATGGACGCCCAGGCGGACAGCGTGGCCCTGCACCGGCGCATCGGCTTCCTGCCCGGCGAACTGGCCCTGTGGAAGGGGCAGACCGGCGCGCAGGTCGTACGCTTCGTGGCTGACGTCCGCGGCGGCGTGGACGAAGCGTATCTGCGCCAGCTCTGTGAGCGCCTGCAGCTTGACCTGGCCATCAAGGTGCGCAACTACTCTTCCGGCAACCGGCGCAAGCTGGGCCTCGTGCTGGCCCTGATGAACAAGCCCGACCTGCTCATCCTCGACGAGCCCACCGGCGGCCTCGACCCGCTCATGCAGCAGATCTTTAACGAGATCATGCACGAGACGCGCGCCGAGGGCCGCAGCGTCTTTCTCTCCTCGCATCTGCTGGCCGAGGTGCAGGCCATCTGCGACCGCGTCGGTATCCTGCGCCAGGGCAAACTGATCACCGTGGAACAGGTCAGCCGCCTGACGCAGGTCGGCTTCCGCTGGGTCAGCCTGCAAGTGCGCGAGATCGGCGCGCTGCCCGGGCGGCTCGAGGCCCTCGACGGCGTCAGCGACGTCAGCGTCGAGGACAGCAGCGTCCGCCTGCGCCTCAGCGGCGATTTCGACCCGCTGCTGCGCGCGCTGCAGGCATGCTACGTCGAGGAGCTGCACGTGCACGAACCCTCGCTGGAGGAAATCTTCCTCGCCTACTACGGGAACGGAGGCGGCGCATGAGCGGGGTGCTGCTGCGCAATACGCTGCGCCAGAACTGGCGCCCGACGCTCTACTGGAGCGGCGGGCTGGCGCTGCTGGGTGTCTACGTCGTCGCCGTCATTCCCACCGCCGAGGCCCTCGACAACTACGTCGGCCTGATCGCCTCCATGCCGCAGCCCCTGCTGGACGCCATCGGCGCCGGCGACACCCTGTTGCTGCGCACGCCGGAGGGTTTCATCCAGTACGGCTTCGCCACCTGGGCGCAGCTGATGCTGGCGGTCTACGGCCTGCTGGCCGGGCTGAACCTCTGCGCCAACGAGGAAGAGGCCGGCATCCTCGACGTGCTGCTCAGCCTGCCGCTCTCGCGGCGGCGTTTCATGCTGGAGCGCTTCGCGGCCTTCGCCCTGCTGACCCTGCTGATCGCCCTGCTCAGCGCGCTCGGCCTGGTGCTGGGCAGCGCCGGCACGGAGTTGCCGCTGGCGACCGGCGCGCTCTTCGCCACAGCTTTCAACCTGGTGCCCGGTACCTTGCTGGTCATGGCCTTCACGGCCCTGGTGGCGGCAGCGCTGCGCCGGCACATGTTTGCGACCGGCCTGGCGATCTTCTTCGTCATCGGCAGTTACTTTCTGGACTTTCTGGCCGCCGCCATCAGCGAGGGGCCGCTCAACCAGATTGGGCTGCTCTCCTTCTATCGCTGGAGCAGCGCCGGGACAGCGCCGGGCAGCTTCATGCCCGTGGAAAACCTGGCCCTGCTGCTGGGCGTGACGGCCCTGCTGCTGGGCATTGCGTTGTGGTTCTTCGAACGACGGGACATCGGCCTTTAGCTGCGGGCTGCGGGAGCGAGCACAATGAGTGGAGTGATCTTTCTGAACACGCTGCGCCACACCTGGCTGCAGATGGTCTACTGGGGCGCGGGCCTCGGCCTGATGGCCCTGTTCACCGCGGCCATGGTGCCCTTCTTCGACTCCATGCAGATGGTTGAACTGCTGCAGGGGTTGCCGCCCATTCTGCTGGCGGCCGCCGGCCTGGACGCCGACCTGCAGGTGCTGGCCACGCCGGAAGGAATCATCACGGTCAGCTTCTTCGGCAAGTTCGCGCTCATCTTCGCCGCCTATCCGGTGGTGATGGGCATGCGCGTCAGCGCCAACGACGAGGACAGCGGCGTCATGGAGGTGGTGCTCACCCTGCCGCTGCCGCGCTGGCAGGTCATCGCCGAGCGCTTCCTGGCCTACAGCCTGACGATCGTGGGCGTAGGCGCGCTGGTTTATGCCGGCCTGTGGCTGGGCGTCGCGCTCGTCGACGTGCAGCTGGACATGGCGCGCATGGCGGCGGTGGTCTTCAACGCGGTGCCGGTGCTGATCTTCGTGCTGGCCTTCACTGCGCTGATGGCGACCCTGCTAAGGCGGCGCCAGCGCGCGCTGGCCGTGACGACCGCCTTCGTGGTCGCCAGCTTCATGCTCGACACCCTAGCCGGCATCGCCGGCGAGGGACTGTCGCAGACCTTGCGCGCGATCTCCTTCTTCAGCTACTACGATCCCGGTGGCATCGTGCAGCACGGCCTGAACCAGGGCAAGACCCTCTTCATCAGCGCGCTGGCCGCGTTGCTGGCCCTGGGCGCCGTGTGGGCCTTCCGGCGCCGCGACGTGGGCCTGTAGTCCACGCTACATCAGCGTTTGATGAAGGTATGCGCGCGCCAGGCGCCGTCAGCGTTATCTTCTGCCTGTTAAGGTCCTGTCGCCCATCCGGGAGCCATTCATGTTGCGTGTCATCCTGCGCCGCGCGCTGCCCTGCATATTCGTCCTGCTGTCCATGGTCGCGCCCGCCTTCGCGCAGGCGCCCGTGCAGACGGAGCTCGACCCGCGCGCCCTGCTGCCCGCCGATGTCGACGCCTGGCTCAGCCTGGACATCCGCGACTCCGGTACAATCAACGCACTGAACGTGGCCGCCCGCTCCGCCGCGCTGTTGCAGCCAGGGCGCGCCGGGCTGCAACCGCTGCAGGGCCTGGAGCAGGCGCTGCCGCTGCAGCAGCTCAACACAGAAGCGCTGCCCGTCTTCGCGCGCGACTTCGCGCCCTGGGTGGAAGAGCAGGTGTTGCTGGCATGGCGCGCGCCCGGCCCCGCAGCGCAGAACCCCCTCCTCATCCTGCCCACGCGCGACGTCCTGCAGGCCGCCGCCAGCTTCAGCAGCATCCTGGAGGAGCAGGACCTGCTGCGGCGCGAGCTGCATCAGGGCCAGACGCTGTGGCTGGCAGACCGCAGCAGCATCGCTTTCGCGCCCGGGGCCGTGCTCATCGGGCCGGAGGCGCTGGTGCGCGCCGCGCTGGACGTCCAGGCCGCTGCCGCGCCGCGCCTGCTGGATGCCGCAGCCGGCATGACGGAGCGCGACAGCGACGCTGCTCCGGCCGGACAAATCCTCTCCGGCTGGTTGCGCGGGGAAAAGACCCTGCGCGCCCTCGCCGCGCTGCTCTCCGGCAGCGAGGAGTCCGCGCCGCTGCTGGCCGCCTTCGGTCAGGCGCTGGCGACCTTCGACAGCCAGTCGCTGTTGCAGCAGCTCGTGCTGGAGGACGCGGCGCAGGCGCTGACCTTCTCCCTGACGACCGACGCGCTGCGCCTGAACGTGCTGCGCCTGACGCTGCAGCTGCACCACGACGACGCGGCAGCGTTCGAAACGCCCGCGGTCTTCAACCCGGCCGTGCTGGAAGCGGTGCCGCGCAACGCCATGCTCGTCGTCAGCGGCACGGAAGCGCGCAGCCTCGTCTTCAACCTGCTGGCGGCCATGCCGCTCTCCAACTTCGGCGGGCAGTTGCTGAGCGCATTCGGCGCGCAGCAATCCGCCGGCGCGGACAGCGGCCTGCTGGCGCCGCCGGACGCAGACACGATCCAGCAGACCATCAGCAACTGGCTGGCGGCGCTGTGGGACCAGGCGGATTTCGACCTTGAGCATGATCTCTTGCGGCGTTTGAACGGCAGCTTCAGTCTGGCGCTGCTGCCACGCCCCAACGACCCGCTGCCGCCGTTGAACGTACCCCTGGACCTGCTGCTGGTGGCCGAGGTGGACGACGGCCAGGCCGCGCTCGACGCCCTTGAGCAGCTGGTCGCGCTCACCCTCGATGCGCGCGGGCTGGAACGGCGCGATTCAGACGGGACGCAGCTGCGCCTGCTGCCCGGCGACGGCTTCAGCGGCCCGCTGCTGCAGGCCTGGAGCGCAGACGGCTTGCTGCTGCTGGGCACGGGCGCCGCGCCCGCGGCCATGCGCCTGGCGCGCGTTGGCGATGATCGCCTGATCGACCGCGCGCGCTGGCAGGCCCTGGCACAGGAGGCCCCGCCGCAGCTCTACCTCGATATCGCGCCCCTCTACGCCACGCTCCTGCCGGGGGCGGCCGGGTCGCAGCTGCAGCAAGTCCGCCAACTGGGCCTCCGCAGCCATGCGCCGGCCGCGGGCCGCCACGACCTCGAAATCACCCTCACGCTTCCCGGCCTGTTTGGCTGAGCGCCCCAGCGCGCCGGTCGTTGCCGCGCCAGAGTACAATAGAGGGAACCTGGCACAGGCCCGGACGGGAACGGGGGACTCTCGCGATGAACAGGAATGTAGCGTTGCTGTTGACCCTGGCGCTGCTGGCGATTCTCTTGCCGACGCTGCCGGCGCTCGCGCAGGACCCGCTGATCGAGTCTGTATGTCTGGTCACGGACGTCGGCCGCGTCAATGACGGCACCTTCAACCAGTCCGGCTACGAGGGCATGCTCGCCGCCGCCGCAGACTTCAACCTCACGTCAACCTACATCGAGACGACCAGCCAGGTCGACTACACGAGCAATATCCAGACCTGCATCGACGCCGGCTACGACGCCATCATCACCATGGGCTTCCTGATCGCGGACGCAACCCTGGCGGCTGCGCAGGCGAACCCGGCGGTCTACTTCATCGGCGTAGACCACTTTTATGTGGAGGCTCCCGCCAACCTGGTTGGGCTCCAGTTTCGCGAGGACCAGGCCGGCTTCATGGCCGGAGCGCTGGCCGGGCTGATAACCGAAAGCGGCATCGTGGCCGGCGTCTACGGCATCGATATCCCGCCCGTGCTGCGCTTCCGCAGCGGCTTTGAAAACGGCGTCGCCCACAGCAATCCGGAGGCGCAGGCCCTGGGCGTCCACGTCCCCAGCTTCATCGACCCCGCGACCGGCGCCGAAACCGCGCTGCAGTTCATCGCCGAGGGCGCGGACGTCATCCTTGGCGCCGGCGGCACAACCGGCTCCGGCGCCATCCTGGCCGCAGCTGCCACAGGCGTTTACGTCATCGGCGTGGACCAGGATGAATATGTGACGACCTTTGGTAACGGGGAAAGCCCGGGCGCCGAATTCCTGCTCACCAGCGCGCTGAAGCGGGTGGACCAGGGCGTCTACCTGTCGCTGCAGACCCTCTTCGCGGGCGACGCCGCGACCTTCCACGGCGAGAGCGGTGTGCGCGTCCTGGACGCAGCCAGCGACGGCGTCGGTCTGGCGCCGTCGCACGATGCGGCAGTGCCGGACGAAGTCCTCGCGCAGCTGGACGAGATCTTCGCCGGTCTGCAGGATGGCAGCCTCGCTACCGGCGTCGACCCGGTCACGGGCGCGAAGCTGGAGCCGGAAGCGTCGCCGGAGGCGGGCAACGGCTGATGACGGCAGCTAAACGCCGCTTCCTGACTGTTACAGCCCCGTCAGATAAGGTAAAATAGAGTTGTTATACGCACGATTCGAAGTCAAGGATGAGAGGACTATTACAGTGAACAGAAAAGTGACGCTTTTACTGACGCTGGTGATGCTGGCGAGTATGTCGCTGGCGCTGCCGGCCCTTGCGCAGGATCCGCTGATCGAGTCGGTCTGTCTGATCACGGACGTCGGCCGCGTGAACGACGGCACCTTCAACCAGTTCGCCTACAAGGGCATGCTTGACGCGGTGGAAGACTTCGACCTCGAGTCGACTTACATCGAGACGACCAACCAGGTGGATTACGCGACCAATATCCAGACCTGCGTCGACTCAGGCTATGGCGCCATCATCACGGTGGGCTTCCTGATGACGGATGCGGCCCTGGCGGCCGCGCAGGCGAACCCGGATGTCTACTTTATCGGCGTGGACCACTTCTATGGCGACGCACCCGCCAACCAGGTGGGCGTCCTGTTCCGCGAGGACCAGTCGGGCTTCATGGCCGGTGCGCTGGCGGGGCTGATGACCGAGAGCGGCATTGTGGCCGGCGTCTACGGCATCGACATCCCGCCGGTGATCAGGTTCCGCAACGGCTTTGAGAACGGCGTCGCCCATACCAACATGGATGCCCAGGCGCTGGGCGTCTACATCCCCAGCTTCGGGGACCCGGCGACCGGCGCCGAAACCGCACTGCAGTTCATCGCCGAGGGCGCGGACGTGATCTTTGGCGCGGGCGGCCCCACCGGCTCCGGCGGCATCCAGGCCGCGGCCGCGGAAGGTGTTTACGCCATCGGTGTGGACCAGGATGAGTATCTGACGACCTTCGGCAACGGCGAAAGCCCGGGCGCCGAGTTCCTGATCTCCAGCGCCATGAAGCGCGTGGACCAGGGCGTCTACCTTTCGCTGAAGGAGCTGGCCGAAGGCGACGCCATGAGCTTCGGCGGCAACAACGTTCTTTCCGCTGCAAACGATGGCGTCGGCCTGGCGCCGCCGCATGACTCGGACGTGCCCGACGAAGTCCTGGCGCAGCTGGACGAGATCTTCGCCGGCCTGCAGGACGGCAGCATCAGCACCGGCGTCGACCCCATCACCGGCGAAATGATGATGGACGACATGATGGATGATGACATGATGATGTCGGCCACGGCCACGGTGACGGCCGACAACCTCAACGTGCGCAGCGGGCCTGGCCTCGACTATGACGTCGTGGCCGTCATTTCCGAAGGCAGCAGCTACCCCGCCCTCGGCCGCAATGAGGACGGCAGCTGGGTAGAGATCGATGCAGACGGCACAATCGCTTGGGTGAGCGCCGAGTGGGTCGAGGTAGACCCTTCGGTGGATGACCTGATGGTCGTCGACATGATGATGGACGATGACATGTCGGACGACGAAATGGACGACATGGACGATGACGAAATGATGGACGAGGACGAGGAGATGTCGGACGACGACTCCGGCGGCTGATCCTGACCATCACACACAGGGGTTCCCGTCCCGCCAGCCGGGGCGGGAACCTTTTTCATTAAGGACGAAGGGCTTCCCCGTGCATGAGATTGCGACGCCCCCGCGAACTGCTGATGTCCCCTGCGCGCCTGCGCCCCTGACGGCGGACCAGGTCGCCTCGTATCACGAAGACGGCTACCTCGTCATCCGGGAGGCGCTGTCACCGGCGGAGATTGCGGCGTTGCGGGCCGAGACCGCGCGCATCTGCCGCGGCGAGCGCGGCGCGCTGCGCAATGGTCTGACGCACAGCGCGGCGGAAAGCGACGAGGAAGTCATCCGCCAGTACCTGTGTATCCACTTCCCGCACAAGATTTCGCCGCTGATGGTCGCGCAGCTTTCGCACCCGGTCATCATCGACGTTCTGACACAAATCATCGGGCCGGACGTCAAGTGCATGCAGTCCATGCTCTTCGTCAAGTCCGCCGGCAAGCCCGGCCAGGCCTGGCACCAGGACGAGGACTTCATCCCCACGCGCGACCGCAGCCTGACGGGCGCGTGGATGGCGCTGGACGATGCCACGCTGGAAAACGGCTGCCTGTGGGTGCTGCCCGGCTCGCACCAGCATGGCGTGTTATGGCCGCTGGGCGAGCAGGATGATCCGCGCTTCGATTGCACCGACGAGAGCCACGGCTTCCCCTGGCGCGACGAGGACGCCATTCCGGTGGAAGTGCCGGCCGGGTCGATCGTCTTCTTCAACGGCTATCTGCTGCACCGCTCGCTGCCCAACCGCGCCCGCAGCGGCCACCGCCGTGCGCTGGTCAACCACTACATGAGCGCGCAGTCGCTGCTGCCCTGGATGGCCTTTGACGCGGGGACGCACGCCGCCACCGCTGACTATCGCGACATCGTCATGGTCGCAGGCAATGATCCCTACGCGTGGAAGGGCGTGACGGACATCGCGCGGCCTTCGGTGCGCCCAAGCGGCGAGGGCGGCTGCGCGCGCTAGTCAGACGCGCTACGTCTCGAAGACCACCTCAACCAAAGGGCTGCCGGCGACGCGGCGCACCAGTTCATCTTCACTGTCCTTCACGCCGAATATGGCGGTCAGGATACGGCGGCGCTCTGCTTCGTCGCGCACCAGGATGGCGCGGGCCGCCAGGTCCGCCTGCAGGCTCTCCTTGAGGTGGAAGGTGAACTGCGGCGTGGCCAGCAGGTTGGCGTGCCAGTCGCGTTTGCCCGGCGAGCCGGTAATGTACCAGCGGCCTTCAATTTCATGGAACCAGATTTCAAGGCGGCGCGGCTGGCCGCTGCGGCGCCCGGTGGTGGTGATGTCGATGACTAGGTCTTTTGCCAGTGCTTGTCTGATTGCTGCATTCATGAGTTGTGCTTTTCCCCTGGTTGTGCGCCCGGCCTGTCGTTCAGCCTGCGACCCTGGCGGCATCTTCGTCGGCCATCCTCCGCAGGTCGCCCGGCGCCGGCACCGGCTTGCCCGCTTCCAGCAACGAATAGATGAAGACGTGGCGTTCCCGAGCGAGCGCCGCGAGCGTCGCGGCCTTTGTGCGTCCCGTCTCCATGCAGCCCGGTATCTCCGGATTTTCCGCAAGCACGCCCGCGCTGCCATCTTCGAGCGTCTCGGGTGAGAATTCGACCATGTATTCGCGGGCTGCCAGCGTTTCGGCCCGGGCCCACAGCGCCTCGTCGATCAGGTCGGGCTCCAGCCAGCTGACCCGTGGACGGCGGTTCCCGGTCGACTCGGGCTCCGGCACATCCCTGCCATTCTCAAGCAGCGTGTAAAGATACTCCTGTCTGGCTTCTTGCAGTTCCGCCAGCGCTTCCTTCAGAGTGTCACCCTGTGCCATGCAGCCTGGCAATGCGGGATTCCTGACAAACACCACGATCGAGCGATCCAGCAGTTGTGACTCATGCGCCTCGACACTGTAGGGGCGCTCGGCGAGGGTCCCGGCCCGCTGCCACAGGTCCTCACAGATCATCGCCGGCCTCCCTGCCGTGCAATTACTTCATCAAATCGCCCTGACCGCGATCCTGAGGTACCCGGGCGACAACTCGCGTGAGTGTTTCACGAGAGTCGGTTGAATGTCGGTATCCGGGTGTACAGCATAGAAATGACTGCCCTGCCTTGAGTATATCACGAAGTCAAACTGCTGGAGCAGGCTGCGCAGTTCCTCGAAGCGCCAGCCACGAGGATTGTTCCGCGCCCGTTTCAGCACCTTGTCCCGTTTTGCCATCGCCAACCCGCCTGTGAAGAATCCTTCGTCTGATATGTGACTCTGTGGGAGGGTGCCTGGCTGACCGTCGCCCAGGCCTCAGCCGCCGGCCTGCGGCGGGACATCCAGCTGGACGGCGGCGTTGACGTCCGTGACGGCCACTTCCCAGGTGGCAATGTCGGCCTGCTGCAGGACGAAGCGCCGCGGCAGCACGCTGTCGCGGTCGATATAGACTTCCGTCTGCACCTCGCCACTCAGCTGCACCAGGTTGACCAGCAGCGCGCTGACTTCCTCGCCGCGCGCCGGGCCACGCAAATGATGCGCCGGCCGGCCATCCTCCAGCACAACCAGGCCCAGCCACTCCAGGTCGAGCAGTGCGTTCGCCGCCTGGTCGAAGCCGCTGCCCACCGCGATCAACTGCTGCGGGTTGAAGTTTTGCAGGAGGATGCCGCCCTGCCAGCGGCCGGCTGTGAGCAGGGGGTTGCGGTACCATTGCTGATCGCCCCTGGCGAAGAGGTCAACCTCCGCCGGCAGGCCGAGGAAGCCCACCTGCGCGACGGCCTGCAGCGTATCCGGCGCCACAAAGCTGGCCTGCGCCCGCCTGAACTCCAGGTTGCCGAAATCCGTGGTGATGAGCCAGGGATCGCCGCTGTGCCGCACCTCCATGCGCAGGGTCGCGCTGGCGCGGATGTTGCTGAAGGCCTGCGTCAGCAGGGCGGCCGCGTCCGGCCTGGTCGCTGCGGGCGCGCCGACAGTCAGCACGACAGCGGGCGTGGCGGCCGGAACGAGATCGCTGCAGGCCGCCAGCGTCAGCGCTGCAATGAGCAGCAGCCTCGCCATGCGCGGGGCCACAGCCTGGCCGCCCGACAGACAGGGCTGGCCGCCGCGAGCGCGCTGCAAGGTTCCGGTCAATGTGATTTCTTTCCCGTGGACAGGGAGCGGATTGTATACGCCGACCCGGGGCTGTCAACCGGAGCGCTCATGGCGGCGGCGTGAGGCAGGTGGCAGGCCCCTCGGGCGGATAGACCCAGGTCTGGCCCAGGTCCGCCTTGCGCGCCATGGCGCGAAACTCGCGCCAGGCCTGCAACAGCCCGATGCAGTCCCCCGTCAGCTCGGCCGCCTGGCCCTGCAACACCCAGCACTCCAGACGGCGCTGCAGCAGCGGCACCTCCTGCTCCTGCTGCAGCGCCGCGCATTGTTTGAAGCTGGCCTGGGCCGTATGGAAGTCGCCCTGCAGGAAGTACTCGTAGCCGAGCCGGTACCAGCCCTCCGCCCAGGCGGGGGCGCGCGCTGTGACCTGGCGGCACCAGGTGATGGCCTGCTCGCGCTCGCGCAGGATGCTGGAGAGTTCGCAGAGGCGCAGCCGCGCCTTGACGTTGCCGGGATCGATGGCGAGGACGCGAAACCAGGCCACGCTGGCGGCACCATCATCGCCCAGCTGACGGGCGTAGAGGGCGCGTTCGAAGTGCAGTGGCAGCAGGCGACCATTGAACTCAAGGGCGCGCTCCACACTGGCGACGGCGCGCTCGTAGTCGCCCACGCCACTGTAGCTGATAGCCAGCGCGCGCTCCGTATCCAGGCGCCAGCCAGGCGCGGCGACGGCCAGCAGACTGTGGTGCAGGGCGGCCTCGTGATTGCCGGCGTTGCTATAGGCCAGGGCCAGCGCCATGCGCGCGAGGGCGTGCTGCGGGCTACGCTTCAGCACCTCGCTGGCAACATCGCGCGCGGCGCGCGGCTGATCGTTAACCTGAAGGGCGAAGGCGTGCAGGGCGTACACGTCGTCCGCCGCTGCCCCCTGCGCCAGCGCCGTTTCGGTCAACTGCAGCGCGGTGACGCGGTCTTCCGCGCGATTGTGGTCACTGTAGCTACGGTAGATGAGCGCGCGTGTCAACAGGGCGAGCGCCTGGTCATCCTCAGGATTGGTCGCCAGCCGCAGCCGCGCCCGGGCGACGGCGGCGTCAAGGTCTCCATCCTGGAAGGCCTGCAACGCGGCGCGCAGACTCTCGTTGTGCGTCTGTGGCGGGGCGACGGACCAGCGGCCGAACCAGTGCCAGGAAGCGGCCACGAGGACGCCTGGCAGCAGGCACAGCAGCAACCAGAGCGAGCGGCAGCCCGGCCGCCGGCGTCTGCGAAAGCTTAACCGGGAGGATCGTCGCTGGATGCGCATGGCCCGCCTGTCCGCAGCGGCAACTGCGCGATGATAGCGCATTGCAGGGCGGGACGGGCGGCGTTCAGCCTTTCAGATCGCTGGCAGCAACCAGAGGCGGCAGGCCATAGTGCGCACGCACGGCATCCTCGATTGCTGCCTGGATCGCGGGGTTATCCTGCAGGAACTTGCGCGCATTTTCACGGCCCTGGCCGATCAGACTATCGTTGTAGCGGAAGAAGGCGCCGCGTTTCTCGATGATCTCCAGGCCAGTGCCCAGGTCCAGAATCTCGCCCATCTTGCTGATGCCGCGCTCGTAGAACATGATGTCGAACTCGGTCTCTCGGAAGGGCGGCGCGACCTTGTTCTTGGTGACGCGCACGCGCGTGCGATTGCCGATGGTGCTGCCGCTCTGCTTGATGCCCTGGATGCGACGAATATCGAGGCGCACGCTGGCGTAGAACTTGAGGGCGCGGCCGCCGGGCTGCGTCTCGGGTGAGCCGTACATCACCCCCACCTTTTCGCGAATCTGGTTGGTGAAGAGCACGGCCGTGTTGGACTGCTTGATGGCGCCGCTGAGCTTGCGCAGCGCCTGGCTCATCAGCCGCGCCTGCAGGCCCACGTGGCTGTCGCCCATCTCGCCCTCAATCTCCGCGCGCGGCACCAGCGCCGCCACGCTGTCCACCACCACCACGTCTAGCGCGCCGGAACGCACCAGCGCCTCCGCGATCTCCAGCGCCTGCTCGCCGGTGTCGGGCTGCGAGATATAAAGCTTGTCGACGTCCACGCCGAGGCGTTCGGCGTAGATGGCGTCGAGCGCGTGTTCCATGTCGATGAAGGCCGCCAGCCCACCGAGACGCTGCGCCTCGGCGATGACGTGCAGGCAGAGCGTGGTCTTGCCGCTGGATTCCGGGCCGTAGATTTCCACCACGCGTCCGCGCGGAAGGCCGCCCACGCCCAGGGCGATGTCCAGCCCCAACGAGCCGGTGGGGATCACGTCGACAGTCAGGCCCGTGGCCTCGCCGAGGCGGATGATGGAGCCATCCCCGAATCGTTTGGTGAGGTCCTGGACGGCAACGTCCAGCGCCTTCAGCCTGGCCGTCTCCTGCCTGTCGTCATTGTTCGCTTGCCGCCTGGCCATCGCGCTTGCTCCCGCTGGTAATCAGACAGTGCCCAGTGTAGTCTGACGAACGGAAATTGCCACACCACACCGACGCAGCACAGCTTAGCACAGGTGTTCGGAAGCGGCAAGGGTTACTGGCCACGATGAAGCTCTACACCCGCACTGGCGACGATGGCACGACCATGCTCTTCGCGGGCGGGCGCGTCGCCAAGACACATTTGCGCGTCGCGGCCTGCGGCACGCTGGACGAACTGAACGCGCAGTTGGGCGTGGCGCGCAGCATGGGCGCGCACAACGACGACTGCCTCGCGCAACTGCAGGCGCTGCTGCTGCGCGCGGGCGCGGACCTGGCGACGCCACAGGACGCCCGCAGCGGGCATGTCCGGCGTATCGGGGCGGAAGAAGTGCGCTGGCTGGAGGCGCAGGTCGACTGCCGCGAGGAAGCGCTGTCGCCCCTGACCAACTTTATCCTGCCGGGCGGGGTGCCCGCGGCGGCCGCGCTGCACGTGGCGCGCACAGTCTGTCGCCGCGCCGAACGCCTCGTCGTCGCCCTGCAACAGCAGGAGCCGGTCGGGTCGCAACTGCTGCCCTGTCTCAACCGCCTCTCCGACCTGCTCTTCACCCTCGCGCGCCATGAAAATCACATGGCCGGGCGCGACGACGAACTCTGGTTACCCTGAACCCTCGCTGCAACATTGCCACAATCTGCTATCATCCTTCATTTATCAGGTTTCATCCCGCGGGAGACTGTCATGCGCGTCAAGGGAATCCACGTCATTCTGGTATTGCTGCTGACAGTGTTCGCGCTGCCGGCGGCCGCTCAGGTCGGCAGCTGGACGGCCGAGTACTACAACAACCCGGAACTGGCCGGACAGCCGGTGGTGATCCGCAACGAGGAAAGCCCGCGCGGCAGCTGGGGGACCGGCTCGCCCCACAGGGGCGTCCCGGTCGACTTCTTCGCCGCCCGCTGGACGACCAACCTGTCGCTGGAAGAAGGCACGTACCAGCTGAGTGCGCAGGCCGATGACGGGGTGCGCGTGCTGGTGGATGGCGAAGTGGTCATCGATGAGTGGCGACCGACCGACGGCGATCTCTTTCAGCTGGAGTTGCCCCTGACGGCCGGCAGCCACAGGGTGGTCGTGGAATATCTTGAGCAGGAAGGCCGGGCCAACATCATCTTCAACATGGACCCGCTCCTGCCGCCGCCACCGCCGGATGCACCGCGCGCGCGCATCATGGCGCGTTTCCTGAACATGCGTAACCAGTCTGGCGTGCATGGCGACGTCGTCGAGATCGTCAGCATGAACCAGGTGCTGCCGGTGGTCGGTCGTAACGGCCTCGGCACCTGGCTGGAGCTGGCCTTTGGCGACGTGAACGCCTGGGTGAACGCGAGCTACGTCGAAGCGGAGAACCTCGTCAACGTGCCGATCACGGATGGCAGCCCCGCCCCGGTCACCAGCGTCACGGCCATCGTGACCGCGGCCACGCTCAACGTGCGTGATTTGCCGGACGCGGACGAAGGCCGGCGGCTGTTGATAATCAACAAGGACGAACGCTACCCCGTGCTGGGGCGCACCCTCGACGAGCAGTGGCTTTGGCTACACGTTGACGGCACCAACGGTTGGGCGCACAGCAACTGGCTGGACGTACAGCCCGGCCTTGAGACGGTTCCCTTCCTCAATCGCGACGCCGTGCTCTCCAACGCCATCATCACTGCGGATTACCTGAACGTGCGCGCCGGCTCCTCACTTGAGGCGCGCATCCTGCACGTCGTCACCGAAGGCGGCGTGTACGCAGTCATTGGCCGCAACGCCGACGGCAGCTGGGCGCAACTCAATGTCGATGGTATCGCCGGCTGGGTCAG
The DNA here is from genome assembly GCA_965205875.1 of Phototrophicaceae bacterium. GTDB lineage: Bacteria > Chloroflexota > Anaerolineae > Aggregatilineales > Phototrophicaceae > JAGWBD01. The sequence continues at coordinate 2,070,789 of CBDBIA010000004.1, forward strand.
CGGCGCCTGGATCAACGTCCTGCCCAACCTGGAAGACGTCCCCGTGATCGACGACAGCCGGGAGACGCCCGTTGAAGAAGCGATTGAGGGCGAGACGGAGGATGAGGATGATTCCGGCGACGATGATACCCTGCCCGCTGCGCAAGCGCCGACCGGGCAGGAGTCAGCGCCACAGCAGGCAGCCGTGCCAGCGCCACAGACCGCCAGCACGGCCACGGTGCTGGGCAACTACGTCAACGTTCGCAGCCAACCGGCCCGGGGCGCCAGGGTGGTACAGATTGTCGTGGGTGGCAGCATCCACTCCGTCTTCGGCCTTAGCGCGGACAGCAACTGGGTGCAGATCGACGCTGAAGGAACAATCGGCTGGGTAAGCAGCGCATGGGTCGAGGTAACGCCCGGACTGTCCGGGTAGCCCGTGACCGGTTAATACCATTAAGGCCGTTAAGTCCGTTACCTGTTGCGAAATGGAAATGTGAGTATACTGCCCGCCCGGCAAGGTGAGCGGAGGGGGGAATTATATGAAACGTTCATTCTGGCTCGCATTACCTGTTGCGTTGCTGCTGGTTGTCCTGGCAACGGGGCCGCTGGCTGCCCAGGAGGAGAGCACAGCGGTAGTAGCAACCGGCAGTTTGAACGTGCGCGACACGCCCAACTTCCTGCTCGGGCGCGTCCTGACGACTGTCACCCGGGGCGAAACCTACCCCGTCATAGGTCGCAATCTCGAAGGCACCTGGGCCCGGCTTGACATTGACGGCGAGAGCGGCTGGGTGAATGCGCGCTACGTTAATGCGCCCGGCCTGGATGACGCGCCCTTCAGCGTGAACGCCTCGGCGGCGGGCATCATCAACGCCCGTGTGCAGACGGGCCGGCTCAACGTGCGCGATTTCCCGCACCACCAGTTCGGCCTTGTGCTGACGAAGGTGCACAACAACACTATCTGGTCCGTCGTCGGGCGTAACGAAGATGCGAGCTGGGCGCAGCTGGACGTCGATGGCACGAGCGGCTGGGTCAACGCGCGCTACCTGCTGGCGCCCGAGCTGGAGGGGGCGCCGGAAGTTGAGCTGTCCCCGGAGGAACTGCCCGTTAACGCCCAGGTGAGTACCGGCAGGCTCAACGCGCGCCACATTCCGAACTTCCTCGGTGGCGAGGTGGTGACGAAAATCCGGCGCGGGGAGATCTGGCCCGTGCTGGGCCGCAACTTTGATTCGAGCTGGGCGCAGCTGGACATCGACGGCACGACCGGCTGGGTCAACGCGCGCTACATCGATTCGCCCAGGCTGGAACTCGCGCCGCTCAGCCTGGATGCCTTCGCCGCAGAGGACGCCCTTTTCGCGCGCGTGGACACGGGCAGGCTGAACGTGCGCGCCAAACCCATCTATCCCGCGGGCGAAGTCCTGACGCAGATCCCGCGCGGCCACGTCGTCTCCGTGCTGGGGCGCAACGCGGCGGGCACCTGGCTGGAGGTCGACATCGACTATGACGGCGAGGGCTCCATCGGCTGGGTCAACGCGCGCTATCTTAATGCTCCGCGCATGGAAGTGGCGCCCATAACGCTCTTTGGCTGATGAAGGCAGCGTAAGCGGAAACAATCCGGGCGGCGGTCACTGCGAGTGGCCGCCGCCCTTTTTGGCGCAGCGCCCGGATATAACCTGGCCAAAATCCGGTCATCCGGACATTTTTAATGCGATTCCTTGTTTTTCGCCTGCACAGGCCGCCTGGCCATTGCTATACTGGCCGCCCGCAACCCGCTGCAGAGCGCGGCGAAGGAAAACGAATCCATGATCGAAGTTGAAAACCTGAGCAAGCGCTATGGCGAGGTGAGCGCCATCCGGGAAATTTCCTTCCAGGCCCGGCCAGGCCAGGTGACCGGGTTCCTGGGCCCAAACGGCGCCGGCAAAACCACCACCATGCGCATCCTCACCGGCTTCATGCCGCCCACTTCCGGCCGCGCCATCGTCGCCGGCCACGATGTCTTCACGGACAGCATGGAGGTGCGCCGGCGCGTCGGCTATCTGCCGGAGAACGTCCCACTCTACCGCGACATGACGGCGCTCGGCTACCTGAAGTTCATCGCCGCGGTGCGCGGCCTGCGCGATGGCGAGCGCCGCGCGCGCGAGGTGCTGGGCCGCGTCGACCTGCTGGACCGCGCCGACAGCCGCATCCGCACGCTCTCCAAGGGCATGCGCCAGCGCGTGGGCGTCGCCCAGGCGCTCATTCACGATCCCGAGGTGCTCATCCTCGACGAGCCCACCATCGGCCTCGACCCCTTCCAGGTGCTGGAGTTGCGCGACCTGGTGCGCGTACTGGGGCGCGACCACACCGTGCTCTTCAGCACGCACATCCTCTCCGAGGCCGAGCAGATCTGCGACCAGGTGATCATCATCGACCGCGGCGAAATCATGGCCGAGGGCTCGCCCCAGGCGCTGCGCAGCGAGCTGGAGAGCGGGCGCCCGGTGATCGTGCGCGCTGACGCGCCGCTGGACGAGGTTCTGGCGCTCGTCAGCGCCCTGCCCGAGGTCGCCCATGCCAGCATCAGCGCGGACGGCATCACCGCCACCCCGGCCGACCCGGCGCAGGACCCGCGCCCGGCCATTGCCAGGGCGATCATGGAGCGCGGCTGGGCGCTCAACGAGCTGCGTTCGGTGGCCGTCACGCTGGAAGATATCTTCCTCGAGGTCGCCGGCAGCCAGGCGCCCGCGATGGACGTAGCGGAGGAGCAGATGGAAGTGGCAGCGGATGCAACACCGGAGGAAGACGAGGTGAGCCATGCATAGCACCCTGGCCGTGTTCCGGCGCGAACTGGCGCTCTATTTCCGCTCGCCGGTGGCCTATGCCATCGCCTTCGCGCTGCTGCTCTTCCTGGGCGTACTCTTCAACGGCTTCATCGCCCAGGCAAACGCCTCGCTCTCCTTCGGCAACGGCATCCCCGCCGACGCCGGCTTCGCGCCCAACCTGCTGACCTTCCTCATGTTCCTCATCGCGCCCCTGCTGACCATGCGTCTGCTGGCCGAGGAAAGCCGCGAGGGCACGCTGGAGGTGCTGATGACGCTGCCGCTGCACGAGAGCAGCTTCATCATCGGCAAGTTCCTCGCCGCCTGGGCCTACTACACTGCGCTGCTGCTGCTCTCGCTCGTCTTCTACATCCTGCAGACCTTCGTCGGCGCGCCGGACGCGGGCGTGGCCCTCGGCGCCTACGGCGGCGCCTGGCTCTACGGCGGGGCCGTGCTGGCCATCACCATGATCTGGTCGGCCGTGACCGAGGACCAGATCGTCGCGGCCTTTCTCGGCTCGGCGACGATCCTCGTGCTGTATCTGGCGGAGATCGCCGCCATCTGGATCGCCGGCCAGGGCAGCTCCAGCATCGCAGCCGACTTCGTGCGGGAGCTGGGCCTGCAGGCCCACTTTTCCGTCACCCTGGCGCAGGGCGTGGTACGCGCCGAGGACATCGCCTACTTCGTCTTCGTGATTATCGGCGCCCTCTTCATCACCACCCGCCTGATCGAAACGCGTCGCTGGAGAGCCTGAGTATGCAAGACTTGCATCCTGACGATCAGCCCTTTCTGCCGCCGCGCAGCCTGCTGGGCCTGGCCCTTGCCGGCGCGTTGGTGGCACTCGTCGCCTTCGCCATGGGCGCTGACGCCGTGGTCGCCTGGGGGGCGCTGGGCATCGCGCTGCTCGCCCTGGCCGGCTGGGCCCTCACCGCGCCGCAGCAGGCCCGCGCCGTGCTCACCGGGCGCACGCTGCGCTTCGGCGGCACCAGCGTGCTGGTCACCTTCGTCATGCTGGCCGCCCTCGTCGCGCTCTACACGCTCATCCGCCAGGCGAACATCAGCGTCACCCTGGGCGAGGGCAGCGAGTTCGCGCTCTCGGCCGAGGGCCGCGCCGCCATCGAGGCCATCGGCAATGACCCCACGCTGCCACAGGTACAGGTGACCACCTTCATCAGCGCCTCGCAGGCCGGCTTCCGCGACCAGATCGAACTGCTGATGGCGGAATACGAGGCCGTCAGCCAGGGCAAGGTGCGCAACGAATTCGTCGACCTCGACCGCAACCCCCTGCGCGCCGAGCAACTGGGGGCCACCAACCCCAACCAGCTCTACGTCACGCGCCTCAACGAGGCCGGTGAGCCGGACACAGAAGAAGGCGAGCTGCTGCGCTTTTTCAGCCAGGACACGCTCACCAACGCCATCCTCAGAAACGCCGTCGCCGGGGACTTCCGCACCTGGTTTATCGAGGTAGAGGATGGCCGGGGCATGAACGCCTCCGGCCCGGAGGGCCTCTCCACGCTCAGCATCGCCCTGGAGCAGCAGCTGGACTGGACCAACCGCGAGGTGCCGCTGCTGGATTTCACCGCGCCGGGCAGCACGCTGCGCCTGAACGACCCCGCCATCGATGGTGAAATCATGATCATTGCCGGGGGCAGCCAGGCGCTAGCCGCAGCCGAGCTGTCGGTGCTGACCGACTACCTCGACGGCGGCGGCAAGCTGATCCTGCTGGCCGCACCCGGCCTCGAAAGCGGCAGCATCCCGCTCGCCGCGGATGAGGCGCTCGGCGACTGGCTCTACAACCACTTCGGCCTGCGCTTCCGCAACGACATGGTGCTCGACCAGAACCAGGCGTTCCAGTCACCGCTCTATCCGGTCAGCACGGAACTCGACTCCGGCCACAGCATCACGCAGCCTTACGCGAGGCGCTTCGCGCTGATCTTCGAGGCGCCGCACAGCATCGAGATCGCTGAGAACTTGCCGGACGCGGTCAGCGTGACGGCGCTGGCCTCTTCCTCGCCGGATTCCTACAGCAAGACAGATTTCAGCGCCATCATGGCGGGCGCGCTGGAGCCTGACGCGGAGGGTCTGAGCGGGCCGCTGGTGTTGGCCGCCGCCGCCGAGAACAGCGCGACCGGCGCGCGGGTGGTGCTGTTTGGCAGCACCTCGCTACTCGCCAACGCCTTCAACAACATCAACGGCGTGGCCAACTTCGACGTGGCCACGGGCAGCATCTTCTGGGCCACGGATTTCGAGGACTGGTTCTCGCAGGTTAACATCCAGAGCGCCGCGCGGGCGCAGGACGCGCCCATCTTCGCCGATGCGCAGAGCGTCGCCCTGATCAACGTCATCACTTCCCTGCTCCTGCCCTTCGGCGTGCTGGCGCTCGGGGCGCTGGTCTGGCTGAACAACCGCGAAAGCGCGCAACAGGGAGGGAAGTAGACCCATGCGTCTCAACCGGAGCACCCTGCTGCTGCTGCTGGTCAGCGTACTGGTCATCGCCGCTGTGTTGTTGCTCAGCCGCGACGAGGCGCAGGAAGCGGCCGTCGTCACTCCGGTCGTCAATGAAGACGGCGGCCTCCTGCTGCCTGATGTAGCCGAAGCGGACGTGGTCCGAGTAGCACTGCAGGACAACGAAAGCGGCGACTTCATCCGGCTGACGCGCGAGGGCGAGGACTGGGCCGTCAGCGGCCCGGCGGACGAGGGCCTGCGCAGGGTCGATCAGGCGGCGGCGCAGCTGGCCGTCAACAAGCTGCTGGAGCTGGCCATCAACAGCAGCTTCGAGATTGAAGACCTGGCCGCCTTCGGCCTGGTCGAACCAGCCTTCACCCTCGAAGTCGAGCGCGACGAGGGCCCGCTCAAGGTCATTTTCGTCGGCAGGCAAAACCCGCAGGGCACGCGTCATTACGTCATGACGCGCCAGCTGGACGTCGTGGCCGGAGCATTCGCCGCTGCGCCCGACCTGGCGCAGGGTTCGCTGGTGCAACTGGTCAACAGCCGGCCCCTGGAGGACGTGCTCGACCTGCTCGACGAGCCGCCCTGGGAAGCGCTGCCGACCGCGACGCCACTGCCCACTGCCACGCTCAACCCGCTCAGCGAGGTCGAGATAGCGACGGCCGCCGCCGCCGCCCTGGCAACGTCTACCGCGGAACTCGGCGCCGTGCTGGCAACCTTGACGGCGGAGGCAACGTTGACCGCCGCGGCGACGCCCGAAGCTTCCGGCTGAGCGTCAGCGCGTCAGCCGGGCGCGCGCCAGAAAGCCCCGAAGAGGGGGCCGGGGAACTCCGGGAGGGCGTGCTGCGAGTCACCGGCCAGCAGTTGTCGGGCAGCCATGGCCTCGCCCAGGTGATACCAGTAATGATAAATCACGTGCAGCAGGCTGGAGCCAATGTTCTCCACCTGTTCCTCGTCGCCGGGCAGGTATGCTTCCATCTGCGCTGCCGTCAGTGAGTCCAGCCAGGGGTCGGACTCCCGGGTGATACGCTGCCAGGCGTCCCACATCTCGTCCAGCGGCGGCGCGCTGGCGGGCAGGCCGTAGCCGCAAGCATGCACCTGCGGCGCCGGGCCGGGCTGCTGTTGACCCTCCAGGAACCACAGGTACTGCTCGTGGCTGGCCAGGTGGCCAATCATCCAGCTGATTGGGTTGATACGCCCGTGGCGCTGCAGGGCTTCCCCTGCAGTAACATCCGTCAAGCCACGCTGCCAGTGACTGCGTGTGAAGCGTAACTGTTCAACGAGCACATGTGCCATGTCTTCCTCCCTGTTTCCTCGCGCTTGTTCCCGCCCTCCATCAAGTGTAAATCATCCGCCCGGCATACGCGCCAACTCTCTTTCAGACAGCGCCAGGGCCGCAGGACTTCAGCAGGACTGATACGTCCCGGGTCGGTGAATTACGCGCACAGCCCGGCTGCGGCAGGAGCGACCCGCTGCCGGACACCTTGTTTTGTCATGCTGTGTCGGCTGAAGGTCAGCGTATCAATCCGGGCGCCAGGGCGTTTCGTCGATGGGCCCGATGAACTCCGGCAGCGGATGCGGCGAGTCGCCGGCCAGCAGCTGACGCACCGCCAACGCCTCGCCCAGGTGATACCAGTAGTGGTAGTTGATGCGCAGCAGGCGCGTGCCGATGCTCTCGCGGCGGTCTGCGTCCCCGACCGGGAACTCATCCAGTTGCGCAAGTGTGAGCGCATCAAGAAAGGGGTCTGTCGCCGCCGTGATGTGGTGCCAGGCGGCCCAGACCTCGTCCAGCGGCGGTTCGCTGGCAGGCTTGCCGTTGCCGAAGGCTCCCAGTTCCGGCAGCAGGGTTTTCTGCTGTGCCATGCGGAACCAGTAATACTGCTCATGCCAGGCCAGATGGCCGATCATCCAGCTGATTGAGTTGATACGGCCGTGGCGCCGGCGCGCTTCCTCCGCGTCAACGTCCTTCAGACCGCGTAGCCAATCGCTGCGCGTGAAGCGCAGCTGTTCGACAAGCATATGTGCCATGTCTTCTTCCCTGCTTCCTCGCGCTTGTTCTCGCCCTCCATCAAGTGTAAAGCATCCTGTGTCGGCTGAAGGTCAGCGCATCAATCCGATCGCCAGGGCGTTTCGTCGATGGGCCCGATGAACTCCGGCAGCGGATGCTGCGAGTCGCCGGCCAGCAGCTGACGCACCGCCAGCGCCTCGCCCAGGTGATACCAGTAGTGGTAGTTGATGTGCAGCAGGCGCGTGCCGATGTTCTCCTCCTGCCCGGCATCAGCGGGTAGATATTGCGACATCTGCGCGACTGTGAGCGTATCCAGCCAGGGATCGGTCATGGCAGTGATGCTGTGCCACGCCTCCCACACCTCGTCCAGTGGTGGCTCACAGGGCGGTGCGCCGTAGCCGAAATCGCGCAGGCGAGGCAGCGGCAACTGACCCGACGCGCGTTCAAACCAGTAACGTTGTTCATGCCAGGCCAAATGGCCGATCATCCAGCTGATTGAGTTGATACGGCCATGGCGCCGGCGCGCTTCCTCCGCGTCAACGTCCTTCAGACCGCGCAGCCAATCGCTGCGCGTGAAGCGCAGCTGCTCGACAAGCATGTGTGCCATAGCGCTCTCCCTGTTTGCTTCCGTTACGATCTACCCCGTGCCTGCTGCTGCGGGCCCTGCTCGCCGCGGCGCATCCGCAACCAGCCCGGACGCAGGCGCGCGCTGCGGCCCGGCACGCTATCTTCCGGCAGCGCCGGCACATCCTGCGTCAGCGGGAGGCGCACGCGGAAGGTGGTGCCAGCGCCCGGTTCGCTGACCAGGTCGATGCTGCCGTGGTGCGCGTCCACGATCCACTTCACGATCGAGAGGCCGAGGCCGGCGTCCTGGCCGCTCTGCTGCGCGCGCCGCCGCGAAGGATCCGCCTGCCAGAAGCGATCGTAGATGCGCTGGCGGTCCTCGGGCGCGATACCGATGCCGCTGTCCGCCACCTCGAGCACGGCCTCATGGCCGTCGCGGTAGAGGCCCAGCGTGATGCGGCCGCCGTCGGGGGTAAACTTGATCGCGTTATCCAGCAGGTTGAGCAGGAGCTGCTTGATGCGGTCCGCGTTGCCGCTGGCGCGCAGGGGCTCGAGGCGGCGCAGTTCGACGTCCAGCTCGCGCTGCCCGGCGAGCACGCGCGCCTCGCGGCTGGCCTCGAGCAGGATCGTGTCCAGGTCGAGCGGCGCCAGCTCCAGCGCCAGGCCGCCATAGTCCGCACGTGCCAGCAGCAGCAAATCATCGACCATGCGCGCCATACGTCCGGTCTCGCCCTCGATGGCCGCCAGCGACTGTTCGTCCATGCCATAGCGGCGAATGAGGTCGAGGTTGCCACGGATGGCGGTCAGCGGGGTGCGCAGCTCATGCGAGACATCGGCGACGAAACGCTGCTGCACGCTGAAGAGGCCCTGCAGGCGCGCCATCATGTCGTTGAAGACCGAGACGAGGCGCCCCAGGTCGTCGCGCGGGCCGCGCCACGCCAGGCGCGTATCGAGGTCGTCCGTACGCGCGATGGAGGCCGCCGCCGCCGTGATGCGGCTGATGGGGCGCAGCGCGCGCTGCGCCAGCCACAGGCCGCCGGCGATCGAGGCCAGCACAACCAGGCCGCCGCCCAGTCCCATAACGAGAACCATGTGCTCGCGCGTGTCATGCACGGCCTGCAGCGACATGACCAGCTGCACGTTGGCCAGCAGCTCGCCGCCCGCGATCATCGGGCTGGTCAGCACGCGCACTTCATGGCCATTCAGCGTCACGTTGGCGTAGACCAGCGTATCCACACCCAGCGCGCTCTCGTCCAGCGGCAACTCCAAGACGGCGATGTTGTTGGAGGAGGCCTCCAACTGCGGCGGCTCGCGGTCGACGGACCACACCTGCACGCCGACGCCGGGAAAGCTGAAGATGTCGAGGCGTGGCAGCACGATCACGCGGCGGCTGCCCTCTTGCGAGAGGGACAGCCCGCGGCTGTTGTTGATTACCAGCGTAGCCGTCTCCTCCAGCAGGCGGTCGACGTTTTGCAGCAGAGCGTTGTCCAGCACCGTGAAGACGAGGACGCAGAAGACCACGATTAAGATGGCCAGCAGGCCGGAGAAGTACAGGATAAGTCGCTTGCGGAAGGTCATGGCAACGCGGGCTACGCTTCCCGCAGCACGTAGCCGACACCGCGCACGGTGTGGATGAGGCGCGGCTCGGCGTCGGCCTCGCTCTTTTGCCGCAGGTAGCGCACGTAGACCTCGATGATGTTGCTGGCGCCGCCAAAATCATAATCCCACACACGGTCGAAGATGACGTCGCGTGTCAGCACCTGGCGCGGGTTACGCAGGAAGAGTTCGAGCAGCTCGTACTCCTTGGCCGTCAGGTCGATCATGCGCTCGCCGCGTTGCGCCCGGCGCGTGCCGGTATCCAGCGCGAGGTCGGCAAAGCGCAGGACTTCGGGACGGCTGGCAGGCGCGTTGCGCCGGAAGAGCGCGCGGATGCGGGCCAGCAACTCCTGAAAGGAGAAGGGCTTGACGAGGTAGTCGTCCGCGCCGGCATCCAGGCCCTGCACGCGGTCGCGCACATCGTCGCGCGCGGTCAACATCAACACGGGCACCTCGCCAGCGTTGCGCAGTCGTTTGCAGACTTCCAGCCCGTCCAGGCCGGGCAGCATCCAGTCCAGGATGACCAGGTCCGGCGGGTCGTCGCGCGCCAGCTCCAGCCCGCTGTGGCCGTCGTGCGCCACAACCGGCCGATAGTTTTCGAATATAAGCCCGCGCTCGATGAAGCGGGCGATCGCCACTTCATCCTCAATCACCAGAATTCGTTCGCCGGCCATGGCTCACCCTCGCTCTGCCAGTGGAGTCCCTCCTCCAGGGCACAGTATAGCGAGATTGTATGAGCGTATCCTGAACGAATGCTCGCCTGTGACGGAAGCGCGCCTGGCGCGTATACTGGACAGGGAGTGGAGGCTGGACCATGCGAGCAGGCGAACGATTGCGGCTGTTGCAACAAGTGCGCAGGCTGGGTGACGCGCGTCTGCGGCAGGCCTTGTGGCGCCTGCTGCGTGACGGGGCGCTGCAACAACGCATCGGCAGCCTGACGCTGGAACTGGCCCGGTCGCTGCCGCAGCTGCAGGACAGCAGGCAGGTGCGTGAGCTGAAGCTAATGCGGCGCCTGCTGCTGGACGAGCGCGTGCCCCTGTGGCAGAAGGCGATCCCGGTCGCGGCGGCAGTTTACCTCGTCTCGCCGCTGGATCTGATCCCGGACGTGATTCCAGTGGTGGGCCAGCTGGATGATCTGGCGGTGTTGCTGGGCAGCATGCGCCTCTTCCGTTCGCTGGTGCCGCCCGCCCTCATCGAGGAGCACCTGGCCTACATCGACGGCGAGATCGTCGACGCCCCCGGCTGGCGCGCAGGGAGCCTGGATGCGCGCTGACAACATCCGCCGCGTAAAACCATGGGCGAGCGCCCTGCTGCTACGCCCGGAGCGCCGCTTCTGGCTGATCGTCGGCCTGATCGCGCTGGGCGGGGCCGTGCTGCGCGTGCTCATACATGACTACGGTCTGCCCTGGTTCGAGGAAATCGACGAACTGCGTATCTGGTTCATGGGACGCCTGGCGCGCGGCGTGCCCGTGCCAGTCGGGCCCACCCACAACTATTCAGATTATCCACCCCTGATAATTTGGCTGCATCACCTGGCGCAGCCTCTGGCCGAGGCGCAGGGACGTCCGCTGGCCGTGCATGCGGCCCTCGATCTGCGGCGCGTCATGCTGGTGTTCAATGTAGTCGGCACCGTCTGGTTCGCCATGCTGGGCCGGCGCTGCGGTGGCGCGCTGGCGGGCGTAATCGCCGCAACGCTGTGGGCCTTCGATACCACTGTTCTTGATGTGACAGTCTTCGCCATCGGCGAATCATTGGCCATCCCCCTGCTGGTTCTCAGTGTCCTGCTGGCAGTGCATGTTCTTGAATCCGGCCGTCACTGGCAACTGGCGCTTGTCAGCATGGGCCTGGGTGTGCTGTGCTTTCTGGGTGACTACCGTCTGCTGGTCACCGTCTTTCCGGGGTTCGCCGTGCTGGTGTGGCGCGTGTGGCGTCGCTACCGTCCGGGCTGGCGCAGCATTGTGGCATGGAGCATCGCCTTCGTGGCACTTGCCGGTGCCGCCGTCACCCTGATCCTGGCGCGCCTGCCCGAACGCTTCCAGAGCCTTGCGCAGGAGATTCTCCGTACGTATCTGTGGGACTTCGATGCCTTCTTGTTGATCAGTCGCAAAACGTTGGGGCTTGTCAGCCCCTTTATGCTGCCGCTCATTCTTGTGTTGATTCTGCTCCGGCTGCGCTCGCGGCCTGTTGCAGCCGTCGCGTCACTGTCCACGCCCGCGATGGTGATCGTTGCTGTCACCATGATGCTGTACACCTGGGCAGTCAGTACCATCCGTCCATATGGCCTGGATTCGCTTCAGCGAATATGGTCACGCCACCTGTTACCAGCTCTCCTGATGTTTTACCTTTTGCTGGCCTCTACCGTGAATCATCTCCTGTCCGGCGTACAGGAACCGCGCCTGCGCAATCTCATGCGAACCGCGCTGCTGGCCTATGCCCTGCTGATTCTCCTCCCGCCTGCCCTGCGTCTGGTGCATGAGTACCGCGTCCTGCCCTGGCCCGTCATCGTGCGCAACTGGGTCGATGAAAACCTCGCGTCGTCCACTATCCTCGTATACGCAGACACCGAACGCTGGTTTGATCCCTTCGTGGGCGGCATGCCGCATCGCGTCTGGTTCGATTGGTGGAAGGTCAAAGACATTCGTGATTACCCGCTGAAGGAGTTGCGTGAGACGCACAAAATTACCTGGGCGCTTATTCCTTACAATGAACATTCCCGCTTGACAAGCAGCCTGACAGGTAAGGAATTGCTAAAGCAAATGTTGCTGGTGCGTAAGTTCACAGCACCGCCCGCCCGTCGCAAGTCCGAGACCTTTCTCTACCGCCTGTGGCGCATGCAGCACGAGACCGACGTCCGCTTTGGTGAACACATCCGCCTCGTCGGTTACGACCTGCACGACCCCCACCCCCTCCCGGGCGACCCCATGGCCTTCACCTTCTACTGGAACGCCCCGACGCGCCCGCCGGAGAATTACTCGTTCTTCCTGCACCTGGTCGCTGCTGACGGGACCAGCCCCTTCGCCCAGGTCGATGGCAACCCGGCCGTGCCTGAACGTCTGACCCTGACCTGGAACAGGGCCGACGAAACGCTCATCAGTCCGCGCTTCACGCTGACCCTGCCGCCCGACCTCGCGCCCGGCGACTATCGCGTCCTGCTCGGCCTCTACAACTTCGAGACCGGCGCGCGGCTGCCGCTGCAGGATGCGCAGGGGGACGCCTGGGAAGTCACGCAGCTGCGTATCCCGGACTCATAATTCCTGTGGAGAGGCCAATGCGTTCGTCACTTGCGCGTATCCTGGAGGAAAGACCCGGCGCCCTGCCGGCGCAGTGGCGCTTCTGGCTGATCGTCGGCCTGATCGCGCTGGGCGGGGCCGTGCTGCGCGTCCTGATGCATGATTACTATCTTCCCTGGTACGGCAAAGATGATGAGGATCGTCTCGTGCGGGCTGTCCTCATAATGCGGGGCTTGCTGTCAGCCGATGTTGACAGGGCGCTTCCCGGCTACCCTCCCCTGACTCTCTGGTTACATGAAATGGCGCAGCGCCTGACCGAGGCGCAGGGCCGGCCCCACGCCACTGACGCGCTGCTGGGCGCGCGGCGCTTCGTCATGCTGTTCAATATAGCCGGTATCTACTGGACTGCATTGCTGGGGCGGCACTGTGGCGGTGCGCTGGCGGGCATCGTGGCTGCGATCCTGTGGGCCTTTACGCACATCATGCTTGATTTTCCCGTGCACGCCCTCGGTGAGTCGCTGGCCTACCCCCTGTTCATCCTGAGCCTGTTGCTGGCCGTTCAGGCTCTCGGGGGGGCAGCAAACTGGCGGCGGGCCCTGGCAAGCCTGGCGGTTGCCGCTCTCTGTTTCTTGCTGGAATATCGCCTGGTGATCGCTTTCGTCCCAGGCGCGGCAGCGCTGGCCCTGCGCGCCTGGGCGCACTACCGACCTGGCTGGCGGCGCGTGGCGCTGTGGACCGGGTCAGCAGTCGCCCTCTCTGTCCTGGCAAGTGCTGTGGTTCTCTCCAGGTTGCCGGCATACCGCCGTGAAGTCTTGACGAAGGCCTGGAGCGAACACCTGTGGGATCTGCCCGGCCTGGCAGAACACCTTCTGCAAGCCCTCCGGCTCGCCGGGTCCCAAATCCTGAACGTGCATCTGGTGGTGGCTTCTTATTCGTTCCTTCCCGGGCTGAGTCCGTTCCTGGAACAGGCAGGGAAACAAGCGGCACTGCTTCCGCTCCTCATCCTTGTCATGGCGCTGCTCGCCTTGCTGCTCACCCGCGCGCGGGGACGTTCACCCCTGCGGGGGCCGGCGCTGTTGCTGACGGGTATCGCCCTGCTGCTAACCCTGTGGGCTGACAGCGCGATTCGCCCCTATTCCGAGGGTGTCGACCTCAAGTTGCGCCACGCCATCCCGGCAGTTACCCTGCTTTTCGTGCTGATGGCTGCGGGTCTGGCGCAGCTTGTGGCAGCCTTGCGGAACCATTCTGTCCGTATTCTGGTATCGACCGGACTGGTTGCCCTCCTGATGGTGCACCTGATCGTTCCCGAAATGGCCTTCGCGCGGGAACGCCGTATCCTGCCCTGGCCCGTCATCGTGCGCCCCTGGGTCGACGCCAATCTCGAGCCGGGCACCATTCTCATCTATCACGAAAGCGAGCGCTGGTTTAACCCCTTCTGGAGCGGCATCCCGCACCGCCAGTGGTTTGACTGGCTGGAAACTGAAGACGTCCTTGAGCGGCCGCTGCAGGAGTGGATCGAGACGCACAAGATCACCTGGCTGGCCCTGCCCGTCACAGAGCGCAAGCGCCTGCAGCAGAGCGACGAGGGGCGCGCGTTCCTGGCGCAACTGCTGCCGCTGCGTGACTTCACCGGGCCGCCCAGGCGCAGCGGTATCGAGACAGGCCTCTACCGCCTGTGGCGCATGCAGCACGAGAGCGACGTCCGCTTTGGTGAACACATCCGCCTCGTCGGTTACGACCTGCACGACCCCGACCCCCTCCCGGGCGAGCCGGTGGCCTTCACCTTCTACTGGAACGCCCCGACGCGCCCGCCGGAGAATTACTCGTTCTTCCTGCACCTGGTCGCCGCCGACGGGACCAGCCCCTTCGCCCAGGTCGATGGCAACCCGGCCGTGCCTGAACGTCTGACGCAGACCTGGAACAGGGCCGACGAAACGCTCATCAGCCCGCGCTTCACACTGACCCTGCCGCCCGACCTCGTGCCCGGCGACTATCGCGTCCTGCTCGGCCTCTACAACTTCGAGACCGGCGCGCGTCTGCCGCTGCAGAATGCGCAGGGGGATGCCTGGGAAGTCACGCAGCTGCGCATCCCGGACTCATAATCCCTGTGGAGAGGCTGATGCGTTCGTCACTTGCGCGTATCCTGGAGGGAAGACCCGGCGCCCTGCCGGCGCAGTGGCGCTTCTGGCTGATCATCGGCCTGATCGGGCTGGGCGGGGCTGTATTGCGCGTGCTGATGTACGACTACTTTCTCCCATGGTACGGCCATGGTGATGAGGGCCGTATCGTGCGCGGGGTCCTCGGGCTACGCGGTTTGTTGCCTCCTGGAATCTACAAGAATATCGAAGGCTATCCTCCCCTGACCTTATGGTTACATGAAATGGCGCAGCGTCTTGCCGAGGCGCAGGGCCGCCCCAATGCCACAGATGCACTCCTGGACCTGCGCCGTTTCTTCATGCTGTTCAATATAGCCGGTATCTACTGGACTGCATTGCTGGGGCGGCACTGTGGCGGCGCGCTGGCCGGCATGCTGGCAGCAGCCCTTTGGGCCATTTCACATATCATGCTGGAGCTTCCCGTGCACGCCCTCGGTGAGTCGCTGGCCTACCCCCTGTTCATCCTGAGCGTTTTGCTGGCCGTTCAGGCGCTGGGGCCGGCGCGGCGCTGGCAGCTGGCGCTGGCCAGCCTGGGCGTGGCCACGCTCGTCCTCCTGCTGGAGTATCGTCTGATAATCGCCTTCTTTCCCGGCGTGGTCGTACTGATCCAGCGGGCCCGCACACATTATCGGCCCGGCTGGCAACGCATGGCATTTCTGGCCGGTATTGTCACTGCGCTGCTGATTCTGGCTACCACCATTTTGCTCTCCCAGGTGCCACCGCGCTTCCATGAGGTCTTCACGCTGGCCCTGAGCGAACGCCTGTGGGATCTGCCAGGCATGGTCGAGCACCTCAGGCAGGCGTTCGCGTACGCAGGGGCACAGATCCTGAATGAGCCCCTGGCAAATTTCTCCGGTGCTCTCCTGCCGCAGGTCGCTCCTCACCTCACGCCAGCGTTCAAGCGACCGGAGTTTCTGCCTCTTCTCCTCATCGCCGTGCTGGCTCCGCTTGCCTGGCTGCGCGGTCGCGCGCAAGGCCAGTCGCTTCTCAACCTGCCGGTGTTTCTGCTGCTGTGCGTTACCCTGTTGCTGTCGCTGTGGACAGACAGCGCGATTCGCCCCTATACCGAAGAGGTCGACCTCAAGCTCCGCCACGCCATCCCGGCCGTCACGCTAATTCTTGTACTGATGGCAGCCGCACTGGCGCAGCTCGTGGCCACTGTGCCGGGCAGACGCGCGCGGGCCGGGGCCGGGGCACTACTGGTCACAGGCCTGATACTCCTCTTGTCAGGCCCCGCGCTGGAACTCGAGCAAGAACGCCGCCTCCAGCCCTGGCCCGTCATCGTGCGCCCCTGGGTTGACGCCAATCTCGAGCCGGGCACCATCCTCGTCTATCACGAAAGCGAGCGCTGGTTTAACCCCTTCTGGAGCGGCATCCCCCACCGCCAGTGGTTCGACTGGCTGGAAACCGAAGACGTCCTCGAGCGGCCGCTGCAGGAGTGGATCGAGACGCACAAGATCACCTGGCTGGCCCTGCCCGTCACAGAGCGCAAGCACCTGCAGCAGAGCGACGAGGGGCGCGCGTTCCTGGCGCAACTGCTGCCGCTGCGTGACTTCACCGGGCCACCCAGGCGCAGCAGTATCGAGGTGGCCCTCTACCGCCTGTGGCGCATGCAGTACGAAACCGACGTCCGCTTTGGCGAACACATCCGCCTCGTCGGTTACGACCTGCACAACCCCGACCCCCTCCCGGGCGAGCCGGTGGCCTTCACTTTCTACTGGAACGCCCCGACGCGCCCGCCAGAGAATTACTCGTTCTTCCTGCACCTGGTCGCTGCTGACGGGACCAGCCCCTTCGCCCAGGTCGATGGCAACCCGGCGGTACCTGAACGTCTGACCCTGACCTGGGACAGGGCCGACGAAACGCTCATCAGCCCGCGCTTCACGCTGACCCTGCCGCCCGACCTCGCGCCCGGCGACTATCGCGTCCTGCTCGGCCTCTACAACTTCGAGACCGGCGCGCGGCTGCCGCTGCAGAATGCGCAGGGGGATGCCTGGGAAGTCACGCAGCTGCGCATCCCGAACTCATAATCCCTGTGGAGAGGCTAATGCGTCTGGCGCCGGCTACTTCACGGCGGGCACACTGGCCGTCAAGGTCGCCGTGCTGAACGGGCGCGAAAGCCGCATCCTGATCCCCTTCCTCGCCATCGCGGCGGTCTGCGGCCTGCAGTGGCTGCTGACGCGGCTGCGTGCAAGGCGCGCATAGCCCGTTGAAGATGCATGACGCAAAGCCCGAAAAAGGGTGCAGGCGAGCGCTGCGTTTGTGCAGTCAACCCGCTATACTTGGGCAGTGATTTGCGAAAGGAGAACCGCTCATGTCCTGGCATCAAACCATCATCGTCGGCAACCTGGGGCGTGACCCCGAACTGCGTTACCTGCAGAGCGGTACGGCCGTCTGCAATCTGAACGTGGCCGTCAGCGAAAGCTGGAACGACCGTCAGAGCGGCGAACGCCGTGAAAAGACAACCTGGTATCGCGTCTCGGTCTGGGGCGCGCAGGCCGAGACCTGCAACCAGTACCTGAGCCGCGGGCGTCAGGTACTGGTGGTCGGCACCGTCAGCGCGCGCGGCTACACCAACAACGCCGGTGAAGCGGCGGCCAGCCTTGATATGCGCGCGCAAAACGTGCGTTTTATCGGTGGGCGCCAGGACGATGGCGGCGGCGGACAGCAGGCGCCGCGTCAGCGTGGCGGTGGCGGTGGCGGCGGCGAGCGCAACGACGACTTCGCCCCGCCGCCGTCCGACGTCGGCGAGATTCCCTTCTAGCGACCGGAACCGCCCGCAGCGCGCAGCGCCAGCCGCAACTGATACGGCGCCGCTTCGGTCGTCAACGCGGCCATCGGCGAGAGCGCCAGGGTTACCTGCGTCGCGTCCGGCAGCAGGGGCAGCGTCCATGCGCCCGGCCCCGCGACCAGCCAACGCTGGAGTTGCGGGCCGTCAGCGCCCTGTTGCAGGGCCTGCAGCCACAGACGCTGTGGCACCAGGTTGTCGCTCCAGACCCAGCCGCGCGCCTGCCAGCCGCCATCATCCGCCTCGAAGTCGCTACTGTAGCCCAGCTCCGGGATGCTGACGTCGTCGATTAGCATGCCGGGTTGATTGACGGCATCATCAGTGAGCATCTCGAAACGCAGCAGGATTTCCTGGCCGGCCCAGGCATCCAGCGCAATTGACTCGCGCAGCCAGCCCTCGCTGCGGCCAGTGTAGCCGGGGCCGAGGGCGTTGTGATGCGGGTTGGCGCGCGTCTGCGCAGCGCTCTCAAGCACCTGCCAGCTGCGGCCCCCGTCCGCGCTGAGCAGCACGTGGCCGTAATCCCAGAGCCGCTCGCTGTGAAACCAGAGGCTGAAGTGCAAGGTGGCGCGCGTCAGCCCGCGCAGGTCGAAGCGCCGCGTGAGCGTGGTGTCGCTGTTGTCCTGGCGATTGCTGTACCACATACGGCGGCCGCTGGCGGCCGCCGTCGGCACCAGGCGCGCCTGCGACGGCAGCTCGAGCGTGAGCTCCAGCGCCTCTGCATGCTGCAGATTTTCCAGCTGCAAATAGTCCGTCGCGTATTGCGCCAGGCTGGCCGCGCGCGTGAAGGGGTAGTCGCTGACGACTTCGGCCAGAGTCGGGGAACGGAGCTGCGGCAGGCTGCGGTAGCCGTAGCGGCCGTCCAGCAGCTGCGCATCCTGCAACAGATTCGCCAGCACCCAGTCCGCGAAGAACGCGTCCGCATTTGGCTCGCCCATGTCAGCCAGCAGCGCGTCGAGCGAGGCGAGGCCGGGCGCCGGATGCTGTGCGAGGCGGCGCAGCGCTTGCTCGCCGTAGCGGTCGTAGAGGTAAGTCACGAAGAGCAGGCCGGCGCCGTAGTGCGGGAAGGTGTTCCCCGCTTCCGGCCAGGTGTTCAGCTGCGTCTGCGGCCGCGCCAGAAAGGCCTGGGCCTCGCCCGTGGTGCCGAAGCTCAACCCGGTGTAGAGCTCGGCAAAGCCGGAGAAGCCCTCGTTGAGCCAGACGTTTTCGTTGCGGTCCAGATGCGCCTGGATCATGTGCTGGAACTCGTGCGCGGCGAGGCCGGCGATGCTGCCCGCGTCGAAGGCGGTGCCCAGCACGTCGAGGTTGAAGAGGAACATTTCGTGCTCGTTGCTGCTGGCGACCACTTCCGCCGGCCAGCTGTGCTCGCTGGAGAAGTAGCCGGCCACGCTTGACCCCAGGCCGTGAGTGAAGAGGCCGTAGACGCGCGGGTCGCCGTCCACGCCGGGGCGGTTCTCGCTACCGAAGAGCGCGCGCAGCGGGCCGTAGACCCGCTCGTCGAAGAGCTGCGCCAGCTGCTGCAGGCGCGCCGCGTCGACGTCGACGCCCTGCTCGACCCACAGCCAGATGTGCTCGCCGCTGGCGCGCAGACTGGCCTCGACCGGGAAGACGCGATCCTCGTCGCCGTTGGTGACCATGAAAGTCTGGCTGTCGCCAGGCTGCCACTGCGGCGCGTCAGCCGGCGGAGCGGGCGGCGCGTCCAGGCCGAAGACGCGCTGCGCGATAGCAACCCGGTCGCGTTCCGGCACCTGCGCCGCGGCCAGGGCGTCCAGGGTGTCCGGTGGCTGGGCGGTCAGTGGCGCGGCTGTCAGCAGCAGCAGCAATGAAAGCGCCAGTGCGCGCAAGGTCATCGACATCCTCGTCTCCCGCTCCTGTGTTCATTGTAGCCCGGACGCGCCGTTGCCGCGGGGCGGGGCGACGCCTACAATCGGCTCTCGCGGCCGACACGAAGGGAACGTGACCCTGGGCGGGACCCTGCTCAACGCCATCGCCGTCCTCTGTGGCGGGCTCGCCGGCCTGGTCCTCGGCCAGCGCCTGAGCGCGCGCCTGCGCGAGGCGGTGGTGAGCGGCATCGGCCTGGTGACCTTCGCGGTCGGCATCAGCAACGCCGGCCAGACCGGCAACATCATCATTCCGCTGGTGAGCATCGTCAGTGGCGTCATCGTCGGCGAGCTGCTGGACATCGACGGACGCTTGCAGGGCTTCGCGGCCTCGATGCAGGCGCGCTTCGGCGACGCCGCGGACGGCGCGGCGCGCGCCCGCTTCATCAACGGCTACCTGTCGGCCAGCCTCGTCTTTTGCGTGGGGCCGCTGACTCTCGTGGGCTCGCTGCAGGACGGCATGGGGCTGACCATCGGCTTTCAGCAACTGGCCATCAAGAGCGTGCTGGACCTGATCACGGCGGCGGCCTTCGCGGCCAGCATGGGGCCGGGCGTGCTCTTCAGCGTGCTCACCATTCTGGTGCTGCAGGGCGGTCTGGCGCTGCTGGGCAGCACCCTGGGCGAGGTGATGAGCGCCGCCATGGTCGCGGAGATGACGGCGGTCGGCGGCCTGATACTGCTGGGCCTGGCGCTGGTGTTGCTGGAATTGCGGCCGTTGCGGGTGGCGAACTTCCTGCCGGCGCTGGTCATCGCGCCGCTGCTGGTGGTGCTGGCCGAGGCGGCGGGCATTGCCATCTACCCCTTCTGAACAGCGCCTTAAACGTTAAAAGGTGCGGCCCAGGGGGTTAGCCTGGGCCGCAGTCTTCTAAGGTCGGGTGGCCGACACCGCTCTGCGGTGTCTACTCACCCCAAGAGGTGAGTACCACTAGCGGAGCCGTGCCTCCACCGTACCTTGATCACTCACAGGATCACCTCCTTGTCCATGTTGTCAGATAGGGCCAGTATAACGCAATCGCAGAACAGCGCAAGCAATGCCTGTCACGAATTGACGCTGGCGGTCATGAACTTGACGTTGGAGGACTTGCGCACGCCCTCGCTGGCCTTGCGGAAGGCGGCCATGTGGGCGGGTGGATTGTCGGAGGAGAGGTGCGCGTTCAGGTGTTCCTGGCTCTCCCATTCCTCGTAGACGATGAAGTGATGCTCGTCCTCGAGGTCGGCGTAGAAATTGTAACGGATGCAGCCGGCTTCCTGTTGTGTGCCATGCGCCACCGCGATCATGTCGGCGATGGCCTGCGCGCGCGTGCCTTCGTGGATGAAGATGTCACCTGCGACGACGATCATTGCATTCTCCTGTGTGTTGAGGCTCGTAAAAAGTGTCAGGCAGGCTCACCGTAGCGACGCTCGGCGCCGGCCAGCAGACGTCGTATGTTACCAAGGAAGCGCAGGAAAATGAGCAGCGCAACCAGCACAGCGTACCAGTTGTAGACCGGCGCCAGTTCGCCCGCATTGACCAGCAGGAGAATCCACAGCATCATCAGGCCGAGGCCGGTCAGCACCGCCAGCGAGACGTAGCGCGTCTGCCGCAGGATGAGCAAGCCGACAAGGGCGCAGACGAGAAATTGCAGCGGCGCGATCAGCAGCAACGAGCCGAAGACGACGGCGGCGCCCTTGCCACCGCGCAGTTGCCGGGTCAGCAGCAGGACGAACAGCGACCAGTTGTGGCCGAGCATGCAGGCGAGCGCGGCCAGCACGGTCGCCTCGTGGATCTGCTCCGGCGCCAGGGCGCGCGCGAGCAGGATGGCGACGATGCCCTTGGCCATGTCCAGCAGGCCCACGATCTGGCCGGCGCGCGTCCCCACGGCGCGGGCGACGTTGGTGCCGCCCATGTTGCCGCTGCCCACCGAGAAGATGTTGACGCCGTGCAGGCGCGCGATGATCCAGGCGGTCGGGATGGAGCCCAGCAGGTAGCTGATGGCTGCGATGAGAATCCAGGTCGTGTTGTCAGTCATGGTTTGCGCTCCTCTACTCTTGGCTGCCCTTCTTTACTCCGCGCAGGCGGCGTAGACGCACTGCAGTATTTCCTCGTGGACGGCCCTTTTCTCTTCTTCGGTCGCTCCTGCCGGCACCAGACCAGGTCGCGCCGTGAGATTGAAAAAGAATCCATCACCTGGCAGCCTGGAATTCTTGCTCACTACAACAGCGCTCAATAGTGGCTTCCCGGCTTTAACTTCCTGTACATTGATTTCGTCCAGCATCCAATTCAGATACCTAATCCACATCTGCGGCTTCAACTGTTCCTTCGGCAAACCGACTACCGGCATCTCCAGCAATTCCTTGTAACCGACTGTGCGTCGTTCGCGCGCGACCTGAATCAGCGCCTCGCGCACTGAATCGTAATATTTGCTACGAAACTCGCAAAACTCTTCGTACTTCACCGCTTCGCCTTTCTCTCAATCCGCCCAGGCCGAGTGCACGCGCTGCAGCTCTTTCCGGAAGTAGGCCCGCTCGCCGACCTTGCCCGTGGTCGGCGGCAGACGGCCGATCGTGCGCACGAGTTTAAAGAAGCCGACGCCCGGCAGGCCATCCGCCTTGCGCAGCACCAGCACGCCGAGCAAGGGCCAGCCTTCCTCGTGTTCGGCCATGTTGATATCGTTCAGCAAGCCGGGGAGATGCCGGCTCAGAATGTAGGGCTGCGGCGGGAGGCCGGCCCGCTGCGCCAACTCGCTGTAGGTGATGGTGCGGCGCGCGCAGGCCCGCCGGATCAGGGCATCGCGCACCGAATCATGATACCGCTCATACAGCGCTTCGTAGTTCATCCCCCCGCCCCCGGCGCGCTTGACTCCACGCCTGCCCCGAATTATACTCACTGAATCAGAAAGCCGTAACGAAGGCTCAAAATCGTGTACTCACATTGTGTCTGTCTGAAGCAGGGTCGTTAGCGCCGCTTCAGACGACAGTCATTCCGGCAGACCGCCGCCGACTGAAAGGCAGCAAACGTCCCTGAGCGATGGCCACCCACCCCATCGCCCGCGCGGAAACGAGACGTTTGCGCCTTTTTTTGTTTGTGGACGGTCTGTTTTTGTTTGGCACAGACAGGATGCGCATGACCCTGAGCATGAGCGCGACCCGCATCAGCGCCGGCAACCTGGCGCAGCAGATCGGCCAGACGCCGCTGCTGCGACTGCGTCTGCCCGGCGCGCGCCTGCCGGATTCAGTGCAGTTGCTGGCCAAGGCCGAGTGGTACAACCCGGGCGGCAGCGTCAAGGACCGCCCCGCCTGGTACATCATGCGCGAGGCGATCGCCAGCGGCGCGCTGAGGCCGGAGATCCCGCTGGTCGACAGCACCAGCGGCAACACCGGCATCGCCTACGCCATGATCGGCGCGGCCCTGGGCTATCGCGTGCGCCTCTACCTGCCCGCCAACGTCAGCCCGGAGCGCATCGCCATCCTGCGCGTCCATGGCGCGGAGCTTGTGCTCACCGACCCGCTTGAGGGCAGCGACGGCGCCCTGCTGGCCGTGCGCGAGTTGATGGCGCGCGAGGCGGGCCGCTGGTTTTATGCCGACCAGTACAACAACCCGGCCAACGTGGCGGCGCACTACGAAACGACCGGCGCCGAGATCTGGCAGCAGACCGACGGCGCGGTCACCCACCTGGTGGCGGGCCTGGGCACCAGCGGCACCTTCACCGGCGTCGGGCGCCGGCTGCGCGATTATGCGCCGGGGGTACAGCTCGTCTCGGTGGAGCCGGATTCACCCTTCCACGGCCTGGAGGGCCTCAAGCACATGGACACGGCCATCCGCCCCGGCATCTACGACGCGGCCCTGGCCGACCGTGCGCTGCGCGTGAACACCGAGGCGGCGCATGCGCTGGCGCGGCGGCTGGCGCGCGAGGAAGGCTGGCTGGTGGGCATCAGCGCGGCCGCGGCCTTGGTCGCGGCGCTGCAGGTGGCGCAGGAGCAGGCCGACCTCGGCCAGCCGGCGGTCATCGTGACGATTTTGCCGGACAGCGCCCACAAGTACCTCTCCGAATCCTTCTGGCAGGCCTGAGCGGGCGCCGTCCGCGCGCTTGCGAGGCCCGCGCCTCCCTGTATACTCCTCCCGTCCGCCCCCGACAGCCGTAACCGTACGCATGGATCATGAGCCGCCCGTCTCCGCCAGGTTGTACACCGAGGAATACTTCCGCACGGCCTGCGAAGGCTTTGACGAATTCAACGCCAGCGAGGGCGAGCAGCTGTCGCGGCGGCTGCGGGCGGCCTTCGAGCTGGCCGAGGTGCTGCCGGGCATGCGCGTACTGGACGTCGGCTGCGGCCGCGGCGAGATTCTGCGCCACTGCGCGCAGCTGGGCGCCTTCGCCTGCGGCGTGGATTACGCGCCGGTGGCCATGCAGCTGGCGCGCCGGGTGGTGACGGCCCTTGACCCGCTGCAGGGCCACATTGCGCTGGGCCAGGCGAACGCCAGGCAGTTGCCCTTCGCCAGCGCCAGCTTCGACCGCGTCCTGCTCTTCGACGTGGTGGAGCATCTGCATCCCTGGGAGCTGCAGGCGGCGTTGCTGGAGGTGCGGCGCGTGCTGAAGCCGGAGGGCCGCCTGGTCATCCACACCGCGCCCAACATCTGGTACGACCGCTACGCCTACCCCCTGGTGCGCCTGCTTCGCCGCCTGATGGGCCAGGGCGCGCACTATCCGCAGGACCCGCGCCAGTTCCTCGTCGACGCCAACGAGCACGTGCACGTCAACGAACAGTCCCTGCTGAGCATGCATCTGGCGCTGCGACGGGCCGGCTTTCGCGGCCGGGTGTGGCTGGACAGCCCGCCACAGAACCGCGACGAGGCATTGCCGCTGGCGCTGCTGCGCCGCCTGGCCTTCGACGTGCCGCCCTTCCGCTGGTTTTTCGAGCGCGAGGTCTTCGCCGTCGCCCGGGCTCACTCGCTGCGCAGCGCCAGCGCCGTGGCCAGGCGCCCCAGACGCCAGGCCGGATAGATCCCCGCCAGCAGGGCCGCGCCCAGCGCCACCGCAAGGGCCGTCGCCAGGGTTTCCGGCTGAATGGTCACCGTCAGCGCCCAGCCGAAAGAGCGCAGGTTGACGACCGTGACCAGCACCAGCGCCACCAGCATGCCGACGGGCAGCGACAGCGCGCCGGCCGTCGCGCCCATCAGCCCGGTCTGCAGCAGGGTGTAACGCCAGAGCTGGGCGGGCGACATGCCGCAGGCGCGCAGCACGCCGTACTGGCGCGTATGTTCCAACTGCAGCGCCAGCAGCGCGCTGAGGATGCCGATGAAGGCCACCCCCGTCGCCAGCAGTTGCAGCGCGCCGGTGATGAGGAAGGTGCGCTCGAAGAGTTCGAAGACGTCCGCGCGCAGCTCGCTGTTGGCGCGGGCGAGCAGATTCTTGCCGACCAGGGTTTCCTCGCGCAGGCGATTGAGCAGGGCCTCCGGGGAGGCGCCCGCATCCAGGAAGAGGGCGGCCGAGGAGATCCAGGGGTCGTCGTAGTACGAGCGGTAGACAGCGGCGTCCATCAGCACCGCGCCCTGGTCCGTGGAGTAATCGTAGTGGACTCCCGCGACCGGAAAGCTCTGTGGGCCGCGATCCGTCAGCAGCGTCAGGCGGTCGCTGGCGGGGCCAATGCCGCGGCGGAAGGCGAAGGACTCGGAGACCAGCAACTGGCCCGCGCCCAGGGCCTGCCAGGGGTCCGGCACCTGCAGCCAGGCGTAGCGCCGCTTGCCCTGCGAGACATCGTCGGAGACGACGTCCAGGTTCACCGGCGGCAGCTGTGGATAGTCCGGCGCCGCCACGGCAACCGAACGTACCCAGGCCGTGCGCGCGACGCCCGGCAGGGCTCCCAGCTCGTCGAGGATTGCAGGATCGATGTCCTGGGTATCGCCGCTGGAGCGGTTGCCGGCGAAGAGGGTCGTCGAGACGTAGATGTCCGCGCCGAGGGTGACGTCCAGCCAGTTGGCGACAGCGCTGCGGAAGCTGCCAATCATCATGCCGACGCCGACGATGACGCTGACGGCGACGGTGAGCGCGGCCACGGCCACGGCGCTGCGGCTGAGCGAGCGCAGGACGGCGCGCGGCGCCATGCGTCCGCTCACGCCGAAGAGCCGTCCTGTCAGCGGCGTAAGGCCGCGCAGCAGCAGGTTCAGCGCCAGCGGCGCAAGCAGCGCGCCGCCGATGATGAAGGCGGTGAGCGCGATGAAGGCGAAGCGGATGTTGTCGCCGGGCAGGCGCAGCAGCGCGTAGCCCAGGACGGCCAGCGCGATGGCGGCCGCGCTGGCTCTGGGCAGCAACCAGCGCGCGCGCTGCTCCAGGCCGGAACGCAACATGGCCCCCGCCGGCGGCGTGCGCGTGGCCTCAAGGGCCGGCAGGCAGGCCGCGCCGACGCTGGCCAGCAGGCCCGCCACGACGCCTCGCAGCAGGGTCTGCGGCGCCACCGGCAGGCCCTGCACATTCACCGTGAAGTAGAGATCGCTGATGGTCTGCGTGACGAGGGCGACCGTCACGCGGCCGAAGATGAGCCCCAGGCCGAGGCCGGCCAGCGTCCCCACGGCCCCGGCGAACAGCGCCTCGCCGAGGATGAAGGCGAAGACCTGGCGGCGGCTGGCGCCCAGGGCGCGCAGCGTGGCGATGAGCGGGCGCCGCTGTACCACGCTGAAGACCACCGTGTTGTAGATGAGGAAGACGCCGACCACCAGCGCCATCAGGCTCAGCGATTCAAGGCTGATCTCGAAGGCGTCGGACATCTGTGACAGGCTGTCGCCGTCTTCCTGCGCCGCGCGCAGGGCAACGCCGGGCGGCAGCAGCGCGCGCAAGGGCGCGAGCGCCTGATCCTCCGGCAGCAACAGGTCGATGCGGGTGATGTAGCCCGGCCGGCCGAGGAGCTCCTGGGCCGTGGCAATGTCGGTCAGCAGCAGGTCATCCAGCGCCTGGGCGCTGACGCGGCTGGAGGGTTGCAGCAGGCCGGCAACCCGAATGGTGGCGAGCCGGTCGCCGCTGCGCAGGGTCAGGCTGTCGCCCGGCGCCACGCCGAAACGCGCGGCCATGGGCTGGCTGAGTAGCACCAGGCCGGGCTCGCCGAGGAGACGCGCGAAGGCCTGATAGTCGGCTTTCTGCCCGTCCGAGAGGTAATCACGGAAGGGCGCCTCCGCGAAGGGGTCGACGCCCAGCAGGCGCAGCGAGCGCTCGCCGAGGCCATCCACGCGCACCTGTTCGCTGATGACCGGCGCCGCCTTGCGCAGGCCGGCTTCGCGGCGCAGCTGCGTGTAGAGCGCGGTCGGCAGGCCGCCCGGGCCACCCGTGATGCTGTGACTGGCGCGGCCGCGGACGCTGCGCGCGCTGAGCGAGAAGGCCTGGCTGGCGGCGCTGTTGGCGAGATCGATGGCGATGACCATGGCCACGCCCAGGGCCACGCCGACCAGCAGGAGGGTGGACTGCAGAAAACGCTGCGCCAGCGAGCGACGCACGAGGCGCAGAATCACCACGGTGCGGGCTCCGGCGTCGAGTATTGTGCGAAACGGGCGCGGCGCAAGAGCGCTGTCGGGCTCAACCCTCCGGGTCGGCCTGCGCCGCGTCGAAACAGCCGAGGCTGCGCAGGGCCTCCAGCGCCGCCGCGCGCAACTTGCCTTCGGCGGAACCGGCGATCAGCAGCAGCGGCTCGATGGCGCGGTCGTCGCCCAGCCGGCCCAGCGACTGCGCGGCGTGCAGCGGCGTCTGCATGCCGGGCGCGTCCAGCGCGTTGATGAGCGGCTGTACGGCGCGCGTATCCCCCAGCCGGCCCAGCATGAGCGCGGCGCGGCCGCGCACGATGAGGTCCTCGTTGCGATTCTGCAGCGCCATGATGAGCGCCTTGACGGCCTCGTCGCCGCCGGCCAGTCCCAGCTTCATGACGGCAGTGCGGCGCCGATCCTTGTTGTAATCACGCAACTCGCTCAGGTACTGGCGGATGTCCGCCGGGTCCGACGCGTTCATAAGGCTGCCCCCTTGTCCGCGTGTCCGTTACGCGCGCTGGTTGCCTGCCGCCGGTGCCTGCCCGCCGCGACGCCCAGATTGCCGTCCTCAATGCGGCCGACGCGGTCGGCCAGCGGCAGGGAGTCCCGGTCATGGGTGGCCATCACCAGGGTTTTGCCGGCCGCGCGCGTCAATGAGAGCAGGAGCGACATGACGCGGGCGGCGCTGTCCGTATCAAGGTTGCCGGTGGGCTCGTCGGCCAGCACGAGCGCGGGCTCGCGGATGAGGGCGCGCGCGATGGCGACGCGCTGCTGCTCGCCGGCGCTGAGCAAGTCCGGATAATTGCCGGCCAGGGCCTCCAGCCCGGTGCGCGCCAGCAGCTCCCGGCCACGCGCGCGCAGCTCCGGCCCGCTTTCGCCGGCCAGTTCGGCGGGCAGAATGACGTTCTCCAGCACGGTCAGGATGGGGATGAGATTGAAGAACTGGAAGACGATGCCGATGTGGTCACGGCGGAAGCGCGTGAGTTCGCGCTCGCTCATGGCGCCGAGTTCGCGGCCATTGACGCGGACGCTGCCGGCATCGGGCCGGTCGATTCCGCTCAGCATGTTGAGCAGCGTACTCTTGCCGCTGCCGCTTTTGCCGAGGAAGACGAGAAACTCGCCCGCGGTTACCTGAAGCTCGACCTGGTTGAGCACGCGGCGGCGGCGCTCGCCCTCGCCGAAGGAACGGCAGAGGCCGCGCAGTTCGACGACGGGCCGGTTTGCGCTCATGGCGCCCCGTCCCGGGTGAGCAGGCGCTGCGCCAGCTGCAGCGCGCCGAGGGAGATCAGCACAGGCAGGGCGAGCGGCAGCGCGAATTCCAGCGCAATGCGCAAGGCCGGCGGCAGTTCCAGCAGGCGCGGCATGTTGATGAGCAGGAAGTAGAAGAAGAACAGGCCGCCTAGCGCGACGTTGGCGTGGATGCGCACGGGCACCAGCGCGCCGGTGGCGAGCGCGAGGGCCGCGATCATCAGCGGCTCCAGCATCAGGCGCAAGAGCGAGGACAGCAGGCCCAGCATCAGGGTCAGGCGCGAGACGAGCGTGTTCTCCTCGAAGGCCCAGTACTGCGCGTAGAGCAGGCCGATGACCGGCAGGGTGAGCAGGGAGGCGGACATGATGACCAGGCCCAGATCCTCGACCTGGCGCCACACGCCGGCGGCCGCCTTGCTGTAGAGGATCTGCCGCAGCGACATGGGCGTGGCGCGCAGCAGGGTCATGGTGTTGTCGCGCTGCTCCTCAACGACCAGGCGCACGGTGAAAAAGCCGATGCGCAGCAGCAGGCGCGCGTAGAGCGCGAAGATGACGGGCAACAGCACCAGCGCGACCGGCAGTAGCATGAAGATCAGCGGCAGCAGCAGCGGCACCAGCAACGAGAGCGCCAGCAGCGCCCCCTGGATGAGCAGGATGCGCGCCAGCACGCCGGATTCGAGCGGCAGCATTTTCCAGTGGATGCCGAGGTGACGGCGCACGACAGGATTGGAGCGCCGCGCCCAGTGGGGCAGGCGTCGGTCCAGCGAAGGGACAAAAGCGACCCGGTAGGCCGGTTCTGCGATGCTGTCCAATGGTCTGTCCCTGTTCCCGACGACTTCAGTGTAGCAAAAAGGCGCAGCCCCGGCGAGATGCTGTACAATCAGGCACCAGGCAGAGAGTCATGAGGTTTCCATGAACGTCAGCGACGCCATTCGCAGCAAACGGGCCATTCGCAATTTCCGCGACGAGGCACTGGCGGAGGATCACCTGCGCGCCATTCTGGACGCGGGCCGCCGCTCGCAAAGCTCCAAGAACAGCCAGCCCTGGCACTTCATCGCCGTGCAGGAGCGCTCACGCCTGGAGGCCATCGCCGCGCTGGGCTCCAATCTGGGCCACGCGGCGGGGTCGGCGCTCTGCGTGGTCATCGTCATTCCGCAGGATAACGAGCGCACCATCTGGCACTACTTCGATACCGGTCAGGCCGCCGCCTACATGCAGCTGGCGGGCCAGGCGCTGGGCGTCGGTTCCTGCCTCGGCACCGTTTACGAGCCGGATGCCCTGCGCGAGATTCTCGGCTTCCCGGCGGAGTGGCAGGCGCGCCTGCTCATCTCCTTCGGCTACCCCGCCGCGCAGCAGCCGCGCCCTGGCCTGGGCGCCGCCGGACGACGCGGCTATGCCGACGTGGTGCACAGCGAAACCTGGGGCGGCTGAGCGCCAGCCCCGCTAACACAGAAACCCTGCATCAAGGAGGAAAAACGATGAAGTACAGCTGTGAGCTGACGCTCAACTTGCCGCGCGATGAAGTCATCGCCCTATTCGATGACGCCGACAACCTGACGAAATGGCAGCCGGGCCTGCAGAGCTTCGAGCACGTCAGCGGCGAAGCGGGCCAGCCGGGCGCGACGTCCCGCCTGCTCTACGACGAGGGCGGGCGCAAGATCGAGATGATCGAGACCATCATTGCGCGGGACTTGCCGGAAAGCTTCTCCGCCACCTACGAGGCGAAGGGCGTCTGGAACGAGATCAGTAACCAGTTCCTCGCCGAGGGCGAGCAGACGCGCTGGGTGATGGACAGCGAGTTCCGCTTCAGCGGTTTCATGCGTCTGATGCCGATCTTCATGCGCGGCGCCTTTCGCAAGCAGACGATGAAGACCATGCAGCGCTTCAAGGAATTCGCCGAGGGCGGCGACGACGCAGAAGACTAGCCCTCGATATCGCAGCCGAGGAAGCGCCGCCCCTGCTGCTGACAGGCCTCCAGCACGGAGAAGCTGCCAGCCGCGGGGTCGATCACGACGTCGCCGGGGTTGCTGACCGCCGCGATCAGTTTGCCTTGCAGGTCGACCGGCTTGCGGTGCGCGTGGCGGCCGCGTTCGACGCGCTCGCGCCACAGGTCGGGGATGTCGTGGGCCGTCCAGACGCCTTTGGCGCGACGCGGCGCCTTCTGCAGCACGACCAGGTACTCGCTCTGGCGCCGGGTACGGTAGCCCATGCCCATGCGCCCCTTGTCCCAGGTGATCAGATCCACCACAGTCAGGCGCGTCTCCGCCAGCCAGGGCGCGATGCCGCTGCAGAGGTGAAACTTGTCCAGCCAGAGGAAGAGATGTCCGCTCGCTGCGAGGACGCGGTCGATGGCCTGGATGAAGGCGGCGATGGTCGTCTCATCCATCTGCTGCAGGGCGGCGCGGGCGCGGCCCCGCTTGACACCCTCGTTGCCATAGGCCAGTTTGTCGAGCACGCCGCGGTACTGCGGGTCGAGGAAGGCGAGCGGGACGGCCTCGTCCGGCAGGCGGGCGAGGAAGTCCAGCCCGTCCATTTTGAGCCGCGCGTCGAATCGGAGGCCATCGGGGAGGGTGAGCGTTGGCGTCGCTGCGTCGCGGGAGGCGGAGAAGACGCCGGCGTTTGGTGTGTCTGCTGCGGGGTTCATGCCTGAGGAGTGTGCTGTTTCAATGTCAACGTGCGCTGCGGCCTGCGCGCCTCATATCCTTGAGAAACTCGCGGTTTATTTCGATCCGTTCGTCAGCAGCAAGCGCCAGTTCCGATGTACTTGCTCTCTCGTGAAACAGCCACACAACAACCCCTTCGGCTTTCACAATCTCCACAGCTGGAAGAAAGTCGCTGTCGCCAGCGACAATTGCCGCATGAGCAATGTGGCCTTTCACACTTGCCACTACAAGATCAACCCCGAGCAAAAGGTCGACACCCTTTTGCTGAAAACCGGGATGCCTGATTTTGCATGACGGGCAGACTTGATCCCTGCGAGTCAATTTGCCCCTTCTGACCATGGTGCGCGGCTGAAGTTCCAGCGCGCTGTGAAAGCGACGCGCGTTTTCAAACTTCTGGTTTTCCTCCGGTGTTGGGGGGTCGCTCTTGTATGGAAGACAGTCATAGTAGTAGGTTCTCAACAACTCTACAGGTGTCGGTGACCGACCCGTTACATGTTCATGTACTTTCCGCGAGAATTTCGTGAAGTCCATTCTGAAATCCCGACCGGACGCATTCTCCTTTACCTTGTCCAGGTACCTTCCATCAATGAAAATCGCGAGTTGTTCCACACCGCCTCCCCTTACCTTGATTTTTCGCTTAAAAAAACCTGACATGCTTTCACGAGATTCCCGCGAAAGGATGCCAGGGAGCATAGTGCATACAGATTATCACGAACCACAGACCCTGTCAAATGATTCAGGTCTTGTCTTCCCGATAAACACTCCCTTCAATGAAAATCGCCAGGCACACTAGGCCCGCGCCTAAGCGGATCAAGCGGAAAGGCCGGGCTGCATGCGGCCCGGCCTTCCCTTTCGAACCTGACCTACCCCCGCGAATGCCCTCAGGCACCGAGATGCCAAAGAGGCGGGTTAACGCCAGGGTTCATGATGCCATGAGGGTACCACGCTCTGGCGGATCAGGTCAATCTGACGCCTGCACTGCTGCAAGTGCGGCAACAGCGTGCCACCGCTTGTTTGAATGCGTTAGCAGATAGAATGGTTGATCGTGCAGGCGAATGTGAAGCACGACTGTTTAAGGAGTGTGCAACGTGGCAAGGAAAGCATTCCCGCCCTCGCGGGTCCCGCAGTTCAGCTTCGCCGACACGCTGGAGGAGCAGGAACGACAACTGGCGACGAACCCCCTGATGCTGCGGATGAACGCCGCGCGCAAGGAGAAAGCGGCAGACCCCTGGCGCCCGCTCTATCACTACGTCAATTCGGAAAATACGCTCAACGATCCGAACGGGCTGTGTTACTGGCTGGGGCGCTGGCACCTCTTCTATCAGGCCTGTCCACCGGAAGACACGCGCCAGCACTGGGGACACGCGGTCAGCGAGGACCTGATCCACTGGCGCGAACTGCCCTATGCGCTCTGTCCCGGGCCGGAGGACCGCTGTTATTCCGGCACCACGCTCGTCGAAAAGGACCGGGTCATCGCCCTTTATCATGGCGTCGAGCTCGGCAACATGATCGCCGTCGCGCGCGATCCCCTGCTGCTGAACTGGGAGAAGCTGGCGGGCAACCCCGTGATCCCCTTCGGTGAAGAGGGCGCTGCGCCACTGCCCCACGCGGTTTTCGATCCCTGCATCTGGTCCAGTGACGGCGCGTACTACGCCCTGGCCGCGGGGATCATTCCCTGCAGACCCGGGGGCAAACACGTCGCGGCCGAATACCTGTTTCGCTCGCAGAACCTGGAAGACTGGGAGTACCTCCACCCCTTCATCGAAGGCGACAGGTTCACGGTGTTGGGGGATGACGGCGCCTGCCCGTATTTCTGGCCGATAGGCGATCGGCACATCCTGCTGTTCTTCAGCCACATGAGCGGCGGCCAGTACTGGCTCGGCGACCATGACCCGCTACGTGAAAAGTTCGTCGTCGATGCACACGGCCTGTTCAATTTCGGCGCCGCGTTCCCGGGTGGCGTCCACGCGCCCACGGCCGCGCCCGACGGGAAAGGCGGCGTCATCGTGCTGTTCAACATGAACCCGGGCAACCCCACGTACCGGATGAACGACTACCTGAGCGGATTCTTCGGAGACCGGAGCGCGGGCGACGCGGCGGAAGGCGACCCGTCCCGGTATGCGCGTGACTGGGACCAGATTCTGACGCTGCCGCGGCGCCTGACGCTGCGCAACAGCCATGAACTGAATATCGAACCTGCCGGAGACCTCGAGTCCCTGAGGTACGAGCACCGGCAGGTCGGCCGGACTGTCCTGCCGGCGAACCGGGAGATCGTGCTGGATGACATCAGGGGCAACGCGATCGAGTTGCAGATCACACTGGACCCGAAACACGCGTCGCTGTTCGAAGTCGATGTCCTGCGTTCCGCGAAGCGGGAGGAATGCACGCGGATCTGCTTCTTCAACAAGCGCGGCTACAAGTACCGGGAACCCTTCGCCAACGACGCGCGTTCCAACCTGACCATGTCGACGATGCTCTCAAATCCGGTTCGTTACGAGAGCATCATAACGATTGATACCTCCCACGCGTCGACGCTGCCCGATGCGCTGTCGCGGCCACCCGAGTCGGCGCCGGTCTTCATTGAAGACGATGAGCCGGTGCGCCTGCGCATCTTCGTAGATCGCAGCGTCGTCGAGGTCTTTGTGAACGAGCGGCAATGCGTCGCGGTCCGGGTCTATCCGGGACGCGAGGACAGTCAGGGCGTCTCGCTGCTGTCCCAGGGCCAGGAAACGGAACTGCTTTCGCTCGATTGCTGGCAGATGAGAAGTATCTACGAATAACCGGTGCGCGGGCGCGACTGCGCACGCTGGCGCTGCCACGCAGATTGTTTCCAGACCTGTCAGGTTTAATTCAGGGGCTTGCCAGGCGCCGCTCGCGCGCTACTGGCGCCGCAGGGGCAGGACGAACAGCAACAGCTGCCAGAGGGCCTGCAAAACGTGTCGCACCCGGCTGACCAGACTGGCGCCGGGTTTCACGCCGTTCACCTTGTGAAGGGCGCGCCTGGGGTCCAGCAGCCACAGCACGCTGCCCGCCAGTGTCACCAGCGAGACCGCCCCTATTATTTCAGTGGAATTGTTCGTGGCACCGGCGCCGATCTTCGCGACCTGCTGCAGCGCCGCCGTCGCGCAACTCACGCACATGAGTCCCTCTCTGAGCGCTCCCGCGGGATATTGTGCCTCACTATCTTATCCCGCTTCAGCCGGGCCGTCAAACGTCTCGTCAGGCGTTTCAGTTGCCGGTTCGTCCACGTCAGCATCGGCCGTGGGGACCGCCGCTGGCGCGCCACCGGTGGCCGCCTCCAGCAGCAGCAGCAGCCGGTCGGCCATGGAGGCCGGGTCCGGGTGCAGGCCGTCCTGCAGCAGCGCCGTCTCGAAGAGTTGCTCGATGGCCGCATCGATCACCGGGTCCTGCGGCCGCGCGGCAAGCATGTGGCCCAGATTGTGCAGCAGCGCGTGGCGCGGGTTCAACTCCAGCGTGCGCACCGGCAACTCGTATTCGCGGTCCAGCAGGCGATTGATACGGAACAGGTTGCGCTCCTGGGCGCCCTCCACGCTGACCAGGCGCGCGGGGCTGTCCACCAGGGCGCTGCTGACGCGCACCTCCTGCACCCGTTCGCCCAGCACGGTACGGAAGCGTTCCAGCAGCGAGTCAAGGTCGTCATCGGCCAGGGATTCACGTTGCGCTTCTTCCGGCTCGTCCTTCAGTTCGCCGAGGCCCTCGAGGTCGATATCGGCCTCGTCGACGTTGCGCAGGCGATGCTCATCAAAGGACTCCAGTCCCATCAGCATGAAGGGGTCGACGGGGTCGGTGAAGTAGAGCACCTCTATGCCGCGCTGACGGAAGCTGTCCAGGTGCGGGCTGCGGCGCGCGCTGTGGATGTCCTCACCGAGGATGTAGTAGATGTCCGCCTGCCCCTGCGCGAGGCGCGCCACATACTCTTGCAGGCTGTGCCAGCCCTCTGCGTCGTCGTCCAGCGTGCTGTTGAAGCGCAGCAGCGGCTCCAGCGCCTCGCGTTCCTCCGCGCTGATCGCCAGGCCCTGTTTGAGGTAGCGACCGAAGCTCTGGAAGACGCCGAGGTAGCGTTCGCTTTCCTGCTCCGCCATGCGCTTCAGCTCGCCCAGCAGGCGCCGGGTCAAGGTCTGTTTCAGGCGCGCCATGACGCGCGTGGCCTGCACACTCTCGCGGCTGACGCTCAGCGGCAGGTCCTCGCTGTCGACCACGCCCACGACGAAAGCAAGCCACTCCGGCAGCAGGTCGGTGGTGGCTTCCTCGATGAGCACCTTGCGCGCGTAAAGTTTGAGACCCGGGTCGCGCTGCATGCCGAAGGGGTTGGGGCCGTCGTCCTGCGGGATGTAGAGCAGCGCGTAGAACTGCAGCGGCACGTCGGCGCGGATGTGCAGCTGCTGGCGCGGTTCGCCGAAGTCCAGCGTCAGCGTGCGGTAGAACTCACTATATTGCTCTGTGCTGATTTCGCCGGCGCTCTGGCGCCAGAGCGCAGTCTGGCGGTTGGTCGGCTCGCTCTCGTCATCAATGAAGATGGGGAAGGCGATGTAGTCCGAGTGGCGGCGGATGATGTCCTTCAGCCGGAAGGGTTTCAGAAACTCCTGCGCGTCCTCCTTGAGCGTGATGATGATGTCCGTGCCGCGTTGCTCGCGCTCGCCCGGCTCGATCGTCCAGGTCTCGTCGCCGGCGGATTCCCAGACCCAGGCACCCTCCTCCGCCAGGTGTGAACGCGACAGGACGCGCACGTGCTGCGCGACCATGAAGACCGAGTAGAAGCCCACGCCGAACTGGCCGATGACGTCCTGCGCCGCGGCGTTGTCTTCCTGCATCGCGGCGATGAAGGCTTTGGCGCCACTGTGGGCGATGACGCCCAGGTTCTGCTCCATGTCCGCGCGCGTCATGCCGATGCCGCTGTCGCTGAGGGTCAGTGTGCCGGCCACTTCATCCGCCCGGAGCTGGATCTTCAGTTCGGCGTCGGCATCAAGCATGTCGTGCTGCGTCAGCTGCTCGAACTGCGCGCGGTTGAGCGCGTCCGAGGCGTTGGAGATTAGCTCGCGCAGGAAGATTTCACGCTCGGTATAGAGCGAATGCACGAGGATATCGAGCAGTTGTCGAATTTCCGCCTGAAAGGCGCGGGGTTCAGCCATGGTCGCCACTCCTGGTTGCTGCTTGCAAACTTGCTTTTTTGTACCACAGAACGCGGGCAAAGTGATGTGGCAGTCGCGCCGCACGGCCAGGCCGGCTTCGTGTACAATGCGGGCGCGACAGTCATGCGGAGGCCGCCCATGCCAGCGCATCACCGCGCCTGCGCTGACCGGGCGGGCAGCTGAACACGCGTATGCACGTCGCCCTGAATGGCTGGTTCTGGCAGCAGCCGCACAGCGGCAGCGGCCAGTATCTGCGCCAATTGCTACGCGCGCTGACGCAACTGCCGTCGCCGCCCCAACTCACCCTGGTGCTGCCCCCCGGCGCTGACGCCGGCCCCGACCTGCCCGCGGGCGTGCAGGCCTTTTGCACGCGCGGCCGCAGTGGCCGCCTGGGCAAGCTGATCTTTGAGCAACACAGCTTCCCGTGCGCCGTCGCTGCCAGCGGCGCCGACATCGCCCACGTACCCTACCACGGAGCGCCGTTGCGCTCACCGGCGCCGCTGGTCACCTCCGTGCTCGACGTCGTCGCGCTGGTCATCCCGGAGTACGCGCGCAGCCTGCCGGCCCGGCTCTACACGGCGCTGGTCGGCGCCTCGGCGCGCGGCTCGGCACAGGTGATCACGCTCTCGCAGGCCTCAAAACTTGACGTCGAGGAGCATCTGGAACTCCCGGCCGACAAGATCACGGTGACCTGGCTGGCGCCGGATGACACTTGTCACCCACGCATGGGCGCAGAGCGCGACGCGGCCGTGCGCAGTCGCTACGGGCTGCCGGAGCGCTACGTCTTCGCCATCGGCGGCTTCGACCTGCGCAAGCAGTTCAAGCAATTGCTGCTGGCCTGGAGCTGGGTGGCGCGGGCCGAGGGCGCGGACGTCACGCTGGTCATCGCCGGGCGCGAACCCGAATGGCGCGCGCCGCTCTTCCCGGACCTGCGCGCCTATGCACAGGAGCTGGATATCAGCGAACACATCTGCTGGCCGGGCGAGGTCACCGAGGAGGACAAGCCGGCCCTCTACCGCATGGCACAGGTCTTCGCCTTCCCCAGCCGCTACGAAGGCTTCGGCCTGCCCGTGCTGGAGGCCATGGCCTGCGGCACGCCGGTGGTGGCCAACGAGGTCTCCTGCATGCCGGAGCTGGTGGCCGACGGCGCTTTCCTCGTCGAGCCGGGGAACGCGCGCGCCATGGCCGGCGCCATCATCGCCCTGCTCAACCAGGAGCCGCTGCGTCAGGCGCAGATCAACGCCGGTCTGGCGCGCGCCACGCACTTCAGCTGGCGCAGAACCGCGCAGCAGACCCTCGCGGTCTACGAACAGGCGCTGGCCAGTCGTTAGAGCGTGTGCGTCTCGCCCGGCTGCAGCACGAGCGGCTCCGCGTCGGTTTCACTGCGCACGCATTCGGCCCAGGCGTCCACGTCCACGGCGACGAGCTCGAAGGTGTTGTAGTGCATGGGCACCACCAGGCGCGGGTTTATGAAGCGCACGGCCTGCACGGCATCTTCCGGCCCCATCGTGAAGTTGTCGCCGATGGGCAGAAAGGCTACGTCGATCCCGGCGGCACCAATCAGCTGCATGTCGGAAAAGAGCGCCGTGTCGCCGGCGAAGTAGATGCGCTCACCGGCCACGGTGGTGAAAATGAAGCCGTTGGGGTTGCCGCCATAGCTACCATCCGGGAAGGACGAGCTGTGAAAGGCGACGGTCTGCCGGACATGAACACAGCCGAAATCCCTGCCGCCACCCGAGTTGAGCGGATGTGAGTTCATCCCCTTCCCCGCTGTCCAGTTGGCGATCTCGACGTTCGCGACCACCGTGGCACCAGTGCGCGTTGCAATCGACTCCATATCTCCGACGTGGTCAAAATGCGCGTGCGTGATGAAGATGAACTCAGGGTTGAGACTGTCGGGATCTACGTCCGTGGCAGGGTTATCCGTGATGAAGGGATCAACCAGCGTTTCGTGTCCGTCAAAGTGAAACACGAAGGTGCCGTGGCCTATCCAGGTGAAAGAAACGCTCATGAGTGTGCCTCCTTGTGAACAGTGAGCGGAGCTACCTGCTTTGTAACGCGCCTGGCGAGTGCGCGCCAGTGGCGACAGGCTGTCTACAATGCTGTTTCCAGTCAGGTCTTTCTTCTTAAGGTAATCGTAATAGCAGGGCCTGTCGAAACTGTAGAAAGCGAAGTTGCAAGCGCTGGCGTGTCGGGCGTATTTCGCAGATTTTGACCTCATATCCAAAGACATGCTACTGGTATCCCAAGATATCCACAGCGTATCGCAGACCCTGCCGGGCGCCGCTGTGTACAATTCCTTGTGCACAAGTCTTTCTGTTTTCGACACTGTGCATATCCAGGCCCCTGGCTGTGTACAGGCGCTTCATAATGCACAGACGATAACAGGACTTATACACAGGTACACACAGTTTTTTGGCAGGTTATCGACAGGTTGTGCACAGGCTGTCTGCGATAAGTGGCGAAACCCTTGCGACAAATTGGGATATGCACTCCGGTCGCCATGCTATACTGCGCAGCCTGTCTCCCTGTGCAGTTGAGGATTTGCAGCATCTCATGTCCCTGTTGAGCGCCTCCGGGCTGGCCTGTTCCTACGGCGCTGATGAAATTTTCGCCGGGGTCAGCGTGGACATCGCGCGCGACGCCCGCATCGCGCTGGCAGGGCCCAACGGCGCGGGCAAGACATCGCTGTTGCGCCTGCTCATCGGCGCGGAGCAAGCGGAAGCGGGCCATGTGCGGCGCGCGGGCGGAACGAGGATTGGCTTCCTGCCGCAACGCCCCGAGCTGGCCGGCGCACACAGTCTGCACGAGGAGGCGCGCCGCGCCTTCCGTGAACTGGAACGGCAGGAAGCGCGTCTGACGCAGCTGGAAGCGGCGATGGCGGACCCGGCGCAGCGCGCGGCCGCGCTGGCGCAGTACGGACCGCTGCAGGAACGCTTCGAGCGCGCAGGCGGCTACACGCGGCAAGCGCGCATCCGCATGGTGCTGACGGGCCTGGGCTTCGCCGAAGCGGATTTCTCCCGTCCCCTGACGCAACTGTCCGGCGGCGAGAAGACGCGCGCCCTGCTGGCGCGTCTGCTGTTGCAGGCGCCGGATCTACTGCTGCTGGACGAGCCGACCAACCACCTCGACATCGAGGCGGTCACCTGGCTGGAGGGCTGGCTGGCTTCCTTCCCCGGCGCGATTCTTGTGGTCAGCCACGACCGTTGGTTCATGGACCACTTCGCGCGGCAGATCTGGGAGCTGGACCATGGCAGCCTGAGCGTGTACCGCGGCAACTACAGCCATTACGTGCGGCAGCGCGACGAGCGCCACGAGCGCCTGCGGCTCGAATATGAGGCGCAGCAGGAGCGTATCACGAAGGATGAGGCCTTCATCCGCAAACATATGGGCAGCCGCCTCACCGCCCAGGCGAAGGGGCGCCAGAAGCGCCTGGCGACCCTGCAAAAGCGCGGCCTTGTGCGGGCGCGGCCGCGCGGCCGGCGGCGGCGCATGGGGATGGACATGGGGACTACGCAGCGCAGCGGTGACGAGGTGCTGCTGACGCGCGGCCTCGTGCTGGGCTATGCCGACGACGGGCTGCCGCTGCTGCAGGTGCCGGACATCATGCTACGGCGCGGCGAGGTGGCGGCTTTGATCGGCCCCAACGGCGTGGGCAAGAGTGCCTTCCTCAAGACCATCACAGGTCAACTGGCGCCGCTGGCAGGCACGGTGCGCCTCGGCGCCGCGGTGCAGCCAGGCTATTTCGCGCAGGCCCACGAGAACTTGCGCGAGGAACTCACAATCCTCGAAGAGATTGTGGAGCGGCGCCCCATGAAGGTCAGCGAGGCGCGTGACCTGCTGGGGCAGTATCTCTTCAGCGGCGACGATGTCTTTCGCTCTGTCAGTACGCTCAGCGGCGGCGAGCGCGGACGACTGGCGCTGGCCCTGCTGGCGTTGATGGGCGCGAACCTGCTGCTGCTGGACGAGCCGACCAATCACCTCGACATCGACAGCCAGGAGGTGTTGCAGCAGGTGCTGGAGCAATTCCCGGGGACGGTGCTGCTCGTCAGTCACGACCGCTGGCTGATCGACGCGCTGGCCTCACAACTCTGGATCGCGCAGCCGGGCGCGATGCGCCTGTTTGACGGCACCTGGGCGGAATACAACCGGGCGCAGCAGGCGGAAGCAGCCATTCAATCCACGCCGGCCCCGCGTGACCCGGCGCCGCGCGGCAACAACCGCGCCCGCCCGGGCAGCGCGCAGCGAGAGCGCCGTGCGCGCGAACTGGAAGCGCGCATCCATGAACTGGAGCAGCAGCAAGGCCGGTTGACGGAGGCGATAGAGCAGGCGAGCAAGGCCGGACAGGGCGAGCGTGTGGCGGAACTGGGTGTGACCTGGGCCGAGGCGGATGCTGCGCTGGAAGCTGCGCTGACGGAATGGAGCGCGCTGGCCGAACAGGCCGACCTGCAGCTTACTCCGTCGGCGCAGTCCCGACGATGATGGAGCCTGGCGCTATTCCGTAGCCAGGCTGGCGAACTTGCCTTCCCAGTCGCCCTTGCTGACGAATTTGGTGAGGTTGCGGCCGTCCGACGTCTTCGCGCGGATGGCGTAGCGCACCTGGCCGTTCTTGCCTTCGTAGCTGGTGCGTTTGATGCCGCTCTCGTCGATCTCGACGCTCTCCCGGTTCTTCACGTCGTAAAATTTCTCAGCCATGGGTATATCCTCTTCTGAACTTCCGGCGGTTAATTGCACACCCCGCCGCTGCGAACGCGCCGTGGTTATACATGAAAAGTACTGCCGACGCAATTCGGGAGCCGGGGGGCGCAGCCTGCGCTTGACCCTGTGGCCGGCATTGTCTACGTTGGTAGCGAAGGGCAGTTCGTTACGTACCGAACGCCCTGGTGCCACCAGGGTCAGCAGAGCAGGTAGGTACGTGGGGGGCTGCCGTTCTTATAGGGGAGAAGCCCTGACACAAATTACCCCCGGCCGGGATCGGGGGCGTTGTGTGTAGCGTGAGCGCTCAGGCCTGATCCTGCTCCAGGTCCTGGTCGACGCGAGGCTGCGGCAGGGTCAGCCAGTCGGCGCCGGCGCCGGCCTGGCGCTCGAAGACCAGTTCGCCATCCTGCTCATCGATGCGCACCAGATCGCCCGGATCAAACTCGCCGCGCAGCAGGCGGATGCTCAGCGGATTCTCGACGAAGCGTTGCAACGCGCGCCGCAGCGGCCTGGCGCCGAACTGCGGGTCGTAGCCGCGCCGCGCCAGCCAGTGCCGCGCCGCCGCGCCTAGCTGCACGTCGATGCCCATCTCCTGCAGGCGCCCGGCCACGCCCAGCAGCTGCAGGTCGACGATTTGCTCCACATCGGCCGTGGACAGCGTGGCGAAGATGATGACTTCGTCGATGCGGTTCAGGAACTCGGGGCGGAAG
The DNA here is from genome assembly GCA_965205875.1 of Phototrophicaceae bacterium. GTDB lineage: Bacteria > Chloroflexota > Anaerolineae > Aggregatilineales > Phototrophicaceae > JAGWBD01. The sequence continues at coordinate 2,112,179 of CBDBIA010000004.1, forward strand.
GTATCGCGCACGGCCTTCTCGATGCGGTCGTGGTCGGCGGCGGCGAGCTCGTCGGCGGGTTGCACAAAGCCGAGCGCGCCACCCCGGCGCACGAAGTCCGTCCCCAGGTTGCTGGTCATGATGATGACGGCGTTGCGGAAATCCACCACGCGCCCCTGGCCGTCGGTCAGGCGTCCGTCATCCAGGATTTGCAGCAGCGCGTTCCAGACGTCGGGGTGAGCCTTTTCGATCTCGTCGAAGAGCACGACGCGGTAGGGGCGGCGGCGCAGGGCTTCGGTCAGCTGGCCGCCTTGCTCATAGCCGACGTAGCCGGGCGGCGCGCCAAAGAGGCGGCTGACCGTATGCTGCTCGCGATATTCGCTCATGTCGATGCGCACCAGCGCCTCCTCGTCATCGAAGAGGAAGCCCGCCAGCGCACGTGCCAGCTCGGTCTTGCCGACGCCGCTGGCGCCGAGAAAGATGAAGGAGCCGATGGGCCGGCGCGGGTCCTTGAGGCCGCTGCGGGAACGGCGGATGGCGTCCGCCAGGGCGGAGACGGCCTCGTCCTGGCCGATGATGTGCTCGTGCAGCGCGTCTTCCATGCGCAGCAACTTCTCACTCTCGGTCTCCAGCATCTGCTGCACGGGGATGCCGGTCCACTGGGCGATGACCTCGGCAATGTCCTCGGCCTCGACCACTTCATCGAGCGTGTTTTCCTGCTGCCAGCGCTCCCGCTGCTGCCCGAATTCCTCTTCCAGCTGCAGGCGGCGCACCTTGAACTGCGCGGCGCTTTCGTAATCGCGCGCCAGGCTGGCGGCCTCCTCCTCGACGGCGAGGCGGTCGATTTCGCCCTTCGCGTCTTTCAATTCCTGTGGCAGCGAAAAGAGCGCCACGCGCAGTTTGGCAGCCGCCTCGTCCAGCAGGTCGATGGCCTTGTCGGGCAGGCGCCGGTCGGTGACGTAGCGGTCCGAGAGGCGCGCAGCGGCGATGACGGCGTTGTCGGCGATGTTGACCTTGTGATGCGCCTCGTAGCGGTCGCGCAGGCCGCGCAGCATCTCGATGGTTTCATCGACGCCGGGCTCCTCGACGAATACGGGCGCGAAGCGCCGGTCGAGCGCGCTGTCCTTTTCGATGAACTGGCGATATTCGTCGAGGGTGGTGGCGCCGATGGCGTTGAGTTCGCCGCGCGCGAGGGCGGGCTTCATCAGGTTGCCGGCGTCGAGGGCGCCCTGGGCCGCGCCCGCGCCCACCACCTGGTGCAGCTCGTCGATGAAGAGGATGATCTCGCCCTGCGAGCGTTGCACTTCCTCGATCGAGGTCTTGAGGCGCTCCTCGAATTCGCCGCGGAAGCGGCTGCCGGCCAGCATCGCGCCCAGATCCAGGCTGACGACCTTGCGCCCCAGCAGGAGTTCCGGCACATCGCCGCTGTGGATTTGCTGCGCCAGGCCTTCGACGATGGCGGTCTTGCCCACGCCGGCCTCGCCGATCAACACCGGGTTGTTCTTGGTGCGGCGGCTGAGGATCTGGACGACGCGCAGGATCTCGGCGTCGCGCCCGATGACGGGGTCGAGCTTGCCCTCGGCGGCCAGGCGCGTCAGGTCGCGGCTGTACTTTTCGAGCGTGCGCCAGCGGCTCTCGGCCTGGGGGTCGGTCACGCGCTGGCCACCGCGCAGCTCGCGGATGGCGCCGGTCACGCGCTCGCGCGTGATGTTGTGCCCGGCCAGCACCTGTGAGACGCTGGTATTGCGCTCCTTGAGGATGGCGAGGAAGATGTGCTCGGTGGAGATGTACTCGTCGCGCAGCTGGTTGGCCTCTTCGGTGGCGAGGTCGATGATGCGCTTGACGCGCGGTGTGATGAAGACCTGGCCGGTGCCGCCGCCGTAGATGGCGGCCTTGGGGCTGGCGCGCAGCACCTCGTCGAGGCGCGTGCGGATGGCGCTGCTGTCCACGTTGAGCTGCGCCAGCAGCTGCGGGATGGCGCCGTCCTCCTGCTCCAGCAGGGCCAGCAGGATATGCTCGGTATCGACCTGGTTGTGGCCGTAGCGTTGCAGGATTTCGTAGGCACGGGCGGCGGCGTCCTGCGCGCGTTCCGTGAAGCGTTCAAAGCGCATCATGGGCGGATCTCCGACATTGATGAACGTACGGCCCTGATGATGTTGTCATCATCACAGCAGTGCAAGCATACCCTGCCCGGCGCAAGAACTTCGTTTACATTCTGTTAGTATTCTGGCCAACATTCCGTCTGTGGAAATCGCTCATTGGTGAAGACCGAAGTCCTGCGCGTCAACGCTGAGCAGCCCCAGGCCGATGTCATCGCCCGCGCCGCGCGCGTGCTGCAAGCGGGCGGCCTGGTGGCCTTCCCCACCGAGACCGTCTACGGCCTCGGCGCCAGCGCGCTGGACGCCGCCGCCATCCGCCGCATCTACCGCGCCAAGGAACGGCCGGAGAGCAACCCGCTCATCGTCCACATCGCCGACAGGGCGCAACTGGCGGAGCTGGTCGCCGAACTGCCGCCGCTGGCGCTGCGCCTGGCGCGCAGCTTCTGGCCGGGCCCGCTCACGCTGGTGCTCAAACGCCACCCCGCGCTGCCAGACGTCATCGCGCCCGCGCGCGACACGGTGGCGCTGCGCCTGCCAGCGCACCCGGTCGCCCGCGCCCTGATCGCGGCGGCGGGCCTGCCGCTGGTGGCCCCCAGCGCCAACCGCTTCACGCGGCCCAGCGCCACCAGCGCGCAGCATGTGCTGGCCGACCTGGACGGGCGCGTCGACCTGCTGCTGGATGGCGGACCGACGCGCATTGGCCTCGAGTCGACCGTGCTCGACCTGACTGCGACGCCGCCCGTGGTGCTGCGGCCCGGCGCCATCACGCTGGAGATATTGCGCGCGCAGCTGCCCGAGCTGCAATTCGGCGGCGCCATGCTGGACCTGAACGCCGCAGACGCGCTGCCGGACGCGCCGGGCCAGCATCTGCGCCACTACTCGCCGCGTGCGCAGCTGCTGCTCTACAGCGGCACAGAGGCGGCCGTGCTGGAGGCCATGCAGGCGGCCGCGCGCGGGCAGCAGGCGGCCGGGCGGCGCGTGGGCCTGCTCGGCTGCGCGGCGGGCTTTGCTGGCTGCGAGCAGGTGTCGCCCGGCGCTGACCTGGAGGCGACGGGACGCGGCCTCTTCGCGGCGCTGCGCGAGCTGGATGCGCGCAAGGTGGACGTCATCCTCGCGCGCACGCTGGCGCCGGCCGGCCTGGGCGCGACCATCAATGACCGGCTGCTGCGCGCGGCGGAAGGGCGGCTTGTGCAGTTGTGAAGGTGCTGCTCAGCGCAGGCGGCCCTGGCGGATGAAGGGCTCCGGCGCCGGGTGAGCCACGGTCACGAAATCGGCCAGCACGGCGGACACGTCCCAGGGGACGCGGCGCAGTTCGACGGTCGCGACGTCATCATCGAAGGTGAACAGGCCCCATTCGGCCATGCCGGGCGCGCCGAAGGACCAGCCGACGCTGCCGACGTTGACGGCGCGCCAGTGCCCCAGATCGCGATCCATCTGCAGATGGGTGTGGCCGCCGATGCCGAGGCGCCCCTCGCGGTCCAGCAGAGCGTCTAGCGCCTCCTCGGCGGGCGAATCGGGGCGCAGGGCCATGGATTCGTCATCGCCGGGAATGGCGTGATAGCCGATGATCGGGCCGTAGCCAGGGGCCTGCAGGCGCAGCTCGTGCCCGAGGATGCTGCGCAGAAAGTCGTATTCCTCCCAACCCAGCTGTGCCACGCTCCAGTTGAGCGCCTGGTCGCGGGCCTCCCAGGACGGGGCCAGCGCGCGCAGGGCAGCTTCGTCCGCGGCAGCCGGTGCCCAGGCGGGGCGCATCCCGTGGACGAGGTAGCGATCCGTGTTGCCGCCGATGACGCGCAGCTTCTCCTCGCCGAGCGCGGCTCGCAACTCAAGGACGCGGCGCACGCAGGCCGCCGGCTGCGGGCCAAAGGCCGCCAGGTCGCCAGGCACCCAGACCTCGTCGAACTCACCGCGGCCCTGCAGGTCCGCCCAGGCCGCTTCGAGGGCGGTCAGGTTGCCGTGGATGTCTCCCAGTACGGCCAGTCGCATGCGCGTCCTCCCTGTCTCGCCCGAGTATAACGGCCCACGGGTATACTGGGACAATCCCCAGGCAGATGAAGGCCGCCACAGATGACGACTCTGCGCGGCAGGGTGGCGCGCGTCACCTTCCGCAACCAGGAAAACGGCTACAGCGTACTGCGCCTGGAAGCGCGCGGCAAGACGCTGCCAGGCGCGCTAAACCGCGAGGGACGCGTGACGGTCGTGGGCGTCATGCCGACGCTCAACCCCGGCGAAGAGGTGGCCTTTGACGGCGAATGGATCGAGGATGCGCGCTACGGGACGCAGTTCCGCGCGGAGACCGTCGCGCCGCTGCCGCCGGTGGGCGAGCGCGGCATCACCAGCTACCTGAGCAGCGGCCTCGTCAAGGGTATCGGCCCGCGCACCGCCGAGCGCATCGTCGAGCACTTCGGCGCCGACACGCTGACCATCCTTGAGCAGGAGCCGGAGCGCCTGACGGAGGTGCTGAAACCGCCGCTGGCGCGGGCCCTGGCAGCGGCCTGGCAGGAACAGCAGGCCAGCCGCCACGCCCTCATCTTCCTGCAGGACTTCGGCGTCAGCAGCCGCATGGCGCAGCGCATCCACGAACGCTTCGGTATGGAGACCATCCCCACCGTGCAGGAAAACCCCTGGACGCTGGCGGACGAGGTCTTCGGCATTGGCTTCCGGCGCGCGGACGAGATCGCGCTCAACATGGGCCGGCCGGCAGACGCGCCCGGGCGGATGAGCGCCGGCCTGCGCTTTGCGCTGGGCGAGATGACCAGGGAGGGCCACGTCTTCGCGCCGCGCGAGCAGCTGCTGGAAGCAGGCCGCCAGGCTGCTGGGCCTCGAGGAAGACGTGGCGCTGGAGGCGGTGCTGGAGCAGGAGTTGCAGGCGGACGAGCTGCGCCGTGATGCAGGCATCAGCGCGGACGGGCAGGAGGCCATCTACCTGCCGCGCTGGCAGCGCGCGGAACGCGACTCTGCCCGGCGCCTCTATGCCCTGGCGCAGACATCCTCGCCGCTGGGCGCCAGGGCGCGCGCGCAGGACTGGCCGCGCTTCCTGCAGCGCGCTGGCGGCGCACAGCGCGGAGGAACTGACGCAACAGCAACAGGGGGCGGTGGAGGCGGCCTGTGCGCACAAGCTCAGCGTGCTCACCGGCGGCCCCGGCACCGGCAAGACGACCACGCTGAAGCTGGTCATCGCTGCGCTGACCTCGCTGCGGGCCCGCGTCGCGCTTTGCTCGCCGACCGGGCGCGCGGCGCGGCGCCTGGCGGAGGCCACCGGGCGCAGCGCCAGCACCATCCACCGCTTGCTGGGCTACAGTCCTGCCGGAGGATTCGATCACGACGAGGACAACCCGCTGAAGCTGGACATCCTGATCGTCGACGAGGCCTCGATGATCGACCTGCAGCTTTTTCACTATCTGTTGCGCGCCCTGCCGCCCGAGGCGCATTTGCTGCTGGTGGGCGACGTCGACCAGCTGCCCAGCGTGGGCGCCGGCAACGTCCTGCGCGACGTCATTGCCTGTGAACTGGCGCAGGTGACGCGCCTGTCGGTCATCTTCCGCCAGGGCGCGGACAGCGGCATCGTCAGCAATGCGCATCGCATCAACCAGGGCGAGATGCCGCTGCTCGACAACCGGCCTGCGGGCGACTTCTTTTTTCTGGAAACGGAGGCTGCGCAGATTGTTGAGGAGGTGGTCGGCCTGGTCAAGACGCGGCTGCCGCGACGCTACGGCCTCGACCCCCTGCGCGACATCCAGGTGATCGCGCCCATGTATCGCGGCGCGGCCGGCATCAACAGTCTGAACGAGGCGCTGCAACAGGCCCTGAACGGCGACGCGCGCATGGCCGCCAAACAGATCGGGTCGCGCAGGTTCCGCGTCGGCGACAAGGTGATGCAGACGCGCAACAATTACGAGAAAGAGGTGTTCAACGGCGACATCGGCTTCATCCACGCTGTCGACGAAACGGCCGGCGGCTTCGAGCTGGTGATGGACGGGCGCTTCCTGTTCTACGAATGGACGGAGGCGGAGGAGCTGCTGCACGCCTGGTGTATCAGCACGCACCGCAGCCAGGGCTCGGAGTATCCGGCGGTGGTGATGCCGCTGCTGACGCAGCATTACATGATGCTGCAGCGCAACCTGCTTTACACGGCCATCACGCGGGCGCGACGCCTGGTGGTGTTGCCGGGCACGCGCGCGGCCATCGGCATGGCGCTGCGCAACAACCAGGTGGCCGAGCGCCACAGCGGCCTCGTGCCGCGTATCCGCGCGCTGCGGGCGGGCTGAAGCCCGCCGGCGTTTCACACAACGCGTCAGGTCTGGCCGGTCGTCGCGTCGCGGCGCTGCAGGGCCAGCAGGGCGATGAATTCGTAGACCAGATTGGCTGCCAGCAACGCCGTGATACCGGCGGGATCGTAGGAGGGCAGCACTTCCACCATGTCGAAGGCGACGAAGTGGAGGCCGCGCAGCCCACGCAGCAGCTCGTGACAGGTCGCGCTGCTGAAGCCACCGGTCTCGGGCGTGCCAGTGCCGGGCGCGAAGGCCGGATCTACAAAGTCGATGTCGAAACTGAGGTAACTCGCCCGCCCACGGAGCAGGTCCTGCACCTGCTGCAACACGTCATCCACGCCGCGGCGGTGCAGCTCGCGCGCCGTCACCACCTGAAAACCCAGTTCGCGCGAGAGGGGGATGTCGTGCTCGTCATAGACCGAGCCGCGCAGGCCGATCTGGATCGAGTGGTGGACGTCGATCAGGTCTTCCTCCAGCGCGCGGCGAAAGGGCGTGCCGTGCGTATCCAGCCCGCCGTAATATCCACTCCAGACGTCGCCGTGCGAGTCGAAGTGCAGCAGCGCGAGCGGCCCGCCGTGGGCGGCTGCGGCGGCGCGCAGCAGCGGCAGGGAGACGGAATGGTCGCCGCCGAGGAAGATCGGCGTGACCCCGGCGCTAAAAAGCGGCCCGGCGGCGGCAGTGATGGCCTTGTGCGACTGCGGCAGATAGCCTGGCACGGTGGGCAGGTCGCCATAGTCGATGCCCGAAAGCGTCGGGAACAGCGCCACTTCCTGGTCCGGATGGTAGGGCCGCAGCAGGAGCGATTCCGCGCGGATGGCCTCCGGGCCGAAGCGCGCGCCGACGCGGTAGGTCGCGCCGGTATCGAAGGGCACGCCCGCCACGGCGAAGTCGACTCCTTCCAGTTGCGTCACGTGCGGCAGGCGCATAAAGCTGCGCAGGCCGCTGTAGCGCGGGGAGTTCATGCCGTCGGGCGGTTGCCAGGGCGGGCCGGTGGGCATGATAGGCAGGTCTCCTGCGGGTGGACTGCCGTGAGTGTAGCAAGCGGGAGCGTCGAGGCGCAAGGAAGCGGACGACGGGGGCGTAGCCGGGGGGTCGGCTGCGGCTCAGGCGTGGTCCGCGAGGATCAGGGCGGCCGCCTTCTCGCCGATCATGATGCAGGCGGCATTGGTGTTGGCATTGATGATTTCGGGCATGATGGAGGCGTCGGCCACGCGCAGGCGCTCCATACCACGCAGGCGCAGCCGCTCGTCGACGACCGCCAGCGCGTCCTGGCCCATGCGGCAGGTCCCTACCGGGTGATAGACGGTGGAGGCCTGTTTGTGGATGAAGTCGACCAGCTCGTCCTCTGACTGTCGGGCCGGGCCGGGCAGGAATTCATCACCACGCCAGGCGTCGAAGGCCGGCATGGACGCGATGCGCCGCGCCAGGCGCAAGCCGGCCAGCAACACTGGCAGATCGCGCTCGTCCTGCAGACAGGCGGGGTCGATCCGGGGCGGCGCGAAGGGATCGGCGGACTGCAGGCGCAGCTGCCCCACGCTCTGCGGGGCGACCAGCGCGGGATGAATGGTGAAGCCGTGGCCCCCGGGCTGCTCCATGTCTTCGCAGGCGGGCCAGCCGGGCGCGAAGTGCAGCTGCAGTTCCGGCGCCTCCGCCTTTTCATGCAGGCGCAGGAAGGCGCCGGCCTCGGCGTTGCTCGAGCTCAACAGGCCCATGCGCTCACGTCGGTAACGGGCGACCTGCTGCGGGTCGTCCTTCGCGGCCAGGCTGACCGGCTGCGTGCAGTGCCAGGCGACCGGGATCTCCACGTGGTCCACGAGATGTTGGCCGACGCCGGGCAGGTCGTGGACGAGGGGGATGCCCAGGTCAGCGAGTTGTGGCGCCGGCCCGACGCCGGAACAGAGCAGCAATTGCGGCGAATTGATGGCGCCGCCGCAGAGGATGACCTCGAAGCGCGGCGCAGGCGTGTTGCTGCCGGCCTTCATGCACATAACGCAGGCCGCTGCAGCGCCGGCCCGCAAACTCCAGCGTGGTCACGTGAGCGAAGGGGATGGCGCGGAAGTTGGGGCGGGCGAAGGCGGGCTGCAGGCAGGCCGCGGCGCTGCTGCGCGCGCCCTCCCGCTGGGTCACCTGTAACAGACCGCAACCTTCCTGCTCGCCGTCGTTGAAATCCGGGTTGGGGCGCAGCCCCGCCTGCTGCGCGGCAGCGACGAAGGCCAGGCTGAGCGGATTGGGGTCGCGCAGGTCGGAGACGTGCACGGGGCCGCCCGTGCCGTGATGGGCAGAGGCGCCGCGCTGCTGGTGCTGTGTCTTGCGGAAGAAGGGCAGCAGGTCGGTGTAGCGCCAGCCGGCATTGCCGAGGGCCGCCCAGCGGTCGTAGGTGGCCGGGTTGCCGCGCTGGTAGACCATGGAGTTGATGGAGCTGCTGCCGCCCATGAGCTTGCCGCGCGGGACGGGGAGGCGCCGCCCCTGCAGGCCCTTCTGCGGCAGGGTCAGATAGTCCCAGTCCATGGCGCTGTGCAGCAGGTTGGGGAAGCGCGCCGGGATGTGTACGTCCTCGTGGTCATCCGGGCCGCCGGCCTCCAGCAGCAGTACGCGCCAGCGACCGCTTTCGCTCAGGCGCGCGGCCAGGGCGCAACCGGCCGAGCCGGCGCCGACCACGATGAAGTCGGCTTCGAGGGGCGTTTCCGTGCCGGGGGCGGACATCAGCGGGGTCTCAGACGCCGAGACGGTTGCGGCGCAGGAGTTCCCCGCCGGCCTGGCAGGTCTGCGGCTGATGGCCGGGCAGGGGCAACAGGCGCTCGTGAATGGTGTCGAGGATCCAGTCGACCTGCGGGAAGAACAGGTCCTCCAGCTCCGCCGGCGGCGTGATCCAGTTGCGCGCGCCGACCACCACGGCCGGCCCGTCCAGGTCATCGAAGGCCAGCTGGGTGATGTTGCTGGCCATGGTATGCAGGAAGGAGCCGCGCTCGCAGGCGTCGGAAACGAGGACGATGCGGCCCGTCCTGCGCACAGATTCGATGATGGGCTCGTAGTTGAGCGGGTTGATGAAGCGGGCGTCGATGACCTCTGCCGCGAGGTCGTGACGCTCCTGCAGCAGCAGTGCCGCTTCGAGGGCGCGGTAGAGCGTCGCGCCCACGCTGAGAATGGTGAGGTCGCCGCCCGCGCGCCGCAGGGCGGGTTCGCCAAGGGGGATCTGGTATTCCTCCAGCGGCACGCCGTCGGGGGCAAGGGTCTCGGTCATGGTGTAGAGGCGCTGGCTCTCGAAGAAGACCACCGGGTCCGTGCCGCGCAGGGCGAGGGAAAGCATGCCCTTCGCGTCATGCGGCGTGGCGGGGAACATCACCTGCAGGCCGGGAATGTGCGCGACCAGCGAGGACCAGTCCTGCGAATGTTGTGCGCCGTACTTCATGCCGACCGACACGCGCAACACCAGCGGCATTTGCAGCAGGCCGGCGGACATCGCCTGCCACTTGGCCATCTGGTTGAAGATTTCGTCGCCGGCGCGGCCCATGAAGTCGCAGTACATCAGCTCGGCCACGACGCGGCCGCCGCTGAGCGCATAGCCGACCGCCGTGCCCACGATCGCGGCCTCGGAGATGGGACTGTTGAACAGGCGGTGGTGCGGCAGACATTCGGTCAGGCCGCGATACACGCCGAAGGCGCCGCCCCAGTCGCGGTTCTCCTCGCCCCAGGCGACCATCGTCGGGTCTTCATAAAAGCGCAGCAGCAACGCCTCGAAGAGCGCCTCGGCGAAGGTCAGCGCGCGCAGCGACGAACGGGGCTTCCCGTCCTCGTCGAGGCCGAAGCGATGTTTGGCTCGCGTAACGCGCAGGCGCGTCTCCGCGAGAGGCAACAGCACTTCCGGTTCGCCGGAAGCCATGCGCGCGCGGCTCGCGCCGGAGAACATCAGGGCCTCAATGTCGCCTGTGGCGTGGATGCGCGGCGAGCGATCGCCTGAGCTGGCGGCCTGCAGCACCGCGCGCAGCTGCTCAAGCGCGCCTTCATGCAGGTCATCGAGCGCGGCCTGGTCGCAGTGACCGTGGTCGAGCAGATACGCGCCGTGGCTGGCGAGGGGATCCTGCGCGCGCCACAGCTCGATTTCCTCGCGCGTGCGATAGGCAGAGGCATCGGAGGGACTGTGGCCGGCGAAACGGTAGGTGATGGTATCCAGCAGCACCGGGCCGCGGCCTGCTGCCAGGGTCGCACGCTTGCGCTCGATGGCATCGGCGACCGCGAGGGGGTTGAAGCCGTCGACGCGCTCGGCGTGCATGGCGTCCGGGTTCACGCCCATGGCCATGCGAGCCAGCATGCCGAAGCCCATGGTTTCTCCCTGGGGCTGGCCGCCCATGCCATAGAAGTTGTTCATGAAATTGAAGATGATGCGTGGCGCGCCGCCCAGCGCCTCGTCCCACAGGGTGTGGTACTGGTCCATGGCGGCGAACATCATCGCTTCCCACACCGGGCCACAGCCCGCGGCCGCGTCGCCGATGTTGGCGATGACGATGCCGGGCCGGCGGTTAATCAGCTTGAAGAGGGCCGAGCCGACCGCGATATCCGCCGAGGCGCCGACGATGGCGTTGTTGGGCATGACGCCGAAAGGCGGGAAGAAGGCATGCATCGAGCCGCCCATGCCCTTGTTGAAGCCGGTCTCGCGGCCGAGAATTTCGGCCAGGGTGCCGTAGAGCGTGAAGGCCAGCGCCAGCTGCCCTGTGTCACCCGTGTCCCGCGCGAAGCTTTCGACGACGCGCAGCACCGCGCCCTCCATGCAGGTCTCCATGATGCGCAGCAGGTCGCGCTCCGGCAGCTTGTCGATGGCGGAGAAGGATTTGGCCAGGATCTCGCCGTGGCTGCGGTGCGAGCCGAAGATGAAATCCTCTGGCCCGAGGTGGAGGCACTGCCCCACCACGGCGGCCTCCTGGCCGATCGAGAGGTGCGCCGGGCCGCCGTGCTGGCACTCGATGCCCTGCCAGGCGCCCTCACGCTTGATGTGCTCCAGCATGGTCTCGAACTGGCGGATGTAGAACATGTCGCGATAGATGCGCAGCAGGACGTCGCTGCCATGGCGGGCCGCATCCGCCGGCGGGTCAGATACCCAGGCGTTGGCCGGTAGCGCCGGCGCCGTGATCGTCGTCTGGCGCCGGGCTTCCGCCGGGTCAATCGTGATGAGTTTGGTCATGATGTCTCGTCTGCTCCGATGCCGTCAGCGGTGGCAAGGGCCTGATCAATGCGCGCCAGAACCTGCGCGAGGTCCTGCAGGAAACGGGCCGCGGGCGCGCCATCCAGCACCTGGTGGTCGATGGTCAGCGACAGGTTGATGTGCGGGCGGAAGGCCACTCCGCCATCGTCCGTCACGGCCTTCAGGTGGATTGCGCCGACGCCGAGGATACCCGCCTGGGGCGGGTTCAGGACGGGCGTGAAGCTTTCGATGCCGTAGACGCCGAGGTTGCTCACGGTGAAAGTGCCGCCCTCCAGTTCCTCCGGCCGGACCCGGCCCTCGCGGCAGGCCTGGGCGAGACGCCGCGCCTCACTTGCCAGTTGCTGCAGGCCGAGCCGGCCGGCATCGTGAATGACGGGCACATAGAGGCCGCGCGGGCTGTCGACTGCGAAACCGAGGTGCAGGTCCCGATGCTGCAGGATGTGATCATCCACCAGTTGCGCGTTCAATGAGGGGTGCGCGGGCAGCGTGCGCGCCACGGCGAGGTGCAGCAGGTCATTGATGGTGACTGCGCGTAACGCAGGGTTGATTTCGTCGGATTTCAGTCGCTGCCGCAAGGACAGCAGCGCACGCGCATCGGCCGGCGCGTGCAGGGTGAGTTGGGCCGTGGTCTGCAGCGATTGCAGCATGCGGCGGGCGGTGACCCGGCGCGCACCGCGCAGCGGCACTCGCACGACGGCGTCCGACTCGGGCGCGGGGATGAGGTCGCTGCGCCGAATGCGACCGCCGGGCCCGCTGCCCTGCTGCGGCAGGACGTAGCCGCCCTCTTCCAGCATGGCGCGCGCCACGGGGGTCAGGCGCGGCCCCTGTGCCAGCGCGGCCTGCACGTCGCGCTCGAGAATGCGGCCGCCGGGCCCGCTGCCCGTCAGCCCGTCAAGCGGCAGACCGCGCGCCGCCGCCAGCTTGCGCGCGCGGGGTGAACTGGCGGGGCGACCGCGGGCCGTCAACGCTGGCGCCGTCTCTTGCGCCGCTGGTGCTGCAGTCCGCGGCTGCTGTGACATGGGCTGCAAGGTTGTCTCCGACGCATGCGGCCGCAGGTCAGCGACGTCCTCGCCGGCCGCGCCGATGGCGCCGATGGGCGCCATGACCGTGACCTCGGCGCCGGCTTCGTAGAAACGCGCCAGCAGCAGGCCGTCCGCGGGGCTCACGACTTCCAGCGTCGCCTTGTCAGTCTCGATTTCGGCGAGGAGGTCGCCCGTCGCAACCGGGTCGCCGACGGCCTTGTGCCAGGCGAGGATGATCGAGCTTTCCACCGAGTTACCCAGTTTTGGCAGCAGGACCGCGCTGGCCATTACTGCTCCTGTTCCCGTTTTAGTTTCCCCGGTGCGCCTTCAGGCCGCGTCCGGCCGGAAGGGCGTCGCACGCCTGGGGGACAGCGCTTCCGGCCCGCCCGCCGTGATGAGGAAGGTCTCCTCGATATGTAGTGAAGCCTCGGCGGCGAGGAAGCTGCTGGCCTCCAGGTTGACCACCATGTTGGCCTCCAGCGGCAAATCAGCGGGGATGTCGATGCAGTCATCCCGCAAGTGCAGGCCATTATCCGCCACGATGACCGGATAGTCACGCACTTCGAGACCGAGTCCGTGGCCATGGGGCGATGCGACGCGAATCTCGCTGTCGTCGATCACGCGCAGCATGGCAGCATGCGCCTGCGAGGCGCGTTGGCCGGGCCGCAGCAAGGCCACGCCCGCGTCGATGCAGGCGCGCAACGCGTCATAACGGCGCTGCAGTTCTGCGGCAAGCGGGCCCAGAGCCAGGGTCAGGCCGCTGTCCGAATAGCAACTGCGCCAGCGACAGCCGAAATCCACATACATGACGGCGCCGTCGGCCAGTTGGTGCGCCGGTTCGGTGGCGATGCCGACGCCGTCGATGCCCAGCGCGAAGTGGTCGAAGTCCGCGCCATCCTGCGCGACCTGCGCGCGGTAACTTCGCGACAGTTGCGCCAGACTGACGCCGGGCGCTGCTTCAGCCAGGCTGGCCGTGGCGGCCGCTTCGCTGATCTGCGCCGCACGTCGCAGCCGTTCGATCTCGTCGTCGGTCTTGACGGCGCGGATGTAGCGCAGCAGATTGCTGCAATCCAGCAGCTGCGCCCCCGGCAGGCCGCTGCGCAGGGCCTGCAGGTGCGCGACCGGCAACTCCTCCAGCTCCACGCCCAGGCGGGCCGATTGCAGACCGCGCCCCCGCAGGAGTTGCAGCAGGGCGTCGGTGGGGCCGGCTGTAGCCGCGGCGGCAGCCTGCAGCTGACGGAGGTCGCGCCAGGCCTGCGGGTCTGCCGGCGGCTCGCGTTCCTCGATAGTGGGCGCGCCGAAGGCGACCAGTTCGCGCACCCACAGGTCGGCTGCATTGACGGCCATCATGGGTTCGACGACCAGGGCGGGCGGCCCTGAACGCGGGAAAAGGGCGTAGCGCTGCATGCGGTGACCGGGGGCGCCCGGCTGCACCATGTATTCGCGGAACAGCGGGTCCAGCCAGAGGGTGAAATCGCTGAAGGCGGTGATGTTGACCGGCGTGCAGGCGATCAGCGCGTCGATGCCCGCGGCCTCCATGCAAGCGCGGGCGCGCGCCTCGTTAAACAGCACGGGCGCTCACCGCGCTACTGGCACGTGTAGCCGCCATCCACGAAAAGGGAGATGCCCGTCACCCAGCGCGACTCATCCGAGGCGAGGTACAGGGCCGCCCAGGCCACGTCCTCGGAGACGCCGATGCGGCCCAGGGGGTGCAGGCGCAACAGGTCCTGCCAACTAAGGCCGGGCGGGAACTCGCGCTCCGGCTCGGCCTGCATCTCCATGACCTGGTCGCGATTGAGCTCGGTGAGCACCCAGGCGGGGCAGACCGAGTTGACGCGGATGCCGTCCGCGGCGAAATCCAGCGCCATGCATTTGGTCAGCAGTTCCTGGGCCGCCTTGGCAGCGTTGTAGGCGCCCTGTTTGGGCTGCCCCACGTAGGCGGAGATGGAGCTGATGGCGATGATGGAGCCAGCGCCGCGCTTGCGCATCTCCGGGATGACCGCGCGGGCGCAGTACCAGCTGCCGCGGGCGTCGATATCGAAGGTGCGCTGCCACTCCTCGTCGTCGAGTTCGAGGATGGTGCCGATGCTGGCGCGCACGCCGGCGTTGTTGATGAGGACGTCGATCTGCCCGAAGCGCTGCAGGGTCTGTTGCGTCATATCGTTGACAGCCGCCGCGTCGCTCACGTCCGTCGGCACGACCAGCACCTCGCCGCCGGCGCGGGTGATTTCCCACGCTGTCTCCTGCAGGGTCTGCATCGTACGGCCACAGATGGTGACGCGGGCGCCCTCGGCGGCGAAGCGGATGGCGATCGCCTTGCCGATGCCGGTGCCGCCACCGGTGACGATGGCGACCTTGCCCTCGAGTCGTCCAGCCATGGCTACTCCCGTTCTGCCCGCTGCCCGGAGCTGATCCCGCGCCCGTCCCTGTGTGGGTTGAGCCTGCGCTCCACAGTGTAGCAGCAGCGCGCTTCAGGCGCAGGTAGCAGAGGGCGGTTCACCCACCTGGTTCGCAGGTGGCGGCACTAATCCCACCACCAATATTCCGGATTCTCGATATTGGCGATTATGTCTCGAAGCCACGGACTAAAGCGATCGCGAGGATCGACTGCTTCAGTTACTTCAAGTTGCACTTGAACACAGGGCAGTTCGTTTTGCCAGCTCTGTTCAACGAACCCGGCTCGCCAGTGGTATACATGGCAGGCCTCATGAACCATCCCGCCGGTCAGACTGATCAAGGAACTTTCTGTGTCCCAACCCCCCAAAGCACGAGATGGGGGCATAACATATGTCCCTGTATCCGCATATACGCCCGAAGAACTCCCCTCCCAGACCTCTCTAATTTTGTCCAGTCCGCCGGTCGCGTAGGTATACCACTGCGGAGACCTGTTTTTCAGAAAATCAAGAGCTTCTTCTATCCGGAGAACAAAGGCTTCTGACCCCTCAATAGCCACCGCCGGATGTTTACATTGATTATTCTGATAGGCATAGAACCCGGTTAACCATTCATCATCGCTATTGCATTGCCAATCAAGGAAACAACAATTGTTAACGTCGGATTGCCCGTTTCCCGTGGACTGCAACGGGATTTGTGGCTGGGATTGCAAGGGCGCCGCGCACTGATTGTTCTGAAAGGCCCAGTAGCCGCTTGTCCAGTCCGCGTCGCTATGGCATTGTCGATCAACGAAACAACAGTTATCGATTTGAGATTGTGTTTGAGTTTCCGTTCGGGATTGTGTCTGGCCGCCGTCAGCAACGCGGGAAAAACTGACCCAGTCCGCCAGCCACAGCTCGTTGCCGTTTCTGTTGATCTTCAGCCATCTGTTGAACATACCGACGACCTGCAGGATGGTGCCTGCTGGCACAGCTTCAACAATCTCACCCTCAAGACTGTAGGTAGCCCGCAAATTAACCCTGGCATCTGTGCGAATCTGATACTCCTGCGCCGATACCACACTGCACAGAACAAAGACTGACAGCAGCACTGCAAGCGACGTGGCTTTCATTGACATACTCCTGTCGGGTATGTAAATCAATCAGGCGATGTTCCGTTTCGGTGGCGATGCAACACCAGCTATTGCGCTGGCGAAGTGGTCGAAGTCCACGCCTTCCCCAGCGGCAGGGGCGTGGTAGCCCGGCGACAACTGCGCCAGGCGGACGCCGGGGGCAGCCTGCGCTGCGCTCCACGCAGAGTGCGGTTCACCGACCCGGTGCGCGTGCGGCGTCACTAGTGCCACCATTGATATTCCAGATCGTTGATGTTTGCGAGCACGTATCGAAGCCCCGGAACATGCCTGTCTTGATAATCAAATACATCAGTTGCTTCAATTTGTACTCGCAAACACTCGCGCTCCCCTGTCAGTCCACCTGGAACCATTCCGGTCGCAGCCCGGTGTACATGGCAGGCATCATGAACAATTATGCTGGCCAACCAGAGCACACCCGAAGAAATATGGCCAGGGGTTATACTGAATGCCCCTGTGTGCACATATACGCCCGCGCCTTCATCTTCCGTGACCTCTCTGATCTTGGTCAGTCCGCTGATTGAATACGCATACCACTGCGGAGCCCTGTTCTTCAGTATGTCAAGAGCTTCTTCTATCAGGAGAACAAAGGCTCCTGACCCCTCTATTTCCAGTCCCCGATGTTTACATTGATTAATATGGAAGGCAAAGTGCCCTCTGGCCCATTCCTCGTCGCTATTGCATTGCCAATCAATGAAACAACAATTGTTAACGTCGGATTGCCCGTTTCCCGTGGACTGCAACGGGATTTGTGGCCGGGATTGCAAGGGCGCCGCGCACTGATTGTTCTGAAAGGCCCAGTAGCCGCTTGTCCAGTCCGCGTCGCTATGGCATTGTCGATCAACGAAACAACAGTTGTCAATTTGGGATTGAGTTTGGGTTGCCGTTCGGGTTTGTGTCTGGCCGCCGTCAGCAACGCGGGTGAAACTGACCCAGTCCGCCAGCCACACATCGTTACCGTTTCTGTTGATCTTCAGCCATCTGTTGAACATACCGACGACCTGCAGGATGGTGCCTGCTGGCACAGCTTCAACAATCTCACCCTCGAGGCTGTAGGTAGCCCGCAAATTAACATTGGCATCTGTACGAATCTGATACTCCTGCGCCGATACCACACTGCACAGCACAAAGACTGACAGCAGCACTGCAAGCGCCGCGGTTTTCATTGACATACTCCTGTCGGGCATGTAAATCAATCAGGCGATGTTCCGTTTCGGTGGCGATGCCGACACCAGCTATTCCGATGGCGAGGTGGTCGAAGTCCACGCCTTCCCCAGCGGCAGGGGCGTGGTAGCCCGGCGACAACTGCGCCAGGCGGACGCCGGGGGCGGCCTGCGCTCTACGCAGAGTGCGGGTCACCCACCCGGTGCGTGCGCGGCGTCACTTGTTCCACCATTGATATTCAGGATTATCGATATTTTCGAGCACATGTCGCAGCCCCGCAACCAGACCACCGCCATCATCGAATGTTGCTGTTGCTTCAATTTGTACCTGCAGGCAGGCTTTTTCCCCTTCATAGCCCCCAGACTTCACCCCGGATTGATAGCGGTACACATGGCAGGCCTCATGAACCATCGAACTGGCCAGGCTGATTATGCCCCCTTCACCAATGCGATTAAAGAAACGGTCCGGGGACATTCTCCATGTCCTGGTCCTCGCACGTATGGACGATACATCCGGCCCCTCCCCCTCAACCAGTCTGATCTTGTCCAGTCCGCTGAGCGCGTACGCATACCACTCCGGAGACCGGTTCTCCAGAAAACGAAGCACTTCTTTCACCCGGGCGAGAAAGTTTTCCGGCCCCTCGATGATCAACCCCGCTGGCACATCGCAATGATCAATGTGGAAGGCAAAGTGCCCTCTGGCCCATTCCTCGTCGCTATTGCATTGCCAATCAAGGAAACAACAATTGTTAATGGTGCCGGTGCTGATGTTCGCGGGCTGCGATGAGATTTGTAGCCGGGATTGCAAGGGCGCCGCGCACTGATTGTTCTGAAAGGCCCAGTAGCCGCTTGTCCATTCTGCGTCGCTATGGCATTGTCGATCAACGAAACAGCAGTTATCGATTTGAGATTGTGTCTGGCCGCCGTCAGCAACGCGGGAATAAGGGACCCAATCCGCCATCCACAGCTCGTTTCCGTTTCGGTTGATCTTCAGCCAGTTGCCAAACTCGCCGACGACCTGCAGGATGGTGCCTGCTGGCACAGTTTCAACAATGCTGCCCTGGAGACTGGACGCATCCCTCAAATTGGTGTTGTAAGTTACACGAATGGAATAGTCCTGCGCCGATACCACACTGCACAGGACAAACATTGACAGCAGTACTGCAAGCGACCTGGTTTTCACCGGGAAACTCCTTCTGGAGGTGCAAGGTAATCTTTCGCAACAGACAGGTTACGCGAGGGTACAAGCCTTGAGACAAATGGGCAAATGCTTCAAGACGCTCGTGTATGAGCTGTGCTGTAACTGAAATCTCTCGGGGGTTCAGGTCTCGATCGCCAGCGACAGATACCCCCGCCGCACCATCACTTTCATGATCGGCGCCAAAGCCGTCGTGTCGTTCCCGACCTCAATCCGCCATGCCGCCGCGGACCTGCTCCAGCGCCTGCATCAGCGCGCCCGTCATGAAGCCCAGGTCGAGGCCGATCGAGACCAGCCGACTGCCCTTGTTCGCCCAGGCGAGGACGGTCTCCGGCGGGGCGTCGGAAGGCAATGGCACGCCGATGGGGATCTTCAGCGCCACGGCGACCGCGATGACGTGCTCCATCGCCTGGATCACGTCCGGGTGGTCGGGCGTCTCCAGCAGGCCCATCGAGGCCGACAGGTCCATCGGCCCGAGGAAGGCGAAGTCGACGCCCTCGACGCCGAGGATGTTCTCGACGTCATTGACGGCCTGGATGTGTTCGATCTGCAGGCCGGCGAGGATGGTACTGTTGGCCGTGCGCACGTAGTCCTCGATCGTGCGGCCGTAGTAGCTGGCGCGCCGCGGCCCGAAGCCGCGCGTCCCCTGCGGCGGATAGCGGCAGGCTGCGACGGCGCGTTCGGCCTCCGCAACCGAGCCGATCTGCGGCACCAGCACGCCGCCGAAGCCGACGTCGAGGCAGGTCTTGATGAGCACCTGATCGTTCCAGCCGACGCGGACGAGCGAGACGGCCGACGTCCCCTCGAAGGCCATGACGATGCTCGCGAGGCTTTCCGGCGAAAAGGGCGCGTGTTCGGTATCGACCAGCACCCAGTCCAGGCCGGACCCGGCCATGACTTCCGTCACGGCCGGGTCGTTGAGCGTCACCCAGGCGCCGAGGGCTGAGTCGCCGCCGGCGAGTTTCTGGCGCAGCGCAGCGCCGTTCTCAAGTAGAGACATGGCCGCCTACCAGGTGAAGGTTTTGGTCGGCACGAAGACTTCCCGTTCGCTGACCTCGCCGCTGGCGGGCCGGTCGAAGAGCGGGTAGGTGACACCGCGCGGTTCAATGGCGACCACGTTGGCGCCGCGCATGTCCAGGCGGAAGGGAATCTCGCCGATGACGCGATGGAGCGTACGCTCCAGCACGGGGAAGCGAATATCGACGACGTCGCCGGGCGCGAGGCCCTCCAGAACGACCATGGGGCCATTAAGGCTGAAGTCGGCGGCTTCACCATTAACAGTGGCCGTAACCGCCTGCAGATCGACCCATTCGGACATGCGCACGTAGACCTTCGGCGCGTCCTTGATAGTCAGTTGCACGTGACCATCGACTGGCAACCAGCTGGCGACGTCCAGCCAGGGCGAGGCGCGGTTGAGCAGGAAGTTGACGGTGGTGCTGCCATCCTCACAGCGCTGCACGATGCTGTCCCAGACGCAGTAGAGGGTGCGCGCGCCGTTGGCGGTGCAGCAATGCATGATGCCTTTACGGGTCAGTTTGTATTCACCGTCGTCATTCCATTGCCGCTCGAAGCCCTCGTTGGCGCGCATCCAGCCGAGGAAGGAACCGACCGAGCGCTCGAGCACGTTATCGGTATCCGGGTAGGGCGTGTCATAGTGGCCTTCGACGAAGCAGGAATGCGGGATGTCGTGGATGAATTCGCTATCCAGCACCTGGCCCTCGCTGTATATGTTACGCACCCAGCGGTCGACGTCGTCGAGGTAATCGCCGAAGCCCTCGCGGGTCAGCGTCAGCGCCAGCCAGACCATGTCGGCGACCTCGCAGATCTCGACCGTGTTGCCCTGGCGCTCCAGATAAAGCTCGGCGCCCGGCATGATTTCCGCGTAGAAGCCGATCAGGGGATCGCCCATTTCGCGCGCCCAGCGGTAACAGGCGTCGACGCGCTCCAGCACCTCGCGGTCCTGGGCCGCCACGCCGTATTCACAGACGGCCATCAGGGAGTAGAGGCCGTGATGGAAGTGGTAGAAGTCGTAGTGGCCGTCTTCGTGTTTGAAGATGCGCTTCAGGGCCCAGCGCGCCAGGCCGCGCGCCAGTTCCAGCGCCGGCTCGTAGCCGGTGAGGCGATAGAGCAGCGCGGAACCGTGGCCCGAGGAGCCGACCGAGTAAATCAGGCTCAGGTCCCAGTCATATTTATCACCCAGCGAGCCATCCGGGATGGGGCCACTGGGCTCGTCGGCGTCGGGCGGCGGCGAAGCGCCCCTGGGCCAGCGGCCGCGCCAGAAGAAGCGGTAGTCTTCGCGTTCGACGGAGAGTTCGAGCAGGCGGTCGACCTTGCGTTTGGCGGTCTCGAACCAGATCGGATCGTCATCAAGCTGCCCGAGGAAGCACAGCGCCAGGATCAGGCGTCCCTCGCCCCAGATTTCGGCGAAGGGCCGCAGCGCCTCGTCCAGGTGGGGCAGGGTGTCTTCGGGGGTGTAGGTGAGGCCGTCCTCGCCCAGCAGTTCGAGCTGGTTGCGCAGCACGGCGAAGTCGATGTCGATGTTCTGGTCGCTGCCGGAGACGGTGCGGCAGACCGTCAGCGCCTCAAGGAACTTGGCGGGAATGTTCAGGTAGGCGTCGGTCAAATGGTTGATCCAGATGACCGGCGGCTGGTGGGCGATACTGACGTCGAACTGCAGGGCCCAGCGTTCTTCGGGCACCCAGGCGTTGGTCATCGCGTTGATGGCCAGTCCCATCCGGTCGGCGAGGTTCAGAGTGTCCGGGACGCCGGTGTTGTAGCGCTCGCCCTCGAGGCAGCGCTGCATGGGGTTATGATCAAGCATTTTAGGGCGCCCTCCCGGACGCTGTGAAACTGTAGGGGAAGCAAAAGCGGTGCAGGAGCCGTAACGGGCTGAGAGCGGTCAAGAGGCCCTCCGGGACGCCGCGGCTCAGTAGCGGTAGGAGCGGCGCGACAAGAACCAGAACTGGGCCAGGCCCAGCGCCAGCATGACGAAGAACCACACCACCGCGATGGACGCGGCGTAGCCTTGCTTGAAGTTCTGGAAACCTTGCTGGTAAATCAGCCACACGACCGTCGAGGTGCTGCCGGCCGGGCCGCCCTTGTCTTCATGCGAGACCTGGCCGCCGGTCATGATGTAGACCAACTCGAACATCATCAGGCCGCCGAAGGTGAGGATCACCGCCACGAAGGCGATGGTTGGCGACAGCAGGGGCACGGTGATCTTGCGCAGTCGGTCCCAGGCGCTGGCGCCGTCGATGGCGGCGGCCTCGTAGAACATCTGGGGGATTGTCTGCATGCCGGCCAGCATGAGTAACATGGCGTAGCCGATGCTGCCCCAGACGGTCACCAGCGCCAGCGACATCAGCGAGGTTTCCGTGGAGAGCAGCCAGCGACTGGTGGGCACACCGAACACGCTGAGGATGCCGTTCAGGACGCCGTTGCTGGTGGGCGCCAGCAGAAACTTCCAGAAGGTGGCGGTGGCCGCGATGGGCACGATGTGCGGCAGGAAGAAGAGCGAGACCAGCACGGTGCGCGTGGCGACGTTCTTGAAGCTGTTGAGCACCGAGGCCAGCAGCAGCCCCAACACGGTCGTTACCGGCACCACCATCAGCACGTAACGCAGGGAGACGCCGACGGCATTGTGGAAGGCCCGGTCCTGTGCCAAACGCTGGAACTGCATGTCGCCCACCCACATGCGGCGCAGGGTAAGGCCGCGATGAAAGGACAGACTGAACTGGTCGAGGATGGGATACCAGAGCATGATGCCGTAGAAGACGAAGACGACGACGATGACGAGCAGCGCCAGCCGCGATTTCGGTAACAGGCCGGTCAGGCGCAGCCGCAGCGCTCGCGGCAGGCGACGTGATTTCGCTGTCAGGGCAGTCATGTCAGGGTCCCTCCCGCTTGTCGTCTGCGACCGGCCCTGCCCCTGTCAGAGACAGGGCCGGCCGCGAGGGAAACTCACTACAGCAGCAGCTGCAGCTGGCTAGCGTACCTGGGCCAGCATGGCCTGTTCTTCGGTCAGGTAACTGGCGTGCACGTTGTCCCACCAGTCCTCTGCCGGTACAAGGCCGTCAGTCCATTCCGGATGCGCCTCGTAGTCGGCCCGGGTGAGGATCGTGCCCCACAGGCTTGGCGAGAACGCGAGGATGGAATCGGCCTCCTGCTGGAGTTCGCCGAGCACCTGGCGCACGGGCTCGTTGTTGTCGTAGACGCGGCTCCAGGCGGTGTTGGTGGCGGTCCACATCTCCGGGCTCCAGTAGCCGGGTGAGACCGAGTTGCCGGCCTGGTGCTTCTTGAAGGCGCCGGCCCAATGCGGGTTGTCGGCGGTGATGGGGTCCACACCCACAGCCTCGAGACGGCCAGGCAGGTAGTTGAGGGCGATGGCGTTGGCGTGGGTCCACTCGACGGAGTAGAGCGCCTTCCACAGCTCCCAGGCCGCGGCGAGTCCTTCGCCGGACTTGCTGGAGGTGTTGCCCCAGCCGAGGTGGACTTCCTTCCAGCCGTAAGGCGGGCCGCCGTTGGGCGTCGGATGGGTCATAACGCCCCAGTTGATGTCCGGATAATCGCGGCGCAGCACAAAACCAACCCAGAGTTGTTGCGAGAGGAAGTAGGCATTGCCGCTGTAGAACTTGTCCAGCGCGCTCAGACCATAGCGGGCGTCCAGCCTGAAGTCGTCGAACATGGAGAGCGTCATCTGCCACGCTTCTTCCCATTCGTCGCTGTCGAAGCCGGAGGTCATGTCATCATTCCACCAGAAGCCGCCGAGGTTGTCGACCAGCGCGGTGTAGAGATCGAAGGTCGTGCCGCCTGCCAGCGGCCAGGCCGAGAGCGTCGGTTCCTCGGCACCGTCGGGCCAGACGGTCAGTTCCTTGACGAAGGGGATCATGTCGGAGAGTTTCTCGGGCAGCGAGGTATGGTCGATGCCGGCGGCCTCGAGCAGGTCGATGTTGTAGAAGACGCCGCGCTCCCACCAGCCCCAGGGCAGGATGTAAATAGCGCCATCGATCGTCATAAAGTCATTGGCGAAGCTGCCGAAGGAGCCTATCACGTCGACCAGGCCATCCGGCATTGCGTTGATGGCCATCAGGTCCAGCATCGGCGGCACCTGGGTCTGGTCCACGTTACTGATGTCGGGCGGGTTGCCGGCGGCAACCGAGGCCGTCAGCCTGGTGAAGGTATCGCCCGTGGCGTCGATCGTCTCGATCGTGACGTTGCCCGGCAACATCTCCGGCAACATGTTGTCGTAGAAGTTGCCAAGGGCTGCCACGCCCATTGGCCCCCGGGTATCGAAGGGCGGGCGCCAGAATGTGAGGGTGATTTCGTCCTGGGCCGCCACGGGCAGGCTGGCAGCGAGGCCGACGGACGCGGCCGCGCCGCTACCGACCAGCTTGAGCATGTCGCGCCGACTAAGCTTTGGGGTTGCCTTGTTCATTCTTGTAACCTCCATTTCACAAGGATGTAATTGCCAGCGGGTTTTGCGTAAGCGCCTCCTCTCGCGAATGCCTACTTGAACCCGGTCATGCCGAGGCCGGCGGTGATGTAGCGCTGGCCGACCAGGAAGATGACGAGCATAGGAGCGATGATCAGCAGCGCGCCCGCGGAGAGCAGCCCGGGGTTGGCGCCGTAGCCGAAGGAGCGCCCGGCCAGCCAGACGCTGGCGACGCGCATCTCGTTGGAACTGGTGGCCACCAGCGGCCACAGGAACTCACCGTAGAGGCCCATGAAGATCAGGATGGCGAGGGTGATCGTCTGCGGCCGCACCACCGGCATGGCAATTTGCCAGAAGGTGCGCAGGAAGCCGGCGCCATCGACTTTGGCCGCGTCGAGCAACTCGTCCGGCACGGCCAGCATCGCCTGGCGCATCAGAAAGACCCCGAAGGCGTAAACGATCCTTGGCAGGAGCAGGCCCTGGAAGGTATTGAGCATGGGGATGCCGGTGATGTTGGTGATGCGCGCCAGCAGGCCCACCAGGGTGACGACGTAGGAAGCCAGCGGCATCAACGAGGAGGCGACGATAGTCCAGAAGAGGATGTCACCCACTTTGGAGCGATGCTTGACGACCACGTAGCCGATCAGCGCGCTGACGATGACCGCCAGCAGGGTGCCGACGCCGGCGTAGAACAGGCCGTTGGCCATGGCGCGCGGGGCGCCTTCATTGAGCACAGTCTCGAAGTGCTCAAGCGAGAAGCTCTCCGGTATAAAAGTCAGCGGTACGCGATTGGCTTCGCCGGCCTCCTTGATGCTGGTGGTCAGCAGGAAGTAGAAGGGCAGGAAGGAAAACAGGCCGAAGATGAAGAGCACGAAGAAAAGCAGGAGGCGCGTGGTACTGCGCTGTTGGCCCCCGGCCCAGGTGCTGGTTACCATCTCTTCCGGGGGTGTCAAAACATCCTGACGAGCCATGAGCAAACCCGTTCTCTAACAATAATTCAGTCTTGCCCGGAGCCGCAGCCCCGTCATTCCCGCGCGCAGCAATCTACACGCGTAGAGCACGCCAATTTTATGCAGTGCCCCATACCTTGTCAAATATTGGCCATGTGCAGCCAGCAAATTCTGATCGCTCCGGCCCGCATGGCGGCGCCATTTTGAGGCTGCGGAGCCGACCGGATGCTGCCGGCTCCGGTTGACAGGGTAGCGTCGGCCAAGTACACTCGCTTGCCTGAATCTACGGGCGTAGACCGTTGCCGCAGCAGGCCGGGGGTACCGGAATTGGCCGGAAAAGTCACGCGGGACGATGTCGCCAGACTGGCCGGCGTTTCCACCGCCACCGTGTCCTACGTCATTAACAACGGGCCGCGCCCCGTGGCCAGGGACAAGCAGAAGAGCGTCCAGGAAGCGATCCGCAAGCTGGGTTACGAGCCGGACGGAGTCGCCCGCAGCCTGGTCACCAAACGCACGCGCACCATCGGCTTCATCGTACCTGACATCCTGAACCCGGCGCATACCGCCATCACGCGCTCGCTCGGCGACGCGCTCTGGGGCGCGGATTACAGCCTCACGCTCGGCAACAGTGATGAAGACCCGCAACGCGAGTTGGCCCACCTGCGCGCTTTCCGGGGCAAGGGCGTGGACGGCGTCGCGCTGACGCCCGGCGGTGGCAACCCTGGCGCGCTCTTTGCGCTGCACGAAGCAGGCCGGCCGCTGGTGCTGCTCGACCGCCAGATCGAGGGCCTGCCGGCGGACAGCGTTCTTTTCGAGAACCGGGAAGGCACGCGCGCGGCCGTCGAACACCTCATCGAACTGGGGCACCGGCGCATCGGCCTTATCAACCTGCCCGCTGCCCTGACGCCTGGTCGCGAGCGCCGGGATGGCTATCTGGATGCGCTGGCTGCAACCGGTATCCGCAGCGATCCGGCACTCATCCGCGAGGGGGGCTTCAAGGGCGGCGGCGACTGCCCCGGCAGACGTTCTGAAGGTCGACTGCTGGCTGCCGACTTGCTGGGACTGGCGGACCCGCCGACGGCGCTGTTCGTCAGCAACAACCGCCTGATGCGCGGCGTGCTGCACCTGCAGCGCGAGCGCGGGCTGCGCGTCCCCGCTGACCTGGCGCTGGCGACCTTCGATGACATGGAATACTACGAGGACATCACCCCTTCGATTACGGCGGTGGGAACCTCGCTGCAGGAATTCGGGCAGCAGGTCGCCCGGCTCCTGCTCGACCAGATCGAGCGGGGCCAGAACGGCCGCGCGCCGCGCGTCGTGCGCGTGGCGCACCGGCTGAACATCCGCGAATCGACCCGCGGAGTCTGAACGCGGGCCGCTGCGACGTCTGCATCAAGGCTGCTGCCACAGACAAGGACTCCCGTCACAGGCGGGAAAAGAAGGAGAGGAAAGAATCATGCCCGGGAAAATCCGACTGGCACTGGCGGGCGTGGGGAACTGCGCCAGCGCACTGCTGCAGGGCCTGGCCTGGTATGAAAAGACGGGCAGCGACCTCGGCGTGACGCAACGGGTCCTTGGCGGTTATGACGTGTGCGACATCACGCCGGTGCTGGCCTTCGACGTCAGCGCGCTGAAAGTCGGGCGCGACCTGGCGGAAGCCATCATGGCGCCGCCCAACTGCGCCTGGCAGGTGCCCGACGTGCGCGTCGCAGCGACCGGCGTCGAGGTGCTGTCGGGCCCAGTCCTGGATGGCATGCCGCCGCACCTGGCCAAATACGCGCAGCTGAGCGATGTGCCGCCGGTGGACGTCGTACAGGCGCTGCGTGACTCCGGTGCGGAAGTCCTGCTCAATATGTTGCCCACCGGCTCGGCGCAGGCGGCGCGTCACTACGCGCAGGCGGCGCTGGAGGCGGGCGTGGCCTTCATTAACGGCATGCCGGAACTCATCGTCTGTGATGACGCCTATGCGCGCGAGGCGCAGGCGCGCAACGTCCCGGTGGTCGGCGACGACGTGAAGAGCCAGCTGGGTGGCACCATTTTGCACCGCGCCATGGTGGAGGCGATGCAGGCGCGCGGCATCCACATCCGTCGTACCTACCAGCTCAACTACGCCGGCAACACCGATTTCGACAACCTCGTGCACCGCGGCGAAAGCAAGGAACAGACCAAGCGCGAAGCCGTCGAATCGCTTATCCCCTACGAGACCGGGGTGTCGGCCGCCTTCGCGCACGTGCCGGTGATGGGCGACCGCAAGACGACCCGCTTCTACTTCGATGTGGTCAATTTCAGCGGCGCGCCCCTGCACATCGATGCCACGCTGGAGGTCGAGGACAGTGCCAACTTCGGCGGCACGGCCGTCGATGCCATCCGCTGCTGCCGCATCGCGCTGGATCGCGGCATTGGCGGCGTGCTGGATTCGGCCTCGGCCCTGTACTGCAAACATCCACCGCAGATGCTCGCGGACGCGGAGGCCCTGCAACAGGTTGCGGAATTCGTGCAGGGCAGCCGCGAGCGTTGAGCGGGCGCGGAGGCAGCCATGACAGGGGGCACGCCAGAGCTCGTCTTCACCGGACATCTGGTGCGCGAGATGATCCACTTTCCGGAACGCAGCCTGGGGCCGGTGCTGGGCAGCCCGGTGGCCTACGGCTCGCTGACGGCCAGCCGTCTGGGCGGGCAGGCCGGCATCGTCTCGCTCGTCGGGACGGACATGCCGCCGGAATTGCTGCAACCCCTGCGTGAGGCCGGCGTCGACCTGGCCGGGTTGCAGGTGCTGGAAGGTGAGAACACGACCCGCTCGGAGCTGATCTACAGCGAAGACGGCCACAAGCAGATTCGTTACCCGCAGCAGGCACCGCCGATCCGCCCCGAACACATCCCGCAGCGTTTTCGCGATGCGGCGGTCTTCGCCGTTGTCACGATGGATCATGACCTGCCAGTGGCGACCATCCGTCAGATGCGCAGCCTGCCGGGCCTGCTGGCGGTTGATCTGGGGGGCTATGGCGGGGCGCATTCGCGCGTCCATCCCGATGCTGTGGCGCAGCGGAAGCCGCGTACGCTGCTGGAGCTGGTCGCCTGTTTTGACATCGTGCGCGCCAGCGTGGAAGATTGCGCGCTGCTGCTGGGCGCGGCGGCTGTGGCCGATGATGCGGCCCTGCGCGCGTCGCTGGCGACCTTGCTGGCGCAGGGGCCCGCCATCGCCATGATCACACTGGGCGAGCGCGGTTGCCTCGTCGCCACGCAGGAGGGCTTTCAGCAGATTCCGGCGCAGTCTGGCGAGGTGATCGACACGACCGGGGCGGGAGATGCCTTTTTCAGCGCCTTCCTGCTGCAGTATCTGCGGAGCGGCAGCGTGGCGGAAGCGGGACGTTTCGCGGCCGCCGCCGTCATGCACATGATCGGCCGCAGCGGCGGCGCCCATTTGCAGCGCTTTCCGCAGCAGGCCGACGTACGCGCGCGCCTCGGCAGTTGAGGGTCCGGACAAGGGGGACGCACATGGACAAGGTCAGGTTTGCCGTCATCGGTTGTGGCAGTATCGCGGAGATCGCGCATTTCCCCTCGCTGGCTGCGGAACCGGCGGCGGAACTGGTCGCCTGTTGCGATATCAACGCAGACAGCGCGCAGAAGGCCGCGCAGAAGTGGGGCGCAGCGGCCTGGTACAGTGATTACCGGCGGATGCTGGACGAACGCGACGACCTGGACGCGGCGATCATCGCCACGCCCAACAACGTGCATCGCAACCAGGCGGTGGCGGCGGCGCGCGCCGGCCTGCACGTCGTGGTCGAAAAGCCGCTGGCGGCCACCAATTACGAGGCCTGGGACATCGTCAAGGTCTGCCGCGAGCAGGGGGTCAAGCTGATGGTGGGCTGCGACCGGCGCTTCTGGACGCACAACCAGTGGGCGAAACAACTGATTGACGATGGCGTCATCGGCGACGTGCTGATGACGCGCGCCTCGCTGCACGAGCACTGGCACCTCTACCAGAACAACGTCGCGCACACCGGCTTCCGCCTCGATGCCGCGGTCTCCGGCGGCGCCGCGCTGACGGACACCGGCGCGCACGCCATCGACCTGCTGACCTGGCTGACGGGCAGCCGCGTGCGGCGCACCGTCGGCATCGCCAAACGCCTGGCGATGCCCGCCAGCTACACGCTCAACGACGACACGGTCTGGCTGCTGCTGGAATACGAGAACGGCAGTTACGGCTGCGTCAGCTGCAACCGCTTTTCGCCGGTGGTCTCGCAGGCCACCGAGCTCTACGGCACGGAAGGCACGATCTTCACGGCGACGGACGCCACCAACCCCTTCCAGAGCTCGCCGATGGCCGTCTACAGCAACCGCGACTATTCCTTCGATGAGCTGCCGGAGATTCTGAAGAACTATCGCTGGCCGCAGCACTTCTGGGTCGAGGATCACATCCACGAGCATGTGCCCAAACGCTGGATGCCGATCATGCCGCCGCGCAAGCCGGGCAACTACGAGCGCATGACGCAGCACTTCTTGCAATGCATCCTCGAGGACCGCGAGCCGCTGGTTTCCGGCGAGGATGGCGCGCGCGCCGTGGAGGTGATGTGCGCGGTGTTCAAATCGATGGAGACGGATGGCTGGGTCGAGTTGCCCTTGCCGCCGGGCGAGCGCATCGCCCCGCCGCATTACCGGCCCGTTCCGGCCGAGGACTAAAAGACAGGGGAGAAGATCTATGACGCGCAGTCTGGTAATCGGCGGCTCCGGCTACGTGGGCCGCGAACTGGTACGGCAACTGGGCGCGCGCCCGGGTGACGAGGTGCATCTGCTGGGGCGCACGCAGCCGGCGCCGGACCTGCCGGCGACCTGGTTGCCGGCGGACATCACGCAGCGCGAGTCCCTGCGCGTCGCCCTCGCCGGCCAGGAATACGACGTCATCTATCACCTCGCCTCGCTGCCGGGCGACACCGGAGATCCGCTGCAGATGGTCACGGTCAACCTGCTGGGGCTGACGCATGTGCTGGAATACGCGCGTGAGCTGCCGGGGCTGCAGCGCTTCGTGCTCTCCAGCAGCATTTCCGCCTACGAATGGTATCCGGCGACGAAATTCCGCGAGCCTGCCTACCAGCCGGTCGACGAGCAGCACCCGACGCGGCCGGAGGACATGTACTCGGTGACCAAGCGGGCCCAGGAGCTGATTGCCATGACCTTCTGGCATCAGGACCAGCTGCCGGTCACGGTCCTGCGCCTGACCGCGGTGATCGGCCCCGAGGGCAGCGGCGGCGGTCGCAGCTGGCGCGCCTTCGCGCGCATGCTGGCGGAGGGCGAACGGGTGGAAATCCCCTTTTTCTCGCTGGAGGAGGTCTGCCACTTCATCGACCTGCGCGATGCGGCGCGCATGCACATCGTCGCTGCCGAAGCACCCGGCGCGGTCGGCGAGATCTTCAACTGCTGCGGCGCGGAGTCGACCTCGGGCGCGGAGTTTGCGGCGGCCCTGCAGCGCCTGCGGCCGGGCATCGAGGTGGTCACCGGCTTCCCCTGGAGCATGGCCCAGGGCGACGTGATCGAATTCGACATGCGCAAGGCGCGCGAGCGCCTGGGCTTCGTTCCCGAAAGGTCGATCGCGGACACTTTGGCGCAGCTGCTGGCCTGGGTGGAGAGCGGCGGCCTGGAGCGTACGCCGGACCCCGATGAGGAGGTCGGCGACACGGGGGTTGAGGCGGAGTAAGGTAGCGGTCGCCGCCGCGCGGCCAGGCGTCCCGCCACAGTCAACAGGAACTGTGCACGCGCCTTGACAGGAGTCGTGTCCAGGGTATGTTCTCCCCGTCGGTTCCCGCGGAGGAAGCGCTTGTCTGACAATGGCAGCGCGCTGCTGCAGGTGGAGGAGGTCTCGAAGTCCTTTGGCGGCGTGCAGGCCCTGCGCAGCGGCTCCTTCACGCTTTCGCGCGGCGAGATCATCGCCATCGTGGGCGCGAACGGCGCCGGCAAATCCACCCTGATCAAGATCGTCGCCGGTGTATTCCGCCAGGACAGCGGCCGCCTGCTCGTGCGCGGCGAGCCGGTCGCGCTGCGCAACCACAACGTCAGCCACATGCGCCAGCTGGGGATCGAGGTGGTCTACCAGGACCTGGCCATCGTGCCCAATATGAGCGCGCCCTACAATCTCTTTCTCGGGCGCATCCCGCGGCGCTTCGGGATCTTTGTGGACGAAAGCGCCATGCGCCTGAAAACGCGGGCAATCCTGGACGACCTGAAGGTGAAGACCGTGCAATCACTGCGGCAGCCCATCTCGGCAATGTCCGGCGGACAACAGCAGAGCGTTGCGATTGGCCGCGCAATCTCCTGGGGCCGCGAGATCGTCATCCTCGACGAACCGACAGCTGCCCTGGGGCCGACCGAGACCGGCGAGGTCGAGCGGCTCATGCACGAAATCCGTGACCGGGGCACTGCCGTCATCCTCATCAGCCACAATCTGGAACAGGTTTTTCGCGTGGCGGACCGCATCCTGGTCGTTCACCACGGTCTGACCTCACGCGCCTTCCCGAAGTCCGGCGTGACGAGCGAGCAGCTGGTGCGGGCCATCACCCTGGGAGAGCAGGTCGCTTGAGCGGGCCGGAGCCGGGGCGCGGGCTGGACGCGTCGGGCGAGGCGCGCGCCAGCCGCAGCGAGTTGCTGCGCAACAACGTGCCCTACATCGCCATCGCACTGGTCATCCTGTTGTTCAGCATTGTGAGCGGCAGCCGTTTTCTCTCGCTGCGCAACTGGACCTTCATCGCGCAGCAGACGCCGGTGCTGTTGTTGCTGGCCTACGCCCAGCTGATCGTGGTAACGACCGGCTCGATTGACATTTCGGTCGGCTCGAACCTGGGTTTCAGCATGTATATGGCCGCGCTGGGCATGCTCTGGCTGGGGCCGGCGGGCATCGTCCTCGGCATCCTCTCCGCCACGCTGATCGGCTTCATCAACGGGAGCATCTTCTCACTGCTGAAGATCTCTTCCTTCGTCACCACCCTGGCCATGCTGATCATCGTGCGCGCCCTGCTGAATATCATCTCCGACGGGGGCTCGATTTACATCACCGGGCAGGCCGCCAGCGGCACCTACGTCGATTCGGTTGCGGCGCCCTGGCTGCTCGCGCTGGGGCGTTTCCCGAACATCCTCATCTTCGCACTGGTCATCACCGCGTTGATGTGGGTCTTCTACGAAAAGACGGTATTTGGCCAGCAACTGAAGGCGCTGGGCGGCAGCGAGCGCGTGCTCACTCTGTTCGGCGTTTCAGTAACCTGGTTCAAGATACAGGTCTTCGCGGCGGCGGGCTTTATGGTGGGTCTGGCCACGCTGATCAGTCTCGGCCGCTCCGGGGCGGGCACCCCGCGCGCCGGCGAGCAATTCGAGCTGGACGCGATTGCCGCGGTCGCGCTGGGCGGCACGCCGCTTACTGGCGGTCATGGCAGCGTGCTCAGGACCATGGTGGGCGCGCTGACCCTGACGGTGGTTGCCAACGGCCTGACCATCGCCGGGGTCGATCCCTCGTGGAGTCGCGTTGCGCGCGGCGTCCTGTTGATCAGCGCCATCGCCATCTCGCTTAACCGGCGCCGGATCGGAGTGGTTAAATGAGCGCCCGCGGCCGGGCGGGCAGGGAGGCGCGCATGGTCTGAGAGCTCACGCGCGGCCCCGGTCGGTGACCGGCCGGGGACAGAGAGTGAGACAAAAGGAGCGAGCAATGAAACGCACAATTGTTCTGCTGGGCGTACTCTTGATCCTGACGGGCGTCGGCGTTGCGGCACAGGATATGGTCGAGCCGCGCATGGATCTGGTCATCGCCGACCTCGGCCAGCCGGAGACCAACCCCTGGGTGATCAACCGGCACCGCTTCGAGCGTTGCGTGGCCGCATCGCTGGGCGTAACGCTGGACGAGTTCGACGATGAGAATTCCGAAGAGAAGCACGTCAGCCAGGCGGAGTCCATTATCGCGCGCGAGCCGGACGGTCTGATCTTCAACCCCCTGACCTCGCCGGCCGGTGCTCAGGTGGCGCGCCTGCTGGAGGAGAGCGGGATTCCCGGCGTGGCTGTCGGGCGTCTGGTCGTCAGCAACTACGATACCGACTATGAGGGCGAGCATTTCATTGCCCAGGTGACGCAGAACAACGATACCTGGGGCCAGCAGATTGGCCAGGCCACGGTCGACGCCGGCCACAAGAAGGTCGCGATGATCTGGAACCAGAAGGGCGTCACCAGCGCCGAGGAGATCTGGAATGGCGTGCTGGGCGTCCTCGAGATGCATGAGGACATCGAGCTGATTGCGGAAAGCTGGGACCGCCTGAACCGCGAGAACGGCCTCCTGTATGCCGAGCAGTACATCGCGCGCTTCCAGCCGGGCGAGATCGACGCCATCATCGTGCTGGGCGCGGTAGCCGGGCTGGGCAGCCAGTTCGCGGTCGAGCAGGCCGGGCGTGACGATATCTCCATCATCACCACGGACATCGACGAACAGGTCGCGCAGTTCATCAGCGAGGGCAAGCTGGGGTTCAGCATCGGCGGCCACTGGATGGTCGGCGGCTTCGGCCTGGTTCAACTCTACGACTACCTGCACGGCTTCCCGGTTGAGAACACCCAGCCGCTCTTCAGTCTGATCGCGGTCGATGCCAGCAATGTCGACACCTACGCGGACGGGCTGCTGCAGGGCTGCATCCTCAATGACGAACAGGTGCTCAACCTCTCGCGGGTCCACAATCCGGATGCCGATCTGCCCGGCTTCATCGACGAGTTCTCGAAGAACTGGGAGGAATTCGTCACTGCGGACATGATGGATGAGGATATGGAAGAGGATATGGACGAAGACGAGGAGGAAGAAGGGGACGGGTAGAACAGGCGCCCGGACGCCAGAATTCACACGGTCGGGGTCACTGCTGGTCAGTGGCCCCGACCCCGGCGTGAGGCCCGCCCGGGACTTGCGCGTCGACTCACAGGGGCTGCAGGGAGGACGAGGATGAGACTGTTCGGTTATGCGCCGCAGAACGGCGCCGCTGCCGGGGACACCATGCCCTTCTGGCACGAGGGTCGCTGGCACCTGTTCTTCTCGCAGCCGCCCCGCGACGCCTGGGAGTATGTCGAGCGGGCGCGCGTCTCGACCGCGCACCTGGTCTCTGACGACCTGGTGAACTGGAAGGTCCTCCCCGACAGTTTCGGCCCCGGCCCGGACGGCAGCTGTGATGGCAACGGCATCTGGACCGGTTCGCTCATCGAGCACGAAGGCGTCTTCCATTTCTTCTACACTGGTTACAACCGCCATGCGGACTCGCCACAAAGCATCTGCAAGGCCGTCAGCACCGACCTCATCCACTGGGAGAAGATCGCGCACAATCCGCTTTTTGGCCCCGACCCGCGCTGGTACGAGAGCGTGGACTGGCGCGATCCCTTCGTCTTGCGCGACCCGGAGCAGGATCGTTTCATGATGCTGATCTCCGCGCGGCTGAAGGAGGGCCCGCTCTTCCGGCGCGGCTGTGTCGCGGTGGCCGTATCGGAGGACCTTGAGAACTGGGAAGTGTGCGCCCCCTTCGCCAGCCCCATGCTGACCCACTGCCCGGAATGTCCGGAGCTCTTCCAGCTGGGCGACTGGTGGTATCTGCTGCGTTCGCGTTATGACGGACAGGCGCAGACCTTCTATCGTGTAGCGCCGACGCCACGGGGGCCCTGGAGCGCGCGCCGCCTGGACAGTCTTGACGGCCGCCGCTTTTACGCTGCGAAGTCCGCCGGCGATGGCCGCCGCCGCTTCAGCTTCGCCTGGATCCCCTACCGCAAGCATCACGAAGCCCGCGGCGACTGGGTCTGGGGCGGGCAACTGGGTTCGCCGCGCGAATTGCTGGCGCTGGCGGATGGCACGCTGGTCTCGCGCCTGGCGCCGGAAATCGCTGCCAGTTACCGCGAGTCGCTCGCCTGGGAATGTGACGGCCGGCAGGGAGCCTGGCGCCACGAGGGCGCGGACCTTGTCTGCGACGCGGGCGACAGTTACGCCTGGTGCGCGCTGGAGGTCGAGCCGGGCGGCGAGGTGCTGCTGGATACGACCATCGAGATCGCGGCGGGTACCGGGTCCGCCGGCGTGCTGCTTGAGATGCAGGGCGCGGAGCTGGAGGCGGGCTACTACATCGGGATCGAGCCGCTGCAGGAGCGCGTGATCCTTGATCGCTGGCCCACGCCCATGGACCCGCTGTGGGACAGCCTGGTGCTCGGCGAGCGCCATGGCGTCCAGGTGCGCCAGGAAATCGACGCGCCGCTGGTTACGCGGCCGCTGGCCTTCACGCCGGCCGACGGGCGCTATCGTGTGCAGCTGCTGCGCAAGGGCGGGCTGGTCGAGTGCTTCGTCGCGGAGCAGGTGGTGGCCAGCTACCGGATCTACGAGCGCGGCGACTGCGCTTTCGGGTTGTTTGTGCAAGAGGGCGCAGCGCGCTTCCTGGAGCCGCGTTTCCTGCGCTGAGCGGCGATTCTGCGCAATCCCTCAACTGCAAATCATCTGAAATGACTTGAGCCTCATCCTGTAGCGCTGAGGATCGGGAACCTGGCGCCTCGACGGCTGGCGTACGGATTTGCGTGCTGCCCTGTGCAACAGCGGACTGTCGACGCCGGGAAATCGTGCGCGCCGGACCCCGGATAAGAGGTCAGCAACCTCATAGGAAACCGCAAAGCACAACCATATGTTGGTTTCGTATACCATCACCTTGACACAGAACCGGGTGTGTGTTACACTCACCTCAGTTGCTTGGTGGAGAGAGGAGCTTTGCATGTTCCAAAGAGCTTGTTGGCAAGTTCAGGAGAGGAGTTGACATGGGTGAAGGAAAGCGCGCAGTTCAACATCTGAAAGAACAGCCCAGTGAGGGCAGAAGGGTACGAGCAATGAATGGGAAAGTCTACGAAGTGCAACTACTGAAGGGGCAACCCATCGAAAACTCTGTCAGAGGTGAGCAAGTGAACACCTTTGTCGGGACACTCAAGTTTGGTGAACTCATCGGTCGGTACCAGATCCCACACAGGGTACACGCCAGAGATGAAGGTTATCAGCGCTTGCCGAGCCCAAGCAGGGTCAATAGGCTGGCCCGGGACCTGCACAAAGGCATTGTGGATCTTCCGACCGCCATCCTGTTGAGTGTAAGGGAACGAGAGCCGTACCCGCAGCTTGACTCATCTGGTCGTTACATCTTGAAGCTGTTGCCAAACGGAGCACCTCCATTCCACGTCGTCGATGGGCAGCATCGTCTTGAGGCACTGAAGAAAGTCATGGAAGAAGACCCGGATGGAGATTGGTTCGACTTCCTGATCCCTGCGGTCATCTTCTTTGGTGCAGACAAAGGCGTGGAAATGGATCAGTTCCATACGGTCAATTCCAATGCCAAGAAAATCTCCACCGATCTTGCCCTAGACCTGCTCAAGACACGCGCCAAACAGGATGACGCGTACAGGAAATACCTGGACGAAGTGGGTGAAGGGTGGAAGGTCGTATGTCAGGATCTGACAGAAAGAGTCGCTCAACGGAATGTGTGGAGGGGGAAGATCAGGTTCCCCAATGATGACAAGAGACTCACTCTCATCAACTCCAACTCGTTCGTAACCTCGCTAAGATCGGTGATAGATCAGGCTAACTTTGCCAAATACCTGCCGGAAGACCGGGCAAGAATCATCGATGCCTACTGGACAGGGATAGGCAAGGCCCTTCCCGAGTGCTTCGAGGCCCCTGACATCTTCAATATCCAGAAGACCGTTGGAGTCTATGTACTCAACTCCCTCTTGCCCACGGCCTTGGCATACGCGCAAGACTTTGGGAGCCCGGTTTACGAGCCAGACACGTACCACATGATCTATGACGAGACCTTGAGGGGGCTGAGCGGGGACAACCAGGTGGATGGGGAAGCAGAAGGACCAGACTTCTGGAGAGTAGGACCAGAAGGTGCCTCCGGTACGTACAGCAGTGGTGCTGGTCAGCGAGTGCTAAGGGAGAAGATCAGAAGGGATCTGCAAGAACACCTGAGCGAGCAGATCGGCTGAGGGTAAACCCTCAAAGGACGGGGCCCGGCGCTTGGCGCCGGGCCCGCGAATGACCCTGGAAGGACTCGAACCTTCAACAAATTGATTAAGAGTCAACTGCTCTGCCAATTGAGCTACAGGGCCGCCTGAGCGTCGCATACTCTAGCGTGACGCGCGCGCAGAATCAAGACTCGCCCCTGGCGCGCAGACGCGCGACGGGACGGCTTGTCAAGCCACGCGCCGGTGTTACACTGATGGAAATGGAATCCGACGCGCCTGTGCACGCTGACAGCCCGCCATGTGGCTGCCCCGCATTGCAACGCGTAAATGAAAGAGCCTGAATGGCCGATGAGGCCCGCACCGTCAAACTGGTTGATCTGCCCATGGTCTCGCGCCTGCTGGAGCGCACCGTACCGCTGGACAGCGAGATGGCCTGCACCGGCACCCTGGACCTGGGGACGGCGGCCCTGGTCTCGCGCTTCCTGCTACCGCAGCGCAGCGTCTGCACCCTGCTGGCGCGCCGCAGCGGGACGCAGGTCGTCGGCCAGTTCCGCGTGGGCCAGCAGCCGCAGCGCGCGCGCATCGTCGCCATTGCGCCGGGCCTTGAGCCGCGCAGCGACAACAGCGCCTGGCTGGCCCTGCTGGACGCGATGACCGCCGCCGCCGGCCAGCGCGGCGCGCATTTGCTCAGCGCCGAGGTCGACGAGCATCAGGCGCTCTTCGAGACCATGCGCATCGCCGGCTTCTCGATCTACGCGCGCCAGGAGATCTGGCAGCGGCGGCCGGAGGAAGTGCCGCGCCTGATGATGGATGCCGTGGACCTGACCGTGGAACAGGAGCGGGACACGCAGGGCATCCAGCTGCTGTATGGCAACATCGTGCCGCGCCTGGTGCAGCCGGTGGCGGAGCCGCCCGCGCACAGCGTCGGCCTGGTGTATCGCAAGCATGAGCGCGTGGAGGGGCACGTCGCCGTCTCGGAAGGGCGCAAGGGCATCTACCTCTCGCCCTGCCTGCACCCGGATGTCTTCAGCGAGGCCGCCGCCATCCTCGCCGCCGCCATCGACCATGCTCACCGCTCCAGGGCGCGGGTGCCGGTCTACGTGGCGGTGCGCCGCTATCAGGACTGGCTGGAAGATGCGCTGGTCGATCTGGGCTTCGTGCCCTGGACGCGCCAGGCCGTGATGTTGCGCCACATCGCCGCCGGCGTGCGCCAGACCGCCTTCGCGCCGCTGGCGCGCGGCCTGGAAGCCGTGCCCGGCTCGCTCAAACCGCCCGC
Source organism: Phototrophicaceae bacterium (assembly GCA_965205875.1). GTDB lineage: Bacteria > Chloroflexota > Anaerolineae > Aggregatilineales > Phototrophicaceae > JAGWBD01. The sequence goes on from CBDBIA010000004.1 coordinate 2,150,264, forward strand.
CACGCCGGCTGTGCAGGACGGGGCGTTCGACCCCTTCGCCAAGGAGGAGTAAAGATCACCCGGGAACGTCGCATCACCGACGACATCGACAAACTGCGCGAAATCCTGCCGCCGGAGCTGCAGCAAGCCTTTGACGGCCTGGGCGCCACCCACAACCTGATCGAAATCGTGCTGGACCTCGGGCGCGTGCCGGCGGCCCGCTTCACGGACGACGAGCTGCGCCTGCTGGAGCGCGAAATCACGCGCGCGGACATCGACGCCATCGACGCCGTGATCGGCGACTTCGACGCGGACAACCGCGCCGGCATGGAGCGCACGCTGCATCGCATCTCGGCCATTCGCAACCGCCGCGGCACCATCGTGGGCCTCACCTGCCGCGTGGGGCGCGCGGTCTACGGCACCATCGACATCATCCAGGACCTCGTCGAATCAGGCCAGAGCGTGCTGCTACTGGGGCCGCCCGGCGTGGGCAAGACCACCATGCTGCGCGAGGCGGCGCGGGTGCTGGCGGAAAGCCGGCGCGTGGTCATCGTCGATACCTCCAACGAAATCGGCGGCGACGGCGACGTGCCGCATCCTGCCATCGGACGGGCGCGTCGCATGCAGGTTTCGCGCCCCGAACGGCAGCACGAGGTGATGATCGAGGCGGTCGAGAACCACAACCCGGAAGTCATCGTCATCGACGAGATCGGGCGCGAGCTGGAGGCCATGGCAGCGCGCACCATCGCTGAACGCGGCGTGCAGCTGATCGGCACCGCGCACGGCAACGCCCTCGAGAACCTGATGCTCAACCCCACCCTCTCCGACCTCGTGGGCGGCATCCAGTCGGTCACGCTCTCGGACGACGAGGCGCGCCGGCGCGGCACGCAGAAGACGGTGCTGGAACGGCGCGCGCCGCCCACCTTCGACGTGCTCATCGAGATTCAGACGCGCAATCGCCTGATTGTGCGCGAGGACGTGGCCGCCGCGGTCGATGGCATCCTGCGCGGCAACCTGATGCCCGTCGAGTTGCGCGCGCGCGACGAGGCCGGCGACGTCGAGGTCGAGACGCAGCAGCCGGAAATCAGCATGATCGCCGAACAGCAGCGCGCCGACCGTCAGCGCCCCACGCGCAACGGCCGCCGCGCGCGCGCGTCCGCCGCCCCACAGCAGGAGCCGGCGCGGGGCGAGGAGGCGCGCAGCCCGGTGCATGTCTACGCCTACGGCGTGGCGCGCAACCGGCTGCAGCAGGCCGCGCGCCGCTTGCGCCTGCCGGTGCTGCTGACCGACGACGTCAGTCATGCTGCGGCCATTGTCACGCTCAAGAATTACTATCGGCGTCGCCCGCGCCTGATTGTGGACGCCGAGCGCCGTGGCACGCCAATCTACGTGCTGCGCGCCAACACGGTCACGCAGATGGAGAATTTCCTGCACGATCTCTTTCTGCTGGAGACGTCGGAGCCGCGCCATCGTTCCATTGGCGAGGCGATGAACGAGGCCGAGCAGGCCATCCTGCGCGTGCGCGCCGGCGAGGATGCGGTCGACCTGAGCGCGCGTCCGGTGGAGATTCGCCGCCGTCAGCACGAGATGGCGCAGCAGGCGCATTTACTCTCGCGCAGCTTCGGCCGCGAACCCCGGCGTCATGTGCAAATCCACCGCGAGGAGTAGGGATGTTCATCAGCATTGAGGGTCTCGACGGCAGCGGCAAGACCACCCAGGCGCAACGGCTGTACGACTGGCTGCGTCTGCGCGGCCACGACGTGCTGCTGACGCGCGAGCCGGGCGGCACGCCCATCGGCGAACAGATCCGCGCGCTGCTGCACGACCTGGACAACACGGCGATGCAGCCCGCCACCGAGCTGCTGCTCTACAATGCCTCACGCGCGCAGCTGGTGGCCGAGGAGCTGCGCCCGCAGCTGGAAAGCGGCGGCATCGCGCTCTGCGATCGTTACGCGGACTCCACGCTGGCGTATCAGGGCTACGGCCACGGCCAGGACCTTGAACTGCTGCGCGGCGTCATCGACGCGGCCACGGACGGCCTGCAGCCGGACGTGACCATCTTCCTCGATATTGCGCCGCAGACTGCGCTGGAACGGCGGCGCATGGCCTCGCTCTTCGGTGAGGAGTGGAACCGGCTTGACGACTTCGAGCTCGCCTTCCACCAGCGCGTCTACGCAGGTTACCAGGCGCTGGCGGCCGCGGAGCCGCAGCGCTGGCTCTGCGTGGATGCGCGCCGCTCGATTCTCGAGACGCAGGGGACACTGCGGGAAGCGCTGGCCGCCAGGTTGAAAGAGCCGACCGGTGCCTGAACAAGAGTTCCCACGTTAAACAGAAAACGGGCGACCCCAACCGGGTCGCCCGTTTTTTGTGAAAGGTTTGGCGCGGCGCTACTTCAGGTCGACCTTCGCGCCTTCGGCCTCGAGCTTGCTCTTCGCCTCGCCGGCAGCGTCCTTGCTCACCTGCTCCAGCACGGCTGAGGGCGCGCTTTCGACCAGTTCCTTGGCTTCTCTCAGGCCGAGGCTGGTGAGGGCGCGCACGGCCTTGATGACGTTGATCTTCTTGGGGCCGATATCGGCGAGCACGACGTCAAACTCGGTCTGCTCCTCTTCGGCTTCCGCGGCGTCGCCGTTGCTGGCGGCGGCCATCATCATCGGCATGCCGGAAGCGGCGGTAACGCCCCACTTCTCCTCCAGCATGGTCTTCAGCTCGGCGGCCTCCAGGATGGTGAGCGCGCTGAGCTCTTCGACAATCTTTTCCAGTTCAGCCATTACAGACGTCCTTTCCTGTGGGCTGCCTCAGGCAGCTTCCTCTTCAGCTTCTTCTTCAGTGTTTTCCTGCACGTAGGCCTGCAGGACGTTGACGATATCGACGGTGGCTGCGTTGAGCACAGTGGCGATACCGGCGGCGGGCTGTACCATGAGGCCGGCCAGCGAAGCGCGCAGCTCGTCCAGCGATGGCAGGCGCGAGAGCGCCTCGAGCGCTTCCGGGCCGAGCAACTCGCCATCCATGACGCCGCCCTTGACGACGAAGACCTCTTCGTGATCCCGGCGGAAGGCCAGCAGCGTTTTGGCCATACCGGACATATCGCCATTGGCGAAGGCCGTCGCCACCGGGCCCTGCAGCAGCGCTTCCGGCACGGGCCAGTCGTTGGCCAGCAGCGCCCGTTTGAACAGGTTGTTGCGCGTGACGACGTAGGTGGCGTTGTTCTCGCGCAGGCGCAGGCGCAGATCATGCAGCTGCGGGACGCTGAGGCCGCTGTAGCCGGTGAGGATAAAGCCGCTCGTGTTTTGCAGCAACTGGCCATAGTCTGCCACGAGCGCTACCTTGCGTTCTCTGGTGATGGCCAAGCGAGGCTCCTTTCGCTGTCTTGCGTCAGGGCAACAAAAAGAGCGACCCGCGATGCGCAAGGGTCGCCCGGTACGGTTCGCCAGGGGATATTCCTTGCCTCGGCAGGAGATTAAGCGCCTCGGCGCACCTGCGGTCTGCGGCCTTCACTTGTGTTGCCGAGGGCCATCATAGCGGTGTGGGGCAGGGAGTCAAGGGCGGTGTATAGTAACGCCTGGTGATTGAAAGATGCTGGTGGAGATTGATTGTGCGCATTTTGACGATAGCGGGTGTACTGGCTCTGATACTGGGCGCCGTTCTGACGGGTGCCGCGCAAGATACGGATGAAGAAGTCGCTGCAGATGCCTGTGTGGAAGCCGCCGTGACAGACTGGTCGCTGCCGCAGACGCTGGCGGAAGCGCTTGATCTGCAAGAGGCGCTGGACGAGCTCATTGCAGAGTGTGGCGCTGAGGTAGTGGCTGAAGATGAAACAGAGGGTGCGGCGGACGAGTTGACCGACGCAGACGGCGACTTGCCGCGCACGATGTACGTCAGTTCACGCGTTCCACGGATCAACGTGCGACGTGAGCCTTCCACAGACTCGACCATCGTTAGCACGCTGGCCTTCGCCTCGTCTGTCGAAGTATCCGCCAGGGTAGAGGGTGAGAGTTACAGGGAAAACGTCGTTTGGTTCCGCGTTCAGTCAGGCGGGGCTGACGCCTACATCCACAGCCTGTTGCTGAGCGAGACGAAACCCGCTCCGCTCCTGATCCCCACTCCAGTCACGACAGGAGGGCAGCAGCAACAGCAGCAGGAGCAGCAGCAACAGCAAGGTCAACAACAACAACAACGACAGCAGCGAGGCCAGGAGCAACAAGAGCAGCAAGGCCAGGAGCACCAGGAGCAGCAAGAGCAACAAGGCCAAGAGCACCAGGAGCAACAAGAGCACCAGGAACAGCAAGAGCAGCAAGAGCAGCAAGAGCAGCAGCCACCCGTGAATCCGACCCCTGTGATTACCTTCCGACCCCTGACGCCAGAAGAGTGGTGTGAACTCTCCCCGCGCCCTGATTGCGATGAATGAGAGCAACTGACAGCCGGAATGCCCGGTAGAACAGCAGGGCCGTCGTCAGTACGAGGTGGCCCGCTCCCGGTGCGATGACGCGTGCCCTGTCAAGTGCGGGGTAGTGACGTTACGGGTAGTACAATGACGGGCATGCCTGAAAGATGTGAGGGAGAATCCTAATGCAGAAGGCTCTGATAGTGATTGTGCTGTCCACCTTACTGGCGAGTTCGCTGTCCGGCCTCGCGCAGGACGAGAATGCAGACACTGCCGGGGTGGACCACTGCGTGGCAACCGCCGTGGAAGACTGGTCGCTGCCGCAGACGCTGGATGAGCTGATAGCCTTGCGAGACGCTGTGGAGGATCTCATCGCGCAGTGCAAGGAGGCAGGGACCGAAGAACATTCGAACGCTGATTCATCGCAGACCTTGTATGTCAACACCAGTGCAGGCCAGGTCAACATGCGCAGTGCGCCGCAACTTTCCGCTTCCGTTGTCGCGCGAATCGCACACGGCGATCCTGTAGAGTCGCTGGGTGAAGCGAATGGCGACGAATTTGGAGACAGTACTACCTGGTACCACGTGCGCGTGGAAGACGGGGAAGGCTACATTCACAGCCTGTTGCTGAGTGCGACCAGACCCGTGTCAGATAGCACAGTGTCCGCAGTACAGGGCACGTCTGCACATACGGTTACCTGGCACGAAGGCCACCCCTCCACCGGCACATGCAAGGACAATATCAGACAAGGGCGAATTTACCTGGGTTGCGGCTACGAAGATCGGGAGAAGGTGAAAGATCACCTTTGGGGTATGCCTTGCAACCATCCGGTTTTTGATGCATTTGGTTATGGTCCGCCCGGTGAAGGTTACCGGTTTGGTATTGTAGCTACCGGAAAACACGCACGCTGGCGTGACGACGATGTTAACGGAACACAATGTGCGTTGCATTCCTGACACGAGATGATCAGGGCTTGGCCTGGCCCTTCACACCCGGGCGGCTGCGGTTCACGCTGAGGGTGAAGACGTCGGGGCGGGCGTAGTGGCCGCTGACGTCCAGGGTCATGCTCTCGCGCGCGATTTGCGTGAAGTCCAGTTGCGCGTGCAGGATGGTCTCTTCCGCAAAACAGGGCCCGGCCAGCGCTGAGCCGTCGGGCGCGTAGATGGCGCTGCCGCCGCGCAGCAGCAGGTCGTCCGGCGCCAGGTCAGGTAGCGTTTCCAGCTGCGGCGGCAGGTCGCTGACGCGCAGCAGACTGCCGGCGGCCAGCACGAAACAGCGGCCCTCGAAGGCGTAGTGGCGGCTGGCGACCTGGTGGATGTCGCGCACGGTGGGCCAGGCGGCCACGTGAATCTGCTCGCCGGCATCGTGCAGCGCCTGGCGCGGCAGCGGCATCCAGTGTTCCCAGCAGACCAGCGCGCCGACTTTACCAACGCTGGTTTCTGGCGCGCGCAGGCCGGCCCCGTCGCCGGGGCCCCAGACGAGGCGCTCGGTGAAGGTCGGGCGCAGTTTGCGGTGGTGGTTGCGCAGCGCGCCGTCGGCATCGAAGGTGAGCAGTGTGTTGTAAAGCGTGTTGCCGCAGCGCTCGTTGACGCCCATCAGCAGCACGACGCCGGACTCGCGCGCCTGCCGCGCCAGGGCCTCCGTCTGCGGGCCGGGCACGGTCAGGCTGTTGGCATGGAGTTCGGCGAAGACGGCTTTGGCGCCGGCGTTATCCCAGAGCGCGGCGCCGGGGCAGACGTCCAGCCAGGCGGGATAGCCGGGCAACCAGGTCTCGCCGAAGGCGACCAGTTGCGCGCCAGAGCGGGCGGCTGCAGAAGTTAAACGGAGCGCCTTTTGCAGGGATGCGTCCAGGTTATAGTAGACGGGGCGCGCCTGGACGATGGCAACGTTCACGATCATGCGCTGATCCTGTATTCCCGGACATTGTAGCCCGCGCCGGCGGACGCCCGCCAGCGGGCAGAAACGACAGTATGAGCACCCCCTTTGACCAGCGCCTGCTGTGGGTTTACCAGGGCGGCGACAGCGTCCTGGAGACGGATATCGCGGCGCTGGCGGGCAAGATCAGCAGCGCCACGCCCAACGTGGCCGGCCTGCTGCTGAAGACCAGCCACGGCGCGGAATGGCAGGGCCTGCGCGACAGCCGGCCCAGGCTGGCCATCGGGGGGCCGGGCGCCATCCGGCGCTGGGTGCAGACCCTCGGCAAAAGCGGGCTGGAGACGCATCTGTGGTGCGTGTTGCGCGGCGCCGACGTGCACGCCGAAACGCGCCTCGTCACCCAGGCCTGCAACGTGCCCGGCGTGCGCTCCATGCTGTTGTCCTTTGAGGCGGAACCCGGCGCCAGCTACTTCAGCGGCGGCAGCGCCGCCACGGCGCGTGAGCTGATCACGCGCATCCGGGCCGGCATCGCGCCGGACTTTCACCTGGGGCTGAACCTCGACGCACGCGGCAACCACCCGGCCAGCATCCGCCTGCGCCAGTGGCTGCCCTTCGTGCAGAGCCTGCACCCGATGATCTTCCATTACGAATTCGGCGGCGGCCAGCGCGGCCCGGAGTTCTGGCTGGACCAGGCCTTCGGGGCGCTGGCGCGTTACGGCCTGCCGCTCGTCCCCATGCTGCAGACCTATCCGCGGCCCGGGCCTGTGCCGGCGGCGCAGGTCCAGCGCGCCGCGGCCGGCGCCTGGCGCAAGGGCGCCAGTGGCCTGAGCCTCTTTCGCTACGGCGGCGACTGCTCCACCGAGCCGATTCTGGCGGCCGTGCGCAACATCAGCCTGCAGGCCGCCGAAGTCGAGGCAGACTGGCAGGCCGTGCCCGAGCGGCGTCTCTTTCGCGTGAGCGGGACGCGGTTGCGCGCGCGTCGTTTGCCGCGGCGCAACTCCCCGATGCTGGCGTACGTGACGCGCGGCGCGGTTGTGGAGGTCAGCGGCAACTCGCGCACGGAGGCGGAGGGCTACGTCTGGTGGCGCAGCGCACAGGGCTGGCTGCCGCAGGGACGCAGCGACCATCGCCATACGCTGATGATCGAGATCACGCCCGCCATGCCGCCTCATGGCCTGGCGCTGATGGCCACGCGCGAGCGTCCAGTGCTCGACCACGAAGCTCCGCAGGTTCCGCTGAAGCGCTTCCGCGTCATCGCCAGGGGACTGGGCGTGCGCAGTCGGCCGCTGCAGCAGCGCGACTTCTTGCGTGAAACGCGCCTGCAGCGCGGCGACGAACTGCTCGTCGAGGCGGACGCCTGGACGGAGCAGGATGGCTTCCGCTGGTGGTTTCATGGCGCGGGCTGGAGCGCGGAGCTGGCGCCGGGGAGCGGCCTGCGCTTTCTCGAGGATCTGACGCCCGGGGTGGCCCGTATGCGCGCCACACGCATGCAGCAGGCACAATTCAGCGCCCAAAGCGGCGGCTCGCGCGCCCTGCTGGACCCGGGGGGCGGGGGGGCGGAAGAGACGCCGCCGGACGACGAGGAGGCGGACCTGCTGCCCAAGCGCTTTCAGGTGCTGGTGCCGCGCCTCAGTATCCGCAGCCATCCCGCGCTGGCCGGCACGGCCAACGAAACCCGGCTGCTGCAAGGGGCTGAGATCGAGGTCAGCGCCGACGCCTGGGTCGAGCAGGACGGCTATGTCTGGTGGCTGCATGGCCCGGGCTGGAGCGTGGAGCGCAGCCTCAACGAGCAGCAGCGTTTCCTGGGGGATCTGACGCCGGAGATTGGCCGCAGCGCCGACGGGGCCAGGGGCCGCCCGGTCACCTACCCCGGGGCGCCGCCGCACCGGGACGAGCGCGACCGCTGGCAGGTGCTCGCGCTCACCCTGCCCGTAGTCGACGCGCCCGGCGCCACGGCAGTGCGTTCGGGTCGGCTGCAGCAGGGTGACGTGCTGCTCGTGGCCGACGACCCGGAGCGCCTGGTCGAGGCGGACGATTATTTGTGGCTGCGGCACGGCCAGGGCTGGAGCGCGGTGCGCCGGCTGGACGGGCGCAAGGACTTCATGCTGAACCTGGACGCGCTGCCGTTGCTGGGGTCGCTGCTGCAGCGCTTTCCGGTCACGTTGCAGGAGGTGAACTGGGCGCAGTACTACGGCAATACCAGCTTCGCCTGGAAGCGCGGCCGCGACTTCAGTTATCACCGCTACGCCCAGGGCCTGCACAGCGGCATCGATTTCGGCTGCTACACCGACGTCCGGCCCGGCCCCAGGGTTTTCGCAGCCATCAAGGGCGTCTCCGACGGTCGGGGCCAGAAGTATGGTCCCAACCGGATCGACGTGCGGGTGGGCCCCTACCGCATCATCTACGGCCACCTGGGCAGCCCTTCCAACCTGCCGCGCAAGGCTCCGGTCACGCCGCAGACGGTGATGGGGCGCCTCGAGGACACCCTGTTTCATCTGCACCTTGAGGTCCGCTACAAGGACAGCTACGTCCTCAACCCGCTGCTCTTCATGCCCCGGGGCATGGTAGAGGAGTTCGTCGGGCGCTTTCCGCTGGAAGTCGGCTACCGCGATGGCAGGCAGGTGATGCGCTTCAAGCAGACGGATAGCTGGGATCGCTGGCTGACGCCGCTGGATCAACCGGTCATTCGCCTGGGCGGCGAGGTCATCGGGCCGACGGCCGGAGGCGTCTAAAGGCCCAGGGTCAACAGGCGCAGCAGCGCGAAAAGGTTCAGTCCCGCGTGGGCGAAGATGCTGGCGCGCGCCGAGTCGTTGCGCAGGCGCAGCAACCCCAGCAGCAGGCCACCCGCCAGGCGCGTGGCGAAGAGCGTGCCGAGGCCGTCGGGCGCGCCGGCGTAGGCGAGCAGGTGAAAGAGAGCCCAGGCGAGCGCGCCCGTCAGCAGGCCAGTGCGCTTGCTGCTGCGGGCCTGCAGCGCGGGTTGCAGCAGCCCGCGAAAGACCAGCCCCTCCACCAGCGGCTGCAGCAGCAGCAAAAACAGCGCGGCCAGTAGCCAGGGCGCCGGCGTCTGCACCCGCCCGGCGAGGGCGGTCAGCTCCGGCGTCGGCGCGCTGCTGCCGCCCGGCGCCAGCACCAGGGTATCGAAGAGCAGGGCCGCGCCGAAGCCGGTCAGCAGCGCCAGCAGGGACGGCGTCCCGCCCGGGCCCAGGGGCAGGGCCGCGCGCTCGCGCCGGAAGCGGGCCCGCAACGCGAGGCCGGTGAGGACAGCGCCTGCGCTCCAGCCGGCCAGCGCCGCCCAGGGCGCCCCGTTGCCCAGCGTGAGCGCGAGTAGCGCGCCGAGAGCCAGCGCGGCCAGCAGGCTCAAGGTGGCCAGCAGCGCACGTGGCAGGGGCCAGGGCGGCGCGTCGGATTGAAGAGAGTCGCGTGTGCGTGGGGCAGTCATGCGCGCGATTGTACTCCGGGCGCCGCGGTCAGGGCGTCCCTTTTTCATTATTTTGGTATACTGGACGCACCGGAGGGGTAGCATAGTCTGGCCTAATGCGCTCGCCTGGAACGCGAGTACGGTGTTAAAGCCGTCGTGGGTTCGAATCCCACCCTCTCCGCTACGCGCCCGCGGACAGGGGGTAACATGCCGCTGAAGGACAAGGGCTCCCGTCGCAAACGGGACGGGGCTCCCCGCGCGGGCTCTGCTGCGCGCAGCAGCGGGCGGCAGCGCGTCCTGTGATCCGCCGCCTGCAGGCGCTGCCGCTGCGCGAACGTCGCCTCGCCGCCGGCCTGCTCTTCGCCGCCGGCCTGCTGGCCATCGTGCTTGTCACCCTCCTCCTGATCCTGCTCACATTCAACACCGGCAGCCGTCGCGACCGCTCCATTGCGCTCGTTGAGGGCGTCAGCGTGCGCGAATTCGCCGTCCTGCCGGATGACGACGCCTACCCCGCCAGTATCAGCGCCGCGCCGGACGGAGGCCTCTACAGCGCCAGCTTCGTCAGCGGCGCCGTCTGGCAGGTGTCGCCCGGGGGCGTGGTCAGCGAGTTGCCGGGGACGCGCGCCGGGCTGGGCGCGGTGGCTGGCTTGCAGGCCGCGCCGGAAGGCGTCCTCTATCTCATCGACCAGTGGGATGCCAGCCCGCTGAGCACGGGCGGCGCGCTGCTGCGACGCGACGCGGACGGCAGTCTGCAGGAACTGGCGCGGGATTTCAGCCAGCCGGACGACGTGACGCGCGACGACGCTGGCAATGTTTACGTCAGCGACCGCGGCCTGGGCCTGGTGTGGCGTTTGATGCCGGATGGCGAAGGCGGGCCCTGGTGGCGGGCGCCGGCCGGCGAGAAGCTCGCCGCGCCGACCGGCCTCGCGTGGGACGCGTCGCGTCAGGCGTTGATCGTCACCGACAGCAGCCGCGACGTGATTTATCGTGTGTCCGCCGCTGATGGCACTACCGAGACGCTCTATGAACATGGCAATGCGGAACATGCGCCCGGCCTGGACGGGGTCACGGTCAGCCCGCAGGGACATATCCTGGTCGCGGCCCAGGGCCAGAACGGGTTGGCCGTGCTGGAAGCGGGCGAGCTGCGCTATCTGGCGGGGGTGTTTCGCGGCATCAGTGATGTGGCCTGGTCGGCGGGGCGCATTTACGCAACCAATTTCGATTCCTTTTCACTGGTCGTCGGGCTGCTGCAGCCGCGGCTACCCTTCGCGCTGGACGTGATCGAGCCAGGCGCGGCGCTGGACGGCTGAGCGGGAGAGACAGGAGGACAACATGTTGTTGAAGGGAAAGGTCGCGATCGTCACGGGCGCGGGACAGGGTATCGGGCGAGGACTGGCGCTGGGCTTCGCAGCGCAGGGCGCCGCGGTCGGCTGTGCGGCGCGCACGCCGGCGCAGCTCGATGACGTGGCAGCGGAGATTGCTGAGGCGGGCGGCGCAGCCCTGGCGCTGCCGACGGACGTGACGGACCTGGCGGCGGTGGAGGCCACGGTCGCGGCGACCGTGGCCGAGTGGGGCCGGCTGGACGTGGTCGTCATCAACGCCGGCATCTGCCCGGACATGGGTCGCACGATTTTTGACAGCGTGCCGCAGGAGTGGGTCGAGACCGTCGCCGTCAACCTGAACGGCGCCTACTATTGTGTGAAGGCTGCCGTGCCACACATGCGCCAGGCGGGCGGCCACATCATTCTCATCGGCTCCGGCAAGGGGCACCGCGCCATGCCCAATGATTCCGCCTACGCTTGCTCCAAGGCCGGCGCCTGGATGCTGGTGCGCACCATGGCCGAGGAGCTGGCGCCGGATGGCATCTGCATCAACGAACTGATCCCCGGCCCGGTCGACACCCCCATGAACCCGCTTGGCGCGGGCCAGCCCTCGGCCGCCGAGTGGCACAAGCAGCCGGAGGACGTGCTGCCGCTGGCACTCTTCCTGGCGACGCAGCCCCTGAGCGGCCCCAGCGGGCAAAGCTTCAGTCTGATGCGCCGCGATTCGCAGTGAGCCTCGCGCAACTCTACGGCTGGCCGCATGAAATGCTGCATCTGCTGGCCCTGCGCCTGATCGGCCGGCGCGAACAGGCCATCACGCACACGCACGTGGACATCCCGGCGGACCTCGGCCGCGGTGAGTTCGTCTTCGTGGCCGGGCTGCCCGCGCTGGTCTTCTGGCCGCTGACGGGGATCGCCGCGCAGCAGCTGCTGGCAGCGCAGGGGCTGGGCGCGGCGCTGTTTTGGTTGGTCTGCGCCGCGCTGTTGCTGCCGGCGGCGGCCGGCACGCTCGGCGACCTGATGCTCATCGGGCTGCGGCTGCGGCGCGGGGACTGAGCCGCACGGCTTCAGGCGTCGAGGTCGAGCGTCAGGCTGACCGGGCAGTGGTCCGAGCCGCCGACCTCACTGTGGATGGCGGCGTCGACGACGTGCTCGCGCAGATCGGGCGAGATGAAGAAGTAGTCGAAGCGCCAGCCGACATTTCTGTCGCGCGCTCTGGTGCGGTAACTCCAGAAGGTGTAGGCGTCCGTCTGCTGTGGGTGGCACAGGCGAAAGGTATCGATGAAGCCGGCGGCGGCGACCTCATCCAGCCAGGCACGCTCGATGGCCAGGTAGCCGGTGCTGTTTGCGTGGTTTTGTGGCCTGGCCAGATCGACGGGCCGGTGCGCGGTGTTGATATCGCCACAGAAGATGACGGGCCGGCCCGCCGCGCGCAGCTCCTCGCAGTAGCGCAGGAAGGCGGCGTAATAGCGCATCTTGTAGCGCTGGCGCGGATGTCCCGGTTTTACAGCGATGGGGCAATAGGCGACGATCAGGATGAAGTCCCCGTAGTCGGCGACGAGCGTGCGCCCCTCCACGTCAAACTCCTCGATGCCCAGGCCGATTTGCACACTGCGGGGCCGGCGGCGGCTGAGCAGCGCCGTGCCGCTGTAGCCCTTGCGCTGCGCGCTGGCCCAGTAGCTGTGATAGCCTGGCGGCGCGCGCAGCGCGTCATCCAGCTGTGCGGGCGCGGCCTTCGTTTCCGAAAGGCAGAGGATGTCCGGCTGTTCGCTGTGCAGCCAGTCCAGCAGACCCTTGCGTTGTGCGGCGCGCACGCCGTTGACGTTCCAGGCGAAGAGGCGGAGCATGCGCTGCCCGGCCGCTGCCTCAGGCCCCGAAGTCCAGCGTCAGGCTGACCGGACAGTGGTCGGAACCCGCGACTTCGGGGTGGATGGCGGCGTCGACGATGTGCCCGAGCAGGTCGGGCGAAATGAAGAAGTAATCCAGGCGCCAGCCGACGTTGCGCTCGCGCGCAGCGCTGCGCATGGACCACCAGCTGTAGGCACCTTTCAGCTGCGGGTTGCGCGCGCGGAAGGTATCGATGTAGCCGGCGGCGATGACCTCGTCGAGCCAGGCGCGTTCGATGGGCAGGAAGCCAGTGTTCTTCTCGTTGGCTTTCGGCCGGGCGAGGTCGATGGGCTGGTGCGAGGTGTTGACGTCGCCGCAGAAGATGACGCGCCGGCCCTCCGCGCGCAGCGCATCGCAGTAGCGCAGGAATTCGGCGTAGTAGCGCATTTTGTAGTCCAGGCGCGGGTGCTGCGGTTTGGCGCCGCCATTGGGGAAGTAGGCGTTGATCAGGACGAAATCGCCGTAGTCGGCGACGATGGTGCGCCCCTCCGCGTCAAACTCCTCAATGCCGAGGCCGAGGGTAACGCTGCGGGGTTCGACGCGGCTGAGCAGCGCCGTGCCGCTGTAACCCTTGCGCTGCGCGCTGGCCCAGTAACTGTGGTAGCCTGGCGGCTCGCGCAGCGCGTCATCCAGCTGTTCTGGCGCGGCCTTCGTCTCCGAAAGGCCGATGACGTCCGGCTGCTCGCTGTGCAGCCAGTCCAGAAAGCCCTTGCGCTGCGCCGCGCGCACGCCGTTGACATTCCATGAAAACAGTCTGATCATGCTCTTCTCCTGTTTACGAGGCGGTCTCGCCTGGTATCAGGCGGCAGCCGTCTCCCGGCCAAAATACCAGAACTCCAGAATCTCGCGCACCAGCGGCGCCGCCACGGCCGAGCCGTCGCCCGCATTTTCCACCAGCAGCGCGATGGCGATCTCTGGCTGCGCGGCGGGTGTCCAGGCCGCGAACCAGGCGTGTGGCAGAGAGTCCTCGCCGGGCGCCTCGGCGGTGCCGGTCTTGCCACAGACGCCCTGCGCCAGCAGCGTCGAGCCGCGGAACACGTGCTCGGCCGTGCCGCCCGGCTCGCTGACCACGGTGCAGAGCGCGTGCTGCACCAGCGCCATCACGTCTGGCTTGATAGCGCTCTCCGCCATGACTTCGGGCTGCAGCGTGAAGGCGGGCGTTTCGCCGAGCATGCCGACCTGTTGCACCAGTTGCGGCCGGTAGATGGTGCCGCCGTTGGCGATGGTGGCGTAGAGGCGCGCGATCTGCAGCGGCGTGACGTGCACCTCGCCCTGACCTACGGCCATGTTCACCGCTTCGGAGGCCGTCCAGTTGAAACCGCGCGCCCGCAGCGTATCCGGATCGATGAGCGTGCCTGCGGCCTCCGGCAGGTCGCGCAGGCCGGTGACCGCGCCCAGGCCCAGGCGCCGCGCGTAGGTCGGCAGCAACCAGGGGTCGGCCGCGTCGAGATCCCAGGCGGTCTCGAAAAAGCAGGAATTGCAGCTGTATTTCAGAAACTCCGGCAGGGTTAGCAGGCCATGGCCGCCAGCGAGCCAGTCCCGGCGCAGCAGGTCGCGGTTCCAGCTGCCATCCGAGAAATACTGCTCGTTCAGCGCGTAGACGCCGCTGTCGGCCGCGGCGATGGCGGGCACGACCTTGAAGATGGAGCCGGCGGGGTAGATACCGAGCGTGGCGCGGTTCAGCAGTGGCAGGCGCGGGTCAGCCCGCACCTGGGCGGAGAGCTCGATTGCAGCCTCGCGCCCCATGGCCGGGAAGGGGGCGAAGACATTGTTGTCGTAGGAGGGCTCGCTCACCAGCGCCAGGATGGCGCCGCTGTGGACGTCCAGCACGACGGCGGCCGCCCCCTGCGAGCCCGGCGCCCAGGTCGTTTCAGCCTCTGTGCGGGCGCGCTGCAGGGCCTTCACGATGAAGGCTTGCAACTCCACGTCGAGCGTCAGCCACACGCTCTGCGAGGGGCGCGCGGCACTCTCGGCGATGAGGGTCTCGCGGCCGCCGGATTCAGCCACGTAGAGACGGCCGCCGGGAATGCCGCGCAGGGCCTCGTCCTGGCTGGCCTCGACGCCGCTGCGGCCAATGATGCTGTCTTGCGGGAAGCCGGCCGCTGCCAGCGCTGCGACCTGGCTCTCGTCCGGCCAGCCCACATAGCCGACGCTGTGCGCGGTCGCCGCGCCCGTTTCGTACTGGCGCGCCGACCGTTCGATGAAGCGCGCGTTGCAGTCCTGCTCGAGTCCCGCGCGCACTTCCAGCCAGGTGACCGGGTCGACGGTGCCGATCTCGCTGAGCCAGTCCGCCGCGCGCGCGGCGAGAATTTGCTCAATGAGGGCGACGTCGAGGTTGAGCGCCGCTGCGAGGCGCCGGTTGCAGTTGGCGACATGCGGAATCTCGCCCTTGATGACGTTGACGGTGACGATGCGGTTGTTGCGCGAGGCGAGCGCCCGGCCGTTGCGGTCGTAAATGTTGGCGCGGCTGGGCAGGCGCGCATCGAGGCGCAGCGTGCCGCCTTCCGCCATTGCCGTCAGCAGGTCGCCGGGCGACCAGACCACGCGCCAGTCGCGCAGCCGCGAGTCCCAGGCCAGGCGCAGGGTGCGGCCGCTATCGAGGAAGCTGCCCACCTGGTTGGTGTGAAAAGTGACGTCGTAGCCGAAGGTCATCAGGCCGCCGGGGCCCGGCAGCTGGCTGGTGACGCGGGTCTCCAGTGCGCGCAGCGTCATGGTCGTCTGGCTGCGCCGGTAGAAATCGCTGAAAGCCGGCAGTGTGGTGGCCTCCTGGCCGCCGAAGGTGAGCAGGCTGTGCATGCCGGCCATGTCGCCATCCTGCCACGCCTGCAGGAAAAGCCGCGCGATGCGCTCGGCCTGTTCCGGCGTCTGGCCTTCCGGGGTGAGCGTGGGCGGGGGCGCAGTGGGGCGCGGCGGCTCGTTGATGGCGCTGCAGGCCACGAGTCCGGCCATGAGCAGCAGAGCCACGCCCGTCCGGATATTCACGTTGCGCTCACTTCCGCGGGGGCCCTCCCGCACCGCTATGGTTTATGATGAATGGCGCGCGACTATCGCGATTGTAACGGGTTGTGGCGCGGCCGTATACGGCGTTCAGGCTATACTGGCCCCCGGAAGGCAGGAGGAGAGAGACCATGGCAGACGAGACGGCCGCCGCAGACGTCCGCAGCAGCGACGGCATCGATGGCCAGCTGGCCAAGGAGTTCGGGCTCGAGATTGACGGCCAGCGCGTGAGCGGCATCCTCGCCATACGCGGCCTGGTCGCCTTCCGTCTGGATGTGCGCACCACGACCGCCATCCGCAAGCTGCAGGAGCCTTTCAAAATCACCAGGATGGTGCAGCACGACCTGCAGCACCCCTGCAACGTCTGGGTGCGCGAGACCTTCGACGCCGGCGAGGACATCGTGCGCCCCGCGCGCACGCTCTGCCTGCTGGCGCTCGACAAAGGCGTGGAAACGCAGCGCTGGACCGTGTACGACGCCTGGATTTCGGAGGTGAGCTACTCGGATTTTGACAGCAGCTCCAGCGACATTCTTGAGGAGACGCTGACGATCCAGTACGAAGACGTCGAACCAGGCCGGGTCGCGGAGCAAGCGGACGCGTTGCCCGCGGGTTGAGCGCGGCGGAGGGAGCAGTGAGCCGCTGGCCGGACAAGACTGTCATCGGACTGACGGGCAATATCGCCGTCGGCAAAAGCCAGGTGTTGCAACAGCTGGAGGCGCTGGGCGCCGGCGTCATCGATGCCGACCGCGTCGCGCGTCAGGTGTTGCAGCCGGAGGGCGCGGCCTTCGCTGCGGTGGTGGCCGCTTTCGGCGAATCGTTGCTGGACGCACAGGGTCACATTGACCGCGCGGCACTGGGACGCATCGTCTTCGCGGACGAGACAGCGCTCGCCCGGCTGGAGGCGCTGACGCACCCCGTCATCCGGCGCCAGATTGACTCGCTGGTGGCTACAGCGCCGCAGGCTGTGGTGGTCATTGAGGCCATCAAGCTGCTGGAAAGCCCCCTAGTGGACGCGGTGGACGCGGTCTGGGTGGTGGATGCCGCGCCGGAAACACAACTGGCGCGCCTGACGACGCAGCGCGGCATGACGGCCGCGGCCGCCCGTCAACGTGCGCGCGCGCAGAATCCCCAGGCGGAAAAGCTGGCGCGCGCCGACCTCATCATCCGCAACGACGGCTCACTCGCGGAGCTACAACAGCAGGTGAGCGCGGCCTGGGAGGCGCTCGCAGCCAGGCTCAGTGCGCGTGCTCGTTGACCTGGATGAGCAGGCCGTCCGGGTCGCGCAGCAGCAGCGAACGACCGAAAGGCTCGTTGCGGATGGCGCGCGCGGGCGCGATGCCCTGCGCCGCCAGGCGCGCGACGAGCGCTTCCAGCGTTTCTGCGCTGACGAGGGCCAGCGCGACGCGGCCAAGCTCCTGCGCGGGCGGCAGCGGCTCGAGCTCGTGCAGGCCCAGCACGGCGTCGCCCAGCTTCAGCGAGGACCACACGCCCTCGCGTTCGACATAATCCGGCTCCAGCCCCAGCGCGAGGTAGAAATCGAGCGAGCGGGACATTTGCGCAACGTAGACTATCGGCATCAGTTTCATAATGGTGTGAGTCTCACAGCTTCGTGGCGGCGACGGCAGTGTAACATGCCGCGTCCCGGCAGGTATTGTGCATGAGCGCTGCGCCGCGGCATCTGGCGGGCCTCTTCCTCGCCGCGCTGGTGCTCGCGCTTGCCTTGCAGCTGGCGCTGGCGCCGGTCCCGCCACCAGCAGGGCTGCAGGACGCCGCCGCGCCCGGGGAGGGCCTGCCCTATCCCGCCGCTCACGACGGGAGCCCTTCTGCGGGGGCCCTGCGTCTGCCGCGCGGCTTCGGCACGATCGGCGACTACTGGTCGGTGTATTTCAGCGCGCCCCCTGCGCTGCGCCGATCCGGGGACAGGCCTGATGGCAGTTACGACAGCGAGGACCGCAGCGGCGGCATCGACGTCCCGCTGGCGGCGGCCATGGACGCGGCCCGCGTCTCGCTCGACATCGCCGCCTTCGAACTGAACAACCCGCTGCTGGCCGAGGCGATCCTGGCGGCAGCGGCGCGCGGTCTGCGGGTGCGCGTCGTCACCGATGACGAGCATGGCCTGCGCGCCTCTGACGGTCTCATCGATCAACTGCAGGCGGCGGGCATTCCGGTGGTGGACGACGGCCGCAGCGCGCTGATGCACAACAAGTTCGTCCTCATCGACAGCGCCAGCGTCTGGACGGGGTCGATGAACCTGACAATTAACGGCGCCGGGCGCCACAACAACAACCTGCTGGAACTGCGGTCGACAGAGGCGGCCCGCCGCTATCAGGCCGAGTTTGACGAGATGTTCGCGCAGGGGCGTTTCGGGCCGCGCTCGCCACAGGGCGAGACGGTTCCGCTTGAGACGGAGACGGGGCGCATCGCCATTTACTTCGGGCCGGAGGACGATCTGGCAGCGGCCCTTGGCGACGCGCTGGCCGGGGCGCAGGAAAGCATTCGCTTCATGGCCTTCTCCTTCACGCTGGACGATCTGGGCGCGGCGTTGCTGCGTCAGGCCGCGGCGGGCGTGACGGTGCAGGGCGTCTTTGAGCGTGTGGGCAGTGAATCGGTCTGGAGCGAGCTGGGGCCGTTGTACTGCGCCGGGCTGGAAATGCGCCAGGACGGCAACCCCTTCCTGCTGCACCACAAGGTCTTCATCATCGACGACGAGACCGTCGTGACCGGTTCGGCCAACTTCTCCGCCAACGGGACGGAGAGCAACGACGAGAACCTGCTGGTCATCAAGGACCCGGCGCTGGCCGCGGCCTACGCGGCGGAGTTCGCGCGGCGCCGGGACGAGGCCAGCACGCCGCAGGGCCTGGCCTGCGCCTGAGCGCGCTCAGCCTTCCGCGCCGGCCGCCAGCAGCAGGTTGATGATTTCCTGGTTGCCACGGCGTCTGGCAAATTCCAGCGCCGAGTAGTTCCAGAAAGCCGGGCCGGCGCGGGCGTTCAGATCTGCGCCGGAATCGATCAGGATTTCGACAAGACGGGGATGATTGTAGTCCACGGCCTGGAGCAGGGGCGTCTGACCGGGGGCGTTGCGGGTTTCGATGCCAACGCGCGCCGGCGTCCTTGCATCGAGCAGCAGGCGGACGACGGCTTCCCGCCCGAAGGAGGAGGCCGCTTCAAGCGCCGGAGTGAATCCGACGCGTCCAGTGGCCCCGCCGAGCAGCAACATGGCGCTGAGGTCGTCGTCACCCATGGTGATGGAGTAGAAGATCGCCGTCTGGTCCTGTGTCCAGGTTTTGGAATCCGGATGCAGGCCGGCCAGCAGCAGGCGCAGCGCGACGTCACGGTGACCGCCGCGGACGGCGTGTATGAGCGCGGTAGAGCCTTCACTGTCGGTTTTGAGGAAAGGCGCGCCGGCCGCCATCAGGCGTTCGACTTCTGCCGGATTGCCGCTGCGGGCCGCTGCGAGGAAATCAGAAAAATACGCGTCGTCAGGGTTCGGTCGTTCCCTTCTTCTGTTTTGCTCTGCTTCCACCATGTTCAGCCGGGTCGCGGCGCTTGCGTGCCCGCCGGCCTCGGCCAGTTGCAGGGGCGTGAAGCCCTCCGCGTCCGCCAGGTCGGCATCGGCCTCGGCCAGCAGCAGCATGGCGATGGCGTCAGCGTGGCCGGCTGCTGCTGCCAGGTGCAGGGCGTTGCGCCCGCTCCCGGGCAGAACATGGTGAACGTCCACCTTCGTCGAGAGCAGCAACCAGGCGAGGTTCATGGCCCTGCCGCGGGAGGCCGGCAGGGTCAAAGCGTTGTGGCCCTCGTCATCGACGCGGTTGACGTCCACGCCGGCGCGATAAATGCGCTCCAGGGTGATGAGGTCGCCGTCAGCTGCGGCCAGCATGAAGGGCGTGCGACCATCCGCGTCCCCCAGTGTGACATCCGCGCCGGCATTGATGAGCGTTCTCACCACCCGCTCCTGCCCGTTGGCGACGGCAGCGGTCAGGGCGCTGCGACCGCTTTCGTCGCGCCAGTTGATGTCATGCCCGCTGTCAAGGAGCGCGCCCAGTAAACTGTCGTTGCCGGCAGCGGCGGCTTCAACAACGAGGGGCTGATTGGCGGGGCTGCCCAGGTCGAATTCGACGCCGGCCTCCTGCAGCAGTTGTATATTGTCGAAGTTCCCTGACCGCAGCACCTCGTCGAGCGGCATGCGGCCGGCGACGTCCTGCGCGTGGACGTCGGCGCCGGCGTGCAGCAGCCGGGCGATGACGTCGTCATGACCCTGGAAGACGGCCTCATGCAGGGAGGTCCGGCCCCAGGCGTCTGTGCCGTTGACGTCAGCGCCGCCGGCCAGCAGACGCTGCACGGCCGCCAGATTACCGTCATGGGCGGCGCGGGGCAGCGCGGCGCAGGGGTTGGCGGATGCGCCGGGAACGGGCGCGTTGCGATGGACGAGCCAGTCGTTGTGCGACCAGCCGCCCAGGCCATCGGCATTCAGGACCTGGCTCCATTCCTCACCCCGTTGCAACACCTGCACGACGCTGCAGCGTTGCAGCTTTCCCAGGATGTTGTCGGCGATTTCCGGTGCGCTGCGCAGGTTCAGGGTCGTGGTGACCTGGGCCCGGGCGCTCTCCGACACGGGTTCCAGACGCAGCGCGAGGAACCAGTGGACTGGTTGCGTCCGCCGGCGCGCGGCAAATGGTGAGATGGCGACAAAGGCTCGCTGTGACGCTTCCCGGAGCGACGCCGTTATGGGCCGGTTAAGGTAGTCACCGGCGCGGAAGCGCTGGACGTAGATGCGGTCGGGCAGGACCTGGACGAACTGGACCCAGGCGTCCCGGGGTGGCGGCGCGGCCAGGCGAAAGTCCAGCAACAGAAGATTTTCGGCAGCCATGTCCCCTGACAGCGGCAGTTCGTAGTAGACGGTGGCGTAGGGCGGCGACGAGTCGCGGATGCCTGTCTGAAGCTGGCGAAGCAGGTTGGGCGGCGAAGGATGTGTATCCTCGCGGGTTAGCAGCGAATAGCCGAAACGACCGTTTTCACGCTCCGTGTCGGCCAGGTAATTGGCGAGCACCCAGTCGGCGAAGAAATCGTCGGCGTCGAGGCCCTCACCCCGTTCCGTCAGCAGGGCGTCGAGGGCGTCGAGGCCCTGCTGACGGTGGGTGGCAAAGTCCAGCAGGGTTTGCGCGCCCAGACGCTCATGAATATAGGTCATGAAGAGCATGCTGGTGTGATAGGCAGGGTCTTCGCGGAGGTTCAACTGATTGTCTGCCGCCGTGACGGTTTCCGTGATGACAGAGAACACGACATTCTGTATCCTGTCCCTTGTCAGTTCAGGTGCCAGTTGGTTTGCCGTGAACGTGGCCAGGCCTTCGGAGACCCAGCGCGCGCGGTTTTGGACGCCCACATGGTCATGAAGCAGGTGTCCGAATTCATGGGCCAGCACAGGGCTGTAGAAAGTGATATTCAGATTCAGGCTTTCGAGAGTTGTGCTGTCCGGGGCGATGGCCACGTAACCGATGCCGGAGCCGGGCTCCTGCGGCAGGCCGCTGCGGCCACTATACCAGCCGCCGACGTCGTCCAGGACGTCCTCGAAGCCGGAAGCCAGCAGGATGACGATGCGTTCGTCGCCGTTGATGTCCGGCGGGTTCTCGACGCCCCACAGGTCCAGCGACTGTTGATAGATCTGCTCGTCGAAGACAGTGCCCAGAAGTTGCAGGCCCTCGTCGCTCGCCAGTAGATCGTCGGCGCCATTGGCGACAGTGTAAAGGTAGCTGTGATCGCTGACCAAGCGCAGGTCGGCGTAGCGCTGCTGCCCCCCGTACAGGCGGAAGAGGCGCTGCTCACCCACGCGGCGGCGGGCATCGGGTCGGTTGCGCTCGTCCCAGGGCAGCAGGAAGTCGTTGTGGGCCCAGCCGATCAGGCCGTCCTGGCGCCGGATCTGACTCCACTCTTCACCGCGCTGCAGCAGTTCGACTGCCTCGCGCGGTGTCAATTGGGTGATGATGGCGTCGTCGGTGGAGGGGCCGCTGCGCAGGCGCAGGGTGATGTCAGCGACCTCGAGCCAGGCAGGATCAGTTTCCTGGGCGTGGACTGCCGCGGTAACGAGGAGCAACACCAGGATGAGTAACAGTCGGCTTCGCATAGCGCTTCCTTTCCCTCAGGCTTCCGCGCCGGCCTCGATCAGCATTCTGGCTATGGTGTTGTTGCCAACGAAATCTCTGGCGAGCTCCAGCGGCGAATGGCTGCTGTTCCGGTTCCCGTTGGGGTCGGCACCCGCATCCAGCAACTTTTTCACAATGTCTTCATGTTCCCACAAGACCGCGTAATTTAGAGAGACACTGAAATCCATATTGGGGGTGTTGGGGTTGGCGCCGGCGGCCAGCAGCAGGTCGACGATCTGCCTGCGTCCGATGCGCGCGGCTACGTGCAAGGGAGTCGTGTTGCCATAACCCATTGAGTCTGGATGGACGCGTTTGCTGCCGGGCAGATTGAGCAACAGGCGTACCATATTGGGCCGTCCGTATTCCGTTGCCCAGTGCAACGGCCCCGGGACCTTGTAGTCGTACCCTTCAGGATCGCCGCCGGCAAGGAGCAGCATGGCGCTGACATCGTCGTGCCCGCCCTGGATGGAGTGATACAGGGCCGTCTGGTGGTGCTGAAAGCCTTTTTGACGGGCGTTGGGCGCCGCACCCGCCAGCAAGAGACGAAGGACCACGGCCCGCTGGCCTTCAGCGGCGGCGAGCATCAGGGCCGTCCGCTGCTGGTCGTCGCGGGTATCGGGTTTCATTCCGGCCACAATATATCTGTTGACTTCCGCCAGGTTTCCGTTGCGGGCGGCTGCGAGGAAGGCGACAGCATCTGCCTTCGTCAACATCGGGCCTGTCGTATCGCCAGCGCTACTCGCTGTTGCTTCCTGCAGCAACTCCACTACCTTGTGGTGACCTGCAGCCATTGCCAGATGAAGGGCCGTGTGACCTGCTGCATCTTCGACGTCGACATCCATACCGGCGAGCAGCAGCAACGCGACGATAGTGTCGTGACCCGAGGCGGCGGCAAGGTGCAGGACGTTTCGGCTGTCCGGTGGAACCACCAGACTGGCGTTTGCCAGGTCGCTTAGGAGCAACCAGGCGACGGTGTTTACATTCCCGTTGGCGGCGGCGAGGGTCAGGGCACTGTGGCCTGACTGGTCCTGATGGTTCACGTCGCCGCCCGCGTCATGAAGCAGGCCGAGCGTCCCGATATCGTCGCTGGTGACGGCCAGCATCAGGGGTGAACGGCCCAGTTCGTCCTGCCACTGTGTGTCGGCCCCGGCGGCCAGCAACAGTTTGAGGGACCTGGCCTGGCCATTGCCGGCTGCTGCTGCCAGAGCCGTCTGGCCACTCTCGTCCTGCCAGTTGACGTCATGGCCTTCGGCAAGGATCAGTTCCAGCAGAGACGTGTTGCCCTGCGCGGCGGCTTCAATCATTAGCGGCAGGCTGGAGGGGCCGGACAGATCAAGGTCGGCGCCGGCCTCGCCCAGTAGCAAGAGGCTACTGACGTTGCCGGTCTGCAAGGCTTCATCCAGCGCTGTACGACCGGCGGCATCCTGCGCGTGAACATCGGCGCCGGCCCGCAGCAGGCGGGCGAGAATGGCGTCATGGTCCCACATGGCGGCCTCGTGCAGGGCGGTGCGGCCGAAGGCGTCCGCGCCGTTGACGGGGGCGCCACTGGCCAGCAGCCGCTGCACAGCCGCCATGTCGCCGTCATGGGCAGCGCGTGCAAGCACGGCGCAGGATCCGGCGTCAGCGCGGGCGTCAGGTGCGTTCTGGTGGATCAGGAAGTTGTTATGTGACCAGCCGATCAGATCATCGGCACCCAGGATCTGGCTCCACTCCTCGCCACGCTGCAGCACCTGGACGACACTGCAACGCTGCAAATTTCCGAGGATGTTGTCGGCGATTTCGGGTGCGCTGCGGACGCGCAGGGTCGTGGTGACCTGGGCCTGGTCCATCCTGGCGACGGCGTGTTCGCGCAGGGCCAGCGAGTACGAGACCGGCTGTGAACGCTGCCGCGCGCCGGTGGTGAAGGGAGAGACGGCGATAAAGATGCGTTCCGGCTGTGCATCAAGGGAAGCTACAAGAGGCTGGGCGCGGTAGTCGCTTGCGCGGAAACGCTGGACGTCGATACTGTCCGGCAGGACCTGCACCAGTTGCAGCCAGGCATCCTGGGGTGCCGGCGCTTTCAGGCGGAAATCCAGCAGCAGCTGGTCCGTCTTGCCATCATTCGGCGGCGATACTTCGTAATAGTCGGCGGTGTAGGGAAGAGTGGCTTCGCGTATTCCGGCCGGCAGTCTGCTGATCTGGCTGCGCGGGGACGGCGCGAGCAGGCCGAGACCATCCAGGGAGGGATAGCCGAAGCGTCCGCCCTCGCGCCGATCGTCGAGCAGATAGTTGGCGATAACCCAGTCTGCGAAGAAGTCGTCGGCGTCCAGCCCGGATTCGCGATCTGCCAGCAAGGTATCCAGGGCGGCCAGGCCCTTCTCCTGCCGTTCGGCGAAGTCGCGCAGCGATTCCAGGCCAAGGCGCTCATACAGGTAGGACATGAAGAGCATGCCTGCGCCGTAAGCGAAAGGTTGCCCGTCAAAGGTGTTTAGCCGGGTACGCGGCAAGCTGAGGAAAGACGTCGCGTTACTCACCACCCTGCCCGTGAAGCCCAGGGTAGCCGCCGAGAACTCGGCGAGGCCCTCGTCGACCCAGGAAACAAGGTTCCTGCCCACCAGGTGGTGTAACAAATGGCGGAATTCGTGAGCCACCAGTTCCAGATAATTGTCGGCGAGTGCGACAGAAAACACATCCATTCCATTGCCTGACAGCCTGATGGCGATAAAACCGGTGGCCCGCGGGTCAGGGTTTTTCTCTCCCGGCATTGCCTCACGGCCGGCATAGGTGCCGATAGTTTGGAAGCCGTCACTGTAGCCGGCCGCAAACAGCATGACGACCCGTTCATCACCTTCGATGGCCGGCGCATCCCTGATGTCCCAGAGCTCCAGAGATTGCCGGTAGACCTGTTCGTCAAAGAGTTCGCCAAGCCGTTGCAGGGCCCGCTCGGAGGGTAGACGGTTATTGTTGCGGGAGATGGAATAGAGGTAGCTGTGGTCACTGATCGCGCGCAGTTCGGCGTTTACGGTGACCAGTCCCCCTTTCCTGTTTGCGTCATCGTGAATCCGGAACAGGCGCCGATCGCCGATACGGCGGTGGGTGTCAAGTCGGTTGCGTTCGTCCCAGGGGAGCAGGTAGTCGTTGTGGGCCCAGCCGGTCAGGCCGTCCTGGCGGCGTACCTGGCTCCACTGCTCGCCGCGCTCCAGCAGTTCGACGGCTTCGCGGGGCGTCAACTGAGTGATGATGGCGTCGTCGGTGGAGGGGCCGCTGCGCAGGCGCAGGGCGATGTCAGCGACCTCGAGCCAGGCAGGATCAGTTTCCTGGGCGTGGGCTGCCGCAGTGACAAAGAGCAAACACAGGACGAGTAACAGTCGGGTTCGCATTGCGCTTCCCTTTCCCTCAAGTCTGCGCGCCGGCTGCGATCAGCATGTTGATGATTTTCCGGTTGCCGACTTGTCTGGCGACATCCATCACTGACTCGCGGTCGAATATCGGGCCGGTGCGGGCGTTCGGGTCCGCGCCTGAATCAAGCAGGATTTCCACGACCCTTTCGTGCAGGAAGTTCACGGCGTGGTGCAAGGGCGTCTGGCCCGGGTAGTTACGGGTTTCGATGTTGAAGCGCACCCACGTCCTGGTATCGAGCAGCAGCCGGAGGATGTCTGCGCGACCGAAGGAGGCGACCCATTGAAGCGCCGTGTTGCCCCAGGTACGTCCACTGGCGCCGGCGAGCAGCAACATCGCCGTGAGGTCGCTATGGTCGTTGCGGATGGTGAAGAACATCGCCGGTTCGTCCCATTGCCAGTTGTCCCTTTCATCCGGACTTGCGCCGGCGAGCAGCAGGCGCAGCACCACATCCCGATGACCGGCCTGGGCGGCACGCATGAGCGGCGTATAGCCTTCACTGTCGGTGGCCGAGATGTGCGCATCGGCCTTGATGAGCCGTTCGACTTCCGCCAGGTTGCCGCTGCGCGCCGCCGCGTGGACCTCCGGGCCCAGCGATATGTCTTGGCGCCTGGTTTCCGGTCGCAATGTGTCTGTTTCCACCATGTTCAGGTAAGTCGCGGCCCTGACGTGGCCGGCAGCCGTGGCCAGCTGCAGGGGAGTGAAGCCGTCCGCATCCTGCGCGCTGGCATCCATCACCTGGGATCGGCGCCGCCGATCGCTCAACAGCAACATGGCGATGACGTCTGCATGACCATTGGTGGCGGCCAGGTGCAGGGCGTTGCGGCCGCTGTCCGGCAAGCTGTGGTGAACATCCACCTCAGTGCTGAGCAGCAACCAGGCGACGTTCATGGCCTTGCCCCGGGAAGCCGCCAGGGTCAGGACGTTGTGGCCCTCGCGATCGACATGGTTTTCGTCCACACCGGCCCGGTAAATGCGTTCAAGAGTGACGAGGTTGCCGCCGACCGCGGACTGTATGAAAGGCGTACGATCATTTTCGTCTGCCAGCGAAACATCCGCGCCGGCATCAATGAGTGTTCTCACCACCCTTTCATGGGCGTTGTCAGCGGCGGCGGCCAGGGCCGTGCGGCCGCTTTCGTCGCGCCAGTTGATGTCATGGCCATTTTCAAGGAGTAGTTCAAGAAAATCATTGTTGCCGGTGGCGGCCGCATCGACAATAAGCGGCTGGATGGCGGGATCGCCCAGGCTGAAGTTTTCTCCGGCCTGGTACAAGCGCAGGACACTGCGGGTATCGCCGGAACGCAGGACATCGTCGAGCGGGGTGCGACCGGCAGCGTCCTGCGCATGGATGTCAGCACCGGCCCGCAGAAGCAGGGTGATGATGTCGCGGTGACCCCAGAAGGCAGCTTCGTGCAGGGCGCTGCGGCCGAAGGCATCACCGCCATTGACATCGGCGCCCGTAGCCAGCAAATGCTGAACGGCCCCATAGGTCCCGTTCCAGGCTGCGTTTGTTAGTGACGCACAGTTGAAGGCAGGGGCGCCGGCCGAGGGAGCGTTCAGATGGAACAGGTAGTCGTTGTGGGACCAGCCGGAGAGGCCGTCGTCAGCCATAATCTGAGTCCATTCCGGGTCGCGCTGCAGGACCTGGACGTAGGAGCAGGAGCGCAGCTTGCCGAGAGCCCTGGCATTGAGGCCGGGTTCACTACGGACGCGCAGGGTGGCGGTGACCTGGGCACGGTTGTCCGGCTGTGCCGGCAGTTCGCGCAGGGCAAGGGAGAAGCGAACGGGCTGCGTGCGCAGGTAATCGCCAGGCGTGAATGTCGAGATGGCGAAGAAGGCACGTTCCGCCTGGCCGTCACGTGAGACGAGGATGGGCCGGCCGCGATAGTCGTTGGCGCGAAAACGCTGTACGTTGACGCGTTCGGGCAGGACCTGGACAAACTGGATCCAGGCATCCTGGGGCGCCGGGGCGAAGAGGCGAAAGTCCAGCAGCAGTTTGCCAGCTGCGCCGCTGTCCTGCAGCAGGGGCAGTTCGTAGTAATCAGTGATGTAGGGATCAGACGTGACGCGGAGACCGGCCGGAAGCTGGCGAATGAAGTTGTTTGGTGCTGACAGGGCCAGGGGGGACTTGCCCTGCAACAGGGGATAGCCGTAGCGACCGCCATCGCGCCGGACGTCGTTCAGATAATTGGCGAGCACCCAGTCGGCATAGAAATCGTGGGCGTCCATGCCAGAATCGCTCTCGGCCAGCAAGGCATCAAGGGCGGCCATGCCCTGCCGTGGATGGTCAGCAAAGTTACGCAACAGTTCTACGCCAAGACGCTCGTAAATGTATGTTATGAAGAGCTTGCTGGTCTCGTAGTCCGTGCAAGGTCCCGCGAACAGACGGGTACGGGCGTCGGGAATATAGGTGGGACCGGGGCTGCGCCACCCTTTCTCCAGAGTTTGTCCATGCACGAGATAGGCCTGGGTAAATTCGGCCAGACCTTCAATGACCCAGGGAGCCCGGTTTCTGTCCCCGCTGTGATCATGGAGCACATGCCCGAACTCGTGCGCCAGGGTCTGGGACAGATGGTCGACGAGGAAGTCTCCCTTGACAACAAACTCCGGCTGGTTGATGCCGAGGCCGACGTAACCCTTGCCCGGCGAATACCAGCCACCAAGAAAGTTTTCCCTGTCATAGCCGGATGTGAGCAGGATGACGAGCCGCTCATCGCCGTTAATGACGGGTGGATCCTCGACGCCCCAGAGATCAAGGGCCTGCTGATAGATCTTCCCGTCGAAGATCGCACCCAGTCTTTGCAGGGTCTCGTCCTCCGGCAGGAGATGGTGCGCGCGGTTTTTCACGGTGTAGATGTAGCTGTGGTCGCTGATGGCGCGCAGTTCGGCATGGCGGTTGGTATGGTCCGACGGTGTGCGCAGGCCGCCAAATCTGGTCGGAAAGTTGAACAGACGCCGGTCGCCAATGCGGCGCGAGGTATCCAGACGATTGCGCTCGTCCCAGGCCAGCAGGAAATCGTTGTGGGCCCAGCCAGTCAGGCCGTCCTGGCGTCGGATCCGACTCCACTGCTCGCCGCGCTCCAGCAGTTCGACGGCTTCGCGGGGCGTCAACTGAGTGATGATGGCGTCGTCGGTGGAGGGGCCGCTACGCAGGCGCAGGGCGATGTCAGCGACCTCGAGCAAGGCAGGTTCGGCTTCCTGGGCGTGGGCTGCTGCAGTGACAAAGAGCAAACACAGGACGAGTAACAATCGTGTTCGCACTGCGCTTCCCTTTCCCTCAACCTCTGGCTCCGGCCTTGAGGAGCATCCTCAGGATTGTTTCGTTACCGGTTTTTCGACAGGCAGCCAGCAACCAGTTCGTACTGCCTGTATTGGGACTGGCACCGGCATCCAGCAAACTCTGTACAATGTCTACATGTTCATGCCAGACCGCGAAATACAGTGGCACGGTTCCATGCAGGTCCCGGGCATTGGGGTCAGCATTGGCATCAAGCAGCATGTCAACGATTTCCGCATTGCCACTGCGCGCGGCGTAGTGCAGCGGCGTCTTGAAATCGGGGTTCTGCCTGCGGAAATCCACACAGAAGCGCTGCTCTCGACAAAGATCGATCAGCAGGCGGGCGATGTCGCTTCGTCCGAACTCCGCTGCCCAGCTGAGTGCGTACCAGGCTTCGAAACCGAAGTGCTGGCCATACGCAAGTAGCAGCATCGTGCTTATGTCATCATGTCCGGCATGCAGAGCGTGTCGTATGGCTTTCCCCCGTGCAAAGGCAGGATCCGCACCTGCGCGCAGCAGACGCAGCACAACGGCCCGCTGGCCGGCCATGGACGCGAGCGTGAGCGCAGTCCGTCCCTGGTTGTCTACCAGGTTCAGCCAGATACCGGACCTGACGAGTCTGTCAACTTCAGCCAGATCGCCGCTGCGTGCGGCGGCGAGAAAGACGGCTGGATTCACCTGAAGCGATTGCTGTGCCGTCGTTGCGGAGACTGCGTTGGTTTCATTGGCCATGCCGGCCGCATGCAACAATTCTGCGGCCTTCCTCTTCCCGACAGCTTTGGCCAGTTGCAGTGCCGTTTGCCCGTCCGCATCCTTCGCCCCGATGTCCAGATCTGTGAGCAGCAACTGCGCAACGACGTCATCATGTCCCGCAGCTGAGGCAAGGTGCAGGGCGTTGCGTCCGTTGTTGAGCAGGGTGTGGTGAACAGCGGCGTCGCTGCCAAGCAACAACCAGGCGACGGTATTGGCATGACCGTTGGCAGCCGCGAGGATCAGGGCTGTATGCCCCTGCTGGTTTTGCTGATTGACATTGCCGCCTGCCCGGTTAAGCAAGGCGAGCGTCCCGACCTGCCCGTTGGCGGCGGCCTGCATCAGTGGCGTGCGGCCGTACTGGTCCTGCCACTGCGTGTTTGCGCCGGCTTCAAGCAGCAGTTTCAGGGTTGATTCCTGTCCCTGGCTGGCGGCCGCGGCCAGCGCTGTCTGTCCCTGCTCGTTCTGCCAGTTGACGTCATGTTCCCTGTCAAGCAGTTTGTCCAGCAGTGATGTGTTGCCATGAGCGGCAGCGGCAATCATCAGAGGGCGGCTGGCAGGTGAGCTCAGGTCGAGACCGGACCCGACGGCATCCAGCAGCAGGCCGCTGGCGTTTCCTGACGCGAGCGCGTCATCAAGCGCGCTGCGCCCCGCCATGTCCCGGACGTGGACGTCGGCGCCGGCCTGCAGGAGGCGGTCGATGATGGCGTCGTGGCCCCAGAAGGCTGCCTCGTGCAAGGCGGTGCGGCCCCATGTATCCACACCGTTAACGGAATGGCCGGCGGCCAGCAGGCGTTGTACGGCCCCAGGATTTCCGTCCCCGGCAGCCCGGGTTAGCGCGGCACAGGAGCCAGCGAAAGCGCTGCTGCCAAGCATGTTCAGGTGCATGAGGAAGTCGTTGTGCGACCAGCCGGTCAGGCCGTCGCTGCCCAGGACCTTGCTCCACTCCCCGCCGCGCTCAAGTACACGGACAGCGCTGCAGCGACGCAGCTTGCCAAGAATGTTGTCAGCGATTTGCGGCTCACTGCGGACGTTCAGGACGGTTGCAACCTGAGCCTGGTCATGCATCACATCCGCGGTCTCGCGTAAGGCAAGAGAGTAGTGGACAGGCAGGGTACGGTTACGGACAGAGGTGGTGAAAGGCGAAATGGCGAGGAAAACACGCTCCGGCTGCTGCACCAGTGACGAGAGGATGGGACGGTCGCGGAAATCGCTGGCGCGGAAACGCTGCACATCGATTCTTTCAGGAAGCACCTGCACCAGCTGCACCCAGGCATCCTGTGGTGATGGTGCGGCCAGGCGAAAGTCCAGCAGTAACTGGCCAGCCTCATCATCTGGCAACGGAAGCTCGAAATAGTCCGCACTGTAGGGCGTTGTGGCCTCCCGCAAACCGGCCGGGAGTTTGCGCACATGGCTGCGGGGCGGTGGCGGAGTCAGTCCGTTCCCCATCAAGCGATGACCATAGCGACCGCCGTTGCGTTGTGTATCGAGCAGATAATTGGCCAATACCCAGTCGGCGAAGAAGTCATCAGCCCTCATGGCGAGGTCGCGTTCGGCAAGCACGGCATCAAGAGCGGCAAGTCCCTGTTCCGGTCGTGAAGCGAATTCACGCAGGATACCCAGACCGAGACGCTCGTGGATGTAGGTCATGAAAAGCAGGCTTGCACCGTAATCAGGAAACCGGTTGAGATTAAGCTGGGTGCGCGGGCGTTTCAGGAAGGAAGATGCAATGTAATCCCGCCAATATTCCTCAGAGAGGCCCAACGTGGCGGCAGAGAACTCTGCCAGACCCTCATCGACCCAGCCAACCTGGTTTCCTCCCGTCTGGTCATGGAGCAAGTGCCGAAATTCGTGTGCCAACGTCTCGACAGCAATATCTCGATACACAGAAGCGCCTGTGCGGGCAAGGTTGATGCCGATGAATCCCGTACCACCGGGCCAGGATTCCTGTGGCAAGTCACGCCGTTTGGCGTACCAGCCAATCGTTATGGAGTCATCACTAAAGCCGGTCACGATCAGAATAACGACCCGCGCATCATCACCGATGGCAGGCGGATTATCGATATCCCAGAGTTCAAGGGATTGCTGGTAAACCTGCTCGTCAAATTGCCTTGCCAGCCAGTTAAGCGAATCTTCAGCTGGCATGTGGGATCCTGCACCACGCGCAAAAGAGTAGATGTAGCTGTGGTCGCTGACGGCTCGCAATTCGGCATCAACCGTGACCAACCTCCCGCTCATCTCATCGCGCACCCGGAACAGTCGTCGCTCGCCGACGCGGCGGCGGGCGTCGGGGCGGTTACGTTCGTCCCAGGGCAGCAGGTAGTCGTTGTAGGCCCAGCCGGTCAGGCCGTCCTGACGGCGTACCTGACTCCACTGCTCGCCGCGTTGCAGGAGTTCGAGGGCAGCGCCGGGGCGCAAGGTGTCGAGGATGGCGTCGTCGGTGGAGGGGCCACTGCGCAAGCGCAGCGTGACGCCGGCGACCTCGAGCAAGGCAGGATCAGTTTCCTGGGCCTGGGTGGTGCCGCAGATGAGCAACAACGTCAGGAGAAGCAGCAATTGCCGGGTGCGCAAAACGTATTCCTTTCCAGACTCAGGCCAGGGCACCGACATTGAGCATGCCTGCCCTGTTGCGACTCATGGCGGGTTCCGGCAGTGGCCGTCAGGTTATCATCACGGATTGTCCGGAAGCGTGGCGCAGGGTCCGTTGGAAGCATTGGTGCCAGAATCGTTCAGGAGGGACAGGTGGTCGTTGTACGACCAGCCGATCAGGCCACTGTCATCCTGGACCAGGCTCCAGATAGCGCCGGGCCTGAGGACCTGGACGACGCTGCAGCGCTGCAACAACCCGACCGTATTGTCCGCGAATTCCGGCGCGCTGCGGACGCGCAGGGTTGCAGTGACCTGTGCCCTGGCATCCGATGACAGGGGAATCTCGTCAAGGTTCAGGGAATAGAATGCGGACTGTGTGCGCTGACGGGCGCCAGGCGTGAAAGGGGAGACCGCGACGAAAACTCGTTCCGGCTGTTCTGCCAGTGTCGCGACAACCGGGCGGCTGCGATAGTCGCTGGCGCGGAAGCGCTGGATGTCGATGCTGTCGGGCAGGACCTGAACCAGTTGCACCCAGGCATCCTGGGGTGCCGGGGTGGAGAGACGGAAGTTTAGCATCAGCCGGTTTCCCGGGCCCGGTTCCTGCGGACTGGAGAACTCGTAGTATTTCGTGGAATAAGGCTCTGCATGGTCCCTGATGCTGGCCGGGAGTTCCTGGAGCGGGGTACTTCGCAATGTCTGCTGCAAGAGGGGCCTGTTCCTGAGCATCTGATAGCCATAGCGGCCAGCCTCGAGTTGCGGTTCATTCACGTAGTTGGCGAGCACCCAGTCAGCGAAGAAATCGTCGACATCCCTGCCGTCACCCCGTTCGTCAAGCAGGGCATCAAGAGCGGCCAGGCCCTGTTGCGGGTGGTTGACAAACCGGCGCAGGGAATCCACGCCGAGTTGCTCGTAAATGTAGGCCATGAAGTAAATGCCGCCGACATACGAAGGTGATGTTGGCCGTCTTGTTGGCCGGTTCAACTGGTTGGCCCGGGGATTATGTTCAGACTCTTCCAGCCGACTCATACCTCTGCCCAAAAGGGTCATATCCCGGTCAAGATACTTTTCGGTGAAATTGGCCACGCCCTCACTGACCCAGTACGCATCGTTTCTTCTCCCGCTGTGATGATGGAGCATGTGCCCGAATTCGTGCGCCAGGACCTGGACACTGTTTGATTCGAGCACGACATTCGCCCATCTTTCTTCCCAGATACTTAGCTCGATGCCAAGGTAGCCGATACCGGAAGTGTTGGCTTCGTGGGGCAGACCATCGCGGCCCATATACCAGCCGCTTGATGCCCCACGGCTACCAAAACCGGCGGCGATCAGGATGACGACGCGCTCGTCACCCTCGATGTGGGGCGCTTCCTCAACACCCCAGAGATCGAGGGATTGCTGATAAATACGCTCGTCGAAGACTTTCCCGTATTCCTGCAATGCCCGCTCACCTGGCAGGACATCACTGGAGCTACGGGTGACGGTGTAGATGTAACTGTGATCGCTGACAACACGCAGTTCGGCATAACGGTCAACGAAATACGCCGGTATTGGCAACCCGCATGTTGATCCACCAAACACCTTGAACAAACGCTGTTCGCCGACGCGGCGCCAGGTATCGAGGCGATTGCGCTCGTCGAAGGGCAGCAGGTAATCGTTGTGGGCCCAGCCGGTCAGGCCGTCCTGGCGTCGGATCTGACTCCACTGCTCGCCGCGCTCAAGCAGCTCGAGAGCAGTACCAGGGCGCAAGGTGTCGAGGATGGCGTCGTCGGTGGAGGGGCCACTGCGCAGGCGCAGGGTGACGCCAGCGACCTCGAGCCAGGCAGGATCAGTTTCCTGGGCGTGGGCTGCCGCGGTGACAAAGAGCAAACACAGGACGAGTAACAGTCGGGTTCTCATTGCGCTTCCCTTCGGCCCGCAAAAGCCGGGCGATTGATCCCTGGAGTGTCGGGCACCGGATTATGACCTGAAACAAGGCGCGCTGCCCGTCGCGCCAGTGACATTGGCATGGATGGCATTTGGCCCTGCTCCCCTAAACGGGGGCGGGGTTATACTGGGCGCGGTCAGGGCAACAGGAGGATGGCAACGCCAGCCATGGGGACAGCGGACAAGAGCAAACGGGTGCTCTCCGGCATCCAGCCGACCGGCAACCTGCACATCGGCAACTACCTGGGCGCCCTGCTGCAATGGGTGCGCTTTCAGGAACAGTACGATGCCTACTACTGCGTCGTGGATTTGCACGCTATCACCGTGCCGCATGACGCCGCCCTGCTGCGCGCGCATACCCTGGAGGTCACCGCGCTCTACCTCGCAGCCGGCCTCGACCCGCAGCGCGCGACCATCTTCGTGCAGTCGCACAACCCGGCCCACGCCGAAATGGCCTGGCTGCTGACCTGCCTGACGCCGCTGGGCTGGCTGAACCGCATGACGCAATACAAGGACAAGGCGGCGAAACAGCAGGTAGACGCCGTCAATGCCGGCCTGCTGGGCTACCCCGTGCTGATGGCCGGCGACATCCTGCTCTACCAGGCGCACTACGTCCCGGTCGGCGATGACCAGCGCCAGCATGTGGAGCTGACGCGTGACCTAGCGCAGCGCTTTAACAGCCTGTTCGGCGAGACCTTCACCCTGCCCGAGGTGGTCAACCCGGAAACCGGCGCGCGCGTGATGGGCCTTGACGAGCCTACCGGCAAGATGAGCAAAAGCGCCACCGGCGAGAATCACGCCATCTTTCTGCTCGACCCGCCCAACCTGATCAGGCGCAAGATCATGCGCGCCACCACCGATTCCGGCCGCGAGATTCGCTTCAGCAACGACCCGGAGAAGGCCGGCGTCAACAACCTGCTGACCATCTACCAGGCGCTGACGCATGGCGAGCGCGCGGCCGTCGAGGCGGAATTCACCGGCAAGGGTTATGGCGACCTGAAGAAGGCGGTCGTCGCGGCGGTGACGGAGGAACTGGCGCCGCTACAGCAGCGCTACAGCGAAATCGTCGCCGAAAAAGGCTGGCTGGAACAGGTGCTGGCCGATGGCGCCGAACGTGCCTCCGCGGTCTCCGAGCGCACCCTGCAGACGGTAAAGGACCACATGGGCTTCCTGGCGCCCACGCGTCGCTGGCCGGGAGTCGGGTGAGCCGTGGTCGCCTGGGAAGCGCCCGCGCACTGGCAGCGCATCACGACCATCGACGCGCACGCCGCCGGTGAACCGCTGCGCGTCATCTGCAGCGGCTTTCCCATGCCCGCGGGCGCGACCATTCTCGCCCGCCGCGAACAGGCCCGCCAGCAATACGACCATCTGCGCCGCAGCCTGATGTGGGAGCCGCGCGGCCACGCCGACATGTACGGCTGTTTGCTGACGCCGCCCGCCACGGAGGACGGCGATCTGGGTGTGCTGTTTCTGCACAATGAGGGCTTCAGCACCATGTGCGGCCACGGCATCATCGGCCTGGTCACGGTCGGCCTGGAGTGCGGCCTCCTCCCGATGCCGCCTGGCCGCGCGGCGCTGCGCATCGATACGCCCGCCGGGCGTGTACTGGCCACGCCGCAGGTGCAGGACGGGCGTGTGGCGGCAGTCAGCTTCCGCAACGTGCCATCGTTTGTATTGCTGCAGGATTTGCGCGTGGCGGTGCCCGGCCTGGGCGAAATCTGCTGCGACATCGCCTTTGGCGGCGCCTTCTACGCCCTGGTAGATGTGGCGCAGACCGGCCTGGCGCTGGAGCCACAGCAGAGCGACGCGTTAATCGCGGCCGGCAGGGCCATCACGCGCGCCATCATGGCGACGCAGCGCATCGAACACCCCTCCGGCGACTCCGATCTCAACTTTCTCTACGGCACGATCTTCACGCAGTTGCGGCCGGCGGACAGCGGTGTTCACAGCCGCAACGCCTGCGTCTTCGCCGAGGGCGAACTGGACCGCAGCCCGACCGGCACCGGCGTCAGCGCACGCGCGGCCCTGTACCACGCTCGCGGCGAGCTGGCCCAGGGTGAGACGCTGCACATCGAGAGTCTCATCGGCACGCGCTTTTCCGTGCGCGTGGTGGCCTGCACGCATGAGGGATCGCTGCCGGCCGTCATCCCGGAGGTCACGGGCAGCGCCTCCATCACCGGCACGCACACTTTCCTGATCGACCCCGATGATCCGCTGCGCGAGGGGTTTCTCTTGCGTTAGCCGCAGCGGCTTGCGCGTCTAGCCCAGTTCTGCCGAGCTGAAGACCACGTGGAAGGGTACACAGTAGATGACTGCGCTCTTGTACTCCGTCAGGTCAACTTCGGCCGGAATGTCGTAATTCTGGTTGCCGACATTGCCCTTGAGCGGCCCCAGATCGACGTAGTCGTCGCTCTCGCCCACGCCGGCGAAGATGCTGGTCGGCACGTTTTTGGCCAACAGCACGTGCAGCTGCGGGCCGTTGGTGACGCGGAAATCCTCAAAGCGCAGGATGCGCTCATCTTCGGCCAGCCAGATCGTGGCGCTGCCTTCGGCGCGGTGCACGGGGTCAATCTCGATCCAGCTGCCGCTGAGCAGCACGTTGGGCTCCGGGGCGCTGCGGGGCATGTCATCCTGCATGGCGCTGTCCGGTTCCATCATGGCTTTGGCGGTGTCGGCGGCCATGGCGGCGGCCGACTCGCCCTCGCCCTCGCTCATCGCCATCAGGACCTCGCGCTGCGCCTCGGGCATGTTGCGCACGCTTTCGCGTTCGGCAACGCTCAGCGCGGGAAAGGCTTCATCGACGACGTCGTTGGTGAAGAAGGGAAGCCAGAGCGGCGAGGCGAGCGCCACGATGGCGACTGCCAGCACAATCGCGGAAATAACGAGACGTCTGCGGTTCATGTTCTCCTCCTTCAGGCGTCGGCGGCGACTGCGCGCCGGCGTTTGGCGAAATGCTCGCGCCACTCAGGCGAAAGCGTTGCCAGCTGGCTGGCGCGTTCTGTAGCGTCGGGGTCGTCTGGCTGCAGTAGGCGCAGGCGGAAGATGGCGCGCACGCTCATGGGTTGCGCCTCGCGCTCGACGAGCGTCACGCAGTCGCCGGCGCCCAGCAGGCCCGTCTGCAGCACGCGCAGGTAACAGCCGCAGCGTTCGGATTGGGTGAAGGTTTTGACGAAGTCCGGCAGGCCCATCCGGTGCGCCAGTTTGTAGCAGGGGATGCGCGGCTGGCTGACCTGCAGCAGGGCCTCGCCCACGCGCCAGACATCGCCGATGCAGACCTCGTCTTCCAGCAGGCCGCTGATGGTGAGGTTCTCGCCGAACTGACCAGGGCTCAGATCGTCGCGGCCCAGCTGCTGCGCCCACCAGGCGTAATGCTCCTGCGCGTAGGCGTAGACGGCCTGTTGCGGCCCGCCATGGTGCTGCAAATCCGCCTGGCCATCGCCTTCAAGGTTGTGCCGTCCGAGGCGCACACGCCCGGCGACCGGCCGCTTGGTGATGCCGGTACGCAGCAACTCGCCGCGCCAGGGAATCGTGACCGGCCGCCCGACGTTGACGGAGAGGAGTTTCACGCGCTGGCTCCCGGCCGCTTCACTGCAGCGCCACGGTCTCGATCTCGACGAGGGCGCCCAGCGGCAGCCGGGCCACCTCGAAGGCGGAACGGGCCGGCGGCTCGCTGGTGAAGTATTCTGCGTAGATGCCGTTGACCGTTGTGAAGTCATCCATGTCGGCGAGGAAGACGGTGGTTTTGACGACCCGCTCCAGGCTTGTGCCGGCGGCGCGCAGCACGGCGCTGATGTTTTCGAGCACCTGGCGCGTCTGCGCCTCGATGCCGCCCTCGGCCAGCGCGCCGCTGCCGGGCACGATGCCGACCTGACCGGCGGTGAAGACCAGGCCGTTGGCGCTGACGGCGTGCGAATAGGGGCCCAGCGCGGCGGGCGCATCCGGCGCGGAAATGATGGTTTTGGCCATGAGAACTCCGGGTAATTGCTGTGGCGTACGGACACATTGTAGCGGCCAGGCGCGAGTGGCGCGAGTCCGGCGCCGGCTAGAGCGCTGCCAGCAGCGTTTCCAGCGCGTCGACGCGCTGGTCGTAGCGATGCTGCGCGAGCACGTGTGCGCGGGCGTGCCGGGCCATGTCCTCGCGCTCGTCATCGTGCGCCAGGAAGTAGGCGACCTTGTCGCGCAGGTCCGCCTCATCGCGAAAGGTGAGGATGTTCTCGCCGGGCGTGAACCACTTGTGCACGCCCGCCCGGTCGTCGTCGGTCAATTGCAGCGTGCCCGCCCCGGCCGCCTCGAAGAGGCGCATGTTGCCGCCGTAGCGCATGAATTGACCGTGCGGGTTGACGGTGAGCTTCGCGGCCGAGAGCGTTTGCATCATCGACTCACCGAGCGCCGCGCCGCGCAGGCAGGAGTGCAGCTCCGGCGGCACATCGTGCAAACTCCAGATGCCGAGATCAAAATCGCGCAGGGCGGCCAGCGCCTGCACCCGATCGCTGTAGATATGAGCCGGCAGCAGGGTGCCGATGAAGGCGATATCGCTGCGCAGGGCAGCGAGTTGCGCTTCGTCGAGCTGGCGCGGCCGGTGGAAATCCGGATCCATGGCGCTTAGCGGCAGGCAGGCCATGCGCCGCGCGCCCAGCTCCAGCAGTTGCATGCCGTGGTATTTGTCGTTCACCAGCGCCAGGTCACACAGCGGCATGGCCTGGTTATCGAGCGGGCAGGCGAAAACGAGGGGCGACACCCCGCTCGCAAAAACCAGTGAGCAGCCGTGGGCCCGCTTGATGGCGGCCAGGGTAGCGGGCAGGATGACCCGGTTGCCGCCGACCAGCCACAGCACATCCGGCCTGAACTCCGCCGCCGTTTCCAGCAACAGGCGGTTGCGCTGCTGCACTTGTGGATTCAAGGCGGGTGGCAGCCGCTGCATGAGTGCCTGCATCGCCTTTGCGGGCGTGAAGCCGGCACGAAAATGGTGGTCTCGCCCTGGCCGTTCGCGCCAGAAGACCGCGAGTTCATGGCCGCGGCGACGCAGCGCCCGTTCGTAGAAGTGCTGCATCATGCTGGGCGGAAACAGGGGCAGCGGCTCGCCAGGCGCTGTGTTGGCGATGGCCGTTTGCAGTTGCTGTACGTGATGGAGCGAGGCGACGAAGAGGATGCGCAAGGTCACGAACCCCAGTCCTCGACGAGGATGCAATCTGCCGCCTGATATGCGATGCGGTGCTGCCGACCATTCACACTCAGCGTCAGCGGGCCTTCTTCCCTGCTACGCCCTACGATCTCGATGCGGGCGTTGAGCGTGATGCCGTAGCCGACGATGTCGCGCAGCGTTTCCTCGCTGCGCGTAAGAATGCGCGAGACGATGGCGGGCTTGTGCGCGGGCCACTCGCTCAATGGCTTGAGGCGGCGGCGCAGGATGGTGCCGTCCGCCGCCGGGATGGGGTCGCCGTGCGGATCGAGGCCGGGTTCGTGCATGCGCCTGGCAATCGCCTCGATGAAGCGATCCGAGACGGCGTGCTCCAGGCGCTCGGCCTCGGCATGCACCTCCGGCAGCTCGTAGCCCAGCTCCTCCACCAGGAAGAGCTCGATGAGGCGATGGCGCCGCAGAATCGTGAGCGCCTCGGTTTTGCCGCTGGCCGTCAGCCGAAAGCCGCGCCATTTGCGCCAGGTGACGAGGCCGGCTTCTTCCAGGCGCTGCGTCATGTCGGTTACGGAAGGCGCGGAGATCTGCAGGATTTCGGCCATCGCACTGGTCGAAACCAGCTCGCTGCCCTGCTGCAAGGTGAGCAGCGACTTGAGAAAGTTCTGCACCGACTCGGATTGCAACAGTCCGCGGCGACCTGCCATGTGCGCTCCGCCTCACAGCCTCCGCGCCCAGCATAGCACATCGTGGCCCGGCATGGCGCCGCGCTGGCCAGGCGCGTACAATCACGCGCCTGGAGGGCCGCGAAGCCGGAGAGACACATGATGCAGCGCAGCGAGGAAATCAACGGCAAGCATGAGCGCCTGCGCGCGCTGCTGGCCAGCCATGGCGCCCAGGCCCTGCTGTTGACGCAGACGCGCAACCTCGCCTGGTTCACCGCCGGCGCTGACGCCAGCATCCCGGTCGACAGCGACGCCGGCGCGTGGAGCGCGCTGGTGACGGCCGGGCGCCGCGACATTGTGACGACCAACATCGAGCTGACTCGTCTGCGCGCCGAGGAGGACTTCGAGCGCCTTGGCTTCGGCTACATGGAATACCCCTGGCACGCTGCCCTGCCCGCGACCCCGCCCAGGACCATGGTGGACACGGAGCCGCAAGTGGCCGCCGCGCTCTTGCAGCTGCGTCTGGTGCTTGATACCGCCGAACAGGAGCGCTGTCGTCGCCTCGGCGCGGAGACCGCCGCAGCGATAGATGAAGCCATTCGCGCTGCGCGCCCCGGCGACAGCGAGTTTGAAATTGCCGCGCGTCTGGATGCTGCCTGTCGCAATCGGGGCGGGCTGGCTGTGGTCAACCTGGTCGCGACCGACGAGCGCATCGCGCAGTTTCGCCATCCCCTGGCCACGCAGCGGCGCATGGAACGTCTCGTCATGATCGTGGTCTGCAACCGCAAGTGGGGCCTGGTCGTTTCCGCCACCCGCCTGGCGCATGCCGGGCCGCTGCCCGCTGACCTGCGCGCGAAGGCGCAGAAAGTCGCCGAGATCGACGCGGCCGTCATGGCCGCCACGCGCCCGGGGCGCAGCCACGCGGCCGTCTTCCAGGAGTTGCAGGCCGCCTATGCCGCGCAGGGGGAAGCCGAACAGTGGCGCTTTCACCACCAGGGTGGCCCCACCGGCTACAACGCGCGCGAATTCATCGTCACGCCCGACGATGAGTCGCTGGTGCAGGCCGGCAGCGCCTATGCCTGGAACCCCTCGGTCGTGGGCTGCAAGTCCGAGGATACGATCCTGGTGGGTGACGACGGCTTCGAGATTGTCAGCGACGCGGGCGCGGACTGGCCGATGATCGCTGTCGAGGTTGCGGGCCAGACGGTGCTGCGACCGGGGATTCTCGAGCTCCCGCAATAGAGTCAGGGAGAGAACCCTGGGGATGCGTAGAGCGGGCAAACGACTGCTGCTCCCGGCATATTTCTGCCTGCTGGCCGTGATCGTGTTCGCCACGCAGTTCAGCTACGCTGGCTTCTATGACAAACAGCACGGCTGGATCACCGCGCACGGGCTGGCTCTCGCGGACCATGCCACGCCAGCCAATGGCTTTGTCGGTCATGCGCTCACTTTTGTGGAGGAGGGCGGGGAGCTCGACTACTTTTACTTCGATCGCTATCCGGTTTTTTTCACCGTTTTTCTGGGCGTGCTCATTCGTCTGACGGACGACCTGGCGACGCAGGTGTTCATCGCGCGTCAGCTGATGCACGTGATTTTTATCCTGACGATCTTGGTAGCCTGGCTGTTTCTGCGGCGTCTGGGCCTGTCGCTGCTGGCGGCGCTGGTCGGCGTGACGCTGGCCTTTTCCGGCTACGGGCTGCTCTATTACCGCGACGCGGTGCACTTCGATCACCCTGCGCTGCTGGGCATGCTGATCCTGCTTTACGTCATCGCGTGGGTAAAGCTGGAGCGACGGGAACACTGGCGCTGGCTGACCATTGCGACGCTGGTGGCGGTCAGCATGGGCGGAGGATTCGTTTCATTGAGCGTGCCGGGGTTGTGGCTCGTGCTGGAGGCGGCGGGCATCCTGGCGCAACGCGGCCTGAGGCCGGCGCAATGCCTGCGCGCCATTCTCGTGCATGATGCGACGCGCATGTTGCTGCTGGGCGTGGCCTGGACAGCGCTGATGCTGGGCTACAATATCACGGTGGAGATGCTGCGCCGCGAAGTGCCGCTCCACGACGTGAGCATAGTCAGCAGCATGCAACGCCGGCTGCCGCTGGGTCACGAGGGCGGTCGCAATGTCACCACGGGGAAGGGTACGGCTCCGACCTGGGATGATTTCGCAATTCTCGAGATGGACCGTATGTTGCGCTGGTACGCGCCCGTAGAATACGAAAGCAGTGATGAGGCGCCGGCCGCGGCCAGTTGGCCGTTCTTCCTGCTGGCGCTGGCGACGGTCCTGTGGCACGCGCTGCGTCAGGCGCCGCCCCTGCGCCTGCTGCTGTTGTTGACTGCCTGCTCCGGCCTGCTTTTCATCATCGCCATGATCAACCTCACGGCCCATCACGATTACACAACCATGTATGCCATGGGCTTCACGCTGGTGTTCTGGCGGGCTTTGCTGCGCCCGCTGCAGCGTAACCCACGCCTGGTCGTCATCCTGCTCCTGTCAGCCCTGGTGCTGTTCCTGCGGTCCAGCCTGGTTGTTGAAGCGGAGAACCGGGAGATCTTCGCGGCGTATGCGCGCTACACAGACGACTACAATCGCATCCGGCTGACGCTTGAGGCCAGGGGCGTCGGGCAGGCCAGAATCTTCGACACCTTCATCAACCACTGCCCCATCCACCATTCCAAATGCTTTGCGCCGGGCTTCTATCTGGCGGATCATGCCATCGCGGAGGAGCTGGAAGATGCGGACTATGTGCTCAGTGACTTCCGTTTCTATCCAACGAGGCCCTGGCTGGCGGCGGGTGACAGGGATGATCTGCGGCTGCTCGCGCACAGCCTGACGCCCGACAACGGCACCTACCACCTCTTCGCCACGGCCGACTTCGAGCCGCGCGTCCTGCCGGAAGGCATCGCAGTGCAGCAGGTCTTTGGTGGCGAGCTCGCGCTGGGCCACTGGAGCATGCGTGACAGCGTGCAGGTGCAGCCCTGTCAGCGCATTAACATCGAGAGCTGGTGGCAGGCCGCCCGCCTGCCCGCGGCCAATTACAGCATCCAGTTGGCGCTGGTGAACCTGGCGGGTGAGTCCGTCGGCGCCAGCAACGACCGGCTGACGACGGTCAACACGGGCGTCTGGGGCCCGGATGTCTGGTTCCTTGATGTACGCCCGCTGCAGATCCCCTGTGACGCCCTGCCCGGCGAGTATCCGCTGGTGTTGAGCATCTACGATCCACTGCTGTTGCAGGAGCAGGGCCCGCTGCCGCTGATTCAGGCCGACGGCAGCGCCGGCGACACCTGGCTCTACCTGACCACGCTCTTCGTCAGTTGACATTCACGCCGCAGGCAAGGAGACCCGCATGGAGCTGATGCCACCCAGCGAAAGAAACGCCCGTCTGCGCGGGCTGCTGGTTCCAGCGCTGTTCTGCCTGCTGGCCGTGATCGTGTTCGCCACGCAATTCACCGGCCCGGGCTTTGGTGGTGGCCCTTATGGCTGGGTGTCCTCGCACGGCCTGTCCATTATGAGCCGCGCCACCCTGGCCAACGGCTTCGTCGGTCACGCACGCACGGACCTCAATGCCGACGGTACACTCGACTACGTTTATTTCGATCGTACCCCCGTCTTTTTCAGCACAATTGTCGGTGCACTCATCAGCCTGACGGACGATCTGATATTGAAAGTCTGGATCGCGCGTCAGGTGATGAACGCAATCTATGTTCTGACGATGCTGCTGGCCTGGTGCCTGCTGCGACGCCTGGGCGCGAAGCCGCTGCCGGCGCTGGCCGGCGTGACGCTGACCATCTCCGGTTACTGGTTGCTTTACTACCGTGAGTTGATCCACTTCGATCATCCCGCGCTGGCAGGCATGCTGCTGCTGCTCTACATCATTGCGCGCGTGAAGCTGGAGCGTCGGGAGCGCTGGCGCTGGCTGACTGTCGC
Source organism: Phototrophicaceae bacterium (assembly GCA_965205875.1). GTDB lineage: Bacteria > Chloroflexota > Anaerolineae > Aggregatilineales > Phototrophicaceae > JAGWBD01. The sequence goes on from CBDBIA010000004.1 coordinate 2,193,898, forward strand.
GACGCTGGTAGCAGTCAGTCTGGGCCAAGCCCCCGTCTCGTTGAGTGTGCTGGGCCTGTGGCTGGCGTTTGAGACGGTCAGTTTGCTGTGGCAGCGTGAACGACCACTGTGGCAACGCTGGCGCGCCATCTTCGCGCACGACGCGACGCGCATGCTGCTGCTGGGCGTGGCCTGGATCCTGCTCATGACGGGCTACAACATTGCGCAGGAGATGGCACGGCGTGATGTGCCGCTGGAGCAAACGAGTGTGGTTAATTCCATACAGCGCCGGCTCCCGGGAGCCGGCGCTGCCCTTGCGCCATCGGATTTTGTTGGCTATGCGCCGCTCGTGGCGGAACGACTAAACCGCTGGTTCATGCCAGTAAACGAGGCGGTTACCTGGGGTGTGCCGCATTGGGTGCCGCTGCTGGCAATCGTGTTTGTCCTGGTATTCAGCCTGCGTCAGCGGCCGGCGCTGCGCGTCCCGTTGCTGCTGACGGCCTTTTCCGGCCTGGCGTGGATCTTCGGGATGATCAACCTCACACAGTATCATGAATATACAACAATGCACGCCATGGGGCTCACGCTGGTGTTCTGGCTGGCGGTACTGCGTCCGCTGCAGCGCACCCCGGTTTATGCCCTTGTCATGCTTTTGATTGGTCTGACGCTCTTCCTGCGCAGCAGCCTGCAGGTCGAGGAGAAAAGCCAGGAGGATTTCAGGGAGTATGCCCTTTACACCGAAGACTACAACCGCATCCGGCAGCTGGTCGGAACGCACGGTCAGGTGGTCTACAGCAGACACACGTTGCATGGCAACATCATAAATGACCCGCCCTACGTGCTGAGCTTCTATCTTGGCGAAAACGCATTGACGAGACGTGTGGAAGATGCGGCCTGGGCCGTCTCGAGCCGTGGCGAGTATCTGGCCGTGCCGACCTTCCTGCCGGCTGACGATCGTGAAGGCCTGTTGTTGTATTACACACGGACGCCGGAGAACCGGGTCGGCTTCCTCTTCGCCCTGGAGCCGGCTGAAGCGGAAGCGCGTTTTCTGCCGGAGGATCTGGCGCCGCGCCACAGTTTCGGCGGCGAGCTGGCGCTGGGCCAATGGGCCTTGCGCGACAGCGTGCAGGTGCAACCCTGCCAGCGCATCCACTTCGAAAGCTGGTGGCAGGTCGTGCAAAAGCCGCTGGTTGACTACAGCCTGCAGCTCGCCCTGACGGATGCGGACAGTCTCTTTGTCGTCTCTGTCGACAACATGCTGACGAGCGAGAGCACGCGCTTGCGGGAGCCGGCGGATGAGTGGTTTCTGGATGCGCGCGACCTGCAGATCCCCTGCGACACGCCGGCTGGCGAATACCCGCTGCTGCTCATTGTGTTCGACCCGCTTTCGCTGGAGTTGAGCGACAAGCTGCCGCTGATTCAGACCGACGGCAGCGCCGGCGACACCTGGCTCTACCTGACCACGCTATTCGTCAGTTGACATTCACGCCGCAGGCAAGGAGACCCGCATGAAGCTGATGCCACCCAGCGAAAGAAACGCCCGTCTGCGCGGGCTGCTGGTTCCGGCCCTGTTCTGCCTGCTGGCCGTGATCGTGTTCGCCACGCAGTTCGCCGGCACGGGCATTGGCGAAGGGCATTATGCCTGGGTGTCCTCGAACACTCTGTCGATCATGAGCCGTGCCACAGTGGCCAACGGCTTCGTCGGCCATGCGCGCAACCTCCTCGATGCCAATGGCACACTCGATTACTATTATTTCGATCGCGCCCCGGTCTTTTTCAGCGCAATTGTGGGGGCGTTCATTCGCCTGGCCAACGACTTGCCAACGAAAGTCTGGATTGCGCGCCAGGCGATGCTCTTCCTCTTTGTGCTATCCATGCTCTTTGCCTGGTTACTGTTACGGCGTCTGGGTTTGAAGTCGATGGCGGCACTGGCCGCCGTAACACTTGGGTTCAGTGGATACCAACCGCTCTACTATCGGGAGTTGGTCGATTTCTCCCAGTCTGCCTTGTTTGGCATGCTGCTGCTGCTCTACATCATTGCGCGCGTGAAGCTGGAGCGTCGGGAGCGCTGGCGCTGGCTGACCGTCGCGACGCTGGTAGCAGTCAGTCTGGGCCGCGTCCCCGTCTCGTTGAGTGTGCTGGGACTGTGGTTCATGCTGGAGAGCCTGGGCATCCTGGCACGGCGGGGCCTGACGCCGATGCAACGTTTGCGCTCTATCCTCGCGCATGACGCGACGCGCATGCTGCTGCTGGGCGTGATCTGGATCCTGCTCATGACGGGCTACAACATCGCACAGGAGATGGCACGGCGTGATGTGCCGCTGGAACAAACGAGTGTGGTTGATGCTATACAGCGCCGGCTCCCGGGAGCCGACAATTTCCTTGCGCCATTCGGTTTTGTTGGCTATGCGCCGCTCGTGGCGGAACGACTAAACCGTTGGTTCATGCCAGTAAACGAGGCGGTTACCTGGGGTGTGCCGCATTGGGTCCCGCTGCTGGTGATCATGTTTGTCCTGGTATTCAGCCTGCGTCAGCGGCCGGCGCTGCGCGTCCCGTTGCTGCTGACGGCCTTTTCCGGCCTGGCGTGGATCTTCGGTATGATCAACATGACCCGATATCATGAATTCATGACAATGCATGTCCTGGGGCTGGCGCTGGTGTTCTGGCTGGCGGTACAGCGTCCGCTGCAGCGCACCCCGATTTATGTCTTTGTCATGCTTTTGATTGGTCTGACGCTCTTCCTGCGCAGCAACCTGCGGGTCGAGGCTGATCATGCCCCGTACTTCCAGAGCGTCGCCATCTATACGGAGGATTATGACCGGATCCTGCAACAAATCGGCAGCAGCGGGCATGTGGTTTACAGTGAGCCTGCCATCCAGGACAGGGTTGTGAATGCGGCCAAATTCGTGCTGGAGTTCTACCTGGCCGAAAACGTTCTGTCGCAGCGCACGGATGGCGCGGATTATATCGTCTCGAGCCGTGGCGAGTATCTGGCCCAGCCGCCCTCGTTGCCCGCTGACGACCGCGAAGGATTGCAGTTGTATTACACGCGGACGCCGGAGAACCAGGTCGGGTTCCTCTTCGCTCTGGAGCCGGCTGAAGCGGAACCACGTTTTCTGCCGGAGGATCTGGCGCCGCGCCACAGTTTCGGCGGCGAGCTGGCGCTGGGCCAATGGGCCTTGCATGATAGCGTGCAGGTGCAACCCTGCCAGCGCATCCACTTCGAAAGCTGGTGGCAGGTTGTGCAAAAGCCGCTGGTTGACTACAGCCTGCAGCTCGCCCTGACGGATGCGGACGGTCTCTTTGTCGTCTCTGTCGACAACATGCTGACGAGCGAGAGCACGCGCTTGCGGGAGCCGGCGGATGAGTGGTTTCTGGATGCGCGCGACCTGCAGATCCCCTGCGACACGCCGGCCGGCGAATACTCGCTGCTGCTCATCGTGTTCGACCCGCATTCGCTGGAGTTGAGCGACAAGCTGCCGCTGATTCAGGCCGACGGCAGCGAGGGCGCCCGCTGGCTCTACCTGACCACGCTCTTCGTCAACTGACCGCCGCCGCGTCTGGCAGATGCAGCCCCGGCGGCCATGGCGCCAGTACCGGCGCACGCCATCAACCGGGACTGCGAGGCCGAAACCTGTGTTCGCCGATCAGGCAGCAGGGACTGCAGCGGCGCTTGCAGGAGATCAATCAGGTGCCCTGGTGCGCGGGGGCCGCGGCGGAGCGGAAGAATAGCGCCGGCAGGGGACTGACTACAGGTCGTCTGCCGCAGTTTGACGGGCGTTGATGAAGTCCGCGAGTTCGGCGCGTGTGGGCAGGCCGTCGATGACGCCCGCGTGTTGCGTCGTCCAGGCGCCGGCATGACAGGCGCGCTCCACCGCCGCCCGCAGCGTCAGGCCCTCACCCAGCCCGGTGGCCAGCGCCGCGTTGAAGCTGTCGCCGGCGCCGGTGCTGTCGAGCGGGCGCAGGGCGACAGTCGGCACCGGCTCGACGCCGTCCGCGCTGACGATTAGCGCGCCGCGCTCGCCCAGCGTGACGACGACGCGCCCGACGCCGAGGCCCAGCAGCTCCTGCGCCAGCGCGGCGGTCGGCGCAGGGTCATCCGGCGCCAGGCCAAGCAGGATGCGCGCCTCGGTCTCGTTGGGCGTCAACAGATCTACATTCGCGAGCGCGCCGGCGCTGACGGGGCGCGCGGGCGCGGGGTTGAGAATGGTCAGGGCACCATGCGCGCGGCCCAGCTGCAGGGTGCGCGCCACCGCGTCGGGCGGCACCTCGAACTGGGTCATGACGATGTCGCTGGCGGCGATCTGCGCGCTGGCGGCCTCCACGTGGGCGGGCGAGGTATGCAGGTTGGCGCCCATATCGAGCGTGATCCAGTTCTCGCCGGAGGGCAGCAGGCTCACGAAGCCCATGGCGGTGTAGCTGCCGGCGATGCGGTGGATGTGCCGCATGGCCAGGCCTTCACGCGTGTAGAGGTCAATGGCCATGTCTGCGAAGCGGTCGTCGCCGACGCAGGCCAGCAGGTCTACGATGGCTCCCAGGCGCGCGGCGCCGACGGCCTGGTTGCTGCCCTTGCCGCCCGGACCCATGTGAAAGGAGTCGCCGATCAGGGTTTCGCCAGGCACCGGTACGCGCGGCACGCGCATGGTCAGGCCGACGACGAAGCTGCCGGTGATGAAGAGTCGCGGCCGCATCGTCAGGCCCAGGGCCCGCTCGCGCCATGGAAGCGCCAGGAAAAGATGAAGATCAGCATCAGCGGATTGGAGACAGGCACGTGGCCGGGGCATCCGGCACGATCCACAGCCCGGCGCGGCGGGAATGGCTCTGCAGGCCGGGACGCTGGCCAGGACGGGCGGTCATCAGACTGACGGTGACGGGCTGGTTGTGCGCGTACTGCCGGAAGCAACCCCAGGGTCGCACGACGTGGCGGACGGTGGGCAAGGCTGTACGATCGGAGGTCTGCATAGCGCGGAAGCTACCCTGCAAGGCGGGCCCATGTCAAGCAGGCGCAGGCCCTTCCCGGCCACGCGCATGTGCTATACTGGCGCCGTCATCGCCTGCAGGACAGGTGCCGCCCATGGTCGAGTTGCAGCGCCCCTCACCGCGTAACAAACCCGTATCGCTCTTCGTGACCTGCATCGTCGATGCGCTTTACCCGCGCAGCGGCGTGGCTGTCGTCGAGGTGCTCGAGCACCTGGGCCTGGCAGTGCGCTTTCCGCAGGCGCAGACCTGCTGCGGCCAGCCCGGGTTCAATTCCGGCTTCCATGACGATGCGCGCCGCGTCGGGCGCCAGTTTCTGCGCGCCTTCGCCGACGCCGAAGTGATCGTCACGCCCTCCGGCAGTTGCGCCGCCATGCTGCGCCACTATTACCCGCAGCTTTTCGCCGACGACCCCGTCTGGCAAGAACGCGCCTTGCGGGCCGCCAGCATCACCTGGGAATTCAGCGAGTTCCTCGTCGATGGCCTTGGCATCTGCGACCTGGGCGCGCGCCTGGCGCCGACGCGCGCAGCCTTCCACGACGCCTGCCACGGGCTACGTGGCCTGGGTCTGCAGGATCAGGCGCGCGCGCTGGCGCGCCACATCGAGGGTGTAACGCTGCAGGAGCTGGAGGGCGCGCAGCAATGCTGCGGCTTCGGCGGCCTCTTCGCCATCAAGATGGCCGACATCAGCAACGCCATGCTGCAGGAGAAGATCCACGCCATCACCAGTACGCCGGCCGACGTCTTCCTCACCGGCGACTGCAGCTGCCTGACGCACGTCAACGGCGGCCTCGCCCGCCAGGGCAAGCCACAACGACTGCGCTATATCGCCGACCTGCTGGCCGAGGGCCTGCGGCACACGAATGCCGCCTTACCCGCCGCCACGGAACTGGAGGAAACGCCATGAAACGCATACTGCTCACGCTGGTTCTGCTAATGACCGTGACCGCTGCCGCGCAGGCGCAGGAGGACTATCGCGCGCTGACTGTCACAGGTAGCGGCAGCGCCACCGGCGCGCCCGATCTGGCGCTGGTGCGTCTCGGCGTGCAGACCAGCGACGAGGACGTACTCGCGGCCTTCACGCGCAGCAACGAGATCACCGCGCAGATCATCGAGGCCCTGCTGGCGCTGGGCGTTGAGCGCAAGGACATTCAGACCAGCGGGCTCTCGCTCTATCAGGATCGGCCCTACGATCCCTACAGTGACATCGAGGATGGCACGATCATCTTCTGGGCGCAGAACTCGCTGAGCGTGACGCTGCGCGACATTTCGCTGGTCGGCCAGGCGCTGGGCGCCAGCGTGCAGGCCGGCGCCAACTCCATAGACCGCCTCTCCTACGGCATCAGCGACCCCACGGCGCTGGAGGACAGCGCGCGTGAACTGGCCGTCACTGACGCCCGCAATCGCGCCGACCACCTGGCCGCGCTGACCGGCACGCAACTGGGCCGTGTGCTCAACATTGACGAGTCATCCTACCAGCCGCGGCCACAGGCTGAGTTGCGCGCCGTCGCCATGATGGCCGACTCGGGCGGCGGCGGCGCGACCGTGGAAGCGGGCCAGTTGAGCGTGCAGGTGGAACTGCGTATCACCTGGGAACTCGAGTAGTCGGCTTCAGCACGATGCTTGCCTGATGCTCGTCACAGTTCCGGATCGCTCCGGCAAGGCGTCTGCGTGACGAGACAGCAACTGGCGGCAGCGGCGCTGATGTGCCTGTTCGCCTGGGTCGTCTTTGCCACCCAGAGCGGCGGCACCGGCTTCTGGTACAAGTTTCACGGCAGCGTTTCCGTGCATGGCCTGGCGATCATGGGCCGGGCCACGCCCGCCAACGCCTTCGTGGGCAATTCGCGCACGCTCATTAATGCAGACGACAGCCTGCGCCCCGAGTACTTCGACCGCGCGCCAGTGTTTTTCAGCGTGCTGGTGGGCGCGCTCATCAACCTGACGGAGGACCTGCCCACAAAAGTGTTCATCGCGCGCCAGGTGATGAACGCTGTTTTCGTGCTGACGATGCTGTTCGCCTGGCTGCTACTGTGGCGCCTGAGCGGGCAGCGCCTGCTGGCGCTCGTCATCATCGCCCTGACCTTCTCCGGCTACTGGATGCTCTACTACCGCGACATGATTCACCATGACCAGCCAGGGCTGCTGGGCACGATGGTGCTGCTGGTCTTCCTGGCTGATTTCAAGCTGAAGGGACGCAGCCGTCGACGCAGGCTGGTGGGCGCCAGCCTGGTGGCCGTTGGCCTGGGGTATGCTTTCCCGGCGTTCAGCGTGCTGGGGCTGTGGTTTGTGATGGAAGCCGCGGGTATTTTGGTCAGCCGGGGGCTGTCCCTGCGTGAGCGCCTCTTCGCCATCAGCGCGCATGAGGCGACGCGCCTGCTGGCGCTGGGCCTGCTCTGGGGAACGCTGCTGCTGGGCTACAATATCAGCGTTGAGGCGCTGCGACGCAACGTCCCCGTGCAGGAGACGAGCATCGTCGACAGCGCGCTGCGGCGGCAACCCCTGACGCAGGATGGCGGCCTGGCTGAAAACACCCTCAATTACGTCTCCTCGTGGGTAGAGTTTGCGTCGGTGAGCGCGAAGCGGCTGCTGCGCTGGTTCGCCGCGCCGTGGTCCGCCAGCCGTGATTTTAACCCTGGCGCCCTGACCTGGCCGCTGCTCGCCCTGGCGCTGGCGACAATCCTGCTACACAGCCTGCGCCAGCCGCCGGCGCGCCGGATGTTGCTGCTGCTGACAGCCCTCTCCGGCCCGGCGTGGATCATCTTCATGGCCAATTTCACACTGCAGCACGATTTCACGATGATGTACGCGCCGGGCTTCGCGCTCGTCTTCTGGCTGGCTGCGCTGGGCTGGCTGCGGCGTTTCCCGCGCGCGCTGCCCATCCTGCTGCTGCCGGCCGCCGGGCTGTTCGCGCTATCCAGCCAGCAGGCCTACAGCGCAAACGTCGCGAAAGTTCAGGACGCCGCCAGCTACACGGAAGAATACGAGCGCGTCAGGCAGCAAATCGTCGGCAGGGGACGCCGGATTTACGATACTTTCGTGCCGAGTTATTGCCCGATACATCGGGACTGGTGTCACACACTGGGCTTCTATCTGGGGGATAATTACATTGCCAGAGAGCTGGTGAACGCGGACTACGTGCTGTCAGACCGGCCCCTGTACCTCTCGCGCCCCTACCTGGCGCCGGACGACGAGGCAGGCCTGCGGCTGCTGTCGCGCTCATTGACGCCGGAGAACAGCGTGGCACATCTCTTCGACACTGCGGATTTCGAGACGCGCTATCTGCCAACGAGCATCGCGGAGCCGCTGGACTTCGGCCACGAGCTGGCGCTGGGAGGCTGGGAACTGCGTGACAGCGTAGAGGTGCAAGCCTGTCAGCGCGTGATTGTCGAAAGCTGGTGGCAGGCGCTGCGCAGGCCGCTGCCGAACTACAGCCTGCAGATCGCCATCATTGACAGCGCGGGCGAGGCCGTGGGCGGCAGCAACGCGCAGCTGGGTACGGTCAACAGCGGCGTCTGGAGCCAGGATGTCTGGTTCCTCGACGTGGCGCGCCTGCAATTGCCCTGTGACGCAGCGCCCGGCGACTACGCGCTGGTGCTCAGCGTCTACGATCCGCTGACGCTGGACGAGCGCGGGCCGCTGCCGCTGATGGGCGCGGATGGCAGCGCCGGCGACGCCTGGCTCTACCTGACCACGCTGTTTATCGCGTGAATGCGGGGGCCGCGGTCAGCGCGCCGCCCGCTTGATTTGCGCCAGAGTCGTGGCTTCGGCGCGCTGGCTGTAGAAGTCGTCGAGCGGGTAGCAGCCGGAGACGAGGTTATGGCGCGGCGCGGTGGTGCAATCGCTGAAAGTGCGGCAGAGCAGCTTGCGCTGCAGCGGGCGCCCGGCCAGCACGTCGGCCGGCAGCTCCGGGCAGGCCAGCGCCATGCGGCCGAGGCCGACGAAATCGACCAGGCCCTGGGCGACGGCGGCCTGCGCGACCTGCGGCAGCCACTCCTGCAGGTAGGAATAGCCGGAACCGGTGAAGAGGAGCTGTGGATGCGAGGCCTTGAGCTGCGCAGTGGCCTGGAGCTGGCGGGCGACGCCCAGCAGCGGGTCTTCGGGCGGCAGATAGCCATCGGAGGGCGGGAAGAGCGCGGGGCGCTGGATGTGGGGCACGTAATAGGGGCTGCCGGCGGTGATGCAGACGAGCTGGATTCCCAGCTGATTCAGGAGGTCCAGAAAGCGATGCGATTCGGCCAAATTGTGCCCATCCCGAGCACCATCCCGAGCACCATCATGGGCACCATCCGCGTCAAAAACGCCAAAAAATGGCGGCCAGGGGTCATCCGGCGGCCATTCGTCGGGGACGCCGACGCCGTCCGGGCCGGGCTTCCAGGGAAGCATGTCGAAGGCGCTGAGGCGCACGCCGACGCCGAGGCCGGGCGCTGCGCCGCGGATGCCGGCGACGACTTCGCGCAGGAAGCGGGTGCGGTTCGCGAAGCCCCCGCCGTAACGCCCGGGGCGACGCCAGGCGCTGAGGAACTCGTGGCCGAGGTAGCCGTGGCAGTGCTTGATATCGACCCAGGCGAAGCCGGCCTGTTGCGCGAGGCGCGCCGCCGCGACGAAATCCTCAATCAGGCGGGCGATCTCGTCGTCGTGGAAGAGGACGTCGTCGCTCTGGATGCCGAACTTGGCGTCCAGCAGGGGGTGGCGGTAGAGGGTGCGGGGCTGGAGGGGCGCGCCGGGCTCGGGGCGGCAGAAGCGGCCGGAGTGGGTGAGCTGGAGGCCGATGCTCAGGTCGGCGGCGTTGCCGAAGCGTTCGCGGTGGGCGTCGACGAGGGTCTGGCGCAGGCCGGCGATGGCGGGCAGCGTGGCTTCGTTGAGCAGGAGCTGGTTGGGGTTGGCGCGGCCATCGTGGCGGACGGCGACGGCCTCGCCGCCCCAGATGAGCTTGGCGCCGCTGAGGCCGAAGCGCCGCCAGCGGCGTGCCGTCAGCGCTGTGGGCCGGCCGTCGAGTTCGCCGTCCCAACCCTCCATGGGCAGGATGCACCAGCGGTTGCCGACGGGGCCGAGGTCGGTATGGAGGGGTTGGGCGAGGGGCGAGGCGGGCGCGGGCAGCAGTTCATCCGCGAGCGGCAGGTCGGCGCCGATGCGCTGGAGGTGGGCGCGGAACTGCTCGCTGCTGCGCAGGCGCGCGACGCGGGTGATGCGCTCGGCCGGGGGCATGGCGGGGCCTCGGGTGCGGGTGGGTGGTTAAGTGCGGGGGAGTATAGCGTGTGGGGGTGGGGGGCTGGGGAGCAGATTTGCCGTAGCCCACACAAATGCCAACAGCCTCTTCATCATATCGACATTGAAGAACCACGATACAATATTCGCCTGTTGGACTGACGAGTGTGAGACAGTTCACATTAGTCTGAAATCACGTGTCGAAATCAATCGGGGATTAGCAATGCAAGAATTTCGAAAGGAAGCGTCAGTCGTTCATTCAATTTGCACTCAGCTTGAAAATTTGGGATGGGTGGTAGATGAAAGTCATCCACAAAACAATGTAACACAGCAGCGGGTCAGAACGTCTGCGCAGAGAAACAGCTTGGCCAGCGCAAATGGAGGCAGGTTGGTTTACCCTGATTTCGTTCTATACGAAAAAGGCTCAAACAATCCCGTTTGTGTAATCGAGGCGAAGAGACCTGGGCATTCCTTAGAAAGGGCTCTGAACCAAGCAGAAGAACGATATGCTGGACCTTTAAATTCGCCGTTAATATTTGCTTACAATGACACCTTTGTCGCGACCAGATATCTTCATAACGGGCGACCACTCAAAATTGACGGTGAGGATGTAAGGCAATTCATCGATCATTTCACAGCGCTGCGCTTTGTCAACGAGGGACCAGAAATCCTCTCCGCACCACAGACAGTTCAGTTGTCTCGAGAAGAGTTGATAAGAGTGTTCAAGCGACAGGCTGATTTGCTCCGTGAAGCAGGCTTGCAAGCTGGTTTGGAAAGGTTTGGTGCATTTTCGGACGTCCTGTTTTTGAAACTTATGGATGAAATTTGCCAAATGCGTGAACATTCCGGAGAAGAACCTCCGATCCCACCACATTTGAGGTGGTCGGAGTTTCAAAACAGGGCACCTGCGAGCCGTCTTGAATATGTACGTGACGTGGTCTGGAAAGAGATGAATGAAAGATACAACAACATTTTTGGGCAGACATTTCCTATCCATTCGGCTGAGATTTTCAACGATATGGTAAATGATTTGTCCGAGCTTAACTTTACAGTGGCTGATGTGGACGTAAAGGGTGACGCGTTTGAGTATTTTCTCAAAAATGCATATCAAGGAATCAAAATCAAAGACTTAGGTGAATATTTTACGCCACGAAACATCGTGCGCACGATGGTAAGCATGGTAAATCCCAAGATTGGCGAAAAGATATACGATCCATTCTGTGGTACCGGTGGTTTCTTGATCGAAGCATTTCGTTATGTATTGCTTAGGACGAGCCTGACACCGCAGGTCAGCGAAATATTGCAACAGCACACCATTTACGGATCGGAGATAGCTGCGACTTCGCGCGTAGCACGCATGAACATGGTTCTCTATGGCGATGGTCACAGTAACGTAATTCAACAGGATAGCTTTGCTCATCCTGTCGATGATACATACGATATAGTTTTGACTAATCCACCGTTTTCGCAGAAAAGCCGGTACGGCAATTTGTATTCTTTGCCTACCAAAGATGGCGATCTAATTGCAATTCAGCACTGTTTGAGGGCGTTAAAGGAAAATGGACGCGCGGCGATATTGATGAAAGAAGACTTCCTAACTGACGCAGGCATGACGGGACAAGTAAGGGACCAATTGCTGAGTTCTGTCAACAACATATCTGTTGTTTCACTGCCAAGGCGGCTGTTCGAGCCATATACTCCAACAAAGACAAGCATCCTATATTTTGAAAAGGAAGGGAAAAGACGCTCAGTATTTTTCTTCATTGTAAAGAATGTTGGTCATACGCTTGGCGCGAGGAAAAGGTCAATGGATGGAAATGACTTGCCCAACGTCCTAAATGCAATGAATGACACCGAAAACACTCACAACTCAGAGGTAGATTATCATGTTGAAGACAAGACAATCATAGAGGCGAGAGGCAGTTCATTGTGGATCTACGACTATAAGGAGGTCTTGCCACCCCGCAGACAGATCGACAGGGAATTGCAGGAATTAGGAAACCACATTGAACACAGTGGTAGTAAATTCAAACCGTCGAAATTTCCTGAAAGGGAGTTCGAAATACTTGGCGTGAGTAACGAGAGGGGAGTTTTTTTCAATGAATGCAAACGTGGAGAGAATGTCAATCAGGCATATATTGAGGTACAGCCTGGCGATTTTGCTTACAATCCTCACCGTGTAAACGTAGGCTCGATTGGGTTGGTTCCTGAGGTACTCGGTGGTGGAATAGTGCCGGGCATTTATGTTGTGTTTCGGCTAAAGAAGACTTCTCACCTTCCGCCTCATTACCTATTGAATCTGCTAAAGTCAGAAAACTATTTGGAAATCATACGAGCGTATGACACCAAGCATGGTGCAGTTCGTGCGAATCTTACATGGGATCAACTTGTCCGAATTAAACTTTACGTGCCTAGCATGCAGGAGATTTCTTCATTCATTGATTTGCAAATAAAATCTCAGGACTTGAGACAACAAGCTGAAGAGCTAGACCGTGAACTGATTACAAGATATTTTGAATAATCAACAAGAATGAAGGGTAAACAAAGATCTTAAGAGCGAGATCGCGGTTCAATCTGGCACGCTGGACTACAAACCGAGCATCGTTTATTCAAAGCGTTTGCGATTCTCCTCATCCGCTCTTGGGGGTAGTGGCATATCCCCTCCCCTACAACCTCTGCAAGTGCTGGCCACGGTCCACGTGGATTACCTCGCCGGTGCTGAAGGGCGGGTCGAGGTAGATGAGGTCGACGGAGGCGTCGGGGAAGTGGTGGGGGTCGCGCAGCAGGGTGAGGTTGTCGCCGTAGAAGAGGGTGTTTTCCATTACAGATAGTCCGCCATAAAATCCCTGACACCAAGGATCATCTGCTCAACATCAGAACGTTTAAACTCATCGAACCTGCCATGCGCTGCGGCGTTGCGTATTGATGCCCACGACCTCAACTGTGCAGACTTTGGCTTGTTGAACAGGTTGCGCTTTTGCAGCTCACCAATCATCCAGTCAAGTTTTCTGTAGCCGCCATCCTGAAGTTCTGTTTCGATTGGCGGGTCTTGTCGCTCGCACTGGCGTCGGACTGCATCCTCCAGAACTGCGCCCGCCAATACTGCAGCGGGCACATGATCAGATTTGTGCCGCTCTCCGGCCAACAGTTGTTCAGCTTGACTCATGAAGTCGAAAGTTACATTTGCCTCAATCATCCGTGACATATCTTCCAGCAGTCCAGATTCATATTCCTTCTTCAGGCCTGTGAGTATTCCAAGGATGTCCTCTACAGTGCCAACGTTTAAAGATCTCTTTGATTTTTCAACCTCTAGCAATATTCTCTGATATTCTGATTTGTCCAAAATCAAACGTGCCAAGTTCAGGGTTCTCGTTTCAAACGAGCCGTAAGCTACTCGATAAGGTTCGACTCCCCCCCAAACAACAACGCTAGAATCCTTGTTTCGAAGATTGACTTCGATCTGTCTCTGCTCAGTATCATTGACGAGTTCTTTCCCATCCTCGATTAGTTCGTCGAACTGCTTGCGGATGCTTTCATCCAGTTTCTTTGGCAGTGGCATTTCCCCCCCTACAACCTTTGCAGATGCTGGCCGCCGTCGACGAGAACGCTAGCGGACATTGTCGCCGTGCCAATCCTCGCGATGGATGGAAGGCTCGATCTTGTATTTAACTTTCACCCTGACGGCATCGGACAGGCGGATCTTCTCGGCGCCGGACAGGGGGCGGTGCCTGGCGACGCGAATCAGCAGGCGCGCGATCAATTCGTTGTCTTCCCTCTTTGTGATTTGCCGCGTCAGTCTATTGATGCGCGTGTCCAGTCGCTTGACCCGTTTGGCCAGTTCCGGCGGCAGGTCAGGCTCAATCTTGCCCGCCCTGGCCCCACGCTTCCAGCCTTTTACAACCTTGCGGAGGATGGCAGCGTTCTGTTTATAAAGAGGGACTACCTTGTTTTCGTATGTTTCGAGGACCTCCGCAAGATCTTGTCCATCGGCCCAGACATCAAATGCGCGGGCGTTTTCGTCACTCTGGGCTGCCTCCCGGACGATGTTGACGAAGATCCCAAGATAGACATCAATGAGGTGCTCGCCTTTTGCCACATCTCTTTCAAATTCAGGAATCTTTTCCGCCATTTGAAGCGGTGGAGTAGTCCTGCGAGAAGATTTCGCGGATTCTTTGAGTAGAATCTCGTTTGACTCTTGAACCGCCAGACTATCCCGTTGAGATAATCTTTCGTACGCTTCTTCAAGCCACACGCCGTACTGAGGCAGCCGTTCAGTTCCCTGCGTCAGAGTTTGTACAGCCATCACCACACTCCTTGCCCGTCGGGCGGACAGTTACCATTGTACACGCAGAAAGTCTGCCCGTGCGTTGCTACAAGCGCTGGAGGTACTGGCCGCCGGCGACGTTGATGAGGGCGCTGGTGCTTAAGGGGAAGGCGGCGAGGCGCTAGCGAGGTGGGTCGTTCAGTTCGCGAATGAGTTCGCCACCCACGAATTCGGCGATGTCCTGGTCACGGAGCGCCATCGGCAGGGCCCAGATGACCATGTTGGAATAGTAGTCTTCGCCCCAGACCGGCAAGCCGGTATCCGCGTCAATCATGCAGTACTGCTTCCATGGAGTCCGCGCCGTCAGCGCGACGGCTTCGTAGAGCCGGCGGGCGATCTCCAGGCCGGTTTCACGCTGACCGTGATAAATGAAGTTCATCGCGGCGCAGAGGTTTTCGGCAACGAAGACCTGCCTGCCGTGATCATAGTTGGGCAGAATGTGAGGATGCGCGTCGGGGTCGAGTTTCGAGACGTGGCGCGAGCCATCCGGATTGACGCCGTTCACGAGACCGTGTTCGGTGGCGGCCATATTCAGGCGCTTGACGGCGCCCAGGGCGGACTGGACCTGTTCCGCCGGCAGTACGGCGGGCAAGCCGGTGATCTTGACGCACCACTGCGCCATGAGCTGATTACCGAGCGAGACATCACAGTCCGGTCCCGCGCCACTGGTGTTAGCCGGATCGTGCCACAGGCGGTAATACTCGCCGGTCCAGAGTTTGTCCTGGCAGGCGACCTTGCCCCTGTTTAGCCAATCGGCGCATTCGGCGGCAAAGTCATCGTCATTCATCAGCGCTGCCATGGCCTGGCCACAGGAGAGGGTGGCGAGCCAGGTGCCGGCGACGTAAGCGGAGGTGCCATACCAGGGCCAGATATCGTAGAACTGATTGGCCGACGACAATTCACCGGGTCGCGCGTGCGACTGCTCATTGACCAGGCCATCATCATCATCATCAAGCGAGAACTGATAGCGAAGCGCGCGTTTGGCCGAGTTGTAGAAATGCGCCAACTGGTCACGGTCCGCGGTGCGCAGGTTGAGGCGATAAATCATCTGGGCATACTGGCCGGGGTTCAGCGGATGCTGGCAATGGTAACGCGGGTCGCGCATGGCGCTTTCCATGCCGTAGGAAAAGGGAATTTCGCCGTCGGCAATCTGGAAGTGTTTGAAGGCTTCCAGCGTCGTCCGCTCCAGCTCCGGGAAGAAGAAGAGGATCGGCAGGTGGCCGTGCATGCGGCAGACCATGGTCTCGGTGATGGGGCAGCCGGTGTGGCTTTCGTTATGGGTGAACCAGCCGATCGAATCCCACCACTCATCCTTCCTCGTGCGGGCGATCCAGACGGTGTTTTTGGACAGGCTGTAAAGGCTTTGCACCAGCCCGTCGCGCAGCCAGTCGGGCAGGTCCGCAGCGTAGATGGCGTTCTGCCAGGCCAATACGGCAGCCAGCAAGGAATCAAAGCGCCCCAGCGCATCCCCGGCGGCTGCGGCCGCATTCCCGTAGCGCAGGCTGTACTGGTTGACATGGGGTTCACGGCCGCTGTCGCGCCAGCAGGGTGAATGCCAGGCAAAGACAAGGCGAACGCGGGATGATCCATTGGCCGCTATCGTGCGCGCGATGCGCCCTGTGAGCTGGCCGTCAGTATTCACGACATTGATGTTGTCGCCCGTCAGCGCAACATCATGCGGGCCACGCTCATAAGTCGGGCTAGCGGAGGCATTCGGTGGTTCGACTATCAGCTCAAGGTCCAGGGCTTCGGCGCGGTTATTGCGTATTTCAATTTCAAATAATGCGGCGGGGATATTGCTGTCGACGCTGTTGCCCAGGATTAGCGGAGAAAAGGCTCGTATGCCGAGTTCAAGACCCTTCGCTTCAAAGCGACAGACCAGGTCGGCGACGGGATGATGCCCCCAACAGGCGACGTCCGCGGTTGAGAGCGGCAGGCTTTCCGCGCCTGCTATCCTGAGCGTCAGCCACTCGGAGAAGTCTGAGCGGGGTGGCACGACATCATTGAAGATCGAACAGTGGCCGATTAAGCCGGAACCTTCCTGCGTGAAGTAGCCGGTACCGAGCCCGCCGAGCGGGATGCCGCCGTCCAGGCGGTGACCGTCATAGACTCAGCCGGGCACCGGCCCGGGGAAGCCGTCGGCGCGGATCTCACTCCATTGGTTTTTGGGGGCGTCGGAGTTAAAGGGGAAAACGGCCATGCCTGATTCTCCTGTGCCGAATCGGATGCCGGTAGTTGGACGACCTAGATACTCAAGCCGCCTGATAAACCATCCATGAAGCGTCTGGAGGTAAAGGTGAAAATAATGATCAGCGACAGCGACGCGATGACATAGCTGGCGAATGTGATGGCATGGTCGCTTGCATGCTCCAGGGCGGCGCCAATGGTCGCGAAATCTGCCGGGACGCTGATGAGGATCCGGCTAATAGCGCTTGCCGAATTGGAGAGCATCAGCGCAAGAAGTGTAAGCAAGATTAAGTGCCAGGAATAGAAAGTAATCCCGGCTCGCACGGGAAGGAGTGGCGCTCGTCTGCTCAATTTATGCCAAGGGGAGCCGTGCCGGGAAGCTGCCATGCCATCAACCCTGGATTAACCTTTTACTGCCCCGGCGGTCACTCCGTGCACGAAATAGCGCTGTAAAGAGAAGAAGATCATCAATGGCACGATCATCGAAATAAAGGCGCCGGCCGCCAGCAGATTCCACTGAGAGCCATATTGACCAAGCAATTCTCGTATGCCGGCGGTTAGGGGCATCATTTTGGAGTCCTGCAAGAAAATCAGCGCATTCAACAAATCGTTCCAGACCCAAACAAACTGGAATATCGCCAGCGATGCCAGCGCCGGCGTCGAGAGCGGCAGCACGATGCGAAAGAATATCATCAATTCGGAAGCCCCGTCTACGCGAGCCGAATCGAAAACTTCACCCGGTAAGTCCGCAAAGAAGTTGTAGAGCAGAAATATTGCAAAGGGTGTGCCATAGGCGGTATGCGCCAGCCAGATTCCGGGCCAGGTTCCAGCCAATCCGAAGATATTAAATATGCGTAACACCGGCACCCAGGTTGTCTGCAGCGGGATGATCAGCAGCGCAATGATCGTCAAATACAGAGTATTGCGAAACGGGAAGTGCATCCAGGCAAAGCCATAAGCAGCCAATGCCGCAAAGAAAATCGGCAAGAAGGTTGAAGGAACGGTGATAATGAGGGTATTCACGAAATTCTGGGTGATCCCCGGCGGCGCTAACTGACTGTTGCGCATGACTTCATCATAGTTGTTCAGGTTCAGGCGACCGAGCTCATCGAAAACCGTCCACCAGCCGGAAGTGGCAATGTCGGCCGGCGAGCGGAAGGATGTTATGAGTATGCCGAAAGAGGGGGTCAGCCACAGCACTGCCAGAAAAATCAGCAATACGTGAAGGGGACCGCGCCGCGTCAAGGCGATAAACGTTTGCGCCCATGATGGTATCGGCACAGTTTTCGCTGGCGCTTGCTTGTAAGCTGATTGGGGAGCGGTCATGACAAGCTGCCCCGAACCTGGCGTATTTGATAGATGATCGCAGGCGTCACCAGTATGAACAGAATAACGGCCACCGCGCTGCCATAACCCACTCGGTTATTGCCAAATATTTCCAGCCAAACGGTGAACCCGATCACACGGGTCGCGCCACGCGGTCCGCCTTCTGTCATGACCAGAATCAGATCAACCATCTTCAAAGTATTGATCGTCAGCATGATGGTGACGAAGGTCAAAGGGCGCGTCATCATGGGAAGGCTCACGCGCCAGAAGACCTGCCATGCGTTGCCGCCATCGACTCTCGCCGCTTCCAGAATTTCCCGCGGCAAACCCTTGTACGCCGCCGAAAGCACCACAGTCGGAAGCCCGGCGGAAATCCATGTCGCCGCCAGAATGATGGCGATGTTCGCCAACTCCTTTCGTCCCAGCCAGGCAATTGGATCCATTTGCGGAAGCACAGATGTCATCGCCGCATTTAGAACGCCCTTGGTTAAATCGGGACTATAGACAAAAATGAAGATCACCGAAGCTGCGGTGGAAGAAATCACCATCGGCAGAAAAATAATCGATTTGATTGTCGCTTCATAACGGACGCGGTCGGACAATATGGCTATGAGCAAGCCTATACCAACAGTTAAGGAGGGAAAGACCAACACCCACAGGGCTGTGTTGGGCAGCACCCCGGATGGCGGCCACTGATTCAAGCGCAGGAAAGTCTTGTCAGCTGTCAGCAGGCGTTCGAAGTTCGCAAGCCCAACAAGCTCCCTGCCCGGATTCAGCATGGTGCCTTTGGTAAAACTGAAATAGATGGTCTGAAGAGTTGGGTAAACCAGGAAAACCACGAGTATGAACAGCGCAGGACCTACAAAGAGCAAGGGCAGCCATTTGCTGTGTCTGCCAGTCATTACCTTGTTAGCCTCCTTGTTGAACGCTGCACCCAGCACTTCGCCTATTGCGTCTGAGCCGCTTGATTTTGCTTCTCTGCTCTGCTAACGCCGGGCAACCGGACAGTCTGACCTGCCGCCCTGTGGGAGGAAACCGCTAAAGCCCGCTCGCTGGTAGCGTAATGAACAGCGAACGCTCACAAAGATTATGACATTTCACTTTGTGCAGGCTTCAGCTTCAACGAAATTGGCAAAGCCCGACGAATGATCCGTACCGGCTTCCAAAGCCGATGAAGCCACCGCTGCAAACGACAGTTGTGAAAAGACGCGGACAACTGAGTTAGCTTGCCCGCGTCACAGAAGCTGTCAGATTGCGCTAATAAGCGGCATCGGCAGCGTCTTCAAGGGTTTCCAGAATTTCCATCATGCTATCGGGATCCGCCAGGTAGTCTTGCAAGGCGATAAACATGGCATCGCCACCGACGGCGCCCGGCGCCAGATCCGAACCATCAAAGACGAAGACATCGGTCGCGCCAATCTGCTGCGCTTCCTTGGCTTTGCAGGCATCGTAGGATTCAAGTGGCACACCCGTATTAGGCGAAAGAATCGCGCCCTGTTCGGCGGTCGCCCAAATCGTTGCCGATTCCGGGCTGGCCAGCCAGTGCATCATGGCGCGGACTTCGGGTCTGTCATTGAAGACCATCATGACATCGCCACCGCCCATCAAGGTATCGCCGTGCATATCTCCGGGTTCAGGGAAATCGAACCAATCGAAATCCTCACCACAGGTCAAGTCGGGGAAAGTCTCGGAGATGATGCCACCGACGAAACTACCGGAGAGGAACAATTCCCCAGCCGGGTCTTCCGGGCGGAAGGCGGCATCAATGCCGGAGCGCAAATCAGTGGACAGCGCGCCGTCGACACCGCCGCTGATTCTTTCATCCGCGGGATCAAAGATTTGGCGGAAGAGTTCGAGCGTCTCGACAACGGTCGGATCTGTCCACTCGACTGTGTGGGTGACAAACAGACCCTGATACATTTCAGAACCGGCAACGCTGACATAGAGGGTTTCGAACCAATCCGTCAGGACCCAGGCCGAGCCCGCCGTTACCATGAAGGGCACTTGCCCGTTGGCGACGTAGGCATCTCCCAGCGCGATAAGTTCCTCGTATGTGGTAGGAGCTTCCATACCCAGCGCAGCCAGCGAAGCCGGCTTGTACCAGAAGGTGCCCTTGGAAGAAACCTTGACCATCAAGCCGTAAAGTTCCCCATCAACCGTACCGATCTCGAGGATGCTGTTCGGCGTATTAGCCAGTACCTCGTCTGACAAGAAGGGATCATCGCCGCCACTCAGCGGAATCAGCGCGCCGTCGCGGGCGAAGCTGGCGGTTACGCCGGGACGCGGCATTTGGGCGATATCGGGGGCATTGCCAGCCGCCACCAGCGGACCCAGATCCACCTCAATTGATGACAGGCTGAGAATTTCATAATCGATGCCAGAGCCTTCCAGCACCTCGACGAATGCGGCGAGTTCGGCGCCGCCCCAGCCGGTCGCGATTTTGACTGGCTCCTGTGCGGCTGTCGGCACAGCAAGGAGCGCCACGAATGCAAGCACTATAAGGATGCGGACAAGATGTTTTGCTTTAACCATGATCTTTTCTCCCAGAATTATCTGACTTTACTTTCCAAGCGGAGGTGTTGCACTACGCCTACAATGAGGCGCGTTCATGTGTAGTATACTAACTTTTCCTTGTCTTGACGATAAATCGCTGCTCTGTGGCTTGCGTGTGGGGATGTGTATATGTTTGGCCACCGAGGGCACCGAGGGAGATTTAACCACAAAGACACGAAGGGCACGAAGGGCACGAAGGGCACTAAGGCGCAATCTGTAAGGCTTGTCCGATAAAGCAGGAATTGAGAGAAGGTGCTAAATATGAGGAAGTGTCCTCTACCACAAAGGAGCTTACTCATGGATTTAGACACCTTCGTGACAGTATTGTGCTGCTTAATTATGGACGATGCAAATGTCGAAACTCAGATCCAACCGAGGCAATAACTGAACCCCCGCGACGAAATCAGGGCGCAGGCAAAACCCGATATCCGGCTCGAATTGAATGGTGCGCCGGATGCCCTTGACGCGCGGGTTGGCGGACAGTTTTTCCAGCGCCGGCCGGGCGCCGTCGCCGAGTTCCAGCGGCGCCCATGGCACGATGCCAGCCAGGCGACTGTCGTGACTGGCGAGGCTGTCGACCCAGTCCGCTTCCTGCTGGAACTGCGCAAAATCCACCTCCGCCTGCAGGAAGACCATCTTCCCGACGGCAACCGGTCCGCAGGCCCGATCATAGTCTTCCAGCAGATATGGCTTGTTCAGCAGCGGCATGTCATCCAGCCAGGGATAGCGCAAGAGCTGTGGCTGCCAGACATGGAGATGCGTATCAACCAGCGGAAAATCCAGCATGATTTCACTCGCTCCCTGCAACCTTTGCAAATGCTGGCCGCCGTCGACGTTGATGAGGGCTGACCCTGGCGACTCCTGTGCTGGTTGCGCTGTGTGCGCTTCGCTATCAGCCGGCCGCAGGCTGGACCCAGACGGGGGAACTCCACGCCCAGTGTCCGTTCGTCTGGCGAACGCGCACATAGTACCAGTCCTGGCCTGAACCGGGTGATTCATGAGACAGTTCGAAACTGGCACTGTAATCACTTTGGGGCACAGCCTGGTGAAAATAATATGCCGGTGACAGAAAGCCGCCCAGGTACCCGACGTATGGACCTTGCAACAAACGAACAAGCGGGACGTCCACCGCCTGTCCATTGACAGAGCCTGCCAGACGGGTCGCCGGGCTGGCTTCGATCTCAAGACAGATCCCCTGAGTGCTGGCCGTGCTGGTTGTCGGGTTCCCCCAGGTACGGGTCGTGAAATGGAGGGCGTTGTCAGCGGGGGCGTTCCAGTGGCTAAAGGAATACTCGCTTATTTCGTTATCCCGGGGTTCAACCACCTCGTGACCTCGAAAACGCGGTTCAAGCGAGCGCAACTTGCCGTCAACAACACGCAACTCAACCTGCCAGTCAACATCTGGCCCACGCTCACCCCAACCGACCTCGAAGCAGACTTTCAGGTTTTGGCCCAGCGGGTCAAGGGACTGACAGAAGGCCGGGTTCCAGCGATGGATCACATGGTTGTTGTGCAGTACTTCAACGTAGTCGATTGCGGCCCCGCCGATGACGGAGACGTTGATGTCGCGTTTTGGCGTGGGTGGCAGGATTGACCCCATCATCGTCCCGTTTATGGAGAAGGCCAGTCGTATCCTGTCGCCGGTAAGCGCGTAGGTACGTCTGTTGCAGATCGCGTTCCAGATGTCTTCACGACTGAGTCTGTCAGCCCACACAGCAGCCCGCCCGTGGCCGTAACTGCCAGGATGCGCGCTATGATGATCCGTCGAACCAACAACCCCAACGATATGGCCTTGCTCCAAACCATACTGCAGCATGCTCTTCCAGTCGGCTGGCCCCATGGTATGCAAATAGGGACGCGCGGCGAGCGCGCTTTCGGCGGCGCCATGCATCGACATGATCTCGACAACCGAAATGAATTCAGGGTCAAACTCGTTCCAGTTTATGCCGCGGTAACCTGCCTTGTAAGCGATATGATGTGGAATCATCATCGTCTTGACGTTGCTGTCGCGGTACTTGCGCAGTTCTGCCCGTAGCTCCGCCATGTCGTTCGCGTATATCGGTTCGCCTTCGGTTCCATTGAAGTAGATGTTGTGGTCGCCATAACGGCGGGAATGCCACTCGAAACCCAGGAAAGTGACAAATTTTTCGTCTTCATGATATTGCGAGACCGCAGCCTTTAACTGCGGCCACAGCCTGGCCGTTGTTGCAAATCCTCTTTTGTGATAGTCGACCAGACTTTCGAGCCGGGGATCATTTTCAGGTATGTCATGCCAGTGGGCATGGGGCGTGACACAAACAAAATCAAGTTGGAGGCGCGCGTTCCTGAAGGCATCATGCAGAGAGCCGTGGGCATAACCGACGTTGCAATGATTATGAAGATCGCCGTAATACACATTCAGATCATGAAATGGAGATGCCACTCTTTTCCTTTCTGGCGGCGAGGCAGAATGTGAGAATTCAAGCGCCAACCTTTTACGGCATCGACCGTTAGATCCCTGATCATGCGGGGTCGGCTTCTGGGGCCTGAGGATGGTGACGCGGTCGGCGAAGCGGCCGAAGTCGCTGTCCAGCGTGCAGATTGTATCGATATCGTGGGCCAGCATGGTGGCGAGGATGTTCGTGTCGTGGGTCAGTGTGCCGCGTACCTGATACTTGAGCAACAGGCGCGGCAGCAATTCACGGGCTTCACGGGATTCATCCATGATATGGAAAAACCCTGGTAGCGACTCGACGATGCGGATTATCTGTTCAATGTTGTTTGGTAGCGGGAAGTATTGGGTGCGGGTGGCCTGCACGTAAAACTCACGAATTACCTGTCCACTGATCCAGAGTTCCGCTCCCTCACTTTTCAACCTTCTCAGAAAGGCCCTGCATTCCCTGTGGTGACCAGGTTCGCAAAAATAGAAACGCAGGAGCACGTTGGCATCGACGAAGACCCTGGCGGTCATCAATCGTCACCGTACCAGTCCGCACGGCGCAGAGAAGGCTCTTCCTTTACTTTCCAGTCCAGCGAGACTGCATCGGCCAGGCGAAACTGCTCGTCGAGAGTCAGCTGGCGCTGCTTGCCGACGCGCATCAGCAGGCGTGCGACAAGGTCGTTGTCGTGCTTTTTGGTGATTTGCCGCGTCAGTTCCTTTATGCGCGCGTCCAGCCGTTTGACCCGTTTGGCCAGTTTCGGCGGCAGGTCGGGCTCTATCTCGCCCGCCCTGGCCCGACGATTCCAGCTCTTTGCCACCTTGCGCAGGAGGGCCGCGTGCTGTCTGAGGCCGGGGATCATTTTTTCCTCACACATGGCCAGGGTTTGCGCAAGGTCAAATTCATCCGTCCACTCATCAAGCCTGTGCGCCGCGTCGTCGTCCTGCCCGGCCTGGCGGACGAACTCGACGAAGGCGGCAAGGGTTGCATCGACAAGCTGCTCGCTGTTCCGGATGTCGCGCTCGAAGCGGGAAATTTCTTCTGCCAGCTGAAGCGGTCTGTTTTTCCGGCGGGGCTTCTTTTTGGTGACAGCGGACAGCAACTGCTCGCAGTGAGCGGACAGTTCGGGGAGTTGTGTCAGTGGTTGCAGGGCCATGATCGGCTCCTTAACCGCGAATGAGACAGTATTCATTGTACACGCAGAAAGTCTGCCCGCGCGTTGTCAGAGGCGCTGGAGGTGCTGGCCGCCGTCGACGTTAATGAGGGCGCCCGGTTATGCGGGGTCGGCCTGGGTGACGTCTCTGAAGTGGCACATGTATTCGTAAACATGACGCATCGATAGTTCGCCGCGCTTCACTTCAGTGCCGCGTTCGGCGTAAATCATGTAGCGCGTTTGTAGAACGCCACCGTCGCGCGCCTGGCTGCTTTTGTAGACGCCATCATCGCGCGGCATTGCGTTGGGCCAGTCCTCCAGGACCAACACCGGCATCATCCCTTCCAGGTCCGGCAACGCGCAAGGCGGTGGTGGTGTGTACTGTGCAATGCCGAACCAGCGGTACTCGATGACCAGCGCCAGCGCCTGGTCACCTGCCTGGAAGTGCGCAATTGCGCGGGCATCAATTCGCGGATCGCCTTCAGGAGGTGTCATGGGCGTTGTGGCTCCTCGCGTGTGCAGATGACCGAATCATTGTACACGCGGAAGGCGCGATGCTGGCGGGTGACTAAAGGCGCTGGAGGTGCTGACCGCCGTCGATGTTGATGAGGGCGCCAGTCATGCGGGGTCGGCCTGGGGCTGATAGTGTGCAGTGGGTCAGGCGATGCACCTGGCCCGTCAGGATGACAATGTCGCAGGTGCGCCAGTGCTGTGCATCACCGCGTTGTACAGCTCGATAATCTCACTCTCGCTGAAGTCGCCCAGCGCCTCGGGCAACCATTCAGGAGATTTCAGCACTTCTGGCAGGATCGCTTCAAGAGCCTTGCGCATGGCGAAGGCAAACTCTCTTCTCGTGGGTACAGGCAAGAACGAAGAGACTAAATCCTCAAGTTGCATCTCGGGCTGTATTCGCGGCTCATTAATGCGCCGGTGCATGTCGTCGATTTCATTCAGCAGTTTCTGCAGGTCAGGGCCACACTCGTCAAGGATGTCTGTAGAGACAACGCGAAAGCGAACATCAATCCCGGCTACGATCGCTTGACGGACGCGTGAATCACGCCATTTCTGGTATGTGAGAGTTGTACTGGCGCTCATGGTGACCTCCCTGCTACCTTGCCAGCATAACATTTAATTCAGGGCAGAGAGAGGAATGGCTGGAAATTTATTGTGTGGTGCGAAGGGCCGGGCTCCTGTGTCCACAGGCCGCGACCGGTGAACGCGGGGTTGGGCATGAGCATGGTCAGGCCCAGATCGCTATCCTGACACTGTCGGGAGAACTGGTCCAGGAGCGGGAACCGGGTGGGCCATTGCGGCGCAGTCAGTTGCAGGTCAGGCTGCTTTCCCTGCCGCAACCAGATTCCGTAGTCTTTCCAGTTTTCATGCGACCAAGCACTCATTCCTGCAATCAGGTCGGCCAGCTGGATTGAGTAATTAAGCATTGACTTGACATCCATGACACTGACCACAGCGCCTCCGGGGAGTGTCGGGTCCAGGCTCAGGTCTCGTTGCACGGCGAGGAAATCCACGCCCTCATGTCGATCGGGCGCAAAGGTCCAGTGTGGAGCGACGGTGGTGTCTGTCTGACGCCAGCGAGCAATGACAAGGGAAAACAGGAAGCGATACATCATTTGCAGATGCATCGCTTCCCGGTTGCCGCCGGCGTCGCGCAAACGGTCCAGGTAAGCGCGCCCCCGCCCGTCCCAGACAAGCACGTCGATGTGCAGTTCCCGGCTCGCTGCCAAACTCACGGTTGCTTCAAGGACCGATGCAGCATCACGTTGGCGCCTGTAGTCATTCAGTTCACTCCACTTGAGTTCGGACACGATGGCGCCGGCAGCGCAACGTGAAGCGCAGAGGCGACGCTCGATTTCGTGATAGTCGTTGTTGTCCAGCCGCGCTGAGACACAGGCGACGGCGCGAAACTCGTCCTGATTCCAGTAGGCCTCGTCGGCGAAGCCGACATGAGTGGTGTCCTTGTGGAAATTGAAGATGCTCATGTCGATATGTTCAGGATCTCTCTACAGGCGCTGGAGGTGCTGGCCGCCGTCTATGTTGATGACTTCGCCGGTGCTGAAGGGGAAGGCGCCTTCGGCGATGGCGACGCAGGCGAGGGCCACGTCCTGCGGCAGGCCGAGGCGGCGGATGGGGGTGAAGCCCTCGGTGACGAGGCGGCGGTAGCGATCCAGCACGACGGCGGTCATGTCGGTCTCGATGATGCCGGGGCGCAGCTCGTAGACGAGGATGTCGTGTTCGGCGAGGCGGTCGGCGAGGATTTTGGTCATCATGCCCATGCCGGCCTTGGAGATGCAGTATTCGGCGCGGCTGGTGCTGGCGACGACGGCGCTCATGGAGCCGATGTTGATGATCATGCCGGGGCGCTCGCTGGCGAGCATGTGGCGGGCGAGGGCCTGGGTGAGGAAGAGGGGGCCGCGCAGGTTGACGCCCATGACCTCGTCGTAGCTGGCCTCGCTCATTTCGAGGACGTCGACGCGCTGGCGCGGGGCCATGCCGGCGTTGTTGACGAGCAGGTCGACGCCGCCCCAGGCGGCGAGGGACTCGCGCAGCAGGGTCGCGCGGCCTTCCGGGGCGTTGACGTCGGCCTGGATACTGCGGGCCTGGCCGCCGGACTCCTCGATCTGCTGCACACAGGCGGCGGCGGAATCCGCGTCGGCGCGGTAGTTGACGAGCACGCGCCAGCCGCGCGCGCCGAGGGCCGTGGCGATGCCGCGGCCGATGCCGCGTCCGCCGCCGGTGACCAGCGCTATGCGTCCGGCTGAAGTGTCAGCAGTGGACATGATGCCTCCCCGTGGTCTGCTGGCGTCCGCGCCCTGCCCTCACTCGTCGAGCAGGTTGCAGATGGCCTCCATTTGTCGGTCAAGCCATACGATCCGGTGGTCCGTGAGCGCCCCGTCATTCATTCAGGTAGTGGCACAAGGCCTCCAAAAAGAAATGATCGCCCCACATGACGCTCTGGTTGACGCCGAGGCCGTGGCGTTCGTGGTACATGGCGCAGCGCAGGATGCCCTCGTAGCCGTCGTCGGCGTCGATGAGGAAGGGCGGCGCGCAGAGCGTGGTGAGGATCTGGCGGGCGCTCGCGCGGTAGAGGCGGGCGCGCAGCGGGTCGGCGGTGAGCGTGGCCAGTTGCTGGAAGCCGCTGGCGGCGATGGCGGCGGCGGAGCTTTCGTAGGGGTGCTGCGGCGCGGGCTCGAGCCAGTCGTTGGGCGGGACAAGGTGGGCGGGCGTGTGTTCGAGGTAGCAGGCGGCGCAGGCCTCGGCGGTCTGCAGGAAGCGGGCGTCGCCGCTGAAGCGGCAGGCGGTGCCGAAGCCGTAGAGGGCCCAGGCCAGGCCGCGCGCCCAGAGCGAGTCGCCGCGCCAGCCCTGGTGGGTGCTCTGGCGCAGGAACTCGCCGGTCTGCGTATCGAAGATGCCTTCGTGGGCGGTGCTGCCGTCGCCGCGCACGAGGTAGCGGCGGGTGGTGAGGCAGTGCTGCGTGACGCGGCGCAGCAGGTCAGCGTCGCCGGTTTCGCGGGCGGCGTAGTAGATGATGCCGATGTTCATCATAATGTCGATGAAGAGGCTCTGCGGCCCCACGAAGGAGGGCAGATAGGCGCCCTGTTCGCGGAAGCGCGAGCCGGCGGTCTGGCCGGCCTCGATGAGGACGCGGCGTTGCATTTCGTCGCCGTCCTGGTCATACCAGCGCTTCCAGCTGGACCAGAAGAGGAAGCCGAGGTCATGGACGCTGGTGTCGGTTTTGCGGTGCTCGATGAGGCGGCAGTAGTGGATGGCCTGCTCGCGGAACCATGGGTCGCCGGTCTGCTGGTGGATGAGCCAGAGCTGGCCGGGCAGGAAGCCCTCGCACCAGTTGGTCCAGGCCGCGCCGCCGTGCAGCCACTTGCCGCCCTCGGTGTAGAGCGGGAAGTGATCCGGGTGGTTGGTGACGAGGCGGCGCAGCTGGCGCGCGGCCAGATCGAAGGCGGCTTGCGCGCTGCTGCGCAGGGGGTCGGGCGCGCTCACTGTGCCTCGCCGAAGCGCTGCAGCAGCGAGAACATGACGTCGGTGCCGAAGTTCATGCATTCAACCGGGATACGTTCGTCGGCGGCGTGCAGGGAATTCATAAACTCGATCTCCGGCGGCAGGTTCATGGGCAGGTAGCCGTAGGTCTGGATGCCGAGTTCGGAGAACCAGCGGCCGTCGGTGCCGGCGGGTGTGATGGCGGGCACGGGGAGGGCGTCGGGGTCGGCCTGGCGCAGGATGTCGGCGAGGGTGGCAAAGAGGCCCATGTCGGGGTTTTCGGGCGAGACGCCCTTGCCGCCCATGCGCTGCAGTTCGAGCTCTACGTCGGGGCCCAGCAGCTGGCGCAGTTCGGCGTGGACGCCGGCGCAGTCCTGGCCGGGCAGGATGCGGATGTCGAGGCGCAGGCGCACTTCCGAGGGGACGACGTTGCTCTTGTGGCCGCCCTGGACGATGGTGGCGTTGAAGGTGTTGTGCAGCAGGGGCTCGAGCCAGCGGCCGGAGTCGCCCAGCTGGTCGAGGACGGCGTCGGTCTGCGCGGGGTCGAGCAGGCGCAGCAGCCGGGCGCGTTCGTCGGCGGGCAGGGGTTCGGCGAGGGCCTCGATCATCAGGCGCACGCCGGGGGTGACGTGCACCGGCAGGCGGCTCCGGTCGAGGATCTGCAGGGCGCGACCGAGTTGGGCCATGGCGCCGCCGCGCAGGGGCATGGAGCCGTGTCCGCCGGGGCCGCGGAAGACGACCTCGGTGCCGCAGCCGGACTTTTCGGAGATCTGGATCGGGTAGTATTTGTGGCCGTTGAGGAAGGATGTATAGCCGCCGACTTCGCCGATGGCGTAGCGCACGCCGCTGAAGAGGTCGGGGTGTTCGTTGACGAGGTAACCGGCGCCGTAGCGACCGCCGACCTCCTCGTCGGCGAGGACGAGCAGCAGGACGTCGCCGGGGGGCGTGAAACCCTGCGCGCGGGCACGCAGGCAGGCGGCGATCATCATGGCGACGCCGCCCTTCATGTCCAGCGTGCCGCGGCCCCAGACGCAGCCGTCGGCGATGGCGCCGGCGAAGGGCGGATGGGTCCAGTGCTGGCCAACGGTGGTGACGACGTCGACGTGGCCGTAGAGCAGCAGCGGCGGCGCCTGACCTGCACCGGGCAGACGCGCCAGCAGGTTGAGGCGGGCGTCGTCTCTGGCCAAGATCTGAAAGTCGATGCCCTGCTCCGTCAGCAGGTCGGCGACGTGGCGCACGCAAGCGGCCTCGTTGCCGGGCGGGTTGGTGGTATCGAAGCGCAGGAGTTGCTGCAGCAGTTCGGCGGGGCGTTCGTGGATGGGGGTCATGCGGGTGGTCCTTTTTGCGCTGGCGATTTTCAGTGTACAGTGAGGCAGACGCGTCCGCCAGGAAGGTCGGGACGCATGGGATTTCGAGAGGAGTACATGATGGGGAAGCAGTATCCGGTAGCGCCTGCCATGGTGATCGACGTAAGCAAGACTTACGTGGCGCATTTCCACACCAGCCGCGGCGACTTCGACGTGAGTCTGCTGGCGGCAGAGGCGCCGCTCACGGTGAACAACTTCGTATTTCTGGCCGGAGAAGGTTTTTATGATGGTGTCCCCTTTCATCGCGTTATCAAGAATCCACCTTTCATGATCCAGGGCGGCGACCCCACGGGCACCGGCCGCGGCGGGCCGGGCTATCGCTTTGACGACGAAGCTTCCGCGCTGGCACTGCGGCACGAGGGGCCCGGCACGCTCAGCATGGCCAACGCCGGCCCAAACACCAACGGCTCGCAGTTCTTCATCACGCACATCGCCACGCCGCATCTGAATGGCAAGCACGCCGTCTTCGGCCGCGTGAGCGGGGATGGCCAGACGGTCGTGAACGCCATTGAGCAGGGCGACGTGATCGAGACGCTTACGATCAGCGAACTGGACTGACGCGCTGCTGCGTTCGCTGGCGACGTCAGAGCAGCGGGGCTGACGAAACGCCCGGCGGCGCTACAAAATCTGGCTGAGGAAGCGCCTGGTGCGCGGGTGCCGGGCAATGTCAATACTGAAGCCTTGCCGGCGCACAAGCGGAACAGGAACGGTGCCTTGAAACGGCGGGCTGAAGCGGAGCCGTTCCTCAGCCGGCATTGCCCTGTCTTCTACTAGTGTACTGTCAGGCGCCCGCGCGCCTCTGATGTCATTGTTGCGAGAAGTTCTTCAGTTTGTTCTATGCTAAAGGCATACAATGTGCTGCGAAGGGCATGCGGCCCGTCACATGCATTCCAAAAATGCATATTTGAAGCACAGCATCCATCGGGTTCGGAGCACGGCTGACCATCCCAAAAGAAGTCGTTGCACCAGCAACCCGACCCCCCGGAGTCCCCAAAAAGGTCATGCCGAATGGAGTAGGCCTGGAGATAGGGCTGGCCATCGTCAGGGACGACACACTGGTAATCGGTCACCTCCCACAGGACGTCCTTCATGCTGACGGGCAGGCCGTGGTCAGGGTCGAGCGATTGCTCCTTGATCCACTGGCCTTCATTGTAGGGGCCGCAGCGGCGCTGGTCCTCTTCCCCGGTCGCCACCGTCCTGTTGTCCGGCAGCGACCAGTCCCGCAGGGCGCCACCCCTGGTGTTGTCAATCGAGGTGGTGAGCGCCGCTAGCTTGAGGGTAAGCGGGTGGTAGAGGACGAGGAAGATGTGCCCGTTTGCCATTCCTGCGGTGCCGGGGGTACACAGCAGGTCGGTACTGATGCCGCGCAGGCGGGCCACATCGCACATACCGTCGACGAGGTCTTCGTCATACATGAGGTCGTGGTCGGTCGCCAGGGACTGGACAAGGTCCGGGTCTTCAAGGTCGGTGATACGGACGCGCGCGCGTCCGTTGTTGATGCGCCGGAAGGGATACATGGTCATGTCGTCCACGGCCAGCAGCAGGGGCTCGCCAAGGCTGTCGACGTTGAGATAGCGGATCCAGCTGCGTTCGTAGGTATTGAATTGCAGCCAGACGGGGACCATATCGCAGGCGGGGGCAGGTTGCGTGTCAGCGGCAGCAGCCACGGGAAGCCCTGTGGCTGTGTCCTCTTCCGCCAGAACGCTTGTGGCGAGCGACAGGGCCAGGACAAAGGTTAACAGGGCCAGTGGCGCGGCGGCGACAATCCGGCCTGTCGGCCGCTTTGGCACCTGCAGCAGGTGACGGAATTCAGTCAGAACCAGGCGATTATCAATGATCATTCGTTGCGGATATCTATTCAGTATCAATGAATCAACATTAATAGAATACAAGCCCGGCTTCAAGGATTTGGACTCAGGAAAAGCCTGGCGCGCGGGCGCCGGGCAATGTCAATACTGAAGCCTTGCCGGCAGGGCATCGCGGTCAGCGTTACAAAATCTGGCTGAGGAAGAGTTTGGTGCGCGGGTGCCGGGCGTTCTCGAAGAAGTGCTCGGGGCTGCCCTCCTCGACGATGCGGCCCTCGTCAAAGAGGATGACGCGGTCGGCCACTTCACGCGCGAAGCCCATCTCGTGCGTGACGACCAGCATGGTCATGCCGCTCAGGGCCAGCTCCTTCATGACGTCCAGCACTTCCTTGATCATCTCGGGATCCAGCGCCGAGGTCGGCTCGTCAAAGAGCATGATGCGCGGCTCCATGGCGAGGGCGCGGGCGATGGCCACGCGCTGCTGCTGACCGCCTGAGAGCTGGCCGGGATACTTGTGGGCCTGTTCGGGGATACCGACGCGCTCCAGCAGTTGCATGGCGTGCGCTTCCACCTCGGCGCGCGGGCGATGGCGCACGCGGATGGGGGCGAGGGTGATGTTCTGGATGGCGGTGAGATGCGGGAAGAGGTTGAACTGCTGGAAGACCATGCCAATTTCGCGGCGGATGGCGGCGACGTTGCGCACGTCGTGGCTCAGCTCCATGCCGTCGACGATGATCTGGCCTTCCTGGTGTTCCTCGAGGCGGTTGATGCAGCGGATGAAGGTGGATTTACCGGAGCCGGAGGGGCCGATGATGACGACCACCTCGCGCGGGGCGACGGTCATGGTGACGTCACGCAGGACGTGAAATTCGCCAAACCACTTGTTCATGTCGCGGCAAATGATGATCGGCTCTTCTTCATCACTCATCTGACTGACAACGGTGCCCTGGTCCAGGGGGGCGTTGTTTGTGGCGGCCATGGCGTTCCTCCGGATATGGCTCAGGCGCGGGCTGCGCCGGAGCCGCTGGCTTCGACGCGGCGGCTGACGACGGACATGATGGCGCAGAAGATAAAATAAATGACGGAGATGAAAATGTAGGTTTCGCGACGCAGACCCTGGAACTCGGTCTGGGCGGCGATGCCGGTAGCGACGCCGGTGAGCTCAATCAGGCCGACGATGGCCACCAGCGAGGTGTCCTTGAAGAGCGAGATGAACTGACCGACGAGGGCGGGGATGACGGCGCGCAGGGCCTGCGGCAGGGTGATATGCAGGGTAATGCGCCAGCCTGGCAGGCCGAGGGCGCGGGCCGCTTCTTCCTGGCCGGGGGAGAGGCTTTGCAGGCCGCCGCGCACATTTTCGGCAAGGTAGGCGGCGCTGAAGAGCGTGACGGCGACCATCGCGCGGTAAGGGGCAGTGTCCGGCCCGCCGAGGCCCGGCAGGACAAAGGACAACAGCAGCATGGACATGAAGAGCACGGTGATGAGCGGCACACCGCGCACGACCTCGATGTAGAGCGTGCTGGCCAGGCTGACGACGGGCAGCCGGCTGCGCCGCCCGAGGGCCAGCAGGATGCCAATCGGGAAGGCGCCGACGATACCCACGACCGTCAGGATCATGGTGAGCAGGAAGCCGCCCCAGAGCTGCGGGTCGCTGGCCTGGAGGGGCCCGCTGGCGCCGAAGCCCGCAATCAGGATGAAGGCCAGCGGCAGCAGGGCCGCCCAGCACCAGACCGTCAGGCGGCGCACGCGCGCCCGCGGCGACTCCAGATGCTGGTCACGGCGTTCCAGCCACTTCGCCCCGTAATAACCCGCGGCCGTGACGGCCACGACAAGCGTCAGGCCGAGGTTCAGTTGTTGCAGGAAGGGCGCCAGCATCAGGCGCAGGAAGTCGGCCGTGGAACGCCGTCCCTTGTACTGGTGGTCGATGATGCCGAGCATGGGCAAGGTATCATCGTCCGCGTCACGCGGGCGCCCGTCCTCAATGAGGAGTCGGTCCGTCGAACGCACATACTGGTAGACGCGG
Source organism: Phototrophicaceae bacterium (assembly GCA_965205875.1). Taxonomy (GTDB): domain Bacteria; phylum Chloroflexota; class Anaerolineae; order Aggregatilineales; family Phototrophicaceae; genus JAGWBD01. Next base: position 2,227,225 of record CBDBIA010000004.1, read on the forward strand.
GTGCCGTCGCGAATGAAGTTGCGGTCGAAGATGGGGTAGATGCCGGTGGCCGCGAGGGTGGCGATGCTCTCGTCGCTGCCGGCCACCTGTTTCTCCAGCAGATACCAGCCTTCCCGGGGCAGGGTCAGGCGAAACTCCTCGCCGGGGGCGATCGTCTGCTGCGCCAGTTGTTCGCCGGTATCGCCGGCGCTGAGGGTGAGGGTCACGGGGTAGGCGCTGACCTGCCAGGATTCATTGATGGGCGGCGGGATCTCGCTCTGCTCCAGCTCGGCCTCGAAGGCGGCGCGCTGGCTGTCGGTGAGGCGATCGCCGGCCAGTTGCCGGCGGACTTCCTCGACGCGCTGGCCGGCGGCGAGGCGGTTGGCGGCCGCGTTGCGCAGGGTATTCGACATGGTGTCGCCGAAGCTGGAGAGACTGGCCAGCGACTCGTCGCTTTGGGGCACGAGGCGCAAGACAAGCTCGTCATCCGCTGCGGCGATGAAGGCGACCTGATGCTGCGGCGAGGCGGTGACGGAGCCGGTGGAGACCTGGAGCTGACCGGCCGCCAGCCAGGTGGGCGGCAGGGGGATGGCGACCACGAGCAGCCAGGGGATGACGAAGAGCGCCAGCAGGCCCGCTGCCAGCACTGCCCAGACCTTCACACGCACCATCGACCAGGCCGCCAGGCTGATTCCTGTCAACGCAGCCAGGTAGAACAGCAGGGTAATCAGGCGCAGATTCATGAACTGCTCTACGCGCCCGATCAGGAAGAGGCGGAGGTTGAAGGTCACCGAGTACCAGTTGGCTGACTCGATGCTCCAGCTCACCAGGAAGGAGACGGCAGCGAGCACGAAGACCACGCCCAGCAGCGTCAGGATGGTATCCAGCGGCGAGCCGAAGAGATTGGCGCGCACCCAGGCGAGGGCGCCGATTTCGGTGATCGGCGGTTTGCGCTCTGGCGGCTCCTCGAAGTAGGCCGCGCTGCGCACCGGCGATTTGGGCGGCGGGGCTCCCGCCATGAAGGCGGCCATCAGCGGGTCACCAGTTCGAAGCGGCGGTTCACCGCGTTCATGATGACGGAGATCAGCAGGCTCAGGGACAGATAGAAAAGCATGACGATCAGGAAGGCGGTAATCGTCTGACCGGACTGGTTCATGATGGTCGTCGCGGCGTAGAAGGTATCGGCAAAGCCGATACTGATGGCCAGGCTCGAGTTCTTGGCCAGGTTGAGATACTGGTTACCGAGGGGCGGGATGATGACGCGCATGGCCTGCGGGAAGACGATGTGTTGCAAGGATTGCGCCCGCGTGAGGCCGATCGCGCGCGCGGCCTCCAGCTGCCCGGGGGGCACCGCCTGAATGCCGGCGCGCACAATTTCGGCAATGAAGGCCGAGGTGTAGATCACGAGGGCCAGCAGCAGCGCCATGTACTCCGGCGTAATTTCCAGGCCGGTCAGAAAGCGGCCGAAGCGGTTCTGCGTCGGCAATTGCAGCAGCAGCGGCTGCGTGCTGCTGAGGAGCAGTTCGTCAGTGCCGAGCAGGCCTTGCGCCTGGGCTTCGGCGAGGGGCTGCAGGGCGACTTCGCCGCCGCTGGCGACGGCGACGTGCGCCGGCGCCGGCGCCAGGCCGACCAGCACCCAGCCCAGCAAGGCGGTGACGAGCATGGCCAGCAGGGCCAGTGGGCCACGCGCGTAGGGTTGGCCGGTTGCTTCCGTGCGGCGCGCGAGCCAGAGCCAGGTGAAGCCGGCCAGCAAGGCGCCCAGACCGACGTAGGCGAACCAGGCTGCGAAGCGGCCGGTGGCCAGCAATTGCGGGAAGACGAAGCCACGAATACTGATGTAGGTCGTCGGCGTCAGCTCCACGCGCAGACTGGCCAGGGGGAGGAGGCCGAGGGTGAAGATCAGGCCGGCGATTGCCTGCCCCAGGATGAGCCCGAGGGCGCGCGGGCGCCAGCGCGATGGCAGGGCGCGGTGGGCGGCGTAGGCCAGGGCGAGGCTGAGGAGGGCGTAGACGAGGAAGGCGCTGGTGAACCCGGCGCCCCAGGACCAGGGCAGTCCGCCCGGCTGATAATGCCCCCAGGCGGCGAATTCCGAGACCAGCAGCAGCGCGACGAAGCCATAACGCAGCAGTTCACGGCGGGCCAGGTCGGGCGCGGGGCCGCTGAGGTAACGCCACAGGGCGAGGCCGAGCAGGGCCCAGAGCGCCAGGCGCAAACTAATGTAATCGACCCCTTCATTGGGGATGGTGATGGCATCCCGGATGAGGGGCAGGCTGAACATCACAATGTAATACCAGGTAAAAATCTGCACCAGCAGCGGCGTGTTGCGCAGGAAATCCACGTAGGCGCGGGCGATATTGCGGATGAGCCAGTTGGTGCTGAGCAAAAAGACACCGACGAAGAGGCCGAGCAGCGTCGTCAGCACCAGACCGATACTGACGATGCGCAGGGTGTTGGTCATGCCGACGGCGAAGGCCTGGCCGTAGGTGGAATCGCCACTGTACCAGTCGGGGCTTTCGCTGATGGCGAAGCCGGCGCGCAACTCCAGGAAACCGAAGGAGGACACGAGGCCTTTATCGCGCAACTGGGTGGAGGCTGTGGAGCCCAGATACCAGAAGATAGCCGTGGCGAGCAAGACAAAGGCGACCTGGCCCAGCACCTGCAGCACGCGTTGGTCCGCGAGCAGGCGCATGACGCCGCCACGGGGCATGATGCCAGAAGTTTCAGCAGGACTGGTCATGTGAGAAGACCTGTTGTCTGCGCTACGGAGGGGATGGCGACGCGCTCACCATCCCCTCCGCCTGACAACTTGCTACCTCACCGCGATTTAGCGGAAGGGCGGAGCGTAGAGCAGGCCGCCGTCGGTCCACAGCGCGTTGAGGCCGCGACCGAGATTGAAGGGGGCCACGCCCAGGTTACGGGCGAAGATTTCGCCGTAGTTGCCGACCTGGCTGATCACCGTGACCATGAAGTCGTTGGGGATGCCGAGGTAGGAACCGGAGGCGTTGTCGTTCTGGCCCAGCAAACGCTGGATGGAGGGGTCGCCGCTGTCGAGGAAGTCGCCGACGTTCTCGCTGGTGATGCCGGCTTCTTCAGCAGAAATCAGGCCGTAGACGGTCCAGGCAACGATGTCCGCGAACTGCGGGTCGGACTGCGGCGAGAGCGGGCCGAGGGGCTCCTTGCTGAGGGTGATGTCCAGCACCATGTGCTCGCTGGGGTCGGGTGCGATGGCGTGGAAGGAGACGATGCCACTCTTGTCGGTCGTCCAGGCTTCACAGCGACCGTCGAGGTAGGACTGCCAGGTCGAGGCGGCGTCGGGGAAGGTCAGGATGTTGATATCCAGGCCGCGCGACAGGATAGCGTCGGTGATGTTCAGCTCGGTGGTCGTGCCCTGCTGCACGCAGACAGCGGCGCCGTCGAGTTCCTCGATGGTGGTAACGCCGAGCGCGACGTTGGTACCGATGCCCTGGCCATCATAGAAGGCGGTCGGGCCGAAGGTCGCGCCCCAGACCACGTCACGGCTCAGCGTCCAGGTGGTGTTGCGCGACATCATGTCGATCTCGCCACCCTGGATGGCAGCCTGGCGCTCGGCTGCGGTGAGCGGACGGAAGGAAACGGCGTTGGCATCGCCGAGCACCGCAGCGGCAACCGCGCGGCAGATGTCGATGTCAAAGCCCTCGAATTCACCGGCGTCATTGACCACGCCGAAGCCGGCCAGTTGGGCATTCACGCCACAAATCAGCTCGCCACGGTCCATAATCGTCTGCGTCACCGGGCCCAGAGCCACGCCGTCCTGCGCGAGGACAGAGGTGCCGGAGAGCAGCAGCGCGATCAGCAACACTACAGCCAAAATCCTTGACATTGTTCGGATCCTTTCCTGTGCGGACATATGCCTGGGCCGGTGCGGGACGGGATAAGCCGTCCACGCACCGGGACCCGCTGGCACGAACCTTAACAAATCCTTGTCACATGTTCCAGCGCAAGGGCGCAATTGCCGCCCTTAAGCCTGAATTAACCTGCGGCGACTGCCTGGCTCGCCAGGTACTTCTCGAAGAGGCCGCGGATTTCACCTTCTTCGGCGTGACGGCCGGTTTCCTTCTTGGAGTAGAGCAGGGTACCGTTCACGACGAACTCGAACAGACCGCCACCGGTCGGAATTAGCTTCCAGGAGCGGACCTGCGCCAGCCACTCGCGTTCACCCAACAATTCTGCCGCCAAACTGACGGCTTGAGGGGTGTAGTTTCAAGAGCCGCAATAGGTAAGCGTGATGTCCAGATGTCCATTCTGCATCACAGTGTCTCCTTTCCCGTGTATTCGGACGAACATCAATGCACTGCGTTTAGTATAGCGACTTTGCGCCAAAGCGCGAATCGCGGCGACGATTCAACGAGCGGGCCCTCACCCCCCGCCCCCTTGTCCCGCCGCTCACAACGGGAGCCCATCTCAGGGAGAGGGGGAGATCAGGAGGAAGTGGTCGGTGAGCCCTTCCGCCGCTCACGACGGGAGCCCTTAGGGCGAGTGAGAATCGGTTGGAGGATTCGTGAACGCGTCGGCCTCCTGTGCCAGCCAGGCGCGCAGGCGGCGCGTCAAGCTCGTCGCGCACGCGGCCGAAGGCGGCCAGGCGTTGCGCCTCAGCGCCCTGCATTGCGGCCGGGTCCGGCAGGCTCCAGTGGAGGCGCTGCACGTGGCCCGGGAAATGCGGGCAGGATTCCGCAGCGTGGTCACAGACGGTGATGACGGCGTCGAAGGGCTCGCCCAGAAATTCATCCACGTGCTGCGAACGCTGGCCGCGGATGTCCACGCCGATCTCGTCCATGGCGCGGATGGCGAGGGGGTGCACACTGGAAGGCGCCACGCCGGCGCTGTGGACGCTGACGCGCTGGCCGGCGAGGTTGCGCAGCAGGCCTTCGGCCATCTGCGAACGGGCGGAATTGGCGGTGCAGAGGATGAGCACGCGCAGCCTGTCTGGCATGAACTGGCGCTCCCTTCCGGTCGTGCAGACGGGGTGGCAGTATAGCGCGGTCAGTTGCCGGCGGGCGCGCGCAAGGCGCCGATGTATACTGCGGCACAGGGTAAGACGACTCAGGAAGCGCATGGCCAGAAGCCGCACCCGCTACGTCTGTTCGCACTGCGGCCGCCAGAGCCCGGCCTACCTCGGGCGCTGCCCGGGCTGCGGCGAATTCAACACGATGGCGGAGGAGCCCGAGCCCGGCAGCCGCGCAGCTGCCGCGCAGGCGCCCGCGAGCGCGACGGGCGGCGGCGCTCCGCAGCGCCTGGCCGAGGTGGACACGGGGGCCGGCGAACGCATCCCGGTGCCGCTGGCGGAGTTCAACCGCGTGCTGGGCGGCGGCTTCGTGCCCGGCAGCATTGCGCTGATCGGCGGCGAGCCGGGCATCGGCAAGAGCACGCTGATCCTGCAGCTGGGCGCGCTGCTGGCGGACACGATGGGCCCGGTGCTCTACGTCAGCGGCGAGGAGAGCGCGCGTCAGATCCGCATGCGCGCCGACCGCCTCGGGCTGCAGGCCGAGGCGCTGTATCTGCTGACCGAGACGCGCCTGGAGGCCGTGCTGGCGCAGGTGGAACGCCTGGGGCCGCGTTTGCTGGTGATTGACTCGATCCAGACGATGCAGGGCGAAGCCAGCGCCTCCGCGCCCGGCAGCGTCAGCCAGGTGCGCGACTGCGCCGGGCGGCTGCAGGCGCTCGCCAAGGCCAGCGGCATCTGCGTCATCCTGATCGGCCACGTCACGCGCGAGGGCAGCATCGCCGGCCCGCGCGTGCTGGAGCATCTGGTGGACACGGTGCTCTATATGGAAGGCGACCTGTTTCAGGCGTACCGCCTGCTGCGTTGCGTCAAGAATCGCTTCGGCGCCACCAGCGAGGTGGGCGTCTTCGAGATGCAGGGGCGCGGCCTGATCGAGGTGCCCAACCCGAGCGAGGTCTTTCTGGCGGAGCGCGCCTTCCGGGCGCCGGGCTCGGCCATCACCATCACGCTGGAAGGCACGCGGCCGCTGCTGGTGGAGTTGCAGGCGCTGACCAGCCCGAGCGTCTTCAGCAATCCGCGGCGCACGCCCAACGGCGTCGACGCCAACCGCCTGCTGCTGATCAGCGCGGTGCTGGCCAAACGCGCCGGGCTGCGCCTGCAGGAGCAGGACGTCTTCGTCAACGTCGTGGGCGGGCTGAAGGTGAGCGAGCCGGCGGCGGACCTGGCGATGGCGGCGGCGCTGGCCTCCAGCTATCAGGAGGTGCCCGTGCCGGCGGACCTGGCGCTGATCGGTGAGCTGGGCCTGGGCGGCGAGTTGCGCGCGGTCAGCCAGCCGGGGCCACGGCTGCGCGAGGCGGCCAAACTGGGCTTCAAACGCGTGTTGCTGCCGCGTCTGCGGCGGCCGCTGCAGGATGCGCCGCCAGAGCTGGAGCTGCTGCAGGTGCGCGACCTGGCGACGGCGCTGCAGCTGGCGGGCCTGGACGGGAGGGCTGCAGTCCAATCCTGACAAGTGGTACTAAAGTAGCGCGCCCGAGGGACTATTATTCGCTGATTGACAATGCTGCCATTGCGTCAGGAGCGGCGCCAGTGAAATTCGCCTGGGTTTTGTCTGGCGCCATGTTAACTACGGATCTGGGCATCGCCGTGCTGGCGCCGGTGTTACCTCCCCTGATGCGCCAGCTGGGACTCAGCGAGTTGCAGGGTGGTCTGATCCTGACGGCCTCTTCCATCGCATGGGTGCTGTTCAGCCCCTGGTGGGGACGGCGCAGCGACGTGATGGGCCGCAAGCCGGTCCTGCTGCTGGGGATGGGCGGTTACACACTGGGCGTAGCATCCTTCGCCCTGATCATGCAGGCTGGTCTGGAAGGAAAAGGGATCTTCGCCAGCGCGACCGTGACCTGGTTGTTGCTGATCGGCGCGCGCCTGATCGTGGGCTCGCTGTTTTCGGCGACAACGCCGGCGGCCCAGGCCTACATCGCCGATGTCAGCAGCGGCCAGCAACGCACGAGGGCGATGGGCATCCTGGGGGCGGCCAGCGGCCTGGGCAGCGTTCTGGGCCCGGCGCTGGGGGCGCTGGTGGTGGGTCTGGGCCTGGCCGCACCCCTCGCCCTTGCCGCCATCACACCCTTCTTCGGCATGTTGCTGCTGTGGCGCCTGCTACCCGCCGTGCCGCCGAAACTGAAACGGGGCGAACGGGCGCCGTCGCTGCGCGTCACGGACGCGCGTCTGCTGCCCCTGCTGGTCATTGGTTTCTGCGTAATGCTGGTGCTCGCGTTGGTGCAGTTCACCATAGGCTATCTCTTCCAGGACCGCCTCGGCCTGAATGCCATTGACACGACGAGGCTGGTGGGTCTGGCGGTGATGGCCAGCGGCGCAGCCTTGCTGTTTGCGCAGATCGTGCTGATTCAGGTCTTCAGGTTTACGCCGCTGGCCTTGCTGCGACTGGGCCTGCCGTTGATGCTGGTCGCGCTGCTGGTGTTGACCATCGCCGCTGACTTTGCGCAGCTGACGCTGGCGCTGGTGCTGATGGGCCTGGCGGTCGGGATGGCGCAGCCTGGCTTTCGCAGCGCCATCACCTTCGCTGTTGAAGCGCATGAACAGGGCGCGGCGGCGGGGCTGGCGAACGCCGTCTCCGGCTACGGCTTCCTCTTCGGCCCGGCGCTGGGAACCGCCCTCTACGGCGTCAATTCCTACCTGCCCTACCTTTTCGCGGCCCTGTTTACGGTGCTTGCCTTCGCCATGCTGACCCTGCGCGCAAGGCAGCGCGCGATCCAGCCGGCGACCTGACCCTTCAGCCTGCAGTCCAATCGCGCTGATTGGTACCAAAGCCGCGCCGGGGCAGAGTAGATAACATACGCGGGTTGTCATCGCTTCTGTCGCGCCGCGTGAGGCCGCCCGTGAAACCCGTCTGGATTTTGTTTGGCGCCATGTTCTGCGCCAATCTGGCCCATTCCGTACTGGCGCCGGTGCTGCCGCCGCTGATGCGCGAGCTGGGTCTGAGCGCGCTGCAGGGCGGCCTGATTCTGACCGGCGCGTCCATTGTATGGGTCATTTGCTGCCCGTGGTGGGGCCGGCGCAGCGACGTGCTGGGCCGCAAGCCGGTCATCATGCTGGGGCTGGCGGGCTACGCACTGGGCGCGATTGCGTTTGCCTTGTTCGTGCAGGCGGGTCTGGACGGGGTCATCGCCAGCGCAATGGCGATCTGGTTGCTGCTGGTGGGGTCGCGCATGGTCGTGGGCGCCATGTTTGCTGCGGCCGCCCCGTCCGCGCAGGCCTACATCGCCGACGTCAGCAGTGGCCAGCAACGCACGAGCGCGATGGGCATCCTGGCCTCGTCCAGTGGACTGGGCGGCATCCTGGGCCCGGCGCTGGGGGCAGTCGTCGTGAGCATGGGGCTGAGCCTGGTCGCGCCTGTCTTCCTCTCGTCCCTGATGCCCTTGCTGGGTATGGTGCTGGTGTGGCGGATGCTGCCGCCGGTACAGCCGATCCTGAAGCGGGGTGAACGGGCGGCGAGCCTGAACGTTTTTGACGCGCGCCTGTTGCCCTTTCTGGTCATCGGCTTCTGCGCGATGCTGGTGGTCTCGGTGGTGCAATTCACCCTCGGCTATCTGGTGCAGGACCGCTTCGGGCTGGATGCGATCGAAACCGCGCGCCAGACGGGGCTGGCGATGATGGTCAGCGGCGCCGCCGTGTTCTTCGCCCAGATGGTGCTGATTCAATATTTTCGCCTGACGCCGCTGACGCTGATGCGGCTGGGCATGCCACTGGTGCTGGGCTCACTGCTGTTACTGGTCGGCGCTGCCGGCCAGGTGCAGCTGATGCTGTCGATGGTGTTGCTGGGTCTGGGCATCGGCATGGTGCAGCCGGGCTTCCGCACAGCCATCACCTTCGCCGTCGAGCCGCATGAGCAGGGCGCGGCGGCCGGCCTGGCGAGCGCCGTCCCCGGTTACAGTTACATCTTTGGCCCGGCGCTGGGCACCGCGCTTTACGGCGTGAACCCCTTCTCGCCCTTCGTTCTTGCGACCGTGGTGCTGCTGGCCGGCCTCGCCGTGCTGGTGCTGAGCCCGCGCATGCGTGTTGTGCAGCCGGCGGTCTGAGCGCGGCCCTGCAGTCCAATTACCTGAATGGTCCTAATGGCGCGTGGCAAGCCGCACTATGATACGGGCCATGTCGTCGTTTCCCTGACAGTCTGGAAGTAAATTGTGAAAGCCGCCTGGATATTGTTTGGCGCCATGTTCTGCGCCAGCCTGGGGCACTCCGTGCTGGTGCCGGTGCTGCCGCCGCTGATGCGCGAGCTGGGACTGAGCGCGCTGCAGGGTGGACTGATTATGACCGGCTCCTCCATCGTGTGGGTCATTTGCTGCCCATGGTGGGGCCGGCGCAGCGACATGCTGGGGCGCAAGCCACTCATCATGTTTGGGCTGACGGGCCTGGCAGTGGGCGTGGGCATGTTTGCCTTCGTCATGCAGGCCGGTCTTGAAGGGGCAATCGCCAGCGCGACAGTGACCTGGCTGCTGCTGATAGGCGCGCGCGTGATCGTGAGCGCCCTGTATTCGGCGGCCGCCCCGTCCGCGCTGGCCTACATCGCGGACGTCAACAGCGGCCAGCAGCGCACGAGCGCGCTGGGCATCCTGTCGGCGTCCAAGGGACTGGGGAGCATCCTGGGCCCGGCGCTGGGGGCGCTGGTCGTGGGTATGGGGATGAGCCTGGCCGCGCCGATCTTCATTTCGGCCGTGACGCCGTTACTGGGCATGTTGCTGGTATGGCGGCTGCTGCCGCAGGTAAAGTCGACTCTGAAGCGGGGCGAACGCGCGCCGGTCGTCCGCGTCCATGACGTGCGGCTGCTGCCCCTGATGATCACCGGCTTCTGCGCGATGATGGTGCCCGCGATAGTACATTTCACCCTCGGCTATCTGGTGCAGGACCGCTTCGGTCTGGATGCTGTCGAAACCACGCGCCTGACGGGGCTGGCGCTGATAGTCAGCGGCATGGCCCTGTTCCTCGCCCAGATTGTGCTGATCCAGGTCTTGCGGCTGACGCCGCTGAAGCTGTTGCGGCTGGGCATGCCGCTGATGCTGGGGGCAGTGCTGCTGCTGGCCAGCGCCGCCAGTCCCTTGCAGCTGATGCTGTCGATGCTGGTGCTGGGTCTGGGCACCGGAATGGTGCAGCCGGGCTTCCGCAGCGCCGTCACCTTCGCGGTGGAGCCGCATGAGCAGGGCGCGGTGGCCGGTCTGGCGAGCGCAATCCCCGCTTACAGTTTCATTATCGGCCCGGCGCTGGGCACCGCCCTGTATGGCCTGAATCCCCTCTCGCCTTTCCTGCTGGCGTCCGTGGTGATACTGGTGGGTATCGCAGTGCTGGTGCTGCACCCGCGCACCCGCGTGGTTCAGCCTGCGATCTGAGCCTGTCCTGCAGTCCAAATGCGCTGAATGGACCCAACGCCACCCAGGCGGAGCGGTTAATATTCAGGGGATGTCAGCGCTACTGCCATACCGCGTGAGGCACCTGTGAGACCAGCCTGGATTCTGTTTGGCGCCCTGTTCTGCGCCAATCTGGGTTTCTCGATGCTGGCGCCGGTGCTGCCGTCGCTGATGCGGGAACTGGGCCTGACCGAACTGCAGGGCGGTCTGATTCTGTCCGGGTCAGCCGTCATGTGGGTCATTTTCAGTCCCTGGTGGGGTCGTCGCAGCGACAGGTGGGGGCGCAAGCCGGTCGTCATGGTGGGGCTGGCGGGTTACGCGCTGGGCGCGGGCGCGTTTGCCCTGGTGGTACAGGCGGGCCTGGACGGGGTCTACGCCAGCGCGCTGGTGACCTGGCTGTTGCTGGTAGGGACGCGTCTGATCATTGGCGCGATGTTTTCAGCAGCCGTCCCTGGTGCGCAGGCCTACATCGCGGACGTCAGCAGCGGCCAGCAACGCACGAGCGCGCTGGGCATCCTGTCGTCGTCCATTGGCCTGGGCAGCATCCTCGGCCCGGCACTGGGGGCGCTGGTCGTGAGTCTGGGACTGGGCCTGGTGTCCCCGCTGTTCCTGTCGGCCTTCACACCGCTTTTTGGTTTGTTGCTGGTCTGGCGCCTGCTGTCGCCGGTACGCCCCGCCCTGCAGCAGGACGAACGCGCGCCGAGCCTGAGCGCCCTTGATGGGCGCCTGCTACCGTTTCTGGTCATCGGTTTCTGCGCCCTGCTGGTCATTTCGCTGGTGCAGTTCACCCTCGGCTATCTGGTGCAGGACCGCTTCGGGCTGGATGCCGTCGAGACCACGCGCCAGACGGGGCTGGCGGTGATGGTCAGCGGCATCGCCCTGTTCATCACGCAGATGGTTTTTATCCAGGTGTTTCGCCTGACGCCGATGAAGCTGCTGCGGCTGGGCATGCCGCTGGTGCTGGTTGCGCTGCTGCTGCTGGCTGTTTCTGCCAGTCAGTTGCAGTTGATGCTGGCGATGGTGCTCATGGGGCTGGGCATCGGGATGATACAGCCGGGCTATCGCAGCGCCATCACCTTCGTCGTCGAGCCCTATGAGCAGGGCGCGGCAGCCGGACTGGCGAGCGCTGTAAGCGGCTATGGTTTCATCTTTGGGCCGGCGCTGGGCACGGCGCTTTACAGCCTTAACCCCTTCTCGCCTTTCCTGCTGGCGGCGCTGGTGGTGCTGGCCGGTCTCGTGGTGCTGGTGCTGCACCCGAGCACACGCGTGGTACAAGCTGCGACCTGAGCCTGCGCCCTGCAGTCCAATAGCGCTGAATGGTACCAGGGCTGCGCAGCGCCGAGGGTGCTACCATCCCGACATGTCAAGGGCCGAGTCGCTCTCCATGAAACGCCTGTGAAATCCGCCTGGATATTGTTCAGCGCCCTGTTCTGCGCCAATCTGGGCCATTCCGTATTTGCGCCGGTGCTGCCACCACTGATGCGTGAACTGGGTCTGAGTGAGCTGCAGGGCGGCCTGATTCTGTCGGGGTCAGCCGTCATGTGGGTCATCTTCAGCCCCTGGTGGGGCCGGCGCAGCGACGAACGGGGGCGCAAGCCGATCCTCATGCTGGGGATGACGGGCTACGCGCTGGGCGCGGGCGTGTTTGCCTTCGTGATGCAGGCTGGTCTGGACGGGGTCTACGCCAGCGCGACGCTGACCTGGCTGCTGCTGGTGGGCGCGCGCCTGATCGTGGGCGTCCTGTTTTCAGCGACGGGCCCGGCCTCCCAAGCCTATATCGCGGATGTCTGCAGCGGCCAGCAACGCACGAGCGCGATGGGCATCCTGATGTCGGCCATTGGTCTGGGCAACATTCTGGGCCCGGCGCTGGGGGCGCTGATCGTGGGCCTGGGTCTGGTGGCCCCGATCTTCTTTTCCGCCCTCACGCCGCTGATTGGCCTGGTGTTGATCTGGCGCCTGTTGCCACCCGTGCGCCCCGCCGTGGAGCGGGGCGCACGCGCGCCGACGCCGGGCGTCCTTGATGCGCGCCTGCTACCGTTTCTGCTCATCGGTTTCTGCGCGTTGCTGGTCCTGGCGATCGTGCAATTCACGCTCGGCTATCTGGTGCAGGACCGCTTCGGGCTGGATGCCGTCGAGACCGCACGCCAGACGGGTCTGGCGGTGATGGCCAGTGGAGTCGCCCTGTTCCTGGTCCAGATGGTATTGATTCAGGTATTTCGGATGACGCCACTGAAGCTGTTGCGTATGGGCATGCCACTGGTGCTGGTCTCGCTGCTGGTGCTGGCCTTTACTGCCACTCACGTGCATTTGATGCTGGCGATGGTGCTGTTGGGGCTGGGCATCGGGATGGTACAGCCGGGCTTCCGCAGCGCTATCACCTTCGCCGTCGAGCCGCATGAGCAGGGCGCGGCGGCCGGTCTGGCGAACTCCATCCCTGGCTACGGCTACATCTTTGGCCCGGCGCTGGGGACCGCGCTTTACGGCCTCAACCCCTTCTCGCCCTACATTCTTGCTTGCGTGGTGATGCTGGCGGGCCTGGCCGTGCTGGCCCTGTACCCGCGCATGCGCGCCGTGCAGCCCGCGACCTGAGCCTGCAGCGGCAGTCCAATTGCATGAATGGACCCAAGGCTGCCCAGGCGCAGCAGTTATCATTCAGGTCATGTCATTGTTGCTGTCCCGCCTCGTGAGGCGGCTGTGAGATACGCCTGGGTGCTGTTCAGCGCCCTGTTCAGCGCCAATCTGGGCTACTCGGTGCTGGCGCCGGTGCTGCCCTCGCTGCTGCGCGAACTGGGCCTGAGCGAACTGCAGGGCGGTCTGATGCTGTCGGTATCCTCCATTGCGTGGATACTGTTCAGCCCCTGGTGGGGTCGTCGCAGCGACAGGTGGGGGCGCAAACCGGTCATCTTGATCGGCCTGACGGGCTACGCGCTGGGCGCGGGCGTGTTCGCGCTGGTGATGCAGGGGGGCCTGGACGGCGTGTTCGCCAGCGCGCTGGTGATCTGGTTGCTGCTGGTGGGGGCGCGCATGATCTCGGGCGGGCTGTTTTCAGCGGCCGTGCCGGGCGCGCAGGCTTATATCGCGGACGTCAGCAGTGGCCGGCAACGCACAGGCGCGATGGGTATCGTGACCTCGTCGGTTGGTCTGGGCAACATCCTGGGACCGGCGCTGGGCGCGCTGGTGGTGAGCCTGGGTCTGGGTCTGGTGGCGCCCCTCTTCCTGGCAGCCCTGACGCCGCTGATTGGCGTGTTGCTGGTCTGGCGTCTGCTACCGGCGGTACCGCCCGTCCTGGTGCAGGGCGAGCGCGCGCCGAAGCTGGGCATGTTCGATGGACGCCTGCTACCCTTTCTGTTCCTCGGGTTCTGCGCCTTGCTGGTGCTCTCGATGGTGCAATTCACCATTGGCTATCTGGTGCAGGACCGCTTCGGGCTGGATGCGATCGAGACCACCCGTCAGACGGGTCTGGTGGTGATGGGCAGCGGCGTGGCCCTGTTGTTCACCCGGATGGTGCTTATTCAGGTGTTTCGTCCGACGCCGATGAAGCTGCTGTGGGTGGGGATGCCGCTGGTGCTGGCCGCGCTGTTGCTGCTGGCCTTCGCCGTCAGTCTGCTGCAATTGCTGCTGGCGATGGTGTTGCTGGGGCTGGGCATCGGGATGGTGCAGCCGGGCTTTCGCAGCGCCATCACCTTCGCCGTCGCGCCGCGTGAGCAGGGCGCGGCGGCCGGCCTGGCGAGCGCCATGCCTGGCTATGGTTTCCTGGTCGGTCCGGCGCTGGGCACAGGCCTGTACAGCGTGAACCCCGTCTTGCCTTTCCTGCTTACCGCAGTGGTGGTGGTGGGTGGCATTGCCATGCTGGTGCTGCATCCGCGCACCCGTGCCGTGCAGCCCGCGACCTGAACGCGACTCAACGCAGCGTGGTGGCGGCCTGCGTCGCCGCAGCCACAGGCCCGCCGGCTGCAGTCCAATCGTGACAAGTGGTACTAAAGTCACATGCCCGACGGCACTATTATTCCTGCCATGCCACTGCTGCGGCCGCAATACGTGAGGCGCCTGTGAGATTCGCCTGGGTTTTGTCAGGCGCCATGTTCAGCGTTTTTCTGGGCCATTCCATCCTGGCGCCGGTGCTGCCGCCCCTGATGCGTCAGCTGGGCCTGAGCGAGCTGCAGGGCGGCCTGATCATGACCGGCTCTTCGATCATGTGGGTCATCTTCAGCCCCCTGTGGGGCCGGCGCAGCGACGTGAAGGGCCGCAAGCCGATCTTCATGCTGGGGCTGGGGGGTTGTGCGCTGGGCGTGGCCGCCTTCGCCATCGTCATGCAGGCCGGCCTGGACAAGGTTATCGCCAGCGCAACCGTAACCTGGCTGCTGCTGGTGGGCGCGCGCATGCTCGTGGGCGGAATTTTTTCGGCGGCCGGGGCCACCTCCCAGGCCTATATCGCGGATGTCAGCAATGGCCAGCAACGCACGAGCGCAATGGGCATCCTGTCGGCGGCCAGCGGTCTGGGCAGCATCGTGGGCCCGGCGCTGGCCGCGCTGGTAGTGGGCTTCGGCCTGGCCGCGCCCGTCTTCCTTTCGGCCGTCACGCCGCTCATCGGCCTGCTGCTGGTCTGGCGTTTTCTGCCGGCCATACGCCCGCGCCTGCAGGAAGGGGCGCCCGCGCCGCGACTGCGCTTCCTTGATGCGCGCCTGCTGCCGCTGCTGATCATCGGCTTCTGCATCATGCTGGCGCTCTCGCTGGTGCAATTCACCATCGGCTATCTCTTGCAGGACCGCCTTGGTCTGGATGCCGCCGAGACGGCGCGCCTGGTCGGCCTGGCAGTGATGGCCAGCGGCGCCGCCCTGCTCTTCGCGCAGACGGTGCTGATCCAGATGCTCCGCCTGACGCCGCCATGGCTGATGCGCCTGGGCATGCCACTGATGCTGTGCTCGTTGCTGGTGCTGGTGGGCGCCGCCGACTATGTACAGTTTACGTTGTCGATGGTGTTGCTGGGCCTGGGGATCGGGATGGCGCAGCCCGGCTTTCGCAGCGCCGTCACCTTCGCCGTTGAGCCGCATGAGCAGGGCGCGGCGGCCGGCCTGGCAAGCGCCATGCCCGGCTATGGCTTCATCTTCGGCCCGGCGCTGGGGACCGCCATGTACGGCCTGAACCCGCTCTCGCCCTACCTCTTCGCGATGCTGGTGGTGCTGGCCGGCATTGCTGCGCTGGCCCTGCAAACGCGCGCGCAGCGCAGGGTACAGCTCGCCACCTGACCCTGACTTAACGCCAGCGTGGTGGCGGCCGGCGTTGCCGCAGCCACAGCCCTGCCGGCCAGCCGAGCATCTTGGCGAGGTCGCCGGTCGCGCGGATGAGCGGCAGCAGCGGCAGGGCCAGCAGCCACGCGCCCCGTTCGCTGCGCCGCTCACGGGACAGGCCCCGTTCGCTGCGCCGCTCACGGGACAAGCCCCGCTGGCGCAGAGTCCACAGGCGCTGCAGCGGGCGCGCCAGATAGACAAGTCCTGCAAGTAACCCAAGCAGCCACCACAGCGGATGCAGCTGCCAGCCGGCGATGAGCAGCAGCGGCAGCGCCACGAGGTACATGCCGTAGCGAATGAGATGGCGCCGCGTCCACAGCCCGGCCAGGCCGTCGCCGCGCGCGTAACTGTAGTACTGGCGGAAGAAGGCCGGCAGCGAAGCGCGCGGCCGAAAATGCGCCAGGGCCTCCGGCGCGAAGACGAAGGGGCCGCAGCGCTGGCGCAGGCGCAGGTCGAAGACCAGGTCCTCGCAATGGTCGAGCCATTCGGGGTAGCCGCCGACGGCCTGCCAGGCGCTTTTGCGAAAGGCGACGCTGCGGCTGCTGGGCAGGAAGCTGCGCGCGTCGATCTCGCTGCGCAGCGGCAGGGTCGTCGCGCCCAGGGCCAGCTCGAAAATGGTTTGCGGGTCGGCGCAGAAGAAACCGGCCACAGCCTGGGCCTGGGCGTCGGCCAGCAGTGGCTCCGTCAGCGCTTGCAGCCAGTCCGGCGCGAGGCGCACGCCGGCGTCAGTCACGGCGATGAGGTCGCCGCGGGCGGCGCGGATGGCGAGGTTGCGGCCGCGGCTGATGTTGCAGCCGGGCTCGCCGAGCAGGCGCAGCGGCAGGCGTTCGCGGTAGCCCTGCAGGAGTGCGACGCTGTCATCCTGGCTGCCGCCGTCGACGATAACGATCTCGTCGGGCGGGCGCGTCTGCGCCAGCAGCGACTCCAGCAGCGCGGGCAGGCTGGCGCGCTCGTCGCGGACGGTGAGGATGAGCGAGATCATGGGGGCAGTATACTCTTCATGTAACAGGCGCTGTGACGGGAGCCCCTGGGGAGAGGGAGACCTTGCGTTTTGCGCCCTGTCCCGCCGCTCACGACGGGAGCCCTCCCCCGGCTCCCTTGTCCCGTCGCTCACGACGGGAGCCCCGTCCCGCCGCTCACGACGGGAACCCTTCAGGGAGAGGGGAAGCCTGCAAGGAGAGGGGTTGTTAACGGGAAAGGAGGCCGATTATGTGTCGTAACATTCGCAGGCTCTACAACTGTGTGCCGGCGGCGGACGAGGAAGCGGCGCGCCTGGCCGCGCTGCAATACGTGCGCAAGGTCAGCGGCTATCGCAAGCCCTCGCGCGTCAACGAGGCGGCCTTCGCGCTGGCGGTGGACGAGGTGGCGGCGGCGACGCTGCGCTTGCTGGCCATGCTGGAGACGAAAGCGGCGCCGAGGCCACGGGAGCTGCCCCGGCAGCCGGTGTGAGTGGGCCCTGTCCCGCCGCTCACGACGGGAGCCCTCCCCCAACCCCCTTGTCCCGTCGCTCACGACGGGAGCCCCGTCCCGCCGCTCACGACGGGAGCCCTTAGGGAGAGGGGGAGCTTGTGTACTCGCGGCAGGGTGAGGCGGCACAGGCCCGGGCGCGTCTTTGACAGCCAGGGCATGACTGGCTACCATCGCGCTACAGCGTCAGGCAGGAGGAGCAGGGCTTATGGACCGACTGGCGGGCAAGGTCGCGATTGTAACCGGAGCCGGGCAGGGCCTGGGGCGCGAGACCGCGCTGCTCTTCGCCAGGCAGGGGGCGCGCGTGCTGGTCAGCGACGTCAACGCCGACACGGCCGTGGCCGTCACCGCCGAGATCATGGACACGGGCGGCGAGGCGCTGGCGTTGCAGGCGGACGTCAGCAAGGCGGCGGACGCAGAGCGCATCGCGCAGCGCGCGCAGGAGCACTTCGGCGGCCTGGACATCCTGGTGAACAACGCCGGCATCATGGGCTACGGCACGGTGCTGACCGCGAACGATGAGGACTGGGAGCGCATTATCGGCATCAACCTCAGGGGCGTCTTCCTGTGTTCGCGCGCGGCCATCCCGCACATGCAGGCGGGCGGCGGCGGCAGCATCGTCTGTATCTCCTCCATTTCCGGCGTGATGGCGCAGTCGAACCAGGCGATTTACAACGCCAGCAAGCACGGCGTCATCGGCCTGGTGCGCTGCATGGCGCTGGACTTTGCGCAGGATGGCATCCGCGTCAACGCGGTGTGCCCGGGCATGATGCTGACGCCCATGCTGACGTATCTGCCGGAAGAAAGGTTGGCAGCTGCCGCCCAGGCCAACATGCTCAAGCGCGGCGGCGACCCCGCCGAGGTGGCGCAGCTGGTGTTGTTCCTCGCCAGCGACGAGGCCTCGTACATCACCGGCAGCATCCACGTGGCGGACGGAGGGGAGACCGCGCAATAGCGTTGGTCTGCGCCCGGCAGGAGCCGGCGCAATTTTATAAACCTGCTTCAGAGAAGGATTGAAGATGCGCGATGTGGCATTCTGGCCCAAAGACTTTCTTGACGAGGTGGAAAACGCGAGGGTGACGCAGGGCGCGCTGCTACACGCCCTGGGCGGCCCCAGCTTCGCCTACCGCACCGCGCAGGTGCTGGCATGGATCGACCCCTACTTTTACGGCACGCCTGACGATTCCGTGCCCGACGCCTACCGCGCCGTGCCGATCTCCATCAAGCCGGACGAGGTGCGCGCGGGCGACATCATCTTCTCGACGCACGATCACGTCGATCACTGCCACGATGGCTCGCTGCTGCCGATACTGGCCAACACCGACGCCTTCTGCATCGCGCCCGCCTCCTCCGCCAGGCTGATGCGCGACTTCGGCATTCCCGACGGGCGCATCCGCGAGGTGGCGCCGGGCGACAGCATCGACTTCCGCGACCTGAACATTCGCGTTTATCCTTCCTACGACCCCAACGAGCCGCTGGCCGTGTCCTTTGTGCTGCGCTCCGGCGACAGTTCCTTCTTCGTCTCCGGCGACACCTCCGACGGGCCGGCGCTGGAGGAGATCGGGGCGCGCGAGACGCCGGATTACGCGCTGCTGGCCTTTGGCCGCACCTGGTACATGGACGAGGCGGAGATGTTGCGCGTGGCGGCGAAGCTGCGGCCCGGCACGCTGCTGCCCTTCCACTGGGAGTTCTGGCGCAACCACACCGGCGACATCGTCAAATTCTTCGAGCTGTATTACAGCCAGAAGCCGGATTTCGACATCCGTATCCTGAGCATCGGCGACTCGCTGGGCATGGGCGCCTGACAAGAAAGGCAGCACAATGAACATCACTATCGACCACGTGGCGCTGATGGTCAGCGACCTCGAGCGCTCGCGGCGCTTCTACTGCGACCTGCTGGGCCTGGAGGTCGTCTCGCCGGAGGAGCACAACGACGGCCCCATCTCCGAGATGGTGGCCATGTCGCGCGTGCACATGCGCGAATACCGCTTGCGCGCGCCCGGCGGCATCAACGGCCACCGGCGCAGCGCCGCACAGGGCTTCACCTTCGACCTGATTCAGTGGCTCCACCCTGAAAGCCCGAGCGGCCGCAACCCGGTTCACCATGTGCCGTCCGCGCACATCTGCTTCGGCGTGGAGGACGTGCCGGCGACCTACGAGAAGCTGCGCGCGGCCGGCGTCGAGACGATGTCGCCGCCCGTGCGCTTCGCTGACGAGGGCGACTGGCACGTACTGTTCTTCTACGACCCCGACGGCAATCTGCTGGAGCTGAACGAGATTGGCACCGGGGCGCAACAACCGCATGACTTCGAGTGGTCGGAGGAGTAATGAGCGGAGTGGAGCAACTCTTGCAGGACCCGGCGGCCATGGTCGTGTTGCTGGTGGCCGGGGCAGCGGGCGCGCTGCTGGTGTTGTTTGTGGCGCTGTTTCTGCTGCGCGGGCGCGACCGCGAGTTGCGCGCGTTGCGCGTGGACCACAGCCTGGAGCGCGACCGGCGGTCGCGTCTGGAAGTGGAGAAGGAGACGCTGGGCGATCAGGTGATCAGCGCGCGCGCCGAGGCGGATCGTCTGCATGCGGCGCAGGAGGCCACGCAGGAGCAACTGAGCGAGGCGCGCAACCTGGTCACGCGCCTGGAAGCGGAGAAGATCGCGCTGGACGAGCGGCAGCGCGAGGCGCTGCGCGAGCGCGACGGGCGCGCGCAGGAGCGGGACGCGCTGCGCGAGCAGCTGGGGATGACGAGCACCAAAATCACGGAGCTGGAATCGCAGGTGCAGCACGGCGAGCAGCTGCGCCAGCAACTGGAGAACGCCGAGACTCGTCTGCGCGAAAGTTTTGAATCGCTCTCGGGCAAGGCGCTGGAAAGCAACCGCGAGCAGCTGCTGGCCGACCTGCGGCGCGAGAACACCAACGCGCAGCAGTCGGTGGACGGGCTGGTCAAGCCCATTGGCGAAACGCTGCAGCTGCTGCAGCAGTCGCACTCCAGCCTCGACTCGCGCATCAAGGACCTGCGCCAGAACTCCACGGACCTGCAGGACCAGACGCGCAAACTGGTGAACGCGCTGCGGCGCCCGGAACAGCGCGGCCGCTGGGGCGAGCTGCAGCTGCGGCGCTGCGTCGAGCTGGCCGGCATGCAGTCCTATGTGGATTTCGTGGAGCAGGAGACCATGCCCGGCGGCGGCCAGCGGCCAGACATGATCGTGCATTTGCCCAACAACCGCCGCATCGTGGTAGACGCCAAAACGTCGATGGACGCCTACATCTCCGCCTGGGAGACGCAGGACGAGGCCGAGCGCAGCGCCTTTCTGCAGCAGCACGCCGAGCAGGTGCGGCGCAACCTCGACAACCTCTCGCAGAAGCGTTACCAGGACAGCCTGGCGGACAGCCCCGACTTCGTGGTCATGTTCATCCCCGGCGAGGTCTTTTACAGCGCCGCGCTGGAGCAGTTGCCGGCGCTCTTCGAGCATGGCATGCAGAGCGACGTGCTGATCGCCACGCCGACCATCCTGGTCGCCTTGCTGCGCTCGGTGCACATGGGCTGGCGCGAGGCGGAGCTGGCGCGCGAGGCCGAGGAGATCGGCCGCCAGGGTCAGGAGCTTTACCGGCGCACCTACATCCTGGTGAAGGGGCTGACGGGCATCCGCAAGGGGCTGGACAACAGCGTCAAGGCCTACAACAAGGCGATCGGCTCATTGAACAGTCGTTTCATCCCGCAGGTGGAGCGCTTCCGCGAGCTGCACTCTATAAGCGGCGAGGCGCTGCCGGAGCTGGAGGGCCTCGCCAGCGAGTTGCCCGAGCCACGCCGACTCACCCTGAAGGTGAGAGCGGACGAGGACGAGGACGAATAACAGGGTCGCTGACTACAGGAGCTAATGATGGGCGCAGTTACTATTCTCGATCACATTTCGGTCACGGTCAGCGACATGGAACGCTCGCTGGAGTTTTATTGCGGCCTGCTGGGCATGGAGGAAGTCGAGCGCCATCGGCTGGAAGGCGACACCATCTCGCGGATGGCGGGCAAGCCCGAGGTCGTCATGCAGGTGGTGCGGGTAAAGGCGCCGGATTCGCCGCGGGTGCTGCTCGATTTGCAGCAGTACCTGGAGCCGGCGGGCGGCGTCTCCAACGCGCAGCTGGGCGACGCCGCGCATGCGCACTTCTGCTTCGGCGTGCCGGACGTGTGGGGCACCTACCGCGAATGGCAACAGCGGGGCGTCGAGTTCGTGTCGGAGCCGGTGACCTTTGACCTGGGCTGGGGCGTGGTGCACGTGGTGTTCTTCAAGGACCCGGACGGCTTCGTGCTGGAGCTGGTGCAGGACCCCATTGAGCTGAAGGACGAGGCGGTGGCGCCGGGATGACGCGCCAGGCGCAGCCGCGCTACGGGCTGGAGGGCCAGGCGGCCATCGTCACCGGGGCGGGCCGTGGCATTGGCCGCGCAATCGCGCTGCGCCTGGCGCGCGAGGGCGTCAGCGTGACGATCGCCGACGTCGACGGGGCGAACGCCGCCGCCGTCGCGGCAGAGATTCAGGCGGTGGGCGGCGCGAGCCTGGCGCAGACGGCGGACGTGACGCAGCGTGAACAGGTCGAGGTGATGGTGAGCGCGACAGTGCAGCACTTCGGCCGGCTGGACATCCTCGTCAACAACGCCGGCATCGGCATCGTCGCGCCGCTGCTGGACACGGACGAGGCGGCCTGGGACGCGCAGATGGACGTCAACGCGAAGGGCACACTGCTCTGCTCGCAGGCGGCGGCGCGTTACATGATCGGCCAGGGGACGGGCGGGCGCATCATCAACAACGCTTCCGGCGCGGGCAAGATCGCGCCTGGCGCGGCCACGCCGCTTGGCGCCTACGCGGCCAGCAAACACGCCGTCGTCGGCCTGACGCGCCAGCTGGGGGCCGAGCTGGCGGAACATCAGATCCTGGTCAACTGTATTTGCGCCGGCATCGTCGACACGGAGATGTGGGCGCTGATCGACCGCGGCGTGGCCGCGCTGGAGGGGGCAGAGGTCGGCACTGTGTTGCAGCGCGCGGTGGACAGCATCCCGCTGGGACGCGTCCAGCAGCCGGCAGACGTGGCCAACATGGTCGCCTTTCTCGCCTCGGCCGACGCCTGCTACAGCACCGGCCAGGCCTTTAACGTGAGCGGCGGCATGCTGCCGTACTGACGCCAGCAGGGAGCAATGCGATGACGGACAATGACGCGAACAACGGGACGCGCGAGATCACCTTCGGCCAGGCGATCAACGAGGCGCTGCACGAGGAAATGCAGCGCGACGGGGACATTCTGGTCGTGGGTGAGGACGTGGGCCGCGCCGGCGGCGTCTACAAGATCACACAGGGCCTGTTCGACGCCTTCGGCGCGGAGCGCGTGCTGGACAGCCCCATCTCCGAGGCCGGCATCACCGGCCTGGGCGTGGGCGCGGCCCTGAGCGGGCAGCGGCCGGTGGTGGAGATCATGTTCGGCGACTTCACGGCGCTGGTGATGGACCAGGTCGTCAACCAGGCCGCCAAAATCCACTACATGTCGGGCGGCAAGTGGCGCGTGCCGATGGTGCTGCGCACGACGATGGGCGCGGGCCGGCGCGCCGCCGCGCAGCACTCGCAGAGTCTGCACGCCTGGTACTGTCACATCCCGGGCCTGAAGGTGGTGCTGCCGTCCTCGCCGCATGACGCCAAGGGTCTGCTGAAATCGGCCATCCGCGATGACAGCCCGGTCATCTTCTTCGAGGACAAGATGATGTACCGCGAGAGCGGGCCGGTGCCTGCGGGCGATTACAGCATCCCGCTGGGCGTGGCGGCCCTGCGGCGCGAGGGCGAGGACATCACCCTGATCGCCACCTCCAGCATGGTCAACGTGGCGCTGGAAGCGGCGGAAGAACTGGCCGCGCAGGGCATCAGCGCCGAGGTGATCGACCCGCGCACGCTGGTCCCGCTGGACGAGGCGACGCTGGTGGAGTCCGTGCGCAAGACCTCGCGCTGCATCGTGATTGACGAGGGCTACCGGCGCTATGGCGCCACGGCCGAGTTGGCCGCGCTGGTGGCCGAGCAGGCCTTCTACTGGCTGGACGCGCCGGTACAGCGCATCGGCGCGATGGACGTGCCGGTGCCCTTCAGCCCCTCGCTGGAGGACTTGACGATTCCGAATGTCGCGACCGTGGTCGCGCGCGCGCAGGAACTTGTGCGCGGCCAGGCGGGGTGAGGCGATGTATCGGGTGGTGATGCCGGCGCTGGAGATGGCCCAGGAAACGGGCACGCTGTTGCGCTGGCTGAAAAGCGAGGGCGAGCAGGTGCAGCGCGGCGAGCCGCTGATGGAGATCGAGACCGACAAGGTCACGCTCGAGATCGAGTCCGGCGGCAGCGGCGTGCTGACGCAGGTCAACGCCGGGCCGGGCGACGAGGTGCCGGTGGGCCAGGTGATCGCCCTGTTGCTGGCGGAGGGGGAGGAGGCGGGGGCCCTGGCAGCCGTGAGCGCGCCGCCGGCAAGACCGGCAAGGGCGCTGCCCGCAAGCCCGGTTGCAGCGAAACCGGCCGCAGCTTCCAGGGCGTCCGCCGCTGTGGCGGCCAGTCCGCTGGCGCGGCGCCTGGCCGCCGAGCATGGCGTGGACCTGAGCGAACTGCCCGCGGCGTCGGGGCGCATCTCGAAGGCGGACGTGCTGGCCTGGCTGGAGCGTGAGGCGGCAACGGCTGACCAGCGTGTGCTGGCTTCACCGCTGGCGCGGCGTCTCGCCGCAGAGCGGGGAATCGAGCTGGCGACGCTGGCGGGCAGCGGGCCGCAGGGGGCCGTCCTGGCCGGGGACGTTCAGATGGCTGCGCCAGAAGTTGCCGCGGCGCCAGAAACAGCGGACATGGATGAGGTGTTGCGCGTCGTGCCCTTGACGGGCATGCGCGGCGCCATCGCCGCGCGCACGCAGGCCAGCGCCCGGACAGCGCCGCATATCTCCCTGACCCTGTCGGCGGACATGAGCGAAGCGCTACGATTGCAGCAGCAACTGTCGTCGGCGGTGCAGGCCGCCAGCGGACACAAGCTGACGCTGACGACGCTGCTGGCGCGCGCCGTGGCCGCGACGCTGAAGGCGCATGCGCGCCTGAACGCGCATTTGCTGGAGGACGAGATTCGCGAGTTCCGCCCGGTGCATCTGGGCGTGGCCGTGGCGCTGGAAGACGGCCTGCTGGTGCCGGTCATGCGCGACTGCGATACGTTGGGTCTGGCGCAGCTGCAGGCCAATTTGGAGCAGGTGGCGCAGCGCGCCCGCGCGCGCACCTTGACGGCAACGGAACTGCGCGGCGCCACCTTCACGCTGAGCAACCTGGGGATGTACGGCATCGAGCATTTCAGCGCGATTATCAACCCGCCCGAGGTGGCCATCCTCGCCGTGGGCGCGGTGCAGGAGCGCGTGGTGGCGCTGGCGGGCCAGGCGGTTGTGCGGCCGATGCTGCAGCTGACCATCAACGTGGACCACCGCGCAGTGGACGGCGCCGTCGCGGCGGCCTTCCTGCGCGACCTGAAGAACCTGCTCGAAGACCCCTGGTCGCTACTCGTCTGAGAGGACGCGGGGTGACCGGTGCCTGAAGGATAAGTGAAAGGAGAATTCACATACCGTGAATGTACAGTGCAGGAAACTCCGTGAGCCACAATTTTGCCTGAAAGGACAGGAAATGTTGCAGAGAAAAACCGTACTGATGATCAGTCTGCTGTTGCTGCTTGTGCTGCCCGCAACGGGCGCGCTGCAGGCGCAGGACAACACCCTCGTCATCGCTGTCGGCATCGAGCCGGTCAGCATGGATGCGTGGCGCGGCTTCGCCGAAACCGGCGGGCCGGGCTTCCTGAACGTCGTTGAGCAGCTGATCACGCGCGATTTCGCCTCGGGCGAGATGGTGCCGCTGCTGGCGACCGCCTGGGAGCTGGTTGACGACCGCACCATCCAGTTCACGCTGCGCGAAGGCGTCAGCTTCCACGATGGCTCGGCCTTCAACGCCGAGGCGGCGGCGGCGAGCATCAACCACACCTTCGACCCCGAGAACGCCTTCGATCTACTCAACTTCATCGGCTCGATGAGCGCCGAGGCGGTGGGCGACTACACGCTCAACGTCTCGACGGCGGAGCCGGACCCGATTCTGCTGAGCAAGATGTATTTCGTGCCGATCTCCTCGGCGCAGCAGCTTATGGATGACCCGGATTCCTACCATACCAACCTGATCGGCACCGGGCCCTACCTCTTCGCCGAATGGAGCCGCGGTGAGTCCATCACCTACGAGGCCAACCCGGACTGGTGGGGCAGCGGCATGATGGAAGCGGCCCTGGGCGAAGTCTCCTTCGACACGGCCGTCTACCGCTTCCTGGCGGAAGATCAGGTACGTACGGCCGCAGTACAGGCCGGCGAAGTGCACATCGCGCAGTACATCACGCCCGATCAGTGCGCCGAAGTGAGCATGAGCGACAACGCGCGCTGTGCGTCGGCCGCCAGCGTGGAGACGATCTTCATCCGTCTGGACACCATCAGCCCGATGCAGAGCGACGTGCGCGTGCGCCGCGCCCTGCAGCTGGCCATCGACAAGGACCTGATCATCGAGACGATTCTGGGCGGCACGGCCACCGCCTCCGGCCAGATCATCAACGCAACGGCGCTGGGCCACAACCCGGACATCGCGCCCTACCCCTACGACCCGGAGGAGGCCAGCGCGTTGCTGGCGGCCGCGGCCGCGGACGGCGTTCCGATTGACATGCCGATCACGCTGGGCGCGCGCATCGCCGTGATGCCGGGCATCGACGAGACCTTGCAGGCCGTCGCCAGCATGTGGGCCGACGTCGGCCTGGACGTGTCGGTCGAATTCTTCGACCCGGAGAGCTTCGGCCAGGTCATGCTGGTCAACATCAAGGACGTGCCGCCGGAGCGCAACTTCATCGGCATCCATCTGCATGGTCAGGAACTCCTCGACTATCACATCTCCTACAACTTCTACTTCTCCTGCGACGGCATCCTCTCGGTGTACTGCAACGAGGAAGCCGAAGCGCTGTGGAACGCCGCGGCACCGCTATCTGGCGCCGAGCGCGACGCAACGCTGCAGCAGCTCAACCAGGTGGCGCATGATGATGTGGCCGCAGGCTACATCGGTCATCTGGACCTGTCCTACGCAGTAAGCAACGATCTGGACTGGGAAGTCAAGCTGGATCATCGTCTGCAGGCCAAGGAAATGTCGCCGGCGGGCCAGTAACCGCTGACGAAGCGCAAACGGCCCCTGGTCCTGCGCGGCCAGGGGCCGCCATGCAGGAGCATGTGACATACTCAACTATCTGGGCAGACGCCTGCTGCAATCGGTGGCGGTGACCTTCGCCGTGTTGACGATGGTCTTCCTCGCCGGTCGCATCCTGGGCGACCCGGTGCGTCTGGTGGTGGGCATCGAGGCTTCGGAGGAGCACGTGCAGCTGGTGCGCGAGCAACTCAATCTCGACAAGCCGCTGGGCGAGCAGTATACGAACTTCATCGGCGACGCCCTGCGCCTCGAGTTCAGCAAATCCTTCTGGCAGAAGGTGCCCACGCTGCCACTGGTGCTGGCGCGCATCCCGGCCACGCTCTACCTGGCGCTGGCGGCGCTGCTGCTGGCCGTGCCGCTGGGCATCACGCTGGGGGCGCTCTCCGCGCTACGGCCCTGGTCGCTGCTGGACCGCATCACCAACGTGATTTCGCTGGGCGGCGTCTCGATCGTCGAGTTCTGGCTGGCGCTGATGCTGATCCTGATCTTCCCGGTGCGCCTGGGGCTCTTCAAGACTTCCGGCTACGGCGGGCTCGAATACTTCGTGCTGCCGGCGCTGACGCTGTGTTACAAGCCGCTGGGGCGCATCGCGCAGATTTCGCGCAGCGCCATGCTCGACGAGTTGGCGAAGCCCTACATCAAGGCCGCGCGCGCCAGAGGCCTGCGCGAGCGACGCGTGGTCTTCGTGCACGCGCTGAAGAACGCGGCCGTGCCGGTGCTGACCATCAGCGGCGACGAACTGGCGGCCCTGCTCAACGGCGCCATCATCGTCGAGACGGTCTTCGGCTGGCCCGGCATCGGCAACCTGACCATCCAGGCGCTTAACCGGCGCGACCTGCCGCTGGTGGAGGCCACGGTCTTCGTGGTGGCCATCTTCATCATCCTGACGAACCTGCTGGTGGACATGGCCTACACCTGGCTCAACCCGCGCATCCGTTTTAATCAGCCACAGGGCGCGTGATGATGGCCGCGATTCCGGTGCTGGACAGCGCCAGCGAAGCCCCGCGCAGCGTCGGCCTGGGCCTGATTCTGCGGCGCCTGCTGCAAGACCCGGTGGCCGTCTTCAGCATGGTTGTGCTGCTGCTGCTGCTGATCGCCATGCTGGGCGCCGAGATCGTCGCGCCCTACGACCCGCTGCGCCAGAACCTGCGCCTGCGCAACCATCCGCCGGGCACGCCGTCCGCCGTCGAGGGCGGCTTCCCGCACGTGCTGGGCACCGACGAGCTGGGCCGCGACCTGCTCAGCCGGCTGATTTATGGCGCGCGTGTGTCGCTGGCGGTGGGGCTGAGCAGCGCCCTGCTCTCCGGCGCGGTGGGCACGCTGCTGGGCATCCTCGCCGGCTATCACGGCGGGCGCGTCGACGACCTCATCATGCGTTTCGTCGATTTGCAGATGAGCTTCCCCTTTCTCCTGCTGGCGCTGCTGGTGCTCTATGCGCTGGGTTCGGGCTTTGTCAACGTCATTCTGGTGCTGGCGCTGGTGCGCTGGATGGTCTACGCGCGCGTGGCGCGCGGCCTGACGCTGGCCCTGCGCACGTCGCCCTTCATCGACGCGGCGCGCGTCACCGGCAACAGCGACCTGCGCATCATCCGGCGCCATCTGCTGCCCAACCTGGCCTCGCCGCTGGTGATCCTCTTCACGCTGGAAATCGCGGCGCTGATTCTGGGCGAGGCCGCGCTGAGCTACCTCGGCTTCGGCGTGCAGAAGCCGGAGCCCTCCTGGGGCCTGATGATCGAGGCCGGCAAAAGCTACGTGAGCAGCGCCTGGTGGCTGACGACCTTCCCCGGCCTGGCCATCTTCCTGACGGCGCTGAGCCTGAACCTGCTGGCCGCCTCGCTGCGCTCGATCAGCGACCCGGTGCAGCGCGAGCGCTGGCTCAACAGCGGCAGCGAGGGGCAGGAGCCTTCGTGAGCGCAAACGGGCGCGAGCCCCTGCTGGCGGTGCGCGGCCTGCGCGTCGAGTTTCGCACGGCCGTCGGCCTGACGCGCGCCGTCAACGGCGTGGACTTCACGCTGGAGCGCGGCGAAACGCTGGCCATCCTGGGCGAGTCCGGCTCCGGCAAGAGCGTCAGCGCGCAGGCTATCATGCGCATCATCGACAGCCCGCCGGGCAAGATCACGGGCGGCAGGGTGCGGCTGCAGGGCGAGGACCTGCTGCAGCTGGAGGCGGAGGCGATGCGGGCCGTGCGCGGCAACCGCATCGCGATGGTCTTCCAGGACGCCCAGGCGGCGCTGGACCCGGCCTTCACCGTCGGCCAGCAGATCGCCGAGACGCTGCGCAGCGGCCGCGGACTTTCGCGCGAGGAAGGGCTGGCGCGCGCCATCGACCTGATGGAGCGCGTACAGATCCCCGACGCGCGCAGCCGCGCGCACGACTATCCGCACCAGTTTTCCGGCGGCATGGCGCAGCGCGTGATGATCGCCATGGCGCTGGCGCTGGAGCCGGAGGTGCTGATCGCCGACGAGCCGACCACGGCGCTTGACGTGACGGTGCAGGCCCAGGTGATGCAGCTGCTGTCCGCGCTGCAGGCGGAAAGCGGCATGGGGTTGATCCTGATCACGCACGACCTGGGCGTGGTAGCCGAGGTGGCAGACCGCGTGGCCGTGATGTACGCCGGCAAGGTGGTCGAGACCGGGCCGATCTCCGCCCTTTACGCGCGCCCGGGCCACCCCTACACCGTCGGCCTGATGGACTCGATGCCGCGCGTCGACCAGCAGGAAGGCCGTTTGCTGGCCATTCGCGGCTCGCCGCCCAACCTGATGCGCATTCCCGCCGGCTGTGCCTTTCATCCGCGCTGCGCGCTGGCGCAGGCGCGCTGTCAACAGGAGACGCCGGCGCTGTTGCCGCTGCCGGATGAGCCGCAGCGGCTGAGCGCCTGTCACTTCGTGGCGGACATCCCGGGCCGGCAGCGCGCCGGCGCGAGCGTCGCTGCTGCGGAAAGCGGCCCTGAGACCGGCGAGCCGCTGCTGCGGGTGGAAGGGCTGGTCAAGCACTTCGCGCTGAGCGGCCGTTCGCTGCTGCGGCGCACAATCGGCCACGTGAAGGCGGTGGATGGCGTCGACTTCGAGCTGTACCGCGGCGAGACGCTGGGGCTGGTGGGCGAATCCGGCTGCGGCAAGTCCACCGTGGCGCGCGTTCTGCTGCGCCTTGAACGGGCCACGGCGGGCCGCGCCTGGTTCGACGGCGAGGACCTTTTCGCGCTGGCGGGTCAGGAGTTGCGCCGCTATCGTCAGCGCATCCAGATGATCTTCCAGGACCCCTACTCCTCGCTGGACCCGCGCATGACGGCCGGCGACATCGTGGCTGAGCCCTGGGCGGTGCATGAAGGGCTGGTGCCGCAGGCGGAATGGCGCAGTCGCGCCCGTGAGCTGCTGCAGCGCGTGGGCCTGGACCCGGATGACGAGCGCCGCTATCCGCACGAGTTCTCCGGCGGGCAGCGACAGCGCATCGGCATCGCGCGGGCGCTGGCCTTCAGCCCGAAGCTCATCATTTGCGACGAGCCGGTGTCGGCGCTGGATGTCTCGATTCAGGCGCAGATCGTGAACCTGCTGCAGGACTTGCAGCAGGAATTCGGCATCGCCTATATCTTCATCGCGCACGACCTCTCCGTCGTGCGCCACATTTCAGATCGGGTGGCGGTGATGTACATGGGGCGCATCGTCGAGACCGGCACGCGCGACCAGATTTACAACCAGCCGACGCACCCCTACACCCAGGCCCTGCTGTCGGCGGTACCGGTGCCGGACCCCGAGAGTGAAGCGCGGCAGCAGCGCATCATCCTGCAGGGCGAGGTGCCGGGCGCGCTGCACCCGCCCTCCGGCTGCCGTTTTCGCACACGCTGCTGGAAGGCGGAGGCGCGCTGCGCGAGCGAGACGCCGGCGCTCATCGATCGTTTCGGGCAGGGGCACGACAGCGCCTGTCATTTTGCCGAACTGCGCGCGCCGACTGCGGCCGCGGCGGACTGAACCAGGAGGAAGACCAGACCATGAGCGAGCAGCAACAGCGACAGGACGAATACGCGAGCGAGCTGGGGCCGCGCTTTTATCAGCAGCTGGTCACCATCCGCGAGTTTGAGCGCCAGGTGGCGGAGCTGTACATGCAGACGCTGATCCCCGGCATCGCGCACGTGTCGATCGGCCAGGAGGCGGTCGCCGTAGGGGTGTGTGGCGCGCTGCGCCGCGACGACTACATCACCAGCACGCACCGCGGCCACGGCCACTCGCTGGCCAAGGGCGCCAGCCCGGAGCGCATGTTCGCGGAGCTGCTGGGCAAGGAGGACGGCTTCTGCCTCGGCAAGGGCGGCTCGATGCACATCGCCGACCCCGAGACGGGCAACCTGGGAGCCAACGCCATCGTCGGCGGCAGCCTGGCGATTGCGGCGGGCGCGGCGCTGGGCGCCAAACGCCGCGGCGAGGGTCAGGTGGCCGTCTGTTTCTTCGGCGACGGCGCGCTGAATCAGGGGCTGCTGCTGGAATCGATGAACATGGCCTCAATCTGGAAGTTGCCGGTGCTCTACGTCTGCGAGAACAACCAGTACGGCGAGTACACGCCCACCGAACAGGTCACGGCCGGCAACCTGGTGAGCCGCGGCGAGGCCTTCGACATCCCCTCGGTCAAGGTGGACGGCATGGACGTGATGGCCGTCTACCGTCAGGCCAGCGCGCTGGTGGCGCGGGCGCGGGCCGGCGAAGGGCCGGGCTTCATGGTCTGCAATACCTATCGCTTCCAGGGGCACGGCATGAGCGACCCCGACCGCCCCTACCGCACGCGCGAGGAAGAACGCGAATGGCAGAAGCGCGACCCGATCGAACTATTCGGGAGTTTGCTGACTGAGAATGCGCACTGCACGCAGGAAGAGCTGGAGGCCATCGAGGCCGAGGTGCGCGCGGAGATCGATGCGGCCGTGGTCTATGCGCAGGACGCGCCATACCCGGACGTGAAAGAAGTACTCACGCATGTTTACGCAGAATGACCCCGGCCCGGTTTGCGGGCGACGGGGAGCAGGCAGCCAGTTGGCTGCTGCAGGGATAACAGGGAAGGGATGGGCTTGTGCCTGAAAAACTGAACGTATTGTTTCTGCCGCACCCGGTGCGCGAAGACATGTTTTACCCCTGGGGCGTGGACGTGGTGAATGCGGTGCGCGCCACCGGAAACGACATCAAGGTCTGCGACTACAAGGCCGAGCTGGCGCCGCAGTTCGCCGGCGTGGACGTGGTCATCGACGTCGGCGGCTCTGCCGGCACCGAGGAGATGGCCGACCTGGGCGCCGGTCAGGTACGCCTGTGGCAAATCCTCGGCACCGGCCTCGACCACTTCGAGATGGACGTCTGGCGCTCGCGCGGCATCCCGGTCGCGAACTGTCCCGGACAGTTCAGCTCGGTAGCGCTGGCCGAACACGCCATGATGATGATATTGCTGCTGGCGCGGGAGTACCCGCGCTCGCAGACCAACCTGCGCACGGGCGTTTTCTACGAGCCGGTCGGGCAGGAACTGGAGGGCAAGCGCCTGGTGCTCTACGGCTTCGGCGCCAGCGGCATCGAGCTGGCGAAGCGCGCGCGCGGCTTCGGCATGCGCCTCTTCGCCATCGACATCCGCGAGGTCAGTGACGAGGAACGTGAGGAACTGGGCGTGGAGTTCGCCGGCACGCCGGATGATCTCGACGGCCTGCTGCCGGAGACCGACGTGCTCTCGATGCATCTGCACCTCAACGCGGGCACACGGCACTGCGTCGATGCACGCCGACTGGCCTTGCTGCCGGCGCACGCCTGGCTGATCAACGTGGCGCGCGGGGCGCTGGTGGACGAGGCGGCGCTGGCGGAGGCGCTGCGCGACGGGCGGCTGGCGGGCGCGGGCATCGACGTCTTCAGCACGGAGCCGCCGGACCCCGACGACCCCATCATGCACCTGCCCAACGTGATCGCCACGCCGCACTGCTCCGGCACCACCGACGGCACCTCGCGCAAACGCGCGGGCGCGGCGGCCAGCAACGTGGCACGCATCGCCGAGGGCCTGGAACCGCTGTATCGCGTCGACAACATCGCACTGGAGTGAGCTGATGAAGACCAACAAGGTACGCAACAAACTGCTCGCCGGCGAGGCAGCCATCGGCTGCTTCATGGGCCTGGGCAGCCCCAACGTCGCCGAACTGCTGACGCGCGCCGGCCTCGACTGGCTGGTGATCGAGACCGAGCACAACAACCTCGACATGGCGCAGATCGAACACGTCCTGATGGCCGTGCAGGGCAGTGGCGCCATGCCCATCGTGCGCGTGCCCGTGGCGCAGCAGGACTTCATCCAGCGCGCGCTGGACGTGGGCGCCATGGGCGTGCTGGTGCCGATGGTGCGCACGGTCGCCGAGGCCGAGGCCATCGTCGCGGCGACGCGCTTCCCGCCCGTGGGGCGGCGCAGCTTCGGCCCGCTGCGCGCTTCGCACTACTCGCTGGACAACGCCGACTATCTGGGGCGCGCCAACGACAACATGCTGGTCGCGCTCATCGTGGAAACGCGCGAGATGCTCGACAACCTTGAGGAGGTCGCGGCCGTGCCGGGCATCGACGTGCTCTTCCTCGGCCCCTTCGACCTCTGCCTGTCGCTGGGTCTCGACCCGCTGCAGCTGCCGCTGCCGGAAATTGACGCGGTGCTGGAGCGGATGCTGGAAGTGGGCCGCAAGACCGGCGTGGCCATCGGCTACGCGGCCGACACGCCGGAAGGTCTGCGCGCCTTGCAGGCGCAGGGCGTCACTTTCATCAGCTACGGTCAGGATTACGGGCTGCTGATGCGCGCGATCAGCGAGGGCGTGGCGGCCTTCGGCAATTCACCGGCGCTGGACTGAAACGAGGGAGAAAGCCTATGTGGCGCATCTGGTGTGAACGGCCGCTGCCGGAGCAGTACCGGCACCTGGCGGGCGCCGCCGAACTGGTCTGGCGTGGCCCAGGCGAGGAGGGCATGGCGGCGCTGCTGCGCAGCATGGCCGGCGCGCAGGCCAGCATCGCCTCCGCCTACGTCCGCTATGACGGGCAGCTCTTCGACCAGTTGCCGGCGCTGCAGGTGGTCTCGCGCACCGGCATCGGCGTGGACGGCGTGGCGCTGGACGAGGCCACCGAACGCGGCGTGGTCATCTGCAACACGCCGGACGTGCCCAGCATCGCCACGGCGGAGTTCGCCGTCGCGTTGATGCTCTTCGCCGTGAAGCGTCTGGGCCGCTGCACGCAGCAATTGCAGCAGGAGGAGCGGCCGGACTTCTTCACGATGCATGACGGCACCGAGCTGGCCGGAAAGCAGCTGGGTCTGGTCGGCCTGGGGCGCATCGGCGGGCGCGTGGCGCGCATCGCGCTGGCCTTTGAGATGCGCGTAGCGGTGTACGATCCCTACATCAGCCAGGCGCGCGCCGACGAGCTGGGCGTGCAACGGGTAGACAGCCTGGAGCAGCTGCTGGGCATGGCGGACGTGGTCTCGCTGCATCTGCCCTCCACGGCGCAGACGCGCGGGCTGATCAACGCGGACACGCTGGCACAGATGAAGCCGGGCGCGCTGCTGGTCAATTCGGCGCGCGGCACGCTGGTCGACGAGGACGCGTTGCTGGCGGCCCTGGAGAGCGGTCAGCTGGGCGGCCTGGCGACGGACGTCTTCGCGCAGGAGCCGCCGCCGCACGACCACCCCCTTGTGTTGCATCCGAAGGTGGTTACCACGCCGCACGTGGCCGGCGCCACGGTCGAGAGCAAGGCGCAGCTGTGGCCGCTGGCCATCAGTCAGGCGCTGCAGGTGCTGCGCGGCGAACGCCCGCCGCACGTGGTCAACCCCGAGGTCTGGGAACAGCGTCGGGGAGCGTGAACGTGAGCGAAAAAGTCGTCCTCGTCACCGACTACACCTGGCCCTCCACCGCGCCGGAAGCGGAGGTGCTGGCGCACGTCGGCGCGCGGCTGCTGCTGGCGGAGAGCGGCAGCGAGGAGGAACTGCTGCGTCTGGTGCCGGGGGCGGACGCCATCCTGACCTGTTTCAAACAGGTGCCGGCTTCAGTGGTGCGCGCGGGCGAGAAGCTGCAGGTCATCGGGCGCTACGGCATCGGCATCGACAACATCGCCGTCGAGGAGGCGACGCGCCTCGGTATCCCGGTGACCAACGTGCCGGCCTACTGTCTCGACGAGGTCGCCGAGCACGCGCTGGCGCTGCTGCTGGCCGGCGCGCGCAGCATCGTGCGCTACGACCGCGCCGTGCAGGCTGACGACTGGTCGCTGGGGACCGGCATGCCGGTTTTCCGCGTGGCCGGGCGCACGCTGGCCATCATCGGCTTTGGCAAGATCGGGCGCACGCTGGCGCGCAAGGCGGCGGCGCTGGACTTGCAGGTGCTGGCCTGTGACCCCTGGGTGTCCGAGGCGGAGGCGCGCGCTGCGGGCGCAGAACTGGTGGACCTGGATGAGGCGCTGGCGCGGGCGGACTTTCTGAGTCTGCACACGCCGCTGACGGAAGGGACGCAGCACTTGCTGAACGCGGAGCGGCTGCGGCGCATGAAGCCGGGCGCCTTCGTCATCAACACGGCGCGCGGCGCGCTGATCGACCAGGAGGCGCTGCTGCAGGCGCTGCAGGAGGGTTGGATCGCCGGCGCGGGGCTGGACGTCTTCGTGCCGGAGCACTTGCCGGCGGGTCATGCGTTACTGGCGCAGCCGAACCTGATCGCCACGCCGCACACGGCCTTCTATTCCGAGGAGTCGGTGCAGGCGCTGGAGGTGCTGGCCGCGCAGAACGTGGCCGACATCCTCAGCGGCAAGCGTCCGCTGGACGTGGTCAACCCGGAGGTGCTGGCGCTCCCCCGCTGGGCGCATTTGGTGTAGGGGATTGCGGTTGCGCTTACTGTGCGGGTGCTGTGCCGAGGTATTCGTCTAAGAACTCGTCTCTGTGACGAGTTTTGATTTCGGGGTAGTGCTTGGCCAAGGCCTGCATCAGTCTCTTGTCAGAAGTCACGATGTATTCGACTTTGACAGGGGACGAAAGCCAAGTCTGAAACAGATATTCATCGTCGCGGTCGATTTTCCCCTCATTCAGCAAATTCTGTAATATGTCAGGCAACTCTTTAACTTCGTGGTCCATCAGCCATCTAAACTTGTTGAGGTTACGAACAAGCTCTGTTTGAAAAAGTATGCTCCGCTGACGTCGCTCCTCATCTTCTTTTTCCATAAGTTCCCATGCCTTGTCCATCCAGGGACTCTTCCACAGAACAATGACCCCGTCAGGACCACGAACCAATTTCCTTAGAAAACGATCGCTACGCCTTAACTCGTCAAGTCCGTTGTGACCTAACAAGTCATTGAGCAACCACTCGTTGATAATAAACCATCGGGAAGCCATTCCGACGGTTAAACTGTCCGACCGAAGAAGGCAGCCACATCCTCCAGCTCGCCCTCCATAAAACTGGACAAACCTCCCTCGATTTGCCCGCGTTCATTGACTTCCTGACGTTCGTATTTTGTTTCCTTACCTTCCTTCTGCGTCAGGTAAAAGGCTACTTCATTATGCTTAAGGTTTTCTCGTGCGACTTCGGTCAGAAATGCAAGCACAAGAGCTTCGCTGTGAGTTGTGAAGATGAAGCGTTTGTTTTCCTTACGCAAAAGTTCAACAAAGGTTTTAGCAAGTTCACGAACTGCAGATGGATGCAAGTGCGTCTCCGGTTCCTCGATGCACATCCAGGTTGTTCCACTGTGAAGCGTTCGAGCAAGCAACCAGGCGACCTGATTCACTCCGAAGCCGTCGTTCACAATCTCGGTTCCCACTCCGGTGCTGCGCTCGATAACGTCCAGTGAGAAAATCGATGTGCCAGGTCTGAAGTGCACTCTTAGCTCGCGTCCTGTTATTCGTTCAAGGTATCGACTAACACGAGATTCCAGATATTTGTCGTGGGCCAGCAAGGAAGCCATCTCATCTTCTTCGATCAATAGCGGGGAAACGGGCACAACAGAAAAGCTGTCGTGCGAGAAACCTCTCTGAAGTGGGACTGCGCCAGTCTTCCGCAAAATCTCGGCAGGGGCGTTCAGGATGGTTGCAAGATCTCTGGCAGACTGGTTGTTGGGGACGGTAGTATCGACAGACTCCAGGTGGGCGGTGATGCCGTCCCAAATGATGTTCACGGATTGATCAGTCAAGTTCACCTTATGCTGAATGTTATTATCAAGTCGGTAGGGGAACGAGACTGGTAATTCAAACGAAAGAAAATCGATCTGCGGACCTATATCCATGCTCAACAGAAACCTTCCATCCTGCCTTCCGAACTGCACACCCCATTTGGCATTGTTTGAATTGGTAATCTTTGCCTCAATCTGAAACCAGATCTCCCTGTCAGGGTGATGGTCGTGGACAATCGCGTCGAAGTTACCAAGATTCACAAAGCCCAGGTCGAAAAAGCTGCTGCTGGCTCTGTTGGGGTTGAAGACAATGTTTTTCATTGCAAGCAAGGCATAAAGCAGGCTGGACTTGCCGGAGCCGTTGGGGCCGTAGAGCACGGTGATGGGCGCCAGCTCCACGCTCTGGTCCTTGATTGAGCGGAAATTCTTGATGTCCAGCTTCATCGTGACATCTCCTGCGCTCCCGTGCGGGACGCCAGTATAGCACTATCGAACTTGCAGGAATGTATTGTCCCTCTCCCGTCGTGAGTGACGGGAAAGGGTTGGGTACGGGCGATGAACCTGACGTGGCCGTTACCCGCGGCGCGCAGACGACAGGTTGCCCATCCCTTGCGCTTACGCCCGGAGATATTCTCCAGGAATGCGCGAGCCCGCGTATTCACACTTGGGGTCCCGCTGCGCGAGCGCCTCGGGGATTTCACCCTGCCAGTAGTCGGGAACCGTATCCATCGGGCGCAGGTGCCAGGCCAGCACCAGGGTACGGCGTTCGTCGGTCTGGTTTCTGTCGGCCGCGTGCAGGGTGCGGGCATCCAGCAGCACCAGGTCGCCGGCTTTAACGGGCACGTACACCTGGTCCGGGTCTTCGCTGAACATGACCGGGTCGTCTTCGCTGACGAAGCGGGCCCCCTGTTCGTGGGCGGGAACCATGCGGTCGTGAAGGGGAAAGCGTTTGCGGTGGCTGCCGGGTATGATCTTCAGGCAGCCGTTTTCCACAGAGGTGTCGGTGAGATAGTAGTTCAGGGCGACAACCTGCGGCCAGGGCGACAGGCTGAGGGGATCATCCCAGAAGATCCAGTCCTGATGCCAGTAGAGGGGCGGCCCGCCCGCTTCCTTGGTGAGAATAATGACTTTGCCCTCGGGACTGAAATCACCAAAACCCAGGGCGGCGAGCGCCTCAAAAGCAGGTTTCCAGGTCAGCAGTTTGTCGATGATGGCGTTGTCCACCGCCTGCACGTCGATGTGCTGACCCTGAAAGCGCAACTCGTGCGCTTCGACATGGCCCGCAATGAGCCCTTCGGTTTCCGCGCGCAACTCCTCAAGAAATGCATCCGGCAGGATGTTCTCGAGCAGCACGTAGCCCTCGCGCAGCATGAATTCCCGTTTTTCCAGGGCCGTTTCGGGGGTCAGCATAATTATCGTCCTTTCTGGCCTGATTGCTCCGCCCAACTGTCCTGCATCGCGTTCATTGCCCCGTCCAGCGCGCTGGCCTCGCCCTGGCTGGCGCTCAGCCCTGCGCGGGGATGCGGTCGCCCTCGGGGCGGGCGATGTAGCGGAAGTGGCCGTTACCCTGGCCGCGGCAGAGGATGGCCTCCTCGTTCCATTCGGGCAGGGTGCGCTGCACGTCGGCCGGGATGAAGCGCATGGTCAGGCCGCAGCGGCGGCGCGCCGACAGGTTGGGCTCCGAGCTGTGCAGCAGCAGGTCGGTGTGCAACGACATCTGGCCGGCGCGCAGCTCGACCGGGACCGGCGCGGCGCCGTACTGCG
This sequence comes from Phototrophicaceae bacterium, assembly GCA_965205875.1. Taxonomy (GTDB): domain Bacteria; phylum Chloroflexota; class Anaerolineae; order Aggregatilineales; family Phototrophicaceae; genus JAGWBD01. The sequence continues at coordinate 2,265,481 of CBDBIA010000004.1, forward strand.
GAGCGCCCGGCACGGTCTGCCAAAGGACGTTGTTCTCCTCCGGGCGGCTGTCGACGTACTCGATGGCGCCGTGCTGATGCGAGCCGGGGATGAGCGTCATGGCGCCGTTTTCAACGTCGCTGTCGTCCAGCGCCAGCCAGACGGTGACGGTCTTGCTGGGGCTGAGCGCCCAGAAGGTGGCATCCTGGTGCCAGCTGACGCGCTTGCCGTCGCCGGGCATCTTGTTGAAATAGTGCGAGCCCCAGAGGATGACGGTCTCGCCCAGCAGGTCTGCCACGTAATCGAGGATGCGGCTGTTGGTGACGAGGTCGTAGATGCCGGCGCAGCTGGTGTGCCAGGCGTTGATGCCGTAGTTGTCGAGGCCGGCGGCCTCGGCCATCGCCGTCAACTCGTCGAAGTAGGCGCGGTGGGCGGCGATTTCGGCTGCGCTGAAGACGTCCAGCGGGAAGACGAAGCCGCGCTCGTTGTAGTGCTGAATCTGCGCCTGGGTCAGGTGTCCGGGCGCGTCGTTGTGGATGGGGAAGAAGCGCAGGTCGCGCTCCGCGCCGGGGAATTCAGTGGCCATGGCGGGTTCCTCTCTGTCTGTCAGCGCCGCGTTGACGCAATAACTACTATAGCCTGGCGTCGCCTTAGCGACGGATAGTCAGCTCCAGCGCGGTCAGGGAATGCGGCTCGAGCGTACAGGTCAGCGAGCGCTCCTGCGCCGGCAGCGACTCTGTCCGCACTTGCACCGCGTCGGGCGTGTCGAAGGTATTTTCTGAGTCGAGTTGCGGGCCGTTGAGGATGTTGGCGCGCGCAGCGCCGTCGAAGCGGCCGGCTTCCAGGTGGATGGTGAGTTCGCTGTGGGCATCGGCACTGCGGTTGATGACGAAGAGCGTGATCTGCCGGCCCGCCTGGTCGCGCGTGGCGGCGACATCAAGGACGGGCACGCCGCTGTAGTCGCCACCGCTGAAGCTGGCGTCGCTCTCCAGCCAGGCGTCCAGCGCCAGGTCGCCGCTGAGGCGGCTGTAGAGCGCCAGCGCGTGCCAGGTGGTCTGCAGCACGAGGCCGTCGCCGTCGGGGTTGGTGCGGATGGGGCCGCCCATGTTCACGATCTCGGAGATGTTGGCCATCCTGACGCTGTGCGCGTGGCGCAGGAAGGCGTTGAGGTTCTGGGCGATGACCAGCATGTCCTGCAGGTTGAAAATGGCCTCGATGTCCTCGCCGTAGTCGATGAACTTGAGCACGTTGTATTCGCAGACGGCCAGGTGAATCTCCCGCTCGATGTTGTGGTTGAGGCGCATGATGCGGATGAGGCCTTCCATGGCGCTCAGGCGCTCCTCGAGCAGCTCGGAGGTGGTCATCAGCGCCGGAAAGTCGACGACGTCCATGCCGAGGCCGATGTACCAGTGGACGTCGAGGTAGTCGATGAGATTCCCGGCCTGCTGCAAGAGCAGGCGCGCCGTATCGACGACGTCGGCCGTCCAGTCCGATGCCCCGGCGGCGACGAGCTTGATGGTCGGGTCCACCAGCTTCATGGCTTTGGCGAACTCGGTACAGGCCCGGGCATATTCCGCGGCGGTCTTGTGGCCGATCTGCCAGGGGCCGTCGACCTCGTTGCCGATGCCCCAGTAGCGGACGTTGTGCGGCTCCGCGAAGCCATGCGCCTGGCGCAGCTTCACCGGCTCGGTAGGCTGCGCCCCGTTGCAGTATTCCAGCCAGTCGCGCGCCTCGCGCAGGTCGCCATCGCCGCAGTTGACTACGAGGAAGGGCTCCGCCTCCAGCAGGCGGCAGAAGCGGATGAACTCGTCAGTGCCGAAGTGGTTGCTCTCCAGCGCATGCCAGGCGAGGTCGAGGCGCGCCGGACGTTCCTCGCGGGGGCCGACGCCGTCGCGCCAGCGATAGCCGGAGACGAAGTTGCCGCCGGGATAGCGGACGACGGGCATGCCCTGGCGGCGCAGCGCGTCGAGCACGTCGAGGCGCAGGCCCTGGTCGTCGGCCTGCGGCGAGCCGGGGTCGTAAATGCCGCCGTAGATGCAGCGGTGCATGTGCTCGGCGAAGCCGCCGAAGATGTTGCGGTCGATGGCCCCGGCTGTGCGCAGGGGGTTGAGCCAGATGTGGTTCATCCCTTTAATCCCGAGAAGGCGGCGCTTTCGATGATGAAGCGCTGCAGCACGACGAAGATGATGAGGATCGGCAGCAGGGCGATCATGGCGCCGGCCATCAGCACCGACCAGTCCTGCACGTAGGTATCGACGAGGCGCGCCAGCATGACGGACACGGTCTGGTATTCCGGCGAGCGCAGGTAGATCAGCGGCCCGAGGAAGTCATTCCAGCGGTGCAGGTAACCCAGCACGAAGAGCGTGGCGACGAGGGGCCGGGCCTGGGGCATGAAGACCTGGCGGTAGATCTGGAAGAAGCTGGCGCCATCGACCTTGGCCGCGTCCTCCAGCTCGCGCGGCAGGCCGGAGAAGAACTGGCGGCTGAGGAAGAGCGCGAAGGGCGTGCCCAGCAGGTAGGGCAGAATCACGGGGTAGAAGGTGTCGATCCACTCCAGCTGGCCGAAGAGGATGAAGGTCGGGATCAGCGTGACCACGCCGGGGATCATCATGGTCAGCAGCAGCAGGCTGAAGAGCAGGCCCTTGGCGGGAATGCGCATGCGCGCGAAGGCGAAGCCGGCCAGGGTGCTGGTGGCGATCTCGCCGACGGTGGTGGAGAGGGCGATGAAGGTGGAGTTGAGCAGGCCGCGCGCGAGGGCCGTCTTCTGCCAGATGATGATGTAGTGATCCAGCACGAGGGGGTCGGGGATCCACTTCGGCGGCATGACGAAGAGGCCCCGGGCGGGCTTGAAGGAGGTGGACAGCATCCAGAAGAAGGGGATCAGCATGATGAAGGCCAGCGCGCCGAGGCCGAGGTAGGAGAGGGCGCGCAGCAACTGCGCCTTGTGGCGCGCATCCAGCTGCAGGGCAGGCGCGAAGGCCCGCGTCGCCTCAGACATGCTGCTCGTGCTCGTAAAAGACCCAGCGGCGGGCGAGGCGGAAGTTGGCCACCGTGATGAGCAGGATGATCACGCCCAGCAGCCAGGCCTGGGCCGAGGCGTAGCCCATCTCCAGGTCTGCGAAGCCGTTTTTCCAGATCTCCATCACGACCGTGCGCGAGGCGTTGGCGGGCCCGCCGCGGGTCATGATGTAGGGCTGGGCGAAGCTCTGGAAGCCGAAAATCAGACCGGTGACCAGCAGGAAGAAAGAGGTCGGGCTGAGGCTGGGCCAGGTGACGAAGCGGAAGCGGCCCCAGAGGTCGGCGCCGTCGATTTCGGCCGCCTCGTAGAGCTGGCGCGGCACGGCCTGCAGGGCCGCCAGGTAGATGAGCATCTGAAAGCCCAGCAAGCTCCAGATGCCCATAATCATCAGCGAGGGCTTGACGCTGCTCTGGTCGCTCAGCCAGCGGCCGTTAGACGGCAGGCCGACGCTGCCCAGCAGGTGATTGAGGATGCCGAACTCCGGGTTGAAGATCCACAGCCAGATGACGGAGGTGGCGGCGATGGGCAGCACGTTGGGCAGGTAGAAGATGGCGCGCAACAGCTGGCGGCCGCGCAACTGCTGGTTGAGCACGATGGCGACCCCCAGCGCCAGCGCCATCCCCGCCGGCACGGCCAGCAGCATGTAGATTGTGTTGAAGAGCGCGATCCACAGCAAATGATCGCGCGCGCTGAGGAGCCAGCGCTGGCCGAAGAGCAATACCTCGCTCACCACGCCGAAGCGCTCCGGCAGCACCTCGCGGTCGCGCAGGTAGCCCGGGTTGCATTCGAAGGGCAGTCCGCTGCGCTCGTCGAGGCGCTGCAGCCAGTCGACCAGCTCCGGGGCCGGCACGTTGCGGTGACGGCCACACTGGAACAGCAGCTCGCCGCTGGCCTCGTCGCGGGCCTGGGGCGTGTGCACCACGCTGACGCTGAAGATGCTCTGCCAGTTGCGCAGGCCGGCCCCCTGCGCCGGGGAGAGCAAGTCCCATTCGGTGAAGCTGAGCGCGAAGGAGGCCAGCATGGGCCCGAGCACGAAAAGAAGAAAGCCCAGTGTGACCGGCAGGATGAAGAGCCAGCCCCACAAGGCCTCGCGGTGCGCATTGCTGGCCTGCGGCAAGAGCGGGCGGAAAAGGCTCATCGTTTCAGAAACTCAAGGCGCGGGCGCAGCCACGCCGGGACGTCCAGCGCCCCGGCCTGGCTGGCCTTGCGCGTACTAGCTACCGCTGCGCTGTTCGTCGATGGTGGCCCAGGCGTCGTCCAGACCGGCCTGCAGATCACCGGCCACGTCGAGCAGGGCGTCCTCGGCGAAGGCGACGTTGTTAACGATCACATCCTGCCACATGCGGCCCCAGGGCTCCGGCTGCCACACGAACCAGTGCGGCACGAAGGACCAGGGTCCTGGCAACTGGCAACGCGCTGCCTCAAGGAAGATCCGGGCGTTGGCGGGCATCTGGTCTGGCTGCAGGAAGGCGTCGGTGTTGGCCAGCTCGATCTGGGCCGGGATGTTGTAACCCAGCGCGGCCTGCGCCAGCTGGCCCTCCGGGCCATAGATGAACTCGATGAAGCGGTAGGCCTGCTCCGGGTTTTCGGCGCCCTTCGAGCCGGCGATGATCGCCAGGCCGACGGAACCGGACCAGCCGCTGATGCTGCAGCCTTCGGCGAAGGCGCGGATCTCGCCGCTGTTGCCGACGGGGAAGGGCCGCACGTCAAACTCGAAGTCGAGGCGTTCGCGATAGCCGGTGGTGGCCCAGCGGCCATCCCAGTTCATGCCCACGCGCCCGGTATCGAAGAGCTGCCAGACGTTCATACCTTCCAGCATGGTGGGCGGCGGCGTGATGCGGTGAACGTGAATGAGGTCGGAGAGGAACTGCAGGGCGTCGATGGTGTTCTGGTCCTCATGCGCGATCCAGGTGCGGCCGTCTTCGGAGACGTAATGGCCGCCGTTTGAGAAGATCGGCCCCAGGCCCCAGCCGGGCACGGTCAGCGTGCCGATGCCCACGGTCGCCAGATTCTCGGCATCAAAGCCTTCTTCATTCGGGTGCAGGCCATTGACGTCGGTCGTCAGCGCGGTGCCAGTGGCGATCAGCTCGTCCCAGGTCATGGGCACCGAGGGGTCTGGCAGCGGCACGCCCAGCTCGTTGAAGAGGTCGACGTTGATGGTGAGCGCGGTGGGGCCGACGTCGCGCGGCAGTTCGTAGAGGGGGCCGGTCATGAACGCGCCGGTTTCGGGGTCGAAGCGATAGCGGTCCGGCCCGGAGGGCCAGACGGCGTCGAGGTCGATGATCTCGCTGGCGTTGACGAATTCCTCAATGCTGACCAGCGCGCCCCTGGGGGCGAAGACAGCGAAGTCGCCGTCCGCCACGAGGGCGATGTCCGGCGGGGTGCCGCCCGCGATCGAGGTGAGCAGGAAGTCGACGTAGCCGGCGGAGGGCACGCCTTCAAGGGTGATGAAAACATCCGGGTTTTCGGCGTTGAACTGGTCGATCAGTTCCTGGAAGACGCGATCGGCGGTCGGGTCGGCCCAGTGCAGGTAGGTCAGTTCGATCGGGCCATCGTCCTGGGCCGTCAACGGAGCGGCCGCCAGGCAGAGCAGCAGAATAGCGAGCAGGAGGGGCAGTAGCTTGTTCATGAAACATTTCTCCAGAATGCGCTTCAGGAAGAGTGTTGCAGAAGACGGGTTTGCCACGGGTAATTTCGGACGCTCGCAGCTCCTTTCTGCTGCACGCTCAGGCCGGACTGTCGATGTGTGAGTGTAGCGAAGTTGGCAGGGGCGGTGCAAGTTGTGCGGTGGCCCTTTCCCGCTTTCCCGTTCTGTGACGGGAGCCCTTGACGCGGGAGCCCTCCCCGGCCCCCTCTGTCCCGTCGGGAGAGGGGGAGCCCCTTCAGGGAGAGAGGGAATACTATTCGAATCGAAAAAGACCCCTCTCCCGAAAGGAGAGGGGCTTTGGGTGAGGATTGTTACGCGCTTTGCGCCAGGGGCTCGGGCGCGTGCTCCGGCGTCAGGGTCAGGCCATGCGCGTCGACATCGACCGCGACGCAGTCGCCCTCCTGCACACTGCCCTGCAGCAGCAGCAGCGCGAGGGGATCCTGCAGCTGGCGCTGGATGACGCGTTTGAGCGGACGGGCGCCGTAGACCGGGTCGTAGCCCTGCTCGGCCAGGTGGGCGCGCGCGGCCTCGCCGAGGCGCAAGGTCAGCCCCTGCGCCGCCAGGCGCGCGTGCAGGCCGCGCAGCTGGATGTCCACGATATGCAGCAGATCTTGCGGCGCGAGGTGGCGGAAGCGGATGACCTCGTCGAGGCGGTTGAGGAACTCGGGCCGGAAGTGACTGTCCAGCTCGCGCTGCAGGGCCGCGCGCAGGGTCTCGTCCTCCGCCTCCGCGCCCAGGTCGCGCAGCAGCTGGCCGCCGATGTTGCTGGTCAGGATGATGACGCTGTTGCGGAAATCGACGCGGCGGCCGTGGCCGTCGGTCAGGCGGCCGTCATCGAAGACCTGCAGGAAGATATTGAAGACCTCGGGATGCGCCTTTTCGATCTCGTCGAAGAGCAGCACCGACCAGGGCCGGCGCCGCACCGCCTCGGTCAACTGGCCGCCGGCCTCGTAGCCGACGTAGCCGGGCGGCGCCCCGATCAGGCGCGCGACCGAGTGGCGCTCGCCGTACTCGCTCATGTCGAAGCGCAGCAGCGCGTCCTCGTCATCGAAGAGGAAGGCCGCCAGCGCGCGCGCCAGCTCGGTCTTGCCGACGCCGGTGGGGCCGAGGAAGAGGAAGCTGCCCAGCGGGCGGGCGGGATCCTGCAGGCCGGTGCGGCCACGGCGCACGGCCGCCGCGACGGCGCGCAGGGCCTCGTCCTGGCCGATGACGCGTCCGCGCAGCTCGTCCTCCATGCGCAGCAGCCTGGCGCTCTCGCTCTCCAGCAGGCGCGTGACCGGGATGCCGCTCCAGCGCGAGACCACGGCGGCGATGCCGTCGGCGTCAACTTCCTCTTTCAGCAGGGCGCCGTCGGCCTGCAGCTGCGCGAGGCGCGCTTCCGCCGCTTCCAGGTCGCGCTCCAGTTCCGGCAGCCGGCCGAAGCGGATGCGGGCCGCGGCCTCGAGGTCGCTGCGGCGCTCGGCCTGCTCCAGCTCGCCGCGCGCGCTGTCGATGTCGGCGCGGGTGGCGCGCAGGGCCTGAATGGCGTCCTTCTCCGTCTGCCAGCGGGCCGCCAGCGCGTCACGCTGCTCGCGCAGGTTGGCCAGCTCCTGCTCGATGACCTCAAGGCGCTGCTGCGAGGATTTGTCACGCTCCTGTTTGAGCGCCTCGCGCTCGATTTCCAGCTGCATCAGCTGGCGCTCGAGCGTATCGAGGGCGAGCGGGCGCGAGTCGATTTGCAACTTGAGGAAGGAGGCGGCCTCGTCAACGAGGTCGATGGCCTTGTCCGGCAACTGCCGCTCGGGCAGGTAACGCTGACCGAGGGTCGCGGCGGCGATGACCGCGCTGTCCTGGATGCGCACGCCGTGATGCACCTCGTAGCGCTCCTTCAGGCCGCGCAGGATGCTGATGGTGTCCTCCACGTCCGGCTCGTCGACGAAGACGGGCTGGAAGCGGCGCTCGAGGGCGGCGTCCTTCTCGATGTGCTGGCGATACTCGTCGAGCGTGGTGGCGCCGATGGCGTGCAGTTCGCCGCGCGCCAGCATGGGTTTGAGCATGTTGCCGGCGTCGAGAGCGCCCTCGGCTGCGCCGGCGCCGACGATGGTGTGCAGCTCGTCGAGGAAGAGAATGATGCGGCCGTCCGCGGCGCTCACCTCCTGCAGCACGGCCTTCAGGCGCTCCTCGAACTCGCCGCGGAACTTCGCGCCGGCCAGCAGGCTGCCCATATCAAGCGCGATGATCTGGCGTTCGCGCAGGCCTTCGGGCACGTCGCCATCGACGATGCGCCGCGCCAGACCCTCGGCGATGGCCGTCTTGCCAACGCCCGCCTCGCCGATGAGCACGGGGTTGTTCTTGCTGCGGCGACCGAGCACCTGGCTGACGCGGCGGATTTCCTCGTCGCGGCCAATGACCGGGTCCAGTTTGCCCTGGCGCGCCAGCGCGGTCAGGTCGCGCCCGTAGCGCTCGAGGCTGCTGTAGGTGTCTTCGGGGTCCTGGCTGGTGACGCGCTGGTTGCCGCGGATGCCGGTCAGGGCCTGCAGGATGGCGTCGGCGGTCACCTCGTGCCGCGCCAGCAGCGTGCCGACGGGCCCGCTCTGGGTCAGCGCCAGCAGCAGATGCTCGCAGCTGACGTAGTCGTCGCGCAGGCGCTGCGCCTCGGCCTCGGCCGCGATCAGGCTTTCCTGCAGGGCGCGGCCCACGCCGACCTGCTGGTTCTGGCCATTGACGCGCGCTTCCTGCGCCAGTTGCTGCTCGACGTCGCGCAGCAGGGCGGCCGGCTGCGCGCCGATGCCGGCCACCACCTGGGGCACGATGCCTTCGCGCTGGCGCAGCAGGGCGGCCAGCAGATGCAGCGGCCCGATTTCTGCATGGCGCTGCTCGACGCACAGGGTCTGGGCGGCCAGCAACGCTTCCTGGGCCTTGTTGGTATAGCGTTTGAGATCCATAGCAACGCTCCTCTGTCTTGACTTGCGACTCTGCTGACAGCGTAGGGGCTGCGCGCAAGAGGAACGTCAGCGGGACGTATGAAGGATGTTGGCGCGGGCTCAGGCGGCGCGGCGCGGCAGCGTGAAGCTGAATTGCGCGCCCTCGCCGGGGCGGCTCTGCACCTCGATGCTGCCGTCGTGCGCCTCGACGAGGCCGCGCGCGATCGCCAGGCCGAGGCCGGCGCCGCGTTCGCCGCTCTGCTCGCGCGTGCGCGCCTGTTCGCCGCGCCAGAAGCGTTCAAAGACCTGCGGCAGGTCCGCAATGGCGATGCCCTCGCCGCTGTCGGTCACGGTCACGCGCACCTGGTGCGGCCCGCTGAGCTCTGCGTCGAGCTGCACGTGGCCGCCGGCGGGCGTGTGGCGAATGGCGTTGCTCACCAGGTTGTAGAGCACGCGCTGGATTTTCTCGGGGTCGATCAGCAGCGGGTCGACCGCGCTGCTGACCTGGCCCTCGAGGCGCACCTCGTGGCGCAGGGCCACCGGCCGCAGGGCGCCGAGCGTGTCCGAGAGCAGGTCGCTGAGCGAGCTGCGTTGCAGGCGCAACTCGACGTGGCCGCTCTCCAGCTGCGACAGCTCGAAGAGGTCGTCGATGAGCTCGCTGAGGTTGCGGATTTCCCGTTGCGCGGTTTCCAGATAGCGTTGCTGCGTGGCCGCGTCGCCGGCGACGCCATCGACGAGGGCCTCGATCACGAGGCGCAGCGAGGCCAGGGGCGTGCGCAGGTCGTGGCTGGTCCAGGCGATCAGGTCGCGCCGGCCCTGCTCGAGGCGCGCGCGCTGCGCGGCGGCTTCCTCGAGGCGCGCGGCCATCATGTTGAAGCTGCGCGCCAACGCGGCCAGTTCGTCCTGGCCGTCGGCGGTCACGCGCGTGGTCAGTTCGCCGCGAGCGAGGCGGTCCGCACTGCTGGCCAGACTGCGGATGCGCGGCGTGAAGGCGTTGCTTATGAAGTAGCCGCTGCCGAGCGCCGTCCAGGCGCCAAAGACCAGCAGCACCGCGCTCAGGCCGAGGTCGTGGGCATCCAGAAACATCTGCCGCGCCAGCAGCCAGAAGTTGGCGAAGAGCGTCAGGATAGTCAGCAGGCTGAGCAGCACCAGGCCGTAACGCAGGCTGCGCAGGCGCTGGATGATGCCAAGCTGGCGGATCAGCCAGGCGATGAGGATACTGGCGCTGCCGGTGAGGCCCATCAGCAGGAAGAGTTGGCGCTCATCCGCGGGCGGCGGGGCGAAGAGGGGCTGCGCCAGGCCGCGCAGCAGGAGCGCGGCGCAGAGCCAGACGCTGGCCAGCAGCAGGAACAAACGCCGGATCTGGGCTGCGGCCATAGTCATCTCCCCTGGCTTGCGCGCCGGCCCATTGGACTGCAGGCCGTCGCCCTGTTTGCGTTATAGTAGCGTATCAGCGCTGGCGCAGAGGATGCAGGGGGACGGGATGGGCCGCTTGAGCCGTGAGCAACTGGACGCGTTTTATTATCAGGGGTATGTGGTGGCGGAGGGCCTGCTGGACCCGGTCGCCGACCTTGACCCCGTCATCGCCGAGTACCATGGCGTGCTCGACAGCCTGGCCGACGAGCTCTTCGCAAGAGGCGAGATCAGCGAGCGATACAGCGATCTCGACTTCAACGAGCGCTACATGCGCATCTGCGAAGAGAGCCAGAAGGTGCATAACCAGTATTTCGACTTCATGCTGCCCAAGCGCAACGTGCAGCCGGATGCGCCGCTGTGGGTGGGGCCGGCGGTCTTCAACATGATTCGCAACGAGCGGCTGCTGGACGCTGTCGAGCAGTTCATCGGCCCGGAAATCTATTCCAACCCGGTGCAGCACGTGCGCATGAAGCCGCCCGAGCAGCGTACGCCGCTCAACCAGCAGACCGGTCGCGTGCAGGTGGGCGCCACCCCCTGGCACCAGGATGGTGGCGTGGTGAACGAGGACGCGGACGAGACCGAGATGATCACCGTCTGGTTCCCGCTCTGGGATGCGCCGGTCGAATCCGGCTGCCTCGAGGTGATCCCCTTCAGTCACGTGGCCGGGCTGCAGCGGCACTGTCCCTCGCCCACGGGCGGCGGGCCGAGCCTCCTTGAGTCGCTGATCGTGCAAGAGGCAGCGGTGGCGCAGCCCATGCGCCGCGGCGACGTGCTCTTCATGACGCGCTACACGCAACATTCCTCGCTGGCGAACCACAGTGACAGCATGCGCTGGAGTTTTGACCTGCGCTACAACCCGACCGGCCAGCCCACCGGGCGCGAAGTCTTCCCCGGTTTCGTGGCGCGCAGCCGCAGGGATCCGGCCAGCGAGTTGCGCGATGCCCGCGCCTGGGCGCAGCTGTGGTATGACACGCGCGCGCGCATGGCCGCGCCGGACTTCGAGGACTTCAGTTACAACCGCTGGAACAGCGATCACCCGGGCTGTTAGTCTGCCAGACTGCCCCCGCCCAGGGCCGTCTCCCTTGCCTGCGCGACGGCAAATGGACTGCTTGCCGCCGCCCTGATGCGTGCTATAGTAGCGTATCAGCGCTGGCGGGGAGGATACAGGGAGAGCAGGATGGGCCGTTTAAGTAATGAGCAACTGGACACGTTTTACGATCAGGGTTATCTGGTGGTGGAAGGCCTGCTGGACCCGGTCGCCGACCTTGACCCCATCATTGCCGAGTACCATATTGTGCTCGACAACCTGGCCGACGAGCTCTACGCGCAGGGCGTTATCGGCGAGCGTTACGCCGGCCTCGACTTCAGCGAGCGCTACCTGCGCATCTGCGAAGAGAGCCAGGACGTGCACAAGCACTACTTCGACTTCTCGCTGCCCAAGGGCGGGGTGAAGCCGGACACGCCGCTGTGGGTGGGGCCGGCGGTCTTCAACACGCTGCGCAACGAGAATCTGCTGGACGTGGTTGAGCAGTTCATCGGCCCCGAAATCTATTCCAACCCGGTGCAGCACGTGCGCATGAAGCCGCCCGAGCACCGCGCCCCGCTGGACCCGGACAAGGGCGTCATCCAGCTGGGCATCACCCCCTGGCACCAGGACAACGGCGCCGTGACCGAGAACGCGGACGAGACGGAGATGCTCACCGTCTGGTTCCCGCTGTGGGACGCGCCGGTCGAGGCCGGCTGCCTCGAAGTGATCCCCTGCGGCCACCGCTCCGGGCTGCAGCGGCACTGCCCGTCTTACGGGGGGCCGCGCCTCATCGAGGCAGTGCTCGAGCGCGAGGCGGCGCTGGCGCAGCCCATGCGCCGCGGCGACGTGATCTTCATGACGCGCTACACGCCGCACGCCTCGCTGCCGAACCTCAGCGAAAGCATGCGCTGGAGTTTTGACCTGCGCTACAACCCGATTGGTCAAGCCACGGGGCGCGACATGTTCCCCGGCTTCGTGGCGCGCAGCCGCAGCAACCCGGCCAGCGAGCTGCGCGATGCCCGCGCCTGGGCGCAGCTGTGGTATGACACGCGCGCGCGCATGGCCGCGCCGGAGTATATGGACGAAAGTTTCGACCGCTGGGACATCAACCACCCCGCCTGCTGAGCGCCGCCCGCCCGGCCGGGGCTACAGTGAGTCGAAGTGGCTCTGGAAGGCGAGGCAGAGCAGGGAGTCGGTCGCTGCATAGAGGTAGTGGATGGTCTCGTTGGCGACCAGCAGCGAGCCATTGCCGCTGCAGACCTGCAGTGCCTCCGTCTGGGCGGAGAAGAGTGGCGTATCGCCCAGGGCGCAGTTGAGGAAGTTGCGGCTGAGCCGTTCCTGGTTGATGACTGCCAGCGCGCCCAGGCTGATGCCCTCGCCCTGCAGCAGGGAGTCCAGCGCGACTTTGGTATAGATGCCGGCGGCGACCGCGCCCACGTCCTGATAACACTGGATCATGTTGTCGATGGCGCTGATGGCGGTTGCCAGGGCCGGGTTGCCGCTGAGCAGCGAGGCGCCGCCGCCCAGGGTGGCGAGCGCGTCGCTGAGGCTGGCGGCGTCGTTGATGAGGTAGCCATCCGGCGCGGGCAGGAAGCGCTGCGCGGAGGTCGCCTGGTCGGCCGTGTCGGTTCCGGTCGGCACGAGGTCGCTGCAGGCGGCCAGCAGGGCCAGCAACAGGGGCAGAAGCCAGAAAATGCGGAGGCGACGGTCAGACATGCGGGCTCAGCTCCCCTTGTCCGCGGGCAGTGGTTTTTGCTTCCGGCGCGCTGGCAGCCAGCTTTCGAGCAGCAGCAGCAGCGCCCCCAGCACGATGGCGTGGTCCGCCAGGTTGGAGACGTTGGAGATGAGGCCGGGGATCTGGTAGTGGATGAAGTCGATCACGAGGCCGTGCTGCAGGCGGTCGGCAGCGTTGCCCAGCGCGCCGCCACAGATGAAGCCGCAGGCCAGGCGGGTGACCTGGCCGGCGACGGCGAGGCGCGGGTAATACCACAGCAGCACAATCACGAAGACGAAGGCGATCAGCAGGAAGAAATCGGCCGCGACGGGCAGCAGGCCGAAGGCCGCACCGCGGTTCTGGCTGTAGGTGAAGCGAAACAGCGGCGCCAGCGCCGGCACCGGCACAAAACTCTGGCCCGGCTGCATACGCGCGATGACAAGCGCCTTGCTGGCCTGGTCGGCGAGCAGGACGCTGCCCGAAATGCCCAGCAGTTGCAGCCAGTAGCGTCGCACAGAATCTCCTCATTCGCCCTGATTGTAGCGGCGCGCAGGCGCGCAGGGCAAGCCTGCGGCCCTGTCGCCGCTGCCTTGCCATCCAGTCGTCGCAGCACTGTGCCGCGGCCATGAAGCGCGCGCGCCTGGACGCCAACCTGCGCGCCCGCGTGCTCACGGCGTTGCTGGTCGGTCCGCTGATCCTGCTGCTGAGCCTGGCTGGCGGCCCCTGGTTTCTGCTGGCGGTGCTGCTGGCCGGCGCGCTGGGCGGCCTCGAGCTGGCGCGCTTGCCGGGGCCGGCGGGCCGGTCCCTCATGATCGCCAGCGCGCTGGCCGTGCCCGCCATCAGCCTGGCCGTGGCGCAGGGACAACCCTGGCTGTTGCTGGCCCTGCTGGCGCCCGCGCTGGCCGGGCTGCGCGGGCGCCGCAGGCCCGCCCTGGGCCTGGTCGCCCTGTTGTACGTCGGCGTCGCGCTCGGCCTGCTGCTGCTGCTGCGCAATGGTGAGGAGGGCCAGCTGTGGACGCTGGTGCTCTTCGCCAACAACTGGTGCACGGACAGCTTCGCGATGCTCGGCGGACGCCGCTTCGGGCGGCGTCGGCTGGCCCCGGCCATTTCGCCCGGCAAGACGGTGGAGGGCGCGCTGCTTGGCCTGCTGGCCGGCGTCGGCGGCGGCTTTGCGCTGGCGACGGCGGGCGGCATCCCGGTCGCGCTGGCATTGCCGCTCAACCTCGGCGTGGCGCTGGCCACGACGGCCGGCGACCTGCTGGAGTCCCTGCTCAAGCGGCAGTGGCAGGCCGATGACAGCGGCTCGCTGCTGCCGGGCCACGGCGGATTGCTGGATCGCATGGACGGCACCCTGCTGGCGGCGCCGGTTTTGTGGCTGTTGCTGCAAATTCTCTGAAATTCACGCGCCAAATCCTCGCATTTTGCGATGAAGTGGGTATACTCGACGCTGTGGCAATGCGTGGTTACAGGGACGCCCCGTCAATCCCGATGCGGTTCCCGGCGCATATGCTCGGACCTGCCAGCTGGCAGGTCCTTTTTTCTGTCGCCTGTCAGGCTTCCCCGTCGGTGAATTGTTGCGCGAAGCGCAGCACCTCCATCGGCAGCACCAGCTTGGTGGCGGGGCTGGCGCCGATCTCGCGCAGGGCGTTCAGATACTCCAGCTGCAGGGTGTTGCCGCCGGCCTGGTGCGCCTCTTCCTCGATGGCCTTCAGCGCCGCCGCATAGCCCTGCGCGCGCAACAGCCGCGCCTCGCGCTCGCCCTCGGCCTGCAGGATGGCGGACTGCCGGGCGCCTTCCGCGCGCAGGATGGCGGCCTGCTTCTCGCCCTCCGCCACGGTGACGGAGGCCTCGCGCTCGCCGCTGGCGCGGGTGACCTCGGCGCGGCGCTCGCGTTCGGCGCTCATCTGGCGGTTCATGGCGTCCTGCACGTCGCGCGGCGGCTCAATCTCGCGAATCTCGACGCTGGTGATCTTCAGCCCCCAGCGTTCAGTCACCTCGTCCAGCTTGACGCGCAGGGTGTCGTTGATCTGTTCGCGCTTGGAGAGCACGTCGTCGAGCGAGATGTCGCCGATGACGGCGCGCAGGGTGGTGGTGGCGATGTTGGTGGAGGCGTGCACCACGTGGTCGACCGAGATGACCGAGAGGCTGGGATCGAGCACGCGGTAGTAGACGAGGAAGTCGATGGCGATGGGCGCGTTGTCCTGGGTGATGGCTGTTTGGGCGGGAATATCGAGGAACTTCTCGCGCATGTCGACGCGGACGGCGCGCTCGAGGATGGGGATGATGATGACGATGCCGGGGCCGCGCGTGCCCGAGTAGCGCCCCAGCGCGAACACGACGAGACGCTGGTATTCCGGCACGATGTGAATGTGGCGCACGATGACGAGCACCGCGGCCAGCACGACGAGGACTGCGAGGATGGAACCAGGATCAAACATGGGTTGGTCTCCGCTCTGTTGTTACTCTATAAGGGTCTTGCTGCCTTCGGCGGGCGGGGCCGGCGCGCGTTCGGCCACGCGCAGGTTCAGGCCCGCACGCCCGACGACGACGACCTCCTCGCCCGCAGCCAGGGGGCGTTCGCTGGTCGCGCTCCACAGTTCGCCGCGCAGCTGCACCGTGCCGACGGGATCCAGCGCGCGCACGACGCGGCCCGTTTCGCCGTGAAAGTCGTCGAAGGCCGCAGGCGGCGGCGCCTTGCGCACGCGTCGTAGCACGGGCAGCAGGGCGAAGCGCCAGTAGAGCAGCGAGAGCGCTGCGCTGAGGCCGAGGATGAGGGGCGAGATCGTGTTTTCGGGGAACATCAGCAGGCCGCCCAGCACCTGCAGCGCCAGGCCGACGACGGTCAGCACAGCGTGGCGCGGCCGCAACAGGTAGGGCAGCAGCGCGAAGGCCGATGCGCCCGCCACCAGCACCAGCACCCCGATCCAGTTGACCGGCATGCCGGTCAGCAGCAGCAGCGAGCCGCTGATGCCGGCCAGCGCGAGCAACTCAAGCAGGCCCGTGCCGGGCGCGATGGTCACCGTCACCCCCAGCCACAGGCCGAGGATGAGACCGAGATAAACGATGTCGGGCGCAAGCTGAATCATGGGCAAGGCAATACTCCCTGTCCCCAGTATACAGAAGACTGCGCTGAAGCGGGTTTCGTGGTTCGCGCCTTTCCCGCCGCTCACGACGGGAGCCCTTCCGCCGCTCACGACGGGAGCCCTTCCGCCGCTCACGACGGGAGCCCTTCCGCCGCTCACGACGGGAGCCCTTCCGCCGCTCACGACGGGAGCCCTTCCGCCGCTCACGACGGGAGCCCTTCCGCCGCTCACGACGGGAGCCCTTCCGCCGCTCACGACGGGAGCCCTTCCGCCGCTCACGACGGGAGCCCTTCCGCCGCTCACGACGGGAGCCCTTCCGCCGCTCACGACGGGAGCCCTTCCGCCGCTCACGACGGGAGCCCTTCCGCCGCTCACGACGGGAGCCCTTCCGCCGCTCACGACGGGAGCCCTTCCGCCGCTCACGACGGGAGCCCTTGCGGCCGGCGGCGGGCGACCAGGCAGGTGAATCGAGGCAGCCCCGCTCCCGCGGGAGCGGGGCGTGTATCACGACGATGGCACCTGGTTGCCGCTCAACGCGTGCGGATGCCGCCGCGCAGATAGTCCGCCTCGTCGCTGAGGACGAAGGCGATGACCTTCGCGACGCCCTCGGGCAGGCCGTGCGCCTTCTCGGTCGGAAGGCGCATTAGGGAGATATAGTGTAGTTTATTACACACGACGTACTTTAGTGAGCACTTAAGCGTTTATCCGCCCGATACTTTTGATATTTTCGTCTGTAAGGAACCGTACCTCCTTCCAAATGTTGGAGTACCTCTTCTCCAATATTTTCGGAATCCATTGAGCCCGAGAAAACTATTCTTCCCTTTTCCGAATCTGATTCGAGAATGATGAAGTTATCGGTATCTGAGGCGACAGCAACGCTAGAATTGTGTGTTGTAAATATGAATTGGCGCCTATTCTTATGGTGTCTGACCTTAGAGCAGATATCATCCCAAATTGATCGAATATCTAAAGAGTCTTCTGGCTGATCGATTACAATCGGCATTTGACCGTCAATTAATGTCATTATGAGGAGAGCAGTACATTTCTGTCCCACTGACACAGCGTCAAGTAATTCATAAGTATCTTCAGTCACACGATACCTGATTTGGGGCCTGTCCTTTGGATACGCACGGTATTGCAGTTCCAACAGCTTCTCGATCTCTGTGTTCGTTATAAGGAAATTCGCCAACCTTGATACGCGCTCAAGCGGCAATTGTGCGCTTTCGGCTAGCGTAGTCAGCGATGACGAATTGTCCTGAGCACCTGAACTCTGTCGAGTCCTATACTCGAGGAGTGACTGCACGAAAGCGCGAGGATGATTGGATTCTGCCAGTTTCTGTATGTCGCTATCACGTAGATTTGAACCGCGCTTTAGCTCGATTAGAAGCTCGCGAAACGCATCTGTTCTTGATGACGCAATTATTTCCAGCTGAAGTCGTCCATCTGAATTTGACTCAATGTGTTCACAACGCTCGTTGCGTGCAGACCGCCATTCCTCATAAATGGCATCCATTTCATCAAGCATTTGATCTCTACTCTCAACCAAGTCACCAACGTTTCTTGCTTTCTGCTGTTCGGTCCGGTGTCTTTGTTCCAACTCTTTCAATCTATTGCTCAGTTGCTCTCGCTCACCAGTGATTTTGGATCTGTCCCCACCTTCATCGCGAACAAATTGCAGATATCTTTGACGCGTCTCGTTGAATTGGCGGTCAAACATCTTCTGGCCCACCGCAAAAGGCTCTCTGTTCTCGGAAAGCTTCTCCGAAAGCGCGCGAATCTGTGTCTCAACGAACTCCTTGGTGGCCTCCAACCGTTTTCTGTTTTCAATTAGAGTTGTATTGTCCGCCAGTGAATCAGGCAAAACAGGAATCTCCAGTGAATTCACTTTGTCCCTATATCCCAAGGTCAGTTTCTCGACTTCATCCAAAAAGCTAACTTGGCCCAAAAGTGCGTGGCGCGTTTCGTCCGCCAATGAGTAATCTCTAAAAATCGGATTGTCCAGTTTTGCGTCAAGTTTTTCTATCTCAAGTTTGGTCGTGGCGATGGATTCTTCGAGCTCAGCAATCTCTTGTTCGGCACGTATACCAGCGCCTAAGTTCTTGTCAAGCTCTTGGATATGATGCTTCAGGTCATCAATTCTGTCCTCGTAATGGTGCGCTGGAAAAAATCGATCTATGAAGTCAAGCTGAAGTGACTCTTCTTCCGCGACTTTTAAGATTTCATTTTGGCTCAGAAACAGCGCGTTACAGACTTTGGAAGGATCGAATTCGATCTCATCGTAGCGGCTGGTATTCGGATCCAAGGTTCTTGTAATCGTAAACTCCTTGCCGTATTCATCAACGTAAACGATCGTAACCTTGCCAAAGTTTCCAAGTCTGTGCTTGAGTTTGTTGTCGTGTTCTGTGCGTACAGACGGAATCTTTGGCCGTTGGTTGAGTGCAAACCTGAGAAGTTCAACTAGCAGTGACTTGCCTGTACCTTTTCCTCCCAATATAGAATTAAGACCGTCATTGAAAACTGCGGTTTCTCCCTGAAAGAATCCATTTTCAATAGAAATACTTGCAAGTCTTGGGTATGCGAATCGCTCAAATTCATAATCTTGCCGTATACGCACATCTGGATCCAAGAAACATTGCCGCAGACTTTCGAGATTGACATGTTCCATTTTGAAGTAAGCACAACGGCTGCCGATTCCGGCAAGTCCGTGTCCGCCGGCATCCGTACCCGACGGATTATCGGATGCCTGATAAACTGCAAGCTTTCTTCTATATGTTGGATCGTTTCCATCTAGCAAGTTAACGGCACGCTTTTTCTTGTCTTCTTTTTGGAAGCAAGTTGCCTCGACAGCGATCAAGGTTGGGTGCTGAATAACCTTAGTGCGAGGATTGCCTCGTATGTCTTCGAGTATGCCTTTCGCAGAGGTGACATGGGCTGGGACTGCAACACCTTGCCATGTGGAGTCTTGAATGATGTCAACAATGGCAGTGATTCCCAGGTTTGAATCAGTTAATGCTTCAATGTCGCCCTGTTTATCAGGTGGTATTCCCAATTTACTGAGAAGATTCTCTACATGGTTTGAGTCTTTATCTACATCGAATAATGCGATCAGATGAATTCCACTCTTGCCGGCATGGCACGAAATCTCGACTCCAGGAAAAACAACCAAACTCTTCTTTGACGCAGCTTCTTGTACTTGGTCAATCCACTTGCCCGAATTGTGGTCTGTAATTGCTATAGCGTCCAAACCGGCTGCAATGGCACGATCTACAATCTGCGCGGCAGTAACATTTTTATCATCAAAGTCATAGGACGCAGGTGTATGAACATGCAGGTCTAGCTTTCTGAAGCGCAAGCCGGGTCCGGACATATGTTTCGCTCTCTTCATTAGTCAGTAAACGAAAGGGAACTATATACGATGGTAGCCGTATGTTCGTAGTGTCAACGGCTATGCAGGGGCAAGCCCCGCCTTATTCCCTCTTGCAACAGACCTTCCCCGACCTGCTTCATTTTACGTTGCCACGGGTTTCCTGGTTCGTATTGTCTGCGTTGGCGGAAGCCCGCTCAGCGGGTACGAACACCGCCGCGCAGATAGTCCGCCTCGTCGCTGAGGACGAAGGCGATGACCTTCGCGACGCCCTCGGGCAGGCCGTAGTGGGCGCGCGCATGATCGTGCGCCTCCTGCTCCGGGCGGCCGTCGCGGTGGGCGGCAGCGATATCCACGCTGAGCTTGATCTCGGTGATGATGTTGCCGGGGTAAATGGTGTTGACGCGGATGCCGCGTTCGCCCAGCTGTGCCTGCAAGGTCATTGCGAGTCCGTTGACGCCGCCCTTGCCGGAAGCGTAGGCCAGCGAGGAACTGGGGCCGAAGACGCCCGCGCCGGAGCCGATGACGACGAAGACGCCGCGGCCACTGGCTTCCAGCAGCGGCGTGGCGTACCTGGCGCAGAGGAAGACGCCGGTGATGTTGACGTCCAGGGCGCGCCGGAAGTCTTCTGTCGGCATATCTTCCGGTGACTGCCAGGGGCCGGGCAGCACGCCCGCGGCGCAGACCACCTTGTCCAGCCGGCCATGACAGCCGAGCGTGAACCTGAAGAGTTCGGCGACCTCTGCGTCGATGCGCACGTCCGTTTGCAGGAAGTCAGCTGTGCCGCCCTCCGCGCGAATTTCCGCGGCGCGTTGCTCGCCGTCCATCTTGAGGTCGGCGATGACGACCCGCGCGCCGCGCAATGCGCAGAGCTTCGCCGTGGCCGCGCCGATTCCCTGCGCGCCGCCGGTGACGAGGATGACATTCCCCTGCAAGTCTGCTGCCACGTTTCCTCCCGTTGCGCCTGTCAGCGCCTGCTCCGGCCCCACTGTCCCGTTTGAAACGGGAGCCCTTCCATGGCGACCTGGCCGCGGAAGGCGGCGCGGGTGTCCAGCCACTCGCAGCGCTTGTTGTGCAGAGGCACGAAGTGTTGCCCAACTGACCAGGCGCGCGCGTCTGGCCGGATGGCCAGCCCGGCCGCTTCGATGGTCGCAAGCACGTAACGGCTGACGCGCGCGGCGCTGTCCGAGGCTTCGGGCAACTCAGTCATCGGCGGGTTGCTGCGGCAGCGCGATGCGCCAGGGGAAGAGCTCGGCGCGGAAGAGCCGGGCCTGCACGCCGGGGTCCTTGTGCATGATGGCCAGCGCGGCTGCCTCGTCCGGCGCGCGGAAAATGACGATGCCGAAGCTGTGATAGTCCGCCAGCAGCGTGCGCCCCGCCAACTGCACCACGCCCGCTTCCGTCAGGCGCTGGAGGTAAGAGAAGTGCTGCGCCAGCGTGGCTTCTTCTTCCGCCGTGCCGCCCGCGATGAGCAACTCGAGGCGCACTGGCTGAATGCGGTAGAGCCACTGCTTCATGCAGAAATCGTCGGTGCCGGATTCCGCGCAGACGCGAGCGCACATGAGCGCAGGCGCCTGCGCGGCATCGACGAAATGATCAACAGTCGCCCTTCTCCAGCACGTATTCCCGGCTGTGGCTGTTGTTGCCCTCGTTGCTCTCCGCCACCGTGTTGGTTGAATCGACGGTGACGATCACCCGGTGGCCTTCCTTGATATGGGTATCCACCGTCAGATTCATGAAGGCCCAGAAGCGTTCTCCGGGCGCGAGGGGCGGGAAACCGCCGATGGTGGATGTGTTCGGCGTGCCCGAGGCAATGTGCCAGTCCCGCACGCCGATGTTGCCACTGGCCGTTGCTGCTGCCTGGCCGAGATTGGCCATCCTCGCCCTGATCTCGAATGACTTGCCGCATTTCGGTGTATTGGCAAAGTGGATTTCTTCCACGACAAGATCTGGCTGGAAGGCCGGGGCCGGCACGGGCGTGACTGTGGGCCGGATCGGCACGGGCGGCGGCACGATTCGGGGCAGGTTTTCGGTATTGCCCGAGGTGATCACCACGATTTCCGAAATCCAGCCGCGGTGACCGCTGGGCAGGGCGATCTGGTACCAGGCGGTGCCTCTGCTGCTGACGCCGAGGATGGGCGCGCTCTCGCCGGTCAGCAAGGCATCGATGGCCCGGAAACTGGTGCTGTCGCCCGCGCGTACGTTGGCGTTGACGCGGGCCGTCACCCGTGGCGTTTCATCGGGCACGGGCGTCGTCTCGTCAACGATCATCTCCGTCACCGCTGCCACTTCTTCTACTTCCATCTCTGGCGCAGCAGCCATCGCGTTTTCAACGCGCAGCGGCCCCAGCGTCCGGTGAGACATCTCTGAACCGGACACGATGACGTTCAGGCGCAACTCGTACAGCCCGTCACTGACCCTCCTGGTATCCCAGGTGCCCAGCACGTCATCCACGACCGGGATTGTGGAGGGCAGGGTTACGGGCAGCCAGAGACGTGACTCTGGCGCGGAGAGGTCCTCATCCAGCGCGCGATACTCGATGTAATAGCCGGTCATGTCGGCGAGGTTGGCCGTACCGCGCAGGGAGGCCTCGCCGCGCAAGACATAGACTGGCGGGGGCCAGCTGATTTCAGCCGTGGGTTCGGCCGCTTCCTGTGCCAGCAAGGGCAGGGACAGCAGGCAGAGCGCAATCACGAACAGGGGGAGAAACTTGATGCGCATCACAGGCCTCCATTCATTGTGTTGAACTGCGGATATTGTGCCGCATGCGGCCCGACATGGCAACCGGAGATGCGTACCACGCTATACTCTGCGCAGAAGTCCGGGGGACAGACCATGCTGGAGAACGGTCAGGCCGCAGCAGTTGGCTTCGCCGACTTCGGCGAAACGCCGGGCTGAGACGCCCTTGCCGATGACCGCCCCGCACATCCTGCTCGTCGTTCTCGACACCTTGCGCCGCGATCACCTCTCCACCTATGGCTACCAGCGCGCCACCGCGCCGGCCCTCGATGATTTTGCCGCCCGCGCGACGCTGTTCGAGCGCGCCATCGCGCCGGCGCAGTGGACGCTGCCGGCCCACGCCTCGCTCTTCACCGGCCGCTACCCGGGCGCGCATCAACTCACCCAGGTGCATAGCCGCCTGGGGCTGCAACACCCGACCCTGGCGGAGATTCTACAGACGGCCGGCTGGCGCACAGCGGCCTTCTGCAACAATCCCCTGCTGGCCGCGCTCGATTGCGGCCTGCAACGGGGCTTCACGAACTTTTACAGTTACGCCGGCGCGCTTCGCAGCCGGCCGGCGCTGCGCTCCCCGGCGCCGACCCGGGCCTGGCGCGCCCTCATGCAACCCGTCCAGCGGCGTGGCGCGCGCTCGACCCTGCTGTTTCGCGCCGCCCTGCGTCCGCGTCTGGCGCCGCTGTGGACGCGGCTGCTGCGCTTCAAGGGCGACGGCGCCGCCTCCATCGACGACCTCTGCGACTACCTGCGTCAGCAGCGCGCCGGCGGCAATGCCGATCGCCAGTTCACCTTCCTCAACCTGATGGGCGCGCATCTGCCCTGGCAGCCCGCGCGCGCGAGCCTGCAACGCATCGCGCCCGCCAGCGGGCCGCAGGCGCGCCGGCTCCTGCGTCAGTTCAACGCCCGCGCCGCGCGCTGGAGCCTGCCGCCGCAGCCGCCGCTGTCCGACGAAGAGCGCCAGGCGCTGCTGGACGCCTACGATGCCGAAATCCTGCAGCAGGACGCGCTGCTGGGGCGGCTCTTCAACGCGCTGCAAGCGATGAATGCGCTGGCCGACACGCTCGTCATCATCGCAGCCGACCACGGCGAGTCACACGGCGACCACGGCTATATGGGCCACAGCTTCGGCGCGCAGCAGGAGCTGGTGCACGTGCCGCTGCTGGTGCACGATCCGGCGGGGCGCTGCGCAGCCGGGCAGCGCGTCACCGCCGCCGTCTCCACGCGCCGCATCTTCCACACGGCGCTGGCCGCCGCCGGTCTGTCGGCCCCGCTGGACGAGGCTGAGCCCGAGGCCGACGTGGCCGGGCTGACGCTGGCGCGCGCGGCCGAGGGCTGCGACAGTGACGGCCCGGTCTTTAGCGAGGCCTGGCCGCCGGAGACGCTGCTGGCGTTGTTGCGCCGGCGCAACCCGGAATTGCTGCGCCGCCGCCGGCTGGATGAAGTGCGCCGCGCCATGTACAGCGGCCGCCACAAGCTGCTGCTCTGTGGCGACGACGTTGAGGCGCTCTACGACCTGCAGGACGACCCGCTCGAGCACAACGATTTGGCGGCGCAACAGCCGCAGCTGGCCGCGCGTCTGCGGCGGCAGATGCTGGCGACGCTGCCCGCAGCGCAGTCGCAAGCGGCCGCCGGCGACATCGACGCCACTGTGGCCGGCACCCTGCGCGCCCTCGGCTACATCGAGTGAGTGGGTATAGTCACGTAGGGCGCACAAGGTACACTGTGCGGGTCGCGCTGACGGGGTGGTGATGAAGAAGATTGTGGCGTTGCTGTTCGCGGCCGGGCTGCTATTGGTGGCGGCGGCCGGCGCGCAGGACGAGCCTCTGTTCAACGTCATCCCGAACAACAACCTGAACCTGCGCGCCTGCGCCAGCACGGACTGCGCGCGGGTCGGGCTGGCGCCGGGCGGCACGGAGTTGTCGGTCTTTGCCGTCGAGGGCGACTGGTATCAGGTACAGGTCGATGGCGAGCTGGTCTGGCTGGCCGGCTGGCTGACCACGCGCGTGACGCCCCCACCCGGCCCCACGCGCGCGCCGGACGAGGTGTTCGAAGGCAAGGCGATACATCTGGATCCGAACACCAATTGCGTCATTTTTCTCGGCGCGGAAGAATTGTTTGACGAGCTGAACATACATGTGGGGGGTGACCGCGGCGACGACCTCAGTTTTGCTTTCTATCCGCCCGGAGAGCGCACTCCCCTGACGGTTTCAGACCGGTCGACAGTCGATCCTGAGGGGTCGGACAGCTCCATGATCGAGCATACTTTTTCCAGCTTCCAGGTCAGGGCCAACCAGCCTTATCGTCTGCAAATTGAACTGGACGACGGGAACAGCCTGCTGGAGTGGTACCCGGCGCATTCGGGTGGCGCGGGTATCTTCATCATGTGCAACAGCCTGGAAAGCCTGGGAATCGTGACCGCGCAACCGCCGGTTACGTCAGCAGCTGTCACGACGCCGGCTCCCGCCAGGCTGCTTGAGATGGGGGAGACCTGGCGCGACAGCGTCACCGGCTGCAACCTCATTGTGGCGAGGGTGGCGGACGAGGCCGGCGACCTGGCGCTTCTGCTGACCGGCGAAGGACGGCGGGAGGCGCGGGTCGACGTATACCAGCCTGGCGCGAGCGCTGCCCTGCCGCTGGCGGACAGTCTTGAGGGCAGCGTCGACGTGATGGGCAATCCCGTCATCATCCGCACCTGGCCGGAAATCCCGCGCTGGGAGCCGGGCCGCTATCGTTTTGAAATTGGCCTGGGCGATGCCAGCAGCGTCTTCGCCTGGGAAATGACGCGCCCGGGCGAGTACTCGCTGCTCGTCGATTGCGGGCGCCCCGCCGCCGCAGCCGCGCTCGCCCCTGGCGACGCGCCGGCACGGATGCTCGTGTCTGAAGAGATTTTCCGGGACAGCGAAACCGGCTGCAATCTCTACGTGGCCGGGGAAGACGGGGAAGCGGACCTGTATGTCCTGCTCCTCGGGCAGGACCGGCGCGAGGCGCGGCTCGCCATATACCTCCCCGGCGACAGCACGCCATTGGCGCCGGAGGGCCGCGTAATCAACGACCAGCCGCCCACGGGCGAAGCCTACATCAGCGATTCCTTTTCGCCCGACACGCGCTGGGAGCCGGGCCTGTATCGCATCGAACTGGATCTGGGCGACGTCAGCAGCGTGTTCGACTGGGAAATGACGCGCAGGGGCGACTACGGACTCGTCGTCGATTGCGATCGCGGCGCCTCGCCGCTTGCCGCGCCAACGCCCGACCCCGCCGGCGCAACCCTGACCGCGCCGGAGCAGATGCTGGAACCGGACAGGTTACATGTTGACAGGGAAACCGGTTGCATCGTGCTCAGCGACCCTCAAAGCATGGACGAGGACCTGAATCTGGTGCTCTCGGGCGAGCGCCGGACCGAGGTCCTGGCCAGGGTCTACCGCCCTGGCGAACGCGCGCCACTGTCCCATACCGACCGTCTGGACAGAACCCTTGGTGAAGACGACACGCCCGCGATCGTGCAGTATTACCGCGCCGACCAGGCCTGGCCGGCGGGGCAGTACCGCCTGGAGCTGGAACTGGACGGCCGGGTCAGCGCGTTGACCTGGCAGATGGAACGGCCGGGCGACCAGACTCTCCAGATCCGCTGCGATCAGACTGTAAGCCGACCCACGGCCACAGGCCCTCCCGCGCGTGCCGCCACGTCCGCGCCGCTCCTGCTGGAAGCGGACGTGATGCTCGCTGACAGGGTAACCGGTTGCTACGTGTTGCTCAGCCCGGAGAGCATTGACGAGGACCTGAACCTGGTGCTCTCGGGCGAGCGCCGGGCCGAGGTCCTGGCCAGGGTCTACCGCCCTGGCGCGCGCGCGCCACTGCCCTACACCGGCCGCCTGGACAGAATCCTGGGTGATGACGACAGACCCGTCATCCAGCAGTATTACCGCGCCGACCAGGCCTGGCCGGCGGGGCAGTACCGCCTGGAAGTGGAACTGGATGGCCGCGTCAGCGCCTACTTCTGGCAGATGGAACGGCCGGGCGACCAGACCCTCCAGATCCTCTGCGGTCTGACCGAGATCCGACCCACGCCCACAGGCCCCGCCGCCATGCCCGCGCTGTTCATGCTGCAAGTGGGGGAATCTCACCGTGACGCGCAGACCGGCTGCCTGGTCCGCCTCGCCCCGGAAAGCCCGGACGAGGACCTGAATCTGCTGCTCTCGGGCGAGCGCCGGGCCGAGGTCGACGCCAGGGTCTTTCGCCCCGGGGCCAGCCGGCCCCTGACCTACACCTCGCGTCTGAACAGGTCCCTGGGAGACGACGACGAACCCATCATCCATCAGTATTACCGCGCCGACCAGGACTGGCCGGCGGGGCTGTACCGCCTGGAGCTGGAGCTGGATGGCCGCGTCAGCGCCTTTATCTGGTACATGGAAGCGCCGGAAGACCAGTTCCTTCTCATCCTGTGCGAGCGGTCCCCCTCCCTCTCCGCGACCACAGCCCCTCCCGTGCGCGCCGCCGGCCCCGTGCGGGTGATGGAGACGGAGGTGATCTATCGCGATGACCACAGCGGCTGTGACATCCTCGTCGAGGCGGAGGGGCTGGATGGCGACCTGAACGTCGTGCTGGCCGGAGACCGGCGCGAGGCGGTCGTGGCCAGGGTGTTCCTTCCCGGCACGGATACGCCGCTGGACTGGACAGGCCAGCATCCGGAATCCTACGTGGATACCGGTGAGCCAATCCTCTTTCAGTACTACCGGACTGACGCGCCCTGGCCCGACGGTCTGTATCAACTGGAGATTGAACTGGATGGCAAGACGACCCGGGTGAGCTGGCGTCTCGAGCGCTCGGGCGACCAGGTCATCGTCGTGGATTGTTCCACCCCGGAAAATCGCCTGCCGGTGGCGACGCTGACGCCAACGTCCACCTCTACGCCCACGGCCACCGCCACACCCACGGTCACGCCCACGCCACGCCCGACGCCTGCGCCGCTCCCCGTGGTGCTGCAGCCCGGCAGGTTCCAGTGGGACCGCAGCACCGGCTGTGAGGTCCAGCTTCACCCGGACGGTCTGGACGGCGACCTGAACCTCGTGCTGGCGGATAGCCGGCAGGAGGACGTCGAGGTCCGGATCTTCAGGCCGGACTCGACCTGGGACACGTCGTTTTACGGCCGGGAAAGGGACAATTTCGAGGAAAACGGCGAACCCTTCATCTGGCAATACTACGTCACGGACCCGTCATGGCGCGCGGGGACCTATCGCCTGGAGATCACGCTGGACGGCCATACCAGCAACTTCACCTGGGAACTGGAACGTAACGGCGACCAGATCATATACGTTTACTGCGACCAGCCCGCGCCGCCCACGCCGCGCCCGACGAAGACGCCGCCGCCCACGTCCACGCCCACGCCGCCGGCGCAGACCGACCTGCGCACCGGCGCGCTGTATCTGGACGAGGCAACCGGCTGCGACGTCATCATTCTTGAGCTTCCGCCGGAACAGGCGGACTGGAAGGACCTGTGGGTGAATCGCACCGGCGAGCTGCGGCACGAGTTCACGGTACGGGTCTGGCTGCCGGAGGCCGCGTCGCCCTTGCCCGTGGCCGAGGAATACGATGACGCGGATGCCGGCGAAATGATGGTCTGGCAGAATTACTCGCCGCGCACGGACTGGCGCAACGGCGTCTATCGCTTTGAAGTCTCACTGGGCGATGCGACCAGCGTGTTGACCTGGCGCATGGAGCGCGCGGCCTATTACGCCATCCGCGTCTCCTGCGAGCAGCAAGCCGGGCCGGCCCCATCGGTGTAGACGGGGCCCGGTTGATTGCTGCGGCTGCGGCCGGCACCCTGCGCCCCCTCGGCTACATCGAGTGAAGCCCGGCGCTGCGCTGCGCGCACAAGGTACACTGTGTGGGTCGCGTTGACGAGACAATAATGAAAAAGATTGTGGCGCTGTTGTTCGCGTTCGGCCTGCTGCTGGTGGCGGTGGCCGTCGCTCAGGACGAGCCGCTGTTCATCGTCATCCCGAACAATAATCTGAACCTGCGCGCCTGCGCCAGCACGGATTGCGAGAGGGTCGGGCAGGTGCAGGCTGGCACGAAATTGCTGGTGTACGCTGTCGAGGGCGACTGGTATCAGGTGCAGGTCGATGGCGAGCTGGTCTGGGTGGCGGGCTGGTTGACCGCGCCCATTCCTTCGGTTGCGACTGTTTCAACAATAACGCCTGCGTTTTCGTTGACGCAGGTAGCTTCCAGAAACCGCGCCCGTGTTCGCGCAACCGCTTCCGCCCGCGCCACCGGGACACAGGCTGCTTCGCAGCGATTAGCTACAACGACCTCTGCCGCCCGTGTCACCAGCACTCAAATTGCCGTTGATGCGGTCCTTACACCTGGAGAAACATACCGGGACCCGAAAACAGGATGCGGTGTGCAGGTTGAAATGGAGAGCAGCCCAGTTGATCTGTTCATTGTCTTGCATGGTAATCGGAAGCGTGACGTCGACGTCAATCTGTTTCGTCCCGATGCAGACCAACCCTTAACTGTATCTGGTCGATACGAGGAAACTCTGTCTCTGGAAGATGGAGAATATCCAATCATCGTGCAATTCTATCGCCTTGTCGTGATCGGGAACGAGGGATTGTTTCGAATTGAAATAGTACTTGATGACACCAGCACCCTTCTAGCCTGGCGAATGGGAGGGTGGGAAATGAGAAACTATCCAAGTATCTGGGTTTACTGTGACAACGGGAGCACTTCCCAATCTCGCAGTACTTCCGTTCCCACACCCACGGCCACGCGCACCCCTCATCCAACTGCCACGCCCACAGCCACGCGTACACCCAGTCCGACAGTCACGCTCACGCCCAGTCCCACACGTACTCCCACAGCCACGCGGACACCCCGTCCAACTCGCACACCTCGACCCACTCGCACTCCGACTTCGACGCGCGTACCAGTAAATGTTCTCGACGTGATTGGAACGGATGAATACTACCTGGACAGCAATACTGGCTGCGCTGTGTTTGGAACTGCTAGCAGTGAGGATTCAGGTCTTTATATCCTGCTGGTACGCGATCGACAGGAAGATGTCAGTGTTGATGTCTATGGTGAAGATAAAGACATTCCCCTGCCCGTGCTTAACCGATTCACGGTAGACCTCGACACTCGTGTTCCAGCTATCGTTCAGTCTTATGAAAAACTGGCAAGAGACGCTCTGGCAATTACTCTGGACATAGAGCTGGACGGTCGCCGAACCCGTCTGTTGATGCCGTATGTGGAGCGTGACGTGATTATATTTGTTTCCTGCGGTGGGCCTGCACCACAACAAGGGGAATCTACCGATCTGCAACTACCGTTTCTGTTTCGGACGCCTTCAGTTACGCATTCGACCGAAATCGGGACGGGCTTACAGTATCAGGACCCTGTAACTGGCTGTGGCATCCAGGTATTGGAACTTCCACAGGAGCGCGAAGACAGAACAGATCTGCGAGTCCTTCGATACGGGGAGGGCCGACACAGTGTCAGGGTTGACGTCCGGCTCCCGGGCGAAGAGGTATCATTGCCTGTAGATAATGAACTGTTTGACTATGACGACACCGGTGAACCGCTTGTCTGGCAGAATTACTCACCACAAACCGACTGGCGTACCGGCCTCTATAGAATTGAAGTGAGCAGGGGTGAGGATTCCAGCATGCTGGGATGGCGAATGGAGCATGCTGGCCAATATCGAGTAAAAGTAACTTGCGAGCAGCAAGCCGGGCCGGCCCCGTCGGTGTAGACGGGGCCCGGTTGATATTTGCTGCGCGCTTCAGTCGGCGAGCTTCGCGCCCGCGGTCAGCGCCTCCAGCATTTTCTCCAGCCAGTCGATACGCCGCGTCAGCAGGGCAATCTGTTCGCTGACATCAGCGTCGCCCGTCGCGGTCTGGCGCGCGGCCAGCGCGTCTTCATGCGCCGCCTTGATCTGCTGCTCGCGCTGCTTCTGCTCCTGCTGCTTTTGGCTCAGCAGCTGTGGATCGTGGCGCTGCACGAGGCTGCGCGCGCTGGCGACCTGCTGCGGGCTGGCGTCCGCGGCCAGATGTACGATGACCTGGGCGCGGCGCAGGCTGATGCCGGCGACCGTCGCGCCCAGCGCCTGGCGCAGGCTGGCATCCAGCGCCTCCAGATTCACGCCACTCATGTCCGTGATGACGATTTCGCGCATCTCAGCTGACCTCCCGCGCCCAGAACTGGCCGTGCATGTCGAAGTTGGCGGTGCCGCCGGCGGCCAGGAAGGCCGTGCCATTGCTCAGGATGCGACGCCACTGCAGGAAGAGCTTGTGTGGCCCCGCGGCCAGTTCGCGCACCATGACGGCCATGCTGACCGGCATCCAGTCCCTGAATGCGGGCGCGACGCCGATGAGGCCGTCGTCGCCGCCGATGCGCGCGCCATCGAGCGCGATGTCGAGCGCCACGCCGGCGCTCGTGTAATTGTTGCGCACCATGCAGAAGAACACGACCAGCAGGTCACCGCCGGCCGTGGTCACGCTCAGGGCCAGCTTTTGCCGGTCGACGTCGACGAATACGTCACTGGTGGAGACGTAGTCCTGTTCCTCGTCGAGTTGGATGAAGTCGGTTGGCGGGTCTTTCAGGAAGCGCAGGTTATCGCGTAACTGGCTGTTCAGGTCGGCCTCTGTCACCAGTTGATCGACCTGCCAGGTGAGCGGTGTGTTCCAGGTCATGAGTGCTCCTTTGTATACAAGAATGCTTGCTTACCAGGCCAGCAGGGCGTCGCGATTGAGACGCTGCCGGCCCAGGGACCAGAAGGGGTTGTCGGCGCTTTCCAGCAGCCAGGTGATGCGCTGACTGCCGCCCGGCGCCAGCTCCTGCGTTTCGCCGATGATGAAGTAGTCGCCGCTGTGGCCGCTCTGTGATTCCGCGACGCGGATGCGTTCGAAGAGGCGGCGCGCCAGCGCCCGGGCGACCTGGGCGCGCCCGCTGAGGCTCAGGCTGTGCACCAGGCCGCGGGGCGCGCGGCGCCGCGCCAGTTCGTAGCGGGCCAGGGTGCGGGCCTGCGCCAGCGAATCGAGCGCGGGCAGGTCGAGGCGCAGCGTCGCCGGGCCGTAGAGACTTTCGCTCGTCAGGCTGCGCTGCGTCACCAGCAGCGGGTCGCCCGTGGTGAGCGGCGTGCCACGCAGCCGCGCGCCCGCCTGCAACCAGGCTTTGGCGCTGCCGCGATTTTGGATCTCGAGCAGCGTCGCGCTGATGCCGGCTTCGCGCAGCACCAGGGCCACTTGCCCGGTCACGTCCCGGCCCTGGCCGTTCGATTGCGTGTTGGCCAGCCAGTCGAGGTCGGCGCGCGGCTCGATCAGCTCGAGCGCGCCACAGGGCTGGCCGCGCTCGTCGCGGTAACGCAGCAGCAGTTGTTGCGTCCCCGCCCCGCCCGGCTCAATCGCCAGCGGCTGCTCCAGCGTCCACAGCGGGGTGCCTGGCTGGCCGCGGCTGCGCGGCGTGAGCAGTACCTCGACCTGGCTGACGCGCACGTCGCCCTGGCTGTAGCGCAGGCCCTGCATGTCATCGCGGAACGTGGCCTGCGGCTCGACGGCCTGCAGCAAATGGTGCCGGTTGAGGTAGCGCGCCTGGCCCTCGTGGTCGATGAAGAAGCGGCCGCGGCCGGCAGCGCAGACCTGGCCGATGGCCGCCAGTGCCGGGATGCCCGCCGACCAGGTGTCGCCCACCTGGGTCAGCAGGTCGGGGCCGCGTTGCAGGCTGCGGCGGATGTTGATGCTGGCCAGATGCGTGTTGCTGCCCAGTTCGCTGTGCTGCGCGCGCGCCAGCAGCCAGGTGTTGAGCAGGCGCGGCCGGCGCAGCGGCACCGCGTCCAGACAGCGCGCGATGATCTCGTCCGCGCGCTGTTCGGTCAGCGGCGGCAGGCGGATATGGTGACCGGCCAGCTGCGCGCTGGCATCGTGCAGGTGCAGGACGGCGCGGCGCGACCCCAGGGCCCCCGGCGCAGGCTCGACGCGCGTGACGTGGCCGGTGAAATGCGTGCGCCGCTGCGCGCCGTCGTCGCTGCGGATCTGCAGCAGCCGGCCCGGCGGCAGCGCGTGGCGCTCCGGCGAGAACGCGCCGTCCTGGTTGCGCAGCGTGATTTCGGCGTGACCGGGCAGCGCGACGCTGTCATGCGGCCGCTCCATGCCGCGCCGCCAGCGGATACCGAGCACCGCCTTGCTGATGTCTTCGTCGGGCCCGTCGGCGCGGCCGTCGTCGTTAAGGTCGATGTGAACGCTCCAGCGGATGCTCATGGCGTCACCTCCAGCAGCCAGCGATGGCGGAAGGCGCAGCCCTGCCAGTCGCCGCCGCCCTGGGTGAAGACGCCCGGCTCGACGCCCACCTGCGCCGCCTCCAGCAGCGCGCCGCCCAGCGTTACGTCCGCGGCGAGGGTCGCGAAGTAGGCGTCTATACAGTCGACCAGCCGCGGCAGCTGGCTGCGCAGGCCGGCGCCGGCGTTGACGGGCGTGACCAGTAGCAGATGTGTGACGAGGCAGACGACGCTGCGCGGGCCCTCGCTGAAGGCCAGCGCGACGAAGGCCTCGCCCTGCTGCCGGAAGAGGGCTTGCTGCCGTTCGCGCGCGCCGGGCAGCAGCACCAGCAGGGCGGGCGCCTGGCCCCGGTCGAGCACGGCGGGCAGATTGTCGATGTCGAAGTTGTGGACGATGCCGGGCACCTGCAGCCCGGCCAGACGGGTGAGCGCGTCACGGAATGGTGTCAAAGTGAGCCTCCTTATGGCTGTGTCAATTAAGCAGGGTTGGATGGATGAAGGCCTGGGCATGAGTTAACGCGCCCCCACGTTTGCCTGAATGCGTTACACTCGCAGCCACCATGCAGCGGGGGCCATGCTGTGGCGAAGAAGAAACGCAAACGTCTCGATCGCAAGTTCTACGAGGGCGAGCTGGAGCGGCTGCAGTTCGGCCTGGTGCGCCTGCAATACTGGGTGCGCCACCAGGGCCTGCGCCTCATCGTGGTCTTTGAGGGGCGCGACGCCGCCGGCAAGGGCGGCCTCATCAAGCGCATCGCCCAGCCGCTCGATACCCGCGGCGTACGCGTCGTCGCGCTCAGCAAACCCTCCGACGTCGAGCTCACGCAGTGGTATTTTCAGCGCTATGTGGAGAACCTGCCCGCGGCCGGCGAAATCGTGCTCTTCGACCGCAGCTGGTACAACCGCGCCGGCGTGGAGCGGGTCATGGGCTTCTGCAGCGACGTGGAATACTGGGACTTCCTGCGCGCCTGCCCGCAGTTCGAGCTCATGCTGGTGCGCTCGGGCATCATCCTGGTCAAGTACTACCTTTCGGTCAGCGACGAGGAGCAGGAACGGCGCTTCCAGTCGCGCGCGCAGGACCCCCTGCGCCGCTGGAAGCTCAGCCCCGTCGACCTCGAAATGCGCCAGCGCTGGGTTGAGTTCTCGCGCGCCAAGGACATCATGCTGCAACACACCGACATCCCCGAGGCGCGCTGGTACCAGGTCGACACCGACGACAAACGCCGCGCCCGCCTCATCTGCATCGACCATCTGTTGGGGCACATCCCGCACGAGGATGTGATTCCCGGGCCGATCAAGTTGCCGCCGCGCCCCTCGCAGCAGGAGCTTTACACCCGGCCGCCCCAGGACCGTCATCTGGTGCTGTCCGACCCCTACGCCGACCGTTGAGCGCCTTGCGATTCAGCAAGCGCTCATGTGATTTACAAAGTGTTTACACTCTCACAAAGTGCGCGTGACAAGTGGCTGGCATCCTGTCAGGGACTTGCGCAACGCAGGTCTTCGACGAAGGAATTGAAAGGACGCAACATGAACACCAGAACCCTGTTCTTCACCGCAGTGCTGATCGCCGCGCTCGCGCTGGGCGCCGGCCTGATGCTGGCCCAGGACGACGGCGGCAGCGACGATGACTCGCCAGTCACCGCAAGAGAGCATTCTGGCTTCGGCCGGCGCGGCATGACGGGACGCGGCTTCCACGACTTTGGCCGCGGCGCGATGGGCCGTGGCTTCCACAACTTTGGCCGTGGCATGATGGCGCGCGGCTCCGGCATGCCCGATATCGGTGCCGACCTGCGCGCGCTCGTCATGGAAGCGACCGGCCTTGACGCGGCGGCGTTGCGCAGCGCGCTGGCAGAAGGCAGCTCGCTGGCCAGCCTGATCGAGGCTGAGGGCGGCGACGTGGCGGCCTTCATCGCCCAGGCCACTGAACTGGTCAGCGCCCGCGTCACCGAAGGAATCGCCGCGAGGATCGAGGCGCTGGTGAACGGCGAACGTCCCGCAGGCGCGAAAGACCTGGACGGGCGCGGCTTCGGCAAGCGTGGCCGGGGCGGCCTGCAGGGCTTCGGTGGGCGTGACATGGGTACGCTCGCTGCCGACGCGCTTGAGATGGTCAGCGGGGCCACCGGCCTGGAGCGCAGCGAACTTTACAGCGCGCTGGCTGAAGGCAGCTCGCTGGCCAGCCTGATCGAGGCTGAGGGCGGCGACGTGGCAGACTTCATCGCCGGGATCAGTGAGGCCTTCAACGCCCGCGTGGACGCGGCTGTCGCCGACGGCAGCCTCAGCGAGGAGCGCGCCGCCCTGCTGAAGAACAGCATGGCCGAACGCATTGAGGCGCTGGTCAACGCCGAACATGAAGGTCGCGACGGGCGCGGCTGGCGCAAACCAGCGGGCAAGGACGAGAGGAAGGGCGGCAGCGCAGCCGCCATGGACTCCGGCGAAGAATCAGGTACGACTTTCGCCCTTGACGAGAGCTTCGATGAGGTGCGCAACGGCGTTCGCCTGGTCCTGTCGTATGATGCAGCCGCCAACGTCTTCAGCGGCAGCATCGAAAACACCAGCGACGCAAGCATCCAGCAGGTGCGCGTGGAAGTGCACCTCGCCAACGGCGTCGAACTTGGCCCCACAGCCACGGTCTCCCTCGCACCTGGCGAAACGCGCGCGGTCCGGCTTGACGCCACCGGCCAGGACTTCGAGGGTTGGTCCGCGCATGCGGAGACCGGGTCTGGTGAGCACAGCGGCGAAGGCGAGGGCGAGCACAATGGCGAAGAAGGCGAGCACGGCAGCGAAGGATCGGAATCGGCCGAGGGATAAGGCCTGAGCCATCAAAGGGCGCAGCTTGCTGCGCCCTTTTTGATTCCCCGTGTCAGGCCAGCGCACTGTCGCGGCGCAACCCGGCCATTTCAGCGACGAGGTCAGCGGGCAGCGCCGCGTCCATATTCCGGTCGGGCTCGCGGTAAAGCCACAGCGCCAGGCGCAGACAGAGCAGCGTCACCGCGCGCGGCGGCTGATAGATATCGACAGACGCGCCGCGGTTGTGCGCGACGGCCGCCGTCCCCTGGGCCGCGCGCAATACGCTCAGGCTGTGGCGCGCCTCATCGATGGCCAACAGGCGCAGGTACTCGTCACCCAGGCGCAGCAACTGCCCGGTCTCGAAGCGGCTGCTGTCCGTCACTTGCAGCAGGGTCGCGCCCGCTGCCAGGGGATTGTCCTGCAGGCTGTCAACGCCGCTCTGCCAGGCCAGCGACCAGCGCTCGTGCCAGCCCCAGATGCCCCTCACCCGGATAGCCGCCAGCGGTGAGCCCGACCAGACGAAGCGCCCCGCCCCGCCCAGGCGCAGCACGCTGGCGCTGCCCTCCGTCGCTGCGGGCAGGGTCTGCACGTTGCGCAGGTCGATGTCGCGGCCGTCGCCGTTGCTCAGGCGCAGCAGTTGCAGCAGATCATCCGCCAGCGGTAGCTCGCGTGCGTCGCGGACATCGTGCGCCAGCGTGACCAGGCGCGGTGTGAAGTGGCGGCCGCTGGCCCCTTCGATGCGCGCGCTGGCCGCCGTCAACGCGCGCCACAACCGTGCTTCGTCGGCATGGTCAGTGGGCGCCAGGCCCAGACGTGAGCGAAGCTGGTCGAGAGTGGCGAGGGTATACATGGTCATCTCCTTGTAGATGGACGGGTCAGGCTTGCGTGTTGCGCGCTCCGCGCCGGCTTTCTGCGCCGCAATTGAACAAGCGGGGCCGGCTGTGCGTAGAATGGGTGTACGGGAGGAACGAGTGGATGCCGCAGGATGGAGACGGGCAGGATGGGCACCAGGATCATGAGCGTCGGCTGCAGCAGCTGGACGAGAGCGATCTGTTGCGCGCGCTGCAGGCCGGCGACGAGGACGCCTTCGTGCTGATCATGCAACGCCTGGAAAGCCCGCTGCGCCGCTACATTCGGCGCCTGATCGGCGACACCGACGCCGGGGACGACATCGTGCAGGACGTGTTCTTCACCCTCTATCGCAAGTGCGACCGCATCGACGCCCGCCGCGGCCTGAGACCCTACCTCTTTCGTATGGCGCGCAACCGCTGTTACGACGAACTGCGCCGCCAGGGCCGCTTCCAGAGCGTCTCGCTGGATGATGACGCGGAGGGCCAGGCCTTCTCCCTGGCGGAGACGCTGCCGGACCCGGCCGAGCCGACCGAGGAGCTGGCCCACTGGCTCTTCATCCAGCTGGTCGTGCGCGAGGCGATGGAAAAGCTGCCGGAGAACCAGCGCCAGGCCCTGATCCTCTACGCCGAGGAGCAGATGAGCTACGCAGAAATCGCCGTCGCCACCAACACCAACGCCGGCACCGTCCGCTCGCGCCTGTCGCATGCCCGCAAAACGCTGCGCCGCCTGGTGCCCCCCTGGGTGCTGGCCGAGCTGGACAACGATTCCGCAGCAGATGAGCTCCCGCGCCGGGCGGGAGCGGAAGCGACCATGAGCCGCTTTGCTGAACCGGGCGCGCCGCGCCCCGATCCGTCACCCGCAAGCATGGAGAGGAATGTGTGATGAACGAGGACACCCGCGACCAGTTGCAACAAATCGTACGCGCGCTCAAGGCGCTGGACCAGTCCATCCGCAGCGCCATACGCGCCGACGCGCTGGCCGGCACCGGCCCCATGATCCTGCGCAGCTACAGCAGCCTGCAGGCCCGCGCGGCCGAACGCCTGCCCGACGATGCCTTCGTCTGCGAGGCGCTGCGCCTGCAACCTGATGCGGACGTCGACGAGGCGCAGCTCGTCGCCCAGGTCAGCCTCGCCTGCAGCCAGCTGGGCCGCTATCTCGACAGCCAGTTGCGGGCGCGCCGTCGGCCCCAGGTCGATATCGACTTCGACCTCGATGACATCGATTTCGGCGAGGTCAGCCGCACCCTGCGCGACACGCTCGTCACCCAGACGCGCGATACCATCCGCCGCGCCATGTCCGACATCGGCATCGACCTCGACAGCGCAGGCCACACGGGCCGTCGCCGCGTGCACATCGTGGACGCGGATGCGGACGCCGACGCGGACAATCTCGCCGGCAGCGATCTCAGCGGCCGCGACCTCGGCAACGAGGATCTCTCCGGGCGCGACCTGCGCGGCGCGGACCTGAGCGGGGCCAACCTGCATGACGCCAACCTGAGCGAGGCCGACCTGCGTGGCGCGCGCCTGAGCGGCGCTGTCCTGCGCGGCGCCAACCTCGCCGAGGCCGCCCTCAGTTCGGCGGACCTGACCGGCGCCGACCTCGGCGACGCCAACCTGGCGGACGCCGACCTGGGACAGTCGCGCATGAAAGGCGCCAACCTCGCCGGCGCCATCCTGACGGACGCGAAGCTGGGGGCCAGCGACCTGCGCGGCGCGCGCCTCAGTGGCGCGGACCTGCGCGCAGCCGACCTGACGGGCGCGGACCTCAGCGGCGCCAGCCTGCACCGCGCCAACCTGCGCGATGCCTGCATGGTCGAGGTGCAGCTGCAGAGCGCGGACCTGCGCAGCGCCAGTTTCCGCGCGGCCGACCTGACCGGCGCCACCCTGCCCAACGGCCAGCGCTATGAGGGCCCGGCGGACCTGGAACAGTTTGGCGCGGCCAGCAGCCGCAAGAAGGCGCCGCTGCCGCCCACGCCGCCGCAGGAGGGCTGAGGCGCGCAGGTACGTTGGCTAGCGGGGGCTGCTGCGGCCGTCGATCAGCGCCTGGCATTCGGGCGTGTCGAAGTTGTCGCGCACCCAGTCGGCCCTGGCGCGCGCGCTGTCCTGCGCCAGCAGGGCTCTGCCTTCGTTCTGCATCCAGGCGATGTCTTTCTTCTTGTTCTCGCGCAGCAAGCCGCGCAGCGTCAGGTTATCGCGCTTGCGGCGGTTGCAGGGGCCGCAGAGCAGGATGCGGTTGAGGATGTCGTTCGTGCCGCGGTCAGCTTTTGGCGTGATGTGATCGAGCTGCATGAACTCGCGCTCCAGCAGACGGCCACAGCCGCCGCAGATGACGCCGCCGCCGCTGCCGCTGCCTTGCGCCGCCGCCAGCACGTTCATCATGCCGCGATGGCTGATGCGCTGCCAGGGCTCAACCGGGCGCTGGATAGGCAGCCTGAGCGTGGGCGCGGCGATTTCGTCGTCGTCCGTGCGTGTGGGCGGCTCGGTCTCGTAGTGGACTTCGTGAGGAAACATCAAACCATGGTCGTCATCGGAGGTGACCATGCCTTCTTCCGCCAGGCGCTGCAGCACGATGTCCTTCGCGCCGTCCCAGATGTCCATGCCCACCCACTGCCGCTTGAGCTGCTCGGCGGCGACCGGTGTGGTGGCGCAGCCGCAGAAGGGGTCGAGCACGATGTCCCCTTCGTTGCTGCTGGCTTCGATGATGCGACGGTAGAGGGCGAGCGGCTTCTGCGTGGGGTAGCCGGTGCGTTCGTTGGCTCGGGAATTAATATAGGAGATGTGCCAGATGTCGCGCAGGTTGACGAGGTTATAAACGCCTGTTTCATCTTGGAAAAATTCAGCTTTTCCGGCACCATAATTGGTGATGCCGGGCTTTCTTCCTTTACTCTTTGTATACGCTTTTTCTTTCTGTGGATTGAAAATATACTTGTTGCTTCGAGAGTAAAATAGCAATGTATCGTGTTTCTTTGAGAACGATCTTTTGCTGCTACCGCCAGTTCGGTATGCCCAAACTATCTCATTCCTGAAATTCTTCCAGCCAAAAATCGCGTCCATCAGGCACTTCACATAGGCATGGGCTGTGTGGTCAATGTGCAGATAAATACTGCCATCCTGGCGCAGTACCCTGTGCATCTCCATCAGCCGTACACCCAGCCAGCACAGGAACGCGCCCATGTCGTCGCCATACGCCGCCCGCGCCGCGTCAATCACCTCCCACACCGCCGGCCAGTCGTCCTTGATGTTGTCCGTCCACTCCTCGTGCACGTCCCGCTCCCACGACCAGCGGTCGCGGAACCTGGCGCCCGCCGCCAGGCTGTCCGGCGTGGCGTGGAAGTCGCGGTTCTTGTTGAAGGGCGGGTCGGTGGCGATGAGGTGCACCGTCTCGCTGTTCATGCCGCGCAGAAAGTCGAGGTTGTCGCCGTGATACAGCGTACGGTTTTGAAAGTTGGGTTCAGCCATGTTTCCCCAATGGGTCAGTGTTAACAAACGAGCCGTGAACGGCTCAAGAACAATCTAGCGGACTTTCAACTTTGCGACAAGCCGGCGGGCGTTGCCGACGATGACGCGCAGCGGCGGCGTCCTCTACCTGATTGACGGGTGTTGCAATATGTGCGACAATTTGCGCATCATGGCAGGCAGCGACCCGCGACAGTCAGCCTGACGAACAGACGAGTGTGCAGTGCCTGACTGTGAACGGGTACCAGGGAGCCCCAAAATGGACGCGCTGCAGACAGAAGGTCGACTGGCAAGACTTGAAGAACGCTCCAGACATTCGGCCACGAAGGCCGACCTTATTCTCGCTGCAATTATTCAGGCCACGCTTGCGGCAATTATCGCCGCAGTGGTCACGAGGATCATGATCTGATCCAGGCCGGTAAGTAAAGGCGGGCAGGCAGGGCCGGGCTTACAGCCAGCGGCCGAACCAGTCGTGGCTCATGGCGTGGTTGTAGGCATGCTCGCCTGGGTGCACGCTCAGTGACAGACGCTCCGGCGCGCCGACCAGCGCCCAGGCCCGTTCGGCAGTCCGGTACTGCTCGCGCACAGCGGCGATCGGGAAAATGGGGTCGCGTTCGCCGGCGATGACGCGCATGGGACGCGGCGCCAGCAACGCGGCCAGCTCGCCCATCTCCGCCAGCTCGAGGATGCCCGGCACGTAGTTGCACTCGCAGTGGCGCAGGCCGAGGATCGAGGCCTTGAAGGAGCAGAAGTAGCAGGAAGGCACGGCGACCGTGATGCGTTCGTCAATCGCCGCCAGCCACAGGGTCGTGGTGCCGCCGCCGGAATTGCCCGTCGCCCCCAGCACATTCTCTACTACATCGTCGCGCTGCAGCAGCCAGTCGATGGCCTGCCTGCCGTCGCGGCAACGCTCGCCCAGCAGCGTGCGTCCCTCCAGCAAATATGAAAAAGCCAGATGGCGGCAGCCGGCCTGCTCGCTGACGCGCTGGCCGAAGCCGCGCTGTTCCGGCGCGCACACCAGGTAGCCCTGCCGCGCCAGCGCCTGAGCGTAATTGCTGTCGCGCGCCAGCTGCTGGCGTGCCGTATCCGGGTCCGGGTAGTGGCCGAGGATGTACTGCACGGAAGGGTCGTGGCCGTGGAAGACGATGACCGGCTTCCAGGGTGGCCTGGTTTTGGGCCGCAGCAGGTACACGGGCAGACGCGCCCGCTCACCAACGTCCAGTGAATGCAGCTCCTCAACGTAGTCGCCGCAGTCCTGTGAGGCCAGGTGCTGCGCATTGGGCGGCGGCAGGGGCTTGCGATCATTCAGGCCCAGCAGACGGACGATTTCCGCGCGCAGTTCCTCTTGCCAACTCCGCAGTTCAGCCATTGTGTCGGCGCGCAGCGCCATGCGCCGTGGCCGGGTCGCATGAAGATGGTCGAGATGGGTCTGCAGCCCGAAGGCTTGGACTTCGTGCGTCATGACGTCACCTCCGCGTAGCCTTGCGGATTGTTGCGATGCCAGTTCCAGGCGCTGGCGATGATGGGCTGCAGCGTCGT
The DNA here is from genome assembly GCA_965205875.1 of Phototrophicaceae bacterium. Classification (GTDB taxonomy): domain Bacteria; phylum Chloroflexota; class Anaerolineae; order Aggregatilineales; family Phototrophicaceae; genus JAGWBD01. The sequence goes on from CBDBIA010000004.1 coordinate 2,306,266, forward strand.
GTGCTGCGGCGTCCAGCCCAGCCACTCGCGCAGGCGCGCGTTGTCTGCCACCAGCATGGCGGGGTCGCCGGCGCGGCGCGGCCCGCTGTGGGCCGGGATGGCGTGGCCGGTGACCTGGCGCGCAGTCTCCAGCACCTCGCGCACGGAGTAGCCGTGGCCGCTGCCCAGGTTGCAGGCGCGGTTCTCACCATCCGCCAGCGCCTCCAGCGCGAGGATGTGCGCCTCGGCGAGGTCCATCACGTGGATGTAGTCGCGGATGCAGCTGCCGTCGGGCGTGGGATAGTCCTCGCCGAAGACGCTGATTTGTTCACGCTGGCCCAGCGCGACCTGCAGCACGAGCGGGATGAGGTGCGTTTCCGGGCGATGGTCCTCGCCAATGTGGCCGTCGGGATGGGCGCCGGCGGCGTTGAAGTAGCGCAGGCTGCAGCCGGCCATGCCGTGGATGCGGTTCATCCAGTAGAGCATGCGCTCGATCATGTGCTTGCCCTCGCCGTAGGGGCTGCCAGGTTCGATCGGCTCGTCCTCGGCGATGGGCAGGCGCCGCGGCCGCTCATAGAGGTTGGCGGTCGAGGACAGGATGAAGCGCGGCACGCCATGCTCGGCCGCCGCCTGCAGCAGGTTGCCGCCCGCCAGCACGTTGTCGCGCAGGTAGCGCCAGGGCTGCTGCACGCTCTCGCCGACCAGGGTGTAGGCGGCGAAGTGCAGGATGCCGTCATAGCGCTGGCCGTCAAAGAGCGCGCGCAGGGTGTCAGCCTGCAGCAGGTCGCCGTGGACGAAGCGCGCAGCGGGATGCACGGCCGCGCGGTGGCCGTTGACCAGGCTGTCGCAGACGATGACGTCAGCGCCGCGCGCGACCAGCAGGTCGGTCACGTGGCTGCCGATGTAGCCTGCGCCGCCGGTCACCAGCAGCTTCATGGGCGCTCTCCGGGTGTGTCGCGGGTCAGGCTGGAGAGTTTACATCAGGATGGGGAGTCAGGGTGTGGGTGAGCCAGGTCTTCTGACCCCTGTTTAGTTTCGCAGAGCAGAGTTCAGTTATCTCCAGAACTTGGCACCTTCCCGGAACTTGTCCATATTCTGATCAATGTTTCCGACGCGAATTGCCTCTAAAATCATCTGTTTCAAGTCATTTTTATAGAATCTGTCACTTTCCCCTTTGTCCCGGAAGGCATGTGCCAGGCTGTTAAGTTGACTGCCGGTTAGATCCAGCAAATCCATGTGGCAGGTGTTTACTTCACTGTCCAGCGTTTGTCCCGGGGCCTCTGATTTCTGTATGCCTAGAACATCGAGTTCGTTGATATCCATCATGATGTAATCTGTGGAATCAAGGGAATCACTGTTTGCTGCCAGAGCAGTGATGATTCGTTCCAGATTTGATTTGTCATCGTTTACTAAATACACAGACAAGTCCTCACCTGGGAGGCAAAGGTCCCTGCGTGCGCTTTGCAATCCGCTTTCAGATAATCTGCCGGTCCGGGAATCGCGACGCCATCTACTCCGCCTGATTTTTCGCAAAACAAACGGCACCGGGCATCAAGTCTCGGTCAGGGTAGCGCGAAGCTGCTCCAGTACATCATTCATATCTTCACGAAGTTCGGGATCTTGCTCGCGTTTTACAGCCTCTCTAACTTCTGAAATCACGCTCGGGTCATCCATGGATGCCAGGCCAAGAATTGCGCCGTCCCGAACCATTGCTGAATCGTGATGCAAACCGCGCACCAGCAAGTCCAGCCTCGACATGTAAGTCGATTCGTTTTTGCTGTGACCCAGCTGGCGTAGTGTTTCAGCAGCGACTTCTTCGTCGACTTCATCGCTGTCCAGGTACTCTGCAGCGAGTTTTACCGCCTGATCCTTGTACTCGTTGATAAGTACAGTCAACTTTAGGGAGAAGACGGACTCCATGCCGTCTTCAAATACTTCTTCTCTGGCTGCGGCAAATAGCCGTCTGAACTCCTCAACAAGAGACTTCGGCTCATTGCTGGTTGAAGCAGATCTGACCAACCCGGCCGGTGAAACCATCCAGTGACACTCCTGACAGCACGGTTCAACACGATACTAGCACATTTCCACCAGGCCGATGCATCGTTCCCGCATGCTCAATTAGCCAGCGCCCGCCTCTACCCCTTCACCGCCCCAAACGTCAGGCCGCGGATGAAGTAGCGCTGGAAGAAGAGGAAGATCAGCAACGTCGGCAGGCTGGCGATCACCGAGAGCGCGCTCTGCAGGCCCCAGGCCTTGTCATAGGGGCTCTTCAGCAGCACGATGCCCGCCATGATGGTGTGCCCTTTAGCATTCAGGCTGAGCAGGACGAAGGGCCACAGGAAGTCGTTCCAGATCCAGGTGAACTGCAGCGTAGCCAGCACGGCCAGCGCCGGTAGCATGAGCGGCACCATCACGCGCAGCAGGATTTGACCCTCGTTGGCGCCGTCGATGATGGCCGCCTCGCGCAGCGCGCCCGGGATGGTCGAGAAGAAGTTGCGCAGCAGCAGGGTAGTGATGGGCAGGCCGAAGGCCACGTGCACCACGATGAGCACCAGAACCGTGTCCCTGAAGAAGGTGCGGCTGAAGAGCTGCTGCAGCGGGATGATGACGATTTGCGGCGGGATGAAGAGCCCCGCCACCACGATCAGGTAGAGGATTTCGCTGCCACGAAAGGCCAGGCGGCTGAAGACGTAGCCGGTCAGCACGCCAAAGGCGATCGAGACGGCTGTCGCCGTGACCGTGACGACCACCGAGTTCAGCAGGTAGCGGGGAACTTTGGTGCTCTCCAGCACGGTTTCGTAATTCGCGATGGACAGGGATTTCGGCAGGTTCCAGAGTTCGCCACGCGCGATTTCGGAATTATTTTTGAATGAAAGTAACAGAACGCCGAAGGTAGGGATTGAATAGAGTACAACCAGCACGACTAACGTGACGATGAGCAAGGTGCGGCTCCAGCGTCGGGCCTGTGTATGTCTATCCCGGGTTGCGCTTGCAAACTCAGTCATACAGGTGCTCCAGTCGGCGCACACGGCGGAAATAGAGCACGATGATGACGGCGGCGATGGCGAAGAGCACGACCGAGAAGGCGCTGCCGTACGCCGGGTTTAGTTTCTTGAAGCTCTCTTTGTACATCTGCACGGCAAGAGTCTGAGAACCTCCAGCCCCTTCGTTGAGCACCCAGACGAGGTCGAAGCTGCGCAGGGAATTGATCACCGACAGCGCTACCACAACCACACTTGAGGGCAGCAGTAGCGGAATTACGATTTTCCGCAGCAATTGCAGGTAATTGGCACCATCGATTTGCGCCGCCTCCAGCATCTCGTCTGGCAGGGAGGTGAGGCCGGCAAGGTAGATAACCATCGACAGCCCGACCTGTTGCCAGGACCAGGCGAAGATGATGGCGGGCAGAGCAAGCCCTCTTTGGCTTAACCAGAATATTTTGGCATCGCTTTCCAGCAGACCTGTGAGATGTAACAGGGCGTTGACCAGTCCGTGATCTGCGTGGTACATGGCACTCCAGGTCTGGGCGATAACGACCATGGAGAGGGTGATGGGCAGGTAGAAGAGCGACTTGAAAATGTTGGCGCCGCGGACGCGACCGTGCAGCAGCAGGGCCAGCAGCAGACCACCCCCCGTCGGCAGGATCAGCGCCGCGACCATCCAGATGAGCGTGTTCTTCAGGGAGCTGTAGAAAAGCGGGTCGCGCAGCAAACGTTCGTAATTGGCGAGGCCGTTGAATTCTGGCGACGAGACGGCGCTGAAAGTGTACTTGGTCAGGCTGAGCCAGACGGTGGCCAGCAGCGGCCCGATGACCACCACGAAATAGACGCTGAGCGGGACGACAAGGAAGGCGAATGTCCAGAGGCGCCGCGAGGTCTTGAGCGAGTATCTCATGCCCTTATGCTAACGCAGGTGAACAGCCGCGTCCTGGCCACAAGGTCAGGCGGGGCACAGAATGCATGCCCCGCCTTTTGGGTCGTTCGTGAAGTCCGAACGCCGTCTGTCCGTGCCCGCCTTACTGCATGAAACCTTCCACAGCGCAGGCCTGCGTGGTGGCCAGCGTGGCGGCGATGTCGCTGGAGTCATCCATGAAGGCCGAGAACATGTCCAGGCCGCACTCCGCCACCGGCGGCGTGGTGGCCAGGTCGTAATTGAAGGCGTAGACCGCCGCGTTGGCGATGCTCGCGCCGGCCTTGGCCGCCACCACGTCGTAGGCCATCGGGTCGACGTTGACGTTGGGCGAGATGGAGCCGTAGCTGGTGTTCCACAGCGTCTGCGTGTCGACGTCGCTGACGAGGTACTCGAGCAGCGCGCCAGAGCTGGCGGCATCCGCGTTGGCCGTCATCACCCAGCCGTCAATCGGGCCGACGCCGGCTTGCGGCACGTCGATGTGGAGCTGTGGGTGCACCGGCGGGAATTCGAAGAAGTCGTAATCTTCGCCCGGGACGAGGCCCTGGCCCTTCCAGCGACCGCCGATCCAGGTGCCCATCAGGGTGACGGCCGCCTCGCCGTTGGCGACCTGGTCCGCCGCGTCCACCCAGTCGTAGGCGTTGGCGCCATCGACGAAGTAGCCGGCGTCGATGAGCGATTGCCATATCGTCATCGCGTGGACGACTTCGGCATCTTCATAGGAAGCGTCGCCGGCCATCAGCGCAGCGCGGTAGTCCGGCCCGGCGGTGCGCAGCAGCAGATAGTCAAACCAGAACTGGCCAGGCCAGCGGAACTTGGAACCGAGGGCGATGGGGTCGATACCCTGCATCTCGAACTCGGCGAAGGCTTCCAGCAGCCCGTCCCAGGTGTCCGGCACCTCGATGCCGGCCTCGGCCCAGACCTTCGGGTTGTAGAAGAGGGCGGCGTAGTGGATGTTGAAGGGGATGAAGTAGCGCTCGCCGTTGTAGAGCGTGGCCGCGTCGGCCACGCCGGCCGGCACCACGTCATCCAGCCCGGCCGCGTCCCACATGGCGTCGATGGGCTGCAGCGCGCCCGCATCCACCACGAACTGGACGCGCGCGCCGGCCCAGTAGGAGAAAACATCCGGCAGCACGCCGCTGGCGACGCCGGCGAGGATGCCGGCCTTGAAGTCCTCATGGCCGATGGGGCTGTCCACCACGCTGATGCCGGTCTCCTCGGTGAAGTTGGCCATCACGGTGTTGAGGTTGTCCTGATTCAGTTCGCCGGAGAAGTAGTGTGAGATGTTCACTTCTTCCTGGGCGACGACGGCCGCGGCTGCGCCGAGCGTCAGCAGCGGTACCAACAGCAGAACAAGAGCACGGTGCAAACGGGTCATGTTCATATTCCTTTCGCAACCATCTGTATAAAACGGACGTCCCGCGGCCCCGCGCTGGCGCAGGCCACCGGCCCATCTTATTGCACAGGTTACAACCCGGTTTATCCTTTGTCAAGGAATCTGACTGGAAAACCCTGCTGTTGACGTATATGAACCCTGATTGTACAATTCCCAACGAATACCAACCTCGGAGGGCAGCTGTCATGTCCGAAATCCAGTCCCTGGCGCGCGGCCTGCGCGCCCTGGATATTCTCGAGGCGGAGTCGCAAGGCATCGGCGTCACCGGGATCGCGCGCCGCATCGACGTCGACAAAAGCACCGCCTCGCGCATCATGAAGACCCTGGCGAACTACGGCTACGCCGAGCAGTCCGGCGCGACGCGCCGTTACACCCTCGGCCCGCGCCTGGTGCGCCTTGGCCAGAGCTTGCTGACGCGGACGCCCCTGCGCGATCAGGCGCGCCCCTTCCTGCGCGAGCTGGTGGAGCGCACGCAGGAATGCGCGCATCTGGCCGTGCGCGCCAGCGACCGCGTGCTCTACCTCGATCAGGTCGAGTCGCCGGCCTCGTTGCGCGTCTCCACCGTCGTGGGTACGCTCGCGCCGCTGCACAGCACGGCCCTCGGCAAGGTCTTGCTGGCCTTCGGTGACAGCAGCATCCCGCAGGAGCTGGAGCGCTATACGCCGCGCACCATCACCGATGTCGAAACCCTGCGCATGCACCTCGAACAGGCGCGGCGCCAGGGCTACGCCATCGATGACGAGGAGTTCAGTTACGATGTGCGTTGCGTCGCCGTGCCCCTTTACGGTCTCGAAGGCGAGCTGGTCGGCGCCATCGGCATCTCCGGCCCGGGCGCGCGTCTGACCCTGGCGCGCATTCACGATCTGGCCCAGGAGGTGCAGCGCATCGGTCAGGCCTTGACCGACCGCGTGTCCTACCGCCACGAGGGTCAGGGGCCGCAGCAGGAGGAAGAATGAGCGAATTGCGGGTTGGCTTCATCGGTACCGGCCGCATCTCCGACCTGCACGCAATCGAGTACCTGCAGAATCCGCGCGCGCGCATCGTCGCCGTCTGCGATACCGTGGCGGAACTGGCGCAGCAGCGCGGCGCCGCCTGGGGCGTGGCGCCCGCCCGGATCTACAGCGACCACCGGGAGATGCTGGCCCGCGCGCCGCTCGACCTGGTCGAGATCCTCGTGCCGCACCATTTGCATTGCCCGGTCATGCTGGATGCCGCCGCCGCCGGCCTGCACGTCTCGCTGCAGAAGCCGATGGCGCTCAACCTCGCCGACGCCGCAGCCATGGTCGCTGCCGCGGATGCAGCCGGCATCGTCTTCAAGGTCTTCGAAAACTTTATCTTCTACCCGCCGGTCATGCGCGCCAAAGCGCTCATTGATGCCGGCGAAATCGGCGATCCGCTCACCATTCGCATCAAGAGCAATTCGGCCACCAGCCCGGATTCCTGGCCCATTCCGACCGCGGCGGAGGCCTGGCGCTTCACGCCCGAGCAATGCGGCGGCGGCCCGCTGGTCTTCGATGACGGCCATCACAAGTTCGCCCTCGGCTGGCACTTCATGGGCCAGGCGGAGGCCGTGCACGCCTGGATCGGCGAGACCGAACGCGAGCCTGGCTACCTGCTCGACGCGCCCGCCATCATCTCCTGGAAGTTCCCCGGCGGCCGCTTCGGTTCGCTCGAAGTCGTCTACTCGCGCGACATGGAGATCTGGTCGCGTTACTATGCCCAGGACGATCGTGTCGAGATTACCGGCACGCGCGGCGTCATCGAGATCACGCGCGGCCACGGCAAGCTCTTCGACCGGCCGCCCGTGATCCTCTATCGCGACCGTCAGACGCGCAGCTTTTCGGACATGGCCGTCGGCTGGGAGCAGAGTTTCATCCTGTCCACGCGCCACTTCATCGATGCGTTGCACGCGGGCGAGCCGCCCGTGCTGAGCGGCTCGCAGGGCTGCGAAGTGCTACGATTCGCGCTCGCCGCCCAGCAATCCGCCCGCAGCGGGCAGCCGGTGACCCTCGCGTGAGGGCGGGCCCGGCTTTGGCGGCATTAGCGGCATTATGAGGAGAGAAGCCCCATGCACTACCAAATGCTGATTGACGGCCAGTGGGTCGATGCCCAGGACGGCAATACCTGCCCGGTGATGAACCCGGCCACCGGCGAGGTCGTCGCCGACGTGCCCTTCGGCAGCGCCGCCGACGTCGCGCCCGCCATTGCGGCGGCGCAATGCGCCCTGCCCGCCTGGCGCGAAGCCAGCGCCTGGGAGCGCGGCGCGGTGCTGCGCCGCACCGGCGAGCTCATCCGCGAGCGCATTGCAGAACTGGCGCGCGCCATGACGCAGGAGTGCGGCAAACCCCTCGCCGAAGCCATGGGCGAGTGGGGCTCGGCCGCCGACGTCTTCGACTGGTACGCCGAGGAGGGCAAGCGCGCCTACGGCCGCCTCATCCCCTCCCACGTGGCGAACAAGCGCCTGATGACCATCGTGCGCCCCGTCGGCGTGGCCGCCACCATCACCGCCTGGAACTTCCCCGGCATCCTGCCCGCGCGCAAGTGGTCCGCCGGCCTGGCCGCCGGCTGCACCATCGTCGGCCGGCCCAGCGAACTGACGCCGCTCTGCTCGATGCTGCTGGCCGGTCTGCTGATCGAGGCCGGGCTGCCGCCGGGCGCGCTCAACCTCGTCAACGGCGACCCCGCCGGCATGGGCGCGGCCTTCACCGGCAGCCCCGACGTCGACAAGATCAGCTTCACCGGCTCGCAGCGCGTGGGTCGCATCCTGATGCGCGACGCCGCCCCGCACTTCAAGCGCCTCTCGCTCGAGCTGGGCGGCAGCGCGCCCGTGCTGGTCTTCGCCGACAGCGACGTCGAGGCCGCCGCCGAATCCTCGGTCACGGCCAAGTTCCGCAACAACGGCCAGGTCTGCATCTCGCCCTCGCGCTTCTACGTCGAGCAGCCGGCCTACGAGGACTTCCTCGAGGCCAGCAAGGCCGCCGCCGAACGCCTCGTCATTGGCGACGGCCTGGATGAGGGCGTGACCGTCGGCCCAATGGTCACCGAAGCCGGCCGCGACAAGGTGGAGGGCTTTGTGCAGGATGCCGTCAGCCGCGGCGCGAAGGTCGTCACCGGTGCCTGCCGTCCGGCGGACATGGAGCAGGGCTGGTTCTACCAGCCCACCATCCTCACCGGCGTCACGCCCGACATGCGCCTGAGTTGCGAGGAGGTCTTCGGCCCGGTCATGCCGGTCATGTCCTTCAGCTCGCTGGACGAGGCCCTGGAGCAGGCCAACGGCACGCCCTACGGCCTGGCGGGCTACGCGATCACCAGCGACCTGGGCACCGCCGTGCGCGTCGCCGAGGGCCTGGAGTTCGGCGTCGTCGGCGTCAACGATTTGGTGCCGGCCGTCGCCCAGGCGCCCTTCGGCGGCGTCAAGCAGAGCGGCTTCGGTCGCGAGGGCGGTCAGGAAGGCCTGCAGGAATACCTGGAAACGCGCTTTGTCTCGCTCGCGTTCTGAGGTGGGCGCGTCCGGGGAGCGCCCGCCGGGCCTGACGGGCGGGCTGACTGAATACGGCGACCGCGAGTTCACGCAGTTTCTGCGGCGTTCCTTCGCCAGCGCCATGGGTTACACGCCGCAGGCGCTGGGCAAGCCCGTCATCGGCATCCTCAACACCTGGAGCGAACTGAACAACTGTCACCGCGGCCTGCGCGAACTGGCGGAGGCTGTCAAGCGCGGCGTGTGGCAGGCCGGCGGGTTGCCGCTGGAGTTCCCGGTCATCTCCCTCGGCGAGATCTTCCTCAGCCCCACCAGCATGTTCCTGCGCAACCTGATGGCGCTCGACGTCGAGGCCATGTTGCGCGCCCAGCCGCTGGACGCCGTCGTGCTCATGGGCGGCTGTGACAAGACCCTGCCGGCCCTGCTGATGGGCGCCGCCAGCGCGGACATCCCCGCCATCGTGCTGGCCGCCGGTCCCATGCTCACCGGCAGCCACGAGGGCGAGCGCATCGGCGCCTGCACCGATTGCCGCCGCTTCTGGGCCGCCTTCCGCCGCGGCGAGCTGGAGCGCGCGACCATCGACCGTCTCGAGGGGCAGCTGGCGCCCACCCCCGGCACCTGCGGCGTGATGGGCACCGCCAGCACCATGGCCTGCCTCAGCGAGGCCCTCGGCATGATGCTGCCGGGCGGCGCGGCCATCCCCGCCGTGCACTCGGAACGCCAGCGCCACGGCGAGCGCAGCGGGGTCCAGGCCGTGGCTCTCGCGCACAGCCGCCTGACTCCCGCGCGCATCATGAACGACGCGGCCTTCGACAACGCCCTGCGCGTCCTGCAGGCCATCGGCGGCTCCACCAACGCCGTCATCCATCTGACCGCCATCGCCGGCCGTCTCGGCATTCATCTCGAGCTGGAGCGCCTCGACGACATCGGCGAGCGCACGCCCGTGCTTGTCGGCCTCAAGCCCTCGGGCGCGGCCTACATGGAAGATTTCTATCGCGCCGGCGGCATGCCGGTCGTCATGCAGGCCCTGCGCGAGCAGCTGCAGCTCGACGTGTTGACGGTGAGCGGCGCGACCCTCGGCGAGCAGCTGGCTGAACCCTTTGTCTGGCCGGACTGGCAGGACGTCATCCGCCCGCTGCACGAGCCCTTTCAGGAGCAGGGCGCGCTGATCGCTCTGCGCGGCAGTCTGGCGCCCGACGGCGCGGTGCTCAAACGTTCCGCCGCCAGTCCCGCGCTGCTGCAGACGGAGGCCCGCGCCGTCGTCTTCGACTCGCTGGCCGACCTGGCCGCGCGCATCGATTCCCCCGATCTCGACGTCCGCCCGGACGATTGCCTCATCCTGCAGAACGCCGGCCCCATCGGCGGCCCCGGCATGCCCGAGGCCGGCTACCTGCCCATCCCGCGCAAGCTGACCGGTCAGCGCGATATGTTGCGCATCTCGGACGCGCGCATGAGCGGCACCGCTTTCGGCACCATCGTGCTGCACGTCGCGCCGGAGGCCGCAGTCGGCGGGCCGCTGGGCCTGGTGCGCAGCGGCGACCGCGTGCGCCTGGATGCCGACCGCCGGCGGCTTGACCTGCTCGTCGATGAACGCGAGCTGGCGCGCCGCGGCGAGTCAGCGCGGCCGCAACCTCCGGCCGCCCTCCGCGGCTACGAACGCCTCTACCAGCGCTCCGTGCAGCAGGCCCCGCTCGGCGCCGACTTCGACTTCCTGCGCCATGAGAGTCTGCAGGGGGCGTGATGCGGGCGTCCGGGCGCGACAGTCTGTGGCAACGTATCGCTACTGCCCAACTTGATCTGCCCGTACAGATTGCTGTTGACCCGGACAATTGCCCGGTCTTCCTGTCCCGCAGGGTATGGGAGCGTCATATTCTGGCAAGGCGCGCTTACATGGCGGGGTTGCGGCATCTGCTGATTCGCGCAATTGAGACTCCGGATGTGACAGAGCACGAGCACGGGAGGGCCATCCGTTACTACGCGAGGATACCCGCAGATGGCTTCGGCGCGGTTTCGGGACTCTGGCTAAAGGTCGTGGTAAAGTATGTGTATCCATCCATTCGGGATGGCGCGCGCACCGGCCTGGTCAGTACGGCCCGGGCAGCGCGCGCAAGGGAGTTGCGCTGATGTATCCTGAAATCAATACCATGCGGGGAACGCTCAACGGCAGACGGAATGCCACCTGGGAATACAGTGACTTCCAGGACATTCTGGATATCTACCTTGAGCCTGACGCCCGCAATCTCGTGTACGAGGAAGTTGAGGGGCAGGAGGGCATCGCGCGCGCCCTTGAGTTCCCCGACGCGCGCCTGGCCGGCATCAGCGCCGAGTGGGTTAGCCGTCGCCTGAATTCCGGGCGGCCCACTGACGCGCAGTTGGGCGCCCTCGCCGAACGCCTCGTCGCACAGTTCGCGCCTCCTGACCAGACGCCGGACCAAACCTGAGCGGCCAACGTCAGACAACCTGTACCTGCGCTGTCGCCCTCGGCGCCGATTTCGACTTCCTGCGCCATGAGAGTCTTGAAGGGGCGTGATTGTGATTCTTCTCCTGCTGCTTGCGCTGCTCTTCGCCGGCGTGGAGCAACAGCCCGCTCCCGCGCCGCCGACGCCGACTGCGCCCGTCGGTGAGGAGGCGCGCGTCCTGCGCGTCATTGATGGCGACACTGTCGTGGTGGCAATCGAGGGCCGGAATCGCCGGGTGCGCTACGTCGGCATCAACACGCCGGAGCGCGACGAACCCTGCTCGGACGCGGCGACGGCCGCCAACCGGCGTTTGGTCGGGGGGCGCAGGGTGACGCTGGTGCGCGATACCGAGGATGTCGACCGCTACGGTCGTCTGCTGCGCTACATTTACGTGGGCGACACCTTCGTCAATGAAGTTTTGGTGCGCGACGGCTTTGCCGAAAATTTCGTTTGGGAGCCGAATACGCGTTTCGCCGACCACTTCCGCGCGCTGGAGGCAGAGGCACGTGCAGCCGGGCGCGGCTGCCATCCCACCGGCGTCTTCAATGATGGCAACAGCGAGCGCTGATGCGATAAGGTAGCGTTCTTCGCCGCATCCACGCCACACCTGCGAGAAACGCTGATGCCACCGCAACCCATCCTCCGCAACCTGCAATTCACCTTCGAACACGACTCCACTGAGGACGTCCTGCACATCCTGCTGGATGAGTGCAGGAACAATTCCGGCTTCATCACCTGGGTCAGTCTCAGCGACAACCCCGACGTATTCCTGCGCGTCAATGAATGGGACCGTCGTTGTCTCGGCATTTCCCTGAAGCCGGCCTCGCCCCGCCTCGGCACGAGGGCGCCAGATCCCGACGCCATGCGCCGGCTCGCCGAAGAACTCGTCGCTCAGTACGGGCAGATGGGTGCTGACGAGATTTCACGCCACCAGTACAAGGCGTCGCACAGGCTCGACGGCGACCCCGGGGTCACCTGGAGCTACGAACCCTTCTCGGAAATCTTGTACATCAATCTCAGGCACCCCATTGGCCTTACTGACTACGTCACTGCCGACGACCAGCCCGACGTCATCGTGCGCCGCGACCCGAAGGAAAACGAACGCATCGTCGGGTTCATGGTTGAACATATCCCACGTCGCTTCGGTACCGGCATGCCCGACGACGAAGCCCTCCGCGCCCTGGCCAGCGAACTCATCGCGCAGTACGCGCCGGACGCCTGACTTCACACGCGCCGGAGGAGTGAGCGGCGCGGCTCCCGTCCTTCACATTTATTCTCTGATGGCATCAGCGAGCGCTGATGCGCTACTCTGGCGCCCTTCGCCGCCATTCCTTTCAGCCAGAGCGCCGCCGCCCGCATGACCGACTTCTGGCAACGCCTCACTTCAATTCCGTCCGGCGACACCTTGCCCATCGGTATTGACCCCGAGGGTGTTCCCGTGTACCTGGGTCGCGATGAATGGCGCCATGTTCTCCGCAGACATCCCGAGATGAATGATTTTCGCGACCTGATCGTGCTTGCTGTAACCAGACCCGTCGCCCGCGAGACTGACAGCAGGAAAGCTGGTGTGATGAGATATTATTCGCGTGTGCCTGCCAGTCGGAGTATCACTACGAAGAATCTGCCCCTGCGAGTCAGGGTCGTGGTAAAGTATGTGGAAGAGCAGGAAGGTCTGAAGGGCTACATCAGTACAGCCTTCCTGACTCGATGAAAGGGCCCCGCTGATGCAACCCCAAATCCTCAATGGCAATCCGAACGTCACCTGGGACTACAGCGATCTGCAGGACACGCTCTATATCAGGTTGTGTCAGGACTTCGTCGCCTCCTTCTACGATGAACTTGATGAAGCCCCCGGCGTGTTGCTGCGCTATACGCTCGACGACGAGCAGCGCTTCGTTGGCATCACCGCCGAGCAGATCACCCGTCGCCTGAACGTGGCACATCCTGAAACTCCGGCTCTCTGTGCCCTCGCCAGCGAACTGATCGCGCAGTACGCGCCGGACGCCTGACTTCACGCGCGCCGGGGACGCGCACGGCACGCCCCCGGCGCAATCACTTCCGCGTCAGACCGTGATGTTGGTCAGCGCGGCCGCCACGTCCGTATCAAAACTCACGAAGGCCAGGCGCACCGTCGCCGTCAACTGGTAGCTGTCGTAGTAGGGCAGATAGTCCAGACTGACCGCGATGCGCCGGCGGTAGCCCACAAACCAGCCCGGCCGGGCGACGCAGAGCGCCGTGCCCTTCGTGTTGCTGGTCGCGGTCGTGCCGTTGACCTTGCCGGCGGCGCCGTCACTCAGCGGCATTTCCGCGCTGACGATCACCGGCGCGCCGTCCATGATGCCGATCTGGCCGCTGCGCGCCGTGGCCAGCGGGCCGGCCTTCTCCATCGTCAGAAACTCGCTCAGCCCCAGCAGTTTGGCATAGCTGCCGCCATCGACGATCCACGCCAGCTCCGACGGCCGCGCTGCATAACGCGCCGCCAGCTTGAAGCGTACCGAGCGCAAAAGCGCCAGCGTCGGCCCGCCGTTGGCGTTCACGCGGCCCGCGTTGTTGCTCACCAGCGCCAGCTTGCGCAGGCCGTTGAAGGCCTTGCTGCGGCTGTTGGCGTCCGGCGCGCGGCCGCTGCTGTTGATGTTGGTGTTGCCGGCCGTGTCGCCGTTGAGCAGCACGTGGTCGATGCTGTCGGTGATGGCGCGCATGGCCTGCTCGCGATAGATGGCCAGCACCGGCACTACGCTGTCCTCCACCAGCTCCGAGCTGAAGCCGACGCGCAGCGCCAGCTTCTTCGCGTCCAGCTGCACCTTGCCCGTGCCGATCTTGCTCTCCGGGATGGCGTTGCCGCTGCCCAGGCTCAGCTGGGCCTCGTCGCTCGTCTCGGGCACGAAGTAGACGCTCGGGTCTGTGCCCTCGGTCGGCAGCTCGAAGGGGTTGGAGGGCATCTCAACCGCCTGGAAGAGCGGCAGGATACTGTTCTCCTGGCGCGCCCGCTGCCAGATCTGCCCGCTCCACATTTCCGGTACCCACTCGTCGCCGAAGCCCGCCTGTGTGCTGTGGCTGAGCTCGTCGGCCTTGGTCGCGCTCAGCCCCTCGCCACGCACCTTGTGCGCCAGCGCGTTGCCGAAGCGCTCGCTGACGCCGCGGAACTGGCGCGTCGCGCTAAGCAGCATGTAGCCGTGCAGCATGTCCGTGGCGTTGAGCGCGTCGTAAGGGCTGCTGACTCGCGCCGTCTTCAGCGCGTCGTCGGCGCTGGCCAGCGGCAAACGCCTGCGCGCGACTGCCGTACTCTCGTTTTCGTTTGGCATGTTCTCTCCCTGTTCTTCTGTGAATGAGTGCGCTGCGGGTTGCTGCGCGGGAGCCTCCAGCAGCGTACTGTCCAGCCCCAGCGCCTCCCAGGCGCTCTTGATGCTGCGGGCGTCGCTGCGGCGCGGCTGGGCCGGCGTCGGCGTCAGACTGCCCTCGACGATCGGCCAGCGCCGGATCTGCCCGTCGTCGGCCACCTCGACCAGGTGCGCCAGGCTGCCCGAAGACCAGCCCAGCACGCCCTTCTCGATCAGGCGCTGTACCGCCTGCGCCCAGCGCTGGCGCAGGTCCAGCTGTGCCTCGGCCCACACGCCGGTCTCGTCTTTTACCAGCGTGTCCATGCTGCCGATCACCGCCGCCTTGAGCGCGCCGTCCAGCCCGTGCTGATAGAGCACCGGGCGCTGCGGATACCAGCTCAGGCCCAGCTCCGTCTCCGGCGTAAAATACTCGCCCTGCAGATCGCGTTCGCCGGGGTTGCCCCACACCACCAGATAGCCGCCGACGCGTCCGGCGCTGTCCAGGGTCTTCAGCCCTTGCTGCATTGTCTTCTCCTTGTGGGCCTCGCCTTGTCAGGAATGAAATGCGACCTTTCCTCAATCCCTCCGCACGCGGCTGTCAGGCATGGTGCAGGGGCGGGGGTCATGCGAGCTGCGGGCCGGCGCCGTCGTTCGCCCGGGGGCGCGACCGCGCGTCGCCGCAACCGTTGTCACTGTAGAGGCACAGAGGCCTGGCCCGGGGGCGCTGCTACAGGGCCAGCCTGGCACAGATCTTCAGTATGTTCGTTTCACGTGTGCCGTCTTCGGCGAGTCGTGAAACAGGCCCCCTCCCGCGCGGGGAAAGGGGCCTGCAGCTTCTTGCAGTTACGCTGCCCGGCTCAGCCCGCCTGCAACCAGGCCAGGCTCCAGGTCAGCGCCTCGTCAATAATCTCCGGCCGTTCCGATAGCACGTCGAAGACGTGGTCGCCGTCCAGCACGACCAGTTCTTCCGCGCCCTCGTGATAGTCGAGGAACACCTGGCCGGCCTGCGGCTGCGGCGTCACCGTCGTGTCGCGCTCGCCCACGATCACCATCAGCGGCCCGCCGTAGCCGGCGATTTCGGCCACCGGGTCCACCAGGAATACGTCCTCGAAGAAGGGCCCGCGCAGCGCCGTCTCGACGCCCCAGGGCAGCATGATGGTCGTCACCTCGTCACCCGCCGCCGCGCCGCTCAGCAGCGTGTCATGGCCCAGCAGGATGCCGTAACTCGTGGGCGGGCTGGACACCGCCGACCACAACACGAGGCTGCTGACGCGCGCGTCGCGCCCCGCCGTCGCCGCAGCAACCAGCCCGCCCTGGCTCAGGCCGAGCACGCTGATGCCCGCGCTGTCGATGTCCTCCATGCCGCCCAGATAGTCGATGGCCGCAATGGCGTCCGCAATCTGGCCGCTGAAGGTCGTGTCTTCCCAGGCGCCATCGCTCTCGCCCGAGCCGCGGAAATCGATGCGCAGGCTGGCAAAGCCGCGCTCGCCCAGCCAGCGCGCGCTGCGGCTGAACATCGTGTCTTCCGTGCCCAGCACCGGCAGTTCATGGCGCGTCCCGGTGAAGCCGTGCAGCAGCAGGACAACGGGGAAGGGGCCCTCGCCAACCGGCATGGCCAGCGTGCCGACGATCGTCTGCCCCTCGTTTTCGATGCTGACGTCGCTCTCGCTGACCTTGTAGTCCGCCATCGAAGCGGCCAGCGCGGCCGCGGCGTCGGCGACGCTGTCCTGCGCCGTCAGTGGGGTCGCGACCAGGCAGAGCGTCAGCAACAACACGAGACCCAGCGTCCGTCCCGCAACCCTTGAACGTGAATGCACAATCATGACAATCTCCATTTCTTCCTGATTTCTGCCCTGACTCTGGCGCAGCAGCCGCGTTGACGCAACAATGCGATGCCGCTGCGCGCATGGCGCATCCCTTGCAATGGCGCGCGCATCCAGGAGGAGCACAGGTGCAACCAGAAGCCGTACAGGCCATCGCCAGCGATATCATCCGGCAAGCCGGCGCCATGGTGCTGCAACGCTTCGGCCGGCCGCATCAGGAAGCCAGCAAGTCCTCCGTGTATGACATCGTCACGGAAGATGACCGGGACGTCGAGGCCTTCCTCGTTGCGGCGCTGGCCGCGGCCTTCCCGCAGCATCATGTCGTTGGCGAAGAAGGCGGCGACGCCGGCGCGCCCGCCAGCGCTGACTGGCACTGGTACATTGACCCCATCGATGGCACCAGCAACTACGCCAGCGACCTGCCTTTCTTCTCGATCAGCATGGCCTTGTGTGACCGTGAGCTGAGGCCACTGCTGGGGCTGGTACTCAACCCGGTTGCCCGCGAGTTGTACAGCGCCCGCCGCGGCGGCGGGACGACTCGCAACGGCGAGCCGGTGCAGGTGTCAGCAAGGGACTCGCTGCAGAACGCGATACTGTCCTGCGGCTATTCGCGGCATCCCGTCCATGGGGCGGCGCGTAACGCCCCGATTCTGCGTTTGCTGCCGCGGACACGGGGACTGCGATTCCTGGGCTCATCGGCGCTGGAGCTGGCCTGGGTGGCCTGCGGCCGGCTTGACGGCTATTTCGAGCGCGGACTGAACCCCTGGGACTGTCTCGCGGGGATATTGCTGGTTCGTGAGGCCGGCGGTCGCGTAAGTGACTACAGCGGCTGCGAAGAAGGTCTGACGGGCGCGGAGCTCCTGGCCAGCAACGGCCATCTTCACGATGTCTTGCTGGGGGAGCTCCGTCCCGGACGCGCCGACTAGTCCTCGCGCAGCAGCGCGCGCGCCTCGCGGAAGATCGAGCGCACAGCGTTGTCGGCTTCCGCGCATGCGCCCGCGCCAGTGCCTGTTGCCTGCAACTGCGCCGCCACCTCGAAGGCCAGCTCATCCGGCAGCGCGCGGATTTCGAAGGCGCGCTCCGCTTTTGTATGGCCCTCCACACCCTGACGCCGCAAGGTGAAACGCTCCCAGCGCCCCAGTTCCTGCAGGGCCGCCCGCGTTGCATCGGGTTCCGCCCGGACGTCTTGCTCCAGCGCTGGCGCGGCCATGCCCGCCGGCAGCGCGCCCCAGGGGGCCGGCGGCAGCTGGTAGTAACGCTCGCGCACTTCGTTGATGCTCAGCACGGGCGCGGCAGTGCGAATCTCCTCCAGGCGCGCGCGGCTGTCCGTGGGACGGATGTCCTCGAACTGCGCCACGTGCTCGCCCGGCCAGAAGGGCAGCAGGTCCTGCGTGATCACACTGGCGATGCGCACCAGCCGCGGCCACAGTGTGCGCTCGATGAAGAGCCGCTCAGCCACGCGCGCGTTGGCCTCGGTCGCGTTTTCGCTGACCAGGCCCACGGGAATGCCGAAGAGGTTGAGGATTTCGTTGCGATGCGCCTCGCGCCCCTTCAGGAAGTCGAGTTCGTTGTGGCTCAGGCCGATGTTCTGCCAGCTGATGCCGCCGCCGCGCAGGAAAGCCGTGCGCCGCTGCGGCCCGCCGTAGCTCTGGCGCCATTCGCGCTTGATGCGCTCGTAGTCCGCGTCGCTGACGAAGTCGCGAATGCTGACGATGCCCGCCGGCACGCCGTTGTCCTGGCCGAAAGCATTGTGGTTCCATTGCGCCATGGCGTGGTCGCTGCGGATGGTCAGACGTCCGGCCTCCAGCGCAGACAGGCCGTAGTAGTCGTTGGATGGGTGCCAGCGGCGGAAGTGCAGCACCTCCGTGGCCTCCAGCGGGATGCGCTGCCCGTCGATCTCGTAGATGTAGCCGCGCACGTGGCCGGCCGCGTCCGGCACGATGCTGACCCGGTCCGGGCGCAGCGGCCAGATCTGCGTCGGTGCAGCGCCCGCGCCGCTCAGCAGCCAGTAGGCGTTGCCGGTCAGTTCCAGCATGCCCACCGTCTGTTCCATCAGGGCGAAGCGGCTGTGCTGCGGGTTGGGCGCGTCCAGCAGCCGCTCCAGCGGATGCCGCTCCACCGCCAGCCGCCGCTCGCCCTGCAGGCGCAGCACCTGCAAGGGCACCAGCGCGGCCGCCTCGGCGATGCGGTTGATGGCGATGTAGACCCAGGGCGACTGCTGATACACGCGGGCGCGCGCCGCCTCGTCGCCATGTTCGGGCCATAGCCCTGCGTGGTGGCGCGCCAGCGGCTGCAACTGCATCGTCGGCCGCAGCTTCTGCCGCCCTGTAAAGCGCTTGCGAAGGTTGTCCAGCATGGTACCGTCCTTTCCCTTGACTGACCGTTGACAGATGTGCCTTCCCGGCCGACAGTGGCCGGGAAGCGTGGCTGACTAGCCTGGACTGTTGCTATGAGCGATCCCCCCGATCTCGACTTAATTCAACTGGTGCAGCGGGCGCGCATGGCCCACGATGACCAGGCGCGTCCCTCGGAGATCAGTGGCGCCTACTGGCTGGAGGCGAAAGCGCCGTCCGGCGCCCGGCCCGGCCCGACTCCGCGCAGTGTCGCGCTGCGCGCCGAGACCGGCGTCGCCGACGTTGACGCGCTCTGGCAGCGGCTGCGGGCTGCCACCCATGCCGGCCAGCTGGGCTACAAGGTGAAAGTCGCCACTGCCGCGCACGAGGCCGCGCCCGACCGGCGCGAGTTGCGCGTGCTCATCGCCGACCGCGCGGACGCGCCGGAAGTGGCGCGCGTGCAGGCCAAATTACAGGCGCTGACGCCCGACCTGCGCTGGACGCTGTGGTAGCCTGACGCCGCCAGGCGCAGGCGGACATCCTGTAAAGGGTTGCCGGACTGAAGGCCAGCGCTTGCGCTACAATGCAGCGGCAATTGGGCGAGGATGCGCGCATGGGCAACATCTTTTATGTGGATGGCGAATTTGTGGACAGCGACGCGGCGCAGGTGCCGGCAGACGACCTCGCCGTGCTGCGCGGCTACGGCATTTTCGACTTCACGCGCAGCTACGGCGGCCGTCCCTTTCGCCTCGACGACCACCTCAAGCGTCTGCAACGCTCGGCAGAGCTGATTCTGCTGGAGTTGCCGCACAGCATGGACCGCATCCGCGACATCGCGCTCGAGACCCTGGCGCGCAACGGCTATCCTGGCAACGGCGCGGACGCCAGACTGCGCATCGTGGTCACCGGCGGCAGCAGCCCCGACGACATCACGCCCGCCGGCCCCGCGCGTCTGCTGATGCTGGTAACGCCCTTCGCCGCGCAGCCCGCCGCCCGTTACCGCGAGGGCATCAAAATCATCACGGACCGGCAGGAGCGCTACCTGCCGGAAGCCAAGACCATCAACTACGTGCCGGCCATCGTCGCCCTGCGTCGCGCCCGCCAGGCCGGCGCCGTGGAGGCCATCTACGTCAACCGCGCGGGCCACACCCTCGAGGGCACCACCACCAACCTTTTCGCCGTCTTCGCCGATCGCCTGGTCACGCCCGCAACGGAGATCCTGCCCGGCGTCACGCGTCAGGCCGTGCTGGAACTGGCCGCCGACCGCATGCCGGTGGAGCAGCGCGTCCTGCCGCTGGCCGAGCTGCTGCGCGCGGATGAGGTTTTCATCACCTCGTCGAGTAAGGAAGTCTGCCCCGTCTGCCAGGTGGATGAGACGCGCATCGGCCAGGGCAGGCCCGGCTCGCACACCCGCGCGCTGATGCAGGACTTCACGCAGCTGGCCGCAGCCTGGGCCCGCGGCGACTGAGGCGAGACTTCATATGCGCGTAGCACCAATTGTTGACATATGCTAGCATATGCTAACATAGGTTAGAACATATGCGCTAAACAACACTTGGTGAAACAATGAACCGACAGAAAGCGCCGAAGGGCATCGAGTGGACGCGCATTCGCCGTGCTGACGGCAGTGTGCTACCTGGCTACACCTGGAATCCAACCGGCGGCTGTCTGCACGGCTGCACCTGGCAGATGCCCGACGGCTCGGTTACCGAGTGCTACGCCAAAACCGTCGCCGAGCGCATCGCCCGCAACTCCTACGTGCATGGCTTTGAGCACCATTACTGGCGTCCACACGCGCTGCGCGATCCGCTGCGCCTGAAGGACTCCGCCGGCATTTTCGTCGGCAGCATGGCCGACCTCTTCGGCCACTGGGTGCCGCGCGAGCAGATCGACCAGGTACTGGAGGTGATGGCTGACGCGCACTGGCACGTTTTCCAGACGCTCAGCAAATATCCGCTGCACCTGCCGGAATTCGACTTTCCGCCCAACGTGTGGGTGGGCGTCAGTCTACCGGCTGGGCACCAGATGAGCGCGACGGGCGCGGCGCGCGCGCTGGCCGCCTACCTGCGCCATATGGAACAGATCCAGGCCAGCGTGCGCTTCCTGAGCATCGAGCCGCTGTGGTTTGACGCCGCGCCGGTCTTCGAGCGCTGGTTGGACGAACAGGAGCGGTTGCCCTTTGAGTGGGCCATCATCGGCGCCGCGTCGAACGGTCGCCGCCTCTTTCAGCCGGAGCCCGCCTGGACAGCTTCTCTGCTGGAACTGCTGGACGCGCAGGGCATCCCGGTGTTCTTCAAGGGCAATCTGGACTGGCCCGAGTGGCGGGCGGAGTTTCCGCAACAATACAAGATCTAACTACGTGGCATAAGCACGCAATTGTCATTAAGACGACTTGATGGCCTGAGTTTGCTTTTTGGTGGAGTAGTGCAATTTATTCTTTCAGAGTTGACCAGAGCAGTAACCGATTTCTTGTATTCCGATTCTGTGAAACGCATGAAATGGTCCTGAATGATGTGTGGCCACAAATCCTTTCGTGTGCGGCTAGGGAAAGTTTCTACGTACTGAACCACCACACTTTCAAGTTCCTTCGTGTCGCGCCAATCTTTCCATGTAAAACCGTCGAAAAGGGGCATTTCTACCTGTGAACTGAAATACTCGTTGACAGCTTTGCACATGGCATCGTTGCAGATGACCATGGCGTCCGGATGTCTGGATGCAAACAAGAAGAAGTACTTCGTCGTACCTCCCTGACGTTCCTGTATAGGGCATGCACCTGTGTAGGTGAGGTAACCTGTACTTGCCAGTCGGTCTCGGTATCCATCGACAAGCATTTGCTCACGAGCGCTTGTATTTTCGTCAGAAAAGAGGGCATCCTTCCAGTAATCCCCTCCAAACGTCCTTGTAAGATTCTCATGACACTTATTGTGAAAGTCGGAAACTTCTGTCCCTCGCTTTGTCGCCTCTCTTGCAGCCAATCTGTGAACAATTGGCATCTGCAGATTTATCAGAATTTCAGTGCTGTATTTCTCTGACCTGTTGAGAAAAGGTTCCAGAATGTGAAACTCACAGTCCAGACCAAACGGGTCGATATACAGAAGAACGGATTGCCTGTATAGTCTTCGGGCGATGTAACTCAGAACAGACAATCCATCACCGTGAATTGCTTTCGCTGACTTGTCGAGGCCATTTTTGTCAAGAAACCCTTCCAATTTCTGGTGGTGGGTTTCGTCCTTGTTAACGAAGTATGCTTTGTATCGCCCTTTGGCGAACTTCTCGGCTGCCTTGCACATAATTAGCGGTGAACCTGGCTCTCCATCCTCAGTGACACCGGGTCCAGCGAAAGCATCGATGAGGATGATGTCGGCTTGTTTCCTGGAAATCTTGGCAAGGTACGCCGTTACGTACGATGCAAGGATTTGATCCTTGACCCTGGACCATGGGTGAGAGTCCTTGCTGTCAAAAAAGTCGTCGCTAGCCTGTCGCATGGTCAGTCCTATGTGTGAAGGTCCGGAGCAAGGTTGTTGACCGCCGCAATACTCAGTTAGCGCAGGACAACGCGGATATTATAGCACATATGAGCGGAATTAGGCAGTGTAAACAGGGTTAGTTCAACCATCGGAACGAAAAACAGGCCCGCCACACCGGACGAGCCTGCTCCTAATTCCGCGCCCGCCACACTACCCCGTCAGACTATCCAGACGCTCCACATACTCCGCCAGGATGCCGAAGGTCGTCTCCACCGCTTCCGGGCCGGCCATGTCCACGCCCGCCGCGCGCAGCGCCGGCACCGCATACTGCGATGCGCCCGCGCTCAGGAAGTCCAGATAAGCCTCGGCCGCGCCGGCCTCCCCCGTCAGCAGCCGCCGCGACAGCGCATGCGCCGCCGCGATGCCGGTCGCGTACTGGAACACGTAGAAGTTCATGTACATGTGCGGGAATTGCGCCCAGGTGCTGCCGACCCGTTCGCGATCGACCTGCATCTCCGTCCCGTAGCCCTCGCTGAAGAGGTCCGCCATCAGCTCGTTCAGGTCGTCCGCCGTCAACGCCTGGCCGCGCTCGGCGCGTTCGTGCGCCTCCAGCTCGAAGCGCGCCAGCGTCGGCATGATGAAGAAGTAGCGATGCAGGTTGTCCATCGCCTCCTCGATGATGCAGATCTGGAACTGCGCGTCCGTCTGGCTGCGGAAGAGATGGTCGCGCACCAGCGCCTGGTTGAGGTTGGAGGCCACCTCGGCCACGAACATGCTGTAGTCGCTGTGGAGGAAGGGCTGGTGCCGCCGCGTCAGCAGCGAATGCATCGAGTGTCCCAGCTCGTGCGCCAGCGTGCTCAGCGCGCCAAGGCTGTCGTCGTAGCTCATCAGGATGAAAGGGTGCGTGTCGTAGGCGCCAAAGGAAAAGGCGCCCTGGGTCTTGCCCTGGTTGAGCGCGCGGTCCACCCAGCGTTGCTCCAGACAGCCACGGCGCAGCTCGCGCACGTAGTCCGCGCCCAGCACTGCCATGCCCTCACAGATCCAGTCGACCGCCGTCTCGAAGGGTACCTGCGGCTGCTCGCTGGCGATCGGCGCCCAGATGTCGTAAGGCTGCAGCGTCTCCACGCCCAACGCGCGCCGCCGCACCGCCCAGTAGCGATGCCAGGTCGGGATGTGGCGCCGGTAGGTGTCGATCAGGTTGTGGAAGACCTCGGGCGCGATGTTGTTGGGGAACAGCGCCGCCTCCAGCGAGGAGTTGTAGCGCCGCGCGCGGGCGTTGAAGACGTCGCGCCGCACGATGGCGTTGAAGTTGCTGGCGAAAGTGTGCTTTAGCGACAGGTGGCCGTCGGCGTAGCTTTCCCAGGCTGTGCGCCGCGCGGCGCGGTCGCTTTCGCCCAGGATGGTGTCCAGCGTGCCCTGCGCCACTTCCACGGCCTCGCCCTGGCTGTTCGTCGCCTCCGCGAAACGCAGGTCGGCGTTGGCCAGCACCTGGCCGGTGTTGACGATCGCCGCGAAGGGTTCGCTGGCCAGCGCCAGCACTTCCTCCACCTCGCCCGAACGCACGTGCGCGGCCTGGCGGAAGAGGTCGCTGAACCAGTGCGCATGGCGCTGCAGCTCCGGCGCTGCCGCGACCATGCCTTGCACAGCTTCCTCGCCCAGCGCGAGGATCTCCGGCCCGGCGAAGGAGCCCGCCGCCATGAACTGGCTGTACAGGCTGGCCGCCTGGCCGACCATCGCGGCGGCCGCCTGGTCGGCCGTGTCCACCGCCTGCGACATGGCGGCGTAGAAATAAAGCTTCTCGATGCGCCGCCCCAGTTCATCCTGCAATTCCAGCCACGCGGCCAGCTGCGCCGCGTCCTGGCCCAGCGTGCCGGGGAAGGGCGCCATGCGCGCCAGCGCCTTGACCAGCGCCGCACGCTCGCTTTCCCAAGCCTGGGCGGAGTCGAAGACGCTCGCGGCGTCCCAGGTTTCTGCTGCTGCAACGTCACTGCGAGGAGGCAGGGCCATGCGCGTTCTCCCTTGCTTGGCATTAGTTGTTCTGTTGACAGAATAGCGATACTGCTCAAAACTCGCGCCACTGTCAACTGTCGGCCCGCCTGTGAACCCTGTCGCGCAACATCCCTTCCTGCGCCGGCCCCAGCGCACGGTGCTCACGCTCACCCTGCCGGTGATCTTCTCGCAAATCGCCGAGCCGCTGACGGCCATGGTCGACACGGCCTTCGTCGCGCGTCTGGGCGCGGCCCCGCTGGCGGCGCTGGGCGTGGGCGGCGCGGCCGTGTCGCTCTTGCTGTGGGTCTTCTATTTCCTCGGCGTCAGCGTGCATACCGAGGTTGCGCGCGCCCTCGGCCATGGTTCGCTGCGCCGCGCCGGCCAGATCACCAGTCTGGGGCTGCTGCTGGCCGCGCTGGCCGGCTTGTTGCTGCTGCTGGCCGGCCAGGCCGGCATCAAGACCCTTACCAGCCTGCTGGGCGCCGGGCCCGCCGTAGCGGCGCCCGCCATCGCCTACATCCGCATCCGCCTGCTGGGCGCGCCGGCCGTCATGCTGACTCTCGTCGGCTTCGGCGCGCTGCGCGGGCTGCAGGACATGCGCACGCCCCTGTGGATCGCGCTGGGCGTCAACCTGCTCAACGCGCTGCTGGATATCCCCTTCATCTTCGGCCTGGGGCCGCTGCCGGCGCTGGGCGTGGCCGGCGCCGCCTGGGCCAGCGTCATCGCGCAATACCTGGGTCTGGTCTGGCTGCTGCGCCGCCTGTATGTACGTCCCGGCCTGTGCTTCCACCTCGCCCGCGCTGACGTGTTGACGTTGCTGCGGGCCGGGCGCGACCTCGTCGTGCGCAGCGGTCTGCTCACGCTCTTCCTGTTGCTCTCCACGCGCGTCGCCAACCAGATCGGCCCCGAGGCCGGCGCCGCCCACCAGGCCCTCCGCTCCCTGTGGATGTTCTGCGGCTGGCTGATGGATGCCTTCGGCACCAGCGCGCAAAGTCTGGTCGGCTATTTCCTCGGCGCGCAGCGCCTGCGCCTGGCGCGCCAGGCGGCGGCCGTCTCCATCCTGCAGAGCCTGGCGACCGGCGTCGTGCTCAGCCTGCTGGCCCTGGCCGCCACGCCGCTGCTGCGCGCGCTCTTCGTCCCGCCCGACGCGGCCGCGTTCTTCACGCCGGCCTGGCTGGTCGCCGTGCTCACGCTGCCCCTGACCGCGCTGGCCTTCGTCACCGACGGCATCCATTGGGGCGCGGGCGACTACGCCTGGCTGCGCAACGGCATGCTCGTCGCCACCGCCGCCGCCGCGCTGCTGCTGCTGACGATTGAGACCAACGCGCCCAATGCCTTCCTGCTGGTCTGGCTGGCGCTGCTGCTCTGGCTGATCCTGCGCACCCTCTTCGGCATGCTGCGCATCTGGCCCGGCCATGCGCGCGCCCCCCTGCGCCACATGCGCGCGCCGGAGCCCGCCTGATATACTCGTCCTGCTCAGCCCGCCCTTCATCACCATGGATCACTCAGTGCTGATGCAGCGCCAGATCATCGCCGGCCTGACGCGCGGCGCCATCCGCGGCTGAGAACGGCCTGGCTCCCACCCCAATCTGCCGCCCCTCACCCTCCAGACGCCCATCTCCCAGGCAAACTTCATCCGCCAGGTGAGCGCCGCCCCGTCCTGCGCTACAATGGCGGCCCTGTGTCCGTCCATGAAACAAGGGATGCCAAGCCATGGCCCACTCGTCCGCTCTCAATGGCCGCGCGCTGAACCGCAACAGCCGCACGCTCGTCGGCGGCGTCAGCCGCGCCGGCGCCCGCGCCATGTTCAAGGCCACCGGCCTCAACGACGAGGACCTGGAGAAGCCGCTGATCGCCATCGCCAACACCTGGACCGAGGTCGGCCCCTGCAACATCCACCTGCGCCGCCTGGCGACCAAGGTGAAGGAGGGCATCCGCGCTGCCGGCGGCACGCCGCTGGAGTTCAACACCATCACCATCAACGACGGCATTACCATGGGCACGGCCGGCATGAAGGCCTCGCTCATCAGCCGCGAGATGATCGCCGACTCAATCGAGCTGGTTACGCGCGCCAATTACTTCGACGGAATCGTTGCCTTGTGTTCCTGTGACAAGACCATCCCGGGCACCATCATGGGCCTCATCCGCCTCAACATCCCCGGCCTGGTGCTCTACGGCGGCACGATTCTGCCGGGCGAGCTCGATGGCGAGCCGCAGGACATCGTCAGCGTCTACGAGGCCATCGGCGCCTACAGCGCCGGCAAAATCTCTTCGGAGCGCCTGCAGCAGGTCGAGGACGTCGCCTGCCCGGGGCCGGGCGCCTGTGGCGGCCAGTACACCGCCAACACCATGGCCAACCTCTCGCAGATTCTCGGCCTCTGCCCCATGGGCTTCGCCGACATCCCGGCCGTCGATGCGCAGAAGGACGAGGTCGCGCGCCAGGCCGGCGAGATCGTGCTGCGGCTGGTGGCCGAGGACCTGCGCCCGGACAAACTCGTCACGCGCACCAGCCTCGAAAACTGCATCGCCGCCTCAACCTCCACGGTTGGCAGCACCAACAGCATCCTGCACACCCTGGCCTTCGCGCGCGAGGCCGGCATTGAGTTCACGCTCGACGACATTGAGGAAATCAGCCGGCGCACGCCGGTCATCGCCGACATGCGCCCGACCGGCAAGTACGTCGCGCTGGACATGTACCGCGCCGGCGGCTTGCGGCTGCTGGCGCAGCGCCTCATCGACGGCGGCCTGATCGACGGCGACACGCCCACCGTCACCGGCAGTACGCTGGGTGAGGAGGCGGCGCAGGCGCAGGAGCGGCCCGGCCAGGACGTGATCCTGCCGCTGGCAACGCCGCTGAAGGAGACCGGCGGCCTGGTGGTGTTGCGCGGCAACCTCGCCCCCGACGGCGCCGCCGTCAAGCTCAAGGGCATCGAGCCGCTGCAGCATCGCGGTCCGGCGCGCGTCTTCGACAGCGAGG
Source organism: Phototrophicaceae bacterium (assembly GCA_965205875.1). Classification (GTDB taxonomy): domain Bacteria; phylum Chloroflexota; class Anaerolineae; order Aggregatilineales; family Phototrophicaceae; genus JAGWBD01. The sequence continues at coordinate 2,333,393 of CBDBIA010000004.1, forward strand.
AAGACGCCTACGAGGCCATCGAGAAGCAGCAGATCGTCGCCGGCGACGTGGTCATCATCCGCTACGAGGGGCCGGTGGGCGGGCCGGGCATGCGCGAGATGCTGCAGACCACGGCGGCGCTGGTGGGCCAGGGCCTCGGCCAGCAGGTGATGATGGTGACCGACGGTCGTTTCAGCGGCGGCACGCGCGGTCTGATGATCGGCCACGTCGCGCCGGAGGCCATGCTGGGCGGGCCGCTGGCCTTGCTGCGCGAGGGCGACGTCGTGACGGTGGACGTGGCGCAGCGCAGCATCAACGTCGAGCTGGACGAGGCCGAGCTGGCGCGGCGGCGCGCGGCATGGCAGGCGCCGCCGCCGCACTACAGCAGCGGCGTGATGGCCAAGTACGCGCGCACCGCCGCCCAGGCCAACGACGGCGCCGCCACCAATATCGTGCCGCTGCAGGGGTGAGGCGCCTGAATTTGGAAGGGCGGGACTGACAGACTGCCCGGTTACCAGATTATGGTCACGTAGCCGGACTCGGTGATGTTAATGTCGTCGGTCACCAACGGGATGCCCATCTGGCGCGCGTGCCCTGCATAGATGCGGTCGTGGATATCCGATACAGATTCCAGCTTCATGAATTCTCGCATCTCTGCCACGGTCAGAGGCACGAACTGAAACCATGATCTCGCTTCCAGATCATCGTAAACTATTTGTATGTCGTCAAAATGTTTGTGTTTCCTGTTCCAAAAGCAAAGTTCTGCAATCAGAATGGGCGAGACGATTAACTTGGCGCGCCCCTGTTCCGCCGCGGCAAAAACTTCCCTGGCCCGCATTCCGAGCTTTTCATACTCTGTCAGAAAACGGACCAGGGAAACCGTATCGATGACGTAGCGTTCAGGGGCCTGGGTCGAGGCGCTCGTCAAGGTCTTCTTCCCACTGCGACCGAAATTCTCTCATGGTCGCCCGGATTTCTTCGTCGCTGTAGCTCACGCCAGGCTTTGCGTAGCGATTCGCCAGGCTGAGCGATTTGTTGGGCGTGACAGCGGACCTATTCCTTTTGGCTTGAGTGGCCTCAGCCACCATTTGCCTGGATGTATACCAATGTCTTGGTGGAGGCAAAACGTGATGTGTACCAACATTTACAGAGCCAAATGCTGCCTGTCCTGTAGCATGTGGGACAGACATATGCATGTCAGTGGCCAATCTTTCGTACCTACTCCACTGGTTGAGGGCCCATGGCATCGTGAAGTCTGTCGGTGATGCACCAGCGAAATAGACGCCTGTTAAGGCGGTTAAATTCGACGAGTTGGTCAATTGCAGCGGCGACATTCGTTTCTCCCTCGACAAAGAAGTCGCTGTCTATGCCATAGCCAATGATCTGGTTCGTTTCAGGGTGCTTTGCATACCCGTGTTGAATATGCACTCTCTCCGGGCCAGCGCCTACCCTCAACAATATTCGGTAGGCAATGTCCTCTATGGCTTCACCTATACCCGGCGTTGACAATTCCCTGACCAGCAACTCGTTCAGAAGCTCTGGCCATTCAACTCCCTGAAGTCCCAACCCATCCCTTTGGATCAGGTTGCGATAGCGCAAACCAACCCTGGTGAAGTGTGCTGGTGTATATTCTTCATTCAGCGCATTCAGAACAAGCTGCAACCCACTGTAAAATCCTTCCCAGTGTTCGTAGCTACTGCTAGTCAAAGAGACGAAACCAGATGACAATCTTACAGCCAAAGAACCATCGCTGGTAGCAAACTCATATACTTTTTGGCTCGGCTTCAGCGATTGAATTACTTCCTGACTGAGAAGTTGCACAAGTTCCGGTGGCAGTATCGCAGCAAACTCAGCTTTTTCCTGAAATTGAGGAAATTCACGCCGGATACGTTCCTGAAACCCTGCAGGAGTTTCCGCCTCAATTCTGAGAATCGGCGGAAAGCGCAGTTGGCATATTACCTGCTCCAGAGGATTGTCTGTGTAAATGACGCGCTCTGTTTGAGGAAACAGCATGACATTGTGTCCTGTGCAGCAAGGTGAGACACACGAACGATACCCTAGTTAGCAAGTATACAATGTTACACGTGTATTGCCCTTACCACTTCACTCCACCGACAGCCCGCACAACTCCGCGCTCAGCGCCCAGAGGCGCTGCGCCGCATCATCATCCTGCGCCCCCGCCGAGGCTTTTTCGTGCTTCCAGATGGGAGACGATGGCCACAGTGTCCAGGATGTAAAGTATCTCAATCGTCTGCGAGGAGTTCGTCAAGTTCCGCTTCCCATTCTGTCCGGATTTCTCTCAGAGTCGCCCTCAACTCCTCGTCACTGATTTCCACGCCTGGCCTGGCCATGCTGCCTGCCAGGCTGGTGGAGTTTTCGAAGGCGCCGGCGGCAACACGTCTGGCGTGCTCGACCTCGATTTCAACCCGTTTTGGGTGCAAGCCACGTTCGTCCCAGCCGCGGGGGCCGTTTGGGGACAGGCGCTCGATGACGCGGAGCTGCTCATCCAGGGCGTCGACCAGGCCCTGCAGGGCGTAACGCAGGAAGGCGGGCAGGCCGTCAGCCCGCTGGCTGGAACGCTCCAGGCGGCGGTAGTACTCCGGCCGCGTGCCGTGGTAATGGGGGCTCAGCAGATACGCCGCCGACTGTGGCAGACCGGCCTGGCGCAGCAGGCGTATCTCCAGCAGACGCGCCGTGCGGCCGTTGCCATCGCCAAAGGGATGAATCCAGGCGATGTAGAGGTGGGCGAGGATGGCCCGCAGGATGCCGCAGGTCAGACGCGCGTCGGCGTGGGCGGCCTGAAAGCCGGTGTTCAACCATTCGCAGAGGCGTTGCAGCAGGTAGGCCAGGTCTTCCGGCGGCGCGCCCCGGTAGCGGCCCACGCGCACGTGCTGCCCCGGCGCGCGCAACTGCCCTGGCGTTATAGCGGCATCCAGGGGCAGGCCCCGCAACAGCCCTTCGTTGGCGCAGAGGATGTCCGTTACGCAGAGGCCGGCGCTCGCGTCGCTCGATTCGGGCGAGGCCAACTCTGCCAGCGCCGCGGCGATGTTGGCCACTTCCTGACCGTAATGCTGCTGCGTCCGGGGCAACAGGAGTTTGTCCTGCAACTGTGCCCGCACCTGATCCTCGCGCAGCGGGTTGCCTTCGATGGCCGCGCTCGCGTGGACGGCCGCGACCAGGGAGACCAGTTGCAGCTCCTGCGCCGTTGCCGGCCCCAGGGTCGCGGCCGCGATTTGCGCGCATTGCGCCCGCGCCTGATGCAGCAGCGACCAGATCGACGCGTCCAGCCTGCCCAGGTCGAGTTCGAAGTTAATCCATGGATGTGTCTGTTCGCAGGTCCGCATGTTCATCCTCGTCACTGTGGCGGACGTGTCGGGGAAGTTTAGCATTAAACACGGCCACAGCGTGCCGGGTGCGACTGTTGGAGCAGGCCTCAGTCCACCGACAGCCCGCACAACTCGGCGCTCAGCGCCCACAGACGCTGCGCCGCGTCGTCATCGCGCGCCCCCGCCGAGGGCTCGCGCCGCTTGCGATTCACGAAGTAGCCGCCGCTCACCTCCGCGACCTCGGCCGCCGTCGCCAGCCACACCAGGGTGTCGGCGCCCTGTTCCGGCTTCTTCATGAAGAGCGGCCCCAGCGTGCCGAAGACGAAGCCGATCGGCCCGCCGGAATCGCGGAATATGTCCGTCGCGACCACGCCCGGATGCAGCGCGTTGACCGTCACGCCGCTGCCCGCCACGCGCCGCGCCAGCTCGCGCGTGAAGAGCAGGTTGGCCAGTTTGGATTGCGCGTAAGGGGTAAAGCCCCTCAGCCCCCAGGCCTTGCGCCCGTCGATGTTGTCAAAATCAAAAGTCTTCACTTGCCGGTGCGCATCCGAGGACACGTTGACGATGCGCGCCGGCGCGCTCGCCTGCAGCATGTCCAGCAGCCGCCGCGACAATTGGTAGTAGGCCAGGTGGTTGAGCGCGAAGGTGCGCTCGATGCCGTCCACGGTCTCCGCGCGTTCGTGAAAGGCAGCGCCGGCGTTGTTGAGCAGTACGTCCAGGCGCGAGTAGCGGCGGCGAAATTCGTTGGCCAGCTGACGCATGCCGGACAGCGTGGACAGGTCCGCCAGCAGCCCCCGCAGCTCGTCGTTGTCGCTCTGCTCGCGGATCATGGCGACGGTCGCATTGACCCGCTTTTCGTCGCGACCCGCCAGCGCCACTGTCGCGCCCGTCCGCGCCAGTGCCAGCGCGGCCGCGCGACCGATGCCGTTGCTCGCCCCGGTGATGAGCACCACCTTGCCCTGCATGTCGCTCATGGCGCGCTCCTGTCCCGCTCTGATGTCAGCATAACAGATGCCGCGCCCGGGTTAACGTCCGCGCAGAACCGCGCTGTTGTAACCGGTGGCTGCCTCGCGCATCCGTCCACACGCGCCTGGCTTCGATGGTGCAGACGCGGACAGCCATGCAGGGCGCGGGCCCAGGCGCAGTCACCCGTGAGCGCTGCGCCGCCGGCCGGCGCCCGTTGTCAGGCACGGCGCTCAGGCGAAGTCGAGCGTCCTGCCGCCATGCTGCAGGGCGTGCCACGCCAGCGCCAGCGCCATGACCAGGTCGTCATGCAGGCCCGGCGGCGCGCCGTAACGCACGCCGCCGCCCGGCAGCAGCTGCGCCCTGTAGCTCGCCAGTTCGTTCAGCAGCGTCTCGTCCGGCAGCAGCGCGATCTGTTTGCGCTCGATGGCCAGCGCGAGGGCGTCGATCAGCGCGCGTTTGCTCGTCGCGGTGGTCTGAAAGCTCACCAGCGGCAGGCCGGCCTGCTGCAGGGCCTCGATGTTGGGCGAACCCATGCTGTTGCTCTCGGCGCGGATCAGCCGCAGCCCCCAACGCGCGTGCATGGCCTGCAGGCGCGCCCGTTGCCGCGTCCAGCTCATGCCGCGAAAGCGATCCCAGGCCACCACCGCCCGGCGCGCCTCGTCCAGCACCACGATGGCCGTGTAGCTGCGGCTGAGGCCCCAGTCCACGCCCGCCACGTACTGGCGTTGTGGCTGCGGTTGGGCGTCTGGCGGCGCCGTGGCTGTCGCGCGCAAATTCTGAAACAGCGCCCCTTCGCCCGCGAGGAATTCCGCCTCATATTCGGCGCGGAAGATGCGCTCCGGCGTGCCCGCGCGGATCTCCGCCAGCTCCTCTGCGTCCACCAGCGGGTTGTCGCGCGAGCTGAAATGGAAGGCCTGCCAGCGCCGCTGCCCCGGCTCCAGTCCCTGCTGATACAAGTGCCGGAACCAGTTGTGGCCATTCGGGCTGCTGAGGAAGAGGGCGCTGCCGCGGCGTTCCAGCAACATCGGCCGCAGCACTTGCGGCCAGACCCGATTATCCATGAAGGCCGCCTCGTCCAGCACCGCGAAGTCGAGGCCTGCGCCGCGCAGATTGTCGGCGATATGAGTGCTGCGGATGGCGAGCAGGCCGCCGCCAGGCAGGTCGATGCGACGCGCTGTTTCGCTGACCTGCGCCTCTGTCAGCGGCGCCAGCGTGTGCTTCAAATCGCGCCAGACCTGGTCGGCCATTTTCAAGGTGGGCGCCAGCCACCAGCAGCGCGCGCCTGACAGAAAACGGCACAGCAGCGCCAGCTTGCCCAGCTCGGTCTTGCCGAAGCGGCGGCCGCAGGCGACGACGCGAAAGCGCGCTTCACTCCTCAGAATCCGCTCTTGCCCAGAATGGGGTTTTATGAGTCGAACCGTTCGGATCGTGGAATTCGACGCGTACAAGCACTTCCTCCTGCCGCGGCAGCAGCGCCAACACCTTGAGAATTTTGTCCAGCAACTGGTTGAGGGCCGTGGCGCGCTGGCCGAGCGGCGCGTCGGCAATGGCCTCACCGAGGGATTCCGAGAGTCGCGTGGCCTCCTGCAGCATGTTCTCCATGGCGAGTTGCTGGAGGCGGGCATGGGGGCTGGCCGGTTCGGTCACTGGCGCAGCTGGCACGCTGGCGAGCAGGGCCGCGTGCTCTTGCCTGACCTGGGCGAGTCGCGATTCGGCGCGTTTGACCCTGGCTTCGGCTGCGACTGCGTCGCTTTGCTTTTCGCGGACGAATGCCTGTCTGGCGCGGTGGCGGCTTTTGCGTTGCTGGCGGGCCCAGCGTTGCAGTGAGCTGCGCGGGATGCCAGTCATCTCGGTGGTGAGGGCGACGCTGCCGCCGAGGGCCTCGAGGCATTTGAGGGCGGCGTCGCGCTTCTGCGGAGGGTAGCGTTTACCCGTCATGGCGTTATCCCAATTTATCCCAAACGTTTCCAAAATTATCCCAAAGGCATGGTTGCCTGGCAGCGTTAATCCGGGGGCGGACTGTGTTCAACGCCCGCCCCCTTTACGCTGACCGGCAGGCTCACCATCCGGCTGTAGGCGGTTCGGCAGTGGCTGTCGCGTAGGCTTGGCCGACCGCGCTGCGCGGTTCAGTGTCGTGTGGGGCTGGCGAACTCACGCTCGCCTTGCGCATCCAGCAGCGCGATGCTGCGCGGCCGCTGCAACTCGCGTGAAATGCGCCCGTCGGCGCAGAGCTTGTCTAGGTAGCGCACGACGGTCGTGGTGCTCATGTAGCAGGCGACCGCGATTTCACGCAGGGTGGGGGAATAGCCGTTTTCGCCGAAGAAGTCGCGGATGAAGTCGTAGACGTTGTTGCTGGTTTCGTAGTCGGTCATGCGGATTCCTGTTTGTTGCGCCAGTACGAAGGGATACTAGCACAGTATAGAACATTTGTTCGTAACGTCTGTGCCATTGCTGTGAGGGGGCGCGGGTCAGGGGTGTTTTCTGCTGCGGTCGGCAAGTCAATCCGGAGCGGCGCTGTGTTATGCTGCCCGACGAGAGGAGCCCGATGAACCCCAAAACGCTGCTTGACGCGCATGGCATTCACCCCAAACGCGCGCTCGGCCAGAACTTTTTGCATGATCCCGGCGCGCTGCAGAAAATCGTCGCGGCCGCCGAACTCGCGCCCGACGAGACCGTGCTCGAGGTGGGCGCCGGCACCGGCACGCTGACGCAGGTGCTGGCGCGCGCGGCGGCGCAACTGGTCGCCGTCGAGACCGACGGGCGTCTGCTGCCGCTGCTGCGGGCCGGCCTGCCGGATACGCCGCAACTGCGCATCCTGCACGCCGACATCCTGGGGCTGGACCTGGTCGACTTGCTGGCGCCGCAGCCCTGGGTGGCTGTCGCCAACCTGCCCTACTACATCACCAGCGCCATCCTGCGTCACTTGCTGGAGTGCGCCCACAAGCCGCGTCGCCTCGTGCTCACCGTGCAGCATGAAGTGGGCGCGCGCCTGGTGGCCCGCCCCGGCGCCATGAGCCTGCTGGCGGTCAGTGTGCAGTTTTACGGCCAGCCGCGCATCATCGGCCGCCTGAAGCCGGCGGCCTTCTGGCCGCGTCCCGACGTCGACAGCGCGATCGTCCGCATCGATGTCCAGGGGCGACCGGCGCTGGCGGTGCCCGACGAGGCGACTTTCTTCCGCGTCGTGCGCGCCGGTTTCAGCCAGCGGCGCAAGCAACTGCGCAACGCCCTGGGCAACGGCCTCGGCCTGTCGAGCGCCGCCGCCGCCGACCTGCTCGCCGCCGCCGACATCGATCCGCAGCGCCGCGCCCAAACCCTGGCGCTGGAGGAGTGGGCCGCGCTCAGTCGCGTCCATGCGGAGCTTTGAGTTTGAGGCTGGCCCTCACCCCAAACCCCTCTCCCTCAGGGAGAGGGGCTTTAACTGCAACTGCCGTGGGGGGGGGCGCTTCCACTCGCTCGTGTGCCCCCGGCGTCGCGACTGGCATATACTGTCTGTGTTGCGCATCCGTATTGACGTACTGGTGACCTGCATGGTGACCCTGACGAGGCGCGCCCGCTACAGGCTTGCGGCTGGCCGGGCATGAGCCGCGTGTTCAGAGTTCTCTTCGGCCTGCTGCTGGTCTTCGGCGCCGGCTCGGCCCTGCTGGAGGATGGGGGCGGCCTGCTGATGTGGCTGCTGCTGGGCCTGGGCATCAAGCTCATGGCCGACTCGCGTCAACGCCCTCAGTCACAGGACGACGCGGCTGCCGCCCCCCGGCGTTCAGAACGGGCGGCCCGACCCGCGCGCCACCGCAGGCAGGCGCAGATCCCCGCCCATGCCGCGCTGGCCGTGCGCAATGCCGGTCACGACCCCGAAGCCATGAGCCTGCGCGTCAGCGACATCGGCGTCTTCGCCATCGGGCAGGGGCGGGCGACGCTGGTGCATCGCCTGCAAAGCGTGCGCGATGACGTGGACTACATCCAGCCCTGGGTCGCGTTGCGCGTGCCAACCGCCGCGGCCGGCACGCTGCGCTTCGAGATTCGCGACGCGGACGACCGGCTGCACTTCCAGCGCGAAAGGACGCTGCAGCTGCGCGCCGGCGAAAACCTGATCAGCCCGGCGGCCAGGATGCCGGTGCACGACGCCCTGCTCACCGAAGGCGACTGGCAGCTTTGCGTCTACGCGGACGGCAACTTGCTGGCGGCGCACAGCTTCTTCTGGGTCGAGGCGGACGAGAGCAGCGCCGGGCTGCACCTGCGCGCGCATCTGCAGGAAGATGGAGAACTGAGCGACGAGCTGCGCCTGGCCTTCGAGGAAAGCAGCCAGGAGCAGGAACGCAGCCTCGACGAGCTGCTGGAATTTCAGCAGGGCCAGGCGTAGCGCCGCGCTGCCTGCGGCTACAGTGTGATCAGGTTACAGGCTGGCGCGCGCTTTGGCGTATACTGTCCCTGCCTGTATGAAAGGAATTGCCTGTGCGCCTGCGGCGACAGAACCTTCCCTGGCTGATCATCACCACTGCCATGCTGGGCCTGGCCTTGCTGCCCGGCACGGCCACAGCCGGCCTGGCTGCCGCGCTGCTGGGCTGCGGCGCCCTGGCGCTGGCCAGCTCGCTCTCGCTCAAACCGGGGCTGTTGACCTCCGGGCGACTGCGCGCGGCGCTGCCCGCCATGCCGCGGGCAGTTGCCGGGCCGCAGGTGAGCGCAGCGGCGCGGGCCGCCACGGAGCGGGCGCGGCGCCACAGCGGCAGCGGCCTCACCCCCGGCCTGACGCTGCTCGACATCGGCCTCATCAGCGCGCAGCTGGGCCCCGACGGCATGACGATGCACAAGGGCAGCAGTTTTTCCGGCGACGAGGACGGCCTGCGCCCCTACCTGTCGCTGCAGGTGCCGGAACATGAAGCCGAGCGCAGCGCAAGATTTCGCTTTGAGATCAGCGATCAGCGCGGCAAGACGCGCTTCAGCCACGAGCAGGAGGTCTGGTTGCGCGAGGGCCAGCGCGACCTGCTCTCCGATAATCAGTTGCCGCTGGCGGGCGACGCGGCGCTGTCGCGCAGCGGCGGCGAGTGGGAGCTGCGCATCAGCGTCGATGCAGTCATGGTCGGCATGTTGACTTTTGAGCTGACGCCTTCGCTGCGGCAGCGGGCCGGCGAGCTGGAACGCCGCGCCGCGCGCCGCCGGGGGCCGGCGGACGATGATTTGCCGGGCCTTGAGGACCTGATGCGCGAGCCGCGCCGGCGCGAGTAGTCAGGCAGCCTCAGTCGCGCAGAAATTTCCCCAGGCGATTCAGGTCGTGGCCGTACCAGGCCAGCACGTTGGTCAGGAGCAACACGGCGGCGCCCTCGTCCAGATTGCCGACCAGCGGCAGATTGTCCGGCAAGAGTTCGAAGAAGCCCGCCGTCGGGTTGGCCAGATACAGCAGGGCCAGCGCACCGGCCAGCGGTAGCAGCAGGCGCGGCAGCAGCCTGGCCTTGCCGGCACGCCCCGCCTGACCCAGCTTGCTGCCGCGCACGCCGGGGTTGAAGCCATACCAGGCGAGCACGTTGGTCAGGAGCAGCACGGCGCCGGCCTCGTCCAGGTTGCCCACCAGCGGCAGATTGTCCGGCAGGAGTTCGAAGAGTCCGAATGTCGGGTTGATCAGATAGATCAGGGCCAGCACGCCAAAGAGCGGCGCGAGCAGATGGGCCAGCAGCCTGCTGGCGCCCGAGCGTTTGCGCTTGCCGCTTGTCGGCTCCATGCTACCTCTTCGGGCTGGCGCGCCGCCTCAGATGAGCTGCGCGCAGACGTGGTCGGTGAACTCCTGGGTCGAGAGCGCGTCGTCGGAATAGATGTCGCCGGTGTGGTCGCCCTGATTGAGGGTCGTGTAGATTGCCTGTTCGACGCGCTCCGCCTCCTGCGGCCGCTGCCAGTGATGACGCAGCAGCAAGGCCACGCTGAGGATGCTGGCCGTGGGGTTGGCGATGCCGCGGCCGGCGATGTCCGGCGCCGTGCCATGCACCGGCTCGGCGATTGCGATGCCCTCGCCGAGGCTGAGTGAGGGCGCCATGCCCATGCCGCCGCCCCACGCGGCCGCCATGTCGGAGAGGATGTCGCCGTAGAGGTTGGGCGCCAGCACGACGTCGAAGCGCGTCGGCTCCTTCACCATCCAGTAGGCGGCCGTGTCGACCAGCAGCTCGTCCGTCAAAATGTCGGTGTAGTACTCGCTGATCTCCAGCGCCACCTTGCGAAACAGGCCGTCGGAGCGCGGCATCACGTTGGACTTGTGCACGATCGTCACCTTGCGGCGGCCGTTGTTGCTGGCCAGCTCGAAGGCGAGGCGCGCCACGCGCTCGGAGGCCGCGCGCGTGATGACCTTCTGCGCCACGCCGGTGCGTCCCTCGTCCTCTGTGGTTTCGTTGCCCACGTAGAGGTCTTCGGTGTTCTCGCGCACGATCACCAGGTCGACGCCCTTGCGCGCGGTCGGCACCGGCATGTAGCGTGTGGGGCGCAGGTTGGCGAAGGCCTGCATTTCGCGACGCAGGCGCACCACCGGCGAGTAGTAGTTATCAACCGGCCATGAAGGTGAGGCAACGGCGCCGAAGAGCACCGCCCTGCATACCCTGGCCAGCGCCAGGGTCTCGTCCGGCAAGGGCGTGCCATGTTGCTGAAAGTAGTCCCAGCCGCCGGGGGCCTGGCGCACCCGGATCTCGGGCGCCACGCGCTCCAGCACCTGGATGGCCGCCGGAATCACCTCGTGGCCGATGCCGTCGCCCTCGATTACGCAGAGTTCCATCATACTTGCCGCTCCTTGTAACGCTTCATGCCGTCGGCTGTCCCGCAGGCTGCGGATCGCCGAAGCTATGCTCCATGAATATCGCCTGACTGTCGATCGTTTCTTCAGCCGGGCCGGCTGTTATGCGTGTGTAGAGGCCGTCCGTACCCAGGCGCCATGCATTGCAGTTGTCCGCCAGCGAAACGGCCAGCATGGTCAGCACTTCTTGCTGATGGGCCGGGTTCAGCAGGGGGAAGACGACCTCGACCCGGTTGTTGAGGTTGCGCCGCATCAGGTCGGCGCTGCCGATGTACACGCGCTGTGCCGCGGGCGCATTCTGGAAGTGGTAGATGCGGCTGTGTTCGAGGAAGCGCCCCACGAGGCTGTGGACGCGTATGTTCTCGCTGACGCCGGGCAGGCCCGGCACCAGACAGCAGAGGCCGCGAACCAGCAGGTCGACCTGCACGCCGGCCTGCGAGGCCAGGTAGAGCTTGCGAATCATGAGGTCTTCTTCCAGCTGGTTCATCTTGAAGATGACGCGCGCCGGCCGGCCGGCCCGGGCGGCAGCGATCTCCCCGTCCAGCAGGGCCAGCAGGCGCTCGTGCAGGTACTCCGGCGCGACCAGCAGGCGCACGTAGCTGGTGTCGGGCGCATAGCCGGTGAGGCGGTTGAAGAGGTTGAGCGCGTCGGTGCCCAGGGTCTGGTCGCAGGTGAGCAGGCCGAGGTCGGTGTACAAACGCGCTGTCGCGGCGTTGTAGTTGCCGGTCCCCAGATGCACATAGCGGCGCACGCCGCCTTCCTCGCGCCGCACCACCAGCGACACCTTGGCGTGGGTTTTCAGCGGCAGTTCTTCCACACCGTAGGTCACGTGCACGCCCTTGTGCTCCAGCATGCGCGCCCACTCGATGTTGTTCTCCTCGTCGAAGCGCGCCTTCAACTCCACCAGCACGGTCACCTGCTTGTCGTTCTCGCGCGCCTCGGCGAGGGCGTGCACTACCGGTGAATTCGCGCCGACGCGATAGAGTGTGGTCTTGATGGCGAGCACCTTTGGGTCGCTGGCGGCGCTGCGGAAGAACTCCTCGACCGGCAGGAAGGAATCGTAGGGGTGATGCAGCAGGATGTCCTCGCGCCGGATGGCGTCGAAAATGCCCATGCCTGGCTCGGAAATCCCGGGCAGCACGCGTGGCACCCAGGGCGTGAAGCGGTACTCGGGACGGTTGACCTGCAGTAGCCCCATCAGGGCGCCCGCTCCCAGCGAGCCGTCCACATGGTAGACATCGTGCTCGGGGTCTACCTGCAGCTCACGTTCGAGGCGTCGCAGCGTGCGCTCGCCGATGTTCAGCGTCACGCTCAGGCGCACCACGTCGCCGAATTCGCGCTCGCGCAGGGTCTCCTCAATCAGCGCGCTGATGTCCAGATGGCGGTCTTCCTGCTCGTGTTCGTAATCCACGTCGGTGTTGCGCGTCACGCGGAAGGGGTGCTGCTCCACGACGGTCATGCCGGGGAAAAGCAGGTCGAGGTTGGCCGAGATGGTATCCTCCAGCCAGAGGAAGTTTTCGCCCGTGCGGCGCGCCCGGCCGCGGCCACGCAGCACCTGGCGCAACTCGACCAGGCGCGGCAGCACGTCCGGCACCTTCAGGCGCACGAACTCCGGTTCGCGCTCGAGTTCGTTGCTGCGCCGCACCCAGATGGCGAAGTTGAGGCTGAGGTTGGAGATGAAGGGGAAGGGCCGCGCGTGATCGACCGCCAGCGGCGTCAATACCGGGAAGACCTCTTCGGTGAACCAGGCGCGCAGCGCCTCGCGTTCGTCACTGTCCAGCGCGTCCATCGGCAGGATGCGCAGGCCGCCCTGCGCCAACTCGGCCAGCACACTGCGCATTTCAGCGCGCTGCTGCAGCATGAGTGTGGTGACCCGGCGTCGAATCTCGCGCAGCAGGGGGCGCGGTTGCATGCGGTCCGGGCGCGTGGTGCCCAGGCCGAGTTGCATGCGTTTGTGCCAGCCGGCGACGCGCACCATGTAGAATTCGTCGAGGTTGGTGCTGAAGATTGCCAGGAATTTGGCGCGTTCCAGCAGGGGCAGGCTGCGATCCTGGCCCAGCGCAAGCACACGCCGATTGAATTCAATCCAGCTCAGCTCGCGATTGGTGTAGGTTTCCGGGGTGAGTTCCGGCGCCTGTTGGTCGTTCATCCTGCCCGGCAAATTCTGACTGGAGACTTGCCGCATTGTAGCCCTTCGCTGCCTGAATCTCAAACAGGGTGCCGCTGGCCCGCGCCAGGCCAGACTCCGCTGGACAGGACGGCCCGACCTGGGCTATCATGGGCGCGCCAGCGAAACACAGAGTATTGAGGGAAGGCAAGATGCCCGTTTACACCTATCGTCGCGAGGACGGCACAACCTTCGACATCCGTCAGCGTTTCAGCGACGAGCCGCTCGGCGCCTGCCCCCGGACCGGGCAGCAAGTGACGCGCGTTATCCAGGCGGCCGGCCTCATCTTCAAGGGCTCCGGTTTCTACGTCAATGACAGCAAAAAGTCTGCCAATGGCAAGCAGGGCAAGGCCGCCGAAAAGGCCGCTGAAAAGAACGGGGCGAAAGCGGACTCTGTCAGCGCGGAGAAGAAGGACGATTCCGCCCGCAAAAAGAACGAGAAGACCGCTTCTGCAAAGGAAGCCAGCGCCTGACGCAGGGGAATCCCTGACCATGAAGCGCCCGGCCATTGCGACCGGGCGTTCTGTTTTGTTGTGGCTCAGGCCTCTTCGTCCTGGCCCTCGGCTTCGCCCTGCTGCGCCCGCTCCGCCAGCACGAAGGGATGCGGCGCCGGTGGCCGGTGCGGCGGTTCGCCCAGCACCAGGCGCATCACCACCACCAGCGCGAGAATATCCACCAGAATGATGACGATCAGGATGGCCACGCCTGCCTCCACGGGTCGTAATACATCATGATTTCAGTGTAGCAAAGCCGCGTCCGCTGCGCCATGCAGCCTTGCTAGCTGTTCGAGACCACGCCGGGCACGCCGCCAGTTCTGTCGATGGTGCTGATGACGGCGCCGTTCAGATCCCCTTGCAGGACGACGTGATGGACCTTGCCCTCGATGTTGGGGCCCATGGAGAAGGTGATGTTGCCATCAGCCTCGCGATGGACGGCGACGCGACCATCATCTGTGCTGGCGACGAGACTTCCCAGGGCGGCGGCATCGATATCCGTCTGCGTCACGCGCAGCAGGAAGTAACCTGTGCTGTCCGCTGCGATGCCGAGGATATGAATGGTGGTCACATCGGCTTCGCCGATGCGGCAGAGTTGACCGATGGCGCCCAGATTCTGGAAGCAATCGTCCGGCACCGGTGTCGGCGCGGCGGATGTGGGCACCGGGGTAGGTGTGGGCACCGGTGAGGGGCCGGACTGGCCCGGGTACTCAATCTGCCGGTTCGCCGCGGCGAAGGCGCTGAGCTCCAGGTCGTCAGAGGCACCTGCAACCGCCTGGGCTTCGGCGGACATGACTAGCCAGGGTGGCCCAAACTCAAGGCCGCAGGGCCCCGTGCTGGCGTCCGCCACGATCCATAAATTGTCTGCCGGGGCGTTGCCCTCGAAGGTGATGCAGCCGTTGAGGGCGATGAAGGCGCTGTCGCGGAAATTTACCAGCGCGGCGTCACCGCCCAGGTTGTTGCGGAAAATCGCGTCGGTGAAGGTCGCCGTGCTGTTGCGATATTCTGTCCAGCCAAAAAGCACGCTGGCGGAGAATCTGGGCTCAACATTGACGTTGTTGGCAAAGAGCGCCCGGGTGAAGCTGGCATTGCCCAGGTTAAGGAATGCCTGGCTGCGCGCGTTGCGCAGGGCGAAGTCGGTCGCCGCGACACTGCCAAAATTGACCGTACGCACGCCATCAAGGGTCAGGTTTTCCATGGAGAGCGAGGCGTTGGCGGCGGTGATGATGCTGATGCCAGGGTTCGCGCTGCTGATACGGTGGCCATCGCCGGTTATGGAGATGCTCACACCGTCCGAGAGCAGCCACAGGCCGAACCTGTCGCAATCAGCGCTGAGCGTATAACTCTCTGACTGGTTGAGAATGCCGGGGCCAGGAATGCCACAAGCCATGAGCTCCGGCGCGTGGATTGTTGCGGGAGCGTTGTTGCCGATGGTGCCGCTGCAGGAGTCACCGTGCTCGCTCGACCATTCTCCGACAACGTTGTAGGGAATGTTGCCCACAAGCGTAAGACAGCCGCGGGTCGTGAAGGACGTGGCGCCCCTTTCGACGACAACCGCCCCGCCGCCAAAGAGGTTGTCGCGAATCACCGTTTCTTCAAGCGTGACCGCTGCGCCGCTGGCGACGTTCAGGGCGCTGCCACTGCCTTCGGCATCGGCGCCGCTGCTCACGTTCCTTGCGAATAGCACGTGGCTCAGGTTCAGCTGCGCGCCCGACTCCGCAGACAGGGCGGCCCCACCCTTGCTACGGGTAAAGGTCACGTCCGTCGCGCCAAATATGCCGCTGGTACTGACCAGCGCAGAGCGGGACAGGTCAACCCCGTCCACGGTCAACTGGTTCAGGTTCAGCGTGCTGCCGGCCAGGCCGGCGATGGCGGGGCTTCCGTCAATGGGCGCTGTGATGCTATGGCCGCCGCCGTTGATGGTGATGACGGCGTCGGCGGCGATCTGCAGCAGGCCCGTTTGTTCACAATCGGCAGTGAGCGTGTAGGTCACAGCCTGAGACAGCAGACCTGCTGCGGGCAGGCCACAGGCCGCGGTTTCCGGAATGTCCTGGGCGAGCGCCGGGTTGTCCTGGGCGAGGGTCGGGCTGGCGCCGATCAGGTAGATGGTGACGAGGGCGTCGGCGACGGTCTCGAGCAGGCTCGTTTGTTCACACTCGCTGGTGATCGAGTAGGCGACGACTTCAGTCAGCTGTCCCGAGGGCGGCTGGCCACAGGGATGATTTCCCCCGCTGTCCTGCACCAGGGCCGGGCTGGCGGAAAACAGCAGGCAGGCCACAACAATTGAGAAGAAACATCTTTTCAATGTCATCGGGTCATCCTTTCAACCTTGCCAGCCGGGCTTTAAAGGCGACCGGCGTGTCCGACGTCGCGCTGCCAGTTTACCCATTCCCTGATTCTTCGCCAATATTCCTCGCGGCCCGGCCGGCGCCTGATTACGAATTACAGCCGGCCAGCAGGGTTGCGGTCGGGACATCGCTAGCCGTCTACCTCGTCATCGCCGATTTCTTCGTCCTCGTCTTCATCGTCCGGGTGCGGCGCCGGCGCGTCGCGGATGACCAGAATCTGGCCGGGATACAGCCAGCGTCCGCCCTCTGTCAGCCGGTTGCGTTCGACAAGATCCTTCCGGTCGACGTCGTAGACGAGCGCGATGTCGTAGAGGGTGTGGCGCGCGCGCACGGTATGGTGCAGCGGGCCTTCCACTGCGCAATCCTCTACTACGTCCGCCTCGTCAACCAGTGGCGTCAGGGCGGGGACGATCAGCTGCTGGCCGGGGTAAATCCAGCGGCCGCCTTCGGTCAACTGATTTCGCAGGTAGAGGTAATGGCGGCGAATGCGCCAGGCCCGGGCGATGGAGTAGAGCGTTTCGCCCGCCTGCACGACATGGATGACATTGCCGCAATCGTCGAGTGTGGCTGCGCCCGGGGGCGGCCCATCACGAATCACCAGCGTCTGGCCGACGTAGAGCAGGCTGCCAGTGCCTCTCAGCCCGTTGCGTTCGATGATGTCTTGCGGGTTGACGCGATGGACGCGGGCGATGGCGTTGAGGGTGTGGCCGGTACGCACAACATGGATGACGGAGCCATCCGGGCGCGCGGGGTGGCGGTAGACAGTAACCTGGCCTGTGGGCATTGCAGGCGCGGCGGGCGCGGCGGGAGCGAGAGGAACCGGAGGGGCGGGTGGCCCGCCGAAGGTGACGGCCGTCGCGATGACGGGACCGTGGAGGTTGTATTGCAGGGTGACGTGATGGATTTTACCCTCCGGGTCGGGCCCCATCGAGATGGTGATGTTGCGATCCAGCTCGAGGCGGACGGCGACCCGGCCATCCGGTGTGCTGGTGATGAGGCTGCCTGGCGCAGCAGCATTGGCCTGCGGCTGCGTCACCCGCAGCAGGAACTTGCCGGCGCTGTCAGATGTGGCCTCCCAAATTTCAAGCGACGGCCCGGGCCCGGAGACACGGCAGATGGCGCCAATGGCCCCCAGCCCCAGGAAGCAGTCTCCCTGCGTTGCCTGCACACGGCCCGAAGAGGAAGCGTCACCTGGATTCCAGGCGCTGCCGGGGCCCACGAAAACCCGACCTTCATTGACGTTAATCCGATTGAGGTGCACGTTGGTGCTGATGGTGACCTCTGCCCGCCTGGTCGTGGCGAGGACAGGTGTCGCCGTGAGCAACAGACTGCAACAGGCAAGACAGAAAAGTATCTTCAATGAGGACATGGTTACATTTATTAACATTTTCGCACATCGTCGTATACAGGACATTTGGCCTCCAGTATGGAACTCGCTCCATGTCAATGAATCCACAACGAAATTATTATAATTGGTTCAGGTAATCGTAAGACAGGTTTGGTCGCCAATTCTAGTTTGCAAGGGCAGTGTAACTCCAGGACTCAGCCCGACCCGGCCAGTGCCCGCGCTTTCAGCTACAGGTTGAAGCTACCTGGAAACCTGACGGATGATCAATTCTTGCCCACAATAAAGCGTATGCCCCTCATTGCTCAGCCGGTTGAGCCGGATGAGGTCATCCAGAGCTACGCCGTAGACGAGCGCGATGGAGTAAAGCGTATGGCCGGACTGCACGACATGCCTTGCCAAACCAGCCACGCCACAGTCGCCCTGCGCTGAAGTCACGTCCGGGATGGCCAGTTGCTGTCCGGAATGCAAGCGCTTTCCGCCGTAGGGCATCTGGTTGCGAATGGCGAGATGACGTGGATGTACGGCATAAGCCAGGGCGATGGAGTAGAGCGTTTCGCCCGCCTGCACGACATGGATGATATTGTCGCATTCGTCGAGTGTGGCTGCGCCCGGGGGCGGCGCATCACGGATGACAAGCGTCTGGCCGGAAAGCAGCCAGGCGCCACCAGGCTCCAGCCGGTTGCGCGTGACGAGGTCCTGCATGGGGACGCCATAGGCCCGGGCGATAGAAAACAGGGTCTGGCCTGGTTTCACGAGGTGGATGAGGGCGCCATCCGCGCGCGCGGGCTGGCGGGAGATGACGGGCGACACCCGCGGGCCTGAGGATATGGCGGGTGCGGCAGGAGCGGCGGGCGCTACGGCAACGACAGGAAGGGCGGAAACCGGGTTGCCGGGCGGGCCGCCGTAAGTGTCAACCGTGCCGATGACGCGGCCGTTCAGGGTGAATTCCAGAGAGACGTGGTGAACCTTGCCGTCGGGGCCGGGCCCCATGGAGATGGTGATGTGCTCATCAGGTCTGACGCGCAGGGCGACGCGGCCATCCGGCGTGCTGGCGACGAGGCCGTCGGGTCGGGCAGCGTCGACCTTCGGCTGCGACACACGCAAGAGCAGGTGGCCCACGCTGTCAGGCGTGATTTCCCAGACCTCGATCGTGGGCCCCGGCCCGGGGACCCGACAGATAAGGCCGATGGCACCCAGGCGCTGGAAACAGTCTTGCGGCAGTGCCCACATATGCTGGCCGGACGAACAGGTAGAGATTGTAGCGCTCGTGTAGGTGGTACTGGCGCCGTCCTTGCCGATGACGATGACTCGCCCGTCTTCAATGCGAATCCTGAAGCAGAATCCGTTGCTGTCGATAGTGACCGTCACGCCATGCGTCACGTGCAGGTCGCCATCCGTCGGGCAATCAGAAGTGAGGGTGTAGGTGATCACATGAGCGACGTGCCCGTCAGCAGGGAGACCGCAAGCCCCCACTGGCGGGAGTTCGGAGGCGCTGGACATGGCGAAGACGGGAGAGGCGACGATCAGCAGGCAGCAGAAAACCAGGCTGACGCGCAAGTTCATAAGAGTAATGTTCGCACACCTTCGATTCGTCAAGCAACTGGCAACTGGCAGCACAGTATACCAGACATGGTGAAATTTTTAACAATGCCCTGGCGCCAGTCAGTCCGGCCAGGCGTTGTACAGGCACACACCTGGGACGGTTGGGCGCTACTGTGTGCGGGAATCTGACCCGGCCAGGGCCCGCGCGGCGACGAAGTTCGTCTCGGGGTTGGGGTCGTCGAGAGCGGCGCGCAGGGTCGGCAGGGCGGCATCGCCCAGGGCCTGCAGGGCCGCCGCCGCGGCAGTGCGCACGCGCACGTCATGGTCGCGCAGGGCCGTACCCAGCTCGTCCAGCGCCCCGGTTGCGCCGAGGCGACCCAGCGCCTCGGCGGCGAAGCGACGCTGCCCGGCGTCTGCGTCCGAGAGGGCCGCGCAGAGCGCGCGCAGCGCCGCGGCGTCAGCGCAGCCGATCTTGCCGAGGGCCTTGGCCGCCGCCCGCCGCACCGCCGGTCTGGCGTCGGACAGCGCCTCCGTCAAGCCGGCCACAGCCGGCGCACCGACGCGGATGAGCGCGGCGGTTACCTGCACGCGCACGTACATGTCCTCATCGCGCAGGCCGTCCAGCAGCGGCGGCAGGGCGGCCGGGTCCGCGAACTGTGCCAGCGTGCGCGCCGCCTGATAGCGCACGGCGACGTCCTCGTCCGCGCGCAGGCGGGCGGCCACGTCCGGCAGCAAGGCCGCCAGGGACTGCGACTGCACGAGCTGCAGCCCGGCGACGCGCGTCTGCGCGTCCGCGTCCTGCAGGGCCGCGCGGGCCTTCTCCAGTAGCTCTGGCATGCGTTCCTCGCCTAGTTGTGCAGCCGCGGCCGGCTATAGAGCCAGGGGAAATCTGCCGCGGAGTAAACGGGCTGCAGTTGCGCGTCCCACTGGAAGGCGCAGGGCTCGTTGGCGATTAGGGTCAGCAGGCCGTCGCTCGCGCGCAGCTTCGCGTCCAGCGCGGCATCGACGAGCTGCAGCTGCGCCATGACGCGGCGCAACTCTTCGACAATGCTGCGGCGCAGCAACTCGGGCTGCCAGTTGCGGGCGGCCTGGGAGGGGTTGCCGGCCATGTCCCTCAGGTAGTTTTGCAGCGTGTCGAGGCGCGAGTTGGCTTCCCACAGCAGCTTGCGCCGGTAATGCAGCGGCCATTCTGCGCGAACCGCGTCGCGTTGCGCCGCCCGCGCTTCAAGTTGCTGACGCTGATCGGCAGCCTGGGCCAGCAGGCCCAGACGGCGCAGGCGCAACTCCAGTGCGCCCACGGTCAGCGCCGGCATGCGCTGAAAGCTGAGGCCGCCGCCCACGCTGCCGTAGAGTTGATTGCCGCGCAGGTAGCGCTCAAGGCCCGCGACCATGGCCGCGGCCTCGCGCAGGTCCTGCTCGAGGTCGTACTGTCGGGACATTGAAGCGCGGGTCAGTCGGCGTCGGCCGCGTTTGAGGGCGCATCGACGAAGAAGGCCGGGCTGTCGACGATGCGGTGCACGGGACAGCGGCCGGCGATTTCGAGCAGGCGGCGGCGCTGCGTCTCGTCCAGCGGGCCCTGCAGCTGGATGCGCTGGCGAATCTCGTGCACGAAGAGCGCGTCGCCCTCGTAGCCGGGGTAATCGCTGCCGCGCATGCGCTCGACGTCGAGCGCGATCTCCACGCCCTGCAACGGCCAGCCCTTGCGTTGGGCGTAGAGTCGCGCCGTGATGGCCATGCAGGAGCCCAGCGCGCCCAGCAAATGCTGCACGGGGTGGGCGGCCGTGTTGCTGCCGCCGGCGTCCAGGGGCTCGTCAACGTGGAACTCGTGGCCGTCTACGCTGACGGTGGTGCGCAGGCCGGTTTCGCCGAGACGAATGATTGTGCTGCTCATGCGCTCAGCCTCCCCGCAGCAGGCGCAGCCCCTGGAAATGGGGGTCGCCCTGGATCTCGAGCCAGCGGCCGTCGCCGCCGTCGCAGTGCCACTCGACGACGTGCATGCCCTGGGGGTCATCGTAGGAGAGCGTGGGGCGCATCATCAACATCTGGCGCAGCACGCCGATCAGTTCGCGATTTTCCTGCTGCATGCGCAGGCGGAACCAGCTGCCAGGCTGCCACTCGAAGACCACGCGGTTGCCCAGCCAGTTGCCCTCCATGCGCACGGGGTCGCTGACCTGGACGCAGCGCATGAAGAGCGTCTGCAGGCGATTCTTCCACAAGGTGTGGTTTACGCGTTCTTCAATGTAGTAAGGGCGCGCCTCGGGGGTGGTGTAAAACCAGGTGCGCGAACTGGTCGCCATTGCCGTAGGTCTCCGCTCGGGTGCAGATACTGCGGGGCAGTGTACACAAATTGCGCGCGCCAGGCCAGCGTTGGCGGCCCTCACCCTAAATCCCTTGTCCCGCTCCGATGCGGGAGCCCTTCTACAGGGAGAGGGGGGGACAAATTCTGGAGGTCGAGCGCAGCTCAAACGGCGTCGCGGATGACGAGCTCCTGGCCGGGGGAGATCCAGCGGCCGTAGTTAGCCAGGTTGTTGCGCTCGACGATTGCGCGCGGCTGGACGCCATAGGCCAGAGCGATGGCGCTGATGGTATCACCCGTCTGCACGACATGGACGATGGAGCCGTCTGCGCGCGGGGGCTGGGCAGTGACGAAGGGTGCGAGCGTCCGGGTGAGCGTCGACGAGAGGGTCTGGACCGGAGTGACGGCACTGACCGTCGCGGAGCCGCCGGTGGTGTCGTAGGTACTGATGATGGAGCCGCCGATGCCGCCGGAGAAGACGACGTGGTGGGTCTTGCCCTCGTCGGTGGGGCCGATGGAGACGGTGACGAGGCGCTCGGCGTCGACGGAGACGGAGGCGAAGCCGTCGGCGGAGGTGACGACTACACCGGTGGGCTGGACGGCGTCGACCTGTGACTGGGTGACGCTGAGGAGGAAGTAACCCTCGCTGTCGGGCGTGACGCCCCAGACCTCAAGTGTCTCTTCGGACATGTGACTGAGATAGAGGACGCCAAGGGCGCCCAGATTCTGTAATCTGCCATCTTCCGGTATCGATGCTTTCGAGCTGGTGGCAGCAGTCTCGTCTCCCCTGCCACAGGGACCGGTGCTGGTGTCCGTCCAGGTGCCCACGATATCTGCAGGAGTGTTCTCCACGAAGGTGAGGCAGCCAGTGGCTGTGAGCATGCCGCCTGGATGAATGACTACAGCAGCCCTGCCCCCCGTGTTTTCCCGAAACTCCATGTCGGTCATGGTGACTGTGGCATTAGCGACAATATTCAGCGCGCTGCCAAGCGCGTTTGGACCTGAGCCAAGATTGTGATTGCGCAAGAAGCGCACATCAGTCAGGTTGGCCTGTGCACCGCCGTTCATATGCAACATAGGCCCATGGCCGGCCCGGGTAAAGGTTACGCCTTTCGCGTTCAGCGTACCGCTAATCGAGAGAGGTGTGGCCAGCACTTTAGCTTCCATGTCCAGGGTCAAGTTGTTCAGATTGACCACAGCCTCCATACCCGTCGTAATGAACGCGTGAAACCCCTGTATCCGGATCGTATATCCGTTGCCGTTGATAGTAACCGGGGTATCAGTCGGAGGTGCAAAAGAAAGCTCCCCCATCTGAACACAATCCGCAGTGAGGTTATAGGTTGCGCCGACAAAGGAAACACCGCTTTCCGGCAAGCCACAGGGTGCAAGCGTCAACTCCTGGGCCCGGGTCGGCCTGGTGATGAGGAACAAGGAACAGACGAGGAGGGTGACGAATATTTTGGTGAACCTGGCATCAGTATTCCTCACGAATTGTGGCATCAGAAATCTTTCAGTCGAATGCTTGTATAAGAATTAAGAAGATATCAGTAGGATATTTATATGTCTACTGTCATGTCTATTGTCACGGAACAGCCGCAGGAATTTCAGGAATTCGGTCCCGACGGACAGGTGACGCTGTTGTTGTTGAAGGGCCTCCCAAACCGGCGTTAACACAAGCCCGGTCGTGACCTGGTGTTCTGGCACGCGGCAAGCGTGGCCTTCCGTGGTTGTGGCCGATGACAACGCGGACCCGGTTCCGCCCGGGGCACCCTCACTCCAGGCCTCTTTTCCGCTCCGATGCGGGAGCCCTTCTACAGGGAGAGGGATTTTGAGACTTTGAGTCGGGGCTCAGTGGCTGTGGCGGATGACGGCACGAGGGTGCCCTGTACGCGGCCCTCACCGCATGTACAGGGAGCCATGCTCCGCGTCCCGCTGGCGGCGGGGAGCCCACCGGGAGAGAGACTTCAGGTGCTTGCGGCGACGCAGGGACTCAGTGACTGTGGCGGATGACGGCGACGACCTTGCCCTGCACACGGCACTGGGCCGCGTCGACGTAGATGGGGTCCATGGTGGGGTTTTCGGGCTGGAGGCGCACACGCTCGCCTTCAAGGAAGAAGCGCTTGAGTGTGGTAGTTTCCTCGTCGGCCAGCCACACGGCCACCAACTCGCCGTTGCTGGCAGTTTCGACGCGGCGCAGCAGCACGATGTCACCGTCGGCGATCATGGCGTCAATCATCGAATCGCCCTGCACGGTGAGCGCGAAGACTTCGGCGGGCGGGTTGTTGCCCAGCATGGCCGGGGCGACCTCCAGGGTGTTGCCGCTGCCATCGGCCCAGGCCTCGACCGGCGCGCTGGCGACGATGCTGCCCGCCAGCGGCACGCGCAGCAGACCGTCGCCCGCTCGCCAGTTGGTCAGGCGCATGCCGCGCGAGACCTTGCCGCGCCGCTCCAGTTGGCCGGCCTGCACCAGCTTGTTCAGGTTGTAGTTGACCACGGAGGTGGAGTTGATGTGGGTCGCCGCGCCGATTTCGCGGATGGTGGGCGGAAAGCCGTGAGTCGTCATGTAATCGTCCATATAGCGCAGGATGTCTTTTTGCCGAACCGAAAGCCCCTTTGGTTTTTTCATTACGCCAACCTTAATCCTCTTGTCAATAACTGCGCTGCATCAAGTATAGAGGCACACTTGTTCTATGTCAAATATAGCGTAACAGCTGTGGCGGGTGCCAGGCAGCCCTGGACTGCGCGGCGCCCGCGGCGGTGGTATGCTCGCAGCCTGAACGCGAGCCGGAGGCCCTTCATGCGCATCACCGGCGTCGAGCCGATCATCCTGCGGGCGCCGCTGGGCGCTGCGCGCTTTCTCTCCTCGCAGAGCATATTCCCGGAGCGCAACAGCCTGCTGCTGCGCATCGAGACTGACGCCGGCCTGGTGGGCTGGGGCGAGGGCGGCCAGTATGGCCCGCCGGAACCCGTCGCCGCCTGCCTGCAGGCCGTGCTGGCGCCGCAGATACTGGGCCTCGACCCCTGCCAGCCGGTGCGCATCCAGGAGCTGCTCTACGCCCGCACGCGCGACTTCGGTCAGAAGGGCACATACATCGAGGCCATCAGCGCGATCGACATCGCCCTGTGGGACCTTTTCGGCCAGGCGCTGGGCGTACCGGTGCACCGGCTGCTGGGCGGCGCTTTCCGCGAGCGTATCCACGCCTACGCCACGGGCTGCTACTACCGCCCGGAACATCAGCAGGACCCCGCCAGCCAGCTGCCCGCCCTGGCCAGGGAGGCGCGCAGTTACGTCGAGGCCGGCTTCGACACGGTCAAGATGAAGGTCGGCCTGCTCTCCATCGCCGACGACAGCGCGCGCGTGGCCTGCGTGCGCGAGGCCATCGGCCCGCAGACGCGGCTGCTGGCCGACGCCAACCACGCCTACAACGGCTACACTGCCCTGCGCATGGGGCGCGCGCTGGAGCAGCAGGACGTGCTGTGGTTCGAGGAGCCGGTCGTGCCCGAAGACCTTGACGGCTACCGCCTGCTGCGCCAGTCGCTGGACGTGGCTATCGCCGGCGGCGAGTGCGAGTTCATGCGCCATGGCTTCCGCCGCCTCTTCGAGACGGGCTGCGTGGACATCGCCCAGCCGGACCTCTGCGCCGCCGGCGGCTTCTCCGAGTGGGTCAAGATCCATGCGCTGGCGTCCAGCTTCGGCATCGCCGTCATTCCGCATGTCTGGGGCTCCGGCATCGCGCTGTCAGCGGCGCTGCATGCGCTGGCCGCGACGCCGCCCTTTCCGTACACGGCCCTGCCGCAGCCGCTGATGAACGAGCCGCTGGTCGAGTTCGACCGCAACCCCAACCCGCTGCGCGACGAGCTGCTGCTGACGCCGCCGCGCCTGGTGGCGGGTTGTCTGCCAGTGCCGCAGGGGCCCGGCCTTGGTGTCGAGGTGGACGAGGCCGTTTTGCAGCGCTACCGTCAACCGCAGCCGGGCTGAGATGCGCGATGAAAACCGTCTTCCGCACCCTCTCCGACAGCGACCGCGGCCTGCTGCCCCTGCTGGCGCAGACCTGGGGCGTGGCGCACGAGGACCTTGAGCCGGACGAGCTCGTCAGCGCGCTGAACAGCGCCATGCGCGACCCGGAACGCGCGGAACGCGTTTGGCTGGCGCTCGGTGACGAAGAGCGCGGCGCGCTGCAGCATTTGCTGGGCTCTGGCGGACACATGCCCGCCAGCATGTTTACGCGCATCCACGGCGAGATCCGCCAGTCGGGCGCGGCCCAGATCGCCGAATTCGCGCAGCAACCGGCCACGCCCGCCGAGGCGCTCTTCTACCGCGGCCTGATCGCCCAGGCCTTCGAGCACTCTGAAACCGGCCCGCGCCCGGTCATCTACGTCCCCGACGACCTGATCGACGTCCTGCCCACGCATATCACCACCCGCGCCGCGCCCGGCGCGGCTGACGAGCTGCACGGGCTGCCGGCCCTGCAGCAGGTCGCGGCAGTGCGCCCGGCAGATACCACGATCATCGACGACATGACCACGCTGCTCGCCTGGCTGCAGCTACATGGCGCGGCGCTGGAGGGAGACGAGCTGGCGCCGCAGGCGCGCGCGGCGCTCACGCCGCAGCTGCTGGCGCCGGAGCCGGCGCGCCTGAGCTTCCTGGTCGGCACTGGCAGCAACGCCGGGCTGATCGATGTCGAAGGCAGCCGCATTGCGCTCAGGCGCGAGGCAGCGCGGCGTTGGCTGGGCGAGGCGCGCAGCGCCCAGTTACGGCAGCTGGCGGAGGCCTGGAGCAGCAGCCAGCGCATGCGCGACCTGTGGCAGGTGCCGGGCATCGCGCCGGAAGCGGACAGCATGGCAGGCTATGACCCGACCGTGGCGCGCGGCGCCGTGCTCAACATCATCGCCGAGCTGGCGCCGCTGGACGACTGGTGGTCGCCGGCGGATTTCGTCGCAGCGGTCAAGGGCGCGGACCCGGACTTTCAGCGGCCGGGCGGCGACTACGACAGCTGGTACATCCGCGACGAGCGGGGCGAGTATCTGCGGGGCTTCGAGAGCTGGGACAAGGTTGAGGGCGCGCTCATCGCCTGGATCATCGAGGGCCCGCTGCACTGGCTGGGCATGATTGACCTGGCGGACGGCGCCGCGCGCCTGACCGCCTGGGGGCGCGCCTTCCTCCAGCTCGGCGCCTGGCCGGAACTGGTCGAGCCCAGGGATGACATCGAGGTCGGCCTGGACGGCAATTTGCGCGTACCGCGGCGTTTCTCGCGCCTCGATCGCTTCCAGATTGCGCGCTTCACTTCCTGGGGCCAGGCGGGCGACCCCTACATCTACCGGCTGGACGGGGCGGGCATCAGCCAGGCCGAACGCCAGGGCATCAATGCCAGCCACATCAGCGCCTTCCTGCATCGCGTCTCCGGCGAGCGCCCGCTGCCGCCGGGCGTCGCGCGTCTGCTGCAGAACTGGCTGGAGGGCCCCGCCGCCCGCGTCACGCTTGAGCAGCAGGTCATCCTGCGCGCAGACTCGGCGGAGGCGCTGACGGAGATCTTCGAGACGCCCGCGCTGCGGCGTTTCCTCGGCGCGCAGCTGGGGCCGATGGCCGTGCTGGTGCGCGCGGAACAGTGGCCGGAACTGCGCATGGCCCTCGGCGAGGCGGGCATCCAGGTCGAGCTGCGAAACCTCGAACAGGACGAATAATCACGCTTGACAATGCCCCTGCGCAGCCATAGCGTGAAGCTGCGAATTGATTCGCCCTGCAATGACGTACTCATTGAGGAGTTCCATGTTCACAGTAACGAAATATCCGCCAGGCACTTTTTCCTGGGTGGATTGTACGACCACCGATACCGTGGCGGGCAAGCAGTTCTACGCCGAGCTCATGGGCTGGGAAATCGCTGATTTCCCCATGGGCCCGGATATGGGCGACATGGTCTACACCATGTTCATGCAGGATGGCCAGGCCGTGGCAGCGCTGGCCGGTATGCCGCCCGGCATGCCGGAGATGCCGCCATTCTGGAACAACTACGTGACGGTGGATGACGTCGATGCCATGGTCGAAAAGGTTGTGGCGGCCGGCGGCAGCATCAACATGGGGCCGATGGACGTCTTTGACAACGGACGCATGCTCAGCGTGATGGACCCGACCGGCGCCAACCTGATGCTGTGGCAGCCCAGGAGCCACATCGGCGCCGGCCTGGTTAACACGCCAGGCGCGCTCTGCTGGAACGAGCTGCACACCCGGGACGCGGAGATCGCGAAGGCCTTCTACGGCGAGCTGCTGGGCTGGAGCTTCACGCCCGAAGAGCAAAGCTACAGCATGATCCAGAACAGCGGGCGCATGAACGGCGGCATCTTCTCGCTGGACGAGAACATGGCCGCCCGGATGCCGGTCCGGTGGCTGCCCTACTTCTCGGTGGCCGACATTGAGGCGGCGGCGGAGCGGGTGAAGGCGCTGGGCGGCATGGTGTTGATGGGGCCGCATGAGGCCGGCCAGTGGGGCACTCTCGTGCTCTTCGCCGACCCGCAGGGAGCGCAGAGCTTCCTCATCCAGCTGCGGGAGCCGCAAGCCTGGAGCGAGTAGGTCTGCACGCATACCACCAACGACCCCGCGCCTGCAGCAGGTGCGGGGTCGCTCTTCAGACAGGCGACAGCGCCAGCCCGAAAGGGCGCAGACTCACGCTTGACAGGGCCGCTGCGCAGCCATAACATAGAACAAGTGTATTGATTATCGTCGCAGCTGTCTGAATCTTCAGAGGAGTTCCATGTTCACCGTAACGAAGTACCCGCAAGGCACTTTTTCCTGGGCGGACTGCATGACCAGCGATGCCGCCGCCGGCAAGCAATTCTACGCTGACCTCATGGGCTGGGAGATCAACGCCATCCCCATGGGCGAGGACATGTTTTACTACATGTTCCAGCAAGAAGGGCAGAACGTCGCCGCGCTGAGCGGCACGCCAGCGGATATGGCCGGCATCCCGCCCTGCTGGAACAACTACATTAGCGTGGACGACGTCGACGCCATGGTGCCGCGCATTGAGGAACTGGGCGGCAAAGTCATGGGTGGCCCCTGGGACGTCTTCGACAGCGGCCGCATGGTCACGCTGCAGGGCCCCGACGAGGCGGTCGTCTCGCTGTGGCAGCCGCGGAACCACATTGGCGCCGGCCTGGTCAACACGCCGGGCGCCCTGTGCTGGAACGAGCTTTACACAAAGGACCCGGAAGTCTCGAAAGCCTTCTACGGCGAGCTGCTGGGCTGGAGCTTCATGGCCCACCCCGACACCCCGGGCTACAGCATGATCCAGAACAGGGGGCGCATGAACGGCGGCGTCTTCACCATGGATGACGAGATGTCCGCGGTCATGCCGCCCATGTGGATGCCCTACTTCTCGGTGGCCGACATCGAGGCGGCAGCGAAACGCGTGGTGGAACTGGGCGGCACGGTTTTCATCGGCCCACAATCGGCCGGCGAGGTAGGGACTTTCATCCTCTTCACCGACCCGCAGGGCGCGCACTGCTATCTCATCCAGCTCAGCGAGCCGGAAGCCTGGGTCGAGTAGATCATCTCACGCAGGCAAGCGACCCTGTTGCCCTGTGGCGCGGGGTCGTTCGTCTGTGGTGCAGGCTGCGTCCCGCCTGGCGGTCCGGGGCCAGGTTACAGGGAAGCGAACGTGCCAGGTTGACAGCCGTAGATTTTGACCAGCAAGGAGGCAATTCATGTTCACCGTCACCAGCTATCCGCATGGCACATTCTGCTGGGCGGATTTGAGCACCCACGGCGGCAATGCTGCCGTGGACTTCTACAGTCAGTTGATGGGCTGGCAGACAGAAACGCAGGATTCGGGTTTCGGCACGTCCTATACCATGTTTCGCCAGGACGGGCACGCCATCGCCGGGCTTGCCTGGCTGACGCGGGAGATGAGCGAAATCCCTTCCTCCTGGAATAACTACGTCAGCGTTGATGACGTCGACGCGCTGATGCCGACGGTGACAGAAGGCGGCGGCCAGATCATCCAGCCCCCCTTCGACGTGCCCGACGGCGCGCGCATCGCGCTGATCCTGGACCCCGCTGGCGCGGCCCTGTGTCTCTTTCAGCAGCGCGGCAACATCGGCGCCGGTCTGGTGAACACGCCCGGCGCGCTCTGCTGGAACGAGCTTTACACCAGGGAGCCGGAGGCCGCGCAGGCGTTCTACGGCGCGCTGCTGGGGTGGGAATTCATTGATCACAGGGATGAAGCGAACAGCCCGGGCTATATTTCAATCATGAACAGGGGGCGCGCCAACGGTGGCATGTTCGTCATGGATGAGAACATGGCCGCGCATATGCCGCCGATGTGGCTGCCCTATTTCTCCGTGGCCGATATCGAAGCTGCGGCAGAGCGCGTGGCGGCGCTGGGTGGAACCGTGTTCATGGGCCCGCAGGACGTGGAAGACGTCGGCCGCATGCTGCTTCTCAGCGACGCTCAGGGCGCACGTTGCTATCTGATCCAGCTGGCCGAGCCGGAGGCCTGGCTCGAGCACTCGTCCTGACGCAGGCAGCGTGGTCCCGCTTCACCTTTCGCAGCGCCAGTTATTCTGGCGGGCGTTGGCAATCGGTTGAACCGCAAGGAGGCAATTCATGTTCACCGTCACCCGTTATCCGCATGGCACCTTCTGCTGGGCGGATTTGAGCACCCACGGCGGCGAAGCGGCCGTGGACTTCTACAGTCAGTTGATGGGCTGGCAGCCAGAAACGAAGGATTCGGGTTTCGGCACGCCTTATACCACGTTTCGCCAGGACGGGCAGGCCATCGCCGGGCTCTACTGGATGCCGGAAACGAGCGAGTTTCCCTCCGCCTGGAACAATTACGTCAGCGTTGATGACGTCGACGCGCTGATGCCGATGGTGACAGAAGGCGGCGGCCAGATCATCGAGCCGCCCTTCGACGAACCGTACGGCGCGCGCATCGCGCTGATCCTGGACCCCGACGGCGCGGCCCTGTGTCTCTTTCAGCAGCGCGGCAACATCGGCGCCGGCCTGGTCAACACGCCGGGCGCGCTGTGCTGGAACCAGCTGTACACGCGGGAGCCGCAGGCAGTAAAGGCTTTCTACAGCGCGCTGCCGGGCTGGGACTTCCAGGAGGACGAGACCGGCAGTTTCATGATCCTGAACAAGGGGCGCGCGAACGGCAACATGATCACCATCAGCGAGGACATGGGCGACATGCCGTCGATGTGGCTGCCCTACTTCTCGGTGGTCGACATCGAGGCGGCGGCGCAGCGCGTGAAGGAACTGGGCGGTGCGGTGCACATGGGCCCGTTCGACGTCGGCGGGGGCATCGGCCGCTTCCTGCTCTTCACCGACCCGCAGGGCGCGCACTGCTTCCTGATTCAGCTCAACGCGCCGGAGCCCTGGATCGAGTAGTCTTGCTTCGCAGAGAAACTGCGACCCCGCGCCACATGGCAGCGGGGTTGTTGTTTACAGCGCCTGGAAGCGCAGGATGGCCCGGCTGAAAACCCGTTTGGTCCGGGCAAACATATGTACCTTCTTGCGCCTGATTTTCGCTGGCGCCAGCATTTCCTGTTAGAATAACCAGCGTGGCCTGGCGCAAGTAACCAGGGGATTCTGCTGAATTTGAAGTGTGTCAGGGTCCGGCTGCTTGCTGGCGGCCACGTCCGGGTTGACCGAGTTTGGGAGGAAAGCGCAGTGGATCAGGATGCATTGAGAAGGGGAATTGTACCGGGCGTGATTGCCGGCTATCTGTTCCTCGCCTTTATCGGAGCGGGCATGGTGCCCGTTATGGATGCCGAAGGCGCCATGACCGGAATGGAAATGGGCATGGGCATGCTGGACAATGTCGGCAGCATGATAGGCGCTGACGCGTTCATCGGCTTCATCTTGCATGTCATCATCAGCGCAGTGTTTGGCGCCATTTATACCGGATTCTTCCTCAACTACGTGAAACTGGGCAATCCGCTGTTATCGATCGTGGTCGGCGGCCTGATCTATGGCCTGCTCACGTGGATCGTCGGCGGCAACATTATTGCGCCCGTTATCAGCGGCGGCGACGTGTTGCAGTTGTCAATTGGCCCCAGCTTCTACGGCCACATCATCTTTGGCCACTTACTGGCCTTCATTGTCCTGCGCGACTCGTTGATGAGCGCCGCCAGCGAGTAGCAGGCGTTATTTCAACCTGAGGCGTGGCAGCAAGAGCGACACGCTGAACCAGATATGCGGGGCCGTGATTAACCTTTCACGGCCCCCAGCGTGAAGCCCTGCACCAGCCTGTCGAGAAAGAGGTTGTAGACCAGCCCGACCGGGATGGCGACCAGCAGGGCCGAAGCCAGCAGCGGCTGCCAGAAGAATACATCGCCGCGAATCAGCTCGGTCGGCACGCCCGTGCTGAGCGTGCGCGCGTCCGAACGTGAAATGAACACCAGCGCATAGATGAATTCGTGCAGCGTCAGCGTGAACGAGAAGACCACCACCGAGATTACGCCGGGCCGCGCCAGCGGCAGCACCACGCGCCAGAAGGCCTCGTAGCGGTTGTAGCCATCCACCAGGGCCGCCTCCTCCAGTTCGGGCGGGATGGACTTCAGGAAGCCCATCAGCAGCCAGGTGCTGAAGGGCACCGTGATGCTGGGGTACACCAGAATCAGCGAGAGCAGCGAATCCTTTAGCCCCAGTTGCACGATAATGCGGAAGAGCGGGATGAAGAGCAGCGTAGGCGGCACGAGATAGACGATGAACATGAGGATGCCCGCCTGCTCGCCCCAGCGCCCGGTCAGGCGCGCCAGGGCCCATGCGGCCGGCAGCGCCAGCGCCAGCGTGACGACCACGACGGCGATACCGGTCACCACCGAGTTACGCACGAAGGAGAGGTAGCGCGTGTCGTTGAAGAGGTTGTCGAGGTGCTCGAGCGTGGGCGTATCCTCGAAAGCGAAGGGGCTGGCGCCGCGCTTGTAGAGGTCGGTATCCGTCTGGAAGGTGACGATGCCCATCACGAGGAAGGGCGACACCGCCAGCAGGCAGAAGAACAGCACGACCGTGGTGAAGAGCGTGCCGCGCAGCACGCGTCCCGCCCGGGAGCCGCGCGGCGTGGGCATATCCAGCGTTGCGCTGGCCATCAGCGGATCTCCGCGCGACTGGCCGTGCGCAGCAGCACGACCGCCACAACCAGCAACACCGGGAAGATGAAGAGCGATATGGCCGCGCCCTGGGCCAGGTTGCCGCCGTCGATGCCGACGAGGAAGGAATACATGGGCAGGGTGAGGGTGTGGGTGATGGGGCCGCCGCGCGTCAGGATGTAGACGACCGTCAGGTCGCCAAAGGTGAAGATGAAGCTGAAGAGCAGCGAGATGAGCATGATGGGGAAGATGAGCGGCAGCTTCACCTGAAAGAGCGTGCGGAAGTAGCGCGAGCCATCCACCTGCGCCTGATCGAGGATGTCGGTGGGGATGGAGGAGAGGCCGGCCATCAGGATGACGGTCGCCAGCGGGGTCATGCGCCAGACGTGTACAAAGATGACCGAGGCCTTGGCCAGCAGGGGTTTACCCAGCCAGACCAGGTTGTTGGCGGGCCCAAAGACCGTCTGCGGCCCGAGCAGGTCGAGCTGGCGCAGGATGTAGTCGATGGGGCTGTACTTTGAATCGAACATCCACAGCCAGCCCACGACGGACAGCGCCAGCGGCGTCGCCCAGGGCAGGATCAGCAGCATGCGCGCGACCCACATGCCGGCGCGCGCGCCGCGGCGGTCCGGCAGAGGCGTGGTGAGCAACAGGGCGAGGATGTTGGCGAGGACGAGGGTGAAGAGCTGGGCGATGACGGTGAAGAGGAAGGTATTGAGCAGCGCATCGTGAAAGGCGGGCGAGGCCCACACGTTCCCGAAGTTACGCAGGCCGACGTAGTTGAAGGAGGCATCGCCGACCGTCGCCGTGCTCACGCTGAAGAGCAGTGACGTGATGAAGGGCAGCCCCACAAGCAGCAGGATATAGAGCGTCGCCGGCAGCAGAAAGACAATGCCCATCAGGCGATTGTCATCCAGCCAGCGGGTCATGAGCGCGTTCATCCGGCCGCCTCTTCTGCCAGACGTTCGCCGCTGTGGCTGTCGAAATAGTGCAGCTGGCCGCGCGCCACGCCGAATTCACAGACGCTGTCCACCGGGATTTCTGCAGTCACGTTGCTGGGCAGGCGCGCCACGGTGAGTTGCATTTCGCCGCGGTAATCCGGCAGCTGGCCGTAGAGCAGCCGGTCGGAGCCGAGGTTCTCCACGCGCAGGATGTGCCAGGCGAAGGGCTCGCAGGTTTCGCCGGGTGGCAGCTCGTCGACGGGCAGCAAATGCTCCGGCCGGAAGCCGCGCTGCACGTTCTCCGAAACCAGCTGCAGGTTCATCCCCGGCGAGCCGAGGAAGGTGGCCACGAAGGTGTTCTGTGGCCGGTCGTAGATGGCCTGCGGCTCGCCGATCTGCTGCACGCGCCCGTCGCGCATGACGACGATGCGGTCGCCAAGGCCCATGGCCTCGATCTGGTCATGGGTAACGAAGACCGTGGTGATGCCCAGTTTGCGCTGGAAGCCTTTCAGCTCGTCGCGGGCATAGGCGCGCAGCCTGGCGTCGAGGTTGGAGAGCGGCTCGTCGAGCAGCAGCACCTCCGGCTCGGAGACGATGGCGCGGGCGATGGCCACGCGCTGGCGCTCGCCGCCGCTCAACTGGCGCGGGCGCCGGTCGAGCAAGTGCTCGATCGAAACCATCTGCGCGGCCTGGTAGACGCGCTGCTCGCGTTGCTGGCGGTCGGGGCAGCGTCCCTGGGCCTTGAGCGGGAAGCCGATGTTGCCCGCCACCGACATGTGGGGATAGAGGGCGTAGGACTGGAAGACCATGGCGATGCCGCGCTTGCGCGGGGGCAGCAGCGTGACATCGCGTTCGCCGATGCTGATGCGGCCGGCATCCGGCTTCTCGAGCCCGGCGATGGTGCGCATCAGGGTTGTCTTGCCGCAGCCGGATGGCCCCAGCACGACGAGAAATTCGCCGGATTCGATAGCCAGGTCGACGCCGGCCACGGCTTCCACGTCACCGAAGCGCTTGACGATGCCCTGAATGTTGACTCTGCTCATGCCGCGCCCCTGTGCCAGCCTGCGTCTCCGCCGTGAATCATGCCGTCACCCGCGCTCAACTTCCCCTTTGCAGGCGCAAGCGTGATTATAGTCGACGAGTCGGCGGGGCGCATGGTTCTGCTGCGCCGGCGCTGTTCAAGGCCCCGTTGAAGCCAGCGTTGCTACCCGTCCGCCTGGCCCGCGCCGCCAGCGACAAGACCTCTGGCGCGCCATTCGTCGAAGATGACTTCGGCGCGTTGGTGCGCTTCGGCCAGCGCGTCCTCCGCCGTCTTCTCGCCCAGCGCCACGCTGGCGACGACGTTGGCGATCCAGTTTTCACTGAAGAACTGCAGGACGGCGGGGTTCGTCGGGCCAGGGTAGCCGGCATGGATGGACCACTCGTGGGCGCGACCCAGCACCGTCAGTTTGTCCGGCGGCAGGGAGCCGAAGGGGTCATTTTGCAGCAGGCTGTCCAGCTCCGGCACGGTAGAGGGATAACAGGGGAAGTTGTAGAGCGCGGAATTCAGAACCGCATCCCGGTAGCTGGCGGTATGGTCGAGGATGAACTGTTTGGCCGCTGCCAGCTCATCGCCCTGCACGTACTTCGGAATGATGTAGGTCAGCCAGCCGTGCGTGCTGGCCAGCGGCCCGGCCGGCCCGGCCAGCGCGGGCGCCAGGCCGATGTCCGCCGCGGCTTCGGGGTCGATGACCTGCAGGGTGCGGTAGGCGGAGATGGGGTTGAGGATGTAACTGGCCTCGCCGGCGATGAGCGCCTGGTTGTCGGAAGCCGGCGACCAGGCGAAGACCTCGTCGGTCATGGCTTCGCGGTACAACTGCGCATAGTATTCCACGGCGGCGATCGTTTCCGGCGAGTTGAACACGACATTCTCGTGCTCGTCCTGAATGCTGCCACCGAAGGACCAGATTGCTGCAAGGATACCTGCCTGGCTATCCGGCTCCGGACTGATGCCCATGCCGACCGGAATGCCGGTGGCCTCGTAGATGGCCCTGCCGCCCTCGAGCAGGTCCTGCCAGGTAGCCGGTCCGTCCGGGTAGCCGGCCTCTTGCCAGAGGCTCTTGACAAAATGTCCTGGCCCGGGCAGGTAGCCATGGGTGAAGCCGAAGTAGAGGTCAGCGATGGCCAGATAGCTGCCTTCGGGACAGGTGGGCGCCGGCGCGCCATGGGCCGCAACCGCCGCCGCATTGATATCGTTGAGCGGATGCAACCCCTGGACGAAGGCGAAGGCCGGCACGAGCATCTCGTAAATGCTGTGGCCGGCGCCGGCGCTGATGGCGGCCGACAACGTTTGCGGGATCTGGTCGAGGGCGATGTGATCTACCCTGACGCCCACGTTGTTTTCCGCGCCCCAGGCCGCGGCCCAGTCATCAAACCAGGCATCGTGGCCCGGCACAAAGTGGCTCCACTGCAGGAGAGAAATATTCACCGCGTCCTGGGCCAGCGCCACAGGCGCGAGGGCGAGCAGGCTCGCCAGCAACACAAAGACAGTCGCGCGGATCATTGAACATCTCCTGTTGCCCTGACCTCCTGCAGGCGCATCCGGGCCCCGCACCAGAGACCGGGCATCAGTGTACCCTTAATGCTGTGGCACGCCTTGCACAATCCGGAGACGACGAAGCCGGCGCTGAACGAGCGCTGGCAGCAAAAGGGGACGGGCGTTGCGGCCCGTCCCCTGGTGAAGCTGGTCTTGCTGCGCGTCCGCTAGCCTTCGCCACCGCCGACGAGGCCCTTGGCGCGCCATTCCTCGAAGACCGCCTCGGCACGGGCATGGGCTTCAGCGACGGATTCTTCGGCCGTCTTCTCGCCCAGCGCCACGCTGGCGACCATGTTGACGATGGTGTTCTCGGCGAAGACCTGCATGACGGCCGGGTTGGCCGTGCCCGGGTAGCCGATGTAGACGGACCAGTCGTTGACCGTCTTCAGCACTTCCAGCTTGTTCGCCGGGTTGGAGCCGAAGGGATCCTCTTCCAGCCAGCCGTCCAGCTCCGGCACCGTGCTGGCGTAGCAGGGGAAGTTGTAAAGCTCGGAGTTGTAGACGGCGTCGCTGTAGTTGGCCGTGTGGTCAAGGATGAACTGCGTGGCCGCTTCCAGCTCGGCGCCCTCAACGTATTTGGGGATGACGTAAATCTGCCAAACGTGGCTGCTGGCGAAGGCGCCGACCGGCCCTTCCAGCGCAGGCACGAACTGGATGTCCCCGGCAGCCTCGGGGTCGATCTTCTGCAGGCTGCGGAAAGCGGAGATGGAGTTGAGGATGTAGCTGAGCTCACCGGCAATCAGCCCCTGGTTGTTGGAAGAGGGCGTCCAGCCGAAGACTTCTTCGGTCATCGTGTCGTTCTGCAGCTGCGCATAGAACTTGACCGCCTCGATGGTCTCGGGCGAGTTGAGCACGACGTTTTCGTTCTCGTCCTGCACGCTGCCGCCCCAGGCCCAGATGGCGGCGCGGGTGGCCATGCGGCTGTCCAGCTCGGGACTCAGGCCGAGGCCGAGCGGCACGCCCAGGTTGTCCTTGATGTACTTGCCGCCGTCATAGAGTTCCTGCCAGGTGGAGGGGCCGTCCGGCAGACCGGCCTCGGCCCAGAGGCTGGCCTGATAATCGCCGGGATCCGGGATATAGCCATGCGTGTAGCCGTAGAAAGTGTCGTTGATGGGCAGGTAGCTGGTCGCGAGGCAGTTGGAGGTGCGCTCGCCATGGGCGGCTTCGGCGGTCTCGTTGAGATCGTTGAGCGGGTGCAGGCCCTCGATGAAGGATGCGGGCGGGAAGAGCATCTCGATGATGGTATGGCCGGAGCCGGCGTCGATGGCTGCGGAGAGGGCGGGCGGCAGTTCGCCCACGGTTACGTGGTCAACGGTCACTTCGACGTCATTGGCCACGCCCCAGTCGGCCGCGTAGGCATCAAACCATTCGTCGTAGCGGGGCACAAAATGGCTCCACTGCAACAGGGAAATACTCACGTCGTCCTGGGCGAGAGCCGCCGGCGCGAGGACGAGCACGCTCGCCAGCAGCAGAAAAACAAGATTGCGAAACATAAGAATCCTCCTGTTTGATCGTGCGTTTATACATCCTGGAGCGGGCTCAGCAAGCGAGCCCGACGCCTGCGTAACAGTATAGCCCGCAGGGGGCGGTTGCGCATGTTTTCCGGTTCTTGTGCTGGAGGGCTATCTTCGCAGGGTCAGGGTGAGGGCCGCTGCCGTCAGAAGAGTCGCCTGGCGAGGCCGAGGGCGCCCTGCTTCCAGGGGACGCGGTGCGTCACGCCGGAGGCCGACGCGAAGCGAGACAGGTTGGCCACGTACCAGTCGTAGTTGCGGATCAGGGATTCACGGTTGGAATAGCGCGGCTGCCAGCCCAGCACGTCCTGCGCCTTTTCGATGGAGACGAAGGAATCGCGCACCGCCGTCTCGTAGACCCAGGGGTAGAGCGGCGACAGGCCGAGGCGATCCAGCGCGCGCAGCGCCCACAGCGCCGGCGCCACCGGCATTGGCAGCACGCGTTTGCCGAAGCCGGCGTGATCCAGCACCGCCTGGAAGTCCTCGCGGAAGGTGCCGAAGCGGGCGGCGCCGATGTTGAAGGTCGTGTTGACGCGTTCCTGCGCCAGGGTCGCGCAGAGCCAGATGGCCTCGCACAAATCTGCCACGTCCAGATACTGGTAGAGGTTGTCGCCGCGGCCGGGGATGGGGAAGTTGCGCCCGTCGCGCGCCCAGTCGTAAAGCAAGGCGAAGACGCCGAGGCGTTCGGGCCCGATGAAGGACTTGGGACGCAGCACAGTCAGGCAGAAGCCATTCTGGCGCGCCTGCAGGCAGAGCTGCTCGGCCTCAATCTTGGCTTCGCCGTAGGGGCCCACGCCTACCAGCGTATCTTCTTCCGACAGTGGGTGATGCTCCGGCACGCCGTAGACGGCCGTGGAGGAGATGTGGATGAGGCGTTTGACGCCGGCGGCGCGCGCGGACTCGATGACGTTGCGCGTGCCATCCACCTCGGTCGAGAAGATGTCGGCGCGGCTGTAGAGCGGCAGGGCGGCGGCGCTGTGCACGACGACGTCGACGTCGCGCATGGCCGCGTCGACCTCCGCGCGCTCGCGGACGTCGCCACGCAGGGCGCGTACCTGATCGCGCTCGGGGTAATCGAAGTCCAGCAGATCGAGCGTGGTCACGCGCGCGCCGCGCGCCAGCAGCAGGCGCGCCAGGTTGATGCCCAGAAAGCCCGCGCCGCCCGTGATCAGCCAGGAGCGATTCGCCACACACGCCTCCGTCGCTTGCCGGACTGGCGCGCGCATTGTAGCACAGGCGGGGGTTTCGCTCGGCCCTCACCCTAAATCCCTTTTCCCGCTCATCGCGGGAGCCCTTCAGGGAGAGGGACTTTGGGTGAGGGTGCAATTGGCTGATGGGCGGCCCTCACCCCCCGGCCCCCTCTCCCTGAAGGGAGAGGGGGAGAATGGCTGTTCAGAAACGTTACGAGTTTCTCCCCTCCCTGAGAAGGGTTCCCGTTGAAGACAGGAAAAGGGGCCGGGGGTGAGGGCCAGGGACCCTGGCCGTGAGACCGGGGGTGAGGGCGCCCGCAGATTGCCGCTTGACTCGCTGCGGCACTTGTGTGTATGATTGTCTGCAGGCAGGAGTTTCTGCTCGTATCCCCGGCACTTTCCGACACTTTCACCGGCCACACGACATTACGCATGAATCCGGATTTACGGGCCTGCCCCCGTACCCCCTACCCGAAACATGTGCCTGGCCACCCACATGGCCGCGGCGCACTCCAGGACAGGATGCCCCATGGACATCGCACAGCTTGACAAGAAGAACCTCGAGGATCTGCGCATGATCGCGCGCGAATCCGAAATCACCGGCTTCAGCCGCCTCAAGAAACCGGATCTGATCCTTTCGCTGCTGCGCCATGATGCCGAAAAGCGCGGCCACCGGCTGCGCGGCGGCGTGCTCGACATCGTCAGCGACGGCATCAATTTCCTGCGGGCGGAGAAGTATCTGCCCGGCCCCAACGACGTCTACGTCAGCCAGACGCAGATCCGCCGCTTCGGCCTGCGCACCGGCGACATGGTCATCGGCCAGGTGCGTTCGCCGCGCGATAACGAAAAGTATCACAGCCTGCTGCGCGTGGAGGCCGTCAACGGCATGAACCCGGAGAAGGCCCGCAACCGCGCCACCTTCGAGCATCTCACGCCGATTTTCCCCGAGGTGCGTTTCAACCTCGAGACCAACCCGCGCATCCTTTCCACGCGCCTGCTCAACCTGATCGCACCCATCGGCCGCGGCCAGCGCGGCCTGATCGTCTCGCCGCCCAAGGCCGGCAAGACCACCGTGCTCAAGGAAGTGGCCAACGCCATCAGTGAGAACTATCCCGACGTGCACCTGATGATCGTGCTCATCGGCGAGCGGCCGGAAGAGGTCACCGACATGGACCGCTCGGTCGACGCCGAGGTCATCGCCTCCACCTTTGACGACCCGGTGCAGCATCACGTCAAGGTGGCCGAGATGGCGCTCGCGCGCGCCCGTCGCCTGGTAGAGAGCAAGCGCCACGTGGTCATCCTGCTGGACAGCATCACCCGCCTCGCGCGCGCCTACAACCTCGTCGTGCCCACCAGCGGCCGCACGCTTTCCGGCGGCATCGACCCCTCGGCCGTGCACCCGCCCAAGCGCATCTTCGGCGCCGCCCGCAACGTCGAGGAAGGCGGCAGCCTGACTATCGTCGCCACCTGCCTCGTCAACACCGGCAGCAAGATGGACGACGTCATCTATGAGGAGTTCAAGGGCACGGGCAACATGGAGCTGCACCTCAGCCGCAAGCTGCAGGAGCGCCGCATCTTCCCCGCCTTTGATATCGGACAGTCTTCCACGCGCCG
Source organism: Phototrophicaceae bacterium (assembly GCA_965205875.1). Lineage (GTDB taxonomy): Bacteria > Chloroflexota > Anaerolineae > Aggregatilineales > Phototrophicaceae > JAGWBD01. The sequence goes on from CBDBIA010000004.1 coordinate 2,373,541, forward strand.
CGAAGAGATGCTGCTCGGGCCGGACCTGATCCAGCGCGTCTACACCCTGCGCCGCATGATTTCGCACCTCGCCGACGACGACAACGGTTCCTACATCGGCGCCTACGAGCAACTACTGACCCAGTTCCGCCGCAGCGACAGCAACGAGGAGTTCCTCGATTCGCTGCCCGGCTCAAGCCCCACTGTCAACAACCACCGCAACCGTCGCTTTGCCTGAGCGCCCGATCAGAGTCTGATCCCGAAGCGTTCCCGCAAGAGCCGCTGAAATTCCGCTTCATCGGCCAGATCCCGTTCCTGGCGGTGGCCTCTTCCCGTCTTCCCGCTGGCGGCGGGAGCCCTTGACGGGAGCCCTTCTGTCACGATCAGGCGCCGGTCGCCCAGGGTGATACGCCCCGTCGCCGTGGCCAGCGAGCACACGCGCTGCTGCGTGAAGTGGGAATCCGGCGAGCTTTGGTGATGCTCGCAGCCCGGCGTGAAGTCCGCCAGCCGACGCGGCCGCAGCCGAAAGCGATACTCGTCCTGCCAGTCGCCCTGCGCCGTGCGGCGCGAGTGGACGCCCTCGCAGCCATCGTGCTGTACGCGCCAGACGCCTTCATCGCGCTCCTGCGGCCCTGGCTCGTCGAATAGCAGCGGCTGGCGGAAGCCCTCGCCAAAGCCCACATCCACCAGCCAGCGCTGCTCCAGCGTGACCAGCAGCGTAAGGTGGTCCCAGGGCAGGCCATCCTGCCAGGTCTTCGCGCCCACGCGCGCCTCCAGCAGGGCGACCGCTGAAGCCGAGTTCGCGCAGTACCGCTGCGAAGAGGCCGTTCTGCTCGTAGCAGAAGCCGCCACGGCGCCGCGTCACGATCTTCTCGAAGAGCAACGCCTCATTCAGCACAATCGGGCGTTGCAGGTGGATGTCGAGGTTCTCGAAGGGCACGGCCAGCAGATGTGCGCAGTGCAGGCGGCGCAGGGTGGTCGCTGTCGGCGGCAGGGCGCCGGTCACGCCAATGCGCTCACACCAGGCTGCGATGTCGATGCCCATGCCGGCTCCCTGTTATCCCAAAGCACGCCTGTGATTATTGCGTAAGGGCGCGGGGATTGCCCTTGCTCCAGGACGCCCTCACCCTAAATCCCTCTCCCGAGGGGAGAGGGACTTTAAGGACTTGCGTTGATGCATAACAGTTTTCTTCCCCTACCTGAGAAGGCCTCCCGTTGAAGACGGGTGCGCGAAGCATGCCTTCGCGCAGCTGGAGTGCGGGCTGGTGAGGCCTCCCTGCCCTGGCCAACTGCGCCCTCACCCTAAATCCCTCTCCCGAGGGGAGAGGGACTTTAAGGACTTGCGTTGATGCATAACAGTTTTCTTCCCCTACCTGAGAAGGCCTCCCGTTGAAGACGGGTGTGCGAAGCATGCCTTCGCGTACATGGGGTGGGGGCTGGTGAGGCCTCCCTGCCAGGGGGGCGGGCGCTCTGCTATACTGGCCGCCGTGACAAGCAGGGAGCAGCAGGGAAACGCATGGCGATTGATGTCAATCAGCTTCGCAAGGGCACCACGTTCGTTGAGGACGGCGAGCTTTACCGCGTCGTCAACTATTCGCACAACAAGACCGGACGCGGCGGAGCCACCATTCGCGTGCTGGTGCGCAACCTGCGCAACGGCTCCCAGGTCGAACGCACCTACAACTCCGGCCGTCGCGTCGATGACATTCGCGTGGAGGCCTTTGAGGTCGAGTATCTCTTCGATGACGGCGAGTTCCTGACCTTCATGGACACGCATACCTGGGAGCAGCCGCAGATGAGCCGCAATGTCTTCGGCGACGATCTGCGTTATCTCAAGGCCAACCTGCCGGTCAAGCTGCTCAAGTACGGCGAGGAAATCATCGATTACGAGCTGCCCGGCACGGTGGACGTCGAGGTCACGGACAGCGAGTTCGCTATCGCCGGCGACACCGCCAACAACCCCACCAAGCTGGTCACGGTCGAGACCGGGCTGGACGTGCGCGTGCCGCTCTTCGTCAACGTGGGCGATACCATTCGCGTCAAGACGGGCGACGGCAGCTACGTCACGCGCGTCTGACGCCGAGGTGCTCGCCGCCGTTGACGCGAATCACTTCGCCGCTGATATAGTCCGCGCCCGCCAGAAAAGTGACCGCCTGCGCCACGTCCGCCGCTGAGCCGCCGCGGCCCAGGGGAGTCGCTGCGGTGACCGCCCCCCAGCGTTCCGCGCTCATGTCCGCCGCGGGCAGGACCGGCCCCGGCAGCACGGCGTTGACGCGAATCTCCGGCGCCAGCTCCAGCGCGCTCAGTTGCGTCAGGGCCCACAGCGCGGCCTTGCTCACGCCGTGGTGCGCGTAGGCCTGCCAGGGCCCGTCCACGCCGCGGTCGAGCAGGTTGATGATGACGCCGCCCGGCGGCTGTTGCGCGCGCATCAGCCTGGCGGCGGCCTGGGTACAGAGGAAGGGCGCGCGCAAGTTGACGGCCATGGTCTGCTCCCAGTCCGCCAGTGACACCTGCAGCAAGCGACGCTGCTGAAAGAGGGCGGCGCTGTTCACCAGGATGTCCAGGCGGTCGAAGTGCTGGTTCAGCCCCGCGAAAAGCTGCTCAACGCCCGCAGCCGCGCCGAGGTCGGCCGGCTGCGCCCAGGCCTGCACGCCCTGGGCGCGGATGGTGGCCAGGGTCTCGTTGACGCTGGTGTCGCCGGAGCTGTGGTAGTGGATGAGGACGTGGGCGCCGCTGGCCGCCAGTTCCAGCGCGATGGCGCGGCCGACGCGTTTCGCGCCGCCGGTGACCAGCGCGACCTGGCCGGCCAGCGCCGGCGTCATTCGTAGAGGACGGGCGGCGCTGCCAGCAGGTAGAGCATGGCCGCCAGGGCAATCAGCAGCGGCACGATCAACACCCAGGTGAAGAGGCGGCTGTCGGTCTTCAGGTGCATGTAGTACATGACCACCAGGGTAGCCTTGATGACGGCGAAGGCCAGCAGCAGCGGGATGAGCAGCACGCCTTCCGGCAGGCCGCCGATGATGATTTCAAGCACTGTCGCCACGGCCAGCAGGATAAAGACGACCGTGTAGAGGCCACCGGTTATGGTGATCTCGCGCCCCAGCACCACGGTGGTGTCGCTGAGGAAGGCGTCGTGCCCGCCCTGTGCCTCGTGCTGTTCGTCAGTCATGGGCAGCCGTCCTCAGACGAGATAAATCAGGGTGAACAGGAAGATCCAGACGACATCGACAAAGTGCCAGTAGAGGCCGAAGATCTCGATGCCGAGGTAGTTGCGCGCGTTGTAGACGCCCTTACGCGCCTTGCGCACGATCATCAGCGCCCAGAGCACGCCCACGATTACGTGCGCGCCGTGGAAGGCCGTAGGCGCGTAGAAGCGCATGCCGTATTCGTTGCCGAGGTGGATGCCGGCGTGGCCCAGTTCGGTGTATTCCACGCCTTGCAGGCCTACGAAAAGCGCGCCCAGCAGGGCCGTCAGGCCGATCCAGCGGACGACGCCGGCGGAGTTGTTCTTCTGCGCCTCGCGCAGGCCCAGCACCATGGCCCAGCTGCTGGCCAGCAGCAGGAAGGTGTTGATGCTCACCAGCGTCAGGCCCAGTTCCTCCTGCACGTGCTGCACCGATTCCGCGTTGTTGAAGCGGAACACGGCGTAGACGGCGATCAGGGTGCCGAAGATGACTACTTCCGAGGCCAGGTAGAGCCACATCGCCAGCTTGGCGTTGCTGATGGTCTCCGCCGAGGGCGCGGCCGGCCCGTGTTCCAGCGTCGCCTCACTCATGGCAATTCTCACTCATTGTGGCAGGGTCCTCGCTTATTGCATCGCGTTCGGCAGGCGCCGTAGTTGCAGCGCCGCCCAGCCTGCACCGCGGCCCAGCCAGTCCTTGAGGAACTGCGGGCGCATGATCAGCGCGGGGATCATGAGGGCGTTGCCGGCGGAGATGGCGAAGAGCAGCGGCGGCGCGAAGGGCAGCACCAGGCCGATCAGCACGAAGTAGAAGAGCGGCAGCAGAATGCCCGCTGCCAGGCAGTACCACAGGCTGCTGCGCATCCCCGTCGCGGCCAGCGCCAGCAAGAGAATCAGGTTGAATATGGCGGCCGTCGTCGGCGCGAACTGGCTAAGCACCAGCCAGACGAGGGCGAAATCGATGACGTTCAGCGTCAGGCCCACCGCCGTCAGGATGACCAGCGCGCGGATCACCCAGGCCCAGTGCGTCTGCCGCGCCACGCCCTTGATGAGCAGGCCCAGCAGCAGGAAGCTCCAGGTAAACAGGGCGGCGGCGCCCAGAAAGAAGGACAGCGTCACGAATTCGTTGGTGACGGGCGTGCCTGCCAGGCGGTCCAGCAGGGCGAAGACGGCCACCACGAAGGCCACAATGACTCCCTGGCGCAGCAGGGCCTGGTTGCCGTCGGTCGTCGCAGCGGAGAGCGGTTCCTGTTGCAGCGGCGTGTGCGCTACCACGCTGGTGGTCTTGACGCCGCGGTCCAGCCCGTGCATGAGGAGGCCGATCGCGCCGGCAGCCACGGCCAGCGAGAGGAACATGAAGATGGTGAAGAGCACCAGCAGCGTCAGCTGGGTCATTTCGAGGCTCAGCGCGCCCAGTTCCAGCTGCACCACACCAATGGAGGCGAAGTCGGCCAGCGGGTCGCCGGAAATACGCAGGCCGGGCCCGTCGGGCAGCAGCGCGAAGAAGGCGATGACAATGAGCAGCAGCAGCAGCAGCGAACTCAGCAGCCAGAGCCAGCCGCCGAGCAGCTTGCCCGGCTCTGTGTCGGCCTCGTCTGCCGCAGCTTCGTGGGCGTGGTCTTCCTCGCCCTCGGCCGGCTCGTGCGCGTGCACGTTCATCTGCGGGTCGAGGGCGCCCATGCCGTAGATGAAGCCGGCGGCCGCCAGCGCCGTGCCGAAGACGATGCCCAGCTGCGGCTCCATGTAGGGTTGCAGACTCTGCAGATAGCGGACAACCACGAGGAGGCCCATACCGGCCAGAAAGCCGAGGATGCCCATCGGCAGCGCGCGGCCTGGTCCAGGTTGCATTCATTCCTCCTTCAGCGGCGCAGCCGGCCTGCTGATCAGATCAGGTACAGCACCGGGTAGAACAGCAGCCACGCGACCACGACGAAATACCACAGGCTGGCCGCGCCTTCGGCGGGCCACAAATTGTGCGCGGAAACCCGGCCGGCGCGTACGCCCCGCGCAATCATACTCATAAACAGGCCGATTGCCAGCGCATGCAGCAGGTGAAAGGCGGTCATCATGCGGAACACGTCGCTGTAGATGCCCGTGGCCGGGATGCGCAGCCACTCATAGCCAATGACCAGCACGAAGAGCGCGCCGAGGCCCAGCGCCGCGCGCCACTGGCGCTCGAAGCTGGCGCGCGCCCGGGCCGCCAGCGCGCGCGTCGCGCTGCGCGCCAGCCAGGCGCTGAGCAGCAGCCCCAGCGTCACGAGGCCGGGCAGCAGGGCGGAGGGCGCGGCCACGCCTGGCGGCGGCCAGCTGGCATGGTTGCCGCGCAGCTGCCAGTTGACGACGACGAGGCAGACGAAGACCAGAATCCAGGAAATCTGGAAGATAGTCAGCCCGGTGCGCCGGTTGCGCTGTTGCAACAGCTCCGCGGGCGTCAGCGGCTCCTGCGACATGTCCGCCACGTCAGGTCCCGGCGGACTCCGCCGCGCGCGCTGTTTCCGGCGCCGGGAAGCGGCGGTCGACCGCGTCGAGGTAGGCCTGGCCCTCTTCGGAGCCGTAGCCGTAGGGGTCATCGAAGGGCACGGGGTCGCCGCGGAAGTTCCAGGGCGGCGGCGGCGAGGTGGTGGCCCACTCCAGCGTGAGGGCGCGCCAGGGGTTGCCGCCGACGCGCTCGCCATGGCTCAGGCTGCGCAGGATGTTGTAGATGAGCACGAGCGAGGAGATACCCAGCAGGAAGGCGGCGAGGCTGATGAGCTGGTTGATGTTGGTGAAGTCCGGGTCATACATGGCCACGCGGCGCGGCAGGCCGAGGGCGCCGGCGATGTGCTGCGGCACGAAGGTGAAAAAGGTGCCGATATAGGTCGTGACGAAATGCAGCTGCCCCAGGCGCTCGTTCAGGCGGCGTCCGGTCACCTTGGGGAACCAGTGATAGATGCCGGCGAAGATGAGGAAGACGCTGCCGCCGAAAAGCACGAAGTGGAAGTGGCCGACGACGAAGTAGGTATCGTGCAGGTGAATGTCGACCGGCACCGAGGCCAGCATCACGCCGCCGATGCCGCCGAAGACGAAGAGCGTGATGAAGCCCAGCGCGAAGAGCATGGCCGAGGTGAAGCGCAGCTTGCCGCGCCAGATCGTGCCCAGCCAGCTGAAAATCTTGATGCCGGTGGGCACGGCGATGATCATCGAGGTGATCATGAAGGGGATGCGCAGCGCCGGTTGCAGGCTGGTGAACATATGATGCGCCCAGACCGTGAAGCCCACCAGCGCGATCGACATGCTGGAGAGCGCGATGGCGCGGTAGCCGAAGATGGGCTTGCGCGCGTGCACCGACAGCACTTCAGAGACCATGCCGAAGCCTGGCAGAATCATGATGTAGACGGCCGGGTGACTGTAGAACCAGAAGACGTTCTGCCAGAGCAGCACGTCGCCGCCGCTGGCGGGGTCGAAGAAACTGGTGCCCGCCACGCGGTCGAGGATCAGCAGGGTCAGGCCGCCGGTGAGGAAGGGGGTGGCCAGCACCTGGATTATGGCCGTGGCCATGACCGCCCACACGAAGAGCGGCATCTTCCAGTAGGTCATGCCGGCCGGGCGCATGTTGCGGATGGTGACGATGAAGTTGATGGCGCCCAGAATCGAGGAGATGCCCAGCAAATGCAGCGACATGGCCCACATCGTCTGCCCGTCGGCGCTGAAGAGCGTGCTCAATGGCGGGTAGGAGGTCCAGCCAGCCTCGGCCGGGCCCACCAGCCAGCCGGCGATCATCAGCACGCCCGCCGGCGGAATCAGCCAGAAGGCGAAGGCGTTCAGCCAGGGGAAGGCCATGTCCTTGGCGCCCAGCATCAGGGGCGCCAGGTAATTGCCGAAGCCGGCCATCATCGGGATGATCCACAGGAAGATCATGACCGAGCCGTGCATCGTCATCAGCGCGTTGTACTGCGTACCGTCCGCCATCAGGTCCAGCGTGGGCGTCAGCAGTTCCCAGCGGACGAGCATGGCCATGGTGCCGCCCACGATGAAGAAGAAGAGCGACGAGGCCATGTACTGCAGGCCGATAACCTTGTGATCCAGCGACCAGCGCAGCAGGTCGCCGAGGCGGACGGCAGGCCCTTCAGTCGTCCGCGTGCCGAGGCCGGGAGTGGCCGTAATCGTGGCCATGGCTTACCCCTGTTCCATTTCTTCCATCATGTCGGGCAGGACGTCGACGTCGCAGGCGGAGTCGCCGCTGGCCGTCAGGGTGCAGAGGTAGGCCACAATTGCCAGACCCTCGTCCAGCGGCATGTAGTTGGGCTCCTCAACATTCTGGTACTGGTGCTGCGGCATCAGGTTTGCGTAGCCTGGCACGAGGAACTCGCCGGGGTAGTAGAGGGAGCGCAGCAGATAGCGCTCGGTCTCCATACCCGGCACGCGCGCGCCGGCGCGGTCGGCCAGGCCGGCCAGGTTCGGCGCGACGATGGCGTCCCAGCCCAGGGGCTCCAGGGTATGGCAGCCGGCGCAGGCATAGAGGCCCGCGATACCGCCGCTGGTCATGAGCAGTTCACCGCCGAGGGCCGGGTCATCCGGCGGGTTGAGGATGCGGTAGGACTCTTCATCGAACCAGGCGAGGTAGCTCTCCTCGTCCTCGTGCACCATGATGGTGGAGCGCATGTCGCCGTGGCCGCTGCCACAGAGTTCCGCGCAGACCACCGGGAATTCGCCGGCCAGCACCGGCGTGAAACGCGCCTCGGCGCGGCGCCCGGCCAGCAGATCCTGCTTGATGCGCATGGAGGGCACCCAGAAGGAGTGGTTGACGTCGGCAGTTTGCAGGCTCAGCACGACAGGCTGGCCGACCCAGGTGTGCAACACGGGCGAATTGACCGACTGCTGCTCGCCCGGTATGTCATAGGAGAAGGACCAGAGGAAGCGCGCGCCACGCGTCTGCACCAGTTGTTCGTTGTCCCTGGCGCTGGTGATGTTGACCCACACCTGAAAGCTGATGATACTCAGAATTATGACTGTGATGGCCGGAATGAGGGTCCAGACGAATTCCAGCGTGCTGTTGCCGTGTATGGAAGGGCCGTCGCTTTGGTCGCCCGGGCGGGCGCGGAAGCGAATCACGGAGTAGACGACCGCGCCCTGCACCAGCAGCCAGATGGCGCCGCCCAGGGCCAGCAAGATCTTGATGAGTTCGTCGACCTGGGCCGCCTCGGCCGAGGCCTGGGGCGGCAGCACCAGCGGCGTTGCCTCCGCGATGATCAGGCCGCCCAGCACCAGCAACACGAAGGCGACGACAATCCAGGTCACCGTCATGAGGCTGTTGGAGGAACTGGAAGGATTCATGCTGCGGTCTCTCCGGGGTAGTGCTCCCTGTGCGCTCGGGCGGGCGCCCGCCGCCATGATGGCGGATTGTTCTATATTACACAAGTTTGGCCGTGCGTAAAGTGGAGGCCGCCCCTCTTTTACCGCATCCGGCCAGCCGCTTCAATGCGCTTTCGCAAAGCGTTGCAGCAGATCCGCTTCTACCTGCGCCAGGGCCTGCGTCACCTGCGCCAGCTGCACTGTGCCGTCCGTGACCGGCAGCAGGCCCTCGTAATGGTCCTCGATGCGCAGGAAGAAGCTGCCCTCCACCGGATAGGCGACATTTTCGCGCGCGCCGAAGAGCAGGGCGTGCAGGCAGCCGAGCAGGGAGCCGGCCTGCGAGCCGACCATGATGCCCTTGCCCTGGGCGAGGGCGGCCGCTTCCATCGCCAGCGCCTCGCTGAAGCCGTTGCGCGCGGTCTTGAGATTGAGGATGTCGAAACTGTCGTGGGCCAGCTCGCGCTCCAGCTCGGGCAGGGTGAAGGCCGAGTCGTCGGCGATCAGCGGCAGCGGACTCTGCGCGCGCAGCAGTGCCCGCTCACGCAGCAGCGTGACCGGCAGCGGCTCCTCGCACCAGCGCACTTCCAGTTCCGCCAGCTGCTCCAGGTGTGACAGCGCGTTCTGCGCGGTGAAACATTCGTTAGCGTCCGCGTAGAGCGTTACCCCGTCGCCCACCATCTCGCGCAAGGCGCGCAGGGTCTCCAGGTCGCGCTCAAAGTCCACGCCCACCTTCACCTTCAGCACGCGCAGGCCGGCCGTCACGGCATCCTGGGCCTCCTGCAACACGGCCTTCTGCGCGCCGCTGCTGACGATGCTGCTCAGCCGCAGTGTTGGGCGCGTCGCGTCGATCAGCTGCGCCAGCGACAGGCCGCGCGACTGCGCGAGGGCGCTGTGCAGGGCCAGGTCCAGCGCGCCGCGGGCCGTGTGGTTGTTGCGGATGGCCGTCAGTTCCCGCTGCAGGCGGGCCAGGTCAGCGCGCTCGCGCACATGCTGGCCGAGCAGGCGCGGCGCCAACTCTTCCTCGATGATGGCGCAGATCGAGGCCGCCGTCTCGCCGTAAATGCCGGGCCGCGGCGGCGCCTCGGCGATGCCGCGCGCGCCGTCGGCCAGTTCGACATAGACCAGCAGGTACACGGGCTGCTCCAGACGCTGGCCGCGGCCCCAGTGCAGCGCGCGCTTCAGCCGCAGGGGCCAGCGCTGCACCTGAATGCTGCGTATCGTGGTCATGGCGCCTCCCCCGCGAAGAGAAATTCGCCCGCCGCCCGGGCCGCCGCCGCTGGCATGAGCGCATCCATGCGCAGGCAACGATAGCCAGATGCCGCGCCGCCGTAGGGCGCTTCGCCGTAGTTACGCGCTTCGGCGCCGGCGATGACCAGGGCGCGCGCGCTGATGCGGCCCTCCGCCAGCAGCGCGGCGGCGCGCTCCTGCTGCGCGGCGGGCAGATACGTCAGATCGGCCGCGCCCGTTGCCAGCGCGTCGAAGGCTTCGTCGCGCCCGCTGAGGCGTTGCAGCCGTGCCAGCGGATCGAGCCACAGCTCCACGATGCGCCAGCGCGGGAAACATTGCAGCGCCGCGTCAATCTCGCGCGCGCCGCGCAGGCCTTCGCTGAGCAGTGCGCGCTGCCCGTCGTGGCGGTAGCGTAGCCAGCTGAAGGCCGCTGCCGAGCCGCCGTTGCAGATTCTCTGCGCGAAGTAGCGCGTCCAGCGAAAACGGCCGGCGCGGTCGCGCACTGGCTGAATGGCCTGGCCGCTGTGCACTTGCGCCGCGGGGATGATGACCAGGTCGGCCAGATCGCGACGCGAGGGCAGGTCATCACGGTACTGCCAGCGACCGCTCCCCTGCAGCGCGGCCAGGGTGGTCGACTTGCCGCTACCCGTGAGCCCGCAGAGCATGCGCAGCGGCAGCGTCCCCAGCGGCTGAAAGCCCGCCTCTGGCTCCAGACGAACGCGCGGCCAGCGTTCGCGCAGGCGGGCGCGCAGCGCAGCGTCGAGGCGCGGCCAGACCTGTTCGAGGTAGAAGGCCTGGGCCGCGTCCGCGTCCATCACGGGTCAGGCGGACAGCGCCGGCCGCCGCAGATGCCAGTCAGTGGCCTGTTCGTAGGCGTGACCGACGCGCAGGGCCAGCGCCTCGCCGAAGGCCGGCGCGATCAGCTGCAGGCCGATGGGCAGGCCGCCGTCGTCAAAGCCGCAGGGCAGGTTGAGGCCGACCACGCCCGCCAGGCTGGGCGGCAGGGTGAAGATGTCCTGCAGGTACATCTGTAGCGGGTCGTCGCTGTTCTCGCCGATTTTGAAGGCGGTCGTCGGCGTGGTCGGCGCGGCGATGAGGTCGACCCCGGCGAAGGCCTCGTCGAAATCGCGTTTGATCAGCGTACGCACCGCCTGGGCCTTGCCGTACCAGGCGTCGTAATAGCCGGCCGAGAGCACGTAGGTGCCGATCATGATGCGCCGTTTCACTTCCGCGCCGAAGCCCTCGCCGCGGGTGGCGCGCCAGGTGGGCCACAGGCCGTTGCGCTCCGCGCGCTGGCCGAAGCGCACGCCGTCGTAGCGCGCGAGGTTGGCGCTGGCCTCGGCCGGCGCGATGATGTAATAGGTCGCGACGCTGTGTTCGCTGTGCGGCAGGCTGACCGGGCGCAGCTCCGCGCCCAGTTGCTGCAGCTGAGCGATGGCCGCGCGCAGGGCCGTCTCCACCTCCGGCTGCAGGCCGGCGACGAAGTATTCTCCGGGGATGCCGATCTTCAGGCCGCGCAGGTCGCCGGTCAGGGCCGCCAGATAGTCCGGCACCGCTGCCGGCATACTGGTGGCGTCGCGCGGGTCGTGGCCGGCGATGACCTGCAGCAAACGCGCCAGGTCTTCGGTTGAGCGCGCCATCGGCCCCGGGCAATCCAGCGAGGAGCCGAAGGCGACCAGGCCGTAGCGCGAGCAACGACCGTAGCCCGGCTTCAGCGCCGGGATGCCGCAGAAGGCGCCCGGCTGACGGATGCTGCCGCCCGTGTCGGTGCCCAGCGCGCCGGCCGCCATGCCCGCTGCGACCGCCGCCGCGCTGCCGCCGCTGCTGCCGCCAGGCACGCGCGACAGGTCCCAGGGGTTGCGGCTGGGGAAGTAGCCCGAGTTCTCGGTCGAGGAGCCCATCGCGAACTCGTCCATGTTGAGCTTGCCGAGGAAGACCGCGCCGGCGGCCTCGAGGCGTTCCACCACGGTGGCGGAGAACACGGGCCGGTAGCCGCGCAGGATGCTGGAGCCGCAGGTGGTCTCGACGCCCCTGGTCGAGAAGACGTCTTTCAGGCCCAGCGGGATGCCCGCCAGCGGCCCGGCGCTACCATCGCGATAGGCTGCGTCGGCGCGATCGGCGGCGGCCAGCGCCGCGTCGGCGGTGATTGTCAGCCAGGCGCGCAGCTGCGGATCAAGCAGGTCGATGCGCGCCAGATACGCGCGCGTCAGGTCCACGGCGGAAAGCTCACGCTGGCGTAGCAGCGTCAGCGCAGCGCCTATGCCAAGGTCGGTTAGTTCGCTCACAGTCGTGCCCGCTGGCCGGGCTAGAAGTAGCCCTGCATCAGGCGCAGGAACCAGATGGGCGTCAGGGCGCCGGAAACGTTGTCATAGACATCCGCCCAGGGTTTGATGTCCAGCACGGGCGTGCCGTCGATGGCGTCAAGGCGGCGCACAGTCAGCACCGCGCCGTCCACTGAGATGATTTCCGCCGCGGAGACGCCGATGCCGTTGGGGCGCACGCGGTCGCGCTGGGCGAAGACGCCCAGTTCGGGCATGTCTGCGCGGCCGCGCGGCCGATGCACCAGGTCGCCGGCGAGGTCAAAGCTGGCCTCGTGCATCAGGTAGACCACCATGACGTGCGACCACTGCTCGATGCCCCTGAGGCCGGGCGCCAGCTCCGGGCGGACGTGGATCTCGGCCACGACATCGCCCCAGCGCTCGTCCAGGGCTTCCGTGACCGGCGAGCGCACGACGCCCACGGGCTCGATCTGCATGGTTTTCCCTCGCTAGCCCACAGGAGTCGTCAGTGTAGCGGCGCGGGCGGGCAGAGTCCAGATGTGCGAGGAGCGCTCAGCGCCATGAGCGCAGGACAGCGCGCGCTGCATGGTAGCCGCACATGCCGTGCACGCCGGCGCCCGGCGGCGTAGCGGAGGAGCAGAGCCAGAGGTCTTTGGCAGGCGTGGCGTAGGGGTGAAAGGCGTTGAGCGGGCGCGCGAAGTGCTGGGCGAGGTCCTGGACGCCGCCGCCGATGTCGCCGCCGACGAGGTTCGCGTTGTGCTGCTCCAGCTGCGCTGTGTTCATACTGTGGCGCGCCAGCACCCGCTCGCGGAAGCCGGGCGCGAAGCGCTCGATCTGCGCTTCGACGCGCGCTGTCATGTCGACCGTGCTGCCATGCGGCACGTGGCAGTAGGCCCAGGCCGTGTGGCGGCCCGCGGGCGCACGCGTCTCGTCGAAGAGGCTTTGTTGACCGAGCAGCACGAAGGGCCGCTCGCTGACGCGGCCGCGCCACAGGGGGCGCAGCGCCGCCGCGATCTCCGCCAGCGAGCCGCCCAGATGCAGGGTACCCGCCCGCTGACAGTCCGGCGCCGCCCAGGGGATGGGCGCGGCCAGCGCGTAATCCAGCTTGAAGACGCCTGGGCCGTAGCGATAGCGGCCCAGCGCCTGGCGGTAGCGCTGCGGCAGGCGCTCGCCCGCGATGCGCAGCAACTGGCGCGGCGTCAGGTCGAAGAGCAGGGCGCGCGCCCGCGGCAGCTCGTCGATATGCGTCACCGTCTGGCCCGTGCAGATCTCGCCGCCCAGCGCACGCAGCAGCGAGCCCAGCGCCTCCGCCAGAGCCTGCGCGCCGCCGCGCGGCGAGGGCCAGCCGACGCCCTGCGCCAGGGCAATCAGCACCAGGGCGAAGGCGCTTGATGGCGCCCGCTCCAGCGGCAGGATGCCGTGGGCGGCGTTGCCGGCCAGCAGGGCGCGCGCCTCTTCCGTGCGCAACAGGTGGCGCGCCAGCGTCGTGGCGGGCAGCAGACCCGGCAGACCGAAGCGCGCCAGCAAGAGCGGCCGTCGTGGCCAGTGCAGCGGGGCGAGGATGTCGGCGAAGAGGGCTTCGTGCCCGGCCACCAGCGGGCCGAAGAGGCGCTGCCAGGGCCGAACGTCGCGGCCCAGGCTCGCCGCCGTCGCGCGCAGCGAGCGTTGCAGGGACAGCGCGCGTCCGCCATCCAGGGGATGGGCCAGCGGCAGGGGCGGCTGCACCCATGCGAGGCCGTGCTCTGCCAGGGGCAGGGAGCGCAGGAAGGGTGAGGCCAGCGCCAGGGGATGCACCGCCGAGCAGAGGTCGTGCGTGAAGCCGGGCAGCGTCAGTTCGGCGGAACGCAGGCCGCCGCCGATTTCCGGCTGCGCCTCGTAGACGCGCACCTGCAGCCCCGCCTGCGCCAGCGTAATGGCGGCGGCCAGCCCGTTGGGGCCGCTGCCGACCACGATGGCGTCAGGCGTCATGGCTGGCGGGCGAGTTCGAGTTCGTGGCTGCGCTGGCGGTAGCCGGCGGGCGATGGCGGTTGCTGCACGTCGTAGTGACGAACGATGCGCGCCAGATAGTCCGGCAACGGCGTATAGCGCAGGCCGAGTTCGGTCTTGCTGCGCGCGTTGTCCAGCTCCGACATCCAGGTATCGCTGAAGGGGGAACAGTCCGGCAACAGGCCGGCGCGCTCCAGTTGCGCGCGCGGGACCTTGAGCAGCGGCGCCGGCGACAGGCCCGCGCAGTCGGCCAGCATGGCAAGCCAGGCATTCAGGCTGACGGTCTCGTCCTGGCTGATGTTGAAGATCTCGCCGCGGCCCGGCCCGCGCGTGAGCAAGGCCAGCACTGCGCGCACAACGTCGTGGCCGTAAACGTGGCGCAGGGGATATTGCGGCGCGTCCGGCACCAGAATCGGCCCGCCATCGCGGATGCGCAGCAGATAGCCAAAGAGGCGCAGGAAATGGTCGCGCTCGCTGTTGACCATGGGCAGGCGCAGCGCAGTTACGGGGAAGCGCTTTTCCCGCCAGGCGCGCGCCAGCAGGTCCTCGGCAGCGCGCTTGTCGACGCCGTAGCGCCACTCCTCGTGGTCGTAGGTGCCTGGCGCGGGCTGGGGGACGGGGGTTCCCTCGTCGTAGTTTGTCTCGACGAAGGGGCGCGCCAGCCCTGCGCGCACCAGATAGACCTGACCCGTGCTGATGAAGACATAATGTCCGGTACGTCCCGCCAGTTGAGCGACCATGCGCTGCGCCTGCACGCCGTCATAGAGCACCATGTCGACCACGGCGTCGTAGTCTGCCGCGGCCAGGGCCGGTGCCAGGCCGGCGGGGGCGTTGCGGTCGCCATGGATGCGCGTGACGGCCGCCGGCAGGTCGTCGGGCGTTTGCCCGCGGTTGAACAGGGTGACCTGGTGGCCGGCCTCGAGCAGGGCCAGCGCCAGCAGATGCCCCACGTTGCGCGTGCCGCCGATGATGAGAACCTTCATGCGCTGTCCCCGACTTGCAATTTCAGCAATCCCATCATACCAGCGTACCCGGGGCAAAGCGCCGCAGGCAGGCCGTGGCCCTCGTTCTGCGCCTCAAGGAAGCCTCCGTTTCTCTTTTGCAGCGCCGTATGCGCATCGGTTACAGTCGCGCCGTACGCCTGATTGACCGCAGGGAGAAAATCGCCAGTTAGCGACCGTTCGCCTGCGTGGGTGCTAATTGATCAGCGTCAGCGATACAGCTCAAATTTGGAATGCGGCATGACGCAACCTGACGTGATTATCATTGGCGGTGGCATCGTCGGCGCAGCGACCGCCTACGAATGCGCGCACGCCGGCCTGCGCACCCTGTTGCTGGACCGCGCCGACCGCGGCCGCGCCACCGATGCCGGCGCCGGCATTGTCTCGCCGCTCTCCACCCGCTACGAGTTGGGCGAGGCCTGGTGTGATCTGGCGCTCGCCGCTGCCCAACACTATCCGCCCCTCATCGAAGCGTTGGCGGCCACCGGTCAGCAGGACAGCGGTTACGCCCCTTGTGGCCTGTTGCTCGTCGCCAGCGATGAGGACGAGCTGGTGCCCTTCCAGAATGCCGCAGGCCAGCTGCGGAAGCGACTGGCCGAGTGCGGCTACAAGGATGAGGATCTGCAGCGAATCTCCGGCAACCAGGCGCAGGCCCTCTTCCCGCCACTCCGCGCGCCGCCGGGTGTCCTGCACAACCGCCTCGCCGCCCGCGTCGATGGCCGCAAGATGGCCCACGCCCTGCGAGCTGCTGCCGTCTTCCATGGCGCGGTAATCGTCGAGGACAGTGTCCAGAGCATCCTTCGCGGGTCGGATGGTACGGCCCGGGGCGTCGCCACGAGTGGCACGACCTGGCACGCTGGCCGTGTCATCCTGGCCGGCGGCGCCTGGTCTGCCGCTTTCGGTGAACAGTTGAAGCTACCTTTGCCCATCGAAGCGCAACGCGGCCAGATCGCTCATTTACAATTGCCCGCAGCCAGCGCGCCAGCGACCGAAGACTGGCCCATCGTAAATGGCTTTCGCGGGCATTACCTGGTGCCCTGGCCGGGTCAGCGCGTCGTCGCTGGCGCCACGCGGGAATCCGGCACCGGCTTCGACTATCGCCAAACCGCCGGTGGCATTGCCGAAGTGCTTCGTGAAGCGCTGCGGGTCGCGCCCGGCCTGGCTGACGCGACCTTCCTTGAGCTGCGCATCGGCTTCCGCCCCGCGACGCCGGATGGTCTACCCGTCCTGGGGGAGGCGCCGGGCACGCCCAACCTCTTCCTGGCGACCGGGCATGGCGCTTCCGGCTTGCACCTCGGCCCCTATAGCGGATTGCTGGCCGCCCGCTGGGCCCAGGGGGAAGCCCTGAGCGAAGTGCTGGCCCCCTTCAGCGCCACTCGCTTTGGGGATTCGGTATCATTGCACCATTCCAGGTAACAACAGCAGATTTCGGAAAAAGTAGCGATGGAAGCCACAGCGTTTCAGCAAATGCTGGAACAAACGCTGCAACCGTAGCTGATTGAGCGCGCTTGCATACCATCAAACTTCAGTGGCTGACACGGCGCGTTGCTCCGCGCGGATGTGCTGACGCAAGGTTGGCATGGTCAGCAGGGCTGTCAGCCCAATGGAGATGAGGAAGAGTGCGTTGATCAGCCACACGCCGCCGACGGCGCCCGTCGTGTTGATTAACCAGGCGCCCGGTAGCAGCAGCGCCAGCAACAGGATGACACGCATCCATACCATGCGCATCACCAGGTTCAGGGCGCGGTAGAGGGGGCCGAAGATGCCGCCCAGGGTGGTCGCCAGGCCGAAGACAGCCAGCGCCGGAATCAGGCCGAGCACCGGCAGCCACTTCTCGCCGAAGAGCGGCACCAGCACCAGCGGCGCCACCAGCAACAGGGCCGCGTAGACCAGCAGCCCGCCAGCCAGCAGCGCCAGCAACACGCGCCGGAAGTTGCGCCACAGGCGCACATAGTCGCCGCGGCCCACCGTCTGTGGCACGACGGCCTGCATGTTTTCCTGCACCGCATGCGTCAGGATGCTGCTGCGGTCGATGAGGCGCAGCCCGAAGTGGACGTAACCTGCAGCGACCGGCCCGGCCAGCGCGCCGGTCAGCTGTATTGGTAAGTGCTGGAAGAGCACGGAGAGGTTTTTGTCAAGCGCGTTGGCGAGGCCGAAGCGCCAGTAGCCGCGCAGCGATACGCCGGGACAGCGGCGCAGCACGGCCGCCGGTGAGGGCCACAGCAGCTCGCCGTCGCGCCGCTGCCGCAGGTAGAGCGCCAGCCCGGCCAGCGCCGCGATGACGGCGAAGAGCACGCGCGCAGCCACCTGGGCGGCGGCCGTGGGCCAGAGCAGCGCCGCGGCCACCTGCAGCGTCGTCAGCACCAGCTGGTTGAAGGTGAACAGCAGGGCCGTCTGGCGCATGGCGCGGCGGGCCCGAAAGCAGGATTGCGCCAGCAGGTAGAGCGGGTCGAAAATCAGGATCAGCGCCAGCCAGGCAGCGTAGGCGCCGACCTGCGCGTTGCCGACCGTCTTGAAGCCGGCCAGCAGGGCGTAATCGAGCCCGTGCGCCGCCTGGGGCAGGATCGGCTCGCGGTAGAGCGCTTCTGCCAGCGTCGGGCCGGCCAGGGCCAGCACCAGCAGACTGAAGAGCGACCAGATCAGCGTGACCTTGAGGGAGATCGCCAGCAGATCGAGGATTTCGTCCTCGTCACGCGCGCCGACCGCCGCCGGCAGCAAGGTATCGACGCTGACCGCCAGTCCGCTCAGGTTAAGGGTGCGCCAGACATTCAGGAAGGAGAGCGACAGGGCGAAGATGCCATAGTTGGCCGGCCCCAGGCGCAGCGGCACGAAGACCCAGGCGATCATGCCGATGCCCACCACGACCAGGCGCCCCAGCTGCAGCGTGAGGGTGTCGCGCACGAACTTGCGCCGCAAAAGCTCGCGCAGCGCGGCCAGCAACCTGTTCATCGTCCGGCCTGCGCTGCCAGCCGCAGGTAAAGCGGCAGCAGCTCCTGCGCAACCCGCTTCCAGGTCTGTTGCTGCGCCTGCGCGCGCCCGGCGGCGCCCATGCGCCGGGCCTGCTGCGGGTTGCGCAGCAGCGCCAGGATGGCCGGCGCCAGCGTCTCCGCCAGGCGCTCCTGCGGCAGCAGCAGGCCGGTCACGCCGTCCACGATGGCGTCCTCCGCGCCGCAGTCGCGCGTGCCGATGACCGGCAGCCCGGCCGCGCTGGCCTCCAGATGCGCCAGGCCGAAGCCCTCGAAGCGCGGGCCGACGTTCAGTGAGGGCAGGGCGAAGACCTGCGCCGCCGCGTACCAGCCGAGCAGCGTCGGCTCATTCACCTGGCCCGTCAGCTGCACCTGCGCCGCCAGCCCCAGATCGTGTATTGCTGCGCGCAACTGCGCGACGTAGCCGGGCGCTTCGTGCAGGCTGCCGATGATCACGCAGCGCGCCTGCGGCAGGGCGGCGACGACCTGGGCCATCGCCCGTACCAGCTCCAGCGTGCCCTTGCGCGGCTTGGGCGCGCCGACCGAGAGTACAGTTGGGCCCTGTGTGGCCCGGGCTGCCACGGGCCGGGCGAAACGCTGCGGGTCGATGCCGTTGGCGATCACGAAGGGTTGCGCGCGCGGCAGCACCTGACGAGCGACCCGCGCGGTGTAGTTGCTGACGCAGACCAGTTGCGCCCGCGCCAGCGCGTTACGCCAGATGCGGCCGGCTGGCCAGGGGCGTTGTGACAGCAGGCTGACGTAGCTGCCGTGCGCCGTCACCAGATGTGGCCGCCGCCCGGCAACGCGGCTGCCGCAGAGCGCGTAGGGCTCGACCAGGGTGTGCAGCAGGTCGCAGCCGCGCAGCGCACGCGCGACCGACGGAGCCGCCAGCAGGTTGCGCGTCAGCAACTGGCCCGCAGCCGGGCTGGTGTTGGGCAGGAGTCGCTGCTGCTCAAGCGGCGTGTCGTCCGGGCTGTTGCGCGCGCTGACCACGGTCATGGGCAGGCCGGCGCGTTGCAGGGCGAGCAGGAGGTCGAGGCTGTAGCGCGCCCAGCCGTGGCGCCTACCAATATCGCCTGTGAGGAAGCCGACCTGCGGCAGCGTCGCGGCCACGGGCTTCAGCGGGCCTCCCCGCGCTCCGCCTCCGGCGTCAGGCCATTGCGCGCCAGCACCTGGGCGCGCAGCTGCTCGAAGCTGATGCCGTATTGCGCGGCAATCTCGCGCGCATGGCTGTGGCCGAGGGGCGGGCCGGGGGCGATGCGGAAGGTGCGCTGCGCGACCGCGTCCGCGCCGTCGGATTCCGGCAGTACCTGCGCCACCAGACTGACCACGGCGCTGTCGCCCGCGGTTTCGGCGTTGATGGCCTCTGCGTCCGCGGCCAGTTCGTGCAAATGCGTGGCGAAGAGGGCGCGCGCGCCCAGCAGCCGCAGCGCGCGCAGAATGTCGCGCGCCAGCCAGAAGCTCTCGCCCGCGCTGGTGCTGGCCAGCGACTCGTTGAAGAGCAACAGGCTATGGCGCGTGGCGTGGCGAAAGATGGCCGCCAGGCGCTGCGCCTCCTCGCCCAGCCTGCCACTGGCCAGCCGCGGCCGTTCGCCGGCGGCGAAGTGCGTGAAGAGCCCGTCGACCGGGCTCATGGTCGCCCGCTGCGCCGGCAGATACAGGCCGGCCTGCAGCAGGATTTGCGCCAGGCCCAGCGCCTGCGTCCAGGTGGTCTTGCCGCCGCGGTTGGGGCCGGTCAGGACGAAGATGCGGCCTTCCTCGCCGAAGTCGGCGTCGTTGCCGACGACTTCGTCCTGCAGCGCGCGCGGCTGCCCGGCGGGCGCCAGTTGTAGCGCGAGGTTGAGGTTGACCAGGCTGCGCAGCTCGCAGCGGCGCGCTGTCAGTGGCGCAATTTCTGGCCGGCACACGGGCAGGCCGCAGGCGCGCAGATGCGCGATCAGGCGCAGCGCGCCCAGATAGAAGGCGATCTCCTCCTGCAGGAGTAGCAGCGCCCGCCCGCTCACACGGGTATAGCGGCGCAAGGCGGTGGCCAGCGGCCGGCAGGTCTCGTTGAGCACGTCGTTCAGGTCGCGAAAGAGGGGTTGCAGCAGGGAGCTGTCGCTGGCGGGCAGGCGGGCGCCGAAGCCGCCGCCATCCTCCGCCTTGTGCAGCGGGCCGATGCCGTCCGCGGCCGGGCGCCGGGCGCCCAGGCGTTCGAAGAAGGACAGCGTGTCGCCACGGAAGGGCTGCTGATGGATGGCCAGCAGGGTGGCTTCGACCGGACGCAACTGGCCGTCGAGGTTGATACCGATGGTGATGGCGCGCAGGCTGCGAATCTGCTCCAGCAGCTCTGGCAATGCCGCCTGCAGCTCGCGAAAGAGCGGGTCGTCGGCGATGGCCGCGACCTGGCTGCGCAGGGCGCAGAGCGCGCCGGAGCGCATGGCCGGCCCGGCCTCGGTGAAGGCGTCTCCCAGCAGGGTCACGCAATCAACGAGGCTCTCCAGTTCACCGAGGCGCCAGGTCACCTTCTGCAGTTCGTCCTGGTCCCATTGTGGCCGTGTCACGTACTCCTGCAGCGTCTGCAGGATGGAGAGCGCGGCGGCCATCTGGTCGGCCAGGCCCGGGCAGCGCAGCAGGTCGTCAATGACATCCAGACGCCAGGCGACGTGCGCCGGCTCCGTCAGGGGCTGCAGCAGCAGGTTCAGTGTGCTGTGACGCCAGCGCTGCCCGTCAAGCAGCAGCGTCAACAAGGGCTCGAGGTCGAGATCAGCCGTGTGCCAGCGCTCCGCGCTGATGGCGGGCGGCCTGTGCTCCCGCTCCGGCCACAGCAAACTCACCGCGCTACCGCTGCCCGTGCCGTCTGCCATGCGCGCCGCTTCCTGCCGTCAATTCCGCCGGGCACAAGTATAGCACAGCGCTGCCCGGCACCCCTGACCGTACCATTCTGTAGCAGTTGCGGCGGGCGCGTGGTACCATGTTGTGCATCGCCGCAGCAGCAGGGGATCAGCGCCATGCAACAGGGGAGCGACCGTTTTCGTCTGGTTGTTCGCAGGGGCCCCACGCCCAGCCAGACCTGGGATCTCGATGGAGAGCTGATTACCGTCGGGCGCGATGTCAGCAACGACATCGTCATCAACGACGCCGAGTCCAGCCGACAGCATTTACGCCTGCGGCGTCGCCGGGGCGGCGGCTATGTGCTGGAGGATCTCGGCTCTACCAACGGCACCTTCGTCAACGGCCAGCGTCTGAGTGGCGCTCGCTCGCTGCATAATGGCGACATGATCGGCCTCGGCGAAACGGTGACGGTGGCCTACGAGCGCGTGCCGGGCACGGAAGGCATCGCGGTGGCAGGCGGCCCCTGGGCAAGGAGCGCGGAAGTCGTTGACGACGCTGCGCCGCTGCCCGACGTGCCCGAACCCGCGCCGCCACCCGTCAGCGAGCGTCGGCCGTCAGCCGGGGACGTGCTGGAAGCCGAGCCGGGCTACGACTATGATCCCTACGCCATGCCCGAGGAGGAAGAGCCGCGCAGCAACACCCTGCGCTGGATCGGGATTGGCTGTATCGTGCTGCTGCTGCTTTGTTGCTGCCTGAGCATCGCGCTGGTCGTGCTCATCGACCAGGCCTGCCTGTGGGACCAGATCCCGCTGTTGTCCGACGCCTTGCGGGCCCTGGGTTTCTACATGTCCTGCTGAGCGCGCAGGCTACTGCAGTTCGTCCAGTTGCGAGCGCGCAATGCGGTAGTGGTAGTTCTCACGCGAGGCAGTCAGCTTGCCTTCCTCGATCCACTTGAGGATATCATCCTCCGTAACTTCCATGTACAGCGCGGCCTCGCTGAGTGACATCACGCTGGGGAAGGTTTCGCGTTTGGGCCCCAGACGCTGCGACAGGCCCGGCAGGTCGAGCACGCGCGGCCGCGGCGCACTTGTTGCTGCGGGCCGCGCCGTCGATCGTTGCTCGCGCGCCTCGTCCTGCAGGTCACCCAGCAGGCCCGGCAGACGCGGCAGCCCCGGCGGGCTGGTGAGCAGCACCCATGCGAGGCCGGCGACGAGCAGCATACCTGCCAGCTCAAGGAGCCCCACGACGCCCTGCGCGAAGGAGGCAGCGCTCTCGTTACGGCCAAAGGCCAGCGGCACGAAGATGCCATTCAGCAGCAGCGAAAGCAGCGCCGGCAAGGTCAACAGGGCGCCTGCCGCCCGCACATGCCGCCCCTCGGCCTTTAGCGAGCCGTAGTCGACGCGTTGCCGCGCAATCAGGACGACACCGAGAAACAGCAGGATGAGCGCCATCGCGTTACCTTTTCTGTCTGCACTATCGTTTGTAGTGTACCGCAAGTTGTTGCTGCTTACCGCCCACAGTACGGGATTCACTGAATTCACAGAAACGCCAGGGTTGTATCTTAACCCGGCCTGCATTCAGATTTTGACTGTTGTGCAGAATGCAGTACTATGGGCGCAGTTGGTACGCAGGATGAACTATGGCATTCGATTTTGAGGCGTTGGCGGGGCACCTTCACGTCGCGGGCGGACGTGTTATTAATGCCGGCCCACCCGGCTATCTGGTCGAGGCGGCGCCACAGCACCCGGCCCGCGGCCGCGAAACGGACACTTTCTTCGGCCTCGTAATGCCCGGCAGCGGCCGGCCCGCGCCCGCAGCCTTTTACGAACGCATGGTACAGGTTGCCGCCGAAGACTACTTTGAGAGCAGCGGCAGCGTGACCGCCGGCATACGCACGCTGCTGCACAACCTCAACGACAACCTCTACCGGCACAACCTGCAGAGCGACAGTCGCTTTGAGGCCTGGATGCTCTGCGCCGTGCTGCACGGCAGCGATGTCTTCCTGGCGCGCGTCGGTGGCGGCGCGGCCCTGTTGCAGGTCGAGGATCA
Source organism: Phototrophicaceae bacterium (assembly GCA_965205875.1). Lineage (GTDB taxonomy): Bacteria > Chloroflexota > Anaerolineae > Aggregatilineales > Phototrophicaceae > JAGWBD01. Next base: position 2,396,354 of record CBDBIA010000004.1, read on the forward strand.
CATCAGCCCCTTCCCCGCGGAGCCGGAGGGCGGTTTTGCGCAGCCGGGCCTGGCGCTCGGCGCGCAGGCGGAGCCGGACATCCGCATGACGCACTACAGCCTCAGCAGTGGCGCGCGACTGGTCATGGGTGACGGCAATTTCTCGGCGCTCGTCGGCCTGGAGGAAGATGCGTCGCTGGACGCGCTGGATGGCGCGGACCTGGCCGAAGTCATCCTCGGCTTCCGGCGGCTGACGCAGGACAGCCTCAGCCTGATGGCCGTCGAGTTCGTGCCGCCGGATGCGCCGGCAGGCGTCGCCGCGCGCGAGGGCGTCTCCTCGCGCCGGGAAGTCGGCGCCGGGGAGCAGGAAGCGGCAGAAATGCCGGCAGAAAGCCTAGCCGGCCAGCAAATGCTGCAGCGCGCCGGGAATGTTGCGCTGCGCCTGGCGGACGGCATGGAAAGGCTGGGCAGCGTCGTCGAGCGTGTCGCCGGCCGCAATACCGATCCGGCCGCCGGCCGCCTCGCGCGCCTGGCCAACACCGGCAGCATTGTACTTATCCCGATCGCCGTGGTCTTGCTGGCGCTGATCATGTGGCTGGGCGGCACCGGCAGCAGCGAATATGAACGCTGCGTCGAGGAGGCCTGGCAGGGCGCGCGGCTGGCGCGCAACATCGCCTCCGGCGATGTCAACGGCACCCTGTCTGCCTGGGGCGCCGTGCAGTTGACTGTCGAACAGTGCACCGCCATGCGCCCGGAGGAGATTGACGTCGCGCTCGTCGAACTGCGGCGTGAGGGGCAAACCATCGTCGACCGTATCAACGACATCGAGCGGCGCGAAATCTTCGTCATCGAGGCCTTCCCCAACGCCATCCTGACCGACATCGTCCTGCGCGGCGATGACCTTTACGTGCTCGATTCCGGCAACCAGCAGGTCTATCGCATCACGCTCAACGACAGCGGCCTCGGCATCGTGCCCGGCTCGCGGCAACCCATCGCCACCATGCGCCGCGGCGCCAACGTCGATCTCTACACGCTGGACAGCCTGGTCGGCCTCACCTGGTCCGAGGACGGCAGCGGACTGAGCCAGAGCAACGTGCTGCTCTCGCTGGACGAGGCCGGCGTGCTGGTCGAGTATTCACCCACCTTCCTGGCGCGCGGCGTACAGAGCCTGCTGGGCACCGAGCAGTGGCGCACGCCGCGGCGCATGACGTCCTGGCGCGGCCGCATCTACATCCTCGATCCGGCCGCGGAGCAGATCTGGCGTTACGATCCGCTCAGCGGCGCTTTCGCCGGCGCGCCCATCGGCTACTTCGCCGGCGCCAACCGTCCCATCCTGTCGCAGGCCGTCGACTTCGGCATCGACGACTCCGGCCGCGTATACGTGCTGTTCTCCGACGGCGTCATCGCCCTGTTCCGCGCCGGCGATGAGATCCGCTTTGGCTACGCCGGCTTCCCGCCGGGCCAGGAGCTGCGCAACGCCGACGCGATGTACCTCAACACCGACCCGGTGGCGCCCGCCATTTACATCGTCGACCGCAAGACCCGCACCATTTTCGAGACGTCGCTGGCGGGCACCTTCATCAACAGCTACCGTACCTACGACGAAACGCTCTTCGCCGGCCTGGCGGGCGTGGCGGTCGACGAAACCCGCAAGATTATTTACGTGCTCTCCGGCAACTCGGTGCTGGGCTTCAACAAGCAGGCAAACTGACCCATTGGCAACCCGCTGCCACAGTGCTGCAGACAGGCAGACTGACCCTGCGGCCTGACTGTCTTTTCCCGTATACTGCGCGGCCAACCCGCAGCTTTCGCTTTCGCCGAGGGGCGTGACAGGAGTGGCATGCGCTTACCGGCCTGGTTATTCATCGCGGGCGTGCTGTTCACCATGGCCGCCGCCGCGCTGATCGCCGCACTCACCTTTCTGGGCGCCCGCCAGCTCTCATTGCAGGCCGGCCTGGCCGGCATCGAAGTCGCATCGCTCGCCGACAACCTGCGCTGGCAGCCCACGTCCGTGCCCACCCTGGCATCCAACCGGGAGACGCGCGTCGAGGCTGTGGCCACGCTGGCGCCGGCGCAACTGCCGCCGCCGCTGACCGACCCGCGCGCGCGCAACATTTTGCTGCTGGGAACTGACCAGCGCTCCGGCGTCGTCAGCAGCGAACGTTGGTATCGCACCGACACGATGATGGTCGTCCGCATCGAGCCCCTGCGCGAACGCCTGGGCATGCTCTCCATCCCGCGCGACTTGTGGCTCGAGTTTGCGGATGGTGGCCCGCCGGGGCGCATCAACACCGCCAACAGTCGTGGTGGCAGCCAGGGCTATCCCACCGGCGGCCCCGGCCTCGCCGCGGACACCCTGCAGAGCAATTTCGGCCTGCGCATCGACAACTTCCTGCTGGTCAACTTCGATGCCTTCCTCACCGCCGTGGACCTGCTGGCGCCCGATGGCGTCGAACTCTGCGTCGACGAATACATCAACGACCCGAATTATCCGGACAGCGGCCACGGCACGATCACCATAACCTTCGAGCGGGGTTGCCAGCTGCTCGACGCGACGCGCCTGCTGCAATATGCGCGCACGCGCGCCACGCGCGGAGCGGACTTTGACCGGGCGCGCCGCCAGCAACAGGTGCTGGTCGCCCTGCTGCGCCATCTCGCCAGCCTGGAAGGCGTCGGCCGGCTCATCGCGCAGGCGCCCACCCTGTGGCAGGAGCTGGGCAACAGCTTCCGCACGGACCTCAGCCTTGAGGAAATTCTGCAGTTCGCGCTCTTGCTGCGCAGCATTCCGCCCGAAAACCTGCGCACGGGCGTGATCGACAACCTCGTGGTGCGCTTCGGCACGACGGCAGAGGGCGACCGGGTGCTCTATCCGGACCCGGCGGCTATCCGCGAACTCATCCAGGAAGTCCTCGGCAGCGGCTAGCGCGACAGCGGCCGCTCAGATTGCGGGCGGACCCTGGCGGATACGTCGGCGCACCCTTTCTGTCTCGGCTGCCTTGAAGGTTGCGCCCCACATGGTCTCCAGCCACCAGGTGGCGCCCGCGTCGCTCCAGGCGGCCAGCGTGGCGGCAGCCGCCTGGGGATCGTCGCCGGGGGTCTCGCCCTCCACGATGACGTCGTAGCCTGACGCAGCAGGGCGCTGCGCCCGCACCTGCGGCATGAAGGTGCGCAGGTCTGCCAGGCTGACCTGTCCGACACTGCGTCGGCCCTCCGCGTCGACATTCAGCACCTGGGGCAGCAGGCCGTCATAGTTCAGCGCGCGCTGCATCGACTTCGCGCTGCCGAGGGCGCCCACCAGCCACAGCGGAATGCGCGGTCGCTGGACGGGCGGCGGCGGCGGGAAAAAGTCCGTTTCTGCAATCTGATAGTGCTTGCCCTGCCAGGCGAAGGGCTGCCCGCGCCAGAGGCCGGTCAGGATGGCCAGGCCCTCGTCGAGCAATTCTGCGCGCGTCCGGCGGTCGGTGACCTCGCCGAAGGCGTGAAAGCCGGTGTCGACCGCGCCCAGACCCACAGCCAGAATCACGCGCCCGCCGGAGAGCAGGTCCAGCGTGGCGCTTTCGCTGGCCAGCTTCCAGGGGCGCATGCGCGACAGCGGGCTGAGCATGGTGCCCAAGCGGATGCGCTGCGTGCGCATGGCGGCGGCCGTGAGGCAAACCCAGGCATCCACGCCCCAGACCGGTTCCCAGACGAAGAAGCCGTCCCAGCCGGCCAGCTCGGCCTCGTATGCGAGTTCGGCCGCGAGGCGCGCGTCGCCGCCCGGCAGCACAAAGCCGGTTTTCACAATCGCCTCCCGGCGCTCAACTTTCCCTGATCACGACCGAGCGCAACCGGTCGCCCTGCTCAATGGCATCCACAACGATCTGACCGTCGCCCAGCACCGCGCCGAAGACCGCGTGGAGGCCGTTCAGATGCGGCGTCGGCACATGCGTGATGAAGAACTGCGAGCCGTTGGTATCCGGGCCCGCGTTGGCCATGCTGAGGATGCCGGCGCGGTCGTGCGGCAGCGCCAGCGCGGCGGCTTCGTCGGCGAAGCGATAGCCAGGCCCGCCGCTTCCGGATGCAGTGGGGTCGCCACCCTGGACCATGAAGGGCGGGTCCTTGATGACGCGGTGGAAGGTGGTGCAGTCGTAGAAGCCCGCGCGCGCCAGGAAGACGAAGTTGTTGACGGTGAGCGGCGCTGCGCTGGCGAAGAGCTCGACCTCGAAGGAACCGCGGGCGGTCTCGAAGGTCGCCGTGTAGCTCTTGTCGCTATTGATCTGCAAGGCGGGCGCGGCCTCATACTGCGTCGCCGTCCTGGGCGCGTCGCATTTGTCAGCCGGCGTCGGCGTCGCGGTCTTCGGCAGGCCGGTGGTGCAGGCAGTCAGCAGCAGGCCGAGCAGAAGTGCCAGAGTCTTGTGCATGGATTATCCTGAATGTGATTGTGTGCCGCGCCATTCTACCAGACGCAAGGGCAGCGCAGCGCTATACTGGGTGTATGCATGCCCGCCGTTGCCCGCTCATGCGCAGCCTCCCGTCCGCGCCGGATTGTCCCCGGAGCGCCAGTTGAAAGCCCTCGTCACCGGCGGCACCGGCTTCGTCGGCTCACACGTGGCGCGCGCGCTGGTGGAGGCCGGCCACGATGTGCGCGTGCTTCATCGCCGCAGCTCGCGCATGGACGCCCTGCAGGGCCTGGACTTCGAGCCGGTCATGGGCGACGTGCTCGAGCGCGAGGCACTGGCGACGGCCTGCGCGGGCTGCGAGCTGGTGTTCCACGTCGCGGCGGTCGCGGCCTACTGGCGCGAGGAGCGGGCGCGCATGGTCGCCGTCAACGTCGAGGGTACGCGGCGCGTGCTGGAAGCCGCGCGTGAGGCGAATGTGCGGCGCGTGGTATTCACCAGCAGCGCCGCCTCGCTCGGCCTGCGGCGAGACGGCCGCCCCGCCGACGAGACAGCGCGCTTCAACCTGCTGCCGCACGAGTTCCCCTATGGCCACAGCAAGCACCTCGCCGAGCGCTGCGCGCAGCACGCGCTGCAACAGCACGGCCAGGACGTCGTCATCGTCAACCCGGTCATCGTGATGGGGCCGGGCGACCTGAACCTCATCTCCGGCCGCTTCGTCACCGAGATGCAGCGCCTGCAATGGGCCATCCCGATTACCTCGGGCGGCGTGGGCGTGGTCGACGTGCGCGACGTGGCCCGCTGGCACCTGGCTGCGGCGCAGCGCGGCCGCAGCGGCGAGCGCTACATCCTCGGCAGCGCCAACTACAGCCTGCGCGAGTGGTACGCGCTTTGCGCCCGCGCGGTCGGCGTGGCGCCGCCCCTGTTGCAACTGCCGGACGCCGCGCTGCCGCTGCTGGCGCAGCTGATCGCGCTGGTCAAACGCCTCGGTCTGCAGCCGCCCGCCGACCCCTCGCAGATTCGCATGGGCAAGCGCAAGCTGCACTTCGTCTATGACAAGGCGCAGCGCGAACTGGGCCCGCCGCAATTCGACATGGCGCGCAGCCTGCAGGATACGGTCGACTGGTATCGTGAGCGCGGCATGATGCAGGAGGGGCGCCTGGGCAGGTTGCTGCGGACACTGCGGCCGGGCTGAGCGGGAGGCTATTCGCCTTCGCCGACCGGCTCGCGGTTGGTGGTGATGCTGGTCCAGGAGAGGCGGTCGCTGCGCAAATGGGCGTAGAGCGGCTTTTCGTTGCGCAACAGGTCCACCAGCACGTTGATATCGCGGAAGGGCAGGAAGATGGTGCCCTTGCGTTCCTTGAGGTTGATCAGCGGCTGCGGGAAGGTGGAGCCCTCTTCGAGGAAGTAGACGTCCAGCATGGCCTCGTCACCCAGGCAGCGCACGATGCCGCGCAGTTGAATCTCCTGGCCGCCGAAGTCCATGAGTTCCAGCTGGCGCAGGATGACCATGTATTCGCGGATTTCGAAGATTTCGCTGCCGCTGCCGTCCACGGGGGGCCCGTCAGCCGCCCTGATCACCAGTGACGACGGGGCTGCCGTTGGCTTCCTCGGCCTCCACCTCGTCCTTGTCTTCCCAGCTGATGATCCAGATACAGGCGCCGGCCACCAGGGTGGAGGCGGTCAGCAAGGCGACCCATTGCCCGGGCAGCAGGCCGACGTCGCGCGCCTCCCAGGCGAGCATGGCGTCCATGCCCCCGCCCAGCACGATCCACGCCGAGATGCGCGGGTGGCGCAGGGCCAGCTGAGTTAGTGGAAAGGCCTCGATTCGGCTCAACAGGGAGTTCAGTTGATTCATCCGTCCACTCCTGTGTCGCTGGTCGCGCAGCATAACGCGGCGCGCTCCCTGCGGCAAGTCATAACTTGCGTCCAGTCGCTGCCCGCGGGCATAATCAGGGCACCTGTGAGCAAGGGAGCCCCTGGCATGGATGCAGTCATCCGCATGATCGGCGACTTCCTGCGCTCTATCTTCGGTGGAGGCGGCGAGCAACACGGCGTGGAGCGCGACGGCCGCGCGTTGTGGCTATACGTCCGGCCACATCGCTGTGACGACGTGCTGCGCGTGCGCATCGACATGATGAACGACCTGAGTCAGCGTGACGAGGGCGACGGCTATCACGTGCGCAAGCTGGCCAGCAGCGCCAACTACCGCTGCAACCAGGTCGAGCTGGAAATCTGGTTCGACCGCCGCCGCCGCGTCGAGAAGCGCGAAGCCCAGGGCGGCAGTTTCGTCGAACGCGCGGACTGGGAGGCGTGGCAGGCCGGGCAGCCCACTGCCTGAGTTCCACCGCATGCCGTAAGCGCGGCCCATCCAGACCAAAAAAAATCAGAACAGTCATTTCATGGGCATCAGCCGCTACCTGAACAACATGCTGAACAACCCGATGCGCGGCCTGCAGGTCTCGCTGCTAATGCTTATGATGCTCGTGGCCCTTGGCGCAGTCGGCTACATGGTTATCGAGCGCATGACGATGGTTGATGCGCTCTACATGACCATCATCACCATCACGACGGTTGGCTTTGGCGAGGTATCGCCGCTGAGCGCGCCGGGTCGCGCCTTCACGGCACTGCTTATCGTGACCGGCGTTGTGACAGCGACAACCGTCCTCGGCAATGCGACCAGCATCCTGCTGGGTCAGCATCTGTGGCTATCGTTACGGGAGCGACGTATGACTGGAAAACTCGCCGAAATGCGTGGCCATTACATCATCTGTGGCTACGGCCGCATGGGAAAGCAGGTGGTGCGTGACCTGCAGGCACGGGCGCAGCCCTTCGTGATTATCGAGAAGGACCTGAGCTCGCGGGATCTGCTGCTGGACTCGGAAACGCCGCATCTGATCGGTGATGCTACCGACGATGGAATTCTGCACCGGGCAGGAATCCTTTCGGCTCGCGGGCTGGTGACCGCGCTCGACAGCGACTCCGACAACATCATGACCGTACTATCCGCCCGGGAACTCAAACCCGACCTGCTGGTTGTAGCACGTGCCACAACCAGCGAGGCCGAGAGGAAGCTGCGCCGCGCCGGCGCAGATCGCGTCATCAGTCCCTGGGAGGCCGGCGGGCACCGCATGGCCGTGGCGCTGCTGAAGCCGGCCGTGCATGATTTTATCGACCTGCTTCTCCACCCTGAGAGCGAACACGGGACGGAGTTGGGCCAGATCGTCATCGAGCCTGGATCGGCGCTGGCGGACCGCAGCGTAGCCGACGTTGACCTGCGCCGCAGCCTTTCCGTGACCATGCTCGGCATCCGTCTGCCGGACGGCGAAATCGCCCTCAACCCGAGCCCGCAGCGCGTCCTGCGGCCTGGCGAGGTGCTCATCTGCATTGGCCCGCCGGAAGCCATTCGTCGTGTCGAGGCCGTGCCTAACATGTGAACCCTGCTCAGGGCGCCAGCAGCGGCCGGATGAGGGCGAGCAACAGGTAGAGATCGAAGGGGGCCAGCAGGCAGACCGGCGCCAGCGCCAGCCAGCGCACCCGGCCCGGCAGCAGCCTTGCGCGCCAGGCATCGAGGCCGCGCGCCATGAGCAGGGCCAGCGGCAGCAACGCCGGGTACAGGTAGCGGCCCTGCAGTTGCACGAATTCGATGTTGTAGTAGAGGTAGGCCAGCGCGACCAGACCAATTGTCAGCCACAGCGCGCGCCACAGCAGGCGCAGCCCGCGTCCCGCCGGCCGGCGCCGCGGCAGCAGCAGCCCCGTCGCGCCGGCCAGGCTCAGCGCCAGTGGCAGGGCCAGCAGCCAGCCCCGCAGCGGCAGCGCCATCCAGCCGAACTGTCCCCAAAAGCTGGTGAAAGTGTCGCGCAGGGCCCTTGTCACCCAGGCCAGCGCGCCTGTATCGGTGACGAGCGTCGCAGTGCGCAACTGGTCGGCCACGATGCGGTCGTGTGCGGCCAGGCCGAGAAAGTCGGGCCAGCCGTAGACGGCCAGGTTGCGCGCCCACCACAGCGCGCCGGTCAACAGCGCCGGCAGCAAGAGACAGGCCAGCCCAAGCAGCAGCATTCGCCGCACTGGCCGCCGCCACAGTCCCGGATGCCACAGGCGCAGTAGCAACAGCAGTGGCAACAGGCCGGCGACGATATAGCCGCTCGCTTTGGTGAGCAGCAGCAGGCCGGCGAGCAGGCCCATGAACCACAGTGGCCAGTATGTGTGCTGGCCGGAGCGGTGCAGCATAAGACCGATGCCTGCCAGCACGATGAAGAGCAGCGCGGCGCTCGCCGGGATGAGCCCGTAGAGCAGCAGCAGGCCACAGGCCGGCAGGGCCAGCAGCAGCAGCGTCCGCGCCAGGCGCTGCAGACCGGCCCGGTCGCCGCGCAGCCAGCGGGCCAGCGCCAGCAACGTCAGCCCGATCAGCAGCTCGGTCAGGCTGTCGTTGTTGACGGCGCTCATCATGGCCAGGTGCTGCGGCAGAAAGGCGACGAAGGCCGCGGCCGTCAGTGCCAGCCAGGGTCGGGCGGGCAGGGCCGCCCGCGCCAGCGCCCAGGCACAGTAGACCACTCCCGCGCCTAACAGGGCAGAAAACAGGCGCAGGGCCAGCAGGCTGCCCGCGCTCCAGCCATAGACGAGGGCGGCCAGCAGGTAGTAGAGCGGGGGCTGGTGATCCTCGTACTGCAGCGTCGCCAGAGAATCAGCGGTAGCACTGGCAAAGCGCTCCGCGGTCAGCTTGGCAAGCAGCGCCTGGTCCCAGTCACCGGGTTCGATGACAGGGCAGCAGCGCGGCACGGCGGCTTCGACCAGCTGGCGCAGGACGTTGTAGTGCGCCGGTTCGTCGGGCGCCTGCCAGGCGGGCGTCAGCGCGGCGAAGAGCGCGGCCAGCAGCAGGTAGACTGCCAGCAGCAGGGCGAAGCCGCCGCGTTGCGTCAGCATGACGCAGGCCCGGCAATGTTTGACGGCCCGAGACGCCGCGGGTAGCGTGTGGCCAGGTCTGTACCAGAGGACATTGTCATGTCAGACAACACAATCCGCCCGGCAGCCGGACTTGAGGCCGAGATGCACGCGCTCATGTCCGAAATGCCGGAGACGCGGCCGGGCAAGATGTTCGGCTGCCCGGTCTACAAGATCAGCGGCAAGCTGGTGCTCGGCTTTCACCCGCGGCAGGGCGTCTTCCTCAAGCTGGGCCAGGCGCGCGCCGGCGCCCTGCTGGCAGCTGGCAGCGTTCAGCCCTTCGAGCCCATGCCCGGCCGCGCCTGGAAGGACTGGGTGTTGCTGACCGAAGACCTTGAGGCCGCCCGTCCGCTGCTGGCCGAAGCCGTCGCCTACGTGCGGCGGGAAGCCGGCGCCTGAGCCTGACACATGGTCAATGACTCCCCGGCGACTGACCCGCTGCTGGCGTGGCGGCCCGAATTCCCGATCCTCGAGCGCTGCTGCTATCTCGTCAGCCATTCGCTGGGCGCGATGCCGCGCGCGGTGCGGGACAGTCTGGCAGCCTACGCTGACAGCTGGGAAGTGCATGGCGTACGCGCCTGGAACGAAGCCTGGTGGGAACTCGGCCTCGAAATCGGAAACGATATTGCGGAGCTGCTGAATGCGCCGCAGGGCAGCGTGCTCATGCAGCTGAATGCCAGCATCGCCAACAGCGTGCTCTTTTCCGCGCTCGATTTCAGTGACCCGCAGCGCGACCGCGTGGTCATCAGCGACATGGACTTCCCCTCCGACAGCTACGTGCTGCGGCAGTGGCTGCCGCCGGGCATGCGGGTGCACATGTTGCGCTCGCGCGATGGCATCGGGCTTGATATCGATGAATTGCTGGCGGCCATCGACGAGCGCACGCGCCTCGTCAGCCTCTCGCAGGTGCTCTTCCGCTCCGGCTGTATCCTGCCGGCGCAGGAAATCGTCGCGCGGGCGCATGAGGTCGGCGCGCAGGTGCTGCTCAACGGCTATCACAGCGCAGGCGTCATTCCGGTAGATCTGCGCGCCCTCAAGGTGGATTTCTACATCGGCGGCACGCTGAAGTGGCTCTGTGGCGGGCCAGGCGGCGTCTTCCTCTACGTGCGGCCGGACCTGCTGGCCGGGCTGCAGCCAAAAGTGAGCGGCTGGCTCGCCCTGCAGCAGCCCTTCGCCTTCAACAGCGAGCACTTCCCCCTGCGCGACGACATCGGGCGCCTGCAAAACGGCACGCCAGGCGTCGCCTCGTTCTACGCCGTCCGTCCGGGCCTCGACATCATCCGGCAAGTGGGGGTGGAGGCCATCCGCCGCAAGTCGCTGCGCCAGACCGCCCTGCTGGTCGAACTGGCGCAACGCGCCGGACATGAATTGGGGTCGCCGCTTGAGCCGGAACGCCGCGCCGGCACGGTCACGATCAATCCAGCGCACGCCTGGGAGGTCTCGCGCGAGTTGCTGGCGCGCAAATACATTATCGACTATCGCGAGGGCGCCGGCATCCGTATTGCGCCGCATTTCTACACGTCCGACGCCGAACTGCGGGACATCATGCAGAGCATCGACGATATCCTCGCAACGGGCAACTGGCGCCGTCACAGTGCGCAGGGGCCGGACCACAGCAAGGTCACCTGAGACACGGGCCGGCGTCAGCGGGCGTAATCGACCGCGCGCGTCTCGCGAATGACCTGCACCTTGATCTGCCCGGGATACTGCATCGTCTCCTCGACCTTGCGCGCCACCTCGCGCGCCAGGCGCAGCGCCTGCAGGTCATCGATATCCTCCGGGCGAATGATGATGCGCACCTCGCGCCCGGCCTGCAGGGCGTAGCTCTGCTCCACACCGTCGAAGCTGGCGGCGATGTCCTCCAGCGTCTTGACGCGCTTGATGTAGGATTCCAGGCTCTCGCGACGGGCGCCGGGGCGTGCGCCGGAGATGGCGTCGGCGGCCTCGACGATGTAGGCCTCCACACACTCCGGCTCCACCTCGTGATGATGGCTGGCGACGCAGTTGACCACGTTGGCGCGCACGCCGTGACGTTTGAGGAAATCCGCGCCGAGCAGCGCGTGCGTGCCTTCCACCTCGTGGTCGATGGCCTTGCCCAGGTCGTGCAGCAGGCCGCCGGCGCGCGCCACATCCACGTCCGCGCCCAGTTCCGCCGCAATCATGCCGGCGATGTGCGCGGATTCGATGGCGTGCGAGTGCATGTTCTGGCCATAGCTGGTGCGGAACTTCAGGCGTCCCAGCAGCTTGATGATCTCCTGGTGCAGGCCGGGCACGTTGGCCTCGAAGGCGGCGCGCTCGCCTTCCTCGCGGATGGTCTGGTTCACCTCTTTGGTCGCGTCCTCGACCAGCTTCTCGATGCGGGCGGGATGAATACGCCCGTCCGTCACCAGTTTGCCCATCGCCTGGCGCGCCACTTCGCGCCGCACGGGGTTGAAGCTGCTGATGGTGACGGCCTCGGGCGTGTCGTCGACCACCACGTCGACGCCCGTGGCCAGCTCGAAGGCGCGGATGTTGCGCCCGTTGCGGCCGATGATGCGGCCTTTCATATCGTCGGAGGGCAGGGGCACCACGCTGACCGAAATCTCGCTCACGTGCTCGCTGGCCAGGCGTTGCACCGCCAGCGAAATTATGTTGCGCGCGCGCGTGTCGGCCTCCTCGTGCGCGTTGGCCTCCACCTGGCGGATTACGCGCGCCATGTCGTTGCGCGTATCCTGCTCGACAGCCGCCAGCAATTCGTCGCGGGCCTCGTCCTGCGTCATGCGCGCGATGCGCTCGAGCTCGGTCTTGCGCTCCTCTTCCAACTGCTGCAACTGGCTCTCCCGTTTGTCGAGCCGGCTCTGGCGTTTGTTCAGGCCCTGGTCACGCTGCTCCAGCTTGTCAATGCGCGTATCCAGCTGCGCGCGCCGCTGTTGCAGGCGGTCACCTTCGCGGTCCAGTTCGCGGCGCCGGCGGTTGACCGTCTGCTCGGAATCCTCCAGCAAGACACGCGCCTTTTCGGTGGCCGCGGCGAGGGTGCTGGCAGCTTCATTCAGCGCCTCGTCGCGCGTGGCCAGGTTCTGCACCTCGGCGCGGCTGCGCCAGTTGTCCACCTGTGCATTTTGATGGCGGCGTAACAGCTGCAAGGCAATGAATGCGCCCAGTCCCGCGCCGATAATCAGCGCGACCAGGGCGAGCAAGACCTCCATGATGGTTACTCCTCATGCATGCAAGCGCGGAAGGCAGGATCGCCTTGCGCGGGATCTGCCAGAATCTCTGCCACGACCTCCCGGCACAGGTCGCCCTCGAAGCCGCGGCGCTGCAGGAAGGCCCACAGCTTGTGGCGCAGCTCTTCGTGCGTCAGCTGGCGCCAGCGGCGTAGCTGGTTGCGCGCCGCCCGGCGCGCCGCCTCCGCGTTGTCCAGGCTGGCCAGGGCTGTCTCGATGACCTCGTCGTCCACGCCCTTCTGCCGCAGCCCGTAACGCAGGGCGCGTTGCCCCATGGGCCGAAAGCGCAGGCGATCTTCCACCCAGAAACGGGCGAAGGCATGGTCGTCCAGATAGCCCTGTTGTGTCATGTGTTCCAGCGCTGCCGTGACTGCGCTGTCGGTGAAGCCCTTTTGCTGCAGTTTGCGCCGCACTTCCGCCACGCTGCATGGCCGCCGGCCGAGGAAGCGGGCCGCCTGGTCGATGGCGCGCGCGCGTTCGTCAGCGTCCTGCAGCTGCGCAATCCCGGCCGCGTCCAGCTGCTGGCCGGTTTGCAGGCTGGCAGCCAGAGTGAGCGACAGGCTGAAGGCGTGGGCGCCGTCGAGGTAGACATTCACCCGTTCGCGTCTGCGCCTGTGAAGTTGCAACGCGGTGATAACCGACATTTCGCTCATTCCCGGAAACGCAAAAGGCCGTGATCGGGAATCACGGATGCAGCGTCCACGTTGCCATGACGGCGCGCTGCGCGTCTGCGCCGGGCGATCAGTTGTTGCTGAACATTCCAGGACGATCAGGGAGACTTGCGAGGATCATTCCCTGCCAATTGTGTAATGTTCCCCGGATAAACAACAGCATTCCCACCACGCCCGCCTGACGGCAGTGCGTCTCGCTCGCGCCACATTTCGGATTGTTATGCTACTGTTGAAACAGTAGCACGCCTCGTCAAACCGTACTACACAATTGGTATCCAATGGACAGGCTGGTCTCATCCGCTGCGCGCTCAGGCTACAATGATGCCATGGCTGAAAGGCAGCAGGCGCCACGGGTGCTCGTCACCGGCAGCGGCTTCCCCGGTGCCGGCATTGCGGCGGCCCTGCTGGCGGAAGGCGCGGAGGTTGCGCTGCTGCAACGGCCCGATGAAGCGTCGCTGTCCGAGCCGCTGGCGAGCAGCGTGCGCAGTCTGGATGCCGACGTCTGGAACCCGGCCAGTTTGAGCGGCCGGGCCCGCGGCCACCAGCTGGCCATCCACACCGTGGGCAGCATGTACGCCGACCCGGCGCGCGGCCTCAATCATCACTGGCTCAACTTCGTCTGCGCGCGCAACGTGGCCAACATGTGCGTCAGTGATGGCTGCCCGCGGCTGGTGCTGCTCAGCTGCGCCCGCGCGCCCTGGATTAACCGCGGCTATGTGCGGGCCAAACGCGCCGCCGAGCAATATTGCCTGCGCGTCGGCTTGCAAACCCTCGTCATTCGCGCGCCGCTGACCTGGGTGCGCGGCCAGCGCCGTCAGCCCTTCTTCTGGCTGATGACTCTGCTCGGCAGCATCCCGCCCACCATGTGGCTCGGCTTTGGTCGCAGCGCGCCGCTGCAGTTCGACATTTTCGCGCGCGGCGTGGCGCGCGTCGCGCTGCAGCCCACGCCCGGCCAACAAATTTACTGGCGTCGCGACCTGCGGCGGCGCAACAGTAACCGGGAGGCCCGTCATTACACGCCGCCCGCTGTGCCGGTCCCGGCAGCGCCTCAAGCCGACGAGGAGGGAATCCCGTTCGGCTGGCTGCCGCCGACCTCTGACGACTGACCAGGGCTAGAAGTCGGGCACGTCGCCCGGCTGCTCCACCAGCACCTCGGCGGAGCGCCGCCCGCGCCGATAGCGATGCAATGGCCGCAGCAGCATCAGTTGCTCGCGTTCGGCTGCCGTCTGTGCCAGCTCCTGCAGCTCACGCACGCCGGCGTAGATCTCCGCTGCCTCGGCATAGCCGAAGCGATAGGACAGGAACTGCGGGTGGCCGTCCAGAAAGCCGAGGGCCGCGCCCAGCGCCGCGTGAATTTCGGCAGCAGGTTGCGGCTTGTCGATGCGCAGCAGGACCTGCACCGGCAGGCGCATGTTGCGCGCCATCACGTCGAGGATGACGGGGGTGTGAAAGAAGCGCCCCAGCCCGCGCGTATGTTCGACCTCGGCCGCGAGCAGGGCGGTTTCGTCAGCGCCCAGTTCCAGCGTGAAGTCAAAGTGCTCGTCATAAAGTCGCTGCCAGGCGCTGCGCTCCGCTTCCGGGATGAGTGCCTCGACCTGGCGCATGATGTCGTCAGCTGCTGCGGCCAGGGCCTGCTTGCGCGAAAGGCCGGGAAGCTTCACCTCGGCGGCGGGCAGGGGCGCGCCAATGTTCATCGACAGGCGCGGCCGTTTCAGCGCGAAGATGTCGGCCAGCGCGCCGTGCATGCCGCCGAAGCCAATGGGCAGCATGGCCGTGCCGGTGCGGTAACTCAACCAGGCCACGCCAGTGTGGGCGCGCTTCATGACCGGAGACCAGATGCCGCCCTCGGGGAAGATGCCGACCACGCCGTTCTGGCGAATGATGTCCAGCGGCAGCTGCAGTTCGTCGCGGCGAGCGTTGCCGCGGTTGACCGGCAGGTAGCCCCACAGGCGCACGATCCAGGCGAAACGCGGGTCGATGGGGATGTCGCCCGTGCCGATGATCTCGATCTCCCAGGGTACCAGCAGTGTCATCAGCGCCACTTCCATGATGGCCACGTGGTTGCCCACCAGGATAAGCGGCCCGCCCGCCGGCAGGTTTTCGCGGCCGCGCACGGTGGTGCGCGTCAGCAGGCGCAGCGCAATCCGACCCAGGCGCCGCACCACATAACGCAGCAGCACCCGGCGCGGATAGCGAATCGTGTAAGTCTCCTGTTCGCTCACGCGCCACTGTCCGGCCAGGCGCCTTGCCCGGCCCTGCGTCGCTGTTGCCCCGCGTTACAGCGAAAGCACACGCGCCCTGCCCTGCAGGCTTACGACCACGTGGCGCGTATCGACCACGAGCGCGCTGTGATCAACCACCAGCTGCCAGTCGATGGCGCTGTGGTCGGTGATGACGACGACGCAGTCGGCCGCGGCCAGTTCTCCCGCGTCCAGCGCCTGACTGCGCAGCAGTTGCCCCTCGGGCAGGCGCAGTTGCGGCACGTGCGGGTCGTGGTAGCGGATGTCCGCGCCTTTCTCCAGCAGCAGCGCCAGCACGTCCAGCGCCGGACTCTCGCGGGTGTCGTCCACGTCGCGCTTGAAGGCCACGCCGAGTACCAGGATGCGCGCATTGCGAACCGCCTTGCCGTCGTCGTTGAGCGCATCAGTGATGCGCTGCGTGACGTGCAGCGGCATGGCCGTGTTAATTTCGCTGGCCACCTCGATGAAGCGCGCGTTGTAGTTCAGGGTTTTCAGCTTCCAGCTGAGATAGTGCGGGTCGACCGGGATGCAGTGGCCGCCCAGGCCTGGGCCGGGGAAGAAGGGCATGAAGCCAAAGGGCTTGCTGGCCGCCGCCTCGATCACTTCCCATACGTCAATGTCGAGACGGTTGCACATCAGCGCCATCTCGTTGACGAGGCCGATGTTGACCGCGCGGAAGGTGTTCTCCAGCAGCTTGGTCATCTCGGCCACCGTGGGCGAGCTGACCGGCATGACCTGGTCGACGGCGGTGGAATAGAGCGCGACGGCGACCTCGTTGCACTCTGGCGTTACGCCGCCGACGATGCGCGGCGTATTGCGCACGCCGAACTCGGCGTTACCAGGGTCGATGCGCTCCGGGGAGAAGGCGACGAAGATACTCTCGCCGGCCACGAAGCCGCGTTCTGCCAGGCGCGGCAGGATGATCTCGGTCGTGGTGCCGGGCCAGGTGGTGCTCTCCAGCACGATGAGCTGGCCCCTGCGGCAGACTGCGAGGAGGGAATCCAGCGCGTTCAAAATGAAGGACATGTCGGGGTCACGCGTTTTGCGCAGCGGGGTGGGCACACAGATGCTGATGGCGTCGGCCATGCGCAGGGCTTCGTAGCAGTCGGTGGCGGTGAGCCGGCCGGCGGTTACCAGCGGCGCGATCTCCGCGTCCGTCACGCCCGGGATGTAGCTGCGGCCGCTGTTCAGCTGCGCCACCTTGTCCCCGTCAAGGTCGAGGCCGGTGACGTGAAAGCCGGCCTGGGCGAATTCCAGCGCCAGCGGCAGCCCGACATAGCCCAGGCCCACAATGCCGATGCGGGCAGTGCGGGCCTGGAGTTTGTGCAACAAGGTTTCGCGGTAGGTCACTGCGTGTAACTCTCTGGCCGCCGGCGGGCGCAGTATACTACAGGTCGCGCGGCGGCCAGAGTCCACGCCGGTCTAGACGTCGGGCGCGGGCGCCACAATCTCCGGCTGCTGCAGGTCAAACTGCTCCAGCCAGGCTTCGATGTCCAGGCCCCTGCCGAGACGCTCTCTCAGGGCCTGCAGGGCCTCAAGGTCCATCTCGCCGCCCTCCGGCATGCTCTGCAGCATTGCGCAGGAAGGCAACAGGCAGGCATTCTCTGCCAGCGTCACCTCAAGTTGCAGGGCCTCGCCCGCCCGCTGCAAGTCCAGTTGCAGCGTCTCGCCCGGGTCGTAGGCCAGCAGCCGTTCGCGCAGGGTGCGCCGGGCATCGACCGGATCGCCCGCCACGCCCACGATGATGTCCTCCGCCAGCAATCCGGCGGCTTCCGCCGGCGTATCAGGCAGCACGCGCAGGATGAGCGCGCCCTCGTCCAGCGTCAGCTCGCGTTCGGCGGCGACCTGTGCGTCCAGGTCCAGGTATTCCACGCCCAGCAGCGGTTGGCCAGCGTTTGGCCGGAAGCGGAAGCGCTGCTCCAGCATGCTCTCAGGCAGGCTGCCGGTGATACCACTGCGCGACCCGACCACAGCCTGCAGCATCAGGGTTTCGCCCTGGCGTTCAATGTCCAGCGAGATTACGGTGCCCGGCGCCAATGCGCGAATGATGTCGGCGGCTGCCAGCGGCGTTTCCACATCTTCGTCATTGATGCTGAGCAGCAGATCGCCCGCCTGCAGGCCGGCCGCCGCCGCCGGCGACTCCGGCACGACGTCTTCCACCAGCACGCCCGCCTCATCAGTCACCAGACTGACGCCGAGGAAAGCGCCGTCGCGGAAGGCTTGCCACTGGCTGCGTCTCGCGGGCGCGCTGCCGAGCGTGACGGCGAGCTCCATTTCTGCCCCGTCGCGCAGAATCGTCAGCGTGATCTCGTCGCCGACGGCCAGCGCAGCAATCGTCTCCACAAAATCTGCGGGCGACAGTTCCGCGCCATTTAGCGCGAGGATGAGGTCGTCTACCTGCAGCCCGGCAGCGGCCGCCGGCGAGTCAGCCAGCACCTCGCGCACGAGGGCGCCGTTGTCTTCCGCCGAAAAGGTGATGCCGAGGAAGGGGCGCTCGCCCGCATCCTGGGCCAGGGCCGCGCCGCCCAGCATGAGCGTCAGGGCCAGCAGAACAAGGATTTTTCGCATGATATGCCTCCTGGTAAATCAATCCGTACGGACGTCAGGGTAGGCAGAAACTCTGGGAAAAGTGTAAATGCCGGCTTAAAGCAAGGTGAGAATCGGCGCTAGTCTTCCTTGTGGTTGTCGCCACGCAGGCGTTTGGACAGGAAATCGCCCATCAGGCCTGACATCAGCATTGAGGAAGGCGAGGGCCTGCTTGAGTCGCGCTCGTCGGCGTCCCAGCGATTGTTGCTGCGCCGGTTGATCCAGTCGCCGTAATCGTCCGCGGCCCCGGTCACCAGGGCCTCCAGCGCGTCCCGGTCCTCGCTGGCGAGGGCCTCGCGCGTTTGCTGCAGGGTGGCCAGCAGGGCATCCAGCCAGCGCAGCAGGGGCTCGCGGTTGTGCAGCCAGTGATCGCGCAAGTCGTCCGGGTGCGAATCGAAGAGCTGGTGCGTCAGGCGGCCGAAGGGCGGATTGGTCAGGCGCTGCATGTCGCTCCAGCCAGGGCTGCGCGCCAGGCTGTGGAAGCTGGCCACGCCCAGCAACGCGGGCAGATCAACCGTGGCGGCGATCAGGCTGTCGTGTTCCAGCGCATCCATGAAGTGTGGCGTCGCGCCCAGCAGCGTGCTGAAGTCGCTGGCCAGTTCGACGGCTGCGCGCGAGCAGGCGGGCGCCGGCATCAGCATCATGCTGCTGTCGTCGAAGAGGTCGGCGGTGGCGTGTTCGGCGTCATCGAGGCCGTCGAAGAGGTAGCGCGCGTTGACGACCGGCGTCATCTGCACCAGGTGCGCCTCGGCGGGGAGCAGTTCCTGCGCCAGGCGGAAGGCGGGCGCCTTTAGCTGCGCCATATCGAGCACGACCGCGCCCGGCTGCAGCGAGTCCGCCAGGCCCTCCCACACGCGCCGCTGCTCCGTAACCGGCAGCGCCAGCACGACGATGTCGCGCCCGCGGGCCGCAGCAACCGGGTTGCGTTCGGTCTTGTCGCAGAGCTTCGCCTTGCGCGCCGTTTCCAGAATACCTGGCCGCGGGTCGGCACCGCTGACCTCGAAGTGTTGCGCGGCCTTTTCGCGCTGGTTGCAACGCCGCAGCGCCAGCGCCACCGAGCTGCCGGTGCGCTCCAGACCGATGATGGTCACCGTGATGGTTCGCGTCATGGTTTTTCTCCTGCCATTTCAGACTCCCAGTATAGAGCAGCCTGTGCGCATTCGCCTAACTGCGTTCATCGGCATGGCGCAGCCGCGCCAGCAGTTCGTCGTCGCCGGGCGGTTGCGCATGACGCTCGATCAGCGCGACGACGCGTTCGTCGGCGCCGGCCGCGCGCGCCAGTTGCGCCCCCCAGGCGGGGTGCTGTTGCTCAATGATGAAGGGCCGCGCGAGCGGGTTTGCCTCGTCGCCGCGCGTCAGACGCGCAGCCAGTCCAGGCGCCAGCAAGGGCAGCAGGACTACAAGTACGCGTTGCCAGAGGGGGAAGGGCCAGCGCGTCTTGCCAACATCGTGCAGCAGCGCGGCGGCCGCCAGCTCCGGCGGCACTGCGCCCTGCGCCTGCAGCATGCGCAGAACCCGCAGGCTGTGCAACTGCTCGCTGCGCCGCAAGCGGGCGAAGCAGTCTTGCAGTTCCGGCGTGAGATGTTGCGCCACGAGCGCGTGATCGACCGGCTGCGCGAAGGCCAGCAGCGCGTTCAGACCCTGGCGCAGGCGGCGGAGTACCCCCACCTCAGCCCAGCAGCAGGCGCGTCAGACGAAAGGTCGGCCCGCTGATGAGCAAGCCGAAGAGATTGAAAATACCGCTGAAGCTGAGCAGCAGCATCGCGAAGAAGGCGTACTGGCTGTACTGGCGCCAGCGCGGGCTGCCCCAGTTCCAGGCCAGTTGCGGTGGCAGCAGCGCGTAGACGATGTGCCAGCCATCCAGCGGGAAGAGCGGCAGCAGGTTGAAGAGGCAGAGCAGCACGTTGAAGAAGACCACGGTCTGCAACACCCTGGCGACCAGGATCGGCAACGTCCCGCCCAGGAACAGGGGCCGCATGATCTGGAAAAGCAGGCCGAAGAGCAGGGCCAGCAGCAGGTTGGCAAGCGGCCCGGCCGCCACCGCCGCGAGGTAGCCGTAGCGCGGGTTGCGCATGCGTTGCGCGGAAATTGGCGCTGAGCCGAGAATGCCGAAGCCGAGGAGCGCGAACATCAACCAGCCGAGCCAATTGATGTGCACCAGCGGGTTCAGCGTCAGGCGGCCCTGCTGCGCCGGCAGGGGATCGCCCATCTGATGCGCGACGAAATTGTGGGCGAATTCGTGCACCGTCATACCCAGACCGACGGCCAGCAACACGCCCAGTATGCCTTCCAGCGAGATGTCGCCGAGCAGAAACAAGGCGCACTCCAATCCTGCGGGTCGACTGCTGCGGGCAGTATAGCACAGGCTGCTGACTGTTCGCGGGCAGGCGTCTGCGCTATACTGATGGTGCGGGCGGAGGCAGCATGGCAGAGTTGCGGGACGTTCAGGTCGACGACCGTGTGCAGTTACGAAAGCCACATCCCTGTGGCCGCGATATCTGGGTCGTTTATCGCATCGGCGCGGACATCGGCCTGCGCTGCACGGGCTGCCGCCGCAGGGTGCTGCTGTCGCGCAGGGAATTCGGCAAGCGCGTGAGACGGATTGAGCGAGGGCTGGTGTGAAACCTGTGTCTCCGGCCCTGTGTCACCGTCGCACGGGAATCATGAGGCATGGTGCTCCGGACTGACACAAAAAAACGCGTTCTCATCCTGATGTCCGATACAGGCGGCGGACATCGCGCGGCTGCGGAGGCCATCCGCGACGCGCTCTACCGCAAGCCCGGCGCAGACGCCGTCGCCGTCGAGCTGGTGGACGTCTTCCGCGATTACTCGCCGGCGCCATTCAAGTATTTGCCGGAGATCTACCCCTGGTGGGTGAACAACAGCAAGCAGTCCTGGGGCGCCGGTTACAAGCTTTCCAACACGCGCCAGCGCGCGCGCATCCTCTCCACCACCATCTTTCACACCCTCGAGCTGGGGCTCAAGCGCCTGCTGCGCGAGCACCCCGCCGACGTCATCGTCTGCGTACACTCCGCGCTGGCGCGCCCCACCATGAAGGCCATGCAGAGCCTGCCCGGGCGCGCGCCCTTCGTAGTGGTCGTGACCGATCTCGTCTCCACGCATCACATGTGGTACGAGCAGCGCGCCGAGCGCACCCTCGTGCCCACCGCGGCGGCGCTGGCGCGCGGCTTCGAAAACGGCCTCAGCGACGAGCAGCTGCGCCTCACCGGGCTGCCGGTGCACCCGGACTTCATCGACGGGCTGACCGACCAGGCCAGCGCGCGCAAGGCGCTGGGCCTCGACCCGCAGCTACCGGCCGTGCTGCTGGTAGGCGGAGTCGACGGCATGGGCCCGGTCTATCAAACAGCGCTGGCGATCAACGAACGCCGGCCGCCCTGTCAGCTGCTCATCATCACCGGCCGCAACGAGACCCTGCGCCAGCGCCTGGAGGCGGTCGCCTGGCAGCAGCCGACGCAGGTCTACGGCTTCCGCCGCGATATGCCGGTGGTGCTGGCGGCCACTGACATCATCGTCACCAAGGCCGGCCCCGCCACCATCAGCGAGTCCTGCATCGCCGGCCTGCCGCTCATCCTCTACGATGCCATCCCTGGCCAGGAAACCGGCAACGTTGACTGGGTCATCGAGCATGACATCGGCGTCTTCACGCCCGAGCCGCGCGAGATCGGCGACACCCTGGTCTCCTGGCTGAACGAGGGGCCGGAGGGCCTGCGGCGCCGTTCGCAACGCTCGCGCGATCATGCCCGCCCCGACGCCGTCTTCGCAATCGCCGCCGAAATCTGGGGTCAGGCGCAACTGGGCCCGCAGGCCACACGCGGCAAACCCCTGCTGCTGCACGGCATCGACGACCTCGCCGCCGCCACCCGCCGCCTCACGCGCGACATTTGAGCGTGTGTTCATCGCAGCCGTAACATAAACAGCAAAGGCGCTCCTAAACATGACAATCTGCGTAAGTGTGAAAACGCGTGATGGCATCGTGCTGGGCACGGACAGCATGACGACAGTGATGCTGCCCAGCTCCAGGTTGCTGTAATATCAGAAGAAGCGCAGTTCCAATGGGTTAGCAAGCCAGAATTCAGGATTCCGGAGGATACAAATGTGTGGGCCTGAACGACGTAACGTACTCGACAAATGGAAGTACAACCAGTCGGGCAAGGTGAGACTTACCGGGGAACCTGTTTCGGCGGTTGTCGTCCTTGACAAAAAATACTCCCAGTCCGGCCCCTTCGTGCCAAATGGGGAACGGGTCAGCGAACCATACCCGCCGCTTATCCAGAAGAAGAAGCCCTGACATCCGTCAGGCTTCTCGCTGGCGCTTCCCCCAACTCCTGACACATCCGCACAAGCTGCCCTGCAAGGCGTATCGCGCGCTCCTCACGGCGTGATCGCCGGGCGCGCCATGGCATCGTCTCGATCTCGCGCATGAATCATCGAAACCATGTCGCCCGGGAGGCAAGCAGGCGTGCTCAGCAGACAATCGATCCTCGTGACCCTGTTTGGAAACCGCGGTCAGGTAAATTGGTCTACCCGGATCGTTCATGCGGGTCATGCGGAAGCAATTGGGGCAATGTATAGTCGCGATTCGAGACAGCTTCACCTGGAGGCGCGAACAAAATGTCGATCGACTATGGCGAGAAAAGGAAGCAACTCGACTGCGACGGGTTTTGTCTGCTCGAAAACATCATCGATGCGCGGATGCTGGAACGCCTGCGCGACGTCACGGATGAGGTGCTGGCCCGGACAGAAGCGGCGCATTTCGAGGAAAAGCGTTCCCAGGGCAGTGTTATTCCGGTATTCGAACATCCCTCTATGGCCGAGCTCATTGCCTGTCCCGCGGTGCTGGCGGCGCTGGCCGCACTGGGGTTTGCTGACCCCAAATGGGGG
This sequence comes from Phototrophicaceae bacterium, assembly GCA_965205875.1. GTDB lineage: Bacteria > Chloroflexota > Anaerolineae > Aggregatilineales > Phototrophicaceae > JAGWBD01. The sequence goes on from CBDBIA010000004.1 coordinate 2,419,252, forward strand.
AGCGGCTTCATCATCAGCAAGCCGCCACACAGCCCGCCGCTGTTCTGGCACCAGGATGCGCGCTTCTGGGATGATCCCGTCAGCTATACGCCGCAGACCATCCAGTGTTTCCTGATGATCTATCTGGTCGATACGACGCCGCACAATGGCTGTCTGCGGCTGATCCCTGGTTCGCACCTGAAGCGTCATCCGCTGCACGACCTGTTGCCGGGGGCGCACGCAGAAGATCTGGGCAGAATGAATGATCCGGATCATCCGGCCTACAAGCGTGTCGCAGGTGAAGTCGATGTCCCCGTCAAGACGGGGGACGTGGTCATGGGCAGCGCGCGCCTGTTCCATGCCGCGCATGGCAACCAGAGCGATCAGCGCAGGACCAATATCACGCTCTGGTACTATCCGGCCTTTGCCGAATTGCCCGAATCCATCCAGGCCTATCTCGTGCAGGAAGCCTGGCCGGCAGCCTGGCATGAGCAGACAAGAGACCTGGTGGAGCCTCTGCGCCCGGTTTATGAAGGCGATGCCGGGCCGATCCGGCTTAACAGGACTCCCGGGAAGGAATTGAGGTAACCGCAGGGCCTGCTGCCAGGAGGTGATTGCCGCGCGCGCCGTTCTGAAGTACCATGCTCGCGAACCGGCCACCGGAACGGGGAGCCGCTGATACATGAAAGCCATCATCCTGGCAGCGGGGCAGGGCACACGGTTGCGCCCGGTGACTCTCACCATGCCCAAGCCGCTGGTGCCGGTCGCCAACAAGGCCCTGATCGAATACGCCATCGACATACTGCGCGATGCCAGCCTCTGCGATATTGGCATCATCGTCAACAGCATGGAGTCGCCCATTGCGCGCCAGCTGGGCGACGGCCATCAGCTGGGCGTGCAGCTCGAATACATCGTGCAGGAAGAGCAGCTGGGGCTCGCGCACGCCGCCAGCCTCGCGCAGTCCTTCATTGGCGACGAACCCTTCTGCATGATCCTCGGCGACAATGTCTTCAAGGACAACCTTGGTGAGCTGCTGGCCAGCTTTCCGACTTCTGACGCCGAGGCCGCGGTGGCGCTGACCGAGGTGCCGGACCCGGAACGCTTCGGCATCGCCGAGCTGGACGAAGATTACGCGCGCATTCGTCGCGTCGTGGAGAAGCCGCAGGAGCCGCTCTCCAACCTTGCCATCTCCGGCGTCTACCTCTTCCGCAGTTCCATTTTCGAGGCCATCCGCCACATCAGGCCTTCCTGGCGCAATGAGCTGGAGATCACCGACGCGATCGAGTGGCTAATCAGCCAGGGGAAGCGCGTGCAGCCCTACATCCTGCGGGACTGGTGGATCGACGCCGGCAAGCCGGAGTCCATCATCCAGGCCAACCAGTTGGTGCTTGGTGAATTGCCCTACACGCCACCGCCCACGGACCGCCGCCAGGTCTGCGAGAAATCGGATGTCTCGCATCGCGTGCTTATTGGCAAAGGCAGCCAGATCATCGACAGCGTGGTGCGCGGGCCGGTCATCATCGGCGAAAACGTGCGTATCCGTAACAGCTACGTCGGCCCCTACACCGCGCTGGGCAATAACGTGGTCGTCGAGGGCAGTGAGATCGAGGACAGCATCGTCATGAAAGACTGCGTCATTCGCAACATGCCGGGCCGCATCGATTCCAGTCTGCTGGCGGACAATTCACAGGTCACCTCGGCGGAACATGTGCCGGCCGCGCATCGGCTCATCCTGGCCGAGAACAGCTACGTGCAGTTGTGAGACGGGCCGGGAGGGCCCCCCTTGTCCCTGAGCCGACGCAACTTTCTCACGCTGGCTGCTGTCCTGGCGCCAGCGCTGCCGGCTGCTGCTGTCGGGCCTGAGGACATGCAGCCGATGGGCAAGCACGAACGCTTCAACGTCCATCGGCAGCAGCCCTTCAATGGTGGCCCGCCGCTGGACCTGCTGCGGGCAACCTTCTTCACGCCGCTGGAGCTGTTCTACGTGCGCAACCACGCGCCCGTGCCCGCGGCTAACGCGGACTGGCTGCTGGAGATCGATGGCGCTGTGCAGCGACCGCTGCGGCTCAACCTGGCGACGCTGCAGCGTGACTTTCCGCGCCACGAACTGGCGGCGACAATGCAGTGCGCCGGCAATCGCCGCATGGAAATGTTGCCTGATCTCGACCCGCGACAGGCGGTCGCCTGGGGCAGCGACGCCATCAGCAACGGGCGCTGGGCCGGGGCGCGCCTGCGCGACGTATTGGCCGTGTCAGGCGTGACTGCCGGGGCGCGTCATCTGGCGGCGCTGGGTCGCGACGAAATCATCATCGAAAACAGCCTTGAGAGCACCATCAACAGCCCCGTCAGCAGCACCGTCAGCAGCACCATCTTCAGTTTCGGCGGCTCGATTCCGCTGCAGAAGGCGCTGGCGGACGAGGTGCTACTGGCCTGGGAGCTGAATGGCGCGCCACTGTCGCCGCTGCATGGTGGGCCGCTGCGTCTGCTGGTGCCGGGCTATATCGGCGCGCGCAGCGTCAAGTGGCTGGCGCGCATTACGCTGCAGGGCGCGCCCTCCGACAACCATTACCAGCAGCGCGCCTACAAGGTCTTTCCGCCCGAGGTCAGCGCGGACACGGTGGACTGGAGTACGAGCGAGCCACTGGGCGCCTTTGAAGTCAACTCCGCTATCTGTACGCCGGCGCCGGACAGTGTGCTGCCGGCCGGCAATAATTGCATCAGCGGTTACGCTATCAGCGATGCGCCGGTCAGCGCGGTCGAACTCTCCATCGATGGCGGACGCAGCTGGCTGCCCGCCAGGTTGACGGCGGAGCAGGCGCGCTGGAGCTGGCGCTTCTGGGAACTTGACGTGGAACTGGCGCCGGGGACGCACGAGCTGGTCGTGCGCGCCAGGGACGTCGAGGGCAACAATCAGCCGCCGGATGTGGGCCCCATCTACAATTTCAAGGGCTACATGATGAACAGCTGGCAGCGCCTGCGCGTTACGGTGCGCTGAGCGTCTGATCCGCCAGCGCCGCGCGCAATTCTCCCGCCGCGGGCGCGTAATTCCCCACACGCCGCACGACAAGGCCGCTGGCGCTGTTGGCCAGGGCGACGGCCGTTGGCCAGGGCGCTCCGGCGGCAGCGGCCAGCGTCATCACCGCGATGGCCGTGTCGCCCGCGCCGGTCACGTCGTAAACGTCGCTGACGACCGGCGCCGGGCAATGTTGCAGCGCGCCGTCGGCCGCAGCCAGGGTGGCGCCCTGCGGCCCGCGCGTGATGACCATGGCGCCAGTGAGGCGTAGCGCCGCGCAGAGCTCGCGCGCGGCGGCGGCGAAGTCCGCGTCGGTGGCCAGCGCTCGTCCCAGCCAGTTGGCGGCATCCTCCGCGTTGCATTTGACCAGGCCGAAGTCGTGATACTTGTCCAGCTCGCCCTGGGCGTCGGCCGCCAGCAGGGGCGCTCCCGCATGGCGCAGGGCCTCCACCAGGGCCGGCGTCAGCAGACCGACGCGATAGTCCGAAACCAGCACTGCATCGACCGTGCGGCAGTGCTGCTCCAGTTGCGCGCGTAGCTGACTTTCACTGGCGGCGGCGAGCGGCGCGCGCGAGATGGTGTCGATGCGCGCCAGCTGCTGCGGGTAGCGCAGGCCCATCTGCGCCATGATGCGCTGTTTGACCGTGGTGGCGCGCGCGGCCTCGCTCACCAGCGCTGCGCAGTCGATGCCCTGCGCCGCCAGCAGCGCGCGCAACTGCTGCCCGGCCGCGTCCGCGCCGGTGACGCCGGCGAGGATGGCCTGGCTGCCGAGGCGCGCGATGGTCATGGTCGGGTTGGCGGCGCCGCCGGGGATGAGGCGGCGGCTCTCGTATTCCAGCACCGGCACCGGCGCCTCGCGGCTCATGCGCGCCGGGCGGCCGCTTACATACTCATCCAGCAGCACGTCGCCGATGACCAAAACCCGGCGGCCCGCCAGGCGCGCGACCCATCGTTGCAGCGACAATCAGATCACCATGACCTTGTCATTGACGCCGGTCAGCTGGCGCAGGTGCTCGGTCTGACCCGCGTGATAGCCGTCGTGCCAGACCATCTCGAGCAGGCATTCGCGCAGGTTGTCGCCATGGTCGCAGGTGTCGGCCTGCAGCTGTTCCTCGCTCAGCGCGGCCAGGGTCTCTGCCAGGCGTTGCTGCGAGCGCTGCAGGTCGGCGAGGATGATTTCCAGCTTGACTGCCAGTGCATCGTCGGTCAGCGGTTCGCTGCCGTAGCGGTAGGGCGCCGCCGCCGCCGCGTCCCAGAGCGCTTCGGCGCCCGCCATCTTCAGCGTGACGTCGCGGTAGGCCATGATGTGGCCCAGCACCCAGTTGAGGCAGTTGCCGCGGAAGGGCAGCTGCAACATGCTGTCCGCATGAGTCAGGCCGGCGGTCTGGCGCTCGATGACCAGCAGGTTGCGCGCCAGCAGGTACGTTATTTCAGCGGCTGAAATCATGGTTCCCCTGTTCTACCCTGCTGCGGCCCGCAGCGACGCTCAGATCACCTTGTCGTCGCTGCCGGACAGTTGCCGCAGGTACTCGGTCTGCCCCGTGTGGTAGCTGTCGTGCCAGGTCATGAAGGCCAGGCGCTGGCGCAGGGTGTCGTCGCGCTCGTTCTCGAAGGGCGCGTCGAGCCGGTCATCACCCAGTGTGGCCATGGCGCTTGCCAGGCGCTCCTGCGAGCGTTGCAGGTCAGCCATGATGGTCTCCATGGGGACGACCTCGTCGTCAGCCTGCATCGCCTCGCTGCCGAAACCGTACATTTTTCCGCTTTCCTCGTCCCACAGCGGCTCGGCGCCGGCGATGCGCAGCATGTAATCGCGGCTGACCACGATGTGGCCCAGCACCCAGTTGAGGCAGTTGCCGCGGAAAGGCAGTTGCAACATGCTGTCTGCGTGTGTCAGACCTTCGGTCTGGAGCCCGATGACTCTCAGGTTTTGCGCCAGCATGGTCGTCAGTTCAGCGGCTGTAATCATGTTGTCCCCTTCTTCTTCTCACTATGACTCCAGTCTGGCACAATTCCCGCGTGAATCAAGCCCGCGGCAAGGGCCGGCGTTGCAGCAGCACGGCCAGCACGAAACGCGGCAGGCGCAACATACGGCGCAGGCGCCATGGTTGCAGGGCAAGGCGGAAGAGCCACTCGAGGCCGCGACGCTGCAGCCAGCGCGGCGCGCGCGGCATATCGCCGGCCACGAAGTCGAAGGCGCCGCCCACGCCCATGGCCAGCCCCACGCGCAAACGCGGCAGGTTGCGCGCGATCCATTTTTCCTGGCGCGGCGCGCCCCAGGCCACGAAGAGCAGGTCCGTCTGGCTGGCGTTGATGCGCGCCACGATGTCGTCCTCTTCCCCGGCAGCGGGGCTGCCGCTGTGCGCGCCGGCGATCTGGAGGCCGGGGAAACGCGCGCGCAGGGCCGCTGCCGCCCGCTCCGCCACGCCCGGCGCCGCGCCCAGCAGGAACAGCCGCCAGCCCTGCCGGACGGCGCGCTGCGCCAGCAGCGGTAGCCCGTCCGCGCCAGTGATGCGCGCGGGCAGCGCAGCGCCCTGTTGGCGCGCCGCCCAGAGCAACCCGGCGCCATCCGCCACGCAGAGGTCAGCGCGCTGCAGGATGTTGTGGAAGTTCACGTCCTTGCGCGCCATCATGATGAATTCGGGGTTGAGCGTGCATACGTGACGGGCGCGGCGCGGCTGCGTCGTCAGCCAGCGCTCGACCAGCGCCAGCCACTGCGCCGTGGTGAGCGCGTCGACCGGCAGGCCGAGGATGTGGATGCGGCCTGGCTGGCGCGGCCCGGGCGCTGCCATGACCGGCGGCGGCGACTCACCGCGCAGCAGCGCGCGCGCCGCCATGACCACCTGCTGCGGCGTGACCATGCGCATGCAGGTGCGGGCCGCGCAGCCCTGCGGCAGGCCCATGCTGTGGCCGACGTAACTGCAGGGGCTGCATTCCGGCGCGCTGCGCAGCACCACGCTGCGCCCGCCAGGCGTCCAGGGGCCCCAGGCGGCGGGGTTGCCCGGCCCCATGATGGCCAGCACCGGAGCGCCGGCCGCCGCCGCCAGGTGCATCACGCCGCTTTCCGCGCCGATGAAGAGCGCCGCGCCGGCCAGCAGCTGTGCCAGTTGCGGCAGCGTGGTCTGCTCCGTGAGGTCCAGGGCCGCGCTGCGCATGGCCGCGCGAACCGTTGCGCCCTCGTCGTCGGGACCGCCGACGATCACGATTTGCGCGCCCGTCTCCGCCCGCAGCTGGTCGGCAACCTGCGCGAAATGCTGCGGCGACCAGCGCCGGGCCGGGTTGTGCGGGCCGCTGCCCGCGTGCAAAACGATGTTGCGGCCAGGCGGCAGGGGCTGTGCCAGGGCGGCGCGGGCCACCACCGCCGGTCTGGGGCGTGGGTCAGCGCCCGCCAGGCCGGCCAGCTGCAGCCAGTATTCGGCCTGGTGCATGGCGCCGAAGCCATCGTCAGTGAGGGTCTCGTTGAGGAACCAGGCGTTGCCGTTGTCGAGGCCGATACGCCGCGCAGCGCGCGTGACCATGGCGATGAGCGCGAATTTGAGCGTGCCGCGCAGCAGGGTGAAATGGTGAAAGTAGAGCAGGAGATCGTGGCGGCCGAGGCCGAGGATACGCCGCAGGTTGCCTGGCTGCAGGAAGGCGAAAGGGTGGCTTCCGCTGGCCCCTGCGAGCGTGATTATCTCGTCCACCAGGCCGCTGCCGGCAACGAGCGGGGCATTGTGGCTGTTGGTGAGCAGGGTGAGGTGGGCCGAGGGCTGCGCGTTGCGCAGGGCGGCCAGCGCCGGCGTCGTCAACACCAGGTCGCCCACGTCGGCCAGCTGCACCAGCAGGATGCGCATCAGGGCGCACCTGCCGCGGCGTCCTGCAGCGCGCGCAGCGTTTCACTCGCCGCGCGCTCCCAGGTGAATTCGGCCGCCCGGGCATGACCGTCGCGAATGAGCCGCTGGCGCAGCGCGTCATCTGCAAGCAGGCGCGTCATCTGCCGCGCGAGGTCGGCCTCGTCCGTCGGGTCGACCAGCAGGGCGGCGTCGCCGGCCAGCTCCGGCAGGCTGGAAGTGCGGCTGGTAATGACCGGCGTACCGCAGTGCATGGCTTCCAGCACGGGGAAGCCGAAGCCCTCATGGAGCGAGGGGAAGAGCAGCGCCAGCGCGCCGGCGTAGAGCGCGCCGCGGTCCTCATCATCGATGTAGCCGGGCAGGTGCAGGCCCTCCAGCTGAGCGAAGTCACACGGGTCGAAGAGCCAGCCGCGCCCACCGGCCAGCACGAGGCCGGCCTCGTCCTGCGGGTTGGCTGCGCGCCAGCGCTGCCAGGCGGCGACGATGAGCGGCAAATTCTTGCGCGGCTGCAAGGTGCCGAGAAAGAGGAAGTAGCGTTGCGGCAGGTTGTATTTGCGGCGCAGGGCCGCCAGCTCGCCGATTACGAGGCGCGTCACGCCGGGGTAGACCACGCGCAGCTTCTGCGGCGCTATGCGGTAGAAGCGTTGCAGATCGGCGGCGGTGGCGTGGCTGTCGGTCAGCACGAGGGTCGCGCGCCGGGCGCTGTAGCGCGTCGTCAGCTCCAGGTAGTGGCGCGCCAGCGGCGGATGCGCCGCCGGGAAATGGCGAAACCCGAGGTCGTGCACGGTGACCACAGCCGGGCCGCGCAGCAGCAGCGGCAGTGTATGCGCCGGCACGAAGCTCAGGTCCGGGCGCAGCGCATGCAGCGCCGCGGCCAGGCGCAGGTGCGTCCACAAACGCGGCAGAGGGATGACGTGTTGCTGCACGCCCGGCCCGCTGAACAGGCCGTCCGGCGGCGCGTCGCGGAAGAAGAGGTGGAACTGGTGGCCGGCGCCGACCCGCAGCAGCGCGCGGATGAGTTCGCGGCTGTAATGTTCGGTGCCGGTGGCGCGCGCGACGGTGGCGCGGCTGGCGTCAATGGCGATGCGCATGGTCTGCGCCAGCCAGGCGATACAGGCAGGGCCATGCCTTGTCAGGGACGCGCAAATCGCTATACTGGGCCATCGGCGACGTAGCCAAGTGGTAAGGCAGAGGTCTGCAAAACCTTTATCACCGGTTCGAATCCGGTCGTCGCCTCTTCTCCCCGATTGCCGTCCGCTTCAGCCACCGGGATGCCCGGAAACAAGGAGCGTGGCCCGGGCGTTCATGCGCCGTTTTCCTGCGCTCCCAGCCTTTTCTGCGCCTCATGCGTGACCATGGTCACGAGGCCCATCAACCCCTGGCCCTTGCCCATTGAGACCTCGCGCCCGAAGATGTCCAGCACGATGTCCTGCGGGACCTGCGCCACCTGTTGCAGCGGCGCGCCGGAACAGCAGTCCGCGAGGATGACGGCCAGGGCCATCGCCGAAAGCCCCTGCGGATTCAGCACATCGAAGCGATATTGCAGCGTGCCCTCGTCGTCGGGCAGCGCCCACACGAAGGCGTCGGACTCGCAGCCCAGCACGCGCCGCGCCTCGTCGTAGGGGGGCGCCGCGATCTCGGGCGTGACCCGCACCTCGTCGAACCGGTCTGCCGAATCGATCAGCCAGGCGGCGCGCTCGTTACGGTCGGTGATGAAGGAGAAGTCCTCCAGCACTTCTTCCAGCTTCGCCGGGATCATACGCGTACTCAGCGTTCAATTGGCACGTTGACCAGGTTGCCCCATTCCGTCCAGCTGCCGTCATAGTTGCGCACCTGGCCGTAGCCCAGCAGGTACTTCAGCGCGAACCAGGTGTGGCTGCTGCGTTCGCCAATGCGGCAGTAGGAGATGATGTCGTCGCTCCCGTCCAGACCCTGCTCGTCCTCGTAGATGGCGCGCAGGCCGTCCGCGTCGAGGAAGGTGCCGTCATCCGGGTTGGCGGCGCGGCTCCAGGGGACGCTCTTCGCGCCAGGGATGTGGCCGCCGCGTAGCGCGCCTTCCTGGGGCGAACCGGGCATGTGCAGCAACTCGCCGCTGAACTCCTGCGGGCTGCGCACGTCCACCAGCGGCCGGCCGGCTCCAATGTGGGTCAGCACTTCGTCGCGGAAGGCACGTTCCGTGCTGTCGTCACGCGCCGCTGCCTTGTAGGTCGTGTGCGGATATGAGGGCACCGCGCGCGTCAGGTCACGCCCTTCCAGCTCCCATTTCAGGCGCCCGCCGTCCATCACGCGGGCCTTGCTGTGACCGAAGAGCTGGAAGACCCACAGGGCGTAGCAGGCCCACCAGTTGCTTTTGTCGCCGTAGAACACCACCGTCATGTCCGGCGTGATGCCGTTGCGCGACATCAGGGACTCGAAACCGTCCTGGCCCAGATAGTCACGCCGCAGCTGATCGTTGAGGTCGACGGTCCAGTCGATCTGGACGGCGCCGGGGATGTGGCCGGAGGTGTAGAGCAGCGGGTCTTCGTTGGACTCGACAATGCGTATCTGTGGATCGTCCAGATGTTGGGCGACCCAGTCCGTCGCAACGAGCATTTCAGGGTGGCGGTACCCCCGCTTCTCGATATCACTCATGAATATTCGCTCCTGTTTTGCCGCGTTCGCGAATGTGCAACCTCCATCATAACTGACCTGGCCCCCGGCGGCAACAGGGCCAGGCGCAGCGCGCCCTTGCCGCAGAACGGCGCAGATTATCGCGGAGGTGAGTATTTTCGATCAGCCCTTGTGAAGCAGGGCTGCGAGGAGCGCGCGCTCGGCCCGGCCAAAACTGTAACGCGCCAGCGTTTCCGGCGCGGCCCAGGCGAGTGGCCAGGCGAGCTCCGGCAGCTGTGTCGCAGCCGGCCCACGCAGCAGTTCACACTCCCAGGCGTGCAGCGTGATGCGAAAGTGCGTGAAGCCCTGTTGCACCGGCGTCAGCGCCGCGCCGCGCCGCACCTCCAGCGCCAGCGTCGCGCGCAACAGCCTGTGCAGCGCGTCCGGCAGTGTGGCATCCGCTTCACTCACGCGCCCGCCGGGGAAGGTCCACAGTCCGCCCAGCAGGCCATCCGGCGGCCGTCGCTGCAGCAGCAGCTCACCCTGCGCGTTGCGCAGCAGCGCTGCGACGACGTCATAGTGCGGCCGCTCTGCGCGCGGACGGCGCCGGGGTCGCTGCGCCTGGCTGCCGCGAATGCGGGCCAGACACTGCGCCTGCAGCGGACAGCGCGGACAGTCCGGCTGACGCGGCCGGCAGATGAGGCGACCCAGCTCCATCAACGCCTGGTTCCATGCGCCCGGACGCGCCCGCGGCAACCACTGCTGCGCCAGCGCCCACAGCCGGCGCTGCGTCGCCGCGCGCGTGACGTCCTCGTCGAGGTCGAGCAGCCGCGCGAAGACGCGCATCACATTGCCGTCCAGCACTGGCGCTGGCTCGTCAAAGGCGATGCTGGCGATGGCGCCGGCGGTGTAGCGGCCGATACCGGGCAGTTGCTGCAGCTCCGCCGCCGTACGGGGGAAACAGGCATTGTGTTGCGCCACGAGGATGCGCGCCGTGCGATGCAGGTTGCGCGCGCGGCTGTAATAGCCCAGCCCCTCCCAGAGTTTGAGCACCTCGTCCAGCTGCGCGGCGGCCAGCGCCGGCAGGTCGGGGCAATGGCGCAGGAAGCGCTCGTAGTAGGGGATGACCGTCTCCACCTGCGTCTGCTGCAGCATGATCTCGGCCAGCCAGATGGCGTAGGGATCGCGACGCCGGCGCCAGGGCAGGTCGGCGGCCTCACGGTCGTACCAGGTCAGCAGGCTGTCGTCGGGGCGCATGTCAGGGGTTCCGGAATTGCCGGGCGCAAGTCAGTGTACAATAGCGCGCATGCGCATTCTGCTGCCCGTCATTCTGACCCTGTTGCTGCCGCTGGTCGTCAACGCCCAGGCGCAGCCTGACTCGCTGCCGGCGCTGGCCACCCAGGTCGCGGCCGACCTGGCGGAGGCCGAACGCGCGGTCGACCAGGCTTTCAACCTGCTGGGCCTGCTGGAGGCCTTCAGCCTGATCGTGACCGTAGTCGGCGGCGCGGCCGCCATCTTCGGCGTCACGCGTTTCATCTCCGCCCAAAATCAGTTGCGCGAATCGCGACAAAAGTTTGAGGAAGAGCTCGCCAGTTCACGCCGGCTGCTGCAGGAAGAGACCCGTCAGCGACAGGAAGCCTTCGCCGGCCTGCAGAGCTCGCTGCAGAGCACGCTGGAGAAATCGACCGGCGATGCCACGCGCGCGCTTTCCTTCCTGCCGCTGGGCGAGCGCCAGTATCGCTCCGGCGACTTCCGCGGCGCCCGCGCCATTTACGCACGCGCGCTGGAGCTGGATCCGCTCAATCCGGTCATCAACTACCGCATGGGCTACACCTGCTCACAAGCCGGCGCGCTGGATGAGGCCGAACGGCATCTGCGCCAGGCGCTGGCCAGCGAGCCGGACTTTGCGCCCGCGCTGGCCAGCCTCGGCTTCGTTTACCGGCGCCGCGCCGAACAGATGCCAGAGGGCGTCGAGCGCGCGCGCGCCTTCAACGAGGCCGAGCGCCATCTCACGCAGGCGTTGAGCCTGCTGCCCGGCCTGGTGGACGACGACGGCGAATCGTGGTGGGGCTCGCTGGGCGGCCTGTATCGGCGTCGCGGCCAGTTGGCGGAAGCCGTCCACGCCTACCGCGAGGCGGCGCGCGTCACGCCGGCCTCGTCCTACGCCTTCGTCAATCTGGCGCTGCTGGGCATGCAGCAGGATGGCGTCGAGGCCCTGCGGGCCACCTGGCAGCAGGCGCAACAACTGGCCGCCGCCGAAGTGCGCGCCGACGTCAACAATTACTGGGGCTACGCCGACCTGGTCACTGCCAGCCTGGCGCTGGGCGATGGTGAGGCGGCCGATGGCGCGCTCACGGCCTTCTTTAGAACCACGCCGGCGGACGCCACCCAGGTGCCGCAGGTGCTGCGCGACTCGCTGGAGCGACTGGCGGCGGCCCTGCCTGAGGACGGGAGCGGGGCGGTTTACGCGGCGCTCGCGCGCATCGACGCGCACTCGACGCCCGCCAGCGACTGAGCGCAGTAGTTACGCAGGCCGTTGCCCCGCCACTCACCGGCAAGCTGAAGCGAGCGCCTGAGGCAAGCTGGCCGGGGGTGTGCCGGCCTCGCATTTAGCCCCGTGCCTTAACCTTTCAGCATGTCAATCGCGCGCATGTTGGCGGCGCCGTCGCCGGGGGCGAACATGGGCGGGCGGCCGAGCAGCAGCGCGTCGGCGAAGTCCTCGGCCATCAGCGTGTAACTGTTGGCGGGCGGGATGCTGATGCGGCTGTATTCGCCATTCGGTCCCCAGTGCTCGATGAGCGAGTCGCGATCGGTTGGCACAATGAAGGCTTCTTCCACGCGGATGCGCCCGGCCGTGCCGCGCAGGTCGTAACTCTGCACGCGATGACTGCGCAGGGAGTTGTCGACCACGCCGATGGCGCCCGAGGGGAATTCAAACACACCGGCAAACACCTCGTCCACGCCGCTGGCGGAACCGATGCGGAACAGCGCCTTGCCCTGCACGGGCTCTTCGCCGGTCATCAGCCGCGTCAGGTTGACGCAATAGCAACCGGCATCCATCAGGCCGCCGCCGGCCAGTTCACGGCTGAGGCGGATGTTGCCCGTGTCCTTCGGGTTGACGGTGAAGCTGAAGCTGGCGTTGACGAGGACGAGATCGCCTATGGCGCCGTCGCGCAGCAGCGACAACACTTTTTGCGTCTGCGGGTTGAAGCGGTACATGAAGGCCTCGGCGAGGAGCACATCATGCTGCTCGAAGGCCACAACCATCCTGTCGGCCTCGGCGGCGTTGGAGGCCAGCGGCTTCTCGCAGAGCACCGGAATGCCGGCTTCAGCACAGCGGATGCTCCACTCGGCGTGCATGCTGTTGGGCAGCGGATTGTAGATGGCGTCGATTTCGGGGTCGGCCAGCAGGGCCTCGTAGCTGCCGTGCGCGCGCGGGATGCCGAGCGCGTCGGCGGCCTGCTGCGCGCGCGCCAGGTCGCGGCTGCCGATGGCGGCCACCACGCCGTTGCGGCTCTGCTGTATGGCCGGGATGACGCGCTCGAGTCCGATCTTTGCCGTGCTGAGGATGCCCCAGCGAATCCTGTCGCTCACAGCTCACTTCCTTTCTCGCCGCGCATGGTGACGCGGCCGCCATAAATTGTCGTCAGGGCGCGCAGTCCGCCATGGAAGATCAGTTGCATCCCCAGGCCGGTCAGCGATGCGCTGGGCGGCGCCAGCGTGGTCGTGCGAAACCAGGCGCGCCAGCGCAGCCAGGTGCCGCCGTGGCGCTCCGGCGTCAGGGATTGCAGCGCCAGGTGGTCGACGATGAACTCGCTCTCCTCGATGCTGCTGGCCAGCAAATGCGGCGGATGCGAGGCGATGATGTACTCCTGCAGCGTGAACGGGCCCAGGCGCAGCCAGCGTACCGTGCTCACCCCGTCGCGCGCCAGCGCGTGGCGCCGGCTGACCGTGCTGGCCGAGACCAGCGGCAGCCAGCGATAGAGCTCGGTGTGGTTGCTGATGTGCGCGAAGATTTTGGCCGGCGGCGCATCCAGCAGGGCAAGGCAGTCTGCGCGCAGCGGCGCGTCGGTGTAGGTGCCTACGTCAAAGCCCCCGACGATTCGGTCCACGCTCTTGTCCGCCATGCCCACGGCGCGGAGTATAGCGTGGGGGAGTGTATAATCATGATGCGAAGAATCGCAGGAGAGCCATGATGGTCGCTCTGCCACAGCTGATGGACCCACCGCCAACGCTGCCCGAGTTGACGATCTCCCTGCGCGAGGGCGTCTGCAATGAAAATGCCTTGACCTGCCTTGAGCGCGAGATCGTCCAATCGGAGGAGGTTGTTGGCGCAGTCGAGCGCTTTGCCTCGTGGATTGCACAGCTGAGGCTGAACAAGGATCAGGGGCCGCAGCTAACTGAAGCGCAGGTGGCCCAGTATGTCGCCGGGATCGAGTCGCTATCCAGGTTAGACGACATGTTCACCGGTGTACTGGACATTGGGGTGACTGGAGTAGATGAGCAGGGGAACTGGCTCGGGCCAGAGAAACATGTCGGCTCGCTGGCGGCACGGGTCAAAGAACTGGATATACGTCTCCAGGAGCTGGCCAGGCGCGCCCGGGCGCTGGCCGGGATGGACAGGGAAGATCTGATCGGGAAGCTGTACGAGCAGGTCGCCTGTCAGCGCGAACTGGGCGTCGAGGAAAGAATTCGTTTCCTGCGCACGGCAATCATCGACGTGCCCATCGACAATCCGATCTCCATGCGGCGCGCCGACTGGTACGGTGACGATGCCTGACAGTGTGTTCGTGGATACCAACGTTCTCCTGCATTACAGCTTCCCGGACATCGGCAACGAAGCCCCTGAAGTAAAACGACAAAAGCATGAGGCCTGTCAGACGCAACTGCAGCGCTTTCAGAGAGAAAACACAGAACTCTGGATAAACGGACAGGTGATTCGCGAATTCTGGAGAGGGGCCTCTCTGCGCGAGACAGGTGGAGGGCAGATACCACTTTCAGGCGTCATGAAAGCGCTGCGTCCCTTTCGGAGCATGATGCATGTGGCGGACGAGATCGCAACCGTGCGTGAGCAATTGCTGACGCTTGTACAAGAGTATTCCGTCCGCGGCCTGGCAGTTCACGACGCCAACATTGTTGCCACCATGCTGGCGTACAACATCGACAGCGTCTGCACCCTGGACAACGACTTCGCGCGCTATGGCGAGCGGGTCACCATCATCCAGCCGCAGGCAAGTTCTGCCTGAACCCTGCATTTCCCGGCAACAGCCTGGTCACCTTGCAGTTGCGCAGCGTCGATCTCTGCGTACGTCCCGTCTTTCGTCTGTCCCGCCTTGCGCGGCCTGACCCGCCCGTGCCACAATCGCTGCGCAAGCAAACAGGGGAGGATGCTGCGATGGACTGGATAGCGAGCCCGGACGCCTGGGCAGGTCTCTTGACCCTCATCGTGCTGGAGATCGTGCTGGGCATTGACAACATCGTCTTCATCACGATTCTGGCGGGCAAGCTGCCGCCGGCGCAGCAGGCGCGCGCGCGTCAGGTCGGGCTCGGCCTGGCGCTGGTCATGCGCATCCTCATGCTCTTCGCCATCTCCTGGGTAATCCGGCTGACGGCGCCGCTCTTCGAGCTGCTCGGCCAGGAGATTTCGGGGCGCGACCTGATCCTCATCGCCGGCGGCCTCTTCCTGCTGGCCAAGGCCACGCACGAGATTCATGAAAAGCTGGAGGGTGATAGCGGGCACGCCAGCGCGCGCGTGCCGCCCTCCTTCACCGCCGTGGTGCTGCAAATCATGCTGCTGGACGTGATCTTCTCGCTCGATTCGGTCATCACGGCCGTGGGCATGGTCAGCGAGATCAGCGTCATGATCGTGGCGGTCCTCATCGCCGTCGGCATCATGATGCTCTCCGCCGCGCGCATCGGCGACTTCGTCAACCAGCACCCGACTGTCAAGATGCTGGCGCTCAGTTTTCTGCTGCTCATCGGCGTGATGCTGGTGGCCGAGGGCCTGGATCAGCACATCCCCAAGGGTTACGTCTACTTCGCCATCGCCTTCTCGATCTTCGTGGAGATGCTCAACCTGCGCCTGCGCCAGGTGCAGAAGCCGCCGCTACAGTTGAATCAGCCGTATGTGGAGTAGTCGCTTTAGTTTTCGCTATCCTTCACGCAAAGAAGGATCGCATCCACAATTCCACTCAGTACGGTTTCCTCCAGGTTTCCCAGCTTTCGGTCGAAGCGCACAATGGACGTGGAAGTTACCTGAAATGCATCTGCCCAACTGTTATGGGACAGCCCGTTTTCATCTGTTGCGAGTACACGCACCATCCAGGGATAAGTTGCAAAGTGCTTGTGACCAGTGGTGAACGGGACAATGATGTGCAAGGGTAAGCGTCCAACATTGTGGACGTTCATCACCACTGCAGGCCTCTTTTTCCTTGGTTCGGATCCTCTGGAGAGGCCCGGGGGTTCATGAGGGTCAGGGTAATCGAAATCGACCAGCCAGACTTCGCCGCGAAGAATTTCCAGTTGCTGGTTTCTTCTGGCCAACTAGAATGTTTCCTCGCCGAAAGCCTCGAAAATCTCGAAGTCTTCATCTCTGGCAAGGGCAAACGATATGGCAGTCAACCGTTTCCGTTCTTCGGCGGGCATCGCCAACAGTTCTCTGGCGGTCGGAAAGATGTCCGTCTCAATATCAAGCTCTGAGAAATTGTAGTCTGGTAGCACCTGCAAGACTCGATAAGGTGAAATCACACCTTCGTCCAACGCTCGATAAATCATCTGTTTGAGAATTGCCGGTTTCTCATTCGCCATGTATTCATAAGGCTCATTCTTTCTCCAGCCTCGCTGGCTAACTTCGGGCCAATACGAAGAAGCCATGTCAGGCGAGATAATGTTCAAGTCTTTCAAACGGAATACCCAACCGTGCATGCTTAATCCGTGTTTTTGTTTAAGCCGACCAAGCTCTGAGAAAGCGATTTTGTCTCTATGTTCTCCAACTTCTCGCAAAGCGACACTGGCTGGAACTAGCAAGGCACCCGCGAAACGATGAGCCAGTTTTTCGATCTGATCAACTGGCATGTTCTCTGACGGTTGCATCACCAAATGTCCCAGCTCATGCGCCAGGTTGAATCGCTTGCGGTCTACTGTGACATCACACTTTGTCACAATGACTGGGATTCTTTCTCCACACCAGCCTGACAGACCATCAAATCGTCCTGTGAGGCGATCCCATTCAATAACAATTACGCCGTTTTCTTCTGCAGTTCGAGTCAGACTCTCTATTGGCTCATCGTTCAGATTCCAAGTTTTGCGTAGCTTTTCTGCTGCGTCTTCTGCTTCTTCGAAGTTCGTAACCGGGATACACCTGGGGATGTTGATATTTTCGTCAGGGCCAAGTTTTCTTTGTAGCGTGATCTGCAGCTCAGCTACATCACGCACATACATTTCTATCGAGAAGCATTCTTTTTCTGACAGTGTGTTGAGCTTGCGGTAATCCAGCCATCTGACTATCAGTTTGGGCTCGTGCATCAACCATACAGGGGGAACATCGAACACTTGGGACAAAGCCATCAACGTGGGTGCGTTAGGCATGTCCCTGTCATGCTCAAACTTTGCAAGTTTGTTTATCTTGATTGGGATGCCGGCATGTTCCAATGCAGCAGCGACTTCCTTTTGCGTCATCCCTGCCTGCAAGCGCGCCTGGCGGATGCGTGCACCAATCATCAACACACCTCCACCATGCTTTCGAAGCGATCACTTCAACCTTGTCTTCCAGTTTAACCGAACATGTCCACTTTTTGACAGGCCAGGGCGCAGTGGATACCATCCCGGCGTTGTCGACAATCGACAGTTGTAGACAGTTTGTGTCGGCGTATTGCGGCGTGAAGTGAGGAATAGTTTATGCCATCCGACTCCGTCGCGGCCCTGCTGCAGCGACATCGCGCCAACAGCGATTTGAATGTAATCGTCATCCCCGCCGCAGCGCGCAGCGCTCAGGACCTGGCTGCCGACGCCACGGCGGGACCGCTGGACGAGCGGATCATTGAGGCGACCGGTGAGGCCCTTGATGCCGGTCACACGCATTACGAGCCCGTGCCGGGCATCGACCCGCTGCGCGCTGCGCTGGCTCAGCACCTCAGCGAGGCTACTGCTGCGGACTGGCGCGCGGGCAATCTGCTGGTCACGGCCGGCATGCAGGAGGCGCGCTTCCTCACCCTGCAGCTGATTGACGCGCAGGGCGGGGCAGTGGGCGTGCCGGAAGTCGCGCACCCCGGCGTGCGCAAGGCGCTGGGCGTGCGGCCGCGCGCGACGCATGCGCTGGCGGTGGATGCGGAGCGGCGGCTGCCGCAACTGGATGCCATGCGCGCCGCGCTTGAGGCCGGCTGTCGCCTGCTGTATCTCGAGTCGCCCTCGCGGCTCAGTGGCGCGACCTTCAACGCTGAAGAGCTGGCAACGCTCGCAGCCCTGCTGGAGCAACACAATGCGAACCTGATTCTGGACCGCGGGCTGGCGCCCTGGGTCGCGGGAGCTGGTGCGGCCGCCATAACGGAGCGCGTCGCGCTGATTGGCGAGGCTTTCCCCGGCGCCGGCATGGCCAGCTGGCTGGCCGGTTACGTCGCCGTGCCGGAAGACTGGCTGCCGCCGATTCAGTCGCAGAAGCAGATCATGTCGATCTGCACGGCCACGCCCGCGCAATTCGGCGCGCTGGAAGCGGCCAACCTTTACGCGCAGGAGCATCCCGCGCGGCTGCAATATATGACTGCGCTGCGCGCCAGGCTGGGCGAACGCGCCCGCGCCGCCGGTCTCGACCTGCTCGCGGGCGGTGCCGCCAGCCTGCTGGCCCTGCGCCTGTCCCCGTCACAGAAGACCCAGGGGCTGGCGCGTCTGACTGCGGCGGGCTATCAGGTCGCGGACGGGAGCGACTTCGGCGCGCCGGACGTGCTGCGCCTGACGGTCAGCGAAGCGACCCGCGCAGCCCTTGACCTGCTTGCCGACGCATGAATGAGGTAGAGAGCCATGCCTGAAAAGAAAAAGGGCGGAACCAGCCTGCTCTACTCCCTGATGGCCGAGGCCGCGGGCTACGATGACACGATTGTGATGGGCCGCGGCGACCCCGATTTCGACACGCCGGCGCACATCATCGCCGCCGCCAAGGAGGCCATGGTGCAGCACCACAGTGATACCGCGCCGCCGGAGGGTCTGCTGCCGCTGCGCCAGGCGATTGCGGAGCGCGTTCAGCGTGTCAACGGCGTGAGCTACGACCCCGAAACTGAGGTCGTCGTTACCAACGGCGGCCAGGAAGCGCTGTTCCTGATGGTGCTGGCCCTGATCAGCCCCGGCGACGAGTTGATCGTGCCCGAGCCGAATTACAGCACCTATCTTGATTCGCTGAGTTTCGCGGGCGGGAAGAAGGTCGAGGTCAACTCCTATCCACAGGACGATTTTCGCGCCGACCCCGCGGCGGTGCGCGCGGCCGTCAGCGACAAATCCAGGGCGCTGCTGCTGGTCTCGCCCAACAACCCCGCCGCCAACGTCATCTCACCGGACGACATGCAGGCCATGATGCAGATCGCCTGCGACCACGATCTGTTCGTCATCGCCGACGACATCTACGACCTCTTCGTTTATGATGACTTCGTGCACACCAGCGCGGCTTCCCTGCCCGGCGGCCGCGAGCGCACCCTGACGCTGAACGCCCTGTCCAAGGCCTACTCGATGACCGGCTGGCGACTGGGCTGGATCACCGGCCCGGCCGACCTGATGGCGCGCGTGCGCGAACTGAAGGCGGCCATCACCGGCGCCACCTCCATCATCTCACAGCACGCCGGCATCGCCGCGCTGACGGGGCCACAGGAGCCCGTGCAGATGATGGCGGACGCCTACAGCCGCCGCCGCCGCATCATGCTGGACGCGCTGGACGAGATGGGCCTCGACTACGGCGTGCCGCAGGGCGGCCAGTTCGTCTTCGCCGACATCAGCTTCACCGGCCTGGACAGCTTCAGCTTCGCCAAGCGTGTGCTCAGCGAGCAGCACGTACTGGCCTATCCCGGCGGGGCCTTTTCAGAGGCGAGCAGGCATTACATCCGCATGACCTTCCTGCAGCCGGAGGAGAAGCTGCGGGAAGGGATGGAACGCATGAAGATCGCCCTGCGCGGGATTGTGGCCGAGGGCCGCAGCAGTCCCGCGCCGGCTTCGTCGGCAGACTGACCGGGCAGCCCGTTTATGGCCTACGAAATCCGCAATCCCGAGCTGGTCAACTACTATTCTCTGGAGACCCTGCAAGGCTTCGCGCTGGACTGTCTGGGGGCCCTGGGCGCCAGCGAAGAAGAGGCCGCCATCGTCAGTGACGGCGTGCTGACGGCAGCACAGTGGTGGCACCCGGGGCAGGGCCAGGGCCTTGAGAAGTTCTTCCGTTACCAGCGGCGGGTGCATGGCGGCGGCATCATCCCCGCCGTGGAGATGACGTGGCTGCGTGACGGCCCGTCATTCGCCCTGCTGGACGCCGCAAAAGGTTTCGGCTACGTCGCCGCGCAGCGCGCCATGGCCCGCGCCATTGAGAAGGCGCGCGCGACCGGCATCGCCATCGTCGGCGTGCGCCACAGCAACCACTTCGGCATCGCCGGTTACCATGCGCTGCAGGCCGCAAAGGCCGGCCTCATCGGCTGGGCCTTCACCAACGCCGCCGCCGAAATGGCGCCCTGGGGTTCGGCGCTGCCGGTGCTGGGCACCAACCCCTGGGGCTTCGCCATCCCGCGCGCGGACACGCACGCTATTGTGCTGGACATGGCGCTGACGATGTCCGGCAAGGGCATGATGCGCTGGTACGAGCGCGAGGGTCGGCCCATGCCGGCCAACTGGGCGCTGACGGCCGACGGCCGCGAGACCACCGACCCAGGCGCGGCGAGGGACGGGCCAATGCTGCCCATCGGCGAATACAAGGGCTACGGCCTCAGTCTGGTCAGCGACGTGCTGGCCGGCGTGATGACCGGCGCGCTCTTCGGCATGAACGTGTTTCAGGACGACAGCAACTTCGACGTGGGCCACATCATGGTCGCCATCGAGCCGCAGGCCTTCCTCACGGAGGCGGAGTTTCAGGAGCGTCTCGAGCAACTGGTCGCCGAGGTCAAGGCGGCGCCGGCGCTGGATCCGCAGCGCCCGATATTGTTGCCCGGCGAGATCGAGTTCAAACGGATGGAAGACCGGCAGCGCGAGGGCATCCCCGTCGCGCGCGAGACGGTTGAGGGCCTGCGCGCGCTGGCGCGCACGCTGGCCGTGGAATTTCCGCTTTAGCCGCAGGATGCGAACAGGAGAAGGTCAGTGACTCAGGCAATGAAAATCGGCAATGTGAGCGTGATGCCGGGCGAAGTCGGCCGCGGCGGCATCCCGATCGGCGCGGACATGTTCCCGCGCGGGCGCGAGATTCCGCTGATTGTAGTGCGTGGCGCGGCTGACGGGCCCGTGCTCTGGCTGAACGGGGCGACGCACGGGGATGAACCCGAAGGCCCCTTCTCCATCTTCCGCACCCTGGCGCAGATCGACGCGCAGCAGCTACGCGGCACAGTGGTCGCGGCGCCGGTGCTGAACGTGCCGGCCTTCACCGCCGGCACTCGCGGCGACCCGCTGGACGCTTTCGCCTACGACATGAACCGACTGTATCCCGGCAAGGCCGATGGCTATCCGACCGAACGCGCGGCGTACGCCCACTGGCAGGCCATGAAGGACTGCTGCGACCTGCAAATCTCCATTCATTCCGGCGGCGAGCATTCCTACCTGGCGCACATGATCTTCGCCTCGGACAACCCCGCCAGCATGGAGCTGGCCGCCGCCATGGGGCCGGGCTGGCCGCTGGTCTTCCGCAGCGGCACGGGCGGCGGCAATCCCTCCTCGCAAATCGCCGCGGATGGCAGGGCCGGCATCACCGTCGAACTGGGCGGCAACTGTCGCACCCTGAGCGCAGATTTCCACGGCATCGCCGAAGACCTGGCAAACGGCTATCTCAACGTCCTGCGCCATTACGACATGATTGACGGCGAGGCGAGCTATGAAGATCGCTGGCACACTGGCTACCAGATCCCGCTGCTGGCGCCGCGCACCGGCATGTTCGTGGGCAATGCAGAGCTGCCGCTGGAGACGCTGATCGCGGGCGGGACGCTCATCGGCACGATTTACGATCTTTATGGCGATGTTATCGCCACGGTGGACGCGCCGCAGGACGGCCTGGTCTTCGGCCTGCGCTCGCGCCCGTCAGTGCTGGAAGGGCAGTGGTGCTGTTTCTACGGCGTCGTCGAGGAAACGGTGACCAGCCTGAGCTGAGCGCCAGGGCAGAAGCTGCGAAAGGGGATCGACATGGAGAGCACGGTAGAGCGTCGTCGCGGTCTCATCCCTGAAGACCTGATGAACTTCCGCTGGCTGGAGGAGATCGTCCTCGCGCCAGACGGCAGCATGGTCGCCTGGAGCGTGCGCGAGCCGGACGGGGCGGCCAACGGCTATCGCAGCCATTTGTATATGCGTGATTTGGCCAGTGAAGAAACGCGCCGCCTCACCAGGGGGCCGGGCCAGGTCTCCTCGCTGGCGTGGAGCCGCGACAGTGCGCAGCTGGCCTGGTGTCACAGCAAGCCGGAAGGCTGCAGCCTGCGCATCTGGAGCGCAGCGGATGGCAGCAAGCGCGGTATCCCGCTCGGCGACGAGCCGCTCACGGGCCTCGACTGGTCGCCGGACGGCATCCGGCTGGCCGGCGTGCGCTGGACGGAAATGAAGCACCCCGACGAGTCGCGCGGTCCGCTGCCCGGCGTGCCGAAACCCAATTTCAAGGTGGTGCGGCGGTTGCGCTACAAGCAGGATGGCATCGGCTGGGTGCACGATCGCTTCACCCAGGTCCACGTGCTGGACACGGTCACGGGCGATCTGGCGCAAGTCACGCACAGCGAGTGCGACTACGCCACGCCGAAGTGGAGTATGGACGGGACGCGCCTCGCCTTCGTCGGCACGGCGCGCGAACAGAACATCCCCGCCGGCCAGGGGCATATCTATCTCTGCGACGCCGGCGCGGGGTCGGGCGGCAGCGGTCCGCGGCCCCTGCTGCCGGACTGGCAGGGCACGGCTGTCAGCCCGGTCTGGGGCGCTGACGACCGCTACATCGCCTTCGCTGGCCACAACCATCCGCCACCGACCAACCGCCGCAATTTCTGGCAGCCGCATCTCGCCGACGTGGCCGCCGGCACGGCCGTCAAGCTGGACGAGGACATCGACGAGGAAGTCGGCAACTACGGCGTGGCCGACCAGCGCGTCAGCCTGACGAACGTCACGGTGAAGTGGGCGCCCGGCGACAAGTGGATCTACTTTCTGCTGACCGAGCGCGGCGCGGCCAATCTCTGGCGCATCGATACGCAGGGCGTTTCCGAGCGTCTGCTCGTCGGCGAGTGCACGCACTTTGAGTACAGTCCGGCCTGCGGCGACGTGGCGGCCTATGGGGTGGCCGACCCCTCGAACCCGGGCGACCTGTACCTGTGGCGTGATGGTGAGAGCGAGCGTCTGACCGACCTGAATCCCTGGCTACGCGACATCAGCCTGTCGGCACCGGAAAGCTACGAGTTCGCGGGCGTGGACGACGCGCCGGTGCACGCCTGGCTGATCCGGCCGCTGGATTACGACCCGCAAGGCAGCTATCCGCTGGTGCTCTACCTGCACTGCTCCATGTTCTGCTGGGACTTCAACCACGAATTCCAGATCTACGCCAACTCGGGCTTTGCCGTGGCCTACTTCAATCAGCGCGGCACGACGGCCGGCTATGGCCAGGCCTGGACGAGGGCCACCGAAGGCGACCAGGGCGGGGACGACTTCGATGAGATCATGCTGGGCGTGGACGACCTGTTGCGCAAGCATTCCTGGATTGACGGGAAGCGTATGGGCGCCACCGGCGGCAGCTGCGGCGGCTACCTGACCAACTGGATCGCCGGCCACACGGATCGCTTCGCCGCGACCGTGGCCCAGCGTTCCATCGTCAACAACATCAGCATGTTTGGCACCTCGGACATCGGCCCCGAGTGCAGCGGCGGCGAGACCGGCTCCGACCCCTGGAGCGACGTGCTGGAGGTCTGGCGCCAGTCGCCCGTCGCCTACATCAAGAACTTCAACGCGCCAATGCTGATCATCCACAGCGATGCGGATCATCGTACCGATCTGGAGCAGGCCGAGCAGCTCTTCGCCGCCCTGCGCTGGCATGGCAAGCCGGTGGAGATGGTCATCTTCGAAGGCGAGGACCACGGGCTGTCGCGTGGCGGGCGCCCGGGCAACCGCATCGAGCGATTGCATCGCATTCAGGACTGGTTCTTCAGGTATTTGTCCCCGTAGCGCTGACAGGGACGGCCGGCGCAAGGGGCCTGGAAAGGGAGGAAGTCATAGAGAGCACGACAGAACGACGTCGCGGTCTCATCCCTGAAGACCTGATGAACTTCCGCTGGCTGGAGGAGATCGCCCTCGCGCCGGACGGCAGCATGGTCGCTTACAGCGTGCGCGAGCCGGACGCGGCCGCCAATGGCTATCGCGTGCAGCTCTACCTGCGCAAGCTTGACGACCTGGCCGCGCAGCGCCTCAGCGGCGACGATTGCCGCGTCTCCGCGCTGGCCTGGAGCCGCGACAGCGCGCAGCTGGCCTGGTGCCAGCGCGACGGGAAGGGCTGCTCCCTGCGCATCTGGCGCACTGCCGAAAGCGTCAATTGCGTCATTCCGCTCGGTGACGAGCCGCTCGCCGAACTTGACTGGTCGCCGGACGGCATCCACCTGGCCGGTGCCCGCTGGACGGAGATGAAGCACCCTGACGAACGGCGCGGCGCTGTGCCGGGCGTGCCCGCGCCCACAATCAAGGTGGTGCGTCGGCTGCGCTACAAGCGCGACGGCATCGGCTGGGTGCACGACCGCTACACGCAGATTGTCGTGCTGGACGTCGCGACGGGCGAGCTGGCACAGGTGACGTACAGCGAGTGTGACTATTCGTCACCAAAGTGGAGCCTGGACGGGACGCGCCTGGCCTTCGTCGCCACGGCGCGCGAACAGGACATTCCGGCGGGCCAGGGGCAAATTCATCTCTGTGACTGGCCCGGCGGCAGCGCGCCGCGCCCCTTGCTGCCGGACTGGCAGGGCACGGCCATCAGTCCGGTCTGGGGCGACGATGACCGCCATATCGCCTTCGCCGGTCACAACCATGCGCCGCCGGTCAACCGCCGCAATCATTGGCATCCCTGCATCGCGGACGTGGCCGCCGGCACTGCGGTCAAGCTGGACGAGGACCTCGACGCCGAAGTCGGCAACTACGGCGTCTCCGACCAGCGGCCGGGTCTGAGCAACGTCAGCGTCCGCTGGGCGCCGGGCGACGAATGGTTCTACTTCCTGCTGACCGAGCGTGGCGCGGCCAACCTTTGGCGCGGCGACACAGCCGGCCGTAGCGAGCGTCTGGTCAGTGGTGAGAGCACGGTCTTCGAGTACAGCCCGGCCAGCGGCGACCTGGCCGCTTTCGGTCAGGCCGACCCCGCCAATCCGGGCGACCTGCACCTCTGGCATGATGGCGCGAGCGAGCGCCTGACCGACCTCAACCCCTGGCTGCGCGACCTGCAACTGGCGCAGCCGGAGAGTTACGAGTATACAGGTCTGGACAATGTGCCGGTGCACGCCTGGCTGCAGCGGCCGCTGGTTTTCGACGCGCAGCGTAGCTATCCACTGGTGCTTTACGTGCATTGCTCCATGTTCTGCTGGGACTTCAACCTTGAGCACCAGTGCTACGCCAGTTCGGGCTTCGCCGTGGCGTACTTCAACCAGCGCGGCACGACGGCCGGCTACGGCCAGGCGTGGACGAAGGCCAGCGAGGGCGACCAGGGCGGGGCGGACTTCGAAGAAACCATGCTGGGCGTGGACGATCTGCTGGCCACGCATTCATGGATCGACGAAGCGCGCATGGGCGTGACCGGGGGCAGCTGCGGCGGCTTCATGACCAACTGGATCGTCGGCCATACGGAGCGCTTCGCCGCGGGCGTGGCCCAGCGCTCGATCACCAACAACCTCAGCCACTTCGGCACTTCGGATATTGGCCCGGAGCGCTGGACAACGCCGGAAGATGACTGGCGCCAGTCACCCATTGCCTACATGGACGACTGTCACACGCCACTGCTCATCATTCACAGTGACGAGGATCACCGCACCAACCTGGAGCAGGCGGAGCAGCTCTTCGCCGCCCTGCGCTGGCGTGGCAGACCGGTTGAACTGGTGATCTTTGAGGGCGAGAACCACGGGCTGTCCACCAGCGGGCGTCCGGGCAATCGCATCGAACGTATGCATCGCATACAGAACTGGTTTCGCAAGTATCTGTCTCCGTAGGGTATACATGGGCGAACGGCGCCCGTCTTGTGCGCCGGGCCCAGGCAGGGAGGTGAGGAATGTTGAAAGTTGGCAACATCAAGGCAAGACCAGGTGAGCGGGCCTTTGGCTATCTGGAAACGATGCGCACGCGTGCCGGAATGGCGCCGGACATACCGGTGCATTTGGTCGCGGGGGCGTCACCAGGGCCGACGCTGCTGGTGCAGGGCGCCATGCATGGCGCGGAAATCATTGGGTCAATTGCCATTCTGAACTTTCTTGAGAAAATTGATCCGGCAACCATGTGCGGCAACGTCATCGCCGTGCCGGTGGCCAATCGCGCCGGCTTCGAGCTGGGCGAGCGCGGCTCGCGTATCGATGGCAAGGACATCACCCGGCAGATCCCGGGCGACCCCAACGGCAGCGCCTGCGACCAGATCGCCCACATCTATTTCCAGGAAGTGATCAGTCAGGCCAACGTGATGGTCGACTTTCACGCCGGCGCGCGCACGGCCTACGAACGTTACGTGCTCTTCATGGAAGAAGATTCGCCGAAGAACCTGACGGAAGTCCAGCTCCGGCGGCGCAAGATTGTGGTGGCCTTTGGCCTCGACCAGGCGGCCTACTTCCCGCGCGGCACCTTTGGCGGCACCGAGACCAAACGGTCTGTCGAGGACCAGGGCGTGGTGCAGATTACGCTGGAATTCGGCGGTGGCACCGGCTGGCACAAGAACGGCGCGGACAACGTGCGCGATGCCGAGCGTGGCATCTGGAACCTGCTGAAGTGCATGCGCATCATTGAAGGCGAGTTCGAGACCGATGGCCCGCTGTGCACGATTTACAACGCGGGCGTGGTTATCTGGAAGCCCAACGCCGATGGCCTGTTTATTCGCAAGAGTAAATTCCGTGAGGCGTTGAAGGCCGGCGATGTCTACGGCGAACTGGTGAGTCCCTGGACGGGCGAGCTGGTGGCCGAACTGAAATCGCCGAAGGACGGCATCGTGATCCCCAGTGGCCAGGAGTGGCCAACCGTCGGTTCGACTTCCATCGGCATCCTCGGCACCATCGACCGGGTTGAGGACCGCCGCGAGATGGATCTGTATGTTTCCTTTTAGTCACTTCACCCGTCAGGGGTAGATGCAGGAGGCCTGATCATGAAACTTGGAACAGTGCAAGCCGGCCAGGGCGAAAAGACCTTTGGCTTCTTCAAGACCGGGGAAACACACGGGCGCTTCCCGGTGCACATCCCCTTGCACATCATCAATGGTGCCGAACCCGGGCCCCGGCTCGTCGTGCAGTCGGGCACCAGCGGTATGGAGATCGAGCCAGCGCTGATTCTGCCGAAAGTCGCGCAGGAGCTGGACCCGGCGCAGATCCGCGGGACAGTCATCATCGTGCCGCTGATGAACACCTCGGGTTTCGATTTCGAGCAGATCACCAGCGCCTGGGATGAGAAGCATCTCAACCGCCTCGGACGCGGCTGCGCCAATGGCAGCGTCAGCGAGCAGATGATTCATGCCTGGTATCAAGACGCCATCGCCGGCGCGGAGGGGCTGATCGACATTCGTACCGGTTCGCAGTTTAGCTATCATCGCTTCGCGGGCTGCTGGCAGGCCGGTAATGCCGGCAAGTCACAGGCGCTGGCCGTGTCACTCGGCCTGCCGCACGTCCTGAACAACATGCCGGCGGATGACTCGATGGCCGCCGCCGCCGCCGAAGACGGCGTCGCGTCCGTGGCCGCGTACATTGGTGGCGGACCGGGCCTGCGCGACTATCGCGAGGATGACATGGAGCGCATTCGCAATGCGATTCTTAACGCCATGGTGCACCTTGGGATGACGGACGGCGAGCAATCACGCGAATGCGAAGAGATCGCCGTGATCGAGGGGCACACGACCCTGATGCCGACCGGCGAGCGCGGGTTTACCTTCATCGACACCGGCAAGCGGGGACAGATGGTCGCCGAGGGTGAGGAGATCGGCTACGTGCGCCACCCCTTCACCGGCGAACGGCTTGAAACCATCCGCGCGCCGCGCGCCGGGGTGATGTTGCACGCCGGCCTTTCCTGGCCGGTTCCGCCGGAAGACACCGTACTGGCGATCCTGGGCGACCAGGTGGCAAGCGCATGAGCCGGCAGCAAGCCCTGCGCGCAACCAGGCGCAGTCGACCGGAACGCATGGTAGAGGAGGAAGTATGCTGACACACGATGGACTGAAGCGGGACGTGGCGCGCCGCATTGCGCGCATTCAGGCAATGATGCGCGACCAGGACATTGGCGCGCTGATCCTCGCCGGACATGCCTCGCCTTCCGGCATGGGCGCCATCCGTTACATCACCCACGCCCATCTCTGGGGCGGAGTTGGCTACGCCATCCTCGGCGTGGACGACCCGCACCCATGGCTGCAGATCTGGAGTTCATACCAGGCGGTCTGGAGCCGAAACGAGACCACTACCCTGAAGGAGCGGGTGGAGTGTCCTGCCGACGTCGTGGGGCGTACGGCGGAGCTCGCCATGGAATACGTGGGTGGCAGCGGACGCATTGGCATGGTCAACATGGACAAGCTGATGTCGGTGGCGACGGGGCGCCAGTTCGAGGCGGCGCTGGCCGGCTGCGAGCTGGTCGAGGTGACGAACGAATTTAATGTCATCCGTCAGATCAAGACGCCTTTCGAACTGGAAGCCATGCAGCAGAACGGCGCCATTCTGGACGCTGCGATGGACGTGTTCGCGGAATACGCCGCGCCCGGCGTGCGCTACTGGGATGCCTGCGCCGAGGTGGAGCGCTACATCAAGTCCTTCGGCGCCTTCTGGGGCCGCACCAAGTTGTCAACGAATCTTTCGCCCGAAACCGTGCCCACCGACAAGGATCAGCGCATCAGCGAGGACGACATCATCAACTTCGAGATCGTCTACGAATCCCCCTGGGGCTACTGGCTGGAGATGACGACTGTTTGCTCCTTCGGGCCCCTGCCGGATGAAGCGCAGGCCTTGCTCGATGGCTATCTGTACGCGGTCGAGTGTTCTTCCGCAGTCGCCCGGACCGGCAACACCCTGGGCATGATTGCCGATGCCAACGACGAGGCCATGCGCAGCCTGGGCTTCGAGGTGGTGGGCAAACACACGCCGGATTGTCACAGCACCGGCCTGGATGGCAGCGATGGCCCCAGCGACCAGGCGGCGCCAGACTTTGAGTTGAAGAGCAACATGACGTTGTCCTTCCACCCCGGCAGTATTACACCAAATAATCGTGGCTTCCTGATCTCGGACAACTTCCTGGTGACGCCGGAGGGGGGCGTGCGCCTTTCTCCGCACAACGCCAGTCGTTATCATATGGACCTGGAGGACGGTTAACGGGTATCGCGGGTGGCACCTCTCTGTAGAGAGATGACCAGCGAAACATCAAACCAATTTTGTTCAACACTGGAGACAAGGAGCAAACGATGATGAGAAACACTCGCAAGAGGGTTCTTGTCGCTCTGGCGCTGCTGGCCGTGCTGGCCCTGTTCAGTGCGCCCGCGTTGGCGCAGGACGACGAGATATCCGAATTTGTTTTCGCCCACATCGGCCCGGTCCGCACCATGGACGCGCCGGTCACCTGGTACGGGTCGACCCACTGGCTGACCAACCTGCTTTACGAGTGTCTGATCTGGCGCTCGCACGATGGTACCGGCTATGTGGGCCAGGCCGCCGCGTCCTGGGGCACGATTGACGACACCACCTGGCGCTTCAACCTGCATCCGGGCATCACCTTCCACAATGGTGAACCGCTCGATGCCGAGGCCGTCAAGTGGAACATCGACCGTGTGCGCTCGCGCGAGGATTTCCTGGTGCATCCGCAGTGGCAGTTCGTGAAAGACGTGGTCATCATCGATGAGGTGACCGTGGACGTCCTCACGCACGAGCCCTTCCCCTACTTCGAGTACAGCGTCAGCTTCAATGGCTGCGAGTTGCTGCCGCCGGATTACATGGCCGAGGTGGGCGAGGAGGAGTTCGCCCGCACCCCGGTTGGCTCCGGCCCCTACATGCTGACCGAATTCAGCGAGAGCGACCGCTACGTCTTCGATGCCTGGGATGACTACTGGGGCGGCCGGCCGGAAGTTGACCGCATCATCTACCAGGTGATCCCCGAGCAGGCGGCCCAGGTGGCCGCTCTGCTGGCCGGCCAGGTGGACCTGATCAGCGGCGTGCCGGCGCCGGACATCGCGCAGCTGGAAGCGGCCGAGGGCATCAGCGTGGTCAGTGAATCCTCGGGCCGCATGCAACATATCTATGCGCGCGTGGACCTGGAATCCGGCAACATGGACGAGCTCTACCCGGACTACCGGCCGGCCACGCTCGACCCGCGGGTGCGCCATGCCATCTCGCACGCCCTGGATCGCGAGTTGCTGTCCGAGGTACATGGTGCGTCCTCACCGCGTCTGGCGCGCGTCTGTGCCCACTTCCCGGAGGGCTTCGCCGACAAGTATGCATCCCCTGAGGCAATCGCGGAATATTACGATCCGGATCTCTCGCGTCAGCTGCTGGCCGAGGCGGGCTACGCTGATGGCGGCCCGACCGTTTACCTCGACTCGCCCACTGCCACTGCACGCGGCGGCAGTGAGAAGGAAGTTGCCGAAGTCGCGGCAGTCATGCTGGAGGATGTTGGCTTCAAGGTGGAGCTGAACATTCTCGATCCCGCGGCCTACGGCGAGCAGATTCTGTCGCCTGGCGGCTATCGTGACATCATGCTGGTCAATCTGGGCTGCGGGGCTCCGCTGGTGCCACTCTTCCACCAGTGCAACTGGCCCTCGAACATCGCCCTCATCTGTAACGAGGCGTGGGACGAGGTGTCCAACGCCATCCTGCGCACTATCGATTTTGACGCGCGCATGGCGCTCTGGGAGCAGTGGTGGGAGTTCATGTTTGAGGCCGACCAGACGATCACGCTCTACGAGATCGAGGCCGTAATGGCCTACAACTCGGCGGAGTTCACTTTCTCACCGCGCAAGGATGGCTGGATGACCTTCCGCGGCAACATCGGGCTGGCCGACGGCTAGTAACGGGAATCGCACTGACGGGGATGCGGTTGCGTCCCGTCCCCGTCAGTGAAATGCAGCAGGAAAATGCTGTGGGAAGTGAAACATTCCTTGCAGCAAGGTTCGTTCGGGAGCAGTCAGGCTTGTTGTTGTGTGAGTGACCGTTTTGTCAGGAGAGGAGACGCTGCCAACTGCCAAACAAGGCAATCGTTAAAGAATGTCTTAAAAGGAGCAAGCAATGCCTGGTATCAGTCGCAAGGGAATTTTGGTGCTGGCACTTATCTCGGTGCTGGCGCTGCTGGCTGCGCCCACTTTGGCGCAGGATGAAGAAACAGAATTCGTTTTCGCCCACTCCGGCCCGATCCGCACCCTGGACGCGCCGGTCACCTGGTTCATCTCGACCCACTGGCTGGCCAACCTGCTCTATGACTGCCTCATCTGGCGCACGGTGGATGGCAGCGGTTACGTGGGCCAGGCCGCGTCATCCTGGGAGAACGTGGATGACACCACCTGGCGCTTCAACCTGCGCCCGGGCAGCACCTTCCACAATGGTGAGCCGCTGGATGCCGAGGCCGTCAAGTGGAACATCGACCGCGTGCGCACCCGCGAGGACTTCATGGTGCAGCCACAGTGGGTGGACGTCGCCGAGGTCATCGTGGTTGACGAAACCACGGT
This sequence comes from Phototrophicaceae bacterium, assembly GCA_965205875.1. Lineage (GTDB taxonomy): Bacteria > Chloroflexota > Anaerolineae > Aggregatilineales > Phototrophicaceae > JAGWBD01. The sequence continues at coordinate 2,450,690 of CBDBIA010000004.1, forward strand.
AGACATCAAGACGGTCGGCCCCACGCCCTACTTCGAGTTCATCGTCAGCTTCAACGGCTGTGAACTGCTGCCGCCGGACTACGTCGAGGAAGTGGGCGATGAAGCGTTCTCCCGCAACCCGGTTGGCTCCGGCCCCTACGTCCTCGCCGAGTTCAGCGAGAACGACCGCTACGTCTTCGAGGCCTGGGATGACTACTGGGGTGGACGCCCCGAAATCGACCGCGTCATCTACCAGGTGATCCCCGAGCAGGCTGCCCAGGTGGCCGCGCTGCTGGCCGGCCAGGTTGACATGGTCGCGAATGTGCCGGCAGTGGAATTGCCGGGCCTTGAAGCCGCCGAGGGCATCACGTTGACCAGAGAAACTGCGGCCGTCATGCAGCATATCTATCTGCGCGTTGACACTGATGCCGGCAACATGGCCACAACCTACCCGGACTATCAGCCAGCTACGCTGGATGTGAATGTGCGTAACGCCATCTCCCACGCGCTGGACCGCGATCTGCTGGCCGAGGTCCACGGCTCTGCCATACCGCGTCTCGGACGAATCTGTCCGCACTTCCCGGAGGGCGGCGCTGACAGCTTCAACAACCCGGACACGGTGACTGCGCACTACAACCCGGATCTCGCCCGTGAGCTGCTGGCCGAAGCCGGTTACGCTGATGGCGGCCCGACGGTCTACCTCGATACGCCCACCGTCAGCCGCAGCGGCAGCGAGAAGGAAGTCTCCGAGGTCATTAAGGTGATGCTGGAGGAAGTGGGCTTCAACGTGGATCTCAACGTCCTCGATCCTTCGGCCTTTGGCGAGCAGATTAACTCGCCCGGCAACAACCGTGACATGATGATGGTGTCGCTGGGTTGTAGCGTGCCGCTCGTGCCGCTCTTCTATCGCTGCGTATGGCCCGCCGTACACCACAATATCTGCGTCGAGGAATGGGATGAGGTCTCCAACGCCATCCTGTCCGAGATGGATCCCGATGCGCGACTGGAGCTCTGGGGCCAGTGGTGGGATCACTGGTTCGGCATGTTGCAAAACGTGACGCTCTACGAGGCGCAGGCCAACATCGCCTATTCCGACGACTTCGACTTCACGCCACGCAAGGACGGTTGGTACACCTTCCGTGAGAACCTGCAGCTTGCCGGCGACGGCATGTAAGTGATTCATGTTGACGGGGACGCGGCTTCGGCCCGTCCCCGTCAACGACCAGAGCCCACAAAGAGGCGCCAGACAAAATGCAACAGTTCATCGCCACGCGACTGGTCCAGGGCCTGATCACGCTGATCATCGTATCTTTCCTCGCCTTTTTTCTGGTAAGGCTGAAGGGCGATCCGGTTGACATCACGGCGCCGCCGACCTTCAACGAGGATCAGAAGCAACGTCTGCGTGAAGTATGGGGTTTCGACAAACCCTTGCCGGAACAGTACGTCATCTTTATCACCAAGGCGGTGACCGGCGACTTCGGCATGTCTTATCTTGCGAAACGCCCGGCCATGGAGCTGGTGATCGAGCGCCTGGGGGCGACCTGGATGCTGGCGGGAGTCGCTTCGGCAATTGGCCTGTCCGTCGCCATCCCGCTCGGCATCCTCTCCGCCCTGAAACGAAACAGCCTGTTCGACCTTGCCAGCACCATGCTGGCCTCGCTGGGGACGGCCATGCCGGGCTTCTGGCTGGGGCTGATGCTGATCATCATCTTTTCCGTACGCCTGCGTCTCCTGCCGGCCTTTGGCGCGCGCGAACCAGCGGCTTTCATCATGCCTGCCATGACAATGGGCGTGGGCATGGCAGCCTATCTCTCGCGTTTGACACGCTCGGCCATGCTGGAGGTGCTAAACGAGGACTACATCCGCACGGCCTACAGCAAGGGGCTGATCACGCGCACCGTGATCTTCCGCCACGCGATGAAGAACGCGCTCATCCCTATTCTGACCGTCTTTGGGCTGCAGCTGGGCTGGCTGCTGGGCGGCTCGGTAGTGGTCGAGAGCGTTTTTTCCTGGCCGGGGCTGGGGCGCCTGATGATCGATTCGATCGGCGTGCGCGACAACACGATCGTGCAGGCCGCGCTGCTCTTTTTCTCAATGTCCTTTATCCTGATAAACATCATTATTGACATTCTTTACGCTGTGGTTGACCCGCGTATCCGCTTCGACTGAGGCAGAGGCAGACTCTATGAGCGCAGGCGCCGGCAAGCTGCCGGACAACAAGCTGGCTGACGAGGACGTGGCGGTGCTGGTCACCGGACACGTGCGTCAGCCTTCCCTGCTTTCCCTGCTGCGTCGCAGCCCGATTGGTCTGGCCGGGGCCGCCATCATTACATTTGTCGTGGTGTTGGCCATTATCAGCCCGCTCATCGTCCCGTACGATCCTATCCGCGGCAACCTGCGCACACGCTACAAGCCGCCCGGCTTCACTGACGAAGACGGCAGCCACCTGCTGGGCACAGACCAGCTGGGGCGCGACATCTTTAGCCGCATCCTCGTCGGCAGCCGCGTCTCGGTGCTGGTAGGCGTAGTGGCGGTGCTGATCGCCGGCAGCATCGGCGTCGCCTATGGTCTGGTCAGCGGCTTCTACGGTGGGCGCGTGGACGGGATTATGATGCGCTTCTGCGATGGCCTGCTCAGTATCCCCTTCATCATCCGCGTTGTGGCCATTTCCGGCGTGATCGGCCCGGGCCTGTTCACCCTGATTCTCATTCTGGGGCTTTCGGGCTGGGTGACCTATGCGCGCGTCATCCGTGGCGAGGTGCTCAAGGCGCGCGAGTATGATTACGTCATGGCGGCCTGGTCCATCGGCCAGAGTCGGCTGATGGTCGTGCTGCAGCACATCCTGCCCAACGTCATCGCCTCCGCCATCGTGCTGGCCGCCCTGCAGGTGGGCATCACCATGCTCGCCGAATCCTCGCTCAGCTTCCTGGGCCTGGGCGTCAAGCCGCCGACGGTGACCTGGGGCATCCTGCTGGCCGACGGCAAATCGGTCATCAACAGCGCCTGGTGGATGACGACCTACCCCGGCATCGCCATCACCATCACCGTGCTGGGCGTGGTGTTCCTGGGCGACTGGCTGCGCGATTCGCTAGACCCCAACATCCGCGGGCGCGATTAGGCGGGCGACAAGGGCGCGACAGGAGGGCAGTTGGCCAGCAAAACGCAGGAAGAAAGGATCTTCGCAGAACAGGGAAAGTTCCGCATTCAGCGTTCGCGCGCCTTCCTGGCGCACCAGCAACTGCGCGAAGAGATTCTGGCAGCGCTGGAACCCATGTTGTTCAGCGCCAACGACAGCAGCTACCGGGCGCGCAAGGACTTCGAGGAGGCCTTTGCGCAGGAAGTGGAGCAGACCTGGGCTGTGGGCGCGCATAGCGGCACCACCGCCCTGTTTCTGGCCCTGCGCGCCTGCGGCGTGGGCCCCGGCGACGAGGTCATCACGGTCGCCAACTCCGACATCTCGACCACGGCGGCGATCAGCAACTGCGGCGCCACACCGGTGCTCTGTGACGTGCGCGCCAGCGACTACAACATTAATCCCGACCTGGTCGAGGCGCTGATCACTGAACGCAGCAGCGCCCTGCTGCCGGTGGACATGCACGGCCATCCCGCCGACGTGAAGCGTCTGCGCGAGATTGCCGACCGCCATGGCCTGATGATCATCGAGGATGCCTGTCTCGCGACCGGCGCCCGCGATCATGGCCGCAGCGTCGGCGTGTGGGCCGACGCGGCGGTGTTCAGCTTCGCGCCTTACAAGCCCTTCGGCGGCGCCGGCAGCGGTGCGGGAGTGGCCACCAGCAACCCGCAGGTGCATGAGAAGCTGCGCCTGCTGAACGGCTACGGCTATGGTCGCAGCGCCGGGCAATCGGCGGAAATCCCCGGCCGGCAGTACTTCATCGACGAAGGCTACAACCTCGCGCTGGATGGCCTGCAGGCCGCGTTGCTCGCCGTCAAGCTGCCGTATCTGCGCGAATGGACGCAGCAGCGGCGCGAAATCGTCGAATGGTACCGGGAAGGCCTCGCCGGCACTTCCGCCATTCTGCCGACTTTTCGACCAGAATCGGAACCGACCTTCCGCTCCTTCACCATCTGCGTTGAACAGCAGCAGGCCTGCTTTCACGGGCTGCGCGCAGCCGGCGTCGAGGCCGCGCTGCACTACACCCCGCCGGTGCACCACCACGAGGTCTATCGCCACGGCCTGCCCAATGCCGACTGCCTGCCGGTCACCGAACAGCTGGCCGAAAGGCTGCTCACCCTGCCCGTCACGCCGGGACTCACACGCGCGGACGTGGACCATGTCACCCGGGAATTACGTGCCCTGCTGGACTGAGAGCAGGCCGAGAAGCAGAGAGGTGCAATTATGAGCACGAGCAATGGCCGCAGTGCAATCGATATCATCGCCGCGCACGCCGCGAACCTGCGCTACGAAGACCTGAGTGAAACAGCCATCAAGCGCGCGCGCCAGGTGATCCTGGACACGCTGGGCACCGCCCTGGGTGGCTATCAGACGCGTCTGGGCCAGCTGGCGGCTGGTTACGCTGCCTACCGCATGCCAGGCGAGGAGTCGACGCTGGTCGCCGATGGCCGCAGCAGCAGTGCCGAAGGCGCCGCCTGGGCCAACGGGACCATGTGCAAATTCCTTGGCATGGACGACACGAGCCGTCTGTCGGGGCACGTGGCCTCGGAGTTGGCGCCGGTCGTGCTGGCGCTGGGCGAGCATTTGCATCTGAACGGTCGCGAGTTGATCACAGCGCTGGCCGTTGGCTACGATGTTTTCGATACCCTTCAGCCGCCAGTCAGGGACTGGCAGCGTGAGCGGGGCCTGGACCACAAGAGTCAGGTGGGCTCGATGGCCAGCGCCGTTACAGCGGCGGTCGCCATGGGGCTGAGTGAGGAACTGATCGGCCAGGCGCTGGCGCTGGCGATGGACATGGCCAGCGGCACCGAGCAATACGTCTGGGATGCCGGTTACTGTGATACCAAGGACCTGCTGGCCGGTCTGGGCGCGCGCAACGGCATCATGGCGGCGCGCATGGCGGAATACGGTTTTCAGGGCCCGCCCGGAGCGCTGGACGGCGAATACGGCTACTTCCACGCCTTCGGCCCGGGTTACGATCCGGCATATCTGGAGGTTCTGGGAAAGCGCGGGGGGTTGGCGGAGACCGGCTTCAAGCCGCATGCCGGCTGCCGCCACGTGCACTCCTGCGTGGACGCGACCCAAGCCCTGCTGAAGAGCAACGGCGGTCTGGAGCTGGAGGCCATCACCTCGATCGAGATTGGCAGCTACCATGAGGCGATCAACCCCTTTTTCCGCATCGACCCCGAGCCGGAGACGACCGGGCAGGCGGGTTTCAGCTTGCCAGTGACGGTCGCCGTCGTGCTGCAGCGCGACGGTTGGTACCGTTCCGATATCGAGACCTGGGACGAGCCCATGACCCGCCATCTGCGGCGGCTGGTGAAGGTCGAGCTGGACGAGGAACTGGAGAACTCCGGCGGCAACGGCTGCAAGCTGAAGATCAACACGCGCGACGGCGGACAGTACTGCAGCCAGGTGGACTACGCTCTGGGTGAGCCGGAAAAAATGCTGAGCGAAGCGGAGTTCGAGGGCAAGTTCCGTTATCTCATCGGGGACCTGCTGCCCGAGGAGCAAATCGTCGGGCTGCTCGAATCCTGCGCGCGCCTTGAGGAGCTGAATGACGTTGGCGGGTTGCTGAGTCTGGCTTCTGCCAGAGTCAAGGCCTGAGACAGGTAAGTCACGGTGGTATGCGCGACCGTTGCGGGATAGCCGCGACGGCGCGCCCTGCCGTGCGGAGAATGCAGGGAGGTTGACCCATGAGCACGAAGAATGGTCGTAGTGCCATCGACATCATCGCCGCGCACGCCGCGAACCTGCGCTACGAAGACCTGAGCGAAATGACGATCATCCGCGCCCGTCAGGTGATGCTGGATACCCTGGGCACCTCGCTGGGCGGTTACCAGATGCGCCTGGGCCGGCTGACAGTGGACTTCGCCGCGCAGCGGATGCCGGGCGAGGAGGCCAGCCTGGTGGCTGACGGCCGCAGCAGCACGGCCGAGGGCGCCGCCTGGGCCAACGGTGTCTTGTGCCATCTCCTCGAGATGGACGACACCAGCCGCCTGTCGGGGCACGTGGCCTCGCAGCTGGTACCCGCCCTGCTGGCGCTGGGCGAGCATCTGCAACTCAGCGGTCGGGAACTGATCACGGCGCTGGCCGTCGGTTACGACGTCTTCGATACCATTCAGCCGGCGGTGCGGGACTGGCAGCGGGAGCGCGGGCTGGACCACAAGAGCCACGTGGGTTCGATGGCCACCGCGGTAACGGCGGCGGTGGCCATGGGCCTTGACGAGGCGCAGATCGGCAACGCGCTGGCGCTGGCGATGGACATGGCCAGCGGCACCGAACAGTACGTCTACGATGGCGCTGATTGCGACACCATGCTGGCCGGCATCGGCGCGCGCAACGGCATTTTTGCGGCGCGGCTGGCGGAATTCGGTTTTCAGGGACCGCCGGGAGCGCTGGACGGCGCCTACGGCTACTATCATGCCTTTGGCCCAGGCTACGACCCGTCCTCCCTGGATGGACTGGGGAAACGACAGGGGCTGGCGGATACAGGTTTCAAGCCACACGCCGGCTGCCGCCACGTGCATTCCTGTGTGGACGCGACCCAGGCCTTGCGCAACAGCAACGGAGGTCTGGAGCTGGATACCATCACTGCAATCGAGATCGGCAGCTATCCCTCGGCGATCACGCCCGACTTCCGCATCAACCCGGAGCCGCAGAGCACCGAACAGGCCTATTTCAGTCTGCCGGCGACGGTCGCCGTCGTGCTGCAGCGCGGCAACTGGTACCTAAAGGACATTGAGACCTGGGACGAACCGGAGACGCGCCGGCTGCGGCGTCTGGTAAAGATCGGGCTGGACGAGAAACTGGTGGCTGCAGACAGCAATGGCTGCGAGGTTCGCGTCACCACGCGCGACGGTGGACAATATCAGGGCCGGGTGGAATACGCGCTTGGTGAGCCGGAGAACATGATGAGCGCCGCGCAGTTCGAAGGCAAGTTGCGTTATCTCAACGGGGACCTGCTGCCGGAAGCGCGTATCGCCGCCCTCATTGACGCCTGCAACCGCCTTGAAGAACTGGACGACGTCGGTGAACTGCTACGCCTGACCGCTGTCGGGGTCAGGGCCTGAGCCATATATAACACGGCAATGCCCACGCCCTGTCGGGCGAGTGAGGGCAGAAAGGTCGAGCAATGAGCGCGAACAATGGCCGTAGTGCCGTCGACATCATCGCCGCGCACGCCGCGAACCTGCGCTATGAAGACCTGAGTGAAACGACGGTCAGCCGCGCCTGCCAGGTGATGCTGGACACGCTGGGCACCGCGCTGGGCGGCTACCAGACGCGCCTGGGCCGGCTGACGGCGGACTACGCCGCGCAACGATACCCGGGTGAAGAGGCGACGCTGGTAGGCGACGGCCGCGGCAGCACGGCTGAAGGCGCCGTATGGGCCAATGCCGTCATGAGCAAGATCCTTGGCATGGACGATTCGAGCCGCCGCGCCAGCCACGTGGCAGCGGAACTCGTGCCGGTCGCCCTCACGCTGGGCGAGCAACTGCAACTGGACGGCCGGCAGATGATCACGGCGCTGGCCGCCGGTTACGACGTCTTCGATGCCATCCAGCCGACGGTCAGGGACTGGCAGCGAGAGCGCGGCCTGGACCACAAGAGTCAGGTGGGCAGCATGGCCAGCGCCGTCACGGCAGCGGTCGCCATGGGTCTTGACGAACAGCAGATCGGCAACGCGCTGGCGCTGGCGATGGATATGGCCAGCGGCACCGAGCAGTACGTTTACGACGCCGGCCACTGCGATACGAAAGACCTGCTGGCCGGCTATGGTGCACGCAATGGTATTTTCGCCGCGCGCCTGGCAGCTTTTGGCTTCCGCGGCCCGCCAGGCGCCCTGGACGGCTCCTATGGCTACTTCCACGCCTTCGGTCCCGGCTACGATCCGGACTTTCTGGCGCATTTGAGCCCAGGCAAGGGCCTGGCGGGCACGGGCTTCAAGCCGCACGCCGGTTGTCGCCACGTGCATGCTTGCGTCGACGCCACCCAGGACCTGCTCAGCAAAAACGGTGGTCTGGAGCTGGACGCCATCGCCTCAATCGAGGTCGACAGCTACCTGCGCGCGGTCACGCCCGACTTCCGCGTCAACCCGGACCCGGCTACCTACGGCCAGGCGGGCTTCAGCCTGCCGGTGACGGTCGCTGTGGTGTTGCAGCGCGGCAGCTGGTATCGCGAGGACATCGAGACCTGGGACGACCCGAAGACGCGCCAGTTGCGCCAGCTGGTGAAGGTTGGCGTGGCGGAAGACCTTGAGGCCGCCGGCAAGAACGGCTGCGAGGTGCGCATCAACACGCGCGACGGCGGGCTGTACCGTGGTCGGGTGGAATACGCCCTCGGCGAACCGGAAAACATGCTGACGGAGGATGAATTCGAAAGCAAGTTCCGCTATCTGGTGGGGGAGTTACTGCCGGAAGAGCGCGTTACGGTGCTTCTTGAGGCCTGCGCGCGTCTGGAGCAACTCAGGGACGTTGGTGAGTTGCTGCGCCTGACTCTGGCCGCTGTCAGGGTCTGAAAGGTGGAAGCTACAACCATGCGCGTCGTCGCCGCTGTCCCGTGACGGCGCCTTCCAGGTGCCTAAAGAAGAAAGGGACTCCAATGAGTTTGGCCACAAGTGAAAACGCTGTAAACATCATCGCCGCGCACGCCGCGAACCTGCGCTATGAAGACTTGAACGAAAAGACGATCACGCGCGCCCGCCAGGTGATGCTGGACACGCTGGGCACTGCACTGGGCGGCTACCAGACCCACCGGGGTCAGATGACGGTGGACTTCGCCGCGCAGTGGTACCCGGGCGAAGAGGCGACGCTGGTCGCCGACGGCCGCGGCAGCACGGCCGAGGGCGCCGCCTGGGCCAACGGAATCCTGGCCCATGCCCTCGGGATGGACGATACGAGTCGCCTGGCGGGGCACGTGGCCACGGAGCTGCTGCCCTTGCTGTTGGTGCTTGGCGAGCACCTGCAGCTCAGCGGGCGTGAGCTGATCACGGCACTGGCGGTCGGCTACGATGTTTTTGAGGCCATACAGCCGACGGTCAAGGACTGGCAGCGTGAACGCGGGCTGGACCACAAAAGCCACGTGGGCTCGATGGCCAGCGCGGTGACGGCGGCGGTCGCCATGGGCCTGGACGAGGCACAGATCGGCAACGCGCTGGCGCTGGCGATGGACATGGCCAGCGGCACCGAGCAGTACGTCTACGATGGAGATGTCTGCGACACCTTGCTGTCCGGTATCGGGGCGCGCAACGGCATTGCTGCGGCGCGACTGGCGCAATTCGGTTTCAGGGGGCCACCGGGCGCCCTGGATGGCGCCTACGGTTACTTCCACGCCTACGGCCCAGGCTACGATCCGGCCTGTCTGGAGTCCCTGGGGACACGTCAGGGGCTGGCAGAGACGGGTTTCAAGCCGCACGCCGGCTGCCGCCACGTCCACTCCTGCGTGGACGCGACCGTGGCCCTGCGCAACAGCAACGGGAGCCTGGACCTGGATGCCATCACCTCCATCGAAGTCGACAGCTATCTGAACGCGATAACGCCCTTCTTCCGCATCGACCCGGAGCCGCAAAACGCCTACCAGGCCTGCTACAGTCTGCCGGTTACGGTGGCCGTCGTTCTGCAGCGCGGCAGCCTGTACAAGGCGGACATCCAGGCCTGGGACGACCCTCAGGTACGCCGTCTGCGGCGCCTGGTCAAGGTCGGGCTGGAAGAGGAACTGCAAAACGCCGGCAAGAATGGCTGCGAGGTGCGCATCACCATGCGCGACGGCGGGCAGTACCGCGGTCGGGTGGAATACGCCCTCGGCGAACCGGAGAACATGATGAGCGATGCGGAGTTCGAGGGCAAGTTCCGCAAGCTGGTGGGCGAGTTGTTGCCGGAGGAGCGTATCGCCGCGCTCATTGACGCCTGCAACCACCTTGAAGAACTGGACGACGTCGGCCAGCTGCTGCGTCTGAGCGCTGTCGGGGTCAGGGTCTGAGCCATGTAAGGCAAAAGGGGTACGTGCGTCCTGCCAGGTCAGCGGGGGCAGAAAGGCTCCGGAATGAGTACGGACACAGCCAGGAACGCCGTCGAACTCATCGCCACCTACGCCGCGCAGTGGCGCTATGAAAACCTGAGCGAAATGACGATCACGCGCGCCCGTCAGGTGATGCTGGATACGCTCGGCACCACCCTGGGCGGCTGTCAGACGCGCCTGGGGCGGCTGGCGGCGGATTTCGCCGCGTACCGCTACCCGGGTGAGGAGGCGACGCTGGTGGTTGACGGCCGCGGCAGCACTGTAGAGGGCGCGGCCTGGGCCAACGGGACCATGAGCAAGATTCTTGGCATGGACGATACGAGCCGCCTGTCGGGGCATGTAGCCTCGGAACTGGTACCCACTGTGCTGGCACTGGGCGAGCATTTGCAACTCAACGGCCGCGAACTGATCACGGCGCTGGCGATCGGCTACGATGTGTTCGATGCAATTCAGCCAGCGGTATGGGACTGGCAACGCGAACGCGGGCTCGACCACAAGAGTCAGGTGGGCTCGATGGCCAGCGCCGTGACGGCGGCGGTCGCCATGGGGCTGGACCAGGAACAGATCGGCAACGCGCTGGCGCTGGCGATGGACATGGCCAGCGGTACCGAGCAGTACGTCTGGGACGCCGGCCATTGCGATACCAAGGACCTGCTGGCCGGTCTGGGCGCACGCAACGGCATATTCGCAGCTCGCCTGGCGGAATTCGGCTTTCAAGGCCCGCCCGGCGCGCTGGACGGCGCCTACGGCTACTTCCACGCCTTCGGCCCGGGCTATGATCCGTCCAGTCTGGCGAACCTGGGGGAACACCAGGGGCTGGCGGGTACGGGCTTCAAGCCGCACGCCGGCTGCCGTCACGTGCACTCCTGCGTGGATGCGACCCAGGCGTTGCGGAACAGCAACGGTGGGCTGGACCTGGATGCCATCACCTCCATCGAGATCGACAGCTATCCATTGGCGATCACGCCCGAAACCCGTGTCAATCCGGAGCCGGGGACAGCCGAACTGGCCGGCTACAGCCTGCCGGTGACGGTCGCCGTCGTATTGCAGCGTGGCAACTGGTACCGTTCAGACATCGCGGCCTGGGACGACCCGCAGGTACGCCGACTGCGGCGCCTGGTGAAGATCGGGCTGGACGAGGAACTGGTTGCCGCGAACAGGAACGGCTGCGAGGTGAGGGTCACCACGCGCGATGGCGGGCAGTACCGCGGCCGGGTGGAATACGCCCTCGGCGAACCGGAAAACATGCTGACGGAGGAGGAATTCGAGAGCAAGTTCCGCTATCTGGTGGGCGAGTTGCTGCCGGAAGAGCGCGTTGAGGCGCTCATCGACGCGTGCGCGCGCCTGGAAGAACTGGATGACGTCGGCCGACTGCTGCGCCTGACGCAGCGCTGATGCCCGGCAAGGGGTGAGGAAACTGCCATGAAGATCACAGAAATCCGTTCGACCATCGTACGCATTCCGCGGCGACGCGCGCTGCTCACCTACTACGGCGAGTCGCCGGATACGGCCACCGTGGTTGCGGAAGTCATGACCGACGAAGGCATCACCGGCGTTGGTCAAACGATTGCGCCAGCGCCCTTTTATGGCGATTCCGTGGAGGTCATTCAGGCGGGCATTGAGAACTACCTGGCGCCCGCCATGCTGGGCCGCAACCCCTTTGCCATTGAGCAGCTCTTCGCGGACATGGTTAAGCTGAGTGTCGGCAATTACGCCATCACGGCCATTGAAATGGCGCTCTGGGACATCAAGGGCAAGGCCCTTGGCGTGCCGGTCTACGAACTGCTGGGCGGCCGTTGCAACGCGGGCGCGCCCCTGCACGCCTTTGCCGACCGCGAGGACCCGGTGTTGATGGCCGAAAACATCCAGCGGCGGGTGGATGAGGGCTGGACCTGGTTCAAGACCAAGATCGGCTTCGACGTGGAGGAAGACGTCGCCTGGTACGCGCAGTTGCGCGACGTGGCCGACGATCGCGCCCGCTTCCAGCTGGACGGCAACACGGGCTACTCACTGGGTCAGGCCGTGCAGTCACTGACGCAGCTGGAGCAAATCGGGGGCGTGGCGCTCTTCGAACAGCCGGTGCGCTGGATCGACGAGATGGCCGTCCTGACCACGCGTGTACGCACGCCGCTGCAGGCAGACGAATCCACCGTCGGCCCGCGCAGCATTTACGAGATCGTGCGCGCCGGCGCCGCCCACGTGCTGCATTACAAGCTGGAAAAGTACGGGGGTCTGCTACCGGCGCAGAAGATGACGGCCATCGCCGAAGGGGCCGGATTGGAAATTTCGGTCGCGCCCTACTTCGATATCATGGCCGCCGCCGCTGCCCATTGTGCCGCCGCCACGAAGCTCGCGCGCTGGCCTGCCGGATTCTCGGACATGACCGGCACCCTGCTGGCCGAGCCCTACGAGCCGGAGGGGCAGGTGCTGGAACCTCTGGATGCGCCAGGACTGGGCGTGGCAATTGACCCGGACAAGCTGGCATACTGTGCAGCGCATGATGGCAATCTCGGATAACGGCGCTCACAATGACAGACACGAAGGACAGTCAGCAACGACCGCCGGTCGTGACCCAGGACATCCAGCGGCCGCCGGCGCATCTCATTGAGGGCCTGAAGGGCATCGGCAGCGCCACCGCCTCCGCCGAGCTCAGCAAACTGGGCATACGCGATGCGCAGATCCGCGGCCCGCTGGCCATGACGCCGGGCGCTTCCGTCGTCGGGCCGGCGCTCACGCTGCAGTGCATGCCGCGGCGCGAGGACATGATCGACGAAGACGAGTACCATGACCCGCAACGCCAGTTGCATCGCCACGTGCTGTTCCACACGCAGCCAGGTGACGTGGTCGTGGTGGACGCGCGCGGCGACATGGCCAGCGGCGTCTTCGGCGAGATGATGCTGACCTACTTCTTCGGGCGCGGCGGCATTGGCGTCGTGGTCGACGGCTGTATCCGCGATTTCACGGAAGCGAAAAAGCTGGATCTGGGCCTGTGGCTGCGCGGCGTCACGCCCAACTTCCATACCCAGACCAACATCATGCCCTTCGCCGTCAACCAGCCAATCGCCTGCGGCGATACGCTGGTCGTGCCTGGCGACATCATCGTGGCGGACGATGACGGCGCGGTCAACGTGCCCGTCGGCCTGGCCGAACAGCTGATCGCGACCGCTGGCGAGCACACTGAATGGGAAGTCTTCTCGCGCATGAAACTGGCCGAGGGCGGCGACCTGCGCAAGTATTATCCGCTGCGGGATGACGCCCGCGCCGAATACGAAGCCTGGCGCCGCGACCAGGAATGAAACGTTCGGCCCCCCGGCTGCCAGCGCGCCGGGATAGCCTGCCGCTCTGGCGGCGTCTGGCCGGGCCGCTGCTGCTGCTTGGTGCCGGACTGCTGGTCATCGCGACTGGCGCCTTGCTGCTGACCGGGCTTTTACCAACGCGGGAAGTCCCGGTCGCCTCGTCTGTGCCACCGCTGCCGACCCTGCTTCCCACGCGCGTCGCAGTCCAGCCGCTGGCGCGCGCCACCGTCGAGTTGCTGCCAACCCTTGACCAGGCGCAGCGCGCGGCCCTGCTGCAACAGCCGCCCGCGCCCGCGCTTCCCACGTCCGCGCTGCCGCAGTTGATGCGCGACATCCATGACCCCTTCACCGTCATCCCGGAGCGTCAGCGCAGCAATGTCATCCAGTACGAGATCGTCAAGGGCGACACGGTCATCGGCATTGGCGAGCGCTTCGGCCTCAAGCCGAACACGATCGCCTGGTCCAACAAACGTTCCATCATCCAGAGTCTGCGCCCGGGTCGTGTTTTGAATATTCCGCCCGTCGATGGCGTCTACCACACCGTCATCGGCAGTCGCAACATCAGCGAGATCACCCGTTCCTATCACGTCGATGACCCCTGGCTGGTGATTGACTCGGAATTCAACCAGCTTTTTGGCGCTACGCCGGATACTGTGCTGCCCAGCGGCACGCAGTTTCTCATTCCTGGCGGCGAGGCGGAACAGATCGCCTGGACGCCACGCGTCCAACGTGAGGGCACTGCCAACCGCAGCGGCGGCGACTTCGTCTCCTTTGCCCCGGGGCAACCCGGCAGTTGCGGGCGCGTACAGAACAGCAGCGGCAGCTTCTGGACCAACCCCATGAGCAGCTACACCTTCACGCAGGGCTTCTCCGTGTATCACAGTGGTATCGACCTGGCGGGGGTGGTGGGCGCGCCGGTGCGCGCGGCCAATGGCGGCGTGGTCATCTTCTCCGGCTGGAACAGCTTCGGCTACGGCTACACCATCGTCCTCTCGCACGGGCCTTTCACGACCGTCTACGGTCATCTTAGCCGCATCGACGTGCGTTGCCGCCAGAGCGTCGGCGCCGGCCAGGTCATCGGCGCCCTCGGCAACTCCGGCAACTCCACCGGCCCGCATTTGCACTTCGAGATTCGCTATCTGGATACGCCGCAGAACCCGGCCGCCACCATCGCTTTTTAATGGTCCAGGATGACCATGTTGCAACAAGACGAAGCCGTTTCCGGCATATGGGGAACGGGTCTCGCGCCCTGGCCCGGGCAAGTTGCAATTGTGATATCAGGTGAAAGGGTCAGGGCAGGCTGCTCAGCCAGTCCGTGAGCGCTGTTCGTGTGTCTTCCGGGTGGCTCAGCGGAAGCATATGGCCGCAATCGGCAAGTGTGACGAAGGTGCCTGCCGGCAGGTGCAGGCGCACCCGTTGCAGGGAATCCGCCGGGAAGACGTCGCTGGCAGTCCCTTGCACGACGAGCGTCCTGGACATGCCATTGAGCCAAACGAGTGAATCCCAGACATCCATGTCGGCCGACATGTAGTACCAGGCTTCCCAGTCACGCGGCCAGACGAGTTCTACGCCATCACCGTCGTGGGCCGGCTGCATCGTGCTACGGACATAGTTCCACAGCGATTCGTCATTCATTTCAGCGAAGAGAGGCTTGCTGCGCCAGCTATCGAAGGCTTGCTGCAGACCGGGGAAACGGTCCCTGCGCCGCAGCGTCCCGTCGACTATCGGCAGCAGATGCAACTCGCCGCGCTCACGCATGGCCCTGACGAAGTTAATTCGGTCGTGTGTCAATATGGCAGGGTCCAGCATGGCGAGGCCGCGAAAGCGTTTTGGCTGCTCCAGAACGGCCATCATCAGAATCAGGGCGCCGAAAGAGTGTCCAACGGCTACGACGTCGCGCAGGTCGTGCTCTGCCATGCCGGCCAGCAGGTCCTCCACCAGTCCGTCCCAGTTGCCAGGTTCCGCTGGCGCGGGGCCAATATTGGGCCACAGGGCGCGCGGCGGCAGGCTGAGCACGCGCCAGTCGCGGGTCAGGGGCGCGAGCAGGGGCGTGTAGCAGGGCGGCGGAAAGCCGTTTCCCGGCGCAAACAGCAGTTTGGGGGCCTGCTCGTCACCACCGAAAACATACAATGGATATTTGCTCAACTTTCCTCCCTGCGCCGCGCGACGACGCGCAGCCGTATGTAATCCGCCACCCAGTGCCCGTCCTGCCACTGTGTCGGGCGTAGCCGGCGCCCGGTCGCGAGCAGTACGCGCTCCCGCTCGCCGGACGAAAGGCCTGCAAGGGTTTCTCCAAGAAACATGTGCAGCCAGTTGCGCAGGCCGGCCTCGCCTGCCAGCGGCGTCGGCCGCGCGAAGAGTCGCGCTGCGAGGACCTCAAAGCCCTGCGCTGCCAGCAGCGCTGCGTAGTCATCGGGCGCGGGGAAGTACCAGGGCGAAGCGGCAGGGACGGGCAGGCCAGCCTCCTGCAACGCGGCACAGAAGGCGCTGTACAGCGTTCGCACGTTGCCCTGGCCGCCAAACTCGGCCACCAGGCGTCCGCCCGGCCGCAGGGCGCGCGCCATGCAGGCGGCGGCGCCGGCGGCGTCCGGCATCCAGTGCAGCGCGGCGTTGGAGAAGATGGCGTCGACCGGCTCGTCAAGCGCGAAGTTCTGGCCGTCGCCGATGACGAAGCGCAAGTGTGGGTAGTTGGCACGCGCCTGGCGCAGCATGGCCGCGTCGCTGTCGAGGCCCGTGACGCAGGCGCCGAAATCCGCGATCTGCTGAGTCAGATGACCGGTGCCGCAGCCGAGGTCGAGGATACGTTCGCCGGCCTGCGGGGCCAGCAGCTCGAGGAGCCCGACGCCCAGCTGCGAGACGAAGCCGTGGTGTTGCTCGTAGAGTTCGCTGTCCCAGCGCCTGGCGTTCACAGGGCGGTGACCAGCACGGGCTTGCCACGGGTGATGACAACCGTATGCTCGAACTGGGCGGCCAGCGCGCCATCGATGGTGCGCAGCGTCCAGCCGTCGGCAGCCTTGCGGATGTGGGGTTTGCCTGTCGTGAGAAAGGGCTCCAGCGTCAGCACCATGCCCTCGCGCAGTTTGCTGCGCGCCTGGCGGTTGAAATAGTGCGGTACGGCGTGCGGCGCCTCGTGCAGGCCGCGGCCCACGCCATGGCCGCCCAGCTCGCGGATGATCTGATAACCGGCCGGCCGCGCCACGCGCTCGACGGCCCGGCCGATGACCGAGAGTCGCTGGCCGGCGCGCGCCGCAGCGATGGCCGCGTCCAGCGCCTGGCGGCCCGTCGCCAGCAGTTTGCGCTGGGAGCGGGTGAGGGGCGGCACGCCGAAGCTGCTGCCCGTGTCCGCGAAGTAGCCGTCCAGCTCGGCCGAGACATCGATGTTGACGAGGTCGCCGGGCCGGATGAGACGTTTGCCGGGGATGCCGTGCGCGGCCTCGTCGTTGAGGCTGATGCAGGTGTGGCCGGGGAAGTTGTAGGTCAGGATGGGCGCAGAACGCGCGCCCTGTTGCCGCAGGAAGCGCGCGCCGACGTCGTCCAGCGCGGCGGTGCTCATGCCGGGCTCGATGGCCGCGCTCATGTGCTGCAGCGTCAGGCCGACGATGCGGCCGATACGCAGCAGGGCGGCGAGCTCCGCCTCGTTCTCGATCGTCATGCGCGTTCAGCCACCGATGTGGTACATCTCCACCTTGTCGGCGCGCGGTCGCGCCAGCGCGAAACGCTCTTCGGAGTAGCGGTCTTCGCGCTTTTGCCAGGTGCCGCGCACGATGGCTTCGAGCTCGTCATCGTCGGCGCCGCTGCGCAAGGGCCCGCGCAGATCAATGCCTTCGCTGGCGAAGAGGCAAGTGAAGAGCTGGCCTTCCGGCGAGAGCCGCAGCCGCGTACAGGCGCCGCAGAAGGGCTGCGTCACCGAGGTGATCAGGCCGATCTCGCCGCTGCCGTCGCGATAGCGGTAACGGCGCGCCACCTCGCCGAAGTAGTTTTGCTGCAGCGGCTCGAGCGGCAGTTCGGCATC
The DNA here is from genome assembly GCA_965205875.1 of Phototrophicaceae bacterium. Taxonomy (GTDB): domain Bacteria; phylum Chloroflexota; class Anaerolineae; order Aggregatilineales; family Phototrophicaceae; genus JAGWBD01. The sequence goes on from CBDBIA010000004.1 coordinate 2,468,127, forward strand.
GATGCGCGCCACGATTTCCGCCGCCGGCACCACGTCGTCCATACGCCAGCCGTTCATCGTGCCCACGTCCATGTACTCAATGAAGCGGATGATGTGGCCGTGTTCGCGCCCATAGCGCGCCAGCTCGACCAGGGTGTGGTCGTTGATGCCGCGTTGCACCACGGCGTTGATCTTGACCGGGCCCAGCCCGGCTGCGTCGGCGGCCGCGATGCCGGCCAGCACACGCGCCACAGTGCCACGTCCGCCACTCATCTGCCGGAATATCGCTTCGTCCAGGGTATCCAGGCTGACCGTGACGCGGCGCAGACCTGCCTCGCGCAGCGCGACCGCGTGCTCCGCCAGGTGCCAGGCGTTGGTCGTCATGGCAAAGTCTTCGACTTCGTCGAACTGCGCCAGCAGACGCACCAGCTCGCCGAGCCGCGGCCGCACCAGCGGTTCGCCGCCCGTCAGGCGCAGCTTGATCGCGCCGAGGCGTACGATGACGCCCACCAAACGCGTGATTTCCTCGAAGTCCAGCAGCTCCTCGCGCGCGAGGAAGCGATAGCCCTCGCCGAAGACTGCGGCGGGCATGCAATAGCCGCAGCGAAAGTTGCAGCGGTCCGTCACCGAAATGCGCAGGTCGCGCAGGGGACGATTGAAACGGTCTTTGGGCATCATTCTGCCGGTCATTTTCGGTTACAGTGGCTTATCCAGTGTACAGAATGCCGGGGGGTCTGACAAGCCAGGCCGCCCGCGGGACTATCATGCTCAGCGAACCGGCGCTCACCCGTGAAGAAATCTGTGTGGCTGTTGCCCAACATTGGGGCCGGCAGGCCACGGCGCTGCACTTCCTCACGCCGGGCGGCGAGTGCTCCTGGTGTTACCGGCTCGACGCCGCTGCGGGTGAACGCTACTTCCTCAAGCTCTCGCAGCCGCGCGTCTGCGGCACCCCGCTTTGTGAACAAAACCTGGTCGCCGCTGCCGGGCTGGCGCAGGCTCTGGGAGAGGAGCGCATCATCAGCGCCATGGCGGCGCGCAGCGGTCGCTACCTCGAGTCCATCGGGCCGTATCAGGCGCGGCTCCAGCCCTGGGTAGAAGGTCAGGCCTTCATGGACCTCAGCGGCGGGCCGGACGACGCGGCGCAGCGGCAGCTGGGCGAGCTGGTGGCGGAGATTCACAGCTTCACGCCGCAGCAGCGGCCCACGCCCGAGCAGTATGCGGCCGCCGAGTTGCGCGACTGGTTACCGCTGCAGGCCGCACTGGCGGCGCCGCCGTCATTCTGGAACGCGGAGCAGCGTGCGCTGGCAAATCTGATTCGCAATGCGCGATCGTGCATGGCGCGCTGGATCGACGAGTATCAGGTGACTGAGCAGCGCGTCCTGGCGGCGCGTCACAAGCCCGTCTTCTGCCACGGTGACCCATCTTCCGGCAATGCCATGCTGCGGCCCAACGGCCAGTTGGTGCTCATCGACCTTGACGCGCCGGCCTGGGCCCCGCGCGAGCGCGACCTCTTTCATTTGCGGCTGTGGCCGGCGGCGCTGCAGGGCTACCGTAGTCGCTTCCCTGATTATGTACACGACCCGGACCTGTTGCGCCTCTATCAGCTGGCCTGGGACATTGGCGAGGTGGTCGCCTTTGGCTGGCGCGCGCTGATGACGCGGCAGAGCGTAATGCAACAGCGGCACGACCTGCGCGAATTGCGCAAGCATCTGGAGGACGCGACATGATACCTGAACTGGTCTGCGAAGACTGCGGCAAGGTCTGCGGCCCGCTGGACTGGCACTGTGAGGGCGCGCGCCTGCGCATCCGCAACCTGCCGGCCTACGACCATGCGGCGCGCCAGACGCAGACCTGGGGCCTGTGGCGCTATGCGGCCATGCTGCCGGCGCGGCGCCGTGTGTTGCCGGGGGCCGGCGGCACGCCGCTGGTGCCCGTGCAACTCGCCGGGCATTCCTTTTACGCCAAGCTCGAATACTGCAACCCGACCGGTTCGTTCAAGGACCGCGGCACGGAGTTGATGATCAACCATTTTCTGACGCAGGACGTTGAGTCAGTCGTCGAGGACTCTTCGGGCAATGCGGGCGCCTCGCTGGCGGCCTACGCAGCTGCGGCCGGCATCCAGGCGCGCATCTTCGCACCGGCCTCCGCGCCCGCCGCCAAGCAGGCGCATATTCGCGCCTACGGCGCCGAGCTGGTGACGGTGCCCGGGCCGCGCGCCGCCGCCGCTGAAGCCTGCCTCGCGGCGGCGGAGACGGCGGTCTACGCCAGCCACGCCTGGAGTCCCTTCTTCGTCGCGGGCCAGATGACCTGCGCCTGGGAGATCTTCGAGCAGTGCGGCGCGCCCGACGCCATCCTCTGCTGCGCGGGCCATGGCGGCCTCTTCACCGGACTGGCTCGCGGCTTTCAGGCCCTGCAGGCTGCCGGGCTGATCGAGCAAGTGCCGCGCATGGTCGTCGCCCAGGCCGCCGCCTGTGATCCGCTGGTGCAGGCCTGGGAACGCGGGCTGACGCAGACAACGCCCGTGACGCCGGAAGCCAGCGTGGCGGACGGGATTTCCGTGGCGCAGCCGGTGCACGGCGCGGAAATCCTGCGCACGCTGCGCGCGACCGGCGGCGCAGCCCTGCGCGTCAGCGAGGAGGAGATCCTGGCCGCGCAAAAATTGCTGCAGGGGCACGGCCTGCTGGCGGAGCCGACCAGCGCGGTGCCGGTGGCAGCCCTGTTGAGCGGGCGCGCGCAGCTGCCGAGCCGCGTCGTCATCCCGCTGACCGGCAGTGGCCTCAAATCGCTGGCCTGACGCGCTACAATGTCCCCCATGCGCCCTCGCTGGCTCCCCGTCTACATCTTCTATTTGCTGCTGGCTGCAATAATCACCTGGCCGCTGGTCGCGCGTATGGATACGCATCTGGCAGGCTTCGGTTATAGCGACAGCCCGGAGCGGGCGCATCACGTCTGGTGGCTGGTTCACGCGCTGCGCAGCGGCCAGCCGCTGTTCTGGCTGCCCAATCTGGGCTGGCCGGATGGCATGGCGGGCATCACCCTGCTGGGACACCCTCTGCAACACATTCCCGCCGCGCTACTGGCGCTGGCGCTGCCGCTGCTGGTGGCGGACAATCTGGCACTGTTGTTGCAGACGGCCCTGATGGGCCTCGGCATGTACGCGCTGGGGTTGCGTCTGGGCGGGGGCTCGCGCGCCGCGGCGCTTGTCGGCGGCCTGGTGTTCATGGCCGCGCCGACCTTCCAGGCGCATTTCGGCGAAGGCCACAACGTGCATCACTCGCTGGCCTTCGCGCCGCTCTTCGTTCTGGCGCTGCTGCGTCTGCGCAGCGCGACCGGCCCTTCCCGGCGACGCTGGTTCGTGGCCGGAGCCCTGTGCTTTGCGCTCGTTAGTGGCGGCCATGCGCTCAATGTGATCCATATGCTGCTGCCACTGACAACTCTCCTGGTTTTCAAGCGTCTATTGCAGCGCGACTGGCGCGGACTGACGCAATTGCTGCTGCTCTGTCTGGCGGGCGCATTGTTGCAACTGTTATTTGTTCTGCCCGTTTTCAGCACGACCCTGGAAAGCCCGGCTTACACGGAGTCCGGCGGCGACGTTCGCTACAGTCTCGACCTGCTGGGCGTCATTACACCCTCTTTCTATCATCCGCTTTACGGCCAGCTTGGGTTCACCCGGGAGGTGCTTGGTTCCTACATCGGCGAGCGTACAGCCTGGATCGGGCTTGTAGCCGGTTCGCTGGCATTGCTGGCGCTCTTGCGCGGTCGCGGTCTTTTCTGGCTCGGCCTGGCGCTGCTGGCCTGGCTGCTGGCTTTAGGCCCGATACTGAACCTGCTGGGGAATCCGGTTACCGTGCGGGTGGATGATCATGCCAGCTACGTGACCCTGCCGTCGGTGATCTTTAAGGGCGTGCCGTTGCTACAACTCTCGCGCACGCCAGGGCGCTTCAGCTACGCCCTGGCGCTGGCTATCGCCTGTCTCGCCACGCTGGGCGCGGCCCAGCTCTTCGCGCAGCCACGACTTCGCAGCCGCCTGCGCCAGACCCTGCTGCTGACGCTGCTGCTGGCCGCCATCCTCTTCGATTACCAGTGGTTCTGGCTCTTTCCGACTCTCAATGCGACCATACCGGCAGAGATCACTGCCCTTGGGCAGCGCGACGATCTGCGCGCCGTACTAGACGTTCCGGTGCGCAACCGGTCCCCCGACAAGGAGGCGCTCTGGCTGCAGACGGCACACCAACTGCCGCTTCTAGGTGGCCACGTAACGCGAGAATCACCCGCCAATCCCGCGCGTCTGGAGTTGCTGGAAGCTACGCTGCATCCGGCGCTGTTGCGCCATGCCGGCGCAGACATTGTCATCGTGCACCGCCGCTATGCCTGGCAGCATCTGCTTTCACTGGCCGAGGCGCAGCTGGGCCCGCCGATTTATCAAGACGAGATCTACGCCGTCTACGAGACGCCGGCGACGGATGCCGCACCGCCTTTGCATGCGCCGCTGGAGTCGTCGCTGCGCTTCAAAGAGTCTTTCGAAGTGCCGCTTTATGCGCCGCAGGACGGCTGGCTGGATGTGAGCGCTGACATGTGGGCGGGCGGACGCGACCTGCTGCTGTTGCTCGATAAAGTCCCCTTGCAGCGTTGGTCCTGGTCCCTGCAGGAGGCGGATTTGAAACACGTCAGTTTGCCGCTGCGGGCCGGCGCCTGGCATATGCTGACCTTCGTGCCCGAACCTGCCTGTTTGCGGGCGCTCGCGGCCGGGCTGGTGTGTCCGGAGGAAGCGCTGGAGCGCTTCACGCTGGAATTTGTGCCAACGGCCCTGCAGCAGGCGCGCTTCGCCGAAGGGGTAACGCTGCTGGCGGGCTCGCTGCCGGCGCAGGCTGACGCCGGAAACGAGCTGGTGCTGCGCCTGCACTGGGAATTCGCGCAGGGCCGCGACGAGCATGACGTGCGGTTCGTGCATTTGCTGGACGATGAGGGGCAGCTGGTGGCCCAGTCGGATGAAACGCCGGGCCTGGTGCCGGCGGGCAGTCAGCTCAGCGAGCGCATCGTCCTGACGCTGCCCGTTGCCTTGCCGCCAGGCGAGTATCGCGCATGGCTGGGCTGGTATCGTTATCCCCAGAATACGCGATTGCCGCTGCTCGAGCCGGCGGACGCGCGGGACGATATCTTGCCGCTGGGCGTTGTACGCATCGACTGATTACTTCGCGCCCCCGTGCACCTGGCGCTGCAGTTCCCGCACTTCCCGCGCATCCTCGCCCTCCAGCACCGAGAGCATCTCCCCGCTGGACATGGAGGCATAATCGCGCGCCGCGCGGGTGACGCCGACCGCGCTGATGAGGCGGGTGAGGGCGCGGCTGTCGCAGTGAGGGCAGTCGGGCGTGGCGGCCGCGCAGGCCGCGACGCTGCGCCAGTGCTGCGCAAGGCGCCGGCCGCTGTCTTAACAGCGAAAATCATACTCCGGCATGGGGCGCCCTCCTCTGTGCGCGTAAAGGTGAGCAGCACAGAACCCTGACATCATCGAAGTTATCACGAACTGGTGCCGGGTCGCGTATACTGGCAGCAGGGAGACGGGAGCGCACATGCTGGACGATCAGAACGCGGAACGCCGCACGCATCCCCTCGAACGCAGGCTGCCCGCCGCGCCCGGGCCATCCGCGCTGCGCCCGCCGCAGCGGCGACCTGGGCCGCGCCTGCCGCTGGTGCCGCCCAGGGTGACGCTGGCGCTGCTGGCCATCAACGTCGGGGTATTCGCGCTGGGTTCCCTGCTGCCGGTCGTCGGGCGCCAGCTCTTCCAGTATGGCGCCAGCCGCAGCTATGAGGTGCTGGTGCAGGGCGAGGTGCAGCGTCTGTTTACGGCCATGTTCCTGCACGCCGGCATGATGCATCTCTTCTTCAACATGTACGCGCTCTACATCATCGGGCGCGGCGTGGAGGGCCTGTGCGGCCACGCCCGTTTCCTGCTCATCTACCTGCTGGGCGGGCTGACCGGCTCGCTGCTCAGCGTGGCGCTGGGCTCGACCGACCCCTGGCTGAGCGCGCCTTCGGTGGGCGCTTCGGGCGCGGTCTTCGCGATCTTCGGTGCGGAGATGGTCTGGCTCTACCGCCACCGGCCCCTGCTGGGCGCGGCTGCCGGCCGGCAACTACGCAGTCTGCTGCTGCTGCTGGGGGTGAACCTGGCGTTTGGACTACTGAGCTCGGTGGGCGCGGCCGGTATTCGCATCGACAACTGGGCACATCTTGGCGGCTTGGCCGGCGGGCTGGCGCTCACCTGGGTCATCGGCCCCGTCTTCCAGCCGCAGCCACATCCTGTGCAGTCGGGCGTACTGCAACTGCGCGACAGTAACCCCTTACGCGCCGGTCTGTGGCTGGTCGCGCTCTACGCCATCGGCTACGTCGCGCTGGTCACTGTCTTGCTCGCGCTCGCCCGCTGATCTGTCGCGCTCCTGTTCGTGACGCAGCAGCGCAATATGCCGCGCGAGCTCGCGGTTCTCCTGCGTCAGGCGCGTGATGACGATCGAGAAGTGCAGCAGGATGGCGAGTACGAAGAGCAGGGCGACCAGGAAGAGCGCGCTGGGCGGATAGTAGATGCCGGTCAGCTCTGCCAGGGTATCCAGCAGCGGGCGCGACAGGCTGAGCAGCAACAGGACCGCGCCGGTCGCCAGCCACAGCAGCGCATATTCCTCACGCAGCTTGCGTCGCCGCACCAGCTCCAGCACCAGCAGCAGGACGCCGACTGAACCGGCGGCGCCGACGATCATCGTGCGGTCCGGCATGGCGCCCTCCCGTCTTCTTAGTCCCGGCGCCAGAGCAGGGGGTTTTGTGCGTCCTCGGCGAGCAGGTCGCCGATTTGCAGGCGCTCGAACATGTCTGGCGGCAGGATGTTCTGCTGGCCGTTGAACACGCTGCCCTCAGGCATGTAGGCGCAGGTCATGGCGCGGCGCCAGCCTGGCGTCATGTTGGCCGCGGCGCCGTGGGCCAGCAGGCCGTTGTGGAAGGAGCAGGAACCGGCGCGCATCGGCGCGGCTACCGACTTCAGTTGCGCCCACTGCGGGTAGACCCGGAAGAGGTCGCTCTGGTTTTCGCCGATGCCGACGTTGTCGTAGGTGGCGCTGTTGTGCGTGCCGGGCAGGAAATAGAGGCAGCCGTTGTCGCGCGTGGAATCATCAAGCGCGACCCAGAGGCTGATCGCCTGGCGCGAGGAGAAGGACCAGTAGGGCACGTCCAGGTGCCAGGCGGTAGGGTTGCCCCAGGGCGGCTTGAGCAGCGCCTGGTCATGCCAGATGCGGATGCCGGGCGCGCCCGAGAGCAGGGTTGCCATGCGCCCGATGCGCTCGTCGTGCATCAGCTGGCGCATACCCGCATGGTCGGTCCACAGGTTGATGCGCTGGATGAAGACGTTGTCATAGTAGGAGTCGCCACTGCGACTGCTGCCATCCGCCGTCTTGCGATCGTCTCGCTGCGCGACTGCCTCGTCCACGCTGCGGCGCCATTCCTCAAGTTCGTCCGGCGCGAGGAAGTCCTCAATGATGATAAAGCCATTTTCCTGGTAAGAGTCGATCTGTTGCTGGCTGATTGCGTCGCGCATGATGCTCTCCCGGGAACGGTACGCACTGTCCGGCACACTGTACCGTACTGTGGCGCCATGCTACCATAGCCCCGGGCATTCGACCTGAAGCAGGGAACCATGCTGGACAAACTGCGGGACGTGGAGGCGCGCTACGAGGAACTCGGCCGGCTGCTGGGCGACCCGGCCACGATCGGTGATTATCAGCGCCTGACGCCGCTCTCGAAGGAGCGCGCCGGTCTTGAGGAGCTGGTGCAGGTCGCGCGCGAGCACCGCAATTGCTCGGAGCAGCTGGCCGAGGCCCGCGTCATGCAGCAGGAGGAGACTGACGCCGAACTGCGCGCCCTCGCCGCCGAGGAGTGCGAAGCGCTGCAGGACAGCCTCAGGGCGTTGGAGGCGCAGCTACGCCTGTTACTGCTGCCAAAGGACCCGCGCGACGAGCGCAACGTCATCATGGAGATTCGCGCCGGCGCCGGTGGTGAGGAGGCCGGCCTCTTCGCCGCCGACCTCTTCCGCATGTACAGCCTCTACGCCGAGGGCCGGCGCTGGAAGGTGGACGTGCTGGGCCAGAACGTCACCGGCGTCGGCGGCCTGCGCAGCATCGTTTTTGAAATCCGCGGCAGGGGCGCCTTCAGCCGCCTCAAGTTCGAGAGCGGCGTGCACCGCGTGCAGCGCGTGCCCGAGACCGAGAGCCAGGGCCGCATCCACACCAGCACCGTCACCGTGGCCGTGCTGGCGGAGGTGGACGCGGTCGAGGTCGAGCTCAACATGAACGACGTGCGCGTCGACGTCTTTCGCAGCCAGGGCGCCGGCGGCCAGTCGGTCAACACCACCGACTCGGCCGTGCGCATGACGCATCTGCCCAGCGGCATCGTGGTCGAGATGCAGGACGAGCGCAGCCAGCTGCAGAACCGCGAACGCGCGCGCCAGGTGCTGGCCGCGCGTTTGTACGAGCAGGAGCTTGAGCAGCAACGACAGCAACAGGAGAGCGAGCGCCGCGGCCAGATTGGCACCGGCGACCGCTCGGAAAAGATTCGCACCTACAACTTCCCGCAGAGCCGCGTCACCGACCACCGTATCAGCTTCAGCAGCCACAACCTGCCGGCCGTGCTCAATGGCCGCCTCGACGACTTCATCGACGAACTGGCCACGCGCGATCAGGCAAACAAGCTGGCGGCCAGTGGTTTGGGCTAACGGCTGAGGCAGCTGCGGTACAAGGACTTGCTAACGGAACAAACAGAATCCCGGGGATGAATTCAGTATGTTAGCGAACCGCAAATTACACTCAGCTGGACTATGCAGGTGAAATGGGCTTGCCGATTAGTTTCCTGGACAAGCACAATCCCGAGCAGTTTGAGTTGCTTGGAGCAACACAGAGCGAAGGCAAAGGATTTTCGGCAGGCCTTTGGAAGCCAGAAGTAGGAACCCCTCAGGCCATGGTCAAACGTAAGCGTGTTTTCAAACGCATCTTTATTCGGCACAGGAAGAGCTGAAACAAGCAATTGCAATTACCATCCAAGGAGGACACAACAGTGAAATCGTATAGTAGACAGGATAAAGAAATTAAGACCTACTTCGATGCATTATCTGATATGCGCAATGAGATACTAAATGAAGAACACAACATCGTGGTGATCAGTGGACACGACTGCAAAGAGAATTTGCTAATTTCATTTGGAGCATTCATCGAGTGGGTAACATCAAACTCGTCCGGAAACGCAATTCTTTATTTCCCCACAGTTCGGCTTGCTTGGGAAACTCTTGAAGAATGGGAGTCGTTCCATGACTATCAAATTGTGAGACAAAAGGACAAAGCCAAGAGGAAATTTAGAATTGGAAACAAGTGGTTTGTTACCCAGTCGCAACGAACAAAAGTCTCATCGGATGCAGAAAACATCAGCGGAATTTTCATTTATAACATCCCAATAGATTCACCGTCCAATTACAAAGTTGCACGCATTTACGCATCCATTGACAAATCTGCCTTACACAAGGTCGTTGCTGTAAGAAGTTTGGGTTGGGTAACCTATTTGATACATGATGACATAATAGCCAAGAAGAGCCTTTTAGTCATAACATCTAAATTCGTGAATTTAGGTCACCCCCAATATCGACAGTTTTTTCACGACAGAATTCCTTCTACGATAGACGCGGAAGAGTTCTCATTCAATTTGAGGCAAGAAGCAAGCAAATGGAAAGGCTATTATTGGGAAGATTCAGGGTGTGTATTTTATTTCGATTGTTCAACACACGAAATGTATTGTGGAAGTCATAGCCAATGAAAATCCAACTTCACGAAATCACCGTGTGTGAGTTAGTCAAAGGCTATGAAGACGACGGCCACGACGGTGTGCGCGGCTATGGCGGGAAGCTCGATATCCGCCCGCCCTACCAGCGCGAGTTCGTCTACAAGGAAAGGCAGCGCAACGCGGTAATTGAGTCGATTGCGCAGGACTTCCCCCTGAATGTGATGTACTGGTCGGTTCGCGGTGATGGCACTTATGAGATCATTGACGGGCAGCAGCGCACGATTTCCATTTCGCAGTATGTCGCTGGCGATTATTCGGTGGACGGCCTGTATTTTCATAACCAGCAGAAAGACAAACAGGAACAGATTCTTGATTACAGATTAATGATTTACTTTTGCAGCGGCACGGACAGCGAGAAACTGGACTGGTACCGCACAATCAACATCGCCGGTGAGACCCTGGTGGAGCAGGAAATTCGCAACGCCGTCTATGCCGGTCCCTGGGTGACGGACGCCCGTCGTTACTTTAGCAAGCGAGGCTGCGCCGCGTATGAAGTCGGCAGCGATTACCTGCGCGGTTCAGCCATTCGGCAGGACTATCTGGAAACGGCAATCAAGTGGATTAGCGCGGGCAAGATTGAAGAGTTCATGGCGCAGCACCAGCCTGACGAAAATGCCGCGCCGCTGTGGGAGTATTTTCGCAAAGTAATCGATTGGGTTCAGGCAACTTTCAAAGTGTACAGAAAGTCGATGAAGGGTGTTGATTGGGGAAGCCTCTACAACGCCTACAAAGACGCGCCGCTCGACCCCGCCGCGATTGAAGCCGAAGTTGGGACGCTCCTCGATGACGCGGATGTGCAGCGAGAGGCGGGCATATACCCCTACATTCTCACGCGCGAAGCAAAGCACCTCAACCTGCGGCAATTTGACGATCGCATGAAGCGCCGGGTGTTTCGCAAGCAAGCGGGCATCTGCGCCATCTGCGAAGACGAGTTCGAACTGGACCAAATGGAAGCCGACCACATCACGCCCTGGTCCGAAGGCGGCAAGACAGAAGAAGAAAACTGCCAGATGCTCTGTCGGAAGTGCAACCGCGAGAAATCATCGAAATAGCGATCGCAGAGAGATGATGGTCAGGTTCTCGTGGATCACTCGAAGGGTCGCGAGCCACCTCAGCCAGACGGCGGGTGATTGGGGCCGATCCAGACCGTCTCTGAGGCCTCGGCCGGCGCGATATCCAGGTTGACGACCACCGCCTCCTGATCGCTGCGCACGAGGATGCAGCGCAGCGGCTCCTGCGCGCTGGCGTTGATCTCCTGGTGCGGCACGTAGGGCGGCACGTAGATGAAATCGCCCGCCTCTGCCTCGGCCACGAACTCCAGACGCTCGCCCCAGCGCATACGCGCCCGCCCGCTGAGCACGTAGATCACGCTTTCGAGTTCGCCATGGTGATGGGCGCCGGTTTTGGCGTCGGGCTGGATGTCGACGGTGCCCGCCCACAGCTGACTGGCGCCGGCCTGCGCGTGGGTGATGGCGGCGGCGCGCGTCATGCCGGGCGTCTGCGGCGTGTTGCTGTCGAGTTCGTGGCTGCGCACGATGCGCACGCCCTGTTCGCGCCAGTCGACACTCATGTTCTGCTCCCTTCGCTTCCCCGTCGCGGGACCCGGTCGCTAGGATTCAGTCATGCGCCAGCAGGCCCCTGGCCGCCGCAACCACCGCGTCGGCGGTGATGCCCAGTTGCTCGTAGACCGTTTCAAAGGGCGCGCTGGCGCCGAAGCGCTCAAGGCTGATGGCCACGCCATTACTGCCCAGCCAGCGGTACCAACTCTGCGCCACGCCCGCCTCGACGCTCACGCGTGCCGTAGCCGCCGACGGCAATACCTGCTCGCGATACGCCGCGTCCTGCGCCGCGAAGAGCTCGTGGCAGGGCAGCGACACCACCCGCGCCTTCACACCTTCGTCCGTCAGCGTCTGCCAGGCGTCGCGGGCGAGATGCACTTCGCTGCCCGTGGCCAGCAGGATCACTTCAGGCGTCCCCTCGCAGTCCATGTTGATGTAGCCGCCGCGCGCCACATTCGCGCGCATAGTCGCCGCGTCGCAGTCCAGCGCCGGCAGATCCTGGCGCGTGAAGATGAGCGCGCAGGGGCCCGGCTGCTCCATGGCGACGGCCCAGGCGGCGACCGTCTCGTTAGCGTCGGCGGGTCGCAGCACGGTCAGGTTGGGGATGGCGCGCAGGGCCGCGAAATGCTCGATGGGCTGGTGCGTGGGGCCGTCTTCACCGAGGCCGATGCTGTCGTGCGTGAAGATGTAGAGCGCCGGTACGCCCATCAGCGCGCCGAGGCGCATGGCCGGGCGCATGTAGTCGCTGAAGGTGAGGAAGGTGGCGCTGTAGGGTTTGCTGATGCCGCCGTGCAGGGCGAGGCCGTTGGTGATGGCGCCCATCGCGTGTTCGCGCACGCCGAAGCGCAGGTTGCGCGCCGTGGCCACATTTGCGCCGCTGTTGGCCGCGCCGCTGATGAGCGTTTTGGTACTGCCGGCCAGGTCAGCATCGCCGCCGATCATGGTCGGCAGGTGCTGCGCGATAGCGTTGAGGGCCTCGCCGTTGGCGTTGCGCGTGGCCATGCTGGTGCCCGCTGCGTAGTGCGGCAGGTCATTGTCCCAGCCCGCGGGCAGCGCGCCGCTTTGCAGCTGATTCCACTCCCCCGCCAGGTCCGGATGCGCCGCGGCCCAGCGCGCCTGCAGGGCCTGCCAGTCGCTTTCCTGTTGCGCGCCGCGGCTGATAGCCTCGCGGAAGTGCTCCAGCGCCTCGCCCGGAATGTAAAAGTCTTCGTCGGGCCAGCCGAGCGCCTGCTTCGTCAGCCGCACTTCGTCCGCGCCCAGCGGCGAGCCATGGGCGTCGCTGCTGCCGGCCTTGTTGGGGCTGCCGAAGCCGATGGTCGTGCGCGCGGAGATGAGCGTGGGCCGGTCGCTGACCTGTTGCGCCTCGGCCAGCGCCGCGCTGACCTGCTGCGGGTCGTTGCCGTCGGCGACGGCGATAACGTGCCAGCCGATGGCCTGGAAGCGTTGCAGCACGTCCTCGCGCCAGACCATGTCGGTCGGCCCGTCCAGCTGGATCTCGTTGTTGTCGTAGAGGAAGGTCAGCTTGCCGAGGCCCCAGAGCCCGGCCAGCGCGCTGGCCTCCATGCAGACGCCTTCCTGCAGGTCGCCGTCGCTGACGAGGGCGTAGGTGCGGTGGTCGACGAGCGGAAAGCCTGTTCGGTTGAAGTGGCTGGCGAGGAAGGCTTCGGCCAGCGCCATGCCGACGGCGTTGGCCGCGCCCTGACCCAGCGGCCCGGTGGTGGTCTCGACGCCGGGGGTGTCGCCGTGCTCGGGGTGGCCGGGCGTCTGGCTGCCCCACTGACGGAAGTTCATCAGCTCCGACAGCGGCAGGTCATAGCCGGTCAGGTGCAGCAGGGCGTAAAGCAGCATCGAACCGTGGCCGGCGCTGAGCACGAAGCGGTCGCGATTGGGCCAGCCAGGATTGCGCGGGTTGTGGCGCAGGTACTGCGTCCACAGCGCCCAGGCCATCGGCGCCGCGCCCATGGGCAGGCCGGGGTGTCCGCTGTTGGCGCGCTGTACCGCGTCCATTGCCAGGGTGCGAATGGTGTTGATCGCCAGGGTTTGTACGTCGCTGCTCAAGGGGTGGCCCTCCCGCTGCATGGTTGATTCCAGGCGCCCATGATAGCGCAGAATGCAGCTGTGGTTGAGTGCGGGCCGTCGCCGCGGCATACTCACAGGCATGCTGCAGCCGGAGAAGGGACGAGGACATGAGCGAGATTTCCGCCGAAAAACTGCTGACCACCACGCGCAGTGTGCGCAAACGCCTGGATCTCACGCGCCCGGTGCCGCCCGAAGTGATTGAGGAATGCCTGGAGATCGCCATCCAGGCGCCCTCCGGCAGCAACCAGCAGGGCTGGCACTTCATGGTGGTGACGGACGCGCAAAAGCGCGCGCAGATCGGCGCCTGGTACAAGGATTCCTTCCTGCAGTACGCGGATGCGGGCGACGGGGATATTCAGGAGCGCCGCCGCAGCATCCGCCTGCTCGACAGCGCCCTGCACCTCGCCGAGCACATGCACGAGGTGCCGGTGCTGGTCATCCCCTGTTACAAGGGGCGCGTCGAGGACGCCGGCCAGATGGCGCAGGCGGCGCATTACGGTTCAATTCTGCCGGCTGTCTGGTCCTTCATGATGGCGCTGCGCAGGCGCGGCCTCGGCTCGGCGTGGACGACGCTGCATCTGCGTTACGCGGATGAAGTGGCGTCGCTGCTGGGCATTCCGGCGGGCGTGACACAGGCGGCCTTGTTGCCGGTGGCGTATTACACGGGCAGTGATTTCCGTCCGGCGCGGCGCCGCCCGGCCCGCGAGTTCACCTACTGGGACGGCTGGGATTCCCTTCGTTAAGCCGGACCAGGGACTGTCTCAGGAATCCAGCCATTCAATGGCGGTCAGGGCCGCGGCGCAGCCGTCACCGGCGGCAGTGATGGCCTGGCGGAAGATCTGGTCGTGGATTTCGCCGGCGGCAAAGACGCCCTCGATGTTGCTGCGGTAGCGCTGGTCGATCAGCACGTAACCGGCGTCATCGGTGGCCAGCTGGCCGGCGAAGACATCGCTGTTGGGATCGTAGCCGATGAAGATGAAGACGCCGTCTGCCGCGCGTTCTTCCTGCGCGCCAGTCTTCAGGTTGCGCATCTCGATGGCGTTGACCGAGCCGGTCTCGTCGGCGCGAATCTCGTCGACCACCGTGTCCCAGATAAAGCTGATCTTTTCGTGCGCCAGGGCACGCATCTGCAGGGCGACGCTGGCGCGCAACTGGTCGCGGCGGTGGATGATGTCGACGCGATTGGCGAAGCGCGTCAGGAAGAGCGCTTCCTGCAGTGCCGAGTCGCCGCCGCCGACCACGACGACGTCCTTGCCGCGGAAGAAGAAGCCATCGCAGGTGGCGCAGTAGCTGACGCCGTGGCCGACGTATTCGGCCTCGCCGGGGATGCCCAGCGCGCGCGGGTTGGCGCCGATGGTGACGATGACGGCGTCCGCGCTGATGCGCTCGCCGCCGCCGGTCTCGATGTGGAAGGGCGGGCCATCCTGCAGTTGCGCCCGCGCGACCGAATCGTAGACGAACCCGGTGCCGAAGCGCTCGGCCTGGGCGCGCATGGCCTCCACCAGCTCAGGGCCGGTGGTGCCATCCGGGAAGCCGGGGAAATTCTCGACTTCGTGCGTGGTCGCGATCTGCCCGCCCAGCAGCGGCCCGGTGATGACGGTCGTGGGCAACTGCGCGCGCGCGGTGTAGAGGGCCGCTGTCAGCCCGGCGGGGCCGGAGCCGATGATGACGACGCGTTTCGTTCCTTCGTTCATGTGTTTCCCGTCCTCAGAATTGTTCTTTCGTCCCGTGTTGTTCCTCGGCGCGCAGCACTGCCAGCAGCGCCTCGTATTCTTCGCGGCAATCCGGGCAATGTGCGATGTGGGCGGCCGCCTCGGGCAGGATCTGATGGATGTCGGCACCGTTCAGCGCCTGCTCGCTGAGGCAGGTGAAGTAGCTGGCGGCGGTGCCGCAGTCAATGCCCCCGTCGCGATGGACGGTGGCCAGACAATCCAGCAGCCTGTACAGGCGATCGCGAATCACGCTGTCATGCTCCACCAGTCCTGACGGCGTCAGCAGCCTTCATTTTCAATAGACGACAGCGACTTCTCATATCTTACTTATCTTACTGCCCCGAACGTTCTGCAAACAGGTCAAGCATGTAGGCTACGTCCAGGCCCTGGGCCTCGAGCTCCGCCCGCAGTTTGCGGCGCGCATCGTGCACCAGTTTGTAGAGCGCGTTGCGGTTGCTGCCCATCTGCTGCGCCACGACTTCCAGCGGCACGCCCTGTAACACGACGGCCTCAAGCGCCTGGCGCTGGCGCGGCGTCAGCCCCTCACGCAGGGCCCGGGCGATGCGTTCCTGCACGTCGGCGCGCTCGGCGACGCCCTCGGGCGTGGGCGAGCGATCGTCGTGGGGGAGCGATGCAGTGCGCGCAGGCAGCAACTCGCCTTCGGCCGTCAGGTCATCAAGGCGAAAGTCGCGGTAGCGGGCGCGCCGCAGGTCGCTGATGGCGATGCGCAAGGCGATGCGCGTCGCCCAGGTAGTAAAGCGGCTCTCGCCGCGGAAGCTGTCGAGGCGCTGCAGGACGCGCATCACGCTGTCCTGGGCATAGTCCTCGGCCATCTGCTCCAGCTCCGCCTGGGAACGCCCGGCGAGGTCGCTGCGTTCGCGCGCGAGGTACCAGTAGAGGCCGCGCTGCAGCCGCGCGTGCAGGGTCGTGATGGCCGCATCCTGCTCGGCTGGCGCGCCCGTCAACGCCCGCAACCATTCCTCGTTGCTGCGCTCGGCCGTGTCCGTCGGAGCCCGTTCGATGACTGTCATACGCGCAGTATAGCATGGGGCCTGTAAGCCCTTTTCGTACCATCTGACCGGGCCGGTTGACCCGCGGGCCTTCCCTCATTATGATGAGAGCGGACAAGAGGGAGCTTGCTGTGAACAATCGACCAACGCAGGATGGCAACAACGACAATTCGCCCTTCTCGGGCCGCAACGCCCAGCGACTGCTGATCGGCATGGGCGTCGTTGTGCTCATCCTGTTCGTGCTGACCATGGGCAGCCAGAGCAACTTCCAGAGCAGCAACCGCATCCCGCTCAATGAACTGGCCACCCAGATCCAGCGCGGCAACGTCGAGAAGCTCATCGTGCGCGGCGGCCAGGACGTCTACGTCCAGTTCTTCAGCGGCCTCACCGCTTTTTACTACAAGGAACGCGAGTCTGACCTCTTTGAAAATTTGAGCACCTACGGCGTCAGTGACGCGCAGCTGCAGTCCATCAGCTACGCCGAGCAGCAGGGCGACAACACCGGCGGCCTGATCTTCCAGCTGCTCATCGCCGTCGTGCCGACCGTCATCATCATCTGGCTGCTGTGGCGTATGATGCGCTCGGTGCGCAGCGGCCAGGACCAGGCGATCAGCTTCGGCCGCAGTCGCGCGCGCGTCACCCGCGACGTGGAGCGGCCGCAGGTGACCTTCTCGGACGTGGCCGGCGCGGAGGAATCCAAGGAGGAACTGGCCGAGATCGTGGAGTTCCTCAAGGAGCCGGAGAAGTTCATCCGCCTCGGCGCGCGCATCCCCAAGGGTGTGCTGATGGTCGGCCCGCCCGGCACCGGCAAGACGCTGCTGGCGCGCGCGGTGGCCGGCGAGGCCGGCGTGCCCTTCTTCAGCATATCCGGCTCTGAATTCGTCGAGATGTTCGTGGGCGTGGGCGCCAGCCGCGTGCGCGACCTGTTTGAGCGCGCCAAGTCCGAGGCGCCGGCCATCGTCTTCATCGACGAAATCGACGCGGTCGGTCGCCATCGCGGCGCCGGCCTGGGCGGCGGCCATGACGAGCGCGAACAGACGCTGAACCAGATCCTGGTCGAGATGGACGGCTTCGAGCAGGGCACCAACGTCATCATCATCGCGGCCACCAACCGGCCCGACATCCTCGACCCGGCGCTGCTGCGCCCCGGTCGCTTTGACCGCAAGGTGACCATGGACAACCCGGACGTGGCCGGTCGCCTGGCGATTCTCAAGGTGCACGCGCGCGGCAAGCCGCTGGCGCCGGACGCAGACTTGCAGGCTGTGTCACGCATCACGCCGGGCTTCTCCGGCGCTGACCTCGAGAACCTCATCAACGAGGCCGCCATCCTCACCGCGCGCCGCAACCGCAAGACCATCAGTATGCTGGAGCTACAGGAGAGCATGGAGCGCGCCGTGATGGGGCCGGAGCGCAAGACGCGCGTCATCTCCGACAGGGAGAAGCGCCGTCTCGCCTGCCACGAGTCCGGGCATGCCATCCTCTTCCACGTGCTGAAGTACGCCTGGCCGGTGCACAAGATCACCATCATTCCGCGCGGCCGCGCTGGCGGCTTCGTGATGCCCTTGCCGGAAGAGGACCAGTTCCTCGTCACCGGCGAAGAGTTTGAGGATCGCATTGCCGCGGCCCTGGGCGGGCGCATCGCCGAAAAGATCACCTACACCAGCCAGCAGCTCTCCACCGGTGCCCAGATGGACCTGCAGCAGGCCACCGGCATCGCCCGCAGCATGGTCACGCAGTACGGCATGAGCGAGCTGCTGGGGCCACGCACCTTCGGCAGCAGCAGCACCTCGGTCTTTCTCGGGCGGGAATTTGGCGAGCAGCGTGATTACAGCGAGAAGACCGCCGAGCAAATCGATCAGGAGATCAAGCGCCTCGTCGAGACCGGCGAGCAGCGCGGGCGCGAAATCCTGATCAAGTACCGTGACAAGCTTGACGAGCTGGTCGCCGTGCTGATGCAGCAGGAGACGCTCGACCGCGAGACCTTTGAAGGGCTCATGAACGCGGATGCAGCCGATGCTGCCGCAGACGCTGCGGCTCAGCCCGACCTGACGCCGACGCCCGACAGCGGCGACGAGCCAACGGGCGACGCCGGCCCCTCGCGCCAGGACCCGCCGACCACCAGCCTGGGCGACATGTTGCCCGTTCCCGGCGAGTAAGGCTCAGAGCTTGTCGGCTCTGCCGTAAATGAAGTAGTTGTCCGTCACGTGCAGGTCAGGTTGCAGGCCCTGCGCGGCCAGGCTGGCCCCCAACCCCTCCGGCTCATGAAAGACCTTGACAATCGTGAAGCGAGAGCCGTCGTTCAGCGTGCGTTCATGGGTGTTGCTTTCGCTGTAATAGTCGTAGGGCATTTGGTCGCTGGCGCCGGAGTGCGGGTCACGGCGCGAATCAACGAGGAAGAGGCGGCCGCCCGGCCGCAAGGCCTGCGCCACCTTCGCCAGGAAGGGCGTTAGCGCGTCCGGCGGCACGTGTGACAGCCAGAAGCCACAGAACACCAGATCGTATTGCTGCTGCGGCTGCCAGGCGAAGAGGTCCGTCTGCTCATAGGTCACGCGCTCCGATTGCAACTTCGCGCGGTTGATGGCCAGCATCTCGGGCGCGGCGTCCAGCGCATGGATGCGCGCGCAGAGCGTGAGCAGTGTCTGCGTCCAGATGCCGGTGCCGCAGGCGAGTTCCAGCGCAGAGTCCACGGGCTCGCAGCGCAGCAAGGCTGCGCGCACTTCGGCCACCTGATCTGCCCACAGTTTGTTCAGTTCGGGGCCGTAATCGTAGCGTCCCTGACGCAAAGCCCACTGGTCATATTCGCTGGCGCGCGCCCGGTAGTATTCAATCTGTTCTTGCAGGATGTCGGTCATGCTCATTCCCTTCCTGGCTACGCCCGGCGGCCATCCGCCACCGACTGCATCAGCGACAGCACCATCCGGCAGTCGGACAGCGCCCGGTGCTCCTGGCTGAAACCCTCGCCACATTCCCGTTTGAAAGCCCGCTCCAGCCCGTAGCCGCTGGTCTCGCCCCTCATTTCCCTGTGCCATCTGGCGTAGTCCTGCATCGCGCAGCGCCAGGCAACCGGGGGTAGTGGAAGGTCGTACAACTCGCAGGTCTGTTGCAGCAGCCGTTTGTCGTAGGCCGCGTTGTAGACGATGACCAGCGCGGCCGCCCGCAAGGTCGGCGCCAGCGCGCTGTGCAGATCCTGCCAGTCGGTCGCGCCGAGTTGCTTCAGTCTGGCCTTCGTCAGGCCGTGAATGCGGGAGGCATCGCGCGGGATGGCGCACAGCGGCAGGGCGAGGCTGTGCAGCACCTGCTCGCCGCGGGTGTTGATGACCGCCACCTCAATCACTTCAGCGTCGCGGCCGAGGCCGGTGGTCTCGGTATCCAGAATCAGCACGTCGTCGCGGCCCAGCAGGCCCGGCCAGTCCGCCACGCCCGTCCGCTTTCTGCGGGCGCTGTTGCGGCGCTCCCTGGCCGAGTGCGGTCGCTTGCTGAATTTGCGGCGATAGCGCCATGCGGACATACGAAACCTAAAGGTTGGCGGAGGCCTGGCGCGCCTCGCGCTCGTCCAGCGCGCAGGCGAGCTGCCCCAGCAAGTGCCCCTGCACCGGCACGCTCAGCGCCAGCGAAATCAGCCAGCCGACTCCGGGCACGGCGGCTACCAGGCCCAGCGCCAGGCTCGACAGCAGGGTGTAAAGCAGCCATTGCATGAAGAGGCCGCTGTTGGCGCGCAGCGTGTCCCACATTTCGCCCGGCTGAAACCAGGAGGTCAGCTGGCGGGTTTGCGCGTAGCGCGTGGCGCCCGCTGCCAGCAACAGCCAGATGAAGAGGTTCCAGACAAGAGCGAAGATCAGCAGGCAGCAGAGGGACAGCAGTGTCAGGAGACCCAACTCCCCGCTACCGGTGACGACCAGCAGCAGCAGCCCGCAGAGCGGCAGGCCGTTGGGGATGTTGTAGACGACTATGGCGACCATGGCATTGAAGCCGTCGCCCAGCCTGGCGCCCTGATCCTGCCAATCCGGCAGCGGACGCCTGGCCCCGGCACGCATGTTGCGCATCAGGTCGAGGGTGTAGCCGGCCAGCATGGCCATCCCGACCAGGCCCAGCAACGGGATGAGCGCGACGAGGCTCCAGAGGAGGACCAGCGCGAGCTTGCGGGCCCATTGCTCGTCCTCGAAAAGGTATTGAAACGCACGCGACAGGTTCACAGTGCTTCTCCCGGATTGCGGGCCTGCGTCAGCATGTATGGTAGCAGGTCAGGCCTCCGCCTGCGCGAGCCAGCGTTCCAGATCCGCCGCGGTCAGTTCGCCCGTCCTGACAGCGCGGATGCGACCCGCGCGGTCGATGAGAAAGCTGGCCGGCAGGCCGAATGCGCCCCAGGCGTCGCTGGCAAGCGATTCCTGGTCGAGCAGGATAGTCATAGCGTGCACGTCGATTTCGGCGAGGAAGTCGCGCACCTGCTTCGCCTCATCTCCCACGTTGACGGCCAGCACCTGTATGTCACCGGGCATATTGTGTTGCCGGACAAAGGCCTCCAGCGCGGGCAGCTCACGTCTGCAGGGCGCGCACCATACAGCCCAGAAATTAACGATGACCGGCCGGTCGCGCAGCGCGTCGAGGCGCAGCTCCGCGCCAGTGTCGAGGCGGGGCAGGGCCAGCTGCGGGGCGGGCCGATTGACCCGCAGCTGCGCTGCGGGCGTGGCGATGGGCAGGGTGGCTGCGACGCCGGGGCTGCCGACGCGTTGCACCTGGATGGCCGCAGCGATGCTGAGCAGCGGCAGCAGCAACAGCGCCAGCCAGAGCAGATGGTCGCGGCGCGGACGGGTCAAGGGTCGGCGGGGCAAGGGCGCCTCGGGCCTGCAGGACGTCAGGCGCCATTTTGCCGCGATTTCTGCCTGCCTGCCAGAGCGGCCGTCGCGGCTTCGCGCTACAGTACGCGGGGAATGCGGCACTGGAGGGCAACGATGAACAAGATTTTGAAAGAGTTTCGCGAGTTTGCCGAGCGTGGCAACGTGATGGATCTGGCCGTCGGCCTGGTGCTGGGCACGGCCTTCAAGGACATCACCAATTCGCTGGTGAAGGACATCATCACGCCGATCGTCGGTGCGCTGACCGGCGGCGTGAACTTCGATCATCTCTTCCTCAGCCTTGCTGTGACGCAGTACGCTACCATAGAGCAGGCGCAGGAAGCCGGCGTGGCCACGCTTGGCTACGGCAAATTCATCACACAGATTATCGAGTTCGTCATTATCGCCTTCGCCATGTTCATGGTTGTGCGCACCATGAACCGCCTGTCACGCGAGCTGGAGCAACAGACCGACGGGGATCCGACGACCTGAGGTCCGCCGGTGCCCTGTCCGAATTGCAGGGCCGCGTGTATACTGACCAGGGAAAGTGTGCCATTTTCGGGCCATGCGGGGGAGCGTGAACACCATGCACGACGACAGACTGCAGGACTTGCGCGGGAAGATTGACGTCATCAACCTGCAAATCCTTGAGTTGCTCAGTCAGCGCGCGGAAATCGCCTCGGCGATCGGACGTGTGCAGCAGAACCTCGGTACTTCGTTTTATGATCCCGAGCGCGAAGCCGCCATGTTGACGGCCCTGCAGCAGGCCAACGAGGGTCCCTTCAGCAACGAGACCATCAGCGCCCTCTTCAGCGAAATCTTCCGCGCCTCGCAGGAGCTGGAAGAAGCGGAAGCGCTGGCCAAAATCCTTGTGCAGCGTAAGTACCCGGACGAGCGCACCGTCATCACCATGGCTGACGGCACCGAGCTGGGCAACGGCGATTTCACCGTCATCAGCGGCCCCTGCGCCATCGAGAGCGCAGAACAGGTGGACGCAGTTGGGGAGGCGCTGTCTGCGCGCGGCGTGCGTTTTCTGCGCGGCATGGGCTGGAAGCCCCGCACCTCGCCCTACGATTTCCAGGGCCTGGGCATGGAAGGCCTGCGCATCGCGCGTCAGGCGGCCACGCGCCACAATATGTACATCGTCAGCGAGGTGATGGACAAGAGCCTCATCTCCGAGATGTCCGAATACGTCGATGTCTTCTGGGTCGGCGCGCGCAACATGTCCAACAGCTTCCTGCTGAAGGCGCTGGGGCAGGTGCGCCAGCCCGTGATCCTCAAGCGCAGCTTCGGCGCCAACATCCAGGAATTCCTCTACGCCGCCGAGTACATCGTCAGCAGCGGTAACCCCAACGTCATCCTCATGGAACGCGGCACCCGCACCTTCGAGACGCGCACGCGCAATACACTCGATCTAAGCGCGGTGGCTCTGCTGAAGCTGGAGTCGCATTTGCCGGTAGTGGTCGACATATCGCATTCCGCCGGGCGCCGCGACATCGCAATCCCGCTGGCGCGGGCGTCGAAAGCGGTGGGCGCCGACGGCCTGATGTTCGAATGTCACCCTAATCCGCCAGTCGCCATGAGTGACGCCAAGCAGCAGCTCAGCATCCCCGAGATGCACGCGCTGATAGACGAGATCACGGACGAACAGAGGGTGCTGGCCTGAGGCGACGCGCTGGCGTGACAGTCTGAAACCAGGCGGGGGTGGCGGCAACGTTCGCCACCCCCTTTGCTTGCCGCCCCTGGCGGGCGCTGCTACACTGACTGGCCGTGCAGGAGGAGCCCCGGCCTTGCCCGAACAAGCCCTGTACCTCGCCTGGCGCCCCATGCGCTTCGAGGACGTCATCGGCCAGGAGCACATCACGCGCACCCTGCGCAACTCCCTGAAAAGCGGCCGCGTTCGTCACGCATACCTCTTAAGCGGGCCGCGCGGCACCGGCAAAACGACCACCGCGCGCCTGCTGGCCAAGGCTGTCAACTGCGCCAACGAAGACGCCGGGCTGCGGCCCTGCAACGAATGCGCGGCCTGCCGCAGCGTCAACGAAGGCCGCTACCTTGATCTCATCGAAATTGACGCGGCAACGCACACCGGGGTCGATGACGTACGCGATCTGCGCGACAAGATCGCCTTCTCGCCCGGCGAAGGCAGCTACAAGGTCTACATCATCGACGAGGTGCACCGCTTCACCGGCAACGCCTTCGACGCGCTGCTCAAAACGCTGGAAGAACCGCCGCCGCACGCCGTCTTTGTGCTCGCCACCACCGAAATCGACAAGGTGCCGGCCACTATCAAAAGTCGCTGTCTGCCCTTCGAATTCCGCCGCGTGCCGCTGCTGACCGTCGCTGACCACTTGCAGAAGATTGCGGAAGCCGAGGGCCTGCACGTCGAACGCCAGGCGCTGGAGCTCATTGCGCGCCAGGGCACCGGCAGCGTGCGCGACAGCATCAGCCTGCTCGACCAGATCGTCACCGACCCCGCCGCAGCGATCACGCTGGCGCTGGCGCAGGAAGTGCTGGGCACCGCCAGCAGCGATGCCGTGCGCGCCCTGGTGGACGCCCTCGTGCGGGGGGACGCCGCGGCCGGGCTGGAGGTCATCAACCGCGCCGTGGACGCCGGCAGCGATCCGCAGCAGTTCGGCCAGCAAATCGTCGAGCAGCTGCGCGCCCTGTTGCTGGCGCAGACTGCCAGCGCCGCGCTGGTGGTGGCGACAGAGGAGGAGCGCGAACGCTATCAGGCGCAGGCCGGGCAAATCAGCAGCAGCATGTTGCTGCGCGCCCTGCGCAAGTTCAATGAGGCGCTGGCCGATGACCTGGGCGGCTGGCAGCCACAACTGGCGCTCGAGCTGGCGCTGGTCGAAAGCCTGGCCGCGCCGCTGGTCGCAGCTGAAGTGCCGGCACCTGCCGCGAGCGTGACGCCGGCAACGGCAGCGCGGCCACAACAGGCAACGCCCGTCCGCAAGTCTGCTGAGGTTTCGACCGCAAAGGCCGCGCCAGACGAGAAGGCGGCCCCGGTTCCGCCTGAGCCAACAGCGCCGGCGGGCGAACTCACGCTGGAGCAGCTGCAGGCGCGCTGGGATGCGCTGCGGCCGGAGTTGGAGCGTCCTGGCCGCAGTAACATTCCGGCGCTGCTGGATCATGCCCGGGTGAGCGACCTGCGCGGCGATGAAGTCGTGCTGGACGCTACCACACCATTTTTCTTCGGTCGGCTGGACAGCGCGGAAACGCGTAGCGCGCTGGAGAGGGCCTTGCAGGCGGTATTCGGCCGGCCGCTACGCATCAGGGTGCGGCTGCAAAAAGCGGCCGCGGGCGAAGACCCGCAAATCGACCAGAATGATCCGCTCATCGCCAGAGCAATGGCGCTGGGCGCGCGCGTCAGCATCCATGAGAGCGAAGAAAAGGGAGACTGAGATGGCCAAACGGCCCAGCCAGGCCGCCATGCTGCGGCAAATCCAGAAGATGCAGGACGACATGAGCGCGGCGCAGCAGGCCCTCGAACACGAAACGGTGGAAGTCTCGGTGGGTGGCGGCGCGGTAACCATCGTCATCAGCGGTCACCAGCGCGTACAGTCGATTGCGCTCGACAGTGCGCTGATCGACCTTGAGGACGAGGAGTGGCTGGACGATTTGCAGGACCTGCTGGTCGCGGCCATGAACCAGGCCGTCGAACAAAGTCAGTTAATGGCGGCGGAAAAGATGGAGGCTATCACCGGCGGCCTCGGCGGCATGCCGGGGATGGGCGGGTTGCTCGGGTGAGAGTTTCGGCTGACGCTCGGGCCGGCTCATGAAGTCCGCCATTCCGGAACCGGTCAGCCGCCTGACCGAGGCCTTCGCGCGCTTGCCGGGCGTGGGCCCCAAGACGGCCTCGCGCCTGACTTTCTACTTGCTGCGCGCCCCGGACGAGGTCGGCCTGACCCTGGCCGAGGCCCTGCGCGTCCTTAAGGCCGAAACGCAGCTTTGCTCGCAATGCTTCAACATCACAGTCAGCGACCCCTGCGCACTCTGCGCCGACAGCGGCCGCGACCGCAGCATCATCGCAGTCGTCGAGGAACCGCTGGATGTGCTGGCGCTGGAGCGCACGGGCAGTTACGGTGGCCTCTACCACGTGTTGCACGGCGCAATCTCGCCGGTCAACAACATCGGCCCGGACGAGCTGCGCATCCGCGAACTGGAACAGCGCGCAGCGGCGGTGGAGGTGCGCGAGGTGATCATCGCGACCAATCCGGGCATGGAAGGCGACGCGACTGCCATGTTCATTGAGCGCAGTCTTGATGGAGCCGGGCTGCGCATCACGCGCCTGGCGCGCGGCCTGCCGGTCGGCGGCGACCTGGAGTATGTCGACCCTGTGACGCTGACGCGTGCCCTGCAGGGGCGCTCCGGGCGTTGGTGAGCGGAGAGGCTTGCCCTACGGTCGCTGGCGCAATCAGGGCGGTGGGGGGAAGGCGGGACTTGACAGGGGGCAGAGGGGCGGGGTAGAGTACGAGACCTTCGGGAGCGCGCGAGCGTTTTGGGGGGCAGCGGGGCGGGCGGAGCGGGCTCCGGGCGCAGCTTGACAACAGGAGAGTGGGAAGCAAGCGAACAGCCGGTGCGACCGGCTAGGGGCCAGGTACCGGGGCCGAGAGAATACTGGTACGAAGGAAGAGCTTGAGGGACAAACGGCGAGTTTGATCCTGGCTCAGGATGAACGTTGGCGGCGTGCCTAACACATGCAAGTCGAACGGGAAGTTCCTTTTAGGAGGGACGGATAGTGGCGCACGGGTGCGTAACACGTAGCTAACCTGCCCCGAAGACCGGGACAACCGCTGGAAACGGCGGCTAATACGGGATAGGGCGAGTATGGGGGGATCTGTACTGGCGAAAGGCTGGACCGGAAGGTTTGGCGCTTTGGGAGGGGGCTGCGGCCCATCAGCTGGATGGCGGGGTAACGGCTCACCATGGCGATGACGGGTAGGGGATCTGAGAGGGTGGTCCTCCACACCGGGACTGAGACACGGCCCGGACTCCTGCGGGAGGCAGCAGTGAGGGATATTGCGCAATGGGCGAAAGCCTGACGCAGCGACGCCGCGTGGGTGATGAAGGTTTTCGGATCGTAAAGCCCTTTTCTGTGTGACGAAGATGACGGTAGCACAGGAATAAGTGTCGGCTAACTATGTGCCAGCAGCCGCGGTAATACATAGGACACGAACGTTATCCGGAATTACTGGGCGTAAAGGGCGCGCAGGCGGGGCTACAAGACGGACATGAAAGCCCGGGGCTCAACTCCGGGAGGCTGTCGGTGACTGTAGCACTAGAGGGTGAGAGAGGGGTGTGGAATTCCGCGTGTAGTGGTGAAATGCGTAGAGATGCGGAGGAACACCGGAGGCGAAGGCGGCACCCTGGCTCACAACTGACGCTGAGGCGCGAAAGCATGGGTAGCGAACGGGATTAGAAACCCCGGTAGTCCATGCCGTAAACGATGTGCACTCGATGTCCGGGTTGCTACGGCAGTCTGGGTGTCCCAGCGAACGCGGTAAGTGCACCGCCTGGGGAGTACGGTCGCAAGGCTAAAACTCAAAGGAATTGACGGGGGCCCGCACAAGCAGCGGAGCGTGTGGTTTAATTCGAGGCTACGCGAAGAACCTTACCCGGGTTTGACATCACGGTGGTAGGGAGCCGAAAGGCGACTGACCTTCGGGAGCCGTGACAGGTACTGCATGGCTGTCGTCAGCTCGTGCCGTGAGGTGTTCGGTTAAGTCCGAAAACGAGCGCAACCCCTGGTGCCAGTTACAAGTGTCTGGCGCGACTGCCCGTGACAAACGGGAGGAAGGTGGGGATGACGTCAAGTCAGCATGGTCTGCATATTCGGGGCTACACACACGCTACAATGGGCGGTACAACGGGTAGCGAAGGGGCGACCTGGAGCCAATCCTGAAAAGCCGTTCCCAGTTCGGATTGCAGGCTGCAACCCGCCTGCATGAAGTCGGAGTTGCTAGTAACCGCCGGTCAGCACACGGCGGTGAATACGTTCCCGGGCCTTGTACACACCGCCCGTCACGTCATGGAAGCTGGTCATGCCTGAAGTCGGGAGGCGAACCTTCGGGGCGCTACCGCCGAGGGCGGGGCCGGTGACCGGGACGAAGTCGTAACAAGGTAGCTGTAGCGGAAGCTGCGGCTGGATCACCTCCTTTCTGGGGAAGCCAGACCTGAGCCAGCGCGCAAGCGTGAGGAACAGGGCGAGGCAGACACAGGACAAGCAAGAGAGGTTGGTGGCACTGGATGGGGGTTTGTTTCTCACTGTCGTGTTGTCGGGCGAGGGGCCCGTAGCTCAGCTGGTCAGAGCGCACGCCTGATAAGCGTGAGGTCGGAAGTTCGAGTCTTCCCGGGCCCACAAGGGTGGGGGAGCAAGCGGGGGATGTAGCTCAGGCGGGAGAGCGGTGCCTTTGCAAGGCACAGGTCAGGGGTTCGAGTCCCCTCATCTCCACCAGGGTCGGGCGGGGGCAAGGGGCGCCGCTGGCGTCCTTTTTTGATTCTGCTGGCGGGCGTATGGGGGGCTGGTCAAGGATGTGGCTGAAGGCGGGGGCTTGACAGGGGGTGGGGGGATGTGGCAGGATGATGGGCCGCGCGGGAAGGCAAGGGCGCGGTTGCAGTTTGACAAGTGCATGGCGAAGTAACGCGAGAGCATCAATTTCTCCGTATCACATGAACAGGCAAAGCAAGGGCATTCGGTGGATGCCTTGGCGTCAAGTGCCGACGAAGGACGTGGTACACTGCGAAAAGCTCCGGCGAGGCGTGTGCAGCCGCAAAAGCCGGGGATGTCCGAATGGGGAAACCCGGCACCCGTAGCGGGGTGTCACTGTAACGCGAGTTACAGGGGGAACCGGGCGAAGTGAAACATCTGAGTAGCCCGAGGAAGAGAGAGGATTCCGCGAGTAGTGGCGAGCGAAAGCGGAGGAGCCCAAACCCTGACCGGCGACGGTCGGGGGGTAGCAGGACCGTCAGGAGGGTTGCAAGCTGAAGCCGAAGGGTCTGGGAAGGCCCGCCGCAGGGGGTGAGAGTCCCGTAGGCGCAAGGCGAGCAACGTGGACGGGATCCTGAGTAGTGCGGGACACGAGAAATCCTGCATGAATCCGGGGCGACCACGCTCCAAGGCTAAATACACTTGACGACCGATAGCGGACAGTACCGTGAGGGAAAGGTGAAAAGAACCCCGGCGAGGGGAGTGAAAGAGAATCTGAAACCGGATGCCTGCAAACGGTCAGAGCGGCGCGGTGCAAGCCGGGCTGTGATGGCGTGCCTTTTGGAGAATGAGCCAGCGAGTCAATTTCTGTGGCGAGCCTAAGGGAGTGACACCTGGAGGCGGAGCGAAAGCGAGTCTGAAGAGGGCGTCGAGTGGCAGGGATTGGACACGAAACCAGGTGAGCTACGCATGGACAGGCTGAAAGTGCGGTAACACGCAATGGAGGGCCGAACCCACGACTGTTGCAAAAGTCGGGGATGATCTGTGTGTAGGGGTGAAATGCCAAACGAACCTGGAGATAGCTTGTTCTCCCCGAAACAGCTTTGGGGCTGGCGTCATCGGGAAGGTAACGGGGGTAGAGCACTGTATGGGCAAGGGGGCGCAACGCTTACCGAACCCGGGCAAACTCCGAATACCGTTACCGGATGGATGGCAGTTGGACCATGGGAGATGAGTTTCATGGTCGAGAGGGAAAGAGCCCGGACCCGCAGCTGAGGTCCTTAAGAGGTGACTAAGTGGGAAACGAGGTCGTCGTGTCGAGACAGCCAGGAGGTTGGCCCAGAAGCAGCCATCCTTGAAAGAGTGCGTAACAGCTCACTGGTCGAACGCGGTGGCGCGGAAAATGGAACGGGGCTTAAGTCACCCACCGAAGCTCGGGAGTTGCCGCTTGGGCGGCAGCTGGTAGGGGAGCGTTCCACGTGCGGTGAAGGCGGGTTGTGAAGCTTGCTGGAGCGCGTGGAAGTGCGAATGCTGGCATGAGTAGCGAGAAACATGTGAGAACCATGTTCGCCGAAAGCTCGAGGTTTCCGACGGAAGGTCAGTCCGCGTCGGGTTAGTCGGGCCTAAGCCGAGGCCGAAAGGCGCAGGCGATGGACAACCGGTTAATATTCCGGTACCGGATGGTGGAGCGTACGCGCAACTTTGGGGAAAGTCTGGCCGCTGAGTGGATTGCGGTGACAAGCGGGTCACACCCGTGATGTCGTCCCGCAAGGGAAGAAGCAGACGGGACTCCGGGGCGAGAAAAGGCGCGTAGGCGATGAAGTTATCCGCCCGTACCACAAACCGACACAGGTAGGCGAGTTGAGGATACGCAGGCGAACGGGAGAACCCTCGTTAAGGAACTAGGCAAAAAGGTCCCGTAACTTCGGGAGAAGGGACGCCACTCTGGAAGGGGTGGTCGCAGTGAAGAGGCTCTGCCGACTGTTTAGCAAAAACACAGGTCTCTGCGAAACCGCAAGGTGACGTATAGGGGCTGACACCTGCCCGGTGCCGGAAGGTTAAGTGGAAGGGTTAGCGCGCGCAAGTGTGCGAAGCTCTGAAATGAAGCCCCGGTGAACGGCGGCCGTAACTATAACGGTCCTAAGGTAGCGAAGTTCCTTGTCGGGTAAGTTCCGACCCGCACGAAAGGTGTAACGAGCGGAGCACTGTCTCAACGGGGGACCCGGCGAAATTGAAGTACGTGTAAAGATGCGCGTTACCCGCAGCAGGACAAAAAGACCCCGTGGAGCTTTACTGCAGCCTGTCATGGCGTCAGGGCGCATGTTGTGCAGGATAGCTGGGAGACTGGGAAGCAAGGTCGTCAGACTTTGTGGAGTCGCTGTTGAAATACCAGCCTGGATGCATTCTGGTCCTAACCGTGCCGTCGGGAGCGACGGGCGGGACAGTGGCAGGCGGGCAGTTTGACTGGGGCGGTCGCCTCCGAAAGAGTAACGGAGGCGCCCAAAGGTCGGCTCAGGCTGAATGGAAACCAGCCGCAGAGTGTAAAGGCAGAAGCCGGCCTGACTGCGAGACGAACGGGTCGAGCAGAGACGAAAGTCGGGCTTAGTGATCCCACGGTACTGAGTGGAAGGGCCGTGGCTTAACGGATAAAAGCTACCCCGGGGATAACAGGCTGGTCTTGTCCAAGAGTTCACATCGACGACAAGGCTCGGCACCTCGATGTCGGCTCATCGCATCCTGGGGCTGGATCAAGTCCCAAGGGTTGGGCTGTTCGCCCATTAAAGCGGTACGCGAGCTGGGTTCAGACCGTCGTGAGACAGGTCGGTCTCTATCCGCTGCGGGCGGAGGGAGTTTGAGGGGAGCTGTTCCCAGTACGAGAGGACCGGAATGGACGCAGCGCTCGTGTACCGGTTGTCGCGCCAGCGGCAGTGCCGGGTAGCGAGCTGCGGAAGGGATAACCGCTGAAAGCATCTAAGCGGGAAGCCCGCCCCGAGATGAGACTCCCGGTCTCGAAAGAGAGGGAGACCGCTGGGAGACTACCAGCTGGATAGGCCGGACGTGGAAGTACAGCGATGTATGGAGCGGACCGGTACTAAGGGTCGAGAGCCTGTGATGGGGTACGGAGAAGCGGATGCTCTGGTGACGACGCCATGCATGAGAGAAGCACAGAGAGCAAGTGAGCCGCAGGGATGCGGCGCGCAGGGGGAGTTGGTGGCTGGAGCCACGGGGGTCCACCCGGAACCATATCGAACCCGGCAGTTAAGCCTGTGAGCGCGGATGGTACTGCCCTGGCGACGGGGTGGGAGAGTACGCCGCTGCCAACCCCGATGCGCTGAAATGAACGACCAACACATTGACATACATGAATATTTTCATCGTCATCACCTTGTTGCTGGCGTTCTACCTGCGCATAGACCATGTGGGGGACTGGCCCGTCCGATGGGATGAATCCTTTTCGGTGCAGTTCGCCCAAATGGACCTTGCCGTTAGCACTTCACGTACCGCGGGCGATGTTCACCCCCCTCTGTATTTTTGGCTGTTTCATATATGGGTGCGACTGACTGGCACCAGCGAGCTTGCCATCCGCGCGTTGTCGGTTTTCCTTGGCCTGCTTACCACATCATTCGTCTATTCCTTGACTCTGCGTTTGAGCAAGCAGAAGATCGCCGCCGCGCTTGCTGTACTGCTAATCACATTGTCTCCCTTTCACATCCAATGGTCGCAAGATGCGCGCATGTACCCCCTTGTGACGATGTTCTCGGCTTTGGCTGTCTACGCCTACTGGAGAGGATGGCTGAGGTTGCTGACAATTGCCGGGATTGGAGCGGCACTAAGTCACTATTTTGGCGCGATCGTAATAGGCATAATTGTGCTACACCAGATCATTCACTGGCGCGAGATTCGCCGCGGTCGCCGCCAGTTTGTCGTTGCAATCGCTGTCATTGCCGCGCTGTGCATGCTTTGGGGCGCGTACGCCTTTGGATTGATAAGGAGGGATCCCGGATTCGCCACATTCGATCTGCAACATGCCTTTCAACTAATGGCGACACTGTACACAGTCAATAAATCTGTCGATATCGATAACTATATCCTGCCCGTACTGCTCATTGTCCTGATCTGCTGCCTTGGTCTGGTCCTGAACTGGCGTGACAATCGCCGTGCCACTTCCCTGGTTGTCCTCGGCTGCGTAATGCCTCCCTTAATCATTTCATCGCTGGGCTTGTCGTTTATCCCGTTCCATGTGGTGGAATTGACGGAGCGACACTTTGCAACCTTTGCCCCATTTGTATTCGCAGGGTACGGAATTGCCCTGGCGGCCATTGTACGCCGGCGGCGCTTGCGAATGGCGGGTGTAGTTGTATGCGCGGGACTCTTGATCCTGAATTCTGCCTTGGCCGCGCAGAAACGGGATGGGCGTTATTTCAGGGACGATTTCCGAAGTATGATGGCAGCTATCGCTACCTTGACCACGGCGGACGACAAGGTTTTCTTCACGTCTGGCGGACGGAAACCACTTGTATACTACCATCTGGATCGAGTTGGCTACGACGTACCGAAAAATATTTACGCTGAGCCAGAAAATTTTACAGGTATTCCCTTGATCTCGAACGACGTACCTTCCATGATGAAGCGGGTTTTTGCCGGTTTTGATCGCTTCTGGTTAATCGAGATTGAGGCGCATCTTGACGAACCACTCGACGCCCGGACAAACTGGATTAATATGAACTACCACAGGATTTACCACATTCCTGTTGGCTGGAACGGCATCAGTTTCTATAGCAAGAACATAAACGACACGGTACCTGAATCAGAAGTTATCATTCCACCAGTGGTTACTGAAGCGCGGCCCGGCGACCAGGTACGTACAGGTGTTCCTGCCGGCACAGTGGTTGACCTGGTTCACAGTGGGCAAACCGTGGACACACATCATGCCGAGACATGGACCTTGCTTGAGTTTGATGTATATTCGTTTTACTTCAATGGTCAATATGCGCTACGGCTGCGGGGAGAAGAGGCGAGCAACCCATTTACAATCACGCATAGCCAGGAATTCCCGGGAGTCGCCGCGTAGATCCGAAGCGTGCCTGCGGCAGCAGCACAGAAAAACAAGAAGCATGGCACAGGACAGGACGTGCCGCCCGACGGCACGTTTTGATTCCGCCAGACTACCTGGAGCGCAGATTGACGATGGCGATGCCGGCGATGATCAACGCGCCGCCCGTCACCAGCACCAGCCCGATCTCCTCCTTCAGCATGAGCGCCCCCAGCGCTACTCCCACTGCCGGGATCACGTAGGTCACCATCGTGGTGCGCGCCACGCCGAGTTCCCGCACCAGAAAATAGTAAATGCTGTAGGCGATGAAGGTGTTCAGCAAGCCCAGCGTGATCACCGCCACCAGCGCATCCGGGCTGATTTCCCGCAGCGGCGTAAAGCCCTGAGCAAAGGCCAGTGGACCGGTCACTGCGGCGCCGACGACCATCGTGGCAGTGGCCAGCACGACCGGCGGCATATCGCGCTGGATGAGCTTGCGCCCCCAGGAGGTGAAAATCGCGTAGCACAGCGAGGCCAGCACCATGGCCACCATTCCTGCCAGGCTTTGCTCGCCGCCCAGGTTACCCTGAAACAGGAGCAGCACCCCGCCAAAGCCGGTCGCCAGCCCCACAATCTTGCGTGGCGTGATGCGATCATCCGCGAAGACGAAATGGGCGACCATCAGGCCGAAGAGCGCCGTGCTGGACTGCACCACCGAGGCCACGCTGCTGCTGATGAACTGCTCGCTCCAGGTGATGAGCAGGAAGGGCACGACCACGTTGCCCAGGCCGATGAGCCCCAGCGTGCCCAGCGTGCGCCAGCCCTGCGGCAGGGCGTGCCCGTTGATGCGGGCCAGGGCGCCCAGGCCCAGCGCGGCAATCAGGGTGCGGATGAAGACGATCTCGAAAGTGTCCAGACCGCCGCCCGGCGTGTCGCCCGCGAAAAGGCCGTTGCCGGTGATGCTGATGCGGATGAACAGGTAGGACGAGCCCCAGACCAACCCCAGCAGCCAGAAGCTCACCCATGCTCTCTTGTGCGGGATATTCACATAGCCTCGTGCGGGGGTTACTGCGGCGCCCCGCATTTTACACTGGCGAATTGCCTGCTGTATACTGCCGCATCGCTGCAATCATGGACGGTGCCATGCCCGCAATCACACGCCCCTGCGCCCTGGCCCTGGTAGGAATGCCAGGCGCCGGCAAAACACTCTGCGCCGAATATCTGCACCAGTGCGGCTACCCGGGCTTTCGCTTCGGTCAGATCGTCGTCGATGAGGTCGCGCGGCGCGGCCTGCCGCAGACGCAGGACAACGAGCGCATCGTGCGCGAGGACTTGCGCGCGCAGGAAGGCATGGGCGCTATCGCCCGCCTGGCCCTGCCGGTGTTGCAGGAATTGCTGCAGGATAACCCGGTCATCGTCATTGACGGCCTCTACAGCTTCGAGGAATATCGTCTGCTACAGCGCGAACTGGGCGCGGCCCTGCTGGTGATCGCCATCGTTAGTTCGCGGCAGCAGCGTTACGAACGCCTCGGCGCGCGGCCGCAGCGACCGCTCGATCCTGACGCGGCCGAGGCGCGCGACCTGCGCGAGATCGCCATGTTGCAGAAAGGCGGCCCGATTGCCATCGCTGATCACACCCTGCTGAATGACAGTTCGCCCGCCGCGCTGACGGCTGCGCTGGATCGTCTGTTGCGGCAAATGGGGCTGAACGACGGGGCGCTTCCGTCTATTGGCTGCAATTGCGACGAAAACAGGCTATGATAGGCGCCCGTCTGTGTTAAGCGCGGCAAAGACGACGGGCGGGGTGGCGGTGCGACCATGACCCTCAGCAATACCATGCAGGAATATCTGGCGGAAGCCTGGCGTCTCGCGCATTATCAGCAGGACGATCCCAACGTCTCGGGCGCCGCCCTGGCCGAAGTGCTGCAGGTTTCGGCGCCGGCGGTGACGCGCATGGTGCAGCGCCTGAAGAAGGCCGGCTACCTTGAACATGAACCCTATCGCGGCATCGCGCTGACGGCCGCCGGCGAGCGCGCGGCCCTGCAACACATTCGCCGCCACCGGCTGGTCGAGGTGTTCCTCGTCGATGTCATGTCGCTGGGCTGGCATGAGGTGCATGATGCGGCCGACGACCTCGGCGCTGTGGTCAGCGAGACCGTGCTGGAGCGCATGGACGACATTGCGGGTCACCCGCGTCGCTGTCCGCATGGCGAGCCCATACCAACGCGTGAGGGCCGCATGCCGCGTATCAGCGACGAGCCACTCAACGATGTCGCGGTCGGGCGCAAACTCTGCCTCAGCCGCGTCCACAGCCACGACGGCCATCTGTTGCAATACCTCGACAGTCTGGGTCTGAGGCCCGGCGCGCGCCTGGAGCTGGTGGCGCGCGCGCCCTTCAGCGGCCCGCTGCATCTGCGTCTGGGCAGCCGGGACTGTTTCATCGGCCCCGAGCTGGCGGGCGTGCTGCGCGTCTGTGGCGAAGACGAGTTCGCCCTGGTGTGAAGCCTGCGAGGGCTGCGAAACGGCCCATGATGCTTGCCGGTGTCGACATTGGCGGCACCTTCACCGACCTCGTGCTCGGCGTTGACGGGCGCCTGCAAATCCACAAACTGCCCAGCACGCCACAGAGTCCCGCCGACGCCATGCTGGCCGGCCTGAACGCCCTGGGCGTTGCGCCCGACGCGCGCATCTCGCACGGTACCACCGTCGCCACCAACGCCATCCTCGAGCGCAAGGGCGCACGTACCGCGCTCATCACGACCCGCGGCTTTCGTGATCTGCTGCACATCGGCCGGCAAAATCGCCCCGAGCTCTACGCCCTGCAACCGCAGTTGCCGCCGCCGCTCATCCCGCGCGAACGCTGCCACGAGGTGCCCGAGCGCCTCGACTTCCGCGGCGAGGTGTTGCAGCCGCTGGACATGGCGGCGCTGGACGCGGTGCTCGACGCCCTGGCGGTGCAGCAGGTCGAATCCGTGGCCGTATGTCTGCTCTACAGTTTTGTCAACCCGGCGCATGAACAGGCCATCCGCGCCCGCATCCTGCAGCGCGGCCTGTTGCAGCCACAGCAGATCTCGCTCTCCAGCGAAGTGCTGCCGGAGTTCCGCGAGTACGAGCGCGCCAGCACCGTCGCGCTGGAGGCCTGGGTGCGCCCGGTGATGAGCCAGTATCTGGGCCAGCTGGAAGCGGCCTTGCCGGCCGGGGCGCGCTTGCTGGTGATGAAATCTGACGGCGGCGTCAGCAATGCCGCCGAGGTACGCGAACAGGCGCTGCAAACGGCGTTGAGTGGGCCGGCGGCGGGAGTCATCGGCGCGTCCTGGATCGCGCAACTGGCCGGCCACGAGAATATCATCACGCTGGACATGGGAGGTACTTCCACCGACGTCGCACTCTGTCCCGGCGGCCCGGCGCGTCGCAGCGACGCGGAAATCGACGGCATGCCGCTACGCATCCGCGTGCTCGATATCGAGACGATCGGCGCTGGCGGTGGCTCGCTGGTGCGCCTGGATGCCGGCGGTGCCCTGCGCGTGGGGCCGCAAAGCGCCGGCGCAGTCCCCGGTCCCATCATCTACGGGCGCGGTGGCCGGCAGCTCACCGTCAGCGACGCCTACGCCC
Source organism: Phototrophicaceae bacterium (assembly GCA_965205875.1). Taxonomy (GTDB): domain Bacteria; phylum Chloroflexota; class Anaerolineae; order Aggregatilineales; family Phototrophicaceae; genus JAGWBD01. Next base: position 2,504,239 of record CBDBIA010000004.1, read on the forward strand.
TCGTCGGCCGCCTCGACCCGGAGCACTTTCTTGGTGGCGGGATGCGGTTGGTGCTGGAACCGGCGCGCGTCGCCATGGAAGAACTGGCCGCGGCCATGCAGCTCACGCCCGCAGCGGCGGCCCGCGGCGTGATCGATGTGGCCGCCGTCAACATCGACCGGGCCCTGCGGCGCGTATCCATCGCCCGCGGCCACGATCCGCGCGACTTCACGCTGATGGCCTTCGGCGGGGCCGGTCCGCTGCACGCCTGCGACGTCGCCGAACGCCTTGAGATGCGGCGCGTGCTCATCCCGCGCTGGCCGGGCGTGCTCTGCGCCTTCGGCCTGCTGGTGGCGGACGTGCTGCGCGAGAGCAGCCAGTCCGTGCTGGCCCCCGCCTCGGCGGAGACCCTGCAGCGTTTGCGTGCGCGCCTGGACGAAATGACCGCCCGCGCCCGCGCGCAGCTGGCTCGCGAGGGCATTCCTGACGAGGCCATGCGCTTCCACGCGCTGCTGGATCTGCGCTACGTCGGCCAGTCCTTCGAGCTCACCTTGCCCTTCAGCGACAACCTCGCCGCGGCCTTCCACGCCGCCCACGAGCGCAGCTATGGTCACACCTTGCCGCAGCGCGCTGTCGAGGTGGTCAATCTGCGCCTGCAGGCCATCGGCCTGGTGGAGAAGCCGCAGCTCACGCCCGAAGCGCTGTCCGGGCAGACGGAGGCGCCGCTGCTGTATGAGCGCGCGGGCATCGCGCATTATCTGCGCGAGCAACTGCTGCCCGGCATGCGCATTGAGGGGCCGGCGCTCGCCCTGCAGCTGGACAGCACCGTCTGGGTCGCGCCGGGCTGGTCGGCGACGGTCGATCCCTGGCGCAATCTGTTGCTGGAACACGAGGCCGTATGACGATGCACTCTGACAGCGTGAACGACGCCGGCGCACAGCTGCGCGCGCAACTGACGCAGGAGCGCGAGCGCGTGCTGGCCGAGCTGCGCGCCTACCCGCCGGCGGTGCCGGCCTGCGACGCGCAGTTCAACTACCTGCTGGAGCAGCGCGACGGCCTTGGCCGCGAGCTGGGCCGCCTTGATGCCATCCTCGCCGCGGGCACAGACGCCCAGCTGAAGACGCAGCGCCTCGCGGACTTCCTGCGCAATTCCGCCTTTTTCAACGCCGACCCGGCCGCGCCGTGACGCGCCTCGCCCTGCTGGCCGACATCCATGGCAACCTGCCCGCGCTGGAGGCCGTGCTGGCTCGCATCGAGACGCAGGCGGTCGACCAGGTCGTCATCGCCGGCGACCTCATCAACTGGGGCCCCTACTCCAGCGAAGTGCTGCAACGGGTGAGCGGTCATGGCTGGGCCATCGTTCGCGGCAACAACGAATTCTATCTGCTGGAGCACGACACGCCGCGCATGCCCGCGTACTGGCGTGAATACGAGCTGCTACCCTGGCTGAACGGCCCACTGCAGGATGGCTGGCGCCAGACCATCGCCTGCTGGCCGGACGAACTCTCGCTGCGCTTCGCCGCCGCGCCGCCGCTGCGCGTGCTTCACGGCGGGCCGGGCAACCCCTGGTGCAGCCTGCATCCGCTGCTGCCGGAGGCGGAGCTAAAGGCACTGCTGGCCGACGTGGCCGAAACGACCGTCGTCGCGGCGCATTCACATCTGCCGCTGGATCGCCGCGCAGGCCGCTGGCAGCTGATCAATCCCGGCACGGTCGGCGTGCCGCTGGACGGAAATCCGGGCTTTGCCCACTACGCGCTGCTTGATGGCAGCGAGGCCGGCTGGCGCGTCCGGCAGCAGCGCGTCGCCTATGATCCGGCGCCGCTATTCGTCGAATTCGCGCGCCAGCGCTTCGTCGAGAATTACGGCGTGTCGGCGCAGCTGGTCGTCGAAGAGTTCCGTACGGCGCGCCTGCAGTTGCATCCCTTCAACCAGTGGAGAATGGCCTGTTGCCCGGATGCGCCGCTCAACGCCGCAACCCTGGCGCGCTTTCGCACGGCGGACATCTGGCGCTATACGCCACCGGAGTATCACTTCGGCCTCGGCTGACGGAGCCTGCGCTATACTCATGCAGGAAAAAAGAGGGGCAGGCCATGCGCAATAGCCGGGTGATGAAGAAGCTTCGCGCGGGCGAGCCAGTGCGCATCGCCATGCTGGGGCACGTGTTGCCGCCCTTCCTCGCCTACGCCGCCCACAGCGGCTACGACTGCATCTGGCTCGACATGGAGCATCATCCGCTGGATGATAGCGAAGTGCGTACGCTGCTGGCCTTCGCGCAACTCTTCGATATCGACTGTCTGGTGCGCCCCAACACACGTGAAAAGATGCACCTCGGCCGCTACCTGGAAGATGGCGCGGCCGGCCTGGCCATCCCGCAGGTCTCGACGGCTGACGAGGTACGCGACCTGGTGGAAAAGGTGAAGTTCCCGCCCCTCGGCGAACGCGGCATGGGCTCACCCAACCTGCAGTCGCGCTACGGCCTGGAGGTCGCCGGCGACCACGAACCCCTGGCCGCCCACGCCCTGCGCGAGACCTTTCTGCTGGTGCAGCTGGAGACGCCGGCCGGCCTCGCCAACCTCGACGAGATGGCGGCGGTGCCGGGCTTCGAGGGCTTTTTCGTCGGGCCGACGGACCTGGCGCTGCGCATGCGGCGCGAGCCGGAGGAACGCCGCGTCAGCTACATGGAAACCCTGCGCCGCCTCAACGCAGCCTGTCAGCGCCACGGACTCGTCTGGGGCTCGAACCCGGCCAGCGCGGCCGAACTGCGCGAGTTTCACGACATGGGCGCGCGGCTGCTGCTGTGGGGCGTGGACACAGGCCTGCTGCGCGCGGTCTGGCGGCCTGCGCGCGCGAGCTGGACACGGTCACGGGAGCCCCGTAATGGAGCGACTGCTCGCGATATTTTCACCACAGTCGACTATTATGCGATTCCTTTACCGCGTACCCCTGCTGTTGTGGCGCATGGGACTCGGCTGGCTGCTGCCGCGCAGCATGCTGGTGCTGACGACGCGCGGGCGGGTTAGCGGCCTGTCACGCCATACCATGCTGGAGCACATCGTCCACGACGGTCGCGTCGTCATTGGCAGCGCCTGGGGCGCCCGTTCGCAATGGGCCCGCAACCTCGCAGCAGATCCCGTCATCAGCGTCGAGACTTGGTCCGGTGGCGTTACGCGCGGCAGGGCACGCACCATTTCGGACGAATCGACCCTGCGGGCATTGCAGGCGACATTGATGCGCAGCCGTGATCCTGTGGCCAACCAGATTCGTGACGCTACGTTCCTGTTCTGGCAAATCGAAGCGGAAGACGTGACTGCGCCGGTACCTCTGGCGCGCGATTTGCGCTGGTTCCCGCCACTGCTGCCTGTACTGCTCGTCGTTCTGCTCCTGGCGCGTCAGGGAGAATCATTGTGAGCGTCGATGCCATCTCACTTGAGGTCTTTCGCAGTCTCTTCGCCTCCATCGCCGAGGAAATGGGCGAAACGCTGCGGCGCGCCAGCTTCAGCCCCAACATCAAGGAGCGCCTCGATTTCAGCTGCGCGGTCTTTGACGCGCAGGCGCGCATGGTGGCCCAGGCCGCGCACATCCCCGTGCATCTGGGCAGCATGCCCGCCTCGGTCGAGACGGCCGTGCGCGCCTTCGAGGACTTTCATGAGGGCGACGTCGTCGTGCTCAACGACCCCTGGGGCGGCGGCACCCATCTGCCGGACATCACCATGGTCTCGCCCGTTTTCGCCCACGGCCGGCCAGAATACTTCGTCGCCAGCCGCGCCCACCACGCCGACGTCGGTGGCATGACGCCCGGTTCGCTGCCGCTCAGCACAGAGATCTACCAGGAAGGCATCATCATCCCGCCGGTCAAGCTGATGTACAGCGGCTGGCTCAGCGAGGGCCTGCTGGCGCTCATCACCGCCAACAGCCGCGATCCGGACGAGCGCGTGGGCGACCTTGAAGCCCAGCTGGCCGCGCATCGCGTGGGCGCCGACCGCATGAAGAACCTGATGATCAGGCACGGGCTGGCGCGCGTACGGGAACACGCCAACGCGCTCATGGCCTATTCGCAGCGCATGACCGAAAGCGCCATTGAGGCCATCCCGGACGGCGAGTATCGCTTCGAGGACGCGCTGGAGGGCGATGGCCAGCGCGAGTTCCGCATCCCCATCTGTGCGACCGTACGGGTGCAAGGCCGGCAGATGACGGTCGACTTCGCCGGTAGCGCGCCCCAGGTGCGCGGCAACCTTAACGCCGTCAGCGCTATCGTGCGCAGCGCCACCTGGTACTGTATCCGTCTGCTGGCCGAAGAGGACGTGCCGGTCAACCACGGCTGCTTCCAGCCGGTCGCCGTGCGCACGCCGCCGCACAGCCTGCTCGATCCGGACTTCCCGGCCGGCGTCGCCGTCGGCAACACCGAGACCAGCCAGCGCATCGCCGACACGGTGCTGGGCGCGCTGGCGCAGGCCCTGCCCGGGCGCATCCCGGCGGCCAGCTATGGCACGATGAGCAACTTCCTCTGCGGCGGTGTGCAGGAGGGGCAGCAGTTCGTCTACTATGAGACCATCGGCGGCGGCCATGGCGGTGGGCCGCAGGGGCCGGGCATCAGCGGCCGCCACGCGCACATGACCAACACGCTCAACACGCCCGTCGAGGCGCTGGAACAGGCGCTGCCCATGCGCGTGCTGGGCTACAGCCTGCGCGAGGGTTCCGGCGGCGCGGGCCATCATCGCGGCGGCGAGGGCATCCGGCGCCGCTACGAGTTTCTGCATCCGGCCACCCTGACGGTCAACAGCGAACGGCGCATTTACGCGCCCTGGGGCCTGGCCGGCGGCGCAGCCGGCGCCTGCGGCAGTAACCGTCTGCTGCGCCACGGGCAGGAGCGCGAGCTGGGCGGCAAGTACACGGGCGAGCTGCAGGCCGGCGATATCGTCATCGTGGAGACGCCCGGCGGCGGCGGCTGGGGCGCAGGGGACGAATAGCGCGCATAAAATCACCAACAGGGAGAACTGATGGACAAGCTCATCCTCACCGCGGCCATCACCGGCGCCATGACCGTGCCGACGCAAACGCCGCATCTGCCACTCACGCCGCAGCAGCTCATTGATGACGCCGTCGCCTGCGCCGAAGCCGGCGCGGCTTCCGTTCACATTCATGCGCGCGATCGGCAGGATGCCTCCCCCTCGCACGACCAGTCCGTCTTCGGCGAGGTGCTGCGCGGCATCCGCGAGCGCTGCGATGTGGTCGTCGTGCCCACCACCGGCGGCGGCGTGCTCATGACGCCGCAACAGCGCCTGCAGGTTGTCACCACCTGGGCGCCCGAGATGGCGACCTGCAACATGGGCTCGCTCAATTTTTCTATTCATCGCGTGGCGCGTCGCTACAATAGCGAGGACTGGAAGTATGACTGGGAAGAGGCTTACGTAAGAGGCACCGAGGACCACATCTTCCCCAACACCTTTCGCAGCATCGGCACCTTCATCGCGACCATGAACGAGGAGGACACGCGCCCCGAATTCGAGCTCTATGACGTCGGCCATATCTACAACCTGGCGCACTTCATCGACCAGGGCCTGGTGCGCATGCCCGTCTGGCTGCAGTTCGTGCTGGGCGTGACCGGCGGCATCCGCGCCACGATTTACGATCTGGTGCACATGCTCAACACCGCCGACCGCGTCATCGGCCGCGAGAACTACAACTGGTCCGTGATCGGCGTCGGCTACCCGCAGGAGTTCGAAATTGCGACGACCGCCATGTTTCTCGGCGGCCACGTGCGCGTGGGCCTGGAGGACAATCTCTTCCTGCGGCGGCGTCAGCTGGCCAGCAACGTGGAGCTGGTGACGCGCATGCGCAGCATCGCCGAAGAATTCGAGCGCGAGCTGGCCACCCCGGCCGATGTGCGCGAATTCCTCGGGTTGAAGGGCCTCGACTCAGTCAGCTACTGAGCGCGCCCGTGCAGCAGGCGCTGGCGCAGGTTGCTTACGCGGCGCCGCACAGTGCGCGCGCTGACGTCCAGCGCGTCAGCGATGTCGCGGTAACTGCGGCCCTCGGCGACTTCCAGGCAGATCATGTGCTCTTCGGGGCTAAGCAGTGAGTGGCGCAGCGCTCCGCCAGGCTGTGTCGCGTCCTGATGGCTCGACGCAGGCAGGCTGTCCAGCAGCGCCTGGCTGACCTCACCGTCAAAGGTGATGTGCTGCAAATGCGCCAGGGCGTCGAAGTGATGCCCGGCCAGCGCCAGCGGCAGGATGGGTCGTTGGTAGCGAAAGGCGATGGCCAGCTCCATCTCGACCCAGGGCGAGCGCTCCGCCGCAGGCGACATCAGCACCAGCAGCGCGGCGCAATCGCGCGCCGAACGCGCAAGGCGTTGCAGCCAGCGCTCGCCCGGGCGCAGGCCGCGGTCATACCACAGCGCGTGACCCTGCGCTTCCAGGCCGGCCGCCAGGCAATGCGCCATATTGCTGTCTGTATGACTGTAGCTAAGAAAAAGTTGGGCCATGCGCGCCTCCCCATGACGACATTATAGGGGCGGACAACTATCAGGCGCGCGAATCGTTACATGTGTCAGGTAGGCTCAGACGCCCTCGTCCAGCGTCTCCAGCATAAAGTCGAAGAAGGCCGGTTGCCGCGTTTCTTCGCTGATGGCCGACACGGCGAAGACGACGGCCTCGTCCGGCGCGATGCGGAAGCTCCAGTCGCCGCTGCGCGCTGTGTCCTCCGGGCCGATGAGGCGGCGCACGCGCGGCGGCCCCGCGCTGTGGCCGCTGGAGATGTACTGCAGCAGGAAGCGTTGCGGCACGAAGTTGTCGCGTCGCTGCCAGCCCAGCAGGGTCCAGCCGGCCTCGGCCTGCGCGTCATCGTGAAAGTCGATTTCGGGGATGCGGATGTTGTCGAGCGCGAGGCCCTGGTCGGCGACGTCCGGCGGGCTGACGTATTCGAAGCGCAGCAAAATTTCCTGGCCGGCATGTTCGCTCAGGTCGAGCTCATGCTGCAGCCACAGGGGCGGCCGCGGCCGCAGGCGTACAGAATGCGCGCCCAGGGTGACAGGGATGACGAGGCGTTCCGCGTCTCGCTGGATAGTGAGGTCGATGGTGTCGCCCGGCGCGTGCCGCTCCAGCAGCGGGAAGATGCCGTCGCCCTGCGCCCAGTCATTGCCGCCCTCGCCGATGATGAGGTCGCCCGAAAGCAGGGCGCTGCCGCTGGCCGGGCCACCGGGAGTGATTTCTGTGATGAGAGTCTGTTCCTCGCCGCCCAGCATGATGCCGATGAAGGGGTAGGGTTCGGGCGGCGCCTCGTTGCTGACGCCGGTCATGCCGGGGCCATAGGCCAGGCCGTGGCGATTGCCGCCGCGCGCATACTCCCCGTCCAGCAGCTGCCAGCTGGCGCCCTCGTCAGCAGAGACGGCGACGTAGACGTAGCTGCGCTGGTCGGCCAGCAGATGCCAGCTGTCGAAGTGCAGCGTGGCGCGTTCGACTCCGCTCAGGTCGATGCGGCGCGTGAGCACGTGGTCGCGGTTGCTGCCATTACCGCTCCAGTAGAAGCGGTTGGCGAGGTCGTCGCCTTGCGGCAGTGGCAACAACGCGCTCTCGTCGCCGCCGCGAAACAGCAGGCGGAAGCTGGCCGGCTGCTCGTTGGACACATAGAAATAGCGTGTGCCGAACTGTCGCAGCGGCACGTCGCGCAGACCGGCATCGAGTTGATTCTCGATGAAGATGCCGGCGGGCAGGCGTTCCTCGGGCAGTTCTTCCTCCAGCAGGGTGTAGCGCCCGTCCATAAAGGGTTCCGCCGGTAGCACGTAACTCGCGCTGGCGACGACGAAATCGGCGAAGATGTCCAGCCCGGTAGCCGGGCGACCCGTCAGCGCGTCGACATGGTTGGTAGCGGACAGGGCATTGTCCAGCGCGCTCATGCCGGGCTCCGGCTGTAGAAAGAGATAGCGAAACAGATCAAAGCCGAAGCGCAGCAACAGATAATCCAGGAAGAGTTGCTGGGCGCTGCCGACGCCAGGCGTGGCGGGGCCGGCCACTTGCGTCAGCGGGAGGTCGGGCGCTTCCAGATAGTATTCAGGCGCGTTGTCCAGCACCGGTTGCATGTTCATCAGCCGTGCCGGGACGTAGTTCGCCAGCGCGCGCCGCAACCACAGCGACTGTTGCGGGGCGTGCGTTTGCGAGAGGAACTCGAAGTGGGCCGCAGAGATGAGCGTGAGCCAGGCGGGGGAATGCAAGGGCTCGTTGACCAGGGCCGTCGCGTCCAGCAGCAGCAACTCGCGCTGATTACTAAAGCCGCCGGGCACGAGCGTCACCGGCAGCAGGTCGGCCTGGGGCAGGCCCGCCGCCTCGATCGCGGTGCCGTTGGCGTAGAGCAGGAACAGGTGTGGGTCATCGTCGACGTCGGGCAGGCTCAGCAGGCTGTTGGGCTCGGCGACCGGGCCGAAGCCTGGCAACAGGGTCGGGTCGCCATGAATGGTGCGCAGGCGTTGCGTCAGCAGGATGCGCTCAAGCTCGCCGGCCATCTCGCCCAGGCCTTGCGCGTCATAGTTCAGGCCCTCCTCAACCCACAGGTAGAGAGAGTCGCTGGCGGCGACCAGGGTGGCCTGTATGCGCTGCGGCTCATTGGCGTCGGGGCGGCTGACGTAAAAGGTTTCGCGCGCTCCCGCCTGGTAACGTGGCGTCAGGGGCGAAAGGGGTACCTCGCCCGTCAGCCCGCCGAGCCGCCGCGCCAGCGCCAGGGGATCGCGCGTCCCGCTCTCCTGCGCCAGCGTCGGTCCGCCGGCAAGCAGCAGCAACAGCAGCGCGAGACTGACCTGCAGCACTCGTCTGGCTGAACTCATCGGCGCTCCTCTTCGCCTGCTCCCCGCGCGAGCCGCCAGTGTAGTGGCGGGGCCGCGCCGGCGCCAGCGACTCTCACCCGCGGCTCACTCGCCCTCGGCGTGGACCGTCACACGCTCCACGCCAACCTGTTGCGCGGGCGGCCGCATGACCTGCAGCCAGGAGTTGCCCGGCTTCAAGGCCAGCGGCTCGCCGTTGAGGTCGCTGAATTGCAGCAGGGCGGAAGGCTGCGGGCGCTGCCAGCGCATGGCGTAGTGCCGGCCGTCGCGCAGGAGCAAGGCCTCGCCGCCGGAGGACAGGTCGATCTCGATGCTGTAGTGCGTGACACCCTGCCACACGCTCTCGACGATGTCGCTGAAGCGGTGTTCCGCGTAGAGCACGATCACATTTGCCGCCCGCAACTGTCGGCCGGTGCTGGCGTCGTGATGCGGCTCGCCGTCCGCGTAACGCAGGTAGTGGCCCGAGTCCGCGTCGTATTCCCAGCGCACCTGGGCTGCCAGATAGCGCAGGTCGATGCTCAGGGCCGGGCCGCCGTCGCCGGCGGGCGGCTCCGTCTGGAAGACCAGGCCCTGCAGGTCGGGCGCGATGTTAACGCCTTCACGGACTGCCAGGTCGCCCAGCGCGGCCACGCTGACGAAGAGGTTGTGCGGCGACGGAATGTCTGTGTCGCGCCAGTACAGGGGCCAGTTATAGAGCACACCCTTGTAGAGGCGTTCGGGGTGCGCGCTGGCGTTTAGCAACGCCTCCACGCCGATGCTGGCGCCGGACCAGGCCAGCAGCCCCTGCAACATCGGCAGCAGCTCGAGGTCGATGAGGCGCGCGCTGCGGATCGAGCCGACGCGCTGCGGCCGCTGCCCGTAATAGATGGCCGAGAAGCGCGTCAGGCCGCCCTCCGCGTAGTGCTCGAAGACGAGGTCGGCCGCTTCGAGGCCATCTTGTGGCCGCACTATGGCCGGCGCGTTGGACACCTTGGCGATCACCGGGTTGCGCAGCAGATATTCCGGCTCGGTCGCGGGCAGCCCGGTCAGCGGATTGATGGCGACCAGGTCTTCCGGCGCGTCTTCCGCCTGCGCGTTGATGCCGGCCAGCGGCAGCGCGGCCAGCAACAGGGTCAGGCCAATGAGTCCTGCAAAACGTCGGAGCATGCCTTGCCCCCTCCCTTGCCAGCGCGAATGCAGCAGTGTACCGTAGCCAGGCTTGCGCAGGCAGGCGACAGGGGACGATGACCGGACAAACACAGGCGCTGATCTTTGCCAACGGCAGGCTCGCCGCCGGGCCGCTGCTGCGGCAGACCCGCGCCGAAATGCCGCAGGCGCTGGTCATCGCGGCGGACGGTGGCGCCCGCCTGGCGCGCAGTTGCGGCCTCGTCGTCGACGTCGTCATCGGCGACATGGACTCGATCGACGCGCAACTGCTGAAGGAGCTGGAGGAAGCCGGCGCGCAGCTGCTGCGGCATCCGCCCGACAAAGACGAAACTGATCTCGAACTGGCGCTGAAGTGGGCGATGAGCCAGGGTATTCGCTGTCTTCGCGTCTTCGGCGCGCTGGGCGGCCGGCTCGACCAGACCCTGGCGAATGTGTCGCTGCTGGCGCTGCCGCAGCTGCGGGACTGCGACGTGCAGTTGCTCGACGGCAAGCAACGGGCGTGGTTGCTGCGCCCGGGCGCGCACGAAGTGACCGGCTCGAGCGGCGACACGATCTCCCTGCTGCCCCTGCACGGCCCAGTGCGCGGCATCGTAAGTGAAGGTCTGCGCTGGGAACTGCGCGATGAAGCCTTGCTGCCCGGCCCGGCGCGCGGCATCAGCAACCTGTTGACCGGGGCGCGGGCCAGCCTGCGCTTTACTGAAGGTCTGCTGCTCATCGTGCACACACAGGGGCGCGCATGAACGACATTCTGGTGCTCAAGTGCGACCACGCGGGGCGCGAAGTGTTTCGCTATGAGGGCGAAGTGCTGCAGCGCGACGTCGACGTCCTCTGCCTGCGCGCGATCTTCGAGTTTGATGACGTTGAGTTCGGCTGCGTGACCTTCAGGCGCGGCGACATTTTCACCGAGTGGTTCTACAGCGAGCGCTGGTACAACGTGTTCCGCATTGAGAACGGCGCCAACGGGGCGCTGAAGGGCTGGTATTGCAACCTCACGCGTCCGGCGCAGCTCGGGGAACAGTGCGTCAGTGCCGATGACCTCGCGCTGGACGTCTTCGTCGGTCCGGATGGCGCCTTGCAACTGCTGGACGAGGACGAGTTTGCCGGGCTGAGCCTGTCCGCGCAGGAGCACGCGGCCGTCCTGCAGGCCGTCGAGCAAATCCGTCAGGCTGTTGCGTCCGGTTGCGGGCCTTTTGAGGAGTTGCGCGGGCGGCGCGCGCCAGGCGACCAGGCTTGACATGGCACTGGCCATTTTGTACTATTTTGCACAAGTAACCCTGTGAAGGACGCATGGGTCTCTCCCTCGCACGCAACCTGAAGTACGGCCTCTTCCACCTGGGCTCGGGCATGGCGGACGTGTTGACCACCGGCCTGTGGAATCGCGTCATGATCAGTGACCTGGGCTACAGCGCCACGCCGATCGGCCTGCTGCTGGGCCTGCGCTACTTTCTGGCGCCGCTGGGCCTGTGGGCCGGGCGCATGTCGGATGCGCATCTGCTGGGCGGCTACCGGCGTCTGACCTGGATCTGGGTCGGGCGCGCGCTGATGGCGCTCAGCCTGTTCGGTCTGGGTCTGGCGACGGCCACGCTGGCCCGCGGCAGCGATAACCCGGCCCTGCTCTGGCTGGTCATCACAGTATCGCTGCTGCTCTTTAGCTTCGGCGTTGCTGTCTCCGGCAGCACCTTTCTGGCCCTGCTCCATGATCGCGCCCGTGCCGAACAACGCGGCCGCGCCGTCGGTCTGGTATGGACCTTCCTGCTGCTGGGCTTCACCCTTGGCGGCATTCTATTTTCGATCATGTTGCCCTCTGATGATGCAGGGGGTGGCAGCCTTGATCCCGGGCGCCTGGCGCAGGTCTTCGTCGTGGCGGCGCTGGTGCTGGGCGGCCTCTGGTTCTTCGCGCTGCTCGGTGAGGAGAAGCGGCATCGCGGTGTCAGGAAGACGCCTGCCGCAGAGACTTCCTTTCGCGCCGACCTGCGCTTTGCCTGGCAGCAGCCGCGCACGCGCTGGTTCCTCTTTTACCTGAGTCTCTCGATGGCTTTCGCCTTCGTCCAGGACCTGGTGCTGGAGCCTTTCGGCGCCGAGGTCTTCGGGATGAGCGTTGAGGAGACGACGCGCTTTGCTGCCTGGTGGGGCGGCATGTCGATCGTGGGTTCGCTGCTTGCCCTCATGCTGTCGCGCCGCTTCAGGGCGCTCAACAACACGCGCATGGCGGCAGGCGGCGTGCTGCTGCTGATCGCCACCTTCGCGCTCTTCGCCATCGCCTCACTCGGCGGCCTGCGCCACCTCATCACGCCTGGCCTGCTGCTGCTGGGCCTGGGCCTGGGACTGTGGAACATCGGCACGCTGGGCCTGATGATGGACATGAGCCCCGCCGGGCGCGCCGGCACCTTCCTCGGCTTCTGGACTCTGGTGGTCACCCTGGCGCGCGGCGCGGGCGTATCCGGCGGCGGCGTGCTGCGCGACCTGGCGCTGCTCACCGGCGCCGGCCTGCAGCTGGCCTACGCGGCGGTCTTCCTCATCGAGGTGGCCGGGCTGGCAGTGGCGCTCTACGCACTCAGCCGCGTCGGCGCGCGTGAACTGCAGTTGCAACATGCCCCCGAGCAGGTGCTGGCCAAGGCCGGTACGCTCGACTGAAGCCTCCGCCTCACTCAAAGGCGAACTCCCGAATCAGCGCGATCTCGGCCTCGTCGTAGGCCCGTCCGTCGGGATGGAAGACATCATGCTGCCAGCGACCCAGGGGCGTCTTGTTGCGCTCGCGGCGCCAGTCGAGGTAGGTCTGCGTGCGTCCGGCCACGAGGCCCCACTGGTACCAGCCGACGTGTTCGCGCGCGAAGATCGGAAGCGCTGCCTGCACCGTCTGCCCGAAGGGGCGGTGCAGCCATTCGGTGCAGATCACCGGGCGGCCGTATGACTTGCACTGCGCCAGGATCGCATCTAAGCCTTGCAGCTCATAGTAGTGATACGAAATCACGTCCGAGGCAGTGAAGATCACCTGCGACATGGGGTCCTGGAACTTCGACTCGCGGTTGCCGCGCCACACCGAGGTCGTCAGCGGCTGCTGCGGGCCTTCCATGCGCGCCCAGGCAAAGGCCGCTTCCACCAGCGGGGTGCTGCGCTCGCCCAGGTCGCTGTTGCCCGGCTCGTTGTAAAGGTCCCAGCAGAGCACGCGCTCGTCCTGGCCGAAGGCGCCGACGATGGCGCGCGCGTAGGCTTCCAGTTGCGGCCAGACGCCCCGGTCTTCCACCAGCTTGAGGCCTGGGCTGGGCGTCCAGCCGCTGTTGTGCACGCCGGGCTTCGGGTCATCCTGCACCCCCAGGTAAGGCTCGCGGCCGGCGAAGGCGCAGTAGTCAAAGAGGATGAAGGTCGCCGTGATGCCGTGGCCCGCGGCGATGGACAGGAGACGATCCATGCGCTGCAGCAGGCCATCGGGATCGTGCAGCCAGACGAGGCACTGCACGAAGATGCGCAGGCTGTTGTAGCCGGCGGCGGCGGCCCAGCCCAGTTCCTCATCGATGGTGTCGGGATCAAAGCTCTGCGCCTGCCACATGTCGGTGGAGTTGACCGCCGTGCGCGGCAAATAGTTGCAGCCGACGATCGGGCTGACGCGCGCGTACCAGTCATTGGCCCGTTGCGGGCTCCAGATCTCGCTCATGTCTTCCTCTCGTTAGGGAAGCGTGCAATCGTCCAGGTCGAGTAGCTCACCGTTCGAACAACGCAGCTGCAGGCGCAGGGGCCCTGCGAGTGGGGCTATCTCGTCACAGGCGCTTCCAGAAGAGCAGTTCGTCGACGCCGGGCAAGACATAGTCCGTCAGCACGCCGGCCTGGATATAGACGCAGCGGAGATAGAAAGACTGCGCGCGGGTGTTGTAGTCGGAGATCAGCAGCATCAGGTTATCCTGTCCACGAGGGGGCTTGGCGCATTCGACGAGCCCCCCGTGCGCATGAAACCGCCTGCAGGGAGCGCCGTGCGCCGCGCCAAACAATGCGGACAGTGTCCACACGCGCGACCTGGGCGGCCGCGCTTCAACGGCGGAGATGGGGCGCCGCGGTGCTGCAGCGGTTGAAGGGGTAGCGGGCCTCACCCTGATTTTGTCTCGTCATTGGAGGGAGAGACTCCCGGATAAGCTGAATCCTGCCATATGCCCTGCGCCTCAGCATAACACCGTATCGATGAACGTATACTCTCCACAATCCTGGCCGTAATCCCAACATCCCCTACCTTCCTGGCAGGTCCGATAGCAATAACGTCGATATCTGTGACAGACTCCAGTGAATCCGGATTCCCTTATGCTGAATTGCGCGTATCTTTGCCTATAGGAGGTGGTACCGGCACCACCGTCGGCGGGTCCACTGTCGGCGGGTCAATCGGCCTTGTCCCGTCATCATCATCATCATCATCATCGTCATCGTCATCACGCTCTGGCGGGGTGAAGGAGATTTCGGCGTCGGTCCAGTCGCTGCTGAGGGAGGTGGAACCGTTGCCCAGCGCGATGACCGCCACGCGATGCGCCACCAGGGCCTGGAGGCCGCCGGGGCGGTAGTCAGTCGTCGCGGCTGACAGCAGGCCGGAATTGACGGTGATGACGGGATCCCCGGTGCCGGTGATGACCACGACGCGGTAGCCGCCGGCGCCACTGACGGCATCCCAGCGGATGCGATCGCCATCGGCGCGCAGGTTGGCGGGGGCGGCGAGGCGCGTCTGCGGCAGGGTCACGGCATCGCTGGCAGGGTTGTCCATGATGTAATTTCTGCCATCCCCGACGGCCGAGACCGCAACGCTGTAATGGCCGCCGGTGCCGGCGTTGGCGAAGGTGTAACTGGTGGCGCTGGCGCCGACGCTGGTGGAAGGCCCGTCGGACCAGCCGAAGCCGCCGTCACCCTGGTTGCGGATGCGGAAGTGGCGCGCTTCAAGGGCGTAGCCGGAGGCGCCGGAGACGGGGTCCCAGGAGATGGTGAGGCCGTCACCCGTGACGTTGGCGGGCGCGGGCAGGGGTTGCGGTGTGGCCGGAATATTGGTGATGCGGCCGTGTGAGGGCAGGCTGTCGCGGAAGCCTGAGTTGTCACCGAGGGCCGTCACGGTGAAGCTGTAGACGCGGCCCGGGACCAGGTTCCAGAACAGGTGGTAGGTATTGGGCGATTCCACGCTGCCGCTCTCCTGGCCTGAATCCCAGGCGATCCGATAACCCTGGGCCTGCGGCACGGCATCCCAGATGGCCACGAAGGCGTAGTGCAGACAGGGGTTCTGGCTCGAGCTGCCGTCGCCGCTCTTGCAATCGGTGAAGAGGGGTCGATCGAGGCGCGGCAGGGGGGTGTTGGTGGGTGATGGCGTGACCGTCGGCGTGGGGGTATTGGTTGGTGTCGGCGTCGGGGTGTTGGTCGGGGTGTTCGTTGGCGTGGCTGTATTGGTCGGGGTCGCTGTCGGCGTTGGCGTATACGTCGCTGTCGGCGTCGGCGTGTTGGAGGGGGTGTTGGTGGGCGAGGGCGTGAAGGTGGGCGTCACCGAGAGCGGGATGTCGACGATGACGGCGTCGCTCCAGCCAGAGCCGATGGTACCCTGGGCAGGATTGCCCAGGGTTCCAATCCTGAACCGGTACAGGTTGCCGGGGATGAGCCGGTCGGGCTCAAACGAGTAGCTGCGGGGCGCTGGCGGCAGGCTGATCTTGGGCGCGTCAGGCAGCCAGAGTTTCTGGAGCACGTAACCGGCAGCGCGCGGGACCCTGGTCCAGGTGACGGTGATGCCGCTGACGGTAAGGGAGGGGGGCGGCAGTTTATCAAGAAACAGACGATCGGCCATGTTGACGGCCTGGCTGAAAGTGCTGTCGACGTATCTCTCGCCGTCACCACGGGCCATGACGGCGGCGACGTAACCCTTGCCGGCAGGGGGTTGGGGGATGACGAAACTGATGGCGGAGGCGCCGGCATCGGCGCTGCCGTCCCAGGTATCCGGCAGATCCGCGATGCTGCGCGGGGCACTGCGGGCCACGGTCTCGTCCTCACTGACGACGTAGCTCTTCCAGACGACAAGATAGCCGGAGGCGTTGGCGACGGCGTTCCACGACAGGCGGTGGCTGGCATCCGCGGCCACGTTGGCGGGGACGGCCAGCGTCTGCGGCGTGGCCGTCGGTGACGGGGTGTAGGTGGGTGTGGCGGTCGGCGTTGGCGTATGGGTGAAGGTCGGCGTCGGCGTTGGCGTGTTGGTGGGCGTCGCTGTGGGTGTAGGTGTCAGGGTATTCGTGGGTGTGGGCGTCAGGGTATTCGTGGGCGTGGGCGTGGGTGTCAGGGTATTTGTGGGTGTGGGTGTCGCTGTGGCCGTGTTGGTGGGCGTTGCCGTCGGCAGCGGCAGGGTCACGGTCACCGGATTGCTCCAGTCGCTGGCCCCCGCGTCCCCGGTTGCCAGCAATTCGACCCGGAAGGCCACGCCCGCCTCAAGCCCGGTGAAGGTGAAGCTGGTTGTCGTGCCCGGCAGCGACATGTAGTCCTCCACGTCGTAATCCCGGTACCAGATCAGAATGTACTCGCTGGCGCCCTCGATCGCTCCCCAGGAAACCGTGGCTCCTGAAACGTCCAGCACGGGCGCAGGCAGGCCTTCATCCTGGGCCGCTGTGCCGGGCAGCGTAAGCAGCAGCAGCAAGAGAATGGACAAAGTCAGCCAGCGCAAGTCAGTCAGTTTCATCAATCAATTCCCCTTACACAAACAAAAACAGGGCGGCTCCACCCTGTTCTCGTTCTCTGGTGTTGCTATGGCACCGGGAATCCCTGTCCCCGGGTTTGCGACGGCGGGCACGACATAACCTTCGCCGTCAGCACGTTGGCGATAGTAAAGGCGGAATTATTATATGCAATGAATAGTCATGAACTGGTGTCGCTTCGCTCAGCCCAACGCCGCCGCAAACAGCAGGTCGCCTGGTCAAGTTGACAAGGAGCTGTAGCAGCGTTTCTTGATTACAAGCCTGTATGCCATGGCATGGCGCAGTCTCCGCCCCCGTGCTACCATGAGCGCCCGTCAGCGGACATGCGGAGAACACACATGGGTTTGATGGACGGCAAGGTCGTGCTGGTCTTCGGCGTGGCCAACCGCAACTCCATCGGCTGGGGCATCGCCCGCAGGCTCCACGAGGAGGGCGCGACCATCGCGCTCAGCTACGCCGGCGCCATGCTCGAGAAGCGCGTACGGCCGCTGGCACAGCAGGTCGATTGCGACTTCGTGGAAGTCTGCGACGTCACCAGTGACGAGCAGCTCGATGAGGTCTTCGACAAGGTACGCGAGCGCTACGGTCGCATCGACACGCTCGTGCATTCCGTGGCCTACGCCAACCGCGAGGACCTCGGCGGCCGCTTCATCGACATCTCGCGCGCCGGCTTCAGCATGGCGCTGGACATCAGCGCCTACAGCCTGATCGCCATGGCAAAACGCGCCGCGCCACTCATGAGCGAGGGCGGCAGCATGCTCAGCATGACCTACTTCGCCTCCGAGAAGGTGATGCCGCGCTACCACGTGATGGCCGTCGCCAAGGCGGCGCTGGAGAACATCACGCGCTATCTGGCCAGCGACCTCGGCCCGCAGGGCATCCGCGTCAACGCCATCAGCGCCGGCCCCATCAAGACCCTGGCCGCCGCCGGCGTGCCCGGTTTCCGCACGATGTTGCGCTATTCAGAACAGGCCGCGCCGCTGCGCCGCACGGTTTCTGCGGACGACGTCGGCAACACCGCGCTCTGGCTTTCCTCGGAGCTGGGCAGCGCCGTAACCGGCGAGGTGGTACACGTCGACGCCGGCTACAACATCCTCGGCCTGACGCTGACGGAAGAAGATCTGGAGAAGTTGTAGCTCCGGCTTAGCCAGGCAGGATCATGCGCCGACCGGCGTACAACAGGGTCGCCGCCAGCGCCGCCTTGACCAGGTCGAAGACGATGAAGGGCGCCGCCCCGGCCGCCCAGGCTGCGCTGAGATCCAACCCCGTGCTGGCCATCAGGCCAGCAACGCCGCAGAGATAGAGAACGGCCACACCGGCCGCGCCGGCCAGCCAGCGCTGCCAGGCGCGTTCCGCACCCCGCTCAACGAGCCAGCCAGCAACAAATGCCATGGGCACGAAGCCGTAGATATAGCCGGCCGTGGGCCCGGCCAGGGCGGCCGCGCCCAGCGCGCGGGCATCCAGCGGCAGGTTCAGCGCGACGAGGCCGACATAGGCCAGCTGGCTTAGCGCCCCGTCGCGCGCGCCGAGCAGCATGCCGGCCAGCAGCACGGCGAGCACCTGGAAGGTGAAGGGTACCGGCTCGAGCGGGATGGTGATGCGCGCGCCGATGGCCGTCAACGCCGTCAGCGCGGCGATGGCCAGCAGCCGTTGCGTCATAGTCAGGTCGTGCTTGCGGGAAATAGTGGTGAGCATGGGGCTGTCCGTGTTTCTCAGTTGCGGTTGTCGGCCGTCGCTTCCACGATGACCTCGGCCAGGGTGTATTCGTTGCGGACGCGCGCGGGCCTGTCGGTTGCGCGCGCCAGGTTGACCTCAACCAGCGTGACCTGCGTGCCGATGCCGGCCAGGATGTGGCGCGTGGCCCACTGGCCGGTGCGCTGGGCGTTGCGGTAATAGGCGATGCGGCCCATGGGGTCCATGCGCTTCAGCCGGCCGTTGGCGCGTCCGAAGCTCAGTTGCTCCAACTCACGTTGCAGCGCCTCACGCTCGCTGACGGTCAGATAGGCCATTGCATTGCTCCCCGCAATCCTTTTGATGCCCGCTCACCGACCGCACGTACCGGACCCGGGGGTGGCATCTGCTCGCGACGGTCAGCCAGGCCATTGCTCTGTACTTCCGTCGCTGCCCCCGGTCTGCCGGATTATAGGGCCGCGGGGTATACTGCGCAATCCTGTCCGGCTGGAGAATGCCATGACCTGGTCCTGGACCGTGGCCGAGTTGACGGCCCGCATCCGCGCCCTGCTCGAGGGCGACGAAAGCCTGCAGGATGTCGCCGTCAGCGGCGAGATCTCCAATATGACGCGCGCCCGCTCCGGCCACTGGTACTTCACGCTCAAGGACGCCAACGCCAGCCTGCGCTGCGTCATGTGGCGTTCCGCCGCGGGTCGTCAGCGCTTCGTGCCGCAGGAGGGCGACGCGGTGCAGGCGCTGGGGCACATCGGCCTCTACGAGCCACGCGGCGAGTATCAGCTCTACGCGGCACAGCTGCGGCCCCTGGGCGTGGGCGAGCTCTACGCGCAGTTCGAGCAGTTGAAGCGCGCGCTGGAGGCGGAAGGTCTCTTCGACGAGGCCCGCAAACGGCCGCTGCCGGCCTTCCCGCGCATTATCGGCGTAGTGACCTCGCCCCAGGCCGCCGCCTTTCAGGACGTCTGCAACGTGCTGCGCCGCCGCTTTCCGCTGGCGCAGGTCTGGCTCAGCCCGGCCGCCGTGCAGGGCATGGACGCGCCGGCGCAGCTACGGGCCGCGCTGGCGCGCCTTAACGCCCGCGCGGAGGTCGACGTCATCCTGCTGATTCGCGGCGGCGGCAGCATCGAGGACCTGTGGGCCTTCAACGACGAGGCCCTGGCGCGTGCCATCGCCGCCAGCCGTCTGCCGGTTGTCAGCGGCGTCGGCCATGAGACGGATTTCAGCATCGCGGACTTCGTGGCAGATTTGCGCGCGCCGACGCCTTCGGCCGCTGCCGAGTTGATCACGCCGGACCTCGGCGAGGTGCAGCAGCAACTCATTGGCGCGCAGGCCCGGCTGGAGGCCTTGCAGCGCGCGCGCCTGGCGCTGCTGGCGGACCGGCTGGAGGCCAGCCGCCGCAGCCTCATGCATCTGTCGCCGCTGCGCGAACTGGCGACGCTGCGGCAACGCCTTGATGACCAGGAGCTGCGGTTGCAGCGCGCCTGGCACACAGCGCACAGTGTGCTGGCGGCGCGCCTCGCCGAAGGGACGGCGGCCCTCGGCGCAGCCGATCCCCAGGCCATCCTGCAGCGCGGCTACGCCCTGTTGACGAAAGTTCAGGATGGCGCGCGCGTGACCAGCGTGGACGAGGCGGGCGTCGGCGACGCCCTGCTGGCGCAGCTGCGCGATGGCGAACTGCCACTGCGCGTAGAGGACAGGGAGAGCCATGAGCGCTATCGCAGAACGCTCTTTTGAGGAGGCCTGGGCCGAGCTCGAGAGCATCCTTGAACGCCTCGAGCGCGGTGAACTGACGCTGGATGAGTCCGTCGCGCTCTTCGAGCAGGGGCGCCAACTGGCCGCGCACTGCCAGTCGCTGCTGGACAAGGCGGAACTGCGCGTCCGTCAGCTGGCCGCGGAGGCAGCCGAAGAAGACGGCGACGTCGCGCTGCCGGACTGAAGGCTCAGCGCCGCAACTGCGCGAGCATCAGCCGTGGCAGGGCGCGCGCTTCCTCTAGCCCGAGCAGGATCCCCAGGCCGAGAAAGACCGCCAGGCCGAGCGCGCCGCCGCCGACCAGCTGCCACAACGGCGGCAGCGGCTGCAGCAGCCACAGCACGGCGCCCAGGCCCGCCGTGGCCAGCAGCAGCGCCGGCGCGCTGCGCAGGATGGCCCGTTCTTCAAGATCTCCGAGGCGACGCCGCAGCAGCCACCACAGCAGCAGCGCCTCCAGGTTGGTGGTGAGCGCGTTGGCCAGCGCGAGACCGGCGAAAGGTCCGCGCGCGAGATTGTCTGGCTCGCCGAGGACGCGGATGAAGAGCAGGCTGAGCAGAATGTTGGCCAGCAGCGCGGCCACGCCGATGGTCACCGGCGTGCGGGTGTCCTCCAGCGCGTAGAAGGCGCGTGAGAGCAACTCCAGCACGACGTAGCCGGCCATGCCGGTGGCGTAGAAAGCCAGCGCCCAGGCCGTCGCCGCGCTGCTCTCGGCCCGCCACTCGCCGCGTTCGAACAGCGTGGTGACGAGCGGCTCGCCCAGCAGGATCAGCATGATCGTGGCCGGGAAGGCGAGGAAGAGCGCGCTGCGCAGACCGCTGACCAGGCGCGCGCGAAAGCCGGCGAGGTCGTTATCCGCCGCCAGGGCCGCCAGCGTGGGGAAGAGCGCCGAGCCGAGGCTCTGGCCGATGATGCCCAGTGCGAAGAAGAGCAGCGTGAAGGCGGTCGTCAGGGCAGTGATGCTGCCGACGACCATGGCAGACGTGAAGGCCGCGTTGACGAGAAAGTTGACGCGCGCCACGGCCAGCCCCAGCACGCGCGGCCCCATCAACCGCAGCACGTTGCGTACGGCGGGGTTGCGCCAGTCCGGCAGCGGCCGCAACTGCGCCCCCAGTCCGCGCAGGCCGGGCAACTGCACCAGCAGATGCAGCAGCGCGCTGAGCACGGCGCCCCAGGCCAGGCCGTGGACGTTGGCGTTCCCCACCTGGGCGGCGCCCGCGGCCGCCGACAGCGCCGGGGCGATCAGCAGCGCGCCGATCATCAGGCCGACGTTGTTCATGCTGATGGCGATCGATGGCAGCAGGAAGCGCTGGTGCGCGTGCAGCAGGCCCATCAGCAGGCCGCTGACGCTGAAGACCAGCGGCGTCAGCATCATGGCGCGCATCAGGTCCGTGGTCAGTGTCTGCAATTCAGGCGCCGCAGCCGGCGCCAGGATGAAGCGCGTGATGAGCGGCGCCAGCAGAAAAACGAGCGCGCCCAGCACCCCCGCTGCCAGCGCCGAAAGCGTCATGGAGGCGCTGGCCAGGCGCCAGGCGGCCGCTTCGTCCTGCGCGCGCAGCCGCGCGTAGACCGGGATGAAGGAGGAACCCAGTGCGCCGCCCGCCACCATCACAAAGATCAACTCCGGCAGCAGCTGCGCGCGGAAAAAGGCATCCAGCGCCGCGCCTGCCCCGAAGGTCGCGGAGATGATGGCCGTGCGCAACACGCCCAGCAGGCCGCTGGCGACGAAGCCCAAAAGCACCACCAGGGCGGCGCGCAGGATTTGTCGATTGCTGAGCGCGCTCACGGGCGCGGGCTGTGTCATGGGCGGACCTCGTGCCCTGTGGCGCGGGGCGGGCGCTTGCAGGGCGCCGCCGGACATCCTACTATAGCATGGCGGGTTTTCGACAGAAGCAGCGGGAGAGCGGGATGGCCGAAGAACGCATCCAGGTCGTGGTGGCGATGGATTTTGCGGACGCGCTCGTCGAGAGCCTGGCCGCGCTCGCGCCGCGCCTGCATGTGGAACGCCACTTCCCGCAGGTGCCCGCCAGCGTCTGGGCCGATACGGAAGTCCTCTACGCCTCGCGCCTCATCCCGCTGCCGGAACAGGCGCCGCGCCTGCGCTGGATTCAGCTGCACAGCGCCGGCATTAATCACCTGCTCGGCAAGCCCATCCTCGCCGCCGAGGACGTCGCCATCACCACGGCCAACGGCATTCACGCCACGCCCATCGCCGAGCATTGCCTCGCCATGATGCTGGCCTTCGCCTGCCGCCTGCCGCATTTCCTGCGCCGCCAGGCAGCCGCCGAATGGGATCGCTCGGGCCGCACGTCAGACACGCTGCGCGGCCAGACCCTGGGCATCGTTGGCTATGGCAGCATCGGCCGCGAGCTGGCGCGCCTGGCGGACTGCCTCGGCGTGACGGTGGTTGCCATGCGCCGCGACCTGCGTCAGTCCGCCACTGCGGAACGCAATGCCACTGTGGAACGCTATATGGAACAGGGACTCGGCGATCCACAGGCCGAAATCCCGACGCGACTCTATCCGCCGCAGGCGCTGGCCTCGATGCTGGCCGTCTGCGATTTCGTTGCCCTGACCTTGCCGCTCACCGTCGGCACGCAACATCTGGTTGACGCGGCCATGCTGGAGGCCATGAAGCCCAACGCCGTGCTCATCAACGTCTCGCGCGGCGCCATTGTCGATGAGGCCGCGCTCATTACCGCGCTGGCCGCGGAGCGCATCGGCGGGGCCGCGCTGGACGTCTTTGAGGAGGAGCCGCTACCTGGCTCAAGCCCGCTGTGGGGCCTGGACAACGTGATCATCACGCCGCATATCGCCGGCAACATGCGACAGTATCATGAAAAGGCCGCGGCGCTCTTCAGCGAGAACCTGCGCCGCTACCTGCATAACGAGCCATTGCTCAACCTCTACGACCGCGACCGCGGATATTGAACCCTGGTGCCGCGCCGCGCGTAGACCCAACACAGCGAGACGTTTATCCATTTATGCCGACCATGAAGAAACGGGGCGCAGCATGAACGAACAGGAGAAGGCCGCGCTGGAAGCGGAAATGAAAGCGGAGGCGAAGGCAACCCTGGTCGACTTCCTCGACAGTCAGCAGCGGGCGCTGGCAGCGGCCAGCAGGGCCTGCGAAAAGTTGGGCACGCCGGAGTTTGAGCGCCACATCAAGGACGCCGGTGCTACCAGCCTGGCGGGCTTCCGTTTGCTCATCGGGAATTTCGCCGGGATGGCCGCCGAATGCAAGGAGGCCGGCCTCTGTGGCCAGGAAGCTGCCGCCAGTGATGAGCCGGCTGCGCCGCCCGAAAAGCCCAAACGCAAGGGCGGCATGCGCCTGCGCGTCCGCGTCAGCCCGGACTGACGCTGCTTCAGGGCGCGGCGGGGCTTGCGTCAGCAGCGCGGAAGTGAATGTTCAGACAGGCGTTTTCGAAGCGCGCGCCCTCAATCTCCAGCCCGGCCAGCGCGTAGGGCAGCACGAAGTTGCGGCGCCAGCGACCCACCCGCAGCGTCAGTTCGTCGCGTGAGCGGTATAGGTCAAGGTCGTCGCTGCGCGCGAAGGGCAGGGGCACCGTCAGCAGATAGCCGCCGTCGGGCGCGCTGCTGATGCGATGTGTCTCGCCCGCGAACAGGCGCTCCGCCGGGTTGCGTTCCCCGTAAAGCGCGTTGCCCAGTTGCCGCAGGGCATCCAGGCCGCCCGGTTCCAGCCCCAGCAGGGGCGCGGTCAGCAGCGGCAGTTCACCAAAGGCCTCACGAATCAGCTCCAGGTTTTCCGCCTGGCGTTCCTTCGCCTGTGCGAACCAGGGGTCGCGCACTTCCTCGGGCAGGACGCGGTTGCAGAGGATAGCGTCCACGGCGTAGCCGTAGAGGTTGAGGCAGGTCCAGGTGCGCTGCGTCTCGCGGATGACCATGCGCTCCGGGTTGACGACCAGGCGCATGCTGCTGATCTGCGGGTCGGCCAGCAGCTCGCGCACGCGGTTCAGCGTCCTGAAGAGCAACTCGAGCTGCTCGATGGCGTCGCCGTCGGCGTGGCTGTCGCCCTTGCCGAGGGCCTTGTTCAGCGGCCCCAGCACGCGGTTGGCGCCGCGTGCCAGCGTCAGGATGCGCGTGAACCACCAGCGCGTGACGTCCGGCAGGCTGAGCAGGCGCAGCGTCTCGGCGGTGGGGGCGGCGTCCACAATGAGCACATCGTAGTCGTCCTGTTCGTAATAGTGATTGATCCACAGCAGATGCGCGCCCTCTTCCAGGCCGGGCAGGATGGTCACCTCGCCGGCGACCAGTTCCTCCAGCTCCTGGTGGCGGAACATGCGCAACAGGCGCTGCTGGATGTCGCCCCAGTACTTGTCCATCGAGTGGCGCACGTCGACTTCCTGGGCCCAAAGATTGTCGCAGATGGCAACGGGCTCCGGGCCGATGTCGCGCTCGAAGGAGTCGGCCAGGCTGTGGGCCGTATCGGTGCTGATGACGAGCGTCTTCAGGCCGGCTTCCGCGCAACGCAGCGCGGTGGCGGCGGAGATGCTGGTCTTGCCGGTGCCGCCCTTGCCGGTGTGGACGATGATGCGCATGGCGTGAATTCTCCCTGAGGGTCAGGCGTCGGCGAAGGCGCCTGTGTCAGGCACTACGGGCTGCGCCGGGCCCTCGTTACAAAATCCATAACACTTTTCTCCAGTGTAAGCAGGACGTGTCAGGAATCGAGATTGCTTTCCAGTCTTGCCAGCAGTTACAATTCACGAAATGGAAAGAGATTAATTCTTCCTCGTAATTCACTGTTGAGTTGAACCGTTTTCCTTGTCTGAACTGTAAGGAAGTTCTGAATGATTGCTAAGGAGTTGGCGGCAATTCTGTGCAAGGTGTTGCCTGCAAACAACAGAGGCGACGCCTTGTACGCCTGGATGCATTACCTGGTTACCCAGGGCCGGTTGCCGGGTGGCAAGTACTCTGGTCGACTGAATGATTTCTTTTTTCGACTTAAGGTAGATGGAACCCTGCTGGACCCATTGTATCAATTCGTTTCTGACAAGGAATATGCCAAGCATTACATCAGCGCTGTTGTCGGCAGGCAATTCACGTTGGAAACGTTACAGGTCCTGCGCAATGACGATGACGTCAACAGGTTGCAACTTGAACAATTCCCCTGCGTGGTTAAACCTTCTCACCTGAGCGGCCACGCGCAGTTTTGTTACGAGAACGACAATTCACTGGACAGGGAATTGATGAAGAGATGGTTGCGCATGAACCTCTATCGGTCTTCCAGACCACAGGATTACAAGTATTTGTCTCCCAAGGTTCTTGTTGAGGAATTTTTTTCCGAGGACGGGCTGTCAGTGCCGAATGACTACAAAATATTCTGTTTTGAAGGGTCACCTGCCTTCATCCAGGTGGATGCTGATCGTTTTACACTCCACACAAGGAATTTCTACGATACCTCCTGGAAGCGAATACCGTTGACCATGATGTACCCGTCACGAGATGAGGATAATCCCCTTCCAAAGCAGCTGGAAAGGATGCTGGATATTGCCGCGAGGCTGTCCGCTCCCTTTCCGTTCATTCGCGTGGACTTGTATGCCAGCAGCAGATCGGTAAAGGTCGGGGAACTCGCAAGCATCCCGGAAAGCGCCGGTGGCAGAATTCAACCACCGTCAGGTGAATACGTCCTTGGCGAGTTTGTGCCTGGGCCAGGCGGCAAGGCACCCCATGCCTCAGACTGACTGCATGCGTGTGGGTATGCTGTCCACAAGATTGACAGGGGAGAAAATGTTGTGAAGACTGGCATCCTGCATCCGGGCGAGATGGGCATCTCGATCGCGGCCACCATGCAAAACAGCGGCCACGAGGTTAGCTGGGTGACGCAGGGGCGCAGCCTGGACACCCGCGAGCGCGCCGCGGCGCACAACCTGCGCGAAGTGCCCGACCTGGCAGCGCTATGCGCGGAAGCCGACGCGCTGGTCAGCGTCTGCCCGCCGGACGCCGCCACCGCGGTCGCCGCCGCCGCCCTGGCGCAGGGCTTCGCCGGGCTCTACCTGGACGCCAACGCCATCGCGCCGCAGCGCGCAGAGCGCATCGCTGCGGACATGGCGGCCGCCGGCGCGACTTTCGTCGATGGCAGCATCATCGGCGGCCCGGCATGGCAGCCCGGCACCACCTGGATGGTCCTCAGCGGGGAGGCGTCCGAACAGGCCGCCGCGCTCTTCGCGGCCGGGCCGCTGGAGACGCGCATCCTCGCTGGCGGGCCGGGCCGGGCTTCCGCGCTGAAAATGGTCTTCGCCAGCTGGACCAAGGGCACCACGGCGTTGCTGGCCGCGGTGCTCGGCACAGCCGAGGCGCTGGGCGTGCGCGACGAACTGGAGCAGCAATGGGCGCGCAGTGGCATGGCGCTGGTCGAGGAGGCCCCGCGTCGCACACGGGGCGTGACAGCCAAGGCCTGGCGCTTCGTCGGCGAGATGGAAGAGATCAGCGCGACCTTCGCCGGCGCCGGTCTGCCTGGTGACTTCCATCAGGGCGCGGCGGAAGTCTACCGGCGCCTCACTGTCTTCAAGGACGCGCCGGAGATGCCCGCGCTGGAGGAAGTGCTGGCGGCCCTGCTCGACACGGGCGAGGCTGGATGACGTTGCAGCGCTGCGCCTGGGCCGGCAGCGATCCGCTGATGCAGGCCTACCACGACGAGCAGTGGGGCGTGCCGGTGCACGACGAACGCATGCTCTTCGAGATGCTCTCGCTGGAAGGCGCGCAGGCCGGCCTGAGCTGGAGCAGTATCCTGCAGCGGCGTGCGGCCTATCAGCAGCTCTTCGACAACTTCGAGCCGGAAGTCGTGGCGCGCTACGACGAGGCGAAGATCGCCGCGCTGCTGGTCGACGCGCGCATCATTCGCAACCGCGCCAAGATTCGCAGCGTCGTCAGCAACGCGCAGGCCTTTCTGCAGGTGCAGGCCGCATGCGGCAGCTTCGCGCACTACCTGTGGCGCTTCGTGGATAGCGAGCCACAGCTCAACTGCTTTCAGGACATGGCCGACATTCCTGCCGAGACGGCCGCGTCGCGGGCGCTGGCGGCGGACCTCAAGCGACGCGGCTTCCGCTTCGTCGGCCCCACCATCTGCTACGCGTACATGCAGTCCTGCGGCCTGGTCAACGACCACGTGGCCGGCTGTTTTCGCTACTGCTGCTGAAGGCCTTCAGTCCCGCCACAGCAGCTCATGCTGCAGCTCCATCATCAGCCGCGGGAAGGCGATGGCAGTCGGCGACAGTTGCAGCAGCGGCGGCTGCCAGTCCGCGCCGTATTCGGCCGCGGAGCGCGCCCAGCCGAGGAAGTTGCGCCAGCCGACGTGCAGGCCTGAGGTGTCATCGTCGGGCGCGTAGCCGCTGTTGAGCAGCGACAGCCGCGTTCCGCCCGCTTCTTCCTGCAGCGTCCAGCGCACGAAGGCGTCTGGCTCATTTTCGTCGCTCATGCTGTAGGTCAGCAGGCGCAGCGGCTGCAGCTCCAGGATGCGCATGGGCTGCATGCCCGGCCAGCCCAGCTCATAGGCGCCGCCCACGCGCAGCTCGATCTGCGCCGCCGTCGCCATCCAGCGCTCCAGCTCGCGCTCCTCACAGAGCACCGCCCAGACGCGGCTGGCCGGCGCGTCCACCAGGCAGCTGATCTCTATGTTGCCGATCAGATTCTGTGACCAGGGGATGCGGATGTCCGCCGCCTTGCCGTCCAGCCAGCGGCGCAGGTTCTCCAGCGCGATGAACCACTCATCAGCGTAGCTGTAGGGCGCGATGTCGTCTTCGTGCCGCTTGCTGCCGGCGCTGTGTACCAGCGCCACGATGCAGCGCTCGCCGCGCGGATGCAGCGTGATGCGCACGAGGGTTTCGTGCGCGCCGCGGCGCCAGGAATATTCGAGCCAGCGGCCCGGTTCACAGCCCTGCAGGGCGTGATGTCCGGCTTCTCTATTCGGCGTGCCGGCGGTGTACTGGCCCCAGAAATCGTAACGGCCCTCATCGAGGTCAATCGCCGCGTGTTCGGCGTACCAGGCTTGCAGCGCGTCGCTATCGGTCAGCGCTGCCCAGGCCCGTTCCGCCGTGGCGTTAACGGTCACCTGCATACGTACGATGGGCGTGTTGTCCATGATGCGCTCCTGCCACGTGGCCCGGCCGTCCATCGTATCACAGACGTATGTTTTGTCCCTGCGCGTGGCAAGCGGCTATACTCGCACGGAGAGTGGGGTGGACGGGGAGCCAGGCGGGGCATGTGAGCGAGGCGACGGCGGTACTAGAGGTTCGCGGGCTGACCCGGCGCTTCCCCGGCGTGCTGGCCAACGACCACATCGACCTGACGCTGCACAAGGGCCAGGTGCTGGGCCTGCTGGGCGAAAACGGCGCCGGCAAGTCCACCCTGATGAACATTATTTACGGCCTTTACAGCCCGGACGAAGGCGACATCCTCGTCAACGGCAGCGAGGTCAACATCCGCAACCCCAACGACGCCATCGCGCTGGGCATCGGCATGGTGCACCAGCACTTCCAGCTGGTGCCCGTGCTCACGGTCACCGAGAACATCATGCTGGGCAACGAGAGCACGCGCGGACCCTTCCTCGACCGCCAGTCCGCGCGTACGCGCATCCTCGAAATCTCCGGCCAGTACGGCCTGGCCCTCGACCCCGACGCTCTGGTCGAGGATCTGCCGGTGGGCGTGCAACAGCGCGTCGAAATCATCAAGGCGTTGTATCGCCAGGCCGACATCCTCATCCTCGACGAGCCGACTTCCGTGCTGACGCCGCAGGAGACGCAGGGCCTCTTCGCCATCATGCGCACGCTGCAGGAGCGCGGCGTGAGCATCATCTTCATCACGCACAAGCTGAAGGAAGTACTCGAAATCTGCGACCACATCACGGTGCTGCGCGACGGGCGCGTCGCCGGCCATGCGGAACCGGCGCGCTCCACGCAGCAGTCGCTGGCCTCCATGATGGTTGGCCGCGACGTCATCCTGCAGGTGGAGAAGGAAGCGGCGCAGCCGGGCGAGCCGGTGCTGGTCATCGAGCAGTTGAGTGTGCTGGATGATCGCGGCCTGTCGGCTGTGAACGGGCTGGCGCTGCAGGTGCGCGCCGGCGAGATTCTGGGCGTGGCCGGCGTGCAGGGCAACGGCCAGACCGAGCTGGTGGAGGCCATCAGCGGGCTGCGCAGCGTCGCCGGCGGACGCATCCTGCTGGAAGGGCGCGACGTCACAGACGACACGCCGCGCCAGATCACCGCGGAAGGCGTGGCGCACGTGCCGGAGGACCGTCAAAAGGACGGCATGGTCATCAGCTTCCCGGTGGTTGACAACCTGGTGCTGCAAAACTACTGGCAGCGTCCCTTCGCGCGCGGCATCCTCGCCGACGATGACGCCAGGGACGACTACGCGCGGCGCCTCGTCGAGGAATATGACGTGCGCACGCCCGGCATCTATGTCCGTCTCGGCAGCCTCTCCGGTGGCAACCAGCAGAAGACCATCGTCGCACGCGAGTTCTCGCGCCTCAGCCGCCTGCTCATTGTGGCGCAACCCACGCGCGGCCTCGACGTCGGCTCGATCGAGTTCATTCACCGCCAGATCGTGCGCATGCGCGACGAGGGCACTGCCGTCCTGCTGGTCTCCGCCGAACTGGATGAAGTCCTCTCGCTGGCCGACCGGGTCGCGGTCATCTACAGCGGCCGCATCATCGACACCCTGCCGGCGGAACAGGCCGGGCGCGAACAGGTCGGCCTGTTGATGGCGGGCGTGCGCGCCGGCGAGACGCCTGGTGACTGAAGGCCGCAGCGCGCGCAGAATGCCGGCGCCCTTGCGCGCCTGGGCACGTATCTCGCCGGGCATGGTGCCGGTGATGGCCGTCATTACGGCCTTCCTCATCGGCATTCCTTTCATTATTTTCACCGGCGCCGGCGGTAGCCTGGTCAAGGGCCTGCACATCGCCGGCGTGGCCTACAGCTCGCTCATCGAGGGCGCGACTGGCATCGTCATCAACGAGCTGGTCACTGATGAGGACCTTGGGCTGGCGCGGCAGCTGCTGGCGCAGGAGGACATGAGCGCGCGCGATCTGGGTCGTCTGGGCCGCGCGACCGCGCGCCTGGCCGCGGCCGACGTGGAGGAACTGCGCGCCTGGGCCGACGTGCTGGAACGCTACCAGCTCACAGACGAGGCATTCGATGAGCTGGGCACGCGCCTGCCCGCCATCCGCAGCATTGGCGCCGGGACGCTCAGCGACATGCGCCCCCTGCTTACTGAGCTGGATGCGCTGTCGCGCGGCGACCTGCGGCGCCTGGCCGAAACCTGGGCCGACCCCGACGCAGATCTGGCGCAGTTGCGCGCTCAGCTGGAGGCACTCGTGCCCGCAGCCGCCGGCATTGATGACGATGCGCTGCTGGCACAGATGCGTCTGGTCAACAGCGAGGGCATCGTCACGCTGACGCGCCTGCTGGCCCAACTGGAGCTGGCGCGCGAGCTTGAGCTGGAGCCGACGGGCGCGGATGCCGATCTGATCGTGCGCCTGGCGGAAGAGACGACAGAGGATGCGCGCGAACTGCTGGGGACGCTGCAAACCCTGGAGCGCGCCGGCATCAGCGATGCCGACGCCGCCAGCGAACAGTTCACACTGTTGCGGCGCCTCATCGATGAAGAGGTACTGCTGAATGCGGACAGCGCGCGCGCAGCGCTTGAGCTGGAGCTGGTCGACGCCCTGACCAGCAATCTGATCGTGCGGCGGCCTGGCAACCGTTTGCTGCTCGACCGGGCGCCGCAGGGCTCTTTGGGCGTGATCTACGAGGACAGCGCCAACACGCCCGACGACCCCGCCGATGACCGGCCGGAAGTGGCCTGGCTGCGCCTGGGCCAGCGCGTCCTGATGCTCATCATCCCCAACCTGGAGAGCATGTTCGTGCGTTCGATTCCCTTCGTCATCGCCGGCCTGGCGGTGGCTCTGGGCTTCAAGGCCGGCCTCTTCAACATCGGTGCCGAGGGCCAGCTCTACGCCGGCGCCATCGTCGCCGTGGTGCTGGGCTTTACGCCGTCCCTGGGCGAACTGCCAGGCGTCCTGCATCTGGCGCTGGTGCTGCTGGGCGGCATGCTGGGCGGCTTTCTGTGGGGGGCGCTGCCGGGCGCGCTGCGCGCCTGGACGGGCGCCCATGAAGTCATCACGACCATCATGCTCAATTTTATTGCCATCCTCACCGTGGACTGGCTGATCAAGACGCCCGGCCTGCTGCGCGACCCCGCGGCCAGCCTGCCGCGCACGCCCTACATCGCCGACTCAGCGCGCCTGCCGGTCTTCAGCCAGATCGGGGCGCAGTGGTTCGTCCTGGCCGGCCTGCTGGTGGCGCTTTGGCTGCTGTGGCGCCGGCGTCATGTCTTGCGCGGCAACCCGCGCCTGCTCCTGCGCCCGCTGTTATGGGGCGTGCTGGTGCTGGCGATCGGCCTCTTCCTCTCCGGCATCGCCGTGCGCGACAACCTGCACCTCGGTCTGGTGATCATGGTGCTGACCGTGTGGTTCACGGACTGGTTTCTCAATCGCACGACGCCGGGCTTTGAGCTGCGCACGGTGGGCGCCAACCCGAACGCGGCGCGCTACGCCGGCATGAACGTACGCCTCAATATCGTGCTGGCCATGGCGATAAGCGGCACCCTGGCGGGCATCGCCGGCACCATTCAGGTGGTCGGCGTGCAGTTCAACCTGCAGCCGGAGTTTTTCGCCGGCCTCGGCTTCGATGCCATCGCCGTGGCCCTGCTGGCGCGCACCAACCCGCGCAACATGATTCCCGCCGGCTTTCTCTGGGGCGCGCTGCTGACCGGCGCGCCGCTGATGCAGGTGAACGCCAACATTTCCATCGACCTGGTCATCATCATTCAGGCGCTGATTATCATGTTCATCGCGGCCGATTCCATTATTCGCTACCTGTGGCGCGTGCCGCGGGCCAGCGTCGAGGAGCTGGAAGCGGCGATGTTCTCGAAGGGCTGGGGAGGCTGACCGTGGCGACCATGGAGCTTGCGCCCGCTGCGGCCGGCTGGCGCGAGCGCATACGTATCACGCGCAGCGGCATCTTCTCGCTGATTTTCGTGCTGCTGGGATTGTGGCTGCTGCTTTACGCCGCGCCACAGGTGCCGGGGGGCACGATTACCCGGCTGACCGCCGGGCGTCAGGCCGGTCTGGAGATCGCGGTTCAGCCCTGGCTGTTCGTGGTCGGCGCCTGGTACGTCATCGCCGGCATCCCCGGTCTGCTGCCGGGCGGACGGCTGAAGCGCTTTCACTTCCGGGCGATGCTGCTGGCCGCGCTGCTGCTCTTCCCCACTATCCTCATCCTGGCCGCCGCCGGTCGCAGCACCAACGCCGTCAGCATGCTGGCCTCCAGTCTGCGCCTCGCCACGCCCATCGTCATCGGCTCGATGGCCGGCCTGTGGTGCGAGCGCTCCGGCGTCATCAACATCGCCATTGAAGGCATGATGCTGACCGGGGCGGCCTTCGGCTTCGTGGCCTTCTCGCTCATCGCCCCGAGCATGGACAATGGCAGCGCGCTGTTCATCGGCGTGATTTTCGCCGTGCTGGCCGGCGGCGTCATGGCCGCGCTGCACGCCTGGCTCTCGATCACCTTCCGCACCGACCAGATTGTCAGCGGCACGGTCATTAACATTCTGGCCGTGGGCCTGACCAGTTTCATGCGCCGCGAGATTCTGCTCAGCGCCCAGGACGCGGGCCGCGAGACGCTGCAGGCGGTGCCTTTTGAGCAGATTGCGAACTTCCCGCCCCTGCGCAGCCTGCTCGACCAGCTGGGCGGCCTCCCGCTCTTCGGCGACCTGATTTTCCCGCTGCTGGAGGAGGTGATCTTCAGCGGCAAGCCCATTTTCTACATGATGTTCATCCTGTTGCTGCTGACGCACGTCATCCTGTTTTACACACGCTGGGGCCTGCGCACGCGCGCCGTCGGCGAGAACCCGCGCGCGGCCGACACGCTGGGCATCAACGTCCAGCGGACGCGCTGGACAAACGTCATCATCGCCGGATTCATCGCGGGCCTGGCGGGCGCCTGGCTCTCGCTGGAGACGACCGGCACCTTCGACGACAACATGACCGCCGGGCGCGGCTTCATCGCGCTGGCTGCCATGATCTTCGGCAAGTGGCTGCCCTTCGGTGCCTTCGGCGGCGGACTGCTCTTCGGCTTTTCCAGCGCGCTGGAGACCCGCTTCCAGATTCTGGGCGTGACGCTGCCGCCGCAGTTCCTGCAGATGACGCCCTATCTGGTGACGATTATCGTGCTGGCCGGCCTGGTGGGCCGGGCGCGCGCGCCCTCGGCCATCGGCACGCCCTACGAGAAGGAGTGAGGCGCGCCCAGGGGCCAGCGGGGCAGCACCTCCATGTCCAGCCCGTCGCGCTGGCCAGCCAGCCAGCGCCAGTGCGCCGCCAGCGCAATCATGGCGCCGTTATCGGTGCAGAGCGCCAGCGGCGGGAAGTGCAGTGGCAGCGCGCTGGCCGCGCGCAAGGCAGCGCGCAGCGCCTGGTTGGCGCTGACGCCGCCAGCGACCAGAATGGCCGACGCGCCGTGGCGCTGCGCCGCGCGCGCGGTCTTCTGCGCCAGCACTTCCACCAGCGCCTGCTGGAAGCCGGCCGCCAGATCCGCCACGGAAAGCTCCGCGCGAACTCGCGGTCGCCGCGCGTTGGGGTCTTCGCAGGCAGCGCGCAGCAGGGCCGTCTTCAGGCCAGAGAAGCTGAAGTCATCGCTGCCGGGCAGCCAGGCGCGCGGAAAGCGCCAGACATCGGGGTTGCCGGTCTGCGCCGCGCGCTCGATGTGCGGGCCGCCGGGGAAGGGCAGACCCAGCAGGCGCCCGACCTTGTCGAAGGCTTCGCCGGCCGCGTCGTCGCGCGTGCCGCCCAGGCGTTGCCAGCGGCCATGCCCCTGCATCAGCAGCAGCTCGCTGTGGCCGCCCGAGACGATGAGCAGCAGCAGGGGATAGTCGGGCTCGCCCTGCAGGCCCGGCCACAGCGAGTAGACGTGGCCCTCGAGGTGGTTGATGCCCAGCAGCGGCAGGCCGGCGCCCAGCGCCAGTCCCTTGGCATAGTTCACGCCGACCAGCAGCGAACCCACCAGGCCCGGCCCGCGCGTCACGGCGATGGCGTCCATGCGGGCCAGCGGCAGCCCCGCCTGCGCCAGGGCCTCGTCAACGACCGGCGTGATGGCCTCCACGTGGGCGCGCGAGGCCAGCTCCGGGAAGACGCCGCCGTACTGCGCGTGCAGCTCAATCTGCGAGGCGACGACGTTGGCGAGGATCTCGCGGCCATCAATGACGACGGCCGCAGCCGTCTCGTCGCAGGAGGTTTCGATACCGAGCAGTACGCTCATGACGCTACGGGCTCCAGTTGTAACGCAGCTGCCTGGCCGAGGAAGCGCCCGACGTCCGCGACCTCGGCCTCAAGCTGCGGCAGGCGCGCTGGCGGCAAGTCTACGAAGGGCGTGACGCTGATGGTCAGTGCGCGGCGGCCGCGTTTGAGCTGCCAGCGGCCGCGCGTTACGCCATCCAGCAGCAGGGCGGGCCGGATGATGCCGCCGCCAGGGTGGATGTGATGGCTGACGTTCTGAGGCAGGACGAGACTGCGATCTACGTGGCTGAGCAGCAGCGCGTCGAAGGCCGGCAGCAAATGCAGGCTGCGCTGGTCGGGCGCGTCCAGCCAGGGCAGCTGCTCGTTGAGCAGGAATGCCGGCTGGCCCGCAGCGCTCAGCGGCGTCAGCTCGGCGGCGAGCGCGTCGAAGCCGGCGCGCGCCAGACGCAGGGACAGGCCGGACCAGCGCGCAAGGTCCGCGGCCGCCGCCGGGCCGAAACTGCGCAGGTAACGACGGGTCAAACAGAGCATGTTTTCGGCGTCATCTTCAGCACCATCCTGAGGCTCATCCGGTCTGGCGAGCCCGTTGCCAGGCACATCATGCGCTGAGGCGGAGGGCGCGGATGCGAGCAGGCGATAGTCCGGGCGACTGCTGCTGCGGGGTACGCAGACCAGCGCGCCCTCAAGCGCGGCGCGGCGCAGCAAATGCGGACAGGCCTGGCCCTCCACCGGGATGCCTTCCGCGGCCAGTCTGGCCTTAAGCTCAGCGCGGGTTTGCGGGCCGTCCGCCAGAAGCTGGCGCAGCAGCGCGGTCGCACGCGCGCAGATCACTTCATCGAGGCCCAGCTGCGCATAGCGGCGCGCGGTCTGGCGGATGAATTCCGGGCCGAAGAGCGGCAGCAGCCAGGGCAAATCCGTGGCGGCGACGAGGTGCAGCGTGCCGCGCATCAGCCAGGTCCAGCAGAGTTCGCCGTTGTTCAGTGCGCTGCGTAGATCCTCGGCGACCAGGCCCTGACTGCGCACACGAACGCCGAGGGCTGCCGCGTTGTAATCCTGGGCCTGCAGGCTGCCGGCCGCGGCCAGCAGGGGCGGCAGCGCGCTGAAGGGGGCAGCGAGGCCCTGGGCGCGCAGACGCAGCTGGCGCAGTTGGGCAGCATCGAGCGTGAGCGTCACGGCAACTCCCAGAAGGGGCCGACCAGACCGAGCGAGGCGAAGAGCTGCTGCGCCTGCTGCGGGCTGCGGCCACGAAACGCTGGCGACATGCGCTCGCTGTACCAGGCCTGGGCCAGCGTCCAGGTCTGCGCCAGAGTCAGTGTAGCACCACGCGGTCGCCCCACTTGCGCACACCAGTCATCGATTTCCGCTTCCGACCGGAAGAGCAGGATGGTCGCTCAGGTTTCGACGAGGTCGTCATACCAGCGGCGGAAGGGCAGCGCGAAGTGAACCAGACACTCCTGCGCCTGCAGCTGGCCGTCGCGGATGCGGAAGTGCGCCATTTCGCCGCCGGGGCTGAAGCGCGCTTCAATGTCGGCGTCCTGCCCCAGCATGGCCGGGATGCCGGGCGCATCCCAGGCGCAGTTGGCGTAGAGCCACCGATCGCCGACCTGCACGCGGAAGTCAGTCTCAACAGCCGAGAGCGGATTCGCCATGCGGAGGCGCTGACCGTCGACGTCGAGCAGGATGAGATGCGCAGCGTGCAGGCGCTGCCAGGCGGCGTGCGCTTCAGCCGCGGTGCTGCCGCCGGCCGCCGCGCTCTCCTTCAGGGTGGGCGGTCGCGCCTGCTGGCACCAGAAGCGATAGATATGCAGGCGCAGCGCCAGATCCTGCTCGCGCAGGGCATCGCCGCTCATGCGCGGCTGTCCCGCAGTCGTTCAGCCGCCGCCACGAAGGCCGCGCCGGCGAAGACCCACCACAGGGGCAGCGTCGGGAAGAGGTAGCGCGGGATGGCGTAGAGCGCGAGGTGCAGCAGCAGGGTATAGGCGATGAAGCCGGCCAGCGGCAGGGTCTGGCGCCAGCGCTGGCGCGTGAGCCAGAGGCCGGCCAGGCCCGCCAGCAGACCGCCGAAGTGCAGGATGTATATCAACAGGCGCGGCCAGAAATTCTGCGCCGCCGTCATTCGTAGCAGGTCGGCGGGCGCAATGCCGTCACGCAGCCAGTCCTGCGCCAGCAGGCGCAGCGGCGGGCCGTCGTAGTGCCCGGTGCCGAAGGGCTGCAGCAATGCGCCCGCCAGCTCGCGCAGTCGCCGCAGCGCATGTCCGGCGGGGTCGGCGCTGATGCGCTGTTGTGCGCCCTGGATATAGACGCCCTGGCGATCGGGGGATTCAGGCGGCGATTCGCCGGTGTCCGCCAGCAACTGACTGTCGAGTTCTGCGCCGCCCTGCCAGCCCTCGTCCTGTGCGCTGATGTAAAGGAAGGCGGCCAGGCCCTCGCCGGCGATGACGAAGCGATCCCAGCGCGCCAGGTTGTAGACGGTCCAGCTGCCGACGACCAGGCTGTAGACCGCGAGCAGCAGCAGCGCGCGGCGCAGGCCCTGGCGCCGTCCGTAGAGCAGCAGCAGGTGGATTGCAAGGCCGAGAGGAAAGAGCAGCAGCACGGCGCGGGTCAACGTCGCCAGGCCGAACAGCAGGCCGGTCACGGCGACGCGGTCGGGCCGCTCGCTGTGGTGGGTCAGCGCGGCGAGCAGCAGGAAGATGTAGAGTGTCTCGGTGGCGATTCGGGTGGATTCGAATATGAAGGCTGGCGAGATGGCCAGCGCGGCTGCGGCGACGAAGGCGGCATTGGGGTTGCCCGTCACCTTGCGTCCGAGGCGCCAGACCAGCCAGACGGTCGCCGCGCCCAGCAGCGCCTGGACGGCGCGAATGAGCCACACGGCCATCTCGCGCGGGAAGAGCGCCTGACTGCTGCCGATGAAGATCAGGTAGAGTGGCGGCGCCGTCAACCCGTGCAAGCCGATGAACATGCCGTCGGGCTCGGCATCGACGCCGTAGCCGGGCAGTTGGCCCCGGTCGAAGCCGGTCATCAGGGCGTAGCCATGCGCCAGGTACCAGGCGCTGTCGCCCCCGCCGGTCTGGTAGCCGAGCGCGTGATCCAGGCCGCTGCCGGTCGCCAGGCGCAACAGAAAGGCGAAGAGAATGAGGGCTGGCAGCAGGCGTTGCAGTCCGTTCGACTGCCGCATTCTGGTCAAGACGCCAGTAAATGCCAGGCGCATGGGTTGCTACGTCCTCATCCTGATGTGGTCGGGTTCAGCGCGCCGCGAGCGGTCATTATACTCCCTGCGCGCGATCTGGACGGGATACGAATGACTGGAGTCGGGCGTCAGGACGGGCGCAGCGCCAGAATGCGGCCGCCCGTCATGCTGACGTAGAGCCAGCCCTCGGGGCTGACCGCGACATCCAGCGGGCGCTCCGGCCAGAAGCCACTGCCACGGTAGTTCATCACCGGAACGGTGAAGTAACTGTGGAACGCGGCGCTGGTCTGCTGCGGCAGAATCACCTGCGGCGGCAGCGGCTGCCCCTGGGCGTCGAAGGTGATGGCCGCCAGCGCATAGCCGCGCAGATCGACGCGCTGGCGCGAGCCGTGCAGGGTTAACAGCAGTGCGCCCTGCAGGCCGGGCATGGCATCATGGTCATAGTGCGCCAGGCCGAGCGGCTGGCTGCCGGTGGGCAGGGACAGGGCGGGCGCCTGGGTCTGCTCGCAGGCGAGCGTGCCTGGCAAGGCCGGCAGGCGCTGCGCGCCGAGGCACCAGGGCCAGCCAAAGTGGGCGCCTGGCGTGACGCGGTTGAGTTCGTCGAGCGCGTCGCCCTGCTGTGGCCGGGCGCGGGCAACGCTGTCGGTGGCCCAGAGCTCGCCGTCGCGCAGGGCGAGGCCGGTTGGCTGGCGCAGGCCGCGGGCGAGCACGCGGCGCTGGCTGCCGTCCGGCGCCATGGCCAGAATCGAGGGCGCGTCGCCTGGGTCGCAGGCCGCACAGGGGGCGGTCAGCGAGACATAAAGCTCGCCGTCCGCGCCGACGACCAGATCGCCGCCCCACTGGCCGGGCAGGAGCGGCAGGTCCGTGATCAGGGTTTCGGCTTGCTGCGCGCCGGCGGGCAGGCGCCAGATGTTGGGGCCACCGGTGATGTAGAGCGCATCGCCGCCCCAGTCGAGGCCGGAGGGCAGGGTCAGGCCCGTAACAGCCAGCTGCGCGTCGTCCGGCAGTTGGTCGCCATCGCTGTCCCGCAGGGCCCACACTTCGCCGCGCAGGGGGCTGGCGGCGTAGAGCGTGCCGTCGGGCGCGACCGCGAGGGCGGCGAGGGCCAGCGCCTCGTTGTGCGCGCTCTGGTAGACCAGTTCCGCGCAGAAGCGCCTGGTATCGACCCAGGGTGGATCGCGAAAGGTCGGGCGATTGAAGCAGGATGGCAGTGCGGAACCATCGGCCAGGGCTGAGGCGGCGGTCAGCAGCAGGCCCGCCAGCAAGAGGGCGAGGCCGCGCAAAACAAGGTTAGGGTTTGCTGAATATCCAAAGGGACGCTGCACGGAACCTCCGTTTGCCGCTACAATGCTATATTACACACATCGGCGGCAAACAGTCTGCCAGCGTCGGCAAGCGGAGAGCACATGGTTCCGGGAAGAATGCCAGGTCTGCTTTTGCTCACGCTGCTGCTGGTGGCCGGATGCAGCGCGTTGCCCGGGCTGGGGGTGTTGACGGGCCAGGAAGACGAGAACGAGGCGTTGCAAGCGCTGGAGGTCGTCGACCTGGTGATGGCGGACAAGACCGGCGCGACCGACCCGTCGCTGATCGCCGCCGCCGACCGCATTGAGGCGGCCACGATTGGCGTGGACATCATCGAGATTCGCAAGAACCTGAGCGAAGACGCGCTCGTCGTCAACATGCTGTTTGTGCCGCCGGATGACGCCGACTTCCAGACTACGGCCGGTCTGGTCAGTTTCTACACATCGATTCAGCGCGCCATCGAGCTCACCTGGCGCGGCACTGTGGCCGAGAGCGAGGGCAGCAGCGTATTGCAGGTCAACTTCCTCTCGCCGCAGGGCATTTCCACGCTGGACAGCGGGCCGGGCTTCGTCGGCTTTGTGACCGTTAATTCGGAAATCGACCGTACGGACGCGCTGAGCTACCTGGGCGGCCCGCACGAGCTCAATGACTTTCTTGATCTCATCGCCGAAGGCACGCTGCTCTACGAAAACCCCGAGGGTGGCCAGCTGTACAACGGCGAGCCCAATCATCCGCTGTACATGTTGAGCACTGCCGGGCAAGCCAACTCGTAAGCGCAGGGAGGACGGCCCAATGACCGAAATCCGCAGATACGACCCGGCCAGCGAGAGACGGGCCCTGCAGCGCGAGCGTTTCGCCTGGGAGAGCGAGGAGACGCTGGTTGACCAGCGGCGCAAGCTGCGCAACCGCGTGCGCGCCTTCTTCAGCGAACACATTACTCGCAACCTGTTTCTGGTGCTGATCGCAATCACGCTGCTGGACGCCAGCGTGATGCGCGGGCTGCTGGGCGCCCTGGAGGGAGCCGTGCCCTATATCGGCCGTTTCCTGTTTATCGGGGCCTTCATGATCGGCCAGTTCGGCCTGATGTTCTGGTTCCTGGGGCGGGCGCGGGCCTACACCATCTGGCCTGGCTCCGATACGCAGGGGGTCAGCTTCGAGGATTATCGCGGTCAGCCGGAGCTGCTGGCGCAGGCGCGGCAGATCGTGACGCTGGTGCGCGGCGTGCGCGCCTTCGAGGAAGCCGGCGGCGAGCCGCTCAACGGCCTGTTGCTGGAGGGGCCGCCCGGGACGGGCAAGACCTGGCTGGCGAAGGCCATCAGCACGGAAGCGGGCGTGCCCTTCTTCTACATCGATGGCTCGGGCATGCAGTCGATGTTCTTCGCCATCGCACCGCTGAAGGTGATGAACCTCTACCGCAAGGCGCGCAAGGCGGCAAAGGATTATGGCGCCTCCATTATTTTCATTGACGAAATCGACGCGGTCGGTTCGCGCGGCGGTGTGGCGCGCAAGCGCGAGGAATACCGCGAGGGCTCGCCCTTCACGCGCCTGCCGATCATGTTCGGCGGGATGGGCGGCGCCAACGTCGGCCTGCTCAGCACGCTGCTGGTGGAGTTGAGCGGCTTCGGCCAGGAACATGGCTGGATGGCGCGCAAGAAGAAGTGGTGGTACCGCAACATATTGCGCAAGCCCTTCCCGCGGCCGCCGAAACGGGTGCTGACGATTGGCGCGACCAACCGCGTCCACGCGCTGGACGACGCTCTGATGCGCCCCGGCCGCTTCGACAAGAAGGTGCGCGTCGACGTCCCGGATCTGGAGGGTCGGCGCGAAATCCTTGAGTATTACCTTTCGAAGATGTCCCATGACGACACGATGGACCCGCTGACGCTGGCGGTCGAGACGCAACGCTATACACCGGCGGACCTCAAATATTTGCTCAACGAGGCCTTGCGCCATGCGCTCTTCGACGGGCGCACGATCATGAGCTACAAAGACTTCGCCCACGCCCAGCCCGAGCACGAAATGGGGCTGCGCGAACCCATCAAAAATTTGACGCACCAGACCAAACGTCGGCTTGCGGCGCATGAGGCGGCCCACGCCATCGCCGTGCGGCTGTATCGGCCAGACTGGCGCATCGCGCGCATCACCATCATTCGCCAGGGCAGGGCGCTGGGCCACGTGATGCCGATGCCCGCAACCGAAAGCTACGAGTACATCAGCACCGAGGACTCGCTGCGCAACCGGCTGCGCATCTCTGTGGCGGGCAAGGCCGGCGAGATGGAATACGGTGGCGAACAGGAGCAGACGCTGGGCGTTGGCGGCGACTTCAGCAACGTGCGCTACGTGCTGCGGCGCATGGCCGGCGCCGGCATGTTCGGCCCGCTCGGCATCGCCGAGGAGCCGGAGACCGTGCGTGAAGTGCGGCAGATGATGGAAGAGACCTTCCTGCAGGCGCTCGACGAAGTGCGCGTGGACCTGCGCTTGCACAAGGAGATGGGCGAGGCCCTGATCGACCTGCTGATGGAGAAGGAAGAGCTCTTCTCGACCGACGTCGAGACTTTCTTCG
Organism: Phototrophicaceae bacterium; assembly: GCA_965205875.1. GTDB lineage: Bacteria > Chloroflexota > Anaerolineae > Aggregatilineales > Phototrophicaceae > JAGWBD01. The sequence goes on from CBDBIA010000004.1 coordinate 2,545,655, forward strand.
ACGGCTACGGCCTGTACACGCCGAAGCCGCAGATCGGCACTGGCGAGCAGGACGAGGCCAGGCGTCAGCTCACACATTGAGGTCGGGCACACAGCATCCCTGATGTGCGCCCAGGGCCAGCAGCGCGCGTCGATGTTTAAGCGAAGACTCATCCGCTGGCGGCAGCAACGCCCGACCAGCGGATAGAATACAGACAGGCGCACAGGACCGGGCGACAGACCGCAGAGGTCGTCAGGGCCAGCCTGGCCGGTTTCCCGAGGGGGCTGCCAGAATGACATCCACTCAAATTGAACCGCAGCGCAAGCGCTTCCACTGGGAAGAGGAAGAAACCTGGGTCGAGCAGCGGCAACGCCTGCCCTGGCGCATCCGGCGTTTCTTCAAGAGCATCCTGATCCCCGGGGTGCTGCTGGCGCTTGTCGCGGGCGTGCTGCGGGACGCCGAGTTCACGCGCAGCATCATCCCCATCGCGGGCCAGGTGCTGCAGATTGCGCTCTACATCCTCATCTTTTTGTCGCAATTCATTTTACTCTTCTGGTTCCTGGCGCGCACGCGCAGCTACACCATCATGCCCGACTCAGGCGGCGACGGCATCAGCTTCGATGACTATCGCGGCCAGCCGGAGATTCTGGAGCAGGCGGACCAGATCGTGACGCTGTTGCGCGGCGTCAAGGTATTCGAGCAGGCGGGCGGCGAGCCACTCACCGGCCTGTTGCTGGAGGGACCGCCGGGCACGGGCAAGACCTGGCTGGCGCAGGCCATCAGCACCGAAGCGAAGGTGCCCTTCCTCTACATGGACGCCTCGGGCCTGCAGGCCATGTTCATCGGCGTGGGGCCGATGAAGGTGATGGGCCTGTTCCGCAAGGCGCGCAAGCTGGCGAAGCGCTATGGCGCCGCCGTGATCTTCCTCGACGAGATCGACGCCGTCGGCTCACGCGGGGGCGTGGCCTCGGTGGACGACGAAGATGGCGGCACGGGCGGGATGTTCGGCGGCGGCGGCGGCGGCAGCTCCGGCGGTATGGGCGTGTTGAGCACGTTGCTCATCGAGATGGACGGCTTCGGCCAGGACCTTGGCCGCCGCGCGCGCTGGCGCGCCCGCTGGTGGAAGATTGTGCGCCGGCGCAAGCCGCCGCCGTCGGAACGACGGGTGCTGGTCATCGGCGCCACCAACCGCATGGGGGCGCTGGATCCGGCGCTCCTGCGGCCCGGCCGCTTCGACAAGAAGGTGCGCGTGGACGTGCCTGACATGGAGGGACGGCGCGAGATCTTCGAGTATTACCTCGACGACTACGCCCACGAAGCGGACATGGAGTCGGCGATCCTCGCATCCGAGACGCCCGGTTACACGCCGGCGGACATCAAGTATCTGCTCAACGAGTCGCTGCGCTACGCATTCTTCGACGGGCGTACGCTCATCCGCTATCAGGACTTCATGCACGCGAAGCCGGAGCACGAGATGGGGCTGCGCGCGACGCTGAAGCACATGGAGCCGGAGGCCAAACGCCGCCTGGCGACGTACCAGGCCGGCGTGGCGCTGGCCGTGCGCCTGTTCATGCCCTCGCATCGCATCAGCCGCATCACCATTCTGCGGCAGGGCTCGTACTACGGCCACGTCTGGCACTATCCCGCCCAGGAATCCTACCAGGGGTTGCAGATCAAGCCTGAACTGATGCAGCGCGTCAAGGTGGCCGTGGCCGGCAAGGCTGCGGAAATCGAGTATTGCGGCATTGGCATGCAGAGTACGCTGGTCGGCCGCGACCTGAACCGCGCCTACAGTCTGCTGGCGGCCATGGCCAACGCCGGCATGCTGGGAACGATGGGGGCGACCAGCACGCTGGTCTTCGACCCCATGAGTGGCATACGCAACAAATGGACGCAGGAACAGGCCCGCGCCATCGAGGAAGCCTATCAGGAAGTGCTGCGCGATACGCGCATCGCCCTGCGCGATCACGCTGAACTGATGGAAGAACTGGTCGATCTGCTGCTGGAGAAGGAGGAACTGCTCACGGACGAGGTGCGCGCCTTCTTCGTCGGCTACGGCCTGCACACGCCCGAGCCCACCATCGTGCGCGACGGCGAGGAATACCACATCTTCCCGCGCCTGGAACCCGGCGCAGGCAGCCCCGAGGCACAGGTAGCGACCTGAGTCAGTGGGCCGGTTGACGCGCGAGCGCGATGGACACTCGCCTCATCGAATTCGTGCGCGCCCTGCGCGCGGCAGGCGTGCGCGTCTCGCTGGCGGAGAGCCAGGATGCCGGCGAGGCGCTCGACGCGGTGGGCGTGGCGGAGCGCGAACGCTTTCGCGCGGCCCTGCGCGCGACGCTGGTCAAGGAAGCGCGCGACCACGCCACCTTTGACTATTTGTTCCCACTCTTTTTCGGCAGCGGCCAACCGCCGCTGGCCGACATCCCCGCCGAACTGACGGAGGAGCAGCGCGATACCCTGCGCGAGGCGCTGGCCGCGCTGGCGGGCGACGCAGAAGCGCTGGCCGCGCTGCTGCGCCAGCTGCTGGAGGGCCAACCCTTCTCGGAGTCACAATTGCAGCAACTGGGCGAGCAAAGCGGCCTGGCCGAGGGCGAGTCGCTGATGCAGCGGCGCTGGTTCGAGCGGCGCATGCGGCGCGCGGCCGGCCTGCGCGAGCTGGAGGAACTCATCCGCGAGCTGTTGCAGATGCTCGCGGAACTTGGCATGAGCGCGGCAGCGCGGGCGCAACTGCTGCAGCTGTTGCAAGAGAACAGCGACGCGCTGGGCGAGCAGCTGGCGCAGCACGTGGGCAGCAGTCTGGCGCGGCAGATGGCCGAACGCGGGCCGGAACCGCAGGCGCGAACTGCTGGACGTGCCCTTCACGCAGTTGCGCCACAGCGAAGTCGAGGCCTTGCGCGAAGAGCTGCAGCGTTTGGCGGCGCGATTGCGCACGCGGGCCGCGCTGCGTCAGCAACGGGCCAGGGAGGGCAAGCCGGATCCGCGGCGCACCCTGCGCGCCAGCCTGCGTTACGGCGGTCTGCCGCTGGAGATTCAGCGGCGCTCGCGGCGCAGAAAGCCGGCGCTGGTGCTGCTCTGTGACCTGAGCACCTCGATGCGGCATTGCGCCAGCTTCCTGTTGATGCTCATTTACCAGCTGCAGGACCAGGTCGCCAAAACCAGCAGCTTCATCTTCATCGACGACCTGGTGGAGATCAGCGACCATTTCGCCAGCCGCGAGCCGCGCGAGGCCCTGCTGCGGGTGATGCGCGAAAACCCGCCCGGTCATTACAACACCGACCTGGGTCGCAGCCTGGAAACGCTGTGCGAGCGGCACAGCGACTGCGTTGATCCGCGCGCCACGCTCATCATCCTGGGCGACGGACGCAACAATTTCAACGACCCGCGTCTGGACCTTGCGCAGGAGTTGCAACGTCGCAGCCACCGCCTCTTCTGGTTCAATCCCGAGCCGCGCGCGCAGTGGGGCAGCGAGGACAGCGACATGCCGGACTACGCGCGTTGCGCGGACGGCGTTTATGCGGTGAGCACCTTGCGCGAGCTGGCCAGCGCGGTCGACGACATCCTGGCGGCGCGTTGAGACAATGCTCAGGGCAGCACCTCGAATCGCAATGTCGTAGTCGCTGGCGGCTTCCAGCGCCATCCACCAGGGCTGCACCAACTCGTAATCGCAGTCGCCTGCGCTGTGCAGGCGCAGCTGCAAGATAAATGCGGCGCGCGTCGTCGTCGCGCTGCCACTGGACGACCTGATGGCTGCGCGGTGCAGCCCCGCGTCGCGCTCCACAGGCCCGCGAGCACCCGCCCGCCAGCGAAGTCGAAACCATGGCGCTGCACCGGCCGACGGCAGAGCTGGCTGTTATCGGCGAGGTCGAAGAGATTTTCCAGCTCGGCCGCGCTGCGCAGCACGAAGAGGCGTCCGGCGGCATCCTGGGCAGAGGCGAAGCAGATGCCGGCCATCACCGCGCTGGCGTCCGGCGTCGGACCAGTCGCGGTGGGCACCGGAACGTCCTGCAGCTGCAGGACATCCAGGGTGCCGGCGACGAGGTTGCAGCCGGCGAGCAGGAGCAGCAGGCAAAGCCAGAGAATACATTGCAGGGAAGGGCCTGACGTGGCAGGATAGGGTGACATTCAGTCCGGGTCCTCCGGCAGTTCAGGAGTGTGCATGCGTATACTCGTCATCTCGGATATTCACGCGAATCTTGACGCCTTCGACGCAGTACTGCAAGACGCCAACGGGCAGTGGGACTATGTGTGGTGCCTGGGTGACGTGGTAGGCTACGGGCCGGACCCCAGCGAATGTGTGGAACGGCTGCGTGAGTTGCCGCATCTTTGCCTGGCCGGCAACCATGACTGGGCCGCGCTGGGGCGCATCGACCTGAACAGCTTCAACCCGGACGCGCGGCAGGCAGTCAACTGGACGAGCAAGGCCCTGACGCCTGCCAACCGACTGTGGCTGGAGGCCTTGCCCACGACCTTTGTAGTGGGCGAATACACCCTGGCGCATGGCAGCCCGCGCGAGCCCGTGTGGGAATACATCCTCGAGCCGCGGGTGGCGGCCCTGAACTTTTCGCACTTCGAGACGCCTTTCTGTCTCGTGGGCCACACGCATCAGCCCGTGATTTACGAACAGCAGGAAGGCCTGGGCCTGGTCGATACGATCATGCCCGGCGCGCGACAACGGCGTCAGCTGAACGGCCTGCGCCAGATCATCAACCCGGGCAGCGTGGGCCAGCCGCGCGACCAGAATCCGCAGGCGGCCTACGCGCTGCTGGACGTGCCGGAGGGCATCTGGGAATATCGGCGCGTGGCCTACGACGTGACGGCGGTGCAGGAGCGCATGCGGCGGCACGACTTGCCGGAACGTCTGATCAGGCGTCTGGAGCATGGCTGGTAAGGCTGGCGCAGGGACTGCACCTGCTCCGGCCATGCGCGCCTGGCTGGCCCAGATCTGGCGCCTGAGCGAACGCCTGCGCCATGACGAGACGGCCTGGGTCGGCACCGCCGAACTGGGCGGGGCCATGGAGGCCAGCCCGCCGGTAGTCAACCGTATGGTCACACGGCTGCGGCGCGACGAGCTTTTGCACCATGAGCCTTACCGGGGGGTACAGCTGAGCGCAGCGGGCGAGCATGAGGCCCTGCTCGAGCTGCGGCGCCAGCGCATCGCCGAGGTATTCCTCGAGCGCGTGATGGGCTTCGGCTGGCATGAGGTGCACAGTGAGGCCGCCAGCCTGTGCAGCGGTCTGGGCGACCTGCTCACGGAACGCATGGCGCAGATGAGCGGCCAGCCGCAGCGTTGCCCGCACGGCGAGTTGATCCCCGCTGCGGATGGCAGCATGGCGCCGGCGCAGGACCAATTGCTCTCGCAGGTGGCGCCGAAGAGCGGCCCGCTGCGCCTGACGCGCGTGCTGACGCGCGAGCCCGGCCGGCTGGAGTATCTCGCGGCGCTGGGGCTGCGGCCCGACACGGAGCTGGAGGTCATCCACGCGGCGCCATTCGATGGCCCGCTGCAGCTGCGCACGGGCAGGGAATATCGCATCATCGGTCACAGCCTGGCGGCATTAATTTGTGTGGCGCCCGTGTCCTGAGCGGCAACCCGCGTGTACAATAGGGAGGGTAGCAGTGTCGGGGTACGCCATGCGAAGCGGTTCCTGCAGCAGAGTGCGCATTGCAGCGCTCGTTCTTGCGCTGGCGCTGCCCAGCACCATGCCGGCCCTGACGCAGGACGAAGCGGAAGCCGCCAGCACGCCCACGGCCGTGCTGATGACGAACTTCCAGTTCGAATTTCAGAGTTGGAACAACTGCGGCCCGGCCACGCTCACCAACGCGCTGACCTACTTTGGCTACGGCGACGACCAGACGCGCGCGGCCAGCTGGCTCAAGCCCAACCGCGAGGACAAGAACGTCACGCCGCAGGAGATGGTGGCCTTCGTCAACAGTGAAGTGCCCGAGTTGCCGGTGCGCGCGCTCACGCGCAGGGGCGGCGACCTGCAACTGCTGCGCGAGTTCATCGCCGCCGGCCACCCGGTCATCATCGAGCAGGGCTACGACCCGCCGCCGGGCGATCTGGGCTGGATGGGTCACTATCTGCTGCTGATCGGCTATGACGACGAAGCGGCCGAATTCACCGCCCACGACAGCTACAGCGGGCCGCAGAAAAGCTACAGTTACGATCACGTCAATGAATACTGGCAGCACTTCAACCACAGCTACATCGTGCTCTACGAGAGCGGTTACGAGCAGGAGCTGCTGGACATGCTGGGCGCGGACGCCGACCCGCAGCAGAACGTGCTGACCACGCTGGAGGAGCAGCGCCTGGCGGTGACGCAGGAGCCCGAGAATCCCTTCCTGTGGTTCAACATCGGCAGCAGCTACGCGGCGCTGGCGCCGGTCTACGGGCGGGAAGCCTGGGAATACGCGACCAGAGCCTTCGACGAGGCGCGCCGTTACGGCCTGCCCTTCCGTATGTTGTGGTACCAGTTCGGACCGCTGGCGGCCTACAACGCGGTGGGACGTTACCAGGACACGTTGACGCTGGCGAACGTCAATCTGAACGATGGCGGCGGCCACTTCGTCGAGGAGATCTGGTATCACGTGGGGCAGGCGCGCGAGGGCATGGGCCAGACGCAGTATGCGCGCGAGAACTACCGCCGGGCGCTGGCAGTCAACAGCAACTTCACGGCGGCGCGCGAGGCGCTGGACGCGCTGCAGGCCGGCTGAGGCGACCCGCGACAGGGGCGCGCGCTTGCGCTACACTGCGGCCTGGGCGGCGGCAGCGGGGGACTCACAGGTGCAGAAGATTAAGCCTGAAGGCGCGCTCGCCATGGCCGGCATTGGCCAGCGCTTCCTCGCCCTCGTCCTCGACACGCTGATCCTCGCCGTGCTGCGCTTCGCCATAATGTTTTCGCTGTCGCCGCAGACGGTGGCGCAGGAGCTGGTGCTGGCGCTGGTGCTCGATATTGCCACGACCGTGCCCTATTACTGGTACTTCTGGACGCGCCGGGGCGGCCAGACACCGGGCAAGAGCATGCTGCGCATCCGCGTGATCAGCGAGAGCGGCGCAGTGCTGAACGACCGCGAAGCGCTGTTGCGGGTGCTGGGCTACTACCTCGGCCAGCTTTCGCTGGGGCTGGGCTACGTCTGGGCGGCATTCGACCGGCAGCAGCAGGGCTGGCACGACAAGCTGGCGCACAGCCTCGTCGTCACCAGCGACGAGCCGGCGCGCTTCTTCCCGCAATAGGCATCACGTAACGCAGGTTTCGTATTCTGGCGGAAACAGGGTTACGCTATTGGCGTACTGTTTTCCATTTCGCGTTGTGTCAGAAAGGGGCCGGACTGTGAAACCCAAATTCCATGAAGCCGAACTTGCCGGGACTGGCCAGCGCTTTGTGGCCCTGTTCATTGACTGGCTTGTGCTGGGAATAGTCAGTTTAATCGTCGGGGCCGTCTCGGAGGGTGGTCTGGAGACCAGCGGCACATTCCAGTTTCTGTTGACCATCGTCTACACCTGGTACTTCCTGACGCGCCAGGAGGGGCAGACGCCAGGCAAGAAACTGATGAAAGTCCGCGTCGTCAAGCTGGATGGTTCACCCCTGAGCGACGGCGACGCGATTTTGCGCGCGCTGATGTCGATGGTGAGCGGCGCTGTCATTCTGCTGGGCTACCTGTGGGCCTTTGCCGACAGCCGCAACCAGACCTGGCATGACAAGGTCGTCGGCACGCTCGTCGTTGTTGACGATGGACTGGATCGACGCCCGTAACCTGCAGTGAGCGTTTCTTTCTGGCAGGCGGATGGTGAGCAGCCCCGGCGCGAGGTCGATTTCCTCGTGGTGGGCGCGGGGCTGGTGGGCTGCGCAGCCGCGCTCTTCGCCGCCAGCGCCGGCCGGCATGTAACGATCACTGACGCGCGCGACCTGGGGCTGGGCGCCAGCAGCCGCAACGCCGGCTTCATGATCACCGGCCTCGACAGCTACTATCACCGCGCCATCGAACGCTACGGCCGCGCGGTCGTGCGCGAAATGTGGGGCCTGTCCGGGGCCACGCATCGCCATTTGCATCAGGTCATCGACGCTGCTGCCGGGGCAGTGCAGCGGCAGCGCTGCGGCTCATTGCTGCTGGCCGAGAGCGCGGAAGAGGCGCGTGATCTGGAGCAGGCCGCGCGGGCGATGGACGCGGACGGCATCGACCTGCAGTTTCACGCGCGCGACCCGCTGCGCCGCGGCTACTACGCGGCCATCGAGCAGGGACGCGACTCGGCCGTGCAGCCCTATCAACTGGTGCAGGCGCTGTTTCAGCAGAGCGGCGCGGAGCTGATCCCCAACAACGAGGTCTGGCACATTGAGCCCGGTGACGCGGAACGCGTGCAGGTCCACAGTCGGCGCTTCCGTTTCGAAGCGCGGCAGGTGCTGGTGTGCACCAACGCCTGGTCGGCGCAATTGCTGCCGCTGCTGGCGCGCAGCATCGTGCCGGTGCGCGCCCAGATTCTGGTGACGGCGCCGCTGGCGCAGAGTCCGCTGCTGAACACCTGCGGCTACAGCGACTATGGCACTATGTACTACCGCGACACTTTTGACGGGCGTTTGCTACTGGGCGGCGGGCGCAAGCAGAATCGCTGGCTGGAGCACAATCGCCTTGACGAGCGCATCAGCGAGCCGGTGCAACGCGTGCTGGAGGCCTATCTGCGGGCGCGTTTCCCGGAGGTTGAGGCGCCGGTCGAGCGGCGCTGGGCGGGCATCATGGGCTTCAGCGCCGACGGCCTGCCGCTGGTGGGGCGGCTGCCGGGCATGCCGCGCGCGGGCTACGCCGTCGGCTTCAACGGCCACGGCCTGGCGCTGGGGGCGGGCACGGCCGAGCGCGCCGTCGACCTGCTGCTATGCGACCGGCACCCCGGCGCCGTCAGCGCGGAGCGCCTGCTGTAACGATTATTCGCCGTGGACCACTTTGCGGAAGGCGCGCAGGGCCCCCGTAATGTCCTCGTGGCCCCAGATGTTGCGGCCGATGACGCCGCCGCGCACGCCGGCCTGCAGCAGGTCACGCATCATCTGCAGCGCATCCTCCAGGGTGGCAGTTTGCGGGCCGCCGGCAGCGACCAGCGGCACCGGGCAGCGCTCCACGATCTGCGTATGGGCGGCCAGATCGCCGCTCCAGGGCGTCTTGATGACGTCCGCCCCAATCTCGGCAGTGCAGCGCACGCCCCAGGCGATATCTTCCGGGTTGTAGATGATCTCGTTGTTCGCGCCACGCGGGTAGACGTGACAGATGACCGGTAACTCGTGGCGTGCGCCCTCGCGCACCGTGTCGGACAGGATCCGCAGGTACTCCACCTCGCTGTCGCCGCGCACGAAAACGACGACGGCAATGGCATCCGCGCCGAGGCGCAAGGCTTCCTCGACACTGACGATTTGCTCAATGGCCGAGTCGTCGGTGCGGACGAAGCTGGACTGCAGGATGAGCGGCACCTGGCCGGCGTAGCGTCCCCAGAGGGCAGCGGCAGTGCCCTTGTGCATGGTCACCGCGTCCGGCGGGCCGGCCATGACAGCTTCCAGCGTGGTACGCAGGTTCAGCAGACCGGCGGGGATGCCGGCCTGGTAACCAATGAAATGGTCGATGGCCACCGAACAGAGGTTGCCGGAGGGGTTGGCGAAGATGCGGCTCAAGCGAATTTGCTTGCCCAGTCCCATGAAGTGCAACTCCTTGTGTGCGTGAGAAAAAGTCGCGTCTCAGCTGGCGCGCGCAATGAAATCGAGAATGTCAGCGAGTGAGGGCACGCCGGTCAGGCCAGGTTGCGTGGCCTTGAGCGCGGCGGCGGCCGAGGCGATGCGCGCGCATTCGCGCAGGGGCTGGCCCTGGGCCAGGGCCAGGGCCCAGGCGCCGTGAAAGACGTCGCCGCAGCCGTTGGTGTCCATCACGTCCACCGCGAAGGCCGGCTGATAATGCAGACCGTCGGCGTCGAGCAGCCAGCAGCCCTGTTCGCCCGCCGTGACGACCACTGCCGTGCGCTGCGGCGTCCACAGCCGTTGCAGGGCTTCCTGCGCCGTGTCGCTGCCGGTCCAGGAGAGGGCGAAGGCCTGCGAGACGATCAGATGGTCGACCAGCGCCAGCAGCTCCTCAAACAGTGGCCCTTCGCCGCGCTCAAAGTCGGCCACGACGGGGATGCCGGCGTTGTGCGCGATGCGGGCGGCGCGGAGTTGTCCGGCCAGGCCCCAGGTATCAACGAAGAGCACGCGGGCGGACTCGATGAGCGCCGGCGGTGGGTGGCTGTCGTGCGCGCCGGGTCGACCGCTGTTGTAGTGGAAGATGGTGCGCGTGTGGTCCTGTTCGCCGATGACGACGACGGCGTGGACGGGGCCAGTATCGTCCACGCTCAGCACGTTGGTGACGTCCACGCCGCTGCGCTGCAGTTCATCCAGCACAAAAGTCGAGAGTTCGTCATTGCCCAGTCTGCCGGCGTAGGCGCAACTGCCTCCCATCTTTGCCCCGGTCAACAGGGCCGCCGCGGTCAGGCCGCCAACGCGTCGCTGGCGTTGCCTGACGCGAATCTTGGTATCACCTGCCGGGAAATGCTCGACGTAGAGGGCGTCATCGACCGCCGCGCAACCCAGTCCCAGCACATCCCAGTGTTTGGTCATCTTGCCACCGGCGTCACATCTGCACGTCGAGGATGAAGCGCGCCGCCGGGCTGAGCCGCCGCCAGGTGGTCTCGCGCAGATAGCGCTGCTGGTCCAGCTGCTGTTCCTGCTCGCGACGACAGAAGTAGGAATGCAGGGCGCGGCGGCGTACACCGGAACCGTTGAAGGTGCCGCCGTGCCAGGTGTGCGAGTTGAAGATGACGACGGTGCCGGCCGGCGCTTCCAGCAGCTGTTGCTGCGGATGCGGCGCCTGCGGATCTTCCAGCGCGTCCTGCGGCAGCATGCCGCTGCGCTGCGAGCCGGGCACGACGCGCGTCGCGCCGTTGGCGGCGCTGAAGTCATCCAGCAGCCAGATTGAGTTGCAGACGAAATACTCTCCCGGCGTCACCGCCTCGGTCCAGTCCACGTGCAGCGGCTGCAGCCCGCTGCCGGGCAGGGCGGCGCGGAAGTTGAGCGAGGAGAGGCGGAAGTCCGCGCCCAGCGCGTGCCAGATGGCGGCCAGCACGCGCGGGTGGGTGAAGCAGACGTCGTAGCGCGGGTCCTTGTTGATGAGGTCGGAGAGGCGGTCGGCGCCGGTCTCCTGATGCACTTCCAGGCCGGCGGCCTCGCCCTCGGCGGCGACCAGTTCGTCGGCGCGCGCGCCGAGCTGGTGCACCTGCTCCGGCGTCAGGATGTTGGGCAGCGGCAGATAGCCGTCGCGCGTCAACTGCGCCTTCTCGGCAGCGCTCAGGCTGTCCGGGCGGACGCCACAGGCCTCCAGCACGGTCTGCATGTCCATCGCCATTCTCCCGTTGTCGGCGTTTCAGTCGCGGAGTATAGCACCCTTGTTGCCGCCCTGATATGCGCTAGACTGGGCGCGATGGCCCTCACACTCCTCAGCCTGCTCTACCTTCTGTGCGCGCTGCTGCTGACGCTTTATGCAGCGGGCACGGCGGTGCTGTTGCTGGTCTACTGGCGCACGCGCCACGAAACCCTGACGCCGCCGCCAGTCAGGGAATGGCCGCGGGTGGCGGTACAGCTGCCCGTCTACAACGAACGCCACGTCATTGAACGCCTGCTGGCCGCTGTCGCCGCGCTGGACTACCCGCGCGAGTTGCTGACGGTGCAGGTGCTGGACGACTCGATCGACGACACCAGTGACCTCATCAGGCGGGCGCTACCCGCCTTGCGGGCGCAGGGGCTGGACATCCAGCACTTGCGGCGCGCAGTACGCAACGGCTACAAGGCGGGCGCGCTGGCCGAGGGCCTGGCGTTGCTGGATTGCGAGCTGGTGGCCGTGCTGGACGCCGACTTCGTGCCAGCGCCGGACTTTCTGCGGCGGACGGTGCCGCACCTCGCGGCGGACGAGCGCATCGGCATGGTGCAGACGCGCTGGGGGCATCTCAACTGGCCCGACAACGCGCTCACGCGCGGCCAGGCGCTGGCGCTGGACGGCCACTTCATCGTCGAACAGACGGCGCGCAACCGGGCCGGCTGGTTCATGAACTTCAGCGGCTCGGGCGGTGTGTGGCGCCGGGCCTGCATCCGCGAAGCCGGCGGCTGGAGCGCGCTGACGCTGACCGAGGACCTCGACCTCAGTTACCGCGCGCAGCTGGCAGGCTGGCGTTTCCTGTATCTGCCGGACGTGGTGGTGCCGGCGGAGGTGCCGCCGCAGATCGCTGCCTGGAAGCAGCAGCAGGCGCGCTGGGCGCGCGGCAGCACGCGCACCCTGCTGGGATTGTTGTGGCCGCTGTGGCGCGCGCCCTTGCGGCCCGGCCAGCGCATCATGGCCACGCTGCATCTGTGCCAGTATTTGCCGCAGCCCCTGATGCTGCTGATGCTGCTGCTGACGCCGCTGCTGTTGCTGGGCGGGCGTTTCAGCGCGCTGCCGCCGGGGCCGCTGGGTCTGCTGGCACTGGTGCCGGCCCTGCTCTACGTGCTCGGACAATACGCGCTCTACCCGGACTGGCGACGCAGGCTGCGCGCCTTTCCGCTGCTGGTGCTGCTGGGCACGGGCATGACCTTCAACGCGACGCTGGCCGTGCTGGCGGGGCTCGTGCCGGGCGCGGCGGAGTTTCAGCGCACGCCCAAATTCACGCAGTCCTGGGCGGCCAGCCGCTATGCGCTGCGCTTCGACCGCACGCTGGTGGGCGAACTGCTGCTGGCCTGCTACGCGCTGGTGGCGACGGGCATCGCGCTGGCGCAATATCCGGCGCTGGTCCCCTGGCTGGCGCTCTACAGCCTCGCCTTCGCGCTGGTGGCCGGCCTGAGCCTGCGCGACCAGTGGCTGCTTTCGCGTCCGGGCGCATGACGCGACTGGCGCTGCTGGCCGACATCCACGGCAACCTGCCCGCGCTGGAAGCCGTCATCGCGGACATGGCGGGCGAGCAGTTCGACCAGGTCATCGTCGCCGGCGACCTGATCAACATGGGTCCTTTTTCCCGCCAGGTGCTGGAGATGGTCTTCGAGCGCGGCTGGGTCGCCATCCGCGGCAACCACGAAATCTATTTGCTGGAGCAGGGCACTGCGCAGCAACCGGTCGCGCGCCGCGACTGGCTCTCGCTCAGGCTGCTGCAGGAGCAACTCGGCGACGTCTGGCGCGCGCGCATCGCCGTCATGCCCGACGAACTGACGCTGCGCTTCGCGGACGCGCCGCCGCTGCGCGTGCTGCATGGCGCGCCTGGAAATCCCTTCAGGGCAGTGACGCGCGTCACGAACGAGGCGGAGGCGCGCGCGCTGCTGGCCGGCGTCGCCGAGCGCAGCGTCGTCTCCGGCCACTATCATCTGTCTTTCGAGCGCCAGTTGGCGGACTGGCAGGTCATCAATCCCGGCCCTGTCGGCATCCCGATGGATGGCCTGCGTGACGCCTGCTACGCCATTCTGGAGGGAGACGAAAAGGGCTGGCGCGTCGAGCACCGGCGCGTGCCGGTGGACTACACGTCGCTTTTTACCGAGTTTGAGCGGCTGGAGTTCGTAGAGCGCTGCGGTCTTGAAGGACGATTGATCATTGAGCAATTTCGTCTGGCGCGCACACTTTTCTCTCCCTTCAGGCGCTGGCTGCGCGAGCGTCACCCGGAGCGGGAGTGGTCCGAAGCGTTGCTGGATGCGTTCCTCGCCAGCGGCCAGCTGTGGCACTACCTCACGCCCAGGTACCGATACAATCGTCACCTGCTGGAGGTCGCCCCGAATGTCCCTGCGCCAGCGAGCGGATAGGGTCGGTTCGGGCACATGACCCGGCTGGCCGTGCTGGCCGACATCCACGGCAACCTGCCGGCGCTGGAGGCCGTCATCGCGGACATGGCGGGCGAGCAGCTCGACCAGGTCATCGTGGCCGGCGACCTGATCAACATGGGCCCCTTCTCCGCCCAGGTGCTGGAGATGGTCTTCGAGCGCGGCTGGGTCGCCATCCGCGGCAACCACGAAATCTACTTGCTGGAGCAGGGCACTGCGCAGCAACCGGTCGCGCGCCGCGACTGGCTCTCGCTCAGGCTGCTGCAGGAGCAACTCGGCGACGTCTGGCGCGCGCGCATCGCCGTCATGCCCGACGAACTGACGCTGCGCTTCGCGGACGCGCCGCCGCTGCGCGTGCTGCATGGCGCGTCTGGAAATCCCTTCAGGGCAGTGACGCGCGTCACGAGCGAGGCAGAGGCGCGCGCGCTGCTGGCCGGCGTCGCCGAACGCAGCGTCGTCTCCGGCCACTATCATCTGTCTTTCGAGCGCCAGTTGGCGGACTGGCAGGTCATCAATCCCGGCCCTGTCGGCATCCCGATGGACGGCCTGCGTGACGCCTGCTACGCCATTCTGGAGGGAGACGAAAAGGGCTGGCGCGTCGAGCACCGGCGTGTGCCGGTGGACTACACGTCGCTTTTTACCGAGTTTGAGCGGCTGGAGTTCGTAAAGCGCTGCGGTCTTGAAGGACGGTTGATCATTGAGCAATTTCGTCTGGCGCGCACGCTTTTCTCTCCGTTCAGGCGCTGGTTGCGTGAGCTTCACCCGGAGCGGGAGTGGTCAGAAGCGTTGCTGGATACCTTCCTCGCCAGCGGCCAGTTGTGGCACTACCTCACGCCCTGGTACCGATACAATCGTCACCTGCTGGAGGTCGCCCCGGATGTCCCTGCGCCAGCGAGCGGATAGGGTCGGTTCGGGCACATGACCCGGCTGGCCGTACTGGCCGACATTCACGGCAACCTGCCGGCGCTGGAGGCCGTCATCGCGGACATGGCCGGCGAGCAACTCGACCAGGTCATCGTCGCCGGCGACCTGATCAACATCGGCCCCTTTTCCCGCCAGGTGCTGCAGACGGTCTTCGAGCGCGTCTGGCTTGCTATCCGCGGTAACCACGAAATGAATTTGCTGGAGCGCGCGGCTTCTGTGCGGGCAGCAGGGAAAGGCCGCAAGGCCCGGTGCTTGCTGACGCTGACAGCGGAACAGCTGGGTGACGCCTGGCTGGCACGCATCGCCGTCATGCCCGACGAGCTGACCCTGCGCTTCGCCGATGCACCAGCGCTACGAATACTGCATGGTGCGCCTGGCGATCCCTGCAACGCTGTGACGCGCCTCACGGATGAGGCCGGCGCGCGCGAGCTGCTGGCCGGCGTCGGCGAAGGCAGCGTCATTTCCGGACACTACCATCTGCCTTTCGAGCGCCAGCTGGCAGACTGGCAGGTGGTCAACCCGGGTTCGGTCGGCGCCCCTCTGGATGGTCTGTGCGATGCTTTCTATGCGGTACTGGAAGGGGACGAAAGTGGCTGGCAGGTTGAACAGCGGCGCGTGCCGGTGGATCTGGCACCACTCTTCGCGGAGTTTGAACGCCTGGAAGTCGAGCA
The DNA here is from genome assembly GCA_965205875.1 of Phototrophicaceae bacterium. GTDB lineage: Bacteria > Chloroflexota > Anaerolineae > Aggregatilineales > Phototrophicaceae > JAGWBD01. Next base: position 2,561,061 of record CBDBIA010000004.1, read on the forward strand.
ACGATGCGGCGTGGAAGGCTTTCTGCTGGTGGAACAGTTCCGGCTGGCGCGCCCCCTGTTCGGGTCGTTCAGACGCTGGCTGGCTGCCCGTCATCCAGGTGCGGCAGAGACCAGGGCGCTGGCGGAGCAATTCCTCACCAGCGACGAACTGTGGCATTTCCTGTGGACGGAGTATCGTTACAACCGTCACCTGCTGCAGGTCGCCCCGATTGACCCCCCTGTAGCGGACTGCTAGACTGAATCGCGGGGTTGTGATGGAATGGCAGACATGGGTGACTTAAAATCTCCTGCCTTAACCGGCGTGCGGGTTCGAATCCCGCCAACCCCAAGCGCAAACCGGCGCCCCCGGCCATGCCCGGACTCTGCTGCAAAGACTGGTTAACAAAGAACAAAGGTCCTCGACTGTGCGCCTTGGCATTATCGGTCTGCCCAACAGCGGCAAGACCACCATTTTCAACGCCCTGACCGGCCAGAACATTGAGACGGCCGCGGCTGCCGGTCGCTTCGCAGTGCATACGGCCGTCGTGCGCGTGCCGGACGAGCGCGTGACGCAGCTCAGCGCGTGTTACCAGCCGCGCAAGACCACCTACATCCAGGTGACCTACAGCGACATTGCCGGCCTCGACAAGGGAGTGGGCGATGGCGGCATCCAGGGGCGCTTCCGCCAGGAGCTGGAGCAGGTGGACGGCTTCGTGCAGGTCGTGCGCAATTTCGTTGATGACAAGGTGCCGCACCCTTACGACACAATTGATCCCGCGCGCGACATTGAGCTGCTGGAAGGCGAGCTGCTGCTCAACGACCTGGTGGCGCTGGAGACGCGGCTGGAGCGCATCGAGAACGAGATTCGCAACAAGGGCCGGCGCGTGCTCAAGGCGGTGCGCGACGAGGGCGAGCTGCTGGCCGGCATGCAGCAGGAGCTGGAAGCCGGGCGGCCGCTGCGCGCCTGCGCGTTGACGCCCGCGCAGCACAAGGTCTTGCGCGGCTACAGCTTCCTGACGCTGAAGCCGACGCTGATCGTGCTCAACCAGGACGAGGCCGGGCAGGACGTGGCGCTGCCGGCAAGCGGGGCGGGGACGCTGGTCACCGGGCTGCAGGGATTGATCGAGGCCGAGATTGCGCGCCTCGAGCCGGAAGACGCCGCGCTCTTCATGGAGGAATTCGGCATTCATGAGCGGAGCGCCGACAAGGTCATTCGCCTCTCTTTCCAGCTGCTCGACCTGCGCTCCTTCTTCACCATCAACGAGGATGAAGTGCGCGCGTGGAGCATTCGGGCCGGCGCCTGCGCGCCCGAGGCCGCCGGCACGGTGCACTCCGACATGCAGAAAGGCTTCATCCGCGCCGAAGTGATGCGCTGTGCCGATCTGCTGGCGGTGGAGGGGCGCGAGGCCGCGCTGCGCAGCGCCGGCAAGCTGCGCCTGGAAGGGCGCGACTACGAGGTGCAGGACGGCGACGTGTTGCGCATCCGCTTCAATGTGTAGGATAGCTGTCGTCGAAGCAGCATGCCCCACCTGCTGGTAGCCTCCGGCATCGTCCAGCCCGAGGCGGGTGGTCCGGCCACCTGGCTGCAGGAGATTCTGCCTGCGTTGCGGGAGCGTGGCTGGGAAGTGCAAGTCATCAGCTACAGCGATGCGGCGCCGACGGAAGAATCCTGGCCGTTACGACGCATCTCACGGCGTGCCTTGCCATTGCGCATGATTAACTACGCGGCTGCGGCCCTGCCACTGCTAAATGATACGGACGTCACGCTGTTGACGACCCTGGGTCTGCCGCTGGCAAGCAGTGTGGCGCCGCGCGTCTATCGCATCGTCGGCGACCAGGCCTGGGAGCGCAGCATCCGTCGCGGCTGGATCCCGCCCGACGAGGACATCGATCGCTTTCAGCAGCGCCGGTACGGTGGACTGGCTGACGTGCAGAAATACCTGCGTTCAAGAGAGCTGCGAAATGCCGAACGCGTCATCGTGCCCTGCGACTGGTTGCGGCGCATGGTGCTCGGCTGGGGCGTGGCGCCGGCGCGCATCCAGGTCATCCACAACGCGCTGCCGCCGCTGGCCAGCCCCGACGCAACGGACCAGGCCAGCGCGCGCGAACAACTGGGCCTGGACGAGCGGCCGTTGCTCTTGACCGCCGCGCGCCTGAATCCCTGGAAGGGAGTCGACCGGCTGCTGCGGGCGCTGGTGCAGGCGCCGCAATTCCAGCTGATTGTGGCCGGCGACGGCCCGCAACTGGCAGCGCTGCAGCGTCAGGCTGCGCAGCTGCAACTGGAACCGCGCGTGCGCTTCATGGGGCAGATCCCGCGCGCGCAACTGGCGCTGTACATGCAGGCGGCGGACTGGTTCGTGCTCTATTCTGGCTATGAAGGGCTTTCACATTCGTTGCTGGAGAGTCTGCGCGCCGGCACGCCGGTCATCGCCAGCGACAAGTGCGGCAATCCTGAAGTGGTCCGGCACGAGCACAATGGCCTGCTGGTGCCATGGCCGGACGATGAGGCGCTGGCTGCCGCGCTGCAGCAGGCGCTGCAGCCGGGCCTGCGCAGGGCGCTGGCGCACAACACGCAGGACGGCCTCGAACGCTTCAGCTTCGCGCGCATGGTCGCGCAGACGGACGCCCTGCTGCGCGATTGCTGCGAGTAAGCCTTACTTCAGGGTCAGCAACTGCCCGTCGCTGACGCGCCGCGCCAGGGCGATGAAGTCCGCCACCGGCATGGCGCCCAGGTTCTCGTCATCGCGCAGGCGAACGCTGACCGTGCCATCCTCGAGGTCACGGTCGCCCAGCACCAGCATGTAGGGGATTTGTTGTTCGCGCGCGCGGCGGATCTTGTTGCCCATGCGGCTGCGGCTCTCGTCGACGTGGGCGCGGATGCCGGCCGCGCGCAGTTGCGCGGCGAGCGCCTGGGCGGGCGCGTTGTGGCGGTCGGCGATGGGGATGAAGACGGCCTGCTGCGGCGCCAGCCAGACAGGAAAGGCGCCGGCGAAGTGCTCGATGAGGATGCCGATGAAGCGCTCCATGCTGCCGAAGGGCGCGCGATGGATCATGACCGGGCGCTGGCGCGTGTCGTCGCTGGCGATGTATTCGAGGCCGAAGCGCTCGGGCAGGTTGTAGTCCACCTGCACGGTGCCCAGTTGCCATTCGCGGCGTAGCCCGTCGCGGAAAATGAAGTCCAGCTTGGGGCCGTAGAAGGCGGCCTCGCCCTCCTCGACGCGGTGTTGCAGGCCCAGTTCGCTGCAGGCCAGCAGGATGGCTTCGGTGGCCTTCTGCCAGAGCTCGTCGCTGCCGCTGTACTTGTCGCTCTGCGGGTCGCGCAGGCCGACGCGGGCCTGAAAGTCGGTCATGCCGAGGGTGCCGAAGACCTGCTGAATCAGACGCACCACCGCCTGAAACTCGGCCACCAGCTGGTCCGGCCGCACGAAGAGGTGCGCGTCATCGACCGTGAAGCCGCGCACGCGCGTCAGGCCGTGCAGCTCGCCGGACTGTTCGTAGCGGTAGACCGTGCCGAATTCGGCCAGGCGCAGGGGCAGATCGCGCCAGGAGCGCAGCTCGCTCTGATAGATGGCGCAGTGATGCGGGCAGTTCATCGGCCGCAACAGGAACTGCTCATCGTCGACTTCGAGGGGCGCGTACTGGTCATCGGCGTAATAGGGGTAGTGGCCGGAGGTGCGATAGAGCTCGAGCCTGCCGATGTGCGGCGTCATGACCGGCTCGTAGCCATTGTCCACCTGCACGTCGCGCAGCCAGCGTTCGAGCTTGTCGCGCAGCACGGTGCCTTTGGGCTTCCACAGCGGCAGGCCCTTGCCCACCAGCGGGCTGATGGTGAAGAGGCCCAGCTTTTCGCCCAGCACGCGGTGGTCGCGGCGGCGCGCTTCCTCGAGGCGCTGCAGATAGTCCTGCAGCTCGTCGGCGTTGTGCCAGGCGGTGCCGTAGATGCGCGTCAGCTGCGGCCGCTGCTCGTCGCCGCGCCAGTAGGCGCCGGCGGGCGGGCGGAAGGCGATGCGCAGGGCTTTGGGGTCAATCTCGCTGCTGCGCGCGACGTGCGGGCCGCGGCAGAGGTCGGTGAAGCGATTCTGCGTATAGATGGTGAGCGATTCGGCCGGCCCGGCGACGTGCTCGCCGTTCTCGTCGACGCGGCCATTGACGAGGTCGTCGATCAACTCCAGCTTGTAGGGCTGGTCATGGAAGAGTTCGCGCGCTTCTTCCGCGCTGACCTCGCGGCAGGCGAAGGGGTGGTTGCCGCCGATGATCTTTTTCATGCGCCGCTCGACCCACTTCAGGTCTTCGTCGGTGACGGGGCGCGGCAGGTCAAAGTCGTAGTAGAAGCCGTCCTCAATGGGCGGGCCGATGGCGAATTTCGCCAGCGGAAAGCGCTCCAGCATGGCCTCGGCCATGATATGGGCCGCCGAGTGGCGGATGCGATACAGTTGATCAACGTCGCTGGACATGGCATTCCTTCAATCGCGCGGCCCTGCGGCGCGAGGCGCAGGGGCAGGATGGCGCGGCGGACAACAGGTGGAAGATGGTGGGGTTCAGGTGACGCCGGTGACGCTCAGCACATCGTGAATCACGATGGTTACCATCTCGTGGGTGACGCAGCGCGTTCGCAGGCCGCCGAGGCTCACCGCCTCGTCGCCGCTCACGCGGGTGAAGCAACTCTCGAAGGTTTCGAGGTCGATCATGCAGTCGATGACATCCAGCAGGGTGTCGCACTCCAGGTCATCGACGACGACGTGCGGGGTATCGAGGGCGACGTAGCGCACGGGGTGGCAGTGGGGGTGATCGCAGCTGCCATGGTAGCCCAGTTCCAGCTGTCGTCGCAGCCATGCCATGGTGACGAAGACGGCGGTGTAATGGCTGCCATCCTCCATGCGGACGATGACGTCGCAAACGTCGTCTTCAGCCGGTTCCGACTTTTCGACCCAGACATGGTTGGTGATCATTGTGTATTCATCCTGGCCTGTTCCCCCCGGCGCATGGCGGCATCCTGATGTGGCCGCTGCCCAAAGCATAGAACAGGGGCGGAGCGCTTGTCAAGCAGGGCGCGGCATCAGAACCTGCATGGCAGGATGTGGACGGGACGGGTATACTGTGGCTGGTTGAACAGAAGAGGATACTCCCGCATGAGCCTGGGACCGACTGAACTCGTCATTATTCTCGTGATCGTGCTGCTGCTCTTCGGCGTAGGGCGCGTATCGCGCATCGGCGGCGAGCTGGGCAGCGCGGTTGCCAACTTCCGCAAGGGCCTCGATCAGGGGGGCAAGGAAGCCGCCGCCAGCGGTGAAGCCGCCGCCAAGGGAGAAGCCGCCGAGGCAAAGCAGGCTGAAGAAGCCTGAGACGCTGAAGCCGGCTTCGCTGCGGCCCGTCAGGAATTCGGCGTGAGCAGCGCCTTGCGCGGCACGCCTGACGGCGCCATGAGGTTGTAGCGCAGAATATCGCGATTCAGGCGCGTCAGTTCTTCCGCGTCTGGTCTCCCGTTTTGACGACGCAGACGCGCGCGTTTTTCTTCCACAACCTGACCCAGGGTCACCCATTCCGGCGCCAGTTCGTGAGCGCGCAACAGACTGTGCGCCAGGCGCAGTTCTGGCGGCGTGCGCGCGTCATCAAGGGGTGGCAGGGGCCTGCCCTGACCGGGCAGGTCGTCGAAAGCACCGGCCGCCTGCGCGCGGCGCAGACGCTGTTCAACCAGAGAAGCCCAGGCCTGCGTCATCCCTGCCGTTCCGGCGCGTCAACTCCCGGCTGAATTGTCGGCCAGCGAGAAGGTGGCCTGAAACTCACCATCGGCATTGCGCAGCATGGCGACGCCGCTGCTCGCCTGCCACAGCGCCGCGTCCATGCCCTGGTAAAGCGCGTTGGGCGTGTTGTTGCCGCTGCGCGTGAAGACCATCACCTGGCCGCCGGCGAAGAGCCGCTGTTGCGGGAAGGTGAAGACGTTGCCGGCGCCGTCTTCCAGCGTCCAGCCCTGCAGGTCGACGCCGTCGCTGAGGTTGCGGATTTCCACGCCCTCGGCGGTGATGTCACCGGCGCCGACGATACGCGCGATTTCGAGTTGCACGGCTACGGCCGTGGGCGGCAGCGTGATGGTCAGCCGGGGCGCGGGACTGGCCAGATCATCCACGGTCCACTCGCCGCTCAGGAAGCCCTGCACCTGTTCCGGCGTCATCGGGCAATCGTTCACGGGAACAACCAGCTGGTCGCCGACGCGCAGGTAGCGCGCGGTGTCCTCGGTCAGGCCGTTGACTTCCAGCATGGCAACAGGGTCTGCGCCATAAATCCCCGCCAGCTCGTAGGGGGTATCGCCGGAGCGCACCTCATGCAGGATACAGCCGGCGGGCAAGCCCTCGGTGAAGGCCTCGACCGGATAGGGAACGACGATCACCTCTTCGGTGCCTTCGGCGTTAATGGCTGAAGCGGCGGCGGGTGTGCCGGCGAGCCCAGGCAGGGTGGTGGCGCCACCCTGCGGCGGCGGCGCGGTGACCACGACCACAAAGGAGGCATCGGGGTCGATTGTGGCGGTGATAAGCACGGGCACGGTGATGATCTCCGGCGCCAGTTGCTGCATACTGTTGCCGTTGGCGGCGGGGCCAAATGGCAGGGAGGGCGCCAGCAGCACACCCAGTGCGAATCCAACCAGCAGGAGAGACAGCACGCTTATGGTTACTGATACCGCAAACCGGCTCATAGCCTGCCTCATATATTGCGCGGGCTCCAGCGCGCCAGTGTAGCACAGCAGCAGGCAAGGGGCAAAATACCCCCATGGCCCTTGAGACGACTGTTGCGCCCGCTATACTGGGCGGCACGGAGGGCTGCATGCGCTACATCATTGACGGGCACAACCTCATCGGCGCGCTGCCGGATCTCTCACTGGAAGATCCTGATGACGAAGCGAAGCTGGTGCAGCGGCTGCGGAGCTTTGCCGCGCGCACGGGGCGCAATTGCACCGTCATCTTCGATCACGGCCTGCCGGGCGGCAAGTCCAGCCTTTCCAACCGCGCGGTGCAGGTCGTCTTCGCCTCAATGCGCTCCAGCGCCGACCGGGTGCTGCGCGAGCGCATGAAGAAGCTGCCGCAGCCACGCGGCTGGACGGTGGTGAGCTCCGATGAAGAAGTGCTGGGCTTTGCGCGTCGGCGGCAGATGCAGACGCTGCGCAGCGCGCAGTTCGTGACCTTGCTGGAGCGGCCGCAGACGGTGGCGCCGGACCCCGGCGAAGACCCCGACGCGCAGAGCTCGCCCGAGGAAGTGGAAGCGTGGCTGGCGGCTTTCGCCGCCGGACGCAAGGGCGGCTAAAGCAGCGACCAGCGCGTTGTGGGACCACCTGGATTCGAACCAGGAACCGATCAGTTATGAGCCGACAGCTCTGCCATTGAGCTATGGTCCCCTGCCGCGGCCGGCAAGAGCGGGTAACGGGACTCGAACCCGTGCCAGGACCTTGGAAGGGTCATGTGCTACCATTACACCATACCCGCCTGTCGGGGTGATCGGATTCGAACCGATGACCTCGCGCACCCAAAGCGCGCGCGCTGACCGGACTGCGCTACACCCCGCAGTAGTTTCCATGCTACCACTGGCCACCAGCGGCGTCCAGCGACTCAGCCCGCAGCCAAAAGTTCCTCGTCTATGATGAGCGCGAATTCGCTGAAGTCGCGCGCGCCCAGCAGCGGCCGTCCGTTGATGAAGAAGGCCGGCGTGCCGCGGATACCCAGCGCCTGTGCGTCGCGAAAGTCGGCGGCGATGCTCTCGATTGGCTGCTGCTGCGAAAGGCAGTCGTTGAAGGCTACCGGGTTGAGATCAAGGGCAACCGCGTAATTAAGGAAGATGCCCACTTCGCCGAGCGACGCCTGGTTTTCAAAGAGCAGATCATGGAAGGGCCAGAAGCTGTCCTGGGCGCCGGCGCAGCGGGCGGCAATGGCCGCCGTGGTCGAGAGCTCGCCGAGGATGGGGAAGTCGCGATAGACGAAGCGCACCTGATCGCCGTAGGCCGTGCGGATTTGCGGCAGGGTTTCACTGTGGAAACGCGCGCAGTAGCCGCAGTTGAAGTCGCCAAACTCGACGATCTCGACGGTCGCGTCTGCTGCGCCGAGTGCAACGCTTTCACCTGCGCTCACCGTGAAACGGCTGCCGCTGTCGTTCAGGTCGAGCGGGCGCGAGGCGAGGATCATCTCGTTCAGACGCAACTCCTGCTGCGCGAAGGCCTCACTCAGGGTTGCGTTGAGCCAGGCGCGGGTGCTTTCCTGCTCATCCGCGCTGCTCCAGCGGCCGATGAAGACACCCAGCAGCAGAAAGAGGACCGCGATGACCAGGACGCCGGCGCCCGGGCGGCGCGGCGCGGTCGGGGCAGTTGGAGTTGTCGTCGCTTCGACTTCAGGAGGCGCCACGTGGGGTTCGTCGCTCACAGTCGGCCTTTCTGCTGTTGCCAAGTCAGGGTTGGCCAGGTGCGAGCCGGCTGCGAACAGTATACTCCCTGCCCGCATTCCCGGCAACCATGGTGGCGCAAGCAAGGCGCGTCAGTGTATTGCTGCGGGAGAGCGCTGCGAGTAACGCTCCCCTTATCCCCGGCGCAGGAAGCGGCAAGGCCGGCCTCGCCAGCATCACAGGGGAGCAGGGCCAGCCGTCGGCCCCGTGGCCTTCCCGTGAGCTTTGCGCTCCAGGGACGATGACTGGCACGGCCGCCTGTCGCATCTGACAGTTGCTGCCTGCCGCCCAACCTGCGACTTTCATTTTGATGACAACTGTGACGCCCCGGCCCGGCATTTCCTGCACAATGAACTTCACAGCCACCGGCGCGCTGTCGGGCAAACAAGGCAGGGAGCATCAAAATGACTGCGACCACCCCCTTTGACGACCGGATTCTGTGGGTGCACTGGCAAGGCGCCAGGGTCGAGGAAGACAGCATCGGGGAACTCGCGGCCAACATCGCCCGCGACACGCCCAACGTAGCCGGCCTGCTGGTCAAGAGCAGCGATGGCGTCCACTGGCAGGGGCGCTGGGACAGCAAGCCGGCGCTGGCCGTGGACGGGCCCGCAAGCCTCGACCTGTGGGCGCAGCGGCTGGCGGCCCAGGGCCTGCAACTGCATTTGTGGTGCGTACTGCAGGGAGCGCAGCCGCAGGCAGAGGCGGCCCGCGTCAGCGAGGCCTGTCAGGTTGCGGGTGTGCGCTCGATGTTGCTGGATGTGGAGGGCGGCAAGTCCTACTTCGGCGGGCGCAGCGCCGCTGACGCGCGGGAAGTGATCAGCCGCATCCGCGCCGGCATTGACCCGCAGTTTCACCTGGGCCTGAACTTCGACGCGCGTGGCGACCATCCGCGCAGGATTCACATCGAAGAGTGGCTGCCGCACGTGCAGTCGCTGCACCCGATGGTCTATCACCACCACTTCAGCCTCGGGCAGCGCAGCGTGCAGTCCTGGCTCGACGAGATTGTGACCATCTGTCACAGGCTGGCGCCGGGGCTGCCGGTGGTGCCCATGCTGGGCAGCTACCCGGTGCACGGCAAGGCGGTGCCGCCGCAGGAGATCGGGGCCGGCATCCGCCATGCCCTGGCCATCGCCAGCGGCGTCACGCTCTTCCGCCTCGGCAACCTGGGCGCAGTCTGCTCGCCAGCGGAAATGCGCCAGGCCGTCGCTGCCGCCGGCGGCCGGCCGGCAGCACGCGGGGCTGCAGCCACGGCAAGGCCGACGCAACAGAACCCAGGGTCTGCAGCCGCAAGCAAGCGCATCGGCCTCAACATCAACGCCGCCGAAGTTGACAAGGGGGCTGTGCTGGCCCACTGTCGTGAATCCGGCGCGGCCAGTTACCTGGTCATGAACGACTGCGGCTTTGCCCAGCGACTCCACGACCACCTTGAGGGGCGCAGCATCATCGTGGCCCGCAGTGACTGGCCGGACGACACGACCAACATTCCCGTCGGCGACCTGCTCGCCCGCTGGACGGAGCGGGCGAGTCATGCCCCGAGCGTCTATCACTATTTCCCCAACGAGCCGATCCCCGCTGCAGATTGTCCCCTGCCGGAGCTGCTGCGCCGTCTTGTCGCGCTGATGCGCGCCTGTCGCGAGCGTGGCGTGAGGGCCTGTATCGGCAATTTTGCGGCGGGCACGGTCATTGAGGAAGCTGACGTACAGGCGGGGCTGTGGGACGAGTTCATTCGCGAAGCGCTGGCCTTCACGGCCGGTGGTGGAGGCTACATTGGTTTTCACGAGTACAGCTTCGGCGTGTTGCCCTGGGGCTGTGGCGGGCGTAATCCACAGGACCTGATTAACCAGCCGCAACGGGTGGCTGACAGGAAGCACTGGCCGACGCAGGCAGAGATCCTTGCCGCACCGGGGGCCAACTGGCATCTGCTGCGCTCGACGCTGCTGGCGGCGCGGGCGAAAGCGCTGGCCCTGCCCATGTTTCCCGTGCTGGTCACCGAATTCGGCTGGGACCGCATGCCCAACCTTGAGCTGGAGGGCGTGATCCCCTGGTTCGACCAGCGCCGGGGCCGGACGCGCGGGCCGCTGCTGCAGCTGCCCGCACTGTCGTCCCACTGGTTCGGGCCCGACTGCGACCCGCTGGCGCTCGCCATGGAGCAGTTGCAATGGGCGGAAGCCACTTACCCGAACTATGTGAAGGGGATGCACCTCTTCACCTGGAGTTACAACCAGCACTGGCGCGAGTTCAACTATGCTGCCTGGCCTGGCGCGCTCGCGGCCCTGGCCGCCCTGCCAGCCGGAACTCCCGCCCCCGGCGGCAAGGTGGGAGCAGAGCAGCCGATCACGCAACCCGGGTGCAGCGCCGTCCTTGATGCGCTGGACGGCATTGAGGCGCAGGTCACAAGCATCCGTCAGTGGTTCGCGCGGCAGGCCGCGGCGGCCAACCATGGCCGCCCGCCAGTAGAATAGAATACAAGTTCTATTGACGTCAGTTGCGCCCCCGACCCACAATCAGTTGCAGCAATTGTTTGCCACGCAGACCACTGTTGTCGCGCAGGCCCGGAGATGACGGTGGAGCGGAGGGCACTTGAGCGCAGCGCGTGAAGGATTGATCATCAGGGCCCGCAGCGGCTTCTTCGACGTGGAGATGGACGATGGCGGGTTAATCCGCTGTCGCTTGCGCGGTCGTTTGCTGGAGGAAGCCAGCGCCACTGACGTGGCGGCCATCGGCGACCGCGTGCTCATCGAGCCGGTCGACGAGGCGGAGGGCGCCATCGTGGAGGTCGCCGAACGCCGCAGCGCGTTGGCGCGCGCGGCCCGCACGGAAGGCAAGCGCGGCGCCGGCGAAGCCACGCGCGAGCAGGTCATCGTGGCCAATGCCGACCAGGCGCTCTTCGTGTTCGCCGCCGCCAGCCCGGAGCCGAGCCTGCGGCTGCTGGATCGCTTCCTTGTGGCCGGCGAGAGCGCCGGCATCGAGACCATCTGCATCGTTGTGAACAAGCTCGACCTGGTGACGCCGGAACAAGTACAGGAGCGCTTTCAGGAATACGAGCGCATGGGCTATCCCGTGCTGGCCACCAGCGCGCTCAGCGGCGCGGGCGTCGAGGCCCTGCGCAATGTGCTCGAGGGGCGGCTTTCGGTGTTCACCGGGCCTTCGGGCGTCGGCAAGACCAGCCTGCTCAACGTCATCCAGCCCGGCCTGGGCCGCATGGTCAAGGCGGTGAGCCGACGCCGCGAGGAGGGCATCCACACCACGCGCGACAGCGAACTCGTGCGCCTGGGCCCCGGCACATGGCTCGCCGACACGCCGGGCATCCGCTCGCTGAATCTGTGGGACATTGAGCCGGAGGAACTGGATGCCTGGTTCGTGGATATTGCGCAGCTGGTCGCGGACTGTCGCTTCGGCAACTGCGCGCATCGCGATGAGCCTGGCTGCGCCGTGCGCAACGCGGTGGCCGCGGGCAAGCTGGGCGAAGGACGCTGGCGCAGCTTCCGGCAACTGTACGATGAGCTGGAGGCGCAGTACGCACTGTAGCGTGTCGCTCAGTCCGTGGCCTTGGCGTCGTCTTCGTCTTCCTCGTCCTCCAGCGGCCTGACGTCCGTGGCGATGTCGATGTAGAGGATGCCGTTGAGGTGGTCGAGCTCGTGCTGGAAGACGCGCGCCAGCCAGCCATCAGCGCGGATGCGCAGCGCCGCCCCATGACGATCCTGCCCCTTGATGGTGACGGCGACCGCACGTTCAACGTCGCCCACGAAGCCAGGGATGGACAGACAGCCCTCGACGCCTTCCTCAAGCACGCGGCTGACGCGCACCAGCTTGGGGTTCACGATGACGTGCTGCGCGCCCGCGTCAGCGCCGAACTCCTCACGCGCTTCCTCGCTGTCGTCCGGCAGGCGCACCACGAAGACGCGCTGGCTGACCCCGACCTGCGGCGCTGCCAGGCCGATGCCGTTGGCCTCCCGCATCGTCTCGAGCATGTCGTCCACCAGGCGCTGAAAGCGCCGGTCGAAGCTGGTGACGCGCCGCGCCTTGCGTCGCAATACAGGGTTATCGGGTTGAATTATGGTGCGCAGGGTCATGGATTAAGGCTCGTTCAGGCAAGGGGGCGCGCCTGCCGCTGCTGGCGCGTCTGCCAGGCGTCGATCCAGGTCGCGAATTCCTCGCGCCGCCGCAGCGCCTCGCTCTCCTCGCGCCGCGCCAGCACCGCCGCGCGCTGACCGGAAATTTCGTCCTGCACCGTCAAGGGCCGGCCAACGCCGCTGAAGTTGCGCTCCGACCCCTGGTCGTCGCCGATCAGCGAGATGAGCAGGTCGCCGCGATTCATGAGCATGTTGAGCGGGCCGTTGCGGTTGATGGTGACGCTGTCCACCTGGATCAGCAGAAACTGTTCGTTTTGGTCCTGCAGCCACATTGGCCGCCGGTGAATGATGCGCAGGGTGGTCTGGCCGATGAACAACATGTCGTTGCGCCAGTCCCAGTCCGACCAGTAGAGCCACAGCAGTCCGGCAATGATGCCGCTGCCGCTGGCCAGCAGGCCGGGCAGGCCGAAGTCGGACGCGACGTCGGGCAGCAACTGGACAAACAGGAGGGCGGCGGCGCCGAGCAGAACGACCAGGGGCAGGAAGATGTGCGCCAGCCAGACCGAGAGATGCTTGCGATAGACGATGTTGCCCTGCGGGTCGCTGAAGCGCGTGCTGAGCAGGCCCGGGGTCATGTGGCTGGCGAAGCCCGGCGGCGGCGGCACTGAAGACAGGGGGCCGCCCTGCAACAGCGCCTCCACGTCGGCGTCGATGCTGGCCTGCGCCCGCTCTTCCAGACGGCGCTGAAATTCGAGTCGGTTGCGCAGCAGCAATTGCTGCAACCCGGCGGGGTCGGTCGTCATGGGCAGCGTCATGTTGCCGGAATCGCCGGCGGTGCGGATGAAGACGGTGCCGTAGCCAAAGACCCGGGCGAAGGTATCGCGTTTCGGGATGTCGAAGGTCACCTCGTGCACGCTCTCCAGCGGCAACTCGGCGAGAGTTTCCTCGAAGGCGAGGATCGTCTTCTCGCGCCGGATGACGCGCTGGTCGGTGATGATGAGGTGATCGTTGTGCCACTCGGCCACCAGATACAGCAGCCACAGGGCGGGGACGAGCAGTCCTGCGCCCGCCAACGCCAGGGTCAGCGCCACATGGTCTGCCAGGGAGGCCGCGATGAGCAGCAGCAGCGCCAGCAGGACGGGCCAGAACGCCTTGTGGCCCCAGGCCCAGGGATGCCGCCGCCGCAGGGTGAGCACGCGTTCGCCGCGGCGCTGGCCGCGGAAAACCGCTGCCTCTGCGGCCGGGGCCGACACTTCTGTGCCCTGCACTTGCAGGCGCGGTAGCAAATGCGGGTCACGCTGCGCCAGCTCCTGCAGCGCCGTCGCCGTCAGCAGCAGCACCCAGGTGTCCGCCGCGCTGACGACCAGGTTCGTTTGCGCCGGCAGATCGTGGAAGAGCGCCTCCGTGCCGCGGTACTCGCCGGCGCCCAGCTCCGGGCCCTGTTGCAAGGCGCCGGCTTCGTCCTGCCATTGCTCTTGCGCTGCGCCGCTCGCCAGCAACATCAGCCCTGGCAGCGGCTGGCCCTGCTGCATGAGCAGGTCGCCAGGCTGGCAGTGAAGCGCCTGTACCGCAGCGGCCAACGCTGCCTGCTGCGCGCGCTCCAGCTGCGCGAAGAGCGCGGCGTTGCGGATGTGCTGCAGAATTGCGGACTCAGCCATGCTGCGCGTCCCCGGCCAGCGCTTCCGGCGCCGCCTCGTTGGGGGAAATTTTGTTGACCAGCTCCAGGTAGCGCGAGAGGAAGAACATCAGCGCCTGGCGTTCGTTTTCGCCGACCATTTCGAGCAGGGCCTGCAGCTGTTCGAAGGCATCATCGCGCACGGCTTCAAAGCGCTGCTGGCCGGTCGGGGTGAGCTGGACGCTGACCGAGCGACCGTCGTTCGCGCTACGCCGGCGCGTGACGAGGCTGATGCTTTCGAGACGCTGCACAAGGCCGGTCATGGTGGCGCGGCTGAGGTGGTGTTCGCGCGCGATCTGGCCGATGGCGCAGCTGCCGCCGTGCTCGATGAGCGTCTTGAGCACGAAAAACTGCGGCGGGGTCAGCCCGTGGCGCGACATGTGGGCAGCCAGACGCTTCTCGGCATCGGTGATGATGTCGAAGAGCAGCGCCCAGAAAGTGGAGACATCCTGCTCCAGGTCGGCCATGCTGTCAGTGTAGCAAATCGCGGCCAGCGATGCACAGGGCGGGGGCTGTGCTACACTGGGGATAGTGGGGAGGGTGTCACATGGTCGCGACAATAGCTGTGCAGATTTCAGAGGTTGCCAGATTGCCCGGGCTGTTCGAGCGTCTTGTCAAATGCTGGGACAATCTTTACGCACTGGTAGCCAACGTCGATTACCCTAACCGTAAACAGCTGGTCAAGGCGGTTGATCAACTCGAAGAAAACCAAAGGTCTATGGAAGAGAACATCGAGAAGTTTGTCAATCTGAATATCCAATTCATAGTCCTGTGTGCAGATCCCGCGAAACTGGAGGACGCAGAACTGGAAATGATGGTTCATTTGGCCGCATTCGAAGATTCTTTTTTTCGCAACATTGTGAAGTCTTTAGAGTTGAATACGAAAGTCATGGAGGAACTGAATTCGAAACGAATGATGATGCTCGTGGGTTCAGATGTCACATTCCGCATCCAAGAACTTTCCGAAAATACCGGAAAGAATTCCAATTGCCTTATTGACCAGTCATGGCACTGGCGTGATGAGATGCTGACAATGAAGCTGTTGCTTGAACTTGGCAAGCGACGCCCCCTGACAACAGAGGAAAAAATTCTGCTGACCGACGCATCCGTCATTTACACCCCCGTTGTCCAGGACCCGTCAGACAGCCGGGCGGACTGGTACGATGACGATGGCCGATAAGGCCTTCGTGGACGCCAATGTCCTGCTACGCGCCATGTTTTACGGGATGAACAGCCATGAGGTGTGCAGGGGGTACATCAAGCGACTGCAGGCGGAAGAAGCCGAACTCTGGATCAGCCATCATGTGATCCGGGAGTTTTGTGTCCAGGCCACGCATCCAGACACGCTTGCCAAAGAGCCACATATTGAGAAGGTGAAAGAGGTGAATGCAGCCACGTCAGGGCCTTTCATCCGGCGTTACGATGGCCGGGTTCCCATCGATTTCATTTCACCGACTGATCAGGTCGCTTGAGCACAGAAACGACGCACACGCTGCAGCCGCTCGCCGAAGAGGCCGCGCGATGTTTCGGCATCCAGCTCTCGCCGCAGCAGGAGGCGCAGTTGCAGCGGCATGCCGATGAACTGGCCAGCTGGAACCAGCGCGTCAATCTCACCGGCATCAGAGAGCCGCAGCAGGTACGCATCAGGCATTTCCTCGATTCGCTCTCGGTGGCCGCATACATCCCGCTGCGTGAAGGCCTGCGCCTGATCGACGTGGGCACCGGCGCCGGCTTTCCCGGTCTGCCGCTGCACGTCCTCTGCCCGGGCACGCGCCTCACCTTGCTGGACGCCACCGCGAAGAAATTGCGCTTTCTCGATCATCTCATCGAGGTATTGCAGCTGACGAAAGTCAGAACCCTGCATGCCCGCGCCGAACAGGCCGGCCAGATGCCCGCCGAGCGCGCTGCCTACGACCTCGTGCTGGCACGCTCGGTGGCGCGCATGCCGGCGTTGGCGGAATTTTTACTGCCGCTGGCGCGTGTGGGCGGGCAGTGCGTCGCCATGAAGGGCGACGGTGCGAAGCAGGAAGCGCGCAGCGCCGCGCGCGCCATCGCTCTGCTGGGCGGGCGGCTGAACCGCATTGAGACGCTGCAACTGCCAGGCGTCGCGCAGCAACATCACCTCATCATCCTCGACAAGATCGCGCCTACGCCACGCGCCTGGCCGCGTCAACCGGGCACGCCCGCGCGCCAGCCGCTCTGAGGTGGTTGCAGGCATCGTCCGACGCTGCTATCTTGTGAAGCGTTGACCAGCCAGTCAGGAAAATCCTTGTTAGCGGCCCAAACAAGCGAGCTCTACGCCGCGACGGTCCTGCCAGGGGCCGCAGGAGAGGGCTCGCTGTCGGCGTTGCTGCTATACATCGCGCTCGCGCTGGGCGTGTCCTTCGTCTGCTCGCTGTGTGAGGCTGTCCTCTTTTCCGCGTCACTTTCGCATATCGAGGTGCAGGTGCGGGCGGGCCGGCGCGCGGGACGGCTGCTGCGGCAGCAAAAGGAAAATGTGGATCGCCCCATCACGGCCATCCTGACGCTGAACACGATTGCCCACACGGTCGGCGCGGCCGGCGCCGGGGCCGAGGCGACGCTGCTGCTGGGCGATGAACTGGTTGGCATCATCATCGTCGTGCTCACCCTGTTCATCCTGGTGTTCTCGGAGATCATCCCCAAGACCATCGGCGCCGTCTACTGGAAGCCGCTGGCCATGCCCGTCGCCTGGGTCATCCAGGGCATGATTATCCTCTTCTATCCCTTCGTCACTGCTTTCGAGCGCTTGACTGGACTGCTGACGCCGCGCGAAAAGGGCCCCACCGTCACGCGCCCGGAACTGGAAGTGCTGGCCGGCATCAGCCGCGGCGAGGGCGCGCTGGAGCAGCGCGAACACGCCATCCTGACGAACCTGTTGCGCCTGGGGGCGGCCCAGGTCAGCGACATCATGACGCCGCGTACGGTCATGTTCGCGCTGCAGGAAGACATGACAGTCGGCGAAGTGTTGCGGCGCCAGCGCGTCTTGCCCTATTCACGCATGCCGCTCTACGGCGAATCCACCGACGACGCGCGCAGCTTCGTGCTGCGCAACGAGGTGCTGATGGCGGCCGCCCGCGACGAACACGAGCGCACGCTGAAGGACATGGCGCGCCCGCTGCATCCGGTGCCGGAAAGCATGAGCGTGGCCGCGGTGCTGGACGAGTTCACGACCCGCGGCGAGCACATGTTTCTGGTGTTCGACGAATATGGCGGCACCGAGGGCCTGGTGACGATGGAAGACGCGATCGAGTCGCTCATCGGTGTCGAAATCACCGACGAATCCGACCTGGTGGCGGATCTGCGCCAGTTGGCTGACCAGCGCTTCCGGCGGCAGCAGGAACTGCTGGGTGTGATTCGGGGCGGGAGCGACAAGCAGGATTGAGGCGGCGGCGCTCACTCAGTCCAGCGACAGCGTGACGCGCAGATCGCCCAGGGCGTCGCCGCCCGCGTGCCCCAGCATGAGGCGGTAAACGCCATCCTCAGGCAGCACATAGCCTACAATGCCGGCATCCATGGCGCCGGCGCCGTCGTCATCGGCGATGAGCGCGACGCCCGCCGCATCTGTGAGCACCAGCAGCGCGTCCACCTGTTCGGCGACGACGCTGATCGCGCTGGCCCGCAGCGTGTCGCCGGCCACCCCGTCGAAGGTGAAACTGTAGGCGCGGCCAGGCTGCATGGGGACCGTGGTTTCGCCGCCGCCGCCGAGGATGTCCGGGCCTTCAAACAACTCGCGCTGGATGAGCTGCAGCCATTGCAGATAGGCGGCCGCGGCCTCCACAGCGTCACCGGTGTATTGTAGCAGCGAGGCGCGAAACAGATAGAAACCGCCGTTCTCCGGGTCGAGGCGGATGGCCGCATCGATATCTGCGAGGCCGGCAGCAATCTGCCCCGTGTTCGCGCGGAAGGCCGCCCGCTCAGCCAGGACCGAGGGGTCTTCGGGCGCGAGCGCGACTGCCGCGTCGAAGTCCCGCGCGGCCGCGTCGCCGGCGCGGCGCTGCATATGCAGGTAGGCGCGCTCGAGCAGGATGTCGACGTCGCCGGGCATCAGCTCGAGCAGGGTCTCATAGTCGGCCAGGGCCGCCTCGTTCTGGTTCTCCAGCGTCATGATGCGCGCGCGCAGCCGTCGGCTGTCTACGTCCTCTGGCCAGATCCTGACTGCGGAGGAGAGATCTTCGAGCGCGTCATTTATGCGATTCTGGCGCAGGTAGACGTTGGCGCGGTCGTAGTAGACGTTCGCCTCGTTTTCCGGCAGGACGCTGTAATCCAGCGCGCGCGCGTAGTCCTGCAATGCGCGAAAGTAGTCGCCGTTCTGCGCGTGGCTGATGCCGCGCCCGTGCCAGGCCTGGCCGAGGGTGGGATTGAAGAGCAGGAAGAGGGAGTAATCGAGGATGGCCTGGCTGAAATCGCCGGCCTGGCTGGCGAGCGCGGCGCGATCGAGCAGGTCGGGCAGGGTCACCAGCGCAGCGAGCGGCAGGCTGCCTTCTGGCTCCGGAGGCACTTGTTGGGCGGTCAGCGGCAGGGCGCCCACGAACATGAGCGTGATAAGGCAGAGCCAGGCCAGGAGCTGCATGGGTGTTTCCCCTGCGGCGGTTTCGACCAGTATACATCACAGCGCGCGCGCTGCCGGGCGGACGCGCGATCTCCTCATGGGCCTCTCGTTTTGGCAACAAAAGGCCCCGACTCCCTGGGGGAGCCGGGGCCGCTTGCCACCCTGTGGCGTTTTACTGCTGCGCAGCGCCGGCGTTCACGGTAATGCGCTGCGGGCGATGCGCTTCCGCCTTTGGCAGGCGCAGGCGCAGCACGCCGTCTTCGCAGCTGGCCTCGGCTGCCTCGATGTCGACCGGCACGTTCAGCGTCAGGCGGCGCTCGAAACGGCCGTGGAAGCGCTCGTGCAGGACGAAGTCGATGTCCTCTGCGGGCGCCTGCAGCTCGCCGCGGATGGTGAGCACGTCGTCGTTGAGCGTGATCTCGATGTCCCCGGCGCGCAATCCGGCGACGGAGGCCGTCAGGTAGAGCGCGTCTTCGGTGATCCAGGCGTCAACGGGCAGGCGCAACGCCGGGACGTTCTCGCCGTTGGCCAGTTGGGGCCGGGCGAAGCGTACGAGGGGGAAAGGCTGACGAACCAACATGATGTCACTCCTGGCTTTTTAAATCAACGATGCAGGCAGTATCGCAGGCCCGCGCAAGAATTCTCCAGGCGCAGCGTAAGCGGCTTGTCAGAAGGCTGTTGGAGATGTATTAGCGGGTTGGCAGGGCCAGCACAGCGCGCAGGCGCCCCTCAAATTCGCTGAGCAGCATGGCGGTCGCGCCCCACACCATCTGCTGCCCCAGCGCGTACCAGGGGATTTGCAGGTCGCGCCCGTCAATCTGCCGCAACGACTGGCGTTTGAGCTGCGCGTCGAAGAGCCGGGCCAGCGGCACTGTCAGCACGTCGGCGACTTCCGCCGCGCAGGGCCGAAAGTCCGGCGCCGTGGCCAGCGCGCCGACATGGGGGTGCACCAGGAAGTTGCCGGGAGGAATGTAAATCTCGTCCAGCTGACCGAGCAACTGCACCCCGCTGGCGGGGATGCCCAGCTCCTCCTGCGTTTCGCGCAGCGCTGTCGCGGCGGGGTCGGCGTCGGTCGGGTCGCTGCGGCCACCGGGCAGGCTGATCTGTCCGCTGTGACCGCGCAAGTCAGCGGCGCGGCGCGTCAGCACGAAGTGCAATCCCGCCGCTTGCGGCCAGAGCAGCAGCAGCACGGCGGCCTGGCGCGGCCTGGTTTCGGCAGGCGGGAAGCGGCGGCGCGACTCTGGCGTCATCGGCGCGCGGGCGGCCTGGGCATCAAAGCCAGGCAGTTGCAAGGCCGCGCGGACGGCGGCGAGCGTTAGCGCGGCCGGCGGGATTTCAGCGCGCATACCAGGCGCGCCGTTTGCGCAGCGACACGCCGGCTTCGGCGTCGCTGCGGCGGGCTGTCCGCACCCGGCCGCGCGCGTCGATGTGCACCTGGCCGGCGTCCTGCAGGCGCGCGAACTCTTCGGGGGTGACGGCCGGGGCGGGCTCGCCGCCCAGGTTGCGCGCCTGTTCCACGTCCTCCGGCGCCGGCTGGTCGCTCAGGCGCTCGCGGCGCTCTTCCAGGTCGTCCTGTTCCGGGGCAGGTCTCTCATCCATGCGGCTCACTCCTCGTTATCTACCCGCTGCGACGCGGCCAGCAGTTCGTCCAGCGACCAGTCCTGGCCCGCCTCCTGCGCCTGCATCCGGGCCCCTTCGCTGCCACAGATGAGGCAGTCCGGCTTGCGTTCGATCGTGGCCCACACGGCGCCATGGGCCGGCGTCAGCTGTCCTTCGATGATTTCCAGCGCGCGGTTGGCGAGGATCACCGTGTTGCCGGGCAGGGCCTCATGCGCCGGGCAGCCGCGCAGCAACTCGTTCAGCGCCAGCTGCGCCTGCACGGCGGCCACGCGCGTGACGTGCAGCCACAGGCCCGGCTCCGCCGCCAGCGTACCAGCGGGGCCGATCATGCCATAGTCCATATCGGCGCCCGCGTCGTCAGCCCCCACGTCGCGCAGTTCCGCCGCCCAGCAGGCGTAGCAGGGCCCCTGGCCGGGATGCAGCAGGGCCACGTCGCCGCCTACGCCGCGCTCGTAGATGCCGGCGTAGACGCTGGTCAGGCGCCGTGCCAGCGCGGCCTCGTTCAGCAGATGGCGCGCCGGTTCGTTGTCCACCGCGGCCAGCAACAGGTCAAGGTCGTCCAGCGCGTTCATGTGCTGCTCGATGCGGCCGACGCGCGTCTCGACCTCCACTTGCGGGTTGCGCTGCCGCATCAGGTCGGCGACGGCCGTGACCTTGGGCTGGCCGACGTGGCGCCGGTCGGCGACGTGACGCAGCACGTTGCCTTCCTCCAGCAGGTCATCGTCCACCAGCACGAAGCGCCCCACGCCGCTCATCGCCAGGCTGAGCGCTGCGGCGCCGCCGCCGGAGCCGAGACCGACGATGGCGACGCGCCGCCGCGCCAGCAGGGCCATACCCTCCGCGCCCAGCAGCCCCGCGACGCGCGACCAGTCGGTCATGACGCGTCCTTGTCCGGCAGCGTTGTGCGTGATGTCTCTGCCGCGGGCGGCCTTGTGCGCAGTTCGGGATTGCGCTCCAGCAACTCGACCAGGCCGGCGAGCGTGCGTTCCGGCTGCCAGGGCCAGTCGGCCGGCGCGGGCAGCGGCGCTGCGTCTTGCCACAGTTGCGTGAAGCGCTCGTGCAGCCCGGCTTCGTCCTCCAGCCCGCTGGCGGGCGCCAGACGCAATTGCGGCGGATGCGCGGGATAGTCCGGCGGCGTGGCGACCAGCAGCATCTGCGGCGCGCCCGCGCGGCCGAGCATGAAGCAGACGTCCAGCGCGCTGGTAGCGAGCAGGTCCAGGAAAACGAGTGGCGAGAGATCGAAGCCGCCGTCCTGCAGGCGGGCGAATTCCTGCTCAAGGCGCTCAGGCTGTTGCAGATGCCAGGGCATGCCCGTCAGAAAGGGCAACTGTGCGTCCTGGTAGACCGTCACGTCGATGGCGCGGAAGTCGCGGTCGTTCAGCTGCAGATACCAGAAGTCGACGCAGGTCTGTTCGTCTATACGGATGCGGTTGGCGGCGGCAGCATTGTCATGGCTGTGCAGGGTGACGATGGGCGCCAGCAGAAAATCCATGTCATTGCCGGGGTCGCCCAGCCAGTCGCGCGCGGTGCGCAGGTCGCCGCGGCTGGGGCGGGTCATGGCGCCGGGTTGCTTGTGCCAGTCGCCCAGATAGCGCAGCGGCACATCCCAGTGAGACGGCAGTTCATCGCGCTGACGGCGGGCACGCCAGTTCTCCTGCTGCCACCAGAGCAGTTCGTCCTGATACTGGTCGCCCTGTTGAAAAGTGTGCGCCATGCGCAGCGCGCTTTCGTCCGGCGCGATGGTGTCGAGCAGATAGATGCCGGGCACGCCGTTGGTGTGCACGCCCGGTTCGACGAGGCCGACCAGCGCCTCGCCGGTCTCGTCCGACAGCCAGGCCCGGGCGGCGGCGGCCATCTTGTCCAGCACGCGCTGCGCGACCACGAGGTTGGGCAGGGGCAGGGGACTCTGCCGCGCCAGGCCGGCCATCAGGTCTCGCGCCCGAACTTGTCCGCGACCTGTTCTTCGAGGCCGGGCCAGGTGCCGGTGGCCTTCCAGGTGTAGAAGGCGTAGAGCCACTGCACCGCCCAGCCGGCCACCGTGACCGCTGTGGAGCGGCCAGGGTTCCAGCCAAACTGCCTGCCATCCTGCGGGTTGAAGAGGCAGAGCTGGCCGTCTTCGAACTGGTGCTTGCGGCTGACGATCTTCGGCTGCCGGACGTAGGCTTCCGCCGCCTGGCCGGGGTAGCTGGCGGGATAGACGATGCGCAGCAAATGCGCGCGCTGCGGGATGGAGGTCATGTTCAGCTCAACCATTCCTTCCCAGTAGAGATTGTCAGCTTTGGGCACGCTGAGGCGAAAGGTCGTGCCGAAAGTGTCGCGCATGGCGGCGACCTCAAGCTGCAGTCGCGCGGACACCCGCGCGCGCGTTCCCCACCACGCCGCCATCAGCGTTCCCCACAGCTCATGCAGGGCATTGTACCACGACGGCGTCCGGCAGGGCCGAAGGTTGCGTGATATAAATCACAAAGTTAACCACTGGCAAGGACTGCGCGCCCTGCGTTTAAGGCCTGCCTGGCTGCTGCAACAAACAGGAGGTTGACCACTGGCGTGGACAGGCGCGGGCGGCGCCCCGATACTCGCACGATGTCCAGCGCCAGCTCTGCGAGGGAGAGACGGGGCCGACGCTGAACCACTCGTGCCGATGGATTGACAGTGCAGGAGAACGCCTTGTGAATGGAGTGGTCATGCGCGGACTGCTCTTGCTACTGGTCGCGCTGACAGCACCGTTGCTGTCGGCGATTCCCGCCCTGGCCCAGGATGATGTCCTGACCATCTATTCTGGCCGCAATGAAAGCCTCATCGGCCCCCTGCTGGAAAGCTTCAGCGACATCAGCGGCATCGAGATTGCCGTGCTCTACGGCGGCAGCGCCACGCTGGCGGCGCAGATCCTTGAGGAGGGCGAAAACAGCCCGGCCGACATCTTCATCGCCCAGGATGCCGGTGCCCTCGGCGCGCTGGCAAAGGCCGGCCTGCTCAGCGAATTGCCTGAAGCGCTGACCGGCCAGGTCAGCGACTCCGCCTTTGTTTCGCCCGAGGGCCTGTGGCTGGGACTCAGCGGACGCGCGCGCGTGCTGGTCTTCGACCCGGACGCGCTGGCAGCAGCGGAGTTGCCCCTGCCGGAGTCAATTCTCGACCTGACGGACGAAGCGTGGCGCGGCAAGGTAGGCTGGGCGCCGACCAACGGCTCCTTCCAGGCCAACGTGACCGCCATGCGGGCGCTGCTGGGCGACGAGGAAACGCTCGCCTGGCTGGAAGCCATGATCGCCAACGACGTCCAGAGTTACCCGAAGAACACGCCCATCGTGCAGGCCGTCATCGACGGTGAAATCGTGGCCGGCCTGGTCAATCACTACTATCTCTTCCGCTTCCTGGCGGAAGACCCGGACATCACGGCTCGCCTGCACTGGTTCGGCGCCGGTGATCCCGGCGCTCTGGTCAACATCGCCGGCGCCGCCATCCCGCTCACCAGCGGCAACCCGGCGGCCGCAGCAGCGTTGATCAACTTCATGCTGGGCGAGGTCGGCCAGACCTGGTTCACGACCAGGACCTTCGAGTATCCGGTGGTGGACGGCATCGAACCGGCGGCGGAGCTGAAGCCGCTGGCGGAAATCGAGACGCCGGAGCTGGACCTGAGCGACCTTGACGACCTTGAGGGCACGCTGGAACTGATTGAGGAAAGTGGCGCGCTTGATCAATAGACGGGGCGAAGACAGCGGCTCGCAGCCGGGAAAGTGGACTTGTGGTCGCTGATCTGACCCGTGGACTCACACGTTTTGCAACAGGGCGGCAGGCGTACAGCCTGATGGACGTCAGGCTGCGCCTGCCGCGCCTCGACCGGCAGCCGGCGCTGCAGCTCATCGCCGCCGTCACCGCGCTGATCGTGCTGCTGCCGCTGGCCTGGCTGGTGTTGCGCGCGACGGGCGCGGGCGCAGAGGGGCTCGTCTGGGCCCTGCGCCCGCGCACGCTGACGATCCTCGGCAACAGCGTGGTGCTGACCTTAAGCGTGGTCGGCGGCGCGCTGCTGATCGGCCTGCCTTTCGCCTGGCTGACCGCGCGCAGCGATTTGCCGCTGCGGCGCGTCTGGCTGATCGCCGGCCTGCTGACGATGGTCGTGCCCTCCTACCTGGGCGCGGTGACGCTTATCGCTGCCTTCGGACCGCGCGGCATGCTGTTTGACCTGCTGGCCGGCTTTCTGCCGCTGGAACGGCTGCCGGATATCCGTGGCTGGTTCGGCGCATGGCTGTCCATCACCCTCATCACCTGGCCCTTCATCGCCCTGCCGGCGCGCGCCGTGCTGCTGGGCAGCGACCCCGCGCTGGAGGAAGCGGCGCAGGGGCTTGGTCTCGGCCGCTGGCAAGTGTTCCGGCGCGTGACCCTGCCGCAGTTGCGGTCGGCGCTGGCGGGCGGCAGCCTGCTGGTCGCGCTCTACACGCTCAGCGACTTCGGCGCGGTGGCGGTCATGCGCTACAATGCCTTCACCCGCGCCATCTACCTGCAATACACCAGTTCCTTCAACCGCGAACGCGCCGCCATCCTCGCGCTGATGCTCATTCTGCTCACGCTGTTGTTGCTGTTGCTTGAGCGGCGCCTGAGCGGGCGCGCGCCTGGCGCGCGCCTGGGAGCCGGGGCGCAGCGCAATGCTGTGCCGCAGCGTCTGGGCCGCTGGCGATTGCCGGCGCTGCTCTTCTGCGGGACGCTGGTGGGGCTGGGGGTGCTGTTGCCGGTGGGCGTGCTGGGCTCATGGCTGACGGGCCGCGTATCGCTGGCCGCAACGCCGCCGGACATGGGCGTGCTGACGCTGACGACCGCTTCAGTCAGCGCGCTGGCGGCGCTGGCGGCGGCCCTGCTGGCCCTGCCGCTGGCCCTGTTGCTGAGCCGCCGCCACAGTCGGCTCAGCCACTGGCTGGTCGCGTTGACCAGCAGCGGCAACGTGCTGCCAGGCATTGTCATCGCGCTGGCGCTGGTGTTCTTCGCCGCGCGTTATCTGCCCGCCTGGTACCAGACCTTGCCGCTGCTGCTGCTGGGCTACGTCACGCGCTTTCTGCCGCTGGCCATCAGCGCCAGCCGCGGCGCCCTGTTACAGATCAGCCCGCGCCTGGAGGAGGCGGCCCGCGGCCTGGGTCAGCGCCCGTGGCAGGTGGTGCTGCGCATTCACGTGCCGCTGGCGCGCGCCGGGATTCTGGCCGGGGCGGCGCTGGTCTTCCTCAGCGTGATGAAGGAGCTGCCGACCACGCTGGTGCTGGCGCCCATCGGCACGCGCACTTTTGCCACGCACATCTGGTCCGCCTACAGCGAGGCCATGTTGTCGCTGATCGGCGGGCCGGGCCTCTTGTTGCTGGGGGTTTCCGCGCTGGGCCTGATCGCCATCCTGCTGCGCGAGCGACAGCCGGCGCCGGTGCCGGGCGCCAGCGTGGCGCTGCTACGTGACCTGCCGCGCCGGGCGCGAGCGACCGCGCTGGCCATTCTGGTGCAGCAGCGATAGTCGCCGCATGACGATTGCCCTGACTTGCCGCGAGCTGAGCAAGCGTTACGAGGACGTCCAGGCCGTGGCCGGCCTCGGCCTCACGCTGGAGGCCGGGCAGCTGCTGGCCTTGCTGGGGCCCAGCGGCTGCGGCAAAACGACGACGCTGCGCCTGATCGCCGGCTTCGAGCGGCCCGACCAGGGAGACATTCACATCGACGGGCGCGCGGTGGCCGGCCCGCAGGGTTTTGTGCCGCCGGAGCGCCGGCGCGTCGGCATGGTCTTCCAGGATTACGCGCTCTTCCCGCATCTCGACGTCGCCGGCAACATCGCCTTCGGTCTGCAGGGCAGCCGCGTGCAGCGGCGCCGGCGCACCCATGAGATGCTGGCGCTGGTGGGGCTGGAAGGCTTTGGCGCGCGCAGCCTGCAGGGGCTGTCCGGCGGCCAGCAGCAACGGGTGGCGCTGGCGCGCGCGTTGGCGCCGGCGCCGGCGCTGGTGCTGCTTGACGAACCCTTCTCGAACCTGGATACGCATTTGCGCGCCCGGCTGCGCGCGGAGGTGCGCGCCATATTGCGCGCGGCGGGCACCTCGGCCGTCTTCGTCACGCATGACCAGGAGGAAGCGCTGAGTCTGGCGGACGTCGTCGCGGTGATGTCCGCGGGCCGCATCCTGCAACTGGCCGAGCCCTGGCAGCTGTACCGCGAGCCGGTCAGCCGCGAGGTGGCCGAATTCGTCGGCGAGAGCAACTTCCTGCCGGGCCAGGCCAGCGGCTTCAGCGCCAGTTGCGCGCTCGGCGCCGTGCGGCTGATTCGCCCGGCTGACGGCCCGGTTACCCTGTTGCTGCGCCCGGAAACGCTGGGGCTCACGACAGACGGGCCGGTACGCGTCGAGGAGGCCGAATTCTACGGCCACCACCAGCGCCTGCGCCTGCGCCTGCTGGATGACACTGTCGTCATCGCGCGCGCGGACAACAGCCAGCGCTTTCAGGTCGGGCAACAGGTGCGCATCGCGGTCAACGACGCCGTGCTGGCCTTCCCGGCCTGATCAACCCGGCTCCAGCGTGGGCTCGGGTTCCGCCGGGCTCTCAATCACGGGCAGCGGCTGCAGGGTGGGCTGGCTGTTTTCAACTTCCGTCTGTGGCAGGCTGATGACTTCCTCAATGACGTTCACGCCCGAGTCGGCCGTCGGCGCGGCGACTTCGGCGGCGCAGCGAAAGCCGACCCACAAGGCCTGCTGCTCCGGCGCCAGGCTCTGGCGGTGCGGGCTGCGGGCGAAGAAGATGCGCGCATCCCAGGAACCGCCGCGCAACACCTTCTCGCTGCCCACGGGCGGGCCGGCGGGGTTCAGACCGCTGGCTTCCAGTTGACGGTAATAGTTCGGCGAGTACCAGTCGGCGACCCACTCGGCGACGTTGCCCGCCATGTCCTGTATGCCGTAAGGGCTGGTGGCGCTGGCGGGATAGCTGCCCACGGCGTCCGCGCCGCGCTGCCCGGCGGTACGGTCAACGCGGCTGCTGGTATTGGCGAGAGCGATGTCGCGCAGCTGGCCCCAGGGGAAGACGCGCCCGTCGTTGCCGCGCGCGGCCCGCTCCCATTCAGCCTCGGTGGGCAGGCGGCGACCGATGGCCTCGCAGTAGGCCTGCGCGCCATACCAGGTGACGCCCGCGACCGGAATGTTGGCCAGCACGCTTGGCACGCGGTAGTTGGCGCTGTCAAAGGTGACGATGCTCAGGTCGGTCTCGTTGAGCGTGGCGAGGCAGGCCTGGCCGCCACAGCCATTCAGGTGGCTGCGCGGGCCGAGCCAGTTCAGGAAGGCCAGATACTGCGCGTAGCTGACCTCGGTCTGCTCCATGCGGAAGGCGTCCAGCGTGACGGTGTGCGGCGGCGAGGAATCTTCGCCGAAGGCGAGCTGGCAGTTGCCGCCATCGGCGACGCAGGCCTGCATGGCGTTCAGCACCTCGGCCGGCGTGGTGCCCATGGTGAAGTTGCCGCCGGCCACCGGCAGCAGCGTAGACAGCTGGCTGCGCAGCGCGTCAGGGATGTCGGCTGCGGCGTTGCCGGGCTCCGGCGTGGGGGTGTCGGTGGGCGGCAGCAGGGTGGGCGTTGGCGTGTCGATCACCTGCACCTGCACCACAGTCGGGCTGGGTTGCGGAGTGTTGGTGGGCGGCAGGGTGGGCGTGGCGGGCAGCGGCGTCGCAGTGATGATCCGCACGTCCGGCGTCTGCGTGGGCTGAATGCCAAGGCCGAGCGTCAGCTGTTCCAGGGCCACGCCACCCAGCAACAGGGTGATCGCGCAGCCGAAGCCGAGCGCGAGGCCGATGATCAGCCACTGCCAGGCGCAGCCGCTCCTGCGATTGCTCGCTGCTGGCGCGCGATACCTGCCTCTCGCCATGATCCGCTCCCTGCCAGTTGCCAACGCTTGTTACGAGTATCCTAAAGTCTCGGCGGGCAAGTCTCAAGGCCAGGTCAGTACCGCTTGCGCCCTGCGCTGCAGGCTGCATACTTGTGGCATGGACGCTTCAGGTGAGCCACAGGACGGGCAGGAGACGCGGCCCGGGAAGGCAGCGCCGCGCCGCGGCAGGACGCCCTGGCTGCTGACCTTGCTGCTGACTGCGGGCCTGGTCGGCCTGTTTGCCGGCCTGATCTTGCTGACTGTCGACCCCGAACGCTTTCCTGCGCTGCTGTCCTTCGCCAGCCCCACAGCCCTTGTTACAAGCCTGCCGCCGCCCACGCTGCAGCCCCCGGTCACAGCAGGCCCGACAGTCAGGCCCGCGCTGCCCGCCAGCCTGCGCTTCACGCTCGACCCCGCGACGATCGAATATGTGCCGCGCGCCGGTCGTTGCGACTGGTCGGGCGTGGCCGGGCGCGTGGAACGCAGCAATGGCGATGGACTGCCCGGCCTGCGCATCCATGTGAAACACGCGGGGAGCGACCTGGAGTTGAGCGCCACCACGGACGCCAGCGGCAACTTCGAGCTGCGCCTGGGCGACGTGCCCCTGCTGGCCCCGTGGCAGGTGCAACTGCAGAACGCGGCGGGCACGCCACTCTCCGACGTCACGCAGATTGTGACCAGCGAGCGTTGCGACCAGAATCTCGTCGTCATCATCTTCAGCGAGTTGGGCTGAGAATCGCCGGAGCCGGGCTGCGTCGCTCCAGCGCCAGCAGCCATTCGTGCGTCAGAAAGCTCAGCAGGGCGATAAGGAAGAGATACGCGCCGATGGTCTCCAGGCCGATGCGCTCGGCCAGCAGCGCGGCCAGGGCGGGCAGCAGGGCGATGCCGATGCCGGCGCTGCCGATTTGCAGCCCGATGGTGTTGGGGGCGTTTGCCGGGCCGACGCGCTGCTGCGTGTCCGCCAGCAGCAGTGGCAGCACCGGCGCCAGCGTGAAGCCGATGAGCGCGATGCCGGCGAAGCTGGGCGACTCGCCCAGGTTGGCCCAGAGCAAGAGGGCGCCGACGATGGTGAGCGCCATGCTGGCGCGCAGGAAGCGGCCGTTGCCAACCCGTTCGACCACGAGGGCGGTGAGGACGCGGCCAAGGGTCAGCCCGGCCCAGTAGATGCTGATCCACAGCCCGGCGAGGTCGGCGGCGACGCCACGGCCATCGACCAGCAGGCTGTTGCCCAGCGTGCCGGTGCCGGCCTGAATGCCACCGTGCAACAGGAACAGCAGGATGCCAAACCAGGCGGGGGCCAGACGCAGGCTGGCGCGCAGGGGCTGGATCGTGCGCGCGGGCGTGTCCTCGCGCTTCGTCACTTGCCAGGCGCGGCGCGTGCGGGCGATGAGCAGGGTCAGGCACAGCTGCAGCGCCAGGAAGACGAGGTAGCTCCAGCGCCAGTGCAACGACAGGCGGAAAACGATGATGGTGACGACCAGCGGGCCCAGCGCCGAGCCGAGGCCGAAGCCGGTGTGCAGCCAGTTCATGCGGCCGCCGGAATAGTTGGCCGCGGCGTGGATATTGATGCCGGTATTCAGCGCCGACACGCCCACGCTGAGCAGGGCATGCAGCAGAATCATGGTCGGAAAGTCGGGCGCGAGCGCGATACCCGCCAGGCCGGCCAGCATCAGCAGACAGCCCGTCAGCAGGAAGTTGCCCGCGCCCATGAGGCTGATCAGGCGTCCGCTGTAGACGCTCATCAGCACGCGGCCCAGCAAGAGCGCGACCAGCACCAGGCCCAGCGCTTCCAGCGACACCTGATAGCTGCGCTGCATCTGCGCCCAGGCGACGCCCAGGGCCGCCGCCGGTATCCCTACGGCGATGAAACCCAGAAAGCCGATGGCAAAGAGTTGCCGCCCGCCGCCTGGCCCGCTCACGCGCTGCGCTCCGCTGACGGCAGCCGGAACGCGCGACTTGTGCCGGTACATCTGCTACACTTGGGCCCGATTGTCAGGCAATGAGGAGCAGCACCATGGCCGAAGACAGTATCCGCGATGCGCTGAACATGATCCCCTATGGCTTCTACGCCATTGGTTCGAGAAACGGCGACGACGTTAACCTGATGGTGGTGAACTGGCTGACGCAGTCTTCCTTTTCGCCGCGCCAGGTGAGCTTCGCCTTGTCGAAGACGGCCGTCACGCACGGCATCGTGGCTGCGGGCAAGGTCTTCTCGGTGAACATCTTCGACAGGGCCGACGGGGAACTCATCAGCGCCCTGACCAAGAGCCGCGCGAAGAACCCCGACAAGGTCAGGGATGCTGACACCAGCCCCGGGCCAGTGACCGGCTGCCCGCTCGTCACGGGCGCAGCGGCCTGGCTGGAATGTCGTGTAGTAGGCAGCGTCGACAGCGGCGGCGACCATGACGTGATCGTTGGCGAGGTTATCGGCGCCGGCGTCAACCGCGCCGGCAAGTCCGACGAGACGCTGACGCTGGAAGTCATTGGCTGGAGCTACTCGGGCTGACAGCGCTTAGCCTGGCTGCAACGTGAGTTGCCAGGAAGTAACGCTGACGACCACGCCCCCGCTGTGTACGTAAAGGGTTGGCAGCAGCGCCTGGCCCGGCGCCAGCGGGATGGGCTCGCCCAGCGCCTCGTCATTGAAGAACACCCGCACTGTGCCGTCATCCATGTTGCGCTCCAGGCGCAGCCGCGCCACCACGGCGTTGACCGAGCGCTGGCCGAGCGTGCGTAGCGCGCTGCCATTGCGTTGCGACAGGTTGACCACGCCAGGCCGCACCAGGCGCAGTTGCACACCAGCCGCCGCCTCCGGGTCAGCGGCAGCCTGTAACGCTGCGCCAAACCAGACCGCTTCCTCCTGCAGCAGCTCCGGCTCGTAGTCGCTCAGCACCAGGGTCACTTCCATGCGCCGGATGCGCGTGGCGGCCTCGTTGCCATAGGCCAGCTCCAGCAGCTCCGGCGTCAGACCGACGTCGATGCGTCCGCCATCGCCGCCGCTCTCCAGGCCCAGACGCCAGGCGTCCCCCGCAGTCGCGGGCGCGAAGACCTCCGCCGACCAGCTCTGCTCCGCCCCCTCGCCCGGATCGCCCAACAGGGCCAGCAGATTCTGGCGGCCCTGCAGACCCAGCGGCGGCAGCGTGGCCGTGGGCAGGGGCGTGGCGCTCAGCACGATGGTCGGCGTGTGGGTGAGGGTCGGCGAAGGCTGAGTCGTGGCTGTGGCCGGGGGCACAGTGGCGCTGGCGGGCACGCTGGCCGCTGCCGGACTCTCGTCACTTGCCGGGGCTTCGTCCGCGGCGGGCGGCTCAGTCGCCGGGATTTCGGTGGGGCTTACAAGGTCGAGGCCCTGGTCGCGGCCGGGAACGTAGACGAAGAGCAGCGCCAGAATCAGCAGGCCTACGACGATGAGGGCGATGACCGTGGCCCGGCGCGAGATGCGTCGCGGCTCTGGCTCGCTCGCCGGCATCTCCGGGAATTCGTCCGCGCCGGCGAAGGGCACGAGCGGTTGATCGAGCGCGGGCAGGCTGGCCGGCGCAGGGCTGAGCTGCCGGCGCGGCGCGGCGGCAGCGGGCGGCGGCGCCGCCACTACAGGGGATTCACCCGAGGCAGTGGGGAACTCGGGCTGCTTTTCGACCAGTTCGAACCAGTAGCGATACAGCGGCCAGGCCGGATGGCGGTCGATGAACATGGCGCGAAAGTGCTCGTTGAAGCGCGCCATGCGGGCGCTGCGACGCAGATCGGGGTCGATATGGGCCGCGAGAAAGCCTTCGTAGGTTTCCTGCCACAGGCGCAGCGTCTTGCTCTGCTCCCTGCCGAGCAGTTCTTCAGTCTGGCTGACCAGCCAGCGATGCGCCTCCAGCAGGGCGTTGTCGGGGGTCTCGGAACGTTCCTCGATAACCTTGTTCATGCGCCGCAGGCGGGTGTGCAGCCGGGCGGCGCCGGATTGCAGCGAAACCAGCCAGGTGCGATAGCCCGTCAGGGTGATGGCGGCGCTCTGCTCGGCGTCGTCGATGGCGTTCATGGCATTTTCGAGCTTGATGCCGGCGGGCCGGAACTCACCATCCGACCAGTCGCGCAGGGCGGCCTGCAGCTCCGCCAGGCTCAGTGCGACCGGCGCCAGCAGGCGCGCCTGGGGGCTGGCCTCCAGCCCTTCGATGAGTTTTGCCAGGCCGGGCAGGGCCTGCGGGCCGTTGACCTCGTTGAGCAGCGCGGCGGCGTCAAGCAGATCCTGGCGGCGGCTGATGAAGCTTTCAAGCGCGCGCGCGGCGACATGCTGCGCGCCTTCATCACCGAGGACGCGCAGCGCAGCCTCGTGCCAGAAAGTCGCATCCTCAAGAGCATCTTCGTGCGCGTCCAGCGCGCCCAGCAGCAGATAGTTGAAGAAGAGGATGCGCACAGCGGCGGTGCTGTTGCGGTCGTAAACCTCGACCAGACCGCGATTCATGGCCTTGAGGAAGGTATCCTTGCCCGGCATCTGCTGCGCGAAATCGTCGCGCAGAGTCAACTCCTCAGTCGTGAACAACTGCTCGACTGCGGCAAGGGCCGACTGCGTGGCCTCTGCGCTGGTGACGCCGTTGCGTTCCACCCAACTGCGCGAGGTATCAGCCAGCTGCAGCAGACGGTCGGCGGCGAAGCGCTGCTGATTGTTGCGGGCAATCTCTTTGGCGCGCTGCGCGAGGCGCGCGGCTTCGGCCAGCTGGCCGCGATCCCAGGTTTGCCAGCCATCCGCCAGCGCGCGTCCCAGGCCGCCGAAGAGTGCGTGGCGCTCCACGTAGCTTGCGCCGGCGACCACGCTGCGCAACTGCGAAAACCAGGCGGAGAGTGTCGGGCTGAGCGTGTTGACGGCGCCGGATGCCTGGGTCAGGGCGTCGAGCGCGCTGGCGCGGTTGCCCTGGATGGTGGCCATGGCATAGCCATCCCAGGCTTTCGCGGCGATCTCGAGGCCGCTGGCCATGTCCGTAAGCGTTTCGTCGAAAAAGTATTCGAGGAAGGGCCCCAGATCAGAGCGCGTATCGCGCAGCCAGCTGTCGACGCCGGAACCGTCGGCCAGCGGCACCCAGGTCTGGCAGGCGCCCAGCAGCTCGTAGAGCATGTCGAGATGCCGCTGCAGCAACGCCCAGGCGCCGTTGACAGGGTCGATCGCCTTGCAGTCGGCGAGCGCCGAGGTGGCCTCACGCGGGCTGTTGGCGGCCTGGCTGCCAACGATGCGGAGCTGCTCAGCCAGGGAATGGCTGGCCTGCAGCGCGCGTTGCAGCGCGCCGCGCAAGCCTTCGCTGCCCGCCAGTGGCTGGCCGCCGCCGGCGGAATCGAGCAGCGTTTGCAGGGAGTCCAGGCCCTCGCTCACCTGGATGTAGCGCTCGTGCAGCGCGCCGGGCGCCATACGCGGCGTGGCGTTGATGTTTTTCAGGATGGCCAGGGCTTCGTCGAGCACGACTTGCGGCTCGCTGACGGGCAGGCCGGCGGCGGTGAGATCTGCCAGGGTCAGGCGCACGCGCAGCAGGTTGGGCTGCAGCAAATGCACGTCCGGGTAATGCGCGGAGATGCGCTCGGCCAGCAGGTGCTGCAGCTCGTAATCGCGCTCGCTGGCGTGCCGCGTGATGAGCTCCTGGGCCGCCTCGGCCACCTTGCCATCGAAGAGCAGCGCGATGCAGTCCTCTACCAGCGCGGGAATGTCCTCGTGGCGCACGTCCAGCAGCAGACGCGCCATGTCGTCCAGCAGACGCACCAGGCGGGTGGTCTCGCCGCCGGCGCGCGGGTGCAGCTCGGACAGCAACTCGGCGCTGCGCTGCCAGTTGCCGTTCTCCATGTAGATGCGGATCGCGTCGAGGTCGGCGGCGATGGCGATGTCCAGCAGGCGCGTTTCGATGGTTTGCTGCAGCTCGCGCGCCTGCGGATAGCCGGGGTCGACGGCCAGCGCCGGCGCCAGCGTCTGCATCAGGCCGTGCAGTTCATCGCGGCTGCGGTCGTGGCGCAGACGGCCGCTGACGCGGCTGAGGACGAGATCGCGCTCGCGCTGGAGAGGCGCGCGATACTCCTCGAGGTCCTTGCGCAAGGCGGTGATGGTCGCGTAGCGCAGGCTCGGACGCGGATGCGCGGCGCGGCTGACGATGGCCTGCAGGCGGCCCATCACGCGTTCCCGTTCCGCGCCGAAGTCGGCCAGAAAATTCTCGCCGGCGTCGCGCGGCAATTCGATACGGCGGCCGCCGGTCAGGAGAAAGTAGAGCAGTTCGCCCACCTGGGCGACGTCGGACTGACGGCTGACCCCCTGGGGCGTACTTTCGTCGCCCTCAAGGAAGACGGCGTTGCCCCAGTCGATGACCTTGAGGCGCCAGGTCTCGCGATTCCAGAAGAGGTGCCAGGCGTCCACGTCGTTGTAGACGATGTCGCGCGCATGCGCCGCCTGCAGCAGATCGAGCAGGCCATCCACGATGACCAGCAGCTCCAGCTCCGGCAGGTACTGGCCGCTGGCCTTGAGCGCCAGCACCGTGTCGGCGACGATTTCGCCGCGGGCGCGCTCCATTACGATGTACTGTTGTGGCAGGCCGCCAACGGGGTACTGGCCAGAACCGAGCAGCTCCGTTAGCACGGAGTGACCGGCCAGGCGCTGCAGGGCCTTGCGCTCGTTCAGGATGCTGACTTCCTGGCCGGCGCGGATGGGCGGCGCGTCGTTGGGCGCCGGACGTTTGATGATGACCGGACGCTCGTTCGCCCGCGTATCGACCGCGCGCAGGGTCTCGCCGGAGCGGCCGCGCGGGTAAATATGGTCGTAGCGATAGCGGTTGTCGAACAGGCTGTCCGCCATACCAACTCCTTCCGGCGACCCGCACATTGTACGCCACGGACGTTCGCGCGCAAGTTGTTGACGCTCCGGCAGGCCAGGCGTAAGATGGAGTCAGAGGGTGCCGGAGTGGCAGGAAATGGTCAGGCGCGACTACCAGTTTCTGGATGATGAGGCCGATCGCCGGCAGTTGATCGCCCGCATGCGTGAGGTGCGCGAGGCCGTCATCGGGCTGCGCTCGGTCGTGCCCGAGGCGCGCTGGTACGTCGCGCGTGACGAAGGCTGGTCACTGGCGGCCACGCTGGGCCACTTGCAATGGATGGACCGCCTGCATTTGCTACAGGTGCAGTTGGCCATCTGGAACCTGCCCTTCCCCTTTTCCGCGCACACCTGGGCGCGCGTCAGTGGCTGGCAGCAGCGCATCTTTCGGCGCCGCCTGCTGCGCAGCAGCGCCGAGGGCATCCGCGCGGCCCTGCCCGACCAGGAAAGCTTTGTGCTGCAGCTATCCGTCGAGGACTTCAGCAAGCGCCTCACCTACGCGCCCACCGGCCAGACCCTGACCGTCGAGCAGGCGGTGCAGGAGTTTCTGCTGTTTTACTGGCAGGACCGCCTGCGCGCCCTGCGCATCGCCGAGGGTCTGCGCCAGGCCCCGGGCGATCTGCCCCGCTGAGGCCATGCGCGTCGTATTGCAGCGGGTGACCCGCGGCGAGGTACACGTGGCGGGCGAGCTGAGGGGCGCAATCGACAATGGCCTGGTGGCGCTGGTGGGCATCGCGCAGGACGATGGCCCCGCCGAGGTCGAACGTCTGGCGCAGAAGACGGCGCAACTGCGCATCTTCCGCGACGACGAGGCGCGTATGAACCGCTCCGCGCTGGAGGTCGGCGCCGGCGTGCTGGTCATCTCGCAGTTCACCCTGTATGCGGACATGAAACGTGGCCGGCGTCCTGGCTTCACGCGCGCCGGGCGGCCGGAACTGGCCGGGCCGTTGGTCGAGCGCTACGCGCAGAGTCTGCGCGAACTGGGCGTCGCCTGCGTGGCCTGCGGCGTCTTCGGCGCGGACATGCAGCTCGTCATCCACAACGACGGCCCGGTCACGCTCATCCTCGACAGCGCAGAGCTGTAAATGCGCCCTGCGCTACGGGTGTTTCGATTGCGACCTCGGCATGGATGTGGCGTGCCTGTTATTCTTGTCCCGGCGAAACTCTGAAGCAGGGAGGTGATGCTGATGCTCACCAAACTCACCATTCGCAACTTCAAGCGCTTTGGCGAAGTTGAAATCGAGCTTGGAAGCCCAGTTCTTTTCATCGGCCCGAACAATTCCGGCAAAACCACGGCCATGCAGGCACTTGCTCTTTGGGACATTGGGCTCAGGCGTTGGAACGAGAAATGGGCTGGGAAGCGTTTGCCAAGCAGACGGTTGGGAGTAACCGTCAACCGACGCGACCTCGTTTCCATTCCGGTACCTGCTGCCAATCTCTTGTGGCACGACTTGCACATTCGACAAACGCGCATGGTCGAGGGAACACAGCGCCCCAGCAATGTTCGCATCGATCTTGTTGTCGAAGGAGTAACCGGGGATCGAAGCTGGTCCTGCGGACTGGAATACGATTATGTCAACGAGGAGTCCTTCTACTGTCGTCCACTCAGACTGACAGAAGACAAGCCCCTCAAGCGGATGCCTGTACCTGCAAGAGAAGTGATGGGCTTGCAGCAGATCGCTTTCCTGCCACCGATGTCGGGACTGGCAGCCACAGAAACACGGCTTGTTCGTGGCGCCGTCGATGTCCTGATAGGAGAGGGGCGCACTGCCGAAGTACTGCGCAATCTGTGCTACCGAATTTATGAAGGTGAAACACAGTCTGAACAGTGGAGAGAACTCAGCTCACAGATGCTGCGGCTTTTTGGGGCTGAACTGAATCCGCCAACATACATCGTCGAGCGCGGCGAGATTGCTATGACTTATCAAGAGCATGGCGTTGAACTGGACTTGTCTTCAGCCGGACGTGGGCTACAACAGACATTACTCCTGCTGGCATATATGTACGCGAATCCTGGCTCCATCCTGCTTCTGGACGAACCCGACGCGCACCTAGAAATTCTGCGTCAGCGTCAGATTTACCATCTGCTTTCCGATGTTGCGCGCAAAAGCGACAGCCAGATTATTGCTGCAAGTCATTCTGAGGTGTTGTTAAAGCAGGCTGCCCAGGAAGATGAGGACAAGCTAATCGCATTTGTTGGACGCAAGCCTCATAGAATCGATGACCGCGGGAGCCAAGTCCTGAAAGCGCTAAAGGAAATAGAGTTCGACCAATACTATCTTGCCGAACAGAATGGTTGGGTACTTTATTTGGAAGGCTCTACAGACTTATCAGTTCTGCAATCTCTTGCTGAACGGTTGGGACATACAGAAGCAAGCTATGCTCTTGGACGACCTTTCATCAAATTCGTAGGTAATCAACCATCAGTAGTTCGTAATCACTTTCGCGGCTTACGTGAAGCCTGCCCTGAACTCTATGGGATTGCCCTCTTTGACAACCTAAAACGAATACCGCAAGGTCTTTCCCCGGTTGAGTGTTTGATGTGGGAGCGTCGAGAGATTGAGAGCTACCTATGCTCGAAGGCCACGCTTGAGGCGTTTGCCAAGGAGGTATCGTTTAAAACGTCGGCGGGCCCGCTGTTCGAAGAGACTGAAGCGGAGGACCGCCGGTCGGTGATGGAATCAGAAATCACAGAAATGGAAGCAGCCATGGAGAGACTCGGCAGAGGTTCTCCATGGGATTTTGACATCAAGGTCAGTGATGAATTTTTGAAGCCACTTTTTGTCGCTTATTTTGAGAAACTTGGTCTGCGGAACAGGATGACAAAGAAGCACTTTCACGAACTGGTCAGGTACGTCCCCGAAGACGAAATTGATCCCGAGATTCGCGAGAAACTCGATGCGATTGCGCGTGTCGCAAAGCAGGCCGAGACTGAGAAAATGCAGGAATAGTCAACGGAGGGCACAGCCCATGCGGCCGAACATCCTGTGGATTTGCACCGACCAGCAGCGCTGGGACACCATCGCTGCGCTGGGCAACGATCGCATCCGCACACCCAACATTGACCGGCTGGTGCAGGAGGGCACGGCCTTCGACCACGCCTTCTGCCAGAGCCCGATCTGCACCCCCAGCCGCTCCAGCTTCCTGACCGGACGCTACCCCTCTACCGTGCACGGCACCTGCAACGGCAACACCGTCTGGGGCGAGGGCGCCCCGCTGATCAGCAAGCTGCTGGCGGATGCCGGCTACGATTGCGGCCTGGCGGGCAAGTTTCACCTGGCTGCTGGCTTTCGCCGGCTGGAGCCGCGGCCGGTGGATGACGGCTATCGCGTCTTCGAGTGGAGCCACGCGCCGCGCGACGACTGGCCCGTCGGCCACGCCTGGCGCGAGTGGGTTGAG
Source organism: Phototrophicaceae bacterium (assembly GCA_965205875.1). GTDB lineage: Bacteria > Chloroflexota > Anaerolineae > Aggregatilineales > Phototrophicaceae > JAGWBD01. Next base: position 2,599,462 of record CBDBIA010000004.1, read on the forward strand.
GCGCAGGGGCAGGAGCTGGGCGCGCTCTGCGCCGACATGACGCAGTTCCCGCCGGAGTTGCACCGCGAGACCTGGTGCACGACGCGGGCCATCGACTTCATCGAGACGGAACGTCCGGGCGATCAGCCCTGGCTGATGAGCATCAACTACTACTATCCGCATCCGCCCTTCACGCCGCCGCAAAAATATCTGGAGCGTTACGACGCCGCCGACATGCCCGGCCCGCTCTTCCGCGAAAGTGACCTGGCGGCGCAGCAGGCGCTGGCGGCGGTCGACTTTCAGACGGAGGTGCGTCGGCCGGAAGACTTCGACGCCCGCGCGGTACAGGCGGCCTACTACGGCATGGTGGAGCAGCTTGACGACCAGCTGGCGCGCCTGCTGGCAGCGCTGGAGCGCAGCGGTCAGCGCGAGAACACGCTCATCGTCTTCATGAGCGACCATGGCGAGATGATGGGCGACCACGGTCTGCTTATGAAGGGCTGCCGCTTTTACGAGGGGCTCGTGCGCGTGCCCATGATCTGGTCCTGGCCCGGGCAGATTCAGGCCGGCCTGCGCAGCAGCGCGCTGACCGAGCTGACGGATATCTTCCCGACCTTGCTGGAGCTGTGTGGTCTTGAATCGCCGGAGGGGACGCAGGGGCGCTCACTGTGGCCGATCCTGCGCGGCGCGACTGACGCGCAGCAGCATCGCGACTTCGTGCGCTGCGAGTACTACCGGACGCTGCTGGATGACGGTCGCGGCTTCGAGGGCACTTACGCAACCATGTACCGCGACCGGCGCCACAAGCTGGTGCGCTACCACGGCCACGACCTGGGCGAGCTCTTCGATCTGCAGCAAGACCCGGGCGAGTTCAACAATCTGTGGGATGAGCCGGATTGCGTGCAGTTACGCCTGCGCCTGCTGCAAGCGAGCTTCGACGCCCTGGCCTTCGCGGTCGATACCGGCCCGCCACAGCGCTTTTTCAGTTAGGAGTTGTCAGGAATCGGTTGTCAATCTGTGCCCAGCTTCGTCCCCTTGCGCATCATGGCGCACCGTGGGGACGCGCACGGCGACCACGCGGCCGCGCACGGTCTCCAGGTCACCCGCGCGCAGGCCGCAGCGCACAATCGCCTTGCGCGCGCCCAGCTCCTCGACCCGCGCGCGCAGCTCCAGTTCTACGCCAGTCGGCGTCGGCTTCAGGTAATCGACCTGCAGGCTGGCGGTGACGCAGGTGATTTCCGGCGCTGTGTCTGGCGCGCGTCCCTCTGCGTCATACATGGCCGCGACGGCCGTGCCGATGCTGTGGCAGTCGATCAGGCTGGCCAGCAGGCCGCCGTAGACCACGCCGGGGAAGGCCGTGTGATGGGTGGCCGGGATGAAGCGGCAGACGCCTTCCGTCCCGTCCCAGAAGGTGCGCACACCCAGGGTCTGCGGGTTGTTGCGGCCGCAGCCGGCGCAGATGGCGATGTCGGCGTTGTAGAAATCCTGGATGGCGCGTGGCTCAGCCGCCGGCGAGCGCGACATAGTCCCCCGAGACGTAGCCCTCGCGGCCCTGATGGCGGATGCGGTACCAGCCGTCCTGCTCGCCGTGATGCCGATAGACCTCGCCGGGCGCGATGCTGCCGAGGGCCCCGTTCGCAACGCCTGGCCCGCTGCGCACGAAGAGGATGTCCGTCGGCGTCAAACCGGGCGGCAGGGGCGCGGCCGGGCTGGCTGCCGCGTCATAATCTTCCCGCAGCAGATCCACGATGGCCTGTTCGGTCTGCTCGTAGCGACCTTCGCCGAAGTGGCGGTAGCGGACGCGGCCCTGCTTGTCGATCAGGTAAAGTGCGGGCCAGAAGCGATTGTTGTAGGCGTTCCAGGTCTCGCGCCCGTTATCCTGTAGCACGGGGTAGGGCACGTCGAGCCGAACAATCGCGTCCTTCACGGCGTTGATGTCGTGCTCGAAAGTGAATTCCGGGTAGTGGTTGCCAATGACCACCAGCCCCTGGCTTGCATACTGCTGATGCCATCCCCTCAACGAGGGAATCACTCGTATGCAGTTAATTCACCCGAAGGTCCACATCTCCAGCGCCACGACCTTGCCGCGCAGACCAGCCAAGCTCAGGGGGCTGGCGCTGTTGAGCCAGGCGCCGTCATGCAGTTCGGGCGCTACGCCGAGCACCGGCAGATTGGCGACGAAGGGCGGCGGGGTCGTGGCTGTGGGGGCGACGGTCCTTGCCGGCGCAGCGGGCGTTGCGTCGGCGGCGAGGAAGGCGTCCAGCGCAGCCGGCATGGTGCAGGCAGTGGCAATGAGGGTCAGCAGCGCGGCTTGTCCCGCGCGTAACAGGGCGTTCATCGTCTTGCAGGGTGTGGACCTGAAGGGACTCGAACCCTTGACCTCATCAATGCCATTGACGCGCTCTCCCAACTGAGCTACAGGCCCCGGCGAAAGCAGGGTAGCGGCGCAGCTGTGTGATGTCAATAGTCCTGCCGCGCGGGGCCTTCACACAAGGGTCGCATGCTATAGTGAAGGCAGGCATTTGATGGAGGGCGCTGTACAGCGATGCGACGCATGGCGGCGGTGGGTCTCGCAGTGCTCGCCATCCTCGGCTACGGCATCAGCCTGATCGACATGGGCGGGGCCAGCGCTGATGACGAGGTCACGGCCTCTCTCCTGCTGCAGCTCGACGAGGAGAACCTGGCGGGCTATCAGAGCGCGACCGGCCCGCGCGAGTGGAACTTCCCGGCGGACTTCGGCCCGCACCCCGGCTTCGGCACCGAGTGGTGGTATTACACCGGCAATCTTGACAGCGACGACGGGCGCCACTTCGGCTACCAGTTCACCCTCTTCCGCCGCTCCATCGCGCCAGCGACGCCCGCCGGCGACTCCGAATGGCGCAGCGACCAGGTGTACATGGGGCACTTCACGGTCAGCGACGTGGCCGGCGGCCGCTTCCTGCACGATCAGCGCTACAGCCGCGACGGCGCGGGACTGGCCGGCGCGACCAGCGACCCACTGCTGCACATCTGGCTTGAGGACCTGGACCTACAGGCGCTCAACGAGGAGGCAACCCGGTTGCGCCTGCGCGCCAGCATGGAGGGCGCGGCCATCGACTTCACGCTGGAGCATACGAAGCCGCCGCGGCTGCGCGGCATTGAGGGCTACAGTCAAAAAGGGAAGGAAGCTCACCAGGCCAGCTATTACTACTCAATCCCGCGCCTGGCGACGCAGGGCACGCTCACGCTGGGCGGGGAGCGCATTGAGGTGCAGGGTGAGTCCTGGATGGACCACGAGTTCTTCACCCAATACCTTGCGGCGGACGTCGTCGGCTGGGACTGGTTCGCCCTGCTGTTTGATGACGGCCGCGAGCTGTCGCTGGGCTGGCTGCGCCTGAAGGATGACGGGCAGCGCTACTACGGCGGTGACGGAGCGGCCGCCTTCCTGGTCGCGGCGGACGGCAGCACGAGTCAGATTGCGCCGCAAGACTTTTACATTGAGGCGACCGACACCTGGACCAGCCCGCACAGCGGCGCCAGCTATCCCTCCGGCTGGCGCGTGCGACTCGACGGCGAGCAGCCTCTGGACTTCACGCTGCGGCCACTATTGCTGGATCAGGAGTTGCACGAGAGCGACATCGTCTACTGGGAAGGCGCGGTCGAGGTCGCGGGCGACGTCGCTGGCTATGGCTATGCTGAACTCACCGGCTATCAAAAGCCGATGGGCAGCGATTTCTATCCTTCTGACGGCGCCTGAGTCCCACGCTCACGCGCCTGACCCGGCCAGCAGCATCCCCACAATGCCGCCGAGCAGCACGAGCCGGGTGGCGTTGACTTGCAGCCGCAGCAAGGCAAACAGGGCAAAGGCGCAGAGCGCCGCGCCGGGCAGCCAGAGCTGACCGGCCGTGTCGGTCAGCGCCGTGCGCGCCAGACCCAGCAGGGTGACCAGGATGGCGGCCACGACGGCACTGTGTACGCCCGCGAGCAAATGGCGCACCGGCTGACTCCGGCGCAGGCGCGGGATGAAGGGTGCGCTGAGCATGACGAAAATGAAGGAGGGCAGAAAGATGCCCAGCGTGGCCAGCAAGGCGCCCGGCAGCCCCGCCACGATGGCGCCGATGGCCGTCGCCGTGGTCAGTACCGGGCCGGGCGTGGTCTGGCCGATGGCGATGGCGTCCAGCAGTTGCTGCGCCCCCAGCCAGCCGTAGCTGCTCACCAGGTCCTGCTGGATGTAGGCCACCAGCAGATAGCCGCTGCCGAAAAGAATGGCGCCGATGCGCAGGAAATAGAGGAAGAGCTCGCCTGCAGCCGGCGCTGCCATGACGGCTTCGCCCGCCAGCGCCGGCAGGCCCGTCAGCATGAAGGCGGCGGGCAGCGACTGGCTGGCGCGCGCCTGCCAGGCCAGGTGCAGCAGCCCGGCCAGCAACATGACGACGACCTCCGGCAGCTCCGTGATGACCAGCCCGGCGCTGCAGAGCGCGAAGAGCGTCCACAGCGCGCGGCCCTGCAGGGCGCTGCGCAGCAGGCGCCAGCCCGCGCTCGCAATCACGGCCACGATGACCGGCTGGATGCCGCGGAACAGGGCCGCGACTTGCGGCAGCGTCCCGCTGCTGACGTAGAACGCGCTGAGCGCCAGCGTGATGAGAAAGGCCGGGACGATAAAACAGGCGCCGCTCACCAGCGCGCCGGGAATGCCGCGCACACTGTGGCCGACGTGGATCATCACCTCGGTGGAGTTGGGGCCGGGGATCAGGTTGGCGGCGGCGATCAGGTCCAGATAGTGGTCGCGCGTCAGCCAGCGCCGCCGCGTGACCAACTCGTTCTCGGCCAGGGCGATGTGGGCCACCGGTCCGCCGAAGGCGGTGACGCTCAACCGCAGGAAGACGCGCGCCAGTTCGCCGTAAGAGACCGGTTCCCCGTTCATGTCGGCTTCAGGCCAACCCCAGGCGCGCCAGCGTCTCCGGCGGCGCCTCGCATTCCGCCAGGCCCGCGCGCAGCAGTTCTTGCATACGGCGCACCCGTGCCGGCTCCTGCGCGTGCAGGTTGCGCGGCGTGAGCGTGAACTCCTCACGGCTCCAGAGGAAGTCCGGGCAAACTCGCGCTTGTGCCGGGACGCGCCACTGCGGCACGTCAACGCCGGGGATGTAGTGACCGCTGCTCATGTCCGGCGCAGTGTTCAGACCAGTGGTGGAATACCAGTTGAGCGGTCCGTTCGGGCGCGAACTCTGCGCCAGCGTCCAGTCCGCGTCGCTGACGGCCACGCCCTCGCCGAAGCGGCCATAAAGCAGCAGGTCGCGATGACTGTCGGTCTCGCCGCGCAGCAACGGCATCAGCGAGCGCCCGTGCGGTTCGTTCGGCTGCTCAATATCGAGCATGTCGCGCAGGGTCGCGCTGACGTCGAGGGCGTTGCTGAGCGCGTTGATGCGGCGGCCCTTGCCAGGGTGCTGCGGATGCCAGATCATGAGCGGAATGCGCGCGTGCGATTCCGGGTGCGGGAAGTCCTTGGCCCAGATGGTGGGGTTGTCGAGACCGTTGTAGCAGAGGTCGTGGCCGTGGTCGGTGGTGACGATGACGGCCGTGTTGTCCCACAGGTCTAGTTCATCCATGCGGTTCCACAGCCGGCCTAGCCAGGCGTCGACCATGGTCACGTTGCCCTCGTATTGCGCGCGGATCCAGGCCAGTTCGTCGGCGGAGGCGTTGCGCACGAAACGCTTCGTTTCCTCTGGATCCTGATAGGGTGGCCAGGGGTTGAAATCCGGGCTGTCGATGCCGCCGGTATACATGCTGCGGTAGGGTTCCGGCACGTGGAAGGGCTCGTGCGGGTCGAAGGATTCAACCCACAACAGGAAGCGTTCGTGCTCCTGGTTGGCTTCCAGCCAGTCCGCCGCGCGGCTCATGACCTGGGCAGCCGGGAACTCCTCCTCGATCAGCCAGTTGCGCGCGTTGGCGTAGTACTGCGTGCCGCGGCCATCAAAGCAGCGACTGCGCGAGCTGCGCGCGCGGTTGATGGCGTGGGCCCAGCCGGGTTCATCGTCCACCGGCGCCGTATCCCACATGTCATTCTCGGAGCCGCGCACGAATTCCACGCCGTGGAAGGGCTCGAAATAACCGTGCGCCTTGTCCTCCCAGTAGTGATAGTGGTCGGTGACCATCTGCGTCACGCAGCCGTCAGCGCCGGCCTCGGCGGCCAGGTGGCGGTCCCAGGGCTCGACGTGGCCCCAGCCGCGCCACAGGAACTCCTGGCGGCCGGTGAAGAGTTCGCGGCGCGCGGGCATGCAGGGCGCGGAGCTGATGAAGTGGTTGTCGAAGATGGCGGCCCGTTCAGCGAAGCGGCTGAAGTTGGGCGTCTGCACGTGGCTGTCCTGGTAGGCCTGCAGGGCGTGAAAGTTCAAACTGTCGATGAGCACGTTGATGACGTTCATGACGGGACTCCGCGGGTGGGCCGGTAAGAAAGATCAGGAAAACAGAATCGAGCCGCGCATCTCCATCGGCTGGCTGAAGATCCAGACGGCAATCAACGCAATTGCCAGCAGCAGCAGCGCCCAGGGGAGCATACCGGGTACCGCGTCGCGCCGGTACATGCGCGTCGCCGCCCGCTGCGCGATGAGCAGGCTCCAGACGCTCCCGCCGCCGATGGCGACCAGTTGCACGAGGCCGATCAGCGTCGCGTCCAGGCTGCCGCCGAAGCGTCCCCAGTCGCCGCCCTGGCCGAGGAACTCCTGCAGCACCGGGATGATGCTGCCGGGAGCGATGAGCAGGTGAAAGCTGTAGTGCGCGATCCACACGCCGAGCCCCACCGGCACGAAGGCCGGCGCGAAAAAAGCCACCGTGGCGCGCAAGCTGTACTTGCGCGTCGTGCCGCTCAGCAGACGGCCCAGGGTCGCTGCCAGCAGCGTGAGCAGGGTTGGCAGCAGCAGGCTGGTCGCGCCGAACACCAGCAACAGGATGAGCAGTTCGCTGCGCAGACCCAGAGTCTCCGCCAGCGATTGCTGCAGCGCGTAGACCGGCGCCACCATGCCGAAGGCGTTGGTCAGGCCCATGGCCGCCAGCAGGATGACCAGTAGCGAGACATCCAGACGCTGCGGCCAGGCGCCTGGCTGCAGCAGCTCGCGGCCAGGCAAACGCGCCATGAGGCCGATGTTTTCATGTGGACAGGCGCGCACGCAGTCGAGGCAGAGGGTGCAGTCGAGGTTGCTGCGGATCTGCGGCGCGAAGAGCAGGGTGCCGCAGCCGGGCGTGCCCTGCGGCCCGTGGCGCACATTAACCGTTTCGCCGCCTGGGATCTCGTCCACGCGCAGCAGCGGCGCGGGCGCGTAATCGCCATTGACGCATTCATGGCCGACGCAGTGGCGACAGATTTCGGGGTCCTTCACCGCGATTTGGGTGGGCGCGCTGGTCGAATAGACGAAGTTGAAACTGCCGAGGGGACAGACGTACTTGCAAAAGGCGGATTCGCTGAAGGCGGCCTCCAGCAGGAAGGAGGCGAGAAAGTAGGCCAGAATGAGCCAGGCCGTCAGCCAGGGGCTGGCCCACAGGTCCAGCCATTCGTAGAGCAGGAAGAGCGTGAAGAGACTGGCGATGGCCAGCCACTTGTTGCGCAGGACGCGTGGGAACTGGCGCCCGCGGCTCAGGCGTTTGCCGAGGCTGCGCGGCAGGGTGAAGGGGCAGGCCATGCAGAAGAGATTGCCCGCCATTAGCAGCACCAGCACGATCAGGCCGCGATAGTGCACCCAGGGCGCGACCGTGGCCAGGTTGCGCGCGGCCGATTGCGGCCCGGTGAGGCCGTCAATGACCAGCGCTGCAGCCACCAGCAACATGCCCAGTTGCAGTACCAGGCGGCCCCGGCGCCAGCGCAGGAAGCGCCCGATGAGCGGCACTTGCAATACGTCCAGCAGGCCCGCGGGACGATACATGCTGCTCATGGTCGCCTCCTGCCCCTTGTGTTGCGCGCGCTTCAGCCCTCGGGCTCAGGTGTTTTTGTCGCCTGCCAGGCGCCAAAGGGCGTTTGTGCCGCCGCGCCGCCGCGGCTCATGCCGCCCATACCGCGCAGAGTGGGCACTGCTGTGGGTTCCGCGTTTGCTTCGGCTTCTTGCGTCATGGCCTGCTGCGTCCGGTCGGGCGTGCCCTGCCAGGCGCCAAAGGGTGTCTGCGCCGCCGCGCCGCCGCGGCTCATGCCGCCCATGCCGCGCAGGGTAGGCACCGGCGTGGGGCCGTCGCTATCTTCCGGCTCCGGCGTGGCGCTGGCTTCTTCAGCGGCCATCTCTTCCATCGCGCCGCTGACGCTCAGCTCGAAGGTCTTGCTGACGCTGCTTTCATCCGCAAAGGTGAGTGTTACTTCAACGCTCCAGTCGCCGGCCATGGTCCATTCGAAGGGCACGCGGTAGCGGCCAGCCTCGCCCTGCACGTCAGCGCGCAGGACCGGCACCATGCCCGCATGCGACATGTCGCCACGCACATCTACCTGGGCGGGGGATACAGGCTCGCCATCCGCATTCGTCACGCTGATGAGCAGCTCCGCGTCGCCGACGGTGGCTTCCGCCGGCTCCACGTCCAGCGAAATATTGAGCTCGGCTTCCGCGGCTGGTGTGCTCTCCTGGCGACAGCCGGTAAAGAGGAAAAGGCACAACATCAGGGCGATGATTATGCGCATCTGCAAGCTTCCTTTCCCAACACGCACGTACAGGGTCAAGTGTAACAGTACGGTCAACGCTTGTCAGCACTGATGCTTTCCGGCAAACTCGCGAGCATTGTCAACGTTTGCGGAAACCGGGAACGTGGCACCGACCTTTTACGTCGTGCACGGCGCACAGGAGCTACTCCTTGAGGAATGGCTGCAACGCCTGCGCGCCAGGATGCCCGCGGGCAATGCCGACTTTAATATCACAGAGCTGGATGGCAGCGCTGTCCGCGTCGCGGAGGTGCTCAACCTCGCCAGCACCAGTCCCTTCCTCGCCAAACAGCGCCTGGTGATCGTGCGCGGTCTGCTCGCCTGGCTGTCGCGCGCGGGCGCCGGCAAGGCCGGCAAGCGCGAGGCTGACGCCCTCTATGAAGGCTTGCCGACCCTGCCCCCGACAGCGCGTCTGGCGCTGGTCGAACAGCGGGATCTGGAGCCCTTGAGCTACGGCCGGCGACGCAGCAATCGCTTCGTGCAGCTGGCGCAGAGCGATGAAAACGGCTTCACCCAGGCCTTCCGCTCGCCACAGAATCCCGTAGCCTGGATACAGCGGCGGGCGCAGGGAAAGTATGAGGCGGAAATTGAGCGCAGCGCGGCCCAGGCCCTGGCGGACCTTACCCGCGGCGATCTGCTGCGCGTGGACAACGAGCTGCTCAAACTGGCCAGCTATGTGGACGGCGCGCGCGCCATCAACGAGCAGGACGTGGCGCTGCTGACGCCCTGGGTGGCCGAGGCGCGCACCTTTGATTTCACCGATGCCCTTGCCGAGCGCCGGGTGAGGCCGGCACAGGAGCTGCTGCAACAGATGCTGGCCGAGGACACCAGCAGCGACGGCCTCATTCTCTTCGCCACGGTCGTGACGCATTTTCGGCGTCTGCTGTTGGCGCGTGAGCACATGCTGCTGAACGGCACCGCGCAGGGCCTGGCGGAGGCGCTGGGCGTCCGGCCCGGCAGATACCTGAACAAGCTGCAGCAACAATCGCAGAAGTTCTCGTTGCAAGACCTGGAACAGATTTTCCGCGCGTTGCAGGAAGATGACCTGGCGATGAAGACAGGCGGCTTGCGGGCCGGTCTGGCGCTGGAGTTGCTGGTGGCCGGGCTCGCCTGGCAAGTGTAGGCGCGGCCAGATTTGCGACATCCTGCGCGCAGCAACGTAGAGTCACTGGAGACTGCAAGGACAACGAGGAAGCAAGAGATGAGCGTAATCGGGATCATCGTGCTTGTCGTGCTGATCGTAGTAGGGTTTCAGGCGCTGGCGGCGGTGCTGGGGCTGACCATTGGGTTGTTTATCGCCCTGCTGCCGTCGATGTTGGCCGGCTACCTGGCCGGACACATCATGAAAGGCGCCGGTTATGGTGCCGTCGCCAACGTCCTGCTGGGCCTGGGCGGCGGCATCGTCGGCAACATCTTGCTGAACCTGCTGAGCATCGAGGTCGGCGACGGCTGGGTCGAGCGTATCGCGGTCGGCGTGGTCGGGGCGATTGTGCTGGTGTGGCTGGGGCGCATCACGGGCGTCGGCGAGAAGCGCAAGGCCTACTGAGCGGACTGGCGCTTCAGGTTTTCCAAAGCACGGATACAGCGAGCAAGGCTGTCGGAGCGTTGGGCGGCGACTTCGGGCCGCCAGTGTCTTGATGCGAACCTGTTAATCCAATACCTGTAGCCTTGGCCTGTCAGGTCACGATTACCTGTCATTTCCTTTACCAGATTCCGTTTCTGTTTTGGCGGACATTTTTGATGAACGAGGTTGATGAGGAATCGTTTGGGATTATCAATAATATCAGGATTGACCGGGAAATTGTTTGCCGGGATACTCAGGAACTGTGCCATCCCCCTGCGGTCAGCCATCAGCCATGATTCAATACTGTGGACGGCGATTCGCAGCAGCAGTTTTTCGGAGCGGGATTGATCTTTAAGAATCTGGCGCATGTGTTGTGGCGCACAATCTGCATCCTGATCGAGGTCAACAACGACCAGCCAGTAACTGCCAATTCTTGCTGATCTGTTGTAGCTGATTAGTCGTTCTGTAACCTTTGATTTCCCGCCCGCTGCCTTGATTTGATACGGATGCACCTCCGCGAAATCCAGCAGTCTTGTGAAAACAGCTTCGTCTGTCTGCCCCTCCACAATGACCTGCAAGCCAGGAAAGTAATCAGACATGTTCGTAATATCTACAGCAGCGTCAGCTTAACCAGGTCATTGGGTTGCGTCCGCATGATCACGACGTCTGCCATTGTCAATCCTGCATTGAGTTCATTGACAAATTGGTCGATTTCGGCACATAAGTACATTTCCGTTCCATTTTTCGACGGGTGAAGCAATAATGTTTCGTGAGCGCCAATCCCCTCGTCGACAAGCAATTCCGGGCTATGGGTGCTTACAAAAAACTGACGCATTGGTTTGTCCCACGACCGTTGGATTGCATACAGCAACTGGGGCAGGCGCATGACAATTGCAGAATGCAGAGACAGTTCCGGTTCCTCCAGCAACAGGGGCCCCTCACCATCCTGAAGCGCCCACAACAGCCCGATGATACGAAGGGTTCCGTCCGAGAAATCCTTTTCGGTTTGCCAAGTGCCCCGTTTACGCCAATGCTCATACTTGCCACGCAAGTGAGGGGTACCTCGCCTGTCTATCCACAGCTCGATTCCGCTGAGCTGTGGCACGACACTTCGCAATACCTTCTGGATTCTGATGAGGCGGGCTTTCCGGGTACTTGCATGTGTATCTGAAACCCGGTCGAGAAAATCACTGCCGTAGGGGTCCTCTCGCAAAACAGCCGTCGTGCGTTCAGGTTCACGCACCAGTTGGGGGACGATATGGAAATAACGGATCGATTCGAAGAATTCTTTTACCTCCCGGAATTTTTGATTAGCAATGTTTTGCTCCAAATGCGTCTGGCCAAGTAGTTCCTCATCATTCCGATCCGCATCATTAGGTCTTTGCAAAATCAACTCGTCGTTAGCACTCCAAACCTTTTCCTCTTTCAGCACGGGAGAGTGTCTGTCATCCTGATTGAAGACAATGCGGTAGCGCCACAAGCAACAATTGTCGTCACCAATCTCGACTTCGATGGCGACATCTGTTTCGCGGCGCGCGGCAAGATTACGGATGGCGATTACCCCGCCGCGGTCCTGCACCGCCTTTTCAAAGCCACCGCCGGAAATCACCAAATCATGCAGGAAGCGCAGGGCATCCAGAAAATTCGACTTGCCGCTGGCGTTGGCGCCCACCAGAAAGACGCGCGTGGCCACCGGCACGTCGACTTCGCCGAAGTTTCGCCAGTTCTCCAGTTTGATACGCGAGAATTGCATCTTCAGGCCTTTCGGATGATCTCGTCCCAATCATTGTAGCATCCCGTTTGCAACTGGCGCCTGGACGCGCGGCGGGTTAGCATCCACTATCGTCATTGAGCGAGCGAAAGGCCGCCCGTGGAACTCAAGGCCAACCAGTTTCCCCAGGCCGCCAAACGCGCCCTGCAGGATCCGCAACTGAAAGCGGCGCTGGACCGTGGCGCGCGCACGGCCGACGCGTTGCGCGTGCAAAGCATGGACGCGACCACCGGGCACGATGCGCTGCGGCAGCAGGGGCGCGGCGCCAGGCTGCGCGGCCTGGCCGACTTACCCGAGCTGCTCGAACAGGCCGAGGCGCAGATCACGGCGCGCGGCGGCCATGTGCTCTGGGCGCTGGATGGCGACGAGGCCAACCGCCACGTGCTCGACATCTGCGAGCGCCATGCGCTGAAGTTCGGCGTCAAGAGCAAGAGCATGGTCACCGAAGAGTTGGAACTCGTGCCCCTGCTCGAGGAGCACGACATCCACATGCTGGAGACGGACCTCGGCGAGTTCGTGGTACAGATCGACGAGAGCCGCCCCAGCCATATCGTCGCGCCCATCATGCACATGACGAAGGAGCGGGTGCAGGACCTCTTCGTCGAGAAGCTGGGTATGGAGCCGCCGGCAGGCGAAGTCAACCCCAACGACATCGCGAGCTTCGCCAGACGTCATTTGCGCGAGCAGTATTTCCAGGCGGATTTCGGCATTACGGGTGGCAACTTTCTCATCGCCGAGACCGGCACCATCGCCATCACCACCAACGAGGGCAATGCGCGCCTCGGTACCGCGTTGCCGCCAGTACATATCGCCATCGTCGGCATCGAGAAGGTCATCCCCACCTGGGAGGACTACGCCACGCTGGTACAGACCCTGGCGCGCAGCGCGACCGGCCAGCAGCTCTCCGTCTACAGCACGCTTTACAACGGGCCGGCGGAGGCGGAGGAAGGCGACGGGCCGCAGCACTTCTACCTCATCCTGGTCGATAACGGCCGCAGTTCAATCTACGGCACATCTTACTCGGAAGCGCTGGCCTGCATTCGTTGCGGCGCCTGCCTGAATACCTGTCCCGTCTACCAGAACGTGGGGGGCCACGCCTACGGCTCGGTCTATCCCGGGCCCATCGGCTCGGTCATCACGCCGCTGCTGCAGGGCCTCGAGAACGCCACGCCCTTGCCCTTCGCCAGCAGTCTCTGCGGCGCCTGCAAGCAAGCCTGCCCGGTCGACATCAACATCCCGGACATGCTGCTGCAGCTGCGCCACGACATGCAGGAGCAGCAAAGCCCCATGTGGCGCCTGGGGATGCAGGCCTGGGGCTGGAGCTTCAGCCATCCGCTGCTGTACGAGACCGGGCGCAAGGTCACGGCCGCGCTCAGCAAGGCCTTCGCGCCGGAGGGCGAGGCGCACCGCACTTTGCCCGGGCCGCTGTCCGGCTGGACCGACCATCGCGATTTCCCATCGTTCCCGGCTGAGTCCTTCCGCGACTGGTGGCGCAAGGAGCGTCCGGAGCAGATAGACCAGGACGACGCAACATGAGCGAGGCGCGCACACAAATCCTCAAGCGACTGCGCAGCGCCCGTGAGGGACTGCCGCCCGCGCCGCCGCGACCGGAGCACTATCAACCCGTCATGCAGCTTGAGGATGACTCGCCGGCGGCCTTGCTGGCGCGCTTCACTGTCGAACTGGAACGGCTGGCGGGCAAGGTATTCGTGGCCGCGGATGAAGCAGCCGCGCTGGAACGCCTGCTGGCCTTGCTGGCGGACTGCGAAACGCGTTCGGTGCTGACCTGGGACTGGTCGCACATCCCGCTTCCCGGCCTGCAGGCGGCGCTGGCTGCAGCCGGCATCACGGCGCTGCAACCCGCAGCCGACAATCACGAAGCCTGCGAGGCGGCTGAAGCCGGCATCACCGGCGTCGACGCGGCCCTCGCGGCCACGGGCTCCCTGGTGGTCAGCACGGCTCCGGGCATGGGTCGTCTGCCGACGCTGCTGCCGCCGCTGCATATCGTGCTACTGCGTCAGGCGCAGATTCTGCCGGACCTGGAGGACTGGGTGGCGCAGCAGCGCAGTGATGACCTTGCGCAACTGGGTGCGCGCAGCAACTTCTGCGTCATCACAGGTCCCAGCCGCACCGCCGACATTGAGAAGAAACTGGTGCTGGGCATGCATGGTCCCGCCAGACTGAATGTGATCGTGTTGCCCTGAGACGGGCCACGCCTACAGGTCGAGGATCGGCAGCAGTTCCGACAATTCGTCCAGCAGATGGTCCGGCTGCGCGGCCACCAGATCCGCGCGCCTGATGAGGCCGGTGGTCACGGCCACGGCCCGCGCCCCCAGCGCCCGCGCGCAGGCGACGTCCGCCGGCGTGTCACCGACTACTGTGACCTGCTGCGGCGCGATGACCTGGCCGCTATGCGCCATGGCGCGCTCCAGGGCCAGGGCGGGCAGCTTGTTGCGGTCCGGGGCCTCGCTCCCGTAAGCGCCTGCGGGGAACCAGGCCGGGTCGAAGCCGCCGGCCTCCAGCTTGAGCGGGGCAGTGCGGGCCGAGTTGCCGGTCACGATGCCGGTGATGCAGTCAGGCTGCGCCCGCAGGGTGTGCACCGTCTGCAAGGCGCCCGGCAAGGGCACGATCTCAAATTCCGCCAGCAGGTCGCGCATGTGGCGCTCGACGCAGCGCTCGTAGTCGGGCATGTGGCGCCCGGCCTCTGCCTCACTCAGGTCAAGGACCTCACAGAGCGTACCCCAGTCGGTCTTGCCGCCGAAGCTGTGCGTATCCAGGCGGCCGGCCGTGCCGAAGTGTTCGAGCATGGCGCGCTGGGTGGAGGCGCGGCCAATGCCGTGGCCGTCCAGCAGCGTTCCGTCGATGTCGAAGAGGACGAGTTGCAGGGTCACGCAGGCGCCTGACCGGGGTCCGCGGCGGGCACTTCCAGTTCGATGAGCTGCTGTACCAGATCGCGCAGGGCGTGTTCGGGCAGGGCGCCGGGCTGACTGAAGACGATGTTGCGGCCTTTGAAGAGCATGATGGTGGGGATGCTCTGGATGCCGAACTGCGCCGAGAGGCCGGGGTTCTCGTCCACGTTGACCTTGGCGATGCGGATCTGGCCGGCGAATTCCGCGGCCAGCTTGTCCAGCATCGGCGCGACCATGCGGCAGGGGCCGCACCACTCCGCCCAGAAATCGACCAGCACCGGCAGCGGCCAGTCAATCACCGCCTCCTGAAAGTCCGCGTCACCCACAGCGACGGGGGCGGCCTCGACGATGGTCTGCCGGGGCGTTTCCTCTTCCACGGCGGGCGGCGCCGGATTGAGTTCGGCGACGCGGTCGTTCATCTGCTCGATGGCCAGCGGCATGTCGCTGCCCCAGGGCTTCGAGCGCCGCAGCACGGTCTCGCCGCAGTACCAGCCGACCAGCAGCGGGCGGCCCTCCGCCTCGAAGAGCGCGGCGGCGCGCGGGTTGCTGCCCGGGTCAATCTGCGCGAAGAGCATCTCCGGCTCTTCGTCGATGGCCTTGCGGAAGGCGCTGACGAAGTCGCCGCGCAGCCCGCCGCCGCCGGAGAGCAGCAGCATCACCGGCCTGTCGCCCAGCAGTACCTGGTCAAGGCTTGCGTCGGTCAGTACCTGAGGTTCCTGCATGGGCTTGCGCTCCCTGTTCGCCTGCGTCCAGTGTAGCGTCGGCAGCGCAGGGACTCAAGGCACACTCAGTCCACAGCCCGCGCGGTCGATTGGCTTGCGCGGGGCGGGGAAGTCGAGACTGTCAAATAGCAGTAAGTCAAGTACAATTCAGGCAGGAATAGCGAGCGCCTTTCGGAGTAACAGCGATGGATGAGATGATCGAGATGGAAAACGATTTAACTCAGGGTGCTGGCGAGGTCGAGATAGTAGATGATAGTGCCGATGAGTCGGTAGCTTTTGACGAGTACTTCATCTCCAGCTACGGGCTCGATTTTGACGTTGAAGGAATCGTGCGACGGTATCAAAGGGGCGACATAGAGGTTCCAGGTTTTCAGCGCGGCTACATCTGGACCAAGCCACAGGCCAGCCGGTTCGTGGAATCCCTACTCTTGGGATTACCGGTCCCCGGAATCTTCCTGTACCGCGAGGACGATACCCGGAAGTTGACGGTAATAGATGGTCAGCAGCGGATTCGCACTTTGGACTATTTCTGCAAAGGCACCTTCGGGGACGGAAAGCCGTTCAAATTGCGTGGCCTGAGCCCTGAGTCACGTTTCAGCGAAGCTGGATACGATAGTCTGGTACACGAAGATCGTCGCAAACTGAATGACTCCGTTATCCATGCGACAATTATTCGTCAGGAAAAACCAGAGGACGATGGTAGTAGCAAGTACTTTGTCTTTGAACGCTTGAATACTGGGGGGACCTGGTTGCTTCCCCAAGAAATCAGATCTGCAATTTATGCTGGAAATTTCTGTGAATTACTTGCTGAATTGAACAAGAATGAGTCGTGGCGCAAGTTATTTGGAAAGCCTCATAAGCGAAAGCGCGACGAAGAACTGATTCTGCGCTTCTTTGCTCTTTACTATGACTATGCCGAGTATGGATCGTCGATGGTAGGGTTTCTGAACGAGTTTATGAAGAGAAACCAAACTCTGAGTGACGAGCGAAAGCAGGAGTTTCAATACGTATTTTGCTCAACAACGAAAACGATTCTGGAAAAGCTAGGTGAGCGGGCTTTTAGGCTCCAAACAACATTGAATGCAGCGCTTTTGGACTCGACAATGGTTGGCGTTGCAAAGCGTCTTGAAGGGGGAAAGATTCGTGAATGTCTCACTACTTACAATACGGAACTCTTGAAGGATCCAGAATATCTCACTTCTGTAACGGAACGTACATCGCGGAAGGAGAGAGTTAACACGCGGATCAAAATGGCCATCAATGCCTTTGCAGACGCAGAGTAGTGCTGGTCGTGCATCGGAAAATTGTCCAGTATCGAGACAAGCTCGAAAGGTTGTTCGGGCATGCAGATGAGTTAATGAAGAATGAGGATATCGATAGCGAAGTTGTTTCTCACTTCACATCATACCTTTGTGTGAGAACAGCTGGATATGTCGAATCATCACTGATAATCATTTTGGGCGAATATGTGAATGCTGCGACAAGTGAACATCGCCTTGTAAGCTTCGTTGATTCTCGACTTACGCGCATTCCAGCTCCTAGGAAAAAAGCGATTACTTCGCTGGCAGGCGAATTTGATAAAAGTTGGAGTGACAACTTGAAAAGTGACATAGGAGATGAATTAGCCAAATCCTTGAGTGAAATTGTGAAAAAGAGGAATGACATTGCCCACGGAAAGGATGTTGATCTCTCTTTGGATGTTCTGAAAAGCCATTTCGAAAACGCGAAACAGGTTGTAGAAATCATTGATCGGCAGTGTGTGGCAAACGAGAATCCCCCTTCAGTACCAACGGCAACAAGATAGCCTGTAGGTCGTAACCGCGTCACTACCGCGGTCGACAAGGCGCGCGTGATGGGTAGAATGCGTGGCGCGGCGCATCTGTTGGCCGGGCCGACTGGCTGTCATGCTACGACGAATTACACCCGACCTGCGCATTCTATTACTGCTGGCGCTCCCGCCACTGTTGCTCTTCTGGCAACAGACCCTGGGCGGCCGTACCCTGCTGCCGGCCGACAACCTCTACCAGTACGAGCCCTGGGCCGGGCTGCGCGAGCAGGTCGGCGCGCCCGCCGTGCCGCACAATGCGCTGGTCTCCGACCTCGTGCTGCAAAACTATCCCTGGAAGCATTTCCTGCGCCAGAGTCTGGAAGCGGGCGAGGCGCCGCTCTGGAACCCGCAGCAGTTCAGCGGCATCCCCTTCCTCGCCGCCGGGCAGCACTCGGCGCTCTACCCCTTCAGCCTGATCTTCCACCTGTTGCCGCTGTGGCTGGCCTACGGCTGGTTCATCGTGACGCAGCTGTGGCTGGCCGGCGCCGGCATGTATCTACTGCTGCGCGGGCTGCAGGTCGGGCGCTTCGGCGGCGTGGTGGCCGCGCTTGCCTGGCAGCTCTCGGCTTTCCTGGTGATCAGCGCCGTCTTCCCGATGATTCTCGCGGCGGCGGCCTGGTTGCCCCTGCTGCTGCTGCTGGTCGAGCTCGTCATACGCGCGCAGCCACTGGCCGGCACACCGGCGCGCGCGCCCTGGACGGCGCTGGGCGCGCTGGTGCTGGGCTGCGTGCTGCTCGCCGGCCACGCCGAGCTCAGCTACTACACCCTGCTCATCACGGGCGTCTGGGCGCTGGCGCGGCTGTTGCAGCGCTGGCAGACCGATGGGCCGCGACCGGCCTTGAGGGCGCTGCTCTGGCTGCTGGCGATGGCCGCCATCGGCCTGGCGACCGGCGCGCTGCAGCTCGTGCCGCTCTTCGAATTCGCCGGCATAAACTTCCGCAGTGGCGCGGCCTCTTACGAACAGGTCATCGCCTGGGCGCACCCGCCGCGCGACCTCGTCCAGTTTCTGCTGCCGAACTTTTACGGCAGTCCGGCGCAGCACAGCGTCTTCGACCTCTTCAGCGGCCAGCAGCTGCCCCTGCGCTCGGCTGAATGGGGCATCAAGAACTACGTCGAGGCCGCGCTCTACAGCGGCATCCTGACCCTGGCCTGCGCCTTGCTCGCCCTCGGCAACCTGCGCCGCCGCGCTGCCGGCGCTCAGGCGCGCGCATTGACCTGGTTCTTCCTGCTGCTGGTTCTGGCCGGACTAAGCTTCATGTTCGGTCTGCCGACCTACCGGCTGCTGTGGCTGCTGCCAGGCATCGACCAGCTGCACTCGCCCTTCCGCTGGGTCTTCGCCGTGAGCCTCGGCCTGGCCGTGCTGGCTGGCTTCGGCGCGGACCGGCTGGCGCGGGGCGCAGCGGAGTCCTGGCGGCGGCGCCTGGGTCTGGCCTTGACCGGAACGGGTCTGGCGACCCTGGCGGCGCTGCTCGTCATCCGGCTCTTCTACCCCCAGCTGGAACCGCTGGCCGAGCGCGTCTTTCGCGGCCTGGCGCAGGCGGACCAGGTCTTCGCCGACGCGCGCATGTTCACCAGTTTCCAATTCGGCAACCTGTTGCTATTCGCCCTGATGACGGGCGGCGCGGGGCTCATCCTGCTGTGGGCGGGCCGCAACCTGCGCGCGCGCAGCTGGCAGTTCGGCGCCGCGGCCCTGCTGACCCTGGACCTGATGCTCGCGTCCGGCGGCTTCCACGCCGCCGCCGACCCGGCGCTGCTGGAGGTCACGCCGCCGGCCATCGCCTGGTTGCAGGCTCAGCCCGGCGCCTGGCGCTTTACGACGCTTGAGGCGGACCAGGCCATCCTGCCCGCCAACAGCGGCTGGGTGCATGGCCTGCGCGACGTCCGCGGCTACGAGAGCATCATTCCGCGCCAGTACGTGGATTTCATGCAGCGAGTCGCCCCGCAACGCCAGTTGCCATACAACCGCGTGGCGCCGCTCTACGTCGACCAGCTGGCCGAAGTCGATTGGCAGCGCCTGGCGCTGACCGGGACGCGCTGGCTGCTGACCTCGGCCGCGCTCGAGCCGGAGTCGCTCTTGCCGTCGGGCAGCGCGCTGGCCTGGCAGGACGCTGCGCTGCGCATCTATGAGCTGCCGGCGTATCCCCTGGCCTGGCTGACGACCGAAACCGGCCCGCTGCACGCCGAAGCCCTGCCAGCGCCGCTGCCGGTCGAACTGCTGCGCGAAGGCGGCAGCGAGAAGCTGCTGCAGTTCACGCTGCCCGCCGCGGCGGCGAGTCAACTGGTGGTCAGCGAGACCTGGTTGCCGGGCTGGCGCGCCTGGCTGCGGCCGGCCGACGCGCAGCAGAATGCCGAACAGTCGCTGCCGGTGACGCGTGTGCTGGAGAACTTCCAGGGCGTGACGCTCAACAGGGCGGAGCTGGAGACTCGTTTCGGCCAGCAACTGGCGACGGATGCGCCGTTCATTCTGCGCCTGAGTTACAGTCCGGCCAGCTTTCAAATCGGTTTCTTCGGCTCAAACATCGGCGCTGCGCTGATATTCTTCTTCGCTGGTGCCTGGTTGTGGCGTCAATACATCAGTCAGGCGGAAAGCACTGTCGAGCGCGTGGCGCGCAACAGCGTGGCGCCAATTGTGCTCAACCTCTTCAACCGCGGCATCGACTTTGCCTTCGCCCTGGTCATGCTGCGCATCCTCGGCCCGGAGGATGCGGGCGTCTATTTCTACGCGGGTTTCATCTTCCTCTGGTTCGATATCCTCTCCAACTTCGGCCTCGACGTCTGGCTGACGCGTGAAGTGTCCCGCGACCCGACGCGGGCGTTGCGCGTTCTGATCTCCAGCAGTGCCCTGCGTCTGGGGCTGACGCTGGCGGGTCTGCTGCTGCTGGCGGCCTTCCTGCTGGCGCGGCAACAGTTCATCACGCCGCCGCTGGGCGAGTCCGGATTACTGGCCATTGTGCTGCTTTACCTGGGCCTCTTCCCGGGCAGTCTGGCCAAGGGTCTGAATGCGCTTTTCTACGGCTTCCAGCGTGCCGAATTTCCCGCGGCGGTCACCACCATGGCCACGCTGTCCAAGACGGTGCTGGGAGTGTTCGTTTTGCTGGCCGGTACGGGCGTGGTCGGCCTGGCGGCGGCCAGTATTTTCACCAATGCACTGACGCTGATCTTGCTGGTTCTGGGCGCGCGGCCCCTGTTGCGCGGCATGGCGGCGGCGCGCCCCGACGTGGCGCTGCTGCGGCGCATGACCGGCGCCAGCTGGCCGCTGCTGACCAACCACTTCCTGGCGACCATCTTCTTCCAGGTTGACGTGCTCATCATCGAGGCGCTGCACGGCGCGCGCATGCTCGGCCTCTACAGCGTGGCCTACAAGTGGGTCGCCGCGCTGAACATTATCCCGGCCTTCTTCACCCAGGCGCTGCTGCCGGTAATGTCGCGCCAGGCGCAGGAGGATCCGGCGACGCTGCGGCGCACCTGCATCCTGGGCATCAAGCTGCTCTCGCTGCTGGCGCTGCCGCTGGCGGCGCTCTTCACCGCGCTGGCCTGGGCGTTGACGAGCCTGCTGGGCGGCGCGCAGTACCTGCCGGACGGCGCCATCGCCACGCAGTTAATGATCTGGAGCATTCCGATTGGCTGGATCAACAGCTTCCTGCAGTATGCGCTCATCGCGCTCGACCTGCAGCGGCGCATCACGCGCGCCTTCCTGCTGGCGGTGGGCTTCAACATCGTTGCCAATCTGCTGCTGGTGCCGCGCTATGGCTATCAGGCCGCCGCGCTGACCACCATCGCCTCGGAGCTGATCCTGCTGCTGCCCTTCGCCTGGCTGCTGCAGCGAGCGCTGGGGCCGCTGCCCTGGATTGCGATGCTGTGGCGGCCGCTGCTGGCGACGGCGCTCTTGCTGTTGGTGCTGGCGGGGTTGTGGCCGCTGTCGCCCGTGCTGGCGCTGCTGGCCGGCTGCGCGCTCTACGCGCTGACGCTGCGGCAGTTGCGGCCGCTGACGCCCCTGGAGCGCAGGTTGCTGCGGCCGCTGGTGCCGGGGCGCTTGCGCGCCCTGTTGTAGCCTGGTTCAGGCTTCAACAAGCTCGGCGAGGGGGCGCGATCTGATCTCGCCGCGACGCATCAGGCTGCGCACGAAGGGATTGGCGAAGACCGGGACGCGCAGGGTCTCGGCCGCCCGCTTCAGGGTAACGTGGTAGATAGTCACGGGGCGCGAAGCGCTGAGCCAGTGCTCCTCGTGGAAGACCTCGTCTAACATCTGCCAGCCCTGGGCGAACAGGGTGACGAGCACGTCGCCGCCGCCAAGCTGGCCGGAATGCGGTGACCAGTGCCGCGTCACGTCGGGATAGTCGAAATGTGCGTTCGCAGCGTCGAAGTTAACCATACGGTCATTCTAGCAGTACGGGGCAGGCGGGTCAGCAGGGAATATGCTGAATTCAGCGCGCAGATTTTGTCAGAATTGCGGTAAATCTTGTCTGATTCGCGCATCCTTGCCAAGGTTACCTTATCTCCAAATGGCGCCGCGCGAATCGAGCCCCTGCAAGAACACAAAAGGGTTGTCACAGTGGCTGAAGCAAAGGCAAAAGCATTTTGCGGGAAGACGCCAAACTCGCTAAAGTCAGGCAGGGTGTCGCCGACCTGAATGGCAGACTGCCGCAGGATGTCCGATCTTAATTAGCCCTTCTGTGTTGAGATCCCTGGAGCAATGCAGGCACGAACGGCAAGGCATATTATAAGGAGAGTGTTATGACGAACAAACTTTCCCGCCGTCAATTTCTGCGCATGGGCGCAACTGGCGCCGCAGCCACGACCCTGGGGAGCGGCCTTTTGCCGTCGCTGGCCCAGGACGACATTGTGCTGCAGTGGTGGGATCATTTTCTGCCGCTGCAACCGCTGAGCGAGAGCGTCTTTGCCGCCTACAACGAGGCCAACCCCAACGTTAGCGTGGAGTACACGGTCTTCTCGCCGCCAGACCTCGGCAAGTCGCTGCAGCTGGCCTTCCCCAATGGCCAGGCGCCGGACATTCACGCCCTGGCGGGCGTCAACCTGCCGCTGCCTGCGCTGCACAAGGAGGGCTGGTTCACGCCCATCGGCCCCTACGTCACTGAGGAATGGATGGCCTCGCTGCCGCCCGAGGTTCTGATTGAAGGCCGCACGACCTTTGGCGGCGAGCTCTACAGCTTCCCGATCTTCGGCTTCCGCCAGCATGCCATCCTCACCTGGTTCAACGTGCCCCAGCTGGAAGCCGCCGGCGTCGACCCGGCGGTCGGCCCGGTGACCTGGGACGACTTCCGTCAGACGGCGCGCGTCGTCACGGAAAATGGCGGCGGCAACGTCTTCGGCTGGGTGCAGGGCATTGCCCACATCGGACGCATGGGCGCCACGCTGACCCAGCTGGCACAGCTGGCTGGCGCCTCCGGCGAGGTTGACTGGATCACTGGCGAATACGCGCACGGCAGCGATGCCTATGTGAACGCGCTGGAGTTCCTCGTCTCGCTGGAGCGCGACGGCAGCCTCTTCCCGACCGGCCTGACCATCGACACGCGCAACGCGCGGGCGCGCTGGGCCGCCGGCGATGGCTGTCTCTTCCTCGACGGCCCCTGGAACATCGGCGTGCTGCAGAACAACTTCGCCGAATTCATGGATGTGACCGGGGTCTCGCAGGCGCCTGTGCCCGAGGCCGGCGTTGACGCCTGGATCTATGCCAATCCCAAGTCCGGCGATTTCTGGGTGTCCTCCCAGACCGACCACCCGGAACACGCCGCCGCCATACTGCAGGACTTCACTTCCGGGGAATACCAGGTGCGGCTCGCCGAGCGCATGGACCAGCCGCCGCTGGACCCGACCGCGGTTGGCAAGGCCAATGTGCATCATACCTACAGCCGCGCTATCGAGCTCTTTGCCGACATCGCGCGCCTGGCGCCGGACCCGCTGGTGCGCAACCCGGCCGTGGCCGAAGCGCTGTCGCGCATGTCGGACGTGCGCCCCAACCTGGGCGAAATCGTGCAGGGTGCGGTCAGCGGCGAGGTCGATGACCTGCGCGGCACGCTGCAATTCTACGCCGACCAACTCAGCGCCCAGCGCGAGAGCGCCGTCGCAGCCGCCCAGGCAGCCGGGGTCGATGTCAGCCTTGATGACTGGGTCTTCAGCAACTGGCAGCCGGGGCAGGATTACACGGCCGGGATGTACACAGAGTCCTGAGCCGGATATGCTCGCTGGACGGAGCGAAAGCAAAAGCACGGGGCGGAGTCTGGTGTGGCAAGCCGCGCCTCTCCGCCTCGTGCGACGTCTCTGGCGTGACCGTCTGATCTATCTGTTTCTGCTGCCCACGCTGGTTCTCTTCGCGATGTTCACAGTCTGGCCGATCATCGGCAGCTTCTGGATCTCGTTGCTGGACTGGAACGGGTTTACGCGCGAGGCGCGTTTCATCGGCCTGGCGAACTACGTCGAGGTGGCCGCCGACCCACTGTTCTGGAACGCCTTCCGCAACACCTTCTTCTTCATGGGCATCAGTGTGCCCGTGCGCGTGAGTCTGGCGCTGGTGCTGGCGCTGATTCTGAATGACCGGCGTCTGCCTTTCGCAAGTGTTTTCCGCACGGCGCTGTTCCTGCCGGTGGTGACCACGATGGCCATTATCGGCGTGGTGATGACCTTCGTCTTCGACCCCGCCGGCGGGCCGGTGAACCAGGCGCTGCTCGGGCTGGGCCTCGTCGAACGCCCGATCAACTTTCTGGCCCGCTCGGCGACGGCGCTGCCCACGGCGATGGGTATTCACGTCTGGAAGTGGTTCGGCATCACCCTGATTTATTGGCTGGCGGCGCTGCAGACTGTTCCGCGCGAGCTTTATGAGGCGGCCCAGGTGGATGGCGCCGGCCCGCGACAGAGTTTCTGGTACATCACGCTGCCGCTGCTGGTTCCTTTCGGCATCATTATCGTGCTCATCACCGCCATCGACACCCTGCGCGTCTTCGACCTGATCCTGACGCTCACTGGCGGAGGCCCCTTCCTCAAGACCGAGGTGGTCGAGGTCTACATCTATCGCTGGGCCTTCAACTCCAGCATCCCGCGTCTGGGGCTGGCCTCGGCGGCAGCGGTCTTCTTCGGTCTGGCGACCATGTTGCTGGCCATCTTGCAGGCGGCGGGCTATGGCCTGGCGCGGCGCCTGCGGGGGCTGTGATGACGGCGCGTCTGTGGCGCGACCCGCGCCGCCTGGTTACGGTGCTCGGCCTGACGCTGCTCTGCCTGGTCTGGGTTTACCCCTTTCTGTGGATGGTGTCGGCCTCGCTGAAAAACTCTATGGACATTTTCCGCAGCGGACTTAACCTCATCCCGCAGCACTGGCGCTTCGAGAATTACCTGCGCGCCTGGGTGGATGCGAAGTTCAGCCGCTACATGCTCAACACGGTGGCGGTGACGCTCGGCACGGTCGCGCTGACGCTGGCGCATACCAGCCTGGCCGGTTATGTGCTGGGGCGTTACCGCTTCATCGGGCGGCGCGTGATTCTGGCGCTGCTGGTGGGCACCATCTTTGTGCCCGCCGGCTACACCATCATCCCCACAGTGCAGCTGGCCAACACGCTCGGCCTGCTGAACAGCCTGGCGGGTATTATCCTGGCGCTGGGCGGCGCCGGCCATGTGATCCACATTCTGCTCTTCGCAGCCTACTTTGGCAGCCTGCCGAAGGAGCTGGAGGAAGCGGCCATCCTCGACGGGGCCGGCTTCGTCGCCATTTTCGCGCGCGTGATGCTGCCGCTGGGCGGGCCGGTGATCGCCACGGTAACCATCCTCACTTTTCTCAGCGCCTGGAACAGTTTTTTTCTGCCGCTGGTCTTCACCTTCAGCCGGCCGGACTTGCGTACGCTCAGCGTGGGCATGTTCGCCTTCGTCGGCGAGAACGAGACCGACTGGTCGGGCATGGCCGCCGCGGCCACCCTGTCGCTGATCCCGGTGGTCTCGGTTTTCTTTTTGATGCAGCGTCATTTTGTGGAAGGCATTGCCGGCGCGGTGAAGCAGTAGCGTCCTTATCCATTCAGTCAGGAGCAGCCATGAGTTCCCCTCGGCCCAACATCCTCTGGATCTGCACGGATCAGCAGCGCCACGATACCCTCGGCTGCCATGGCAATGACTTCGTGCGCACGCCGCATATCGACGGCCTGACGGCCGGCGGCATGCAGTTCACGCGGGCCTACAGCCAAAGCCCGGTCTGCACGCCCAGCCGCGCCTCCTTCCTGACCGGTCGCTACCCGCGCACGACGCGCTGCCGCCAGAACGGCCAGGCCATCCCCGCCGACGAGATGCTGGTCACGCGTCTGCTGGCCGACGCCGGTTACAATTGCGGCCTCTCCGGCAAGCTGCACCTCGCTCCCTGCAATCCCCAGGCAAATCCCGGCACCGAGCGCCGCATCAACGACGGTTACAATGAGTTTCACTGGTCGCATCATCCGCGTTATGGCGACTGGCCCACCAACGAATACTTTCACTGGCTGCGCGAGCGCGGCCAGACCGACCAGGTGAGTCCCTCGCCGCTGTCGGAGCACATCCTCACGGGCATGCCGGCCGAGCATCACCAGACGACCTGGTGCGCGCAGAAGGCCATCAACTTCATTGAGGCCCATGAAGACAGTACGCTGCCCTGGCTTTTCTCGGTCAACATGTTCGATCCGCACCATCCCTTCGACCCGCCGCCGGAGTATCTACAGCGCTATCTGGATCTGCTCGACGACATTCCGCTGCCTGTCTGGCAGCCCGGCGAGCTGGCGGACAAGCCGCCCTGGCAGCATATCGACCACGTGGGCGCCTACAACAACCCGCGCTCCTTCCCCTTCGACGAGATGTCGTCGCGCGACCACCGCCTGGTGACGGCGGCCTACTGGGCCATGGTCGACCTGATCGACGACCAGGTGGGGCGTATGCTGGCGGCGCTGGAGCGCACGGGCCAGCGGGAAGATACGCTCGTCATCTTCATGTCCGACCACGGCGAGATGCTGGGCGACCACAGCATCTACCTGAAGGGGCCCTACTTCTACGAACCGGCCATCCACGTGCCGCTGATCGTTTCGCAGCCGGGCACTATCGCCGCCGGCGGGCGTTGCGACGACCTGGTCGAGCTGGTTGACCTGGCGCCGACGCTGCTGCAGGCGGCCGGTGAGCCAGTCTGGCCGGGCATGCAGGGGCAGTCGCTCTGGCCGCTGCTGAGCGGCAGCGGCGCGCCCGCTCCCGCGCGCGAGGACGTCTACTGCGAGTACTACAACGCCATGCCTTGGCATGATGTGCCCCGGCCGCAGCTGACCATGCTGCGCACGCAGACGCACAAGCTGGTCGTGGCTCATGGTCTGGAGAGTGGCGAGCTTTACGACCTGGAGGCGGACCCGCAGGAGACGCACAACCGCTGGCACGATCCGGCCTGCGCCACTTTGCGCATGGAACTGCTGCAGCGCCTCTGCGACCGCATGGCCTGGACCGTCGACCCGCTCCCCCCGCGCGAGGGGATCTTCTGAGGCAGCTTGCTTCTGGCGCGGTGTTGCAGGCCTCAATCAGTGCAAAAGCAGGGGAGTTCCTGTTGCATGGGTACGTCCCTGGCTTCAGGTTCCAACAGGGTAGCGAAAGATCTGTCCGCATTTTTGCCGAAGAAGCCGAAGCGGGTTTGCTTGCCGGTGGTCACGCCGTCCACTACTTCGGGCACCGTACGTGAGTAGCGCTCCTCCAGATCAACCCACCAGGACAACTGCCCTGGGCCGGAAGCCCTTGTCTGCGGGTCCTTAGCGATGGCGCTCAGGTGGCGCTTGCCCTTCATGAAGCAAAACACGCAGTTCGAGTAACTACTGTCTATTTCAAGGTCCCAATCCTGAACTTGCCAGAATGAGCTTACATCAGCGCCAGTTACACCGGCATCAAACAAGGGTGCGTAGGGCAAGGCGCCATCTCCCTGGCAGCGGTTTAGCATGCTGCGCACGCGTCTGGATTCGTCTGCACGCAGGCCAAGGATGCCAACGTAAGGTTCAGCCAAATTACCAATCATCGGCACCACACCATTGATTGACCGATCTGCCAGCTGAGGGACAGATACACGCGGAACACTTGTGTAGTCCGCGTATTTTTGTGAATGTCGCACGAAGGGAAGGCTGCGCACGTATTCAGTGTAGTGCAGCAGTTGCTCTGGTGAGAGAGAGCGGCCGCGGAAGGCACTGAGCAGCTCTCGGTCGTCGAGTTGCGATCGTTCATGCCAGTGGCCCAGACGTTGGGTGGCTTGCTCGCCACTGAACCATTCTGCCAGGGCCTGGCGTGTAACCTGTACCTTTAGATGGTCGGTGCAGAGGCGCTGAAAGCGATTGGGCAGGCGTGTATCGAGCGATGTGCTTTCTTCAAAGACCTCGCCACGGTGGCGCATCCCCAGGGGCCTGTTGCGCCGCCACAAATAAGGCTTGGCCAGGCGCCACGAACCGACCCGGCGCCAGTAACCGTCGCGCGCCGTTTCGATGGTCTGGAACTCGGTGAGCAGGAAGGGGATGTCGCTTATGCGCTCTGCCTCGCGCTTGCAGCGAATGACGAAATCGTAGGTGCGGCGGTGCTCGGCTGAGGTGTTGTTGAAGATGATGACGTCGCCGCGCCTTGCGTCCAGCTGGTTATTCTCCAGCAGGGCGAAGAGCAGCAGGGCGCTGGATCGCCCGCCCGAAAACTTGACGACGTGAGGGTAGTCCCGGTGCTCCGGCTCGCGGTAGCTGAGGGTCAGTGCCGGGACGGACTTCACGCCATACTCTTTCGCACTTCGCGCAAGCGGTCACGCACTTTCGCCGCCGTCCAGGCGTGCAGGTCGACGGTGCTGAATTCCTCGCCGGTGCGGCGCAGCAGTACTTTCAATTGTTGCTGCGTCGAAACGGGATTCTCAATCAGATGAGCGACCAAGCCCCTCATTAAGTAAGGATTTGCGAGGAGAACAAGTTTTCTGACTGCCCATTCAGCTATGACTGGCCATCCTGGATTAAGTGCATACCAAGCATCTTCATCACTAATTCTCAGCTCTTTGTCCGCAATCGAATCTTCCACGATCTTCCCCATCCACCAGAGGCGCGATAAGTTACAATTGCTAATCACACTTGCGCTGCCTCGTATGCTGTGAAGACCGCCCATACTACGGAAGACAGTGCGTACACAATTGTCAACAGCCTTCCTTTTCTTCTCATGCTCCTTTTTAGACGTACGTTTCCTGTTCCTTCGTACGCCATTCAATGCCTTTTGGATGCGAAGATGGCCCGGTTCTTTTCCAGAATTGGCAGCCAGGTAAGAGGCCTTCAGGCGGCCTTCGGCAACATTGTGCAGGGTGATGGCGTTCCAAACGGCAACACTGGAGGCGGCCTGTGGTGACAGTTCGCGATAGCATTCCCTCACGGTTCTGGTGGTAGACACTGTTGCATCAACGAACTGGGATTCCATCAACTTGTCCGGCAATATAACTGTCAAAGGTGATGATTTGAGCGACGTAAAGTTGATTGACACCTGATTCTCTTGCAGAAACCTCAAAAATTGGTTGTCATGAACTGATTGCAGGAAGGCGATGTAACTGTGAAAAAGAGGGTCACTTGGATGAATATGTTTTTGTGACCCCAGAAACACTAGGCGATCGCGCAGGGCACTCAGCGGGTCCTGCTCTCTCCGCTCCGGGTTCAACGCCAAACGCGCTTCCTTGATGGCGGACAGGGCATCGTTCATGCATCGTGATCCTCAAGTATTGGTATGATCAAACCACCTTTCTCCTGAATCAAAAGCGTTGCAATCTGCAAAGTGTCGATCCACTCACCCTCTTCTACTTTCCAAGGTGGTGACAGTGGCGGAGAAAACTGCGTCATACTACTTATCATCTCACCCAGTTTTTCCACAGCCGGAGGTCGTGATTCATCCGGTTCACGATAATCTTTTTGCACCGCGACCAGCATCTGCGCTAAGCAGCCAATGTACACTGACTGAAGCCAAACATGGTTTCGTGGATCTCGAAGCGCCAGCAGCACATCATTTGGCACTTTGACCACATATTTCCAAGATTCATCTTCCTTTCTGGGACTGGCGCTCATTGTACCGGCTTGCAGGGTGTCGTCTCGCACAAAGTCAATCGGTAACTCAATACTTTCAGGATCTTCGTGGACAGCTCCACGTGCCAGAATGGCACCCCGCGGGAAGCAAACATATTGTCTGTGCCACAATGAAGAAATGCCATGACATGCGCTGTTGAGTTCCAGTCCGCGAGCTTCACGCAACACAATGGACGGGAGAAAATATGTGCGCTTCTCACTTGCAAGGGGTAAATCAAGCAACTGACGTAATTCCAGTGGCCCTCGCAAGGGTATCTCCAAGTTTGAATGACCACAGCGGAACCGGTGACTATAACTATAGAGCATTTGTGGCATGCGCACCTCGCAACACAGCTCGGCACTACCGTCACGCAGCCACTGTGCGGGTAGAATACTGGCGTCGTTTATGCAGTGGATGACCTCCAGTTTCCGTTTCTTCTGCTGCATTTGAACTGTGTAGCCATTTGGATACATGTAATCCGCCGAGTCGCGGGCAAGGCTCGGATAGGCGCCAATATTCATGATCATCTCCGGCGCCGATACATAACAGCGCGCATGGGCAACTCCGTGTCTTGGCCATTAGCCAGTTGCAATGACAAGTGTATGCGGCTGCCCGCCTCTACCCGACCGAGGGGTATCTCGGTACCTGTGCCCTTGCCGAGTGGCACACCATCCAGCAGGCTACGTGCCAGATCAAGTTCGATGCTGCGACCGCGCAGAGGCTGCTCGCACGTGTCATCGGAGCCGGTACGAATTTGCAGTTGCACCAAAGCGTTCGGTAGCGTCCTGTCCGGACCGACGACTTCTACTTCTACTTGGGCGGGGCCGGCCGGTAGCACACTGGCCGCGATTTGAAGAGGTCTACCGACCTTGCGAGGCCTCGGGTTTGGTGGACGAGGTGGACGCGGTCTAGGATCATCAGGATCATCAGGCACAGCAGTTTCACCGTTGTCGTCTGGAGAAGGGGAATCCGGTCGCGGAGTAACTGGACTTGGCTGCCGCCAACCGACTGTGCCGCTTATGACAAGCGGCATGATGTCAGGTGTGAATGTGTCGTTTTGAGGGATTTCGTCCAGAATCTCCAACAGTGCATTCCTGAGTTCATTGGCAAGTGCCTTCAAGTCCTTTCCTTTTCCTGTACGTTTGTTGGTACGAAGACTTGAATGCCCCTTGTTTTCGGCATCCCGCAAAATTTGGTCAGCTCTGACTTCTTCTGTGTGGAGTTCATCTGCAAAATGCAGAATTGCATGAAAGGGTTTGCGACTACTGAACTGATTCCGTTTCAGACCTGTAGGCATGTCCCAGTCATCGTCGGTGATGAACATTCCTGCCCTCACAACGCAAATGCGACGCGGGCCGGTTTCGGTGTAGCGTACATAGGCCTTAACTCTACCGAATCTCGTATTCAACAGATGTTTTTCATTTTCTTTCCAGGTTTTCCATGCCTCATTTGAGTAATAGCCGGCTACGATTTGAGTGGGATTCCGTCTGCGCTTGTCTTGAAGGATATGCTGTCTGGTTAGCACCGCTTCTATATCGTTACGACTTTTCAACGTGTGTTCGACTGGTCCGCTACGGGATGTGACAGTGTAGTCAATCACATGGACGCTCAGGCGGCCTTGGTCAATGGCAATAAAAAAGTGTTTGGCCACGTCTTCACATATCAGGTCAACGACGTTTCCCTCATCAAAAAAATGATTGAAAGCTGGAATGATTACAATCGATCCTGTGCTAAACTTCCGTTGAATCCTGTCAAGTTCATCATTTATCAATATGGGGATTTCTCGCTCGTTGTTCAGGATTTCAACGTTAGATTTGTTATTTGGCTGATTGAGGCTGCGTGCCAGGTAGGCATCTCCCGTCCAGCGTGTAAAGAGTTCGTCTTGTTTTTTATGAGATGGAAAGATGACGTGGCCCGAAGCCGTCTTGTGTGCTCTCCCCGACTTGTCACGACAAACGCCTCCGTAGAGCACGTAGTTCATGTCGCCGGCAGCGAAAGCAGTCTTGTGACCAACTCCATGCGTTCCGCCGCTGGCTCCGTCTTTCTCGGATTTGCCAGAATCTCCTTCCCCAAACATCTTGTCCATCCTGTCAGCATCAAGCCCAACTCCGTTGTCGCGTGCCAACAGGCAGGTTACTTCAGGAGTTTCGTTCGTATTGTACAGACGTCTCAACCGGTTGAGTTCGACTTCGAATTTCTGCTGACCGATTTGTTCCCATTGATGCATGTAGCCTAGATGTTCTTGGCAAATCTCAACCCCCGGAATCGAGTTTGTGGGAATCCTGCGTATTTCAAACAGAAGTTCGCATGGTCTCTTGGGCTCGGCTTCACGTGTGGCTGCATCCAGCGCGTTCTGTGTCAACTCACGGATGATGGTTTCATGCCCAACGTCTTCGTATCTGTCGGCACACTCTGTTGGAGAAACAAAGCGTCCACCGTAGCTCTTCATGAAATGTAGACCAGCTGTCAATGCATTGCCTCCCCCTGCGCACTGCAGGTGAAAATTAGTACAAACTGCCTATTACATTAACATGTGGTTCAGTGTGTCGCAATACTTCATTGCGGGCCTTTAGCCCGTGCTATACTCCCCGCCCATCCCCCGGCACAGGAGCGCAGCCCGTGGCCAGCCCAACCCTCATCCGCATCGCCGACATCGCCGCGCACGAAGGCCAGCAGGTCCTGCTGCAGGGCTGGGTGCAGCTGCGCACCGGCAAGGGTCGGCTGCACTTCATCCGGCTGCGCGATGGCAGTGGCGTCGTCCAGTGCGTCGCCTTTCGCCACGAGCTGAACGAGGATGACTTTGCGCTGGCGCGCGGCCTGACGCAGGAGGCCGCCATCCGCGTGACCGGCGAGGTGCGCCGCGACGCGCGCGCGCCGGGTCTGCCCGGCGGCTATGAAGTCGGCGTCAGCAGCCTGGAGCTGGTCGGCGCGGCCGAAGACTTTCCCATCACGCCCAAGGAGCACGGCACCGAGTTCCTGATGGACCGGCGCCACCTCTGGGTGCGCTCCAGCCGCCAGTGGGCGATCCTGCGGATTCGCGCCACCATCGTCAGCGCCATGCGCAACTGGCTGGATGACGAGGGTTTCCTGCTGGTGGACACGCCGATTATCACGCCCGCCGCCGGCGAGGAGACCACCACGCTCTTCGACATCGATTACTTCGGCGAGCCGGCCTTCCTCGCGCAGACCGGCCAGCTCTACAACGAGGCCAACATCGCCGCCTTCGGCAAGGTCTACTGCTTCGGCCCGACCTTCCGCGCCGAGAAATCGCGCACGCGGCGTCACCTGCTGGAGTTCTGGATGCTGGAGCCGGAGCTGGCCTTTTGCTCGCTGGAAGAATTAATGGACTTGCAGGAGCGCTTCATCAGCAGCGTCATCACGAGCGTCATAACGCGGCATCCGCAGGAGCTGGCGCTGATCGGGCGGGACGTCAGCGCGCTGGAGCGCATCAAGGCGCCCTTCCCGCGCATCAGCTACGACGAGGCCGTGCAGCGTCTGCATGCGCTGGCCGCCGACTGCGACGACGCGGAACAGCGCGCGCTGCTGGCGATCGAGTGGGGCGAGGACTTCGGCGCGCCCCAGGAGACCGCCATCGCCGAACAGTTTGACCGCCCGGTCTTCGTCTACCATTACCCCACGGCGGTCAAGGCCTTTTACATGCAGCCGCTGGACGGGCGACCCGAGCTCTGCCGCAGCGTCGACCTGCTGGCGCCGGAGGGCTACGGCGAGATCACCGGCGGCAGCGAGCGCATTTACGACCTGGCGCTGATCGAGGAACGCGTCGCGCAGATCGGCCTGCCGCGCGAAGTCTACGACTGGTATCTCGAGCTGCGCAAGTTCGGCAGCGTGCCGCACAGCGGCTTCGGCATCGGCCTGGAGCGCAGCGTCGCCTGGATCTGCGGCCTGCCGCACATCCGCGAGAGCATCCCCTACGCGCGCATGCTCAACCGCAAGACGCCCTGATGCCGCGCATCCGCACCGAACATCTGCTGCTGCGGCGCTTCACGCCCGCCGACGAAGGCGACTGGGCGCGCGCGGTGCTGACCAACCGGGTCACCATGCGCCAGTTGCCCGCCGGCAAGCCCGCGCCCCGCCAACGCGCCGCCGGCATCCTCGCCGACTTCGACGAACACTGGCGCAGCCACGGCCACGGCATGTGGGCCGTGGAACTCTGCGCCAGCGGCGCGCTCATCGGCCACTGCGGCCTGCAGCACGTGGACGGCGGCCAGCGCGTCGAGCTGGTTGTCGCGCTCTGTCCGCCACACAGTCGCGGCAACCTGCCGCAGGAGGCCGCGCAGGCGGCGTTGCGACACGGCTTCGAGGCGCTGCGGCTGCCGCAGGCGATGGCCGTGGTGCTGCCCGACAACGGGCGCGCGCGGCGGCTGTGGCGGCAACTGGGCATGCGGCACAGGGGCAGCGTACACCTCTACGACCAGCGCCTGCCGCTCTTCACCCTACGCCGCGGGGACTTCGTACATCATGACGAAGGTTACGAATTGCATGAGGAAGAGGCGTTACCATGACCCTGCAGCGAGCGGAGGCTGAACAATGCAGGCCGCCCGGCCACTGGTCGCACGCGCTGCCACGCTTCACCCTGCGCCGCGGGGACTTCGTCCGTCATGACGAAGCTTAGGAATTGCATGAGGAAGAGGCGTTACCATGACCCTGCACCGACTCGAGCCCGAACGCCGCACGCTGCACGGCCACTGGTCGAAAGACCTGGCGCCCGTGCTGACCATCGACCCCGGCGACGCGGTCGATTTCGTCACGCTGGACGCCGCCTGGGGCGTGGCGAAGCCCGCGTCGCCCCGCTATCCGGACGTTCAATTCGAGCCGCGCGACCCCGAACTGGACGCGGGTCACGCGCTGATTGGACCGGTCCACATCCGCGGCGCGCAGCCCGGCATGATGCTGGCCGTCACGGTTGAGGAGCTGGTCACCGGCAGCTGGGGCTGGAACAGCGGCGGCGGCCTCTGGCTGGAGGAGGACGGCCAGCCGCTGGGCGACATGGGCGCGATGCACTGGAACCTGTGGCAGCTGGACATGGGGCGCATGGCCGCGCGCAACCAGAGCATCGTCACCGTGCGCATGACGCCCTTCCTCGGCGTGATGGGCATGGCGCCGGCCGAACCAGGCGTCCACAGCACCAGGCCGCCGCGCCTCAACGGCGGCAACATCGACTGCCGCGAGCTGGTGGTCGGCAGCACGCTCTACCTGCCGGTGGCGGTGGCGGGCGGCCTCTTCTCCACCGGCGACGGCCACGCCGCCCAGGGCGACGGCGAGGTCTCCAGCACGGCGATCGAATGCCCCATGGAGCGGGCGCTGCTGCGCTTCAGGCTCTGCGAGGACTCGCCGCTGCAGACCCCCTGGGCCGAGACGCCCGCCGGGACCGTGACCTTCGGCTTTCACGCCGACCTGCAGCAAGCGGCCAACGCGGCGCTGGGCGCCATGCTGACCTTGCTGTCGGCGCGCATGAACATCAGCCGCAGCGAGGCCCTGTCCCTCGCCAGCCTGGCCGTTGACCTGCGCGTCACGCAGATCGTGAACGCCACGCGCGGCGTGCACGCCCTGCTGCGCCCCGGCGCGCTGTGGTGAGACGGGCGGCCCCTTAATCCTGGCAGAATTGAGCAAATTTACGTTATACACCAGACAACAGAACGCTCATTTTGAGAGGATGTGCCTTCATGGAAGCGGTGAATATGGCAAGTGTCGGGTGGGTGATGATTTCTACCGCTCTCGTCATGATCATGCTGCCGGGCCTCAGCCTGTTTTACAGCGGGCTGGTGCGCGGCAAGAATGCGCTGGCGACGGCCATGCAAACTTTTTCCTGCCTGGCAATCGTACTTGTCGTCTGGATGCTGTGGGGCTATTCACTCGCTTTCGGCCCCAGCGCCGGCGGCATCATTGGCAACCTTGATCATTTCGCCCTGAACGGCATCGGGCTGGAACCACGCGCCGGCCAGGATATCCCGGAGCTGCTGTTCATGCTCTTCCAGGGCATGTTCGCGGCCATCACGCCGGCCCTGCTGGCGGGCGCGCTGGCCGAGCGCGTCAAGTTCCGCGCCTTCGGCGCCTTCGTCGTGCTCTGGCTCACCTTCGTCTATTGCCCGATCGCGCACTGGATCTGGGGTGACGGCTGGCTGGCTTCCATGGGCGCGCTCGATTTCGCCGGCGGCTTCGCCGTGCACATGGCCTCCGGCGTGGCGGCGCTGGCGGCCGCGCGCATCCTCGGCCGCCGCATCATCAAGGATGGCGAGACTGCGCTGCAGCCCCACAGCCTGATGATTGTGCTGCTGGGCGCCGGTCTGCTGTGGTTCGGCTGGTTCGGCTTCAACGGCGGCAGCGCGCTGGCCGCGGACGGCATCGCCGTCATTGCGGTCGTCAACACCAACGTGGCCGCGGCAGCCGGGGCGCTGACCTGGATGCTGATTACCTGGTACCGATCGCACAAACCCAGTGTGCTGGGGGCGGCCTCCGGCGCGATTGCCGGGCTGGTGGGCATTACGCCCGCCGCCGGCTTCGTGGAGGTGGTGCCCGCCCTCGTCATCGGCATCGGCGCCTCCGTCGTTTCCTACCTCGCCGGCGAGAGCCGCATCAAGGCCATGGTGGATGACGCCCTCGATGTGTGGGCCATCCACGGCATGGCCGGCACCTGGGGCTGCGTCGCGCTGGGCCTCTTCGCCTCGACGACCCTGGCCAATGGCGGCCTGTTCAGCGGCAACAGCGAGTTCTTCGTCACGCAGATCATCGGCGCCGTCGTCATCTGGGTCTTCGCCTTCGTGGCCACCTGGGTGGTCTTCCGCGTGATCGAGGCGGCCATCGGCCTGCGCCCCACGGAAGAAGAAGAGGCGCTGGGCCTGGACGTGGCCGAGCACGGCGAACCGGCCTACTCGACCCTGATCGGCTAGTGCTTCGCTATCAGTGACAGAGGTCCCGCTGCGCGGCCAGCTCGCGCGGCGGGGCTGACCCCAATCGAACCAAGGAAGCTTGAGACTAAATGCCACCTGTCAATATCGCATCCAACCATCCGGCCATTCGCCGCTATAGGCATGAGTTGGACACTGTACAAAGACGCGGAATCATGCACGAGGGCGGGCTGCGCCATGCTTTCGCGACACTGTTAAGAGACACCGGTAGGGAATGCGACTGGACGCTGGACGAGGAAGTGACAATTACTGCATTGGATAGTGATGGTACGATTCGCCTAGATGGTCTGATGCGCAATGAATATTTGATCCCACGTGGCTATTGGGAAGCCAAGGGACCCAACGACAATCTCGATGCCGAAATCGATAAAAAGCGCAGGCAGGGCTATCCCCTGAGCAATATTATTTTTGAAAATACTATCCGAGTCGTGCTAATTCAGGATGGACAGGTAAAACAGCGGGCTGAGACAAGAAAACCTGTTCAAGTCGGGAAGTTGCTTACACGATTCTACAATCATGAATACGAGTTTCTTCCTGATATTGATGATGCTATCGCACAATTCAGGATTGAAATTCCACAGTTCGCCGATGCCTTACTCCGGAAAATCCATGACGCGCGGTTAGTCAACCCGCCCTTTCAGCAAGCATTTAGCAGCTTCTTTAGGCATTGCAGCAGTGCGCTTGATCCAAATATCACTCGCGATTCCGTCGACGAAATGCTGGTGCAACACATTCTTACCGGACGGATTATCCACGATTCCTTCGATAGTGGGTTTTCTCGGCACAATGCAATTGCGATCGAGGTCGAGGGTGTCATCGACTCGCTTGCTGGTCAACACTTTGACCTTGACGACTTTCTAGGCCCTCTGAATCGAATCTACATGTCCATTGGTAACGCCGCAAAGCGACTCACGGATTTCGGCGAAAAACAGACATTACTTGACAAGGTCTACGAAGGGTTCTTCCAAGGCTGGAGCGTAAAAAATGCTGACAGACTGGGCATCGTTTATACGCCCCAAGAAGTGGTCGACTTCATGTGTGCCGCTACGGATGAACTCCTGCAGCGGGAATTCGGCAAGAAATTCGGCGATGAAGGCGTGGAAGTCATCGATCCCTGCACTGGCACTGGCAACTTTGCAGTTAACTTGGTGCGCCACGTAGCGCGGCACAACAAGAATGCGCTGGCGGAATTCTATGAGAAGCGTTTATTTGCCAATGAAATAATGTTAATGGCCTACTACATTGCCAGTCTGAACATCGAGCGAGAGTATCATCGGCGCCGACTTGTAGAATTCTCACGATTTGAAGGATTGAGTTTTGTTGACACGCTTGGACTGGAAGATGAGGAGAAATCTGGCGATTTAAACGAGGAGAGCAGAGCTCGGATTAATCGACAGCGAAGCGCTCCAATCAACGTTGTGATTGGCAATCCCCCATACAATTCAGGCCAGCAGAATGAGAATGAAAACAACAAAAACCGTGATTATCCTCATATCGACGCCCGGATTAAAGAGACATATTCAGCAGGCTCAACGGCGTCTCTAAAACGGCATACATATGATGCCTACAAGAAATTTTTTCGCTGGGCCAGCGATCGGCTTGAGAGCCGCGATGGCATCGTATGTTTCATAACAAATAACAATTTTGTCGATGGCAAGGCCTCGGATGGTTTTCGAAAGCATCTACTTGAGGAATTCACTCGTGTCTGGCACCTGGACCTAGCAGGCGATTTCCGCGGCAAGAAGGGAGGTGGTGAAAGCATTTTCGGGAATCTCACGGGAGTCAGCGTGGGCATCACCTTCGCTTTGCGAAAGGCCGAACACTTCAGCAGCGAGCTTCGGTACTATCGTGTACCTGATAACTGGAGTGCGTCAGCAAAAAAAGAATTCTTGGTTGAGTGTTTCAGTGACCATGAAAGCGTGCTGGATGCTGTAGGCTGGGAATTGCTCATGCCAGATGTGAATCATGATTGGTTCCCGCCAGAACATTCAGACACATTCTCCAGTTTACTCCCTTTGGGTGCGAAGAGAGTGTCCACTAGAATTCCGCCAGATATCGAGACAATATTCAGGTTCAAATCCCTTGGAAGTTCATCCAATCGAGATGAAGTTGTTTTCGGATTTGACACACACTCATTGGGCGTTTGCGTGGAAGAGTTCGTAAGGAAGTATAATACCGAAGTCGTTCGCTACGAGCAATTCGGTGAATTGCAAAGTGTGGACGACTTCGTGAATTATGATTTGCTAAAGTGGAGCTCAACGCTGAAAAATCATCTCAAACGAGGCCGCGCTGCCGGGTATTCAATCGATAGAATCAGAACCAGCTTTTATCGCCCATTCGCTAAGAGATACCTGTTTTTTGACAAAATATTGATAGATCGCCGTTCGCAATTCCCTCTCATCTTTCCTACGCAGGAGGCTGAGCAAGAAAATCTTGCTATTTGTGTATCCGGCGTAGCTAGCAGAAAGCCATTTCAGGCAATGGCAGTCGATACGATTCCTTGTCTCGACATGCTGGAAAAGACACAATGCTTCCCGCTCTACACCTACGACGCGGACGGGAGCAACCGGCGCGAGAACGTCACCGACTGGGCGCAGGCCACCTTCCGCGAGCGCTACGGCGACGCGGGCATCAGCAAGCTGGACATCTTCCACTACGTCTACGGCCTGCTGCATCACCCGGGCTACCGCGAACGCCACGCGGACTCGCTGCGCCGCGAGTTGCCGCGTATTCCCGTCGCTCACGACGGGAGCCCTTCGCTCGCTCCGGACTTCGCGGCCTTCCGCGATGCCGGCCGCGACCTGGCGCGCCTGCACCTCAACTACGAACGCGTGGACCCCTGGGGCCTGGACTGGGAGGTCGGCGATGCGCCGATCGACTGGCGCGTCGAGAAGATGCGCCCGCTCAAACGCGTTCAGTCCGAAGACGGCGACTACAAGATCTTCGACTCGCTGCAGTACAACGACACGCTGACCCTGCGCGGCATCCCGGCCGACGCCTTCCGATACCGCCTCGGCACGCGCTCGGCGCTGGAGTGGGTGGTCGACCAGTACCGCGTCAAGACCGACAAGCGCAGCGGCATCGTCAGCGACCCCAACGCCTGGTCCGATGATCAGCAGTACATCGTAAACCTCGTGGGCCGCGTCCTGCGCGTCAGCATGGAGACGGTGAAGATCGTGGACGACCTGGCGGGCCTGAGTCTGGTGGAGGGGTAGGTAGTTTGCCCCCTTGTCCTACACTGGTACTGGACCTCTTCTCCGGTACAGGCACAATTCAGACAGATGCGTATTTGAGGCCCTCTCCATGAGAAGGGCTCACGCCGTGAGCGTCAGGAAAGGGGGAAACCTGGTCGCGCAGGAATTTTTTGAGTTGTCTCTTATGCACGGGCAAGGTGCTCATCACCGCTTTCGGGAACTAACTCGCCCTGAACACTTGTTCACAGCCAAGCGGCGATGGTACAATAAGTGAAGGCACCGCAGCTATGCCACCGGTTGTAGAGGCCATAGCGTCGCCGCGGTGCCTTGTGGGGGCGTGGCAGAGCGGTTGATTGCACCCGACTGACACTCGGGTGGCGTGGAGATTGCACCTCCAGCCCGTGGGTTCGAATCCCACCGCCCCCGCCTTCAACACCAGAGTATATCAATCTTTAGCATTTGTCAAAAGATACATTTTGTTTTCTAATATTCAAACCTTAATCTCTAGCATGAACTGGTTTTCACGTCATTTCTGTTTCAAGCGACTTCGATACACTACCTGACTGGCAATAATGCGCTACAATGAACAAATAGTCATAATTAAGGAGAGTTAACCATGCGATACATCTTACTTGCCCTTGTCTTGCTCCTATGCGTCACGCCAGCACTGGCGACCGACTACACGCTGGATGAGGACTGCGGCCTCGCCGATGCCCTTAGAGCGGCCAACGCCGACCTGGAGCGCCGCGCCTGCCCGGCCGGCGATGGCGCCGACGTCATCACGCTTACCGCCGACATCACCCTGACCGGAGAACTGCCGCGTGTCATCTCCGACATCACCATTGATGGCGCGGGCTATACCATCAGCGGGGACGGCGAATGGCGCGTCTTTTATGTCGATATGGGCGGCGCGCTTACCCTGCAAAACATCCATCTGACGGACGCGCGGGCTCACAACGAGGTCACCTTCATCAGCGTCTGGGGCTCGACCGACTATAGCAGGAGCGGCGGCGCCATCCTGGTCAACCGCGGCAGCCGGCTGGAACTGGTTAACAGCCGTTTCACCGACAATGCGGCGGCGGACTTTGGCGGCGTGCTGGATACCTGGGACAGCGAAGTTATTGTCATCGACAGCGAATTCAGCGGCAATAAGGCGGAGGATGGCGGCGCGATAGCTGCGGCCCTCAGCGTGGTCACCATCAGCAATAGCACTTTCGACGGCAACCGTGTGAGGGACGACGGCGGCGCGCTGCAGGTGTTTAACAGCACGGCGTATGTCAGCGATTCGCAGTTCACTGGCAATGTAGCAGCGCGTAATGGCGGGGCGATCGTCAACTTTAGGGGCACGGTGGAACAAAGCGGCAATACCTTCAGCGACAACGTAGGCGGTGACTGTTACGGCTGTGAATAGCGCGCCGCATCGCCTGGATGACGCCAAGCCAATGTAGACCAATGCAGATTGGCGCCGATGGCACACAGTCACGACCACGGACCAGCAACAACATCCTGGTCAAGCTGGCCATGGCGCTGCACCTGCCGGGCTTCACCCGCGACCACAGCCACGCCGAACCTGGTGGGGCGCGTGGTCGCGGTCAGCTTGGAGACGGCGAACATCGTGGAGGGGTTGGCGGGCCTGCCGCTGCAGTAGCAATCGATGCCCGCCCTCACCCCCCAACCCCCTCTTCCTCAGGGAGAGGGGGAGAAAACTTCGCAGAATTCTTGCAGTCGAGGTCCCTTTTCCCGCTTGTGACGGGAGCCCTTCAGGGCAATCTGGCGCTGCCGGGCGTGGAGCGCTGCAACACGTCTGAAAGCCAAAGTTC
This sequence comes from Phototrophicaceae bacterium, assembly GCA_965205875.1. GTDB lineage: Bacteria > Chloroflexota > Anaerolineae > Aggregatilineales > Phototrophicaceae > JAGWBD01. Next base: position 2,640,873 of record CBDBIA010000004.1, read on the forward strand.
GCCCCTTGCGCCCCTCAATGTTATGGTTTCATCGATCTCTGCTATTCACGCAGGGTCATGAAGAAGCATGTTACAGGCAGACGCGGGGCGACAAGCGCATGAACGATCTTGAAATGCAGCAGTATCTCTTTGATTTGCAAGGCTACCTGGTCATTGAAAACGCCTTGAGCCCCAAAGCGGTGGCGCGCCTGAACCACATAATCGATGAGCAGGACCTGCCGCCGCCAGGCAAATCCCCGCGCTTCGGCAGCGCGCCAACGCTGGAATCGTCGCTGCTGTCGCGCCGGCTGACGGCGGACGGCAAGGAGCACGAGGCCCGCAGCGCGGCAGTCGGGTCGGGCTTTCTCAACTGGGGGCAACCCTTCTGTGACTTGCTGGACCATGCCGCCATTATGCCTGTGCTGCGCTTCCGCTTCGGCGAGGCCTTTCGCCTGGACCGCCTCTACGGCATGTACATGCGCAAGGGGATGGGCTACGGCGAGCTGCACGCCGATTACGGCGCGACGGCCCGGAATTCCGGCGCGCAGCCAGGCGAATATTACCCCTTCCGCCTCAACCAGATTTACGAGGGCTTCATCGTCGTCGCCTGGGCCCTGTCGGACGCCGGCCCGGAGCATGGCGGCTTCTGCTGTATTCCCGGCAGCCACAAAAGCAATTTCAGGCTGCCCCGGCAAATCAGCGACAACTTCGAAGAGTCGCCGCAGGTCATCATTCCCGACGTGCCCGCCGGTTCCGTCATTCTGTTCAGCGAGTCCCTGACCCACGGCACAGCGACCTGGCAGGCCGAGCATGAACGCCGCACGCTGCTCTACAAATACTGCGTGTCGCACATCGCCTGGACCTCGAAACGGGTGGAAGCGCCGACGAATGTCGAGCTGACGCCGCGGCAACAACTGCTGCTGCGCGATCCCGGCGATCCGCTGATCCACTTCCCGTCGCTCTTTGAAGAAGCCACTGTTTAAGACCGGCACATGGCCACGTGATCGGCATATGGTCTGAAATTGACCGGAAATTGGCCGGAATGTGGCCGGAATGTGGCCGGCGAAATAATCCCTCAGGGCATCAGTCCCCCGGACGTTTCGCGCTCCCCGTATACCCGAGCTTGCGCAGCCGCTCCGCCTCCAGCCGCTCCAGCTCGGCAGCCACACGCGCATACTCCGCTTCCGGGATGGGGCGGTCGACACCCTGCGCGTCGCGGTAGACGTAGCCGCAGCCCTGGCACCAGTCGCAATCAGCGACGCTGCCGTCCAGCTCATCCTCGAACCAGCCGTAGCCCTCGCAGGAGGGGCAGGCCGTGAGCGATTCTGCGGGGGAGTTGGGTTCAGCCACCAGTAGCGCCTTCCGGGATTTCTAAAGGGATGTACGGTAGTTCGCTCCACCACGCCGGCCAGTCGGCGCGCGCGACGCCGAAGTAATCATCCATGATGCGGCGCACGATGGGCGCTGCCACCTCGCTGCCTTCACGGCTGTGCTCGCCGATGACGACGACGATGATTTCGGGCTCGGCGGCGGGTGCCCAGGCGGCGAACCAGGCGTGCGGGAAGCCGTTGGTCTGCGCGGTGCCGGTCTTGCCGCAGGCCCGGTAGCCGGCGCTGCGGAAGACGCGCTCGGCAGTGCCATGCACGCTGTCTGTCGTGACGGCGCAGAGGCCCGCGTGCAGGACGTCCCAGCTGCTGTCGGCCAGCGTGATCTGGCGGGGCGGGGGCGCGCTGTAGCTTTCGAGTACGGCTGTGTCGTTGGGACCGCCGATCTGGCGCAACAGCCAGGGCTGGCGCAGGGTGCCGCGGCTGGCCACGGCGGTCATCATCTGCGCGATCTGCAGCGGGCTGGCCAGCACGTTGCCCTGGCCGATGGCGTTGTTGATGGCGGTGGCGGGTGAGCCGGGCAGGGGCAGGGCGCCCTCCGCCTCGGGGCCGAAGACGGGCAGGCCGCTGCGTTCGCCGAGGCCGAATTCCTGCGAGAGCGTGACGAGGGCGTCGGCGCCGCTTTCGTTGAAGAGGCGCGCGCCGGCTTCATAGAAGAAGGGATCGCAGGAGGAGGTGAGCGCGCCGGCCATGGTGACGGGGCCGGTGGCATCGAGGCCGTCAGTGAAGCGCCAGTCCTGGCGCTCGAAGCCGACGGTATCGCCGAAGGGCGCGCCGTCCCAGGTGAGGGCGCAGTCGTAGAGCTCGTCGGGCGCCATGAGGCCGGCCTCGGCGAAGGCGGCGGTGGTCATGATCTTGTAGACGGAGCCTGGGGGATACTGCTCCTGGGTGGCGCGGTTGCGCAGCGGGCGGCGCGGGTCGTTGACCAGCTCGCTGATGCGGGCGCCGGCGGCAATGAAGCCGCAGCAGAGCGTGTCGGGGTTGAAGATGTCGGGCTCGAACATGGGGAAACTGGCGAGGGCGAGGATGCTGCCGTCGCTGGCGTCGAGCACCACCGCGGCCGCGCCGGTGGAGATTTCGCGCGAGCCCCAGTTGTCGCCGGCGACGCTGAAAGCCTCGACCAGCGCCTGGCTGGCGGCCAGCTGCAGCTGGCGGTCGATGGTCAGCGTGAGCGGCAGGGGCGGGCTGCCGCTGCTGGTGCCCAGTTCACGCAGCACGATGCCGCCGGGCTCGATGATCTGCAGGGTGCGCGCGGGCTCGCCGGAGAGCTGATTCTCGTAGTAGGCCTCTATGCCGCTGAGGCCCACCAGTTCGCCGGCCTGATAGCCTTGCGCCTGGCGGATGGCGAGATCGTCGGCGGGAATCTGGCCGATGCTGCCGGTGACGTGGGAGATGGCCGCGCCGTACCAGTAGCGCCGCGACTGGCGCTGCTGGCTGCGGATGGCGCAGAAGGCGCGCAGGCCGTCGGCGTTGGCGCTGAAGGCGGCCTCGTCCGCCTCGCCGACGTAAAAAATCGTGTCGCGGTTGTAGCGCCCGAAGAGCGTGACGAGGTCGGCGCGCTGCCGCAGCAGGGTTGCGGCCAGCAGGTCGATACAGCGCTCCTCGTTGGGCGCTTCGTCACGCCGCAGGTAGAGCGCCAGCAGGGTCCCGCCCTGGATGACCAGCGCCTGGCCGCGGCGGTCGTAGATGTTTGCGCGCGGCGCGCGGCGGCCAATGGCGCGCAGGCTGCCGCCGCCGCCGAGGCCGTCAAAAATGTCCATCGCCGACCAGGCGACGCGCCAGCCTTCGGCTTCGCGCAGCAGGCGCATGCTGCGGCCGGGGTCGTGGACGTCGCCGAAGAGGGTGCCGGCCAGCGTGAGGTCGTAGGTGACGGCCGCCGCGTGGCCCAGCACTTGCGTTGAGTCGAGGCGATACTCCAGGGTCTCGGCCTGCAGCAGCGCACTGAGCGCTTCGTAGCGGGCGAGGAAGGCCTCGCGGCCGTACAGCTCGCGGCTGCGCTGACTGAGCAGCTCGTACATATCGTCGTATTCGAGCAGGGCCTGGTGCGTGAGAAAGCGTTCGACGGTGGCGGCCGGCCCGTCCTGGGCGCGCGCAGTCCCCGTGAGCAGCAACGCGAGCAGGAGGATCAGCCGGAAGGCAGGCATGGGTCGCTCAGCGCGGCGGGCGCTCGCTTTCCTGCAATAGTTCGTCGAGGCTCATGGCCAACTCGCCGTCGTCGCAGACCTGCGTGTCCTGGTCATCGCGCTTGCGCTTTGGTTTCTCCCCACGCTTGCGCTTGCGCGCCCAGGGCGTGCCGTTGCGGGAGAAATCGAGACCACTGACGATGGCCGTGATGCCCAGCAGCACCAGGATGCCCGGCCACCAGAAGCCGGTGTACGCCAGCACGGCGATGCCGATCAGCCACAGGCCGCCGTTCAGGGCTTGCCACCGCCGACCCTGTAGCCAGCCGCTGGCGATGGCCGTGACGCCCAGCACGACCATGATGCCCGGCCACCAGAAGCCGGTGTACGCCAGCACGGCGATGCCGATCAGCCACAGGCCGCCGTTCAGGGCTTGCCACCGCCGACCCTGTAGCCAGCCGCTGGCGATGGCCGTGACGCCCAGCACGACCATGATGCCCGGCCACCAGAAGCGGGTGAGCGCCAGCACGGCGATGCCGATGAGAAAGATACCGCCGGTGACCAGTTCACTGCGTTTCCTGTTCATGTCACCGCCTCTCTACGTTGTATTACGCGCTCGCCGCCCATGTAGTTCACGAGGACCTCGGGCAGCGCCACGCTGCCGTCGGTGTTCTGGTAGTTCTCGAGGATGGCGATGATGATGCGTGGCAGGGCCAGAGCGCTGCCGTTGAGCGTGTGGACGTGCAGCGGGCGCTTCACGCCTTCGCGGCGAAAGCGGATGTTGGCGCGCCGCGCCTGGAAGGCCTCGGTGTTGCTGCAGGAGCTGACCTCCAGCCATTCGTCGCAGCCTGGCGAATAGACCTCGACGTCGTACTTCTTGCTGGCGCTGAAGCCCAGGTCGCCAGTGACGATTTCGAGGCGGCGGAAGGGCAGCTGCAGGGCGCGGCAGAGGTCTTCGGCGGCTTCGGTCAGGGTCTCGAGCGCCGCGTAACTCTGCTCGGGCGCAGTGAAGAGGTAGCGCTCCACCTTCTCGAACTGGTGCACGCGCTTGATGCCGCGCGTATCGCGGCCGGCGCTCATGTGCTCGCGCCGGAAGCAGGGCGAATGCGCCACGTATTTGAGCGGCAGGTCGCTTTCGTCAAGGATTTCGTCGCGGTGCAGGTTGGTGAGCGCCACCTCGGCGGTGGGCAGCATGTAGAGTCCGGCGTCCTTGTCCTGATAGACCGTGTCGGCAAACTTCGGCAGCTGCGCCGCGCCTTCCAGCATCTGCTCCGGCACCATCAGCGGGACGTAAATCTGCTCGTAGCCGTGGGCGCGCGCCTGGTCGAGGAAAAGGTTGATGAGCGCCTGCTGCAGGCGGGCGCCGTCACCGCGCAGCACGTAGCCGCGACTGCCGGCGATTTTCACGCCGCGCTCGAGGTCGAGGATGCCGAGGGCCGGCGCCAGCTCCCAGTGCGGCAGGGGCGGGACGTCGAATTCGCGGAAGTCGCCTTCGGGGAGCCCGGGACAGTTGTCGTCCTCGCTGGCGGCGACCGGCACACTTGCGTGCGGCAGGTTGGGCAGCCACAGCATTTCGTCGCGCAGCCCGACCTCTACATCGCGAATCTCCGCCTGCCAGGCGCTATATTGTTCGCTCATGCCGCGCAGCGCTGTTGCTATCATTTCCAATGGAATGTCGAGATTTGATACGATTCCGCCTCGTTCTGACAAGCCCCGCAAGACACCAAGGTCATGCATTTCCTCTGTAAAAGTTAGATACTTTGGCTTGTCAATTTTGATGTCGGGATCGGGCTGCAAGCTAGCCAATGCATCTTCATACCGTGACTGACCAATTTGCTTGGCAGCCTGTTGAATGAACATACCCTTTTCGAAATCCGAAAACTGCTTGTTTCCTCGCAGTCTCCCCAGCGCGCGGTTGAGTCGGTTGCGCTGCGCCTGCAAACTCTCCGACGCGTTCAGCAGTTCCCGCCGCTGCACATCCAGTTCCAGGATGCGGTCGACGCGGGCGACGGCGTCGGAGTCATGCAGGCGGGCGAGCCGCTGCTTAACCTCGTCGGGTTGCGCGCGGATCAGCGCGATGTCGAGCATGTATCACTCCTGCAGGGGTTGGGTGTCCTCGTCAGTGCGCGGGCGGCGCAGGTCTGCGCGCAGCCGACGCGCGGCCAGCGCCAGACCAACCACGATGACGAGCAGAACCAGCCAGTCGAAGAACTGCGGCGTCAGAACGGAGAGCGCGTCTCTGAGGGCCTCCATGACGGGCGCCGCAGCGGGTTACTCGATCGATTTGATAGTGAAGACGATGTCGCCGTCGGGCGCCTGCACGGTGACGCGCTGGCGCACCTTCGCGCCCAGCAGCGCCTTGCCCAGCGGGCTGCCCGCGGAGATGCGCCCTTCGCCAGGGCGGGCCTCGGCCGAGCCGACAATCTGGTACACCTCGGTCTCGCGCGAGCCCTTTTCCGTCACGGTGACGCGCGACCCCAGGGTGACCTCGTCGCCCGCACCGCTGTTCTCAATGACCTCGGCGTTGTTGAGGATCATCTCAAGGCGCTGGATTTCGCCCTCGATGAAGGCCTGCTCGTTCTTGGCGTCTTCATACTCGGCGTTCTCGGTCAGGTCGCCGCCTTCCGCGACGGCCTGGTGCAAACGTTCGGCAACCTCGGCGCGGCGCACCTGGGTCAGGTAGCGTAGTCGTTTTTCGAGTTCATCGAAGCCTTCCGGCGTCACGTATTGCGGCTGGTCGACCATGGCGTTGCTCCCTGAACGTTATTTCGCTGCCCCCCGACAGCAGGGTACAAAAAACACAGCGCGGGCTGTGTCGTGGTGGAAGTTCTCCAAACCTGTTAGCAATGTAGCACGAAAGGCGCAGGCTGTAAAGTGGCGCGCCTACGCGCCCGCCCCCTCACGCTGAAACCAGTCGCAACAGGCGGTGAGCGGGCAGCGGGCGCAGTCGGGGCGGCGGGCGTGGCAGAGCTCGCGGCCGTGCAGGATCAACTGGATGTGGAAGCTGTAGTGTTGCTCCGGCGGCACGAGCGCGGCCATCAGGGGGTGGGCGCGCTCCGCGCTCATCTTCTCCGGGATCAGGCCGAGGCGCTTGCCGACGCGGTGCACATGCGTGTCCACCGGCAGCGCGGGCCGGCCGAAGGCGAAACAGAGCACGATGGCGGCGGTTTTGGGGCCCACGCCGCGCAGCGCGGTCAGCCAGGCCGCTGCCTCCTCAAGCGGCAGATCGGCGAGGAAGTCGATGTTGTACGCGCCGCGATACTCGTGGATGGCGCGCAGCAGGCCCTGGATGCGCGGCCCCTTCTGGTTGGCAAGGCCGGCCACGCGGATGGTCGCGATCACTGCTTCCGTCGGCGCGTCAACGACGCCCTGCCAGTCCGGCCAGCGTGCCTTAAGCGCAGCGAAGCCGCGGTCACGGTTGCTGTCGGTGGTGCTCTGGCTGAGGATGCAGCTGACCAGCTCGTCCATCGGGTCGACGCCGGAGCGCCATGCGGGTTGACCGTGACGTTCGGCCAGCAAGGCGGCGACCGGCGCCACCTTCGCCTGGCGGCGCGCGTATTCTTCAGCGGGCAGGGAGTTGTTCATACGGCCATTGTACTGCGCGGGCTTCAGCCTGTCAGGGCGCCCAGCCAGCTGGCCGCCGCGACCGGCAGCAAGGCGCCGTCAGACAGGCGCAGCTTCCAGGTGCCGTCGCGCTGCGGGTCGGCGCTGGTGACCAGCACCACGTCGTCCTCGCTCCAGACGAGCGGGCGCAGCAGGTAGGACGCGGGCGCGCCGAAGACGCGGCTGCTGCCATCGGCCAGGTCGGCGAGCACGAAGACGCTGCGCACGGCCTGTTGGCTGCCGCCTACGTCACGCACCTGGGCGAGCGTGTAGAGCGCCTGCGCGCCGTCCGGCGCCAGCAAGAGGTGACGCGCCTGCGTGAAGCCGGGCAGGGCCGGCGCCGCGATACGCCCGCGCAGTTCACCAGTCGCGTTGCGCAGCACCAACTCGTGGCCGCCCGGAATTTCGCTCAGCTGCAGGCGCAGCAGCAGGTCAGCGCCAAAGGCCGCGCCGCAGAGGCAGCCGGGTTCGCCGGGCAAGCGGCGCGTGAAGCCTTCCGTCAACGTCAGGGCGAAGAGCTCGGCGTAGCCCTGGCGAGGGGGCGCGTCGGCGAGGGGCAGCGACTGATAGTCCATGTAGAGCGTGGCGCCGTCAGCGCTGAAGGCCACTGGCAGCGCGTGCCGCTCCGCGTGCGGCCCGTCGACCAGCACGTCGCGCTGGCCGCTGCCGTCGCTGGCGGCGATGCGGGTGAAACTGCGCAGCAGACCCGCTGCGGTCGCTTCGGTCAGGGTCCAGGCGATTTGTGAGGCGTCCGGCGCGACGAGCCAGTCCACGCGCAGGGTGGCGCCGGGCAACTGGATGAAGGGGTGGTCGCTGATTGCGCCGGTCGCAGTAACCTGGCGCACGCGGCTGTCCGCCACGTCGAAGTAGAGCACCTGCTCGCGCACTACGGTGTAGCGTTCGCCGGGGAGGTCGACGCTGGTGTCAGCGCCGCTGCGCCGGTCGACGAAGTGCAGGCGGTCGCGGCCAGTGTCGTCGACGTCGCGCTGGAGCCAGACCTGAACGGGCCTGCTGCTGACCTCCGGCCTGTCCTGCGCCAGGTTGAGGCCCGGCGCGGCCAGCAGGATCAGCAACAGGCCCGCAAAAAACGTCAGACGCGATGTTGCCAGTCGAACAGCTCGCTTTCCTGTGCCTGGATTTGTACGCCGCTGCGGCGCAACTCGTAGCGCGCGCCAATGTAGCGCGTGCACCAGGCGGTCTCGTCCGGTTCCGGAGCGTTGATTGTGGCGTAGACCAGCAAGGTTACTATGGCGCTGGCCAGCGCAAACGCGAATAGCAGAGCGGGGATGAAGGATACGGGGTCAAGTGTCATTTCGGTTCTCCTGTCCTGCCCGTCGGATCGGGAAAACTTGTTAAGGATTAAGTTTCGCTGGTCCTCATTCATCTGCCACTATGAATACTGTACAATGATTTTCGAATTTAATGCAAATATTGCTGACATTCGCCTGCTGGCACTGCGCGGCCCGATTGACCCCGGGGCGCCGCGTGACTATACTCGCGCCACGATTGTCCGCCTGTGAGGATGTGATCCGTGCCCGAAGCGCCCCTCGACCCCGAGTTGCTGGACATCCTGCGTTGCCCCGTGGCCGTGCACTACGAAGACCGCGGCGACGACCCTGGCCGGCTGGAGCTGGTCAAGGGCGCCTGGCTGGTCTGCGCGGACTCCGGCTACAAGTATCCTGTGCGCGACGGCATCCCCGTCATGCTGGTGGACGAGGGCGCGAAGTGGAAAGACGTCCCGGTCGAGGACCTGCCGCTACCGCCACCGCCCGCCTGAACTAAAGCCGGGCATCCCTCAAAACTCAAAGTTCAATTGAATTGGCCAGCAAGGCGCCCAGCAGGTCGATGCAGGCCTGCACGTCACGGCTGTCGGCCGTTTCGCTGGTGGTGTGCAGGAAGCGGCAGGGGATGGAGATGCAGCCGCTGGGCACGCCGGCGCGGGCGCTCTGAATCACGGCGGCGTCGGTAGTGCCGCCACCGAGCAGCTCGCGCTGTACCGGAATGCCTGCTTCACGGGCGCGGGTTTCCATCCAGGCCACGATGGCCGGCGGCACGACCAGGCCGCTGTCGTGCACCTTGATGGCCGCGCCACCGCCGAGTTTCACCGCCATTTTGCGGTTGCGCAGTTCGTCGCCGGTAGCCGTCACGTCCAGCGCGATGCCGACCTCGGGGTCGATGCCGTAGGCCGCCGTGCGCGCGCCGCGCAGCCCGACCTCCTCCTGCACGCTGAAGACGAAGTACAGTTCGTTGGGCGCCTGGCGGCCCAGGGCGCGCAGCGTCTCGATGGCGACGACGCAGCCGATGCGGTCGTCCAGCGACTTGGCGATGAGGCGCGTGCCGCGCGTTTCAAACTCGCGCCAGAAGCCGGCCGCGCTGCCCGCTGCCACGGCTGCACCATTGCCATCGCTGACGTCTATATAGAAGTCGTTGAACGAGGGCACGTTGGTGCGTCCCTTGCCGAAGCTGTCGTAGACGCCGATGACGCCGGTCGTGCCGTCCTCGAAACGCACGCGGTTGCCGGCCAGCGTGCTGTGCAGCAGGCCGCCGATGGGGTCAAAGCGCAGATAGCCGCTCGCCGGCTCGGCGAACATGGCCATCACGCCGATCTCGTCCATGTGCGCGGAGACCATGACCTTCTTGCCGCCACTGCCCACGCGGCAGATAAGGTTGCCCAGCGCATCGACGCGCATGTCGTCGACGAGCTCTGCCACTTCTTCCTGAATCAGGCGGCGCACCTGATGCTCATAGCCGGACGGCCCCCAGGCCTCGACCAGTTTGCGAATGAGTGCCTTCATGGTCTTCACTCCCTGTGGTGGCAGTCGGACAGTTCAGTCATGCGCCAGCAGCGCCGGCGACACGCTGTGCAGCGCGGCCCGCAGCAGCGCCAGCGTGTGGTCGTAGTCGCTCACGCGCAGCAGCGCGGCCGGGCCGTGGATGTAGCGGGCCGGCATGGAAATAGCGGCCGTGGGCACACCGCTGCCGGCGACGTGGATGGCGCCGGCGTCGGTGCCGCCGCCGCTGGCGCTTTTCAGCTGGACGGGAATAGCTTCCGCAGCGGCCGTGGCGCGCAGCCAGGCCAGCAGACGGGGGTTCGTGATAGTGCGCGAATCCATCACGGTCAGCACCGGGCCGGCGCCCTGGCGCGTGGCCGGGTTGAAGGCGATGCCTTCGTCCGGGTCGGCAGTGAGATCTGGCAGGTCGTGCGCCGGAGTGTCCTCCAGCACGATGGCCAGGTCGGGTTGCAGCGCCTGGGCAGCGACCTGGGCGCCGCGCAGGCCGATTTCCTCCTGGCAGGTAAAGGCGACCAGCACGTCGCAGGGCAGGGCGTCGCCCTGCAGCAACTCGACCAGCAGGGCACAGGCGCCGCGGTTGTCCAGCGCCTTGCCACGCACAACGCCGGCGTCGGGCTGCGTGAATGCTGTGGCGAAGGTAATCATGTCGCCTGGCCTGACAAGACGGGCTGCGTCCCCCTTGTCACGCGCGCCGACGTCGATGCGCAGGTTGTCCAGCGGCAGGGTCCTCTGCTCACGGCCGAGGTGGATGGGCTTCCACATGATCACGCCGGGCAAGGCCTCCGCGCCCACGCAGACCCGCAGGCCGGGCAGGATGCGCGCATCGACGCCGCCCACGCTGTAGAAGCGCAGCAGGCCCTCGCCATCGACGCTGCGCACGACGAAGCCGACCTCGTCCATGTGCGCCGAGACCAGCGTACGCGGCAGGTCCGCGCCCTGGCTGCCGGGTTTGAGCGCCAGCACGTTGCCGAGCGCATCGACGCGCACGTCCTCGACCTGGCCGTCGATGGCCTCGAGGATGAGCGCGCGCGCGGCTTCCTCCTGGCCGGAGATGGCGCGCGCGTCGGAGAGCTGCTGCAGGAGTTCGAGCTTCATGAGTCAGCGCTTTCCGGGGCGGCGGGTTGCAGAAAGTCGCCCTCCACTTCGGCGATGAAATAAGCCAGCAGGCGCCCGGCGCGCTCAATGTCGCGCGGGTCAAGCGTCTCAACCGGCGAGTGCATGTTGCGCACCGGGATGCCCAGCAGCGCGGTCGGGATGCCGTCGCGGGCGACCTGGATGGCCCAGGCGTCAGTGCCGCTGGCGCCGGGAATGAGCTCGTCCTGCAGAGGGATCTCGTGGCGGCGGGCGGCGGCGCGCAACTGCTCTACCAGTTTGGGATGGAAGTTGGGCCCGATCGGCAGGGCGGGCCCCTTGCCCAGCTCGACGCCGAAGTCCGGTTCAACGCCAGGCTGGAGGGCGAAGGTCACGTCCAGCGCGATGGCGAGGTCGGGCTGCACGCGCCAGGCGGCCGTGCGCGCGCCGAGCAGGCCGGTTTCCTCCTGCGCGGTGGCCACGGCGCAGACCTCGTGACCGTGTTGCAGGGTCTGCAAGTGCTGCAGACAGACGCTGATGGCTGCCACCGAGGCGCGGTCGTCCATGGCCTTGGCGGCCAGGCGCCCGTTCTGCAGCTCGAGCATCGGCACGTCCAGGGTGATGAGGTCGCCGGGCTGCACCAGTTCCTCTACTGCGGCCGGCTCCAGGCCGACGTCGACCAGCAGCTCGTCCATGGGCGCATAACGCTCGCGCTCCGCCATTGGCAACATGTGCGGCGGTTTGGCGGCCACCACGCCCGGCAGCGGCCGGCGTCCATGCACCAGCACCGGCTGCGCCGGCATGACGCGGTTGTCAACGCCGCTGATGCGATGCACGCTGATGAAGCCGTCCACCACCTCGCGCACCATCAGGCCGATTTCGTCCATGTGCGCCGCCAGCATGATGCGCAGCGCGGGCTGCTGCTGGCGCGTCGGGGCTTTGGTGGCGATCAGGCTGCCGAGGCCGTCAGTAGCCAGCGAATCCGTGAGCGGCGTCCATGCTTCAGTGAGCATGGCGCGCAGGGGGCCTTCGTGGCCGGAGGGGGCGTGGGCCTCCACCATCGCGCGCAGATGTGCGTTCAGGTCAAACACGGCTGCCTCCTGGCGGCTGGCACATATGAGGGTTCATGGTCTGCTTCCCTGCACCGGCACGACGGTGGGGCTGGCGCCAGGCGTTGGTGTCGGCTGCCCGACGGGCTGCTGCCCGGGCACGGGCACGCCTGGCAGCGAGGAGTCGGCGGGCGGCTGCACAACCGGTTGCACCGGCTGCGGCTGTGGCGCTGGCTGCTGCACAGGTGGCTGGAACTGGCGCGGCGTGGGCGGCAGGGGCCGGGTGACGGTGACGAGGACGCGGCGGAAGGGCGTGTAGGTGCGCGTGGGCGTGGCCGTGCCAATCAGCGGCGTCAGGGTGGGCGTGAGCGTGGCGGGCGGGCGCGAGCCTGGCGCGACACCCCAGAGGAGGAAGCCGAGGCAGTAGAGCGGCGTCGTCGCCACGATGATGACGAAGAACAGGACGCGCAGGTTGCGGTGGCCGCCGGATGACCATGGCAGGAGTTCGGACATGGGGCGGAGTGTATCTGGCGGAGGCGGGAGACTCAAGTTGTGTGGTCAGGGGGTTGACAAATGGAACATATGTTCGCTATGATACACTTTGTGGCTGGAATGTGGGGAGCAGCAAGGATGACGGCGACGAGTTTCCGGCAGGACGGGGCGCTGAAGCATTTGCTGCAGCTGCTGTGGCAAGCCGGGTGGGACAACACTATCTTCTCACTCGAGTTGCGCGATGACGGGAGCCTGTCCCCCTGGCTGTCCGGCTTTCAGGTAACGCGCGCCGGTCTCGTCCTCGGGGCGGAGCAAGTCCCTGACGGCGGATTTGGCACGGTCGTGGTCAAGGTGGAAGCGCAGGAAAGGCCCGGCGCCTGTGTGATTGAGGAGCGCTTCACCACCCTTGAAATCTGGCACAATCAGGAATTCATGCAACACATCGCAACGTTGATTGAGAAATTGCATCTTTCAGGCTGAGACCAACATGAACAAACTCTACTACGGCGATAACCTGCCCATCCTGCGCGAGTACATCGACGACGAGAGCGTCGACCTCATCTATCTCGACCCGCCCTTCAACAGCAACCGCAGCTACAACGTGCTCTTCCGCGACGAAAGCGGCCTGGACAGCGACGCACAGATCCTGGCCTTCGGCGACAGCTGGCACTGGGGCCCGACGGCCGAAGAAACCTGGCACGACCTGGTGCTCGGCAACGACAACGTTGGCACGCTGATGAGCGCCTTGCGCCAGTTGCTGGGCGAGAACCAGATGATGGCCTATCTGGTGATGATGTGCGCCCGTCTGGTCGAGTTGCGCCGCGTGCTGAAGCCGAGCGGCAGTATTTACCTGCACTGTGACGACGCAGCAGCACACTACCTGAAACTGATGCTGGATATCATTTTTGGCGCGCAAAACTTTCGCAATGACATCATCTGGCGGCGCGCAACGGCGCACAACGATCCGAAGCGGCATGGAAGGATTCACGACAACATCCTTTTCTACAGCCGCAGCGATGCGTTCTACTGGCAGGGTGAAAGCAACGGCACGGCCAAGACCGAAGAGGAACTGGAGGAGGTCTATCCTTCAAAAGACGAACGCGGGCGCTACCGCAGCGCAGACCTGACCGGGCCACTTCACAGCGCGCAACCCGGCTCGCCAAGCACCACTCCCTGGCGCAACTACGATGTCTTCGCGATGGGCCGCTGCTGGTCGGTGCCGAAGACTGGACGCTACGCAGAATACATCGAGCGCGAGTTCATCCCCGGCTACCGCAGCATTGAGGGAATCCACGATCGTCTTGAGACGCTGGATACGGCCGGGCTTATTCATCACCCGAAACGCGGCAAGTGGCCTGGCCTGAAACGCTATGCCGCCGCCGACAGGGGAGTCCCGCCGCAGGACATCATCCTTGACCCCATCGGCTTCACCAATTTCAGCTCGCAGCGTGGGGAGTATCTGGACTATCCCACGCAAAAGCCGCTGGCCCTGCTTGAGAAGCTCATCAAGGTTTCCTGCCCGACCGATGGCATCGTGCTGGACCCCTTTTGTGGCTGTGGCACTGCGGTCGTCGCTGCGCAGCAACTCGGCCGCCAGTGGATCGGCATCGACATCACGCACCTCAGCGTCGCCATGATGAAGGCGCGTCTGCATGACGAGTGCAATGGTCTGCGCGCCGGCGTCGACTACGAAGTCCTCGGCGAGCCAACGACTCTGCAGGACGCGCGCCGCCTGGCGCTCGACGACCGCTACCAGTTCCAGTTCTGGGCGCTCTCGCTGGTGAACGCGCAGCCGCTCAACAACGAGCGCAAGAAAGGCGCCGACCGTGGTATCGACGGCGTGCTCGGCTTCGTCGATGGCAGCGGCAGACGTCAGCGTCGTCGCCGCGTGCTGGTGCAGGTCAAGAGCGGCGGAGTCAGCAGCCGCGACATCCGCGATCTGCGCGGCACCGTCGAGCGCGAGAAGGCGGCCATCGGCGTCTTCATCACACTGGAGGAGCCGACCGGGCCGATGGAGCGCGAGGCGGTCAGCGCCGGCTTCTTCGAGCCCGAATCCTGGAGTGGCCGCTTTCCGCGCCTGCAAATCCTGACCATTGGGGCGCTGCTGGACGGGGCACAGGTAAACATGCCGCTCATGCGAAATACGCCACGGATTGCCGAAGATGAAATGACGCAGGGCGGCCTGCCCCTGCCCCCGAAGGCGGAGGATCTTCCATGACCATCTCTCTCGACCGCGCGCGCGACTACGTCTTCACCCACGGCATGCTCTGGGAGCGGGCGCTCTTCAGCTGGCGCTTCGATGACGGGCCGCTGGATCAGTTGCAGCGCTGCCTGCTCTGCTACAAGAACGCCGACGGCGGCTGGGGCCACGGCCTCGAGCACGACCTCAAGGCGCCGCTCTCGCACCCCGCCGCGCTGGAGTATCTGCTGGGCGTGCTGCGCTACCACGACATCCCGCTCGCGACGCTGCTGGATGGCACGGTCGCCTGGCTGGAGCGGCAGCAAATGCCCGACGGCTCGCTGCGCAACCCGGATGAGCTGGGCAAGTGGCCGCTGGCGCCGTGGTGGAGGGAGTGGGGCGGCCAGAAGGCGCCGGACTCAATTGTCGGCAACCTGCACGCCCTGGGTCTGGCCACGCCACGGCTGCTGAATACGACGCGTCACTGGGCCGAGGCGCATCACAGCATCAAGGGCATTCGCAGCAACGACTGGCTCTTCATGACCTACCACGCATTCGATTACTTCATGAACATCGACGACTTCCCGCAGCTGGCCGACTTGCGCGCGGCGACCCTGGCGCACACCGTCGCGCTGACGGAGATGCTCATCCCGCAGCGGCATTACACGCTCTTCTTCTTCGCGCCCGACCCGGACGTCGGCGGTGGCGCAGGCCTTGCCGGGGGCTGCCCTCACGCGCTGCCTGGATACGCTGGCGACGACGCAACGCGAGGATGGCGGCTGGGCTGACGAGCACGATCTGCCGCAGTGGCAGCCCATCACCACCATCAACGTGCTGAGCGCGCTGCAGCGCTACGGTCGCCTCTAGTGCGGGTCCAGCGCCAGCCGGACGCCGCGCAGAAGCTGGAGCGCATGGGCAACGTGACCTTCTTCGAGCCGGCCGGCGAGCCTGGCGTGCGCGAGAAGCGCGTGCCGCGGCAACACAAGAACCTGCACGACTGCGTCTCGCAGGTGCAGACGCCGCAGGGCCCCATGCCGGTGCTCAAGACCCTGCTGACCTCGGCCTGCGAGCGCAATTGCTACTACTGCCCCTTCCGCGCCGGGCGCAGCAAGGCCCCGCGCTATACCTTCCAGCCGGAAGAGATGGCGAAGACCTTTGACGAAATGGCGCGCGCCCGCCTGGTGGACGGCCTCTTCCTCTCCTCGGGCATCATCAAGGGCAGCGTGACCACGCAGGACAAGCTGATCGACACCATCGACATCCTGCGCCAAAAGTACGCTTACCGCGGCTACATACACGTCAAGGTCATGCCCGGCGCAGAGGAAGACCAGTTGCTGCGCTCCATGCAGCTGGCGGACCGCGTCTCGGTCAACCTGGAGGGGCCCACGCCGCAGCGACTGGCGGCGCTGGCGCCGAAGAAGGAATTTCAGCGGGAGTTGCTGAGCCTGCTACAGGCGGCGTCCAGGTTCCGGCGCGAGCGGCACGAACGCCTGGCCAGCCTGGTGACGCAGTTCGTGGTGGGCGCGGTGGGCGATACCGACCTCGAGCTGCTTGCGCTGGGCGAGCGCCTCTACAACCAGCTGGGCCTGGCGCGCACCTACTTCTCGGCCTTCAGCCCGGTGCCGGGCACGCCTTTCGAGAACCTGCCGCCCACGTCGCCGCAGCGTGAGATTCGCCTTTACCAGTCCAGCTTCCTGCTGCGCGATTACGAATGGGACGTGGAAGAGTTGCCCTTCGTGGACGCGGGCAACCTGCGCCTGGACGTGGATCCCAAGCGCGCCTGGGCGGAGGAGAACCTGCGCGAGGCGCCGCTGGACCTGATGAAGGCGGAGCGGACGCAGCTGCTGCGTGTGCCGGGCATCGGCCCGAAAGGCGTGCAGGCCGTCCTGCGCGCGCGGCGCGGGACAAGGCTGCGCGACCTGTCGCAATTGCGGGCGCTGGGCATCCGCGCGCCGGAGCAGCTGGCGCCCTTCGTGCTGCTCGACGGCCAGCGGCCGCTGCAACAGCAACGGTTGTTTTGACGCGCAGCCCGCCCTGTAATGTGGCTGCCCGCTGCGCTATAGTCGCCGGGATTTGCACAACAAACGAGGCAGGAGGGGACGATGGCGCGGGTTGCGATTAACGGGCTGGGGCGGATCGGGCGCGCGGCGCTCAAGGTGGTGATGGACACGCCACAGCTGGAACTGGTGGCGGTCAACGACCTCGGCTCCGCCGAGAACTTCGCCTATCTCATTCGCTACGATACGGTCTACGGCCGCTACGATCGTCCCGTCTGCGCGGATGGCGGCGACCTCGTCATCGACGGCCAGCGCATCCGCTACCTGAGCGAGCGCGACCCGGCGCAGCTGCCCTGGGGCGAGCTGGACGTCGAACTGGTGTTCGAATGCACCGGCTTCTTCACCGAAATGGAGGACGCCGGCAAGCACGTCACCGCCGGCGCGCGCAAGGTCATCATCTCCGGGCCGACCAAAAGCGCCGACGTGCCGATGGTCGTACACGGCGTCAACAGCGCGAACGGCGCGCATGTGGTCTCTTGCGCCAGCTGCACGACCAACAACATCACGCCGGTGATGGAAGTTATGCATCGCCGCATCGGCGTGCAGAAGGCCATCATGACCACCGTGCACGCCTACACCTCCACCCAGGCGCTGGTTGACTTCCCGGGCGGCAAGGACATGCGTCGCGGACGCGGCGCCGCCGACAACATCGTGCCCTCCTCGACCGGCGCGGCCATCGCCACCACGAAGGCGCTGCCGGCCATCGCCGGCGTGTTTGACGGCCTGGCGCTGCGCGTGCCGGTGGCGGTGGGTTCGATCGCCGACGTGGTCTTCGTGGCGGGACGCGACACCTCGGTTGAGGAGATAAACGACATCTTCCGCGAAGAGGCCGCGACCGAGCGTTACGCGGGCATCCTCGGCGTCTCGGAAGATCCGATCGTCTCGGCCGACGTCATCGGCGACGCGCGCGCCTCGATTGTGGACCTGGAGCTGACGCAGGTGGTGGCCGGCGACCTGGTGAAGGTACTGACCTGGTACGATAACGAGTGGGGCTACACCAACCAGATGGTGCGCGAGGCGCTGACGCTGGTGGGGTAGGCGTCTGGCGCGAGGCGTCGGGCTTACAATTTAGGAGTAGTCAGGGGCAGGCGCGGGTCTGCCCTTTTTTATTCTATCCAAATGCAAGTGTTCGAACTGTGAGATGCTATGGAGAGCGTGCCGGTCAACAATGCTTGGTTAGCAGGAAGAGCACGATCTGTTCAGTGAAAGGCACACCGTAGGCTTCGTAGTCTTCCAAATCATGATCTACAATCAGTCGGGTAGCGCAATCGATGCTGTCGCTGACTTCATCAGAGTCGGCCAAGTGACTGGCTTGGCCAACAGCCACAGCAGTTGCCAATAGCATGAACAGCAGCGCAACCACGATAACTGCCAGTTTTGTCGTTACAATTTTCATTGTGCTATTTCCTCATTTCTATGTTTCTTCTCAAACTTTGCCAAAAATGACAGGGTGCTGCGCTTTCCGTTCGCCTGTAAATCGGCACAGGCGCTCCCTTCTCAATCAGCAATCATTAAATCACACATCCAGCAGCAGCGGCACGTCCAGGCGCCAGGCGAGATAGAGCGCGTGCAGGAAGTCGCGCATCTCGGCCGTCGAGTCGTCGTCGCTGTCCGCGCCCGCCGGGATGAGGAAGTCGAAGGCCGCGCGCTCCGCCAGCGGCAGTGCGCCGAGCTCCGTGATCTGCATGGCCTCCAGCGTTTCGCGCTCAATGGCGTGAAAGAATAGCAGCAGGATTGCGGCATGATTGGGCTGGATGTGGCCGGTCAGAAAAACCATCTCGAAGACCTGATCGGAATCGACCGGCAGTTCGCCCAGTTCGCGCCGGATGCTGCGCGCCTCGCTGAATATGTTGCGGTCGGCTGCGCGCAGCGGGTAGGCGCTGCTGCCGTCATACCTGAAGTCGCGGATGCCCTGCTTCAGCAGCAGCCAGACCAGCGGCGCGGAGGGCGGATCGGGCAGGCGGTTGAGCAGGAAGGCCTCGGCGAAGGGCGAAATCGGATAGCTGATGTGGCCGATGCAGCCGAAGGGCGCGCCCGTCCGGTTGGCGGGGCAGCCCGCGCAGTGCCCGGCCAGCGGGTCGAGCTCGGCGGCGCTGTCCAGCAGGTGCTGCACGACGACGACCTGGGTCTCCTCGCTGCCGTCGGCGGCGCTGCGCACCATCTCGAAGCCCATCTCGCGCGGCGAGCGCTGGTCGCCGTTGCGGCGGTAAAGGCGGATGATGGTCGCGGCGCGTTCGCGGGCCTTCAGCCGCTCGAGGATGCCGGCCGCGCCCAGCGCCTGCTTCGGCGCGCAGTCGTAATCAATGAGGTATTCGAGGGCCATAACAGCCGCTGCCTTTCGTTGACTGCGGGCAGCGCTCGCCCGCCGGGCTATCGTCCACCGCAGCGGCACTGCTGTCAACGGGCATTGAGCCAGGCAGCGGAAGCCGCTACACTCACAACGGTCTGTCCACTGGACGCAGGCGAAGCTCGCGGTGAAGCTGCAACTGGCGCTCGACGGCCCGCTGGAGGACAGCCTGGCTGTGCTGCGGGTGGCGCGCGAGTATGTGGACCTGGCCGAGATCGGCACGCCGCTGGTGCTGCGCGAGGGCGTCCGGGCCATTCAGCGCCTGCGCGCGGAGTTTCCCGCGCTGCCGCTGCTGGCGGATTTCAAGATTATGGATGCCGGCGGCGAGGAGGCGCGCATCGCCTTTGCGGCCGGCGCGGACATCGTGACCGTGCTGGGCGTCGCCGCTGACGAGACGATCGCGGCGGCGGCGGCGACGGCGCGCGACTGTGGCGGCGAGCTGCTGGTGGATCTGATGGCCCTGCCGCAGCCGCTGCAGCGCGTGCAGGAGTTGATGGCGCTGGGCTGCGACAGCTTCTGTGTGCACCGCGCCCACGATGCCAGTGGCGACCCGGTCGGGCCCTTGCGCGCGCTGCGTGAGGCGCTGCCGGACCTGCATCTGGCCGTGGCCGGCGGCATCAGCGAGGAGACGATTGACGCGCTGGCGCCACTGCGCCCGGACACGGTCATTGTGGGCGGCGCCATCACGCGCGCTGCCCAACCGGCCGCAGCCGCGCGTCGGCTGAAGGAAAGGATGCTGGCCAATGTCTGACTACAAAACGCTGCTCATGGACGTGCTGCAGGAACTTGGCGCGGCCCTTGAGGGCATCGATCCCGAAGCGGTTGCCGATCTGCGCCGCGACATTCTGCAGGCGCGGCGCATCTTCGTCGCCGGCCGCGGGCGTTCCGGGCTGCAGATGCAGGCTTTCGCCATGCGCCTGATGCATCTGGACCTGGACGTGCACGTGGTCGGCGCGGTGACCACGCCCGCCATCGGCGCCGGCGACCTGCTCATCATCGGCTCCGGCTCTGGCCGCACGCCCTCGATCATCGGCCAGGCGCAACGCGCCTGCGAGCTCAACGCCACGGTCGCCCTGATCACCATCGCCGGCGAGTCGCCGGTGAGCCAGTATGCGGACCACATTCTGCGTATTCAGGCGTCCAGCCCCAAGTTGGCTGACGCGGAGGCCGCCAGCGTCTCGGTCCAGCCGATGGGCTCGCTCTACGAGCAGTCGCTGGGCATCCTCTGTGACGTGATGGTTGGCTTGCTGATGGAAGAACTGGGAACCGACCCCGGCCTCATGTTCGCGCGCCACACCAATCTGGAGTAGGCGCGGCCGCGCTCAGCCGGGCACGCTCTCCGGCGCGCGGTCATGGTGTCGCATGATGAAGGCGGTCAGGGCTTCGCTGTCCGGCGTGTCGAGCGGCAGCAGGCGTCCCCAGGCGGCGGCGGCCAGCCGTTGTTCGTTCTCCGGGCGATAACTGACCACGACCCATTCCGGGAACTTCTCATGCAGGCGCCGGAAGGTATCGACGACCTCGTGGTCGCCCAGGTCGCGCCAGGAGAGCCAGATCTGCCCGTGCTCAAGGTTGTGGATGAGGTAGGCGTCCGGCAGGCGCTGCTCATAGAAGCCGGCGCGCACCGGCGCGGCGTAATGATCGCCTGAAGTGGGCGGGTCGGAGTTGTAGCGTGTGGGCATTGCGCCGACCGGGATGTGCTCGCGGCCCACGATGGGGTAAGGCTGGCTCTCGTCCGGGATGGCGGCGAGGTTGACGGGCGCTTCCTGACCCTGGCTGAGCACGAGCAGCAGCAGCAGCACGATGACCCCGGTCAGGCCGGCGATGGCAATGATTATTCTGTGTTCCCTGGGCATGTGAGCAGCCAGTCATTTGGCGGGCAGACACTGCGCCCAGTGTACAGGAAAACGCCGGTCGGGGTCAGGGATTGGCCGCGCGCCAGGCGTACAGCAGCACGCCGCCCGCCACGGCGACGTTGAGCGATTCGGCTCTGCCACGCAGCGGCAACATGGCCAGGCGCTCACAACGGGCGGCCAGCCTGTCGTCCAGCCCCTGCGCCTCGTTGCCCAGCGCCAGCGCAAGGCCGCCGCGCCAGTCCAGCTCCGTCCAGAGCTGCCCGCGCGCGGCGTCGGCGCCGCAGAGCGGCAGGCCCTGCTCCTGCAACCAGGTCAGCAGCGTCGGGACTGACTCCACCTGGACGACGGGCAGGCTAAAGAGCGAGCCCATGCTGGCGCGCAACACCCTGGGGTCGCAGGGATCGACGCAGGGCGGGAGCAACAGCACGGCGCTGGCGCCGACCGCGTCCGCCGTGCGCAGCAGGCTGCCGAGGTTGCCGGGGTCGCGCAGGCGGTCGAGCAGCAGCAGCAGCGGCTGCGCGGGCAGGCGCAGGTCCCTCAGTTCAGTCTGCGGCAGCGGGAAGGTGACGACCAGGCCCTGGGAAGTGTCGCGGCCGGAGAGCGTTTGCAGCAGCGACTCGCTGACTTCATGGAGGCGGGCGCCGCCGGCCTCGAAGCGTTGCAGCAGTTCCGGCGCTGCCGGGCCCGTGAAACGCGCCGGGCAATAGAAGACCTCCTGCGCCTGCCAGCCGGCCTCGAGCGCCAGGTGCAACGCCTGCAGGCCCTCGGCGGCGAAGCGTCCCTGCAAGCGGCGCTGGCGGCGCTGGCCAAGCTTGCGCAGCGCGACGATCTGCGGATTGCGGAGCGAGCTGATGATCATGGAGCCCTGGTACGCCTGTGCAAGGCTGCCGGCAACCTGTAGCATGACCGCCTGCGTGGCCGTCTGTCAACGGCGAGCGATCGCCCTTGACACGCGAATCCGGCGCTGCTAGTATGCCGCGACGCACCGGCAGCACAACCTGGCTGCAGGCAATGGGTTGTCGGGAACCGGACACATATGGCGAAAGCGCCCTTCGCGGGGATGGCTCGTCATGGCGGAGACAACCAGGGCGTTCTGTGTGAAACGCCTTTTTTATGTGAAGACAGGCAGGACGGGAGCGACATATGCCCACCATCAACCAGTTGGTACGCCGGGGGCGCAAGAGCCGCAAGTCCAAGTCCAGCTCGCCGGCGCTGCAATACACCTTCAACGCCAACAACCAGCAGCGTAAGCGCCAGGCTCGCGGCGCGCCGCAGAAGCGCGGCGTCTGCACCCAGGTGAAGACCATGACGCCCAAGAAGCCCAACTCGGCCCTGCGCAAGGTGGCGCGCGTGCGCCTGACCAATGGCATCGAGGTGACGGCCTACATTCCGGGCGAGGGCCATCAGCTGCAGGAGCATAGCGTGGTGCTGGTGCGTGGTGGCCGGGTCAAGGACCTGCCGGGCGTGCGTTATCACATCGTGCGTGGCACGCTGGACGCCGAGGGCGTACCGAATCGCGGCCAGGCGCGCAGCAAGTACGGCAGCAAGCAGCCGCGCAACTGAGCGACAGGGGACTGAAAGATGCCGAGAAGAAACCGTCCACCCAAACGCAAGGTGACGCCGGACAACAAGTTCAGCAACGTGCACCTTGCCATGTTCATTAATCGCATGATGCGCGGGGGCAAGAAGAGCACGGCCGCCCGCGTCATGTATCGCGCGCTCGATATCGTCGAGGAACGCGCGCGACGCGACCCGGTCGAGGTCTTCGAACAGGCCTTGCGCAACGTGCAGCCCACTGTCGAGGTCAAGCCCAAGCGCGTCGGCGGCTCCACCTACCAGGTGCCGATTGAAGTGGGCGGCGAGCGCTCGTTGACCCTCGCCATGCGCTGGATCCTGGAATTCGCCAGGTCGCGCGGCGGGCGCGGCATGCATGAAAAGCTGGCGGCCGAGTTGATCGATGCGGCCAACAGTCAGGGCAACGCCATCAAACGCAAGGACGACACGCATCGTATGGCGGAGGCCAACCGCGCCTTCGCCCACTTCCGCTAGCGTCAGCGGCGGAATACAGGAGAACGTGAGCAACACATGAGCAGCAAGGCGGCAGACAGCCTGGATCTCAACCGGGTGCGCAACATCGGCATCATCGCTCATATTGATGCCGGCAAAACGACCACCACCGAGCGCGTGCTGTATTACACCGGCATGGTGCATCGCATTGGCGAGGTGCATGACGGCGCTGCGACCACGGACTACATGGCGCAGGAGCGCGAGCGTGGCATTACCATTACCTCGGCGGCGGTGAGCGCCAGCTGGAACGAGCACCAGATCAACATCATTGACACCCCGGGCCACGTGGACTTCACGGCCGAGGTGCAGCGCAGCCTGCGCGTGCTGGATGGCGGCGTGGTCGTCTTTGACGGCGTTGCCGGCGTCGAGCCGCAGTCCGAGACGGTCTGGCGTCAGGCCGACGACTACACCGTGCCGCGCATTTGCTTCATCAACAAGATGGACCGCACCGGCGCCGATTTCCAGCGCTGCGTGCAGATGATCGTCGATCGTCTGGGCGCCAACCCGGTGCCGATTCAGATGCCCTACGGCGAAGGCGAAAGCTTCGACGGCATCATCGACCTGCTGACCATGGAACTGGTGACCTCGGGCGACGAGCTCGGCAGCGCCATTGAGCGCTACCCCATCCCGGAAAGCCATCGCGAGCAGGCCGAGACGATGCGCGCCGAGATGATCGAGAAGGTCGTCGAGGTCGATGATTATCTCACCGAAAAATATCTGCTCGAGGAGCCCATCAGTGACGAGGAGTTGCTGGGGGCCCTGCGCGCCGGCACCTTGAAGAGCAGCCTGCAGCCGGTGCTCTGCGGCTCCGCACTGAAGAACCGCGGCGTGCAGAGTCTGCTGGACCGTGTGGTCGACCTCTTGCCCTCGCCGCTGGATGTACCGCCCGTCGAGGGCATCAACCCGAAGAACAACGAGCCGGTCTCACGCGCGCCTGCAGATGAAGAGCCGCTGGCCGCGCTGGTCTTCAAGATCGTCACCGACCCCTTTGTGGGCCGCCTGGCCTTCTTCCGCGTCTATTCCGGTGTGCTGCGCACGGGCACCATGCTGCAGAACTCGACCAATGGCCGGCGCGAGCGCATCGGCCGCATTGTGCGCATGTTCGCCGACCGGCGCGAGGACGTTGACGAGGTGCATGCCGGCGACATCGCCGCCATCCTCGGCCTCAAGTCCACCTTCACCGGCGACACGCTCTGCGACCGGCAGCGTCAGGTCGTGCTGGAAAAGATCAGCTTCCCGGAGCCGGTGATCGAAGTCGCCATCGAGCCCAACACGCGCGGCGACCAGGACAAGATGGGCCTGGCCCTGCAGCGCCTGGCCGAAGAGGACCCGACCTTCAAGGTCGAGGTTGATGACAAGCTGGGCCAGACGCGCATCCGTGGCATGGGCGAACTGCACCTTGAGGTGCTGGTCGACCGCATGATGCGCGAATTTGGCGTGGAGGCCCGGGTGGGACGCCCGCGCGTGGCCTACCGCGAAGCCATCACACGCCCGGCCCGTATCGATACGACCTTCCGGCGCCAGACCGGCGGTTCCGGCCAGTATGCGCGCATCACGGTGGAGTTCGAGCCGCTGGCCGCAGCGGAGCAGGAGTTGGCGCGCGACGGCCTGTACTTCGAAAACAAAATTCGCGGCGGCTCCATTCCGAGGGAATTCATCCGCCCGACCGAGAACGGCATTCGCGAGGCGATGCAGGGCGGCGTGCTGGCCGGCTACCAGGTGGTGGACCTGAAGGCCACCCTGGTTGACGGCAGCTATCACGAGGTGGACTCGAGCGAGATCGCCTTCAAGATCGCCGGCTCGATGTGCCTGAAGGAAGGCGTACAGCAGGCCGGCCCCGTGTTGCTGGAGCCGACGATGCAGGTCGAGGTGGTGGCGCCGGACGATTACACCGGCTCCGTCGTCGGCGATCTTTCCGCCCGGCGCGGCGTGGTGCAGGGGATGGACCCCCGCGGTGACGGCTCCGCCTCCATTCGCGCCAGCGTGCCGCTGGGCGAGATGTTCGGCTACGCCACGGGTCTGCGCAACCTGACCCAGGGGCGCGGCAATTTCACGATGGAATTCGACAGGTATGCGATCGCGCCGCCCGTCATTGCCGAAGAGGTCATGCAGGGTGGCGCTTAAGGCGAAATTTCGTTCGTACGGCGCCTGTGCGCCACATCGTATGC
The DNA here is from genome assembly GCA_965205875.1 of Phototrophicaceae bacterium. Classification (GTDB taxonomy): domain Bacteria; phylum Chloroflexota; class Anaerolineae; order Aggregatilineales; family Phototrophicaceae; genus JAGWBD01. Next base: position 2,666,035 of record CBDBIA010000004.1, read on the forward strand.
AGCAGGCAAGAGGATAAACCATGGGCAAGCAGAAATTCGACCGCAGCAAACCGCACGTCAATATCGGCACCATCGGTCATGTTGACCACGGCAAGACCACGCTGACCGCCGCCATCACGCGCGTCCTGGCCATGGCCGGCCGCGCCAAACTGATGGCCTATGAAGATATCGACAGCGCGCCGGAAGAGAAGGCCCGCGGCATCACCATCAATATCCGCCACGTGGAGTACGAAACGGCTAACCGCCATTACGCCCACGTGGACTGCCCCGGCCACCGCGACTACATCAAGAACATGATCACCGGCGCGGCGCAGATGGACGGCGCCATCCTCGTGGTCAGCGCGCCCGACGGCCCCATGCCGCAGACGCGCGAGCACGTCCTGCTGGCGCGCCAGGTGGAAGTGCCGGCCATGGTCGTCTACCTCAACAAGATCGACCAGATGGATGACGAGGAGCTGCTGGAGCTGGTCGAGCTGGAACTGGCCGAGCTGCTGGACAGCTACGATTTCCCGGAGGACACGCCCATCGTGCGCGGTTCGGCGCTGGCGGCCATGGAGAGCACCAGCACTGACATCGACGCGCCCGAGTTCGCCTCCATCCTCCAGTTGATGGAGACGGTGGACGAGTGGATCCCGACGCCCTTGCGTGAAGAGGACCGGCCCTTCCTGATGCCCATTGAGGACGTCTTCTCGATCAAGGGGCGTGGCACCGTGGTCACCGGACGCGTGGAGCGCGGCCGCCTGACCAAGGGCGAGGAGATCGACATCGTCGGTCTGCGCGATGCCATCGACAAGACCGTCGTCACCGGCATCGAGATGTTCTACAAGGAGCTGGACGCGGCGGTGGCGGGCGACAACGCCGGCATCCTGCTGCGCGGCAAGACGCGCGAGGAAGTTGAGCGCGGTCAGGTACTGGCGCGCTCCGGCAGCATCGAGCCGCACAAGCGCTTCAAGAGCCAGGTGTACGTGTTGCGCCGCGACGAGGGTGGCCGTCACAAGGCCTTCTTCCCCGGCTACCGGCCGCAGTTCTACATCCGCACCATGGATGTGACCGGCACCATCAACCTGCCGGAAGGCGTGGAGATGGTCATGCCCGGCGACAACGTCGAGCTGGAAGTGGAACTGATCATCCCGGTCGCGCTGGAGCAGGGCTCGAAGTTCGCCATCCGCGAGGGTGGCCTGACGGTTGGCGCCGGCTCCATCACCGAGATTCTGGACTGACCTTGCCCGCTGGCAAGGCATAGCCATGAGGATGCCGGGGCGACCCGCCGCCGGCATCCCCTGTGAATGAGACGAGGCATATGGCCGCAAAAAGCAGGATCCGGATCCGACTGAAGGCCTACGATCACCGCGTGCTGGATCAGTCGGCGCGCCGCATCGTGGAGACGGCCGAACGCACCGGCGCCAGCGTGGTGGGGCCAGTGCCCCTGCCGACGCGCATCGAGCGCTTCACCGTGCGCCGTTCGCCCTTCATTGACAAGACGTCGCAGGAACACTTCGAGATTCGCACCCACAAGCGCCTGATCGACGTGCTGGATCCGGACAGCAGGACCATCGATACGCTGATGCGTCTGAACCTGCCCGCCGGCGTGGACATCGAGATCAGGATATAGCGCGTACGCAGGCCTGCCCGGCCTGCCACTGCGGTGAAGAGGCGCGGGGCATATTGCCCCGCCGGAGGTTGTGATGAAGGGCATCATCGGTAAAAAGGTCGGCATGACCCAGGTGTTTGACGAAGGCGGAGACGTCATCCCGGTTACCGTCATCGAGGCCGGCCCCTGCTATGTCACCCAGGTGCGCAACGAGGCGCGCGACGGCTACACGGCGGTGCAGCTGGGCTTTGGCGAAACGCGCCCGCGCCGCCTCACCCAGGGTCAGATGGGGCATCTGCAGCGCAACAATCTGCCGGCCCTGCGCTACCTGCGCGAGTTCCGCATCCGCGAGGGCGAGCCGGACGTCGAGGAAGGCCAGCAGATCAACGCCGACGTCTTCGAGGTCGGCGACCGCGTGGACGTCATTGGCAAAAGCAAGGGGCGCGGCTTTCAGGGCACGATCAAGCGCCACGGCTTTCGCCGCCAGCCGAAGACGCATGGCCAGTCCGACCGCGAGCGCGCGCCAGGTTCCATCGGCGCCGGCTCGACGCCCGGGCGTGTCATCAAGGGCATGCGCATGGCCGGACGCATGGGCAACGACCGCATCACCATGCAGAATCTTGAAGTGGTCGTGGTGGATGCGGAGAAAAACCTGATCGCGGTGCGGGGCTCGATCCCTGGCACCCGCGGCGGCATCGTCATGTTGAAGCCCGCGCGCGAGCGCTACCGTACACGGCGCGAGAGGAGCTGACCGACATGCAGGTTCCGGTGCTGGACCAGAGTGGCAACGAAGTAGAGCAGATGGAGCTGCCGGCCGATATCTTCGGCGTCGAGATTAACGTCGGGCTGATGCACCAGGCCTTTCTGCGCCAGGCTGCCAACGAGCGTCAGGGCAGCCACAAGACGAAGACGCGCAGCGAAGTGCGCCTGACCAAGAGCAAGTGGTATCGGCAAAAGGGCACCGGTCGCGCCCGCCATGGCGCCCGCAGCGCGCCCATCTTTGTGGGCGGTGGCGTGGCCCACGGCCCGCGGCCGCGCAAGTACACCAGCGCCATGCCGAAGAAAATGCGGCGCGGCGCAATCCGCTCCGCGCTGAGCGCACTGGCGCGCGATGACCAGCTTATCTTCGTCGACCGTTTTCAGGCCGAGCAGCCAAAGACGCGCGTGATGCGCGAGACCATCACCAACCTGGCGGGCGAGGGCAAGACCCTTGTGTTGCTGGCGGAGCGCGACGAGAATGTGCAGCGTGGCATCAGCAACCTGCCGCGGGTGCGCTGGCTGCGGGCGAACTATTTGAACATCCGCGACCTGCTGGGGCACGACAAGGTCATTATCCCGCTGGACGCGCTGGACACCATCCGGCTCATCTGGGGCCAGGAGTAGCGAGCATGCCCGAGCTGCATATTTACGACATCATCCGGCGCCCGGTCATCACTGAAAAGGCGACTGCGCAGGCCGACGAGCTGAACCAGTACGTCTTCGAGGTCGCTCGCAAGGCCAACAAGCTCCAGATCAAGGAAGCGGTGGAAGTCATCTTCGAGGTCAACGTGACGAAGGTGCGCACCATGGTGCAGCCGGCCAAACGTGGCCGGCGCGGACGGGACTGGGCCATTCGCACGAAGGAATGGAAGAAAGCCATCGTGACGCTGGCGCCCGGCAACGAAATCGACCTGTTTAACGCATGAGCGACGGAGGCGAGGGACAAGATGCCGGTTAAGGTATACAAGCCCACCTCGGCTGGTCGCCGGGACATGACGGGCCACACCTTTGAAGAGATCACCCGCTCGCGCCCGCAGCGCTCCTTGACCGAGGCGCTGCGGCGCAAGGGCGGGCGCAACAACACGGGACGCATCACGGTGCGGCACCGCGGCGGCGGACACAAGCGGCGCTACCGCATCATTGATTTCCGGCGCGACCGCATGGACGTGCAGGCCAGGGTGCTGTCCATTGAGTACGATCCCAACCGCTCGGCGCGCATCGCGCTGGTGCAGTATGAGGGTGGCGAAAAGCGCTACATCATTGCGCCGCTGGGCCTGAAGGTCGGCGACCGCATCGGCAACGGCAGCGCCAACACCAATCTGCGCACGGGCGACGCCCTGCCGCTGGCCGATATTCCGCTGGGCACGATGATTCACAACATCGAGCTGCATCCGGGCCGCGGCGGGCAACTGGCGCGCGCCGCGGGCACTTCGGCCCAGTTGATGGCGCGCGAGGGCGACTGGGCGCAGGTGCGTCTGCCCAGTGGCGAGGTGCGCCTGATTCACCTGCGTTGCATGGCCACCATCGGCCAGGTCGGCAACACCGACCACGGCAACATCAAGATCGGCAAGGCGGGGCGCAGGCGCTGGCTGGGCTGGCGGCCCACTGTGCGCGGCTCGGCCATGGACCCGTCCAGCCACCCGCACGGTGGCGGCGAGGGTCGCTCGCCGATCGGTATGCCGGGGCCGAAGACGCCCTGGGGCAAGCCGGCGCTGGGCAAGCGCACGCGCCGCAACAAGCGTACCAACCGCTACATCATCCGTCGGCGCGGCCGGCGGCGGTAGCAGAAGGGGAACAGCGTATGTCACGTTCACTGAAGAAGGGGCCCTTCGTCAGCCACAAGCTGATGCGCAAGGTCGAGCGGCTCAACCAGCAGAACCAGAAGTCGGTGGTGCGTACCTGGAGCCGGGCCAGCACAATTTTCCCGCAGATGGTCGGGCACACCATTGCGGTGCATGACGGCCGGCGCCACGTGCCCATTTACATCACCGAGAACATGGTCGGCCACAAGCTGGGCGAATTCGCGCCCACCCGCACTTATCGCGGTCATCTGGTCGAACGTAAAAGGCGGCCGGTGTAACCATGGACGTACGCGCAACCACCCGACATCTGCCCATCTCGGCCCAAAAGCTGCGTCTGGTCGTCGACCAGGTGCGCGGCATGGAGGCCGAACAGGCGTTGACCGTGCTGAAGTTCATGCCGAAAAAGGGCGCGACCTATGTCAGCAAGTCGCTGGCCTCGGCGTTGGCCAATGCCGAGAACAACTTCGACCTCAACCGGGGCATGATGGTTGTGTCCACCATCCACGTCGACGAGGGCGTGACCCTGAAACGCATGAAGGCCGGCGCGCGCGGCCGCTTCAAGCCCCGTCTGCGTCGATACTCGCATCTCACGGTCATCCTGTCCGAGCGAGAGGAGAACTAGCCATGGGTCGCAAGGTTCACCCGATCGGTTTTCGGCTGAAGATCATCCGCGACTGGGATGCGCGCTGGTATGCCGAGCGGCAGCGCTATCGCGATCTGCTGCTGGAGGACTTCGCCATCCGTCGCCATATTGGCAATCAGGGCCCGCGCGCGGCGATTTCGCGCGTGGAGATCGAGCGCTATCCCAACCAGTTGCTGATCAACATCCACACCGCGCGCCCGGGCATCGTCATCGGCCGCAAGGGCGAGGCAGTCAAGCAGCTGCGCGGCGCGCTGGAGAAACTGACGGACGGCAAGAAGGTCAAGGTCGAAGTCAGTGAAATCGACAAGCCGGACACCGACGCGAAACTGGTGGCGGAGAACATCTCCGGCCAGCTGGAGCGCCGTATCGGCCACAGCCGCGCCATCAAGCGCGCCATTGGCCAGGCCATGCGCCAGGGCGCGCTGGGCATTCGCATCGAGGTCAGCGGCCGCCTCGGCGGCTCCGACATGGCCCGGCGCGAATGGCAGTCCGAGGGCCGCATCCCGCGCAACACCCTGCGCGCGGACGTTGACTACGGTACGGCAGAGGCCCTGACGACCTTCGGCCGCATCGGCGTCAAGGTCTGGGTCTACAACGGCGAGGTGCTCGACTATGGTGAGATCGGGCGGGCGCGTGCCGGCGCCGGCGGGCCCGGCTGAGCAGGAGATACAGTGATGTTGATGCCCAAGCGAGTCAAATGGCGCAAGCAGAGCCGCGGCCGTATGCGCGGCAAGGCGTCACGCGGCAACCACGTCCAGTTCGGCGAATATGGCCTGCAGGCCACCGAACCGGTCTGGATGACCAGCCGTCAGATCGAGGCGGCGCGACGCACGATGGTGCGTTACGTGCGCCGGCGCGGCAAGGTATGGATCCGCGTGTTCCCGGACAAGCCGGTCACGCAGAAAGCGGCCGAGACGCGCATGGGCAAGGGCAAGGGCTCGGTCGAAAAGTGGGTCGCCGTCGTGCGCCCCGGTCGTGTGCTCTTCGAGATGGGCGGCATCAGCGAGGGAGAGGCGCGCGAGGCGCTGCGGCTGGCTTCCTACAAGCTGCCCTGCAAGACGCGGATCGTCAAGCGCTTCGATCCAATTTCCGGTCAGGAGCTGGATTGATGTACATCAAGGATCTACGCGAAATGGAGCAGGATGCCATCCTCGACACGATCGAGGACCTCAAGGCGACGCACTTTCGGCTGCGCCTCGAGATGACCTCCGGCCAGCTGGCCAACCCCAACGTTCTGCACGAGACTAAGCGCGACATCGCCCGCTGTCTGACAGTGCTGCGCGAGCGCGAACTGGCGGCCGAAATCGCAGGTGAGGAAAACTGAGATGCCTGATAATCGCAGGAGACTGACCGGTCGGGTCGTCAGCGACAAGATGGACAAGACCGTCGTCGTTGCCGTTGACCTGCGCCGCCGTCATCCCGTTTATGGCAAGGTCGTGCGCACCACCAAAAAGGTCTACGCGCACGATGAGTCCAACGCAATCGCCACCGGCACCATGGTGCGCGTCGTCGAGAGCCGGCCGCTGAGCAAGCTGAAGCGCTGGGTCGTTGATGAAGTGCTGGACGGCAGCGCACAGCCTGAGGCCCAGGAGGCGAGCGACTCATGATCCAGCAAGAATCGCGCCTGAAGGTTGCTGACAACAGCGGCGCGCGCGAGCTGCTGGTGATCCGCGTGCTGGGCGGTTCGCGCAAGCGCTATGGTCGCGTTGGCGACGTGGTGGTGGCGACCGTGAAGGCGGCCACCAGCGATGGCAACGTGAAGAAGAGCGAAGTCGTGCGCGCAGTTATCGTGCGCACTGCCAAGGAATATGGCCGGCGCGACGGCTCCACCATCCGCTTTGATGACAATGCCGCGGTGGTCCTGGCTGAGGATTTGACCAATCCGCGCGGTACGCGCGTTTTCGGGCCGGTGGCCCGCGAGCTGCGCGACAAGGGCTACATGAAGATCGTGTCGCTCGCGCCAGAAACGCTTTAGACAAGGGCGGGCTGAGAGGCTGACATGCAGCGAATTCGAAGTGGCGATCAGGTTGAAGTGATCGCGGGCAGGGACCTGGGAGAGCGCGGCAGCGTGATCTCGGTCTACAAAAAGCAGCATCGGGTGGTGGTTGAGGGCGTCAACATCCTCAAGAAGCACCAGAAGGCGCAGCAGGCGGGACGGCAGCAGGTGCAGGCCCAGATCCTTGAATTTGAGGGGCCCATCCATGTCTCGAACGTCATGCTGGTCTGTCCCGAATGCGACGAGCGCACCCGCGTCGGTCGCCGCCTCCGCGAGTCGGACGGCTTCAAGACGCGCTACTGCAAGAAGTGCGACGCAGATTTCGATTGACCGGAGCGCAACAGATGACCGCAATGCCAGTAATGCAGCAACGCTACCGGGAAGACGCCGTGCCGCAACTCGTCGACGAGTTCAGCTACGGCAACCGCATGCAGGTACCCGCCATCCAGAAGGTCGTGCTCAACGTGGGCGTGGGTGAGGCGCTGGACAATCCCAAGGCGCTGGACAGCGTGATGGAAGACATCCGCATCATCACCGGGCAACAACCGGTGGTCACCAAAGCGCGCAGGAGCATCGCCAACTTCAAGCTGCGCGAGGGCCGCGCCATCGGCGTCAAGGTGACGCTGCGCGGCGTGCGCATGTGGGCCTTTCTGGATCGCTTCATTAACATCGCGCTGCCCCGCGTGCGGGATTTTCGGGGTGTTTCGCCGGATACCTTTGATGGCCGCGGCAACTACACCATCGGCCTGCGCGAACAGTTGATCTTCCCGGAGATTCATTACGACCGCATCGACAAGGTGCGCGGGATGGAGATTACGATTGTGACGACGGCGCGCACGGACGAGGAAGGCAGGCGCCTCTTGCGTCTGCTGGGTATGCCGTTCCAGGAAAACCAGGGAGCCTGACGATGGCGAAGAAGTCAAAGACTGCCATGGAAAAGAAGCGCAAGTATGCGGTGCGCGTGCGCAACCGCTGCCAGTTCGTGGACCCCAATTCGGGCAAGACCTGCGGCCGGCCGCGCGGTTACATCCGGCGCTATGGCCTGTGCCGCATCCACTTCCGCGAACTCGCGCTGCGGGGGCAAATCCCCGGCGTCGTGAAGTCGAGCTGGTAGGAGCTGCAACCATGATGACAGACCCGATCGCAGATATGCTGACGCGCATTCGCAATGCGCTGATGATCGGCAGGCAGGAAGTTCGCATCCCCTCGTCGAAGCTCAAGGTGGAGATTGCGCGCATCCTGAAGGCCGAAGGCTACATCGACGACTTCAGCGTGAGCGATGAGCAGCCGGCGAACATGATCACCATCCAGCTGAAATATTCTGGCTCGCGGCGCGACCGGCGCCCGGTGATTTCCAAACTGCAGCGCGTGAGCAAGCCCGGCCGGCGCGTCTATCGCGGCACGCGCGACATGCCGCGGGTGATGAGCGGCATCGGTATCGCAATTGTCACGACTCCCCAGGGAGTCATGACGGATCAGCAGGCACGACGCCAGCGGGTTGGCGGCGAAGTGCTCTGCTACGTCTGGTAGGGAGGCACAGGATGTCACGCATCGGCAGGCAGCCTGTCCCGCTGCCCGACAAGGTCAGCGCGACCATTGACGGGCAGATGGTGATGGTGAAGGGGCCGAAGGGCGAGCTGGGCCACGAGGTCCATCCGGTCATCACGGTCCAGCAGGATAACGGCGCGCTGCTGGTTACGCGCCCCAGCGACCATCGCAAGCATCGGTCGCTGCATGGCCTGACGCGGGCGCTGGTGGCCAACATGGTGACGGGCGTCTCCGAGGGCTACCGCAAGTCGCTGGAGACCCGTGGCGTGGGCTACAGCGCGGAGCTGCGTGGTACGACGCTGGTGATGCGCCTCGGCTTTTCGCACGAAGTCGTGATGGAGCCGCCGGCGGGCATCAGCTTTACCACCGAGCGTGCGCCGGGCAACCGCTATCTCATTCATGTGGATGGCATTGACAAGCAGCTGGTCGGCCAGGTGGCGGCCAATGTCCGCAGCAAGCGTCCGCCGGAACCCTACAAGGGCAAGGGCGTACGCTATCAGGACGAGAATGTGCGTCGCAAGGCTGGCAAGGCCGGCAAGGTTTAGGACGGAACCATGGATGCCAACAAGAAAAAGCACCAGGCACGGCAACGGCGTCACCGTCGTCTGCGCGCGCGCGTGGAAGGCAGCGGCGTGCGGCCACGTCTGTGCGTCTATCGTAGTCTGACCAATATCTATGCCCAGTTGATCGACGACCAACAGGGCCACACCCTGGCCTCGGCCTCCACCATCGACCGCGACGTGCGCGCGCAGGTCGATGGCAAGAGTCCGATCGAGGCGGCGCGTCTGGTCGGCCAGACGGTGGGCGAACGCGCGCAGCAGGCCGGCGTAAAGCAGGTGGTCTTCGACCGCGGCGGCTATCGTTATCACGGCCGCGTGGCCGCCCTGGCGGAAGGCGCGCGCGCCGCCGGGCTGGACTTCTAGTTTCGGGAGCAAAACATGGCTGACAGACGACGGGAACGGCGCAACTCGCGCCGCGATGACGACCGCGAGGAACTTGACGAGCGCGTCGTCGATATCAAGCGCGTTGCCAAGGTGATCAGCGGCGGGCGTCGTTTCGCCTTCCGCACCGTGGTCATCGTGGGCGACAACCGCGGCCGCGTGGGCGTGGGCGTCGGCAAGGCGCGCGGCGTGCCGGACAGCATCCGCAAGGGTTCCGAACGGGCGCGGCGCAACATGGAACGCGTATCGCTGAACGGGCAGACCATTCCGCACCAGATCACCGGTCGCCATGGCGGCGCGAAGGTGTTGCTCAAACCGGCTTCGCCCGGCACGGGCGTCATCGCCGGTGGCGGCGTGCGCGCCGTGCTGGAAGCAGCCGGCGTGCGCGACATTCTGACCAAGAGCCAGGGCAGTTCCAATTTGCTCAACGTGACCATGGCGACTGTGCAGGCGCTGCAGGAACTGCGCAGCCCGCATCAGGTGGCGGCCATGCGCGGGGTGCCCGCTGCCAGGCTTATGCCCTTCGGCAAGCGCGAAGAGGCCGGGGACGGGCGCTGATGACTGCCAGATTGCGCATCACCCTGTTGCGGAGCGCCACGCGCCGGGCCCCCAACCAGAAAGCGACGGCGCATTCGCTGGGCCTGCGCAAACTGCGCGCCAGCGTCGTGCACAACGATACGCCGGCCATCCGCGGCATGATCAACACGATCAGCCACCTGGTGGCGGTGGAAGAGGTGAACGAGCATGAGACTGCATGACCTGAAGCCGGACGCGGGCTCGCGCAAGAAGCGCCGCCGCGCGGGCCGCGGCATCGCCGCCGGCCGCGGCAAGACGGCCGGGCGCGGCCACAAGGGCCAGGGCGCTCGCGCCGGTGGCGGCAAGGGCCCCTACTTCGAGGGTGGTCAGTTGCCGCTGGTGCGCCGCTTGCCCTTCAAGCGCGGCTTCACCAACATCTTCCGCATCGAGTATGAGGAAGTGAACGTCGGCCTGCTCAACGAGCACGACGGCATCGAGGACGGCGCGGTCGTGACGCCCGCCCTGCTGGCGCAGCTGGGCATCATCCGCGACGCGGACGATCCGGTCGTCATCCTGGGCGACGGCGAGCTGACCAAAAAGCTGCAGGTCAGCGCCCACCGCTTCACGAAGCGCGCGACGCAGGCGATCGGCGAGGCCGGTGGTTCGACCACGACGCTGGAGCTCTTGCTGAAGGGCGCGCGCGCCACGGTGAAGCTGCTGAAGAAGGAAGAAGTGGCCAAGCTCAGGGCGGCGCGCGACAGCGACAACGCGCAGGGCTGAGGCCCACCCCGCTGATAATTCTGCCAACAGGCGTTGAGGACTTCCATGCAGGCAATTGATGCTCTCAGGAACGCGTGGCGACTGCCGGACGTGCGCAGCAAGCTGCTGTTCACCGGCCTGATTCTGGTCGTCTACCAGTTCGCCGCGCACGTGCCGGTCATCGGCGTTGACCGCGCCGCCCTGCAGGCTGTGCTGGACAGCAATGCCGGCGGCCTGGTGGGCGTGCTGAACCTGCTCTCGGGCGGGGCGGTCTCCAACTTCAGCGTGATCGCGATGGGCGTCTATCCTTACATCACGGCCTCGATCATCTTTCAGCTGCTGGTGCCGGTTATCCCGCAACTGGAAGCGATTCAGCGTGAGCCGGGCGGCCAGGAGAAAATCCAGCGCTTCACCTACTACCTGGCGATCCCGATGGCGATTTTGCAGGCGGTGGGGCAGATTGCCATTTTCGGCAATCTTGGCGGCGCGCCCATCATCCCCGAGTTCGGACAAAATCTGCTGGTGACAATGACCGTCATCACGACCATGACGGCGGGCACCATGTTCGCGGTCTGGCTGGGCGATCTCATCACCGAGGAAGGCATCGGCAACGGCATCTCGATCATCATCTTCGCCGGCATTGTCGCCTCCGCGCCCTCAAACCTGGGCAACCTGCTGACGACCTCGACGCAGCCGATCTACAACGCCCTGCTCTTCGTAGCGATCGTGCTGGTGACCATTGTGGTCATCGTGTTCATTCAGGAAGGCATTCGCCGCATCCCGGTGCAATACGGCAAACGCGTGCGCGGACGCAAGCAGTACGGCGGCGCCAGCACCCACATCCCGCTGCGTGTCAACCCGGTGGGCATGATCCCGCTGATCTTCGCGCAGTCGATCATCACCTTCCCGGCCATCCTGGTCAATCTCTTGCCGGAGGGGCCGGTCGGCCAGACGATCAACACCACCTTCGGCAACCAGCAGGGCCTGTGGTACTGGGGCAGCTTCTTCATGCTCACCGCCGGCTTCACCTTTTTCTACGCCGAGACGATGATCGCCAACCAGAACCTTGCGGAGAACCTGCAACGCCAGGGTGGCTATATCCCGGGTATTCGTCCGGGCAAGCGCACCCAGGAGTTCATCCTGCGAGTCTCGCGCCGCATCACGCTGGTGGGCGCGCTCTTCCTGGGCACCATTGCCGTGGTGCCGGGGCTGGTCGACCTGCTCAACGGGCTGCTGTTCCCGACCGAGTTCGTCGCCGGCGCCAGTTCGCTCAACGCCGCCAGCGTCATCACCGGCTCCGGCCTGATCATCGTGGTCGGCGTGGTGATCGACACCATGCGCCAGCTGGAAGCGCAGCTGGTCATGCGCAACTACGAAGGCTTCATGCGCTAACGGGAGCAAGCCAATACCACATGGGACTCTATCTGATCCTGCTGGGCGTCCAGGGCGCCGGCAAGGGCGTCCAGGCCGCCTGGATGCAGCAACGCTTCGGCATTCCGCACGTCTCCACCGGCGATCTGTTCCGCGCCATGCGCTCGCGCGAGGACGAACTGGCGCAGCGCATCCAGGCCATCATGGCCTCCGGTCAGCTCATCTCCGACGAGATCACCAATGAAGTGGCGCGCGACCGTCTGTCGCAGCCGGACGCTGCCAATGGCGCCATCCTCGATGGCTTCCCGCGCAACGAGGTGCAGGCGCAGTGGCTGGCGCAGCATCTGGCCGAACGCGGCGAGGCTGTCAACGCCGTCCTGCTGATGGAGATTGACCTCTACGTCGCCTTCAAGCGCGCCTTCGGGCGCATCTCGACGGAAGATGGCGCGCGCATTTACAACCTCTTCTTCCACAACCAGGGCATCGACTGGCAGCTGCAAGAGCACCCGCAGCGCGAGTGGCCGCCGCGCGTGACCGGCCACGAATGCAGCAGCGGCATGCCCCTGGTGCGCCGCCCCGACGACGCCAGCGCCGACGCGGTGATCCGCCGCATCGACACCTACATGCAGACAACCATGCCCCTGGTGGACTGGTACCGCGAGCGCGGCCTGCTGCGTTGTATCAACGCCGAACAGACCATCGAGCAGGTGAGCGCTGACATTGAGTCGCTCATTGAGGCAGCCCGGGTCTGAGGTGACGGGCGGCATCCATTACAAGTCGGCAGATGAGATCGCCGTGATGCGCGAGGCCGGGCGCATCGTCGCTGTCGCGCACCAGCAGTTGCGCGCGGCACTACGGCCCGGCGTCACCACGGGGGCGCTCAACGACCTGGTGGAAACAGTGCTGCGCGACCACGGCGCGGAGCCGGTCTTCCTCGGCTATCCGAAAGAGAATTCACCGGACTTCCCGGCCTCGATTTGTGCCTCGGTCAACGAGGAGCTGGTGCATGGCATTCCGGGGCCGCGCGCGCTGCAGGAGGGCGACATTCTCAGCGTGGACATTGGCGCGCTCCATCAGGGCTTCGTGGGCGATGCGGCCTGGACCTACGCCATTGGCGAGGTGCCGCCAGCGGTGCAGCGATTGCTCGCCGTTTCGGAGGAAGCGCTATGGGTGGGCATCCGCGCCGCGGTGATGCCGGCAGAGACGAAGGACATTGCGCTGGCGATCCAGCGCTTTGTGCAGCGCCAGGGCTACAGCGTGGTGCGCGAATACACCGGTCATGGCGTGGGCCGCACCATGCACGAGGAGCCGCAGGTGCCCAACTGGTGGCCGCGCAACCGGCGTCATAAGCAGCAATGGGTCAGCCAGCCCTTGCGGCCGGGTATGACCATCGCGCTGGAGCCGATGATCAACAGCGGCCGTGCGGAGACCGAGGAGCTGGCCGACCAGTGGACGGTGGTGACGCGCGATGGCTCGCTCTGCACGCACTTTGAGCACAGCATCGCCATCACGGAGGGTGAGCCGCTGGTGCTAACGCTGCCCTGACTCCACACTGGACAGCGCAGGCGGGCGGTGCTATAGTCCCCCACCTGCGCGGCAAGCAAGAGAAAGTGACCATGAAAGTATCGGCTTCGGTCAAGAAACGTTGCCCCAAATGCCGCATTATCAAGCGCCACGGGCGTGTGCGGGTGATCTGCGAAAACCCGCGCCACAAGCAACGTCAGGGGTAGGGGAGCGAAGACATGGCACGTATTGAAGGTATCGACCTGCCGCGGGACAAGCGCGTCGAGATTGCGCTGACCTACATTTATGGCGTGGGCAAGTCCACCAGCAATAAAATCCTGGCGGCGACCGGAGTGAACCGGGACGTGCGCATCAAGGACCTGAGCGAGGTGGAACTGCAGCGCATTCGTGAGCAGATGTCGCAGTTGACGGTCGAGGGTGACCTGCGGCGCGAGGTACAGCTGAACATCAAGCGCCTGCAGGAGATCGGCAGCTATCGCGGCCTGCGTCATCGTCGCAACCTGCCGGTGCATGGCCAGCGTACCCGCACCAACGCTCGTACCTTGCGCGGGCCCAAGAAGACGGTCCCCGGGCGCGGCCGGCGCCGCGGCACGACCAAGAAATAGACCTCAGGCATCTTTTTTACGGACTCTCGCCGTTTGGGCCGTGAACGGGCGCATTTCCCGTCAGGAGAGCAAGCATGGCACGTCAGCCAGCCAGCAGTGGCACCCGTCGCGCAGCGCGCCGGGTGGCCAGGAATATCCCCTATGGACAGGCACATGTTTTCGCAACTTTTAATAACACCATCGTCACCCTGACCGACCAGTCCGGCAATGTGCTGACCTGGGCCAGCGCAGGAACCTCGGGCTTCAAGGGCAGCCGCAAAAGCACGCCCTACGCGGCTCGTCTTGCTGCCCAGAACGCTTCCGAGACTGCGCAGGGGCACGGTATGCAGGAAGTCGACGTCTTCGTGAAGGGCCCCGGGCCCGGACGCGAGGCAGCCGTGCGCGCCATTCAGGCGAGCGGCCTGAAAGTGCGCTCGATAACGGATGTGACGCCGATCCCGCACAACGGGGTGCGCCCGCCCAAGAAACGCCGCATGTAAGGCATGTGAATCAGGAGGCTCGGTCTTGGTCGCAACCTGGAATTTTGTGCTGCCCCATAATGTGCAGGGTGAAGCTACTTCACGCAATTATGGGCGTTTCATCATCAGCCCGCTGGAGAGCGGCTACGGCCTGACGCTGGGCACGGCGCTGCGCCGTGTGCTGCTGTCTTCCCTGCCTGGCGCCGCGGTCACCAGCTTTCGCGTCTCGGACGTGCATCACGAGTTCTCGGCTATCCCTGGCGTCCGCGAGGACATGACCCAGCTGATGCTGCAGGTCAAGCAGCTGCGCCTGCAACTCTTCGATTCGGCCGAATCGGCGCGTTTGCGGCTTGAGCATCACGGCGAGGGCACGGTTACTGCGGCGGACATCGAGTGTACATCGGGGAACGCGGAGATTGTCAACAGCGATCTCTACCTCTTCACGGTAGACGCCCCGGACACCCGGCTCGAAATTGAATTCGAGGCGCGGCCCGGGCGTGGCTACAGCCCCGCCGAGGAGCGCGGCCGCCTGCCGATTGGCGAGCTGCCGGTGGACGCCATCTTCAGCCCGGTGCGCCGCGTCAACTTCGACGTGGAGCGCGCCCGCGTGGGCCAGCGCACCAATTATGACAAGCTGGTCATCGAGATCTGGACTGACGGCACCGTGCGTCCCGAGGACGCGCTGGGCAAGGCGGCGCAGATTTTGATGCGCCATCTCACGCCGGTCGCCGGCATGGAACCCTTGATGGCCATCGATTCGGACGACGGCTACGCGGTGCCCATGGGCATTGATGACGAGGAGCAGCGCAAGAAGAGCGAGCTCTACGAACGTCAGATCGAGGAACTGGACCTGAGCGTGCGCGTCTTCAATTCGCTCAAGCGCACCGGCATCACCTCCATCGGCAGCGTGCTCGACATCCTCGACCGCGGGCCGGATGCCATGCTGGCGATCCGCAACTTTGGCGAGAAATCCCTGGATGAACTGGTCGAAAAACTGCAGGAAAAGGGCTACCTGCCCCAGCCGGAGAGCATCATCCCGGATGTGAGCGGCATTGCCCCGGATGTGGGTGAACAGGTATGAGACATCGCGTAAAGGGCAAGAAACTCAACCGCAGCAGCGCGCAGCGCAAGGCACTTGCGCTCAGCCTGTCGCGTGAGCTGATCGCGCGCGAGCGTATCCGCACCACACGTGCGAAGGCGGACTTCGTGCGCGGCAAGGTCGAGCGCATGATCACTCTTGCCAGGCGCGGCCTGGCGCATGAGGACCCGCAGCGTGCCGTGCACGCGCGGCGCCTCGTGGCCAGCCGGCTGAACAACGACCGCGACCTGGTGGGCAAGGTCTTTGACGAGCTGGCGCCGCGCTACGAAGGTCGCCCCGGCGGGTATACGCGCATCTATCGCCTGGGGCCGCGCAAGGGCGACAACGCGCCCATGGTGATGCTCGAGCTGGTCGACCGCGAGGAGGAATAGGCTGCCGCGCTACCGCGCGACGCTGGCCTACGACGGCAGCGCCTACGCCGGTTTCCAGCGCCAGCGCGACGGCACGCCGACCATCCAGGGCGCCGTCGAGGCTGCCCTGCAACAGCTCGCACAACTACCCGTCACCGTCTATGGCAGTGGCCGCACCGACAGCGGCGTGCACGCCAGCGGCCAGGTGATCGCCTTCGATCTGACATGGCGCCACAGCGAATTACAGTTGCTGCGCGCGCTCAACGCCCTGCTCCCGCAAGACATCGCAGTGCAGGCCCTGCAAACAACGCAGCCGGATTTCCATCCGCGCTTTGATGCCCGCGTTCGCGTTTACGAATACACCGTGTTGCATGCGGAGGCGCGCCAGCCGCTGCTGCGTCAGCGCGCCTGGCACGTCTACGGCGCGCTCGACCTCGCGCTGCTGGGGCGCGCGGCCGCGCTGCTGCTCGGCACACACGACTTCGGCGCCTTCGGACAGGCGCCCCAGGGCGACAATACAGTGCGCGAAGTCATGCGTTCGGCGTGGACGCAGCAGGCGCTACCTGTGGGTCAGCTCTTGCGTTACCGGGTGGAGGGCAACGCCTTTCTCTACCACATGGTGCGGCGCATGGTGGGGATGCAGGTGGACGTGGCCCAGGGGCGTATGAGCCTGGCAGAATTCGAGGATGTCTTTCGCGCGGCGCACCTGGCGCAGGCGGGCACGCTGGCGCCGCCCGGCGGCCTGGTGCTCTGTGACGTGCGTTACCCGGACTGATTGCGTCTTGAATCCCGGCGCCGGGGGCCTTACAATGCAGCCGTTCAGACTGGAAAGCGGGCGGAACGGGCCTGCCGGAGGGCAATGTGGCGAAGTACAAAACCTGGGTGGCCCGGGACAAGGAAATCGAACGCGACTGGTGGCTGGTGGATGCTGAAGGGCAGACCCTCGGACGCCTGGCCTCGCGCATCGCGCCGGTCTTGCGCGGCAAGCACAAGCCTGCCTTCACGCCCCACACAGACGTCGGCGACTACGTCATCGTCATCAACTGCGAGAAAGTCAACGTAACCGGCAACAAGCTCGACCAGAAGATGTACTATCGCCATTCCGGCTACAACGGCGGCCTCAAAACTATCTCGCTGCGGCGCCAGCTGGAACGCTTCCCGGAACGCGTCATCGAGGCGGCGGTGCGCGGCATGTTGCCGAAGAATGCACTGGGCCGGCGCACGTTCAGGAAGTTACGCGTCTACACTGGCGAAATGCACCCGCACAACGCCCAGAATCCACAGCCACTGTCCTTCCAGGAGCGCTAGTATGTCGGCACAATATTACGAAGGCATCGGCCGCCGCAAGCAGGCCTCCGCGCGTGTGCGTCTGTTCCCCGGCGGCACGGGCAACATCATCATCAACGACCGCGAGGCCGGCGACTATCTGCCGCGCCACGGTGACATGGACAACGTTGTCGAGCCGCTGCGCGCGGTCGGCCAGGAAAAGTACTACAACATCAGCGTCCACGTGCAGGGCGGCGGCATCTCCGGCCAGCGCGACGCCATCCGCCTGGGCATTTCCCGCGCCTTGCTGAAAATTGATCCGGATCTTAAGCCGGAGCTGAAGGCGAAAGACCTGCTCACGCGCGACCCGCGCGTCAAGGAGCGCAAGAAGCCCGGTCTGCGCCGCGCGCGCAAGGCGCCGACATACACCAAGCGCTAGCAGCGCAAGGCGATCCCCTGCCTCAGGCGCCAGCAGCGCAGGGCGATAGTGTCAGGAACAGTCAGAGGCAGGCCGGCAGGCCTGCCTTTTGCACAGGGGGTGGCTCATGAGCAATTTCACTCACTTCCGCGAACACCTTGGGGCGCGGGCCGACAAGCATTACAAGGCTGCCCTGTTCAATGGCGAGCAGCTGATGGTCGGCCTCAACTGCCTTGAGCCGGGCCAGCAGCAGCCGGTACACGACCACGCGGACCAGGACAAGGTCTACAGCGTGCTGGAGGGCAACGGCGTCTTCACCGTCGGCGCGGAGCAGCGCAGCGTCGGCGTTGGCGCAGTGGTATGGGCGCGGGCCGGTGTGGCCCATGGCGTGCGCAACGAGGGCGCTGAACGTCTCACGCTGCTGGTGTGCATCGCCCCGCCGCCCTGAATCAAGCGTCGTAGCGGTCGCTCAGACCCCGAGTTCGCGACGCAACTTCACTCTGAACTGTGCGTTGCCCTTGCGCCCGAACTTCAGCTGCCTCGCCCCGTGGAAGGCCATGAAGTCGCGCAGGGCCGCCGCCACGTCGGCGATCAGGCGCTCGTCCGGCTCCACGCCGGGCTGCAAGTGCAGCGCGCGGACGTGCAGCGTTCCGCTTTCGCGTTCGAGTTTGGGGTCGAGGCGGCCGATGAGGCGCTCGCGCTGCAGGATGGGCAGTGTGAAATAGCCCCATTTACGTTTGGGCTGCGGCACATAGAGCTCAATGTCATGGTGATAGCCCCAGAAGGCGTGACCGTGCCGTTTGGACCAGAGCAGGCTGTCGAAGGGGCTGAGCAGGGTCGTGTGCTGCGGCTGCAGCTCGCCATCCAGCGCGCGCTGCAAGTCCGGCAGGCGCTCCCGATGCAAGACAAGCTCGCGCGTCCCGCCTTCACTGACCTCGCCTTCGACCGCGATCAGGACGCCCTCCGCCCGCAGCGTCTCAAGTACCGGCCGAATGCGCTGCAGCAGCAGGTAGGTGTAGTCGGCGATGCAGGATGCCTGGCAAATGCCCAGGGCGCGCAGGGCGAGTTCGACGTCATGGCGGTCGGCTTCTTCCGCGCTGGCCGGGTTGGTATCCACCCAGGCGGGCAGCACGCGTTGCGGCAAGTCATAGACGCGCTGAAAGTTGTCTCGTCCGCTGATCATCAGCTCGCCGCAATCGTAGAGGTACTCAAGCGCGCGCTTGGCCGGCTTCCAGTCCCACCATTCCCCGCGTCTTTCGCCTTCGTAGGCGAAGTCGGCGGCGCGCAGCCCGCCCTCGGCCGCGATGCGCCGGCGCACCTGCGCGAGGGCGGGCGCGGCTTCGTCAAGCTTCAGCCAGCGTTGCAAACCCAGGCGCGGCCGCTCACGACGCTGCTTCATGCGCGCCATGCTGAAACGAAAGTGTTCGAGTGGGATGAAAGACGCGGCCTTTTTCCAGTACTCGAAGTAGCGCCGTTCGCCCGGACGAAAGAGCAGCGCATCCAGCTGCGCCGGGTCGTAGCAACCCAGCCGGCTCCACAGCGCCAGGTAGTGACTGCGCGCGACCACCTGCAGCGTGTCAATTTGCAGGCAGCCCAGCGCCATGACGGTCGCGTAGATGGCCTCTGCGTCCGGCGCGGTGGCCGGCCGCGCGGCGAGGCACTGGGCGTGCAGCGCCAGCGCGCGGCTGGCCCGCAAGGGAACTGGACTGGCGGGGAGCGCGGGCATGGGCAGGTCCTGGCTTGCGCGGACGGTCAGCGGCGGCTAGCATAGCACAGGTGTTCGCGGGCAACAACGACGGGAGAGGGGCGCGGATGGGTATCACGATTGTGGGGCTGGGGCCGGGCGCGGCGGAGGATGTGACGCGCCGGGCCTGGCGTACCCTGAACGCTGCGCAGCGGCTGTTTTTGCGCACGGCGCAACACGGCTGCGTCCCCGCTCTGTCGCCAACGCTGCGCTTCACCAGCTTCGACGCGCTCTACGAAGCGCACGATCGCTTCGAGGAAGTCTACGAAGCCATCATCGCGCAACTGCTGGCGGCCGCGCGTGAAGGCGACGTGGTTTATGCGGTGCCGGGCGATCCGCTGGTGGGCGAGGCCACGACGACCGGCCTGCTGCAGGCGGCGCGCGCGGAAGGCATCGCGCTGCACGTCGTCAACGGCGTCAGTTTTGTGGAGCCCTTGCTGGCGCAGCTGGGCGTGGACGCGCTGGATGGCCTGCAACTGCTGGACGGCCTGCAGGTTGCCGCCATGCATCATCCGCCGCTCAATCCCGCCTTCCCGGCCCTGCTGGCCCAGCTTTACAGCACGGCGGTCGCCTCCGACGTCAAGCTGACGCTGATGAACCAGTATCCCGACGACTTCACGCTGCAGCTGGTGCATGCCGCCGGCACGCCCGGAGTAGTGGTGGAGACGCTGCCGCTCTACGCCCTCGACCGCAGCGCGCAGATCGGCCCGCTGACGGCGCTCTACCTGCCCGCGCTGGGCGAGCACAGCAGCTTTGAATATGCACAGGAGATCATCGCCCATCTGCGGGCGCCGGAAGGCTGCCCCTGGGACCGCGAGCAGACGCACGAGTCGCTGCGCCGCTTCCTCATTGAGGAGGCCTGGGAGGTGCTGGAGGCTATCGAGGAGGGCGATGCAGCGTCCCTCGCCGAAGAGCTGGGCGACCTGCTGCTACAGATCGTGCTGCACACGCAGATCGCCAGCGAGGATGGCCGCTTCCGCATGAGCGACGTGCTGCAGCACATCAACGAGAAGATGATCCGGCGCCACCCGCACGTCTGGGGCGACACCGAGGTCAACAACGACCCGGAGCAGGTGCTGCGCAACTGGGAGGAACTCAAGCGTGAGGAGAAGGCCGCCGTCGGCAAGGGCGACGAGTTTCTGCTGGACAGCTTGCCGCGCGGCATGCCGGCCCTGCTGCAGGCGCTGCGCATCCAGGAACGCGCGGCGAAGGTCAACTTCGACTGGACGCATCAGGAGCAGGTGCTGGACAAGCTGCGCGAGGAGCTGGACGAGTTGCTGGCGGCGCAGACGGAGGCGGAGCGCGAGGAGGAACTGGGCGATGTCTTCTTCACGCTGGTCAACCTGGCGCGCTGGCTGAAGCTGGAGCCGGAGGGCGCCCTGCGCGCCGCCAACGCAAAGTTCCGCCGCCGCTTTCGTTACATTGAGGAGCGCGCGCGGGCAACTGGCCGGCCACTCGCCGCGCACACTCTGGCGCAACTGGACGCCATGTGGAACGCCGCCCGCGAAGCCGGACTGTGAGCCTGTCGTTTCAGTCGCGCCGCGCGAGCAGGTAGATGCGCGGGTGCAGGCCGCCCTGGAAGACCTTCACCTCCTGCTGCAGCGTCCACAGCGCGGCGCAGTCGCGCAGCACCCGTTCCATCAGCCTGATCTCGTGCGTGATGAAGATGGCGCGCGCATTCGGCGCCGCCACGCGCCCCGCCTCGGCCAGTACCTGCGGATAGAGCGTCGCGTTCGCCTCGTGCGTGCCCAGCAGCTGGCCCCAGGGCAGGTCCGCGCAGAGCACGTCGATGCTGGCGTCCGGCAGTTTCAGCTTCGTCGCGTCCATCGCGAAGAGCTGGCCAATTTCCTCCGCGCCTGAGGCCCGCAGATTGTCAGTGGCGCAGCGCAGCGCCTCCTTGCTGGTATCGCAGCCGGCCGCGGCCTGCAGCGGCGCGCGCAGCAGCCGCTCGATGAGCAGGGTGCCGGTGCCGCACATCAGGTTGAAGAAGCGATCTTCCGGCTGCGGCCGGGTCATCTCGATCATGGCGGCGGCGATGGTGGCGTTGAGCGCGCCGGGCAGATTGCAGACGCGCCAGCGGCGCGCGGAAAGCGGCCGCGGCGTCAGGCGAAATAGCAACTCCCAACCACTGTCATGCAGGTCGGCCGCCCGGATGCGCAGCAGCAGGTCGCCCTCTTCCTCATCGTAAACCAGCCCGGACTGCGCCGCGATGGCCTCGCGCAACCGCTGCATCACGCTCGAATCGCGGCCGGCGGCGCTGATGCGAAAGCTGCGGAAGCTGTCGCTGTCGTGCAGCTTTCTCACGCGCTCGATCTGCCGCAGCAGGCGCGTGAGATGCTGATGGCCCAGCAGGCCCGCCGGTCGCGGGATGGCGAAGTGCTGCACCAGATAGATGGCGTTGCACTTGCCGACTGCGCCCAGGGCCGCCAGATCGCCGCTGTAGTGGAAGGGCAGTTCGTCGGGGCGCTCCTTGCGCAGCAAGCGCGCGTCGCCGCCGAAGCGCGAGAGCAACTCGCTGGCGGCCTCGGCCTTCAGGCCGGCGACCACCTCGGCCTCGCACAGAATGCGCTCCCGCTCGGGAGCGCTGCGTTGGCGCGTCCGCTTCATGAGACCGGCCCTGGCGGCGGGCCGGAATGTGGCATAGTGGGGCAGGTGGGCAAGCGCTGTCTCCTTCGCGGCTGCGGCTGCGGCTGCGCCAGTATAGCAGCATGAGGCCGCGCGGCTGACAGCCCAATGTGGAGCCGCTATGCTGGTCCCATGAGCGCCAGCATGAACCATGAAAAGCGTCTGGCCCTGCTGGAGGCCGCCGCCCCGCAACTCGCCGCGGCCTTCGGCATCGAGCTGCTGCGCGTCCGTCGGCTGCCGTCCATCAGCCGGGCCGTCTTCGCGCTGGAAGAGGCGAGCGGGCCTTACGTCCTGCGCGTGCATCAGGGGCATGAGCGCGGCGACCAGCTCGACTCGCTGTTGGTATGGCTGCAGGCGCTCGCCGTGACCGGGCAGCTTTGTGTGCCGCGCCCGCTGGCCACAGCGCAGGGCGCGTTGCTGGCGCAAGTGCGCGTGGACGGGCTGCCGGGCCTGCAACGCTGCAGCCTGTTGACCTGGCTGCCGGGCGCGTCGCTTACGCCGAATGCGCTGACGCCAGGGCGGGCGCGGGCCATGGGCGATTTGTTGGCGCGACTGCATGACTTTGCCGCGCAGTGGCGGCCGCCGCCTGGCTTTGCGCGACCGAGCCTGGATGCCGCCGGGCTTTTCGGCGAGCGCTCGCCCTACGCCTCTGACGCCGGTGACGCGCTCTTCTCCAGCGAACTGCGCCAGTTGATGGTAGCAGTGGCGCAACGAACGCATGTGTTGATGCAGCGTCTGGACGCGGCGCCGGACGCGCGCGGCCTCATCCACGCTGACTTCATCGTCAAGAACTGCCTGTTCACGGACGCGGCGGCCTGCGCACTCGATTTCGACGATTGCGCCTGGGGTTACTTTCTCTATGACCTGGCGCCGGCCATGTTGCAGTTCAGCGCGCTGCCCGGCCATACTGACCTGGCGGAGGCCCTGTGGTCGGGCTACACAGCGCGCCGACCCCTGCCGCAAGCGCAGCGCAATAACCTGGAGACTCTGGTCGCGGCGCGCCTGGTCGCTTCCTGCCGCTGGCTGGCGGCCAACCAGCAGGTGCCGCAGGTGCGCGCGCAGACGGGAAAATTGCTGGCGCAGCGCGCCGCCACCCTGCGCGACTACCTGGACACGGGTCGGGTGCGGCGGCGCTCGGCGATGTTGTGAGCGAGGGTCTGACAAGAGAGAGAAGGAGAGCAGGCATGACTGCACTGGCCGAGCACATCCAGCACACCTGGCTTTGTGATACGCACGAGCACTTGCGGACGGAACGTGTCTACCTGGAGCAGGGGCCGGACGTGCTCGTCGACCTCTTCGGCAACTACGTGTCCGCCGACCTGATCTCCGCCGGCGCCTCGCAGCAGGCCGTCGCGGCCCTGCTCGACAGCGGCAACGCGGACGTCGAGCAGCGCTGGCGGGGCGTGCGCGAGGCCTGGCAGCACTGCCGTTACACGGGCTACGGCGAGGCGGTGCGCAGCGTCGCGCGTGAGGTTTACGACATGGAAGAAATTACGCTGGCTGGCATCGAGGCGGCGGCGGAACTTAATCTGCGCTTGCGGCAGCCCGGCGAGCGGCTGCGCATCCTGCGCGAGCGCGGGCGGCTCGACCACGTGCAGACCGACGACATGCAGTGGGCCTGCGCGCCGGATGAGTCCGGCCCCGGCTTCTTCCTCTACGATCTCTCGCTCGTCGCCTTCGCCTCGGGCCGCTTCGATGCGCAGGCCCTGGCGGCGGAGACGGACATTGAAGTCCGCGATCTGGCCAGCCTCGATTCGGCCATGGCGGCGCTCTTCGCCAAGTACGGTCCGCTGGCCGTCGCTGTCAAGACTCAGCATGCCTACGAACGCACACTCCGCTGGCGCTCGCGCTCGCGCGAGGAAGTCGCGCCGGTGCTGACGAAACACCTGCGCGGCGCAGCGCTGGACGTGCCGGAGCGCAATTGTCTGGGCGACTGGTGCCTGGAGCGCGGGGCGGCGCTGGCGGCGGAGCACAATCTGCCGCTCAAGATCCATACCGGCTATTACGCTGGCAACAATCGCATGCCGGTGGATTTCATCCGCCCCGGCAATCTTTGCGCGCTGCTGGCTGCGCATCTGGATACGCGCTTCGTGCTGATGCACAGTGGCTGGCCTTATGATGCCGAGCTGGCGGCGCTGGCCAAACACTATGCCAATGTGTGGGTGGACATGTGCTGGGCCTGGAGCATTGACCCGCACAGCAGCGCCGACTTCCTGCGGCGCATGATTCACAGCGTCCCCGTCAACAAGATTTTCCTGTTTGGTGGCGACACTGCCTGGCCCAACTGCGTCGTGGCCTATGCGCAGCAGGCCCGGCGTGGACTGACGCGCGCCCTGCAGGCCGAGATTGACGAGGGCGAACTGTGCGAGGCGCAGGCCATGGCGCTGGCCACGCAGCTGATGCAGGGCAACCAGCAGGCCTGCTTCGACCTGACGGGCCTGCGCGCGCGCCTGGCGGGCTGAGGGCGAGGCGACGCGGCCTGTACCTCGCGCAGCGCTTCGACTACCATGGCCGACAAAGACAAATCCCGCACCTGAAGTGCGGGATCCTTGTCGGGGCGACGGGATTTGAACCCATGACCTCACCGACCCGAACGGTGCGCGCTACCGGGCTGCGCCACGCCCCGATTGCCGCGAGTGTAGCGATGGCGCGCGTGAAAGGCAAGAGCGTCTTGTGAGCAGCGCTCCCGACACGCTGACCGGGCGCGCTCGCCGTTTGACGGGTCGGCGCCTGGCGCAGCTGGGCATGGCACTGCATCGTCGGGGCGTCTCCGCGGACGCCATCACCATCGCCGGGCTGCTGCTGACGCTGCTGGCGGCGCTGCTCATCGCGGACGGGCAGCTGCAGCAGGGCGGCTTGCTGTTGCTGCTGAGCCTGCCGCTGGACGCCCTGGATGGCGCGGTCGCGCGCGCCGCATTGCGCAGCGATGCATTCGGCGGCGTGCTCGATTCAACGCTGGACCGCTATGCGGACGCTGCATTGTTCGCGGCGCTGGGGTATTATTTTGCCGGGCTGGGGCAGATGGAGGGCCTGGCGCTGGCCTTGCTCGCGCTGGTTGGCAGTTTCGGCGTCAGCTATGTCCGGGCCCGCGCCGGCGAGGCAGGCATCTCGCTGCGGGACGGCCTGTTTACGCGCCTGGAGCGCACTGTCGTTTTACTGTTGGCGCTGTTGATTCCGGCGCTGCTGCTGCCCGGACTGTGGCTGCTGGCCCTGGGCACCAATCTGACCGCGCTGCAACGACTGTGGCTGGTCTACCGACGGGAACGTTGAGGGAGTTGGCTGATGGAATTTGAGCGAGAGCTGATCGTCCTGTTCGACCGCGTTCAGCTGCGCTACTACGGCATTATTCTCGTCGTGGCGATGCTGGTGGCGGCCAACGTGGCCGCGCGCCTGGCCCGGCGCAGTGGCCGCGACCCGGAGCACATCTGGGGGGCGTTGACCTGGGCCATTATCCCGGCCATCATTGGCGCGCGTTTGTGGTTCGTCTTCTTTCCGCCGGCCGCGCTGGTCGACCAGGGCATCACCACGACCTGGATGTTGCAGAACTTTTTCGACATGCAGAGCGGCGCCATCGCCATCTGGAGTGGCGGCCTGGGCATCTTCGGCGCGGTCGGCGGCGGCCTGCTGGGCGTCTGGATCTACCTGCGCCGCAACAACCTCATGCCCGGTCCCTGGCTGGACATCGCCGCCGTGGCGCTCCCCGTGGGCCAGGCGATCGGACGCTGGGCCAACTTCGTCAACCAGGAGCTCTACGGTACGCCTACCGACCTGCCCTGGGGTATCAGCATTGACGCCGCCAGCCGCATCGAGCCCTACCGCAGCCTGGTCGAGTATCCGCTGGAGACCGGCTTTCATCCCATTTTCCTCTACGAATCGCTCTGGAGCCTGTTGAGCTTTTTCATCCTGCTCAACCTCTATCGGCGCTGGCAACGGCGGCTGCCCGGCGACCTCTTCCTCGTCTACCTCGCGTTCTATTCTGTCGCGCGTTTCCTGCTGGAATTCATCCGCGTCGAGGTCGTGCTGATCAACACGCTCAACGTCAACCAGACCCTGGTCGGGTTGCTCTTCCTCGCCTCTGTCGCGCTTCTGCTCTACCGGCGGCGCGGTGGCGCGGAAGTCTTTGCAGCGCGTCTGGCGCTGGCCGCGGATCAGGAGCGGGCCTCCCGTCACGCCGAGGAAGAAGCCCGGCTCGCCCGCGAGGCCGCTGAGGAACGGCGCAAGGCGCGTCAGAAACCGCTGCATCTTGCCATCCGTGCGCGCATCAACAAACTTCGCGGCCGCGATGCCTGATCCCCTGCGCATTGCGCAGCTGGCCGCCCAGGCCGACAGCATCCGCCAGCTCTGCGCGGGCGTGGCAATGGTACAGGCACGCTGGCGCCCGGACGCCGATTCCTGGTCGTTGCTGGAGGTCATCAACCACCTGGCGGATGAAGAGTGCGCGGACTTCCGCACGCGCCTGGATTACCTCCTGCATCGTCCCGGCGAGCCCTGGCCGCCCATTGACCCCGGCGCCTGGGTGCACGAGCGGCAGTACAACCAGCGCGACCTGGCAGAATCGCTGGATCGCTTCAGCGCATTGCGCGCCGACTCGCTGGACTGGTTGCGTTCGCTGGAAGCGCTGCGAGCGTCGGACCTGGACAGGTCGGAGCCGGCCCCCGGGGGCGGCCGCTTTCATGCCGGCGACATGCTGGCGGCATGGGTCGCGCACGATTTGCTGCATCTGCGCCAGCTGGTCGAGTTGCATTACGCCTGGACAGCGCAGCAATTGCAGCCCTACAGCGTGGCCTACGCCGGCGACTGGTAATCCGGCCGCATGGTGCCCTCCTGGAATCGTACAAGAATTGCGGATTCCAACGCGGGATTAACTCCCCCGTGCCTTAATGTTCAGGTACTGTGCCATGGCACAGCCTTGTTGAGGACCTGGACGACAGCATGAACGAACCCATCGTGGAACGCGACGATCCGGTCGAAACGACCGGGCTCGCTGAAGAAAACGGCGTCGCGGCAGCGCCGGATGACGCCGCGGAAGAAGAAGCGCTGCAGCCGCTGGAGCTGCCGGTGCTGCCCCTGCGCGGCATGGTGGTCTACCCCCAGACGGCCGTGCCGCTCACCGTGGGCCAGCCGCGCAGCATGAAGCTGGTCGACAGCGTCGTCAATGGCGACCGCGTGATTTGCCTCGTCGCCTCCAAAGACCCGGACAACGAAACGCCCGGGCCGGACGAGGTCTTCCGCGTCGGCACCCGCGCCTCCATCCATCGTATGTCGCGCTCGCCGGACGGTTCGCTGCGCCTGCTGGTGCAGGGTCTGACGCGCCTGCGCATCGATGACTTCGTGGAAGAGGATCCCTGGCTGAAGGCCTCCGTCAGCGAAATCCCGGAAGAGCAGGACGCCGACGAGCTGGAGCTGGAGGCCTTGATGCGCAACGTCGTCGACCAGTTCACGCGCATGGCCGAGCTGGTGCCCAGCATCCCCGGCGAGCTGATCTCCTCCGCGCTGAACATGGAAGACCCGCTGCAGCTGGTCTACGCCATCGCCACCTACGTACGCATCGAGCTGGACGAGGCCCAGAATTTGCTGGAGATCGACTCGCTCGAAAGCAAGCTGCGCCACCTGATGGCCCTGCTGGGCAAGGAACTGGAGGTGCTGGAGCTGGGCCGCAAGATCCAGACCGAGGCGCAATCCGGCATGGAGAAGGTGCAGCGCGAATACTTTCTGCGCGAACAGCTGAAGGCCATCCAGCGCGAACTGGGCGAGAGCGACGAGCAGACCGTGGAGGTGGAGGAGTTTCGCGAACGCATCATGGCGGCCGGCATGCCGGAGGAGGCGCAGAAGGAAGGCCTGCGCGAGCTGGAGCGACTCTCGCGCCTGCCGACGGCCGCTGCTGAATACGGCGTCATCCGCACCTGGCTGGATTGGCTGACGAGCCTGCCCTGGTCGCAGCGCAGCGAGGACAAGCTCGACATCGGCAACGCGCGCGCCGTGCTGGACGAGGACCACTATGGTCTGAAGGACATCAAGGAGCGCATCCTCGAATACCTGGCCGTGCGCAAGCTGCGCGCCGAACGCGCCGAAGAGCAGGAAGCGGATGAGCCGCAGGACCACATCCGCCGCGACCGCCAGGGCGCCATCCTGGCCTTCATCGGGCCGCCGGGCGTGGGCAAGACCTCGCTGGGCGCCTCGATCGCGCGCGCCATGGGGCGCGAGTTCGTGCGCATGAGCCTCGGCGGCGTGCGCGACGAGGCGGAGATTCGCGGCTTCCGGCGCACCTACGTCGGCGCCATGCCCGGTCGCCTCATCCAGACCCTGCGCCGCGTCGAGTCCATCAATCCGGTCATCATGATGGACGAGGTCGACAAGCTGGGGCGCGACTTTCACGGCGACCCCGCCAGCGCGCTGCTGGAGGTGCTGGATCCGGAGCAAAATCATGAGTTTCGTGATCACTATCTGGACGTGCCGCTGGACCTGAGCGAGGTGCTCTTCATCACCACCGCCAACGAACTGGAGCCCATCCCCGGGCCGCTGCGCGACCGCATGGAGATCATCCATCTAAGCGGCTACACCGAGCAGGAGAAGGCCGAAATTGCGCGTCAGTATCTGGTGCCGCGCCAGATCCGTGAAAATGGCCTGCGCCGCTCCGAGATCGCCTTCGACGACGAGACCCTCTTGCAACTCATCCGCGATTACACGCGCGAGGCCGGTGTCCGCAGCCTGGAGCGCGAAATCGGGCGCGCCGCGCGCAAGGTGGTCACGCGCATCGCGGAGGGCGAGCAGGATTGTGTACAGATCGACGAAACGCTGCTGCGCGAACTGCTGGGCAAGCCGCGTCACGGCTGGCGCGAGGAGATCGCCGAACGCACCGACAAGCCCGGAGTCGCGACCGGCCTGGCGTGGACGCCGGTGGGCGGCGAGGTGCTCTTCGTCGAGGCGGCGCGCATGCCCGGCGGCAAGGGCTTCCAGTACACCGGCCAGCTGGGCGAGGTGATGCAGGAGAGCGCGCTCACGGCGCTGAGCTACATCCGCTCGCAGGCGGAAACGCTGGATATTGACCCGGCGCTCTTCGAGAGCAACGACATCCACCTGCACGTGCCGGCGGGCGCCGTGCGCAAGGACGGTCCCTCCGCCGGCGTGACCATGGCCGTGGCGCTGGCCTCACTGTTGACCGGACGGCCGGTTCGCAGCGAAGTGGCCATGACGGGCGAAATCACCCTGCGCGGTCAGGTGCTGCCGGTGGGCGGCATCAAGGACAAGGTGCTGGCTGCACACCGCCTCGGCGTGGCCACCGTTATCATCCCCCACAAAAACGAGAACGACCTCGACGACCTGCCGGACGAGGTGCGCGAGTCGCTGGAGTTCGTACTCGCCGAGCGCGTCGACGATGTGCTGGCCGCGTCGCTGGTGGCAGGGTGACGCGCTGGCGGGTTAGCCAACCTGGCTCCAGCGCCCGTCCGCGAGAAGTTCGATCTGGCCGCGCCGCTTCAGGCCTTGCTGCGCGTTGCGCACGTAGTGCTTCCATCGCTTGCCGAAGTGGACGTCGCCGATCACCCTGTCGATAGTGTCATCGCAAATGTCGGGGTGAAGACCTTGAATACGGGGATGTAGCGCGACGGTTGAAAGTGGTCCGTGCTGCTTTAGCAAGAATAGGATGGCGTCCGCGAGAATCCCGTTGGTCGAGTTACCTTGAGCACGCGCCTCATAGAGTTTTAACTTTTGTTCCAGTTTGTTTATCCTGGACTTCACTTCCTGGTTGATTGAGCCTTGTGCCTCTTTTCGGGCGGCGTTCAACTGCTCCGACTCCAGTGCGATTCTGCTGAGGGTATCTCGTGGAAACATGGTGCCCTGTGAGGCATATCCCTCGAACTCATTTCTCAGATGGTTTACGGAAGGTTCGTCGTGGAACAGCACGCCATACTCGAGATTCTTGTTGAGCCCGTAATGCGTCAAATTAGCTGACGTGATAATGGCAGCGTGCGAATCCGCGATGTAGGCCTTGGCGTGCAGGGAAGACAGATGCGTAACGCTCGCAGATTGGACTTCGTCAGCGAACTCAATCAGCGCAGCGACATTTAAGGAGTCGCCACTACGGTAGCCATTTCCCAGATTTGTCAGGATCAGAGTTTGCGGAGGGTATGTGCGCTCATGCAACAGTGACGCGATACGCATGAGTGGCTGGCGTGTGATGAAGGGGGAAACAATAAGGAGCGATTGTTCCGCGCTTCGTGCGAGTTTGTCGAGATGTTCTGACCAGGGTCTGGACAGAAATATCGGCATGTATTCCATGGGATTGGTAGCTCGACCGCACATTGGTAGCTTGCCCTATCAAGGTGTCCATCATATCGTTTTTGCACGCAGGCGACAGCAGCGACTGCGAACCTTGGAGAAACGGAGCGTACAATGGACGGCACCTCTCCACAGTTATTTAACTCCACAAGAATATGCTGGCGAGGCGCATGGACCTTGGGCCTCATCAAACTGAACGAGGAACTCAGGCGGCGGATGCTTTACTTCCTGGACCATGAAGTGTCCGACCTGTACAATTCAACCGAAGCGAAGTTGAGACGAGAGAGCAAGGACCTGGAAGTCGATCTCGTCGATTTGGATATCTCGTTTCAGGACGCATGTAAGGCTCTTCAGAACGACTACCTCGACCCTGAAGACATCGGTGTGTAACTGTCAACCAGTTGCCAGGCAAACTCCAATGTGCCAGTTCCGTTTGGTCTCATTTGCTGACCGGTTCAAGTATATTGCCTTGGTGACCAGTGACGCAACGCGTGGCTTGCGCTATACTGTGAACGCGCGACCCTGCGCGGCGGATGCGCGCGCCGGTTCGCGTCCCGGCTTCCCTGACGCATCCCTCATTCTGTCCGAATAACGAATCCGAAGACGCTGCGTTGAGCTTAACGCCTGTCGCAACGAGAGAGACGAACCAGTTGGCTTCCAGAAAAAAAGCGCAGATGAAGTGGTATCGCGCTGACTTGCACCTGCACACCCCCGCTTCCGACGACTATCAGGAAAAAGCAATATCCACCCTGGACATCCTGCGCCGGGCCGAAACCCGCGGCCTGGATGTCATCGCCTTTACCGACCACAATACGATCGGCGGTTACGCCGCCATGATGCGCGAGATCGAGCAGCTCACCTGGCTGGAGGAGTTGGGCCGCGCCCAGGACGCCGAGCAGCGCAAGCTGGCAGACTATCGCCGCTTGCTCGACAAGATGCTCGTGCTGCCGGGCTTCGAGTTCACCGCCACGCTCGGCTTTCACATCATCGGCGTCTTCGCGCCGGACACGCCCCTGCGTCAGATCGAGCACGCGCTGCTAAGCCTGAACGTGCCGCCCGAGGTGCTGGAGTCCGGCTCCTCGCGCGTGGGCGCCTCCGCCGACGTGCTCAGCGCCTATCGCGTCATCAACGACTCCGGCGGCATCTGCATCGCGGCCCACGTCAACAGTACGCACGGCGTGGCCATGCGCGGCGTGGATTTCGGCGGCCAGACGCGTATCGCCTACACTCAGGACTCAAATCTGCACGCGCTCGAGGTGACCGACCTGACGAGCAAGGCGCGCGGTAGCACCCAGCGCTTCTTCTCCGGCACCAAGCCGGAGTATCCGCGACGCATGCGCTGCATCCAGGGCTCGGACGCGCATCGCCTGGTCGGGGCCGGCGGCAGGGAGCGCAACCGCAACCTGGGCGTCGGCGACCGCGTGACGGAAGTGCAGCTGCCGGAACGCTCTTTCGCGGCCCTGCTGGAGCTCTTCCGCAGCGATGATTTCTCGCGCTCGCGACCCTACACGGTCAGCCGCAAGACCTACGACTACGTCGGCCTGGCGCGCGAGGAAGGCAGCAGCGTGATCCAGTCCTTCCACGAAACGATGACGAAGCGCGGCGGCCGCCTCTACAACATCATCGCCGACGTCTGCGCCTTCGCCAATGGCAACGGCGGCACCGTCTGGGTGGGCGTCAGCGCCGATGGCAAAAAGGAACCCGTTGGCGTGAGTCGCGTGACTGAAAGCACCAGGGCGCTGTCAGAGGCCATCAGCCGCATGCTGACGCCGCAGCTCAAGGTTGAAATCGACGCGCTCGAAAGCCAGGGCAAAAAGGTCGTGCGCATGCGCGTGCCGCGTGGCGAGGACAAGCCCTACGCCATTGAAGACTCCAGGATTTACGTGCGCTCGGATGTCGAAACCAGCCTGGCAGTGCGCGACGAGATCGTCAACCTCGTGCGCCAGCTCCCGCAGCAACAGCAGCAGGCAGCTGCACCCGCAGCGCAGCCTGAACCTGCGCCCGCTGCGCCGCCTGCGCAGCCTCGCCCGGCGCCCTCGCGCCGTCGCAAGGCGGCTCCATCCGGCAACGGCGCCGCCCCGACTGAGTCTGTTGAATCTGCTGCGGAGTCCCGGGGAGCGGACGGAATCATCAAACCACCGCGCGGCGGCGTCGAGATCATTGGCACCGAGCTGCGCAACGATACGCGTTATCATGTGCTGCGCGACCTGCGCAATGGCAACATCGTCAAAAATGTCACGCGCTCGTCGGCGCGCCGGCTGTGGCACTATGCCATCACGCGGCGCGAGTCCAACCCTGTGCGCGCGCGCGACGTACAGTGGCAGGGTGATATCGGCCTGGTACGCCGTTACCAGCGCGAGGGCAAGACGCGCTTCGATCTGGCCCAGCGCAAAAGCGGCAATATGCGCATCTACTACGGCGTCGCCGAAAGCGGCATGCACGGCGACTGGCAGGCCTTCCTTGCGGACGAGGAGAGCTGATCAGGCCTGCGACTCCGCATCCCCGGGCGGGTGATAGCGACTGTGAAAGGTCGCGTCATCCATGTGCCAGGGTTCACCCGCCAGACCAATCAGCAGCCAGTTGCCGGCAGTTACGGTGACTGGCTGCGCGCTTTCCAGCGACTGGACGCGCCGCGCCGCCTGCAAACGTAAGGCCCACACGCCGCGAAATTTGTACCAGGGCTGGCAGCCGGCCTGCTGCAGCGCCCCAATTCCTGCCAGCTGCGGCAGCGCCTCGTCCCAGGGCCGGTAGACGCGTTCGAAGAGCTCGCGGCGCACCGGCCAACGCTCCCCTTCTCCAGTTTGCGCCGGGTCCTCCGGTCGATAGCAGAGCATGTCGCCGGCCAGGGCCTGCAACGGACCGGAGTTGCTCATCACCGTCTGCGCCGCGCGCAATTCACGCGCCATCACGAGGCGCTTGCGCGGCAGCCAGAAGCGAAAACCCGCCGCCCGCAACTCATCCTCGGACCAGTCGCGCTGCCGCAGTACCTCGTCCGCGTCCATCGCAGCTGTCATGGCAAGGGCGCCTCGTCACGCTTCCGGCGCAGAGTATAGCGCAGCCGCGCGGTGCAACTGCGCCGCTCAGGGCCAGCCCCGCACGGCTCGGATGTGATCCCAGGCTTCGGCCACGGCGCGGAAACGTTCCTCGGCCAGCGCGGTCGGCAGGGCGCTCACATCCGGGTGCACGTCGAAGACCTGGCGCCGAAAGGCCTCGCGCACCTGCTCATGGCCGGCGTCCAGCGTCACGCCCAGCAGCGTGTAGCAGCGCTCAAGCTCGCGCTCGGCGCGGGCCTGCGGATCAGGCGGCAGCTGTGGCGCCCCGCCAGCAGAATCACGGGGCGCTGCGAAGCGATCGTTTGTCTCGCGCTGCCAGAAGGCCTCCGCGCCGAAGTGCGCGATGTTCCAGAAGCCACGGATGCTGCGCCTGCGGATGTTGACGCGGCCGGCGTGCAGTCGACGCGGCAGCAGTTGCGGCCCGTAACGCGCGACGTGGCGCTGTCCGCCCTCCAGCGGCTCCAGATGCACGGGCTGCACGCCCGGCGTCCGGCCTGGCGCGGCGCAAACGTAGATCCGCTCGTTGCCGAGGCTGTGCAGGGCCAGCAGCCAGTCCGGCGGCACGAAACGCTGGTCGGGTTGTGGCGCGAGGGCCGGGGCGAGCAGGAAGAGCGAGGCGCTGCTGGCCTCCTCGTCGCGTTGCAGCATGCGCCGTAGTTGCCGCTTGCCCGGCTCCGCGTCAAGGTAGTGCACGTGGATGAGAATGCCCGTCCACAGGCCGATGCACAGGGCCGGCGCGGCCGCGCGCTCGCCTGACAGCGTCAGCGGCGGCGGCCCGCAAGAGCGCACATCCACCAGGGGCCGCAGCTGTTGGCACAGCCAGTCGCGCAGATCGGGATTCATGTCTCTTGCTTGCCCTCACCCGCTGCAGACAAGCGCACCCTCTCGCGCAGCAGCAGGCAGACAAGGCCGATGCCGAGGCCGGTCAGGGCGAAGCTGAGGGCCATTTGTGGCGCGAGCTGCAGGGTCGCCAGCAAGCGGTCGACCGGGAAGTCCGGGATGCTGTGGGCGTGTCGCACGTTCTTGAACAGCATCAGGCCGACGGCGCAGAGACAGGCGCCCGTCCCGGCCAGCAGGCCGCCGCCAAATCCGAGGCCGATGATCCGCCCGGGCCGGGCTTATGGCCCCGCAGGCGACCGAGCAGGAAGTGCAGCGTCAGCAGGCTGGCGAGGGCCGCGCCCAGCGCCAGCGGCGGCCACAGCGCCTGGTCTTCCAGCGCGAGCCAGAAGAGCGTGCAGCTGCCGCTCAGCAGCAGCGCCAGGCGCGGGCCGCGGGTCGCAGCTGTATTGTTCACTGGCGCAAAAAGCGGAACAGATGCGCCCCCCAGGGCGGCAGCACGATGCCAAGACCCTGTTGCGACATCTCACCGCCCGCGCGTGGGTAACGGGCGCCATCGAAAACATCTTCCAGCAGCCAGTCGCTCTCCGCGATCTCCTGCCAGGCGTCCAGCGGCACCCGTCCACGAGCCGGTTCATCGCTCATGTTGACGGCGATCAGGCGCCAGTCATCCGGCGTGGCCCAGCCCTGCACGATCAGGCTGGCGCAACTCTCGTCGCCCTGATGCAGGGGCAGTGCGTCGAAGTGGCGCCAGCTGCCATGCTGGAAGGGCCTGGCGCGCAGCTCACGCAACAGCTTGCGCTGAAAGGCCTCCAGCCCAGGCAATGGCGTCTCCTGCGCTTGCCGCGCCAGCTGCACCGGCAACCTGATGCGCCGGCCCTCCAGCTGGCCGCCATGCAGCAGCAGCGCGCCGGGCAGGGTGGCCGCCAGCGCCAGCGCGGCGCGGCTGCGCGTTTCGCCAAAGGCGCTGGCAGCGCGTTGCTCGTCGTGGTTCTCGGTGAAGCGCAGCAGCCGCTGCTGATGAGTCACTCCGGCGCCCAGCTGCGTGCCCAACTGCGGCAGGTCATTGTGCAGCAGCGCATCGTAAAGCCTCTTGTCGTAGCAGAAGTCGAAGCCGAGCTGCAGCATGTCGACTTCCATGTCCCAGTAGACCTCGGCGATGAAACGGAAGTCCGGATAGCTGGCGCGCAGGGGCGGGATGAGCGCCTCCCAGAACTCCGTCTCCGGCACGGCGTCCTCGTCATAATGACCGCGCCAGGTGTCGGCGAAGACGGCAGTGCGCAGCAGCATGGCCATGTCGCAGCGCAGGCCGTCGCACTGCGCGGCGAGGTCAAACAGGACGTCGCCCGCAGCCTTGCGATAGTCGCGATTGAAGGCGTGGACCTGCGCGCTGTCCGTCCAGCCTGGGAACCATGGGTCGCGGCCGTGCGCAAAAATGCGCCGGCCCGTTTGCGTTTCCGCGGCGAAAAAGTCGCCAGGGCGCTCGTCAAGGTCGCGCTCGCTGCCCTGAATGAACCAGTCGGGCTGCGCTTGCAGCCAGGCGTGATCGCGCGCCACGTGGTTGGACACGTAGTCCAGCAGCAGGCCGATGCCGCGCGCGCGCAGACGCTGACGCAGTTCGGCCAGGGCAGCGCGTCCGCCGAGCTGCGGCGCGACCTGCCAGTCGTAAACGGCGTAGGGCGAGCCGACCACGTCTTCTTCAGTGATATCCGGCAACGCCGCCCGATATTCCGGCAGCATCTCAAGCGCCAGCTCGCGCCCGCGCGGGCTGCGCGTCCAGACGCCCATCAGCCACAGCAGGTTGACGCCCAGCTCGGCCAGTTCGTCGAGCGTCTCTTCCGGTACCTGGGCGAGGGTGAGCGCCTGGCCACAGCCCTGCCCGAGCGTGCGCAGCCAGACCCGGCTGTTGAGCTCAAGGATGAGAGGTTTTTGCGGCCAGAACATGGAGTATCCTGTAGCATCGGCTGCTGCGAACCATTGTAGCAGGGCCTGGCCGTAGCCGTGGCGCTGGCCATGCGGCATAATCTGTATGTCAGACTGAGGGAGAATTGGTCCATGGGCTATTTTGTAACTCCCGGCGATGTCGGGCAAATTGAAATGGCTGCCGGTCTGCGGCGGCGCACGATGGCGACGACCGACGAAGCCATGCTCTGCGAGTTTTTGCTGGAGCGCGGCACGGAGATTCCGCCCCACAGCCACCGCAACGACCAGGTTGGTTACCTCGTCTTCGGACGCCTGCAGATCACGATCGGCTCCGAGACGCGGCTGCTGCAGCCGGGCGACAGTTATGCCATCCCCGGCGGCGTAATGCACAGTGCCCGGGCTGAGGTCGACTCCCTCGCCATCGATGTCTTTTCGCCGCCGCGTCGCGATTATCTCAGCGAGGCGCGCTGAACTTCATGTATACTTAAGCAGCATCCCGGTCGTCCAGCGCACAACAGGGAGGCTGTGTAGCAGTGGAAGAAACTTTACAGCCGCGCCGGCGCCGGCCCGCAAGCCGCGCCCGTGACCGGCAGCGCCGCCGTCGGCAGCGCGCGGCGAACGGGTCGCCGGTCTCCACCGACTATGTGCCACAGCTAAGGCAAGGTCTGCAACAGGCGCTGCTGCCCCTGCGCGACGGCCTGTGGCATCTGCGCAACACGCGCGTTTTGCTGGCCTTCGCGACTGTAGTGCTCGTTGTCGTCCTGCTGGTCTTCGCCGGCATGCATCTGGTGCAGGGGCGCATCTTCCCTGGTGTGTGGGTGTCCGGCGTCTACGTGGGCGGAATGACCCTGGAAAATGCGGAGGAGGCCCTGCTCTACGGCTGGGGCAGGGACGTGCTGCTGCGCCTGGTGGATGTGGACCGCTACTGGGAAGCGACTCCGGCGGACCTCGGCATGCGCCTCAACAGCGAACAGGCCCTCGCGGCCGCGCGCGCCGTGGGCCTGGCCGGTATCCCCTTCGGCTGGGACGTCGAGCCGGAGATAGAGACCGACTACTTGCGGGCGCAGACCTTCCTGCTGGACCTGGTGAACGAAGTGGATGTCCCCCCGGCCAACGCCGCCTACAGCCTGGAGAACCGGCAGCTGACGGGCGTCCGCGGCCGCGTCGGCAAGGTGCTGGAAGTCGGCCAGACGATGTCTGTCCTGACCGGCAACACTGCCGAAATCGTGCGCCGCCGTCAGCTGGATCTGATTACCCGCCCGCTGGTGCCCGACGTCATCGATCCCGCGCCCTACCTGGAAGCGGTGCGCGATCTGGTGCAGCAGCCCTTCCAGATGGTTGGCTATGATCCCTATAACGACAAGTCGCTAGTCTGGGAAACTACGCCGGAGACCTTCGTCTCCTGGATCGAGGTGGATGAATTCGGGCTGACCTTGCGCGAGGAGACTTTCATCCCCTTTTTCCACGCGCAAAACAACTCGCTCAACCCGCCCGGGACGCCTGATCCGCGTTACCTCGACCAGGTGGCCACGCTGGAAAAGATGCGCCGGGCCATTGCCAGCCGCAGTCAGGTTGTCCACCTGCGCGTGCGCTACCGTCCCTCGCTTTACACCGTGCAACGGGGCGACCGCGGCTTTTTCATTTCGCGCAAGACGGGCATCCCCTTCTTCCTCATCGAGGAAGTGAACCGTGACCGGGACCTGAACCAACTATACCCGGGCGATGTCTTGAAGATGCCCTCGCGCGACGTGGCCGTGCCGCTCGACCCGGTAGTCAACAAGCGCATCATTGTCGACCTGACCTACCAGCGGCTGACAGCCTACGAAAACGGCCGGCCGGTGTTCAACTGGAGCATCGCCACGGGCATTGAGGGCAATCCCACGTCGCCCGGCATTTATCAGATCCTTACGCACGACGAGATCGCGCACGGCAGCAGTTTTAATCTCTGCGGCGCACAGGGCTGTGGTCAGTGGAAGATGAACTGGTTCATGGGCGTGTACGAAGTGCGCCCCGGGCTCATGAACGGCTTTCACGGCGCCGTGGAGCTGCCGAACGGCACGTACCTGAACAATGGCCTCGTGGGTGTGCCAGCCACCTACGGCTGCGTCATGTCGGTCGATGACAACGCCCGCTCGCTCTATGACTGGGCCGAGGTGGGCACGCTGGTCGAGATCATTTCACCTGAGTACGAGCCCAAAAGTGAACTGGCGCTGCAGGCGCGCATCGCGACCGAGCGCGATATCTTCGCCTGAGGCAACACAAACAGGGAGAATCATACATGCAGCAGGAATTGCGCGCCTGGGGTACCTGGCCGAGTCCCTTGACGCCTGGCTCGCTGGCAGCCGGGCTGCGCCTGGTTGACGTCCAGTGGGACGGGGCCAGCGATACCCTCGTTTGGCTGGAGAATCGTGGCGCCCAGGGCGTCCTCGTCGCGCAGCAGGGGCAGGATGCCGCGCGCGACCTGACGGCCGAACGCTCCGTGCGCGCGCTGGTGGGCTACGGCGGCGGCGACTTCACCGTGGCCGCCGGTCAGGTCTACTTCGCCGGGCCGGAGGGGCGCCTTTATCAGCAGGCGCTGGCGGGCGGCGAGGCGCATGCCGTCACGCCGGGCTTTGGCGCAGTAGCAGCGCCGCGCGTCTCCGCGGACGGGCGTTGGCTGGCCTATGTCTACAGTCATGAAGGCGAGGATGGCCTGGCGCTGGTGGATTGCGCCGGCGAGGCCTGGCCCGCGAAACTCTTCGCCGCCAGCGATTTCGTCATGCAGCCGGCCTGGCAGCCGGATGGCAAGGCAATTGCCTGCATCACCTGGAACCAGCCGCAGATGCCCTGGGACGGCACGTCCCTGCGCCTGCTCACGCTGGAGCAGAATGACCAGGGCCTGCCGCGCTGCGTTGACACCTGCGTGCTGGCCGGGGACGAGGACACGGCTATTCTGCAGCCGGAGTTTTCGCCGGACGGGCGCTGGCTGGCCTTCGTCAGCGACGTCAGCGACACAGGTCAGCTTTGGCTGCACGACCTGCAGGGCGGGGCGCAGCGTCAACTGACGACGGCGGATGCTGACCATGGGGGCCCGGCCTGGGCGCAGGGCCTGCGCGTTTTCGCCTGGTCGCATGACGGGGCCGCGCTGTTTTTCCTGCGCAACGAACGGGGTTTCCTCAGCCTGTGGCGTTACGAGCTGGCCAGCGGCGCCGAATCGTGCCTTACGCAGTTGGATGACTACAGCAGCCTGGGCCAGCTCTCCGCCTCGGCACAAGGCAATTCGCTCGCGCTCATGGCCAGCGCAGCGCAGATTCCTTCACGCATCCTCACCCTGGATGCGGGGGGCGCGCTGCAAGTGCGGCGACGCTCGTCCACCGAGAACACCGGCCGCCAGCAGCTGGCGCCGGTGCAGGCCCTGACCTGGCGCGGCGCGGATGAAGAAGAAGTGCACGGGCTGTACTACGCGCCCCACAGCGAGCGCTACCGCGGCGAGGGGTCGCCACCGCTGATCGTCACGGTGCACGGCGGCCCGACCTCGCAGGTCAGCGCTGCCTATGACGCGCGCGCCCAGTTCTTCGCCACGCGCGGCATCGCGGTGCTGGACGTGAACTATCGCGGCAGCACCGGCTACGGGCGCAAGTACATGCAGCGCCTCTACGGCAACTGGGGCATCTGCGACGTGGAGGACGCGCTCAGTGGCGCGGAGTATCTGGCGGGCCGCGGCCTGGCGGATCGCGAACGCCTGGTCATCATGGGCGGCAGCGCGGGCGGCTTCACCGTCTTGCAGACGCTGGTGGATCATCCCGGCTTCTTCCGCGCGGGGATCTGTCTCTACGGCGTGGCCAACCAGTTCAGCCTGGCGATGGAAACGCACAAGTTCGAGGCGCGCTATCTGGACATGCTGCTGGGCCCGCTGCCCGCCGCCGCGGAGATATACCGCCAGCGTTCCCCCGTGTTCCACGCGGATAAACTCGTCGATCCGATCGCCATCTTCCAGGGCGACGTCGACAAGGTCGTGCCGCGCAACCAGTCCGACGCCATCGTCGAGTCGCTGCGCGCGCGCAACGTGCCGCACGAATACCACGTCTACGAGGGCGAGGGGCATGGCTGGCGCCGGCCCGATACCATCGAGGCCTTTTACACCAGCGTGTTGCGCTTCCTGCAACAGTACGTCATCTATGCCTGACGAATCTGTGTCCGTTTATGGCCGTGACATGGCCATGGCCAACCAACATGGCCAGTTTATGGCCAACTCATGTCCGGGCTGACTCAGTCGGCAGACAGGGTCAGCCAGCGTCGTTCAGCCGAGGAACGGCGGATGCCATCCAGCGCCATCTGACAGTGCAGGCCATCCCGGAAGGTGGCGCCGGCCTGCAGGGCGCGTCCCTCGCGGATGGCTGCGCAGAGCTCCTGCATTAAAGCGACGAAAGACACGTTCCAGATGCCGCTGTTGACCATGGGCAGGCTGGCATTGGGGTCGCTTTCGCTGAGATCCACATAGTCCTCGCCGGCGCGGGCGAAGAGCAGTCGTTCGTCGGCGTCTGCCAGGCTGATCGTGCCCTCGCTGCCGAAAATGTACAGCGTGCTGCCTGTGCCGTGGCGCGCGGCGCCGCTCATAAAGACTGATACCAGCGCGCCGTTTTGCATTTCCAGCATGAAGCTGTTCTGGTCGTCGGCCGTCGCCCGCCAGGCCTCGCCGGTAGCTGCATCAATGCGCTGCGGCACCATCGTGGCGACCTGACCGCTGAGCGCGCCGATATCCCCCAGCCACCAACGGATCATGTCGATCACATGCGAGCCGGCGGCGCCGAGACGGCCGCCGCCCATATTCGCCAGGGACCACCAGTCGCCGGCCGGGCGTGAGGCGGGGTCGCCCCACATGGGATTCACGCTGTTTATATTGACGTGCCGGATCGTGCCGGGCTCACCACTGTCCAGCAGGGCCTTGATACGGCGGCGGTTGGGGTTGAAGCGCAATTCGTGGCCGATGATGTGCAGCTTGCCGGCTGCCTCGGCCGCCTCCAGCATCGACTGCGCCTCGCCGGCGTTCATGGCCATCGGCTTTTCGCAGAGCACGTGCGCCCCGGCCGCCAGCGCGGCCAGGGTCATGGGCGCGTGCTGGACCGTTGGCGTGGCGATGCAGACCAGGTCGACTTCGTGGCGTTCCAGCATGAGGCGCCAGTCGTCGTAGGCCTGCGGGATGCCGAACTGGTCCGCCGCCGCCTGCGCGCTGCTCATGCGCGCGCTGGCGAGTGCCACGACCTGCGCGTCCTCAATGTTGGCAAGGGCGGGCAGGTAGGCGTCGCGGGCAAAGCTGGCGCCGATTACCGCCGTACGTATGGTCATGTCTCTCTCCCTTTACAGTAATCAGCGCAGCGCTGTGATCTGTCCCGGCTGGCGCAAGGGTCCCGCCAGCAACGCCAACAGTCCCACCCCCTCATTGCCCTCCACGGGGCAATAGGGTCGGCGTCGCGTCGGGTTCCCGGTCTTCGACGATCAGGTCGCGGCCGGTGGCGACATGTGCCTGAATGGCCTCGGTGGCCCGCGTTTCGTCGCGGTCGTGGATGGCCTTGAGAATGGGCACGTGACTGTAGGCAACCAGGCGGAGGTCGCTGTTGCGCATGTTGCGCAGGGTCATCACCCGGCGCACGCGCAGCGCCACCAGATTCCAGGTCGTCAGCAAGAGGCTGTGGCCGCTCATGATGATCAGCGTATCGTGAAAGCTGTGGTCGAGTTCGTTGAGTTTGCGCATGCGGCCATCATTGGCAGC
The DNA here is from genome assembly GCA_965205875.1 of Phototrophicaceae bacterium. Classification (GTDB taxonomy): domain Bacteria; phylum Chloroflexota; class Anaerolineae; order Aggregatilineales; family Phototrophicaceae; genus JAGWBD01. The sequence continues at coordinate 2,707,889 of CBDBIA010000004.1, forward strand.
CCGCAACATGCGCTCGCAGATCGCTTCCAGTCGCCGCAGATCGCAGGGATCGCTCTGGTCGATAATGCAGTGGATGGCGAGCGCCTCAAGCACGCCGCGCAGGCTGTAAAGCTCGACGATGTCCTTGCGATCCAGGCTGCGCACGCGCGTGCCACGCCTGGGAATCGTCTCGACCAGACCTTCGCTGTTGAGGATTTGAATGGCCTCGCGCAGGGGCGCGCGACTGACGCCCAGTTGCGCCGCCAGTTCGGTCTCGATCAGGGGTTGGCCGGGGCGCAGGTCGCCGGAGAGAATCGCATCGTGCAACACATCGACGACGTGCTCGCGCAGCGATTTGTTCTGCAGCTGGCCGAGTGCGGGGAGCGCGTCAGGCATGGCTGAATCTTTGACATCGAGGAAGCATCATCCTATACTCCCGGCACTGGTTGGCTGTCGACAATCGACTGGCGACTTGTCAGAGTATAGGCATTCTGGCCAGACCTGTCAAACAGGATGCGAGGCACGTTCAGGAGGTCACGCCGATGCCACCCCCCGCGACCAATGCCGCGCAACTCGTGCAGATCGCCGTCAGCGGCCGGGTAGCCCAGCCTTCCCTGCGCTACCCGGGTTACATCGCCGACACCAGCGGCAGCTCGGTCGTGCTGCCGGGAATGGCCGGCGTGGTCTACAACGCGCGCGTCGGTGACCCGGCCTTTGGCTGGGCCGGCGACCATGTGGAACCGGGCGTCTCCATCGACAATCCGGATAGCCCGGCTGATTTCGCCATGCACTACCTGACCTGCGTTGGCAACCGGGCGCGCGTCACCAGCGGCCTGGCAGCGGGCGCCGGGGGCATCGTAACCGGCGAGCACGCGCGCCTGCTGGTCGACTTCGCGCCCGAAGTGAACGAGTTGCTCTGCGTCGGCGACAACATCCAGATCATGGCGCTGGGGCGCGGCCTCGCCTTCAGCGACCTGCCGCAGATCGAGGTCAAGAAGTGCAGCCCGGCTCTCATCGAGGCCATCCCGCTCAGCATTGCGGAGAGCGGCCGCCTGCGCGTGCCGGTCACCATGGCCTTGCCATCGCACATTATGGGCTCGGGCGCAGAGCTGAACTCCGAGTTTGTCGACCAGGATCTCATGTCGGGGGATCGTTCGCTGATGGCCGAGCTGGGCATCGACCAGATGCGCCTCGGCGACCTGGTCGCCATCCCGGACGCGGATCACCGCTGGGGCCGCGGCTATCGCAAGGGCGCAATCACGATAACCCTGTGCATTCACGGCGACTCGGTGATGAACGGGCACGGTCCAGGCATGCTGGCCCTGATGAGCTGTCCGGAACCGGACATCGAATGGGTGATTGACCCACAGGCCAATATTGCCCGCTATCTGAACATTCGGGAACTGGCATGAACCTGCGCAGCAATGTCGACCACCTGGTGACAGTCTCCGCGATGGGGCAGATCGCCTCGCCGGGCTTTCCCGGTCTGCCCGCGCTGCCCTACCAGCTGAGCGCGGAGGGCCAGCCCTTCCTGTTGCCGGCCTTCGGCGGGATTGTGTACAACGTCTCGGTCGGCGATCCGGCCTTCGGCTGGCTGGCGGACTGCGTCCACCCGGGCGTCAGCATTGCGCTGGCCGATGACAATGGCAATCGCGGCCTCAACATCCTTTCCTGCGTCGGCAACGTGGCCGTCGTGATGTCTGGCGGGGCGCAGGGCGCGCGCGGCGTGGTGACCGGCAAGTCCGGCCGCTTTGCCGACCAGGTCATCCTGCATTTCCCGCGAGCAGTCCGCGAGCAGATGGCCATCGGCGACAAAATCGTGGTGCGAACGCAGGGCGTCGGACTGCAACTGACGGATCACCCGGACGTAAAACTGAAGAGTTGCGCGCCCGGTCTGCTGGACGGCCTTGAAGTCACCAGCGACGACGCGGGCCGGCTGGCGGTGCCGGTGGTTGGCACGGTGCCGCCGCATCTGCTGGGCGCCGGCTCCGGCCTGGACAGCGAGGGTGGCTCGCTGCATATCCAGAGCGCGGACCGCGCGGCGCTGTCCGAGGCCGGTCTCGACGGTCTGCGCCTGGGCGACGTGGTCGCTCTGACGGGGCTGGACAGCAGCTGGAATCATGGCTACCGACGCGGCGCGAGCGCGGTCGGCGTCGTCGGGCAGGGCGATAGCCCGCGCAACGGCTACGGGCCCGGCGTCACCGTGCTGATGACCTCGGCCGCGGGCGGCATTGCGCCCATGGTTACGGCCGGCGTCAACCTTAAGGGGCTGTTTAACCTGGACGACTGAATCGGGGCAGGAGGAACGCAATGGCGGGGGAACGTTACATCAAGCACATGGCCTTCGCGGTGCATGACGCGCAGGCGGCATGGCAGCAATACAAGGACTTTCTCGGCCTGGGGCACGACGGCCGCATCGAGGACTACGAGAAGTCGCGCAATCGTGTGGCCCTCTTCAACGTCGGCGGAGTCGAGTACCAGCTCTGCCAGTCGATGGACGAAGGCGGTCGCTATGACGCCTGGATCAAGGAACGCGGCCAGCAGGGCCTGCATCACATTTGCTACGCCGTGCCGGACATTGAGGCGGCGCTATTGGAGGCCCAGGAGCGCGGCGCTACGCTGAAGGACTGTCCGGCCTGCAAGGTGATGGGCAGCCACGTCCACCCGGAAGGCTGGGTCGCCTTTTTGGAAGAGGAGCCCGGCGGCATCGAGCTGGAGTTGATGCAGGTCTACACCGAGGCGGAACTGGAAGAATACAAGGCCGTGCAGGGAATCTGACGTCCGGTTTCCCATCAGGTCATCGCCTGGGCAAGATGTCGCATCTGTCCGTCTTCGGGCGCGCCACGGCGAGTATCTTGCATCCCTGCCTGCAGCATCCTGAAACGAACGCGGTTTGGCCACGGCGCGCAAAGCGTGGCGTGTGAGTCCATTGCGCGGCAAGCGGTAAAGGAGTCCCAACGTGCGCTTTGACACTGTCATCCGCAATGGTGAGGTGATCACGGAGAATGGGGCGCTCGCGGCCGACGTCGCCATCCGCGACGGGGTCATCGCTGCGCTGCTGACGCGCGGCACAGAAGTCGAGGCCGCGGAAGGCATCGACGCGAGCGGCCAGCTGGTGCTGCCTGGCGCCATCGACATTCACTTTCACTGCCGCGCGCCGGCCTGGCCGCAGCGCGGCGACTTCTCCACCGAGACGCGCGCCGCGGCCGCCGGCGGCGTGACCACTATCTTCGAGATGCCGGTCTCAAAACCCTGCTGCTCGACCGCCGCCATCTTTCGTCAACGCAGGGCGCTGGCGGACGCCGATGCCTGGGTCAACTTTGCCCTCTACGCTGCGCCGGGCATGCTGCAACGCGACGAGGTGCACGCGCTGGCGGCGGAAGGCGCCATCGCCTTCAAGATCTTCATGACCTCCGCGCCCGCGGGCCGCGATGACGAGTTCGAGGGGCTGTGCCTGACCGAGGCGCCTGAGCAGCTGCAAGCCATGCAGCTGGTGGCGGAGACGGGAAGGCTGTGCGTGGCGCACGCGGAGGACAACGCGCTGCTTTCGCATTATACGGCGCAGTTGCAGGCGGCCGGCCGCAATGACCTGCAGGCGCACATCGAGTCGCGTCCGCCGCATGTCGAGGCGCTCGCCATCGCCACGCTGCTCACACTCAACGCGGAAGCCGGCGTCCGCCTGCACATCGCTCACGTGACGTCCAGGGCCGCGCTGGCGGTATTGCGCCGGCACCAGGCGGAGGGCGCGGACGTCAGCGGCGAGACTTGCCCGCAATACCTGTTCTTCACCGAGGAGGACTTCCTGCGCATCGGCGCCTGGGCGCGCATCAATCCGCCCATCCGCGGCCAGGCAGACCAGGATGCGCTGTGGCAGGCGCTGGCGGACGGCACCCTGCTGGCCGTCACTACCGACCATTCGCCCTTCACGGTCGAAGAGAAAGAGCGGGCCAGCGAGAGCATCTGGAGCGTGCCTCCGGGCGCGCCCGGCGTCGAGGAGCTGGTGCCGGCGATGTTGGACGCTGCGCTGGCGGGCCGCCTGAGCGTCGGCGAGGCGGTGAAGCTCATCAGCACCAACGGCGCCCGACGCTTCGGCATCTACCCGCGCAAGGGCATCATCGCGCCCGGCTCCGACGCGGACATCGTGCTTTACGATCCGGCGGACAGCACTACCATTCACCAGGACATGCTCTTCAGCAAGGCGCGCGCCAGCGACAAACTCTACGAAGGCATGACTTTTCGCGGTCGGGTGACGCGCACCCTGGTCAACGGCGCGACGGTCTACTCAAATGGCGAGATCGTCGGCGTGCGTGGCGGCGGGCGTTTCGTGCGGCCGGATACCGACTGAGTACGACGACCCAGGGCAAGCGACCTGGCGAATGCTTCAGTCCTGAGGAGTTTCGGGCTGCCGCTGGCCACTGCCGCGACGCAGGCGTTGGCGCAGCGCGTGCGCTGCGTATACCAGCCCGAAGATCGCGCTCAGCTCAAGCACAATGGCGCTGCCCGGCGGGATGTTCAGCCCCCAGGACAGGTAGAAGCCGATCACGCCGCCTGCGCAGCCCAGTAGAGCGGCGACCAGAATCATGTGCGCCATGCGCTGCGTCAGCAGGCGCGCCGTCGCCGCCGGCGTCAGCAGCAGGGCCAGCATCAACGCGACGCCGACGGCCTGCATGCTGGCGACGATGGTCACCGCAATGAGCACCAGCAGCAGGGTGCGCAGAAAGTTGACCGGCAGGTGCAGCACGCGACCAAGTTCGGGGTCGAAGCAGACGATCAGCAGCTGTTTGTAGAACACGAGGACTACCAGCAGCACGAGCCCGCCGAGCAGGGCCATGGAACCGAGGTCGGAATCGCTGATGCCGCTGATGCTGCCGAAGAGGATGTGCGCGAGGTCGACGCTGTAGCTGGGCCGGCTGCTGATGATGGCGATGCCGAGCGCGAACATCGTCACAAAGGCGATGCCGATCGCCGTGTCTTCCTTCACGCGCCGGTCACGCGTCAACAGGACGATGGCCAGCGCCGTGAGAATGCCGGCGCCGAGCCCGCCGATGAAGAGATTGCTGCCCACCGCGCCGCCGCCGGTGGTGTAGGCAATTGCGACGCCGGGCAACACGGCGTGGGAGAGCGCATCGCCGAAGAAAGCCAGGCCACGCGCCACCATGAAGCTGCCGACGACCGCGCTGAGACCGCCGACCAGCACCAGCGCCAGCAGGCCGCGTTGTGCAAAGCTGTAGGACAGCGGCTCAAGCAGGGAGGCGAGAATGCCATCCATTTGCGACTATCCTTTAGTAACCCGTGCCGACGATGACGCGGCCGTCACGGCTACGCATGAAGACGTTCTCGGTCTTGCCATAGGCCGCAAACAAATGCTCCGCGGAGAGAACTTCCTGTGGCGCACCATCAGCCAGGATGGTGCGCCGCACCAGCAGGATGCGCTTGAAGTCGCGCGCGGCGCGCACCATGTCGTGCGTGGTCATCAACAATGTCAGGCCCTGATTATGCAGAAACTTGAGTGTCGCGGTGATTTCCGAGGCGGCGGCCACGTCGACGCCGCTGAAAGGTTCGTCCAGCAGCAAAATGTCGGCTTCCTGGGCGAGGGCGCGCGCGATAAAAATGCGTTGCTGCTGGCCGCCGCTGAGGGCGCTGAAGGGACGTTTGGCCAGACTTTCGAGGTCCAGCATTTCCAGCACTTCGCTTGCGCGCCGCCGGGCCTCCTGCGGCCACCAGGGTAGCCAGCGACTGGCGCGCGTGCAGCCCATCATCACGACTTCTTCCACAGTGACGGGGAAGTTGGGATCGATGGCGTTGCGCTGCGGCACAAGCCCGATTTGCACGTTCATGTGCTGGCAATCGTGACCGTGCACGCGGACCTCACCGGTCTCGTGGGGGACCAGCCCGGCGAGGGCCAGTAGCAAGGTGCTCTTGCCGGCGCCGTTGGGCCCGAGAATGGCGACGCTCTCCCCGGGCTGGACGATAAAGTTAATGTCAGCGATGGCGCGCGGCATCATTTGGTAGCCGGCGCAGAGCTCACAGACTTCCAGCGCCGCCGGTGAGGGCGACCCGGCGCTCATGCTGTGTCTTCCCTCTCAAGGGAGGCCACAATGCTTGTGACGAGGTTACGCAACATCTCGAGCCAGGTGCCGGCGAGGCCCTCCGCTTCACCCAGGGACTCCAGTTGCAGGAGCACCAGTTGCGCGCCGCTTTCAGCGGCCACCTGTTGCGCTACATCGTTGCTGGACGTCGCCTCACCAAAGATGACCGGCAGGTTGTGTTCCCGCACCAGATCGATCAGGGCCGCGAGTTGCGCCACGCCCGGTTCGGCCAGGGTACTGGTGCCCGGCAGCACGCTGCCCGGCGTTTCAAAGCCAAAGCCGGCGGCAAAATAACCCAGGGTGAGGTGGTTACTGATCAGCACGCGTTGTTCCTGCGGTAGCGCTGCAACCAGCAGCAGCAGCTCCTGCTCCAGCGCGACGATATCGTCGAGGAAGGCGTCGCTGCGCGCCCCATAGGCCGTTGCGTTTGCGCTGTCGCGCGCCGCCAGGACGTCCCGCGCCAACAGGGTCCAGAGCGCGACGTTGCGCGGCAGCAGCCAGACGTGGGGGTCGCAGCCCTGCAGCGCGCTGCAATTGACGCTGTAGAGCGGGCCGGGGCCGGCCTGGCCCGGCAGGGTCAGGAAGCGCTCACCCAGCTCCACTTCGTGCTGCTCGCAAAGGCTTTCCATTGCCTCGTGGTGAGCGTCCTCCTCACCTTCGTGAACCTCGTCAACGTGCTCGTCCTCATCGCCATGGTCGTCGTCTTCGTGCTCGCCTTCGTCGCCATGGTCGTCGTCAACGTGCTCGCCTTCGTCGCCATGATCGTCGTCTTCGTGCTCGTCCTCGTCGCCATGATCGTCATTTTCGTGCTCGTCCTCATCGCCATGGTCGTCGTCGACGTGCTCGTCCTCGTCGCCATGGTCGGCATCGGCGTGATCGTCCTCGTCGCCGTGATCGTCGTCTTCGTGCTCGTGCTCATGACCACTTGGCAGGACCGCCACGCAGTCCGAGAGCGTGAACAGCGCGTCTTCGGCTACCGTGAGCTCAATGGCGGCAAGCAGGCCTTCCTCATAGCCGGCGCCGTTGATGAAGACGAGGTCGGCATCGGCCAGGGCGCGCAGGTCGGAGGGTGCCGGGCGGTAGCTGTGGGGATCTGAACCCCTGGGAATGAGGGAAGTGACTTCAGCGTCCGCTCCGGCCACGCGCGCCAGTACGTCGGCGGCGATGCTGTGGCTGGCGACGATGCGCAGCCCTGTCTCCTGCGCGGCCAGCGAGGCCGAAAAGAGCAGTACAAGTAGAACTGCAAGTGCAATTCTGATCAGACGCATGCCATCTCTCCTCTTATCACCCTGAATTCCCGGGTAAGGCACAAGGTAGCGGGAATCAAACCGGGGTGCAAGACTGGTGCCAGGGTGCACTCCCGGTTGACGCACCCTGCCAACGCGGTCAGAATCAGGCGCGAGCAAGCCCGGAGGGGCATGAACGAGTGCGCAAGGCCCAAAACGTTGCTGGTCATCCCGGCGCTGAACGAGGCGGCCAACATTGGCCAGGTGGTCACGCGCGCGCGGCAGCAGCTGCCCGGAGTCGATCTGCTCGTCATCAACGACGGCTCCAGCGACGACACCGCCGCGGTCGCGCGCGAGGCTGGCGCCATGGTGCTGACGCTGCCCTACAACGTGGGAATTGGCGCGGCCGTGCAGACCGGCTTCGTCTACGCTGACCGGCACGGCTACGAGATTGTGCTGCGCTGCGACGGTGACGGCCAACATGATGCCGGCGACCTGCTGCGCCTGCAGCAGGCCTTGCAGGCGGGGGACAGCGACGTCGTGACCGGCACGCGTTTCGGCGCCCACGTAAGCGCCAGGGTCGTTACCCTGGGTCGACGCCTTGGCATCCTCCTGCTCTCCCGCCTCATTTCGCTCCTCATCGGCCAGACCATCACGGACCCGACCTCCGGCCTGGCCGCCTTCAACCGCAATGCCATCCGGCTCTTCGCGCAGGAGTATCCGCACGATTACCCGGAGCCAGAGGGCATCGTGCTGGCGCAACGCAACGGGCTGCGCCAGCAGGAGCTGCCCGTGACGATGCAGCCGCGCCGGCTGGGCCGCTCGTCCATCAGCTACCTGGACGGCGTCTACTACATGGTCAAGGTCACCCTGGCGATCCTCATCAGCCTGCTGCGGCCGCCGCGGCCGCGCTGAAAGGCAAGGCCGACCCATGCGCGTGCTGATGCTCTCCAAGGCCTGTCTGGTGGGCATCTATCAGCGCAAGCTGGAGGAAATTGCGCGCCTGGGTGTGGAGCTGTTGACGCTGGTGCCGCCTCTCTGGCGCGACGCCGGCGGCGCGACGCGGCTGGAACGGCTGTATACCAGCGGCTATCGTCTCGAGACCACCGACATACGCCTCAACGGCAACTATCACCTGCATCACTATCCGCGGCTGGGAGCGGCGTTGCGTGCATTTCGCCCCGATGTGCTGCATATCGACGAGGAGCCCTATAACCTGGCGACCTGGCAGGCGCTGTGGCTGGCGCGCCGGGCTGGTTGCCGCGCGCTCTTCTTTAGCTGGCAGAACATCCGGCGCCGCTATCCGCCGCCCTTCAGCCTCGGCGAGCGCTACGTGCTGCTCGGCGTAGACCACGCCATCGCCGGCACGGAGAGCGCCGCCGCTGTCCTGCGCGCCAAGGGCTACGGCGGGCCGCTGAGCGTCATCCCGCAGTTCGGCATCGACCCGCAGCTCTTCCGACCCCCGGATTCGCCCTTGCCGCCGCGACCCTTCACCCTGGGCTACTTTGGCCGCCTGGTGCCCGAAAAAGGGTTGGACAGCCTCTTGCAGGCGCTGGCCATGCTGGATGGCGAGAGTCGACTGCGCCTGGTTGGCGAGGGGCCACAGCGCGCTGAGCTGGTCGCGCTGGCGCAGCGCCTGGGCCTGGGCGCGCGCGTGGACTTCTGCGCGGCGCTGCCCTCGGTCGCCATGCCGGCGCAATATCATCAGATCGACGCGCTGGTCTTGCCCTCAGTGACGCGGCGCAACTGGAAGGAACAGTTCGGGCGCGTGCTGGTGGAAGCGATGGCCAGCGCGCTGCCCGTCGTCGGCTCGGACAGCGGCGCGATTCCCGGCGTGATCGGGGACGCCGGTCTGACATTCGCTGAAGGCGACGCGGCGGCGCTGGCGGCGCAACTGACGCGGCTGCAACATGACGCGACGCTGCGGCAGGCGCTGGCGCAACGGGGCCGCGAACGCGCGCTGGCGCAGTTCACGCATGCTGGCGTGGCAGAGGCGACGGTGGCGGTCTATCGAACGCTGGCGGAGGAGCGCAAGAAGAACTGAGACGGTCTGCCTCAATCTGCGTCATCTGCGCCGGACAGGGCGACGCGCGCCCGCAGGGGCCAGGGCAGGGCCTGCCGCAGCCGGGCCAGCAGCGCGCGGTCGCCGGCGTCGAGGATGCGCGTCAAGCCGGCCAGGTAGAGCAGCGCGCCGATAATCATGCCGGCCAGCGTGCTCCAGAGCTGTGTTGCCAGCCCCATGCCGAGGGCCATCACGAGCGCCAGCAAGAGCAGCGGCGCGCTGCGCCTGAGCAGCGGGCGCCAGGCTGGCACGGGCGAGCTGTAGAGCAGCAGGGCCAGCGCCAGCAGCATCGAAACCAGGGAGGCGATAGCGGCGCCGTTGACGCCCATGCGCGGTAGCAGGATGGCGTTGAGCAGGACGTTCAGCAGCAGGCCGACGGCGCGCACGACCATCATGCGGCGTTGCCGGTTGCTGGTGATCAGCGCCTGGATGTAGACGTCGGCGACCAGCCTGATCAGCGCGTACCACACCAGGATGCGCAGCAGGGCCGCCGCCGGGGCGAAGTCCGCGCCGAAGAGCGGCACGGTGATGTCTGGCGCGAAGAAGGACAGCAGCAGGGTCAGCGGCAGGCTCGCCAGCAGGGTGAACCAGGCCAGGCGACGCACGATGTTGTGCAGGGTGTCGCCGCTGTAGCGCGACATCATGGGGTAGAGCGACATCAGCACGGTCGTGCCCAGCAACTCGATCATGCCGGTAACGATGACGAAGGCGGCGGTCAGCCAGCCAGTCTGTTGCGTGCCGAGCAGACGCGCGGTCATCAGCTTGTCGGCGTGGAGCCAGGCGAGGGAGAAGAAGCTGGTGAGCGCGAGCGGCAGGCTGCCGACCAGCAGGCTGCGCAGCAGGTCGCCGCGCATGCGGGCGGGCCGCACACCGCTGCGCAGCACCTGCGCCCACAGCATGGCGGCGCGCGCCAGGCCGGCGGCGATGGTCGCGAGGTACAGCCCCACCAGTCCGCCGCCGCTGGCCAGGGCCAGGCTGGCAAGGGCCAGCAGCAGCAGCATGTGCAGCACCGTCACCAGCGACGACGTGCGCATACGCTCCTGCGCCAGCAGGATCTCGTAACAGAGGTTGCCCCAGGTGTCGACCAGCAGGCTGAGGGATGCCAGCGCCAGCAGGTTGCGGATTTCCAGGTCGAAACCGGCCAGCGGCGCGAGGGTGTTCAGCAGGAGCCAGGCCAGCAGCGCCAGGCCGCTGCGTAGCCACAGCGTCACGCCCAGATAGTCGCCCGCCAGGCGCGGCCGGCGCGCCACCTCGCGTATGATAATGGGGCCTGTGCCGAAGGTGCTGATCGCCGCGCCAATGGCGATGAAGGCGCCCACGGCGCCGTAAATGCCGTAGCCTGCATCGCCGAGAAAGCGCGCCAGCACCAGTTGCCACAGGAAGAGCAGGCCCTTCGAGACGACGCTGGCCAGGGTGAGGGCGCTGACATTGCGCAGCGCCCGTTGCGTTTCCGTGGCAGAGACGTGGCTGGCGTCCGTCACGCTGGCCCGTCCGCGGCTGCGCGCCACTCCGCGAGCACGGCGGCGGCCCCGGCATCGTCCTCCACCAGGCGCAGCAGGCGCCGGCCATCGCTGTAGCTGCCGTCAGCGCCGCCCAGCATGGCCGCCAGCGTCGGCTCCAGGCCGATGATGATGAGGCGGTTGCGCATGCGCGGGTGCAGCGCCAGACCCAGGCTGCGGATGTGGCCGAAGGCGCCGAGCGGCAGCCTGGGCGACTGGCGCAGGTCCAGCAGCAGCTCGACCGGGCCGCCTGCCGCGGGCAACTGCAGGGCAACGCGGCGCATGCCCTTGTGCAGGTCGTTCCAGTTCCAGGGCTGCGTCAGCGTCAGGCGCAGGGCGGTGGCCGCCTCGTCCTCCCAGGCGCTGCTCAGCGGCACGGCGCCGGCTGCAGCAAGGCCGTCAGCCCCTCCGGCACCAGTGGCGTATCGCCCAGCGCCGTCGGCGCCAGCCAGCGCGCGCGGATGCGCCGCTCGCCTTCATGCGCCTGCAGGAACGGGCGTTCATAGACGCTGCGGTCGACGAACTGCGCGTCATAAATGCGCAGCAACTCGTGGCGCGGCCGGTCGCGATAGTTAAAGATGCTCTCCAGCGTGCCCAGATAGCGCAGCGCGCAAATCTCCTCGCCCAGCTCCTCGCGCAGCTCGCGCACGAGGGCCTGCGCGCCCGTTTCGCCGAAGCGGATGCCGCCGCCCAGCGGCCGGTAGAAGGTCGCGTCATTCGCGCGGTCGCGGCCCCTGGCGACCAGGATGCGGCCCTCGTGCTGGAACACGCAGAGCGCCACCGGGCGGATGCGCAGCTTGCGCGCCATCAGCTGCCCTGCGCGCGGGCCAGCGCCCGCTCGATGCGGTTGTGCAGGTCGGTCAAACGCTCGCAGGCGTCGCTGAGTCCGGCGAGGTCCTCGCGCCGCTCGATCAGCGGGCGCGTGGGATGGCTGATGCGGTTGCGGATGCCCTGCAAATCCATCGCCTTGCGGCACTGGCTGTTGGAGCTGAAGCCCAGCAGCGCGCGCACCGCTTCGTGCTTGCGCGCGATGTCCACCATGTCGCCCAGTTCCATCATCTGCAGCAGGTCCAGCTCGACGTCGCCGCGGGCCTGGCGAATGCGATCCTCCTGCAGCCTCTGCCAGCGCGTTGCGGTGAAGAAGGGGCGATAGTCGTCATCGCCAGCCAGCACCAGACGCAGCAGCCGCGCCAGCTCCAGCTCAAAGTGCGCGACCAGCAGGTAGACGCTGGCCCGCGCCGGGATCTTGTTGAGGTCCGCCGGCGCCACCAGGCCGACGATCGCGCTGGACTGCAGCACGAGGAAGATGCGCTGCGGCTGTTGCGCGAAGAGCTTAATGAGTTCAAGCATGCGCGTGTCCGTCGCCAGCAACCAGTCCGCCGTCAGCGGCTGGGCGGCGGCGCCGGCGTCCAGCTCCGCGCGGCTGATGATGCCGCAGACGCCATTCTCGTCCAGCACCGGAATGTAGGTCAGGTTATGGGCGTGGGCCGCTGCCACGACCGCGTCGCGCGGCTCATTCGCCCGCCAGCAGGTCAGTTGCGCCAGCGGCGTGGCGATGTCCAGCACCGTGTAGCCTGGATCGTAGCGTGCCTGCATGGGGTTCCCCGTTTGCTTCTGCCCGGCCAGTGTACCACGCGGGCCGCGATTCCTGCGGGGTGTCAGTCGACGCAGCGCAGTAGATTGACCGGATGGCGCCGGGCAATTGTGAGCGCCGCAAGGCGCGTTTATACTCGACGTGGCAAGGCAGGGAGTCCCGCACACATGCCCATATCCGAAGCGGCCCACGAACTGCTGGACGCGCTCGATTTTCGCGACCGCGACGCGCTTGCCAGGCTGGTCGCGGCGGACTTCCGCTGCAGCGGCACGGTCAGCGCAATGCCGGGCCGGCAAGGGGCGCTGGCTGTGCTGGACATTTGCGTGGCGGCCTTTTCGGATTTCTCCTTCAACTTCACCGAGGCGAGCGAGCAGGCCGGTGTCCTGCGGCTGCGCTACGCGATCAGCGGCACGCACGACGGCCCGCTCGACCTGTATCCCCTGGGCATTCCGCTGCAATTGCCGCCCACCGGCACCATCCTGCGCCTGCCCGCCTCGGCCGCGACCGCAACCTTCAACAACTCCGGCCAGGTCGCCAATCTGTTTTTGCAGGTTGCCGCTGGCGCCGGACCAGGGGACATGATCGCGCGCCTGGGCGGGACCCTGCCGCCGGTGCCCAGCGGCTGAATGCGCGTGACCGGCCACCTGAAGCCGCGGCGCATCGTGCTGGTGTTGCCCTGTTGCATCGGCGACGTGCTGATGGCGACCGCTACCCTGGCGGCCCTGCGCCGCGCCTGGCCAGACGCGCACATCGCCTGGGCGGTTGGCGGCGCCGCGCGCGCGGTAATCAGCGACCACGACATGCTCAACGCCACGCTCGAGTGCGATCCCCTGCCGCAACGTTCGCCGCGGCAACTGTTGCGCCTGGCGCGTCAGTTGCGCGAGGGCGGTTACGACCTCGCCATCTCCCTGACGCGCTCGCCGCTGCTGAGTCTGGCGCTGCGCATGAGCGGCATTCCGCTGCGCGCCGGCCTGGACAGCGGCGGCCGCGGCCTGGGCTACAACTTGCGCGTCCCGCTCGACCCGGCGCTTGTGCGCCATGAGGCGGAGATTTACCTCGACGTGGCGCGCGCCCTGGGTCTCGATGTCAGCGACTGCCAGGCGAATGTGCCCGTGCGGGCAGCCTTGTGGCCGGCGTTGCGGCAGCGTCTGCTCGCGGCCGGCGTCGACCCGCAGCGCTATGCCCTGCTGCTGCCCGCCGGTGGCAGCAACCCCGGCACGACCATGGCGCAGAAGCGCTGGCCGCCGCAGCATTACGCGCAGCTCGCGCGGCAATTGGGAATAGACATCGTACTCGTCGGCGGGCCGGAGGACAGCGTCATCCTGGCTGCTGTGGGCCAGCAGTTGAGTGGGTCGTATCTCAGTCTGGCAGGCGAACTCTCCTTCGCCGAGATTGCGTTGCTGGCATGTCGCGCGCGCGTCGCCGTTGGCAACGACAGCGGCCTCACGCACCTTGCCGCCGCCGCCGGCGCGCGCACGGTCGCCATCTTCGGCCCCAGCGACCCGCGCCGTTACGCGCCTTTCGCGGCCGGCGTGCTGGTGCTGTGGCGACCAGGCCCGCTGCCCACGGCCGGCGTGAGCGCTGGCGCTGTCCCCGGCTGGAGCTGGCAGCAGCACGGCATCGGCGCGGATGAGGTCTGCGCGCGCGTGCTGGACTTCCTCGAGAAGGGCGCTACCAGCGCGTCGCCTTGAATTGCCAGCCCGGATTCACCTTCTGCATCTCGACCTCGTCGTTGCGCCGCTGCAGGCCGCTTTCCAGATACTTCGCATGCAGTTCCGCCACCTGCGCGCGATCCAAAGTGACCCCCAGGCCAGGCTCGCGGGAGACCGCGACCGCGCCGTCCTCGAAGCGGATGCGTCCGCCTTCGATGATTTCATCGTATTGCCAGGGGTAGTGCGTATCGCAGGCGTAGGTCAGGTTGGGCACGGCCGCCCCCAGCTGCACCATCGCCGCCAGCGAGATGCCGAGGTGGCTGTTGGAATGCATCGACAGGCCGCGGCCGAAGGTCTGGCAGATGCGCGCCAGCGCCACTGAATTGCGCAGCCCGCCCCAGCTGTGATGGTCGCTGAGAATGATGGCTTCGGAGCCGAGGCGCAGGCTGCCAGGCAGGTCGGCGAAGGAGGTGGTGCACATGTTGGTCGCCAACGGGATGTCCAGCGCCTGCGCCACCTGGGCCATGTTTGCCTGGCCGCGCGCCGGGTCCTCGAAGTACTCGAGCACCCCCTCCATCCGTTTGCCGGCGCGGATGGCCGTCTCAACGCTCCAGATGGCGTTGGGGTCGTGGCGCAGCGGTACTTCCGGCCCGAAGGCCTCATGGAGGGCATGCATGGCCGCGACCTCGGCATCCGGCTCGAAGACGCCGCCCTTCAGCTTGATGGAGTGGAAACCGAAGGCCGAGCACATGGCCTGCGCCTGCGCAACCACGCCCGCCGGGTCCAGCGCCGCGGCCTGCCGCGCCGCTGCCCAGCCGGTCGCCTGCGGGTCAGTGTCGAAGCCGAGCGCGCCGCCGGCCCCCTCGTACTTGTAAAACAGGTAGGCCGCGAAAGGCACCGCGTCCCGCACGCGACCGCCCAGCAGGTCGCAGACCGGTCGCCCGACCGCCTTGCCCACGAGGTCGAGACAGGCGACTTCCAGCGCGCTGAGCACGTGCATAAACTGGCGCGCGTCCCAGGGCTCGTCGCCACGCTGCCCGCCCTCGTCCACTGTGAGCCAGGTCCTCAGCGCCGCCTCCAGTGCGTTACGCTGAAAGGGGTCGCTGCCGATGACGACTTCGCGCGCCGCATTCAGGGCCGCTTCAGTCTCCACGCTGCCGGGGATTTCGCCAAGACCGCTGATGCCGTCGTCACTGAACAGCTCGACGATGAGGCGCAGCGCGTAAGGCGCGTGCAGGCCGGCGGCGTTCAGCAAGGGCGGGTCGCTGATGGCCACCATAGTGACCTGCATGTCTGCAATTCGCATAATTCCTCCCTGTCAGCCCTGGCCTTGTTGCGGGTTGCGCAGCACGCGCAGGGTCATCTCGTCGCTGGCCTGGTTGCCGACCTCGTCGTAGGCTACCGCACGAAAGGTATCCGTGCCCGTGCCCTCGATGTGCCAGTCAAAGCCCCAGGGCCAGACGCGGTCGCTGCCCAGCAGCTGACCGTTCCGATAAAAATCTACCCGATTCACCGCCAGGTTGTCCTCAACTTCCGCGCTCAGGTGGATCTCGCGCTTTGCGGGCCAGATGATGTTCGTATCGCCCGGTTCCAGCCGCAGCGTCGGCGCCTCATTGTCGACCATGACCTGGCGCAGCCTGGATTCGCGCGTGCCGTCCACGCGCACTATGGTGAGGCGCAGGCTGTGCAGGCCGGCGAGCCCGCTCGTATCCCAGCTGCCCAGCAGGCCACGCTCAGGTGGCGCGCTGCTGCCAGCGCCTGTGTGTTGCCATACGAGCGGCTTCAGGCCGGCGCCGTACTCCAGCAGATAGTAGTTCATATCCTGCGGATCAAGGCTGCCACGAATCTCCACCACGCCACCCACCCAGTCGAAGGGTTCCGGCTGCTCCAGGCCCGTTGCCGTCTGGTCGGGCGCGTCGAGCAGGTCCGGCGGCAGTGGCAAGGCGCCGGCCCGCCACCAGGCCAGGGCCTCCGGCGGCGGGACGAAGTAAATGCGCTGGCTGAGCAGCTCCGGCGGCGTGGCGACCGTGGCGAGGCGGCCGTTGCGCGCATTAATGGCGAAGAGCTGCCAGTGGCTGTCTACCCGCTGCGGCAGGACGCCGCTGATGAAGCGTTCGCGGTGCATGGGGCAGATGCCGTTGGGCAACAGACCGGAACGCTCGCACACTTCCGCCTCAACGATCTCTTGCGGCGCCGTCCAGTTTTCGGGCGCCTGGCCCTCGTGCAGCGCCAGCATCAGCGCGCGCCAGAGCTGGGCCGCGGGGCCTGTGCCGCTCAGCTCGGCGCTCATCGAGCCCCCGTCGCTGCGTCCCAGATGCACCCCCACCAGGTAGCGCGGCGTGTAGCCCAATGCCCAGGCCGCGCGCCTCTGCCCGGTCATACTGCTGACCACGGCGGCCGGCCGGTCAATGTCCAGCAGACGCACGTCCGCCTCGCCCAGCACACGCGCGCGCGCCGTCTGGTCTGCCAGCACGTCGTTCACCAGATAGCCCAGCTCGCCGGCGAAGACCGGCGTGCAATCCGGCGCTGCATTGCAGTCAGCACCGTCGGCGCGCGGCGCCTGCCACAGCAGCTGTCCCTGCGCGTCCTCGATGCGCAGCACAGCGAGCGGATCGCGCCCGCGTGTAGTGGTTGCCGTCGGCTCCAGCTGCAACCCGCGCTGCTCGCCCTGTGTGGCGAAGAGGGAATAGGCGTAGGCGATATCCAGCATGGACACTTCGCCGCCGCGTTCCAGCAGCGAGAGGCCGGGGCTGGCATTATCATCGAGACTGACGAGGCCCAGGCTGCGGGCGCGCGCGAGGATGGTTTCGAGGCGCAGTTCGCTGGCCAGCTGCACCGCCGGTGGCAGCAGGCCGGCGCTCATGGCCTCGCGCAGGCTGAGCGGACCGCGATAATGCCCGTCAGCGTTGGACGGCGTGTAGATCAGGCCCTCGATTGCGCCAGGCAGTTCCAGCGGGATGTCCAACAGCATGTCCGCCGCGGTCCTGCCGCTGCGGAAGGCCTCGAAGTAGACGAAGGGCTGCAGTAGCGGCCCGGGCGGAAAGCGCAGACTGGTCGCGTCGCCGTGCATGGTCAGTAGCTCGCCGCTGCGCAAGTCGAGCAAGACCAGAGCAGCCTCCTGCGGTGGCTGTGCCATGGCGAGCGCCGGGGCCAGCAATTCCGCATTGATGCAAGGCGGAGCAGGCTGTCTCTCTGCCGCCAGCTGTCCCAGATGGAGCTGCAGCAGACAGTCAGCGCGCTCCTGCAGCGCGAGGTCGAGCGTGGTCAGGATGCGCAGGCCGCCGCGCGCCAGCAAGCGCTCGCCATCCAGGCCCTGGGAATCAAGGATGGCGCGCGCCTGGCGCCGGGCGTAGGCGCTGAAGTCCGGCGCCAGGCGGGGCGCCAGGCTGTTGCGGGCCTGCAGTTGCGTCACTGTCGCAGAGGCCGTTGCGGCTTCAGCGGTGCTGATTGCGGCGGCGGCCTGCAGGTCGCGCAGCACTTCGTCCTGGCGAATGCGGGCGGCTACCTCGTTCTGCAGTGGATTCAGCGCCGGCGCAGGCGGAATGGCGGCCAGCAGGGCGACCTCGTCCAGCGCCAGTTGCGCCGCAGCCTTGCCGAGGTAAAGCCGGGCCGCAGCCTCAATGCCCCAGGCTTCATTGCCATAATGGCTGGTGTTCAGATGCCACTCAAGCAGGGCCTCGCGCGAATACAGCCGCTCCAGTTCCGCCGCCAGCACAATCTCGCGCTCGCGCGTCAGCGCAGCGCCTGGCGCGTAGAGGTTGCGCACCAGACGCAATGTCAGCGTCTGTTCCGGCGGCAGTGGGCTGCCAATGAGATTCTGCCACAGGCGCAGTGCCGTAGTCACGGGGGAGGGCGCCGGGCGAGTCAGGAAGTCGGGATCTTCCATGAGCAGGGTGGCTGCCACCAGGGGTTCTGGCAACTCCGCCAGCGTCACCCAGGAGCTTGCGTCGTTCGTGACTTCACGCACACTGAACAGCGGGGTCGCGCCACTGCGATCGTAAAAGTGGGACGGGCCGGCAGCGGGCGCCGCCTGACCCCCTGCCGGCAGCGGCGGCAGCGCGGCCAACGCATCCTGGTACATCCACCAGGCGCCCCCGGCCGGCAGTATCAGCAGCAGCGCAGTTGCCACCAGTAGCGCGCCCAGCCCCAGCCCCAGGCGCTGCTGGCGGGCCCTGCGCAGCGCTCTGCGCCGCCGTCGCCGCTGGAAGATTCGGGTCGCCGCAGTCAAGTCCGCCTCGCTTTACACGGGAGCCGCCAGTATAGCAAATGCCGGGCGCAAGGCCGGGCACGGGCTGCTATACTGGGCGCCGCAGAGGGGAATGGTTGTGTCCCGGTGGATGCCCCGGTCTTCAAAACCGGTGGCGGGTTGCGCTGAGCAGGCCGCGGTGGGTTCGACTCCCATCCATTCCCGAGCGAGGCGATTTTATGAGGAGCGGGAAATGAGCGCGCGGATCGTCGTCGTCGGCAGCTTCAACATGGACTTGACCACCACCATGGAGCGGCTGCCGCTGCCCGGCGAGACGCTGCATGGCAAGGTCTTCAGCACCGGGCCGGGTGGCAAAGGCTCCAACCAGGCGGTGGCGGCCGCGCGCCTGGGCGCGGAGGTCAGCTTCGTCGGCCGCGTTGGCGCAGACCCCTACGGCGCGGAGGCGCTGGCCTTCTGGCAGGGCGAGGGCATCAACACGGAGTTCGTCGTACGTGACGCAGAACTGGCCACGGGTGTTGCGCCCATCTGGGTTGATGAGCGGGGCGAGAACGCCATTGTGGTGGCGGGAGGCGCCAACCTGGCGGTTTCGCGCGCGGATGTCGACGCAGCCGCGGCTGTCATCGCCGGCGCCGATCTGCTGGTCTTGCAGCTGGAGATCCCGCTGGACACTGTGGCCCATGCCATGCAGCTGGGACAGGAATCAGGCGTGCGCAGCATCCTCAATCCGGCGCCGGCCGTGTCGCTGGAGCCGGCGTTCATCGCGCGCGCCAGCTGGCTCACGCCCAACGAGACCGAGCTGGCCACGCT
The DNA here is from genome assembly GCA_965205875.1 of Phototrophicaceae bacterium. Lineage (GTDB taxonomy): Bacteria > Chloroflexota > Anaerolineae > Aggregatilineales > Phototrophicaceae > JAGWBD01. Next base: position 2,727,004 of record CBDBIA010000004.1, read on the forward strand.
CTTCGGCGAGTCTCCGGCGGACCTGCGTCCCCTGGTCGCGCATGAAGGACAGACGCTGATCCAGACTTTGGGGTCTGCGGGCGCCCGTTGGGCGACACAGACGGAATGCGGTCAGGTGTCCGCCTTCGATGTAAAAGTGGTGGATACCACTGGCGCCGGCGACGCCTTCAATGGTGGGCTGGCAGTCGCGCTGGCGGAGGGGCTGACACTGGAAGCGGCCCTGCGTTTCGCCAACGCCGCCGCGGCGCTCTCAGTCACGCGCTTCGGCACCGCGCCCGCCATGCCGCGGCGCGCGGAAGTGGAGGCCTTGCTGGCACAGGGCTGAGCGCGCTCACTGCAGCGCGAAGAGCGTCAGGGGCACCAGCACGCCCACCAAAGCGCCGCCCAGCAACTGCGCCGGGTTGTGGCGCCCCAGCTGCAGGCGCGCCGCCGCCACCAGCAACCACAGCGGCAATACCAGCGTGGCCCAGCCAGGGCCGAAAAAGGCGTAGGCAGCGACCATCACGCCCGTGATGCTCATCATGTGCATGCTGACCTGCCAGACCAGCGTAATGAGCGCGATCGACGTGATCAGCGCCAGGCTGCAGAGCGCGAAGAAGGGCATCACGCCGGGCGCGCCGCTGCTCTGCAATATCCACCAGGCGAGGGCCGTGCAGGCGATGGAGACGAGGAAGGGCCGGCTGCGCTCTGCGCGCAGCGGCATGTCCAGCGAGCTGATCTCTCCGCGGCGCACCATCAGCGCAACGTAGAGCATGGGCAGCAGGCTGACAAGTAGCCCGTAGAGGGCCGCATTGCGCAGGCCCTGCGCAGTGGTCTCCGCATCGCGCAGCGCCACCGGCACGGCCATCAACGCCCAGACCGGCGGCGGACTCAGCAGGAGGGAGACGAGGCGCGCCCAGCTCACTGGCAAGGCCGTTCAGCTCCGAGTGACTCATAGAGCGCTGCGTAGCGCCCTGCGACTTGTTGCCAGCTGTACTGCGCCTCAACCAGCTCCCGCCCTGCGCGCGCCAGGCGCTGCCGCAAGGCCGCGTCGCCCAGCAGCGTGAGCAGGGCAGTGGGCAGCTCACTGCGCTTTGCCAGTAGCGCGTGTTGCCCGGAAATGGCGGCGATGCCGTCCACGCTCAGCGGCGTGGCCGCCAGCGGACAAGCGCTCGCCAGCGCCTCCAGCACCTTGTTCTTGATGCCGGCGCCCAGTCGCAGTGGACTGACAAACAGCGTGGCGCGCGCCAGCCAGGGCCGCAGATCCGGCACGCGCCCGCTGACCAGAACGCGCTCGCCCGCCAGCGCGCGCATGGCGGCCGACGGCGCGTCTCCCACCAGCCACAATTGCGCCTCGGGAATCTGCTGCCGCAACGTTGGCAGGAGCTCGCGCGCCAGGTAGAGAGCGGCCTCCTCATTGGGCTCGTAGGCGAAGTTGCCGGTGAAGAGCAGCGTGGCCGCTTCGCGCGGGCCGGACTGCGGCCGGAAGTACTCAAGGTCGACGCCGTTGGGGATGACTTCCCAGTCCAGCGCCGGGTTGATGCTGCGCAGCTCCGCGCGGTCACGTTCGGCCACGACCACCCGCCGCAGAAAGGGCGTGAACATCCAGGACTCGTAGCGCCGCGCCAGGAAGTGGCGTACGCGCGCGCCCGGCGCCGGCCCGGCCTGTGCCTCAAGCTCGCGTCGCAGATAGAGGCTGTAGGATTCGTAGGGCGTGATGAGCGCGGGCAGGGTCCCGACCGCCTTGCAGTATTCGTAGACCTGCACGCCGCCGAAAAAGTGCGCGCAAGTGTAGCGCTGCCTGGCAAGCTGCTGGGTGATGGCCCGCCACATGGCCGGCGAGCGGGCCTGGTCCGCATGTTGCGGGAAACGCGTCTGCGGCAGCAGCAGTCGGCGCAGCAGCGTGCTCTGGCTACGCGGCGGCTCGTCGATTAGCGTGATGTCGCCGAAGTGTGCGCGGTAGCGTTCTGTTTCTTCGTGGTCTGAGGGGCACTTGGCGAAAGCCAGCAGGTCGATGACATGGCCGCGCTGCGCCAGTTCGCGCGCCAGATGCCAGATGATGAGGCGGTCGCCCAGGTGCAGTGGCCAGGGCGGGCAGCGGGAGATGAGCAGGACGCGCGGCATGGCGACCATGATAGCACAGGGTCTGGTCAGGGCCGCGGGCGGAGGCTATCATGCGCCGCAGCGAATGAGGAAAAGATATGCGCAGATTGCTGCTGATCGTTCTGGGGCTGGGGATCGTCGTCGCAATAGCCCTCGGCATCATCGCGGCCGTGCTCTACTTTCAGGGCGGCACTGACCTGGTCAGCGAGGTCGTCAACTCGGCCGTACTTTTTGTTCAGGGAGGCTCCGGGCAACCCAGTGAGGCCATCAGCGCGCCCGGCCTGACGGCCACTGACAGCGCCACCGTGTTCAGCATCGTGGCGGAAGAATCTGAAGTGCGCTTCATCATCGACGAGGTGTTGAACGGCGCGGACTTCACCGTGGTCGGCGCTACCGACCAGGTCGCCGGCGACATCAGTGTCAACCAGGGCAATCCGGCGGCTTCGGCCATCGGCCTGATTCGCATCAACGCGCGTACCCTGGCGACCGACAACGGCAATCGCAACCGGGCGCTGCGCACTTTCATTCTGAAATCGGGCCAGGACGAATACGAATTCGCGGAGTTTGAGCCTCAGGAACTGACGGGCCTGCCGCAGGGCGTGACAGTCGGCGAGCCCTTCGAGCTGCAGATTGTCGGCGAGCTGCGCATCGCCGGCGCGGTACAGGAGCTCAGCTTCGACGCCAGTATCACGCTGGAGAGCGCGGAGCGCCTGAGCGGCACGGCGCACACGTCGTTGCGCCACGCCGATCTGGGCCTCACCATCCCCAGCGTGCCTTCCGTCTCTAACGTTTCGGAAGAGGTCAGGCTCGAAATCGACTTCGTGGCCGTGGCCGCGGCCGAGGGATAGCGCTTACGCGCCCTCCTCCGCTGGCGGAGCGGCGCCCAGCTCCCGGTCGAGCAGGAAGAGGCCAGGACCGAAATCGCCGACCAGGTTGAGGTCCTGGATGGCCTCGTCAACAATGGCTTCCTCTTCCACCTGCTCGTCCACAAACCATTGCAGGAAGCTGAAGCTGGCCTGGTCGTTCTCCTTCGTCGCCAGCGCGACCAGGTCGTTGATGAGCTGCGTGACGTGCTGTTCGTGCTTCAGGGCGTCCTTGAAGGCGGCCAGCGGCGTGTCCCAGTCGGTAGTGGGTTGCGGTAGCGGTTTCAACAGCACGCGGCCATCGCGCTCGTTGACGAAGTCGTAGATCTTCATGGCATGCACCATCTCTTCCTCGGCATGCCGGCGCATCCAGGCGGCGAAGCCGCGGAAGTCGCGATATTCGAACCAGGCGCTCATGGACAGATAGGTGTAATATGCACTCAACTCGGCGTTGATCTGTTCGTTGAGCGCCTGCTGCATAACGTCCTTAATCATGGTGTCCCCTTTGCCGTAGCAGTGACTCTGCAAAGTTAATCTCTGTAAATCTTATCATACTCTGGTTTTATCTGTAAAGTTAACCAGCGGTCATTCAACGTCGCAGACTAATGCCACGCACAGGAGTCTCCCATGAGTTGCACCATCCATCTGGTTCGCCACGGTGAAGTACACAACCCGCAGCATGTGATGTACGGGCGTCTGCCCGGCTATCGTCTCAGCCAGCGCGGCCAGCAGCAGGCGCAGGCTGCGGCGCAGTGGCTGAAATCGCGCCCGCTGGCTGCGCTGCATGCCAGCCCCATGCAACGCGCCCGCGAAACGGCCTCCATCCTCGCCGCGCAGAACGGGAACCTGCCGGTTCACATCGACGAGCGCCTGATCGAGGTGAACACGCCCTTTGAAGGTCGACCCCTGAGCGAATTGTTCGCGCGGGACTGGGACCTCTACAGCGGCAGCGGGCCGGAATACGACCAGCCGGAAGACGTGGCCAGCCGGGGCCAGGCCTTCCTGGCCGACATGCGCCGGGCCTGGCCGGAAGGCGAGGTGGCCGCAGTCTCACACGGCGACGTGATCGCCTTCGCCATCCTGCTGGCCGCCGGAGATCCGCCAGATGTCAGGGGCAAGCAGAACCTGCCACAATACGGGGTGACGGACGGCTACCCGGAGACCGCCTCGATCAACAGCTTTCACTGGCGTACCCAGGACCCGGACGAGCTGCCCGAATTCAGCTACCTGCGTCCCTGGTAGCCGGCCCCGGCGCCAGCAACATGGCCAGCATGGCCGCCAGCATGATGCCGGCGGTGAGCCAGAGCATGGGCCCGTAGCTGCCGAAATGATCGTAGAGCGCGCCGGCGCCCACCGGCGCAATCGTCCCCGCCAGAGTCAGAAAGATGACCATCACGCTGCTGATGCGCCCGAACTGTGCCGCGCCGTAGCGCTGCGCCAGGATGGCGGGCCGCACCAGGGTGCTCGCGCCGATGCCCGCGCCGAAAAGCAGCACGAAGAGCCAGATACCCCAGGCGGCCCTGACCGTCAGCAACAGCAGCAGGGCCAGCGCCTGCAGCACGAAGGTGCCCGTCGTCAGCAGGCGCAGCGAAAAGCGCTCGGTGAAGGGCGCGAAGAACAACCGCCCCAACACCTGCGCCGCGCCGATTGCGCCGGCGCAGGTCGCCGCCAGGCTGGACGTCACGCCCTGGTCCAACAGGAAGGGGACGAAGTGGACGCGGATGGCGTTGCCGGCCAGCATGGCCAGTGAAAAGGCCGCCGTCAGCGCCCAAAAGCCGCCGCGGCGCAGCACCTCGCGCACTGACCGGGAAGGAGCCGTTGCTGCGGTGTCGTCCACCTCCTGCGCGCCGTCCGGCTGCAGGCCGATGTCCGCCGGGCGCCGCCGCAGCACCAGCGCGTGCAGCGGTACGGTGGTTACGGCCAGCGTGATGCCCAGCAGCAGGACCGCCGTGCGCCAGCCATGGCGCTGTAACAGCAGGTCGGCCAGCGGCAGAAAGATGGTGCTGGCGAAGCCGGCGATGAAGGTGATGAAGGCCAGCGCCCGCGCCCGCCGCCGCAGGAACCAGTTGGTGATGACCGTGAAGGCCGGCTCGTAGAACAGGGCCGCCATACACACGCCCAGCCCGGCCCACACCAGGTAGTACATCAGCGGCCCGCTGGCCTGCGACCAGAGGATCACGAGTCCGCTGGCCAGCAGCGAGGCCGTGGTCATCAGCAGGCGCGCGCCGTGGCGGTCGATCCAGATGCCGACGGGCACGGCCATGGCGCCGCGCAGTAGCAGCGCCAGCGAGAAGGCGCCGGTCAGTTGCGTGCGCGTCCAGCCGGTGTCCAGCTCCATCGGACTGATGAAGACCGAAAACGCATAATAAATGATGCCCCAGGAAATCGTCTCGGTGATTGCCAGGGCCAGTGCGATGCGCCAGCCGTAGTAGGCACTGCGCAGATTGCGCAGTCGTCTCACGATTCCGCTTGCTGCGCGTGCGACGCAATCTGACCGGCGACGATGTGTAGTACGGCGGCGTGCTGCAGGAAGCGTGGCGTGAAAATATCCAGCTCGGTGGTGGTCAGCAGCGTCTGCGCCGAGCCATCCAGGCGCTCCAGCAGCCAGTTGCGGCGGTTGGCATCCAGCTCCGCGACGACCTCGTCCAGCAGCAACAGGGGCGGCTCGCCGATGCGCGCGCGCATCCAGTCCAGCTCCGCCAGTTTGAGCGCCATCACCGCGGTGCGCGCCTGGCCGCGGCTGCCGTAGAGGCCGGCGTCATGGCCGTTGATGTGGATGCGCAACTCGTCGCGGTGCGGCCCGCTGAGCGTGAAGCCGCGGCTGAGCGACTCCCCGCGTTCCTCCGCCAGGCGGGCGGCGTACTGCGGCGCGATGTCGGCGGCATCCAGCTCGCGGTGCAGATCCAGGCCCTGCATGTTGAAGGAGAGCTGGCCGTCGCCGGCGGCGGTCGGCGCGAAGCTGGGTTGATAGCGCAGCGCCAGCGTCTCGCGGCCGCCCGTCAGGTCGTGATGGGCGCGGCAGGCCGTGCCCTCCAGTTCGCGCAGAAAGCGTTGCCGCGCGGCGATGAGAACGGCGCCCGCCTGCACCAGCTGCGCGTCCCAGAAGTCCAGTTCGTGCGGCGCCGCGCGCTGCTCCTGGATGCGACGTAGCAGGGCGTTGCGCTGCGGCAGCAGCTTGCCGAAGCTGGTCAGCGCGTCCAGATAGTCCGCGTCGACCTGCGCCAGCGTGTTGTCCATGAACTGGCGCCGGTCCGCGGGCGAGCCCTCAATGAGCGAGAGGTCGCGCGGCAGGAAGAGCACGGCGTTCAGGCGCCCGACCAGGTCCATCACGCGCTTGTCCGCGCCATTAAGGCGCAGCACCTTTTTGAAGCGCGGCGTCGCCATGCCCACGTCTTCCAGCAGCAGCGTGACCTCAAGGCGCTCCAGCGAGCTGTGGCGTGAGCTGATTTCGGCGGAGAGGCGCGCGAAGGGGATGGGCTCCTCCTGGGCGCGCCAGTGGATGAGCTGACGGTCGCTGCTGCTCCAGGGCGAGCGCGACAGGGCCAGGTAGCAAATGGCCTCCAGCAGGCTGGTCTTGCCCTGGGCGTTGGCGCCGTGAATGAGGGTGGTGCCGGGCGGCAGCGTCCATTCGAGGCGGGCGTAGTTGCGGAAGTTGGTCAGCGAAAGATGTTCGATGCGCATGGCCTGCCCAGGCTGCCGGTCTGTGGAGACGCCGGAGGCGATTGTAGCGTCGCAGCCATGCCCCTGCACAGCAGTTGACAGGAATAGAACATATGTGCTAATCTGCTGTTAATTGCTGTCACAAGGGTTTAACACCATGTCCCGCATGAACCGCAGTATCCTGCATCTCGATCTGGACGCCTTTTTCTGCGCCGTCGAGGAGCTGCACGATCCCTCCCTGGCCGGCAAGGCCTTCGCGGTCGGCGGTCAACCAGGGCAGCGCGGCGTGGTCGCTTCCTGTTCCTGGCCCGCGCGCAAGTATGGCGTGCGCTCCGCCATGCCCACGGGCGAGGCGCTGCGCCTCTGCCCGCACTTGCTGATCATCTCGCACAGCTTCGGCAACTACAGCGAGGTCTCGGCGCGGGTCATGGCCCTGCTGCACGAGTTGACGCCGATGATTGAGCCGGTCTCGATCGATGAGGCCTTCCTCGACATCACCGGGCTGCCGGGCGACCCCGCGCTGATCGCGCGCGCGCTGCAGGCCCGCATCCAGCGCCAGCTGCAGCTGCCCTGTTCCATCGGCGCCGGCACCAGCAAGCTGATCGCCAAAATGGCCACCAACGCGGCCAAGCGCAGCGGCAGCGGTGACGTCCCGCCGCGCGCCATCAAGGTCATCGCGCCGGGCGCGGAGGCGGACTTCCTTGCGCCGCTGGCGGTGGACGACCTGTGGGGCTGCGGCCCGAAGACCACGGAGCGCCTGCGCGCCATGGGCGTGACCACCATCGGCGCGCTGGCGCGCTGGCCTGTACGCGATCTCATGCGCCGCTTCGGCAAATATGGTTACGAACTCGGCCAGCACGCCCGCGGCATCGACGAGCGCATCGTCGAAACCTCCTTCGTCACCAAATCGATCGGCCATAGCAGCACCTTCCTGCGCGACCAGCGCGAGAGCCTGCGCATCCGCCGCAAGCTGCGCGAGCTGGTGGAGGGCGTTGGCCTGCGCCTGCGGCGGCAACGGCTGCGCGGCAAGACCGTGACGCTCACGCTGCGCTGGTCGGATTTCACGACCGTGATGCACCAGACGACGCTGCCCGTCGCCGTCAACGACGACCTGCTGATCTGGCAGGCGGCAGAAGCGCTCTTCGAGAGCTACTGGCCGCGTGGCCGGCCGGTGCGCCTGATCGGCGTGCGCGTCAGCAGCCTGGAGCCGGACAAATACGGGCGTCAGCTGGGGCTGTGGGAGGCGCGGCGCGAGCTGGCCTTGCAGGCGGCCATGGACAACATCCGCAACCGCTTCGGTGATACGGCCGTCCTGCGCTGCAGCGCGCTGGGCCACTCCGGCAGCTACGCCGGCCCCACGCCCGTCTTCCGCATGAACAACGGCCGCGGCGGCTCATCCGCCCGCGCGTAGCTCCGGCATTAACTGACGCAGCAGGGGCAGGATGCGCGCGGCGGCCAGGCTGCGGTGACTGTGGCGATTCTTCTCGTCCGGCGGCAGCTGCGCCCAGGAGCGGTCCGCGCCCTGCGGGATGAAGATCGAGTCGTAGCCGAAGCCGGCGGGGCCGGGCATCTCCGCCTGGGCGATGCGGCCCGCAAAATCACCGCTGGCCAGCTTCAGGCGCTCGCCCCAGGCGACGGCGATCACGCAGCGGAAGCGGGCGCTGCGCTGCGCCGGCGGCAACTCGCCCAGCGCCTCCAGCAGCCTTTGCCGCCGCTGCGCCATGCTCAGGCCGGGGCCGCCCCAGCGCGCGGGGAAGACGCCGGGCGCGCCATCCAGCGCCTCCACGAAGAGGCCGGTGTCGTCCGCCAGGGCGGGCAGGCCGCTGGCCGCTGACCAGGTGCGCGCCTTGTGCACGGCGTTGGCCTCCAGCGTGTCGCCGTCCTCGGCGACCTCCAGCGCCTGCAGGCCGACGTCGGCCGGGCCGACCAGCTTCAACGGCAGCGCGGCCAGCAGCGCGCGAAACTGTTGCAGCTTGCCTTCGTTGCCCGTGGCAATGAGCAGCGTCACGGGCTGATGCGCCGCGTCAGCGTGAGCGTGAAGCCGCCGGCGGTATTGGTCGCGCCCTCGTCGCCGCTGTAGCGCGTGGCCCGCACGAGGTAGATGCCGTCGGCCGGCAGCGTGAAGTCGCCGATGCGCGCGTTGCGCCCTGGGCCGGTGTCGTCGTCGCTGACGAGCAGGATCTGCTCCGCGTCCAGCAGGTAGAGCACGGAGTCAAGGTTGCCGCTGCTGCGATCCATGGTGATGGTGACGACGTCGCCGGCCCCGCCCGCGAAGGCAAAGAAACGCGCGGGCGTGTCGTCGTTGATGCGCGCCTGCTGCGGGCGGTCCGGACTGATCACTTGCGTATCCGGTGGCAGGTCTTCGAGGACGAGGGCGGGCAGCAGTAGCTCAAGGCGGTAGCGGCCGCTCGATGTGCCCGCAGCGCCCTCGAAGCGCGTGGCGAGGATGGTGTATACGCCGTCCCCGGGCAGGACGAAGTCCTCGATCAGGGCGTTTTTCCCGCCAGCGCTGTCGTCGTCGCTGATCAGCTCGCGGGACCGGCTGTCGCTCAGCACCAGCAGCGGATCGAGCGAGCCGCCGGCCCGCTCCATGCGGATGCTGACCAGCTCCTCCGCCGCGCCCGCAAACTGGTAGTAGCGCAAATGCTGTTCGTCATTCAGATCGCCGCGCCCGCTGATGCCCGATTTCAGCGGGATGGCGGTGCCCGGCGTGTTGCCGAGGCCGCTGAAATCGGCCTCGTTCAGGGAAAGCACGAAGTTGCCGCTGCTGGTGCCGGCCGCCTGGCCATAGCGCGAGGCAAGGATCTGGTATTCGCCGTCGGCCTCGACCAGATGCTCGCTGATGCGGCTGTCGCGCGGCGCCGGCCCGTCGAGGGCGTCGTCATTGGTGGCCAGCACGCGCCCCTCGCTGTCTTGCAGCTGCAGCCAGGGGTCGAGATCGCCGGAAGCGCGGCGCAAACGCAGGCTGATAACGTCGCCGCGACGGGAGTGGAAGCTGTAGCGGACAACCGGCGTCTCTTGTGAAATGCGATTGATGACCTGGTCGCCGTAGCGCAGCACGCTGCCGGCGTTGGAACTGACGCCGATCTGTACCAGGCTCAGGCGGTAGCTGCCGGAGGTCGTGCCCAGCGCCTGCCCCAGGCGCGCCACCACGACGCTGTAGCGCGCGCTGGCGGGCAGGCTCAGCGGCGCCAGCTGTGGCACCAGGCTCCCGGCGCTGTCGTCAGCAGCGGCCAGCGCTTCGCCGCCGGCATCCAGCAAGAGCAGCACAGGATCGAGATTGCCGGAGAGGACCTCCAGCTGCAGCTCGATGACCTGGCCGCGCAGGCCGTCAAAGACCCAGGTCGCGCGCGGCCGCCGGTCGTTCAGCGTCCCGTCCACCGTCGCGCCGACGGTGAGCACGTTGTTGCTTTGCGCCTGAAAGGGGATCGCGCTCAACAGCAGCAGCAGTGCGGGCAACAGGAGACGGGCAAGCGGTCGCAAGGGCCGTCAGCCGCGCTTCAGTTGCCGCGCCGGTCAAGCCAGACGGGCAAATCGAGCGCCTGCGCGATGTGCAGGGCAACGGCCTGGGTGTTTGTGCTGTAGCTGTGCGACTCGAGTACGCTCACGCCCTGGGCTGCGTCGCCCTCCGCCCCGGCGATCGAATGGGGCTGCGCGCTCTGCAGCAAATGTTGAAACTGGTTGCTGCTCAGGTGCAGGTTCAGCTCGGCGTACTGCAGGCCATCCCCGCGCCGGCGCCGTTTGCGCTGCAGCTCCGACACGTAGATCGACTGGATCTGCTCCATGCGCCTGATCCAGAGCACTGCGGCGCCGCGCCGGGCGCGGATCTGTCGCTGATAGTTATCGAAAATGAACAGGTCAGGTGCATTGCGCCGAAGAACAAGGTTGCGCGCGATGAGCAACACGAGTACCAGCGCGGAGAATGCGGCCAGCAATGGCAAAAAGGCCGGCCCGGGCATCGCGATGCCGCTGAAGTGACTGGCGACGATGAGGAAGACATAGACCGCGGCCCACAACGTGTACCACAGGATGCGCCGCGTCATGGCGCGGGCCGCCTTCGGGTCGCGCACCAGTTGCAACATGCCGGTCGTGCCGATTTCAAGCGACCAGGTATCGCTGAAGGCCAACGGCAAATGCGGCAGGGGACGCTCCGGCGGCGACGGCGCTTCCTCGAAGATCGGCTCGCGCACCTGCGGCACCGGCGCTTGCGGCGCAATCAACTGGAAGGGCCGCCCGGTCAGCGCAGCCAGGGTCTGGCCGGCGCGCTCGGCCAACTCAAGAAAGTCGCTCTGGTCCGGGTCTGGCCAGGAGACCAGTTCACACCAGCGACTGTCGCGCAGCGCAGCCAGCTGCGGCGTCAGCAGCAGACCCAGATGCCAGGCCTGGTCGCTCTCCGACCAGCCAAGCACGATCCGCTCGATGTGGCCGATCGCCAGCGCGCCGCTGGCGGGCAGATGACGCGACCAGGCGAAGGCCTCCGAATAGCGCAGCATGGCGTCGGGCCCGGCGCAGAGCAATTCATGAGAGCCGCGCAGGTCGCTGTGCAGCAGGCGCCAGGCTTCCGGCGCCAGCTCGACAAACAGGTTTTCGGCGGCAGGGACTGTGTCCATGGACCCTCGTTCAGTTCCGCCGGGGATTGTAGCACGGCGTACGCATCATTCGTAGCGCAACACGTTTTGCGCGCTTTCGTTGATGGCCACGCGCGCGCTAAGCACCGTCGCCAGGGCGCCGATGGCGACGGCGGCGATGACCAGCGCGATGGCGACCGGCGTCGCGTCGGCGGGGATGAGGATGGTCGCCTGGATGCCGAAGCGGCTCATGATGGCCACACCCAGGGCGCTCAGGCCGAGGCCCAGCAGGCCGCCCAGCAGGCTGATGAGCACATTTTCGAGCAACATGATGCCGAGTACGCGGCGCCCCTTGAGCCCGACCGCCTTGAGGATGCCGATCTGGCGCCGGCGCTCCAGCGTGGCGAGCGCGACGGTGTTGGCCATGATCACGGCTGCAGCGCCCAGCGACAGCAAGCCCACCAGCGTGGGCAGCGCGCTGAACTGGTCGATGAAGCGGCCGATGAGGCCATCGATGAAGCTGATGTCGATAGCGAAGACCAGTGGCAGGGCGGAGAGGCTGAGCAGTGCGGCATCGAGGTGCTCGGTCTCAATTTCGGCCAGGGTGAACTGAATGGCCGGATCGCCGCCGCCGGTCAACACACCAGGCGGCGCGACCGCCTCGCCGGCGCTGAAACTGGCGGAGGTCTGCACGCCGACGATTTCAAACTCATACTGCGCGTCGTCAATTTCCAGCGTGAGCATTGCGCCGAGAGGCGCGCCCAGCTCTTGCAAGTCTTCCTCCAGCACAATCAACACAGGCTGGCCGATGTCATCCATATTTAGCGGTCGGCCGGCGACGATGCGCGCGTTGCCGCCGAGGTTGCTGCCCGTTGTGTCGCGCACCGAGATGTCGAGAGTGTAGTCCGGCAGCTGGTCCAGTTGCTGGCCAAGCTCGGCCGTGCGGCCGAAGTTGCCGTCGCGCGAAGCCTCGCGCATCTCCTCGCGCAACTGGCGCGACTGGTTGATGATTTCTTCACTGGCGACTGGCGCGCCGTCGATAGCAATGACCTCGCTGCGGTAGCTGAGGACGCGCGTGCGCGAACTGACGCCGTCCAGGGAGTCGAGACGCCCGTCGATGAGCGGATTGGCGAGGAGCGCCGGCACGGGCGTGAAGATGATGACGTTGCCGCCAAGCGTGTCGCTGAGCGTGGTTTGCAGAATCTGGCGCGTGCCGGCGCCGAAAAAGGTGATGCTGCTCAGGGCGAACATGCCGGCGCTGAGGGCCAGCAGGGTGGTCGCCGTGCGCGCCCGTCCGGAGCGCAGGTTGCGCAGCGCCAGGCGCAGGTCAACGAAGCCGAAGGCCGGAATGCGCCCGACGACCCACACCAGCAGCCAGAGCAGGCCGATGAGAACGCCGAGCAGCAACACGGTTAGCGCGGTGCCAATGATGCCGGCGAGCGTGTTCGCCAGGATCTGGCCGGCGATGAGCCCCAGCGCCAACACGACCAGCAGCAGCGCCAGCAGCGAGTGCAGCAGGCCGGTGCGCGGCAGAATGGTCTCGTTGGGGCGCAGGATGATGCCAGGGCGCACGCGCACGGCGGTCAGCACCGGCAGCACGCCGAAGACCGCGGCAACAATCAGGCCGATGACGACGCCGAAGAGCAGGGCCTCGGGTTGCAGGCGCCAGCCGAGCGGCTGCTGGATGAGGGCCTCGCCGTAACTGTTGGCGAGGCGGCCCAGAAAGATGCCCAGCAGGGCGCCCAGCGCGCTGCCCGCCATACCCATCAGCAGCGCTTCGGCCATGAAGAGGATTGCGACCTGGCGCCCGTGCAGGCCGAAGGTCTTGAGCGCGGCGATCTCCAGCGTGCGGCGACGCACCATCACCAGCATGGTGTTGACAATGCCCACGCCGCCGATCAGCATCGCGCCGAGCCCCATGACCACGATGAACTGGCCGGTCAGGTCAGCGATGAGCTGATTCTCGGCACGCAGGTTGGGCACGGTCGTGTACCTGAAGCTGCGCCCCAGCAGCCGACGCAGGCCGTCGGTCAGCGTATCCGACTGTTCCTGCGTGTCTGGCGCCTGCTCCGGCGGGAGCAGAATACTGACGCGGTTGGGGCCTTCGTCGAGCGAGAGCTTTTCCGCGCTGGCGAGATCGAAGTAGGCGAAGCCGAAGAAGGCGGCGAAGGGGTTGCGCAGGCCAGCCTCATATTCGGTGGCGACGATGCCGCGCACCGTGAATTCTTCCTCCGTGCCGCTGACGCGCACCTGGTCGCCGGGCGCGATGCCCAGCGATTCTGCCAGATTCTGGCTCACGACGAGTTCGTTGCCACCCGTGAACAGGCTGGCGAGGGGCGCCTGCGGCGGCTCCAGCGCGACCACCTCGTGCGAGAGCGGCCAGCTGGCCGTATCGACGAAGAGCGAGGTGATGAACTGTGGCCGGCCGGCAGAGTCGCTGCCGGGCAGGGCGATCTGTATGGTGGGGCTGGAAAGCCAGGCGCTCCACGCGCCGTCACGCTCGCTCACCCAGTCGTCGAGCAGGGCGAGGGTTGCCTCGTCCAGTTGCCTGTCCGCGTTGTCGCTGCCGCTTCCCTGGCCACCAAAGGCGAAGCTGAAGCCCGCGCTCTCGCCAGCGACGATGATGGTGATGTCGCCGTGGTTGCTGGCGCGCAGATTGCTGGTTAGCGAGTCGCCGATGGCGAGGCCGAGGCTGCGCAAGGCAACGATGCTGGCCACGCCCGCGGCGATCGAGAACACGGCGAAGAGCGACCAGCGCCGGTTGCGCCAGAAGTTGCGCAGCGCGTACTGCAAATAAAACATGCATGCTCCTGTCAACTGTGCCCTGCGCTTCAGTTTAGCGCAGGCGGACCTATTCGTAGCGTAGCACCTGAACGACCGGTTCATTGACGGCGCTGCGCGCGCCCGCCAGGGTCGCCAGCCAGGCGATCAGCAGGACGGCCAGCAACAGCAGCAGCATGAGCGGGAGCGCCTCCAGCGGCAGGGGCAGTGGCACGCCAGTGCCCAGCGCTGTCAGCAGTGACTGGCTGGCTGCGGCCAGCGCGATACCCGGCCCGGCGCCCAGCAGGCCCAGCAGCAGATTCTCCAGCAACATGATGCGCAGCACGCGCTCGCGGCGCAGGCCGAGCGCGCGCAGCACGCCGGTCTGACGGCGCCGCTCCAGCGTGGCGAGCGTGACCGTGTTGCCCATGATGACTGCGGCCGCGGCCAGCGACAGCAAGCCGACGGCAGTTGGCAGCGCGCTCATCTGCTCGATCAGACGCGCGACGAGATCATCGAGGAAGGTCACGTCGACGGCCAGCAGCAGCGGCATTACGCTGAGGCGCCCCAGCACCTTGTCCACCTGTTCGGGCGCGACGTCGAGCATGTTGAAGCGCGCCACGCTGTCGTTCAGGTCGAGCAGGCCGGCTGGCAGAAAGACGGCGCCGACGCCGGGCAGCATGGCGTTGCTGCTGCTGCTGACGATGCCGATCACTTCCAGTTCGAGCGTCTGGCCAGCGACGCGCAAACGCAGCCAGCTGCCCGGCCCGATGTCCAGCGCCTCCAGCGAACCAGCGCCCAGGGCGCGCTCCAGCGGCGAGCCGCGGGCCAGCACGGCCACCGGCTGACCGGCGTCTGCGGGCGTCAGATCCCGGCCGACGATGAGCGTGCCGCTACGCAAGTCAGGCTTTTGCGTCTCGCGCACGATGAGCGGCAGGCGCGGCTCCGTGCTCGCCCCGGCGAGCGCCTGGTCATCGACGGCCTGCAGCCGCGCGAGGAAGGCGCCGGTCTGCGTGTTGTGGCGCACCTCTTCCTGCAGGTCGGGCAGCAGGTCGAGCAGAGCCTGGCCAACGCCTTGCTGCACCAGCGGCACGACCAGTACGTTGCCGCCCAGCGACTCCGCGAAGCGAAAGCGCAGCACCTGGCGCGCCCCCAGGCCGAGGAAGCTGACGATGCTGAGCGCGAAGACCCCAATGCCCAGGGCCAGCAGGGTGACGGCGCTGCGCAGGCGACGCGCCCCCAGGTTGGCCAGGGCGAGGCGCATCTCGATGCTGGCGCCGGGGGGCAGGCGGCCCACCAGCCAGAGCAGCAGCCACAACACAGCCGTCAGCGCGCCAAGCGTCGCCAGCACGGCGGCGACGAAGGCGACGCCGGCGAGCGTGGCGTCCGGGGCCCTGCCGGCCAGACTCCGCTCGAGCAGGGGTTTGATGATCTGGCCGGTGATGGCTCCCGCCACCAGCAGCAACACGCTCAGCGCGAAGGCGAGCTCCGCCAGGCCGGCGCGCGGGATGTGGGTCTGCGCGGGACGCAGTATGATGGCCGGGCGCACGCGCGCCGCGATGCTGACCGGCAGCACGCCGAAAACCAGGGTGACCGCCAGCCCCATGCCGAGCCCAAAGAGCAGCGCCTCCGGATACAGGCGCAAGGTCAGGGGCCGCTGGACCAGGGTTTCGCCGAAGCTGCTGACAGTCAGGCTGAGCAGGAAGCCAACCACCATGCCCGTCACGCTGCCCGCCAGGCCCAGCAGCAGCGCTTCACTGCCGAAGATGGCCGCGATCTGCATACGCCGCAGCCCGAAAGTCTTGAGCGCGGCGATTTCCTGCGTGCGGCGGCCGGTGAGCACCAGCATGGTGTTGACGATGCCCACGCCGCCGATGAGCAGCGCCACCAGCCCGGTCAGCACCACGAAGCGCTCGATGAACTCGGCCAGCGCGGCATTGCGCAGCAACAGGTCCGGCGTCGTGGTCATCGAAAAAATGCCGGCGCGGCTGGCCCACAGAGCCAGCCCCAGCTCGTGGATCGTCTCCGACGCGCTGCCGTCGGGCAGCAGGATGCTGATCTGGTTGGGCGCGGGACTGAGCTGCAGCTGCAGCGCCTGGTCGCGGTGAAAATAGGCGAAGCCGAAGAACGCCGCGGCCAGATCGCGGATATTGGCCTCGCTGTGGTCGGGCACGATGCCGCTCACAGTGTAGGCCTGGTCGCCGCCGGACACCCGCACCGGGTCGCCCACCTGCAGCGCCAGCGCATCGGCCAGCTTGCGGCTGACGACCACCTCGCGTTCGCCAGTCAGCAACTGACCCAGCGGCACCTCATCCGGCTCGTCGGCGCGCACCTCGTGGCTGATGGCGAAGGTCTGCGGGTCGATGAAGAAGCTGCTGATGATTCCGGGCCGGCCGGCAGCGCCAGCGTCGAAGGCGGCCAGCTGCACGTTGTTATAGACGCTGTAATGAGTCAGGCGACCGTCATATTGCGCGACCAGGTCGCTGATGCGCTCCAGCTCGCCGTCGCTGAAGACGCTGCTCTCCCAGGCGCCCTGATTTACGGTGAAGACGAAGGGGCCGCTGCTGACGCTGCGTACATTGATGTCGCCGCGATTGACCTCGCGCAGATTGAGCAGCAGCGCGTCGTTGATGGCGAGCCCCAGGCTGCGCAGGGCGACCATGGCGGCCACGCCCGCGGCCACGCCGAGGATGGCAAAAATCGTCCAGCGTGCGTTGCCGCGCAGATTCTGCCAGGCGAGGCGCAGGTAAAAACGCGGGCGATGCATCCAGGCTCCGGGACAGTGACTGGCGGAGAGCTTTACTATACACCAGCGTAGCGCTCGCAATTTTCGGCGCAGACTCTTGAAATCGCTGTGCAGCAGGTATACTCGGCGCAGAGCAGACAAGGCGCATTCGCGAAGGACGTAGAACATGATCTCGCAACAGGACGTGAACTTTTACAATGAAAACGGCTTCCTCCGTATTCCCGCGTTGTTCACGGAGGCCGAGGCGGATGAACTGGCCGACGAACTGGACCGTCTCGTGCAGGACTGGTCCTTCACCAGTCCAGGCTGGTCCGGGCCCTGGCGCCAGGCCTACATGAACCCGGAGATCGAGAAACAGTCGCAGCTCACGGCCATGCACGACCTGCATCTCTATTCCGCCGCCTGGTCCGGGGCGGTGACCAATCCGCGTCTGGCGGCGGCGCTGGCGGCCCTCATCGGCCCCAATGTCGAGCTGCATCACACCACCATGCACATCAAGCCGCCGCAGACCGGGCATCCCTTCCCGATGCATCAGGATCATCCCTTCTACGCCCACGAGAACGGCCGCTTCATCGACGTGCTGGTACACCTCGACGACACTTGCCATGAGAATGGCGAAATCCGTTTCCTGAAGGGCTCGCACAAGAATGGCGCGCTCAAGCACATCACCATGACCGAAGACGGCCCCTGCACGCCGCATCTGCCCACGGACGAGTGGAAGCTGGAAGACACGGTGCCGGTGCCGGCCAAACGCGGCGACGTGGTGCTCTTCTGCTATCACACCGTGCACGGCTCCTACATCAACACCACGCGCAATCCGCGGCGCATGGTGCGCATGGGCTATCGCGACCCGCACAATCGCCAGGCCTATGGTCAAAGCATGGGCCGGGCCGGGCTGATTGTCGCCGGCTATCGCGAGCGGGTTGAAGCCGAGCCGCTGCTCAAGCAGACCTGAGCGGGCCAGGCAATATGCATGACGAAACGCTCGCCCTCGTTCCGCAGCCGCGTTCGCTGCAGCGCGAGGCAGACGTTTTCGCGTTCACTGCGGCGACCCGCATCGAGGTCGTAGCCGGCCGGCAGGTCGCGGCGCAACGCTGCGCCGATCTGCTACGCGCGGCGACGGGTCTGTCGCTGCCGCTCACACAGAACGAGGTCGCGACGAACTATCTGCGACTGACGCTGGCGCCCGACATCGACGCGGAGGGCTACCGGCTGCATGTGACGCCGGCAGCGATCATATTGCAGGCGGCGGACGAGGCGGGCCTGTGGTACGGCGCCCAGACGCTGCGCCAGCTGCTGCCGACGGATGGTACAGCGCCGGCGCTGCCCTGCCTGCGCATTGAGGATGCGCCGCGCTATCGCTGGCGCGGCCTGCACCTGGATGTCGGTCGTCATCTCTATCCGCTTGATTTCCTCTACAAGACGCTCGACCTGATGGCGCTGCACAAGCTGAACCTGTTTCACTGGCATTTGACCGAGGACCAGGGCTGGCGCATCGAGATCAAGGGCTGGCCGCGTCTGACTGAAGTGGGCGCGCAGCGCGCGGAATCGCCGCTGCCGGCAGATCGCAACACGCTCGACGGCCAGCCCTATGGCGGCTTTTATACGCAGGACGAAGTTCGCGCGCTGGTCGCATACGCCCGCGAACGTCACATCACGGTTCTGCCCGAGATAGAAATGCCGGGTCATGCCCAGGCGGCCCTGGCCAGCTACCCGCAGTTGGGCTGTCGCGGTTCGGGTTATGAAGTGCGGCGGCGCTGGGGCATCAGCGACGAGGTGTTCTGCGCGGGCAACGATGAGGTTTTCGATTTTCTTGAAAGCGTGCTGAATGAAGTGATGGCGCTCTTCCCTGGCAAATACCTCCACATCGGCGGCGACGAATGCCCGAAGGCGCGCTGGGCGGCCTGCCCGCAGTGTCAGGAGCGCATGCGCCAGGAAGGTCTGCGCGACGAAGAGGAACTGCAGAGCTGGTTCATCCGCCGCATCGAAGGCTTCCTGCGCCGCAAGGGCCGGCGTTTGGTCGGCTGGGACGAAATCCTTGAGGGCGGCCTCGCGCCCGGCGCCACCGTGATGAGTTGGCGCGGCGCTGATGGTGGCATCGCAGCCGCCAGCGCCGGTCACGACGTCGTCATGTCACCCAACACGCACTGCTACTTCGACTACTATCAGCGCGCTGACGTGGAAAACGAGCCGCCGGCCATAGGTGGCTACCTGCCGCTTGAGCGCGTCTACGAATTCGACCCGGTCGCCGGTATCGCGGCGCCGCAGCAGGCGCATGTGCTGGGCGGCCAGGGCAACGTGTGGACGGAGTATCTGCCAACTACAGAGCTGGTGGAGTACATGACCTGGCCGCGTGCCGCGGCGCTGGCAGAGGCGCTGTGGACGGCCCCGTCACCGCGCGACTACGCGGACTTTGAGCGGCGTCTGCGCGGGCATCTGCCGCGCTTGCGACGACTCGACGTGAACTACTGCGACCCCTTCCGCGATTGATTCAGCGCACCAGCCCGCGCGCCGCGACTTCCCACTCCTGCTCAACCTGGCCATCGCGTACGCCATAGAGACGGTGGTGCAGGTTGCTGACGACGCAGGTGTGCACCGGCACGACGTGCACCTGCTCGCCGATCCGCGGTCGGCGCTCACAGGCCGACAGATCGACGAAGCCGTGCTCCTCATTGAGCTTGTAGATGTGCGCGCCAGGATACTCGCGGATGTGGCCGTGCCCGTCATTCACACGGTCCGCCGCCAGGGTCTTGCTGCCGCTGTCGAGAATGGCGCGGTCAGGTGATGGCCGGCTTACGACCGTGACCTGCACGCTCATGGCGCAATCGTTCAGCGTTGCCCAGCCGCCTTGCACCGTGTTCATGTCGTTGAAAATGTAGGTGCCCACGCGCAGTTCCGTCAGCTCGGGCAGCTCGTGCGCGGTCTGCGCGGCGCCGGTGCCGCCGCCGCTGACCTCCGGCACCTCGATGCCGGCGCCGGCGAGACCTGCCAGTGTCTCCTGCAGGCGCGGGCGGATGACCGGGTTGGCGGGGTAGACAAAGAGGCCGGCGAACTCCAGGTGCGGGCTGGCGACGATCTGCTGCGCCAGCGCGACGACCTGCTCCGGCGATGCGCCGGTGCGCTCGATTTCGGTCTCCAGGTCGGGCATGACGCGGATGCGGGCGCCCTCTGCCGCGGCGGCGGCCTCCAGGCCATCCAGCACTTCGCTGTGGTCTGCGCTGACCGTGATGCGGCCGCGGCGCGAGAGCGCGGCGAGGCGCGCGGTCTTCTGCGGCCCGACGATGTTGTAGGGCAGCTGGATGTCCTCGAAGCCGGCATCGAGAAAGACCTCGACCTCGCCCAGCTTCTGGCAGGCGATGCCGACCGCGCCGGCCTGCTGCTGAATACGGGCGATGACCGGGCTCTTGTGTGTCTTGATATGCGGCCGGAAGGCCAGGCCGTGGCGGTCGCAGTACGCCTGCATGCGCGCGATGTTGCGTTCCATGCGCGTGAGGTCGATGAGGACGGCGGGCGTGTCAAGGTCGCGCGAGTGGGTCATGGCGTAGGCTCTTTCGTCTCGAGGTGCGTTTCGTACAGAAAGACTGCAAACGTCGTTGCAGCACCCACTACTAATTTAGCATGACGAGGATTTAGACTACTTCTCTGCCCGTGTTTCCCATGGCCAGTGCCGTACAGATTGCGAACCTCGCTCATTCCCCTTGTAATCTCGCCAAGATTACTCAAAATTCGCTTGATGATCCTAGCTCCTCTTGCATTCTGATCAATGTCGTCCGGCATGAGTTTCAGGTTTTTCTGAACCTTTCTTACCAGCGGGCTAAATTCTTCGTTCTCGTCGAAGTTTACCTTTCGCTCCCTCAATATGGTTTTGCAGACAGTCTCCAGCAACTCTTTCGCGGTTCCTATCGCCAGATCGGGATCGGAGTCAACTGAACCCGCAATTCTCCTTACTTGTTTATCCAGTTGTGGAAGGTCGGACCCAGATGCCAATTCTGAAGCCCACTCTAACGACGATGCCCCAAAAGCAGCAGAGCATATTCGGCCATTATTGTATTCGTGCCCATCCCTAGATAAGCAACTCAACAGCTTTATCTTTTCGGGTTCATTCACATCTCTTATGACCAGTTCAAATACATTGAGAACTTTGTCGACATCGTTTCTGTCGGTGAAACTGAGAGTTGAGTAGTATTGCTCAACAAGAGTTCTACGTTGGCCGATAATGTATAGTGGTGGCATAAAATTCAGATTGCATTTCACACCTTCGTTCTCGAAGGCTTCGTCGATCATACGCAATACCCAATAGCCGGACATTGCTTCCCGAAACGCGTTTCGGGTTTGTTTACTGATTAGGTCATTCGGCATGGCTGTCCTTTGGTGGCCGAAAATTCCGGCCCGTAGCCGCTCTCACAGACGACAAGTGTACAGAATTCAGGTTGTGAGGTGAAGGTAGCAGTACGGCGGCTGGTCAAAAGTCGGGCGCGGCGATGGCCGTGTAAGGAGCGATGGCGACGCCAGGGCCCTTCGGGTGCGAACTGAATAGTTCGAGGATGGCGCCGGCCACTACACCATTGTGAGGTTCTAGGAAGTCGATGTAGTAGGCCATGTCTCCCTTGTGGAGACCTTCTTTCGGTACATCGCAGATGAGAACAACTTTCTTGTAGAGTTCGGGTGCTTTCGCTCGCGACTGCATTTTACTCTCCTTCGGGCCACGAGGTTATGAATCCAGCCCTGGTCGATCCTCAATCCAGAACGGACAGGATTCTACAGCAAGACGCCAAATAGAACAGCCATGCGAGACCGTATGAAGCTCGTTAATGTTTAGATTCTCAGACCTCGTCGAACTCGAACTCAAATATAATGTAGACAGTATTGAGTTATGAAAGTCGGGAGGAGCGCCAAATGGGCGATCTTAAGAAACCCGGGGAAAATCCAGACCGGCCGGGAGAGTATGAAGAACGTGGATCCAGGGGAGGATCGGTCAAAAACCCCAGAAGGGTGACAATCGAAACAGGCGATAAACCTATGCCACCCACGAGAGAAAAGAATCGAACGTGGAAGCGGACCGGACCCCCTAACCCTTAGTCGGACTGGTTAGGAAGTTCAGCGAGCCTCAGGACAACTCCCGAAGGGACAAGATTCTTACTCCTTGTCCGTTTTGAGCATGTCAATCGCATTCCTGCCAATGAGCTCCAGCGCGAGATCGCCCGAGGGCGGGTGTGTCAACCCGCCGCGCACGTCGCGATAGCAGCGCTCCAGCGGCAGATCGTGCGTGATGGCCTGGCCGCCGGCGATGCGCATGGCCCGGTCCGTCGCCCGGATGGCGGCGTCGTTGGCGAAGAGCTTGGCCGCGACCACGCCGGACATGTCGCGCTCCTCATCCCACAGCCGCGCCGCCTCCAGCAGCATCAGACGCGCCGCTTGCAGCTCCATATCAAGTTCGCCGATCTGGCGCTGGATGCCGGGCAGGGTGGCAAGGGGCTTGCCCAGCGCGGTCGGCACGCGCTCCAGCGCGAAGCGGATGGCGGCCGCGCGCGCGGCCAGGGCGACTCCCAGATAGGTCGCGGCCGTCAGCAGCGGGAACCAGGGGTTGGGCCGGTTGCGGGCAGCGCTTTCACTGAAGCGCGCCAGCAGATGGTCGGCCGGGACGAAGACGTCGCGCAGGTAAACGTCGTCGCTGTCGCTGGCGCGCAGGCTGAGCGCATCGCGCCAGGTCGGCTCCCAGCACACACCTGGCGCGTCGTTGGGCACGAGCACCTGGGCCGGATCGCCTTCAATGTCCAGGCTGACCAGCAAATGCGTCAGGTGACGTCCGCCGGTGGACCAGTTCTTGTGGCCGTTGACGAGCCAGCCGCCGTCCACGCGCTGCGCCTTGCTGCGAAAGATGGCCCCGCGCGAGGGGCTGCCCAGCTGCGGTTCGCTGGCGACGCTGTTGAGCAGCGCGCCTTCACTCGTCATGCAGCAGAGTTGCGCGAAGTGCTCCGGCGACCAGGACGTGCGTTCGCGCTGGGCGCCGAAGAGGTGCAACGGCATGGCCGCCACCATGGCAGTCGAGCCGCTGGCCTGCGCCAGTTCCAGCTGCGCCAGCGCGCAGTCGCGCAATGAAAGCCCCTCGCCGCCGTGCTCGCGCGGCACGCTGAGCGCCAGATAGCCGCTCGCGCGCAGGTCGGCGACGTCTGCTGCGGGCAGCCGCCCGGCACGGTCCGCCGCGTCGGCGCGCGGGGCGATGCGCGCGGCCAGTTCGCGCACGCGCTCCATATCAAGGCCAGCCTGGGTGGCGCCTGCCATACGGGATTCCTTTCCGGTGGATCACAGCGCTGCGATTGTAGCCTGGCCCCGGCCCGCCGCGAAATTCTGTTGAAGCCCGGCGCTTGCTGGCGGCAGTCACAGGCCTTCGCTATAGTTTCCGCCCACAGCGCGAGCCAGAGACAGGATGGAACACGATGAGCGAGAATCAGGTGCGCTTCGATCTGGCGCAGGATGCAATTCCGCGGCAATGGTACAATATTCAGGCGGACCTGCCGCGTCCGCTGCCACCGGTGCTGCATCCCGGCACGAAGCAGCCCGTCGGCCCGGACGATCTGGCGCCGCTCTTCCCGATGGCGCTCATCGGCCAGGAGGTCAGCCAGGACCGTTACATCGACATCCCGGAAGAAGTGCGCGAAATCTACAAGTTGTGGCGGCCAACGCCGCTGCTGCGCGCCTACCGGCTGGAGCAGGCGCTGGATACCCCGGCGCACATCTACTACAAATACGAAGGCGTTTCCCCGAGCGGCAGCCACAAGCTCAACACGGCCACGGCCCAGGCCTGGTACAACAAGGCGGAAGGCATCGGCGGCCTGACGACCGAGACGGGCGCCGGTCAGTGGGGCACCGCGCTGGCCCAGGCCTGCAACTTCTTCGGTCTCGACTGTCGCGTCTACATGGTGCGCATCAGCTACGACCAGAAACCTTATCGCCGCGCCATCATGCAGTCCTTCGGCGCGGAGGTCAGCGCCAGCCCTGGCGATACCACCCAGTCCGGCCGCATGATTCTGGAACAGTCGCCGGACAGCACCGGCTCGCTGGGTATCGCTATCAGCGAGGCCGTCGAGGCGGCGGCCACCAGCGGCGGACGCTACAAGTACGCGCTGGGCTCGGTGTTGAACCACGTGCTGATGCACCAGACCGTCATCGGCCAGGAGACGCTGCAGCAGATGGCGCTGGCGGACGAATACCCGGACGTGGTGGTGGCGCCGGTGGGCGGCGGCAGCAACTTCGCCGGCATCGCCCTGCCGTTCCTGCATCGTAACCTGCGTGAGGGCCAGACAACGCGGCTGCTGGGCGTCGAGCCGGCTGCCTGTCCCAGTCTGACGCGCGGCACCTACGCCTACGATTTCGGCGATACCGCCGGCATGACCCCGCTGGTGAAGATGTACACCCTCGGCCACAGTTTTGTGCCGGCGCCGCTGCACGCCGGCGGCCTGCGCTACCACGGCATGGCCAGCGTCATCTGCGAGCTGTACGACCAGGGGTTGATGGAGGCGCAGTCAGTGCCGCAGATGGAGACCTTCGAGGCCGCGCTGACCTTCGCCCGCAGCGAGGGCATCATCCCGGCGCCGGAAGCCGCGCACGGCGTCGCGGGCGCCATCCGCGAGGCGCAGGCGGCGAAGGAAGCCGGCGAGAAGCGCGTGATCCTCTTCAACCTGTGTGGCCACGGCCACTTCGACATGAGCGCCTACGATGCCTACCTCGGCGGGCAGCTGAGCAACTACGAGTATCCGCAGGCAGAGATTGAGCGCGCGATGGCGGATCTACCGCAGGTATGAGTTGAAGCCAGGTTTTCAGTCTAGCGGGCGCGCAGCAGACGCATGCCGTTGAGCGTGACGAACAGGGTCATGCCGACGTCGGCGAAGATGGCGGCCCAGAGGCTGACTCCACCGGTGATGGCCAGAATGAGGAAAGCAGCCTTCATCGTGAGGCTGAGCGCGATGTTCTGACGGATGGTCG
Source organism: Phototrophicaceae bacterium (assembly GCA_965205875.1). Taxonomy (GTDB): domain Bacteria; phylum Chloroflexota; class Anaerolineae; order Aggregatilineales; family Phototrophicaceae; genus JAGWBD01. Next base: position 2,751,666 of record CBDBIA010000004.1, read on the forward strand.
TCAACGCGCGCCGGCCCAGACGAATGGCAAAGGGCAGTTGCTCCAGGTCGTCGGCCATGAGTACCACGTCAGCGCTTTCGAGGGCCTGGGCGCTGCCGATGCCGCCCGGCGCCACCCCCAGTGACGCCGCGCTCAAGGCCGGTGTGTCGTTAATGCCGTCGCCAACCATGGCGACCGGGCTGCCTGGCGTTTGCAGGGCGCGCACTGCGGCCAGTTTGTCCTGAGGCAACAGCCCGGCGCGGATGTCGCGCACACCCAGTGTGTCACCAATCGACTGTGCGGCGTGCGCATTGTCGCCGGTCAACATGGTGGTTGACAGGCCCAGCGCATGCAGTTGTTCGACTGTTCTCCGCGCACCTTCGCGGGGCTGGTCCGCCAGACTAATGAAGCCGCGGACGCGCTCGCCGTCACAGAGCAGCACGGCAGTTTCCCCCTGTGATTCGCTTTCCTCAATCATGTTGCAAAGAACCTGCGAGTGCGGATGCTCGTTCTCGAAAAGCGTATGGCTACCCAGGGTGACCAGCTGGTCATTCACGTAACCCTGTACGCCCCGGCCGGCCAGGGCCGTCACCTCGGTTGCGGTGGCGTAGCGATTGCCCAGGTTGCGCGCCCTGGCATCGGCGCTGATGGCCATGGCGAAGGGATGGCTGCTGCCGCGTTCGACGGCGGCGGCCAGGGCCAGGACATCCTCACAGGCATCGCAGACCATTTCACGGTCGGTACATTCGAGCGAGTACAGGTTGGTGATGCCTGGTTCGTTGGTGGTCAACGTGCCGGTCTTGTCGAATGCGATCTTTCGAATGCGTCCCAGCATTTCCAGATGAATGCCGCCCTTGATGAGCACGCCCCGTCTGGCAGCTGCGTTGATCGCCGAGATGACGGTCACCGGCGTGCTGATCACCAGGGCGCAGGGACAGGCGATTACCAGCAGCGCGAGACCGCGGTAGATCCAGCCCGGACTGCCGCCCTCATTGAGGAAGGGTTGCCCAAAAAACAGCGGCGGCACAGTAGCAACCAGCAAGGCCAGAATGGCTGCCAGCGGTGTATAGACGCGCGCGAAGCTGTCGATCATGCGCCAGGAGTGCGCGCGGGTCTCCTGTGCCTGTTCCACGAGACGAATAATGCGGCTGATGGTGCTGTCCGCCGCGAGTTTGGTGACGCGCAACTGCAGCCCACCGATGCCATTGACGGTGCCGGCATATACCTCGTCACCAGGACCGACTGTGCGTGGCAGACTTTCGCCGGTCAGTGGCGCCTGGTTGATGTCACTGTGGCCATCCAGCACCTCGCCATCCAGCGGGATGCCATCGCCGGCGCGCACGAGGATGTGATCGCCGGGTAGCAATTCCGAGACCGGGACCAGTTCTTCCCGGCCGCCGCTGACGCGCAGGGTTTGCGGCGGCGCCAGTTCCATCAGGCTGCGCAGGCTGGCGCGCGTACGCCCCATGGTGTAGCCCTCCAGCGCCTCGCCAAGGGCGAAGAGGATGACGACGGCCGCGCCTTCCAGGAATTCGCCGAGGGCGATGGCGCCCAGGGCCGCGATCGTCATAAGCAGGTTGATGTTGAAGGCCCGCCTGCTGTGCAGGGCATTGAAGCCGCTGCGCGCGATGGGCCAGAGCGCGATCAGCAGCGCGATGGTGTAGGCGACGTAGATAACCAGCAGGGGCAGGGCCAACGTCAGACTGGCCAGCAGGGTGACCAAGACGCCGGCCGCGCCGACCATCGCCAGGCGCGTCTCCTGTCGGGCGCGCAGATAGTCAAGGAAGCCCGCCAGGCCTTCGCGTCGGGCGACATACTCGTGGCCATGATCATGATCGTGGTCGTGATCATTCCCGGGCTCAGGTGCGCAACAGTCCATGTTGCCGGCCTCCTCTGTGCAACATGTGTCTGACATCAGTCTAGCGCAAATGCAGGCTCTGGGCCTGCATTTCGTCCATGGCCTCAATGGTATCCTGCAAGGCGCCCAGCTCTTCCTGAATTTCCAGTCGCAGCCGCTGCGCGCCGGCGCTGTCCACCTTGCGCGTGCCCAGCAGCGTCATTTGCGCGTGCACCGTGCCCAGCGAGGAGAGCGTATTCTCCAGGCGGATAGCGGCGCGTTTGCCGCTGCTCACGGTCGCATTAAGGTTTTCGAGCTGCTGTCGCAGTTGCTCAAGCTGGCGCTGCAATTCGCTGCTCAGCGCGGGATCCTGCTCGCGTTCCAGGCGCAGCTGAACCTGCTCGATTTTGCGCGGCACGCTGCGCAGGTCGCGCGAGATGAGCTCGTTCTCCTCGAAGGTATCGATGTGCCGCGCGAGGGTTGCCATGTGGTCAATCCAGTCCTCGACGTCCGCCACCGTCTGCCGCAGGCTTTCGCGCAGGGCGCCCTGATGCAGGTCCACGAGCTGCTGCATGGCGGCGCTGTACTCGAGCGCCCGGCGCAGCCGCTCGCGCGAGGTGGCATTGCGGATGCTGTCGATATTGATTTGTGAGGCGAATTCGTGTCGCAGCGCTGCGCGACTACCGTCCTCTTCATTCAGATGGCCGGCCGCCAACGCGACCATGGCGAGCGCCCCGCCGACCAGCCAGTACCAGGGCTGCCAGTCCGGCAGGGGCTGTAGTCCGCTGGTGGTCAGCAGCGCGGTCAGACCCAGGGTGATCAGGCTCTCGCGTCGCAGCAGGGCGCGGCTCACCATGGCTGTAAGCTTGCGTTGCCGGATTGACGGTGCGTTTTCGCTCACCAGGTACTTCTACCGCGTTCTGCTTGCCATGGCTACGCACTGACTGCTGCAACGGTTCAGTAGTACAGCATCAGGCCAGTACGCAGGTTGCGAAGATACGTTGCACGCCGGCGATGTCCGCCCTGGCCTGCAACTTGCGCTCAACAGGCTGGCTGTGACCGGAGAGCCAGATTTTCATCCCGGAATCCAGGTCGAAGGTGCCGACGGTCTCGATGGCGAAGCGGGTCACCGGGCGACAGGACACCGCATGGGATCATGGTAAACCGGGTCTACGAGCAAGAACAACAATTCGTCCAGCTGTTCCTGTCCAGGCAGCCGCGTATATGAAGCCGCCTGCCGGGGGATTCGAGAATGTCGCCATGTCAACCGTTTTCATGGTTCTGTACCCATGCTCCTGCCTCTCCTGCGCCATGAATTTCCTCGGGCGGACCCAACTCCTCCAGCCGATAGCCGTCGGGATAGCTTCGGATTTTCCCCTTCGTTACCAGGTAAGGCTCGCGGCGAGGAGGCATGAAGCGCATGAGCTTGCCCGCCAGCAGCAAGCTGCCATGCAGGGCGGCGCTTACCAGGGGCCACGGCCTGGGGTAACCAAAAGCCCGCCTCAGGTCGTCGTCAAGCAGCGCATATACTATCTGTCGCACCAGCGGGCGCGTGAAGCGCGGCAACCAGTTCAGTATCACCTGTACTGACGCGTCGGCGACGCGGCGGTTTGTCGGAGCGTAGCGAAGGTTATCACGCACATATTCCCGCTGCCAGCGCTCGAAGGCTTCCAGCGATTCAGGAATGTCCTTGATCCCCATGTGCGTGCCAATGTCGACCCAGAAATAATAATTTCCCTGGATCTCGTTCCTGGTTAGCGAGCGCCAGCCATATTTTCTTGTCCAGATCATCGACTCGAAGATGAGTGTCGAAAGGGTGTACAACATATCGTCATCGTGGATACCGTATTTGCCGTGCATCCTGTTAATCAGACGCAGGGTTTGACGGCCGCGCGAGGATTTGCTGCCGTGTTCCACCAACTCCGCAAACAGCAGGGCGGTGTCATCAAGTCGGCGCTGTCCATGCAACCGGAATTGACCCGTATAATCCAGGAGCTTGCTCATCCTGGGGACGCCGAAAGTGCGGAACAGGGCGAACTCCATCGACTTGCGAAGCAGCCAGGGAAATTCATACGTGCCGGCCAACTGCACAATCTCATGGCAGTCCGCCTTCGGATCCAGTTGCTGGATGCGGTCACGGATCTCGAAGCGGCGCCACATATTAACCGCTCCCTCTATAAAAGAATCGTGCTCTGTGATCCATTATCAGCGTCTTGCTCTCCGGCATACTGCGCCGGCGGAGCCGGGCCTGGCGTCCAGTTTGAGCATATCCGTCGTCAGGCGACAATTCTCCAGGCGGCCGTCCTGTGGTGCCGGCCCCGGCGTCTCTGGCCGCACGCTGATCGATGTCATTAGCAGGGGATGGACTGGATCTCCACCTTTTTGCCCGTGACGCCCTGCTTGTCCACCAGAATCAGCCGCTTGTTGGTGAAGACGAGCAGGTCGCGCACCATCCTGGAGCCCTTGTCGATGAATTCGTCCTCGGCGAGGATGTTGCCGGGCGAGCGATGCAGTTCCTCCGCGCCCACCTCGCGGGCATTGCCCCGTATCGCGTCAATCATGGAGACCTGCTCCTTTGCCGGCCGGGGTCAGCCGCCGGCGCTCATTTGCCCGGCAGCCTCGTCCTCATTGCTGCTGAGGCCGAGGCGTTTGCGCCGTTCCTCCAGCTGTCGGTCCACCTCCGAATTGCCGATCGCGTCCTCAATCCGGCTGCCGAGATTGCTGGTGGCCATCTCCAGGCGGGCGTCCTCGCGGTCCAGGTTGCTGCGAATTCGTTCCGCCAGATCGGTGATCTGGGCGTCGCCGCTGTGGGCCAGTTGGTCGAGACTTTTGATCGTTCTGGTCGCCACCTTGCGCGCCTCGGTCAGCTCGATGAGCGCGATCAGGCGTTCACGTTCCTGGCGGATGGTCGTCAGGCGCGCCGCCAGTTTCAGGCGCATGTCCAGCATCATGCGATACTGCTTGTCCTGCTCCTGCCACTGCTCATAGTAATCCGCGGCCAGCTCCTGCCGGGCGTTCAGTTTGGTCTGGGCCGCAGTGGCCAGGTCGTTCTTGCCGCTGATGATGAGCGAGTCGATGTCGCGGTCGAGCGCCTCGGCAGATGAGGCCAGCTCGTCATACTTGCGCTTCAGCGTTTTCACCGTACCGCCGACGGTGGCCGCCGAATCTTCCAGCGACTCCAGGTTGCGTTCCGCCTGGCGGATATATTCGTCCATCACGCGCACGGAATTGGTTTCCAGCGCCCGGTCGACGATGCCGTGCAGGTTGGCGTTGATTAGCGTGTTGATCTTGTTGAAAAAGGAAGGAGCCATAAATTTCTCCGGGGAATTGCCTGCAGATTTCAGTGTAGCACAGACGCCACAAGGCTGCCTTTATGCAGACGCCTGCATGCGATGGATGGCGAGCAGATCTGACAGCAGGCCGTAGGCGGTGGCCTCCGCGCCAGCGCCTGGGCCAACCAGCGTGACTTCCTGCAGCGACTCCGTGGTCCAGGTGAGCGCGTTGCTCACGCCGCTCACCGCAGCCAGCGGGTGCGCCAGCGGCAAACGCAGGGGTTCCACGCGCGCGCCGGCCGCGCTCACGGTCGCAATCAGCTTCCAGCGTTCGCCGGCAGCGCGCGCCGCCGCGATGTCGGCCGCATTCAGGCCGGATATGCCCTGCACCGACATGTCGGCGAGGCGCAGGGAACGTCTGAACAGCGCCCAGGCGAGGATGACGGCCTTGCTGGCCGCGTCATGACCATCGACGTCGGCGCGCGGATCGGCCTCGGCATAGCCCAGCGCCTGTGCCTGGGCGAGGGCAGCACTGTAGTCCATGCCGGCTTCCATCTGCGTCAGAATGTAGTTGCAGGTGCCGTTGAGGATGCCGCGCGCCTCGCGGATGCCGCTGGCGGCCAGGGCGTCGCGCGCCAGGCTGAGCGCCGGCGTGCCCGCCATGACCGTGGACTCATAACGCAACTGCCGGCCTGCGCGTTGCGCCAGCGCCTCCAGCTCCGCCGCGGCTAGGCAGAGTGGCCCCTTGTTGGCGAGCACGAGATGCAGGCCTCGCTCAAGCGCGGCACGACAGTAGTCCAGCGCCGGTTGGGCGTCTGTCAGGTTCGTGGGGCTGACCTCGACCAGCGCGTCGGCCAGGCCGGCGCGGATGAGTGTCTGCGCATCCAGGTCGCGCAGCAAACCGCTCTGGTCAGGGTAATGCGCCAGGCTGCCCCTTGCCAGCGCCTGCAGCAGCACGTCCGGGTCGAGCCCGGCGTGATGCGCCAGCGTGCCATGACTGCCGGTCACTACACCGGTGATGCTGGCGGAAAAGCCATGCTGGCTGCGCAGGGAGTCTGCCCCCTGTGTTAAAAGACGCGCCAGTCCCTGGCCGACCACGCCGAAGCCAATCATAAGCAGTCTCATGATGATGCGCTCCAGTCTCCACTCATACGGTTCTTCGCAAGCTACAGGACGGTGAGCGGTGCTCAGGCGCCGGCAACGACGTTGCGCCAGTCGCCATGCAACAGGCCGTCGCACAGTAGCTCGGCCGCCTCGACCGCCACAGTAATCTGGGCGCCGTCGGTGCTGGCTGCCAGATGTGGCGTGTGGACGACGTTCGGCAGGTTGAGCAGGGGATAGTCCGCGGGCGGCGGCTCTGCAGGGTAAACGTCCACAGCCGCACCGGCGACCTGACCGCTCTGCAGGGCGGCGGCCAGCGCCGCATCATCGATGAGGGCGCCGCGGGCCGCGTTTATGATGCGCACGCCTGGCTTCATCTGCGCCAGGCTGGCGGCGTTGATTATGTGCCGGGTTTCCGGCGTCACCAGGGCGTGCAGCGTCAGAAAGTCGACGCGCGCGTAAAGCTGCTCAAGCGTTGCCAGCTTCTCGATGCCGGCGGACTGCGCGCTGGCCGCATCGACGAAGGGATCGAAGCCGATGCAGGTCATGCCGAAGGCCGCCGCGCGCGCGGCGACCTCGCGCCCGATTCGGCCCATGCCGATGATGCCCAGCGTCGTGCCCAGCACTTCCACGCCGCCGAAGGCCTTGCGTTCCCACGCGCCGCTCGCCAGCGAGCTGTGCCCCTGGGGGATGTTGCGCGCCAGCGCCAGCAACAGGCCGAAGGTGTATTCCGCGGTGGAGATGGTGTTGCCGCCGGGCGTGTTCATCACGACGATGCCGCGCGCCTCCGCCTCTGCCAGATCAACGTTGTCGATGCCGACGCCGGCGCGGGCGATGGCGCGCAGTGCGGGCGCGGCGGCCAGCAACTCCGCGTCCACGGTGGTGGCGCTGCGGATGATGAGCGCGTGCGCCTTGCCGATGGCGGCCAGGGTCTCGGCGCGCGTCATGCCGCCTGGCGCTGTGACGCTGAATTCGGGGACGGCCGTCAGGATGTCGATGGCGCGCTGGTTCACGTTGTCCGGGACCAGGATGTGCCAGCTCACGAGCCCGCCTCCAGGAAGGCGCCCAGGCCGGCCAGCACTTCTTCCAGCATGTCCATCTGCATGTCGCCCATATGTGCAATACGGAAGGTCTTGCCGCGGATCTTGCCGTAGCCCTTGTCCATCGCGAAGGCGCGGCCGGCCATGAAGTCCGCCATCGCATTGACGTCGATGCCGCGCAGGTTGTCCACGGCGGTGACCGTGACCGAACGGCAGCCTTCCTGCGCATAGAGGCCGAAACCATGCGCCAGCAGCCATTCGTGGGTACGGTCACGCAGCTGAATGTGCCGCGCCCAACGCGCCTCCAGCCCCTCGGCGAGGATGTCGTCCAGCTGGCGGTCGGCGGCGAACATCAGCGCGACTGGCGGCGTGGTGGGCGTGTTGTTCTTGAGCAGGCTTTTCTCCAGCTCGAGGAAGTCGAAGTAGTAGCCGCGATGCTCGATCTCTGCGGCGCGCTGCAGGACACGGTCGCTCACGCTGGCGAAGGCGATGCCAGGCGGCAGGGCGAAAGCCTTCTGCGAGGAGGTGAGGGCGACGTCGATGCCCCAGTCGTCCGTGCGCAGTTCGGCGCCGGCGATGCCACTGACCGTGTCGACCAGCAGCAGCGTGTCTTCATGCTCACGCACGGCCGCGGCGATCGCGCGTAGCGGGTTTGTGACGCCGGTGCTGGTCTCGTTATGCACGACGCAGACGGCGTCATAACGCCCGCGCTGCAACGCTGCGCTGACCATTTGCGCGTCGTGTGCCCGGCCCCAGTCCACGGCGATGACGTCCACGTCGATGCCGTTGGCGCGGCTGACCTGGGCCCAGCGTTCGCCGAAAGCCCCGCCGGTCAGGTGCAGTACCTTGCGTCCCGGCCGAATGCTGTTGCGCAAGGCGCCTTCCCAAAGGCCGCTGCCGGAGGAGCCGCTGACAAAGACGCGCGAGTCCGTCAGGAAGACCTGGCGCAGCTTTTGCTGCAGGCTGGCGAAGAGCGTTTCGAAGGCCTCGCTGCGATGGCCGATCATCCAGGTGGTTTGCGCCTGCAATATCTCCGCGCGCACCTCTACCGGGCCCGGGAGGATCAGTCGCTGGTGACCGCTGTCGGGCATGGGTCCTCTCCCTGTCCTGAATTGAACAAACCGGCGCCATGATAGCATAGTTCGGAGAGATGCTGACCTGCTGTCTTGCATCACAACGCCCCCAGGGTATACTCTTCGGCGAGGGCAATTAGCTCAACTGGCAGAGCGTTCCTTTGACGTGGGAGAGGTTACAGGTTCGAGTCCTGTATTGCCCAAAGTTAGTCAAGTAGTGAGACCGGCCGCGGGCCGGTTTTCTTTTGCACCGTTCAGGCGACCCGCTCCGGCCAGGCAAGGTCTTCCGGCGCGCAGTTGATGGCGACCTCCGGCGGCATCAACTCCGGCAGCAGGTAAAGGATGGCGATGCCGTCACCCAGGCCAGGCACTGCGAAGCAGCGCGCCGGACGGAAATCGCGCTCGTCGAGCCATTGTGGCAGTCGGTCACAGCCCTTGTCCCAGCCTGGCGTGTAAATGATGGCCTGCGGCGCATCCAGCGGCCAGGAATTTTCCTGCTCCCAGGTGTAGCCGCAGGAGCCGCCGAAGTTGAGGCGCTGCGGCATCCCCAGGTAGAGTTCCGGGGTCCCTGCAACAACGATGTCTTCATCCGGCAACATGAGATCTATCGCCTGTCCCGCCTGGATAGTGGCCATCGAATTCGCGTGGTGTTCCGCCTGCACGTACACCAGGTCGCCGAACCAGAGCGCGCTCAGCAGCCACAGGGCCAGCAGCACATACGTGGCCCCGAAAGACAGCCGGCTCTCCATGGGAGGCTCTGAACGGGTTGAAGGCTGGAGAAATCCGGCTAACCAGCTGCCTGGCAACAGGCACAGGAAGGGCAGCCAGAAAATGGAATAATGGGCATTCGTGTGGGCCAGCGTCAGGATGACGAGAATAAAGGACCCTGCGGGGAGCATGACCAGGGGGGCAAGCGAGGCGCGCGACCTGAAGACTGTAACGAGGGCGGCGTATGCGGCCAGGAGCAGCGCAAAGGGCTGAAAAAAGACTATGTTTTGCACCAGACTTAGCAGGTTGCCGGCTGTCAGCCCGATGCCATGCTGTCTGGCACCAATGTCCGCCTCCAGGCTCCATGTCTTCTGCAGCAGGTCAGGCAGGGCGTCCAGGTGCACGCCGGGCAGGGCGATGTGATAGCCCAGCCAGAAGAGCGCGTAGCAGGCAGCGCCTGCCACAAAGCCCGCAAGTGCCTGCCCCTGGCGCCGGCTCTCACCGGTTCGCAGCGCGCGCAGGAGTTCGGCCAGCTGCAACAGGCCAAACATAAAGGCGAAGGCTATACCGTAGGGATGCCCGTCAATGGTGGACAGGGCAACAAAACCGCAGAGAAAGCGCAACAGACGCGGCCGCCGGGCCGCCGGGTCGCGCGCCAGGACGAAGCAGCACAGCGCAATGGCGATGGCAGTGGCCACCCAGACATCGCTGCGGGAGGTGACAAAATGCAGCGGCAGCGCGATGCCCAGGGCCGTGGCAATCAGGGCCGCCACGCGGCCCTGGAGTTTACTGGCTGTGAGGTAGAGGAAGGGCAGGGTCAGCCAGGCGACGAGCAAATTGAAGAAGCGCGCCTGCGCGATTCCTGCGCCAAAGACGCTGAACCAGGCCCCGGCCGGGACCCAGTAGGCCGAGAAATCCAGCCAGGTGGCTGCGTTGCGCTCTGGCGGGAGCAGGATAAAGCGATCCGGGAAGCGGAATTGCCGCAGCGCGTTGGCGATATGCTCCGATTCGTCGACCAGATACACTTGCGGCACCCGGCCAGGGAATTCCGCGATGAGCAGCAGCTGCACGCCAAACAACAGCAGTAGCAGGAGCCATGGTCGACGGAGCGGGAACGTTTGCGCCGCTGCGCCGCTGCGCCACAGCAGTAGCAACACGAGGGCGGCTACCATGGCCAGCGACAGACCGGCGAACAGGGCGAGCGTTCTGTCGCGACTGGCATCAGGGCCGCGCAGCAGCAAATGCAGGACGGGCAGTAACGCCAGGCCCGCCGCCACCAGGGTCCATGCCTGGCGGCGGGTTACCGTGCGGGACGGGCGGCTCAGGATGCGGGCACGCCAGGATGTCACGCTGAATATGGCCAGCGTGAGCGTGCTCGTGGCCACGAAAGCCAGCAGGTAGGCGTAGCGTGGCGACCAGCGGCCAAGCACCGTTGGCTCCGTGCTGCTGTGCCGCGCCAGCAACAGCAACCCGGCCAGCCCGGCAGCGCTCAGCAGCGCAAGGACGCCGCTGAGGGGAAAGTGCCCTGGGCGCATGACTTGATTCTGCAGAAGGCGTGCGCCTTTCGTATTCATGGCACGTCTGGCCAGGCAAGGTCTTCCGGCGCGCAGTTGATAGCGACCTCCGGCGGCGTCAACTCCGGCAGCAGATAGAGGATGGCGACGCCGTCACCCAGGCCGGGCACTGCGAAGCAACGCGCCGGACGGAAATCGCGCTCGATGAGCCAACGGTCTAAATCTGAATAGCTGTCGTCCACACCGACGGTGACAATGATTGCCTGCGGCTCCGCCAGTGGCCAGTATTCGGGCTGCTTCCAGGTGAAGCTGAAGCTGCTGCCGTAGTTCAGCCGCTGCGGCATGCCGAGGTAGTAGCCCTCCTGGCCGGCAACAACGACATCCTCTGCAGGAAGCAAGCCGTCGATTTCGCGCCCGACCGCAGACATTATCTGCAGCTGCTCCCGCTTCCGGACTGCGCCGCTGTAGTTCGCGGTGGCGAAAGTCTGGATGATGTACAGGCTCATTACAGCGCAGAGCAGGAAGCTTGCCATGAAGGACAGGCGCATTTCGCCCTTCACGGCTGTGCCTGCCGGCGTCACCGGGAACTCACTGAGCCAGGCGCCGAACCACAGGCTGATGAAGGGGAACAGAAACACGAAGTAAAACTCGTTCACGTGCCCCAGCAGCAGGCCGATTAGCAGGACGCTGCCCGCCAGCAGGAAGAGCAGGTTGCGCTCGTCGGGGCGCTTGCGCAGGAGGGCGGTCACCGGCAGAAACAGAGCCAGCAGCAGTTCGTGAGGCAGGTGGTAGAGGTAAAGCTTGGCCATGTTCAGCACGTTGCCAGGGGTGAGGCCGACGCCAAACTCCTGCGCCCCGAGGCTCGCTTCCCAGGCCCAGGTCGCCTGCAGCAGCCCGGGCAGGTCAGACAGGGCCAGCCCCGGCAAGGCGATATGGTAACCAGCCCACAGGACTGTGTAGCTGGCGCAGCCCGCCACAAGGCTGAGGAAGGCGCGCGTCCTTGCCCCGGCCGGATTTCCGCGCAAATACTCCGCCAGATGCAGCAGGCAAAACATGAGCGCGAAGGCAGCGCCGTAGGGATGCCCGTCCACTGCGGCCACAGCGAAAAAGCCGCAGAGAAAACGCAGCAGCAGCGGCCGGCGCAGGGGTTGCGCGCGCGCGAAAATGTAGGCCGTCAGCGCGATGCTGGTGGCGACGGGCACCTGGATATAGGCGACTGCCCAGTTGTAGTGCAGCGGGATGAAACTGGCCAGCGCCACGGTCGCCAGCGCTGCGGCCTGACCATAGCGTTTGCGGGCGGACAGATACAGGAAGGGCAGCGCCAGCCAGCCTGCCAACAGGTAAAAGAAACGCGCCTGCAGTAGCCCTGCGCCGACGACCTGCATGAAGGCGCCGGAGAAGGGCCACAGGGCGAAGAAGTGAAACCAGGTGCGGCCATTGCGATCCGGCGACAGGGAGATGAAGCTGCGCACATCATGGAACTGGCGCAGGCCACTGCCCATGTTCCAGATCTCGCCCTCCGTTTTGAGCGCAGGTACCTGGCCGTGAAACCCGATAACCAGCGCGATCTGGATGCTGAAAATGAGCAGCAGCAGCAGCCAGGGCCGGCGCAACTGCAGCGGTAGATAGCCGGCGCCGCTGCGATGCATCAGCCACAGTACCGGCAGCATCAGGCCGCAGAGCGTCAGGAGGAACAACGCCCGCATCAGGCTGCTCTCCTGCACGGGCAGCAGCGCCTGCAGCACAATGCCGGCCACGGGCAGCAGCAGCAGCCCGCCCGTCAGCAGCGTCCAGGCCTGACGCGGTGATGCCGGCCGTGCTGACCGGCACAGAAGGCGCGCCCGCCAGGCGGGCACAGCCAGTACAAGCAGCGCGAGCGTCCCGGCTGCGGCCAGTGCCAGCAAATACGCATAGCTCAGCGACCAGCGCCCGAGCACTGCCGGCGTTTGGCTGCTGCGCGCGAGCAGCAACAACATCGCAATCAGCGCCGCGATCGACGCCAGCTGCGCCAGCAGGCGTGTGGAGGGTCGGAGGTTCACTCTGGCAGGCTCTACCTTTACTGGCCGGATTCAGTAACTGGCAGAAATTGTGCTGCGCATGACAGAAGCTGCGTTCGGTCGCGTGTGAGTGTACCACGCCGCAATTCACCAGGTTTGCACGGTGCCGTCGCCGCAGCAGCGCTATCCTGCGCTACACTGGGCCAGGGCGAGACTCGAGGGAGGGGCATCCATGCACATCATTGGCGCGGAACACACCTGCTACACCGTCAGCGACCTGGAAAGCGCGCGCATCTTTTACTGCGACCTGCTCGGCTTCGAGGTCGCCCACGCGCGGCCGCGCATCACCAATCGCTACTTTCGTGACATCATCGGCATTCCGGACGCGGTCGTGCGCGATCTCTACCTGCGCATTCCGGGCACCGACCATCACCTTGAGCTCTTCGTCTACGAGCATCCCGCCGGCGTCGCCATGGATAACCGCCCCCAAAATCCCGGCAGCAGCCACATCGCCTACATCGTCGATGACCTGCGCGCCCTGTATGCGCGCCTGAAGGAGCAGCAGCTGGTCGACATCGAGTTCATCTCGGGGCCGATCTACCTCGACGAGGGGCCCAACCAGGGCGGCTGGGCGCTCTATATGCGCGACCCCAACGGTATCATCATCGAGCTCTTTGAGGAGGCTGTCAGCGGCTGAGCCTTCAGCCCGGCAGCTGCGGATAGCAAAGCGGCAGCCCTGCCACCTGGACGGGCGCGCGCAGGAGTTTGCGGCCGTCCAGGTTGGCGACCAGCAGGGTCTTCAGGTCTGGCCCGGCGAAGGCGACGTTGGTGGCCGAATCCAGCAGAAAGCGCTCCCATTCCTCATAGAGCGTCACCAGCCGGCCGTCTTGCTCAAGACGGTAAATGACGCTGGGCGTATAGATCGAAATGTAAAGCCGGCCTTCACAATCGAAGGCTACGCCGTCGGGCACCGTGCGCGGCAGCTTGAGCAAGAGCTCGCGGCGACCGGCGCTGCCATCAGCGCTGACAGGGATGCGCGAGATGCGCGGCGGTGAGGATTCGACCACGATCAACGCCTGGCCATCGGGCGTCAGACACATCCCGTTGGGGAAGTCGCTCGCCTGGCGGTCCCAGATTTCGGCCGCGCCGCCTGGCCGAACGCGCCAGATGAAGCCGTCCCGCTGTGCCCACCCGCCGGAATCGGAGACGTACAGATTGCCGGCACGGTCGAAGACCGGGTAGTTGGGGACGCGCATGCGCTGCTCCGCGCCGCCCTGTGTATACACGCTGAGCGCGCCCGCGGGCGTGACGCGCATGATGGCCCGGTTGCCGACGTCGCAGGCGTAGACGTTGCCGGCAGCATCGTGGGCGAGGCCCGTTATGAAACCGCCGGTACAGGCGATGGTCTTGCAGCTGCCGGCCTCCAGATCGACGCAATAGATCTGCCCGGCCTCGCCGCCCGCCCGCACCAGCCCGTCCGGCCCGAGGGCGACGCCCTCCGGGTGATCCATGTCGTGTGGCAACGCTTGCAGCTTGAGTTTATAGGTGGTCATGCAGACCTCCTGCGATCAGCGAGCGGGTTCATCGGGGTCCATTCAGGTCTGACAACAGGCACAGGTCAAGGGCCAGGCATTGGCCCTGGCTCAAAACGTGCTCGTCACCCCGCCATCCACCACCAGCAGCTGGCCGGTCATGTAGCGGCAGTAATCCGAGGCGAGGAAGACGACGGCGCCAGAGACGTCCTCGGGCATGCCTTCGCGCAGCAGCGGCACCTTCCCGCGTTCGACGTAGAAATCCTGGAACCAGGGTTGCTCGCTCTGTGGCGCGCCATCGACGTAGGTTGCCGGCGTGCACATGAAGCCGGGCGCGACGGCGTTGACGAGGATGCCATATTCGCCCAGATCGATCGCCGCCGACTTGGTCCAGGAAATGATTCCGCCCTTGGCCGCGTTGTAAGATCCCACGCCAGGCGTGACGGCGAAGGCCTGAATCGACGCGACACTGATGATGCGGCCGCTGCGCTGCGCCACCATGTGCGGCGCGACCAGTCTGGCGCCCATGTAGACGGCCTCGAGATCGACCGTGATCACCCGGCGCCAGTCCTCCAGCGTGCTGTCGAGGATGCTTGCCTGATGGCTGATGGCGGCATTGTTGACCAGCACGTCGATGCGACCGCGCCAGTCCATCACCGCCGCGACGGCGTCCGCGTAGCCATCGTAATCGCTGACGTCGAGTTGCCGGGCGAGCACCGTTCCGCCCGCCGCCTCGATTTCGGCGCGCGCGGCTTCGAGCGTTTCTGCGTTGCGCTCCAGCAATACGACGTCCGCGCCCTCTGCCGCAAACTCACGCGCGACCGCCAGCCCAAGGCCCTGTCCGGCCCCGGTGATGATGGCGACCTTGCCTTCCAGCAACCCCATGATGCCTCACTCCCCGCTTGTGTCGTCTAAAAGGCTTCGTCGAAGGGGTGGAAGAGGTGGTAGGCCGTCCAGCCGCCGTCGACGCGCAGCACCTCGCCGGTCACAAAAGCGGACTCCTGCTCGTCGGCCAGGAAGAGCGCCGCCTCTACCAGTTCATGCGGTCGCGCCGCGCGGCCCATGGGGATGCGCCCCAACAGATGCGCGTCGCCAGGCTGCGATCCCTGCTGCACGATGCCGCGCGCGATAGCATTGACCCGCAGGCCCTGTGGCGCCCACTCCACCGCCAGCCCCTTCGCCAGCATGAACAGGCCGGCTTCCAGCGAGCTGCGCAGCACCTGCCCCGATTGCGCGAAGAGGCCGGCGACAGAGGCGACGAAGACGACGCGGCCGCTGCCCTGGCGTTGCATCACCGGGCCAATGGCAGCTGCGCAATCAACAACGCCGTCGAGGGAAGTGGCGGCAACTGTCTGGTTGCTGGCTGAACCGGCGTTATGCAGCCAGATGTCGATGCGGCCAAACTGGTCGACAATACTGTGCAACACGGCCTGCACCGCCAGCGGGTTGCGCAAATCGAGCGCGTAATAGCGAGCGCCAGCGGCTTCGGCGGCGCTGCCGCCCTGACCGTCGCTGCCCGCCAGCGCCACCTGTGCGCCCTCGGCCATGAAGGCCCGCGCCAGCGCCAGACACAAGGCATCGCCGGCGCCGGTGAGCAGCGCGACCTGGCCGGGGAAACGCGCCGTCATCGCCCGGCCTCAGCGGGCAGACCATCCCAGGCGATCCAGCCGCCATCCACCGCGATCGTCGTGGCGGTGATGTAGCTGGCGCGGTCGCTGACGAGGAAGCGCGCCACGCTGGCGATCTCCTCCACCTCCGCCACGCGGCCCATAGGCGCGCGCCGGTTGTACTGCTCCAGCGAGGCCACGTGCTGGTCGACCATCAATTGCAACATGTCGGTGCGCGTCACGCCCGGCGCCACGCTGACCACGCGCACGCCGCGTCGCGCCCATTCACAGCCGACGTTCTCGGTCAGGCTGATGACCGCCGCCTTGGCAGCATTGTAAGCGCTGCGCAGCGGCCACGCGCCGTAGCCGGCGATTGAGCTGATGTTGAGGATGACGCCCGCGCCCTGCTGCAACATGACCGCGCCCGCCGCGCGGATGCAGAGGAAGACGCCGCCGAGCATCACGTCGATCTGCTGCTGCCAGTCGGCGCTGGAGTAGCTCTCGGTCGGGCCGGTGAGCGTCATGCCGGCGTTGTTGACGAGGATGTCGATGCGGCCGTGCCGCTGCTGCACGGCGGCGACCAGCGCGTTGACGCTGTCGGAGTCGCGCACGTCGCAGGGCTGTGACCAGGCACAGTAGCCGGCGTCGCGCAGCTGCTGTGCAGCCCGCTCTCCGGACTCCGGGTCCAGTTCGGCGATGATGGCGGTGGCGCCGGCTGCGCAGAAGGCGCTGGCGATGCCGAAGCCGATGCCGCGCCCGGCGCCGGTCACGATAGCGATTCGCCCCGCCAGTTCAGAGTCGCGCGTGTTCATGTGTCGGCCTGCACGATGGTTACGTGTGCGGGCATAGGAACAAGGATGAAAATAGCCTGTTTCAAAACGTCCACTCCATTTCCCGCATGAAACCGAGAAAATTAATGTGTTTGACGCCGTATTTTTCGCAAACGTATGGAATCTTCCCTTCGTTTTTTCGCTCGCTAGGAGTCAGTATTTCTTCTGACACAACTGTAAAACCGTGTTGTTTTGCCAAAGCGATCACAAACGGGTCTGCACCAACCTTGGCGCTTTGCCGGACTAGTTTTGGATACTTGTTTCGAATATCAATAGCAATCATTTGCAGAATTTCATCATCAGGGAACTCCAGCTTCTCACATTGATTTACCCAGTTTACTAAATCATCCTCCTCTCCATCTTCTTCATCTTCCTCATTTTCCTGTCCAGCCACTTCTTCGATCACTGTCGGATGCGCAACGACAAATCCTCTTTCGATGGCTTCTGACAAGCATTCCCAAATTCTCGGGAATACGTCCATCGGGTAAAGTTTTCCCCATGGGTTGATCACGGCACTGGTGTCGAAGGAGTATTTCAAGAAAGTACTTTCGCCAAATCACTTCTTATGTTATCCAAGTGTTTCAACTTGACACCTAGGTATTCGGAAAGTTCTCCTGCATGTATTATATTTTTGTCGTAAGCCTCAAACACAGTTGAAACGAAACTTGCACCATGACATCGGACAAACTTCATGTGATATGCAGGGCCGCCCCTATTCAAACTTCGTAATGAACTATTCTTGAGTTCCGATTCCTCCTTCTGCTTGACCAGCATATCTTTGGAATTCGATATTGTAGTCCTCCTGTTTTTAAGCAGCCTTCGCAGAATTACTTCTCTGCTCACCTTGAACACATTGGCAAGGCGGCTGATATCATAATCATCCCAATCCATTCGATGATGATCCCTGACAGCCGGGTCTGATAACAGGGCGCTGGTTGGAACCAGCAACTCACCAGCAAACTCGTTGCAAAAGAC
Source organism: Phototrophicaceae bacterium (assembly GCA_965205875.1). Taxonomy (GTDB): domain Bacteria; phylum Chloroflexota; class Anaerolineae; order Aggregatilineales; family Phototrophicaceae; genus JAGWBD01. The sequence continues at coordinate 2,769,131 of CBDBIA010000004.1, forward strand.
CTCGTCAGAAGCCAAATCTTCGAACTCGCTGAAATTGCTAAGTCCTGATTGGCGAAGGGCCAGATGGCCAAGTTCATGCATGACTGTGAAGACTCGGCCCGCGGACGAATCCCTTGAATTAATGATGATGATGGGGAGGTATTCGAAATAGAAGGCTACACCGCCCATTTCCGTGCTGTCTACAGGATAGTGGCCACCAAAGATTCCAGTTTGAAAAACAAGAACGCCCAGACTTTCGACGGCCTGACGCCACATCCGTAGTGCATCAGCCTGTGTCTTGCACGACTTCTGGTCTTCAACCGACTTTCCAAGAATTTTCCTAACCCGATTTGCGAGAGCAGCCGGAGGCTCGCCAGATTGGCGAACAAGGTTGAACTCCTGGATTTCCTCGCCCATTTCATCTGAGAGGTCAAGCAGAATTTCGCGTCGTCGAGCCGCCTCGCGCAATTCAAGTACCAGGCCAGGTGACTTTTTCGAGCTTTGGGCTTTAGTAAGCGTGCGCCAGTCCTCAAGTTTGTCGTATGGTTCGTCCCAATGCGTTGGTGGACTGGAAAAATAGAAGGCAGCAAAGGGCCGCTTGTACACATTCGCGACCTTGAAAAGTTGCTTTACAGTTGGTCGTCTTTCACCCTCTTCCCAATCTGCAAGGCGTTCGGGCTTGACACCGATCTTTTTCGCGGCATTTTCGAGGTCGTAACCGATCGTTTCCCGCCCCCAGACAAGCAACTCAGGGTTGATAATGGCGTCTGCGCTTCTACTCATACGGCATCGTCGTGAACTGTCTTCATCATGCCCAGTCTACAGGCCATTGGCGGCTGTCGCAAAGACCACTGACAGGCGTGAAGGCGCGCGCTACACTGACCCCGCCCTGTGAAAATGATGAGGACGCCCTGGTGGAAATCGAGTTGACGGTGAGCGGATTTGCGGAGCGCGCGGTCTTCCCTGACGAGGAAGTCGAGGCGTTGCATCGGCCGCTGCTGCAGCGCATAACCCGGCTCGCCGCAGACTTGCCCGCCCCCTTCGTCGTACTGCTGGCCGCGCCGCCCGGTGCCGGCAAGTCCATCCTCGCCGCCTTCTGGGAGTGGCTTGCTAAGGAGGACGATTCCCTGCTGCTGGCGCAGTCACTGTCCATCGACGGCTTCCACTTCCCCAACCGCATCCTCAAAAGCCGCCGGATCCAGCGCGACGGACGCGAGTATGCGCTGCACGATTTTAAGGGCTCGCCCGAAAGCTATGATCTTGCAGGACTGCGAGGCAAGTTGGCAGCCCTGCGCCGCGGAAATGCTGTGCGCTGGCCGCTTTATGACCGCAACATTCACGACCCGGTCGCTGAGGCCATCGCGGTTCAGGAACCCCTGCTCATCATTGAGGGGAACTATGTCCTGCTGGACGCGCCGGGCTGGCGCGAACTGCGTGGCCTGGCCGACTTCGGCATCTTCCTCGAGCTGGATCTGGCGCTGGCGCGCGAGCGGCTCCGTCAGCGCAAGCAGCGCGGCGGCTACTCGCGCGCCTGGATTGAAGGACACTACGCGCGCAGTGACGGCCCCAACGCGCAGCGCATTCTGGAGCAGCGACTGCCGGCAGATGTCACACTGGTCTGGCGTCAGACGAGCACGCACTGCGGTTGGCAAATGGTGGCCGACACGCCTACAGGAGAGAAGACTGGATGAACATCGAACGCATCCGCCTTTACCCGGTGATGATTCAGCGGCGCACGGGCATCGACAACCGCCACGTTATCGTGCGCCTGGACGCCGCCGGCGACTACTGCGGCTGGGGCGAGATGAGCGACCTCTCGCATCTGCCGCTGTACCAGATGGACCTGGTCAACCTCGAAGGCGCGCTGAACGACTTGCTCTGCGGCCAGGACGCGCGCCAGCTGGCGCAGATCGAGCAGTTGATGGAGCGGGCCTATACCATCGAAGGCCACAAGTACAGCCGTTCCGGCCTGGTACGGCAGGGCATTGATCTGGCTCTGCACGATTTACTGGCGCGGCGCGCCAATGTGCCGGTACACGAGTTGCTGGGCGGGGCGCTGCGCGATCGTTTCAAGGTCTGCTACCCAATCTTTCGCATGCGTTCCGAGGCCGAGATCGCGCCCAACCTGGAACGCATCGCGACCATGTCCGCGCTGGGCTACGATCTCATCCGCGTTTACGTTGGCGCTGATGTGGAGACGGACGTGCGCTTCTTCGAGGCCTTCAACGCCCGTTTCGGCGACAGCGTGCGCATCAAGTCGCTGGACTTTTCAAATCTGCTGGACTGGCGCCGTTCGCTGGCGGCGATCGAACGCTACGCCGACCTGGCCGACTGGATGCTGATCGAGAGTCCGGCGCCTGAAGAGGATTACGAGGGCCTGGCAGAGTTTCGCCGCCGCAGCCGCTGGCCGGTCTCCGAGCACGTCAATCATCTCTGGCATGGCTGGCAACTGCTGCGCGGCGCTTGCGTCGACATCCTCAACGTCTCGCCCTACGTGCTGGGCGGTATCCGTCCCTGCCTGAGCGCCATCGCCCTGGCCGAGGCGGCCCACGCCAGCGTGCTCATCGGCACGACCCAGGAGCTCAACCTGGGCACGGCGGCGGTGGCGCAGCTGGGCGCGGTCGCGCGCGTGCTGGACTATCCGGCGGACAACACCGGGCCGGAGCTCTACACGTCGGATGTGGTCAGGGAGCCACTACGTTACGAGCAGGGCCAGCTGCTGGTGCCACAAGGGCCGGGCCTTGGCGTCGAGGTCGACGAGGCGCTGCTGGAACAGCGTCGCACTGGCCTGGTCAGCACCTTCGGCACCGACCTCGTCGGCATGCTGGACCGCACCTCGGCAAGGGCTCCCGCCGCAAGCGGGAAAGAACGTGGCGACGCGCCGGACTAGCGCTGCTCTAACTCCGCCAGCGGCCGTGGATCTTCTCCGGCTTCCAGAGTTTCGCTAAAGAGCTCGCCGCGGCGTTGCCAGATGCGCTCGGCGTGGGCGTCTGCGCGACTCTTCAGAATGCGCCACTGGCCGTCCACGATCTCGATGGCGCAGTGATCATCCAGCGCGAGCCCGACGCAACTCTGGCTGCGCATAAAGTCGCGGAAGAGCGGCAGCCGTGCCTCGGCGACGGCGTGGGCGCAGAAGATGGCATTGAACCAGCCCAGGGCGCGGATGCGGATGTAGGGGAAGTTGTCGGGATTGTTGTAGCGGCGCGAGGCACTGTAACCATAGCGGAACCAGCAGAGCGCGCCGGCGCTGGTGCCGGCGAGCACGCAGCCACACTCACGGGCCGCCAGCAGCAATTGATCGATGCCATGACGACGCCACATATTCATCATGCGTAGCGAGTTGCCGCCGCCCACGTAGATGATCTCGGCCCGCGCCATCATTCGCGCGATTTCTTCTGCCTGCGGTCGGTCCCGAAACAGGGTGAGCGCCTTCGTTTCGCACCCAAGGCGCCGACCGTAGTGCGCGTGGAAGTCGGCAATCTTTTCGGGGTCATCGCCGCCGGCTGTGCCGATGAAGAGCGTGCGTGGACGCTGGTTCCCGCTCAACGCGATGATCTGCTCGTCGATAGCCAGGTTCTCGCCCTCCACCATGCTCCCGCCGCCGATGGCCACAATTGCGCTCATTTCGCGTCTCCCTTCCGTGCTGACGCGCTTAATATCTGCTCGTAATTCCGACCTGTTACTTCCGCGTCGCAATGGGCCTCGGCCCAGGCGCGTCCCGCGCGACCACAGCGCGCGCGCAACGCCTCGTCGTCCAGCAGTCTGACGATGGCTGCGGCGAATTCATCCTCTTCGCCCACTGCCACATTAATCCCCGCGCCGCTCTCCCTGATGATGCGCGCGGCCTCGCCGACGCCGGCGGCGACCACGGGCGTGCCGCTGGCCATCGATTCAAAAAGCCGCGCCGGCAGTGTGCCGTGATACAGTTCGTGGTCGCGCAGGGCGTAACAGGAGACATCGGCGGCGGCCCAGGCCGCAGGGATTTCCGCGGCCGGCAGCCAGTCGATGTGCTGCAGGTTGGGGCCGAGGTCGCGCAGGCTTTCACGCTGACTGCCGTCGCCGATGAGCAGGAAGCGCAGGTTGCTTCGTCCCTCCAGTTGTCGCGCCGCGGCCAGCAGTGTGGCGAAATCGTACTGGGTGGCGAAGCTGCCGATGCAGGCGACTATCTGACATTCCTGCAGGCCGTGTCGGGCGCGGAAATCCGCGGCGGGCAGGCCGGGCCGCAGACGCTGCAGATCCACCATGAAGTATTGCGTGTGGAGGGCTGGTAAGGGGCGAATGCGCGTGGCGATGCGCCGCGACCAGGTCGGGCTGATCGCCACGATGGCGGCAGCCTGGCGATACATGGCGTCAACCACGCGGCGAGCAAGACGATACGCCGGATGCGTCTCGCGTAGCGCGCCGACGCTCAGCAAATGGTCCGGCCACAAATCGCTAACGCTCAGCACAAAAGGCGTCCGCAGCCATTTGGCCAGCAACACGCCGGCCAGACCGGCAGGCATTGGCTGCGCCTCGATGAGCACGACGTCCGGCCGCGCCAGACGCAGGCCGCGCAGCAGTGCGCCGGCCATGAAGCTCAGTTGACTGACCAGTTTGCGGCTGATGCGCGTTGAAGGCGTCGCCCACAGCCAGACACGCAGCACGTGCACCTGGCCGCGCCGCTCTTCCCGCGTCCACGCGCCGCGGTAGTCCGGCGCGATGCGGCCCTGGGGGTGGTGCGGCATGGGCGCCAGCACCGTGACCTCGTGACCGCGCGCGGCCAGCCGATGTGCCAGCTGCGAAAAGCGCTCGGCAGCCGCGCCGGAGTCCGGCTCAAACCAGGCGGTAACCAACAGGATGCGCACGATCAGCGACGTACCGGTTGCAGGGCCGGGCTGAAGCGGTCTGCATGTGCCAGGCGCGCATGAATGGCGCAGCTACGCTGCTGCACCATTCTGCGCGCGGCAGGGTCGTTCAGGTCGAGCCGCATGTCGCAGGCGTCCTCGTTGCCCTCGCGATAGTAGCGGGATTTGATGCCAAAGAGCTGGAAGCCGTACTTATGATAGAGGTCGCGCGCGATTCGGTTGCTTTCGCGCACCTCCAGCACGATGAGGCTCGCTCGCCGCGCCAGCGCGCGGCGAATGAGGGCGGACAGCAACAACTCACCATAGCCCTGGCCGCGCTGCTGCGGATGCGTGGCGAGCGTACTGATGTGGCCTTCATCGGCGACGAGCCACATCCCGCCATAGCCCAGTACGCGCTCGGTGGGCGGGCGGCTGCCCGGAATGCGCAGCCGACTGCGCCAGCCCTGTGGCTGTGGCAAGCTGCCCTCGCTCAACACGAGCATGTGGCTGTGGCTTGTGGCGAGCTCCACGCGCCAGGAGCGCCTGGGCCAGGCTGGCCGGAAACATTGCTCGTCGATCGCCGCGACCTGGTCGATGTCAGCATGGCACATGGCTCGCAGCAAGAGGCTCATGGAGAGTCCCTGGTGGCGATGTAGTTCGCCGTGACCCGTTCGGGGGCGAAGTCCTGCGCCTCACCACTGCCCAGGCGCTCCAGCGCGAGCTGCGCAAGGAAGCCGGCGCGTCGCAGCGAGCGGGCCGCCGGCGCGAGTTGCAGCATAGCGCCGTCTTGTTGCGCCTGCAGCAGCGTTGCCTGGCCGGCTGCGTCGAGCTCGCCGGCGATGACTGTCGGCGTCGACAGCGACTGTACCAGCTCGTCCAGAGTCAGCAGCTTCGCCTCGTCCTCCGCTTGCCAGCGTTCCGCGCACCAGCGGTAGCGCGCTGCGATGACTCGGCTGCGGCCGGCAGCCAGCAGGATCAGCAGCGCATGGCCGGAGCAGGGCGGCTGCGCGGCCGCCAGGATGTCCTGCGTCGTGATGCCGACCAGCGGCAACGCGCGCGCCGCCGCCAGACCCTTGGCGAAGGCTACGCCGATGCGCAGCCCGCTGAAGGAACCCGGCCCGCAGGCCACCGCCAGCGCGCTCAACGTCCCTTCCTCTTGCGCCAGCATACGCGCCACCGCCGGCGGCAGCTCGGCGCTGTGCCGGTTGACGCTGCGCCAGCTTTGTTCCGCCAGCACTTCATGGCCATTGTGCAGGGCGAGGCTGATGCGCTGCGTGGCGCTGTCGATGGCCAGCAACATACTCAGGCTCCGGGCGCGCAGGGCTGCAGCGCGGCCAGCAGCGCTTCGTGCCGCTCGCCGACCGCGTTCACGTGCAGGCGACGGCGCGTGGCCGACAGGATTTCCAGCTCAAGCCACAGCCGTTCACGCGGCAGCGTGGCCGCGATGCGTCCCGGCCACTCTATCAGGGCCGGCCCGCAGCTGCCGAGCGCGTCCTCAAGGCCGGCCTGCAAGGCTTCGCGCGCGTCGCGCAGCCGATAGCAATCGAGGTGGTAAAGCGTGCTGTCGTCGCGCTGGCGTCGGTGTTCATGGATGAGCGTGTAGGTGGGGCTGGTCAGCGGCTGCAGCGCGCCCCAGCCCTGACCAATGGCAGCTGCCAGCCAGGTCTTGCCCGCGCCGAGGTTGCCGTCCAGACAGATGAGGTCGCCAGGCAACAGTTGCGCGCCCAGGCTCAGGCCCAGCTGCTGCGTCTCCGCGGGGCTGTCGCTGATGAGCTGCAATGTCCCTCCCGATCTGGCCGATCCGAGTATAACGGCTGGCCGGACGCGGTACAGGTGCGGTTCGCGCCGGCCCGCTATCGTGGCTACACTTTCGGGTGCCGCATCAGGCAGGAGAGGAGCGACATGAGCTTTCGTGAGGACGCGCTGGCGGACAAACACATCATCATTTCCGGTGGCGCGGGCGCACTCGGTTGTCACATTGTCAGCAATCTGACCGCTCACGGCGCGCACATGACGGTCAACGACATCGTGGCAGAGGAAGAGGCGCTCTCCCGACTCGCCGCTGCGGGTGTCGAGTTGAGCCGCGTGCACTACTGCCGTGCCGACGTCACGCAGGAAGACGAGGTCAACGGGCTGGTCGCCCAGGCGCACGCGCACTTCGGCCCACTGCAGGTGGCGCTCTGCCACACCGGCATGGTCGCTCCCGGCCTGTTGCTGGACTATTCGCTGGAGGACTGGCAGTGCACGCAGCAGGTGAATGTGACCTCGGCCTTCCTGCTGGGCCGGGCAGCCGCGCGCAGTATGCTGGCGGACGACGTCGCCGGACAACTGGTCTTCACGACTTCCTGGGTGGCCGAGACGCCCTGGCCCGAGATCGGCGCCTACAATGCCAGCAAGGCCGCCATGAGCCAGTTGATGCGTTCCTTCGCGCGCGAACTGGCGCAGCAGGGCATTCGCGCCAACGCCATCGCGCCCGGCATCGTTAACGCGGGCATGGCCAGAAAACAGTGGGATTCCGACCTGTCCTATCAGGCGCGCGCGCGCCGGGCCATCCCGCTGGGCATGCTGCAGCCGCTCGACTCGGTTGCGGACGCCTTTCTGTTTCTCTGCAGCGATGCGGCAAGTTACATGACCGGCACGGTCTTGACCGTGGACGGCGGCTGCAGCCTGTATCCGCTGGACTAGGCGGAGCTGTCGCGCACGACGCAGGGGTTCTCCAGCGTCCCGATACCTTCCACGCTGCAGCGCACCACGTCGCCGTCCTGCAGATACAGCTTCGGCTTGCGGCCCTCACCAACACCGGCCGGCGTGCCGGTCATGATGATGTCGGCCGGCTCCAGCGTGAACATCTGTGAGCAATAATGGACGAGGTAGGCGACCTGGAAAATCATGTCGCGCGTGTTGCCGTCCTGCATCGACTCGCCATTGACCTCGGTCGTCAGGCGCAGCGACTGCACGTCCTCGATCTCGTCGCGCGTGACGATAACCGGCCCCAGCGGACAGAAAGTGTCCAGGCTTTTGCCGCGCGTCCACTGGCCGTCGCTGCGATGCTGCAGGTCCCGCGCCGACACGTCGTTGCCGACTGTGTAGCCGAAGACGTGCTGCAACGCATCTTCCTCAGGCACGTGGCGGGCGCGGCGCCCGATGACCACCACCAGCTCCACTTCCCAGTCGACCTCTTTCGTGATGGCGCGGTCCCAGCAGATGGCGGCGCCGGGGTCGATTATGGCGCTGGGGAACTTGGCGAAAATCAGCGGTCGCGGCGGCGGCTCGTTGCCGGTTTCCCTGGCGTGCTCGGCATAGTTGCGGCCAATGGCGATGATCTTGCCCGGTCGCAGGGGCGCGTTGAACGTCACTTCTGCCAGCGCAAATCGTTGGCTGACGCGGTGTGGCGTGATGCCACGGGCAATCATGTCGTGCATGCGCATGGTATCGGTCGAGGCGAGGCCATAGACCTCGTCGCCGACAACTTCGCCCAACTGCCGCCGCCCGTTGTGCGTGAAGGTAACCAGTTTCACCTGCTTCTCCCCCTCCTGTGTCTGCGCATGACGCAAAGTCGCCCGCGCGCTGCCAGCCAGGCAGTATAGCGCTACCATTGGGCGCGGTCGACCCGGGCGCGCTCTCGCGCACGGGCGGAAAAGGAGGAGACATGCTGCAACTGGCGGATGTGACCCGCGCGCGCGCAAATCTGGCGCCGTGGTTGCGGCCCACTGCGCTGGAACCGGCCCCGGGCCTGGGAGAGCAGGTCTGGCTGAAGCTGGAGAACAATAACCGCACGCGCTCCTTCAAGGTGCGCGGAGCGCTGAACGCCATGCTGCAGCTGGACGAGGCGGCCCGCGTGCGCGGCATCATCGCCTGTTCCTCAGGCAACCATGCGCAGGGCGTCGCCTGGGCAGCGCAGCTGTCGAATGTGGCAGCGTGCCTGCTCATGCCGGAGCACACGCCGCGGCGCAAGCTGGCCGGCGTGCGCCGCTACGGCGCGCAGGCAGAGCTTTTCGGAGCGACCTATGACGAGGCCGAGTTCGAGGCGCGGCGCCGGCAAGCGGCCCAGGGCCTGACCTTCCTCTCTCCCTACAATGATGCGCAGGTCATCGCCGGCGCCGGCACCATCGGCCTCGAGCTGCTGGAGGAGCTGCGTGAGCTGGAGCGCGTGCTGGTGCCGGTGAGCGGCGGCGGCCTCATCTCCGGCATCGCGCTGGCCCTCAAAACGCTGCGCCCGACGCTCGAGGTCATCGGCGTCTGCGCGCAGTCAGCGCCGGCCATGTACAACCTGCGCCATGGCGCGGCCTTGCCCCAGCACTGGGAAACCCTGGCCGAGGCGCTCTCCGGCGAGGTGGAACAAGGCTCGCTCACCATCGAACTGGTGCGTCGCCATGTCGACCGAATCGTGCTGGTGCCGGAGGCAGCCATCGCCGCTGCCATGCGCTGGTTGCTACTGGAGCATGGCCAGGTGGTCGAGGGCGGCGGGGCGGTCACAGTTGCGGCCTTGCAGACGGGAGCAGTGGCGCTGGACGCGCGCCCAACGGCGCTGGTCATCAGCGGCGGCAACGTGGACGAAGAGACTTTGCGCGCGATTTTGGGCTGAGTTCAGCCTCGCGGAGCCGAGCTTGCCTTAGCGGCCTCTGCGACGCACCCCGCGCAGCAGCGAGAAGACCAGCAGCAGGCCCAGCAGCCCGACCAGCCCCAGGGCGGCGCACAGGACGACGACCGGCGTGATCAGCCCTTCGGCTGGCGTGGTCTCGGCCTGGGCCGGGACGAGCGTGCCACCGGGCGTGATGCTGGCTACCGGCGTATCCGGCAGTGCGGTCGCGCCTGCTTCGGTCGCTGTCGGCTCGGGAGTAGGCGAAGAAGTGGGCGAGGCGATCGCAGCTTCAGTTGCCAGCGCGGACTCTGTCGCCAGCGCGGCCAGCAGTTCAGCTGCCTGGGCCGTGGCGGTTGCGTCGATGTCGGCCTGGGCCGTAGACGTGGCCTGCGCATTTCTGACCTCGCGCACCCGCTCGGTCGCCGCGATGACATCCAGCGTGACCTGCGTGTCAAAGGTCGCCATGGCTGCGACCTCGGTCGCAGCCAGCGCGCTCTTGGTGGCCCGAACGTCGGCGGTTGCCTGCACGATCGCAGTTTGTGTCGCCAGTGCGGCTTGCGTAGCGCGCGCTGCCTCTGCCGTAGCTTGCTGATACGCACGTTCCGTTGCAGTCACGCGCGCCGCGTCCGTGGCCCGCACCCGCTGATTCAGCGCTGCGGCCTCGTTGACCACGGCGGCCAGGTTTGCGCGGCGTTCCACGACGGCCTGGGTGGCGGTCTGCAACTGGCGCGCAGCCAGTGTCGCAGCGATGCGTTCGCGGTTGCGCTCCGCCTGGCTGGTTGCGCGCGCAGCCGATGTGGCGCTGCGTTCAGCGGCAGCCTGGCTGGCGGTGGCCTGAGCCGCGGCGATGGCAATTTCATCAGCAGCGACCTGGGTGGCAGTGGCTTCGTCAGCGACCCGGGTAGCGCTTTGTTGCGCGCGCTCAGTGACGGTCGCAGCGATGCGCGCCCGATTGCGCTCCGTGAATTCGGTGGCGCGGGCAGCAGCCGTGGCGATTTGCTGCGTGGCAACTTCAGTAGCAGTCGCCTGGGCCGCAGAAGTGGCCGTGGCGATGCGCTGCGTCGCGACTTGGGTAGCAGTCGCCTGGGCCGCAGAAGTCGCAGTGGCAATTCGCTGCGTGGCGACTTGGGTAGCCGTCGCCTGGGCCGCGGAAGTAGCGGTGGCGATGCGCTCCGTGGCGACCTGGGTAGCCGTGGCCTGGGCCGCAGAAGTCGCCGTAGCGATGCGCTCCGTGGCGACCTGGGTGGCCGTGGCCTGGGCCGCGGAAGTGGCCGTGGCGATGCGCTCCGTGGCGACCTGGGTGGCCGTGGCCTGGGCCGCGGAAGTGGCCGTGGCGATGCGTTCCGTGGCGACCTGGGTAGCCGTGGCCTGGGCCGCAGAAGTAGCCGTGGCGATGCGCTCCGTGGCGACCTGAGTAGCCGTGGCCTGTGCCGCAGACGTTGCCGTAGCGATACGCTGCGTCGCGACTTGGGTAGCAGTCGCCTGGGCCGCAGAAGTCGCAGTGGCAATTCGCTGCGTGGCGACTTGGGTAGCCGTCGCCTGGGCCGCGGAAGTAGCGGTGGCGATGCGCTCCGTGGCGACCTGGGTAGCCGTGGCCTGGGCCGCAGAAGTCGCCGTAGCGATGCGCTCCGTGGCGACCTGGGTGGCCGTGGCCTGGGCCGCGGAAGTGGCCGTGGCGATGCGTTCCGTGGCGACCTGGGTAGCCGTGGCCTGGGCCGCAGAAGTAGCCGTGGCGATGCGCTCCGTGGCGACCTGAGTAGCCGTGGCCTGTGCCGCAGACGTGGCCGTAGCGATACGCTGCGTCGCGACCTGGGTTGCAGTCGCCTGGGCCGCAGACGTGGCCGTGGCGATACGCTGCGTGGCGACCTGAGTAGCCGTGGCCTGTGCCGCAGACGTTGCCGAAGCGATACGCTGCGTCGCGACCTGGGTTGCAGTCGCCTGAGCCGCAGACGTGGCCGTGGCGATACGCTGCGTGGCGACCTGGGTAGCAGTAGCCTGAGCCGCAGAAGTAGCGGTGGCGATACGCTGCGTGGCAACTTCAGTAGCAGTCGCCTGGGCCGCAGAAGTAGCCGTAGCGATGCGCTGCGTGGCGACCTGGGTGGCCGTCGCCTGTGCCGCAACTGTGGCCGTGGCGATGCGCTGCGTGGCAACCTGGGTAGCCGTGGCCTGAGCCGCAACTGTGGCAATGCGCTGTGTAGCAACCTGGGTAGCCGTGGCCTGAGCCGCAGCCGTAGCGATGCGCTCTGTGGCAACCTGCGTGGCAGTGGCTCGTGCGGCCCTGGTAGCAGTTATGCGGGCGCGGTTGCGTTCTGCGGCAGCGGCCGAGCGAGCGGCGGAAGTGGCGCGTCGCTCAGTAGCGACCTGAGTAGCCGTGGCCTGCGCGGCAGCGGTTGCGATTTGTTGTGTAGCAACCTGGGTAGCCGTCGCCTGGGCCGCAGCCGTGGCGATGCGCTGTGTAGCAACCTGGGTAGCCGTCGCCTGGGCCGCAGCCGTAGCGATGCGCTCTGTGGCAACCTGGGTAGCAGTAGCCTGTGCCGCAACTGTGGCGATGCGCTGTGTAGCAACTTGGGTAGCCGTGGCCTGGGCCGCAGCGGCAGCTGCCGTGGCGATTCGTTGCGTGGCGACCTGCGTGGCAGTTGCGCGGGCGGCGACGGTTGCAGTGACGCGGGCGCGGTTGCGTTCAACGGCAGCGGCCGAGCGAGCGGCTGAAGTGGCGCGTCGCTCAGTAGTGACCTGAGTTGCCGTGGCCTGTGCGGCCGACGTAGCGGTAGCGCTGCGCTCTGTGGCAACCTGAGTTGCTGTGGCCTGGGCGGCGGACGTGGCCTGAGCCACAGCAGTGGCGATTTGTTGCTCGGCTGCCTGGGTGCTGGTGGCCTGGGCAGCAGCGGCCGCAGCGGTAGCGATGTGCTCGTTGGCGGCCTGCGTGGCAGTGGCGCGGGCGGCCCTGGTAGCCGTGACGCGGGCGCGGTTGCGCTCAACTGCCGCCGCAGAGCGGGCGGCGGAGGTGGCGCGTCGCTCCCCAACGACCTGGGTGCTCGTCGCCCGGGCGGCAGCTGTTGCCATTTGTTGCCCGGCGACCTGGGTGGCAGTGGCGCGGGCAGAGACGGTCGCGGTGACGCGGGCGCGGTTTCGTTCAACTGCTGCGGCCGAGCGGGCGGCTGAAGTGGCGCGTCGCTCCGCGGCGACCTGGGTGGCAGTGGCCTGGGCGACAGTCGTGGCGATGCGTTCGTTCTCGGCATGGGTGGCAGTGGCGCGGGCAGCGACGGTTGCCGCGATGCGGGCGCGGTTCATTTCGACGGCGGTGGCCGCGCGGGCAGCAGAAGTAGCCTGGCGTTCCTCGACGGCCCGGGTGGCCGTTTGCGCGGGGCCAGGACTCACGCTGAAGGGATAACTCGCTTCTGTAATATTCCCGGCATCATCCTGGGCGCGAACTTCGAGTTCATGTTCGCCCGGCTGCAGGGCCAGGATGGAAATTGAGGCGTTGCCGTCCTGCAGCAGAATCGGCTCGCCATCCAGCAAGGCCTCCACCGGGAAGCCGCTGCCCTGGCCAGTGACGCTGAGCGTCAGCTCAACATCGCTGTCGATCGTCTCGCCGGACGTCAGCCCCCCCAGCTCGATCTGTAGCGGCAGCCGCGCGACTTCAAAGTCGAGCGTTTCTGTCTCAATCTGGCCGCCGACGTTGCGCACGCTGACTCCCAGCGTCGCCGCGCCTGGCTTGAGTTCCGCAGCTACCAGCGTGATCTGGTCGTCCTCGTCCGCCAGGGGAGCGTCATTGAGCGTGTAAACGATCTCCGTCACCGGCAGCTGGCTGCTCTGCACCGCGACGCGCACCTCGGCGCTCTCTTCCAGCAACTCGCCTTCCTGCAACCCTTCAATCTCAAACAGGATTGGCAGCGGCGGCACGGTGAAGGGGTAGCCGGGCGTCGTTGACTCGCCGCCGGTGTTGGTGACGGCGAGCTGCAGGATGTGTTCGCCAGGCGCCAGCGTGTTGGGGTCGATGGTAAAACTCAGGCGCTGATCAAGTGTGACGCTCGCGCCCTCATCCACGCGCAAGGCTGCTTCGGCCAGGGATGTCTGACCTCCGACCGTCACGGTGAAGGTTTGCGCCGCCTTGATCTCCCCCGCCAACTCCGGCTCAATGCTGACTTCAGGCGGCAGGGCGCCGACTGTTATATCCACAGTGGCGCTGCCGCTGTCGCCGTCGCTGTCGGTCGCGCTGAAGCGCAGGTTGTGCTCGCCAGGGCTGAGCGTGACCGGATCGATGAGGACGCTGTAGGGCGGCCCGGCGACGGGCAGCGGCGCCTCGCCGTCAAGCGTAACCATCACTTCGGCAACGTCGTCATCCGCGATCACCTCGGCCACAACCTCGACGGGCGACAAGACAGGTGCCGGGACGGGCGGGAAGCGGAAGATGGGCACAGGCACCGGCGCGCGCACGGTTCCGTGGGTGCGTACCGGGCCCCAGGGCGTGTCGACTTCCAGCTCGAGTTGCCAGACTCGCCCGTCCAGCGGCACGTCGACATCCAGCGTCACGTCATACTGCGTGCGCAGCAGGTCGGCCAGGCCGGTGTATATCTCAATCAGTTCCGCCGGCGTCGGGGATTCGCGGAAGAAGGCGTTGGTGTCTTCGGAGAGTTGGGTTAGATAGCTGCGGTCCGGGCCAAAGCCGAGACCAATGGTGTAGACGGGCACGCCGTCGATCACCGCGGCCCGCTGCGCTTCCGCCCTGCTGACAGCAGAACGATCGTGTTCGTCGAAATGAGCGCCGTCACTGAGCAGGATCACGGCGCGGCGCGGGTTGTCACTTGCGGCGGCGTGGGTGATGGCCTGCAGCGTGGCATCATAGAGCAGGGTCTGGCCGCCATAGACCAGGCCGTCGATAATTGCCAGCAAGGTGTCGCGATCGGTACTGAAATCCTGAATGAGGCTGCTTCTCGAAGAAAAGGTCAGGATCGCAACGGGGTCGTCGTCGGCCATCGTACTGACGAAGGCCGAGGCGGCTTCCTTCGCCTTGATGATGGGCGTGCCGGCCATGCTGGTGCTGACGTCGATGGCCAGCACGACGGAGATGGGCACTGCTTTTTCGTCACTGAAGCTGACGACATTTGTGACGCTGGCATGCTCCGCCAGCTCACCAACCACGCGGAAGTTTTCAGCGACCAGGCCGGGCAGGGGCTGACCGAAGCCATCGAAGGCGTTGACCATCACGCCGATGCGCGGCAAGGCGACCGGGTTGACACCCGTAATCTCGATGCGCGGCCCCAGGGTCTCCTGGGCGAACGAGGCACTGACCAGCAGCATGGTCAGTAGTGTTGCAAGCAGGAACTTTCTCAAACGCCCCCCTGTCGCCCGATGCGTCGCACAGCAAGCCCTGCGCGCACCGACGCTGCATGGTAACCTGTACACCCCGTTCTGTAAACAGCGGATGCGCCAGGTGCGGCGTGATATACTTTGTCCAATGTTGCCGCCTTCACTGCGGAGGAAGTGTCGTGGAACTGGGCCCGGAAGCTGTGCGCGAAATCGCGGCGCTGGCGCGTCTTGACCTGAATGATGAAGAAGTCGCGCTCTTCGCGGAACAGCTCTCGGCCTGTTTGCGCCATTTTCAGAGCCTGCAGCAGGTGGACAGCGCGCATGTCGAGCCGACCGCTTCCGTGCTGCCGCTGCGCAACGTCCTGCGCGAAGATGTGGCCGGGACGCCCCTTACGCCGGAGGAAGTCATCGCCAACGCGCCGGATGCGGAGGGGCATCAGTTCCGCGTCAGCGCGGTGCTGGAGGACTGAGCGACCTGCTCATTTAGCCAGTCCTGCACTTGCGCGAGCATCCAGGCGTCCATAGTCCGCTCGACCTCAATCAGTTGCTCCCGTGTTATCCACGCCCATACCTCGCGCTCCAGCGCCTTTGGCTCGTCCAGCGTCGCCCGAAAATCCTGTGGCGTCAGTCCCCAGCGCTTGCTGAGAATGTCAAGGGTCTCGCTGCGACCGCGCAACTGACGCAGAATGAGGTCGCGCATGGTTGCCAGGTCCGCATCGCTCAGGAAGGGCAACCAGGATGCTGGCCGGGCCCGCGCCAGCGCCTTGATCAGCGCAGCGTCAATACGGCCATAGTCGCGTTCGTCACAGCGCGTCATCAACAGGGTCATGGCCAGCGCGCGCCGGCGCCGGTCAGCGGAGTCGCTGGCAGGCTGCAGCAACGGCCACATCACTCGCTGCGTCCAGATCTCGTCCATGGCCAGGTGCGCGACATAACCGGCGAGGAAGATGCGCTGTGCCTCGTCCTGCGGCCGCTGCAACCCGGGATGCTGCTGCAACATCAGGTGCCAGGGGTGGCCGCGCATGGGTTCGTCGTACTGGTAGAAATGCGTGTCCTGGCGTGTGCCGGGCGCGTGCAGACGCGTGGCGTCCGCGGCGATGTTGCCCAGCAGGAAGGCGGGCAGTTCGGCCTGCAGGCGCTCATTCATGCGCTGCGGCAGCGCCGGACTGGCGAGCAGGCGTTGGGCGGCGGCGAGATGCGTGAAGGGCGTGGGCACGGGTTTCCGCTCAGCGCCCCCGACGGCCGGCGAAAGCGATGAGCGCGCCGAGCAACAGGCCGGGCGGGATGCCCAGTAGCAGGTTACCCAGTAACAGCCCCATGGCCACGCCGCAGACGAGCCCCGCGCCCATGGCAACGCCGATGTGCTGGCCGTACCCGGCGCTCATGCGGGCGCGTCGGTCTCGCGAAATTGTATGTCGTGCCAGTCCTTGAAAGCCGATTGCAATTTGAGGCGCTGGTACTTGCCGGTCGACGTGACCGGAATGTCATCGCCAAAGATGACGACCTTGGGGCTCTTGGCAAAAGGCAGCCGCGTGCGACAGTGGTCCAGCACGGTCTCCTCATCCAGTGCTATGCCATCGTGAGGCACGACCCAGGCGCCGACTTCCTCACCGTAATAGCTGTTGAAAAAGGCGATTGCCAGGCCGTCCCGGACGCCCGGCAACTCCAGCAGGACTTCCTCGATGTCGAGCGGGCTGTACTTGACTCCGCCGCGGTTGATGAGTTCCTTGATGCGCCCGGAAATGAAGAAGAAGTCGCGGCCCTCCGCGTCGCGCAAGAAGAACCCTTCGTCGCCGCTACGGAACCAGCCGAAGCGAAAGGTTTCCTCGTTGGCATCGGGTCGGTGGAAATAGTGCTTCATGACATTGTGACCGCGAATGCAAATCTCGCCGCGTTCGCCCGGGCCAAGCTGTTTGCCGCTGCCATCGGCGGCGAAGATAGCCATCTCGTTGGGCGCGATCGGGCAGCCAATGCTGGGATAGCCGTGCGCCAGCAGCCAATGCATATGCTCGTCACGAGCCAGGCTGACAGGCAGGAAGCAGCTGTAACAGGTGGATTCGCTGAGGCCATAGCCATGCAGCAACGTCAGGCCAAAGCAGTCCTCAAAATCGCGGGCCAGCGTGAGCGACAGGGTCCCGGCGCCGCAGATGAAGTGCCGGAAATGAGTAAAATCCTCATGGGCCAGGTCACCACCAAATATACTGTGACCGGACAGGGTGTTGATATCGGCCTGTTCCAGCAGATACTTCAGCATGGTGGGTACCACGCTGACGACGTTCACCTTCTCGTCGGCAACCCGTTGCCAGAAGGCATGCACTGAAAAGTGATGGTTTAGCACGATCGATGCGCCCGCCAGCAGCGGCGTGATCAGGGTGACAACGATGCCGTTGACGTGATGGACGGGCAGGACGCACATCATGCGTTGGTTTCCGGTGATACCCTGCCAGGCGCTGATGCCGGCCGCGTCCACCAGCAGGTTGTACTGCGTCAGGACGACGCCCTTGGGCGCGCCGGTGGTGCCACTGGTGTAGACCAGCAGAGCCTCATCTTCCAGGCCTGGCGCTTCATCAGTCGGCCAGGCGGCCGGTATGTCCTGAATCCCCGTAACAGGCAGGTCAGCGGTGGATAACAGGTGCCGGATGCCGGTCGCCCCGTCCCCGTTTTCAGCGCTGATGAGACGTTGTGCGCGTTGCAGTTGGCCCGGCTCGGCGAAACAGGCCACAGCCTCACTGTTGCGCAGGATGAAGCCGATGCGGCGGTCATCCTCGCCGATGTTCTGCGGTGCCACGACCGCTCCAAGTGACCAGCAGGCAAAATAAATCAGGACAGTGTCGCTGTGATTGCAGCAGAGCGTTGCCACCCGGTCGCCGCGCCGGATGCCGAGCACGTCATGCAGGAATCGTGCAGTCCCCTGCACGTGCGCCAACAACAGTGCATGGCTGAATTCGATTCGTTGTCCGTCTTCGTCATGGTAAACGAGAAAGATCTTGTCAGGAGAGACGCGCGACTGCAGCGTGATCAAGTGGCGAAAATTGCGCCAGGGAACCATACGACGCTGCGGGACAATGCCGTTGACCACATGTGCCGCTGCCAAATTCTCTATCGTTTTCTGTCCGGTGACGCTGTCCTTCATGACCCGGTCTCCACACTCTCTCCGGCAGGCAATGCGCAGCGTTCCCGATCGCCTGGCTGAGAAAACGGCTTTGCAGGACGTGACAATACTGGTTGCCTGACCGCTCGCAGTTTATAACTGCAGCGGCTTTACCGCAATTTGTTGAAGCATGAGGCAGCTTGTGACTGCTACGACCATCGTCATCGGCGCCGGACTGAGCGGCCTGGCAGCGGCCAGTGAGCTGCTGCGTCTCGGACTGTCCTGCGCCTTGATTGAGGTGCGCGCTCGTCCCGGCGGCAGCATCTGCAGCGAACGGCGCGACGGTTTCGTGCTGGATGGCGGCCCCTTCGCTTTCGAGCGCGAGACGGCGGGGGCGCAGCAGCCCACGCCCTGGCCGGAAGCAGCCTTCATCGAGTTGCAGCAGCAGGAAGGCGGACGCCGCCTCTTCGCCCTGCGTGACGGCAGTGAAGCGCTGGTCACCGCGTTGACGGACCCGCTGCCGGCCGGCGCGCTGTTGACGCGCATGGCCGTCAGCTCACTGGGCGAAGCCGGAACGGGCTTCGCCCTTTGCCTGGAGAACGGCATGGTGCTGACGGCGCCCGCGCTCATCGTGGCCGCGCCGGCGCGCCACGCCTGGCGCATGCTCTATGCGCTGCGGCCACAGGTCGGCGCGGCCCTGCGCGACTTTCGCTACGATTCGATTACGCGCGTCTCGTTGGGTTACCGCCGCGCTGACATCCCGCTGCCCGTGCCGGCGCCGCCGGACACCGGCTTCGCCTTCTGCCACTGGACGGAGCATGAATCGCGCGTGCCGCCCGGGCATGTGCTGCTGCAAATGGGCCTGCGCATGGTGCCGCCGCATGTACCGCAGCAGCAGATCATCAGTGAGCTGCAGGCCAACATGGGCTGGCCGCCCACGCATACAGTCGCGCGCGTGGATCACTGGCCTGAGTCGCACTGTCTGGAGGTGCACGCGCCGGAGCATGCCGAACGGATGGTGGCCTTGCGGGCGCAGCTGCCGCCGGGCCTGGCGCTCATCGGCAGCGACTATGGCGCGCCCCAACTCGAAGATCGATGGCGACAGGGTCGCCGCGCCGCGCGCGACATCGCCGCCTGGCTGTCGCGTTAGTCCGGCAGGCGCGCCAGATAGCCCGCGCCGCTGAAAACCGCTTCCGTCAGCTGCGCCTCGGCCAGCGCCCCCGCATCCAGCAAGCCGAGCAGCACGCGTGCCCGGGCCGCCAGGCGCAGCGAGCCGCTGACGACCACCAGCTGCGCGTCAGTCGCACGTGCCGCCTGCAGCGCGCACGCCAGCTCCGGTTCGAGCGTGACCTGCGCCCGCTGCAGCCGGCACTGCGCCAGCACTTGCTGCGGCTCTTCCGCCCGGTGGCCTGGCGCGCGGGTGAGCGTGATGTAGTAGCGCGGGTCGTCGAAGACCTGCAGCCAGGCCCCTGCGTCCTTGTCGGCCAGGAAACCGGCGACCAGCTGCACGCAGCCAGGATCTGCTGTCCTGAGCCGACCTTCGATAGTTGCGCGCAACAGCCGGGCGGCCATGGCGGTGTGACCGCCATCGATCAGCAGGGGCGGGCCCTCGGGCGGAGTCACGGCCTCCAGCCTGCCGGGCAGGGTGGCAGTCTGCGGCGCAGCCGGGGCCGGTGTTGCAGGCACCAGTCCGCGCTCCACCAGGCTGGCTAGTGCAGCTTCGGCCAAGGGTTCTTCCGTGAAGCGCAACCCTGCGCTGACCCGCGCCGCCTCGACCTGCAGGATTGTGCGCACTGCCGCTTCCTGCGGAACGCTGATGGCCTGGCCCCCAGGCTGCATGATCCCCGCCTTGTGCCAGGCCACGCCCGCCAGGTCGCCGCCCAGCAGGGCCGTGTGTTCGGCCTCGATGCCGGTGAACAGCGCCAGACAATTGCCCAATGCGTTGACCGCGTCGTAGCGGCCGCCGAGGCCGGTTTCGAGCACGACGACCTGCGCGCCCTGCTGACGAAACCACCACAGCGCCAGCGCGGTACTGCGCTCGAAGCTGCTGACCGGGCCGGGCAGGCTATCCGCTGCTTCCGCGACGATGGCCGCGCCGGCGCAGAAGGCTTCCACGCCAATAATCGCGCCGTCCAGCAGGAAACGCTCGCGGAAACTGTGCATGTGTGGACTAAGGTAACAGCCGCAGCGCAACCCCTGCGCCTGCAACAGCGTCGCCAGCTGATTGCAGACGCTGCTTTTGCCGCTCGAGCCGGTGACGGTGATGGCCGTCAGCGAGCGCTGCGGCTCGCCCAGGGCGCGTAGCAGGGTCTGCATCGTCGCCAGCGAACGCGGATAGTCGCGCCGCCGGACCGGCTGACAGAGCTGCTCAAGGGCCTGCTGCAGGGTCATGGTCGTCCCGCTCTCCGGGTTGCCTCGGTTGCAGCCACATCGCTGGCCAGGTTGCGCGCATGGCGCAGTCGTGCTAGAGTGTAGCAAGCAAGTTGAGATGCTGGTTGCCATTGGCCGTGTCCGAAGACACCGACCCACCTGATTCGTATAACTTAAGTAGCAATTGCGATGGTCAGCGCCAACCCGCCCTGGCAGGGCGAGTCGCGTCTGCTGGCCGGAAAGCGTCCGGTCATGTTGGCGCCTGATGCCCTGCAGGCCGGCCTGCTGATCTTGCTGCTGTTGCTCTACGCCACGCTCAACCTGCTGTTCGCCGTGCTGGCCAACATGAGCAAGGCGCCCCTGCGCGACCTGGCCGCTGCGGGTCACGCCGGCGCCGGGCGCGCGCTGGCGCTGGATGCCGCGCCACAGCGGCTCAAGTTGACCCGGCAGGTATGCTCTTTACTGCTGCTGCTGGCCATCGCCTGGCTGTTGCGCAGCGCCTTGCTGCCGGCGGACGCGCTGCGGCAGATCATCCTGCTGCTCGCGGCGGGTCTGCTGCTGCTCACCCTTGGCAACCTGTTGCCCGCCGCGCTGGGCGCGGCCTGGGCGGACCGTCTGGCCCCGCTGCTCTCCGGCGCCGCGACCCTGTTGCTGTGGCTGGCCTGGCCCATGCTGGCGCTGCTCTTGCCGGCCAGCCGCTTGCTGGCGCGCATCACAGGCACGTCGGAGCAGGGGGGCAGCGTCACCGAAGAGGAGATCATGACCCTGGTGGACGCCGGCCAGAAGGAAGGCACCATTGAGGATGAGGAGAAGGCCATGATCTTCTCCGTGCTGCAGTTCACCGATACGCTGGTGCGCGAGGTGATGGTGCCGCGCATCGACATCGTCAGCGTTTCACTGGATACCCCCCTGCGCGAGGCGCTGGGACTCTTCGTCAACAGCGGCCACTCGCGCCTGCCGGTGCACGGCGGCAATCTCGACCAGATCGAGGGGCTGCTCTACGCCAAGGACCTCCTCGCCGCCTGGCACAGCGACGCCGCTCATGAGCCAGCTATCCGCGAGTTGATGCGGCCGGCCCACTTTGTGTCCGAAGACCGGCGCGCAGACCTCGTGCTGAATGAGCTGCAAACCAGCAAGATCCACCTCGCCATCGTTTTCGACGAATACGGCGGCACAGCCGGCGTCGTGACCGTCGAGAATCTCGTCGAGGAGATCGTCGGCGACATCCAGGATGAATATGATACCGGCGAGGAAGCCGACTATGTGCAGCAGGCAGAAGACGAATACAGCATCGATGCCAGCATGGACCTGCACGACGTCAACGAGCTGCTGCAGGTCGATCTGCCCACCGCAGGCAGCGACACGCTCGGCGGCTACATCTATGATCGCCTGGGACGCGTGCCGCGCCTGGGCGAGGTGCTGCCGGTGACCAGCCACGGCCTCAGTCTGCGCATCGATTCGCTGGACGGACGCCGCATCCGCAAGGTGCAGGTCACCCGCGCGGGCCAGTCACTGGCGTCTGCCGGAATGAGGGAGAACGAGACATGAGCGCAGACTGGAACCGGCAGCAGCTGGTGCAGGCGGCCATCGTCGGGTCGGAGCACGCCTGGGTGCCATACTCACAGTTTCCGGTGGGCGCAGCGCTGCTCACGTCCGATGGCAAGGTCTACCGCGGCTGCAACGTCGAAAACGCGGCCTACCCGGCCACCATTTGTGCCGAGCGCACCGCGCTGGTCAAGGCCGTCAGCGAGGGCGCGCGCAACTTCCGCGCCATCGCCGTGGTCACGCGCAGCGGCGGCTCGCCCTGCGGCGTCTGTCGCCAGATGCTCTACGAATTCGGGCCTGACATGCGCGTGCTGGTGGCGACGCTGGACGGCGAAATTTGTTACGAGCTTGCGCTGGACGAGCTGCTTCCGCACGGCTTCGGGCCGGACAAGCTGGGCGAGTGAACGACGCGCCGGCCACAAGGCGTCAACGCGCCTTTCGCACGGACGCCATCATCCTGCGCCGCCGCAACTTTGGCGAGGCCGATCGTTTGCTGACCGTGCTGACGCCCCATTACGGCCGACTCGACCTCATCGCCAAAGGCGCGCGCAAGCCCGCCAGCGCGAAGACCGGCCATGTCGAACTCTTCACTCGCAGCGAACTGCTGGTGCACCGGGGCCGCGATCTGGGTCTGGCGTTGCAGGCGGAGCTGCGCAAGGCGTGGGAGCCGCTGCACGAAGACCTGCAACGCGGCGCCTGGGCCAGCCATATTGCCGAGCTGCTGGAACGCTTCACCAACCCCGGCGACAACGAACTGCAGTCGCTCTTCGAGCTGCTGGACGCGACCTTCACGCGCCTCTGCGAGGAGCGCGACGCGCGCCTGGTAACGCGCCACTTTGAGCTTCAGCTGCTGGACGAAGCCGGCTTCCGGCCGGAGCTGCAGCGCTGCGTGCTCGGCGACGAAGCAATCGTCGCGCAGGATCAATTCTTCAGCCACGCGTCGGGCGGCGTGGTGTGCCCGGACTGTGCTGCGCGCGGCGTTGGCCAGCTACCGTTACCGCTGTCCACGCTCAAGCTGCTGCGCCATTTGCAGCGCAGCCCCTGGGCGCAGGTGCGCGCGCTCGCAATTTCGGAAGCCCTGCACAACGATGTCGAACGTATACTGACCGGTTACATGACCTGGGTGCTGGAGCGCCGGCTGCAGGGCGTGGAGTTCGCGCGCCGCGTGCGACAAATGCGGCCGGCGGTCACGCGCCCGGCACAGGAGAATCCGTAAATGAACCACGCAACGCCGGCTTGCGAGTCCGACCGCATCGCGGGTGTTCACATGCTGCCGCTGCGCGCCTTCGCGGATGAACGCGGGCGCTTTACAGAGACCTTCCGCCACGAATGGTTTCCCTGGGTGAACTGGGAGCGGCTGCAGCTCAACCGCTCCGAAAGCCGCCGCCATGTCCTGCGCGGCCTGCACTGGCACAAACATCAGGTCGACTACTGGGTCGTCACGCGCGGCCGCATTCGCGCGGTGCTGGTCGATCTGCGGCCCGCTTCAGCAAGCTGGCGCGCAGTGGAGCTGGTCGAGCTGGAAGAGGGCGCAGGTCCGGGACTTTTCATCCCGGTCGGTGTGGCACACGGTTTCGTCGCGCTCGACGATGCGACGCTGACCTACGTCGTCAACAACTATTACGACAGCACAGACGAGTACGGTCTCGCCTGGGACGACCCGCAACTGAAGATTCCATGGGGGGTGGCCCAGCCGCTGCTCTCGGAGCGCGACCGCAATAACCCGACCCTGGCCGAACTGGAAGCGACGGGCCTGCCGCGCTGATCAGCGCTGGCTGTCCGGCCTGTCCTGTCCGTTTTCCTCCGGCTTGTCGGCCGGCGCATGCTCCAGCCAGGCGGCCACCCACTTCAGGGCGTCGATCGCGCTCTCCGGGGCGTGCTCGCCCGTGAGGATCTGACGCTCGATGTGTTGCCGCACCAGCGTATTGCGGCTGCGCAGGTCGCCCATGTTGCCGATCAGCAGCGCCAGCTCTCGCAGGTTGTGCGCCAGCACGACCCGCGCGTTCTGCGAAAGTTCGCTGCTATGGCCGTCCAGTTCGGCGCGAATCGTCGCGTCGTCAAAGCCGACGGGCTGGTGATTGCGCGGGTCAAAGGCGGCTGACAGATGCTGCAGCAAATCGAAGACATCGTCGATTGCGCTGGCAAAGTCGCTCATGCTGCGCGTTCCCAGCATGCGCCGGAAGGCGAGGATGGTCTGCACGACCTCGCGCTTGTGGGCGAGCGGCCTGCTGGTGGCCAGGCTGTCATCCACGCGCGACAGCGCGGCCGTTCCCTGCGTGCGGGCCCAGGCGCGCCACCAGGCGCTCAGCCGCAGTTGCAGGGTCGAACTCCAGGCAAGGGTCTCCTGCAGCCGCAGTAAATCCACTGCCAGCTGCGCGTTCTCTGCTGCCGTGCAGCGCATCTGGAACAGGCGGTGGGCGGCAGCCCGTGCAACAATTTCCGAACGGGCTTCACTGGCGAATTCCAGCAAATGCCAGAGCGCCTCATCACCGATGCGCAACGCCTCGTGCTGCTGCAACAGTCGTGCGAGCAACTCCCCGGCTGGCAAGGCCTCCAGGCGCCAGGCGCGCATCCGCAGCAGCGCGAGGCAGCTGTCGGCGATGATTTCTCGCGACAAATCAGCGGGCAACTGCCCGAATACTTTTACGAGGTCAGCGCTGCTGCGCTGGCTGCGATGCGCGGCGTCCGGCAACGCGCCGGCCAGCAGATCCTGTGCAACCAGCCTGACGGCGAAGTCGATGAAGAGCCCGTCGCGCCGGTCAGTTAACAGCAGGGTAGCGATATTGCCGAGCGCCGAGGGCGGCAACCATTGCGCGCCCTCTTGTAGCCAGGCGTTGACGATGGCCTGCGGCTGAAAGTGGGCGGGCAGGGCGCTGCTGTGTTCGCCGCGATACAGCAGCCAGGTCTGCTCCAGCACGGCGCTGCTGATCGCCCCTGCCACACGGGCCTGGGTGGCGCGCGCGATTGCTACCAGGAAGAATTCCGGCCCGCGGCGTTGCAGGGTCAACAGAGGATCGCCGGTGTAGTCGCGTAGCACGAGACCGACGTTGTCCGGCAGCGCGGCCAGCAGATCGGCGTCTGCCAGCAGGTCGTCCAGCGCGTCGGGGGCGTGACGCACGGCCAGCTCCAGCAGCTGCAAGCCAAGATCGCCGTCGCTGTGAGCCCGTTCGCGCACGGCCAGCAGGCCTTCCTGCAGAATCTCTGCCAGACAATAGTGATCTGGCTCAAGGGCGATGAGGCGCAACCAGTTGACGACGGTGGCAGCGTCGGCCTCGCAGATGGCGATCTGCAATGAACAAAGCGCCGCCGCCTGCAAGCGCAAACACCAGGAGTCCTGTGATTCACCAGGGGCGGCCAGGCGCGCGCGCGCGAATACGTAGACCGCATCGGGGCGATGCTGCAGGCTTGCGGCCAGCGCTGCGCCCAGTTGGCTGTCGAGCGCGGGGTCGGCGTCCATCTGCTGCGCCACCAGCAGGGCGGCCTCGCTGTCGCGCTTGTCCAGCGCATCCCGCAGCAGGCGTTGCAGCACCACCGGCAACAGGGACGGGGCGACGGGCTGGCCGGTGCCCAGAAAGGCCTTGAGTTCTGCGGCGGGAATCGCCTGGCCGCTTTCAATACGCTGGCCGAAGAGGTGCTGCTGCGCCAACTGGTCGAGTCCCGCGGCCAGCTCGCTGCCCGCTGGCAGCGGCCCCAGGGCATCGATGGCCTCCAGCAGCTTTGGCAGGTCGCCGACCCACCACTGGGCCAGCAATGCGACGTAGTGACCGCCCGGCAGGGAGGGCAGGGCCATCTCGTCACCGGCGCGCCAGCGGCTGCTGTCCAGGTCGGCCTCGCTGAACAGGATGGCGGGTGCGTCTTCGCTGACTTCATTGACGTTGCTGGCGAAGCCCAGCAGCGGACGCGCACTGGCCGGCAGCAGGGCCATCAGTCCCTGTACCAGCGCGATTCGGCTGCGCGTGCTGCGCGCCCGACCCTCCAGCAGCAGCCCGCGTTCATCCAGCGCGGCCGCCAGCAATTGCAGCAACGGCGTCAACTCGCCATCGTGCTCCTGCAGCAAGGCCTGAAGGCTGGCCCGGCGCGCTTCCTGCGGCCAGGGAGGCGCCACAGGCAAGGCATCCGCCTGATTCGCCTGGACGAAGAAGGGCAACAGGTTGCCGGCGGCCTGTTGCAACAGGCTGCGCGGCAGCCAGGTGAACTCGTGACGAGGCGCGTCCGCCGCTTCCTGCCAGGCGCTGGCCAGCAGGAAGCGGTCATTCGGCCCCGGAAAAATGCCGACGGAGAGCGTCTGCTGGCGTGAAACGCCGGGCAACGGCGCCAGCGATCTCGGCGCGGGTCCCACCTGGGCCGCTGCTGCGCCCTCGTCTTCAGCTACAGTGAAGGTCTGCTCTTGAATTGAGTCGGGCTGGGGCGGAGCAGCATCAACGCTGCGTTGTGCGATCTTCTCGCTCAAGGGCTCCCCCGGAGCCAGGTTCCGCGAACACTGTAGCCAGGTTGCTTGCGCCCGGCAAGAGCCAGCGCGTTCAGCAGAGGACCTGCACGGCCTGCACCAGCCCCTTCAGATAGCCGGTGCACCAGGCGCGTCCGCGATGATGCCAGTCGCTGTCGTCCAGCATGGCCGGCACGTGGTCGTCGATGAGGAAGCCATCGAAGCCGACATCGTGCAGCGCGCGCAGGACTGCAACCGGGTCGACATTGCCTTCGTTCGGGAAGCATTCCTGGAAGCTCGGCACGCTGCCCTGTACGTCGCGAAAGTGTACGTAGAAGATGCGGCCCTGTGCGCCAAAGTGCCGGATGGCGTCCAGCACGCCCTCGCCTGCGGAGCAGTCGGCGTAGAGCATTTCAGAGAAGCAGCCCATGCAGAAGTCGAGGCCGTGGGCCGGGCTCGGCAGGGCCGCCAGCACCTTGCTGAAGTTCTCCGCCTTGTAGAACAGCCGCTCCTGCCTGCCCAGCGCCGGCAGGGGCGGGTCGTCCGGATGCAGCGCGATTTTGACGCCGCTTTCCTCAGCAACCGGCAGCACCTGCTCCATGAAACGCAGATAACTCTCCAGCAGCTGGCTCTCGCTGTACTCCTGCTGCCTGTCGCCGCTGTTGATCTGGCCCGCCAGGGCAGACTCCAGATCGAAAGCCGTCACCGTCACGCCGCCGCGACCCCGCTTCGTCGGCGTGCGCCAGACTCCGCCGGGCATCCAGTTGAGTCCCAGCAGCGGGATACCTGCCGCGCCCATGTTCTGTATAGTGCGCTGATAGTTGCTGATCTGCGCCTCCTGGCCCGCCAGGCCCAGCATGGCCTTCAGGTAGAAGTTGCGCGGGACGTTCTCGATCGCCTCCAGCTCCAGGCCGAAGTCGTTGACGCGCTGCTTCAGGCGCCGCAGGTTGGCCAGAGTCCAGTAGCCATCGCTGCCGGGCAGGTCCCGCGTGGGGCCCTGAATGTTGAACTGCACCCCGCTGACGCCCAGCTGCTGCGCGTAGGTCAGGTACTCGTCCGTGGCCGTGTGATATTGCCCGATGGCGACGCGCATCTGCTGGCTCATGACTTACTTCACCTCGTACAGTCATCTGTACCCTGACGGGGCTCTCAACTATACTCGCTTCCTGACAGTCAGGAAGGAGATGACATGAACTCTGGCAAGGTGCTGGTCACTGGAAGCGCGGGCCGGGTCGGACGAGCGGTTGTGCCTGAGTTGCGCGAGCATGGTTATCAGGTGACGCCTGTCGACCGTCTGCGAAATGCTGATGACACGCAGGTTGTCGACATGCAGGACCTCGGCCAGGTGACAGGCGTAATGCGGGGTCACGATGCCGTCGTGCATATGGCGGCTATCGCCTCTCCCCGATACCACCCGCCGGAAGTGGTCTTCCGCAACAACGTGATGTCCACCTTCAACGTACTTGAGGCAGCAACCCTGCTCGGCGTGCGCAACATCGTGCTCGCCAGCAGCATTTCAGCGCTGGGTCTGGCCTTTCGTCACCGCGATTTCAACCCGCGGAGCCTCCCGCTTGACGAATCGCAGCCCCTGCTTTCCCAGGATTGCTATGGCCTCTCCAAGATGGTTGGTGAAGAACTGGCGGAGGGCTATGTCCGGCGAGCCCCCGAAATGGCCGTCATCAGTCTGCGTTTTACCTGGGTGCTGGACCGGGAAGACATCCTTGTCGCGCGTCGCGCGCTTGAACGGGGAGAGTCTTCGGGCGGCGGCTCCTTCTGGAGCTGGGTGGACTCGCGGGATGCTGCCAGCGCATGCCGCCTGGCTGTAGAGAACAGCCGACCAGGGCATGAAGCCTGTTACATTGCCGCGCCGGAGATTCGTCTTGCTATCCCGATAGAAGAGCTGCTGGCCCGGCGCTACCCCGGCGACTACCCGGTCGCGCCCCACATACGCGGTTCCGTCAGCCCGGTCGATTGCAGCAAGGCGCAGCGTTTGCTGGGCTGGCAGGCGCGCTGGAACCTCGACGGCAGCGAGCGTCCGTAGACCCCGACGCCAGCCAACGCTATACTGCAAAATGTCGCGCTTCTGCTCGCGGGGACGCAAATGCCGGAAATCATGCAGGTCGTCCCCATCCTCCTTGTGGGCTTCGCCGCCTCGCTGACCTTGACGCCGCTGACGCGCCAGCTGGCCCTGCGCGTGGGCGTGATAGATAAACCCTCGCAGCGCAAACTCCATCTCGACAGCAAACCGATGATGGGTGGCCTGGCGATCTACCTCGCCCTGGCGCTGGCGCTGCTGCTTTTCAGTCCGGCGCGCCACGTCGCGGCGCTGGCGGCGGTGCTGGCCGGCGCAGCCCTGCTGGCCTTGCTGGGCCTGCTCGACGACCGCTACGATCTCTCCTGGGGCAGAAAGGCGCCGGTGATGATCCTGGCGGCGGCGGGCATCGCCGCCAGCGGCGTGAAGATGTCGCTGGTCGGCAACGACTGGATCGACGTGCCGCTGACCGTGATCTGGATCTTCGTCATCACCAACGCGGTCAACTACCTCGATAACATGGACGGCCAGTCCGCCGGCTCAACGGCCATCGCCGCCTTCTTCTTCCTCCTCATCGCCTGGTCGCAGGACCTCAGTCTGGTGAGCCTGCTGGCCGCGGCCGTGCTGGGCAGCGCGCTGGGCTTCCTCGTCTACAATTTCAATCCCTCCAGCAGCTTTATGGGCGACATGGGCACCCTGCCGCTGGGCTTCATCCTGGCGGTTCTGGCCATCAAGCTACAGTTCGATCAGGCATTTTCGCTGCGCTGGTTCATCCCGGTCTTCGTGCTGGCGTTGCCAGTTTTCGATGTCAACCTGGTGACCTGGACGCGCATCTTCGAGGGGCGCTCGCCGACGGAAGCCGGCAAGGACCACAGCTCGCACCGCCTCATGAGTCTGGGTCTGGGCCAACGTCAGGTGCTGGCCCTGATCTTCGGCTACTGTGCCCTCTTCGGCCTGCTCGCCACGCTGCTCAGCGAAGCGCCCCAGGCGCAGCAGCCGCAACTGGTGGCTGCCGGACTGCTGGCGCTGCTGCTGCTTGCCGCGCTGATGACCTGGCTGCGGCGACGTCAGCGCCTGGCCATCGCCGTCGAACAGGGTGAGCGGCTGCAGCCGGACAGCACCTGATGCGCGTCCTGCACGTCATCCGGGCTACCGGCATGGCCGGCGCCGAGACGCACTTGTTGGCGCTGCTTGAAGGCCTGCGCGCGCGTGGCCTGGATGCGCAGCTGGCCTTGCTCACCCGGCGTGATCTGCCGCTGCACGACTACCGCGAACTGCTGCGGGAGCGCGGTATCCCGCTGCACACTTTCGCCATGCGCGGCCACCTCGAGCCGCAGTTGCTGCTGCGCTTGCGAGCGCTCATGCAGGAACTGCGTCCGTCGCTCGTGCACACCCATCTCTTCCACGCCGACCTCTACGGCGCGCTGTCTGCCAGCTGGGCGAACGTGCCAGCCCTGGTGAGCAGCCGCCACAATGACAACGCCTTCCGGCGCCGCCAGCCCTGGCGCGGACTGAACCGGCGGCTGTGGCGCATGACCGACGCCGGCATCGCCATCTCGCAGGCCGTGGCGGACTTCGCCGTCGAGGTCGAAAATGCGCCGCGCGACAAGCTGCGCGTGATCCATTACGGTCTGCAGTGGCAGCCGCCGACGAACGCCGAACGCCAGGCCCTGCGCCGCAGCATGCGGACGCAACTGGGCATCGATCAAACGCAGCCGCTGCTGGCCATGGCCTGCCGCCTCATAGAGCAGAAGGGCGTCAGCGACGCGCTGCAGGCCTTCGCCGGAACGCGCGGCGAATTCCCCGAGGCCCGCCTGCTCATAGCGGGCGAGGGCCCCCTGCGCGTGCAGCTGGAAAGCGAAGCGACGCAGGCTGGCCTCACGGGCAGCGTGCGCTTCCTCGGCTGGCGCGACGATGTGCCACAATTGCTGGCGGCCTGCGACCTGTTCCTCATGCCCAGCCTGTGGGAAGGCTTTGGCCTGGTGCTGCTGGAGGCCATGGCGCAGGGGCTGCCGGTGGTCGCCTCGCGCGTCAGCGCCATCCCCGAAATCGTGGTCGCCGGCGACACCGGCCTGCTGGTGCCACCGCGAGACGTGCCGGCTATCCGGGAAGCGCTGCTGACCCTGTTGCGGGATCCGCCGCTGGCGCGTCACATGGGGCTGATGGGCATGGAACGACTCGAAACGCACTTCAGCGAGCAGCGCATGCTGGACGAGACAGTCGCGCTCTATCACGAGCTGCTTCCCCGGCCATGACAGCGCGCCTGCTTTACCTGGTCAATATCCCGCGCTTCTTCCTCACGCATCGCCTGCCACTCGCGCTGGCGGCGCGCGACGCGGGCTACGAGGTACACGTCGCCACCTCGCAATTCGATCGCGACAACGTCGCCCGCATCCGCGCCACCGGCCTTACATATCATGCACTGCCGCTGCAACAACATGGCACTGCGCCGCTCAATGAGCTGCGCGCCCTGCGCAGCATCCTCGCGCTTTACCGCGAGTTGCGCCCCGATCTTGCGCATCACATCACCGTCAAGGCGCTGCTCTACGGCGGCCTGGCCGCGCGCCTGAGCGATGTGCCGGCCCTGGTCAACACGGTCAGCGGCCTGGGCTATCTGTTCTCGACGGACGACCTGCGCGCGCGTTCACTGCGCGGCGCAGTCAGCCTCGGCTACCGGCTGTTGCTGCGCCACACCAATGCCTCCACCATCTTCCAGAATCCCGATGACCGCGATCACTTCGTACAGCGCGGACTGGTCGCCGCCAGCCAGACCTGCGTCATTCGCGGCTCGGGCGTGGACGTGACGCGCTTTCGCCCGCAGCCGCAGCCGACGGGTACCTCCCGCGTGCTCTTCGTCGGACGGTTGCTGTGGCAGAAAGGACTGGCCGAATTCGTGGCGGCCGCGCGCCAGTTGCGGGCGGAGGGACTCGGCGTGCGCTTCGCCATCGCCGGCTATGGTGAGGCCGGCAACCCGGATAGCGTGCCGCCGGAGACCCTGGCCGCCTGGCAGCGCGAAGGCATCATCGACTACCTCGGTCAGCGCGACGACATGTCGCAGGTCTACGCCGACGCACACGTCGTCTGCCTGCCCTCCTGGCGCGAGGGCGTGCCGCGCGCCTTGATTGAGGCGGCCGCCTGTGGCCGCGCGCTGGTGGCCAGCGATGTGCCCGGCTGCCGCGAAATCGTGCAGCATGAGCTGAACGGCCTGTTGGTGCCGGCGCGCGCGCCAGAGCCACTGGCCGCGGCCCTGCGCCGTCTGCTGCAAGATGCAGCGCTGCGACAGCGTATGGGCGTGGCGGGGCGTGAACTGGTGCTGCGCGAGTTTTCGCTGGAGCGCGTGAACGCGGCGACCCTGGCGCTCTACGCGCAACTGCTGGCTGCCCGCGAAAGCCGGCTCAGGAACTGACCAGGTTGTCGCGGATGTAGTCGAAGTTGATGTCGAGACCGAGCCCCGGCCCCTGCGGCATGTGCACGAAACCCTCGTCGTCCATGGGGTCGGGCAGGGCGTTCAGCCAGGCCGGCGGCGTCTCGTAATCGATGAAGGGATGCAACAGACCGCGTTCATGGTACTGACCGGCGATGCCCATGGCGCAGAGCGCATGCAGGTTGCCGACGCCGCTGCCATGCGACTCGCACTGCATGCCGAAGGCCTCCGCCAGATGCACAATCTTCATCATCGGCGTGAGGCCGCCGACGTCGCCGGTGCCCACGCGCGAGATGTCCGCGGCGCCCCGCAGCATCCACTCGCCGCGCGTTTTCAGGCCGCCCCGCGCCGTCTCCGGGCCGCAGATCTGTAGCTGCAGCTGCTCCGTCAGCCACACGTAGGACGAAACGCTGGCCTCGTCCATCGGCTCTTCCATCCAGTAGTAATCCAGCTTTTCCAGCTCGCGCCCCAGGTACAGCGCCTGCTGGCGCGTGTAGAAATGGTAGGGATCCAGCATCAGCACGATGTCCGGGCCGACGGCCTCACGCACGGCGGCGCAGGCGGCGACGTCCCGCTTCGGGTCCGGCGCGCCAGGCATGGGCGGCTGCCAGGTGTGCAGCTTGATGGCCCGGTAGCCGCGCGCGACCAGCTGCAGCGCGAAGTCGCCGTAGGCCTGCGGCGTATCGAGCCCGCCCGCCAGGTCGTCGCCGCACATGCTGCTGCCATAGGCCGGCACCTTGTCGCGGAATGCGCCCAGCAACTTGTACACTGGCTGGCCCACGGCGCGCCCGGCCAGGTCCCAGAGCGCCAGGTCCACCGCCTCCAGCGTCCCGTCCGTCAATGCGGCACTGAGGCGCTGGCGTTCGTAGAGCGTTTGCCAGATGCGCTCGCGGTAGAAGGGGTCCTGGCCCATCAGCAACGGCCGCACCAGAGCGTCCACGACGCGATTGTCGATGCCGAAGCTGTGGCCGCTGACGCCAGCGTCCGTGGTGATGGTCAGCAGGGTCTGCCGCGCTTCATGCATGGCGGCCGGATGACCGTGGCCATCGCTGTCGCTGCTTTTGTTGCTGCTGTATCGAAAGGTCTCGCACAGAACGTCAGTGATAATCATGGTCACACCGTAGAATATGCGTTGGCCGGGGCGCCGTGGTAAGATGGCCGCTGAGAAAAAGGGCAGAGCAGACCATGCCGATTATCGAGCACCGGGTCAACATCAATCGGTCAGTGACCGATATATTCCGCTTCATGAGCGATTTTGGCAACAATCCGCGCTGGCAACCCTCCGGCATCAAGCTGGAGCGCGTAGGCAAGGTGCGCATGGGCGACATGATTGTCGGCCACCAGCGCATGCTGGGCCGCATGCAGGTCGTGAACGCGGACGTAGTGGATTACCTGCCCAACCAGCGTCTCGCCTACACCGGCGTGATGGGCGGCTACAACTTCCGCACGACCTACGACTTCAACCTGGCCAGTGGCGGCACGGATGTCACTATCCGCACGGACATCCGCATTCCCTGGTTCCTCTTCATGTTCCGCCCCTTCGTGCTGGGTGGCCTGCGCGGCCAGACCTCGGCCTCGCTGGCGCGCCTGAAAACGGTGATGGAAGACCGCCTTGACCTGAGCGGCCCCCGCGCATGACGGCGGGCAACGACCCCGGTAGTAGCCAAATGCCAATTCAGCCGCAGTCGCAGTCCGGCGGACCGGGCTGCATGAAAGTCATGGGTATCCTGACGCTGCTCATGCTGCTAGCAATGCTGGTACTGGGTTTCCTGGCATGGAATTCGGTTGGCGGCCTGTTTGGCGGAATCCGCAAGGGGTTTGAAGATTTCGGAGAATCCGTCACCAGGAGGGTTGATGAGTTCGGAGATTCCGTTGCCGCCTTGCCACAGTCCGTTGCCGATTCTGTCAACGAATCCCTGGCGAACATATCAGAGACTGTCAGCAGCGCTGTCGAAGATGCACTAAGGACGGAAATGCGTGCCGACCTGGAAACGAGGGTTCTGCTGGCTGAGTCGCTCAATCTCAAGGGAATGCTGGTCACCGCCAGTCAGGATGGAGATGCTGACGTGAAAGTCGGTGTACAGGCGGGGCTGCTTAATCTGTGCGGCGCATCCGTCAATCATATCGTTGAAGGGACCATCGAGGCAGGAGTCGACATTTCCCAGGTTCAGGCCGACGATATTTTTCACGATCCCCTGAACGACAGATGGGTTCTGAATCTGGGGGCCGCCGGGTTGCACAGTTGTCGCATCGATTACATTCGTCAGCAAGGGCACTCAATCACAGCGTGTCATCAGGACTGGGATGCGTACAGATTGCTGGCGGAAGCTGCCGCAATTGAGGAGATTCGTGATGAGGCACTGGCGGGAGGCCTGCTGGCCGGCGCGGAACAGCAAGCCCAGGTCGTACTGGGCAACTTCCTGAGTGCAATTACAGGTAGCGACAACATAACGGTTGTTTTTGAAAGCGAGCCAAATATCGAGTTTCCGGAATCCTGCTTAAGGGAGCCGTCGACTGGTTGGGTCTTCGACGAAGAAAGCGACACCTGGAAGCGCGAATAGCAGCGGCCCCGACTCACCAGGCGCCGCGGCGCAGCAGCAGATGCGGCAGCGTCATGGTGATGATCTGCAGGTCCAGCCGCACCGACCAGTTCTCAATATAATAAATATCCAGCAGGCACATCTCGTCGAAAGGCACGTTGCTGCGGCCGCTGATCTGCCACAGGCCGGTGCAGCCAGGGATGGTCTGCAGACGCTGCAAATGCCAGGGCTCGTACAGCGCCACCTCGTCCGGTGTGGGTGGGCGCGGCCCCACCAGGCTCATCTCGCCGCGCAACACGTTGATGAACTGCGGCAGCTCGTCGATGCTGGCCGCGCGGATGAAAGCGCCCACCCGCGTGATGCGTGGGTCGTTGCGAATCTTGGGGTGGCGCGGGTCCTCACCCGAGGCCTGCACCAGCTGCTCGCGCATACTGTCCGCATCCGGCACCATGCTGCGAAACTTGTACATGTTGAATTCGCGGCCGCCCTCGCCGACGCGGCGCTGCGGGTATATCACCGGCCCGCGACTCCCGATGCGAATGGCCAGCGCCGCCAGCGAGACCAGTGGCAGCCACAGCGGCGCGCTGACCACCACCAGGCCAACGTCAATGGCGCGCTTGATGACGCGGTCCGTGCCCTGGAAGCGCTGCTCCCGGCTGCTGAAACCCAGCAGGGGGATGCCGTCCAGATTCTCGACCTGCATCTGGCGTGTGTTCAGCTGAAACACGTCCGGCACCGCCATAACGTCGGCCCCGGCGTGGCGCGCCGTGTGGGTGATTGACTGGATCCGGTTGTGCCGCGACCACGGCAGGGTGATGATGACCAGATCAATCTTGTGCCGCTGGATGGTCTCGTCCAGCTTGTCGAGCGTCCCGAGGCTCTTGATGCGGCCAAGATTGAACTGCACCAGATCGGGATTGTCGTCCACAAAACCGATCGGCTCGTAGCCGAAATCCTTGCGCGCCAGCATCACGCGCAACACGGCGCCGCCGCTCTCGCCCGCGCCGACGATCAGCACGCGCTGTACCCCTGTGCCGCGTGAGCGTAGGGCGGCCAGCAGCAGGCGGTGTAGCACACGAACGAACGCCATCAACAAAAGGGTCAGCGCCGCATTGTAGACCAGCATCAGACGGCTGCTGGCGTAGGACTGCGTCACGTAGAAAAGCGCCAGTTCGGCCACTGTCGCAGTGCCGATGCCGTTGATGCTGATGCTGAGCTCCTCGACGAAAGAGCGACCCCGTACCTGCTGGTAGAGGCCATTGCTGTTGTGCGCGAAGTAGAGAATGACGGCGTAGCTCAGGGCATAGGGGATGTAGGGCTCGAAGGGCACCTGGTTGATTTCCATCACCTGCCGGAAAGTCGTGAGCTGGTAGCGGGCGATGTAGCCCAGCACGAAGGCCAGCAGTGCCAGCAGGAAGTCAGCGGCGGGCAGTGACCAGGCGGGCAGGGGCATCTTGCGCGGAGGGGGCGGTGGCAGCCTGTCTGCGATGGAGGCCGCCGCGCCTGCCGCTCTGCTCCGGGAGGGGGTTTTCAGGGCTCCGCCTGATTCAGGGCGCATGCATAGCTCCCGATAGTCCGCTCCGCGGTGGCGCGCCAACTGAAGCGCCGGGCCTGCTGCAGGCCCCGTGCGCGCTCCTGTGCTCGCCATGCTTCGCTGCGCAGACTGTGCTGCAGGGCAGCGGCCCAGGCGTCGACGTCTCTGGACGGCAGACAGGTGCCGTCCGCTCCGGCGACTTCTGGCAGCGACGATGCGTCGGCAACGATGACCGCTGTTCCGCTGGCCATCGCCTCAAGCACGGGCATGCCGAAGCCCTCATAGAGCGAGGGGTAGACGAACACTTCCGCACAATTATACCAGAGCGCGAGTTCTTCTGCCGCGAGGTAGCCGGGGAAGTGTACGCTGTCGCCCAGCCCGAGTCGCTCCACCGTCGCGAAGATCTGCTCGTAATCCCAACCCTTGCCGCCGGCCAGCAGCAGCGGCAGACGTTCTGGCAATTGCGCATGGGCCTGCAACAGTGTTACGAGGTTCTTGCGCGGCTCCAGCGTGCCGACGAAGAGCCAGAAGCGCTCCGGCAGGCCCTTGCGCTGCCGAAAGGCCGCGACCTCTTCTGGCGGCAGCGGACGAAAGCGGGTCGCATCATGGCCGGGTGGCGCGATGTCGATGCGTTCCGGCGCTATGCCCAGCAGGTCGGCGACGTCCGCCGCCGTGCTCTGTGAAATGGCGATGACGCGCCGCGCTCGCCGGCAGCTGATGCGTGTCAGCACTTGCAGATAACGCCGCCGCGCCGGCGCCAGCACTTGTGGATAACGCAGGAAGCTGAGGTCGTAGACTGTCACGACCAACGGTCGGCTCAGCAGTAGCGGCCCCACGAAGGCCGTGGCGTGCAGCAGGTCAAAATCACCCAGTTGCGTTGGCTGGGCCACTTGCTCCCACAGAATGCGTCGCAGCGGCGCCTGCGTATCGAAGCGGGAGCGACGCAGCTGCAGGGCCGGGAAGTCGGCCTGGCTGTTGCGGCCGCACATAACCGTGAAGCGCCAGTCCTGCGGCGCGACCGCCGCCAGCTGCGTCAGGGTGTGATAGATGTAGCCGTGGATGCCGGCGCTGCGATAGCCGCTCTGGCCGGAAAGCAAATGGGCGTTGATGCCGATGTGAGGCATGGCTGCGGTCGCCTTTGTGTACAGCGCTCCACCAGGCCATTATAGTCCTGTCGGGAGCAGGAGGCAGGCTTGTCGTGACCATGGCGCAGGAGTCGCTGGCGAACTGGACGATGCAGGCGGAGGCCCGGCGCGGCTGGATCAGCGAGCTCGCCTGGGCGCCAAATGGCCGGGCGCTGGCGCTGGCTTCCGCGACAGGTGTCGCACTTTACGCCTTCACGCAAGGTAAACTTAATTTGCGTAATGTGCTGGAGGGACACGCCGGCCCGGTCAAGGGAATCGCCGTGTCCGCCGACGGGGCGTTGCTGGCGTCCGCCGGCGCGGACCGGTTGATCCATTTGCGCGATCTGCGTCAGGGTGGCGCGTTACGGGTGCTGGCCGGACATGAAGGCTCGGTCGAACGCGTGGCCTTCGCGCCCGATGGCGTGCAGCTGGCTTCCGCCGGCGCGGACGGCACCCTGCGGCTGCACGAGGTAACGACGGGGCGCGAACTGCGCGTGCTGCGCAGCCACGACGATGAAGTGCGCGCGCTCTGCTTCTGTGATGGCGGACGCCTGCTGGTGAGCGGCGGCCGCGACAACCAGGTGTGCCTGCACGATGCCGCCAGTGGCGCGCTGCTGCGCCGGGAGCAGCACGACGACTGGCTGCGCGCGCTCCTGCCCTGGCCCGCGGACGAAAGCTGGTTGCTTTCGGCGAGCCGCGACGGCGAGCTGCGCTTGTGGCCCTGTCGCGGCGGCAAGCCGCGGCTGCAGCTGCGCGTGCACGCTGGCGGCCTGGACTGCGCGGCTTTCACGCCGGACGGGGGGCTGCTGGTAACCGGCGGCCGCGACTGTACGCTGCGCGGCTGGCGCGTGGCGGACGGCACGCCCCTGGGCGACATCGCGGCGCACGAGCGACCGGTGCTCGGCCTGGCCTTCAGCCCGGACGGCCGCTGGCTGGCCAGCGGCGGCGGCGACAACCGGCTGCGCCTTTGGCGCAGGGCTGCGCATTGAGCGACGCCCCTGCCTCTGCTATACTGCGGCGCCGGAGCCCCTGTAGCTCAGAGGACAGAGCAGAGGTTTCCTAAACCTTGTGCACAGGTTCGAGTCCTGTCAGGGGTACAGTAGAAGGAGCCCCGCGGCATGACGGCCATTCTGGCGCACGGACAGTTGGGCGCCTGGGACGAGTTGATCTTTCTCGGCATCACCGTCCTCTTCGCGCTCATTATGGTGTTCAGTTGGTTGCGTAGCCGCAACCTGGCGGCGGATGAGCCTGAAGATGAGCCTGAAGATGAGCCCCACGGAGCGGCTGAACATTTCGGTCTGGACTGAGCGAATGCCGGTGTCGCCGTCACCGTTGTTGTCATTTGACACGTGGCCGCTCCTGTGGACGAAAGCAGGAAGTTAATCGTGCTTGTGGATGTCGTTCTACCTAATCTGGGCTTCGGAATGGAAGAAGGACAGCTGCTCGCCTGGCTGAAGGCCCCCGGCGACGCAGTGCGCAAGGGCGAACCCCTGGCAGAGATTGAAGGCGACAAGACAACAGTTGAGCTGGAAGCCCTCACTGACGGCGTGCTTGAGCAGCAGCTGGTGCCGGCGGAAACTACCGTGCCAGTTGGCACTGTGCTGGCGCGCATCCGCAGCGGCGCCAGGACCGCCGTGAGCAGCGCCATTGTCGCTCCCGCCCCGCCTGCGGCAAAGGCTGCAGCGCCGCCTCCGCCTCCGCCTCCCAGGCGAGAATCTGTTGCCGCGACTGCGCCGCAGTCTCTACCCAGGCTGCGCGTGTCGCCGGCTCTGCGTCGCCTGGCGCGGGAGCACGGCATTGCGCTGGAGGAGTTGGCGGCCAGCAATCCGGCCGGTCGTATCACGCGCGCGGACATAGAAGCCAGGATTGCCGCGCAATCCACTGCGCCCGCGGCCCCGGCTGAACGCGAGGCCGTGCCGCTTTCGACCATGCGCCAGATCATCGCCCGCCGTTTGGCGCAGGGCATGCAGGAGATGCCGCATTTCTTCGTACGCGCTGAACTGGATTTCAGCGCCGCCCTGGACGCGCTGCCGGAAGGGGTGGGCGTCAACGCCTTGCTGCTCTGGCTGACGGTGCAGGCCCTGCAGGACGTGCCGCAGTTCAACGCCACCTTCGAGCAGGGCACGCTTTGGTGTCACGCGCACGTCGACCTGGCACAGGCGGTCGCGCTGCCGGACGGGCTGCTGACGCCGGTGCTGCGCAAGGCCGGGGGTGAGTCGCTGGCGGGCCTGGCCCAACGCTCGCGCGAGCTTGTCACGAGGGCGCGTACCGGACGCCTGCGGCCGGAAGAGATGCAGGGCGGCAGCTTCACGCTCAGCAACCTGGGCGTAGTGCAGCAGGTAGACGACTTCACAGCCATCATCAATCCGCCACAGGTCGGCATTCTGGCCGTGGGCGCGCTGCGCGAGCGGCCCGTAGTGATTGATGGCGGCCTGCATATCCGGCGGACGGCGCATCTGACCGTTTCCGCCGATCATCGCATTGTGGACGGCATGCTGGCGGCGCAGCTGCTGGCGGCCTTTGACCGGCATTTGCAGGCCTTCAGCGCCTGAAAGGGCGGGCCGCGCAGGAGGAAGGACGAGGGATGAACACGAGTTTGGGCGCGTCAACGCGCCACAAGATGCTGGGCAACATGTTGCTGGTGCGCCACGCCGAGGAGCGCATTCAGGAGCTGTTTCTGGAGAACGTCATCCGTGGCACGACGCATCTCTGCATTGGCCAGGAGGCGGTCTCGGTCGCCATGGCCGAAATCGTCGACGCGCCCCGCGGCGACACCGTGACCTGTACCTATCGCGGCCACGGCCACGCCCTGGCGCTGGGCATGCCGCTGAATTCGCTGATGGCCGAGATGATGGGCAAGAGCAGCGGCTGCTCGAAAGGCAAGGGCGGCTCGATGCATCTGACTGACCTCGACGTCGGCCTGCTGGGCACCTTCGCCGTCGTCGGCGCGGGACTGCCGGTGACCAACGGCGCGGCGCTGACGGCGCAGATGCGCGGCAACGGCGCGCTCTCCATCTCCATCTTTGGCGATGGCACGCCCAACATCGGCGCCTGGCACGAGGCCGTCAACCTGGCGGCGGTTTGGCAGCTGCCGGTCATTTTCCTCTGCGAGAACAATCGCTATGGCGAATACACGCCCTACGAAGACACGGCGCCGGTGCCAAATGTGGCCGACCGCGCAGCCGCCTATGGCATCCCCGGCGTCATCGTGGACGGCCAGGATGCCGAGGCGGTACATGCAGTACTGCTGGAAGCGGCCGAACGCGCCCGCAGTGGCGCGGGCCCCACGCTGGTTGAGGCACTGACCTATCGCTATCGTGGGCATTCGCGCAGCGACCCGGCCCCGTATCGGCCGGCAGGCGAGCTGGAGCGCTGGCTGGCGCGCGACCCGATCGACATCCTGGCGCAGCGCATGCAGGCGGACGGCCAGCTGGATGCAGCGCAGTTCGCGGCGCTGCGTGAGGAGCGCAAGGCTGAGGTGCAGCGTGTCACCGAATGGGCGCTGAATGAGCCCTGGCCTGCGCTGGAAGACGTTTCTGAGGACATCTGGGCGCCTGCCGACGACGGCGTCCCGCAGCGGGAGGGGGCGTAATGGCTGAAATCACCTGTCGCGACGCAGTCGTGCGCGCGCTGGATGAGGAAATGGCGCGCGACGAGGACGTGATTTTCTTCGGCGAGGACGTGGGCAAGGCCGGCGGTGTGTTCAAGGTCACGCCCGGGCTCTACGAGAAGTACGGCGGCCGGCGCGTGCGCGACACGCCCATCTCCGAGAACGCCATCGTTGGCGCGGGTGTCGGCGCGGCAGTTACCGGCATGCGCCCGGTGATCGAGCTGATGTTCGCGGACTTCGCAGCTGTCACGCTGGACCAGATCGTCAACCAGGCGGCCAAGTTGCGCTACATGTCCGGCGGCCAGATCAGTGTGCCGCTGACCATCCGCATGGCCCAGGGCAGCGCCGGCGGTTTCGGCTCGCAACATTCGCAGTGCTGCGAGGCCTGGTTTATGCACGCGCCAGGCCTTAAGGTCTGCGTGCCATCCAATCCTGCCGACATCCTGGGCCTGCTCAAAAGCGCTGTCCGCGACAACAACCCGGTCGTGTTTCTTGAGCACAAGGGCCAGTACAACGATCGTGGCACAGCGCCCGACCACGCGGATCATCTGGTGCCGCTGGGCGAGGCGCGTATCGTGCGCGAGGGCGGCGACGTCACCATCGTGGCCGTGCAGCGTATGGTGGGCGTGGCCCTCAAGGCGGCTGAAACGCTGGCGGCCGAGGACATTGAGTGCGAAGTGATCGACCCGCGCACGCTGGTGCCGCTCGACATGGAGACCATCACGCGCTCGGTGCAGAAAACCGGGCATCTGGTCACGGTTGAAGAAGCCGTGCGCGCCGGCGGCTGGGGTGCGGAAGTGGTCTCACAGATCACGGAGAACAACATCTGGTCGCTGGAAGGGCCGGTCGTGCGCGTCACGCTGGGCGCGGGCATCATTCCCTTCAGCGCGCCGCTGGAGGACTACCTTATCCCTGGCCCGGACGACGTCATCGCAGCCGTGCGCCGTTCCCTGGAGTCCTGAGCATGCAGACCGTGGTGCTGGAGCAGCCGGGCCGCCTGGCGCTGACGGACACCGCGCCCCCGGTGGGGCAGCTGGCGCCGGACGAGGCTCTGGTGCGCGTGCAGCGTGTGGGTATCTGC
Organism: Phototrophicaceae bacterium; assembly: GCA_965205875.1. GTDB lineage: Bacteria > Chloroflexota > Anaerolineae > Aggregatilineales > Phototrophicaceae > JAGWBD01. The sequence continues at coordinate 2,810,602 of CBDBIA010000004.1, forward strand.
GGCAGTGACCTGAAGGCCTTCAAGGGCGAGATGCCCTTCCTCAGCTATCCGCGCATTCTCGGCCACGAGCTGGGCGTGGAGATCCTGGACATCCGCGCCAACGAGCAGGGCCTGCAGGTCGGCGACCGGGCGGCGGTGGAGCCTTACCTCAACTGCGGCCGCTGCATCGCCTGTCGCCGCGGTCGCAGCAATTGCTGCAGCGAGTTGCGCGTGCTGGGCGTGCACACTGACGGCGGCATGCGCGAGACCATCCGCGTGCCTGTGAACAAACTGCATCCCTCGCAAAAGCTGTCGCTCGACCAGCTGGCGCTGATAGAAACGCTGGTCATCGGCGCGCATGCCGTCCGACGTGGGGCGCCGCAGGCGGGCGAGCAGCTGCTGGTCATTGGCGTCGGGCCTATCGGCCTGACCGTCATCGCTGCCGCGGCCGCAACTGGCGCCGAAATCATCGCCATGGACCTCAACCCGGCGCGTCTCGAATTCGCCCAGGAGATGCCCGGCGTGGCGCATGTGGTCGACGCCACAGACCGGCCGCTGAAGCAGCTGCATGCGCTCACCAACGGCGACATGCCGACCCAGGTCTACGATGCCTCCGGCAGCGCTGCCGCGATGAACGCCTCCTTCGACACCCTCGCGTCGGGCGGGACGCTGGTCTTCGTCGGCCTGGTGACCGATGACATCTCCTTTCACGATCCGGAGTTTCACCGCCGCGAGATGACGATCATGAGCAGCCGCAACGGCACGGCCGAGGACTTCCGCCACGTCATCGACCTGGTCGAGTCCGGCGCGATCGACACCACGCCCTGGATCACGCATCGCGCCGCGCCCGCCGAACTCATCCGCGATCTGCCCGGCTGGCTGGACCCGGCCAGCGGCTGCCTGAAAGCGATGATGCACTTCTGACACGGCTCTGTGGCAGAAACCGTGAATAACTGTAAAAGCCCTGCGAAGTTGCACGGCATTTTTCGGCTGGCGGACTGAAACCCCGAATGCGAGCGAGTCTGGTCCTGGTCTGTGTGCTGGCAGCGTTGCTGCTGGCGACGCCGGCGTCTGCCCACGGCTATATCGTCCGCGCCCTGCCGGAAGACCGCGCAGCCCTGGAACGGACGCCTGTGCGCTTGCAGTACTGGTTCAGCGAGAGTTTGGAGCCGGCCTTCAGCACGCTCGAGCTGCGCGACCGCGCGGGCCAGCTGCTGGCCGCTGGCGAAGTTGACCCCGACAACCATTTGCGCATGAGCCTGACCGTGCCGGCTGACCTGGCCGATGGCGCATACCTGGTCGATTTGCGGCCAGCTTTCGCCAGCGACGGCCATGTGGTGGCCGAGACGCGTGTCTTTTTCGTGGGCCAGGCCGCTGACGCTGCCGTGAGCGGGAGCAGTGGCTATGCGCTTGAGCCGCTGGAGGTACTGTGGCGGACGCTGCTCTACGCTTCCTGTCTTTTGCTATTCGGCGCGCACCTGCTCTACAGCGCGGTGCTGCTGCCGGCCTGGGGCAGGGGCCGCCACCGGGCCGGCGGGCTGCCGCCGCGGCTGATGCGCCGCCTCGGCCATATCGCGCTGGCTGCGCTGGCCGTCGCCTTCTGCGCCAACCTGCTCGCCATGTTGCAGCAGACGATGGTCTTCTTCGCGGCAGACGCCGCCCGTGTGCTGCAGCAGGGCCTGTGGCAGGTTGTGCGCGTCGGCTCGCGCTTCGGCGACGTCTGGACACTGCGCCTGCTGCTGCTGGCGTTCTGCGCGCTGATGACTGTGCTGGCCCTGCGTTGGCGCAGCCGTCACCCGGAACAGGTGAGGGCCTGCTGGTCGGCCAATCTCTGGACGACGGCGCTGCTGCTGGGCAGCTTCAGCGTGAACAGCCACGCCGCCGGTTCGCTGCGCTTTCCCTGGCTGGCGCTGCTGGCGGATTGGTTGCACACCCTCGCCGCGGGCGCCTGGAGTGGTGGCCTGGTCGCGCTGGCGTTGTTGTTGCCGCTGGCGCTGGCGCCCTTGACAGTCCCTGAGCGGGGCGCTGCGCTGCGGCCAGTGCTACGGCGCTTTTCCTGGCTGGCACTGCGGGCGCTGGCAGTGCTCGCGGCGAGCGGGATCTTCAGCGCGCTCAACTGGCTGCAGCGGCCGGCGGACCTGGGCGACACGGGCTGGGGCCTGGCGCTGCTGGCCAAGCTGGCGCTGGTCGCGATCACCCTGCTGCTGGCGCAGGGGCAGCGACGCGTACTGCGCCCAGGCCGCTGGCAGGGAGTCGCCGTGTTGACCCGCCTGCGGCTGGAGGCGCTGCTGCTCACGCTTTCGCTGATTCCGCTCGCCCTGCTGGCCGCCTCCGCCGTACCGCAGCCGGACTTCGGTGCGCCGATAGCCGCGCCGACTGCTGCGCAGGAAGTCGCTGGCCGCCGCGTTGAGCTCAGCATCACGCCCGGCGGGCCGGGCATCAACAGCCTGGACCTGCGCATTCCGGGGGCGCAGCAGGTTCAACTGCAACTGGCCGTGCCGCAGCGCGACTGGCGCAGCGCCTGGCTGGAAGCCGCGGCGGTGGATGACGCGCTCTTCGTGCTGGGCACGGACGTCATCGACAGCGAGGGCGCCTGGCAGACCCTGGTGAACTTTAGGGATGAGGCGGGTCAGCTGCAGCGGGCCGCCTTCGCCTGGGATATACAGCGCGAGGCGGCGGTGCCCACGACCTTGCCGACCTTTGCGCAACACTGGCTGGCGCTGATTCTTCTGGCGCTGGCCTGTATGTTCGCGCTGTGGTCGTCGCTACAGCGCGCCCTGCACTGGCTGGATTGGGGGCCGGCGAGTGTGGCAACCGCCCTGGGCGCGACGCTGGCTTTCGGGCTGTTCCTCGTGCTGGGCGTGGCGCTGGTCGCGCGCAACGAGGCCGCCTACCGTGATGCACTGTGGCCGCCGCCGCAGTTGATCAACACGACGCTGCCGGACGCGGCCTCACTGGCGCGCGGTCGTTCGTTGTATGATGCGCACTGCGCCTGGGAGTTGGCCGCACTGGAAGAGTTGCGCACGCGCCTGCCGCGCATCCGCGACGAACAGCTCTTCCACATCACGCGGGATGGCTGGCGCGCGCTGACGCCCTGCCGCGGCGAGCTTGCAGCGGAGACGCGCTGGCATCTCGTCAACTACATTCGCAGTCTGGCATGAGGGCCCATGATCGAAATCATTCATCATCCCGCTGACGCCGCCGATGCGCAGCGTCTGCGGCAGCAACTGGAGCATTCGGAGACACAAGCGACGCTGGTGCTGCTGACGGCCGCGGCTGCAAACGACGCGCAGGTATTGGCGCAGCTGGAACGCGCCCTCGATGAGGGGCGGCGTATCCTGCCGCTGCTGACCGAAGGGGTGGCTCTCCCCGCGCTGATCGAGCACCTGGAGCCGCTCGCGCCGGATGATGCGACAGGCCTGGCCCGGCGCCTGATGGCGGACGAAGCCGCGTTGCCGCTGCGCGTCCACACTCCCGCGCTGCGCTCCACCAACCGCCGCTCGGCGCAGGTCATACTGCTCTTCGTCGTCATCATGTTCCTCGCGGCGCTCTATGGCATCGGCGTGCTGGGCATTCAGGCGCCGCAAGAGGAATATGACCAGACCGTGACTCAGGTAGTTGCGACGCGCAATGCTTTCATCGAAGCCGCCCTGCCGCGCAGCACGGAAGACGCCGTCGTCTTCGCAGCCACCGTCGAACAGGCTGCCACCGCGCTGCGACCGCTGTTAGCCGCCACTGCCACCGCCCGGGCGGGCGGCTGAACAGGATGATCAGGCGCGACGAAGTGCTGGTCATCGGCGCCGGCCCTGCCGGCATCGCCTGCGCCGCAGCGCTGGAGGATGCGGGCATAGCCTGTTGCGTCATCGACCAGGCGCATGTCATTGGCTCCACCTGGGACAGCCTCTACCCGTCGCTGAAGCTGAATACCTCGCGCTTCTATTCGCATATGCCGGGCATGAAGTTTCCCTTGCGCTACGGCATCTACGCCTCGGCGCGACAATACCATGACTATTTGCTGGACTATGTGGCACGCCATGACTTCAACATCCGGCTGGGCGTGCGGGTAGAGCGCGTTGCGCCGGTGGCGGGCGGCTGGCTGGTGGAGAGCAGCGCGGGCACGGCGGTCTGGTCCGCAGTGATTTTGGCGAGCGGGCGTTTCTGCCAGCCGCATGTTGCGCGTCTGCCCGGCATTGAGCGCTTCAGCGGCCAGGTGCTGCATTCGAGCGCGTTTCGTGACGAGGCGGACTTTGCCGGTCAACGCGTAATGGTGGTCGGCAACGGGCCCAGCGGCGTGGATCTGCTGGTCGCGTTAACGACGACGGCGCAGATGCCCGTGTACATGGCGCAGCGCACCGGCATCGTGCTAAAGCCGCGCTACCCCTGGGGCCTGCCCAAACACGTATGGATGCTGCTGGTGGAGAAGTGGCCCGGTCGTCTGACGCGCTGGCTGGAGCGGCGCGCGTTGGCGCTGGAATACAGTAGCGTGGCGGCCAGTGGCATCAAGGTGCCGGGGCCGGGCGAAATGTCCGGCGCGGCCGGCTCGCGCGGGCCGGAATTGCTGCGGGCTGTGCGCGACGGCCGGGCCGAGGCCGTTAACACGCCCGTCGACTTCCAGGGAGAAGCGGCCCTGCTGCCGGACGGGCGTCGCATCGCGCTTGACACAATCATCCTGGCGACGGGCTTCCGGCCAGCGCTGGGCTTTCTGGATATCCACTTTGAGGTTGATGACCAGGGGCTGCCCTTACGCGAAGTGCGCAACTTTCCGGTCTACGAGGGCTACCTGCCGCACACGGGCTACCAGCTGCGTGGCCAACCCGGCCTCTACGTCACAGGAATCTTCTACAAGGGGCGCGGCGCCTTCTACAACTTCGTCGTCGAGGCCCGCATTATTGCGCAGCAGATCGAGGAACAGTTCGCGCAACGGGCGCCGGCGGCGGAAATGCCCGACCTGGTGCCCGTTCTCTGAAGCTGGCGTTACTGCTTCTACGCTTCCGATTCCGTCTCCATCCTGAACTCGGCGTTACGGCCATGGATGCCGGTCGCGCCGCTGGGGCGCGTGCCGCGCACGGTTTCGAGCTGCGGCTCGCCCTCGCCATCGACGCTGCGCACCTCAATGCGGTGGCGGCCTTCGCTGAAGGGCATGTCGAAGCGCCATAGTACCCAGGTCTTGTCGGAGAGCGGGTCGCGCAGTTGTGCCTCCTGCCACTCCTCGTTGTCCATGCGCACCTCGACCTTCGAGATGGAGCGATCGCCGGCGTGAGCGATGCCGCCCACCGGGATGTAGGTGACGCCGTCGCTGACGAAGGCCTCGTCCGTGGCCACCACATCCACCACCGAGGTGGTCTGCATCAAGGCTTCCTCGTCCCAGCCGCGCGTGACCCAGTAGCCCTGCTGATAGTCCGCGACTACCTCAATGCCGGTGATCCATTTGGGCTGCTTCATGCCATAGCGGTCGGGGATGTAGATGCGCAGCGGGAAGCCGTTGCGTTCCGGCAGCGGCAGACCATCCCAGGCGTAGGCCAGCATGATGCGCTCGTCCGAGTTGATGAGGTCGATGTCGACTGTCTCGTGAAAGCCGTCCCCGCCGAAGATGCGCAGATACTGCGCGTCCTCCTGCAGTTCTGCTCGCGCGAGAAGATCCTGCAGCGGCAGCCCGGTCCACTTCTGCGTGCCTATCAGGTCGCCGCCGACGCGGTTGGAGATGCAGGCCAGTGTCAGATACTGATCGACCGGCTGGAATTCGCTGCGCAAGTCGGCCAGCGTCATCTCCAGCGGGTTATCAACCAGGCCGCTGACGGGCAGGGTCCAGGTCTCTTCCTCAAACACGGGCGGGCGCGAACTGATATCGATGCGATAATGTTTTTCGACCGGCGTCAGTTCCGCGCGAGTGCCGGGCACGGGCTGCAACGCGGCATCTGCGTTGGGCAGGTCACCGCCGCCTGTACTGGCCAGACGCACCGGCGTGGCCGTGCTGCCGCTCTCGCGCAGCAGGGCGCCGACTCCGGCGCCGACGACCGTAACCGTCGCCGCGGCCCCGCCCATGCGCAGCAGAAAGCTGCGGCGGTCGAGCGCCTGGACGGAAGCTTCCGCTGCCGGAGCCGTGGCGCCCGCATGGCTAAAGAGCAGCTCGTTGTAGAGCGCGGCCAGCGCGAGGCCCCAGCCGACAAAGGCAACCAGGATCCAGAGGAAGCTGACGGCCGGTGTGGTGAGGGCAGTGAAGTTAACGGCATTGCTCAGCAGGGCTACTGGCAGACCGAGGATTAGCCCGGGCACAAAGCCGGCCTGGGGATGCAAACGGCCTGGGTTGCGCCGCTGTGCGTAGAAGAAGAGCGCACCAATCACCACGCCGGTGAGGATCATGCCGGCGATGCCCATCAACTGTTCGGCTGCCTTGGCCGCAGTCGAGGTTTCGCCCAGTTGCAACGTGGTGATTACCGTGACCATGGTGTCGATGGCGAAGGTGATGAGCCCGCCCGGCAAATTGCGCGCCGCCCAGTCGAGCACGTCGAAGGGCACGAAGGGCGTGCCCAGAAACGCATCGGCAGCATAGAAAATTGCGACCAGCGGCACAGTTAGCAGCAGGCCTGCCAGCGCTCCGAAGCGGAGGGCCCGTCCGGCCCCTGCGCCGCCAGTGTTTTTCTCGTCTGTCATGATCAATTCCTGTCCTGTCTGACCACAGTATACATTACATTCTCCCCGCCCATCTTGCGAAACCCTTACGCGTGGCAGCGAAAGGAACAGGGGCGTACAATTGGTTTAAATAATGAAGGAGCAATGTGTGATCATCGTCGATGCGCACGAGGACATCGCCTTCAACTGGCTGGCCGGCGGACGGGACTGGCGTCACAGCGCGCTGGCTACTCGCCGCGCGGAAGCGGGCCAGGCGGACAAGAGCCGCGCCGGTCTGGCCAGCACCGGGCTGCCGGAATCATTGGCCGGCCGGGTTGGACTGATTTGCGCCACGCTCTTCACGGCGCCGCGCAGCCGCCACGCTTCCGGCCCCTGGGACAACCTCAGCTACAGCGATGCCCGGGAAGCCTATGTCCTGGCCTCGTCCCAGTTGGACTATTACGAGCGCCTGGCCGACGAACACGGGCAGATCAGCCTGGTACACAATCTGCCACAGCTGGACGCGGTGCTGGTGACCTGGGAAGCAGGCGCGCAGGAGCAGGAGCGCCAGGTCGGGCTGGTGCTGCTGATGGAGAACGCTGACCCGATCATCGAGCCGGAGCAGTTTGAGGAATGGTACGAGCGCGGCGTGCGTATCGTGGGGCCGGCGTGGACGGCCTCGCGTTACTGTGGCGGCACGGGTCAACCCGGGCCACTGACGGACGAGGGCCGCGCCTTGCTGGAAATCATGGCGGAGTATGGCGCGCTGCTCGACTTGTCACACATGGCGGAGGAAGCCTGTCGCGAGGCGCTGGACCGCTATGAAGGCCCGATCTTCGCCAGCCACAGCAATCCACGGCGCTTCTGCGATACCGACCGCCACCTTGATGACGACGTGCTCCGTCAACTGGCGGAGCGTGGCGGTGTGGCGGGCGTTGTGCTCTTCAACCGCTTCCTCAGCAATACCTGGAGCGGGCCGCCGCGATTGCCGCTCGACGTGGTGCTGCAGGTCATCGACCACGTGTGTCAGTTGACCGGCAGCGCCGCGCACGTCGGCATTGGCAGTGATCTGGACGGCGGCTTCGGTGCGGAGAGCGCGCCGCAGGGCATCGAAACTGTGGCCGACCTGAACGCGATTGGCGTCGGGCTGGCCGCACGCGGCTATGGCCAGGACGACGTAGCGGCGATCATGGGCGGCAACATGCTGCGCCTGCTGCGCGCGACTCTGCCGGAAGGCTGAAGCCGTGGAACGGGTTAGTCAAGTCGGGATTTTCCTGGGCGTGCTTGGCATCGTGCTGGCGGTGACGGGGCTGTTTCCCGGCATCGCCGGAATGCCCACGGTCAGTGGCATTGGCGCAGTGCAGCTCGTCACTGTGCTGGTCGGGCTCAGCCTCCTGATTTTCGGCGCCCTGCTCTACGTCAGGTCCACTTTCTATCCCGCGGGTTCCACAAACTTCACGCAGCAGATCGCAGTGCGCCTCTCCTTGACCGCGCTGCTCTTCGCCAGCATGTCCGCTGTGGCGGACATCCTCGGCTTCGGCTCGAACGTGCGTGTGTTGTACGAGGAAGACATCTTTTTTGGCCCCCTGCAGGCGGCGGGCCTGATCGGCGGCTTTCTGGTGGCCGCCGCCGGCGTCCTGCTCTACGCGCTGGGCGGGCCACAGGAGCCGGATGACGGGGACTGAACAAGCCGCGCCGGGGCAACTTCCCCTTGTCTGTCAGGCGCGGGCGAGCCGGTACAGCACCCCCAGGAGGTCGAGCACGTAGAGTTCGCCGTCCTCGTCCTCGCCGAAGGAACTGATCTGCATCCCGGTGGCGGAGAAGAGCAGGTTTTGCCAGACTCCATCCGGGTCGCGCCAGGCGGCCCAGAGGTTCCCGCTGCACCAGTCGCCGTAGAAATAGATGCCCCGCAGCTCCGGCAGGGCCGCGCCGCGGTAGACGTAACCGCCAGTAATGGAACAGCCGATGTCGTGCCCATATTCAAAGGCCGGAGCTTGCATGTCCGGCGTAACGCGCCCGCCGGAGTAAGGCAGGCTGCCTTCCATGACGCGCCAACCATAGTTGATGCCGCCCTGGCTGTCGGCGGGCTGAACGTTGACTTCCTCAATGCGATTCTGGCCGACGTCGGCGATGTACAGTTCGCCGGTTACGCGGTCGAAGCTGAAGCGCCAGGGATTGCGCAGGCCCCAGGCCCAGATTTGCGGGGCTAGCAGCAGGTTGCGCACCAGGCCAGGGTTGTCCGGCGGGATGGCATAGCCAGAGTCTACGTTCACGTCCAGGCGCAGGATGCTGCCCAGCAAGGTGGCGGGATTCTGGCCGTTGTTGAGTGGATCGCCGGCGGAGCCGCCGTCGCCGAGGCCGAAGTAGAGGTAGCCGTCTGGGCCGAAGGCGATCTGGCCGCCGTTGTGGTTGCTGTAAGGCTGGGAAAGCATGAGAATAATCTGACGCGAGGGAATGTCCACAACGCCCGGGTCAGCCGGGTGAAGCGTGTAGCGGGCCAGCACGCTGCTGCCGTCGTGATCGCTGTAATGTACGAAGAAGCGGCCGTTGCTGGCGAAGTCAGGATGAAAGGCCAGCCCCAGCAGCCCGCGTTCTGAAAACTGCCGCAGCGAGTCCCGACTGACGTGGGCGGTCATGTCGAGAAAGGGCTCCGGCTGCAGCACGTCATCGACGAACACCTGGATCAGCCCCGGCTGCTCCAGCAGGAAGAGGCGGCCGCTGCCGTCGCCGGCGTGAGTGAGGTAAACAGGGCGGTTCAACCCTGCGGCCAGCGGGTGGAGACGATAACGCGCGGGGTCGGGCGCATTGATCGCTGGTACAGCGGTCGGCATCTGCTCAGCGGGACTCTCCGCTGTCGGCGTCTGCGCTTCGGGCACCTGTTCTTGCGCAGCGGCGGGAGTCCGCGTTGCGGGCGTCAGTTCCTGCGCAGCGACGGGCAGAAGCGTCAGGGTCAGCAGAAAGACAGCGAGGATGAGGCGCATCAGCGTGGCTCGCAACTGGATGGATGCCAAACAGTATACAGCGGACTGCATGCGCCGTCCCGCATGGTCCGGGCTGGACACTAGCCGGATTGCGCTGAACTGGCCGGCAGGAAGGGCGAACCGACCGCCAGATAGCGATAGCCCTTTTTGAGCAAATGCTCATAGTCGGGGATCATACGGCGCCCGTCCACGATGAGCGCCGGCGGCGCGAGGTGGCGCTCGATGCTGCGGGAGAGGCCCCGAAACTCCTCCCAGTCCGTCGAGATGAAGAGACAGTCGCTGCCGCGCAAGGCCTCTTCCGCAGTTTCGTGATACTGAATGCGGCTGAAGAGCGGGTTGCGCGCGGGATCGAGGGCGCGGCTGGCCTCCGGGATGGCCAGCGGGTCGTAGGCGTGCAGCGCGCGCGCGCCACTTGCCAGTAGTGCTTCGGCCACGGACAGCGAGGAGGAGTCGCGCACGTCGTTGGTCTTCTTCTTGAAGGCCAGGCCCAGCAGGGCGACGCTCTTGCCGTGAAAGTCATAGCCGGCTTCCTGGCGGGCGCGCTCAATGAGGTAGACCTTCTGAAACTCATTAATCTCGTGCACGGCCTGAAGCAGGCCGGTGTGCTGTCCGGCGCTGCCCAGCTGATGGATGAGCGACTGAATATCCTTGCCGAAGCAGGAGCCGCCGGCGCCGTTCGAGACGTATGAGCCCCAGGTGCTGATGCGATGATCGGAGGTGACTCCCCGTTTCAGGTCTTCCATCTGCACGTTGGCGAAAGTCTCGGCCAGGCGCGCGCCGACGCCGTTCCAGAAGGAGATGTAGGTCAGCAGCAAGGTGTTGCTGACGTACTTGATGGCTTCGGCGGTTTCGGGCGTGGTCTCGATGTACTGGATGCGCACGTGGTTATAAAACTGGGAATAGAGACGACGGATGGCCCCGAAATCTTCCATTGTGTCCGCGCCCACGACCACGCGGTCGGGGTGGCGCGAGCGGGCGACGGCCTCGCCTTCGGGAAGGAATTCGGGGTTGGAGGCGATGCCGAAATTCGTCACGCCGTGCTGCTGCAGAAAAGCCTCCAGCCTGCGCGCTGTGCCGACCGGGACGGTGCTCTTGTTGATGATGACCACGCGCCGTGGGTCGCTGCGGCCGGCCAGCAGGGGGGCGATGGTGCCCAACGCCTCGAAGTAGTAACTGAGGTCGGCGGAACCATCAGTGCCGGAAGGTGTCGGCAGACAGAGGAAGAGCGCGTCGGCGCCCTTGATGACTGGCCCCAGGTCATCGCTAAAGTGCAGCGAGCGACCGGCGTTTTCGGCGATGATGTCGGCCAGGCCGGGCTCGTTGACGTAGGCCTCGACGGCGTCGCGGCGTGCACTGCGAAAGGCCGCCAGCCTGTCGCTGTCGACGTCATAGGCATAGGCATCGTGGCCGTATTCCGAGCAGACAGCGGCGTGGGTCAGGCCAACGAAGCCGGCTCCAACGACGATGAGTTTCACAGGCACCCCCAGGGTGGCAAGTTCATGTTACCGCGCCAGTCTATCACAGACGGGAGGCGCTCAGCCCGGCGGCTCCGACATCATGCGCGCGACGCGTCGGCCCAGCTCGACGGCGTAGTTGGTGCCGCGGTCCCAGGGGTACACCTGGCTCATGTTGGCCAGAAAGAGGCCAGGCCAGGGCGTCTGCAGCTGCGGGATGGCGGCGCTGTGGTTGATGCCCGGGACGGGCTGGGCGTAAGGCGCGCGGAAGACCCAGGCCTTGCGTACCCAGTCCTGGCGGAAGTCCGGGTTGAACTGATTGAACACAGATGTGAAACGCTGCACCAGCTGTTGCTCTTCCAGCTGAAACCAGGCGTGGTCGGGCGCGACGTAGTCGCCGCAATAGACCAGCACGTCGCCGCCGTAGTGGCGCCGGTCAATCATGTTGGTGTGCTCCACCAGCGCCAGGAAGGGAAAGCGACTGCGCTCCCGGTCCGGGCTGGTGGCCGGCAGGTTGAGCCAGTAGGTGCCGTCAGTGAGCAGCGAGTGTTTGAGCGCCAGCACGACACAGAGCCCGCCGATGCTGCGCAGCGCGGCCAGTTGGCGGCCATATGAACTGTCGGCCAGGCCTTCGCAGAGGCGCAACATGAGGCGCGGCGAGGTGGTGCTCAGGATGCGGTCGAAGCGCTGCGTACTGCCGTCGGCGAGCTGCAAGATCAGGCCGTCTGTGCCCTGCATGATGCGTTCGACGCGCGCGTTGAAGTGGATTGCAGCGCCATGGCGGCGGCAGTCGTCGGCGAGGGTATCGAGGAAAGCCTGAAAGCCGCCCTCAAAGGTGCCCAGGCGCAGGCTGCGCGAAACGACGCGGGCCCATAGCCAGGCCATGTTGACCTCGCGGTAGCGCTCGCTGAACTTGCCGATGAGCAGGGGCTGCCACAGGCGCTCGTAGGCCTCGCGGCCCATGTTGCGCATTAGCCAGTCATGAGCCGTTACGCTCTCCAGCGCCTGCCAGTCGCGCATGAGCTTCAGCCTGAGCCCGGTCAAGCCCATGCGCAGGCTGGCCAGCGGCGAGAGCGGCAACAGCAGCGCCGAGGGCGAGATTTCGGCGCGGTAGAGCTTGCCGTCGATCCAGTAACTGGTTTTGGGGCGCGGGAAGCGCAGCTTGTCACTGAGCCCCAGTTCTTCGATGAGGCCGAGAATGTGGCGGTCGCCCTCGAACCAGTGGTGATAGAATTTCTCAAGCTGCCAGTCCCAGCCCTCGTCACGAAAGCCGGCAGCCAGCCCGCCCACGCGCGCCTCGCTCTCGAAGACATGCACGCGGTGCCCGGCGCGCGCGAGGTCGCGGGCGGCGCTCAGCCCGGTTGCGCCGGCGCCGATGATGCCAACGTTTAGTGCTGTCATCATGTCAGCAATCTGCTCCAGCCTGGGAAAAGGCCATCGGCCAGGCGAGCGCAATGGTGGTACACTGGGCGCGGGCGTGCTGCCGCAGAAGAGGACCCCCATGAGCGACCATCATGACCACGAAGATTCTCCCGACTGGCTGCGACCGATCGAGGACCTGGCGAACGAACAACTGGGTGACGGCTCGGCCTGCGAACAGGTGCACCCGATTGTGGCGCGCTGGTTCGAGCGGCTGATGGAAGGCGAGCCACCGCGCTCACGCGATGCGGTGCAACAGGCAGTTTCCTGCCTGGCGACGGAAGTATACTACAGTACGCCGGAAGAAGTGGTCGAGGTGCTTGAAAGCGCGCTGGACGAGGAAGACGTCATCCTGTGGGTGGAGCAGATCCTGCTGATCGGGCGCGCCTTCGAGAGCGGCCTGCGCAAGGGTGAGCTGGACGATCTCTAGCGCGCAGCCTCATCCTCTTCATCATCCCACCAGTTAAATCCTTCAGGCAGGTTTTGCATACCCGGCGCCTCATGGCCCAGGTCGATGACCGGCAGCACGTCATGGTCAGCCGGGCGCGGCAGGGGCGCGGGCAGGGCTGCTGGCTGACGCATGCGAGTTGCGGGGCTGCGCATGTGCCACAGTGCCAGGCTGATGGCGCCAAAGCCTGTAACCAGCACCAGCACATTGGCCAGCGCACCCAGGGCCGGCAGGGTCACCATCACGGCGACCGGCAGCGCGCCGGTCAGCAGTTCCTTGCGAGCAGTGCGCGCGTGGCTGCTTCTGCGTAGCAAGAGGTAGAGCAGGGCGCGACCCAGCGCCAGCGCAATCAGGATGCGCGCAGCGTGTATCAGCAAAAAGGTGATAACCCCGCCGCCGCCGATGTTGAACACCGCGATCGCCAGCAGGCCGATGCCGCTCAACTGGCCCAGCCCGGCCGCCGCCAGCAGCGCACTGACCACGGCCAGCAGCAGAAAGAGCACGATCCACAGCACAAGCGCGAGCAGGCTGCCCACGACGCCGGCGCCGAGGCAGGGCAGCGGGCTGAAGCGCAGGTGGTGCAGGGGCGCCTGCAACGGATGGGGCAGCAGGCGCAGCAACACGAAGCCGACCAGCAGGATGGTGAAGAGCTCGCGCGCGACAGTCAGCAGCCAGGTCGCCAGATCCAGGGCGGGGCTGGTCTCGACGAGGCGCGCGGCCGCATACTCCGGCGCGGTGTTGAGCTGCGTGAAGACGACCTCCGGCGACGGCGTGACGCGGATGTCGGCCGGGTACGGGGCGCTGTAGCGCAGACGTCCGCCCAGGCTGGCAGTCTCGCTGACCACCAGGCCACGCGGCTCCAGCTGCATGCCGAAGCGGAAGAGCGCGAGCAGCGTGCCCAGCTCCACCGGCACCCTGTCGCGGCTGTCGCCGACCTGCACGTCGATGTTGCCGCCGACCGCGCCGCCCAGACGCAGCGCCTGACCCGCCCAGGCCAGTTCGCGCTCAACCGCGCCATCCAATAGCAGCTGATAGCCGAGGCCATAGAGATTGCCGGTGAGCGCCACGCCTTCAGCCAGCGAAGTACTCAGGCTGGCGCTGATGAGGTTGCTGCGCGAGTCGTCGAAGCGCGCCGTCGGCTGAATGCGTAGCACCGGGCCGACGAAGACCAGGTCGCCCCCGACCCTGCCGCGCAAATCCAGTTCACCGGCCAGCAGGTAGACGTTGCCCTCGACGCTGCCCTCGAGGGAGGCCGAGACTGCCGCCAGCAGCAGGTCACCCTCAATGCTGCCTTCGAGCAGGAAGTCGCGGCAAAGCACTACCAGGGTGCCCGGCAGGGTTTCGTCAGCCGGGACGTTGCACTGATTTCCGGCCAGCACGTCCAGGGCCGCGACCGACCCGACTGGCAGCAATAGTAGCGAGAGCAAGATTATGGCGAGTCGGCGGTGCATCGCTCCTCCGGACTGTAGCCCGATTGTACGCCAGGGCGCTGCCGCCGCAAGCGGCCGTGCTATACTGGCCCTCCCGTTCGCCCCCAGGTGACCAGCCATGTTCGAATCCCGACATTACGGCCTGTATTTCAGTGAGGCGCAGGGCAAACGCGCGCACGAAGAGCGCGACACAGAGCCCCTGCGCAGCGCCTGGGAGGCCCTGCGGCGGCGCCGACCGACGACGCTCCTGTTGCAGGCGCAGCAGGAAGCGCTGCTCTACCGCCTGGCTGGCGATGAGGATGCCGGCGCGCGTGCCCTGCGCAGCCTGCTGGCCGCGGAACAGGAGGCGCCGAATTGCGTCGGTCCTCTGGCACAGGTCGTCGCCCTGCTGACGGAGGCGCAATGTCATGAGTTGCTCCACGATCATCCGGCCTTCACAGCCCGCGCGGCCTGGCTGCAGGGCTATGCGGAGCGCGTGCGCGCGCGGCTGACGGCAGATGCAGAGCTACTGCACGTAGAGCGCATGTGGCTGAACGCCCTGCGCCTGGCGAGCGCGATCGTGCTGGAAGACGAAGGCCGGTTCACCATGGCCTGCGACGTCTTCCGCGACTGCGTGCAGCATGACCTGCACTTCGACGGCTACATCCGCGCTGCGGCGCAGGGCAAGCGCGGCGGAAGCCTCGGGCGCATGTTGCTCACAGCCCAGGCGCTGGCCCTCTGTGCCGAAGCCGCCACCTTGGCCGGCGAGCCGCTGTGGCGCTTCGATGACCGCGGCGTGTCCGCCCTGACCCCCATACCCTACCTGCTTTACTACTACTGGTATCCCGAAAAGTGGCGCTGGGACGGTGACAGCGAGCCCGACGAGGTGCCACAGGAGGGCGCAGGCGCGCCGCGTGAGGAAGAGGCGCGCGAGCTCTATCGCAGACATGCAGGCATGTGGGAGCTGGCGCAGGCGCGCAGCCCATCGCGCGACGTGCAGCTGCTGCTGGACGAACTGCGCCCGGTCTTTGATGAATGGGGCGGCGGCCCGCTCACGCTGACCCATGCCAACGTCAGGAAAACCTCAGGTCGGCGACTCTTCGGGCGCGGGCGGCGCTGAGCCTGCGTTACAGATTGCCGGTCAGCAGCAGGCCGGCAATGCTGAGGTAGATGAACAGGCCGCTGGCGTCCACCAGAGTGGAGATCATTGGCGCGGAGACCACGGCCGCGTCGACGCCAAAGCGGTTGGCCAGCATCGGGATCAGCGAGCCCATCACGTTGGCCCAGGTGCAGATGGTGACGATCGACAATCCGATGACCAGCGAGAGGCGCAGGTCGCCATCCCAGAGCCAGGCGCGCGTCCCCGCCACCAGACTCAGCGCGAGTCCCAGCAGCAGCCCGCCCAGCAGTTCACGGCGCAACACGCGCCACAAATCGCTGAAGTGGATGTCGCGCAGGGCCAGGCCGCGGATGATGGTTGAGACAGTCTGCGCGCCGGTGTTGCCGCCGGTGCCGATCAGCAGCGGAATGTAGAAGGAGAGTTGCACCACGGCGGCCAGGCGGGTGCTGAACTGACGCAACACGGCGCCTGTCAATGTGTCGGCGACCATCAACAGCAGCAGCCAGCCAAAGCGATTGCGCAGCACGCGCAACAGCGGCACGGTGAAGTAGGGCTGGTCAACACTGCCGCGTTCCACCGCGCCGAAGCGCAGGATGTCCTCGGAGTTCTCCTCGATCAGCACGTCAATCACGTCATCGACAGTGATGATGCCCAGCAATTTGCGCTCGCTGTCCACCACGGGAATCGCGAGAAAGTTGTACTGCGCCACCTCGCGCGCCACGTGCTCCTGGTCGGCCTCGGGATGCACGCTGACGACGCGCGTCGTCATGTGGTCGGCGACGTGCGCCTGAGCCGGCAGATTAATCAGCTCGCGCAGCGAGAGCACGCCCAACAGCTGTCCCTCTTCGTCCTGCACGTAGAGATCACTGACAGTCTCGGCAGCGTCGTCCATGCTGCGCACCTGCGCCAGCGCCTCCGTCGCGTTCATCTGCGCTTGCAGGCTGACGAACTGCCCGGTCATAAGCAGGCCGGCGCTGCCAGGCGGATAGCGCAGCAGACGGCGCACCCCGGCCGCCTCGTCTGCATCCATGGCCGCCAGCAGCTCGTCCTGCTGCTCCGGCACGTCCTCGACGAGGATTTCGGCGGCGTCGTCCATCGGCAAGCGGCCCAGCAGCCCGGCGGCCTGTTCAACCGGCAACCTGTCGAGCAAGGTGCGCGTGGCGTCGCGGCCAATTTCATCGAGCACGCTGGCCGCCAGCTCGTCATCAAGCAGCTGGAAGATCTGGAACAGCCGTGTTGAATCGAGACGCTCGAGCATATCTGCCAGGTCGGCCGGATGATGGTTGGCCAGCAGCAGGCGCAGACGCGCCAGCTCGCCCGCATCCCAGGCGTCGTAGACCAGGGGCGTCAGCCGCTCACGTGGCGTGGTCATGGCATCTCCTGTAATTTTGGGCTGTTGCCCGAGGAGTTAATCTGGCCGCGCTTCAGTCAGCTGGTCGTAGAGCCAGCCGGTTTCTTCCTCATCATCGTCGTCGGTATCATCATCATCCCCGTCGTCCTCATCGGGGTCATCCGGCAGGTCCTCGTCGCCGGCGATGAAGAGCTCGTCATCGTCATCATAAAGCGAATCCTCATCTTTTTCGTCGAATTCGCTGATGTCGAAGCCTTCGTCGTCCACGGGTTCCGACTCCTCCTCCCCGGCATCCGCTTCCAGATCGAGGTCGTCCGGTTCCGGGAACGCGTCATCCTCATCGAGGATTGGCGCATCGGCTGCGAACAGGGGCGGTTCAAGGCTGTGCATGAGGTTCTCCCAGGGGGTATCAGGGCCGGGGACTGGCCCGGTAAGAAGCGGGGCTGTCAGCCGGACTGCTTCGTCATTTGCAGAAACCAGGCGTGGAAGCGCAGGTCATCGGTGAGTTCGGGATGGAAGGCCGTGGCCAGCAACTGTCCCTGGCGCACGGCGACGATGCGGCCATCTTCCAGGCGCGCCAGCACCTCGACGTCCGCGCCTGCGCAGGTGACTACTGGCGCGCGGATGAAGACGGCCTGCCACGGCAGTTCGCCCAGCACCGGCACGTCCAGCGCGATCTCGAAGCTGTCCAGCTGGCGCCCGAAGGCGTTGCGATCGACCGTGATGTTCATCAGGCCGAGCAGCGGCTGCGCGTGATTGTCGAGCGCTCGCGCCAGGAAGATCATGCCGGCGCAGGTGCCCCAGGTCGGTCGCTGACAGGCGAAGTCGCGCAGGGGCGCTACCAGGCCGGCGCTGATGGCCAGCTTGCCGATGGTGGTGCTTTCGCCGCCCGGAATGATGAGGCCGTCGAGCCCGGTCAGCGCTTCCGGCTGGCGCACCTCGATAGCTTCCGCGCCTGAGCGCTGCAACATGTGGACATGCTCAATGAATGCGCCCTGTAGCGCCAGCACACCAATCTTCGTCATCACTTGACCCGGGAACCTGTCACTGCGGGCAATGGTATGCACAGGTTGGTCAGGGTCAAGTGGGCGTTAGGGCCAATGCAGGCGCGCAGGCAGCGTTGCCGCGCGCGGGCGAAGCGGGTAGGCTCGGCGCGATGCAACGGGGAGGGGAACGTATGACGCAGGTGGAACTGGTGCTGGATTGCCGCAACACCCTGGGCGAGGGCCCGATGTGGAGCGTAGCCGAGCAGGCGCTGTACTGGGTGGACATTCTGGGAAAAAGTGTACACCGGCTCGACCCGGCCACGGGCGCGCATGAGCAGCACGACGTTGGCCAGCCGGTGGGCGCCATTCTGCTGCGGGCCCGTGGCGGCTTCGCACTGGCGCTGCGCGACGGGCTCTACACCTGGCAGCCAGGAGAAACGCCGCAACTCATCATCGACCCGGAGGCAGGCAGGCCGGCGAATCGCTTCAACGATGCGGCGGTGGACCGTCAGGGACGGGTCTGGGCGGGTACGATGGCTGACGGCAGCGAGCCGGTCGGCTCTCTGTACCGCCTCGATGCCGACCGCAGCCTGCACAGCATGGCGACCGACATCTACGTCTCCAACGGCCTGGGCTGGAGCCCAGACAACAGCATCATGTACTACTGCGACAGCGGCACTGGCAGCATCCGCGCCTGGGACTTTGACGCGCAGTCCGGCGGGCTCAGCAATGAACGCCCCTTCGTCAGCGCGGAGCCGGGCGGTGGCGCGCCGGACGGTCTGACCGTCGACAGCGAGGGCTGCGTCTGGTCGGCGCGCTGGGGCGGCTGGAAAGTTGTGCGCCACGATCCGCAGGGTCGCGTCATCAGCGAGCTGAAGCTGCCGGTTTCCTGCGTCAGCAGCGTGATGTTCGGTGGGCCCAGGCTGGACGAGCTGTACATCACCACGGCGCGCACGGACATGGCGCAGCATGGCGGCGAGCAGGAGCAGGCCGGCAGTTTGTTTTGCGCGCGACCGGGAGTCAGCGGGCTGCCGGAAGCGGCCTGGGGAGGGTGAGATGCAAGGCACACGTGATTTTCTGAGCAGCCGCGGCTTGCCCGCCAGCGACCCGGGGGAGCTGCCGGAGTCGGCGAAGCGCTTCCCGGACGGGGCGCAATGGCGCATCGAGATTCCCAGCTGCGAAGGGCCTGAAGTCCTGCGCGCGGTGCTGGAGGAGGCCGAAGCGCAGCAGGTGCTCCTGCATCGGATCTCGCAGGGCAGCGGCATCATGCTGATGACGGACGCCGAAATCCGCGAGATGGCGCAGCTGGGGCGCGAGGCCGGCATTGAGGTCAGCCTCTTCGTCGGGCCGCGCGCCGCCTGGGACACCGGCGCGCAGGTGGTGGCCAGCGCGGGCAAGAATCTGGGCGCGCGCCTGCGCGGCATGGAGCAGGTGATCTTCGCCGTCGAAGACATCCGTCGGGCCTGCGCCCTGGGCATCCGCTCGGTGCTGGTGGCGGACGAGGGCCTGCTGTGGCTGGTCACGGAGATGAAGCGCGCCGGCGAGCTGCCGGCCGAACTGGTGCTCAAGGTTTCGGTGCAGATGGGCGCGGCCAACGCGCTTTCAGTGCGCTGGATGCAGCAGCTGGGAGCCGGTACCTACAACACGCCCACCGATCTTTCGCTGCCGCAGCTGGCCGCCATCCGCCAGGCCTGCGAAATTCCGCTGGATATATACGTCGAGGCGCCCGACGATTTCGGCGGTTTCGTGCGCCATTACGAAATCCCGCAGATGATTCAGGTCGCCGCGCCCATGTACGTCAAGCTGGGGCTGCGCAACGCGCCCAACATCTACCCTTCGGGCTACCACGTCCAGGCGACCGCCGTGGCTCTCGGGCGCGAGCGCGTACGTCGCGCTGCCATCGCCCAGGACATCATCCGCCGCTACTGTCCGGACGCGGTAACTTCGCAGCGGGGCGCCGCCGACCTGGGCATTCCGGTCTGATTTTCGGCCTTATTCGCTGCGGCGCAGGCGCGGGTCGAAAATGTCGCGCAGCCAGTCGCCCAGCAGGTTGACCCCAAAGGCGGTGATGGAGATGGCCAGGCCGGGGTAGATCGACATCCAGGGGAAGATATACAGAAACTTGCGCCCCAGGGCGAGCATGTTGCCCCAGCTGGGAATCGCCGGCGGCACGCTGAGACCGAGAAAACTGAGGCCTGCTTCGTAAAAGATCATGGCCGACATCTCGAAGGTCATCAGCGTCACCAGCGGGCCGACCAGGTTGGGCAACAGATGGTGCAGCAAGATGCGGCCGGTTGGCGTGCCCAGGCTGCGCGCAGCCTCGACGTATTCCATGTTCTTCAGCCGCAGTACTTCGCCACGGACGAGTCGCGCGAAAATGGGCGCGTCGGTGATGCCAAAGATGATGATGACGTTGAGCAGACTGCGGCCGAAGATTGACGCGACCACGATGACCAGCACCAGGTAGGGGAAGGAGAGCAGCAGGTTCACTGCGGCAGAGATGATGCTGTCCGCGCGGCCTCCCAGATAGCCTGCCGTCATGCCCAGCGCCACACCAATGCTGCTGGCCAGCAATACGCCGAAGAAACCGACCGCCAGTGAAACGCGCGAACCATGGACAATGCGGCTTAGAATGTCCTGTCCGAGCTGATCCGTGCCCAGCAGATGCTCGGGCAGGCCGCGTTCCTGCCAGGCTTCCGGTAGTTTGGAATTCGACAGGCTGCCTTCGGTCGGGCCAAAGGGCGCCACCTGTTCCGCGAACAGGGCCGTAAGCACGACCAGCAGCACCAGTACCATGCCCAGCGACGCGCCAGGATCCTGAAGCAGGCGGCGCAGATTGTAGGGCAAGGTCAGCCTCTGCTGACGGCGCGGTGAACTCTGGATGGCAGTCATGTCAGGCCCGCCGCGCCCGCGGGTCAAGCAGGTCGTAGGCGATGTCGGTGAGCAGGTTGATGGAGATTGCGAAGATGGCGATGAAGATGGTGATGGCCTGCACCAGCGGGAAATCGCTGTCGCCTATGGCGTCGTTGAGCAGGGTGCCCAGGCCTGGCCAGGCGAAGATCGTCTCGATATAGACCGAGCCGCCCAACATGTAGGTGAAGTTGACGCCGATGACGCTGACCAGCGGGATGGTGGCGTTGGGCGCGATGTGGCGCAGGGCGATGACAGTCTCGCTGAGTCCCTTGGAGCGGGCGGTACGGATGTAATCCTCGCGGGTGATTTCCAGCACGGCGGAGCGCAGCAGGCGCACCATCTGGCCCGTGCTGGCCACACTCAGTGCGACGGCGGGCAGGATCAAATGTTGCGGGCTGTCGCGGCCGAAGGAGGGGAGCAGACGCGCGTTGACGGCGAAGATCAGGATCAGAATCATGGCCAGCCAGAAGGACGGAATCGTCTGCCCGGCGAGGCCGATCGCGCGCGCGAGCAGGTCCAGCACGGTGCCCGGGAAGAAGCCGCTGATGATGCCCAGTGGCAGTGCGACGACCAGCGCGATGAACAGCGCTGCCAGTGCCAGTTCGATGGTGGCGGGCAGGCGCTGCAGAATCAATTCGAGATTGGGCAAATGCAGACGCAGCGATTTTCCCAGGTCGCCGCGCAGCGTGTCGCCGAGATAGTCCAGAAACTGCTCTGCGAGCGGGCGGTCAAAGCCGTGGGCCACGCGGAAGGCCTCGCGCTGTTCGGGCGTGGCGCTGCGGGCAACCATCAGGCCAACGGGGTCGCCGGTCAGCCGGACGGCGAAGAACACCAGCACCAGTACCCCAATGATGAGGGCGACGGATTGCAACAGGCGCCGGAGGATGGTGTTGAGCACGTTCCAGGCTCCCGGATATGGCCAGAAAATGGGGCCCCGACTTGACCTGCCCGGGGCCGCGCTGTTCCGTGATTAGCCGTTCACAGCGACCTCGTTGAGGTACCAGAACTCGTTCGGGAGAGGCTTGTAACCGGTTACGCGGCTGGTGGTCGCCTCAAAGACGTTGAGAGCGTACAGGTAGACGAATGGCGGATTGTCGAACAGGTAGCGCGAGACCTCGCGATACAGTGCCGCGCGCTCGTCGCGATTGATGGTGGCGATCAAGCGATCGACGTAGGTGGTGATTGTATCATCGACCCAGCTGTTGAAGTACAAGCCTGGGTAATGGGCGCCCTCGATGCGTGGCAAGGCCTCGCCTGCTGGAACGGACCAGCCATCGACGAACATGGGGCCGGTGCTGCCGTAATCAGCTTCGGACCAGAATTTGTTGGTGGTCAGGAAATTGAGCTCGATTTCTACACCGACAGCGCCCAGGTCGCGCTGGATGGACAAGCACACTTCGTTGATGCTGGCGTAGACATCGGCGGGACAGGTCAACTGGATTGCAAAGCCGTCGCTATAGCCGGCTTCTGCCAGCAATTCTCTGGCGCGCTGCGGGTCGTAGGGGTAGGGCTCTAGCGCCGGATCATAGCCCAGGTTGCCAGGGATGGTGAAGCTGGAGACGAGTTGGCCGTGGCCGTTGAAGAGGGCCTGTAGCATACCTGGTCTGTCGATGGCATAGTTTAGGGCCTGGCGGACGAGCCGGTTTTCGATTGGCGTACCTGTGCCACTGTTCATATTCTTGAAGGCGATGTAGAAAACGCGGTCGTTGAGGTAGGAGATGACCTTAATGTTGGGGTCGTTTTCAAGGAGTGCGGCGGCGTTAACATCCAGTCGATTGACGATATCTACTTCGCCCGTCTGAATGGCAGCAACTCGAGTGGCGGCATCAGGAATGATGCGCATGATGACGCGTTCGACCTTTGGTTCCTCCGGATTCCAGTAGTCCGGGAAGGCGCGCATGACAATACGGTCGCCTGGCAGCCACTCTTCCAGCATAAAGGGCCCGGTACCTATCGGGGCTGCTTCAAAGCCCTTGAGGCCGACCTCTTCCAGGTAGCGTGGCGGTAGCGCGAGCCAGCCGGTCACCACATCGATCATGAACAAGGCGTCTTGCTCGGCCGTCGTTAGGCGCACGGTGTAATCGTCCAGCACTTCGACGCTTTCGGCGGAGGAATAGAACTGCGGGTATTGGTTGCCTGGTGTCAGGCCATATTCCCAAGCCGCAACGATGGCGGCAGCGGTGAAGGGTTCGCCATTGTGGAAGGTGACGCCCTGGCGCAGGTGAAAGGTGTACTGCGTGGCGTCCTCGCTGATTTCCCAGCTTTCGGCCAGACCAGGGCGGAGTGTCCCTTCGCTGTCGAGCCATACCAGACCGTCATAGAGCTGGCGCGTTACGCTGCTGCTGCGCACGTCTGCGGCGTTGGCAATGTATAGCGAATTTGGGTCATTGGGCAGTGCGATGACCAGTTCGCCGGAGGGTTGAGCCTGCAGGAGGATGGCCGGGCCGGTCAGCAGCAGAGCGAGCAGGAAGCAGATTGTGGAGCGCATGACTTTTTTCGTTGTCCCTTCATTACAAGGTGAACTGTGGCGCCAGCTGGCGATGCGATTGTAACCACCGGACCAGGAATAACGAATGGCCGAAATCGTCTGGCGTGGGCAGACCAGGCACGGCCCCGTAATGATCTGCCCGGGGCCGTGCAGTCCAGTGGCTAGCCGTCCACACCGACGCCGTTGAGGTAGAAGGTCTCATTGGCCAGCGGGCTGTAGCCGGTCACGCGGCTGGAAGTCGCCTCAAAGAGATTGAGGACGTAGAGATAGATATAGGGTGGATCGTCGTACATGTAGCGCGAGAGCTCGCCATAGAGCGCAGCGCGCTCCGCGCGATCGACCGCCGTTGCTATTTGCCCCAGATACTCAACGATGGCTGGATCGGTCCAGGTGCTGTAGTAGTAGCCGGGCGTCAGGGAGCCTTCGAGCCGCCAGAAGGCCTCGCCATTTGGTGCGGACCAACTGTCCACGTACATGGGGCCGGTTGTTGCATAGTGGGCTTCGGACCAGTAGGCGTTGGTCGTCTTGAATTCCAGGTCGACGTCGATGCCGATGGCGCCCAGGTCGCGCTGGACGGAAAGGCAGACCTCGTTGATGTTGGTATAGGCGTCGGCCGGGCAACTCATGCCGATCGCGAATCCGTCCGCATAACCGGCCTCGGCCAGCAGCTCTCTGGCGCGCTCCGGGTCATGGGGATAGGGTTCGATGGACGGATCGTAGCCAAGATTGCTTGGGATGACAAAGCTGCCGACGGTTTGGCCATAGCCGCTGAAGAGCGCCGCAATGAGTCCGGGCCGGTCGACCGCCAGGTTCATGGCCTGGCGCACCAGTTTGTTTTCCAGCTGCGTGCCGGCGCCGTTGCCGATATTCTTGAAGGCGACGTAATAAACCCGGTCGTTGGGATAGCTGACGATGCTGACGTTCGCGTTGTCTTCCAGCAGGGCGACGTCATCGACGTTCAGGCGCGTGACGATGTCGACTTCGCCAGTCTGGATGGCGGCCAGGCGCGTGGTTGCGTCCGGGATGATGCGGAAGGTCACACCGTCCACCTTCGGCTGCTCCGGGTTCCAGTAGTCGGGAAAGGCGCGCATGACGATGCGATCACCCGGCACCCATTCTTCCAGCATGAAGGGGCCGGTGCCGACCGGCGCTGCCTCGAAGGCTTCCAGGCCGACTTCTGCCAGGTAGGCAGGCGGGATGGCGAACCAGCCGTTTGCGACTTCGCTCAGGAAGAAGGCGTCTGGCTCTTGCGTCGTAATCTCGACCGTGTAGTCGTCGATGACCACGATGTCATCGGCAGATGCGACCGAATCGTAGTAGGACAACCACTCATTGGTGGGAGTTATGCCATATTCCCAGATCGTGCTGACGGCGTGGGCGTTGAAATCCTCGCCATTGTGGAACTTCACACCCTCGCGCAAGTGGAAGGTGTAGCTGCGGCCATCCTCGCTGATTTCCCAGCGTTCAGCCAGGCCTGGCAGGATCGAGCCATTGGGCCCATAGTGCACGAGTGCATCGTAAAGCGGACGCGTGGCGCTGATGGCGGTCACGTCCGAGGCATTGGCGATGTAGATTCCGGTGGGGTCGTTGGGCAGTGCAATTGTCAGTTCACCTGAAGGCTGACCCTGGGTCAGCGCGACCGGGCCGATCAGAAGCATAAGTACCAGGATCGTGAATTTTATCGTACGCACATTGACTCCCCGTTTCCCTAGTCGTCGATGACGGAATTGTAGCAGAAGACCTGAGGGCTTGCGAACTGGCCAGGCGTCGGGGGTCTGTGTCGGCTTGCTATACTGGAGATTAACGGGCAGGAAAGGGGCGCATGTACCTTTTGGTCAAACAGCGGCAGGTTGCCAGGGACAATCTGGACAGGCGCGTCTTTCTCGAGGGTGTCGCCGGCACCGGCAAGACCACCGCCGGCATCGAGCGCGTCAAACAGCTCTTGCATGCGGGCGTACCCCCCAATGCCATCCTTGTCATGGTGCCGCAGCAGGCGACTGGTCTGCCCTGGCAGGAGGCCCTGCGCCGGTCGCGCGCGCCGGGCGGCGCCGAGGTACGCGTCACAACCCTGGGAAGCCTGGCGCGTGAGCTGCTGGAGCTCTTCTGGCCGCTGATTGCCGCAGACACCGGCTGCGCGCAGCCGCTGGCGCCGCCCCGCTTTCCCGGCCTCGAACTGTCGCAGTACCTGATGCGGCGTTTCGTCGGCGCGGAAATCGCGCGCCGCGATTACTTCCGCAGCGTGACCATCAGCCGCAACCGGCTCTACACGCAGATCGTCGACAACCTCAACAAGGCGGCCCTGGTCGGCTTTCCGCCGGAAGAAATCGGCTCGCGCCTCAAGGGTGCCTGGCGCGGCGAGCCTGAACAGGCCTTCATCTACGACGACGCCCAGGCCTGCGCCAGCCTCTTCCGTGCCGGCTGTCTGCAACACAACCTGATCGACTACTCGCTGCTCATCAGTATCCTGCGCGAGCAGTTGTGGCCGCTGGAGCCGGCTCGACGCTATCTGACCGGCCGTTACCGGCATTTGGTTGTCGACAACCTTGAGGAGGACACGCCGACGGCCCATGACCTGCTGCGCGACTGGCTTCCCAACTGTGACTCGGCCCTGCTGATTTACGACAGCCAGGCGGGCCTGCGCCGATTTCTGGGCGCGGACCCGGAGCAGGCCCGCTCGCTGAAAGCGCTGTGCGAGATAGAAGTTACGCTGGAGCGGCGGCGCGTCATGTCGGAGGACGTCGCGGCCCTGCATCATGCACTGGCGAAGGTCCTGGACAGGGAAACTGGCCCGCCGCCAAAGCGCGGGGATGCGCGTGCAGCGCTGCGCTGGCCGGGCAAGGCGCGCTGGCATCCGCAGATGATCGACTGGGCCGTGGATCACATCGCGAACCTGGTGCACGAGGAGGGCGTGCCGCCGCAGGAGATCGTCGTGCTGGCGCCCTTCCTGCCGGACGCGCTGCGCTTCGCGTTGCAGGTGCGCCTTGAAGAGCGCGACGTGCCGCAGCGCTCGCACCGACCTTCGCGCGCGTTGCGCGATGAGCCGGCCGCGCGCGCCCTGTTGACCTTCGCCAGGCTCGCTCATCCGACGGCGGGGCAGGGCCTCAGCCGCTTTGACGTGGCCAGCGCGCTCACCGGCGCCATTGCCGGGCTGGACCTGGTGCGCGCGCGTCTGCTGGCCGACGCTCTCTTCCGCGATGGCGACCTGCTGCCTTTCGAAGGCATCACGGACGCGCGCCTGCAGCAGCGCATCACCTTCCACCTGGGCGAGAAGTACAACCGGCTCTGCGACTGGCTGGCGCAGGCGCCGCCGGACACGCCCCTCGATCTCTTCTTCAGCGCGCTCTTCGGCGAGTTGCTGTCGCAGCCGGGCTTCGGCCTGCACGATCGCCTCGCTGCCGGCGCCACCGTCGCCAACCTCGTCGACTCAGCGCGCGGCTTTCGCCAGCTGCTGGCCGAAATCGACCCGCAGGCCGCAGTGGCAATCGAATACCTGCGCATGGTTGAAGAGGGCGTGCTGGCCAACCAGTACCTGCGCGACTGGGCGCTGGACCGTGACGAGGGCGTGCTGCTCGCCCCCGCGCACACCTTCCTCATGGGCAACCGTCCGGTCGACTACCAGTTCTGGCTGAACGTGGGCAGCAGTGGCTGGGGTCGGCGCGTCTATCAGCCCCTGACGCAGCCCTGGGTGCTCAGCCGCAGCTGGCCACAGGGACGCGTCTGGCTGGACGCCGACGAGGAAGCGGCGGGCGCAGAGGCGCTGTCGAGCGTGGCGCTGGGGCTGCTGCGACGCTGCCGCAAACGCGTGTATCTGGGCATCAGCGAGTTCGGCGAACGCGGTCACGAAGAGCGCGGACCGCTGCTGCTGGCCCTGCACAACATGTATCGTAGCCTGCCGCCGGAGCATGCAAATGTTTAGGCCGCGGCCGGCGCAGGCACAGGTGCTGGCCTGGCGCGGCGGGAAGCTGGGCGTGTCCGCCGTGCCGGGCAGCGGCAAGACCGCCACGCTGGTAGCGTTGGCGGCGCGTCTGGTGCGCGCAGGCAGCCTGGCGGCCAATCAGGAAGTGTTGATTGTGACGCTGGTCAACTCCGCCGTGAACAATTTCTCGTCACGTCTGGCCCATGAATTGCAGCGCGAAAGCGCCTTCCTGCCGGGCCTGGTGGGCTATCGTGTGCGCACCCTGCACGGCCTGGCCAACGACATCGTGAAGGAGCGGCCCGGCCTGGCGGGCCTGGCGGACGACTTCCGCGTAATCGACGAGCGCGAAACCCAGGACATCCTGCAGGAAGCGGTGGATGGCTGGCTGCGCGGCAACCCGGGCACGGAACAGGGCTGGGTCGACGAAGCCCTGCAGCAGCGCAGCGACGTGCGCCAGCGGCACTGGCCGGCCTTGCTGCGCGACGTGGCCGGGCGCTACATCCGCCAGGCGAAGGACGTGGAAACCGACGTTGATGAGTTGCACGCGCTGCTGCGGAATCAGGGCGACGCCTTGCCCCTCGCGCAAATCTGCCAGGAGATTTATGCGAGCTACGAAAACGGCCTGCGCTATCGTGGCGGCATCGACTTCACGGACCTCATCCGCCTGGCGCTGCGCGTCCTCAAGAGCGACGCGGACTACCTGGCGCGGCTGCAGCGGCGCTGGCCCTGGATCCTTGAGGATGAGGCCCAGGACAGCAGCTGGCTGCAGGAGCGCATCCTGCGTCTGCTGGCCGGCCCGCAGGGCAACTGGGCGCGCGTCGGCGACCCCAACCAGGCGATCAACGAGTCCTTCACGACGGCCAGTCCGCACTACCTGCGCGTGTTTCTGCAGGAGCCGGACGTGCAGGCGTATCCCATGCCCGACAGCGGCCGCAGCGCCCCGGCCATCATCCGCCTCGCCAACGGCCTCATCGACTGGGCCCAGGCGCATCCCCGGCCCCAGGTGCGCGCGCAGCAGCCGCTTGCGCCGCCGTATATTGAGCCCGCGCCGCCTGGCGACTCCCAACCCAACCCGCCCGACGTCGAGGGTTATCCGCATTTGCACAACGAGGCGCTGACCTCCGACCAGGAACGCGCGCTGGTCCTGCGCTCCCTGCAACACTGGCTGCCACAGAACCCGGAGCGCACGGTCGCAGTGCTGCTGCCGACCAACGCCAGCGGCAGCAAGCTGGTGGGCGAGTTGCGCGCGGCCGGTCTGCCCTACAAGGAGAACCTGAGCTCGACGGACGGCACGCGCGCGGTGGCCGGCTCCCTATGTCGCGTGCTGGAGTATCTGGGCAACCCGCGCCATAGCGGCTACCTGGCGCAGGTCTACCGTGTGTGGCGCCGCGATGAACGCGGCAACGAGGATGCCGAGCGCAGCATCAGGCGCGTGGCCACGGAACTGCGCGGCCTGCGCCAGCCGGAGGACTACCTGTGGCCGCTGCTGGACGACGACTGGCTGGATGACCTGGCCGGCCCCGACGAGGACCTGCGGCAGCATCTGATTGCCTTCCGAATTATCATGCGCCGCTGGCAGGAGGCCGTCGACCTGCCCGTGGATCAGCTGCTGCTGACCGTCGGCGCCGACCTGTTCCGCGCCGAGGCTGAAATCGCGACTGTCTGGAGCTTGGCGCTGGATTTGCGGCAGTTCGCGGAGCTGCGTCCGGAAGCGCGGCTGCCGGAGTTCACCGGCGAACTGCGCCAGATCGCCGCCGGCCGCCGCCGCTTCCAGGGCATGAGCGAGGAAGATGCCAGCTTCGACCCCGAGCGCTATCGTGGCAAAGTGGTCGTCACCACCCTGCATAAGGCCAAGGGCCTGGAGTGGGACCGCGTCTACCTCCTTTCGATCAACAGCTACGATTTCCCCTCGGCCATGGAAGGCGACCAGTTCTACGCCGAGCGCTGGTTCCTGCGCGACGGGCTAAACCTGGAGGCCGAGGCCCTTGGCCAGCTGGAAATGCTCACGGATGGTACGACGTATACCGCAGGCGCGGCCACGCGCGCGGCGCGCGAACTGGTGGCGGCGGAGAAGCTGCGCCTGCTCTATGTTGGCATCACGCGCGCCCGCAGCGAGCTGGTCATCACCTGGAACACGGGGCGAAATGGCGACCAGGGCGAAGCGCTGCCGCTGAACGACCTGCGCGCATTGTTGGCCGGGGAGCGCGCGCAATGACCCTGCCGCCGGACTTCGTCTTCACCCAGGGCAATTTGCAGGACTACGTAGATTGTCCGCGCCGCTTTGAGCTGAAGTATCTGCAGCGGCAGCGCTGGCCGGCGGCCGAAGTGGATGACATGGTGGCCTTCGAGCACCATATTGAGCAGGGCGCGCAGTTTCACCGCCTGGTGCAGCAGAGTCTTCTGGGCATTCCGCCCGAGACCTTGCAGTCGCGCATCGCCGATGAGGAGGTCGCGCTCTGGTTCGATACCTGGCTGGCGAACGGCCTGGCCGGCGTTCCGTCGCAGCGCTGGCCCGAGCTGACCCTGACGGCAACGCTGGGCGGGCGCCTGCTGCTGGCGAAGCTGGACCTGGTCGCCATCGAGCCTGGCGGGCGGGCGCTGCTGCTGGACTGGAAGACGGGGCGTCATCTGCCGCGCCCGCAATATCTGGCGCAGCGCATGCAGACCCTGGTGTATCGCTACGTGCTGGCGCAGGCCGGCGCGCGCCTGAACGGCGGCGAGCCGCTGGCGCCGGAGCGCATCGAGATGCGCTACTGGTACGCGCAGCATGGCGGCCAGGTGCAGCGCTTCCCCTACAGCGCAGCACAAATGCGGGCGGACCGCAAGCAGCTGCTCGCCCTGCTGCGCGAGATCGAGGGCCGCGCGGAGTTCCCGCTCACGACAGACGAGCGCCGCTGCCGCTTCTGTGTCTACCGTTCGCTCTGCGGCCGCGGCGAAACTCCCGGCGCGCTGGCGGAGTGGGAGGGCGAGGAGGAGATGGCCCTGCCCGCAACCGCGCTCGACATCGACGCCCTGGACGAGATCGCGTTTTGAGCTAGGCACATGATGCGTGGCCAGCGCTTTGCTACAATGCACTCCGGCGGCAGGACGGTCACGTAGCGTGAGCAGGAGACGAAATAGATGAAGGCATCCGAAACACGGCTGCTGAAGTTCATGGGCAGTAGCGAACAGCAGCTTGTCATTCCAATTTTCCAGCGCACCTACAGCTGGACCCATGAGCATTGCGAGCAACTTTGGAATGATGTCGTCCAGATCGCAACAGATGACAAGGCACAGCACCATTTCATCGGCTCGGTCATCTACATTCACGAGGGACTTTATCAGGTCTCTTCGATACAACGGATGATGGTAATCGACGGTCAGCAGCGCCTGACGACGGTGTCGTTGATGTTGCTTGCGCTTGCAAGAGTCGAGGAGACCCTGCGCGAGAAGATTTACGAGATGTTTCTGTGGAATAAGTGGGAACCGCAAGATGAGGACACGCGCTACAAGCTGTGGCTGACTCGCGGTGACCGTGCGGCGCTACGCAGTCTTGTCGATTATGCGCCGGCACCGGAGCGCGCTACCCACCGCATACTGGAAAACTTTCGCTGGTTCGTGAAACAGATTGACGCGTCAAACCTTGATGCGAGGACCCTGTACCAGGGTATCGACAAGTTGCTCATCGTGGACGTTTCCTTGGACAGGAACCACGACAACCCGCAGCGGATTTTCGAGAGCCTGAATTCCACCGGTCTCGCGCTCTCCGAGAGCGACAAGATTCGCAATTTCGTGCTGATGCGATTGCCACCAGATGAGCAGGAAACGCTGTACAACAGATACTGGTATCCGATGGAGCAGCGCTTCCGGCAGGCACGAGACTGGAACGCAATCGACTGGTTCATGCGAGACTATCTGACAGCGAAGACAGGGAACATTCCCAACATTCGGGCAGTCTATCCTGCGTTCAGGGAATACTTGCGCTCCAGCGAGCAGAGCGCGACAAAGGTCGTTCCTGAGATCGAAATCTTCTCCCGCTATTACGAACAGTGCCTCTTCCCCGAGCGTTGTGATGACCCGGAAATCCGCCAGACGCTGGCTAATCTGAACCTCCTGAGGGTCGATGTCGCCCGGCCCATGCTGCTGGGACTCTTCGATGACCACGAGCGCCACGGCATCCTTTCGAAAGAGGCTTTGCGGGAAATACTGCAACTTGTTGAGAGTTACGTCGTTCGCCGGGCAGTTTGCAGAATCCCTACCAATACGCTTAACAGAACCTTCGCGACCTTCCTGCAACAATTAGACAAGGAACACTATCTGAACAGTGTGAAGCGCGTATTCCTCTCATTGCTAAGGAGTCGCCGATTCCCCGTTGGTTATAAAGTGCAGGAGGATGACGCGTTTGGAGACGACGACGAGTTCGGCGTGGCTTTTACGTGCGACCCACTGTACTGGTCTCTGAGTGGCTGGCGGCTGAAGTTTCTGCTAGACAGGCTGGAAAACATCGGGCGCAAGGAACCTGCAAACGTCAATGAATACACGATTGAACACATCCTGCCACAGAACCCGAATCTTTCACAGGAATGGCAAGATATGCTGGGCTCGGAGTGGCGCGAAGTCCATGATCTGGTCGTCCACTGTATAGGAAACCTTACACTTACTGGTTACAACCCGGAACTGAGTGATCGACCATTTCACGAGAAGCGCGACATTGAGGGAGGCTTCTCGAGCAGCCCTCTGTGGCTGAACAGGGGCATCGGGCAACTGGAGAGCTGGGGCGAAGATGAAATCAGGGAAAGAAGCGACCGGTTATACGAACAAGCACTGAAAATCTGGCCCTACCCACAGTTGGATGACTGAGGAGCCCACCTGGCGCGCCCCGTCACCCATCCCCGTGCCGGCGGCGCTGCGCGAGGCGGTCGGCGGCCACCCGCTGGTCGCTGCCAGCCTGGCCCAGCGCGGTATCCTCACGCCCGCTGCCGCCCGCAGCTTCCTCGACCCCGCCGCCTACGCGCCAGCGCCCGCCGCCGACCTGCCCGACATCGACGCGGCGGTCGCCTGTGTGCGGCGCGTCATCCACGAAAAGGGCGAGATCCTGGTCTGGGGCGACTTTGACGTCGATGGCCAGACCGCGACCACGCTGCTGGTCTCCGCGCTGCGCGAGCTGGGCGCCTTCGTGCGCTGGCACATCCCCAACCGCTTTCGCGAGGGCCACGGCGTCCATCTGCCCACGCTGCAGCGGGAACTGCAGGGCGCCGATCTGCTGCTGACCTGCGATACCGGCATCGGCGCGCATGACTCCCTCGCCTGGGCGCAAGCGCAGGGTGTGGCGGTCGTCGTCACCGACCATCACAAGCTGCCCGCGACCCTGCCGCCGGCCAGTGCCATCGTCAGTCCGCAGCGCCTGGCGGAGGGTCACGCGCTGCGCGAGCTGCCCGGCGTGGGCACGGCCTTCAAGCTGATTGAGGCGCTCTTTGACGGGCGCAGCAGCGAGCATCTGCTGGACCTGGTGGCGCTGGGCATCGTGGCCGACGTGATGCGTCAGGTCGATGACACGCGCTGGCTGCTGCAGCGCGGTCTGCAAGTTTTGCGCGCGGCCGAACGCCCCGGCCTGCGCGCGCTGATGGCCGCTGCCGGCGTCCACCCGACGGAACTGACGGAGAGCGACGTCGGCTTCGCGCTCGCGCCGCGACTGAACGCGCTGGGTCGTCTGGACGATGCCAACGTGGCGGTCAACTTGCTGACTAGCCGCGACGCCGTGGAAATAGATGGCCTGGTGCGAAATCTTGAGGCGCTCAACCAGAAGCGCCGCTTCCTCACGCGCCAGGTGCATGAGGCCGCGCAGCAGCAAATCGCCAAAGATCCCTCGCTGCTGGACTACGCGGCGCTGGTGCTCTGCCAGCCGGGCTGGCATACGGGCGTGGTCGGCATCGTAGCCAGCCGCCTGGTGGAAGAATACGGGCGTCCGGCCATTCTGCTCGGCGAGCAGGGCGGGCTGGCCAGCGGTTCGGCGCGCTCGCTGCCAGGCTGCGACATCGTGGCCGCGCTGGATACGCAGGCCGGTCTGCTGCAGGGCTACGGCGGACACAGCATGGCGGCCGGCATGCGCCTTAACGCAGCGCGCGTCTCCGAATTCCGGCGCGGGCTGTCGCGCGCTGTGCGCGAGCAGACGGGCGAAGAGCCGCTGACGCAGGAGCTGCAGCTCGACGCTGACCTGAAACTGGGCGACGTCACGCTGGAGTTGGCGCAGCAGCTGGCGCGTCTTGCGCCCTTCGGCAACGGCAATCCGCCGCTCACTCTCGTCGCGCGCGATCTGCAGCTCTTGCGTCGGCGCACGCTTGACCGGCGCGGCGACCACCTCGAGCTGACGGTTGCCAACAGGGTGGACGCGGAACGGCGCGTCATCTGGTGGTCGGGCGATGCGGAAATGCTGCCTCAGGGCCGCTTCGACCTGGCCTTCACGCTGCGCGTGAATGTGTATCGTGGCCAGCGCGAGGCGCTCATGGAGTGGCTGGGCGCGCGTTCCATCGAGGACGAGGACGGGATCGTTCTGCGTCGGCCAACCTGGGAGGCGCTTGACTATCGCCGTCACCCGGCGCCGCTCAATCAGCTGACGGCCATCCTCGCCGACGATCCCGCGGCGCTGGTCTGGCGCGAGGGGCACGTTGACCTCAAGGGCGTCGACCGCATGGGCTTGCGTCCGGCAGAAACCCTGGCCGTCTGGACCGTTCCGCCGGACGCGGACACCTGGAAGGCTGCGCTGAACACAGTTGCGCCGCAGCGCGTTTTGCTCTTCGCCTATGAGCCGCCCTGGCGCACGCCGCAGGCCCTTATTGAGCGGGTTGCGGGCCTGGCCAAATACGCGTTGCAAGGGCGCGCGGGCCGGCTCACGCGGGACGAGCTGGCCGCCCTGACCGCGCAGCCATTAGCGACGGTGCAGACCTGCATCGACTGGCTAAACGTCGGCAGTCGGCTGCGTTTCACGCCCCTCAACGAGGACGAGTGGCGCGTGACGCGCGCGCCGGCAGCTGCTCCGTTGACGCCGGACAAAGGTCTGGGCGAGCGTCTGGGGCAGCAGATGCGCGAGACGGCGGCCTGGCGCCGCTACTGGCTGCGGCAGTCCTTTCCGGGCTGATGCGACCTGGGCGTCGCGGCAATGAAGCGTATACGCTATTTTTGTCAGGCCTTGACACCGGGAGACCAAATATGAGCGCGCGCGAAACCGCCTTCACCATGGATACCTCAAGCATCAAGTTCGGCCCGGGCGTGACCCGCGAGCTGGGCGAGGACATGGCCGCCCTGGGGGCGAAACGCGTGATGCTGCTGACCGACGCGCGCCTGGCGCAGGGCGAGTCGCTAGCCGTCGCACTCACGGCGCTGCGCGCAGCGGGCATCGACGCAGCGCTCTTCGACGACGTGCGCGTTGAGCCGACCGACGCGTCCTTCCAGGCGGCCATCGCCTTTGCCCAGGATGGCGCCTTTGATGGCTACGTGGCAGTCGGCGGCGGCTCGGTCATGGATACGGCCAAGGCCGCCAATCTCTACGCCAGCTGGCCGCAGGATGACTTCTTCGCCTACGTTAACCCGCCCATCGGTCGCGGCCTGCCCGTGCCCGGTCCGCTCAAGCCGCTGATCGCCGTGCCTACGACTGCCGGCACCGGCAGCGAGACCACCGGCGTCGCCATCTTCGATTACGAGGCCATGCACGCCAAGACCGGTATCGCGCAACGCGCCCTGCGCCCCACGCTGGGCATCATCGATCCGCACAACACGGCCACCCTGCCGCCCATGGTCGCGGCCTGCAGCGGCCTCGACGTGCTCAGCCACGCCATCGAATCGCTCACTGCGCTGCCCTTTTCGGCGCGCGCCGCGCCGGGCCACCCACGTGAGCGCCCGGCCTATCAAGGCGCCAACCCGGTCAGCGACGTGTGGGCGGCCGAGGCCCTGCGCATGGTGGGCGCCAATCTGCTGCGCGCCATCCGCGAACCCGACGACATCGAAGCCCGCGGCAACATGTTGATGGCCTCCGCCTGGGCTGGCATCGGTTTCGGCAATGCCGGCGTGCATCTGCCGCACGGCATGTCCTATCCCGTCTCGGGCATGGTGCGTGATTTCCGCCCGCCGGGCTACGAAGTCGACCACGCCATCGTGCCGCATGGCATGGCGGTCATCCTCAATGCGCCAGCTGTCTTCCGTTTCACGGCCTGCGCCAACCCGGAGCGGCATCTGCTGGCGGCACGACTGCTGGGCCTGGAGGTCCGTGGCGCTGCGGCGCAGGATGCGGGCGAGATTCTGGCGACGGGCCTGATTGACATCATGCGGGCCACCGGCATGCCCAACGGCCTGGCGGCGCTCGGCTACAGCGAGGCGGACGCGCCGGCGCTGGCCGAGGGCACGCTGCCACAACACCGCGTCACGAAGCTGTCGCCGCGCCGGGCTGAACGCGATGACCTCATCGAACTGTTCCGCGCGGCCATGCGCTACTGGTAGATCTCTTGGCTAGCGCAGCAACATCTCGCAGGCTGTGAAGGAGAGTGGCGGCAGCAACAGTTCGCTGCCCGTCCCCAGCGACTCCACGGCCAGCGGTCGCGCCACGACCGTGTCGGGTTGTTCGAAGCTGTTGGCCGCCTTCGGGTCGTTGCCACTGAGCTGCCAGGCCCGGACGCTGCCGCGCGGGCGGCGGCCCTGCCAGTTAAAAGTGAGCGGCACCGCTTCGGTCTGGCTGCGGTTGACCAGAAAGAGTGCGCCAATGCCCGTTTCCGGGTTGTGCGAAGCGGAAACGTCCAGCAGAGGCACTGCGCCGAACTGCGTCGTTTCGTGCTGCGGCGCCTGCACCAGCACGTCGAGCGAGTTCCCGCTTGCCAGGCGGCTGAAGAGCAGGAAGGGGTAGAAAATCGACTGCTTCAGCAGCGCGTCCGTCTCCGTCAGGATGGGGGCGATGACGTTAACGATCTGCGCCAGACAGGCGATCTTGAGTACGTCAGCGCGGCGCAGTAACAGGCTCAACCACTGAGCCGCCATCAGTGCATCCTCAAGGTTGTAGACATCCTCGGCGAGCCGCGGCGCATATCTCCATTCACCCGTTGCCTGCATGTAATTGTACGAAATGTTCCACTCGTCCCAGGAGAGGTAGATCTCCCGTTTGCTGCGAGTCTTCGCCTTGACGTAACGCAACACACCTTCCAGCGTGTCGACAAATTCCTCAAGGGCAATCGTCGTGGCGAGGAAGCTGTCGGTGTCGTTATTGCGGTTGCCCGCGTAATGGTGCATGGAGTGGTAATCGACCTGCTCGTAGCACTGTTCCAGCGCGACCCGGTCCCATTCGGGGTAGGTCGGCATCATTGAAGTGGAGGTGCCGCAGAGCACGAGCTTGATCTCCGGGTCGTGCCAGCGCATCATTTTGGCGGCTTCCAGCGCCTTGCGCCCGTATTCCCCCGCCTCCAGATGGCCGATCTGCCAGCGGCGGCCATCCATCTCGTTGCCAAGGCACCAGAATTTCACTCCGTGCGGCTGCCTGTGCCCGTTGGCGACGCGCATGTCAGCGTATTTCGTGCCGGCCGGCGCATTGCAGTATTCGACGAGGTTGGCGGCGTCCTGAATGCTGCCGGTGCCCATGTTGACTCCGAGCATGGGCGCCGTGCCCAGTTGCGCGCAGTAGTCGATGAACTCGTCGGTGCCGAACTGGTTGCTCTCAATCGATTCCCAGGCGAGGTCGCGTCGCACTGGCCGCTGGTCACGCGGGCCGACGCCATCCTCCCAGCGGTATCCACTCAGAAAGTTGCCGCCCGGGTAGCGCATGCTGCGGAAATTTAGTTCGCGCAGGGCCGCCAGCACGTCGCGCCGCAAGCCGTTTTCGTCAGCGTGCGGCGAGCCGGGTTCGTAGATGCCATCATAGATACAGCGGCCCATGTGCTCGGCGAAGCCGCTGAAGAGCAAGGGCGAGACCGGGCTGATGATACGGTTGGTGTCGATGTGAACGTGAGCTGTTTTGTTGTCGGACACAGGCTTTCCTTCCGTGTGGAAATCTGACAGACCTTATGCCATCGGTTTTCAGCGGCCGCCCATGCCACCCGTCAGGGTCACGCCCTGGATGATGCGGCGCTGGAAGATGATGTAGACGATCAGGATGGGAGTGGTTGAAAGCACGGCGCCGGCAAGCACCATGGGACGGAACTGCATGCCGTAGGCCGAGTTAAGGATGGTCAGGCCCACGGGCAGCGTACGCGTCTCCAGGCTGTTGGTGACGATGAAGGGCCAGAAGAGGTCATTGTAGTGACCCAGAAAGACGAAGATGGCCAGCGCCGTCAGCGCGTTGGACGAGAGCGGCAGGATGATCCGTGTGAAGCGGCGCAGGTAGCTGGCGCCATCCAGCACGGCCGCTTCCTCCAGTTCAAGCGGAATTTGCATAAAGAACTGGCGCAACAGGAAGACTCCGAAGACGTTGGCAGCCCCCGGAAAAATCAGGGCGTTGAAGGTATCCAGCCACTTCAGGTCGCGCATCAGCAGGTAATTGGGGATGAGGGTGACCTGGGAAGGGATCATGATGGTCACCAGCAGGAGCGCGAAAAGGGCGTTGCTGCCACGGAAACGCAGGCGCGCGAAGGCGTAGGCCGCCGGCGAGCAAATGAGCAGCACGGTAAGGGTATGGCCCGCCGCCGCCACCATGCTGTTACGCAGCCACAGGTCGAGACGAAGGTCCTGGCGCGTGAGCACGTCATTGTAGTTAAATAGCGTCGGGTTGACCGGAACGATCTGCGGCGGCCAGCGATAGACCTCCTGGTTGGTCATCAGGGACTGTGAGAAGACCACCAGCATGGGCATAAACACGAAGAGGGACAGCGCCACCAACACCAGGTAAGCCCAGAACCTGTTGTGCCACGCGCGCTTTTGATGCATGGTTACCATGGCCCGCTCTCCCTGGTACTAATATTCCACGCGCCGGCTGATGACAAGAAATTGCACGACGGTCACGATGGCCATGATGATGGCCAGGGCCACCGCTACGGCAGCGCCATAGCCCATGCGGAAAGAAGTCCAGGCGGTCTGAAAGAGGTATAAAATGACGGTGTAAGAGGAACGCCCTGGCCCGCCGTCGGTCATGATGAAGGGTTGGCCGTAGACCTGAAAATGACCGATGACGCCGGTGACGGTGACGAAGAGGAGGGTTGGCCTCAACAGGGGCAGGGTGATGTTAAAGAAAAGCTGGCGGCCGTTGGCGCCGTCGATGCGCGCCGCCTCATAGAGGTGTTCGGGGATGCCCTGTAGCCCGGCGATGAAAATCAGCATGGGAAAGCCGAAGCCCCACCATATGGTTGTCAGGCTCAGCGCCGGCAGCACCAGAGCCGGGTCGCCCAGCCAGTTGATGGGTCGAATGCCGAATAAACTGAGACCATAGTTGATGACGCCAAACTGGGAATTCAGCAACCAGACCCAGATGAGGCCCACCGCGCCAACCGAAAACATTGATGGCATGTAGAGCAGCACGCGGTAAAAGTTGGCCCGCCGGACAGGTTGCGTGACTGCAAGGGCTGCAGCAAGGGAAACTGCAGTCGTACCCACGACAGTCATGGCGGTGAAGATGACGGTGTTTTTCAGGGCGATCCAGAAGACATCGTCCCTGAGCAATTCCTCGTAATTTTCAAAGCCAATAAATGGCCTTGAGGGACGCAAGGCGCGCCAATCATAAAAACTCATCTGCAGGGCCGCAAGAATTGCGCGACCGACGAAGATGACGAAAAAGACCAAAAACGGCGCCAGGAAAAGCCAGGCGGCTATTTCTTCCTGCCTCTTCAGGTTGATCTCCGGCAACCAGGAAGGCCGCCGGTTGTGCCCTGCGCCGGGATTGGCGGATGCGCGCGTCATGACAGACCCTGTCTCGTCACGGTGGCGTTTATCAGGTGGCATTGCTCGCGCCGACCATGGCCGGGGGAGGGACTACCGCCCTCGGCCATCTTGCCCAGGACGAGCTATTCGGCGCGATCAAGAATCGCCTGCATACGCTCGGCTGCGTCGTTAAGCGCTTCCTCAACCGTCTTCTGGCCGCTGAGCGCTGAGCGCAGCTCCGGATCCAGGGCGATCCTGTACATCTCCTGGGTCACGGTGCTGGTGAAATCGAGAATGGCGTATTCGGTGAAGCTGGCGCCCAGCACGACGTTGGAGGGGAAGCTCTCGGCGTCCAGTGATGCCTGCACGGACAACAGCGCCGGCACCTGTCCGGACATGGCCCAGTGCGCCTGGTTTGCGCTCATCCACTTCAACAGAGTCACGACAGCCTCAAACTTCTCGCCCTCAAGGCTTGCCGGCACGAAGAAGGTGTGTGCGCCAATCCAGGTGGCCGGCGCGGCGCCGAACTGGTTAAAGGGCACGGCCTTGCCGTTGATGTCGGTCGAGTCGGCGAAATTGCGGAACCAGGTACCGACGGGAAGCACGGATACGACGCCGCTGGCAAAGCCCTGCCAGTCATCGAATCCGGCAGGCACTGGCGAGACGTTGTATTTGTGGACCAGGTCATAGGAATTCTGCAAGGCAGCCATTCCGGCCTCGGAGTTGACGGTGATGGTCGTGCCGTCCTCGCTGACCAGGCTGCCGCCATGCTGCGCCAGATGGGCGAGGAATTTTACACGCGGACCCCGGGTCACTGTGTAACCCCACTGGACAACGTTCCCGGCGTCAAAGTCATCGGAGGCAGCGTTGTTGCCGTTGGCGTCGAGGGTCAGCTGCTGGTACAACTCGACCCAACCCTCGTAGGTGGTCGGCATGGGACCGTTCGGGTCCAGGCCGGCCGCCTCGAAGTGGTCGATATTGATCCACTGGCCCATGCCGTGGTTATCCAGCGGTATGCCGTAGAGCACGCCGTCGTAGTGCATGCTGGCGTAGGTGGCGGCGGAGAGATCATCATCGGGCAGCCAGCCGCCGCCGGACGTGTACATATCGCCCAGCGAGCGCATCACGCCAAAGCTGGCGTATTGCGGCAAGTTGGAGGCGCCCATGAGGATGAGGTCTGGCGGGTTGCCAGCCAGGAAAGCGGCCTGCAGCTTCGCGAAGAGCGTGTCCCAGGGAAGAAGTTCGGCGGTGACGCCGATATCCGGGTTCTGATCGACGAAATCAGCCAGCATCTCGTTCATGGTGATGCCGTCGGAGCCGCCCAGGCCGTGCCAGTAAGAGACCTTCAGGTCGCTGGCGCCGAGGTCAGAGACAACGGGCGTTGGTCCCGCGTCCTGGGCCACTGCAGCAAAGGGCAACGCCAGAACTGCCAGCAGCAACAGAATGACCAGCCGAAAACCGTTTCTGTTCATCATTTTCTCCAATTCTCACTTAATCGTAATTGATAAAAAGATACGATATGTGCAGACTGGCTTTGGCAACAATTATTGCCTGGACCAGCCTGCACTATCATACAACACATGCAGGGAGATTCCCAAGTATCCTCCCCAGGAGACCGTGAGTTGTGCCGAAACCGGTTATTCGGCGCGATCAAGGATCGCCTGCATACGCTCGGCTGCGTCGTTAAGCGCTTGCTCGACCGTCTTCTGGTCGTTAAGCGCCGCGTTCAACTCCGGCCCCAGACCCACGTGGGACAGCTCCGCGGTCACGGTGCTGGGGTAATCGATAACGCCGTGGTCGGCGAAGCTGGCGCCCAGCACGATGTTGGAGGGAAAGTTCTCGGCGTCCAGCGATGCCTGCACGGACAGCAAGGCCGGCACCTGGCCGGACAGGGCCCAGTGTGCCTGATTTTCCAGCATCCACTGCAGCAGGGTCTCGACGGCCTCAAGCTTCTCGCCCTCAAGGCTGGCCGGCACGAAGAAGGAGTGCATGCCAAACCAGGCGGCCGGCTCGGGGCCGAACTGGTTAAAGGCGATGGCCTTGCTGTTGATGTCAATCGTTTTGGAGAAATTCAGGAACCAGGTGCCGGCGGGAAGCACCGACACGACGCCACTGGCATAGCCCTGCCAGGCATCGAATCCGGCAGGCACTGGCGAGACGTTGTATTTGTAGACAAGGTCCACGGAATTCTGCAAGG
The DNA here is from genome assembly GCA_965205875.1 of Phototrophicaceae bacterium. Lineage (GTDB taxonomy): Bacteria > Chloroflexota > Anaerolineae > Aggregatilineales > Phototrophicaceae > JAGWBD01. Next base: position 2,851,674 of record CBDBIA010000004.1, read on the forward strand.
CAGCCATTCCGGCCTCGGAGTTGACGGTGACGGTCGTGCCGTCCTCGCTGATCAGGCTGCCGCCATGCTGCGCCAGGTGGCTGAGGAAATTGACGCGCGGATATCGCCTCACAGAGTAACCCCACTGGACGACGTCTTCGGCATCAAAGTCTTCAGAGGCAGCGTTGTTGCCGTTGGCGTCGAGGGTCAGCTGCTGGAACAACTCGACCCAACCCTCGTAGGTGGTCGGCATGGGACCGTCCGGGTCCAGGCCGGCCGCCTCGAAGTGGTCGACATTGATCCACTGGCCCATGCCGTGGTTGTCCAGCGGTATGCCATAAAGCACGCCGTCATGGTGCATGCCGGCGTAGGTGGAAGGGGCGAGGTCATCATCGGCCAGCCAGCCGCCGCCGGAGGTGTACCAGTCGGACATTTGGCGCATCACACCATAGCCTGCGTATTGTGGCAACTCGGAGGCGTGCATGAGGATGAGGTCTGGCGGGGTGCCAGCCAGGAAAGAGGCCTGCAGCTTCGCGTAGAGCGTTTCCCAGGGGAGAAGTTCGGCGGTGACGCCAATATTCGGATTCTGATCGACGAAATCAGCCAACATCTCGTTCATGGTGGCGCCGTCGGAGCCGCTCAGGCCGTGCCAGTAAGAGACCTTCAGGTCGCCGGCGCCGAGGTCAGTGACGACGGGTTCCGCGTCCTGAGCCACTGCAGCAAAGGGCAACGCCAGAACTGACAGCAGCACCAGAACGACCAGCCTGAAAATGTTTCTGTTCATGACTTTCTCCATTCCTCACTACTATTGACAAAAAATTACGATATGCGCAGACTGGCTCCGGCAACAATTATTGCCTGGACCAGCCTGCACTATGATACTATGCATTCAGGGAGATTCCAAAAGTTTCCCCCAAAATGGACCTTGAGTCGTGCCGAAACCGGCTATCCGGCGCGGTCAAGAATCTGTTGCATGCGCGCCGCGCCGTCGTTCAGGGCATCCTCGACTGATTTCAGGCCGTTAAGGACGGCATCCAGCTCCGGATCCAGCGCAGCATAGAATTCCTGGGTGACGGTGCTCCTGAAATCCAGCAAACCGTAGTCCGTGAAGCTCTGCCCCATGACGATATTGGAAGGGTAGTTCAGTAGATCCAGTTCCGCGCGGCCATGCGCTACTGGTAGCTATTTTGCCTGGCGCAGCATCATCTCGAATGCGGTGAAGGAGAGTGGGGGCAGCAGCAATTCGCTGCCGCTTTCGAGCGACTGTGCAGCAAGTGGTTGCGCCACAACCCTGTTCGGCTGTTCGAAGCTGTTGGCGGCCTTCGGATCCGTGCCAGCCAGGCGCCAGCCACGAATGTGGATGGGCCGGACGTTCTGCCAGTGGAAGGTGAGCGGGACCGCATCGGTCTGGCTGCGGTTGACGAGAAAGAGCGCGCCGATGCGGCTCTCCGGGTCGTGCGTGGCGGAAACATCCAGCAGGGGCACGGCGCCGTACTGCTTCGTCTCGTGCTGCGGCGCCTGCAGCAGCACATCCAGCGAGTTGCCGTTGGCCAGCCGGCTGAAGAGCAGGAAAGGATAGTAAATCGACTGCTTCAGCAGCGCGTCGGTCTTCGTGAGGATGGGCGCGATGACGTTGACGATCTGGGCCAGGCAGGCGATTTTGAGCACATCGGCGCGGCGCAGAAAAACGTTCAGCCACTGGGCCGCCACCAACGCATCCTCAAGGTTGTAGACTTCCTCAATCAGGCGTGGCACCTCGCTCCAGTTTCCCCGTACCTGTTGGTTCTTGTACCAGACGTTCCACTCATCCCAGGAAAGATGAACCGTGCGTTTGGAGCGCGTTTTCGCCCTGACGTAACTCAGCACGCCCTCCAGTGCCTTGACGTACGCCTCGAGGGCGACTGCCTCGGCAAGATACGAGGCGCTGTCATCATTGCGGTTGCCGGCGTAGTAGTGCATCGAGTGATAGTCGACGTGCTCGTAACAGTATTCCAGGGCGACGCGGTCCCATTCCGGGTAGGTTGGCATCATTGAACTGGAAGAGCCGCAGAGCACGAGTTTGATGTCCTCATCCTGCCAGCGCATCATTTTGGCGGCTTCAAGCGCCTTGCGGCCGTACTCATCCGCTTCCAGATGGCCGATTTGCCAGGGGCCGTCCATCTCGTTGCCGATGCACCAGTAGCGCACGTCGTGCGGCGCACGGTGGCCGTTGGCGACGCGCATGTCGGCGTAGCGCGTGCCGGCAGGCGCGTTGCAATATTCGACCAGGTTGGCGGCGTCCTGAATGCTGCCGGTGCCCATGTTGACGCCGAGCATGGGCGCCGTGCCCAGCTGCGCGCAGTAGTCGATGAACTCGTCGGTGCCGAACTGGTTGCTCTCGATCGATTGCCACGCCAGATCGCGCCTGGCGGGACGCTGGTCACGCGGGCCGACGCCATCCTCCCAGCGATATCCGCTCAGAAAGTTGCCGCCCGGATAGCGAATGGAGCGTAAGTTCAGCTCGCGCAGCGCGGCCAGCACGTCGCGGCGCAGGCCATTCTCGTCCGCATACGGCGAACCTGGCTCGTAGATGCCGCCGTAGATGCAACGGCCCATGTGCTCGGCGAAGCCGCTGAAGAGCAAGGGCGAGACCGGGCTGATGATACGGTTGGTATCAATATGGAGATGGGCTGCTTCACTGCGGGTCATGCGGTCTCCTTCGTTGCGACAGGTGCCGCGCTCAGGCGCGCAGTGCGGCCGTGGCCGCCTCGTCGATGCTGAGCGTGTCCGCGTCGATGACAACGCCATAGTCGCGCCGGGCGGACTCGAGCGAGACGAGTTCGTTGACGACGTCATCCAGCACCCGCTGCGGGTCACGCTCGCGCGGGTTGCCCCAGCCCCCGCCGCCGCCCGAATTGTTCTGCAGCACATCCTCGGCGTCCACCGGGTAGTGAATTGCGCCGGTGCGTTCTTGCTTGTCCGTTCCGGGCCAGACCACCACGTGACCGGCATCGGCGTCGTGACCGCCGGCCATGCCCCAGGGCGCAGACTTCGTCTTCTTGACCATGGTCAGGGTGGTAGCGGGATGCAGAAAACGGTAGGTGCGCCGGACGCCTACGCCACCGCGATACCTGCCAGGGCCGCCGGAATCCTGGCGCATGGTGTAGTTCTCGATGATCCAGGGCCCCTTGGTTTCCACCACCTCGACAGGGTTGTTGCGGCAACCGGGCTCGCTCAGGTGCATGATGGCGTCCTCGCCGTCGCTGCCGGCGAAGGCGCCGAAGCCGACCGCTTCGTTGCTGCCTTCCATCCAGATTTCGCCTGTCTCCGGGTGTATGCCCAGGCCCATCACGCTGAAGACGTCGCCGCCGCTGCAGGCCGGGACGCGCTCCGGCATGCCCTGGGCCAGGGCCTTCAGGATGACCTCCGGCGCCAGCAGTGCAGCCCAGACGGTGAAGGTCGGCGCAGGTGGGACGGCGTGCATCATTTCACCTGGCGGCGCAATGACGCGCAGTGGGCGATAGTTGCCGGTGTTGGCGGGCGTGTCCGGCGTCGTGACGCCCTTGAAGGCCAACGCGCTCACGCCTTCGGTCAGGCCGATGGGCAGATTCATGGGGCCCTGGGTGGCTGGCTGTGAGCCGCTCCAGTCGACGATGAACTCATCATCCGTCACGGTGACTCTCACCTTAATCCTGAGCAGGGTACCGTGATTTATACCATCGTCGTCGGCCCAGTCTTCGGCCTCCCAGGTGCCCTTGGGCAACTCCGCCAGGCGCGCGCGCGCAATCCTTTCGCCATGGTCCAGGATAGCCTCGGTGGCCTCGTGGAAGGTCTGCAGACCGAAACGCTCGACGAGGCTGGTTACGCGCCGTTCGCCGGTGCGACAGGCGGAGACCTGCGCGTTCAGGTCGCCGATGATACGATCCGGCATCCGGGTGTTGAAGCGCAGCAGGTTTTCTATTTCCTGGTCGAGCACGCCGGCCTTGTAGAGCTTGAGGCCCGGCATCAGCAGGCCTTCCTGGAAGACGTCGACGGAATCCAGCACGTAACCGGCGTCTTTCTGGCCCAGGTCGAGCCAGTGTTGTTTGATGGCGGTGTAACCGACCAGTTCACCGCAGGCGAAGATGGGCGAGATGGCCAGCACGTCCATCGGGTGCGCCGAGGACCAGTAGGGGTAGGAGGTGAGCAGCAGGTCGCCCGGCTCCATGTTTTCCGGGCCGACGAATTCGACGGTCTTTCTCAGCCCGTAGTCGTTGCCACGGGTAAAAACCGCCAGGCCAGGCGCCTCGGACAGCATGCGGCATTCCCGGTCGTAGATCCCCAGGCCAAAATCCCGCACTTCGTAGATCACGGTGCTGTAGGAGGTGCGCATGAGGTTGCGTTCCATCTCGCGCGCGGCGGAGAGCAGATAGTTGTGGATCACCTCGGTGGTTATGGAATCCAGTCCGCCCATGGCAGGTCTCCTGTGCCCTGCAGCTCCCTAATTCGCGCGCAGGGCAGCCGTGGCTACCTCGTCGATGCAGAGCGTGTCCGCCTCAATGGCGACGCCGTAGTCCCGTCGCGCCGACTCGAGCGAGACGTAGCCGTTGACGACGTCCTCCAGCACCCGCTGCGGGTCGCGCTTCTTCGCGTTACCCCAGCCACCACCGCCGCCCGAGCGGTTGATCAGGATGTCTCCTGCTTGCAAGTCCTTTTCGTGCAGGGAGCCATTGACCCTTTCCCGCTCCGTGTCCGGCCAGATGGTGATGGAACCCGCTTCACCATTCTTGCCGCCATACATGCCCCAGGGCGCGGATTTCGTTTTCTTGACGATTGCCAGCACAGCGGCGTCATGTTTGAAGTGATAGGTACGTTGCACGCCGACGCCGCCACGATACTCGCCCGCCCCGCCGGAATCCTGGCGCATGCCGTAACTCTCGATGAGCCATGGCCCCTTGGTTTCCACAACCTCGACCGGGTTGTTGCGGCAGCCGGGCTCGCTCAGGTGCATGATGCCGTCCTCGCCGTCGTTGCCGGCGAAGGCGCCGAAGCCTACCGCTTCGTTGGTCGCTTCCAGCCAGGGCAGGCCCGTTTCCGGATGGATGCCCAGACCCATGACACTGAAAATGTCGCCACCTGAGCAGGCCGGTACCTTGTCAGGCATGCCCTGGGAGAGCGCCTTGAGAATAACTTCCGGCATCAGCAGGCCGGCCCAGAGGGTGAAGGTCGGCGATGGTGCGACGGCGTGCGTCATGCTGCCTTCTTCGGTGATGACGCGCAGTGGCCGGTAGTGGCCGGCGTTGGCCGGGTAATCCGGCGTGGTGATGCCCTTGAACCCCAGGCCGCTGACTCCCCGCGTCAGGCCGATCGGCAGATTCATCGGACCCTGGGTCCGGGGTTGCGAGCCAGTCCAGTCCACGATGAATTCATCATCGGTTACGGTCACCTTGCATTTCAATTTGAGTAGATCGTCGCGGTTGATGCCGTCGTCATCAGCGAAGTCCTCGGCCGTCCAGCTGCCTTTGGGCAACTCCGCCAGACGCGCGCGCGAGATGCGTTCGCCATGGTCGAGGATGGCTTCGACAGCCTGCAACAGCGTGTCCACTCCAAAGCGCCCGGCCAGCTCGGCAACGCGACGTTCGCCGGTGCGGCAGGCTGAAATCTGCGCGTTCATGTCGCCGATGACGCGGTCCGGGATGCGGCTGTTGAAGCGAATGAGGTTGACGATTTCCTCGTTACGTACGCCGGCCCTGTAGAGCTTCATGGCCGGCATGATGAGACCTTCCTGGAAGACATCCGTGGAATCCAGCATGTAGCCGGCTTCCTTCTGTCCCAGGTCGATCCAGTGTTGCTTGATGGCGGTGAAGCCGATCAGCTCGTCCTTGTAGAAGATGGGCGAGGTGGCCAGCACGTCCATCGGGTGCGCTGAAGACCAGTAGGGGTAGGACGTGAGCATGAGGTCGCCCGGCTCAAGATTCTCCACACCGATGAATTCGACGGTCTTCTGCAGGCCATAGTCGTTGCCACAGGTGAAGACGGCCAGGCCAGGCGACTCAGCCAGCATGCGAAAATTCCTGTCATAGATGCCGAGGCCGAAATCGCGAATCTCGTAGACGATGGTGGTGTAGGAGGTGCGCATGAGATTGCGTTCCATCTCGCGCGCGGCGGAAAGATAGTAGTTGTGGATGACCTCGGTAGTGATTGGGTCCAGTGCGCCCATGCTTGTGTCTCCTCCTCGTGTCGGCTCAGCCGCGCAGCGCCGCCGTCGCCCCTTCGTCGATGCTCATTGTGTCCTCGTCAATGCAGACACCGTAATCGAGGCGTGCCGACTCGAGCGAGACGAAGTCGTTGACAACGTCCTCGAGCACCCGCTGCGGGTCGCGCATTTTCGGGTCGCCCCAGCCACCGCCGCCGCCGGCGCTGTTGATGATGACATCACCAGGTTGCAGGTCTTTTTCATGCAGGGCGCCATTGACCCGTTCCCGCTCCGTGCCCGGCCAGATGGTGATGGAACCCGGAGCGCCATCCATGCCGCCATTCATGCCCCAAGGCGCGGTCTTCGTCTTCTTGACGACCGCCAGGGCGGAGGAGGGGTGCAGAAAATGATAGGTGCGTTGCACGCCAACGCCGCCACGATATTCGCCCGCCCCGCCGGAGTCCTGGCGCAAGCCGTAACTCTCGATGAGCCACGGCCCCTTGGTTTCCAGCACCTCGACCGGGTTGTTGCGGCAGCCAGGCTCGGTGAGATGCATGATGCCGTCCTCGCCGTCATTGCCGGCAAAGGCGCCGAAGCCGATGGCTTCATTGGTCGCTTCCAGCCAGGGCAGACCCGTTTCCGGGTGAATGCCGAGGCCCATCACGTCAGCAATATCGCCGCCCGAGCAGGCGGGGATGAGCTCCGGCATACCCTGCGAGAGCGCCTTGAGGATGACCTCCGGCGCCAGCAGGCTGGCCCAGATGGTGAAGGTCGGCGCCGGCGCAACGGCGTGCATCATGCTGCCTTCCTCCGTGATGACGCGCAGTGGCCGGTAATGGCCGGCGTTGGCCGGGTACTCGGGCGTGGTGATGCCCTTGAAGGCCAGGCCGCTGACGCCCCTGGTGAGGCCAATCGGCAGGTTCATCGGCCCTTCCGTCGTCGGTTCCGAGCCGGTCCAGTCCACGATGAATTCGTCATCGCTTACCGTGACCTTCACCTTCAGCTTGAGCAGAACGTCGCGACTTATGCCATCATCGTCAACGTAGTCCACGGCCGTCCAGCTGCCTTTTGGCAGTTCGGCCAGGCGCGCGCGTGACAGGCGCTCGCCATGGTCGAGAATAGCCTCGATTGCCTTGTTCATTGTGTCCAGACCAAAACGGTCGGCCAGTTCGGCAACGCGGCGTTCCCCGGTACGGCAGGCGGAGACCTGCGCGTTCATGTCACCGATGACGCGGTCCGGGATGCGGCTGTTGAAGCGGATGAGGTTGACGATTTCCTCGTTGCGCACGCCGCCGCGATAAAGTTTCATACCCGGCATGATGAGACCTTCCTGGAAGACATCCGTGGAATCCAGCATGTAGCCGGCTTCCTTCTGTCCCAGGTCGATCCAGTGTTGCTTGATGGCCGTAAAGCCGATCAGCTCGTCCCTGTAAAAGATGGGCGAGGTGGCCAGCACATCCATGGGATGCGCCGAAGACCAGTAGGGGTAGGACGTGAGCATGAGGTCGCCCGGCTGCAGATTCTCTTTACCAACGAATTCGACGGTCTTCTGCAGGCCGTAATCATTGCCGCAGGTGAAGATGGCCAGTCCCGGCGATTCCGCCAGCATGCGGCAGTCACGGTCGTAGATGCCCAGGCCGAAGTCGCGAATTTCGTAGACGATGGTCGTATACGACGTCCGCATGAGATTGCGTTCCATCTCGCGTGCGGCGGAAAGAAAGTAGTTGTGGATGACCTCGGTGGTGATTGGATCGAGTGCGGCCATGGTTATGTCTCCTCTTCGTGTCGGCTCAACTGCGTTGCGCGGCCGTCGCGGCCTCATCGACCGTCATCGTTGCCTCGTCAATGACCACGCCGTAGTCCTGGCACGCAGACCCGAGTGAGACGAACTCGTTGACGACGTCCGCCAGCACCAGCTGCGGGTCACGTTCCTTCGGGTTGCCCCAGCCGCCGCCACCGCCGGAATTGTTCTGGATTACATCCTCGGCATCCATCTGATAATGAATGGCGCCGGTAACTTCCTGTTTGTCCGTGCCGGGCCAGACGACGACGTGACCAGCTTCGGCATCCTGGCCGCCTGCCATGCCCCAGGGCGCGGATTTGGTCTTCTTGACCAGCGTCAGCGTGGTGGAGGGATACAGGAAGCGGTAGGCGCGCGTCACGCCCACGCCGCCGCGGAACTTGCCCGCACCGCCCGAGTCCCGGCGCATGCCGTATTTCTCGACGATCCAGGGCGCCTTGGTTTCCAGCACCTCGACCGGGTTGTTGCGGCAGCCGGGCTCGCTGAGGTGCATGATGGCATCCTCGCCGTCGCTGCCGGCGTAGGCACCGAAGCCGACTGCTTCGTTGTTGCCTTCCAGCCAGATGATGCCCGTCTCCGGGTGAACGCCCAGCCCCACCACGCTGAAGACGTCGCCACCACTGCAGGCCGGGATGCGCTCCGGCATCCCCTGTGACAGCGCCTTGAGGATGACCTCCGGCGCCAGCAGGGCGGCCCAGACGGTGAAGGTGGGCGCGGGCGGGATGGCGTGCATCATCTCGCCCGGCGGTGCGATGACCCGCAACGGGCGGTAATTGCCGGAGTTGGCGGGCGTGTCCGGCGTGGTGACGCCCTTGAAGGCCAGAGCGCTGACGCCTTCGGTCAGGCCGATGGGCAGGTTCATGGGGCCGCGCGTGGCCGGTTGCGAACCGCTCCAGTCCACGATGAATTCATCGTCAGTAACGGTGACCTTGACCTTAAGTTTGAGCATGGTGTCATGGTCGATGCCGTCGTCGTCGGCCCAGTCCTCGGCGCTCCAGGTGCCCTTGGGCAGCGCGGCCAGACGCGAACGTGACAGGCGTTCGCCATGGTCGAGGATGGCCTCGGTGGCCTCACGGAATTGCTCCAGACCGAAGCGTTCCACCAGCTCGATGACGCGGCGCTCGCCGGTGCGACAGGCGGAAACCTGCGCGTTCAGGTCCCCAATGATGCGGTCCGGCAGGCGACTGTTGAAGCGCAACAGATTTTCGATTTCCTGATTTAGCACGCCGGCCTTGTAGAGCTTCAGGCCGGGCAGGAGCAGGCCTTCCTGGAAGACATCCGTGGAATCGAGGATGTAGCCAGCATCCTTCTGACCAAGGTCGAGCCAGTGCTGCTTGATGGCCGTATAGCCCACCAGCTCTCCAAACACGAAGATGGGCGAGACGGCCAGCACGTCCAGCGGATGCGCCGAGGACCAGTAGGGATAGCTGGTAAGCAGCAGGTCGCCGGGCGCCATGTTCTCCTCGCCGACGAACTCGACCGTCTTCTTCAGGCCGTAGTCGTTGCCGCGCGTGAAGACCGCCAGGCCGGGCGCCTCGGCCAGCATGCGGCATTCCCGGTCGTAGATCCCCAGGCCGAAGTCGCGGACCTCATAGATCACCGTGCTGTAGGAGGTGCGCATGAGGTTGCGTTCCATTTCGCGCGCCGCGGAAAGGAGGTAGTTGTGGATGACCTCCACGGTGATGGGGTCCAGCCCGGAAGTAGCGCTCATCGCTGACGTCCTGCCTTCCTGTCTGCCCTCAATTCGCGCGCAGCACAGCGGTCGCCGCCTGGTCGACCGTCATCGTCGCCTCGTCGATGACCACGCCGTAATCGCGGCGCGCCGACCCCTGCGAGACGAATTCGTTGACGACGTCCGCCAGCACCAGCTGCGGGTCGCGCTCCTTCGGGTTGCCCCAGCCGCCGCCGCCGCCGGAATTGTTCTGGAGCACGTCCTCGGCATCCATCCGGTAGTGAATGGCGCCGGTGACCTCCTGCTTGTCCGTGTCGGGCCACACGACAACTCTGCCAACTTCAGCGTCATGGCCGCCCGCCATGCCCCAGGGCGCGGACTTCGTTTTCTTGACCAGCGTCAGGACGGTGGCGGGATGCAGGAAGCGGTAGGTGCGCCTTACGCCCACGCCGCCGCGGAACTTGCCCGGCCCGCCGGAGTCCCGGCGCATGCCGTAATTCTCGATGATCCAGGACGCCTTGGTTTCGAGTATCTCAATCGGTACGTTGCGGCAGCCAGGCTCGCTGAGATGCATGATGCCGTCCTCGCCATCGCTGCCGGCGTAGGCGCCGAAGCCAACCCCCTCGTTGGTCGCCTCCAGCCAGGGCATGCCCGTCTCGGGATGCACGCCCACGCCCATCACCGAAAACACGTCGCCACCGCTGCAGGCCGGGATGCGCTCCGGCATCCCCTGCGACAGCGCCTTGAGAATGACCTCCGGCGCCAGCAGCGCGGCCCAGACGGTGAAAGTTGGCGCGGGCGGGATAGCGTGCATCATCTCGCCTGGCGGCGCAATCACGCGCAACGCGCGATAGTTGCCGGCGTTGGCGGGTGTATCAGGCGTGGTGATGCCCTTGAAGGCCAGGGCGCTGACCCCTTCGGTCAGGCCAACGGGCAGATTCATGGGGCCGCGCGTGGCAGGTTGAGAACCGCTCCAGTCGACGAGGAACTCGTCATCGCTGACGGTAACCTTGACCTTGAGTTTGAGCATGGTGTCGTGGTCGATGCCATCATCGTCAGCCCAGTCTTCGGCTGTCCAGGTGCCATTCGGCAGATCGGCCAGGCGCGCGCGTGACAGGCGTTCGCCATGGTCGAGGATGGCCTCGACAGCCTCGTGGAACTGTTCCAGGCCGAAGCGTTCGACCAGTTCGCTGACGCGCCGCTCGCCGGTGCGGCAAGCGGAAATCTGTGCGTTCAGGTCGCCAATGATGCGCTCCGGCAGGCGGGTATTGAAGCGCAGCAGATTTTGGATTTCCTGGTCGAGCACGCCGGCCTTGTAGAGCTTCAGGCCGGGCATGAGCAGGCCTTCCTGAAAGACGTCGACCGAATCGAGGATGTAGCCGGCGTCCTTCTGGCCGAGATCGAGCCAGTGCTGCTTGATGGCCGTATAGCCCACCAGTTCGCCGCTGGCGAAGATGGGCGAGACGGCCAGAACGTCCAGCGGATGCGCCGAGGACCAGTAGGGATAGCTGGTCAGCAGCAGGTCGCCGGGCTCCAGGTTCTCCTCGCCGACGAACTCGACGGTCTTCATCAGGCCGTAGTCATTCCCGCGCGTGAAGACGGCCAGGCCGGGCGCCTCCGCCAGCATACGGCAGTCCCGGTCATAAATACCGAGGCCGAAATCGCGCAGTTCGTAGATCACCGTGCTGTACGAGGTGCGCATGAGGTTGCGTTCCATCTCGCGCGCGGCGGAGAGCAGATAGTTGTGGATGACCTCCACGGTGATGGGGTCAAGCCCTGAACCATTGTTCATCACGCAACTCCTGTCTTTCTGCTTGCCCTCAATTCGCGCGCAACGCAGCCGTCGCGGCCTCATCAATCGTCATCGTTGCTTCGTCGATTGCTACGCCGTAGTCGCGGCGCGCCGACCCGGGCGAGACGAACTCGTTCACGACGTCTGCCAACACCAGCTGCGGGTCGCGTTCCAGCGGGTTGCCCCAGCCACCACCGCCGCCGGAATTGTTTTGAATCACTTCCTCGGCGTCCATCTGGTAGTAAATGGCGCCGGTCCGTTCTTCCCTGTTCGATTCAGGCCAGACGATGACGTGGCCGACTTCGGCCTCATTGCCGCCCGCCATGCCCCAGGGGGCAGATTTCGTCTTCTTGACCAGCGTCAGGACTGTAGAGGGGTGCAGGAAGCGGTAGCTGCGCCTTACGCCCACGCCGCCGCGAAACTTGCCAGGCCCACCGGAGTCCTGACGCATGTGATAGGTCTCGATGATCCAGGGTGCCTTGGACTCCAGCACCTCGACCGGATTGTTACGACAGCCGGGCTCGCTCAGGTGCATGATGGCATCCTCGCCATCATTGCCAGCGAAGGCGCCAAAGCCGACCGCCTCGTTGGTCGCCTCCAACCAGGGCGTCCCGGTCTCGGGATGCACACCCAGACCCATGACGGAGAAAATGTCGCCGCCGCTGCAGGCCGGCACCCGTTCCGGCATCCCTTTGGCCAGCGCCTTGAGGACGACTTCGGGGGCCAGTATGCCGGACCAGATGAAGAAGGTCGGCGCGGGATGCACCGCATTCATCAGTTCCCCCGGCGGCGCGATGACCTTCAGCGGGCGATAGTTGCCGGCGTTGGCGGGTGAATCCGGCGTCGTGACTCCCTTGAAGGCCAGGCCGCTGACGCCCTCGGTCAATCCGATCGGCAGATTCATGGGGCCGCGACAGGCCGGATGCGAGCCGCTCCAGTCGACGATGAACTCTTCGTCGGTCACGGTGACCGTAACCTTCAGTTTGAGCATCGTATCCCGGTCAATACCGTCATCGTCGGCCCAGTCCTCGGCCGACCAGGTTCCCTTCGGCAGTTCTGCCAGCCGCGCGCGCGACAGGCGCTCGCCATGGTCGAGGATGGCCTCGACGGCTTCACGGAACAGTGCGGTGCCGAAGCGTTCCACCAGCTCCGAGACGCGACGCTCGCCAGTGCGGCAGGCGGAGATTTGCGCGTTCATGTCGCCGATGATGCGGTCCGGCAGGCGGCTGTTGAAGCGCAGCAGGTTGTAGATTTCCTCATCCCGTTTGCCGGCCTTGTAAATTTTCAGGCCGGGCATGAGCAGGCCTTCCTGGAAGACGTCGACAGAATCGAGGATGTAGCCGGCGTCCTTCTGGCCCAGATCGAGCCAGTGCAGCTTGATAGCCGTGTAACCCACCAGTTCGCCACAGGCGAAAATGGGCGAGATGGCCAGCACGTCCAGCGGATGCGCCGAGGACCAGTAGGGGTAGGAAGTAAGCAGCAGGTCGCCCGGCTCCATGTTCTCTTCGCCGACGAACTCCACCGTCTTCATCAGGCCGTAGTCATTGCCGCGCGTGAAGATGGCAAGGCCGGGCGCTTCCGCCAGCAAACGACACTGGCGATCGTAAATGCCCAGGCCGAAATCGCGGATTTCGTAGACGATTGTGTTGTAGGAGGTGCGCATCAGGTTGCGCTCCATCTCGCGCGCCGCCGACAGCAGGTAGTTGTGGATGACCTCTACGGTGATGGGGTCAAGCCCTGTACCATTGTTCATCACGCACCTCCCGTCCTTCCGAATGCCCTCACTTCGCGCGCAGGGCTGCGGTGGCCGCTTCGTCGATGCACATGGCAGCCGCGTCGATGGCGACGCCATAATCGCGCCGCGCCGACTCAAGCGATACGAAATCGTTGATGACGTCCTCCAGCACCAGCTGCGGGTCGCGCTCACGCGGATTGCCCCAGCCGCCGCCGCCGCCGGAATTGTTCTGGACGACGTCCTCGGCATCCATCTGGTAGTGAATGGCGCCGGTGACTTCCTCCCGGTCCGTGCCGGGCCAGACCACGACGTGGCCCACTTCGGCATCGAGACCGCCGGCCATGCCCCAGGGCGCTGACTTCGTCTTCTTGACCAGCGCCAGGGTGGTGGAAGGATGCAGAAAACGATATGCGCGGGTAACGCCCACGCCGCCGCGGTACTTGCCCGCCCCGCCCGAGTCCCTGCGCATGTGATAGGTCTCGATGATCCAGGGCGCCTTGGTCTCCAGCACCTCGACGGGGTTATTGCGGCAGCCGGGTTCGCTGAGGTGCATGATGGCATCTTCGCCGTCACTGCCGGCGTAGGCGCCGAAACCGACCGCCTCGTTGGTCGCCTCCAGCCAGGGCGCGCCCGTTTCGGGATGCACACCCAGGCCCATGATGTCGAAGACGTCGCCACCGCTGCAGGCCGGAATGCGATCCGGCATGCCCTGGGAAAGCGCCTTGAGAATCACTTCGGGCGCCAGCAGGCCGGCCCAGACGGTGAAGGTCGGCGCCGGCGGCACGGCATGCATGATCTCCCCGGGCGGCGCGATCACTTTCAGCGGCCGATAGTTGCCGGCGTTGGCCGGCGTATCCGGCGTTGTGATGCCCTTGAAGGCCAGGCCGCTGACGCCCTCGGTCAGGCCGATGGGCATGTTCATGGGGCCCCGCGTAGCCGGGTTGGAACCGCTCCAGTCGACGATGAACTCGTCGTCGGTGACGGTGACCGTCGCCTTCAGTTTGAGCATCGTGTCCCTGTCGATTCCGTCATCGTCGGCCCAGTCCTCGGCGGTCCACGTGCCGTTGGGCAGTTCGGCCAGCCTTGCGCGCGACATGCGCTCACCGTGGTCGAGGATGGCCTCGACGGCTTCACGGAACAGATCCAGACCGAAACGCTCCACCAGCTCCGTGACCCGGCGCTCGCCGGTGCGGCTGGCGGAGATTTGTGCGTTCAGGTCGCCGATGATGCGGTCCGGCAGGCGACTGTTGAAGCGCAGCAGGTTGTGGATCTCCTGATCGAGCACGCCGGCCTTGTAGAGTTTCAGGCCGGGCAGGAGCAGGCCCTCCTGGAAGACGTCGACTGAATCGAGGATGTAGCCGGCGTCCTTCTGACCCAGATCGAGCCAGTGCTGCTTGATGGCGGTGTAGCCGACCAGCTCGCCGCTGGCGAAGATGGGCGCAACCGCCAGTACGTCCAGCGGATGGGCCGAAGACCAGTAGGGGTAGCTGGTGAGCAGCAGGTCGCCAGGCACCATGTTCTCTTCGCCGACGAACTCGACCGTCTTCATCAGGCCGTAGTCGTTGCCGCGGGTGAACACGGCCAGGCCGGGCGCTTCCGCCAGCAGGCGACAGTCCCGGTCGTAGATGCCCAGGCCGAAATCGCGGATTTCGTAGATCACCGTGCTGTAGGAGGTGCGCATCAGGTTGCGCTCCATCTCACGCGCGGCGGAGAGCAGATAGTTGTGGATGACCTCTACGGTGATGGGGTCAAGGGCAGTCATCAGGCGCCGCCACCTTCCTGGCCGATGTCAATCAGCAGTTCACCGTAGTCGCCTACAGTGAGGTGGTCACCACTGTGCAGCACGGTCGTCGAGCTGGGCTCTTCGACGATGGCGGGGCCGACCAGGCTGTCGCCGGCGCCGAGGCGCATGCGGTCGATTACCGTGTAATCGAGGTGAGTCCTGAGCTCGCGGTTGTAGACCTTGCGGCTGCCGCGGGTCGCGGCGACGATGTTGCCGTTGCCGGCAGCGATGCGGGCGAGGTCCGGTCTTGGCAACAGGCCCACTGCGCGCAGACGCAGCGTCACGATCTCGATCGGGTCCAGCTCCATGCTGTGGCCATACTGCTGCTCGTGCATCGCGTTGAAGGTCGCGGTGATGGCCGGGATGTCCTCCGCGCCCGGAGCCAGCCCCGGCAAGGGGATGTTGACCGTGTGCTCCTGGCCGCGATAACGCATCTCGGCGGTGGGGATGAACTGCTGCTTGTCCGCCTCGAAGCCGTCGCTGGTGAGCGCCGCGCGACCCTGGCCCGCCATGATGCTGTAGAGTTCGCCGACCTGCTGCGGGTCCATGTCCTCCAGCCCGGTGATGTGGGTGCGGGCGTAGTCGTGCACCACGTCGACCATGAGCATGCCGAGAGCGGAGAAGTTGCCCGGTCCCGGCGGAATGATCGCTTTCGGGATGCCCAGTTCGCGCGCAATGTTGGCCGCAACAAAGGCGCCGCCGCCGCCGAAGGTGCAGATCGCGAAGTCGCGCGGGTGATAGCCGCGCTCGACAGAGATTACGCGCACCGCGCCGGCCATGCGCGCCTCGCTGATGCTGATGATGCCCGCGGCCACGTCCGGCACTGACATGCCGAGACCTTCGCCAAGGCGCCCCACGGCGGCTTCAGCCTGCGCCGTGTTGATATCAATCTCGCCGCCGAGGAAGTTGGCCGGGTCCAGGTAACCGATCAGCAGGGCCGCATCGGTGAAGGTGGCTTGCTGGCCGCCCTTGTTGTAGCAGGCAGGGCCGGGGTCGGCGCCCGCGCTCTGCGGGCCGACTTGCAGATGCCCGCCTTCATCCACCCAGGCGATGCTGCCGCCACCGGCGCCGATGGTGTGGATGTCAATGGTGGGAATAGAGATCGGCAGCGACTGGAAGACCTGCTCGTTCTCGATAGCGGGCTCGCCATCGGCGATGAGCGAGGCGTCCAGACTGGTGCCGCCCATGTCGAAGGTGATCATGTTGGGCAGGCCGATCAGCTTGCCCAGATAGGCGCCACCGATGACGCCGCCGGCCGGGCCGGAGAGCACCAGGTGGGCCGGCTCTCCACGCGCGGTGTCCAGCGTCATGGCGCCGCCGCCGGAACGCGTCATCAGGAAAGTGCCGCTGAAACCGCCGCTAACCAGATCCTTGTTCAGGTTGGTGAGATAGCTGCGGGTGATGGGCTTGATGTAGGCGTCGATGACGGTGGTGCTGGAACGCTCGTATTCGCGGTAGACACGGCTGAGGTTGCTGGAAAGCGTAACCGAGATTTCCGGCGCGACCTCCTGCATGACGGCTTCGAAAGCCTCCTCGTGCTCGGGGTTGGCGTAGCTGTGCAGGAAGCAGACCGCGACCGATTCCGCGCCCTGCGCCTGGATGCGACGCGCCACCGCGCGCGCCTGCTCCGGGTTGAAGGGGGTCAGCACCTGGCCGCGATAGTTCAGCCGCTCTTCCACCTCGAAACACAGCGAGCGCGGCACCAGCGACTTCGGCTTCTTGAACTTGAAGTCGTACATCGGCTCGCGGTCGGTGCGGCCAAGGACGTAAATGTCGCGGAAGCCGAGCGTGGTGACGAAGGCCACCTTCGCGCCGCTGCGGGTCAACATGGCGTTGATGGCCAGGGTTGTGCCATGAACGAAGTATTCGATCTCCTCCGTCTGGGCGCCGACCTTTTCAAAGCTTTGCAGCACCCCTTCGGCCGGATTAACGGGCGTGGTCGCCACCTTTTCCAGCTTGATGTTGCCACTTTCTTCATCCAGGACAATCACATCGGTAAAGGTGCCGCCTACATCGACTGAAACGCGCATGCCTGCCTCTCTCTCTCAGGAATCCGAAACCAGTTGTTGTGTCACGCTCTGGCGTTCAGGGTACACCTGCACCAGTTCGAGCGTATCCGGGTCAAAGCGCAGGCCATATTGTCCCGCTGCCTGCTGCGGGGTGACGAGGCCGGACAGTAAATCCGCGCGCACGGCCTCCACCGGCCGCAACAGCGGGTCGCCACGACCACCGCCGCTGCCAGTGATAATACGCACCAGGTCGCCTTTGCACAGGGGGTATCGCGTGAGTTTGCCGCGTTGCACCTCAGGTTGCTGTGCGCCGGCGCGCACGACGGCCGCGCTGTTGGGGGAACCTGGCTGGCCGCCGTTCGCGCCCCAGGGCGGGAAACGGTGCCGACCGTAGGTAGTGGTGACGTTGCCCCTGGGGCCTGTCAGCCGGTATTCCCGCACCAGGCCACGGCCGCCGCGCCAGCGGCCGGCGCCGCGCCCGGTGATGTCCAGCGCGTAGCGCTCCACCAGCAAGGGGTAGCGCGCCTCGCACACCTCCACCGGCACGTTGCGCGTTTCGCCGTTCCCCTGGGCGACGAGGCCGTTCTGCCCGTCCCTGGCGGGAGCCGCGCCCCAGCCGCCGGCCTGTGGCTCGGTCAAGACGAAAAGTTCGCCGTCTTCAAAGGTGCCGCTGAGGTTGGTGCCACATATGCTGAGGAAATGCCCCGCCGAAAGGCGCTCGCTGGCGATGGGCCAGAGCGCTTGCCACAGCAGGTCGATCGCCGACGCACCGGCCTCCCAGTAAGTGGAGACGGGCGCGGGTCGCTGCGCTGTGAAGATGGTGCCGGGCGGGCAAATGACCTTGACGGGGCGGAAGCAGCCGCCGTTGTTGGGGTAGTCCGGCGCGGTGATGGCCTTGAACATCACGCGCGCGGCAGATTGCAGCCGCGCCCAGGTACCGTTGACCGGGCCAGGCACCTGCGGCGAAGAGCCTGTGAAATCCGCCGTGAAACTCTCGTCCGTAACGGTGATGCGCACGCGCACGGGGATCGGCTCGTCAGTGAAGCCGTCATCGTCCATGTAGTCCTGCGCTTCCCAGCTGCCTTTGGGCAGCGCTTGCAGCGCGTTGCGGGCGACGAACTCGCCCTGGCTCAGCAGGCTCTCGATGCTGGCGCCCAGTGCGTCAGCGCCGTAGCGCTCGCAGATGGCGCGAATGCGCATTTCGCCGACACGGATGGCGGCCACGCCGGCGTAGAGATCGCTGAGCGTCATGTCAGGCAGGCGCACGTTGGCGGCGATGAGGTCTATCATGTCCGGCAGGGGCAGGCCGGCCTCGTAGACGCGCACGGCGGGCAGCTGCAGGCCTTCCTGGTAAATCTCGGTGGCGTCTGTCGTCCAGCTGCCGGGCGCCATGCCGCCGACTTCGGTCCAGTGCCCCTTGTTGGCCGCGAAGGCCACCAGCTCGCCTTCATGGATGATCGGGCCGACCAGGCAGACGTCGCTGAGGTGGGTGCCGCCGCCGGCATAGGGGTCATTGGTGGCGTAGACGTCGCCGGCGCGCATGTTGGCGGCGCCAAACTTGTCCAGAATCGAGCCCACGGCAAAAGGCAGGACGCCGGTGAAGCCCGGCACACCCTGGGCCTCGGCGATCAGCTCGGCCTCCGGCGTCAAAAGGGCGCAGGCGTAATCCAGCACCTCGTAAATGATGGGGCTTTTGCTGGCTCGGCCCAGACGCAGAAAGCTCTCGTCCGCCGCGGCCTGCAGCTGTTCCTGAATGATGGTCAGGGTGAAGGGATCATGCGTCACGGCCGCGCGCCTCCACTATACCGGCGCGCAAGGCTGCCGTGGCCGCTTCGTCTACATTGCCCTCGCTCAACGCAACGCCGTATGTCTGGCTCGCCAGCTCTGGCGTGAGGTAGCCCTCGAGCACGTCTGCCGCCACCCGCGCCGGTTCGCGCTGCAGGGGGTCGCCATAGCCGCCGCCGACCGCCGTGATCAGGCGCGCCACGTCGCCGCGCTGCAGGCGCTTGCGCGCAAAGCGTCCCGCGCGCTGGCTGGCCTTGTGCGCTCCGGCGGGAATGATCTCGATGGCGTTGACCGAGCCGTCATCGCCGCCGGCTGCGCCCCAGGGCGGGAACTTGAAGCGGCCAAAGGAAGCGGTCAGGTCGGCATGTGCTGCCGTGACCTGATAATCGCGGATGAGGCCGAAGCCGCCGCGCCAGCGACCGGCGCCGCCCGCCTCGGTGTTGAAGGCAAACTGGTCGACCAGCAGCGGATAGCGCGTCTCGCAGACTTCGACCGGCATGATGTAGGTCTCGCCGTCGCCGGATGGCACCAGTCCGCTCTGGCCGTCGCGCTGGTGGGTGGCGCCCCAGCCGCCGGCCTGTGGCTCGACCAGCACCCAGGGCCTGCCTTCCTCGTCCGTGCCGCTGACGATGGTGCCGCAGATGCTCAGGTGGTGCCCCACGGGCAGACGCTCGCGAACGATGGGATACAGCGCGCGCCAGATGAGCTCACTGGCGTAGGCGCCGGTCTCCCAGTAGGTGGAGGTGGGCGCGGGGCGTTGCGCCGTGAAGAGCGTGCCTGGTGGACAGACGATCTCAATCGGACGGAAAAAGCCGTCGTTGTTGGGGAAGTGCGGGTCGAGCAGGCACTTGAAGATCTCGCGCACGACGACCAGCAGGCCGACCTGCGTGGTGTTGATGGGGCCAACCGCCTGGGGGGCGCAGCCCGTGTAGTCCGCCACGAAACGCTCGCCATCGATGGTCACCTTGACGCAAACGTATTGCGGCTCGTCGCCGATGCCGTCGTCGTCCAGCCAGAATTCGGCCGACCAGCAGCCGTCGGGCAGGGCGGCCAGGCGCTCGCGCGCGACAGTCTCGCCACGGCTCAGCAGCAGCGCAATGGCCTCGCGCAGGGCGTCGGCGCCGTACTTCTCACAAACGCTGGCCACGCCGCGGGCGCCGGCGTGCAGCGCGGCAATCCCGGCATACATGTCGCCCAGCGTCATTTCCGGCAGACGCACGTTGGCCTCAATGATGTCCAGCAGGCCCTGATGCGGCTGCCCGGCATGATAAAGGCGCAGGGCGGTCAACTGCAGGCCTTCCTGGTAAATCTCGGTGGAGTCGGTCGTCCAGCTGCCTGGCGCCATGCCGCCGACCTCGGTCCAGTGCGCCTTGTTGGCGGCGAAGGCGACCAGCTCGCCAGCGTGGAACAGGGGCATCACCAGCACGACGTCGCTGAGGTGCGTGCCTCCGCCTCCCCAGGGGTCGTTGGTGGCGTAGATGTCGCCCGCTTGCAGCGCTTCACGCGTGAACTTGTCCAGCACTTCGCGCACGGCAAAGCCCAGGCAGCCGACGAAGCCGGGCACGCCCTCGGCTTCCGCGATCAGCTCGCCCTGCGCCGAAATCAGGCCGCAGCCCATATCCAGCACTTCATAGATGATGGGGCTTTGCGCGCTGCGGCCGTAGGTGAGGAACATCTCGGCGGCGCTGGCGCGCAGCATGTCGCCGATAATTTCCAGCGTGAAAGGATCCGTTCTCATTGCGGCTGCGCAACCTCCGCCAGGCGCACGCCCACCGGCGCGACGTCGCCGAAGAAACCGCGCCGCACGACTTCTTCAGTGGGCGGCGCCTCGCTGCCGCCAACGCGCGAGGGCAGCCAGTCGAAGCGCAGCGCTGCCTCGGCCATCATTTCCGCACTTTTCAGCGCCGATAGCACCGGGTCGAGCACAGGCACGCCCAGCTCCTCCTGCATCTTGCGGTAGAAGCCATATTCCGCTGTGCAGCCGAGGATGAGCAGCTCGGCGCCGTCCTCTTCAACGGCCGCGCGGCCGGCCTCAAGCATCCGCTCGCAGGTCAGCGCGTGGTCAACCTGGAAATCGCGCACGCCCATGCCCATGTGCCGGAAGGAGGTGAGCCGTTCGCCATGGCCGTAGAGCAGCAGGTTCTCGCGCATTTTGGGGATCCACTTGCGCCGCCCGACCAGCACGGAGAAGCGGTGACCCAGCACAGCGGCGATGGCGCTGCTGGACTGGCAGGGAGCCACCACTGGCGCGCTGCCCGAGACCTCGCGCGCCTCGCGCAGGCCCACGTCGTAGAAGCAGCCGATGATGATGGCGTCGAAGGCCGGCGCCTCATGCCAGGTAATGCGCACGATGTCGGCGATGACTTGCGCCTCGTAGGCGTGATATTCGACGTGGTGCGGACGGCCCTCCGGCAGCGCGACCAGCTCGATCTGCGTGTCCGGACCTTTGGCGGCCAGCAGCGCGTCGTAGATGCCGGGGTCAAGCGCGTCAGCGCCGATGGGGTCGATATAAAGCAGTTTCATGCCTGTTCCTCCCCCTCAATGTGAATGAAGCCGTAGCGATCGCGCCAGGCTCGCTGCTGCGGAAACACGAGAATGGTGGCGGTAGGTTCCTCGATGACGGCGGGGCCGGCAACCGGCTCGTCGACCGGCAGCAACTCTCGCTCATAAATACTGGCTGACAGGGGCTGCGGCTCGTCAAACAACACATCGCGCTGACCTTTGCTCGCGCCCACCAGCGTGAGCCCCGTCGCAGTGACCATCTCGATCTCGGGCGTCGGCACATGACCAAAGGCCGTGACGTGGAAATTCACCAGCTCGACGGGCGACTCCAGGTGGAAGGTATAGGTCTGTTCGTGCACCCGGTGGAAGCGCTCCAGCAGCTCCGTGACGGCCGCAGTGTTAATGCGGCCCTCCGGCAGCGCCACCTTGACCGTGTGCTCCTGGCCGAGGTAACGCATGTCGGCGTGGCGCTCGCTGCGGATGTCGGCCTCGGCCACGCCTTCGGCGCGCAGTTCGTCTTGCACCCTGGCGCTCATTTCAGCGAATGTAGTGTCCAGCGATTCTGCGGCGGTCTCGTTCACGCGCGTAATGCGCGTGCGGATAACGTCGCGGCGCAGGTCGCTCATCAACATGCCCCAGGCGGAGAAAACGCCCGGCCGGTCGGGAATAATGACCTTGCGCGTCTGCAGTTCGCGCATCAGGGCGGCCCCGTGCAGCGCGCCGCCGCCGCCGAAGGGCAGCAACACGAAGTCGCGCGGGTCATAACCGCGGCGCACGGAGACCAGCTTGAGCGCGTTGATCATGTTGGCGTCGGCGATGCGAATGATGCCCAGCGCCGCCTCGGCGACTGAGAGGCCGAAATGCGCGGCTATTGGTTGCAGGGCAGCCTGTGCGCGAGCCAGACTGAGGCGGATGCGCCCGCCGAGGAAATAGTCGGCGTTGATACGCCCGGCGGCGAGGTTCGCGTCGGTGAGGGTGGGTTCCTGCCCCACGCCCTGGCAGGCCGGCCCCGGGTCGGCACCGGCGCTGTGGGGCCCTACGCGCAGCGCGCCGGTCTCGTCCACGTGGGCGATCGAGCCGCCGCCCGCGCCAATTTCGACGATGTCAACGGTCGGCACGAGGATGGGGTAGCCGGCGCGGCGCCGGTCGTGTTCGATCTTGTAGTCGCTGGTGATGCGCGGCGCGCCATCCAGCACCAGCGAACACTTGGCCGTCGTGCCGCCCACGTCCAGCGAAATGACGTTCGGCTCGCCGATCAATACGCCAATTTGGGCGGCGCCGATGACGCCGGCCACTGGCCCGGATTCGACCAGGTTGACCGGCAACTGGCGTCCGGCAGCGAAGCTGGCGCTGCCGCCGTTGGACTGCATCACGTGTAACGTATGCGGCGGCACCCCCATGTCGCCCAGGTCGCGCTCAAGGTTGTTCAGGTAGCGCGCCACGATGGGCTGGACGTAACTGTTGAGCACGGCCGTGTTGCTGCGCTCGAACTCACGCCACTCCTGCGTCACCTGGTGAGAGAGCGTGACCGGCAGTTGCGGCGCAAGTTCGGCCAGAATGGCACCGCACTCCAGCTCGTGCTGCGGGTTGATGTAACTGTGCAGGAAGCAGACGGCGATGGCCTCCACGCCCTCGGCCAGTAGCTGTCGTGCCGCCGCTTCCACGTCCCTGCGCTCCAGCGGCCGCAGCACTTCGCCCCGGAAGTTCAGGCGTTCGCGCGCCTCCAGGCGCAGCCGGCGCGGCACGAAGGGCGTCGGCTTCACGTAGGTCATGTTGTAGATGTCCGGGCGGTTGGCGCGCCCGATTTCCAGCACGTCGCGGAAGCCCCGGGTGGTAATTAGCCCGGTGCGCACGCCCTTGCGTTCGGTCAGCGCGTTGATGACCAGCGTCGTGCCGTGCACGAGGAAGGCGGTGCCACGCGCGTCCTGGCCGCTGTCCCGAATAGCCTCAACGACGCCGGCGCCGAAGTCCTGCGGCGTGGTGGGCACCTTGGCGCTGCCGATTGTGCCCTTGCGTTCGTCCTGCCAGACGAGGTCTGTGAAGGTACCGCCGATGTCGGTTGCGACGCGCATGTCAGGGCTGACCCTGACCGTTCGGTTGCTCAAAGAGATGACAGCGCACGATGTGATCGCTGCCGGTCACGCTGATGGGCACCATCAGCGGGTCGATCCGGCGGCAATGGTCCATGACCTGCGGACAGCGCGTGTGAAAGCTGCAACCAGAGGGCAGATCGACCGGGCTGGGAATCTCGCCGCTTGAGCGGATTTGCACCGGACGCAGCGCCTCTTCCTGCTCGGTGAGCACGGGAATCGAAGAGAGCAGCATCTGCGTGTAGGGGTGTTGTGGCGATTCGAAAAAGTGCAGCGTTTCGGCTACTTCGGCGACGCGCCCGAGATACATTATGGCGACGCGAGTGGCCAGGTTGCGCATCACGCTCAGATCGTGCGTGATGAAGACGTAGGTCAGGTTGAGCTCGCGCTGCAGACGTATGAGCAGATTAATGACCTTGCCCTGCACCGAAACATCCAGCGCGGAGGTCGGCTCGTCGAGGATGATTAGCGAGGGGTCGGTGGCCAGGGCGCGCGCTATGGCGACGATCTGTCGTTCGCCGCCGCTCAACTGGCGCGGGTATTTATGTACGTATTCCGGCGGCAGATCGACCAGCTCCAGCAGTCGCAGCACCTCGGTCAGGCGGTCACTGTCTGGCCGGTGGATGCTCAGCGGCAACTCGAGGATCTGGCGGATGGTGCGGCGCGGGTTGAGCGAGGAGCCAGGGTCCTGAAAGACGATCTGGATTTCTTTGCGCAGGTCCTGCGGCCGCCGGTCGCCCTGGGCAAAGAGGTCACGTCCGTTGAAGGTGATGGTGCCGCTGGTTGGCAAATACATGCCCATAGTGATATAGGCGATGGTGCTCTTGCCGGAGCCGGATTCGCCAACGATGCCGAAGGTCTCGCCGCGGCGCACTTCGAATGAAACGCCGTCGACCGCCTTGACCGTGATTGGCTCGCGTTTGATGAGGCCCTTGCGCCCCACGATGAAGTGTTTGTAAAGATTGTCGATGTGCAGAATGACGTCTTCGCTCATACCGGCACGGGCTCCGCCTTGTACATGGTCACCTTTTGCGGCTCGTCGTAGAGGAAGCAGGCCACCTCGTGCGAGTTTTCATAGGCTTCTTCCACCTGAAAAACAGGAGGCTTCTCGCGGCTGCAGACCGGCATGGCATGTGGGCAGCGCGTGTGAAAACGGCAGCCGGTGGGCGGGTTCATGTAGTCCGGGATGCGGCCCGGTATCCCTTCGCTGATGCCGCCGCCGGTTAGCCGCGGCACGGCCTCCATCAGCCCCTGGGTGTAGGGATGCAGCGGGTTGGCGAAGAGGCGGCGCGTCGGCGCGACCTCGACCATGTTACCGGCGTACATCACGTAGACGCGGTCCGTCATCTGGCGCACGATACCCAGCGTGTGGGAGATGAGGATGAAGGAGTTGCCCTGCTGCTCCACCAGGGCCTGCAGCAGGCGCAATACCTGATCCTGAATCGTGACGTCCAGCGCTGTGCCCGGCTCGTCCGCGATCAGCAGGCCGGGGCGTGTGCTGAGCGCCATGCCGATGCACACGCGCTGGCGCATGCCGCCGCTGAGCTGGACGGGGTAGCTGTCCAGCAGGCGTTCGGGGTCGGCCAGCGCGACCTCGCGCAGGGCCTGTAGCGCGCGCTCACGCAGCTCCTTGCGGTTCAGGTTCTGGTTTTCGGCCGAGGCGTAGCGAATCACGGCGGTGAGCTGCTGGCCAATAGTGAAGACCGGGTTGAGCGCTGCCGTCGGGTCCTGGAAGATCATGGAAATACCCTGGCCGCGCATCTGCACCAGCTCGCCCTGCCTCATCTTCAGGACGTCGCGCTCCTGAAAGAGAATTTCACCCTGCGGGATTTCGGCCGGCGGCGTGGGCAGGACGCGCAGGATGGTCTTCATCGTAGTCGTCTTGCCGCAGCCGGTCTCACCGACGAGGCCGACACGTTCGCCTGGCAAGACGTGAAAGTTAATGCGATCCAGGACCTTCAGCACACCGCCATAGACTCGAAAGTGGACGGACAGGTCGCGAATATCGAGCAGGGGCGTTTCCTGTGTCACACTTACACCTCTTCCGCAGAGAACAGATCGCGCAGGCCGTCACCCAGCAGGTTGAAGCCGAGGACGACGACCACGATGGCGAGGGCGGGGAAGATGGAGATCCACCATTGGCCGGTCGGCAAGTAATCGGAGCCCTTGGCCACCATGGTGCCCAGGCCGGGTTGGGGTTCCTGTACGCCCAGGCCAAGAAAGCTCAGCATCGATCCAATGATGATGACCCAACCTACGTCGAGGCTCATCTTGGTGAAGATGGGAGAAATCATGTTAGGCAAGATTTCCTTGAAAAGGATGTGCCGGGTGCTGGCGCCGATGGTCTCAGCCGAACTGACGAAGTACTCGGTGCGCAAGGCGCTGGAAAGGCCGTAGACCAGACGGGCATACCAGGGCCACCACATCAGTGAGACGGCGACCATCGAGTTGGTCAGATTGGGCGTCAACACGGAAGCGATAGCCAGTGCCAGGATCAATGGTGGCACAGAAAGGAAAACATCTGTGATTCGCATGATGATGGTGTCAATGATGGTGCCCTGGAAGTAACCGGCGATCATGCCCAGCGTTACCCCGACCGGGACAACCAGGGACAACACCACCACGGCCATCAACAGGGAATAGCGAAAGCCGAAAATAATCCGGCTGAAAATATCTCGCCCGAACTGGTCCGTGCCGAGCAGATTGACGCCGTCGGGCGGCGCCTTGGCGTTGGGGAAATCGGTAAAAGGTTCAACGTGACCGGGGAAGGGAGTCACGAAGGGCGCGAATACGGCCAGCAGGATGATGATGATGACCATCACCAGGCCGACGACGGACAAAGGATTGCGCGAGAATTTGAACCACATGCGACCCAGGTTTTCGCGGCGGTCCTGACGCTGGATTCTCAGCAGCGCGTCGGCGTCAACCACTTCGGGAGATGGGGAAACGGCAATTTCGGCCATGTCAATCGCTCCTCGCCCCGCGCAGACGAATGCGCGGGTCCAGAATACCTACCACCAGGTCAACGAGAATATTTACCACAATAAATGTTACGCCCAGGATCAGGATCACCGCCGCGATGGCATTCAGGTCCTTGTACAACATCGCCGTCGTTGCATAGCGGGAGATTCCCGGCCAGTTGAAGATCACTTCAACCAGGAAGGCATTGGAGAGGTTGGCAGCGAAGTCCAGGCCGAAGATCGAAACGGTGGGAATCAGGGAGGGTTTAAGCAGGAAGCGCCCGGTTACGATGCGTTCCGGGATGCCCAGGGCGCGCTCGGCGGCGATGTAATCGCGCGTCAGATTGTCTGCCATGGTCGAGCGGGTGATGCGCGCTTCCTGGGCAAGTGAACCCAGCGCCAGCGCCAGTGCTGGCAGGATGAGGTGGTGCAGCGCATCCACAAAGGTGCTGAACTGGCCGGCAAGCAAGGCATCTATGGTAAACAAACCGGTGACGCGTGGCGGTGCGGAAACGTTGCTGCTCAATCTGCCGATGGGAGGAAAGAGGTCCAACCCGAATTCGGCGGTTGTAAAGAATGTAAGAAAAACAATGGCTATGACGAAGGCGGGAGTCACCACGCCCATATAGGACACGACGCGCACCAGGTTGTCTATCCATGAATCTTTGTGACGCGCGCTTAATGTGCCGAGGGTGATGCCGCCGATGGCTGAAATGACACCGGCCAGCAGAACAAGCTCCATTGAGGCGGGCAGAAACTCGACAATGTCATCGACGACCGGACGACGGGTGCGCAGGGAGTCGCCCAGGTCGCCGCGCAGAGCGTTGCTGAACCAGAACTGGTATTGCAGCAGCAGCGGCTCATCCAGGCGCATTTCGTCGCGCAAACGCTGGATGGTTTCCTGCGGCGCGCGCGCGCCGAGCGCCATGCGAGCAGGATCGCCGGGCAGGACGCGGCTGAGCAGGAAGATTAGAATGCTGAGGCCGAAGAGCACGAAGATGGACTGGAAGATGCGCCGCCCGAGGAAAAGGGCCAGCCGCTGCAGTTCCTGCAGGTTGAACAGGTTCATCGTGACGTCCCCAATGCTCCGGCGCAGTGAGGGAGGCGCGGCGAGGGCCACGCCTCCCTGTTGTTCACTCTGTCTTGCGAAAACCTAGCGGTTTACGCTGATGAAGGGCGCGAGGATCTGATAGCCCATCACGCGGCTATTCTCTTCCGGACTCCAGTCCACGAAAGTCTTGAAAGCGTGCTTGTTCCGCTGGTCGTAGAGGAAGAGCGAGTAGGCCTGATCGGCGATCTCGGTCTGCAACGCGGTGTATTCGGCGTAGCGCTCATCCCGGTCCATGATGAGCAGGGAATCCTCGATGCGCGCGTCCAGGTCCTCATCCAGCAGCCATTCATTCTGCTGCCAGGTGTTGGCCGTGGAGGAGTGATAGCGCTGCTGCAGCATGAAACTGACTTCCGGCCAGTCCGAGGAGGTGTAGATGGTGACGATGTGCGGGCTGGTCTCCAGGGTTGAGGCGTTCTCGACTACGGTGCCCCAGGGCGTGGAGAGGACGTTGACCGGCACGCCGATGTCCGCCATGTTGGCCTGGAAGAGCAGGGCGAACTGCTCCTCGGCAGGCACCTGGGAAATCCAGTGCACGTCGATCGGGTAGTCGGCGATGTTGTCGGCGTACTGACACTGGGCCAGTTCCTCGCGCGCCTTGTCCAAATCGCGGCGGTAGATCGTGAGGTCCGTGGTATGCCCGTCCAGACTTCGCGGCACGGGCCCGATCATCGCCTCCGTGCCCGGCCATTCGAGGGCGACCACCTGGTCGTAGTCGTAGGCCCAGGCCAGGGCGCGGCGGCAGTGGACGTCATCCAGCGGCGCGAGACGCGTGTTCATCATGTAGTAGAAGGCCGTCAGGGAGGGGAACGACTTAACGTCGATGCCATCGACGGCGTCCAGGGATTGCAGGGCTTCGATAGTTTGCCAGTTGTCGGTTATCTCCAGTTCGTCGCTCAGCATCAGCGAGCGCACCGTGGCCGCCTCGGTCGTGTCGATATAGGTGAGCGTGTCCGGGGCGTTCTCGGCGAAGTTCTCGGCGTTCCACCAGCCGTCAAAGCGCGCCATGTCCAGATAGCCAACCAGCGGATAGTCGGTCACCAGGAAGGGGCCGGAGCCGGCGTCGTTGGTCAGCAGCCAGTTGCGGCCGTAGTCGCCGTGTTCGCCATAGAGGGTCGACTCCATGTCATAGTTGGCGCGGACCAGGTCCTCGTTGAGGACATAGAGACGTAACAGCCTTGGTATGAAAAGCGGGTCAGGTTGATTAAGGGTGAACTGGACGGTGTAGTCATCCAGTGCAACAGCAATGCCGTCATCCGGAACCAGGTAGGCAAAGCCTTCCCCGATATCGTTCAGGCGATTGACGCTGTAGACGACGTCGGAAGCCAGCAGTTCGCTGCCGTCATGGAACATCACACCCTGGCGCAGGTTGAAGGTGAAGGTCAGGTTGTCTTCGGAGACCTCCCAGGATTCCGCCAGCCAGGGTTGCACCTCGTTGTTCTTGTCGGGGAACCCCAGGGTGTCGTAGAGGGCAATCAGGGCGTGCGAGCTGGAGAAATCATCGCCAGCGGCGGGGTCGATCGCTGTCGGCCAGGAGAAGGTGATGCGCAACTGGCGCTCACCATCCTGGGCGAGGGCTACTGTCGAGAAAACCAGCAGCAACAGCAGGGACAATACGAGCAACTTTCTCATGGTGCTTCTCTCCTCATTGTATATGAAACGATAATCCGAAGCCGGTAAACCCGGCAAAGGCGCTGATGCGGTGACTGTCACCATCTTATCCATCTGCCGGGTTGTTCACACCTATCTGCGGCAGATAGTAGTGATAGCCCTGAATGCGGGCCCCGGCAGACGAATCCCAGTCTACGTAATCAGCGACGGCGCGCTTCTCCAGCTGATCGTAGAGGAAGAAGGAAACGACGTCCGCGGCGAGTTGCTCCTGCAGCGCCTCGTATTTGGCGAAGCGCTCGTCAATATCCACCGTGGCCAGGGCGTCGTCGATGGCTGCGTCAAGCTCCGCATCTTCCAGCCATTCGTTCTGGAAGAAGGTGGCAGCGGTCTTCGAATGATAACGCTGCTCAATGAGCAGACCGGCCTCGGGGAGATCAGCGCCGGTATAGAGCAGGACGATATGCGGGCTCAACTCTTTGCTGGCGGTGTCATTCACAACATTGCCCCAGGGCGAGGCGATCACATTGGCTACCATGCCGATCTCGGCCATGTTGGCCTGGTAGAGCAGGGCGAATTTCTCCTCATCCGGCACTGCCGTAACCCAGACAACGTCGATGGGGTATTCGGCGATGTTATCGACATATTTGCAATTGGCGAGGGCGGCGCGGGCGGCATCCAGATCCCGCGTTGGCGTGAATACATCAGGGTTATGCCCGGGTGTGGATTGCGAAAGGATGCCAATCATCCGTTGAGTACCCGGCCATTCGAGTGCGACGACAGTATCGTAATCAATGGCGAGGGCGGAGGCGCGGCGGCAATTCACATCATCGAAGGGCGGCAGGATGTTGTTCAGCATGAAATAGAGCGAGGAGCCCATCGAAGTGGTATCGATGTGGACGCCGTCAAAGCTTCCCAATTCCTGGTAAGTGTCAAAGCTCTGCCAGGGGTCGCTGATTTCCAGTTCACCGTTGAGCAAGAGCGAGCGGATGGTGGAGGATTCGGTGGTGCCGATGAAGGTTACTTCGTCAGCGGCGTTTTCTTTGAAAGCATCCTGATTCCAGTAATCGGCGAAGCGTTCCATCCGCAGGAATTCGGCAAGCGAGAACTCTGCTACCTGGTAAGGGCCGGAACCGGCGTCGTTGGTCAGCAGCCATCCCTTGCCGTAGTCGCCATGCCCCTCGTAGATGCCCTCACCGTAATTGGCGCGTACCACCTCCTCGTTCAGGAAGTAAAAGCGGGCCAGGCGTAGCGTGAAGAGCGGATCGGCGTTTGACAGTGTGAAACGCACGCTGAAATCATCAAGCGCCTCTACCTCGGCCGGGGGCAAGAGGTAGACGAATCCTTCGCCGACTTCGTGAATGCGATTGTAGCTGTAGGCGATGTCGCTGGCCTGCACTTCGCTTCCGTCATGGAAGCGCACGCCCTGGCGCAGGTGGAAGGTGTAGCTGAGCCCGTCTTCAGATACGTCCCAGCTTTCAGCCACCCAGGGGTTTACGCCGCCGGCGGGGTCAGGGAAGATGAGCGTGTCATAGAGGTTCGTGATTGAAATCGAACTGGAGAAATCGGAACCGACGTGGGGGTCGATGAACGTTGGCCAGGCGAAATTGGCGCGCAACTGGCGCACGCCGTCGTCCTGGGCCAGGGTCGTTGCCGAAAGAATCAGCAACAGGGCCAGGGTCAACACAAGGATGCGTTTCATGAGGAAGCTCTCCAAACTTTTCTGAATCAACAACAAGGGATTAGTGTCAGGCCTCAGGGAACGGGCAGTTTTAGCCAATATGACCTCCTCCGGTCGCAGTCGGGCAGGCAAATAAATACGGGTTGGCACACGTGGATTTCGTTGCTGCTGGACGGTGAGCGCCTGGCTGTCTTCAGGGTCGGGAGATGCGCCCGCTCTCCGGACCCGCCTGGGCGGGCGGCGCGTCGGTGGTGGAATTGCAAGGCGGGTGGCCGGCCACAAATGCCATCTATGGCACTGCAGGAACCCTGCGCCGACCGTTGCATTGAGTTTCGCCATGCCTGTTCCGGTTTCGGGGCGAATCGTATATGCACGGGAAGGTAACGCGCACTTCTGCACTTGTCAAAAACTCGCCGGGTACTTCTGGCACAGGTTGCCGAACTGATGTAGCATACTGGTATCCGTCTCGCAGGTGAATGACGTGGCAGCCACAGCGGAAGCGTTAAAACCGACAGCGTCTGGTAAACTACTGTACAGGTGGCAGGGAGCGTGGATTCCCGGCCTGACAGGCCGACGCCTGGCACTCCTTTGCAATTCCTGTTCCGCAGTAATACAAATGGTGAGATGGTCGGCTGCTACCAGACGCAAGCGCCTGACATGCTGGCGGGTTGCAAAGGATTAAATGAGCGAAAAGCCTCGAGCAACAATATACGGCGCCCACTGGTGCCCGGACTGTCGGCGCTGCAAGACACTAATGGGCGAGTATGGCGTGCCCTACAAATGGCTGGACATTCTCGAGAATCCCGATCTCACCGGGGAAATCCTTGCCAAAACCGGGGGCAAGCGCGTGCTCCCGACCATCGTCTTTGATGATGGCGACGTGCTGTTGCGGCCGACCAACGTTGAGCTGGCCAGGAAACTGAATCTCAACCTGCACATGAACCGTACCTTCTGGCCGCTGATCATTATTGGCGCCGGCCCGGCGGGCCTGACCGCTTCCATTTTTACAGCGCGTGATGCGACAGAAACCCTCGTCATTGAGCGCGAAGCCGTCGGCGGCAATGCGAATTTCACCGGCTATCTGGACAACGTGCCCGGTTTCCCGCAGCCTATAACGGGGTGCGAATTCAGTGAGCGCCTGCGCGAGCAGGCGGAATTGTTCGGCGTGGAGATTCTGCAGTCCTCCAGCATCGCGACGATACGCAGTCATGACAATTACCACACGGTCGTTACGACGACCGGTGAGGAATACAGCGGCAACGCCATCATCATCGCCACGGGCAGCCGTTACCGTCGCCTGAATGTCCCGGGTGAGGACAAGTTCCTGGGAAACGGTGTTCACTACTGTGCCTCCTGTGACGGCCCCTTCTACAGGGGTCAGCATGTCGCTGTCCTCGGTGGCGGCAACAGCGCGGTCGAGGCAGCGCTGGACCTGGCCGGGATCGCTGACCGGGTTTCTCTGCTGGTGCGCGGTGAAACGCTGTCAGCCAACAGCCTGTATCAGGACAAGTTGAACGAGCAGGAAAACATCAGCGTTCGCTTCAATAATATGACGATCGGGTTTGAAGGGCGCAAGCGACTGCGCCGCCTGCGTGTTCGTGATGTCCAGACCGGCGCGGAAGACTGGCTGCATGCCAACGGGGCTTTTGTATTTATCGGGCTGGAACCCAATACATCATTTCTGGAAGATACCGGCGTTGTGCTGGATCGCTGGGGGTTTATTTGCACCGGACACAATTTGCCCCAGGACAACGGCTGGATCTCCAACTATGATGGACGCCTGCCCCTGATGCTGGAAACCTCTATACCCGGCATCTTCGCAGCCGGGGACGTCCGGGATGGCAGTACCAAACAGGTAGCCGCCGCCGCTGGTGAGGGCGTTACTGCAGCCATGGTGGTGCGTGAGTATCTCAAGGGAGTTAAATTCAGAATTTAGACCGATGTGGTCCGTGTAGCGGTGAAAGGTGCAAAAAAGTGAGTGAGCGAACAGTAACTTATCTTGGTGACATGATTGTGCACCTCGACGGGCCAAGTCTTGGTGCCGGCGACGAGGCGCCAGAAGTTACCGTCGAAAGCAAATTCCATACGCCATTCAGGCTGCTGGCAGATACGGCTGGCAAGATTCGCCTTGTCAGCTCCGTGCCCAGCCTGGATACGGCGATCTGCGATGAGCAGACCCGTCGGCTGAGCGGGGAAATTGAAGCAATGGGCGATGATTTCGCCTTCCTCACTGTCAGCATGGACCTGCCCTTTGCGCAGGACCGCTGGTGTGCCAACGCCGGCGTCTCCCGCAACGTCGTGCTGTCAGACTATCGCGACGGTTCCTTTGGCCAGGCCTACGGCACATCTATCTCGGAACTGCGGATTTTGCACAGGGCCCTCTTCGTCGTCGATGACGAGGGCTACATTTGTTACGTGCAATATCTTCCCGAGGTCCACGAGCATCCCGATTACACGACAGCGATGAACGTCCTGCGCGGGCTGGGATGACGCGGGCGTTGGCCGGGAAGAGATCGTCCATGCTGGTGCCGGGACTTTGCGTTATGTGGTGTCATCGGCACCAACCTCGTGAATGCCGGGCACCGGCAGGGCTACGTTCCGCGGCGCGTGGCTTCTGATATGTCGAATCTCGTGGAATGCCCTGGCGATAGCGTGGGGCAGGGATTCATCAAGGGCTATGGACGCTTGCTTACCGGGAACCGCCGACCGGAATTGATCCTTGTGCCCTTGCCTGTGGGGTTCATTCTCGAAAACGGGGCGGCATTGAACTCCGATTTTACTGTTTCGCCAGGCGCGCCATCGCCTCTGACATAGTCGGCAATCTCGTCTGGCAACCGACGGCTTCCACAACAAAGCTGGCAACGCTTGCCCCGAGGCGCATGGCGGCTGGCAGCGCCAGCCCCTGCGCCATTCCCACCGCCAGACCCGCTACGAAGCCATCACCGGCGCCGGTGGGGTCGACGACGCGGAGTGAGGCGATGGCCGGGCTGGCTGCGCCGGCTCCTGTCGTCTGCCAGCTGGCGCCTGCCGCGCCATGCGTCTGGACAATGGCTGAAAGCCCCATTTCCAGTAGCGCACAAGCTTCATCACAAACCAGCAGTGCGATTAGTTGCGTCAGTTCATGCCCGGTGCAGACCAGAATGTCTGATGTGGCAATGAAGGCAGCAGCCAGTTCAGGCGCCGTCGCCAGGGCGCCGCTCAATATCACGAGGGCGCCACCCGCACGCGCCAATTCTGCCGCGCGCAGGGTGAAGCGGTCGAAGCGACAGGTGACGACGGCCACTTTTGCCGCTGAAATGATGGCCGAATCAGGCGCGAATTCTTCCTGGCGCGCGGCCACACCAATTTGCGAAATGCAAACGGAATTCCCGTCGGCATCGCGGAACAGGAAACTATGCCCGCAGCGCTCGCCGGCGATGAGTTGCACCGCCCGCTGATCGACGCCGCGCTCATCCAGCCAGGCTGTGTAGCCACCTGTGCGGAAGTCATCGCCGACCACGCTCACCAGGGCTGCACATGCTCCCAAACGCGCGGCGCCCACCGCCACATTGGGCGCACAACCGCCGAAATACACGCGCTCCACTTCGTCGACAGGACTGCTAATTTGCACCGTGTCGCCCGGCGCGGGCAAAGAAGTTACCTCAAGCAGGTGGTCAAAATTTGTCCAGGAGCCGACGGCGACGACATCAAACCCGGGTGTGGCTCCGCTCATGTTGATTCGGCGGAGAAGCCCCAGATGCGCTCGGCGTTTTGGTGGAAGATCAACTCCAGCTCCGCGTCGCTGAAGCGACACTCCTCTACCTTGACGCGTTCCACGAGCGGCGACTGGAAGGGCGCATCGCTGCCGTAGAGCAGGCGTTCGGCGCCAACAGCGCGCACGAAGGCCTTGATATCGTAGGGCCAGGCCTGGCTCATGTCGGCGAAAACATTGGGTGCCTCTTTGCAGACCAGGATGGTCTCCGTCAGGTAATCGTGCAAGCCGATGTGCGCGATGATGACCTTCACCTGCGGGTACTGGCGCGCCGCGTATCCCTGCAGCGAGGGCAAATCGCGGCTGGGATGCCCGGAATGGAAGAGGATGGGAATGTCGTATTGTGCCGCCGCCTCAAAGACCGGGCCTGTCACGCGCAGGCTTGCCGGATTGTAGAAGTCGGCGCGTGCGACCATCTTGATTCCCCCCAGACCCCGTTCCTCCACGAAATACCGCACCGTCTCCCGGACGAATTCCTCTCCGAAGAGCGGATTCAGGCGGATCGCGCCGACGAGCCGCTCCGGGTAGGTGGCGACGGCGCGCGCGACGGCCTCATTTGCCTCCCGATAGTCGGTATCGTGCGGCGGGTTGAGGATGCGGTCAGGTGGCAGCAGCACGCCACGGTCGAGGCCGTAGTCATCCAGCATGCGGATGATGGATGCGGGCTCGTCGTATTGCACGTAGGGCACGATGAGATGCTCGGCGATGGCCGGGTCCGTGCCGTAATGCATGTGCGCGTCGATGATGGTCATGTGTTGTCTACTCATGCAAGGGAGGGGCCGCCCGGGCGACCCCTCTTGCTGTCGTGAGCTATTCTTCTTCTGCATCCTCTTCGCCAAACATTTCCACGTAGGCTTCGTGGACTTCTTCCATCAGGAAGACGCCTTCGGTGGGCACCGGCTCACTGATGACGCCGCTGACGTTCACGAAGTAGTCATTCGTGTCGTCCCAGCGCGCGCGCCAGTAGCTGTAGCCATCCTCAGACAGGATGTCGCGCTCGATTTCGCTCGGGTTGAGCGGGTAGTGCTCGTATCCTTGCCAGAATACCTTGAAGCCCTCAACGTCCATATTGGC
The DNA here is from genome assembly GCA_965205875.1 of Phototrophicaceae bacterium. Taxonomy (GTDB): domain Bacteria; phylum Chloroflexota; class Anaerolineae; order Aggregatilineales; family Phototrophicaceae; genus JAGWBD01. Next base: position 2,887,158 of record CBDBIA010000004.1, read on the forward strand.
GCCGGTCTGGGCATTGAGGATATCGAGGATGATACTTGCGCCTTCATCCGTGTCCTCTTCAACGAAGTTGACGATGCGGAACCAGACGCGCAGCAGTTTCAGCAAGGTTTCCTGGTTCTCGTCAGCGTAATCCGGCGTGGTGATGATGCCGTTGAGCGGTGGCGGCGCCAGGTCTGCGCCGACGACAACCGGCTTGAACCCTTCGGCCGTCGCGCGCGTGCGCTGCGGGATTCCGCCCAGGTAGAAATCGCCCGTGCCGGAGAGGAAGGCGGCCAGGCCTTCGTCCGGATTCAGGTCAACGATGGTGATGTCACTGTCCGGGTCCAGGCCGACGCGCGCCGCCGAACCAACGACCGCCTGACCCATATCGGTATTGCCGGTGGTAACGACGGTATGCCCCTGCATCTGTTGCAGGGCCGCCACCACGGCATCCGCGCGCTCCATCCCTTCTTCTTCGAATTCCTCAACCGACTTGAATTCAGGCCTGGCCATCAGGGCCGCGCCGGCGTCAAAGATGTTGAAGCCGTAGACGTATGCGAACTGGAACGCATCGTAGGTGGCGATGACCGAGGAGATGTTGTTGATGGCGACATCAACTTCACCGGCGGCCAGAGCTTCCTGGACTTCCGTCCAGCCGAGGATGACGAATTCGACGTCGAGTCCTTCTTCTGCATACCAATCGAATTCCTGCCCGAGCACGGGCAGCAGCGTATCCTGGAACGGTGATACGCCATAACGGACGCTGACCATCTCGTCCTGGGCCTGCACGCCGACGATGGCGAAAACAGCCACCAGCAACACGAGCAGAATCCCGCGAGCTCCCTTTACGTGCATTACTTCCTCCTTTAGGAACAGTGATCTGGCATTCTGCCAGAGGGTAACCTCATTTGTGAAACTTGTGTTGGCAAGCTAGCGTTCTGCATCGCGTTCTGTCCAGCGCGTCAGGCGGCGGGTGAAGAAGTAAAGCAGCCGGTCCGCCAGCGCCGCCTCGATGCCGATGATGATGATGCCCAGCAGGATGGTCTGTGTATTCAGGCTGCGACGCGCGACCATAATCATGAAGCCGATGCCCTCTTGCGCGCCCATCAACTCCGCCGCGATCATCAGGCCGAAAGCCAGCGCCAGCGCCACACGCAATCCGGCGATCAGCTCGGGCACGATGGCCGGCAGGATGACTGTGCGGTAGATGTGGTCCTGCTCTGCGCCGAGCGCGCGCGCGGCCTGAATGTAAATGCGTGGAACGTTGCGCACCGCCTCGATGGTACTCACTACCATGACCATGAAGCAACCCAGACCGGCCAGCAAGACCTGCCCGAACATGCCGATACCGAACCACAGAATGAAGAACGGGATGAGAGCGATCGGCGGGATGGGTCGGAGCGATTCGAGGAGGGGCTCCAGCAAGGCGAATACCACGCGAAAACGGCTCATCACCAGGCCGACCAATACTCCCAGCGCCGAACCGGCGAGGAAACTTAAACCCACTCGGTAGAAGGTTACCAGAGCCTGGCGCACTATCGTGCTGCGTACCTGCACCAGCGTATCCAGAACGCGTTCCGGACCGGGCAATTTGAGCGATGAGACCAGCTCCCATTCCGTAGTTACGAGGTACCAGCAGAGGAGGACCAGCACGATCGACGCCAGACTGACTATGCGCATGCGTCGCATTCGCTGGCGTACGCCCTCTTCCGGCAACATCAGGCGGCAGGCTCCGTTTCGTTCTGGCTGAGTATGTCCATCAACTGTTGACGGAGCGCCTGAAAGCTGGCGCTGGTCTTGCGGCGCGGGTCCAGTTCGCGTTCAAAGGGCACTGCAACCTCCGCCGCCACACGCGCGGGGCGGGGCGTCATCACGACCACGCGATCGCCGATGAAGAGCGCTTCTTCAATGTCATGCGTTACGAAGAGGATGGTCAGCGCTTCATCCTGCCAGAGCCGCAGCAACTCAATTTGCATTTTCTCCTTGGTCAGCACGTCCAGCGCGCCGAAGGGCTCGTCCATCAGCATGATGGCTGGCTTGTTGGCGTAGGCGCGCGCCAGGTCGACGCGCTTTTTCATGCCACCCGAGAGCTGTAACGGAAAGAGATCGCGATATTCTGCCAGGCCGACGAGGGCCAGCAGCCGCTCGACGATGGGCGAAACTTCATTGGTGGGCAAACCGCGTGCGACCGGGCCATAGGCCAGGTTCTGCGCCACCGTCAGCCAGGGGAATATGGAATCCTGCTGGAAGACGACCGCTCGCTCCGCCCCCGGCCCGGCCACCGCTGCGTTATCGACGAGAACACTGCCAGCGCCGGGCGCGAGGAAACCGGCCACAAGATTTAGCAGGGTCGATTTGCCGCAGCCCGATGGCCCGACGATGCAAACGATTTCGTTGGTGGCGATTTTCAGGTTCGTTTCTTCCAGCGCGGCGACAGGACCCTGCGCTGTGGCAAAGGTCTTGCGGACGGCAACCAACTCAATTTTGGGTGAAGCAGTTGCTTCTTCTGCCACTTTCCCCGAACCTCATGCGGCGTACTCCGCGAGAATACTAACGCAGGCACGCACAGTGCTCAAAAAAAGATATGATGTTTCTTGCCAGGCATGCTGGTGTGTGCGTGGCTCCCGAGGTGTACGAGCAACCTGACTACACTACTGTGATGAACGTCTGGCGCGGGTTTGACCAGGCAGGATGGCGGGACGATGGTCAGGATTGTGCGCAAGCGCGATGTGTGTGCCCGGCGACGGGCCGGAATTAAGGGATTCGGGTCAAATGACTGACGAAGCCATACCGCAGCCGCAGGTAATCCTGATCTCTGGTGGCAATGTTGGAATTGGTCGTTCCACCGCCTTGCGCTTTGCTCGCGCTGGCGCGTCGATTGCCATTGCCGCGCGCAATGCCGGGACGGCGCAGGAAACGCTTCGGCTGCTCGACGCGGCAGGGGCAGAGGGGCACTTCGTCCCCTGTGACGTCCGCGACGACGCGCAATGTGACCGCGCTGTAACAGAAACTGTTGAGCGCTTTGGACGCCTGGATGTGCTGGTCAACAACGCCGGCAGCATTATACGCCGGCTTACCGTGGCACAACTCACCACGGCCCAATGGCAGGAGATGATGGATGTCAATCTGAACGGCGCGTTCTATCTCAGCCGCGCGGCCCTGCCGCATTTGCTGGCCACGCGCGGCAACATCGTCAACGTCGCCTCCTATGCCGGTCTTGTGGGCTTCGCCGGCTCGGCGGCCTACTGCGCCGCCAAGGGCGCACTCGTGCAGCTGACGCGCGCCATGGCGCTGGACCACGCGGCCGAAGGCGTTCGCGTCAACTGCGTCTGCCCGGGCAGCGTGCGCACGCCCATGATCGCGGCAGCCTGGGAGCAGCATGGCCCCGGCGCGGCCGTAGCCTGGGCGGAGAAACATCCCCTGGGACGCATCGCCGAACCGGAAGAGGTGGCCGAGGCGATCTACTGGCTGGCCTCCGCCGCCGGGAGCTTTGTGACGGGCGTCGCGCTGCCGGTGGACGGCGGCATCACCGCCGGCTAGCAGCCCCAGACCTGCTCGAAGACCCGCAGCCAATTGCCGCCCAGCAGGGCCGCCAGGTCCTCGCGCGAAATGCCACGTTTCAGCAACTCGGCGACGAAAACCGGCATCTGGTCCGCGCTTTGGCAGTCTTCAATCCAGTTGTCCAGCATGTCCGGGCCGATTGATGATTCAACCAGGGCGAGCTTGCTCACTTCGCGCAGCGTGCCTTCGAGGAAGTCTGTGCCGATGCCGAAGTGCTCGATGCCGACCAGGTCGACCATGTGCTGCAGGTGGTCGGCCATGCGCGCGCAAGTGGGCGGATCGTCGATGTAGCCGCCGTAGAAGTTGAGGCCGATGACGCCGCCGCAATCAGCAATCGCGCGAATCTGGTCGTCGCTCAGGTTGCGCGGATGATCGTAGACCGCGCGCGCGTTGCTGTGTGAGGCGATCAGCGGCCCCTCGACTATGTCGATCGCATCCCAAAAGCCCGGTTCGGCCAGGTGGCTGACATCAAAGATGATGTTGTTTTGGCAAAGGTCGCGCAATGCTTCCTGCCCGGCACTTGTGAGCCCGCCCGGGTTGCGGACGCCGGTGCCGTCGGCGAAGGCGTTGCGCCGTTCCCAGGTGAAGGCGACCATGCGAATGCCAAGACGGCAGAGCGCGCGCAGGACGCGGGAATCTCCTCCGAGTCCATCGCAGCCTTCCAGGGCCAGCACGCCGGCGATCTTGCCTTTGGCTGTTATCTCGCGGATTTCCGCCACGCCGGTCGCAAGTTCCATGCGGCTGTCGTCGCTGGCGATGTCCTCTTCCGCCGCCTGCAGATGGCGCAGGATTTCGCGCAGACCCAGGCCGGGCAGGAAGCGGTCATCGACGTAGACGGGCAGCACCTGCACGTCGATGCCGCCCTTGCGCATCAGGGGCGCCCAGTAGCCGGAGAGCGCGCCGCGTTCGCCCCGGTGATGACGGGCAAGGACGTCCATCAATATGTCGTGATGGGAATCTATGAAGAACAGCTCTTGACACAGTTTCTCTGCTTCCTGCTGGAATTGCATGACTGCCTCCTGGCGGGCTATGCTCGCGCGCGGGAGTATGCCACAAGGGAGCCGCAAATGCCTGTGAACAGCAAGCCGGAGACCGCCGACGTCGTGGTCATCGGGGCCGGTATTCAGGGGCTCAGCGCAGCCTGGCATCTGGCGAAATTCGGCGTTCGCAACGTCGCCCTGGTGGAGAAATCCACGGTCGGCAGTGGTTCGTCGCGCTGGTCCGCTTCCATGCTGATGAACCAGCTGTGGGAAGAATGGCAGCTAAGGTTTTCCCGCTACACTTTCGTGCGCTATGCGGCCTTTCTTGATGACACCGGCTTTGACCCGGGGTTTACCCGAACCGGCACTATGACCCTGGTCACGCCGGCGGTCGCCGCCGGGCAGCGTCGCCTTGTGGTGCTGCGCCGGAAGTTTGGTGCTGAAACACAAATTCTGACGCCCGCCGAGATTGCGCGCCGGGTGCCTGAAGTGGCCAGGGAAGAGCTGGTCTTTGGTGTCTACGGCCCGGCTGACGGTGTGCTGGATACCCCCAACATCTTGCTTGGCTGGCGCACGTCGGCGCAGGCCATGGGCGTTGCCATCCATGAAGGTCGGCGCGCAACCGGTCTGGAACTGCAGGGCGGACGCATTGCGGCGGTACAGACGGAGACCGGCAGCATCGCAACGCGTTACGTGGTCAATGCCGCCGGTTCTGACGCTCGGGAAGTGGCTGCCTGGGCCGGCCTGCGCATTCCCTCCCGCAACCGCGTGCGCAACATATTTCTGGTAAAGCCGTCAAGGCAGGTGTCGTTTCCTGGTCTGCTGTATGACGGAGCCTCAGACTGGTACTTTCGACGCTCGGGTGATGTGGTCATGCTGGGAATGGGCGCACGCAAAAACGCGCCGGTGCAGGACAGACCAGACATGGACTTCTGGCCGGAAGTGCGCGCCATGACCCTGCGCAATGCGCCGGCCCTGGCTGAGGCGCCGATTGTTGGTGGCTGGTCCGGCATCCGGCCGCTGACGCCGGACGGCAGCCCGATTCTGGGGCCGGTGGCGCAAGTGCCCGGTTTCATCAACAACTGCGGCTGGGGCGGCGAGGGCATCATGAACGCGCCGGTGGGCGGCCAGCTGGTCGCCGAGCAGATCTGTGATGGCAGGACCAGCACCTTCGACGTCACGCCCTTTCTGCTGGAACGCTTCGACGCAGCCGATTAGCCGATCACGCGCAGTTCACGCGGGAATGAGGACAAGGACTCGATGCCATCTTCGGTGACGACCACGTTGTCCTCGACGCGCACGCCCAGCACGTCTGGCACGTAGAGACCTGGCTCAATGGTGAAGACCATGCCCGGCTCCAGCAGCGCCTCGTTGCCGCGCGTGATCCAGGGCGCCTCATGGACGTCGAGGCCGAGTCCGTGACCGGTGCGGTGCAGGATGTATTCGCCGTAGCCGGAGTCCTGCAGCGCCTGCGTCACGATGTCGTCCAGCTCACCACAGGCCATCCCGGGCCGCGCCGACTCGCGGCCGACCTTGTTGGCATTCAGCACGGTGGCGTAAATGGCGCGCGACTCTTCACTGGCTTCGCCGATGAAAAAGCTGCGCGTGATGTCCGCCGTATAGCCTTCGATGGTGGTGCCAAAATCAAAGATCAACGAGTCGCCGCGTTGCAGCGGCACGTCATCGCGGATCTTGCCGTGCGGACGCGAGCTGTTGTCGCCGCCCAGCACCAGCGGCTCGAAGGCGAGCCCGTGGCCGCCCAGTTCGCTCATCCGGTGAATGAGGATGTTCGCCACTTCGCGTTCTGTCATGCCTTCGCGCAGGGTCTCAATAACGTGCTGCAGGGCGGCCTCGGAAATGCGAATGGCCCGACGCTGAAGCTCGATTTCGCCCGCTTCCTTGCACAGGCGGATGCCGGCGATGAGCTCCTGGGCCTCGACCAGCCGCGCAGCGGGCGCCTGGCGGCTGATCGCCTCGGCTTCGAAGAAGCGCATGTACTGCCCCTCGACGGCGATACGACCTTCCAGCAGCTCCAGCTGGGCGAGGGCGCCGGCGAAAGCGTCGTCGAAGCCCTCGGCGTCGGCCCAACGGAAGTGCATGGCATCAAAGCCCTTGCTGGCGAAGAAGTCCGCCTCCAGCGAGGGAATAACGATGGCGGGTCGGCCTTCGCTCGGCACAAACAGCACAATCGGCCGTTCCATGACGTGGTGCACGGATCCGGTCAGGTACTGAAAGCCGGGGCCCGGGATGAGCGCGGCGGCGTCGAGGCCCTGCTGCCTGAGGATCTGTTGCAAATGCTGCAGTCGTTTTGCGGACGGCATGTCAGGAAGACTCCTCGCGGTTGTCAGTCGAGGTCAGTATTTCAGTAACGAGGAAAACGGCGTCGGAGATGCGTTCCACGTCTACCTTGAGGTTGGCCTGCGTTGCCGGGCTGTAGAAACTGGCCTCAAATTCCTCGCGCGTTCCCCATTCGGCCACAGTCATGAAGCGCCAGGGCAGGGCGTTGGGCGCCTGCCCCTGGCCGGGCAGCGGCGACTCCGTGACTTGCGCAAAGTCAGTGCGCAACACGCCCGGCCGCGAGGCGTTGGACTCCTGATGCTCGCCCAGACGCCAGCGCAAAAACGCTTCTTCGTCGCTGCCGGGCGGCAGATTGTAAAGCACGGTGAGCCGAATCACGGTCGCCTCCTGTGGCTGAATAGTAAACGCCGTCCAGCCTGACACCTTGCAATGGATTTTGCAACGACTGCGGCCAGGAAGTACACTTGCGCGGAATTTCATGCATGAAAGGGAGCATTTGTTATGCGCAGAAAGTTTTCACTGACCGTCTTGCTGGCCATGTTACTGGTTACGCTGATGCCGGTCGCCGCCCAGGATGGCCCCGCTATCGCCCTGCTGCTGCCGCTGAGCAACAACGAGTATGTCCGCAATGCGGCGCTGGGCGTGCAGGAGATTATTGAGGGCGCCGGCGGCACCATCGCAGAGTTTGACGCTGGCTTCGTTCTGGAAGAGCAGATCAACCAGATTCAGGACGCCATCACATCCGGCAATTTCGATGCCATCATCCTCTACACCGTTGACGGTGTTGGAATTACCGTGGGCGTGGACATGGCCTGGGAGGCCGGCCTGCCGGTCATCGCCCTTGATGCGGCCATCAACGCCGACCGCAAGACCCTGGTCCCCTACAAATACGTGGCCGGGCAGATCGCGCGAACCGGTGATGGCGACGGCGGCCACATCGGCCAGGCTATTGTGATGGCTTGCGCGGACGTCGATCCCTGCGAAGTGGCCTTCATGATCGGCTTCGAAGGCTTCCCGCTGGATCTGGACCGCTTCCAGGCCGTGGAAGCCATCCTGGATACGCACGACCACATTGAGATCGTTGCCCTGCAGGCGGCTTCCTACACCAATGAGCATGGCTTTGAGGTTTCCACCGACATGCTGCAGGCCAACCCCAACATCGACGTCATCGCATCTGTTGGCGACCAGATGACCCTCGGTGCCGAACTGGCAGTGGAAGACGCCGGGTTGACCGGTCAGGTGGCGCTGGTCGGCAATGGCGCCAGCATTGATGGCTACAATGCCGTGAAGGAAGGTCGTTTCTTCGCCACGGTGGCCAATATCCCCTACACCAACGGGCAGATCGCGGCCCAGATGGCGCTGCAGGCAATCTCCGGCGACCTCCTCATCCGCTCGGTCAACATGTATGATCAGGCGCCGCCCTTCCCGGCCAGCGGGCCCATCATCACCAAGGACAACTACGAAGACTTCACGCCTCAGTGGTAATGACAGGACTGCAGCGCCTTGACCACGACTCCCTTCGTTGAGCTACGCAACGTTTCGCGGCGTTTCGTCGCGGTTCAGGCGCTGCAGGACATCGATCTCACCATCAACCAGGGCGATATCCACGCCCTGGTTGGTGAAAACGGCGCCGGCAAGTCGACGCTGGGCAAGATCATCAGCGGCATCGAGCGCCCCGACGAGGGCCAGCTTCTCATTCGTGGCCAGTCCCGCAGCTACACGCATCCCCAGGATGCCCTGCGCGACGGCATCACGACCATCACCCAGGAAATCTCGCTTCTCAATAACCAGAGCGTGCTGCACAACGTGCTGCTGGGCCAGGAGATCTGCCGCGCCGGCGTGATGCAGCGACGCAAGATGCTGGCCGAATTCGAACGCCTCGTCGAGTTGACCGGCTTCGAGCTGGATCCGGACGAGAAAGTCGGGCGGCTGCACATGGCCGACCAGCGCAAGGTCGAGGTGATGCAGGCCATCGCGCGCGACTCCCGCCTGATCATCATGGACGAACCGACGGCCATGCTGGCCGATGACGAGACGCGCATCTTTCTCGACATTGTGCGCAGCCTGCAACGCAGCGGCCACACTATCGTCTACGTTTCACACTTCCTGGAGGAAGTGCTGGCGCTGGCGGACGTGGTCACCGTGATGCGTAATGGCTTCATCGTGCGCACGGCGCCCACGGCCGAAGAGACGACCCCTTCACTGGTCGAGGCCATGCTGGGCCATAGCATGCTGGAGATGTATCCGCCGCGGCTGCCGCGCAAACCGGAAGCGCCGGTCGTCTTCGAGGTGCGCGGGCTGCAGGCGCCCGGCCTCGGCAGCATCGACCTGCAGCTGCGCGCCGGTGAAATCACGGGCCTGGCCGGCCTGGTCGGCAGCGGCCGCAGCCGCCTGGCGCGTACCCTGTTCGGCGCGATTGAGGCGGAGGCAGGCGAGTTTTTCGTCCGTGGCGAGCCTGTGCAGCTGCGTTCGACGGCTGATGCGATCCGCGCCGGCGTTTTTCTGCTGCCGGAGAGCCGCAAGGAACAGGGGCTGCTGCTGAAACAGAGCATCCGCAACAACCTGTCGCTGCCGCACATGCGCCGTATCGTGGGCCGCGGCGGCATTATTAACCAGGCGCGCGAGACCGAACGCATCCAGCAACTGCTGGAAATGCTGAACGTGGTGCCGCCGGTGCCGCAACTGATCGTCAACCGGCTGTCGGGCGGCAATCAGCAAAAGGTGCTCTTCGGCAAGTGGCTTTTCGAGCGGCCGGCCGTCTTTCTGGTGGACGAGCCTACGCGCGGCATCGACATCGGCGCCAAACGCGCGATCTATCAGCTGGTGGCGGCGCTGGCGGAGCAGGGGGTGGCGATCCTGCTCATTACTTCTGAAATCGAGGAGATTGTCGGCCTTGCCCAACGCGCGCTGGTGATGCGCCTGGGCCACATCGTCGCGGAAGTCGAGGTTGACGAGGATGGATCGCTGAACGAGCAGGCCATCATGCGCGCCGCCTTCGGCGCGGAGACCCTGCAGCCAGCCGCAACCGGAGGAGAGCGTTCGTGACGCAGCAAACCACCACAGGCAGTGAACGCTCCGCCAGCACGATCAGCGCCTTCCTGCTCAATTACGGCATCATCTTCGCCATCTTCCTGCTCTACATTTTGCTCACCTGGCAGACCGATGCCTTCCTCTCGCTGCGCAACCAGCTCAACATTCTCGACCAGGCCCACCAGATTGGCCTGATCGCCGTGGCCGCCACGGTGGTGATCATCGCCGGCGGCTTCGACCTCTCGACCGGCGCCATCTTCGCCATGAGCGGCGTGGTGGCCGCCATGGTCGCGCGCGACCTCGGCACGAACGAGGCCTTCGCGCCGGCGGCGCCCTGGATGGGCTGGGCGGTCGGCATCGCCGTTGGCGCGGCGCTGGGCCTGCTCAACGGCGTGCTGGTGACCTTCTTTCGCATCAACACCTTCGTCGCCACCCTGTCCACCGGCATCGTCTTTCGCGGCTTCGCCCTGTACATCACCCAGGCGGAGCAAGTGCGTGTGACGGACCGCGCCTTTCGCGAACTTGCTCGCGGTGACATTCTGGACGTGCGCCACACCGTCTTCATCTGGCTGGGCTTTGCGCTGGTGCTGTCCTTCATCCTCTTCCGCACGCGCTTCGGACGTTACATCTTCGCCGCCGGCGACAACCCGGAAGCGGCGCGGCTCTCCGGCATCAACGTCGATCTGGTGCGCACCATCACCTTCGGCATCAGCGGTATGGCGGCCGGCATTGCGGGCGTGCTCTCGGCCTCCAAGTTCCTCAAGGCGCAGAACGACGCCGGTCAGGGCCTGGAACTGATCTCCATCGCCGCCGTGGTCATTGGCGGCACCAGCATCATGGGTGGCGAGGGCGCCGTGTGGCGCACCGTGCTGGGGGTGATGTTGTTGCGCCTGATCGAGAACGGCTTCAACCTGATGAACGTCGCGCCCTTCTACCAGGACATCTTCCAGGGCCTCATCATCCTGCTGGCCGTCGCGCTGGACGCCTTAAGGCACCGGAGGAGCTGAGGCGCCAGTCTCATCCATTGAATCCTGCAAATTGCAGAATGTCTTTGGGATAGCCACATCGTGCGAGCAGGCGATAGGCGTATCCGATGTTCTGCGAGCGGCTTGGATGCGCCTCTAGATACAAACCGTTGGCCAGAGGCATGCTGCTTCTGAAGTTGTTGCCATCCGGATGTTTTGGGCTCGTGTGAATGAAGTAACGATTTCTTGTCCTGTCGCTTAATGTAATCGGGCATTCCTCACGCGTTACGTGCCCGCGTTGAATGAGCCAGTTTGCGATGCATTGCATTGCTTCCGTCATCGCACGAACTGCAAAACGTTCGCCGTCAATGATGACGGCATAACCTCTCGGCGGGACGGGTGGTGGTTGCTTGCGCTGCTCGGTCTGTGTCGAGGCGGTAAACTGGCCACTATACATTTTCTTGCGCAACCAGGTCTTTACTTTGCCAGCGGGGATTTCGCCCGGACTCTTGTCGCTCCACTTGACAAGGAATTCGCGCAGGGTCCCGGAAAAAGCATTCAGTAATTCTTCCTTGCCATAAGAATCCCAGTACGCGTCCAGCAGGATACGCAGGTCTTCCTTTGGCAGCTGTTCAATTTTGTCGTGGTGCAGCAATGAGAGTTTAGCGGCAACATCAACGGCGTCCTGCTGGTCCAGGCGCAGGGCAAACAGCATTCGCTGCTCAAATGTCAGATTCTTCAGCCAAGGTCTGTAAACGCGCCATTCCGCGCCGTTGGTGAGCAGGGCCGTCTGCGCGCCTTCGTTGTAGCAATAATCTCTGAGCTGGTCCATTTCGTCATCGCCAAAACCTGTGCCCAGAGCCTTCGCCTCAACTAACACGACGGGCTTGTTATCGCGCATCAGGGCCATGTCCACCTTGCCGCGACCCACGCGGAATTGCTGGCGGACGCGGGCGACCTCGTTTACACGCCATCCGAGCGCGTTGAGCACGGGGTCGATGAGGGACCGGATGGTCTGTTCTTCCAACTGGAAGGCCTCCGGGTATTGCGCTATTTCAGACTGCACCTTTTTGATGGCGCGCAGCAATTGTTCTGACATACGATTTCCGAACGCTATTCTTAACTGTGGGCGGATTGTAACACTGTGCCTGCGGGAGCGGCAAAGCAGACGCGGCGCCAGGTGACGTTCTGCCCGCTGGCCGTCGCCCTCGACGCGCTGCGTCACCGGCGCAGTTGAGATCGAACAAATTTATTCGTAGCTGACCGTCCTGACGATTCCCCGACAGGCACAATGAATGAATTGCAAGGGAGTCGCGTAATTGTGAAAACCAGAGGCCGCCATCCCGGCGGCCCCTTTAGTGTGCACACACTTACGATTTCTACTGTCAGCGCTCGCTTGGCAAGCGTTATTCGCTCCAGGGTTCCGGTTCGTCAAGCTGGACGATGGTAAACACGGCGCCGGCCGGTTCCCTGATGACGCGAAAGCGGCCGAAGCCAGGCGCACCCATCGTGTCGTACATGGCCTCGCCACCCAGGGCGCCAACCTTCTCAACGGCTGCGTCGATATCGGCCACGGAGAAGTAGACGCCCCAGTGCGCGGGCATGAAGTTGCCGTCCGGCAGCTTCCACTCGCCGGTCATCTGCAGGATGCCGCCATTGTTGCGGCCACGGTTGCGGATGAGCATGTAACCAGGCGGCCCTTCCGCCGCGAATTCCCAGCCGAGCAAGGCGCCATAGAACGCCTGCGCCGCTTCGCTGTCGGGCGTGGCCAGTTCATTCCAGCACATGGCGCCCGCGCTGTTGACGAGACCGGCGCCAATGTGCGAGCGCGGCTGCCAAAGGCTGACATTCGCGCCGGAAGGGTCAGCCAGCACCAGCATGCGGCCGGAGTCGAAGACGTCGAAGGGCCCTGCCAACACCTTTCCGCCCAGTTCCCCGATGCGGGTTGCAATGGCGTCAACGTCATCAACTGTGATGTAATTGTTCCAGTGTGACGGTACTTCCGGTGGAAACCTCTCCTCATCCATCTGGAACGAGGCGGCGACGTACTCCCCGTCCTGCGAGTACATCGTGTAGTGCATGCTCTCGCCCATGGCAACGTCGACGTAGGACCAGCCAAAGAGTCCGGTCAGGAACTGCTTGCTGTTCTCGCCCTCCCTGCTGACCAGTTCCGCCCAGGAAAATGTCCCCTGCGGATACTTTGAAACCTTGTACATTCAATTCTCCTCGTTGTCGTCGCGAATGCATTCAACATTCATGCGAGCGCTTCAGGGAAAACCCTTCAGTTTCGCTCTACTCCTCACCCTCCGGGTCAAGCGCCTCGGGAAAGAGCGTTGCGAGCAGGTAGGTCTCGCTGCCCAGGGCGAATTCCGCCTGTTCCTGGATGGCCGCAGCACTCAGGTTTTCCCAGAGTGTCGCGGAACTTGTGGTATAGCCGTAATCGTCCTCCACGCCGATCATCACCCGGCGCAAGCTGCCCAGCCAGTAGCTGTTTTCCTCGCGCGCTTCCTGCAGGTTGTTCAGTCGTTGCGCGCGCACGCTCTCGACTTCCTCTTCCGTCGGGCCGTTGGCCCTCAGGTCTGCCAGGATGGCGAAGGTGGCCGCCCGCAACGCCTCATACTTCTCGGGGTTGGTGTAGAAGACGCTCTGCAGGATGAAGCTGTGCCGCGGGATTTCATTGACCGAAGCGCTGGCATAGGGCGAATAGGTGCCGCTCAGGTCTTCGCGCAGGTCCTCGACGGCGCGCATTTCCACGATGTCGCCCAGCGCGCGCATGGCAGCTGCGTCCTGTTTGTCCCCCTCATAGGCCCCGCCATAGGCGAGCAGGAAGATGACCTGTTCCTCCAGGCCGGCGTAAACATCCCGCGCGCGGATTTCGTCGGGGAAGGGCAGATCGCGGTCGACCCACGCTTCGCTCACGCCGCTGCCAGGCAAGTTGCCGAGGTAGCGTTGCGCCAGCTCACGGACGTCATCCGGCGCGAAGCTGCCGACGAGCGCGAAGGACAAGTCACCCGTTTCCTGCCAGCGCGCGTGCCAGCTGGCGAAGGCGACGTCGGCATCCAGCGCTTCCATTTCCTCAATGGTGGCGGGCCGGTAACGCGGCGACTCATTGTCGCCGGTGATCAGTTCGCTAATGGCGTCATTGAGGGCGACGATGGGGTTCAGGTCGCGGTTCCTGAGCGCCTCGATCTGCCGCGCGCGGGAGGCTTCAAAGGCGCCTGTATCCAGCTGCGGCTGCGTGATGTAGAGATACACGAGCTGGAAGAGTGTCTCCAGTTCGTCGTTGTTGGCGAAGCCGCTGACGCGCTCGTGCGTGCCGCCAAGGCCAAGGCCGGCGCCGACCGAGCGTCCGCTCAGATAGCGCTCCAGCTGATCCTGGCTGAGTTCAGCGATGCCGCTCTGGTGCACGACGCTGTTGACGAAAGTGCCGCCCAGGTATTCCTCGTCGCTCAGCAGGGAACTGCCACCGGGGCTCAGTCCCGCCAGCACGACCTCGTTTTCGGCCAGGTCCGTCGGCATCAGCAGCAGACGCACGCCGTTGGCGAAGGTCCACTCGGTCAGCGGCCACTCGGCCTCATCGATGCTGCGCTCGGCGACGATGGCGGCGGTCTCTGGCGGCGTTTCCAGCAGCGCATCGACCGCAACCACTTCCTCATAGGCTGCGACCTCGTGGCTCGCCGCCAGTTCGGCGAGCAGCGCTTCCTCGTCCGGCAGCACGTCGAGGGCGCGCTCCGGCCCTATTACGAGCAGGACGCGGTCTTCATTCTGCAGCATGACGTCCGCCAGTTCGTTGATCGATTCCAGCGTCAGCTGCGGCAGGAATTCTGCCAGCAGCTCCAGCTCCTTTTCTATTCCAGGAGAGATTTCGTCATCCAGGAAATGACGGCGATATTCGCTGGCGATGGATTCATTGCTGCGGAATTCGCGCTCGTCGTAGGCGTTGTCGTAGGATTGCTGCAGGTTCGCCTTTGCGTCGGCCAGTTCGCCTTCGCTGAAGCCGTCGCGCCTCACGCGCTCGACTTCGCCCAGCACAGCGGAGATCGCGTCAAGCACGCCTTCCTCGCTGCTGCCGGCGCTGAAGCCATGTAACGCAACGTTGCCCAGCGTGCCGCCGCCGCCGAAGGCCGAGGCGTACAGGAAGGGCGCATCTTCCTGGCGCTGGCGTTCCTGCAGACGTTCGTTCAGCATGGCGTAAAACAGACTGTTGCCCAGGTAATCACGATAATCGCCAATGGTCACGAGGCCGTCACTGTCCACCTTGCGCAACAACTGGACGGCCGTGGCCGGGTATTCCGGATCTGTGATGATGCCGATGCGCGTGTCGCCATGCGGCTCGACGTCGTATTCCTGCAGCGCTGGCGCATCCGGCGCGTTGCCCAGCGGACCAAAATGCTCGCGTACCCGCGCTTCGGCGTCGTCCACGTCGATGTCGCCGACGATGACGACGGCCATCAGCTCCGGGCGATACCAGGTTTCATAGAAGGAGCGCAGCTCGTCGACCGAGGCGCGCTTGACGACGCTCATGTCGCCACCGATGACGTCGCGGGTGACGAAGCGCGACTCCTCGCCAAAGATGACCCGCCAGGCCTTCTCGTTGATGCGGCCTGAGGCATTTTGCCCGCGCTGGCGCCACTCCTCGACGACGACGCCGACTTCCTTCTCGACCTCGACCGGGTCCAGCGTGGCGTTGACCGCCCAGTCAAGCAGCACGTCGTAGGCCGTGTCGTAAAGCTCGGCATCCGCGGAGTTCACGCTGAGCAGATAGGCGGTCGCCCCGTGGCTGGTGAAGGCATTGAGATCAGGGCCGAATTGCATGCCGTTGATTTCGAAGTAGTCGACGAGCTCGTTGGCAGGGAAACGCTCGGTGCCATTGAACATCATGTGTTCAAGGAAATGGGCGAGGCCCAGCTGGTCCTCCGTCTCCTGCAAGGCGCCAACGCGCAGCACGAGATGCATTTCTGCGCGTTCGGCCGGTTGCTCATGATGCTGGATGTAGAAGGTGAGCCCGTTTTCCAGGACGCCCTGGCGCACGTCCGGCGTCAGGGGCAGTGAAGCCTCCAGATCGAATGACTGCTGGGCGTGGACGCCGGCGCCGCTGACGGCGAGTAGCAGGATGAGCAGAATGAGCTTTCGCAGAATCAACACCATCGTCTCCTTGTTGTCTCGTTACGGATGCGAGCGCGAGTCTATCATACGTCGGGCATTGTGATTGTGTTGTGAAACGCTGTATGAGAATATCGGTTGGCTGGTGGCAGGGCACTGCGCGCGCGTGCTGCTGACCTGCATCGCGAGCGGCAAGAAAAGTCGACCGGAAGTCCTGTGGAACTCCGGTCGACAAGGGGATTCTGCAGTTGCGAGACTGCCGCGCCTTTACCAGCCGCGCTTGCCCAGCACGACATCCTCCGGCCCAACGGCGATGCCGGACATTGCCTCGCCCAGGTCGCGGCTGACGCCCAGCAGTACGTCGGCGTCCTGATAGTGTGTCACAGCCTCCACGATGGCGCGTGCACGTTTGGCCGGGTCGCCGCTCTTGAAGATGCCGGAGCCGACGAAAACGCCGTCCACGCCCAGCTGCATCATTAACGCGGCGTCGGCCGGTGTGGCCACGCCGCCGGCGGCGAAGTTGACGACCGGCAGGCGGCCCAGTTGCGCCGTTTCCCGCACCAGATTGAGCGGCGCGCGAATCTCTTTCGCGTAGCTGAAGCGCTCGTCTTCGTCCATGCTGGTCAGACGGCGGATTTCGCCACCGACCGCGCGCGCATGGCGCACCGCCTCGACGACGTCGCCGGTGCCGGCCTCGCCCTTGGTGCGCATCATGGCGGCGCCCTCTCCGATGCGGCGCAGGGCCTCGCCGAGGTTGCGGCAGCCACAGACGAAGGGCACGCTGAACTTGTCCTTGTTGATGTGGTGTTCCTCGTCGGCGGGCGTGAGCACTTCACTCTCGTCGATGTAATCGACGCCAAGCGACTCGAGGATTTGCGCCTCGACAAAGTGGCCGATGCGCACCTTGGCCATGACCGGGATCGAGACCGCCTCCATGATCCGGCTGATCATGCCGGGGTCGCTCATGCGCGCCACGCCGCCCTGGGCGCGAATGTCCGCCGGGACGCGTTCGAGCGCCATCACGGAGCAGGCGCCGGCTTCCTCGGCGATGATGGCCTGTTCGGGGGTGACCACATCCATGATCACGCCGCCCTTGAGCATCTGTGCCAGGCCGGCCTTCAGGCGAAAGCTGGCTGCTTCGTTCCCGGATTGCCTGTTGCCATTTCCGCTCATGACATTGTCCTCTTCATTCACTCACGCCAGCGTACGAGTGGCGCCAGGCCGACAGTATGTCCAGTTGAGTCCATTGCACTCCAAATGCCTGTTCAACCGCGCGGCCGCACGTCGAAGGCGCCGGTGTCTCGCTCCCGCTCCGGGTAAATCAGGTCGAGCGCTTCCTGTTCCAGCTGCCACAGTTCCATCCCGGCGTGCTTGCGCAACAAGCGCAGCAGACGGGGAAAGCCGTCCTGCTGCTCCCTGGCCCAGTCGCGCGCAAATGTGCCGCTGCGAATGTCTTCCAGCGTCAGGCCCATCAGGGTCGCCAGGCGATTGTCCTGAAAGCGCTCCAGGCGGCTGAAGAGGCCGTACTGGCTGGTGAGCGACATGGTGCGCAGGGCCGGAAACAGGCCTTCGCGACCGGCGCGGTGCAACAGGTCTTCCAGTTCGCCAGACAAATACAGATCGATGAAGGCGGCCTCGGGCGGATAGCCGTGGTCAATCAGCACCTGGCCGGCGGTCTGCAGCGCGTATTGCAACACCGGCATGACGGCCTGCTGCATGAAGAGGTCGAGCTCGGCCTCGCGCGCGAAACTGATTTCGATGCCGCCGGCGTCGGCGCGCAGCGAGCCGATAGCCCGGGCCAGAGCCAGCAGACTGCGCCAGGCGCGCCCGCTGGCATCCTGATGCACGGCCAGAAAGCTGAAGAAGCCGCGGCCGGCGAGGTAGCGTTCGCGTACCGCCACGGCGAGCGTGCGCGGCGCCAGCAGCACCACGTCGACCATGGGCGGCGGCTCAATGAAGCCGAAGGCGATGTTGCTGGCGCTGGCGAAGATCAGCATGTCGCCGCGCGCCAGCCACGGCGAGATGTCGCGCAGGAATATGGTCTGCATTAATTCGTCCGGCAGCAACAGAAAGATGAGGTCGGCGCTGCGCACGAGGTCGGGCAGGGGGACGGGACGAAAGCCCTCGCGCCGCGCCAGCGCCTGACGTTCGCTGTCGCGCTCGCTGAGGATGACGTCCAGGCCGCTGTCGCGCAGGTTGAGCGCGAAGGGTCGCCCCAGGTTGCCGTAACCAATGATGCCGGTGCGGCGTCCGGCGAGGTCGTCAAGACTGGCGTCTTCGGCGCGGAAGATCTTCTTCATGATGGCTCGCCTGCCTGGTCAAGCGGCTGCGACCAGACCGTAAAATCGTCGCCGTTGCGCTGGAAGCCGAAACGCCGGTAGAGGCGCAGCGATCGATAATTGTCCGCCTGGGTGTTGACCGTCAGCGAGTCGAGCCTGCGGCTGGCAAGGCGGCGGATTGCGTCGGCCAGCAGTTGCCTGCCGAGGCCCGCGCCCTGATGTTGCGGCGCGACCGCGAGCCGGGCCAGATGTACATCGAATGCGCCCCGCGTCGTGATCTGAAAGCCACAGATGCGCCCCTCCGCCACAGCGACCGTAAAGCAGGCCGCCCGCCGCAGATTGCGTCGCATTTCGCCATCAGACAGGTGCCAGCGCGGCGCGAAGGCAGCTGCGTCGAGCTCACGCAGGGCCTCCAGGTCGCTGTCAGATGCCGGGCGGATCTGCGCCAGGTCGTCGCCGGGAGGAACGGGCAGCGTGAAGGCGCGGCGCAGGCTGATGACCTCTTCGCTGCGACGGAAACCGCTGTCCGGCAGGCAGTCGCGCAGCCAGTCCTGTTGGCCGCAGAGCAGGTTGACCTGGATGACGCCTGCCCCTTGCAGGGCCGCGCGCAGCTGCAGCCACAACGCCCGAAAGCTGGCGCGGGCGTCCGCGCCATCCTGCAGCGCGCAGATGCGCAGCCAGCTGTTGCCCGAGAGCGGCGCTGTGCCGGCCAGCAGGCCCGCGAGCTGCCCGTCGCGCCAGAGCGCGCGCGTCCATTGCGGATGCTCGCGCAGCCAGTTCGCCGTGTCGCCCCAGTGCATGCTGGTGGTTACTCGCCCGCTGCTGCAGAGCAGCTCCTCAATGCGACCGCGCGTGGCGACCGGCCGCGCGCTGCTGACCCGGTCGCTGATGCTCATCGTCGCGGCCCGCTGTCCTTGTTGCGCATTGCGTAGGCGCGCGCGGTGATGGCGAGGATGCGGCAACGGCGCCGGTCGTAGAGGCGAGTGGCGATTCGCTCGTCCAGCTGCTCGATCTGGTTGGCGCTGGTGAACACAGTGGGCAGCTGGCCGGTGTAGCGATACTCGATTAGCTGAAACAGTTTCTCGCGTACCCAGGGCGTGCCCTGGCTGGCGGGCAAATCGTCCAGCACCAGCAGGGGCGCGTCCCGCAGCATCTGGAAGCGCTGCTGAAAGCTGAGCGTCGAGCCGCTGTTGAAGGACACCCGCAGCCAGTCCATCATGTCGGGCACGGTGCTGAAGACGACCTTGAAACCGCGGTCGATCCGGTGGTTGGCAATGGCGGCGGCGAGATGTGTTTTGCCACAACCGTAGTTGCCGAGCAGTGCCAGCCAGCCATCGGGGTTTTCGACGTACGCGCGTGCAGCCCGGAGCGCCTTTTCCAGGTTCTTGCGCTCGTCAGTGCTGGCTCCGCCGCTGACGTCGAAGTTGTCGAGACTCATGTCGCGGTAGTGGCTCGGGTTGGTGAGCTGCTGCTGACGCAGACCGGTCTCCGTGCGGTAGTCCGGCGCGGAGATGCTGGCGTGGCGAAAGAGCTCCTCGTCGAGCATGCGGCTGCGGATGCGGCCCTCAATGCTGTCGAGATCGACGTTGGTGGTGATGACCGTGGGCAGGCGCCGGCTGTGGCGGTGATTGAGCAACTGGTAGAGTTTCTCGCCGGCCCAGGGGCTGGGATTCTCGGCGCCGAGGTCGTCGAGGATGAGCAGTTGCGCGCTGCGAATCCGCTCAAACTGTTCGTCGTAGCCAACTTCGGAGGTGGGCCCGTAGGTGCTGCGTAAATGGTCGAGCAGGTCCGGCGCGGTGATAAAGAGGACGACGTCGCCCTGCGCCAGACGTTCGTTGCCGACGGCGGCCGCGAGGTGGGTCTTGCCACTGCCAAAGGTGCCGCTCAGGATGAGCCAGCCCGTCGGCTCTTCGGCAAAGTTGCGCGCGCTGTCGCGGGCGAATATGAGCGATTTGTTTTCACCGGCGCTGATCTGACTGCGCGGCACCTCGAAGTTGTCGAAGCGTTTGTCGGCGAAGGCCTCCATGTTGCTGAGCCGCCGCAGCCGGGCCTGACGTTCCTCGTCGCTGGCCGCGCCGAGGTGCGGGCAACGGAAGAGTTTGCCGAAGTCGGGATGGTCGTAGGGCACGTCGTGGCTGAGCACGCCCAGGCCGCCGCAGACCGGCAGTTCGCCGCAACGCTCGCAACGCTCCGGGTCAGCTGTCGATGAATTCGGCATAGCGCCCGCTGACGAAGCGTCGTCCATCTTCTCCGGCGGCTCGTCCGGCAATTCCACGATCCCGTCCCTCTTTGTCCCAGCGATCCAGAATGGCGCGCACGTAGCGCCAGTTGCGTTTGTTGTGCTGTACGGCCAGCTGCAGGGCTTCCTCCAGCCATGCGCGCGGGAAGCTGGCCTCGGCGTCCTTCAACTCTTCGGCGAGCATGGGCGTGATTGTACCCACGTTGGCCTCGTAGAGGCGGAAGAGGCCTGGGCGCTCCGGCATCAGTTCGACCGGGTGCTGCGCGTCGCCGGGCAGCCACTCGCCAGCCTCGATGCGCGCGACCGCGTCACGACCGGCCGGGCTGTTGAGGAAGTAAAGCTGCTGCGCCTCCTCTTCAGCGCCGACGCTCACAGCCAGCAGGCTGCGCCGGGCCAGGGCGCGCTGCAGGGCCAGCTGCAGTGTATCCCCTGGTGCCTGGTCGGGCGCGCTGCGCTGCAGGGCGGCCAGCAAATGCGCATCTGCCTGCAGCTCCGCCAGGCGCAGGTAACGCAGGGGCGCATCTTTCTGCGCCAGCGCGCGGCAGCAGCAGAGCGTCAGTTGCAGTTCCGCCAGGTCGTCGATCAGCGGCAGCAACTCGCTGAAGAAGCTGGCGGGCAGCGGCGTGTGCCGGCTCAGGCCGGCGCGGAAGCCGGCGAAGGTCTGCATCAGTTGCGCCCCAGTTCGATGCGTTGGGCGTTGACGTCGCGGAAGCGCGTGATGGTCTTGTCGAAGAAGAGCGAGATGGTGCCGGTGGGGCCGTTGCGATGCTTGGCGACGATGATGTCCGCCTGGCCGGGGATCTCGGTCGCCTCGTTATAAACCTCGTCGCGATAGAGGAACATCACAATGTCGGCGTCCTGTTCGATCGAGCCGGATTCGCGCAAGTCGCGCAGCTGCGGCCGTTTGTCCTGACGCTGCTCGACCGCGCGCGAAAGCTGGGCGGCGGAGAGCAGCGGCACGTTGAGTTCGCGTGCCAGTTCCTTCAGGCTGCGGCTGATGTAGCTGATCTCTTGTACGCGGTTGTTCTCGTAGGCGCCGCCCGCGTTCATCAACTTGCATGTAATCGACGAGGATGAGGTCAATGCCGTGCTCAAGGTGCATGCGGCGGCACTTGGCGCGCAGCTCCAGCGGGTTCAGCGCCGGCGTGTCATCGACAAAAATCTGCAATTCGCTGAGGCGCCCCATCGCCTCCAGCAGGCGCGCCTGCTCCTGCGGGCTGACCTGGCCCAGGCGCAGATGCTGCATGTTGATGCCCGTCTCCATCGAGACCAGGCGCTGGACGATCTGTTCCACGCCCATCTCCATCGTGAAGAGGGCCACGCGACTCCCGAGGCGGGCAACGTTGAGCACCACCGAGAGCATGAAGCTGGTCTTGCCCATGCCCGGCCGCCCGGCAAAGACCAGCAGGTCCGAGCGCTGCATGCCGCCCAGCAACTGCTCGACGGCGCGGAAGCCGGTGGGCAGGCCGAGCGGCGTATCGCTGTGGCGGATGAGATATTCAATGCGTTCGTAGTAGTCGCTGATGGCATCACTGAGGGGCAGCAGGTCGCGGCGCGTGCGATTCTCGGTGGCCTCGAAGACCAGCGCCTCGGATTGCTCGATGACACTTTCGATCGTCTGCTGTTCGTCCATCGCCACGCCGCGGATCGACTCGGCGGCGGCCAGCAGGCGCCGGCGCAGCGCGGCGCGCTGGACGATGCGGCCGTAGACTTCGGCGTGCACCGAAGTGGGTGTGTTGTTGATGAGGCGGATCAGCCAGGCAGTGCCGCCGGTTTCCTCCAGGTGCCCCAGCTGCGCCAGCTCCTCGCCGACTGTGAGGAAGTCGAGGTTTTCGTTGCGCTCGGAGATGCGCTGCATCGCCTCCCAGATCCAGCGATGGCGCAGCAGGAAGAAGTCGTCCTGTTGCAGGAAGGCGGCGATGCCGAACCACGCGCCCGGGTTGCTGAGGATGGCGCCCAGCACCGCCTCTTCGGCCTCCGGGCTGAAGGGCGTGCTGCGTTCCTGATGTTCGGTAGGCGGAGGATCGCTCATGACGGCCTGATGCTTAAGCTGGCTCAGGCGGGCGTCTGGTCATCGTCTTCCAGGTCATCGAGGTCCAAGGTGTCGAGGAAGTCTTCAAAGACGCTCAGTGGAGCCTCGTCCCCGTTGTCTTCGTTGCCGGCGCCCAGCTCTTCCTCAATGTCGCCCTCGCGGCGGATGCCGGCCTCGCGCATGACCTCGTCCTCGACGTATATCGGGGAGCGGGTGCGCACGGCCAGGGCGATGGCGTCGCTGGTGCGCGAGTCGATATCCAGCTTGCGCTCGCCAGCCTCGATGACGATGTGCGCGTGGAAGATGTCCTTGCGCAGCGAGCGGATGATGACATGCAGCACCTTGCCGTCCATGCTGTCAATTACGTTACGCAGTAAATCATGCGTCAGCGGGCGCGGTCGCGCCTTGTCCTGCAACTCGAGCGTAATGGCGTCCGCCTCGCAGGGGCCGATCCAGACGGGCAGGTAGCGGTCGCTGTCCGGGTCCAGCAGCACCACAAGGCGTTCCTGCGACATCAGGCTGACGCGAATGCTGTCAATGACGACTTCAATCATGGGTGATTGTCCGAATCCCGTCCCGCCTGGCGATAGCCGGCATGCACTGCGATTATACACTCATGCGGCTATTCAGCAATGGATTCGACCAATCCTGATCCCGGGGCTGTGGCATGGTGCGCCCGGCAGGTTGTGGCGCCGAACAGCGCTTGTATCCTTGTGCGCCTCGCTGCTGCTGGTGGCCTGCGCGCCGGCCATCGAGCCTGTCATGGGCGTGCGCGGGCCGTCGCGCAGCGTCCGCGCCGGCGCGCAGCTGGCAAACTACACCTTTCAGCGAGCCTTAACCTGGGACCTCTTCGATCTCGGCGAAAGAAATTGCCAGCGCCAGCCTGGAGGGCAACGCGCTCTCGCTCAGCGTGGGGCCAGAACTGGGCTATCTGACCGCCGGCAACAACCTGACGCACAGTGACGTCCTCATCAATGCGACGGTTCGTCAGACGGAAGGCCTGCTCGGCAACGGCTTCGGGCTGTTGTGCCGGGCGGACAAGCTGGGCAACGGCTACTGGTTCCTGCTCTCCAGCCGCGGTGAATTCAGCATCCAGGTGGCCGGCGCCGCGCGCGAAAAGCTCTTCGAGCTGGTGCCCTGGCGCTACCACAGCGTCATCCGTCAGGGCATGCACGCCAACCAGCTGCGCATCGTGTGCGCGCAGAATTACCTGGCCTTCTTCATCAATGACGTGTTCGTGGCCGAGGCTTTTGACGACGAGTTCGACAGTGGTGAGCTGGCCGTGGCGCTGGGCGCGACTGTGCGCCGGGCCAGCGCCCGCTTCGATGACATCCGCCTGCGCGCGGCAACCGTGACCGGCAGCCGTTAGCCGCCAGGCGGGATGACGATCTCCTGGCCGACGTCGAGACGGTCCGGATCGGGCAGGTTGTTGGCGTCAATCAGGTCCTCGGTCGTGAGGCCATGGTTCAGCGCGATATTGAACAGCGTTTCGCCGCTGCGCACAATGTGTACCCGGAAGCCGAAGGG